>NZ_CP011773.1:0-2400000 GCF_001021385.1 Mycobacterium sp. EPa45 | reverse complement strand
ACGGTGGTATCCGCAACCGACACGCTGGGCAGCGCCGTTTGCGCGCCGCTGATCAGCGACTGCCACTTGGCTACCGTGCCCGCGTCTTTGGCGACGATATTGCTCATCGACAGCTGGCCCAGGCTGACGCCCTGCAGCGTGTAGGAGTGGTTGTTGTCGACGACGCCGATCACCACGGACCCCGACCGCTCGACGACGGTGAACTGGTTGGCCTGCATCCATCCGAAGTCGAGTTTGTCGGTGGCCGGATTGAATGGCACTACCGGGTTCGCACCCCACGCCCAGGTGATCGTGGTCGTCGTGCCGGTGGCGGCAGTCGCGTTGGTGCCCGCCGACAGGCTGTGGGTCACCCCGACGGGCAACATCGCCGACACCTGGTTGACGAAGGCCTCGATCTCCCGCCTGACCAGCGCCAGTGCGCCGGTGAGCAATTGCGCCGGGGAGGACGGTAGGCCAGTGCCGGGTGTCAGCCCCAGCAGGGACAGGAATCCCGACACGATGTTCGATGGGCGGATCGCGGCGGCTGCGGCGTGCCGGGCCGGTGTCAGGAGGGCGACGGGCGCGGATGCAGCGGTTGGAGCTGCGGCCACCGCTGGCAAATCCTGATCGGTTGCAGAAGACCCGGCCGTTCCAGTGCCTTGTGCGCCGGGGCTCACCTGGCCACCGACGTCGACCCCCGCGTTGCGCGCAGGTTCCTCTGACGTCGTCACTCGTGAGTCCGCCCGGCTCGCGGCGCCAGGCCGCGTTGCCGAGGTCTGGTGGTTGGACTTCTTCTCGGGATCGTCTGCAGCGTGTCGCTGCTGTGCCGCACGCCGGGATGAAGCGGTGGTACGCGGCCCGGATCGGGGCGAATCGGGCGAATCCGCCGCATCGGTTGCATTCGACGATGTCGCGGAATGCGCGGTCGACCCGGAGTCCGGGCCTTCGGCTGTCGCTGCCGCAGGGTTGCTGGCGACCGCCACACCCAGGCCCATGGCGAACGCGGCGGAACCGATGCGAATTCCAAGATGAGCCGAACCCATGAGACCCCCGTAACGACTTGATGTGTCGACCACGTCATTAATAGCCCACCAATGACGTCAGCGGAAGTAACTCAGCAAAAATCGATACATAGGCGCACAACCTATTTGACGGGCTACTCATTTACGCTTGCCCGCATGAACGAGGCACACGAGGTCTGTGGCAGCGACGAATGGCGGCGGATCATGCGCGAACAGATTCTGCCGTGGGTGCTCGGCGACGCCGACCTCGGGGACGACGTGCTGGAGGTGGGACCGGGTTTCGGTGCCGCCACTGACGTGCTGAGCAAGTCGATGGCCCGCGTGACGTGCGTCGAGATCGACGAGCGGCTGGCAGCCATGCTCACCGACCGGTTCACTGAGGTGTCATCCGTGCGGATCGTCCGCGGCGACGCCACCGCACTGGAGTTTCCCGATGGCCGGTTCTCGGGTGCGGCGTGCTTCACGATGCTGCACCACGTCCCGACCGCCGAGCTGCAGGATCGGTTGTTCGCCGAGGTGGCCCGGGTGTTACGGCCGGGTGCGGCGCTGGTGGCCAGCGACGGCATCGGTGACGATGACATGCAAGCCGCACACGACGGTGATACCTACAACCCGATTGACCCGGCGGGGCTGGCAGACCGGCTGGCCACGGCAGGCTTCGAGCGAATCGACTTGCGCACCAATGACTTCGGCTGGGCGGCAATCGCCTACCGCTAAGACTCGCGGGCTCCAGCACCGACCAGTCCGTCGACGACTTCCGCGAGCTTCGAAAAACCGGGCGCGACAGCCATATCGGCGGCGATACGTTGGCTTGCCTGCCGGTACCGCGGCGAGTTCAACACGTCGAGGATGGCCCCTCGCAGCGCAGCGGGTTGCGGGTACTCAGACCTGATCCGGCGCCCGACACCCGACCAGGCGACCCGCGCGCCGACCTCGGGCTTGTCCTCCTTGCCGCCGGTCGCCACGATGGGCACCCCGTACCGCAGCGCATATTGCACTCCGCCGTAACCGCCGTTGGTGACGTAAACGTCTGTCCGCGGCAACAATTCGTCGTAAGGCAGAAAAGCGGCAGCGCGAGCGTTGGCCGGCAGCGGTGGGAGGCTGTCCACCGGGCGGCCGCCCGTGGACACCACCACCGACACGTCTTCGTCGGCGAGTGCGCGCACGGTGGGGCCGATGAGCTGCCTGTAATCGATGTTGGCGACGGTGCCCTGCGTGACGTGCACGACGGGACGCGTCCCATCCAGCTCGTCCCACCAGGCTGGTAACGGCGCCGCCGAGCCGCTGGCCGACAGCGGACCGGCGAAGTGCAGCTGCGCGGGTGCGTCGGACCGTGGATACTCGAACGCCTCCACGGTGAACTGGACGATCGCATCGAAGTGCCTGCCCCAATTCAGCAGGTGCGATGGCAATCCCGTGCCATGCATCTCACGGTGGAAGCCATCCAGCTTCCGATTGGCTCCGTCCACCACACGCCGGGCGAGCACTGTCAGCGCCGCGTTGCGCTGCCGGTTGAGCCGGCGAGCCGGGGACAGGCCCATCCCGAATGGCGCGGTGTCACGGCTTTGGAAGCCCAACGGTAGAACGCCGCACAGGACGAACGCCGGACGGTCGCAGCGCGGATGCGACGTCAGGAGCGCGGCGCCGTAGAACGCCGGGTCGGTGAGCACGGCATCGGCCGGGCGTTGCCGATGAGCCTCCAGCACCGCGTGGTATTGAGACTTGGCGGGCGTGGCGAAGATGTGCTCGACGTCGAACGCAATAGCTTTGGCGCCCTTCAGTTTCACGCGTTGGGGAAACGTGGAGAGCACCGTCTCGTCGTAATCGGCGTCCGCGGGCAACGGGATGTGGGTGGCGCCGGTCGCCGTCACCTGCTCAGCGAATCGGGCGCCGGTCAGGAACCGCACATCGTCACCGCGGTCGACGAAGTTCCGGGCGACGGCCAGTAATGGTGTGACGTGTCCATGCACCGGCACGCTGGCGATGATGATCGATGACATGCCGCCCCCGGCGTTTGACTCCAGTGGTCTAGTATTCGTTACTATGGCACCCAAGCCAAATGTAGGCAAGCCCCCGCACCAACCTCGCCGCTATCGGTCCGATCTGCGCAAACTGCAGGCCGAACAAACGCGGCAGCGCATCGTCGCCGCCGCAACCGACCTGTTCGCGGCCGACGGCTATGCCCGCACCACGCTGGCGAAGATCGCCGCAGCGGCCGGAGTGTCGGCTGAAACGGTGCAGGCCCACGGCCCCAAGGCTGCGCTGATGGTGGCGGCCATGGAGTACGCGACGTTCGGCGTCTCCGGGGAGGAGAACTTTCTCAACCTCGAGATGGGACGCCGGTTCCTCGACATCGCAGACCGCGATGAGGCGCTGGACTACCTGGTGTCCAACCAGACGGAGTTGCACGACCGTGGCGCCGATATGGCACAGGCGCTCATCGGAGCGGCGGCGTCCGACCCCGAGTTGGATCGGTATCTCGGCGAGCTCTTCGCCGGCGTCACACTGCAGAACCGGCGAATCCTGACCATTGTCCGCGATCGCGGATGGCTCCGCGACGACCTCTCCTTCGATGAGCTGGTCGGCACTGTCGCGATACTGTCGGGGGTCGAAACTTTCTTGCGCGTGACGCGTCGCGACGGCTGGAGCGTGGCCCGCTACCGGAAGTGGCTTCGCCGCATGATCGCCGAGACCGTGCTGTCGCCCGGCTAACCGGTGCCGGACACCAGCCAGCGCCCGGACGAGGCGCGCCAGCCGACGAAGACCAGCCTCAGGACCATGAAGGTGCTCAGGCCCGACCAGATGCCGAGCAGGCCCCAGCCGAACACCAGTGACAACCAGATCAGCGGCAGGAATCCGATCAGCGCGCTGGCCAACGTCGCGGTGCGCATGAAGGCAGCATCGCCGGCGCCGAGCAGCACCCCGTCGAGCGCGAAAACGACTCCGGCGACCGGCAATTGCGCCACCATGAACCACCACGGCACCCTGATCGCGGCGAGCACCGACCGGTCGTCGGTGAACAACGACGGCAGTACCGAGGCGCCCGCCGCGAACACCAATGCCAGCACCGCGGCGGCGACCGTTGAAAAGATCGTCACTCGCCATGCCACCGACTTCGCATGCCGGGGCCGGCCCGCGCCGAGTGCGGCACCGACCAGCGACTGTGCGGCGATCGCCAGCGAATCCAGCACCAGTGCAAGGAAATTCCAGAGTTGCAGCACCACCTGGTGCGCGGCAACGGCCGCAGCACCGAACCGGGCGGCCACCGCAGCGGCCGAGACGAAGCAGGCCTGGAATGCCATGGTTCGCACCACCAGGTCGCGGCCCATCACCACCTGGGCCCGCAGCACCGCGGTGTCCAGTCGCAGCGGCACCTTCTCGGTCAGCAGCGCGCGGCAGAACAGGATGGCGGCCAACCACTGCCCCACCAGGTTGGCGATCGCCGAGCCGGCCAGCTCCAGGCGCGGCAGGTCCAACCAGCCGTAGACGAGCAGCGGGCACAGCACGGCCGAGACGCCGAAGCCGATCAGGACGTAACGCAGCGGGCGCATGGTGTCCTGCACACCTCGCATCCACCCGTTGCCGGCCGCGGAGATCAGGATGGCCGGCACGCCGAAGATCGCGATGCGCACCCATGGCATCGCGGCGGCGGCGATGTCGCCGCCGCTGGACTTCGAGCCCGCGATCGCCGACACCAGCGGAACCGCGGCCAGTTGCACCGCGGCCACGATCGTCACGCCCATTGCCAGCGCGAGCCAGGTGGCCTGCACGCCTTCGCCGACCGCTGCGGCCCGATTGCCCGCGCCGAAGAAGCGGGCCGAGCGGGCCGTCGTGCCGTAGGACAGAAAGGTGAGCTGGGCGCTGACGACGGACAGGATCAGACCGCCGATCGCCAGGCCCGCCAGGCTCAACGCGCCCAGCCTGCCGACGATCGCGATGTCGAATAACAGGTAGATCGGCTCGGCGGCCAGTACCCCCAGAGCGGGCAGCGCCAGCGCCGCGATCCGCAGGCTGGTTAAGGATTCTCCGTCGGACTCAGCCAAGAGCGGCGGTCAGCTGCGCCACCACGTCGTCGATCGGTCCGGCCGCGGAGTACCCGGCCGCCAACGTGTGGCCGCCGCCGCCGAACCCGCTGGCGACCTTGGCCAGGTCATAACTCTTGGCCCGCATCGACACCGACCAGTGTCCGGGCTCGATCTCCTTGAAGACCGCAGCGACCTCGGCCTCGTGAGTGGTACGCACGATGTCGACGATGCTCTCGACCTCTTCGGACCGGCTCGCCATCCAGTCCTCGTGAGCGACCACCGCATACACCAGCCCTCGGCCACCCGTCGCCTCAGGCAACAGCTGGGCACTCGACAGCACTCGGGACAGCAGCGGCAACCACACGAACGGATGAGTGTCGAACAACTCCCGGCTGATCGCGGCGTTGTCCACGCCGAGCTCCACCAGACGCGCGGCGAGCCGCAGTGCGCCCGGCGATGCCCACCGGAACGAACCGGTGTCGGTGGTCAACCCGGCGTACAGACACGATGCGACATCGCAGTCGATGGTCTTGCCCCACGCGTCGAGCAGCTCGGAGACCACCATGGTGGTCGAATCCGCTCCGGCGTCAACAAGATTCACGCTGCCGAACAAGGTGTTCGATTTGTGGTGGTCGATGACCAGAACCGGACAGCCCAGCTGGGTGAACTCCGACAACGCGCCGAGCCGGTTCACGCTGGGGGCGTCGACCGTCACCACCAGATCGACGTCGCGGCGCATATCGCCGGGCGCCACCAGCAGGTGGCCACCGGGCAGCATGCGCAACGACTCCGGCAGCGTCGCTGGCGTCGCGAAGCTCACTTCGACGTCGACACCGTCGCGCTCGAGGATCAGCGCCAGCGCCAGACCGGCACCCACGCTGTCGGCGTCGGGGTGCACGTGGCAGATGACGCTGACCGCGCTCGCGTCGCGCAGGACCTCGACGGCGCCGTGCGCATCCACCCGCCTGCCGAGGCGGGTGATCTCAGTCGTCGAGTCGATCGCGGTCACCGGCGTCCTGGTTGTCCTGATCCGAGGCTCTGACATTTCCCGGGTCGCTGCGCTCCTGCGCAACGGCCCCCTCTTCTCCTACCACACGGTACGGCTGCGCGTCTCCCGCAGGAGTGGCCCCGGCCCGAATCCGGGCCACGTCGGCGTCGGCCGCGCGGGCCTTGGCCAACAGCTCCTCCATCTTCTGCGCGGTGTCGGGCACCTTGTCCAGCACGAAGGAGAGGGTCGGGGTGAACCGCACGCCGGTGCCGGCACCGACCCTTGTCCGCAACGTGCCTTTGGCCCGTTCGAGAGCCGCGGCCGCACCCGCATAGTCCGGCTCGTCATCGAGGGTGTTGCCGCGCACCGTGTAATACACGGTGGCGTCGTGAAGGTCGCCCGTCACCTTGGTGTCGGTGACCGTCACGAACGCCAGCGGCGGATCCTTGATCTCGAACTCGATCGCCGAGGCGACGATGGTGGCGATCCGCTTGGAGAGTCGCTTCGCCCGTGCGGGGTCAGCCACCTTAGGTGCGCTCCTTCTCGACGAGCTCGTACGTCTCGATGACGTCGCCTTCCTTGATGTCGGAGTACGTCAGCGTCAGACCGCATTCGTAACCCTCGCGCACCTCGGTGACGTCGTCCTTCTCCCGCTTGAGCGAAGAGACCGTGAGGTTCTCGGCGATGACGACGTTGTCACGCAGCAACCGCGCCTTGGCGTTGCGCCGCATGATCCCGGACTGCACGAGGCAGCCGGCGATGTTGCCGACCTTCGACGACCGGAAGATCGCGCGGATCTCGGCGCGGCCGAGCTCCTTCTCCTCGTAGATCGGCTTGAGCATGCCCTTGAGCGCGCTCTCGATCTCGTCGATCGCCTGGTAGATCACCGAGTAGTACCGGATCTCGACACCTTCGCGGTTGGCCAGCTCGGTGGCCTTGCCTTCGGCGCGGACGTTGAAGCCGATGATGATCGCATCCGACGCCGACGCCAGGTTGACGTTGGTTTCGGTGACGCCACCGACGCCGCGGTCGATGACGCGCAGCTCCACTTCGTCGTCCATCTGGATGCCCAGCAGAGCCTCCTCGAGCGCCTCGACCGTGCCGGAGTTGTCACCCTTGAGGATCAGGTTCAGCTGGCTGGTTTCCTTCAGCGCCGAATCCAGGTCTTCCAGGCTGATCCGCTTGCGGGTGCGGGCGGCCAGCGCGTTGCGCTTGCGCGCGCTGCGCCGGTCGGCGATCTGGCGGGCGATGCGGTCCTCGTCGACAACCAGGAAGTTGTCACCGGCACCCGGCACCGACGTGAAGCCGATGACCTGAACGGGTCGAGACGGCAACGCCTCGGTGACATCCTCGCCGTGTTCGTCGACCATGCGGCGCACGCGGCCATAGGCGTCGCCGGCAACCACGGAGTCGCCGACCCGCAGCGTGCCGCGCTGGATCAGCACGGTCGCCACCGGGCCGCGGCCGCGGTCCAGGTGCGCCTCGATGGCCACACCCTGGGCTTCCATATCGGGGTTGGCCCGCAGGTCCAGTGCCGCATCGGCGGTCAACAGCACCGCTTCTTCCAGCGCCTCGATGTTGGTGCCGTTCTTGGCCGAGATGTCGACGAACATGGTGTCGCCACCGAAGTCCTCGGCAACCAGGTTGTACTCGGTGAGCTGCGCCCGGATCTTGGCCGGGTCGGCGCCTTCCTTGTCGATCTTGTTGACCGCGACCACGATCGGAACATCAGCGGCCTGCGCGTGGTTGATCGCCTCCACCGTCTGGGGCATGACGCCGTCGTCGGCGGCGACCACCAGGATCGCGATGTCGGTGGCCTTCGCACCACGGGCACGCATGGCGGTGAACGCCTCGTGGCCCGGGGTGTCGATGAAGGTGATCGGGCGCTCGACACCGTCGTGCTCGACGGTCACCTGGTAGGCGCCGATGTGCTGGGTGATCCCGCCGGCCTCGCCCTCGCGGACGCTGGCCTGACGGATGGTGTCCAGGAGCCGGGTCTTGCCGTGGTCGACGTGACCCATGACGGTGACCACCGGCGGGCGGACCTCGAGGTCGCCCTCGTCGCCCTCGTCCTCGCCGTAGGTGAGGTCGAAGGACTCCAGCAGCTCGCGGTCCTCGTCTTCCGGCGACACGACCTGCACGACGTAGTTCATCTCGCCGCCGAGCAGCTCGAGCGTCTCGTCGCCGACCGACTGGGTCGCGGTCACCATCTCGCCGAGGTTGAACAGCGCCTGGACCAACGCGGCCGGGTTGGCATCGATCTTCTCGGCGAAGTCGGACAGCGATGCGCCGCGGGCCAGCCGGATGGTCTCGCCGTTGCCGTGCGGCAACCGCACACCGCCGACGACCGGCGCCTGCATGCTCTCGTACTCGGCGCGTTTTGCGCGCTTCGACTTACGGCCACGACGCGGGGCTCCGCCGGGACGACCGAACGCACCGGCCGCGCCACCGCGCTGGCCGGGACGACCGCCGCCACCACCGGGACCGCCACCGGGACGGCCGCGGAAGCCACCGGCAGCAGCTCCGCCGCCGGCGCCGCCGCCGCCACCGGGACCGCCGGTGCGGTAATTACCGCCACCGCCACCACCGGGACGACCGCCACCCGCGCCACCACCGGGGCGGGGACCGCCGCCGGGACGCGGGGCACCGGGACGACCAGGCGCACCGGGTCGGGCGCCGGGCGGGCGAGGCGGCATGTTGCCGGGTGTGGCACCGCCGGGACGCGGGCCGCCCGGTCCGGGGCGTGGGCCGCCGGGGCCTGGCCGTGGGGCGCCGGGGCCCTGCGGGCGCGGTGCAGGACGCTCGACCGGCTGGGCCGAGGAGAAGGGGTTGTTGCCGACGCGCGGCGGCCGGGGCATGCCCGGCTTCGGCGCGGCCGGTCCCGGACGCGGACCGGGCGTCGGCGCCGCGGGACGGGCCGGCGCGGGTGCTGCGGATGCCGCAGGCGCGGCCGGAGCCGCAGGTGCGGGTGCGGGTGGCGCCACGGGAGGCGGCGCAGCCGGCGCCGGGGCCGCCGGCTTGGGTGCGGGCGCCGCAGGCGGCGCGGTTGCGACGGCGTCGGACACCGGCGCGGGCTTGGGTGCCGGGGCTCCGTTTCCGGCGGCCTTCGCCGGAGCGGCCTTGGCCGGAGCCTTGTCGGGTTTGCCGCCGCCGAACGACTCCCGCAGACGGCGGGCGACGGGGGCTTCCACCGTCGATGACGCGGACTTGACGAATTCGCCCTGATCGCTCAGCCGGGCGAGAACTTCCTTGCTGGTGACACCGAGTTCCTTGGCCAACTCGTGTACGCGGGCCTTACCTGCCACTACATCTCCTACTCAAGAGGCGACAGCGGTGGTAGGCCGCGCCTCGGGTTTAGCTACGACGCATGGTCATCGTCGGGACTTCACGGTGTGCTCATGTTCTTCGCTGCCTGTTCTCTTGCCGGGCTGGCTGAGTCATTCAGCGCCCGTATGGGCTCTGACGTGCTCGACCACCGCGGATGTATCCGGTGAACCGGTGATGCGCAACGCTCGCCCGAAAGCTCGCCGTCGAAACGCTGCCTGAAGGCACCGGTCATCGGGGTGCAGCCACGCACCCCGCCCCGGGAGGTTACCTGCCTGGTCAACGGTTAGGGCGCAAAGCCCGTTCCCGTTCGACACAGCCACCACTCGGAGGAGATCGACGGCCAACTCTCGCTTCCGGCACCCGACACATGTCCGCACCGGTCCTTCGGTACGTCGATGCGGTCTCTCGGGGGCCGGAGTCTCGCGCTGGATCACGGCATAGTCTACCGTCATCGCGGCATTGCTCAGAACCACCCTTCGCCGGGCGGCGTCAGCTCGATTTGTCCTGATATTTGGAGTATCCGCCGCGTCCGACAACGCCCGCCTGGTCGGCGGGCAGCGTGGCGGCCCGGGCGCCTAGCTCCAACGCCTGGTCGAGATTGATGTAGATCCCCGCTCCCTGACGACCGGTGGCGACAATCCCCCCGCCGAAGCGGCGCAGCGCCTCGTCGAGCCGATCGAACAGACCGGCGGCGGCGTCGAAGTTCGAGTAGGCGTCGGACGTCTTCTCGGCACCGAGAAACTCGAAGGCAGCCCCACCCAGCAGGATCGACATGTCCCTGGACGCCGTGGCGCGGACGTCGAACGTCTCGCCCGGGGGTACGGAGTACTCCAGTCCGACGACGCCGGCCGGGCAGTTCAGTGTCTTCCACTCCCCATAGTTGTTGAACCGGTGCGCACGCACGCCGGTGTCGTGGGTGTACAGCCACTGGTAGCCATGCCAACTCGTCGGATAGTCGAGAATGCGCACCACGCCGACGACCAGGTCACGCCGCCCCGATGCCTGGGCGAGCGCGGTGGACAGCTCGGTGAGACCGAGACTGGCGGCCAGGTCGTCGGGCCGGCCGGTCCAGATGATCCGCCGGCAGGACACCACCTGATCCCCGCCCGGCCCCGTCACTGTGACCGCGTACGGACCGCCGCCCGAGCCGGTGATCGCCGACACCTTCGAGTTGAACAGCCAATTCACCTGATGCTCAAGCGATTCGGCCAATCGGGTCCACAGAACTCCGGCTCCACCGTGCGGGTAGAGGAACCTGTCCGTCGGCTCATCTGCTCGCGTCGAGTTACGCAGCCGCGGCAGTGCGGTGGCCAGCACCGAGGCGAATCGCGGTGAGAGGATGCGCTGCGACGCCCACGCCGCCGGAATGTTCCGCGGGTCGATGCCGAACACCTTGCGGGCGTGCGGCGCCATGAACGTTTCCGACAGGTATGGCCCGTACCGGTTCTTCACCCAGTCATCGAGCGTGTCGTCACTGCGGCCGGTGGGTGCGGTCAGCTTCCAGGTGATGAGCGAGGCGGCCCCACGCGCGCGGACCCACAGCGGCGCGCAATCGCGGAACTGCCGCCAGTCGAAGGGATAGCTGACCACGTAACCGTCGCGCAGAATTCCGCTGCGGCGGTCGATGTCGGACATCGCAATGCCACCGAGCCGGGCGGCGAGATCGAGCCACACCCGCCGCTGCTCGGCTGTCGACGACAGCAGTCGATGACCGCCGATGTCCACCTCATGGCCGGCCACGGTTGCCGCGCGCGCCAACCCACCCACCTGGCCGGTGTGTTCGACGACGGCGACCGACGCCCCTGCCGCGACGCACGCGTCGGCGGCGCTCAGACCGGTCGGCCCGGCCCCGACGACGAGCACGTCGACCGACAGCGGAGCGGCGTGATCTGACAACGAAATTTCCCCCCTTTGACCGACGGTGCACCCCACCGATCATTGACGCTGTACTACGAGCTTGCTGACCGCTCGGCTCGCGTCAGTGCTCCACGTCGTGAGACGCGGCGGGCTGTGCGTCGCCTTCGGGTGCCGCCGCGTCGCTGCGAATGTCGATGCGCCATCCGGTCAAACGCGCCGCCAGTCGGGCGTTCTGCCCCTCCTTGCCAATCGCCAACGATAGCTGGAAGTCGGGCACCACCACCCGCGCCGCGCGCGTGTTGGGATCGATGACGGACACCGAGACGACTTTGGCCGGCGATAGTGCGTTGGCGACGAATCGCGCTGGGTCGTCATCGAAGTCGATGATGTCGATCTTCTCGCCGGACAGTTCGCTCATCACGTTGCGCACCCGCTGACCCATCGGGCCGATGCAGGCACCCTTGGCGTTGAGGCCGGGAACCTTTGAGTTGACCGCGATTTTGGATCGGTGCCCGGCCTCCCGGGCCACCGCGACGATCTCCACCGACCCGTCGGCAATCTCGGGCACCTCCAGCGAGAAGAGCTTGCGGACCAGATTGGGGTGCGTGCGCGACAACGTGATCAGCGGTTCGCGGGCACCGCGACTGACCCCGACCACATAGCAGCGCAGCCGGTCGCCGTGCTCGTAGGCTTCGCCCGGCACCTGCTCGGCCGAGGGGATGACACCTTCGGCGCCTTTGGTCTCGCTGCCCAGGCGCACGACGACGAGGCCGCGCGCGTTGGCGCGGGCGTCGCGCTGGATGACACCGGCGACGATGTCACCCTCCCTGGCGGAGAACTCACCATAGCTGCGCTCGTTCTCGGCGTCTCGGAACCGCTGCAACATGACCTGCCGAGCGGTCGTCGCCGCCACACGGCCGAATCCCTCCGGAGTGTCGTCCCATTCGCTGATCAGGTTGCCGTCGGCGTCGGTCTCGCGCGCAAGCACTTGCACCACACCGCTTTTGCGGTCGATCTCGATGCGCGCGTCGGGCTGGTGGCCCTCGGTGTGCCGGTAGGCGGTCAGCAGCGCCGACTTGATGGTGTCGAGCAACTCGTCGACCGAGATGCCGCGATCGATCTCGATCGCATGTAGGGCGGTCATGTCGATGTTCATGCTTCGGCCTCCGTTCCAGCTGCTCCGGCAAGTTCCAGTTCGCGCGGCTTGGGCGTTGAAAATTCAACCTGGACAACAGCTTTGACGATGTCAGCAAGCGGAACCCGGCGCACCGTCCAGTCTTTGCGGTCGCGTACCACCAAGTCGACGGCGCCGTCGGACACGATGCCCAGCCGGCCGGTGACAGTGGTTCCGTCTGCGAGTTCGGCCTCGACTTTGCGGCCATGCGCACGGCGGAAGTGCTTCTCGGCGGTCAGCGGCCGGTCCACCCCTGGTGAGGTGACTTCGAGAACGTAGGAATCCTCGCCGCCGTCGAGGCCGTCCAGCAGGGCCGAGGCCGAGCGGGAGAGCTCGGCGACGGTAGCCAAGTCGAGTGGGTTGTCGCCGGCGGCGATCACAGTGATGTGCGGCGGTCGCGGGCGGGTGTCGATGACGACGTCTTCGATTTCATATCCGGCACGCATGAACTCACCCTCGAGTAGCTCGATCACCTGCTTCTGGGTTGGTAGCCCCGTAGAACGGCCAGCCACGGCGAGCTCCTCATCTTGAGTTGTGCTGATCAGCTGCGTCGGATGCAGGGCTCTGCGAGAGCCAACCACCAAGGATACGCCAGCACAGGCCACCGCAATGGCAGGATGTTGGCGTGCTGAGCCGAGATCCCAGCCCTTTCCCAGGCATCTCCCGACGACGAGTTCTGGTCGGCGGTGGCCGCGGGCTGGCGCTGCTCGCGGTGTTGGGCCCGGCGGGGACCGCCTGTGAAACCCCACCGCCACCCGAGCCCGACCCGCTGGAGCAGCAGGCCGAACTGGCCCGCCACGACAGCGAACTGGCGACCGCCGCGGCCAAGGCCGTTCCCCCATCGCTGGCGCCGGCGTTGACCGAGGTGGCGGCCGAACGTGGGCGGCACTTCACCGTGCTGTCCGCCGAGGTCGCCCGGGTATCCGGCAAACCGGCGTCGGCAACAAGCTCCACCGCGCCGACCACCACGTCGGCGGCCGCAACACCGCCTCCGACGGTGGCCGACGTCGTCGCCGCGCTCCGCAGCTCGGCGGACAGCGCCACCAAGCTGGCGCCCACGCTGGCCGGGTACCGGGCAGGCCTGCTCGGATCGATCGCGGCGTCCTGCGTCACCGCTTACACGGTGGCGCTGCCGCCGGGGAAGGCCGGGCAGTGACCTCACCGACGTCACCGACACCGACGACCACGCGAAACCCTGACCGGCCGTCCGATGCCTCCGCGGCTGCGCTGTTCGACGCGGTGGCCGTCGAGCACGCGGCGATCTACGGGTACGGCATCGTGTCGGCGCACAGCTCCCCAGACGAGAATGAGCTGGTCTCCGAGGCGATGGCCCAGCACCGTGAGCGTCGGGAGGCCGCCATTGCGATGCTGACCGGCCGCTCGGCCAAGGCCCCGGTGCCGGCCGCCGGATATCAGCTGCCGATGGCGGTCAATACGCCCACCGAGGCCGGCAATCTCGCGATCCGCATGGAGGACGACTGCGCTATGGCCTGGCGTGCGGTGATCGAGCAGGCGACGACCGATCAGGACCGCACGTTCGGGGTCGGCGCGCTGACCGAATCGGCGGTCCTGAGCGCGCGCTGGAAGCAGGTGCTGGGCACCAAGCCGGTGACCGAGGCGTTCCCCGGCGGTACCGAGTAACGCCTCAGGCCTGCAGGGCAGCCACGATCTCGGTGACCGCGCCGTCCACGCCGACCTCGCGCTTCTCACCGGTCAACCGGTTGCGCAGTTCGACGACAGCGTCGGCCCAGCCGCGGCCGACCACGACAATCCAGGGCACACCGAGCAGTTCGGCATCCTTGAACTTCACCCCCGGCGACGCGGTGCGATCGTCGAGCAATACCTCCAAGCCGAGCCGGTCCAGGTCACGAGCCAGCTCCTCAGCTCCGGCGCGGGCCTGGGCATCCTTGTTGGCGATCACCACATGCACGTCGAACGGCGACACCGACGCCGGCCAGCGCAGACCCAGCTCGTCGTGTTGCTGCTCGGCGATCACCGCCACCAGCCGGGACACCCCCACGCCGTAGGAGCCCATGGTCAGCCGCACCGGCTTGCCGTCCTCGCCGAGGACGTCAGCGGAGAACGCGTCGGTGTACTTGCGGCCGAGTTGGAAGATGTGGCCGATCTCGATGCCGCGGGCCGACACCAGCGGCCCTGCGCCGTCAGGCGACAGGTCGCCGTCGCGCACCTCGGCGGCCTCGATGGTGCCGTCGGCGACGAAATCCCGGCCGGCCACCAGGTCGACGACGTGCTTGCCGGTTTCGTCCGCGCCGGTGATCCACGCCGTTCCGTCCACCACCCGGGGATCCAGGAGGTAGCGGACTCCGTTGGCCAGCAAGGCTTTCGGACCGATGTACCCCTTTTTCAGGAAGGGGTACCTGGCAAAGTCGGCGTCGTCGAGCATCGCGTACTCGGCCGGCTCGAGGGCGGCGCCAAGGCGCTTGTCGTCGACCTCACGGTCCCCCGGCACACCGATGGCAAGCAGCTCCCACTCGCCGCCGGGCGCCCGCACTTTGAGTAACACGTTCTTGAGCGTGTCGGCCGCGGTGATCTCCCGGCCCAGGTCCGCAGAGTTGGCCCACTCCACCAGGGTGGCGATGGTCGGGGTGTCGCCGGTGTCGTGCACTGTCGGCTCGGGCAGGCCGTCGAACGGCAGCGACTCCGGGACTGCGGTCACCACCGCCTCGACGTTGGCCGCATACCCGGACTCCAGGCAGCGCACGAACGTGTCCTCGCCGACCTCGCTTTCGGCGAGGAATTCCTCAGACGCCGAACCGCCCATCGCGCCGGAGACCGCCGACACGATCACATAGCGAATTGCCATGCGCTTGAACATGTTCTGGTAGGCGTCGCGGTGCGCGTGGTAAGCGGTCTTGAGGCCGTCCTCGTCGACGTCGAACGAGTACGAGTCCTTCATGATGAACTCGCGCCCGCGCAGGATGCCGGCCCGGGGGCGGGCCTCGTCGCGGTACTTGGTCTGGATTTGGAACAGCGTCAGCGGGAAGTCCTTGTAGGAGCTGTACTCCCCTTTCACCGTCAGGGTGAAGAACTCCTCGTGGGTGGGGCCGAGCATGTAGTCGTTCATCCGGCGGTCCTTGAGCCGGAACACCCCGTCGCCGTATTCCGTCCAGCGGTTGGTGGTCTCATACGGCGCTTTCGGCAGCAACGCCGGAAACAGGATCTCCTGGCCGCCGATCGCGACCATCTCCTCGCGCACGATCTTCTCGATCTTGCGCAGCACCCGAAGGCCCAGCGGCAGCCACGTGTACAGCCCCGGCGCCACCGGCCGGACGTAGCCGGCCCGGATCAACAGTTTGTGGCTGGGCACTTCGGCGTCGGCCGGGTCGTCGCGCAGCGTGCGCAAGAACAGCTCGGACATGCGGGTGATCACAGTGGGCAAGCCTAACCAGACGCGACAGCGTCGCGGCTGCCGCGGTGTACGACCGCCGCTCCGATCAGACTGACCACCACGCCACCGACAATCCAGCAGACCAGCACGACGATCGATTGCGTGATGCCATGGCCGTCGAAGTACACGATCCGCCGGATCGCATCAGTGCCCGCACCGTTGGGCAGCCAGGGGCTGATGGCACGCCAGAAGGGCGGTAGCACCGACGGCTGGTAGGCGCCGCCGGCCGACGGGTTGCCGAGGATCACGAAAATCACCACCGTCAGCCCGATCCCGATGACGCCGAACAGGATCTGCAGGGCAATGGTCACGGTCGCCGCCGTCAGCGTCACCAGCGTGCCGATCCCGGCGATCGACCAGAAGTGTCCGTTCATGGCGTGCAGTACCGGCTCAGCCACCACCGCTCCGCCGAAGCCGGACGCCAGCGCGTAGGGCACCGTCGCACCCAGCCGCCACACCGAGCGCCGAAAGGTCGCCGGCCGTGAGCCTTTCGCGATGCCGAGCATCGACGCGAACAGATAACCGCCGACCACCCAGCCCACGACGAGGTAGAACCCGGACAACCCCCGGCCGTCCCCGGAGAACAGCGGGATGACGTCATCGACGGCGACGGTGCGCTGCTTGGCGGCGGTCACCTTGGTGAAGATCTGCTCGAGTGCCGAGGAGACCGCGGTGCCGCCGCCGGATGCCACCAGCAGCCGGTCGTCAGTGCCGGCCGGGTCGAGGATGTAGACGCCGGACACGTCCCCGGTGCGCAACCCTGCGCGGGCGGCGTTCTCGTCGGTCGCGGCCGAAGCGCTGACCGGCTCACCGGCCAGGCCGTTGAGCTGGTCGACGACCTGACCGGCGACCTGTGCCGGGGCGACGACCGCGACGGGGATGCGGTGGGGTGAGGGCGAGTGGAACGCACCGAGGTAGGACAGGATGAACGCGAACTGCAGCAACAGCACACCGACCCCGAGCGCCAGCGTTCGCGGTGCGACCGCATCGCGGAAGCGGTCCTGCCAGGTTTCCGGCGGCTCGGCGGCGACATGTTTGTTCGGGTGCATGTCGACCATTCTCGACTCGTCCTCCTCCGGCGGCGCTGCGCCGACGATCTAGGGTGGGTAGGTGACACCTGAATCGTCGCCCACAGGATCTGCTGGGTCTTCTCTGGCGGCCCAAACCTACGCCGGTCGAATGCCGTCGCATGTCGGCGACATGGCGGTCGAGACGCATGGGATCGCTCCCGTCCCGCCCGACAACCGGTACGGAACCGCGCGCCGGCTGTTCACGGTGTGGTTCGCCCCGCAGGTCAACATGACGGTGGTGTTCACCGGGACGCTGGCCGTCGTGCTCGGGCTGGGTTTCTGGCTGGGCCTGCTGGCGATGGTGATCGGCACGGTCATCGGTTCGCTGGTGGTCGGCTACCTGTCCACCTGGGGTCCGCGCACCGGCACCGCCCAACTTCCCAACGCGCGCATGGCATTTGGCGGCACCGTCAGTGTGGTCGCGGTGATCCAGTGGTTGTCGTCGATCGCCTGGGACGGCTTGGTCGGGCTGTTCGGCGGCGAGGCGTTGGCCGAACTGCTGGGCATACCGTTCTGGCTGGCGGTGGTGATCGTGCTCGCGGCGCAAGGTGCCGTCGGGGTCTTCGGTTACGAGGTCATCCACCGCGTGCAGGCGGTGATGACGGTCGTACTGATCGCCACGTTCGCGGTGCTGGCGTGGAAACTGATCAGCGGCCATCAGGTGATCTCGCTGCCCACGCTGGGCGGTGCGGACCTCGCCGGGGCGTTCGTGCTCGAGGTCACCATCGCGCTGAGCCTGGCGATTTCGTGGGCCAGCTACGCCTCCGACTACAGCCGGTATCTGCCGGTGTCCACGTCTCGCACAGCGGTGTTCGGCTATACCTTCGGCGGCCTGGCGGTGGCCTACATCGCGGTACAGGCCATCGGGGTGGCCGCCGCAGGCACCCTTACCGATCAGACCGCCCAGGGAGTGCGTGAGATCATGGGCGGCGGTGTGCTGGGCGCGGTCGCGCTGCTGGTGATCGCCCTGGGGTCGGTGGCCTCGAACGCGATGAACGACTACAGCGGGTCGCTGGCGCTGCAGACCGTCGGCGTTCGGGTACGACGGCCCGTGTCGGCCATCGTGGTGGTGGTGATCGCATTTGCGCTCATCATGTGGCTGCACTCTGGTGACTTGGCCACTCGCTTCCAGGGTGTGCTGCTGTTCGTCAGCTACTGGATCCCGGCATTTGTGGCGATCGTGGCGATCGACTGGCGCTATCGCAGTGCCGGACGCGACACCGTCAATCCGGCCACCGAGGTCACTCCCCGCACCGACGCCGTCGTCGCACTCGCGGCGTTCTTCGTGGCGTTCGCCGCAGCGGTCCCGTTCATGCACACCAACCTGATCGTCGGTCCGGTGGCCACCGCGCTGCACGGCGCCGATCTCGCGTACTTCGTGAATTTCCTTGTGGCAGGGGCGGTTTACGGCGGATACCGGTTGATCCGGGCGCGCCGCGGCTGAGGGTCAGAGCTGGAAGCGACGCTGCAGGGCATCCAGGAGCCGACGAACCTCGTTGATGCGGACATTGAAGCGTTGCAGGTCATGGCGCAGCCGGATCTCGCTGTGGTCGCTGCGCGCGGTCCGCAGTCGCGCGGCGTGGGATTCGAGTTCATCCAGCTCTCGAAGCAGTACCTCTTCGAACACCCGGGCCTGGGCCTGGTCACCGGGATGCGCGGACCCAAGGGGCCCGGCCCGGAATTCCTCATGCGAAACCGCCACGACGCTCATCGCCCATAGCCTGGACCGGTTCGGGCCCCGCTCAATTACCTCTCGGTACCGGGCCCGTAAGCATTCGTTCACTCGCGCGAAGGTCCGCGTGTGAGGACCGGGTCTCAGAGCTCGCCGGCCTCGACGGCTTCGCGGGTGTGCTGGGCGACGGCGATATCGCGGGTGGAGAACCCGATGCCCAGCGCGGCCACCCCGACGAGAACGGCGATGCCTGCCACCCACAACAGCGAATAGGTGTAGCCCTGCCCGAGCGCGTCGAGCTGGGCGGGCGTCATGTACTTCACCGGGCCCGTCGTGCCACCCAGGTAGAGCGTGCGCGAGGTCTGCACCGCCTGGACGATCACCAGCACCAGCGGACCGCCGAGGTTGAACACCATCAGGGTGACCGACGAGACCGGACCGATCTCGCGCGGCCCGACATTGGCCAGCGTGCACAGCGGCAGGATCACCGAGATGATCCCGATGCCCAGCCCGCCGACGACGATCGGGACGAACAAGTCGGGAAAATACGGGATCGATCTGTTCAGCGTCGACCCGTAGAGCATCGCCGCCAGCACCAGCAGCCCGCCGCCGAGGATCACCCATCGCGGCGGGATCCGCAGTGCGAGTTTGGTGGCCGCGACGTTGCCGACCACGAACGCCGCGGCGAACGGCATGAAGCAGATCCCGGCGCGCAACGGCGAGTACCCCAGCACGTCCTGAACCAGCAGACCGATCATCACGCTCAACGTCAGCATCACGCCACCGGCCATGAAGTACGCCGCGAACGACGCGACGCGACTGCGGTTGTCGAAGATCGAGAACGGCACCAGCGGGTTGTCGGCGCCGCGCTCGACGATCAGGAACGAAACGAAGAACACCACCGCCCCCACGCCCGCACCGATCACCCACGGATCGATCCAGCCGCGCGGCGGCCCCTGGGTGAAAACCAGGACGGCCGAGGTGCACGCCAGGGTGGCCAGCAGCGCCCCGGTTGCGTCGAGCTTGAGTCGTTCGTGCCGGGTTTCCTCGAGCTTGGTGAGCCCGACGACGATGATGAAGATTCCGATCGGCACGTTGACCAGGAACGCCAGCCGCCAGGACAGGCCCGTCACCGCACCGCCCGCGACAAGGCCCAGCACGGACCCGAGACCCTGCATGGCCGCCGATACCGCCAACGCCTGATTGCGGGGATGTCCGACGGCGTACGTCGTGGCGATCAGCGCCAGACCGGTCGGCGCGGCTACCGCAGCGCCCATGCCCTGCACGGCGCGGGCGACGATCAGCGTCCACTGGTCGTTGGCCAGCCCGCAGGCCAGGGAGGCGATGGTGAACACGCCGACACCAGACATGAACGCCCGTTTGTGGCCGACGGCGTCGCCCACGCGGCCGCCGAGCAGCAGCAGCCCACCGAACGCCAGAACGTAGGCGGTGATCACCCAGCTCTTGGCGGCATCGGACAGGCCGAGCTCGGCCTGCATGCGCGGCAGCGCGACAATCACGATCGTGCCGTCCAGCGTGGCCATCAGCTGCATACCGGTGATCGCGACAATCGCGAGGCCGAGCACGTGGGAGGAGAGTGGTCTGGCGGTCGGCTGCGGACCGCTCGCACCAGACATGGGTGACTACCCTACCGTCCTGGCTCCGACGCTCCGCGCCGGAGAAGGCCGCCGCGGGAGCGGTTGGTGCAGCGTGGCGGAGTTACAGCTCGCCGGCGTCGATCGCTTCTTTGACTTCCTGGGCGTGCGCGACCTGCTGGGCGGTATAGCCGATGAACAGCGCGACGGCGCCGACGATCACCGCGACCGCGGCGACCCACAGCAGCCCGTACGTGTAGCCCTGGTCAAGGGCGTGCAATTGCGCGGAGTCCATCTTCTTCACCGGTCCGGTGGTGCCGCCCAGATACAGGGTGCGCGAGGTGATGACGGCCTGGATGATCGCCAGCACGACGGGACCGCCGAGGTTCTGCAGCATCAGCGCGATCGCCGACACCGGGCCGATCTGGTCGAAGCCCACACCGGCGATGGCCGACACGGTCAGCGGTACGACGATCATGCCGATGCCGAAGCCACCAACGGTGATCGGCAGGACGAGGTTCGGGAAGTACGGGATGCCGCCGTTGAGCGTGGAGCCGTAGATCATCGCGCCGAGCACCAGCACGCCACCGGCGATCACCAGGATTCGCGGCGGGAAGTACGACACCAGCTGCGAGGACGCGCCCAGACCGATGCCGAGCGCGATCACGAACGGGATGAACCCGATGCCCGCATGCAGCGCGCTGTAGCCCATGATGTCCTGCACGTACAGCCCGATCAGCACCGTCAGCGTGAACATCACGCCGCCGGCGAGGAAGATCGCTGCAAAGGTGGCGAGCCGGTTGCGGTCGCGGAACAGGGTGAACGGCACCACGGGATTGACGGCGCGGCGCTCGACGAACACGAACGCGACGAACGCCACTGCGGCCGCCGCGCCTGCGGCCAAGGTGATGGGCGAAAGCCAGCCGTTCTCGGGGGCCTGGGCGAAGCCGAAGACCGCCGCGGTGCAGCCGACGGTGGCCAGCAGCGCGCCGGCAGCATCCATCTTCATCCGCTCACGGTGGGTTTCGCGCAGGGTGTTGCGAGCCAGGTAGATCATCAGCAGGCCGATCGGCACGTTCACCAGGAACGCCAGCCGCCAGGACACTTCCACCAGCGCACCGCCGACGACCAGGCCCATCACCGAGCCGATACCGGTCATCGCCGCGAACACCGCGGTCGCGGCATTGCGTGCCGGCCCCTTCGGAAATGTGGTGGCCACCAAGGCAAGTCCGGTCGGCGACGCGATCGCCGCGCCGACACCTTGCAGCAGCCGGGCGATCACCAGCGTCGCCTCGTCCCACGCGACGCCGCACAGGATGGACGCGATGGTGAACAACGCGACGCCGACGATGAAGGTGCGCTTGCGGCCGATCGTGTCGCCGAGGCGGCCGCCGAGGAGCATCAAGCCGCCGAACGTCAGTACGTAGGCGGTGATGACCCAGCTGCGGCCCGCGTCGGACAGGGCCAGCTCGTCCTGGATCTTGGGCAGAGCCACGATCGCCACGGTGCTGTCCATCGTGGCCAGCAACTGCATGCCGCCGATCGCGGTCACCGCGGCGAAGAAACGGGGCGAGGGCAGCCAGCTCGGGATGTACTTGTTGGTGGTCTTAGCCAAAGCTGCCGGCTCGAGGCGCATCGGGACCGCGCGCTCAGAACTGTTGGCGGTCGTCCGCGCAGCGTCGTTGAGGGCCGTCATACCGACCTACCCTACAGTAATCTTAAGGAATCTTTAAAGGCCGAAAGCCCCGGGAAGGCCTACAACGGGGCCGATCACAACAATCGCCGGGGGCCTAATACCGTCGGCGCGAATCCGATCCGGCGCATCACGCAGCGTGGTCCGGACAACCCGTTCGGCGGCCGTGGTGCCGTGTTGCACGACAAGCACCGGTGTTTCCGCAGGTCGGCCGCCCGAGATCAGTGCTTCGGCAAACAACTCGATGCGTTCGACCGCCATCAACAAAACCAGCGTTCCCGACAATTGCGCCAGCGCATTCCAATTCACTAACGATTCCGGATGATCGGGTGCCAAATGGCCGCTGACCACGACGAATTCGTGGTTGACGGCACGATGCGTGACCGGCACCCCGGCCATCGCCGGAACCGATATGGCACTGGTCACACCGGGTACGACCGTGACCGGTATCCCGGCCTCCGCACAGGCGAGAACTTCTTCGTATCCGCGCGCGAACACGAACGGGTCGCCGCCCTTGAGGCGGACCACGAAGCGCCCCTCCCGAGCGCGTTCTATAAGAACTTTGTTTATGGCTTCCTGGGCCATCGCGCGTCCGTACGGGATCTTCGCGGCGTCGATCACCTCCACATGCGGCCCGAGTTCGGCGAGCAGTTCCGGCGGCGCCAGCCGGTCGGCGACGACGACGTCGGCGCGTGCCAGCAGCCGTCGGCCGCGCACGGTGATCAGCTCGGGGTCGCCGGGACCACCGCCGACCAGCGCGACGCTCCCGGGCGTGACGTCGTCGGGGTGCTCGGCGGCGATCAGCCCCTGCTGGAAGGCTTCGTGGATCGCGGAGCGGATGGCGGCCGAGCGGCGGTGTTCCCCACCGGCGAGCACACCGACCAGCAGTCCGTCGTAGGCGAACGAAGCCGGGGTGACGGCGCTGCCCTCCCTGGCGTTGTCGGCGCGTACGCAGAAGATCTGCCTGCGCTCCGCCTCGGCGACGACGGCCGCGTTGACTTGCGCGTCGTCGGTGGCGGCGATGGCATACCAGGCGCCCTCGAGGTCGCCGTCGCGATAATCGCGCAACTGCAGAGTGATGCCGGGATTCGTTGTCGTCAGGACCTCGACGGCAGGCGTCGCGGCCCGCGCGATCACGTGCACGTCGGCGTCATCGGCCATCAAGAGCGGGATCCGGCGCTGAGCCACCGTGCCGCCGCCGATCACGACGACCTTCTTGCCGGCCAGGCGTAAGCCGACGAGGTAGGCGTTCTCGGTCACCGGGGCAGCTTAATCAAGCCAGCGTGTGCCACAAATCGAGTGACCGAGTGCGGCTGGCCCGCGGGATGGGTGTGTAGGTACGACGCATGCACGCCGGCGCGGACCGCCCCCTCCCGCACCGGCCGGCCGTCGCGCCGGAAAGCCCAGGCCGATTCGGGATTTTGGGTGAATTCCGCTGTCGTGCGGTGAAATTCGTGACCGACGATCCGCTGACCCGCGGTGTGCAGCGACGAGTCGGCTACCGCGACGGCCTCCCGGTAGCCGAGCGTCAGCCTCAGGGTGAACCGGGCCGAGCCGGCCAGCACGCCGCACATCGGGTGGCCGTCCAGGTCGTCCATCAGATATGCCAGTCCGCCGCATTCGGCCTGCACGGGCGCGTGGCAGGCGAGTTCGCGGATCTGGGCGCGCAGCTCGGCGTTGGCCGACAGGTCGGCCAGGTATTGCTCGGGAAAACCGCCCGGCAGCACCAGCGCCGCGGTCTGCGCGGGAAGGCCGTCGGTGAGCGGATCGAACTCGACGACCTCGGCGCCGGCGGCCCGCAGCAGCTCGCGATGTTCGGCATAGCCGAAGCTGAAGGCCTTGCCCGCGGCCATCGCCACCACGGGGCTTCCCGTTGTCGGCTCCCCGACGACACCGTCGGGCGCCCACGCCGGCACCGACACCCGCGAGCTGGCGAGAGCGACGACGGCGGGCAGATCGACGTGGCGACCGATGAGTTCGGTCATCGCGGCGACCGCCGCCCGGGCCTGCTCGCCGTGCTCGACGGCGGTGACCAGCCCGAGGTGCCGAGACGGCACCGCCAGCTCGTCGTGACGCGGGATCACGCCCAGGACCGGCACCCCGGCCGCTTCGCACGCCTGGCGCAACACTTGCTCGTGACGGTTGGTGCCGACCCGATTCAGGATCACTCCCCCGATGTGCACGCCGGGGTGGAACGACGAGAACCCTTGCAGCACAGCGGCGATGCTGTGCGCCTGGCCGCGCGCATCGACGACCAGCAACACGGGGGCGCCGAGAAGCCCGGCGACGTGGGCGGTGGACCCGCGCGCGGGGGTGACCAGTTGTTCGTCGATGCGACCGTCGAAAAGGCCCATCACGCCTTCGATCACGGCGATGTCGGCGTCGCGGCTGCCGTGCCGGTACAGCGGGCCGATCAGGTCCTCGGGCACCAGTACCGGGTCCAGGTTGCGGCCCGGCCGGCCGGCGGCCAGCGCGTGGTAGCCAGGGTCGATGAAGTCCGGACCGACTTTGAACGGGGCCACCCGATGGCCGGCCGCCCGTAGGGCGCCGACCAAACCCGTTGCGACGGTGGTCTTTCCGCTACCCGAGGCGGGCGCGCCGATGACAATCGAAGGAACGCTGCGCATGCTTACCACTCAATACCGCGCTGGCCTTTGCGGCCGGCGTCCATCGGGTGTTTGATCTTGGTCATCTCGGTCACCAGATCGGCCGCATCGATCAGGCGTTGCGGGGCGTCTCGTCCGGTGATCACCACGTGCTGGCCACCGGGCCGATTCAGCAGGACGTCGACTACTTCGTCTACGGCAACCCAGCCCCATTTGAGCGGATAGGTGAACTCGTCCAGCACATAGAAGTCGTGGCGTTGGTCGGCCAACCGGCCGGCGATTTCGGTCCACCCTTCGGCCGCGGCCGCCGCATGGTCATCGTCTGACCCGGTCTTGCGAGTCCAGGACCAGCCCGAGCCCATCTTGTGCCATTCCACTGCGCCGCCGAGCCCCTGCTCGTCGTGCAGCCGGCCAAGCGCGGCGAACGCCGACTCCTCCCCGACTTTCCACTTGGCGCTCTTGACGAACTGGAACACCGCCACACTCATCCCGGCGTTCCATGCCCGCAACGCCATCCCGAAGGCGGCGGTGGATTTTCCCTTACCCGGGCCGGTGTGCACCGCCAGCACCGGAGTGTTGCGGCGGGCCCGGGTGGTCAGCCCGTCATCGGGCACGGCGAGCGGCTGACCCTGCGGCATGGACGGTTCCCTTTCCGACGCTCAGGCCGCGCGGCGCACGGCCTGTGCCAGATAGTCTGCGCGCAACTGCTCCAGTTGCAGCACGGGGGCTTCCAGGTGCTCGGCGAGATCGCCGGCCAGGCCCAACCGCACGTACGACGTCTCACAGTCCACCACCACCGACGCGGCGCCCTCGGCGACCAGTCGCCGAGCCGCAGAACGGCTGCGCCCCAATGGATCCGGGCCACCAGTGGCCCGGCCGTCGGTGAGCACCACCACCAGCGGGCGCCGGGTGCGGTCGCGCACCCGTTCACGGACCACGATGTCGCGGGCCGCCAGCAATCCCTGCGCCAGCGGGGTGGTGCCGCCGGTGTCGAACCGGGTCAACCGCCGCGACGCGATGTGCGCCGAGGTCGTCGGAGGCAGCAGCACTTTCGCACCGTCCTGGCGGAAGGTGATCACCGCAATCTTGTCGCGGCGCTGATAGGCGTCACGCAGCAGCGACAGCGCCGCACCGGAGACCGCCGACATCCGATCGCGCGCCGCCATCGACCCGGAGGCATCGACGACGAAGATCACCAGGTTTCCCTCCCGGCCGACCCGGATGGCACGCCGGACGTCCTCGGGTTGTGGCCGCAGCCGGCCATTGCCCGCCGCGTTCAGCACGGTCGCGAACAGATGCAGGCCGTGGCCCTGCTCGGGGACGTCGGTGGCCTTGATGACCGCGCCGGCGCGGTTGCGGGCCCGCGAGCGCCGGCCCGGGTTGCCGTCCCCACCCCCGGCACCGTCAGCGACCGGGTCCGGAACGTTGCCGCGGGCGGCGCGGCCGGCTTGGGCGCAGACGACGAATTACCTTGTGGCATAGTAGGTTGCGAAGTTCCGTCGCTAGCCTGCCCCCCGCCGGGCGGGTCCGGGTCGGGGTCGGTTTCCGGGCTGCCGTCGGTGGCGGCCAGTGCCTCGTCGAGCTGCGCGGGGTCCAGGCCGGGGTCGTCGAACGGATCGCGACGGCGCCGGTGCGGCAACGCCAGCTCGGCAGCCACCCTGATGTCCTCGCTCGTCACCGTGATATTTCCCGTCGCCCCAGCGGCCGCACCTCGCCAGGCCGCGTGGGCCACCGCGGTGCGGGCCACCACCAGATCTGCGCGCATACCGTCGACGTCGAAGGCCGCGCACAGCGCGGCGATCCGGTTCAGCTCGGCGTCCGGCAACACCACCGCGGCCACCCGGTTTCGGGCAGCGGCGATCCGGGCGGCCAGCTCACTGTCCTGCCCGGCGTGCAGTGCGGCGAAGCCGCCTGGGTCGGCCTCGTAGGCCAACCGTTGCCGAATCACCTCGCTGCGCACCGCCACATCCCGCGAGGCGTGCACATCGACGGTCAGCCCGAATCGGTCCAGCAGCTGCGGACGCAATTCGCCCTCTTCGGGATTCATGGTTCCGATCAGCACGAACCGCGACTCGTGTGAGTGCGAGATTCCGTCGCGCTCGATGTGCACCCGGCCCATCGCTGCGGCGTCGAGCATGATGTCGACGAGATGGTCATGCAGCAGGTTGACCTCGTCGACGTAGAGCACGCCGCCGTGGGCCCGGGCCAGCAGGCCCGGCGAGAAGGCGTGCTCGCCGTCGCGCAGGACCTTCTGCAGGTCCAGCGAACCCACCACCCGATCCTCGGTCGCCCCGATCGGCAACTCGACGAGCTTCGAGCCCGAATCGACCTCGGCCAAAATCCCGGCCAGGGCCCGCACCGCCGTCGACTTCGCAGTGCCCTTCTCGCCGCGGATCAGCACACCGCCGATTTCCGGGCGCACCGCACACAGGATCAGAGCCAGCCGCAGCTGGTCGTGCCCGACGATCGCACTGAACGGAAAACCCGGTGCGCTCACGGCTTCTCGGCCAGAATGGGCGCGGCCGGCCGCATCATCGGCACGTGCGGAATCCCGTCCTCGAGGAATTCGGCGCCATCGACGACGAAGCCGTGGTTGGCATACATGTCGACGAGGTAGGTCTGGGCGTTGATCCGGCACGCGTGATCACCGACGTCGGCCAGCGCGGCCTGCATCAGCCGGGTGGTGTGCCCCTGACCGCGGGCGGCCCGCTGAGTGCACACCCGCCCGATGCGGAACGCCTTTTCCCCGCCGGCGTGCTCCTCCATCAGCCGCAGCGTGGCGATCACCGTGCCGTCGGGTTGCTCCAGCCAGAAGTGCCGGGTTTCGGCCAGCAGGTCGCGGCCGTCGAGTTCCGGGTAGGGGCAGGCCTGTTCGACGACGAACACCTCGACCCGAAGCTTCAGCAGCTCGTAGAGGGTGGCCGCGTCGAGGTCCTTGGCCCAGGAGCGGCGTACGGCGACCGTCACACCACTCCCGCGGGTTCCGGGTCACCGGAATCCGAAGCGACGGGTGTGCGGTCGGGGCCGGCAACCTGCGCGGCCCGGCCGGCGTGGGTTGCGCTCTCCAGTCCGAGCACTTTGGTGCCGTGCGCCCACACTTCACCGAACAGGTCCGGGTTCTCCGACAGTTTGACGCCCAGCGAGGGCACCATCTCTTTGAGCTTGGGCAGCCAGCTCTGGTAGCGGTCGGCGAAGCAGCGCTCCAGAACCTCGATCATCGCGGGGACCGCGGTGGAGGCGCCCGGGGACGCGCCGAGCAGGCCGGCGATCGAACCGTCGGCGGCCGCCAGTACGGTGGTGCCGAATTCGAGCACGCCGAGCTTCTTGGAGTCGCGGCGGATAACCTGCACTCGCTGACCGGCGATATCCAGCTCCCAGTCGGAATCCCTTGCAGTGGGCGCGAATTCGCGGAGGTTGTCGACACGGTCGGCTTCGCTGAGCGCCAGCTGGCCGATCAGGTACTTCAGCAGACCCATCTCGGTGAGCCCGACGCCGATCATCGAGGCGAGGTTGTTGGGCTTGACCGACAACGGCAGGTCGGTGATTTTGCCCTCCTTGAGGAACTTCGGCGACCAACCGGCGAACGGGCCGAACAGCAGCCAGGAGCGGCCGTTGATGACGCGGGTGTCCAGGTGTGGCACCGACATCGGCGGGGCACCGAGCGGCGGCAGGCCGTAAACCTTGGCCTGGTGCGCCGCGGCCAGTTCGGCGTTGCCGGTGCGTAGCCACTGACCGCTGACCGGGAAGCCGCCGAAACCCTTGGCTTCGGAGATGCCGGCCTTCTGCAACAGCGGAAGAGCACCGCCGCCGGCGCCGACGAATACGAACTTCGCCGACAACTTGCGCTTCTGGCCGGTGCGCCGATTGTGGACCTTGACCGTCCAGCCGCCGCCGGACTCCTTGTGCAGATCGACCACGTCGTGGCCGAACAACGTCGACATGCCTCGCTCGGTGCCGAATGCGAGCAGTTGGCGGGTCAGGGATCCGAAGTCGACGTCGGTGCCGTCCTGGGTCCAGTTCAACCCGACCGGTTCGGAGAAGTCGCGGCCCTTGGCCATCAGCGGCAGGCGGCGGGTGAACTCGTCGGGGTCGTCGATGAACTCCATCGTGGCGAACAGCGGGTTGCGCACCAGGGTCTCGCGACGCCGGCGAAGGTAGTCGACGTGCTCGGCACCCTGCACGAAGCTGACGTGCGGGATCGGGTTCAAGAAGCTGCGGACGTCCGGCAGGATGCCGTGCTCGTGGGCGTAGCTCCAGAATTGACGGGTGACCTGGAACTGCTCGTTGACGTTGATGGCCTTGGCGATGTCGATGCTGCCGTCGGCCTTCTCCGGCGTGTAGTTGAGTTCGCACAGCGCGGAGTGGCCGGTGCCGGCGTTGTTCCACGGATCAGAGCTCTCGGCGGCGGCCGCATCCAGGCGTTCGACCAGGGTGATCGACCAGTCCGGCTGGACCAGCCGAAGCAGGGCACCCAGCGTGGCGCTCATGATTCCCGCGCCAACCAATACGACATCGGTCTTGGTGGTATCTGACACCGGATCGTCGTCCTTTGCTCTAGCGGTATAGACAGTCAGGTTATCCCGCCCGACACTCACTTATTCGCGAGAGTCGCCAGCACCACACCCCCGCGCTGCTCACAGTTAGGGTAGGTGCTGTGACGGCAGCGCAGGCCGAATGGGCCGACGATGTCCTTACCGGCTACCAACAGACCACGATGGCCTTGGGGCCGGACCCCGACGGTGAGGGCGATCTGTTCGCCACTCTGGTGCGGCGCGCCGACGGTGAGCCGGCCCAGCACACCGTGCTGGCGGTGCACGGATTCACCGATTACTTCTTCAACACCGACCTGGCCGACCACTTCGCCGGCGCCGGGTTCCGGTTCTATGCGCTGGATCAACACAAGTGCGGCCGGTCCTGGCGGGACGGGCAGACCCCGCACTTCACCACCGACCTGGCCCGCTACGACCGCGAGTTGGAACGGGCAGTGGCGGTGATCGCGACCGAGAATCCCGGCACGACGATGCTGGTCTACGGGCACTCCGCCGGCGGGTTGATCGTGTCGCTGTGGCTCAACCGGGTACGACGCCGCAACGCGACGGCAGCGCTGTCGCTCGGCGGCCTGGTGTTGAACAGTCCGTGGCTGGACTTGCACGGTCCGGCGATTCTGCGCACGGGGCTGACCTCGACGGCGATCGGCGCGATGTCGCGGGTCCGTAAGACCCGGGTGGTGCGCCGCACGACGAAGGGTGGCTACGGGTTGACGCTGCACCGCGACTACGACGGCGAGTTCGACTACAACCTCCAATGGAAGCCCCTGGGCGGCTTCCCGGTGACGTTCGGCTGGATTCATGCGATCCGCCGCGGCCACGCCACGTTGCACCGCGGCCTGGATGTCGGTGTGCCGAACCTGGTCCTGCGCTCGGACCACAGCGTCACCGAGAGCGCCGACGCGGCGAGCATGCAGCGCGGTGACGCGGTGCTCGACGTCACTCAGATCGCCCGCTGGGCAGGATGTATCGGCAACCGCACGACGGTGGTTCCGATCCGCGACGCCAAACACGATGTGTTCCTGTCGCTGGCCGAGCCGCGCGCAGAGTCCTACCGCGAACTGTCCGGCTGGCTGAGTTTCTATCGTACGCACCTGGCGTCGGCCGCATCGGCCGCCGGTCGGAGTTAAGGGGATCTCGTTGGAACACTTCGACATTGCGATCATCGGGACCGGTTCGGGCAACTCGATTCTGGACGAACGCTACGCCGACAAGAAGGTCGCGATCTGCGAGCAGGGCGTGTTCGGCGGCACCTGCCTGAACGTGGGGTGCATCCCCACCAAGATGTTCGTCTATGCCGCCGAGGTGGCCCAGACAGTGCGTGACGCCGCGCGGTTCGGCGTCGACGCCCACATCGACGGTGTGCGGTGGACCGACATCGTCTCCCGGGTGTTCGGCCGGATCGACCCGCTGGCGATCGGCGGCGAGAACTACCGGCGATCCTCGCCGAATGTCACTGTCTACGACAGCCATACCCGCTTCACCGGCCGCAACGGGGAAGGCTACCGGTTGCGCACCGACGCCGGCGATGAGTTCACCGCCGATCAGGTCGTGATCGCCGCAGGCGCGCGGGCGATGGTGCCCGACGCGATCGCCGGCTGCGGTGTCGATGTCCACACCAGCGACACGATCATGCGCATCCCCGAGCTTCCGGAGCATCTGGTGATCATCGGCGGCGGATTCGTGGCCGCCGAATTCGCGCATGTGTTCTCGTCTTTGGGTAGCCGCGTGACAATCGTCATCCGTGGAGCCGGGATGCTGTCGCACTGCGACGACACGCTGTGTGAGCGGTACACCGACATCGCCGGCAAGAAATGGGAGCTGCGCAGCCACCGCAACATGGTGGGGGCGCATCTCGACGGCTCACAGACGGTGGTCGAGCTCGACGACGGATCGGAATTACCCGCCGACGTCGTGCTGGTAGCCACCGGCCGCAAACCCAATGGCGACTTGTTGGACGTCCACAATGCCGGGGTGAAACTCGACGAGAACGGCCTGGTCGTCGTCGACGAGTACCAACGCACCACGGCGCGAGGCATTTTCGCGCTGGGCGACGTGTCCTCGGACTATCAGCTCAAACATGTGGCCAACCATGAAGCCCGGGTGGTGCGGCACAACCTGCTGCAGGACTGGGACGACACCGACGCGCTGATGTATTCCGATCACCGGTTCGTGCCGTCAGCGGTGTTCACCGATCCGCAGATCGCCTCGGTCGGGTTGACCGAAAACGAAGCCCGCGCCGCCGGTTACAAGATCAACGTCAAGGTGCAGGACTACTCCGACGTGGCCTACGGCTGGGCTATGGAGGATACGACCGGATTCGCCAAGATCATCGTCGAGCAGGACAGCGGCAAGATCCTGGGCGCACACATCATGGGCCACCAGGCATCGTCGTTGATTCAGCCGTTGATCCAGGCGATGAGTTTCGGCCTGCCCGGCCAGGAGATGGCCCGCGGGCAGTATTGGATCCACCCTGCGCTGCCCGAGGTGATCGAGAACGCGCTGCTGGCGTTGTGCGGCGAGCCACCCTGGCCGCCGTCGCGCCGGCACTGAGGAGCCGGCCCGATGACCGTCCTGGCTATCGACCAGGGCACCTCGGGTACCAAGGCGATCGTCGTCGACCCGCATGAGGGCGTGGTCGGACTGGCCGAGGTGCCGGTCCACCCGCGGTATTTCGACGGCGGCGGCGTGGAACAGAGTCCCGACGAACTGCTCGATTCGGTATTGACCGCCGGGCGGGAGGCGGTGGCCAGGGCGGACCGGCCGATCGAGGCGGTGTCGCTGGCCAACCAGGGTGAGACGGTGCTCGCGTGGGATCCCGACACCGGGCGTGCTCTGACTCCGGCGATTGTGTGGCAGGACCGCCGAGCCGAATCACTGTGCGCCGAGTTGAGTGAGCACAGCGAGATGCTGGCCGCCCGCACGGGTCTGGTACTCGACCCGTACTTCTCGGCACCGAAGATGGCCTGGTTGCGTCGCAACGTCGAGACCGCCGGAGTGGTCACGACCTCGGACACCTGGCTGCTGCATCGGCTCACCGGGGCGTTCGTCACCGACGCCACCACCGCCAGTCGCTCCCTGGCCGTCGATCTCGGCGCCACGCAATGGAGCCGAGAACTGCTGGCGCTGTTCGAACTCGACGGTGAACGCTTACCAGATATCGTCGGGAACGACGAAACAATAGGCACTACAGCGGCATTCGGCGGCGAGATCCCGGTGGGCGGGATTGTGGTCGATCAACAGGCGGCGCTGTTGGCTGAGGCCTGCTTCGAGCAGGGCATGGCCAAATGCACCTTCGGTACCGGCGCCTTCCTGTTGGCGAACACCGGCAGCACCGGCGTGCGCTCGACGACCGGGTTGACGTCGTCGGTGGCCTGGCGACTCGGCGGCCGTGACACGTTCTGCGTCGACGGTCAGGTGTACACCGCAGCTTCGGCGGTGCGCTGGCTGTGCTCACTCGGCATCATCAGCGGCGCCGAGGAGATGGACGCAGTCGCCGCCCCGGACAGCGGCGGCGTGCTGTGCGTGCCGGCGTTGGCCGGACTGGCCGCGCCATGGTGGAAATCCCAAGCGGCTGCCTCGATCTCGGGGATGACACTGTCGACCGGTCGCGGACATCTGGTGCTCGCTGTGCTGCAGGGAATCGCCGCACAGATAGCCGAATTGGTGACCGCCATAAACGCCGACACCACCACGCCGTTGACCACGCTGCGCGCCGACGGCGGACTGACCCAGTCCACCGTTCTCATGCAGGCGTGCGCCGATATCCTGCAGGTGCCCGTCGAGGTGTATCCGTCCGCCCACGCCACCGCCCTCGGCGCGGCGGCCCTGGCGCGCCTGAGTCAGCACCCGAATCAGGCGCTGCCCGAGGTCATTGCGGACTGGACACCCGCGGCGACCTACCGCCCAGGCTGGACGCCCGCTCGGGCCGCCGACTTTCGTGAGCAGTGGCGTGCACTGGCCGCCACCACCTATCGCGATCAGGAGACGTCATGACGGTCCCCACCGCCTACGACGTGGTGGTCATCGGCGCAGGCATCGTGGGGTCGGCGATCGCGCGTGAACTGTCCGGCCACCAGGTATCGGTCGCACTGGTGGAGGGCCGCGACGACGTCGGCGACGGCACCAGCAAGGCCAACACCGCGATCCTGCACACCGGTTTCGACGCCAAGCCCGGCACGGTGGAATCGGTGATGGTGCACCGCGGCTATCACCTGCTCTCCGACTACGCCGCGCGCACCGGCATCCCGGTCGAACACACCGGCGCCATCCTGGTCGCCTGGGACCAGGAGCAGCTCGACGCCCTGCCCGGCCTGCAGACGAAGGCCGAGGACAACGGCTACCACGACTGCGAAATCATCGATGCTGCAGCCGTTTACGCACAGATTCCCAACCTCGGGCCGGGCGCACTCGGCGGGTTGACCGTCCCCGACGAATCCATCATCTGTACGTGGACGGTCAACCTCGCGCTCGCCACCGATGCGGTCAATCGCGGCACCGTGCTGCTGACCGGCCACCGGGTCGACGGCGCCGACGTCGGGCCCGACGCCACCACTGTGCACACCGGCGGCGGTGAGGTCACCGCGCGCTGGGTCGTCAACGCCGCGGGACTCGGTGCCGACCACATCGACGCCCTCTTCGGCTACCGGCGCTTCACCGTGACACCGCGCCGGGGCGAACTCATCGTGTACGACAAGCTCGCCCGCGTCCTCGTCGACAAGATCGTGCTGCCCGTGCCGACCGCCCGCGGCAAGGGCGTGCTGATCAGCCCGACCATCTACGGCAACGTGATGCTCGGCCCGACGTCCGAGGATCTGCAGGACCGTACCGCCACCGGCACCACGCAGACCGGCTTCGATTTCCTACTCGGCAAGGGCCGGGCACTGATGCCACGGCTTCTGGATGAGGAAGTCACCGCCACGTACTCCGGTCTGCGCGCGGCCATCGATCACGGCGACTACCTCATCGAGGCCGACGCCGACCAGCGCTACCTGCTGGTCGGCGGAATCCGGTCGACGGGTCTGACCTCCGGGATGGCGGTGGCCGAATACGTCCGCGATCAACTGACCGAGGCCGGGCTGACCTTGACACCGAAGGCGACGCTGCCCGAGCCGCCGCGAATGCCGAACCTGGGTGAGGCATTCCCGCGGCCGTATCAGCAGACGGAGGCCATCGACGCCGATCCGGCCTACGGGCGCATCGTGTGTTTTTGTGAGCGCGTCACCGAAGGCGAGATTCGCGATGCCTGTCGTTCGGTGATCCCACCCACGGATCTGGACGGACTCCGCCGGCGCACCCGGGTGATGAACGGCCGCTGTCAAGCGTTCTTCTGCGGCGCGGACGTGCAGTCGCTTTTCGACCGGGAGACGGACCGGGAACCCCACCGATGAACACCACCGACACGATCGACGTCGCGGTCGTCGGTGCGGGGCCGGCCGGACTGACCGCCGCCGCGCACCTCGCCCGCCACAGCGCACTCGATGTTGTTGTCCTGGAACGCGAATCCGAAGCCGGCGGCATCCCGCGCCACAGCGACCACCTCGGCTACGGCCTGCGCGACCGGAAGGCCTTCATCAGTGGACCCGCCTACGCCAACCGACTCATCACCGACGCCCGGGGCGCCGGAGCCACGATTTGGACCAGCACGATGGTCACCGGCTGGGCCGGCGACCACACGCTCGAAATCACCTCACCGGACGGACGCCGGAACCTCACCGCCCGGGCCATCATCCTGGCCACCGGTGCCCGCGAACGCCCGCGCCCGGCGCGGATGATTCCCGGTGATCGCGGCGCCGGCATCTACACCACCGGTCTGCTGCAGAACGCGGTACACCTCAAACGTCGCACCGTCGGGCGTCGCGCCGTCGTCGTCGGCGCCGAGCTGGTCAGCTACTCGGCGGTGCTCACTCTCAAACACGCCGGCTGCCAAACCGTCCTGATGACAACCGAATACCCTTCACCGGAGTCCTACGGGCTGTTCAATCTGGCCGGTCGGACACCGGTGCTGGGCCTGCACGTCGCAACCCGCACCCGAGTCGTGCGGATCGTCGGCAAGCCGGCGGCCACCGGGGTCGAAATCGAAAATCTCGACACCGGTGAACGCCGAACCGTCGAGTGCGACACCGTCGTGTTGACCGGCGACTGGATTCCGGACCACGAATTGGCCCGCAGTACCGGTCTCGACATCGATCCGGGAACCCTGGGGCCGGTCGTCGACACCGCCCTGCGCACCAGCCGACCGGGTGTATTCGCCATCGGCAACCTGCTGCACCCCGTCGACACCGCGGACATCGCCGCCCTCGACGGCCGCCACGTCGCCGACCAGGTGCGCGCGTATCTGCGCGGAATTCCGTTCGCCGACAATGCAGTCCGTGTCCAGGTGGCAGCACCACTGCGCTGGGTGGCGCCCAACCTGCTGCGCCCCGGCGACCCGGCACCCGCCCGCCGCCGACTCCTGCTGTGGACAGACCGGCTTGTGCGCATTCCCACCGTCGTCGCCCGCCAGGACCGCACCGTCATCGGCCGCAGGACGCTCCCGTGGCCCGCATCGCCGGGACGGGTGTTCCGAGTCCCCTCGGGCATCCTCGACGCCGTCGACCAACACGGCGGGCCGGTCACCCTGTCCCTCGGCGACTGAGTCGGCACTTCCCGCGAGCAGACGCAAACTTATAGAGAACTGGCCTGATTTGTGCGAGTTTGCGACTGCTCGCGGGAGAACTCAGGGGGCGGGAACGACGAAGCCCCAAGGCAGTTCAAGCCGGTGCGCGGCGAGCAGGGCGGCGTTGGACAGCACGGCGGCGACGGTGTCATCGGCGACCACCACGCCGCCGTCGAGCACGATGGCCCGGTCGCACAGCTGCGCGGCGTATGGCAGGTCGTGGGTGACGATCACCATGGTGGCCGGCAAGGTCGCCAGTGTCTCGGCCAATTCGCGGCGCGCCACTGGATCGAGGTTGGCCGACGGCTCGTCGAGCACGAGTATTTCCGGCTCACACGCCAGCACGGTGGCCAGTGCGGCGCGGCGGCGCTGCCCGCCGGACAGGTGCGCGGGACTGCGGTCGGCGTGCTCGGTCATCGACACCACGCCCAGCGCGGCGGCCACCCGGGCGGCGAGCGCGTCGCCGGTGACCCCGAAGTTGGCCGGGCCGAACGCGACGTCCTGGGCGACCGTCGGCATGAACAGCTGGTCGTCGGGATCCTGAAACACCAGGCCGACCCGGCGGCGAATGTCGCGAAGGGTCTTTCGATTCAAGGCAATTCCGCTGATCTCGACGCTTCCCGACGCGGCGGTCAGCACCCCGTTGAGATGCAGCATGAGCGTCGTCTTGCCGGCACCGTTGGGGCCGAGGATGGCGACCCGCTCCCCCGCCGCGATGGTCAGGTCGACGCCGTCGAGCGCGACGCGGCCGTCGGGATAGCGGTAGTGCAGAGCTTCGACGCGGATCGCCGGCGCGCTCATCGCAGCACCCACGCCGAGGCGGCCACTGCGGCCGCGGCCACCGCTGGAGTCAGTGCACCGACCCACTGCACCCGCGACGCCCGGGGCCCGGCACCGACGACCGCCAGCTCGGGAACCTTGCCGTCGAAGCCACGCGAAACCATCGCCAGGTACACCCGCTCACCGCGCTCATAGGACCGGAGAAACAGCGCGCCAACACCTTTCGCTATCGCACCGATCTGGTGGACGGCACGCGGAGAATCGCCGCGGGAGATCCGCGCCATTCGCATCCGGCCGACTTCGGCTGACAGTAGGTCGATGTAGCGGATCATCAGCACAAGCATCGAGGTCACCAAGCCGGGCACACCGAGCCGGCTCAGCGCCAGCGGCAGCTCGCGCGCCGAGGTGGTGGCCGCGACGGTGAGCGAGGCCGCCACACCGAGCGTGCCCTTGACGACGATGCCCCAGGCTGCCCACAGCCCGACCACCGACAGGTGCAGGCCTGCCACCGTTATGCGTTCCCCGCCTTCGGCGAACGGCAGCAGCACAGCAAGCACGATGAACGGCGCTTCGATGAGCATCCGCGGCAGCATCCAGCGCAGCGGGATGGCGGCCACCCGCCAGACCACCAGCACGATCGCGGCATAGAGGGCGAACGGCCAGATCATCTCCCGCGGGGTGGCCACGACCGCGAGAACGAACAGCACCAGCCCGGCGATCTTGACCTCGGCGGGTGCCCGGTGCACGACGGATTCGCCGTCCCGGTAGAGCGGGTGGGAGTGCCCGGCCCCCATCTCAGTCCTTCGCGCGGCGACTGCGCGCGATCAGCCAGAATCCACCGAACGCGATGCCCAGCACGATGACGGCGCCGATGATGCCGGCGAGTCCGCTCGTCGCGGGATGTCCGAAGATCGTGTAGTCGGCCAGCGGCGAGGTCGACACGGCGTGTTCGGTCGCATGCTGGGCGATGCAATTGCCGGTCAGCTGTTGACCGTGACCGGTTTCGACGACCTGGCAGCCCTGCCGGGTGGCCGAGTCCAGTCCGTCCGGGCTGGAGCTGGCGAAGTAGGACACCACCCCGGCGATCAGCAGGATCGCGACCCCGAAACCGGCCCAGAACTGCCAGCGCCTGGCAGGAGTCTGCGCGCTCACGTGGGCACCACCACCCGCTCGCGGTCACGGCGCAGCAGGTAAACCAGATCCGGACGGGACCGGGCGACCGCCATCACGGTCACCGCGGTGATCAGTCCCTCGCCGATGCCGATGAGGACGTGGGTGCCCAGCAGGTAGGCCCCCACCGTGCTCAAGGACGTCGGCGCGGCCCCGCCGAGCGCGTACTCCACCACGAATCCCATTGCTGCACAGACGGTTCCGAACAGTGCCGCGAGGAATCCGATGACGCCGAGCGCCGGCACCGAGCCTGGGCGTTGCCGTCGCACCACCGCGAAGAGGAGGCGGGCGGCGGAGTATCCCGCGGCCACGCCGATCAGCGCCATGTTGGTGATGTTCATCCCGAGGGCGGTCACTCCGCCGTCGGCGAACAACAGGGACTGCACCACCAGCACGATCGTGATGCACAGGATGCCGGTGTACGGGCCGACGAGGATCGCGGCGAGCGCGCCGCCGAGCAGATGCCCGCTGACGCCGGGCAGAATCGGGAAGTTGATCATCTGAACCGCGAAGATGAATGCCGCGACCAGCCCCGCCAGCGGGACCGTGCGCTCGTCGAGCTCGGTGCGCGCGCGCCAGCCACACAACGTCACCACGGCGATCGCAACGACCCCGAAGACCACGGAGGTGGGCGCGTTGACCAGGCCGTCGCTCATGTGCATGGCCGTGATCTGGACGCTCAACGTGCCTCCTCGCGATCGGGTCGGTCCCCGACGGTCAACCCTAATCCGCAAGCCGGATATCTGTCTACCTGTACAGATATTCGAGTGAACCGACCAGCTCACTCGGTGTGGGCGGCACCGATCCAGTGCAAGAGGTCGTGCACGGTGTGATCCTCCAGGCGATAGCTGACTTGCCGACCCACGCGCGTCGAGGTCACCCAGCCTTGCTGGCGCAGCACCCGAAGTGCTTGCGAGACAGCGTTTTCCGATCGACCGACGGCGGCGGCGAGATCACCCACGCAGATGCCGGGTGCCCGGTGAAGACCGAGAAGGATCTCCAGTCGGTGCGGGTCGGACAACAAATCGAAGCGCTGAGTCCAGCTGTGGATGTCGACGTCGGCCAGCGCGGACGAGGCACGCTCGACCTTTGCCGTGTCGCCGGGGGCATCCATGCCTAGAAATCTAGCCCAGCGGGCGGGCCGAACTCGGGACGCTGGAACAATCCGGCCCACCTACGCGACTATTGAGGCGTGGACTGCGATGTCGCCCGGGAGGCGTTGTCAGCCCGGATCGACGGCGAACGCGAACCCGTTCCCGCGGCCCGGGTTGACGAGCATCTGCGCACCTGTGACCAGTGCAGCGCGTGGTACGCGCGGGCCGTCGAGCAGACCCAGCAGCTGCGGCGGCTGGCCGGCCGGTCGCAGGTGGCGGCCGTCGCCGCACCGAGTCCGTCGGTGCGGGTATCCAGGCCGGCAGCCGGCGCCTGGCTGCGGTGGACGCTGGCGGTCGTCGGGCTGGTGCAGGTGATGCTGGCAGTGGCTCAAGCCTTGGGCGTTAACGTCGGTACGTCCGGCGCGGCCCATCACGCGATGATGGGCGGCCATCTGCTGAACGAGTCGACGGCGTGGTCGGCGGCGTTGGGGGTGGTGATGATCGTCGCCGCGGCGCGCCCGACCGCGGCCGCTGGCCTGGCCGGCGTGCTGTCGGTGTTCACCGCGATCCTCACCGGCTATGTGGTCAGCGACGCGGTGTCGGGTGCGGTGAGCCTCGACCGGATCCTCTCGCATCTGCCGGTGCTGGCCGGGACCGTCTTGGCGCTGCTTCTCTGGCGGCGGTCCCGGACGTCGAGTCCCGAGCCCCGGTCCGACGCCGTGGGCGTCGCCACCGATGTGGTGTTGCCCGACAACGCCTCTCGCGGACGACGGCGCGGGCATCTCTACCCCACCGACGGCGCTGCTTGATCTTGCGCCCAAACCGACGATTCGCAGAAGAAGTTCGAGACGACGCCTGCAGAACGTCGAGCTGGGCGCCACGGATCAGAGCATGACGCCGAACATGATCGCCATACCCGCAGCCATCATCGACTGACACAGAATTCCGAGCGGACGCGCGGCCTCGACCGGCGCACGATCCATCCGCGCGGCCAGGTAGCGATAGAGCCAGAAGACGGCCGCCAGCGCGAATCCGACGGTGCACACCCAGTTCAGCGTCGCGATGTACGGCGGATACGCGACGCTGTAGTCGGTCGGCGCCATCTCCGTCCCGCCCATGTCCATCCCCGGCATGCTCGCGTGCCCGGCATGACCGGCCGCCCCTGCCGAGGAGGCCGCGGGCGCGGCGTCGGCGGCATCCGACTCCTGCCCGGGCAGCAGTCGACCGTTCATCACCGCATACATCCAGGCCATCGCCAGCATCATCAGGGCGTGGTAGACACCCGCTACGCGGTGGCCGGCACAGATCGGGCTCAGCGTGACAGCGACGAACCAGACGGTCGCGAGCAGGAAGAACACCATCGGCGCGATGGTCGGCAACGCAGCGCCCCACGGCCAGGCCATCACCGCCATCGCCACCGCCATCACGACGTGCAGCAGTTGACTGACCACGTTCGCCGGCCGTCGGCTGCCGACAGCGAGCGTCGACAGGCATTCGGCAGCAGCGATGACGAACAGGATCGTGACGACCCAGCGCAGCGTGAGATCAGCGATCACCGGCCCGTTCCTTCTGCACTCCGCACGTCAGCAATGGTCGAACCATCGCACCAGAAAGTTCCCACCACGGCGACTCGACTACGACGGCCAGTCGTAGACTCGCCGCCGGCTCAGTCTTTAATGAGGCCAAGCACCCGCTGCTCGAAGAGGTCAGCACCGCGCGACGTCCCGCCGGTCGACTCGAAACCGGCTGCCACCCTTTTCGCACCCGCATCCAATGCCATCGCTTCGCGCACCTTTGAGCGCAACCGCGCCGGCGATAGCTTCGATGCGGGCAGGCGGGTGCCGCATCCAGCTACCTCCACGCGTCGGGCGACTTCGAGTTGGTCACGCCCGTAAGGCACGACGCACACGGGCACACCGCGGGCGAGCGCCTTCTGCGTCGCACCCATCCCCCCGTGCGTGATCGCGCACACGGCGTGGTCAAGCAATGCAGCGTGCGGAACGAACCGGCGCACCGTCGCGTTGGGCGTCGGCGCTATAGCGTCGGTTGCTTCGGCAGGCATGGTCGCGACCACATGGACCGGTTCGTCGGCCAATGCTGTCATCGCGACCTGGACCAGATTGGCATCCGCCTGCTTCTCCGACGACGTCGTGACGAGAATGATCGGGCGATCAATCGAAGCGAGCCAATCGGGGGGTGCTGCGGGTGCGGGGTCGAGCGCGCAGGGCCCGATCATCTCCACCGTTGCTCCCCACTCAGTCTGCCGATACTGGAACGGTTTGCCGCTGGCGACCAGCATCAACGGCGAGCGGCGCAGAAACTGATCCAACGAAGTCACCGGCATCGCACCGACATCTGCCCGAATGGCATTGATCGGCGACAACGAAATGCTCTCCAGCCGACCGACCACAGCCGAGCGCACGGCTGCGTCGCGGAGCCGACCCACCGCTCCCGGCATCGGCCTCAGTCCCAGCCCAAACGGCGGCACCCCGGGGGATCGCAACAACGGCGTGTACGGCGAAAAACAGGCCCACGGAACAGAACCGGCGTCCGCCACCGATTGCGCACCCCAGCAATTCACGTCGACAAGCAATGCGTCAGGTCGGGTGCGCGCCATCGCCTCGGCTAGATCGGAGGCCTCGATCACCGCGCGCCGGCTGAAGACAGCCGCTGTCTTCTTCAGCGCGGCGATGGGATTCGGCGCTGTCCAGTCATCGAGTTCGATCTGCTCGATACGTGAGTCGATCGGATCGGCGACGAATCCCAGTTGGCGCCCGGTCTCGACAGCACTGGAGAGAGTGCGCAGATGGATCGTATGGCCGCGGCAAGCCAGCTCCGAAAGCAGCGCACTGATCGGTAGAAAATGACCGAGCGCGGGCGAGGTGTAGGCCAATATCGTCGCGATTGTTCTTCCCCTTCAGGCGATCCGACCGACCAAACGGCGAGCCTCGTCGAGCCGCCCGCGCGCATCTAGCTCCTGGCACAGCTTGAGATAGCTGTGGGCGAATTCGGCGTACGCAGCCCAGTCTTTCTCCGCCGTGGCCAACAGCACCTGTGCTTTCAGGAGCACCAAGTCCATTGCTGGTATGTCATGCCGATGGTCTTGCCAGCGGGCCACGATCTGGCGCACCTCGATGAGATCGTCCTGACGTCCTCGCTCGATGAGGAGCCCGACCAGGGCCTCACCAACGCAGCCGGCGAATACGCGAAACCCTCCACCGGAGTGCAGAAGAAACGAGTTACGAAGAGCGTCGATTGCTTCGTCGAGCCGGCCGTCGCGCGCAGCGTCGACAGCCAGATCGGCACCGATGATCCCCAGTGCCAGGGTAAAAACGTTGTGCTTCTGAATGTTTGAGTCCGCCCGGTTGAGTACCTCGATCGCTTGGGCACGTGAGGCGTTATCTGCCCGCAACAACACCGTGCCGTATGCGCACTGCGCGGTGATGAGGCCACAGACATCGCCAAAGGCTTCGGCGCGCTCCAAAGCGTCGCGGACCTCGTCGACGAACTCGTCAGGTACATAGATGCCCAGTGCTACCAAGGTGCTGGAATAGATGAGAAGGATAGCGTGATTGAGGGGGCCGAGTGCGCGCCCCCGTACAGTTCCATCTCGAAGGTGCTGCCGACCAACCACATAGTCGCCGCGGCAGACTTCGATGTAGCCACGAACGGTCTCCGCGACCGCCAACTCCATCGTCGACTCTTCCTGCGGTAAGTCGAGTATCGAATCGATTACCCGCAACGCGACATCGAATTCACAATTGGTGAATCGGGCGAATGCCACTGCCGTGAGGATGATGCTCCTCGTCGCGACGTCGCACTCGATCTCGCCGACCAGCGACTCCAACTCAGCGGCCAGGCTCACAGCTTCGGGGACCCTATTCTCGTTGAGGCTGAGCGACATGACCCGTCCGGCAGTTCCAAGCGCCAGCGACGTCAGATCACCGTTTCGCACTGCCAAGGAGCGGAATTCGAGATAGTTCTTCTCGGCGTCGAAATCATTGCCTACGTACATGGCCGTCGACACCAGCATGGTGCGTGGCGCGATGCGCAACGCTGCGACGTCGCGCTGGTCGTCTGGCAACGCGTCCGCAATCCGCCGTGCGCTCTCCCACTGGCCGCGGGCAGCGGGAAGGTCGCGGGGCCGGAGCCAATTCGCCGAGCGCATATGCCACCGATGAGCCTCGATGAGTTCACCTGCGGCCTCGTAGTGTTCGGCGATCAGCGCTGCGTTTTCGTCCGCGTCGGCGGGGTCACGAACGGCAATGGCGGAAGCCAGCGAGTGGTGCGTCCGCCTGCGATTGGCACTCAACTGCGATTCGTACGCCACGGTGCGCACCAGTGGATGACGGAAGCAATACCGCTGCCGCGGAACAAGTCGCGTCTGGTCGATGAACTCATTGGACAACAGATCCGCGACCGATGTCGGCTCGGCTTCGGGTACCACGGCCAGCAAAATATCCATATCGAAGTCCGCGCCGATCACCGCAGCGGCGTTGAGCATCGACTTCGCTGCAGCTGGAAGGCGGTCGATGCGTGCGGCCAGCACGGCCTGAACTGTTGCGGGCACCGCGATCTCGTCAACGACGTCGGCCAGTCGGTATCCGCCGCGACTCCCGGTTAACACACCGCGGCCGGCCAGATCGCGAACGATTTCCTCGGCGAAGAACGGGTTGCCCGCCGCCACGATTGCAATCCGTGCAGCCAAGTGATTCAACGACGGGTTGGTTCCGAGGAGGTGACTGACCTGCTGGGCAGCGACTGAGTCGGGCAGCGGCTCCAGCGTGATCGACCGATTGCACTGCTGTTGCAACACACCCCGACACTCCGGGCGATAGGTCACGACGAACATCGATGCAGTCGCCCCGAGTTCAACCGCCAGATCAGCAAGAACTTCGTCGCTTGGCGCATCGATCCAATGAATGTCCTCGAGAACAAACACGGTTCGGGCAGCCTGCGCGAGAACAGATTTCAAGACGATGTCGACGAGTCGCCGTCGCCGGCCGTCGAAGCTGACTGCGGGCTGGGCCGCATCGGCGTCGGCGATCCCCATGGCGTCGAACAAAATCTGCGCGTCAGGGCACTGAAGAGAAGTGAGCGCGGCACCGCATCGTGCCATGGTCTGCGCGCGCGCATCGGCGTCACTGAGGCCGACGGTCTTGAACATGGCACGCAACAAGCGCGACAAAGCGAGAAACGGAAGCGTCGCGGTGTGCGCGTCGCACCGAGCCACGACTACATCGGCGCCACCCTGCCCGACAAGGGCGGTGAACTCGCCCATTAAGCGGCTCTTACCCAGTCCGGGCGCACCGACGATGCCGACGAGGCCCCCGTTCGCTCGAAAGATGTTTTGGAGCTGGCTCATCTCAACATCGCGGCCGAGCATCAGTCCTTCGTTGCGGCCGACCACCATCCGGTCGGATTCCACGCCCAGCAGCAGGCGCCCGGGCACCTTCTCGTCGCCGCCTTTGACGGCAACAGCTTCAACAGGCCCCAGCTGGACGGCGCCCTCGACCAGACATGACGTCGAGTAAGAGCACATCACTCCGCCGGGCGGGGCAACCGACTCCATCCGCTGCGCCATCCCGACGGTGTGCCCGATTGCGGTGTATCTCCCTGGTCCCGAACCGATTTCGCCAACGATCACGTCACCCGAGTTGAGCCCGACTCGAAGCTGCAATGCGACCCCGTCACGCCGCTGCACCTCGTCCGCGAGTTGCCTGCTGACGGCCTGAATTTCCAGCGCAGCTATGCAGGCCCGGAGGGGATGATCCTCCAGCGCCACGGGCGCTCCGAACAACGCCATCAGGCCGTCGCCGGTGAACTTATCGACCGTGCCCTGGTAACGCTGCACCACGGCGGCCGCACCATTGAACAGGTCAGTCATGATTTCGCGGAGCCGTTCGGCATCCAACGCCGCGGCCAGCTTCATCGAACCGACGACGTCCATAAATAGCACCGTCACCTGCTTGTGTTCGCCGGTCAGTGATCGTGGCGAAACGGGGGCACCACAGACATCACAAAAGCGCGCCATGGCGCGCAGGTCGATGCCACATGACTCGCACGAGTCAGTCGTCTCCCTGGCGGTACTGACCATCCCCCGGCCCCTCGCGGCGTTAACCCTCCGGTCAATACTGTCGCATCCCGTCCCGCCATGGCGACTAACTGCGAATGCCAACCACGGCATCTTGACTACGACGAGCCGTCGTAGAATCGCGGCGATGGATGTCTTCCGGGCAGACAGCGGGCCGGCAGGTCGGTGGATCGTCGGCGGCTACCTCGCCATGCTCGCCGCGCTGGCCACCTATGCCGTCGCCGCGGGTGAGCTCCGATTCACCGCCACCGGCGATTCCTATCCCGGAACCGCCACCAGCGTCGCCGAGCTGATCGGTTACTTCACCGCCACCTTGGCCGCCGCGGTCTGCCTGGGCGCGCTGGTGGTCGTCGTCGTCACCGCCGAGCCCGACGAGCGCGGTGTGCTCGACGCCGCGTCGTTCCGGGTGCACCTGCTGGCCGAACGACTGGCGCCGATCTGGCTGGTGACCGCGCTCGCGATGATCCCGGTCCAAGCCGCCAACGCGTCCGGGGTGCCGGTCGCCCGGTTGATCATCGGCGGCGGTCTCGGAAGTGCGCTCGGCGCATCCGAAATGGCGCGCGGCTGGATCGTCGTCGCGGTGGTCGCGGCCACAGTGACCGTCAGTCTGCGGGCCACGGTGCGCTGGGTGTGGCATGCCGTGCTGCTGATTCCCACGTTCATCGGCGTGGTCGCCCTACCAGTCAGCGGCAACGCCGGCCAGGGCCCCGACCACGACTACGCCACCAGTGCCGTCATCGTCTTTGCCGTTGGGCTGGCTGTGTTGACCGGTGTGAAGATCAGCGCGGCGATCGCACCGCAGAAAGCCGAACTGCGCAGTCGGGTCCGGGTCATTGAGCTCACGGCCGCCGCGGTGGCGGCAGCCTACGGAGCACTGCTTTTCCTTCTGATGGGCGGGTTCGACGCGTTGGGTTCGGACTACGGACGGTTGGGGCTGGGAGTTGCAGTGGCGCTGTCGACCAGCGTGCTGATCCGGCGTGCGACGGTGGGCGCCGTGGCTGCCATGCTCGCGGTCGCCGCGGTCTCGGCGATGGCGGTTCAGACTGCGCCGCGCCTGCTGGCTCACCAGTTCACCGCATGGGATGTCTTCCTCGGCTACGAACTCGACGACCCACCGGATGTTCTTCGGCTGTTGACCATCTGGCGGTTCGACGTTCTGCTCGGAGCCGGCGCCATCATTCTGGCTGTCGGCTATGTGATCGGATACATCCGGCTGCGGCGGCGCGGCGACACCTGGCCGCCCGGTCGCCTGGCGGCATGGCTCCTGGGTTGTGCCGCAATGCTATTCGCCACCAGTTCGGGGACGCGGGCGTACGGGTCGGCGATGTTCAGTGTGCACATGGCCGAGCACATGGCCCTGAACATGTTCATCCCGGTGTTCCTGGTCCTCGGCGCACCGATCACGTTGGCGCTGCGGGCGCTTCCGGTCGCGGGTACCGGCCGTCCGCCCGGGCCGCGGGAATGGCTGCTGTGGCTGGTGCATTCACCGGTGTCCCGGTTCCTGTCCCATCCCGCAACCGCTTTCGTGTTGTTTGTCGGCTCGCTGTATGCGGTGTACTTCACGCCGGTGTTCGACACCCTGGTGCGCTACCACTGGGGTCATGAGTTCATGACCGTGCACTTCCTGATCACCGGCTACCTGTTCTTCTGGGGCATCATCGGCATCGACCCCGGCCCGAAGCGGTTGCCGTTCATCGGGCGCCTGGGACTGCTGTTCGCGGTGATGCCGTTCCACGCCTTCTTCGGAATCGCAACGATGACCATGACGTCGGTGCTTGGCGGCACGTTCTATCGCAGTCTGCACCTGCCGTGGCTCACCAGCCTGGGCGACGACCAGCACCTCGGCGGGGCGATCGCCTGGGGCTCCAGCGAGCTTCCGGTGATCGTTGTGGTGATCGCACTGGTGGTGCAGTGGGCGCGCCAGGACCGGCGGACCGCCACCCGCACCGACCGGCACGCCGACGCCCACTACGACGACGATCTCGATGCGTACAACGCAATGCTGCGGGAGCTGGCCAAGAACCGGCGCTGACTCACTCGATCGGTTCGTCACCCAAAATGGTGGTGCGCAACATCATTCGGCCGGAGTCGTCGGCGTACGGTCCCGCGCGGTGAAGAACGCCACGGTTGTCCCAGATGACGGTGTCGCCGACCGACCAGGTATGCCGGTAGACGTTGTCCGGGCGGGTGGCGTTCTCCAGCAGATCAGCGAGCATCGCCCGGCCCTCGTCGACGTCCATCCCGGCGATGTAGTCGGCCGAGGCGCCGAGCACGAGCGACTTGCGGCCGCTGCGATGCGTCCACACCAGCGGGTTCTCGTGCGTCGGACGAGATCGCCACCGGGCCAGCTCTTCCGGGGACGGGTCCGGGGTGGTCTTGCGCTGCGACGCCTCCAGTGAGTGCACCACCCGCAGCGACGCCAGGTGCTGCTTCTGCTCGTCGGTCAACCGGTCATAGGCGGTGTAGGCGCTGGCGAACTCGGTCTCGCCCCCCTCGGCGGCCACCTGCTTCGCCGAGAGCACGGTCGCCATCTGCGGGCACTCGTCATGCATCGGCGTGCAGCCGTCGATGTGCCACAGGAACGCGGCGCGCAGATAGTTCGCGCTGGCGTTCTTGGTCTTGTCCATGGTGATCGGATAGATCCCCGACACCGGATGGTGCCCATCGGCGGACCGGTCCACTTCGCCGAGCCGGGAGCAGAACGCCACCTGCGCTTCCGGGGTGAGGAACAGGGCCGGGAACACCAGAACCCCGTTGTCCTCCAACGCATCCAGGACCGCGGCAGCCAGTGTGTCATCGGCACCCAACTGCTCGGAACTCAGTCCGGTCACCTCGGCACCGACGGTGTCGGTCAGTTTGTTGATCGTCAAGACACTCATCGTGGCCACCTAGGGTCGGGGTTCGCTGACGCGGACCATCTCGGCATCGCATGCGTCGACTGGTCTGGGTTGATGCATGATCTCGACCGACATCGCCACCATGATCAGCGAGTAGATCAGGTGCAGCAGGTTCGTCGCGTCCTGCGGCAGCTCATCGAGCGAGAACTTGTCGCAGTACTCGATCGCCTCTTCCAGCCGGGGGAAGAACGCGTTGTAGAACTGCTCCATGTCGGCCATGCTGCTGTTGACCCGCCGCTCCCACCGCTCGGTCTCAGTCGGCAGGCACCATAGCGGCGCAAACTGCTCGAGCTCGGCAAATGCACTGGGCAGCATCGTGTCTGCCATGGTTACACCCCCGCCCCGGTGGCTTCGCGCTGATAGTCGTCGACCCAGTCGACGACGGCCTTGTGCAGGTGCCGGACGAGGATCTCCTGATCGTTGAGTGGGAATTCGTCGATGACACCGGTTTCCAGTGCGGCCTGGGTTCCCCCCAGCATCCCGGCGTCCTGCAACGCGAACTCCTTGAGGACCACCGAGGCCACCTCGTGCTCGATGCGTTCCCGGACACTTCGCGCCGGGCTGAAGTAGGTGAACGCCTCGAAGCGGTGCGTGTTGTGCGACGTCGGCCAGTACCGGTACAGCAGATACCAGCCGCCGTAGATGAGGATTTCGATGTTGGGGAAGATCTGGAAGTTCGAGATGCCCCACGGCTCGATGTTGCCGGGGTTCAAACCCGCTGGAAGTTCGCCGATATCCGGTGTGCGCCAGGGTCCGACGAGCCCGCTCTGGGTGGCGCGTTCGATCGGGTACATGTACTCCGCCGGCAGCAGCCAGCGGCGAGTACCCGCGGTGGACACCACCCGATGTGGCCCGTCGAGCTGGAAGTGGGCACAGGTGAAACCGGCGTTCGGGACACGCACCTCCGGGGGCACCTGCTGGGGATGCAGGGATGGCACGTGGTAGTACTCCTGGAACGCGTCGGCGAAGATCTTCCAGTTGCTGTTGTTGTTGGCCACCCACGAGTAGCTCTCGGTCAGCTTGTCGAACGGGTAGTCGTCGAGCGCAGTCACCATGGGCCCCAGAAACTCTCGCAACGTCTGGCGGGGTTCGCGATCGAGGTTGATGAAGATGAACCCGTTCCACACATCGCAGTGCACCGGGCTCAGCCCGTACTCACCCTGGTCGAGATCGAAGAACTCTCCACTCTGCTGAACGAAATTCAGCGCACCATCGAGCCCGTAGCGCCAGCCGTGGTACTTGCAGGTGAACTGCCGGCAGGTGCCGCGGACCTCTTCGGTCGGAAAATCGTTCCACACCAACTTGTTTCCCCGGTGGCGGCAGATATTGTGAAAGGCCCGGATGACGTCATCCTTGCCCTTGACCACGATCACCGACGCCCGGGCGACCTCGATCTCCTTGGTGAAATAGCTACCGACGCGTGGCAGCTCCTCCACCCGGCCGACGTTGAGCCAGGCCCGCTTGAAGATCGCCTCGCCTTCGAGCTTGTAGAATTCTGGCGAGGTGGAGTCTTTGAAGGAGATCGGGCCGGTGCCCAGATCGGGGTAGTGCTCGGTCCAGCTGCCCTCGGCGGGCTTGGGCCAGGTGACGGCGGCCATGGAACCTCCTGGTGTCGGACTAGGTTGGGGACAAGTGCTGTGCGACGGCTGGTTTCACATCACTGCGCCGCCGTTGACGCCGATGGTCTGACCGGTGATGAAACCGGCTTCGTTCGAGCTGAGGAATCCGACCATCGCGGCGATGTCGTCGCCGGTTCCGAGATGGCCCATCGGGATGTTGGCGGCCATCTGCTCGGTGGACGGCAGAATTCCGGCAGCCTGCTGCTGGTGCTGCATCGGCGTCTCGATCCCCGACGGGGGGATGTTGTTCACCGTGATGCCGCGCGCGGCGTACTCGCGGGCCAAGGACCGAGTCAGACTGAGCACCCCGCCCTTGGACGCGGCATAGTGCGCCATCTCCGGCGAGCCCCGCTGGGCACTCGACGACGAAATCATGATGATGCGTCCCCAGCCGGCGGCGAGCATGTCGGGCACCGCGAGCTGGCAGGCATGGAAGGTTCCGGTGAGGTTGACCGCGATCACCCGTTCCCAGTCCTCGACGCGCATATCGACGAAGGGCGAAAAGCCGAACAGCCCCGCACTGGTGACCAGGATCGTCGTCGGCCCGAGCTCGGAACGCACCTTGGCGAAGGCGTCTTCCATTGCCGGGCGGTCCGCGACGTCAGCACCGACACCGATCGCGGTCACACCCTGGCCGCGCAGGTCGTCGGCGACTCGTTGGGCCGCAGACTCGTCCAAATCGAGGACCGCGACCTTGTTACCGCGGCGTCCGAGTTCATGGCACGTCGATTCGCCCATGCCCGACCCGCCGCCGGTCACCACCGCAACCCTGCTCACTGAACATCCTCTCGCATCGCCGACCCCTGTCCCATTACTCGTAGACGACCCGTACGGTCCTGGTCGTGGGCATGGCCTGGCACGTCAACACCCAGCCGTCGGCGACTTCGTCGTCGTCGAGCGCATTGTTGTTGAGCATGCGCGCCCCACCCTCGGTCACCTGCGCGATACACGTTCCGCACGAACCGGTTTCGCATGACGACGGCGCCTTCAATCCGGCCATCCGCGCGGTCTGCAGCAGCGTGTTTCCGGACCGGTAGTCCGCGGTGGTGGTGCGCCGATCGAGTTCGATGGTCACCTGTTCGGTGACCTCATCGCCGGGGGTGGGCACAGTCGCGGCGGGCGTTGCGGCGACGAACCGCTCGAGGTGCACCTGGCCGGCGGGCACCGCGGAATCGCGCAGGGTCGCCTCCACTGCGTCCATGAACAACGTTGGGCCGCAGACGAAGTACTCGGCATCGTCGACGTCGGCCAGGAAAGCCGTCAGCACGGCCGCGGTGACCACGCCGTCTTCACTGTCGAGATGATGGTGCACGGCGATCCGGTCGCCGTATTCGTCGACGAGCCCGCGCAGCAGCTTGGCGAAGATCACCGAGTCGGCGCTGCGGTTGGCGTAAAAGAGCCGCACCCGTCGGTCCGTGGTGGCCAGCGCCGTGCGGATCAGCGAGACGACCGGCGTGATGCCACTTCCGCCCGCGAAGGCGACGATGTCACGGCCGGAGGAATCCAGGACGAAGCGTCCCTGCGGCGCCTCGGCGTGGATTTCGGCACCGGCAACCACGGTGTCGTTGATCCAGTTCGACACCACCCCGCCCGGATCGCGCTTGACGGTGATCCGCAGGGGCTCGGCGAGTGCGGGCGATGACGACATCGAGTAGCACCGCCGATGCTCCACGCCGGCGACGGTCACCCGTAGCGTCAGGTACTGACCGGCGCTATAGCGGAAGCGGTCCCGGAGGTCGTCGGGCACGTCGAAGACCAGCGAGACGCAATCGGCGGTCTCAGATTGCACATCGGAAATCCGCAGCCGCACGACGTCGTCGCCGCTGACCTCGGGTCGGCAGGTCGTGTCCATCGTCGACAACAATATCAAGTACTTGTCATTAGTATCAAGCACTTGCCATGCCTGTCAGTCGGCGTCCGGGTGCAGTGTGATCGAGACTTCACCGTGGCCCTTTTCGACAATGCGAATCAACAACTCGGCCAACGTCTTTCGCTCTTCAGCCGTCAGTACCGAGAACAGCTCGTCGTGAGCGGCCACCGCGTCGGCGTTGGCAGCGGTGACGGTGCGCCGACCCTTCTCGGTGAGGTAGGCACGCTGGATGCGGCCGTGCTCGGGATCGGGTTTGCGTTCGATCAGTCCGTTCTTCTCGAGTGTGGCCAGCGCGAGCTGAGCACCCTGAGGGCTGATCAGCAGCCGGCGGCCGAGTTCTGCCCCCGACAGTCCCGGTTCGTCGGCGAGCTGCCGCAACAGACCGGTCTGTGCACTGGTGACACCGTGCTTGCTCATCGCCTCGTTGACGGTGTGCCCGGAGTAGTGAAAGGCCTGCTTGAGCAGCCACAGGAGGTTTTCGGCGCCGTTCTTCATAGCGGTGCCGGCTGCTTGTAGATCTCGCCGTTCTTCATGACGAACTGTACGTCGAGCGTCGTGGTGATGTCAGACGACGGGTCTCCCGGCACCGCGATGATGTCGGCGAGATACCCCGGCGCCAGCCGGCCGAGGTCGCCCGCCTCGTCGATGAGCTCGGCGCTGGTGATGGTGGCCGCACGAAGGGCCTGCATCGGCGTCATTCCGCGTCTCACCAGTGCGACGATCTCCTTGGCCTGCTGGCCGTGCGGGATCGCCGGGGCATCGCTGCCGCATGCGATCTTCACGCCGGCGGCGATGGCCTTGGGCAGCATGGCCTTGGCTTGCGGGAACACGGTCTCGGCCTTGCGGCGAAGTTCCGGTGCGATGCGGTCGATCGCCATCGCCTCGGTCAGATACGTCGTGGAGACCAGGAAAGTGCCGTGATCCACCATCATCTGGATGGTCTCGTCGGAGGCCAGGAACCCGTGTTCGATGCAGTCGATGCCCGCCCGGATGCAGGCCTGGATTGCGCTGTCGCCCACCGCGTGCGCGGCAACCCGCAGGCCCGCCCGGTGGGCCTCGTCGGCGATCGCGGCGAACTCGGCGTCGGAAAACTGTTGTGAGCCCGGTGAGGTGCTGTGCGACATGACGCCGCCGGAGGCGGACACCTTGATCAGCTTGGCGCCGTGGCGAATCTGGTACCGCACGCATGCCTGCACATCGGGCACGCCGTTGGCGATACCCTCGGCCACGCTCAGCGGCATGATGCCCGGGGCCAGGCGCTGGAACACCGTCGGATCCAGGTGTCCGCCATAGGGCGTCACCGCGTGGCCGGCCGGATAGATCCGCGGCCCGACGTGCCAGCCCTGATCGATCGCCCGCTGCAGCGCGACGTCGAGCAGATAGCCGCCGGTCTTGACCATCAGGCCGAGGTTGCGGACGGTGGTGAAGCCGGCTTCCAGGGTGGTGCGCGCGTTCACCGCCCCGCGCAGCGTGCGGTAGGCCGGGTCGTCCTGAACCCCGTGCATGGGACTGGGCAGCCCGTCGGGACCGCCCGGGCCGCCGATGAGCAGGTTGAGCTCCATGTCCATCAGCCCGGGCAACAGGGTGACATCGCCGAGGTCGATCACCGTGGCCGAATCCGGCAGCGGCTCGGCTGGATTCACCGCCGAAATGCGGCCACCGTCCACGACGATGACCGCCGGCGACCGTACCTCACCGGCCTCGATGTCCGCCCACCGAGCTGCCTTCAGGACCGTAGCGCTCACGGGACCGGTTCGATGATGCAGTCCAGCGCGGTAGCGCCGGTGTCGGGAACCTTCGGCTGCTTCCAGCACTCCACCGGGAAGGACACGATGATCATCGAGTACAGCAGGTGCATCAGGTTCAGCACGTCGTCGGGCAGTTCGTTTAGAGAGAACTTGTCGCAGTAGGCGATAGCCTCTTCGGCACGCGGGGTGATCGCGTCGTAGAACGCTTGCATCTCGCTCATGGTGCTGGCCAGCCGTTTGGCGTAGCGCTCAGCCTCGCTGGACAGACACCAGTCGGCGAATTCCTCGAGATCGGCGAATTCCTCGGGCAACTTGGGCATCGTCACACCCCGGCTCTCTTGCGCTGGTACTCGTCTACCCAGTCGGCCGTCTCCTTGTGCAGGTGTCGCAAGAGCACCTCCTGGTCGTTGAGGAGGAACCTGTCGACGTAACCCGACTCGACCATCATCTGGGTGGCCTCAAGGGTATTCGCGTCCTGCAGGCCGTACTCCTTGAACGAGGCCGCCGCCAGTTCCTGCGCGATGCGCTCGCGCGGACTGCGCGGCTGGGGGAAGTACGCCGAGCCCTCGAAGATGTGGGTGTTATGCGATGTCGGCCAGTAGTGATACGTCAGGTACCAGCCCTGCCCCCAGATCAGGATGACGAAGTTCGGGAACAGCTGGAATGAGTCCAGCCCCCACGGATTGCACTTGGCGGGGTTGAGACCCGGCGGCATCTCGCCGAGGTCCGGTCCGTCCCAGGGCCCGAAAAGCCCGCTGCGGCAGATGTCTTCGATCGGCTTGCGCATCTCGGCGTCCATCTCCCAGATACGCACGCCCGACGTGCTCACCAGACGGTGCGGGCCGTCGATGCGGTAGTGCGGCGCCTCGAAACCGGCCTCGGCCGCGGCTTGCGAGTACTTGGTCGGCGACTGGTTCGCATGCAGTACCGGTGCGTGATAGAACTCCTGGAAGGCATCCAGGTACAGCTTCCAGTTGGCCTTGACCTCAGACCGGTAGGTCCAGCGCGAGGTCATCTTGTCGAAGGGATAGCCGGACAGGCCGGTGACCATCGGCCCGAGGAACTCCGTCAGGGACTGCTCCGGCACGGGAGCGAAGTTGACGAAGATGAACCCTTCCCAGACGTCGCAGTGCACCGACACCAGGCCGTACCGGTTCTTGTCCAGGTTGAAGAACTCCTCCTCTTGCTGCACAAAGGTGAGGTTGCCGTCCAGGTCGTAACGCCAGGCGTGGTACTTGCACACAAACTGGCGGCAGGTCCCGGAACTCTCCGCGCGCGGATCGTCGTCCCAAACCAGCTTGTTGCCCCGGTGGCGGCAGATGTTGTGAAACGCATTGACCTTGCCGTCGCGGTTGCGCACCACGATGATCGAGGTGTTGACGACCTTGAGTTCCTTGGTGAAGTAGTTCCCGGTACGCGGAATCTGTTCCACCCGGCCGACATTGAGCCAGGCGCGTTTGAACACCGCAACGCGTTCCAGTTCATAGAACTCCGGGCTGATGGAATCCTCGTAGGACACCGGACCGGTCCCCAGCTCGGGGTAGTGCTCGGTCCAGCTGCCTTCAACAGGCTTGGGGAAGCGAGGCAACGTCTTCTCCTTCGACGGGTGGATACCGTTCGACGTTATTGCTGCCCCGGAAGAATAACAAGTAGTTGATATTGATCGACAGGGATTGCCGCCCGCCCGTCAGCCGGCGACGGCGTCCCGGATGATCGCGGCGAACCGCCGGCCGATGCGTTCGTGGGCTTCAGGGCCTGGGTGTAGCCGGTCACCGAGCGGGAATTCGGCGAAGTCTGCCGGTCCGTACAGGTCTAGCCCATCGACGTACTGCAGGTTCGGGTCGGTCTCGGAGCGTCGTCTGACGATGCCGGCGAGCTCGTCGCGAATCACGCTGAGGGTGAGCTTGCCTGCGGCGACGTCGGCCGGGTCGCCGGTCGCGGCGAACGCCAGCGTTCCCCCGCTGAAGTCGGGTGCCAGCGGTCCCGGCGTGTGTTCGTGGATGGGACAGTGCACGGCGGAGACGACGACGATCGGGGTGGCGGGGTGCCCGTCGCGGATGGTGTCGAGGAAGCCGTGCACGGCAGGGCCGAAGGCACGCAGGCGCATCAGGTCGGCGTTGACGATGTTGATACCGATCTTGACGCTGATGAGATCGGCGGGAATGTCGCGCATCGTGCGCGCGATGAACGGATCGAGCAGGGCGCCTCCGCCCAGCCCGAGGTTGATCAGTTCGACACCGGCGCCGGTGGAAGCCACCGCCGGCCAGGTCCCGGTCGGATGCAGCGCGTTCGAACCGTGACTGATGGAGCTGCCGTGATGCAGCCAGACCGGCCGCGTGATCGAACTGGGCGCCACCGGCTGATCGCTGCGAAGTGCGATCAGTTCGGTGATTTCGTTGTGCGGCAACCAGATCTCGACGGACTTGTGCCGATCAGGTAGGTCCGTGAAGCGAATCGTGCCGGACGCACCCGCAATGAGCTCCTCGGTGCCGGCGGCGGCGTCCTTCATCAGCACGTTGCCACCGCTCAGACTCGCCTGCGCCGTCAGCGTCCCATCGATCAGCAGGTCATAGATTCCGTCGGGTCGCATCGGCATGCCCTTGTAGGCAGGACGGGTGCGTAGCGCTTCGAGTTCGATCTCGGTAGACCGGGTTTCGAACACCAATCGGCAACCGGCGGCTTGGGATTCGGCCATCGCCAACTGGGGATCGTCGCATTGGGCCCGGGCCCACGCGGGCAGTCGGTGCGGCAGCAGACCGACGTCCGTACGCTCGAGTTCGCATGCTCCCCGCAGCAGGCCTACCGAGATCGGGACCTCCAACAGGTTGGGCATTGGTCGTGTATCCCTTCACCGCTCGACGGTGGCGAGGCCCAACGTTATCGGAGGCCCGAGCAGCCTAGGGCGGGTTGGATGTCCGGCAGCAGCCACCGTCTCGGGGTACCCGCGTTCGGTGCGTTCCCCATTGGGTACTCCTCAATTTGGCTCAGTGGAAGGAGTCTCGAATGGCGCAGAGCTCAGGGGCAGATCCGATGGCTCGCGGCGAGGCCCTCGTCCTCGACGGCCTCGACGATATCCGTCAGTGGCAGGAGGACTTGTATCGGGACCTGCACGAGCATCCGGAACTCTCTCACCAAGAACACCGCACCGCCGGCCTGGTGGCGGGCATGCTGCGCGAGTGCGGCTACGAGGTGCACGAGGGTATCGGCGGCACGGGGGTGGTCGGCATCATCCGCTCCGGCACCGGTCCGACGGTCTTGATGCGTGCCGACATGGACGCCTTGCCCGTCGAGGAGGTAACCGGTCTGGCCTACGCCAGTAAAGTGCACGCCACTGACGACTCCGGCAAAGACGTTCCGGTGATGCACGCCTGCGGACACGACATTCACGTCACCTGCCTGCTCGGCGCCGCCACATTGCTCGCCCAAGGGACCCACCACTGGCGGGGCACGGTCGTCGCCGTGTTCCAACCGGCTGAAGAAGTCGGTGATGGCGCCCGAGGAATGATCGATGACGGCCTGCGCGAGGCTATTCCGGCCGTCGACGTCGCCCTGGCGCAACATGTGCTTCCGCTACCGGCGGGCATGGTCGGAACGCACCGTGGTCCGTTCCTGTCAGCGGCCGACAGCATGCGCGTCACGGTCTACGGCCGCGGCGCGCACGGCTCGATGCCTCAGGCGGCGGTGGACCCGGTGGTCCTCGCCGCGATGATCGTGATCCGCTTGCAAACGATCGTTTCTCGAGAGATTGCTCCGGCCGACACCGTCGTTCTGACCGTCGGCAGTATTCGAGCCGGCACCAAGAGCAACGTGATAGGCGATCACGCCGTCCTCGAACTCAATCTGCGCACGTATGACGAATCCACGCGCGCCGCGGTACTCAACGCGATACGCCGCATCGTCGTGGCCGAGTGCCAGGCGTCCGATTCGCCCAGAGAGCCGGAGTTCGAGCTCTACGACTCGTTTCCCCTGACCGTCAACGACAATGAAGTAACCGACCGTGTGAATGACGCCTTCGCGCGACATTTCGGCGAACACCTTCAACCCATGCCGCAGGGGTCAGCCAGCGAGGATTTCAGTGACATCCCCAACGCCCTCGGCGTCCCCTACACCTACTGGGGTATCGGCGGGATCGACGAGCAGCAGTACCGAACGGCCGCCGGCGCGGGACGGGTCAGCCAAGACATCCCCGTCAACCACTCGCCCGCCTTCGCTCCGGTCATCCAGCCGACCCTGGACACCGGCACCCAAGCCCTCGTGGTGGCGGCGCTGGCCTGGCTGTCCTGAACCTCAGCGTTCGTCGTCTCGGTTCGTGCCCAGCGGACCCGGCGCGTTGAGCCCGAACCGAACGCCGAGCATCCGGATGACGAAGCAGACCGCCGCGGCCCCCAAGGCGGCCGCCAGCCCGTAGACATCAAGTTGGATGGCCGCGACGGTGAGCCCGGCGGCCGCCAGAGCGGGGATCGCATACAGCTCGCTGCGCAGCACGGTGGGAATCTGTCCGATCAGAATGTCTCGGATCGTGCCGCCCCCAACGGCGGTGACCACACCGAGCAGCAGCGTAGGTCCGATCCCCAAGCCGAACGCCGCGGCTTTGCTCGTGCCGATCACGGCGAACACGCTCAGCCCCACGGCGTCGAACACCGTGATCGATGCCTCCAGTCGGTGCAGCAGCTTGCTGAGCGCGAACGCCAGCAGACCACCGGCGATGGCCAGCGCGAAGTACCGCCAGTCGCGAAAAGTAGCCGGCGGGATATCGCCGATGATGACGTCGCGGATGACGCCGCCGCCCAGTGCGGTCACCATGCCCAGCGTGACGACACCGACGATGTCGAGGCGGGCGGCACGCACCGCGGTCAGCGCGCCGTTGAGCGCGAACACGAACGTGCCCGTCAGATCCAACGCGAGCCACAACATCGGTTCGGGGTTCATCGACTCAGCGCCGGACGTCGACGTCAGCCGACGACGGTGTAGTCCTCGTCGGCGAGTGCCTCGCGCACCTGGTCGACGGTGACGTCGCCGTCGACCCGCACAGTGGACGCGCCGTCGGCGTCCAAATCGATCTCGACGGCATTGACCGACGGCAGCTCTGTGAGCGCACCGGTGACCACCCGCACACAGCTCTGGCAGTGCAGGCCGGTGACCTGGAAAGTGTGGGACACGGATTCTGCCTTTCGGGTGACTACCGGGCGTCGAAGTTGCGCAGCCGCAGGCTGTTCGAGACGACGAAGAACGACGAGAACGCCATCGCCGCACCGGCGATCAGCGGGTTGAGCAATCCAGCCGCGGCGATCGGGATGGCCGCCACGTTGTAACCGAATGCCCAGAACAGATTGGTACGGATGGTGCGCATTGTCGCGTGGGCCAGGTCGAGTGCCTGGGGGACGATGTCGAGGTCGTCGCGCACCAGAATGATGTCGGCGGCACCGATCGCGACGTCGGTGCCGCGCCCGATCGCCAGGCCCAGATCCGCAGAGGCCAGCGCGGGGCCATCGTTGATGCCGTCACCGACCATGGCGACCACCCGGCCCTGCTCGCGCAGTTGTTCGATGACATCGACCTTGCCTTCGGGCAGTACCTCGGCGATCACCTCGTCGATGCCGACCTGTGCCGCCACCGCACCGGCGGCAGCGGCGTTGTCGCCGGTGAGCAGCACCGTGCGTAACCCCCTGCGGCGCAGGGTGATCACGGCGTCGGCGGCGGATTCCTTGACCGTGTCGGCGACCGCGATCGCCCCGAGCACCCGTTCGTCCACCGCGACGAATACCACTGTCTCCCCACGTGCTTCACCCGCTCGCCGGGCCGACTGCACCCGATCGCATACGTCGGCCTGCCGTGCGACCCACGACGGACGTCCCACCATCACCCGGTGTCCCGACACCGTTCCGGTGACGCCGCGGCCCGGATGAGCACGGAACTCCTCAACCGGCCGGTGCCCGACCACGGCGGCCGTGATGGCCACTGCCACAGCGTGTTCAGAGGCCACTTCGACGGCTGCGGCCAAACTCAGAACCTCGTCGCGCTGCCCATCGTCGGCGACGGTCACCTCGGTGACCGCCAGCCGCCCCGTCGTCAGCGTGCCGGTCTTGTCGAACACCACGGTGTCCACCGCGCGGATGGCCTCGAGTGCCCGGTAGCCCTTCAGGAAGATGCCGAGCTGCGCGCCGCGGCCAGACGCCACCATCATCGCCGTCGGAGTCGCCAATCCCAGCGCACAGGGGCAGGCGATCACCAACACCGCCAGCGCCGCCGAAAACACCCGGTCGGCGTCGGCTCCGGCCAACAGCCAGCCGGCGGCGGTCAGAGCCGCGATCAGGAACACCACCGGCACGAACACACCGGAGATCCGGTCGGCGAGCCGTTGGGCGTCGGCCTTCTGCGCTTGCGCTTCTTCGACCAGCCGCACCATCCCGGCGAACTGGGTGTCGGCGCCCACCGCGGCGGCCTCAACGACGAGCCTGCCGTCGAGCACCACGGTCCCGCCGATCACCTGCCCACCGGGATGGGCTCGCGACGGGGTGGCCTCGCCGGTCATCGCGCTCATGTCGATCGCCGCGTCCCCGTCGACGACGAGGCCGTCGGCGGCGATGGTCTCGCCGGGGCGCACCACGAATTTCTGCTGTTCTTTGAGTTCGTCGGCCGGCAGCACCATTTCACTGCCATCGGCCAACACCACCGATACGTTTTTGGCGCTCAGCGCCGCCAGCGCACGCAGCGCACTACCGGCGCGCGACTTGGCCCGCGCCTCGAAGTACCGGCCGGCCAGGATGAAGACGGTGACGCCGGCGGCCACCTCCAGATAAATGGCGTCGCTGCGCAGCAGCGCCTGCCAGATACCGTCACTGCGGCCGTTGTGGTGGCGGATGAAGATCGTGTACAGCGACCACAGCGTGGCCGCAGTGACCCCGACCGAGATCAGCGTCTCCATGGAGGCGGTGCCGCGGCGGGCGTTGCGCAGAGCGACCCGGTGGAACGGCCAGGCCGCCCAGGTGACGATCGGTGTCGCCAGCGCGGTCAGCAGCCAGCCCCAGCCGGCGAAACGGGTGCTGGGCACCACCGCGAACATCACCGACAGGTCGGCCAGCGGCACGAACAGCACCGCGGCGACGGCCAACCGGCGCAGCAGGTTACGGGCCAGCTTGTCGTCGGGGTCGGCGGGTTCGGTCGTCGACGCCGAGCGCGGAGCCGCGTCGTACCCGACCTTGCGGATCACCTCGCACAGGTCGTCGGCGGCTACCGATTCGAGGGCATCGACGCTGGCCACCCGGGTGGCGAAGTTGACCGAGGCGCGCACCCCGGCGATCTTGTTGAGTTTGGTCTCGACCCGGGCGGCGCACGCCGCGCACGACATCCCCGAGACGTCCAGTTCGATGCGATGCGCGACGTCAGCCACGCCGCTGGCGGCTTCGCCGCCCACGACCGACATCGTCATCGTTCTCCTTGACCGAGTTGGGACCCGAGGAAAGAGTCGTCTGTCGACGCCGTCAGGTTCCCGGCCCCCCAAAGTACGCTCCGGCAACAGCCCCGGAACGTGCCGGTCACGTCGATCCCCTACTCTCACTGACCGTGGCCGAACGCGACGACGACCCGGTGACCGTGCTGGCACTGGCCGCCGGCCGAGGCGATTCGGCCGCGCTCGAGGCATTCATCAAGGCCACCCAGCGCGACGTGTGGCGCGCCGTCGCTTTCCTCGGTGATCCCGGTCACGCCGACGACCTGACCCAGGAGACATTCCTTCGCGCGCTCGGTGCAATCCCCCGGTTCTCCGGGCGGTCCTCGGCCCGCACCTGGCTGCTGTCGATCGCCCGCCGCGTGGTCGTCGACCAGATCCGCCGCAATCAAGCCCGACCGCGCACCACCTCCGCGATCGACCTCGAGCAGGTACTCGACGCCCGGCGCAGCGCCGGGCGGTTCGAAGACATCGTCGAGATCCGGATGCTGCTCGACGGCTTGGACCCCGACCGGCGCGACGCGCTCATGCTGACCCAGGTGCTGGGGCTGTCCTACGCCGAGGCGGCCGAGGTGTGCGGATGCCCGGTCGGGACCATCCGCTCACGGGTGGCCCGGGCTCGCGAGGATCTGCTCAGCGCCACGCACCATGACGACCAGGTCGGCTGAGCCACTCCGCTTTGGTTGTCGCTGAACAATTGTTGCTCTTCGGTTAGCACCCCCATCAACGGGGCACATAGCCCAGCAGCGAACCAACATTCGCGCCCGGCTACCGAGGAGATCACCACCGATGACGTCACTGTCTTCACTGGCGCTGGTCGCGATCTTCATCGCGTGTGCTGCCGTCATTTGGGTCGCCGGGGTCAAGCTGTCCCAGACGACCGATGTGTTGTCGCAACGCTGGCATCTCGGTTCGGCACTCGGCGGGGTCATCTTGCTGGCGATCGCGACCAACCTGCCGGAGATCGCCATCACGGCCAGCGCCGCACTGTCTCGTCACGTCGATGTGGCGGTGGGCAACATCCTCGGCGGTATTGCGATCCAGACCGTGGTGCTGGCCGCTCTCGACGGCGCCGGCACGCGCCCACGTAAACCACTGACCTACCTGGCGGCATCGCTGACCCTGGTGCTGGAGGCCGGGCTGGTGGTGGCGCTTCTGGTGATCGTGGTGATGTCCACTCAACTGCCGGGTTCGCTGATCGCCTGGCGGCTGACTCCCGGCGCGGTGCTGATCGTCGTCGTGTGGGCCATCGGGTTGTTCCTGATCCGCCGTGCCGGACATGGACTTCCATGGCACGAAGCCGGTCACGCGCCGGACAGCCAGGACAAGGCGCCCGGGCACTCCACAGTCACCAATGAGAAGACCGCCACGCAGAAAGGCGTCAGCACCGGCCGCGCCGTCGCGGTGTTCACCGCCGCGGCCGGTGCCACGCTGGTCGCCGGTGTTCTCATCGAACGCAGCGGCGAGGAAGTGTTCGGCCGCTGGGGAATGTCGGGGGTACTGTTCGGCGCCACTGTGCTGGCAGCCGCCACCTCGTTGCCCGAGCTGTCGACGGGCTTGGCGTCGACCCGCATGGGCGACTACAAGCTGGCGATGAGCGACATCTTCGGCGGCAACGCATTTCTGCCCGTGCTCTTCCTGCTCGCCACCCTGCTGTCCGGTTCAGCGGTGCTGCCGGCAGCCCATCACACCGACATCTACCTGACCGCTCTGGGCGGCCTGCTCACCGTGGTGTACATGGCGGGACTGATCTTCCGCCCGCAGCGGCAATGGCTGCGGATGGGACTGGATTCCATCGTCGTGGTCGTGCTGTACATCGTCGGCGTGATCGGGTTGGCGTTCATCAGCGGGTAATATCTGCCTAACAGCAATAATTACGCAGCAGCACGGAATGGCCGGCTGCCCCAGCGGGTAAAGCATCGAACATGCAAGCTTTGACAGTGCAGCCCGGCAAAGCCGATTCGCTTGCCGTCGAGGAGATGCAGGAACCCACTGCAGGTCCTGACGAGTTGCGGGTCGCCGGCCTGGCGATCGGGGTGTGCGGAACCGATAGGGAGATCGCTGCCGGCGAATATGGCTGGGCACCGTCCGGGCGTGACCGGCTGGTGCTGGGGCACGAGTCGCTGGGCCGGGTGCTCAGCGCGCCGAAGGGCAGTCACTTCGCCGAAGGCGATCTGGTGGTCGGGGTGGTGCGCCGGCCTGACCCGGTGCCCTGCGGCGCGTGCGCTCACGGTGAGTTCGACATGTGCCGCAACGGTCGGTACACCGAACGAGGTATCAAGGAGATCGACGGATACGGCAGCGAATTCTGGTGTGTGGAAGCCGATTATGCGGTCAAGCTCGAAGATGGTCTTGCCGATGTCGGCATGCTGATGGAGCCGACCACCGTCGTTGCGAAAGCCTGGGAACAGGTGTACCGCATCGGGCAACGAGCCTGGTTCGAGCCGCGCACCGTGCTGGTCACCGGCGCAGGCCCGATCGGGCTGCTGGCCGCAATGCTGGGCGTCCAGCACGGCCTCGAGGTGCATGTGCTCGACCGGGTCACCACCGGGCCCAAACCCGGCATCGTGGATGCCCTGAATGCCACCTATCACCACGACGGTGTCCAGGCTGCGATCGGAAAGATTCGCCCGGACATCGTGATCGAAGCGACCGGGGTGGGTTCACTGGTATTCGACGCGATGACCGTCACCGGCTCCTACGGCATTGTCGCGTTGACCGGGGTGTCCCCGAAGGGCCGCACCCTCACGGTGGATCCGGGCGGCCTCAGTCGCGATATCGTTCTGGAGAACGACGCGGTGGTGGGTTCGGTCAACGCCAACCTGCGCCACTATCAGCAGGCCGCCGAGGCGCTGGGAAAGGCTGACCCGAAGTGGTTGGCCAGCCTGATAACTCGTCGCATACCGCTCAGTGCTGCCACCCAGGCGTTCACCGAGGCCGACGACGACGTGAAGGTCGTCATCACACTCGACGATTCCCGTTAACGCTTGACCGCGGTCACCAGCAGATACTCGGCCGTGTACGCCGTGCGCCCCGGCTCGGTCGATTGGTTCCACGACTCCAGGAACGCCAGGAAGTCCCGGTCCAACGCGGCCAGCTGCTCGGGCCGGTCCTCGTTGAATGCGTAGACGGCGATGGTCGGGCCGTAGTTGCGCTTCCAGTACTCGCGGAATTCCAGCGGCCCGGGGCGGTGCTCCATCAGGATGGTCCGGCGCTGCAGGGTGAGGTCGGCGACGTTGTCGCCGAACAACTCTCGCACATGGTCCTCATCGCCCCACAGGGGCGCCGGAGACGCGCCGGGAGGTGGCGGTGCGGCGTACGGTTTCATCGTCGCGAACAGCTGGCCGATGAAGCCCTGCGGCGTCCAGTTGATCATCGCGATCGTCCCGCCCGGGCGGCACACCCGCACCAGCTCGTCGGCAGCGGCCTGATGGTGCGGCGCGAACATCGCCCCCAGACAGGACAGCACGACGTCGAAGCCGTTGTCGTCGAACGGAAGTGCTTCGGCATCGGCCTCGACCCACTCAAGCTCGACACCGCGGGCGGCGGCGATCCGGCGCCCGGCGTCGAACAACTCGGGCGTGAGGTCACTGGCCGTCACGTTCGCACCTGCCTCGGCGGCGGGGATCGACGCATTGCCGGAGCCGGCGGCTACGTCGAGAACCCGCTGGCCCGGCCGGACGCCCACAGCACTGACCAGCTCCGGCCCCAGTCCGGCGACCAGCTCCGCGGCCACCGACGGATAGTCCCCCGACGCCCACAGCGCCCGGTGCTTGGCCTTGAGCGCGCGATCCGACGAATGGTCCTGTTCTGGTCCAGTATCCATGTCGAGTCTCCTTGGTCTTGACGCGTATTAGGACACACGCCTACGACCCGTGTGGGTATTTCGACAAGATGAGTGGGGTCTAATCCAGAAAGCCGTGAAGCAGGGCCGCTGAGCCGGCGACGTGGGCCTGCATCGCGGCGCCCGCGGCATCGGGATCACCGGCCAGGATTGCCATCACGATGGCCTCGTGTTGTTCGTCGGAGTGCGCAATATTGCGGCGCAGCAACGGAATCTGGTCGAGCAGAGCGTTCAGCCGCATCCGATTCTCGGCCACCAGTGGCACCAGGGACGCGGATCCGGCCGCCTCCGCTATCGCCAGATGAAGGCGGGAGTCCAGCCGCCGATAGTCGTCGGCACAGGCACACCGCACGTCGCTCAACCGCGACCACAGCCCTTCGCGCTCGGCGGCCGTCAACGTTCGGGTCGCGGCCATCCGGGCCGCACCGACTTCGAGGATCTCGCGCAGCCGCAATGCGTCGTCGATGTCGACGCGACGGAACCGCACCACCCCTTCGGTCGGGGCGGGCAGCGACTCGGCCAGGAACGTGCCGCCGTAGCGGCCACGGCGCGACACCAGATAGCCCGCATCGGCCAATGACTTGATCGCCTCCCGAACGGTGTCGCGGCTGACCCCGAGCCGGGTCGCGAGTTCGCGTTCGGGGGGCAGCGAGTCACCCGGTGTCAGCACACCGAGCTTGATGGTCTGCAGCAGCCGGCCCACGGTGTCCTCGAACGCGTTGCCGAGGCGCACCGGCCGCAGCAGTGCCTCATGGGCCTGCTGCGGTTCCGGGTCGGCTACCATGACGACTACAGCGGGGTGACGTAGTGGCCGGTGATGCCGCCGTCGACCAGGAAGCTCGACCCGGTGATGAACGACGAATCGTCACTGGCCAGGAACGCCACCGCGGCGGCCAGCTCCTCCGGCTCGGCGAACCGGCCCATCGGCACGTGCACCAACCGACGCGCCGCGCGCTCGGGGTCCTTGGCGAACAGCTCCCGCAGCAGCGGGGTGTTCACCGGTCCGGGACACAGCGCGTTGACCCGAATTCCCTGACGCGCGTACTGAATTCCGAGTTCACGCGACATGGCCAGCACCCCGCCCTTGGACGCCGTGTAGGAGATCTGCGACGTCGCCGAGCCGTTGACGGCGACGAAAGACGCGGTGTTGATGATGGAGCCCCGCTGCGCGGGCACCATGTGCCGCAGCGCTGCCTTGCAGCAGAAGAACACCGACTTGAGGTTCACGTCCTGCACCCGGTCCCACGCGTCGATGCCGGTGTTCTCGATGAGGTCGTCATCGGGCGGGCTGATACCGGCGTTGTTGAACGCGATGTCGACTCCGCCGTGCAGCTCGAAAGCGGTGTCGAACAACGTGTCCACCGCGACCTGATCGGCGACGTCGACCTGGACGAAAGTCACGTTGAGGTCGTTGGCGACCGACTTGCCGGTGGACTCGTCGAGATCTCCGATGACGACGATCGCGCCCTCGGACCGCATCCGCTTGACGGCCGCCAGTCCGATACCGCTGGCACCGCCGGTGACGACCGCGACCTTGTCCTTGAGTCGCTGGGACAGATCCATCTAGCTCTCCTCTACGGCGAAGAAGACATTCTTGGTTTCGGTGAAGTGCAGCGGTGCGTCCGGCCCGAGTTCGCGACCCAACCCGGATTGCTTGAATCCGCCGAACGGCGTGTTGTACCGGACCGACGAATGCGAATTCACGCTCAGGTTGCCTGCCTCGACCGCGCGCGAGACCCGCACCGCCCGTGACAGATTGTCGGTCCAGATCGAACCGGACAGACCGTATTCGGTGTCGTTGGCCAGCGCGATGGCGTCGGCCTCGTCCTCGAAGGGCAGCACTGTGACGACCGGACCGAAGATCTCCTCGGTGACGGTGCGGTCGGTGCGCTGCGGGGTGAGCACCGTCGGCGGGAACCAGAAGCCTGGCCCGCTGGGCGCCGAGCCGCGGAAGGCGACGTTCGTGTCGTCGGGAACATAGGCGGCCACCGACTCGAAGTGCTTGCGCGACACCAGCGGCCCCATCTCGGTGTCCCGGGCGGCCGGATCACCGACGACCAAACCCTTGACGGCCGGCTCGAGTAGTTCCATGAACTTGTCGAACACGCTGCGCTGCACCAGGATCCGGCTGCGCGCACAGCAGTCCTGCCCGGCGTTGTCGAACACGCCGTAGGGCGCGGTCGCCGCGGCCCTCTTGAGGTCGCAGTCGGCGAAGACGATGTTCGCGCTCTTGCCACCGAGTTCCAGGGTCACCCGTTTGACCTGGTTGGCCGCCCCGGCCATCACCCTGGTACCGACCTCGGTCGAGCCCGTGAAGACGATCTTGCGTATTCCCGGGTGGCTGATGAATCGCTCGCCGACCACCGAGCCGCGGCCGGGCAGCACCTGGAACAAGTCCCGCGGCAGGCCGGCTTCCAGTGCGAGCTCGCCGAGACGCATCGAGGTCAGTGGCGTCCACTCGGCCGGTTTGAGCACCACCGCGTTACCCGCGGCCAACGCGGGCGCGAAGCCCCACGCCGCGATCGGCATCGGGAAGTTCCACGGCGTGATCACCCCGATCACACCCATCGGCTCGTTGAACGTCACATCCAGGCCGCCGGCCACCGGAATTTGCTTGCCCGACAAGCGTTCCGGGGTGGCCGAGTAGAACTGCAGCACATCGCGCACATGCCCGGCTTCCCATTCGGCAGCGCCGATCGGATGCCCGGAGTTGGCGACCTCCAGCGCGGCCAATTCCCCGACGTGGGCGTCGACCGCGGCGGCGAACGCGCGCAACGCGGCGGCTCGCTCGGCGGGTGCCTGCTTGGCCCAGGCCTTCTGCGCCACCGCGGCGCGTGCGACGGCGTCGTCGACCCCGGCGGCATCGGTCAGCTCGACCGTGCGCAACGCCTCCTCGGTCGCCGGATTGACCAGTTCGGTGGTACTCAAAGCCCCGCTCTCTCTGTGGTGTTGGTCCGTGCGGCCTCGACCAGACCGGCGAAGACGCGCAAATCGTCGAGGGTCTCCTCGGGATGCCATTGCACGGCCAGGACGAAATCGTCGCCCGGCAACTCGACGGCCTCGATCACGCCCTCGTCGTCGAGGGCGCTGATCATCAGCCCGTCACCGAGCCGGTCGATCGCCTGATGGTGGTAGCACTGCGCATTCGTGTTGTCCCCGATCAGCCCGGCCAGCCTGCTACCCGCCACCGTCCGGATCGAGGAGGTGGTGAACACCGCGTTGCCCTGCTGATGGCGGGTGTGCCCGACGACATCGGGCAGGTGCTGGTGCAGCGTGCCGCCGAGCGCGACGTTGAGAACCTGTGCGCCGCGGCAGATGCCGAGCACCGGCAGGCGCCGGCGTATCGCGGCGCTCACCAGCGCGAGCTCCCAGGCGTCGCGCACGTTATCCGGCTCATCGGTCGCGGGGTGCGCGTCGTGGCCGTAGGCGGCCGGGTCGACGTCCCTGCCGCCGGTGATGATCAGGCCGTCGATGCGAGCGAGGATCTGATCGACGATGCCGGCGTCCACCGGTTGCGGCGGCAGCAGCGTCGCGATGCCGCCGGCCAGCGTGACACCTTCGATGTAGATGCCCGGCAGGAAGCTGGCGTGCACATCCCAGATGCCGGTCTGGGCCTGCTGCAGGTAGGTGGTGAGGCCGATCACAGGACGCAGCCGGGCCTCGTTGTCAAAGCCGCTCAAAGCCGCGCACCCTTTCCCAGTCAGTCACCGCCGAATTGAAGGCGGCGAGCTCGATTCGGGCGTTGTTCAGATAGTGCTCGACGACCTCGTCGCCAAAGGCCTCGCGGGCCACCGTCGAGCCCTCGAAGAGCGCGGCGGCCTCGGCCAACGTCGTCGGCAACCGCTCGGCGCCGCTGGTGTAGGCGTTGCCCGCCATGGCATCCGGCAGCTCCAGTTCGTTCTCGATGCCGTGCAGGCCGCCCGCGATCAGCGCGGCCACCGCCAGATACTGGTTGACATCACCACCGGGGGCGCGGCACTCCATCCGCATCCCAGACCCGTGTCCCACCACGCGCAACGCGCAGGTGCGGTTGTCCATGCCCCACGCGACCGCGGTCGGAGCGAAGCTGCCGTCGACAAACCGCTTGTACGAGTTGATGTTCGGCGCATAGAACAGCGTCAGCTCACGCAGCGTGGCGAGCTGACCGGCGATGAAACTGCGGAACATCGGCGACATCCCGAGTTCGTCGGAGTCATCAGCAAATACTGCCGAACCCTCCGTCGAGCGGAAAGAGATGTGAATGTGGCAGCTGTTTCCTTCGCGCTCATCGAATTTGGCCATGAATGTCAGACTCTTGCCGTGCTGGTCGGCGATCTCCTTCGCGCCGTTCTTGTAGATCGTGTGGTTGTCGCAGGTGACCAACGCGTCGGCGTACCGGAACCCGATCTCCTGCTGGCCGAGGTTGCATTCGCCCTTGACACCCTCGCAATACATGCCGGCACCGGCCATTCCGAGTCGGATGTCGCGCAGCAGCGGCTCCATCCGGGTCGAGGCCAGCATCGCGTAGTCGATGTTGTAGTCGGTCGCCGGAGTCAGGTTGCGGTAGCCGGACTTCCACGCGTCGCGGTACGTCGTATCGAACACGATGAATTCGAGTTCGGTCGCGGCGATCGCAGTCATGTCGCGTTCTGCGAGCCGGTCGAGCTGCTTGCGCAGGATGCTGCGTGGCGCCTGGCTGACCGGTCGGCCATCGGTCCAGGACAGGTCGGCCATCACCAGCGCGGTGGCCGGCAGCCATGGAATCCGTCGCAGCGTGCCGAAATCCGGCGTCATCACCATGTCGCCGTAGCCCGTTTCCCAGCTTGAGATCGCGTAGCCGTCGACGGTGTTGTTGTCGACGTCCACCGCCAGCAGATAATTGCAGCATTCGGCGCCATGGGCTGCTACGTCGTCGACGAATAATTCCGCCGAGATCCGTTTGCCGGTCAGCCGGCCCTGCATATCGGCAAACGCGACGATCACCGTGTCGATCTCACCGGCGGCCACCAGACTCTCCAGTTCGGCCTGCAGCAACAGACCTGGCCGTCGGCGGCCTGCACCATCAGGCGTCACACGTGCCCCTCTCGATAGCCCGGTTCGGGTTGATTAGACGGAAAGTCAACCATTGGACGTCGCCACGGCGCCGACATCGCCCTCCAGATTTACACGATTGTCACTCCAAAGGTAGGACACCAGACCAATAGCGCTCTATTGTCCCTACTCAGGAGAGCGCCGAGGAGCGCCTCTTCGTCATCACGCCCAGAAGGAGGCACCGTGCCAGAGGGTCATGAATTACTCGACGACGACGAACGCCACCTCGCCAGCCTCGGGTACACCCAGGAGCTGCACCGGTCCTGGTCCGGCTTCAGCAATTTCGCCATCTCTTTCTCGATCATCTCGATCCTGGCCGGCTGCTTCACCTCGTTCGGCCTGGGCTGGAACAACGGCGGGCCGGCGGCCATCGCCTGGGGCTGGCCGATCATCGCGGTCTTCATCCTCCTCATCGGACTCTGCATGTCCGAACTGGTCTCGGCCTTCCCGACATCGGGCGGAATCTATTGGTGGGCAGCCAAACTCGGCGGCCCGAAGGCCGGCTACTACACCGGGTGGCTGAATCTGATCGGCTTGATCGCGATCCTGGCGTCGGTGGCCTACGGATCGGCGACGTTCCTGGACCTGACGCTGGGCACCTTCAGCGAGAGCTGGCTGGCCGGTTACAGCCTGACCAGAACCTTCATCATGTTCTTGGTCATCCTGGTGGTCGTCGCGACGATCAACATCTTTTCCAGTCACCTGCTGGCCGTCATCAACAACATCTCGGTGTGGTGGCACGTCGCCGGCGCGGCGGCCGTGATCTTCATCCTGTTCTTCGTACCCGACCAACACGCCAGCTTCTCCGATGTCTTCGCCACCACGGTCAACAACACCGGCTTCTTCGGCGGTTCGACTTCCGGGTTCGGCTTCCTGCTGTTCGTGCTGCCGATGTCGGCAATCCTGACCCAGTACACGATCACCGGCTACGACGCCTCGGCCCACCTATCCGAGGAGACCAAGAGCGCGGCCGACGGCGCCGCCAAGGGCATCTGGCGATCGATCTTCTACTCAGCGATCGGCGGCTGGATCCTGCTGCTGTCGTTCCTGTTCGCCGTGCAGGATGTCGACGGCGTGACCAAGGGCGGTGGCGCGGTCGCGGTCATCTTCGCCCAGGCGATGAGCTCGAAGTGGGTCGCCCTGGTCCTGCTGATCTCGACGGCGGGCCAGTTGTTCTGCACCACGGCCTGCCAGACCAGCGCGTCGCGCATGCTGTTCGCGTTCAGCCGTGACCGCGCGGTGCCCGGTCATCAGCTCTGGGCCAAGCTCAGCGCCCGCCGGGTGCCGGCGAACGCGGTGATCGTCACGGCGGCCATCGCCGCGATCATCACCCTGCCCGCACTGGTCAAGGTGGATATCAACGGCGCCCCGGTGCCGGTCGCGTTCTTCGCCGTCGTGTCGATCGGCGTGGTCGGTCTCTACCTGTGCTTTGCGGTGCCGATCTACTACCGCTGGCGGGCCGGCGACTCGTTCCCGCTGGGCAAATGGAACCTGCGCGGACACCACAAATGGATGGCGCCGTTGGCGTTGATTGAAATCGTCGTCACCTCCATCATCGCCATGTTCCCGACGTCGATCGGCGGCGCACCGTGGGATGACAGCTTCGAGTGGAAGTACGTGAACTACACCCCGCTGTTGGTGGGCGGCGTGCTGATCCTGCTCTACATCTACTGGCATGCGTCGGTGAAAAATTGGTTCACCGGTCCGGTGCGCCAGATCGACATCACCGGTGAAGAGCTGGAGGGGGTTTCCTAACTGTTCGCAGGAGACCACACCCCAGGCCCTCCGTGAGGCGGGCCCCGCGCCCCTCGTGCCCCAGGCCGAGGGGCGCGGTTTATGTGAGCGGTGTCTCGGCCCGATTAGGACTCGTTCCGCGCGGGTAAATAGGAGGGCCGTTACTCAGCGAAACAGACGGGATGGGTCGGAACCGATGTGTGGAGCAGCGGGCGAGGTCCGCCTCGACAATCAGGCCCCTGATGTGGCCGCGGTGGCCGCCATGGCTGAGACCATGGAATCGCGCGGCCCCGACGGGGCCGGCGTGTGGTCACAGGGCCGGGTCGCGCTCGGCCATCGCCGGCTCAAGATCATCGACCTGTCTCAGGCCGGCGCTCAGCCGATGGTGGACGCCGAGCTAGGGCTGACCATCGCCTGGAACGGCTGCATCTACAACTACGAAGCCCTGCGCGACGAGCTCGCCGGGCACGGCTACCGCTTCTTCTCGCACAGCGACACCGAGGTCTTGCTCAAGGCCTACCACCACTGGGGTGACCGCTTCGTCGACCGGCTATACGGCATGTTTGCGTTCGCGATCACCGAGCGGGACAGCGGGCGCGTTCTGCTGGGCCGCGACCGGCTCGGCATCAAACCGCTGTACATCAGCGAGGACTCCCACCGCATCCGGTTCGCATCGTCGCTGCCCGCCCTGCTGGCCGGCGGTGGCGTCGACACCCGTATCGACCCGATCGCGCTGCACCACTATCTGACCTTCCATTCGGTCGTGCCCGCCCCACGCACCATCCTGTGCGGTGTCCGCAAGCTCTCGCCCGGCACGCTGCTCGCCATCGAGCCCGACGGCAGGCGTCGCGAAACGACCTACTGGGCACCGGATTTCAGCCGCCGAGAAGACCGCTCCGACTGGAGCGAACGCGACTGGGAGGACGCGGTTCTCGACTCGTTGCGTGCTGCCGTGAAGCGCCGCCTGGTCGCCGATGTGCCTGTCGGCTGCCTGCTCTCGGGCGGGGTGGACTCGAGCCTGATCGTCGGGCTGCTCGCCGAGGCCGGCCAGCACGGGCTCTCGACGTTCTCGATCGGATTCGAATCGGTCGGCGGCGTCAAGGGCGACGAGTTCGTCTATTCCGACATCGTGGCCAAGCGGTTCGACACCGACCACCACCAGATCCGCATCGACACCGCCCGCATGTTGCCCGCCCTCGAAGGGGCGATCGGCGCCATGAGCGAGCCGATGGTCTCCCACGACTGCGTGGCGTTCTACCTGCTGAGCCAGGAAGTCGCCAAGCACGTCAAGGTGGTGCAGTCCGGTCAGGGTGCCGACGAGGTGTTCGCCGGCTATCACTGGTATCCCCCGATGGCCGAAGCCGATGCGGCCAGCGTCGACGGCTCGCTGGCGCGCTATCGCGGCGCGTTCTTCGACCGCGACCACGACGGTGTGGCCGAGTTGCTCGCCGATGACCGGCTCAGCGGCCGCGAAGATCCCAGCCTGTCGTTTGTCGCCGAGCACTTCGCCAGGGAAGGCGCGCAGACCGGCGTGGACCGCGCCCTGCGGCTGGACACCACCGTGATGCTGGTCGACGATCCGGTCAAACGCGTCGACAACATGACGATGGCGTGGGGCCTGGAAGGCCGGGTACCGTTCCTCGACCACGAGCTGGTAGAGCTCGCGGCGACCTGCCCACCCGAGCTCAAGACCGCCCACGGCGGCAAGGGCGTCCTGAAAGAGGCTGCCCGCCAAGTCATTCCGGCCGAGGTAATCGACCGCCCCAAGGGTTACTTCCCGGTGCCTGCGCTGACCCACCTGGAAGGGCCATACCTGGAGATGGTCCGCGACGCACTGTATGCACCCGAAGCCAAGGAGCGAGGCCTGTTCCGGCCGGAGGCAGTCGAACGGCTGCTGGCCGATCCCAATGGACGGCTGACCCCGCTGCGCGGCAACGAACTGTGGCAGATCGGGCTCCTCGAGTTGTGGCTGCAGCAGCACGGAATCACCGGGCCGGCCGCATGACCGCGCACACCGAGGCCATCACCATGGGGCTGCACGACGCCTCCCCGCAGGAGCTGGTCCGGGAGATGTCGGACAACACGGTGCTCGAACTGGGCTGGGGCAGGCTGATTTTCGGCCAGACTTTCTCCGACCCCGACAAGCTGGCCGCCGTGCTGCAGCAGGAGGAGCAGGGCCGCCGCGACATCTGCATCTATGCCCGAGAATCGCACGTGCTGGTGGCCAAGTCGCCGGCCGAGCTGTTCATCGACCCCAGCCATACCTACCGGTGGCGCCTGCACCCCGACGACCCCAAGGGGCCCGACCCGATCGGGTTCACCGTGCGCCCGCTGCGCGATCAGGCCGAAGCCGACGAGATGAACCGGGTGTATGTACGCTGCGGGATGGTTCCCGCCCCGACCGAACTGATCTGGAACAACCACCTGCACTGCGACGCGGTCGAGTATCTGGTCGCGGTCCGCGACGACGACGGATCGGTGGTCGGCACGGTCACCGGCGTGGACCACAAACGGCTGTTCAACGACCCCGAAGGCGGCTCGAGTCTGTGGACGCTGGCCGTCGACCCGACCGCCAGCCTGCCCGGGATCGGCGCGTCGCTCACCCGCACGCTGGCGGCCGTCTTCCGCGAGCGCGACCGCGCGTACATGGACCTGTCGGTGGCCTACGACAACGAGGCCGCGATCGCGCTGTATGAGAAGCTCGGCTTCCAGCGCGTCCCGGTGCTCGCCGTCAAACGGAAGAACGCGATCAACGAGCCGCTGTTCACCCCGCACTCGGAAACCGTCGACGACCTCAACCCGTACGCCCGCATCATCGCCGACGAAGCCATGCGGCGCGGTATCCACATCGAGGTGCTCGACGCCGAAACCGGTGAGATGCGGTTGTCGTACGGCGGGCGCAGTGTGGTGACACGGGAGTCGCTGAGCGAATACACCTCAGCCGTGGCGATGAGCCGCTGCGACGACAAACGGCTGACCCGTCGCATCGTCTCCGAGGCAGGCATCGTCGTGCCCAAAGGCAGACTCGCCACCTTCGATTCCGAGGACCACGCGTTCCTGGCGGAGGTCGGCGACGTCGTCGTCAAACCGACGCGTGGCGAACAGGGCAAGGGCATCACCGTCGGAGTGGACAGCGCCGAGGAGTTGGACGCCGCATTGACCCGGGCCCGGGTGCAACACCCGGAGGTACTGATAGAACAACGCGCTCCCGGCGACGATCTGCGGCTGGTGGTGATCGACGGCAAGGTCGTCGCGGCTGCGCTGCGGAAACCGGCCGCCATTGTCGGCACCGGCAAGCACACCATCCGCGAACTGATCGAGACCCAGAGCCGCCGCCGCGCCGCGGCCACCGGTGGCGAGTCCCGCATCCCCCTCGACGAGGTCACCGAGGCGACGGTGGCTGAGGCGGGCTGGTCGTTCGACGATGTTCTGCCCGAAGGCGAGCGGTTGCGCGTGCGCAAGACCGCAAACCTGCACCAGGGCGGCACGATTCACGACGTGACGGCGATTGTGCACCCCGAGTTGTGCCGGGTGGCCGTGGTCGCCGCCGAGGCCATCGGTATCCCGGTCACCGGTATCGATCTCCTGGTGCCCGACGTGACCCGTGCCGAGTATGTGTTCGTCGAAGCCAACGAACGTCCCGGGCTGGCCAATCACGAGCCGCAGCCGACCGCACAGGCTTTCGTCGATTTCCTGTTCCCCGGACAGCCAGGCCTACCGCAGGCCTGGACCCCGGAGGAGCCGCCGCGCTGAGTTCACCAGGTGCTGGTGCGCAACACGATCTCTGCGGCCAGCTGCGCGGTGGATTCCGCGGCATTACGCCGGCCGGTGAATTCCACCAGGCGATAGTCGCTATAGACGTAGCGCTGGCTGGCCCTGGCCATTGCCCGGGCAGCGGGCGTGCTGACCAGCGCGGTGGTGTTGATCTCCACCGGCGGGCAGTCCTCATCGCGGACGACGCCGTTCTGGTCGGGAACCCGCGGATGCCCGCGGTCGATCACGACCAGACCGGTGAACCGGTCGAGGCGGGTAGCGGCGAGCTCCCAGGCGAGCTCGGCACCGGCGCGATCTCCCACCAGGATTCCCCAGCGGACGTCGAGCGCGTCGAGGATGCCGACCACCGCTTTGGGATGTAGCCGAGGGTCGGCGCCGATGACAACCGTGCGGACCGATGCCGTGTGCAAACGCTGACAGACGCCGTCGTAGGCAGCCGGTGCATGCTGGGCAGCACCGAGCAGAACGACGTAGGGGCCCTTCTCCGGGCCGGTCACACTGACCGGAACGGGGAACCCATCGACAGTCACCATTGTCGAAGGCATTTCGCCACGTTACTGCGAAAGTGGCGTTCCCGAGGCAGTTTCCGCAGGGTTCCTCTCCTACTCAGGTCGCGCGACGGATCTTTACAGACTGTTTGGCAAACACATCCAAGAATGTCTGCGGCAGTGACGCTTTGGCATCGATCCTGGGATCAGGTGTGGGAAAAGCGATTCCGAAAACCCCGTATCTGCCCACATTCTGGAACGCCATGTAAACACTACTGGCCGAACCCATCAGCTGCATCGTTTGCTGATACGCCAACGCGTCATCACTCAAGCCGGGAAGTTCGGTGGTGGTGATCGCGATGCCCTTGCTCCTGGTGTCGAAGTAGGTCTCGAACTCCGCGCAGCGGGTTGCTGCCGCCTCGAGCTTGTCCATGTCCAGGGGCGAGGACAGCACTGTCATCACGATCCGTGCACCGTTGTATGCCGCCGCGTACTTCGCCGCGCTGCCCGGCCCACGTTCGGCCGAGTCGGCGATGACGTTGGTCAGCGCGTTGGCGCAGCCCTCGGGGCGGGAGCGCATCGACGGCGGACTGCCGAAGTTGTCAGGTTGGCCGCGCTGCTCGACGATGCGGTCGTACTGCACCCCCGGCGGAAAGTCACCCGCCGCCAGCGCGGCCCGTTCCAGGGTGGCACCCGGCCACGTCGCGGTGCCGGAGACCGTCGAGCCGCAGCCGGCCAGCAAAACGGCGGCCGCCGCTGCGACCGCTCCACGTACCCGACCCGACATGGTTCAAGGCTACCGATGCAATCGGGTGCTCACCGTGGGCCGCACCGGAGCTCCGCTGTTGATCAGCGAAAACAGCGCGTCGACATCGAGGTGCTCAGCCAGCAGGTCGGCCATCACGTCGAGCTGGGCGTCCCGGCGGGCGGGCACACGGGTGTCGTTCGCAACCTCGAAGCCGGACCGGCCGGCGGCAGCGGCAGCGGTAGCGAGCCAGTCGCGCCGGAACTCGTCGTTGTCCAGTAGGCCGTGCCAGTGGGTGCCGAACACCGATCCGCGGACGTAGCCTCCGACGGTGCCGTCGGCGTAAAACCAACCGTCCTCGCCGCACCGCGTCACGCGGCCGTGATGGATTTCGTAGCCACTCAACGGACTCTGCCAGTGCCGCAGCACCTTCTCCGGCGCGAAGTCGATGTCGGCGTCGAGCAGTCCCAGCCCGTCGACATCGCCCGCGCTGGTCTCGACGGTGTCCCCGATGCGCCGGCCCAGCATCTGGAAACCGCCGCAGATGCCCAACACCGGACGGCCCGAGTGCGCATGCGAAGTGATGGCGCCGGCCAGCCCCCGCTCGCGTAGCCAGCCCAGGTCCGAAACGGTGGCCTTGCTGCCCGGGATCACGACGACGTCGGCGTCGGCCAGCTCGGCGGCCTCACTCGCCCACCGGACCAGCACCCCCGGTTCGCAGGCCAGCGCCTCGACATCGGTGGAGTTCGAGATGCGCGGCAGACGGATCGCCGCCACGCGCAGCCACTGCTCACCGAGCGGCGGCGCCGGAACACCGACGACGTGGCCGGCCACCACCGACACCGAGTCCTCGGCGTCCAGCCACAGTTCGTCGCTGTAGGGGACGATGCCGTAGGTGGGTCTGCCGGTGAGTTCGGCGAGCTGGTCGAGCCCCGGCGCCAGCAGCGCGGGGTCGCCACGGAACTTGTTGACGATGAAGCCCGCGATCAGCGCCTGGTCTTGCGGTGACAGCACGGCGACAGTGCCGAACAGGTGGGCCAGCAGGCCACCACGGTCGATGTCGCCGACGACCACGACGGGCAGGTTGGCCGCACGCGCCAGGCCCATGTTGGCCAGATCGGTTGCCCGTAGGTTGATTTCGGCAGGCGATCCAGCGCCTTCGCAGAGCACGACGTCGAATTCGGCTCGCAGCGATGCCAATTCGTCGGCGACCACACCGGCTAGACGGTCGCGGTGCTCGATGTAGTCGGCCGCCCCGACCGTGCCGACGGGGTGACCCCTGACGATCAGCTGCGACGTGCGGTCGCTACCGGGTTTGAGCAGCACCGGGTTGAACCGGGTGCTTGGCGCCAGGCCCGCCGCGCGCGCCTGCATGCCTTGGGCCCGGCCGATCTCGCCGCCGTCGACCGTGACCACCGAGTTGTTGCTCATGTTCTGCGCCTTGAACGGTGCGACGCGAATTCCCTTGCGCGCCAACAACCGGCACAAACCGGCGACGACCATCGACTTGCCGGCATCGGAGGTGGTGCCGGCAATCAGCAGCGCGCCGCCGGTCACGTTCGGGCGCCGAGCGTGCGGTTTCGTACGCGACACGCCGCGCATGGCGTATCGGAACGCACACTCGCCATGACTAGGGCGCCAGCGTCAGGATTTCCGCGCCATCCTCGGTGACGACCAGCGTGTGCTCGAATTGTGCGGTCCACTTGCGGTCCTTGGTGGCCACCGTCCAGCCGTCGTCCCAGATCTCGTAGTCCAGGGCACCGAGGTTGATCATCGGCTCGATGGTGAACGTCATGCCCGGCTGGAGCACGGTCTCGACGTCGGGCTGGTCGTAGTGCAACACCACCAGACCGTTGTGGAAGGTGGTGCCGATGCCGTGACCGGTGAAATCGCGAACCACGTTGTAGCCGAACCGGTTTGCGTACGCCTCGATGACCCGGCCGACGACCGACAATGCGCGGCCGGGCTTGACGGCCTTGATGGCGCGCATCGTCGCCTCGTGGGTGCGTTCGACCAGCAGGCGGTGCTCCTCGCTGACATCCCCGGCCAGGAACGTGGCATTGGTGTCGCCGTGCACGCCGTTGATGTAGGCGGTCACGTCGATGTTGACGATGTCGCCATCCTCGACGACGGTCGAGTCCGGGATACCGTGGCAGATGATCTCGTTCAGCGATGTGCAGCACGACTTCGGAAAACCCTTGTAGTGCAACGTCGAGGGATAGGCACCGTGATCGATCATGTAGTCGTGGGCGATGCGATCGAGCTCGTCGGTGGTCACCCCCGGCGCGACCGCTTTACCGGCTTCGGCCAGCGCCCCGGCGGCGATCCGCCCGGCGATGCGCATCTTCTCGATGACCTCGGGTGTCTGGACCCACGGCTCGCTGCCTTCGGCGACCGTCGACTTGCCGACGTATTCAGGCCGCTCGATCGCCTTGGGGACCGGCAATTCCGGTGAGACCACTCCGGGCCGGAGTGCAGTACGTACGGGCATGTTGTCAGCCTAATGGCGACGCAGCAGCGGCCGCTTGGGACCGCGGACGTTGACCGAACCCATGACCACCCGCCCGGTGAGCACCACGTGCGGAGTGCCCTCAGCGGGAGGTTCCCTACGGCGGTCGCGGGCACTACCGGCGTAAATCGTGATGTCGTCGATGGATGCGCTGGCGCCTTCCGGCAACCGCAGATCCAACGAGCCGCGCACCAGGTCGAGCTCGATCACGACGACGGGTCCGGCGAACCGGGCGTTGGTCAGGTCGAGGTCGACCGAGCCCATCCGGCGTACCAGCGCCAGCCGGGTCGGCACGGTCCACTCCCCGTGCCGTCTCAGTGAGCCCATCCAGCCACGCAGTTCCACCCGGTCGGCGGCCGAGGTGACGATGGCACCCGGGCCGGGCAGGTCGTCGACCAATGCGTTCAGATCAGAGTGCATCCGCGCCGCCGACACCTGCGCCGAGCGCTCCTCGAATTCGCCGATATCGATGAGCCCAAGCGCGACGGCGTTGTGTAGCCGACGCAGCGTTCCGTTGCGGTCAGCGTCGGAAACCCGCAGCCCAGGGGTGTGCTCGATTCCAGTCATGGCCATTCCACGGTACCTGTTTTGGCTCGGTTAGCCTGGGCCGATGAGTGCGCTGCCGCGCCGAACGATCCTGATCGGGGCCGCCGTCGCGCCGATCGCCGCCTGCAACTTCAACACCGGCGAGCTCATCGCGCCGCCGACGATCGCGGCGCCGGGCCAGGTGTTGGCCGCAACCGCGGACATCCCGGTCGGATCGGGCAAGGTCGTCGGCGACACCGTCGTCACCCAGCCGACAGCCGGGGTTTTCGATTCGTTCGTCGCCCGCTGCACCCACGCCGGCTGCACGTTGTCGTCGGTGACAGACGGCACACTCGATTGCCCGTGCCACGGCAGCCGATTCGGTCTGGACGGTGCGGTCCTGCGCGGTCCCGCGGTCACGCCACTGACTCCGGTGGCGGTCAAGGTCGACGGCGGCAACGTCGTGGCGAGCTGAGTCAGCGGAATCATTTTTGACGGAAGAGATAAATCCCGCGCCAGGCTCCTCCACGGGGACTACGTTTCGTCCATAGCGACCACACAACTCACTCGGAGGTAGTCATGGGTCGATATGCCTCAACCACCAGAACCAAATTCGCCACCGCCACCGCGGTCAGCGCGCTGGCCGTCGGTGTATTGGCCACCACCGGCCTGGGCTCAGCCCCACCGGCCGGCGCCACCTGCGCCTCGTTCTTCGGCTTCGGCAACACCCCAAACTGCACCAGCGGCCCGACCAGCATTGCCATCGCGATCGGCAACGGCGCGACGGCGTTCGCCGCTGATGGATGGTTGTCCACCGCCCTCTCGTTCGGTACCAACGCGTTCGCCATAACGGGCCAGCCGGGGACCACCACTGCACTCTCCTTCGCCACGGCGATTGGTGACAACTCAATCGCGCAGGCCCTCGGGATCATCGGAATGGCAACCCAGCTGGGTCCGAATGGGGAAGCCGTCACGGTCGGGGCACCGACCCTGTCCAACCTCGGTCTCAACGTCGCCCTGAACATCTCGCTGGGGTCCACAGTCCCTGTCGGCAGCTTTGTCGAGGCTTACGGTCTGGGCAACATCGCCGTCAACCTGTTCGGCAACGGGACCACGGCCCAGGGCCACTACGCCGTCGCTGTCGGTAACTTCACGACCGCCATGAACCTCTTCGGGACGGACAACAAGACCTATGCGGGCTTTCCGGGCGGCGGCACCTTGAGCCTGGCATTCGCCGACTTCGGCAGCGGCAACACCGTGCATGCCGGCGCCGGGCCGCTGGCGATCGCCGGTTCGATCGGTCAGACCGGGCAGACCGTCATCAAAGAGGGCCCCGGCTTCAACATCAACGGCGTCGTCGTGGCCGGCGGGGCCGCCGCGGTCGACCCAACCAGCACCGCCGCCGCCGGATCCGCTCGGCCGGCCAAGCCGGCCGCCCGATCGGGTCGGCCAGCCAGCGCGACGGGCAACAAAACTCCGGCATCAGCCCGCAGCACCGGCAGCAGCAAGACCGGCAGCAGCAAGAGAGGATAACGACGGTCGCCATCGGCCATCACCTCCCGGCGCGACGTCTCCGCCGGATGACTCAGAGCCGGGCCGCGGCGCCGGTGAGCACGTCCTGTGCACCCAGCCAGGTGTCGCGGACGATGTCGGCGACCGGCAGGACCTGCCCGATTCGTGACGAGACCTGGCCGGTGTTGGCGACACTGGCTTCCATGTCGCCCTCGAAGTAGAGCTCGGTGACGCCGCTGATAAGCGGCGCGGTGGCCCCCTCGGTCGACACCCGGCGGGCCAGGCCGACATGCAACACCCGCATCGTGGGATTGCCGGGCAGGTCGAGCAGAATCGTCCCGGCATCGTCGGCGGCGACGATGGCGTCCTTGAAGTTGGCGTGCACAGCCGCTTCGCGGCTGGCCAGCATGCGGGTGCCCATCTGGACACCCTCGGCTCCCAGCACCACGGCCGCCGCAGCCGACCTGGCGTCGCAGATTCCACCGGCAGCGATCAGGGGAAGGTCGATTTGTTCGGCGATCAGCGGCAGCAGTACCAAGGTGGACGCGCCGAGCGCCGACTTGAAACCGCCGCCCTCGACGCCTTCGACCACCAGCGCATCGACTCCCGCGTCGACGGCTTTGCGGGCCCCCTTCAGCGAACCCACCACGTGCACCACCGTCATCCCCGCGTCGTGCAGCCGCTCGGTGAACAAGGCTGGGTCGCCTGCGGACGTGAAGACGTGCCGGATATCGGCTTCAGCCAACACCTCGACGATCGACGGGTCTCGCTTCCAGCCCTGGATCATCAGGTTGGCGCCCACCGGACGGTCGGTGAGATCACGCACCCGGAACAGATCGGCGCGCCCCTGCGGGGTGAGGGTCTCGATGACACCGAGTCCCCCGGCCTCGGACACCGCGGCGGCGAGTGAAGCCCGCGCGATGTAGGTCATCGGCGCCTGAACCACGGGGTAGGTGACCCCGAGCAAATTCTGAATCCGGTTGGTCACGCCTCATTCAAACACCCGGACTCGACGGGTCACGATCAGGCGACGACTCGCGAACGTTTTGCACATCGGCATGCAAACTTGGCAACTGCTATATACTGACGTCTACGTCACCTAGCTGCATAGTTCGAGGTATCACGATGCGCTATCAAATAATTGCCCGACGCACATCACCATCGCATAGCGACGACTATCGCCACGTCGTCGAAGTGCAGTATCGAGTCGACGGCGACATCAAGACCTGCAAGCGCGAGCAGATGGTCAACCGCCTCGGCCGCGGGCACACGGCCTATATCGCAGGCGAGAACCACCACTCCGAAGTCGGCGTCTTCGACCTGTTTCAGTCCAAGGCCCTGCGCCGGGCCAAGTATTTGCGAAGCTACGGCCACGACGACCACTGGAACGACAGCCTGTTGCAGCTGCCGACGTTCTGACGCCCTGCCCCAAAGGGCTCAGGCCAGATAGTCGGCGGGCAGCTCCTGCAGCATCATCTTCACCATCCGGACCGCGTACTCCGAACTACCGCCGCCCACGATCAGCGCCGCAAACGCCATGTCGCCGCGATAGCCGGCGAACCACGCGTGCGAGCCGCCTTGGAACTCCGCCTCCCCCGTCTTACCGCGCACGTCGCCGGCATCGTTGATGTCCTTCGCGGTGCCGTTGGTCACCACCAGACGCATCATGGGGCGCAGGCCGTCGAGCATGGCCGGCGAAATCGGCGGATGGTCACCGCTCTCAGCGGTCTGGCTCCCGACGATCAGGTGCGGGCTGGGCGTCTTGCCCGCGGCCACGGTTGCGGCCACCAGCGCCATCCCGAACGGAGTGACCAGGACCTTGCCCTGGCCGAAGCCGTCCTCGGTGCGTTCGGCGAGGTTGACCGTCGGCGGCACCGTTCCGGTGACGGTCGTCAACCCGTCGATCGTGTAGTCCGGGCCGATGCCGTACTGCGAGGCGGCCACGGTCAGCGCGGTCGGGGGCATGCGGCTGGCGAGTTCGGCGAATGTGGTGTTGCACGAGTTCGCAAACGCCTTGGACATCGGGACCGTGCCGAGGTCGAACTTGTTGTAGTTCGGGACGGTTCGATGGCCGATGTCGATCTCACCCGGGCAGCCCAGCAGGGTGTTGGGGGTGGCCATATTGCGATCGATGGCTGCTCCGGCGGTGACGATCTTGAAGGTCGAACCTGGCGGGTACAGACCCGTCGTGGCGGCCGGCCCGTCGGCGTCGGCCGCCGCGTTCTGCGCGACACCGAGGATCTCACCGGTCGAGGGCTTGATAACCACCAGCATCGCCTTGCGGCCCTGGGTGTCGACGGCGTGCTGGGCGGCGTTCTGCACCGAACGGTCCAGCGTGATCGAGATCGACGGCGCGGGGGTTGGCGCCACCTCGTGCAGCACATCGATGTCGGCGCCGTTCTGGTTGACGCTGACCACTCGCCAGCCCGCTTCTCCGTCGAGCTGGTCGATCACCGCCTTCTTCACCTGACCGATGACGGCCGGGGCGAAGTGCTCGTCGGTGGGCAACAGGTCAGCCTGTGGGGTCACGACGACGCCCGGAAGCAGGTCCAGCGCCTGAGCGACCTTGTCGTGGTCGACGGGCTTCAGCGTGACCAGGTCGAGCGGGGCGCTCGACGAGCTGGCCTGCTCGGCGAGGCGCTGTGGGTCCAGGGTGTTGTCGAACTGTCGCAGTTGGTCGGCGATCACCCGTGAGGTGGACATCAACGCGGCTCCGGCCTTGGCGGCGTCGAGCTGATAGCGGTAGAGGTTGGCCGGGGCGAGTACGTCCGTGCCGCCGAGCTCGTTGACCGACGCCCGCCGCGGCGCATCGGCGCGCAGCGAGAAGTGTTGGTGCTCACCGAGTTTGGGATGAAGTCCGGTGGGGGTCCAGCGCACGCGCCAGTTGCCCTCGTCGCGGATCATCTGCAGCACGCCGTCGTAGGTCCAGGTCCGCTTCTTGGGCAGCTGCCAGGTGAAGCGGTAGTTCACGCTGCCGGTGTCCTCGGTATAGCGCGAACCCAGGATCTGGGCGTCGAGGTGAGTCGCCTGCAGCCCAGCCCACGCTTCGTTGAGCGCAGCTTGCGCATCAGCCGGTTTGTCGGAGAGCTGGGCCGCGGACGCGGTGTCCCCCTTGGTGAGGTCGGCGAAGTACTTCTCCGCAGCCGGCCCCGGCCCGTCAGGGCGCGGGGTGCACGCCGACAACGTCGCCGATGCCGCCACCACCGCCAACACCGCGATGACGCCTGTGACTCGTGTTGCTAATGAGGTGCAAGTAGCCATTGGGGCAAATGTTATGAGCCCGTGACCCGAAAGTGCCGCAAACACACCGGGGCTCAACGGCGAACGTCGAGTTGATGCAGTCAAACGTCGGTAAGAGCGACATCAACCCGACGTTCGACGCCTCACGTGACCGCGGCCAACGAGTACTGCTTGGCCCAGGCGACTTCCATCGTTGCACCGGCAGCGATGTCAGGACCCATCGTGTCCAACTGGATGCACAGGTGCATGGCGCCGGGCGGGAACTGCGACTTGTTGGTCGAAGTGAACAGCGGCACCCCGTCGACATAGGTGGTGATCTGTGTCGATGTCCACTTCACCGCGTAGGTGTGCCACTGCGTCGCGTCGACCGCCAAGCTGGTCCCGACCTGCTTGTTGGAGGGGCCGTAGTGCAGAACGGAGTTGACCGTCTGGCGAGCCGGGTCGTTCCACATCTCCATGAAGTCGACCTCGCCGCCCTTGGGCCAGTTCTCGGCGTCGGGCCACAGCAGCAGTACGGGATCGTAGTTGGTGGCGCCCGCGGGTACGCGCAGACGCACCTCCCAGCCGCCGTACTTCTGGCCCGGCATCCACGCGATGCCCTCGTCATTGCCCTGCGCGTCCCCGGTGATGGTCATGATGCCGTTGGCGAACGACAACGCGGTCGGCGTGCGTGTGCCTTCCGGATGAGTCCCGGTATAGACCGACCATCCGGACAGCACCGAGGCGTCGGTGAAGTACGTGGTGCGCGTCGGGGCTCCCCAGGTGCCGGGACCCGTGCGCGGCGCCGCCGTTCCGGTCGACCCGGCCGCGGTCGTAGCGGCCGCGGACAACGAGGTTTGGACCTGTTTGAAGAACGCGTTGACAGCAGCGCTCACCATGGCCATCGGGTTGGGAAGCGGCGACGTCACCGGTACGTCGGGCTTGGCGGTGGTGGCACCGGCCGACGACGGCGTCGCCGGCGTCGTGGTTGTCAGAACCCCGGCGCGAAGGGTCGGCGACGACGCCGCGGCACCGGCCGGCGTGGCGGCCGATCGCGTCGACGGATTACCGGGCGCCGCAGCCTTCGCCGGCCGCGCCGAACGGGCCTTCACCGGGCCGGCCGAATCCCGCGGAGCCGAATGCGCGGACGGCGACGATCCCGAACCCGATGAGGTGTCAGCAGCGGCGGCGCCGGCCCCGGACAGAATTGCCGCACCGATCCCGAGCGCCGCGACCGCGCCGCCGGTCCATCCCGCAGATATCGCCGGCGTGAAAGAGTCTCGCCCCATGTTTCCCCCTACCCCACTAACGCGGCATGGGGCGCCACAACGGCGGTCACCCCGACACCGGCCTCTGTGGGCACGACGTCGTCGCGCCAACAACATAACGTGAAGTGACGCCGAGAAAAGCCAACTCGCGCAAGTCTTTTGAGCGGAGACACTGTTCGCGGCCGGTCAGAGGACCGACGCCAACGAATACTCCTTGACCCAGGCCACCTGCATCTGGGCTCCGGCCGAGATGTCGGGACCAAGCATGTCCAGCTGGATGGCCAGATGCATTGGGCCGGGCGGGAACGTCGAGGTGTCCTTCGTGGTGAAGATCGGCGTGCCGTCGACGTAGGTGGTGATCTCCGTGGGCGTCCACTTCACCGCGTAGGTGTGCCATTGGGTGGCGTCCACCGTCATGGTCGCGCCGGCCTGTTGATTGGTCGACGAGTAGTGCAGAACCGAGTTCACGGCCTGCCGGGACCCGTCGCCCCAGATCTCCATGAAGTCGATTTCGCCTCCGGTAGGCCAGTTTTCGGCGTCCGGCCAGAGCAGCAGCACGGGGTCGTAGTTGGGCGCACCCGCAGGAATCTTGACCCGCACCTCCCACCCGCCGTACTGCTGGCCGGGTCCCCACGCGATGCCCGCGTCGTTGCCTGCCGCGTCACCGGACAGCGTCATGACGCCGTCGGCGAACGAGATCTGGTTGGGTGTCCGGTTGCCGTGCTGGGTTGTGCCGTTGTAGACCCACCAGTCCGACAGCACCGACCAGTCGGTGAAAAACGCGGATCGTGTTGGCGTGCCCCATGTCCCGACACCTCCCGGATCACCGGGGGGTGTGATGAGACCGGTCACCTTCGCAGTGAGACTTGCCGTCGACCCCCATCCGGGAACCAGCAGTCCAATCAGTCCGTGGTACTGCCCGGGCGTGGCGTCGCTGACCGACGCGGTGAAGATATCGCCGCTCGAGGGGACGAAGCCCGCGCCGGGTGTGTAGGTGAACTCGCCGCTGCTGTCGATCGCCACCGTCCCGTCGGCCGCAGTGCTCACGGTGTACTTCAGCGCGTCTCCGTCGGCGTCGCTGCCGACGACCTGTCCGGTGATCGTGCCGTCGCCATTGATCACGTTCTTAGACGCGTCGTAATAGATCGTCGGTGTGCGGTTGAAGAATGTGACCTGGATCTGCCGGATGATCGCATCGAGGAACCCCAGCGGATTCGGAACCGCCGAAGCGCTGTTGGTCGACGTCGCCCTCGCCGTCGGCTGCGCTGCTGCCGCCGTCGCGGTAGCGCTGATTTCAGGCACCGTCGGAGCTTTGAGGCGACGTCCTGTCGACCCGACGGCCGCCGGCGGCGCGGCAGAGCGTCGGCTAGTTGCCACCGCTTTCTTCTGCGGCCCGCGCACGGACGCGCTCGCGGCGGTGCCCGATGACGCCGGATTGGTATGGGCAGAGCCGGATTTCGACGGCGACGATGCCGCCGAGCCGTCGTCGGCGGCCGCGATGCCGCATCCCACGGTGATCGAGGCACCGAGCCCCACGGCCATCAGCGCACCGGCCACCCAGCCCGAGCATGGCAAACCGGAAACAGGACCCCGCATGTCGACCCCCCGACTCGACAACGCGAGCAGGCCGCAAACCGCGCGGACACCCGCGAACTCCCCGACACAGACGCGACTTTCGGCGCGTAACACCCATGTTAAGCGGGAGTGGGACGATCGCGTTTCAGATCGAGCAAATCGGCGTGGCGCACGCTCAGTCGAGCAGGACGGTCGCGAACGTGCCGACCTCGGCGAAGCCCACCCGGGCGTAGGCCGCGCGGGCAACCTCGTTGAAGCTGTTGACGTACAAGCTTGCGATCCGTCCACTGTTGACGACGGCGGCGGCCACGGCCGCCGTGCCTGCGGTGCCGAGCCCACGGCCGCGCCACTCCGGGTGCACCCACACGCCCTGGATCTGACCGACCACCGGAGATTGCGATCCCACCTCGGCCTTGAACACGACCTGGCCGTGCTCGAAGCGGGCATAGGCGCGGCCCGCTGCGATCAGACTGGCGACCCGGCGGCGGTACCCCCGACCGCCGTCGCCGATCCGCGGATCAATGCCGACCTCACCGATGAACATGTCGATCGCGGCCACCAGGTAGGCGTCGAGCTCGTCGACCCGCACCCGCCGCACCGCCGGGTCGATCCGGGACGACGGCGCCACACCGAGGGCCATGAGTGGTTGGCGATCGCGGACGTCGCGGGCCGGTCCCCACGCGTGTTGCAGGCGGTCCCACATCGGCAACACCAATTCGGCCCGGCCGACCAGAGACGAGCAGCGCCGCGCGGTACTCATCGCCTTATCGGCGAACGCATGCAGGTCGGGTTGCGCGCCGCGCAGCGGGATCAGATTGGCCCCCGCGTAACACAGCGATTCCTCAGCGCGCCGCCGCGTCCACAGCTCTCCGCCGATCGCCTGGGGTTCGACTCCGTGGTCGGCGACCCGTGCTGCCACCATGCAGGAGCCGACAGGATCGTCGGCGAGCACGCGGCTCACCGCCGCAGCGTCACGAGCAGGAGACACCCGTCGTTCGTCGACCAGACGAAACAGTGGCGGAGCCGACATGGGCGTTACTTTCTGCGGAGTGAAAACCCCAGCGGGTTACGCCATCAGCTTACGGTCACGACGGGCGAACCGCTGGCAGATGTGCCGGTGTCACGCTGGGCTTCACCTATCTCGGAGGCCAGTCTCATGGCCTCTTCGATCAGCGTCTCGACGATCAGCGCCTCGGGCACCGTCTTGATGACTTCGCCCTTGACGAAAATCTGTCCCTTGCCGTTGCCCGACGCCACGCCGAGATCGGCCTCGCGCGCCTCGCCCGGCCCGTTGACGACGCAGCCCATGACGGCCACCCGCAGCGGCACATCGAGACCGTCCAGACCGGCCGACACGGCGTTGGCCAACGTGTAGACGTCGACCTGGGCCCGCCCGCACGAGGGGCAGGACACGATCTCGAGACCGCGCGGTCGCAGGTTCAGCGACTCCAGGATCTGGATGCCGACCTTGACCTCTTCGACCGGCGGGGCCGACAGCGAGACGCGGATCGTGTCACCGATCCCCCGCGACAGCAGTGAGCCGAAAGCGACGGCCGACTTGATGGTGCCCTGAAACGCCGGCCCGGCCTCGGTCACGCCGAGGTGCAGTGGGTAGTCGCACTTTTCGGCGAGCTGCTCGTAGGCGGCCACCATGACCACGGGGTCGTTGTGCTTGACGCTGATCTTGATGTTGCCGAAGCCGTGTTCCTCGAACAGCGAGGCTTCCCACAGCGCGGACTCGACGAGCGCTTCCGGGGTGGCCTTGCCGTACTTATCCATGAAGCGCTTGTCCAGCGATCCGGCGTTGACGCCGATGCGGATCGGGATGCCCGCCGCTCCTGCCGCCTTGGCGACCTCGCCCACCCGGCCGTCGAACTCCTTGATGTTGCCGGGGTTCACGCGCACGGCCGCGCAGCCCGCGTCGATCGCGGCGAAGATGTACTTCGGCTGAAAGTGGATGTCCGCGATCACCGGGATGTTGCTGTGCTTGGCGATCTCGGACAACGCGTCGGCGTCCTCCTGGCGCGGGCAGGCCACTCGGACGATGTCGCAACCGGCAGCGGTCAACTCGGCGATCTGCTGCAGCGTCGAGTTGACGTCGTGGGTCTTGGTGGTGCACATCGATTGCACCGAGATCGGGTAGTCGCTGCCGACGCCGACATCGCGCACCATCAGCTGGCGGGTCTTTCGACGCGGCGCCAGCACGGGCGCCGGCGGGGCGGGCATGCCCAGGCCTATGGAAGTCACTACTTCATCTCCAACATTGCGGGCGGCTACTGGAACAGCCGGATCGGATTGACCAGGTCGGCGGTGACGGTCAACAGCATGTAGCCGACCACCACAACCAGGATCACGTAGGTGGCGGGCATCAGCTTCAGGTAATTGACCGGCGCCGCGGCGACCTTGCCGCGCGCCGATCGGACGAGGTTGCGGATCTTCTCGAACACCGCGATCGCGATGTGGCCGCCGTCGAACGGCAGCAACGGCACCAGGTTGATCGCACCGAGCACGAAGTTCAGCTGGGCCAGGAAGAACCAGAACGCCACCCACAGCCCGTGATCGACCGTGTCGCCGCCGATGATGCTGGCGCCCACGACGCTGATGGGGGTCTCGGGATCACGCTCGCCGCCGCCGATGGAGTGCACCAGCGCACCGACCTTGGTCGGAATCTTCGCCAGCGACTTGCCCAGTTCGACGGTCAGATCACCGGTGAAAGTGAACGTCGCCGGGATGGCGGTCAAGACGTTGTACTGCGCGGGCGGGAACGTCGCCGCGGCGATACCGACGGCGCCGACGTTGGTGGGCACCGGCTCGGCACCCTTCTCCTTGGCGACGAGGCGCTGGGTGGCGGTGACATCAACGGTGGTGGTGAACTCACGAGTGGCACCGTTTTCGGTGCGCTGCACGACGAACGGCGTCGGTCCGGCGGCCTTGCGCACGGCGGCGACCATCTCGTCGAAGTTCTTCACCTCGGTGCCGCCGACCTTGAGAACGACGTCGCCGGGCTTGATGCCGGCCAGGGCCGCCGGGCCGGGACCGGCGCAGTCGGCGAGCTTGTCCTTGCTGACTTGTGGTGCGACACACGATGTTTCGCCCACGACGGCGGTGGTCGGCGCGTGCAGGTTGGGCAGACCCCACACGACGGCGATCCCATAGATCAGCACCAGTCCGATGATGAAGTTCATCGCCGGCCCGGCGAACAGCACCGCCACCCGCTTCCAGGTGTCCTGCTTGAACATCGCGTACGGGCGCTCTACTGGGGTGAGTTCCTCCACCGACGTCATGCCGGCGATATCGCAGAAGCCGCCCAGCGGGACGGCCTTGACGCCGTACTCGGTGGATCCGAGCTTGTTGGGCCGGTGCGTCGACCACAGCGTCGGTCCGAAGCCCACGAAGTAGCGGCGAACCTTCATTCCGGTCGCGCGTGCCACCCACATGTGACCGCACTCGTGCAGGGCCACCGAGATGAGGATGCACAATGCGAACAGCGCGATGCCGATAACGAACATCATCGGATTGAAGCGACCTCCTGTGTGACGGCCTCGCGAGCCCGCTGCCGTGCCCAGCGCTGCGCGTCAAGTACTTCTTCCACGGTAGCTGGTTCGGCGGCCCACTGGTCTGCGGCGTGCAGCACGTCAGCGATTGTCCGCACGATGGCCGGGAACCGGATCTTTCCGTCGAGGAAGGCCTCGGCGGCCTCTTCATTGGCGGCGTTGTAGACCGCGGTCAGGCAGCCGCCGCTCTGTCCCGCGTGCCGGGCCAGGTCGACGGCGGGGAACACCGACGCGTCGAGCGGCTCGAACTCCCAGGTCGAGGCCTTGGTGAAGTCGCAGGCCGCGGCTGCGGCCGGCACCCGATCCGGCCAGCCGAGCGCCAGCGAGATCGGCAGCTTCATGTCCGGTGGGCTGGCCTGCGCGATCGTGGAGCCGTCGGTGAACGTCACCATGGAGTGCACGATCGACTGCGGGTGCACCACGACTTCGATGCGCTCGTAGGGCACGGCGAACAGTAGGTGCGTCTCGATCAGCTCCAGGCCCTTGTTGACCAGCGACGCCGAGTTCAGCGTGTTCATCGGCCCCATGTTCCAGGTGGGATGGGCGCCGGCCTGCTCGGGTGTGACGGGCTCGAGCTGGGCAGCCGACCAGCCGCGGAACGGGCCGCCCGAGGCGGTGAGCACCAATTTGGCCACCTCGCCGGCGGTGCCGGAGCGCAGACACTGGGCCAGCGCCGAGTGCTCGGAGTCGACCGGCACGATCTGACCGGGACGCGCGGCCTTGACGACCAGCGGTCCGCCGGCGACCAGCGATTCCTTGTTGGCCAGGGCCAACCGGGCGCCGGTGGCCAGCGCTGCCAGGGTGGGCTTCAGTCCCAGCGCGCCGACCAGGGCATTGAGCACGACGTCGGCTTGCGTGGTCTCGATCAGCCGGGTGACCGCATCGGGCCCGCTGTAGGTCACATCGCCGACCTTCTCGGCCGCTTCGGGATCGGCGACGGCGATGTTGGTCACACCGGTTTCAGCGCGCTGCCGGGCCAGCAGGTCCGGATTTCCGCCGCCGGCGGCCAGACCGACGACTTCGAAGCGGTCCGGGTTCTCGGCGATGACCTCCAGGGCCTGGGTTCCGATGGAACCGGTGCTGCCCAGGATCAGGACCCGGAGACGGTTGGCGGCGCTCACCTCTCAATTGTGCCGCGTGCGGTCCGCAATGCCGGCATCGGCGATGAGTCGGGGCGTCACATCTGCTCCCGATTGCGCGTCCGCCCGACTATGACGCGTTTGTGACCCCGGCCCGGGTACACCCGTCCGCGCCGTGGAGCGTGCCGAATTGCCTGTGCATTGCCGATACGACCGGTCGACCGACTGGCACAGATTCACACGACAAGGGAGTCACCTATGGCATTTCACCGCACCGTTCTGAGCGCCGCCGGCCTGACGGCGGCCGCCGTAGTCCTCGCGGGCTGCTCGTCGACCGGTACAACGGCGCAATCGTCGAGCAGCTCGGCGTCGAGCAGCTCGTCGGCTGCCACCTCAACGACCACCACCTCGGCGGCCGCCGCACCTGCCGGCTCACTCGTCGGCCCCGGCTGCGCGAGCTACGCCGAGCAGGTGCCCACCGGACCCGGGTCCGTGGCCGGCATGTCGAAGGACCCGGTGACGGTGGCCGCCAGTAACAATCCGCTGCTGAAGACGCTGACATCGGCGCTCTCGGGCAAGCTCAACCCGAACGTCAACCTGGTGCGGACGCTCGACAGCGGGCAGTTCACGGTGTTCGCTCCGACCGACGACGCGTTCGCCAAGATCGATCCCGCCACCATCGAGAAGCTCAAGACCGACTCGAACCTGTTGACCTCGATCCTGACGTACCACGTGGTTCCGGCGCAGGCCAGTCCGGCTCAAGTTGTCGGGCAGCACAAGACCGTCCAGGGCGCGACGGTCACGGTGACCGGAGCGGGCAACGACCTGAAGGTGAATGACGCCAACGTGGTGTGCGGCGGTGTCCAAACGGCCAACGCCACCGTCTACCTCATCGACACGGTGCTGATGCCGCCGGCCCAGTAACCCTGCACCACGTTGACGACCCTCCACAGATCAGCAACGTCGCGCTGAACCTCTTCCAGCGCAACGCATTACGAAAGGAACGATCGAATGTCCATGAAGGTAACCAAGAAGGCGGGCTCCCTGGCCGGCATCTCCCTGGCCGCGGTGTTGGGCCTCTCGGTGGGATTGGCACCCAGCGCGGCGGCCGACAACCACACCGGTCCGGTTGGCCCGGGTTGTGCAGCGTATGCCCAGCAGGTGCCGACCGGCCCCGGTTCGGTCAGCGGCATGTCCATGGCACCGGTAGCCGTTGCGGCGTCCAACAATCCGATGCTGACCACCTTGACGGCCGCCCTGTCCGGCAAGCTGAATCCCGAGGTCAACCTCGTGGACACCCTCAACGGCGGCCAGTTCACCGTCTTCGCACCGACTGATGCCGCCTTCGCGAAGATCGATCCGGCCACCATCGATCAGCTCAAGACCAACAAGGACTTGCTGACCTCGATCCTGACCTACCACGTGGTGCCCGGCCAGGCGGCACCGAATCAGGTGGTCGGCACCCACAAGACGGTCCAGGGCGCGGAGCTGACGGTCACCGGTTCGGGCGATCACCTCCAGGTCAACGGCGCCAACGTGGTGTGCGGTGGCGTGCGGACCGCCAACGCCACGGTGTACTTGATCGACACGGTGCTCATGCCGCCGGCGCAATAAGCCCCCGCGGGACCCGCACGTCAGCCGGCTTCGTCGATCGAAAGCTCCGGCGGCGTGCGGGTCAACCCCCGGGTGAGCACCAGCAGATAGATGATGCCGATGCCCAACCAGCTCAGGCCGAGTATCAATGCCTTCTCGTCGAGTTGGGTCAGCAGGTAGACGTCGATGATGACGCCGAGCGCCGGCAGCAGCACGTAGCGCCACGGGTTGAGCCGGTCGGCGCGGTGGCGGGCGAAATAACCGATGACCGCCACGTTCACCAGAGCGAACGCGGTGAATGCACCGAAGTTGATGAACGACGTCGAGGTGGCCACGTCGAGGAAGATCGCCGCCAGGCCGATGAAGCCGACCAGCACGATGTTGGCCGCCGGCGTGTGGAAGCGCTCGAGGATCATCGCGAACACCCGCCGGGGCAGCACTCCGTCGCGGCCCATCGCGTAGAGCAGCCGGGACACCGCCGCCTGTGCCGCCAACCCGGAGGTGAACTGGCCGAGGATCAGCGCCGCCAGGAACACCGCACCGAACACGCTGCCGCCGATGGTCTTGGCGATGTCTTCGGCGAGGGAGTCGACGTTGTCGAAGGTGCCCCCCGGCGACACCAGCGTGACGAAGTACGAGACGACCACGAAGATCGCACCGCCGATCAGCGCAACCAACACGATCGCCCGCGGGATGGTCTTCTCCGCGTCGTAGGTTTCCTCGGTCAGGGTGCTCACGGCATCAAAACCCAGGAACGAATACGCCGAGACCGCGGCACCGGCCGCGATCGCCGTGAAACCGCCGGCACCCGTGAAAGGCGTTGCGGAGATCAGTGTTTCAGAGCTCGAAACCAGGTGCGCGATCGACAGCGCGACGAATATCACCAGTATGAGCAGCTGGAAGGTCATCAGCACGAAGTTGGTGCGGTCGGCGACCTTGAGGCCGATGATATTGAGCGCCGAGGTGATGATGATGAACGTGACGATCCACACCCAGAACGGCACACCCGGGAACTGACCCGTCAGATACGCCCCGCCGATCAGCCAAATGACCAGCGGTAGGAACAGGTAATCCAGCAGGATCGCCCAGCCGACAACGAATCCGAGCCGGGCGTCGAGGGACTTGCGTACGTAGGTGTACGCCGAGCCGGAGACCGGGTAGTGCTTGGCCATCAGGCCGTAGCTCAGGGCGGTGAACAGCATCGCCACCGTGGCCAGCAGGTAGGAGCCGGCGCTCGCGCCATTGGACTTCTCGGCGATCACACCGAAGATGCCCAGAACGATGATCGGCGCCATGTAGGCCAGGCCGAAGAGCACGACCGAGTGCAGCTTCAGAGTCTTCTGCAGTCCATGGGGATGTGCCGGGTGCGCCTCGCTGTTGATGGCCACGCATAGCTTCTGCCCCGACAGGGCAGCATGGAAACATGCCGACCCTGCTGTGGTTCCGCCGCGATCTCCGCCTGCACGACCTGCCCCCCGTGCTGGAGGCAGCCAACGACGGGTCCGACGTTCTGGCCTGCTTCGTGCTGGATCCCCGGTTGGAGAAATCGTCGGGTCCCCGGCGGTTGCAGTTCCTCGGAGATTCGTTGCGCGCATTGTCCGATGCCCTCGACGGCCGGCTGCTGATCACCCGAGGACGGCCCGAGGAGCGAATCCCGTTGTTATGCAATCAGATTGATGCCAGCGAGGTCCATGTCTCGGCCGATTTCAGCCCGTTCGGAGTGCGGCGCGACGAGGCGGTGAGCGCGGCATTGGCCGGCGCAGGTGCCACGCTGCAGGCCACCGGTTCCCCGTATCTGGTCGCACCCGGCCGCGTCACGAAGGACGACGGAACGCCGTACAAGGTGTTCACGCCATTCCTCGCCAAGTGGCGTGAGGTCGGCTGGCGGAAACCCGCGCCGTCGGCGACCGCGAACGTGAACTGGATCGACCCGGCGGGGCTGCCGTCGAAGTTGCGGGTCGATGCCCCCAACCCAGGCGCCGACCTGGATCTCGAAGCCGGCGAAGCCGCCGCGCTCGCGGGGTGGGCCGATTTCGTCGACTCCGGTCTGGCCGACTACGCCGCGGACCGCAACCGTCCGGACAAGCCGGGCACCAGCCGCATGTCAGCGCACCTGAAGTTCGGCACGATCCATCCCCGGACGATGGCCGCCGATCTGAGCTTTCGCGCCCAGGGTCCGGCCACGTATCTGCGCGAGCTGGCGTTCCGCGACTTCTATGCAGCGGTGCTGCGCCAGTGGCCGGACAGCGCCTGGTGGAACTGGAACCGCAACTTCGACGCCATCGAGGTGGACACCGGCCCGCAGGCCAAGAAGGCATTCGAGGCCTGGAAGGAGGGCCGCACCGGGTTTCCGATCGTCGACGCGGGGATGCGCCAGCTGCGGGAGTCGGGGTTCGTGCACAACCGGGTGCGAATGATCGTGGCGTCGTTCTTGGTGAAGGACCTGCACGTGCCGTGGCAGTGGGGCGCGCAGTGGTTCCTGGAACAGCTCGTCGACGGCGACATGGCCAACAATCAGCACGGCTGGCAGTGGTGCGCGGGGTCGGGCACCGACGCCGCACCGTACTTCCGAGTGTTCAACCCCACGACGCAGGGTCAGAAGTTCGACCCGAACGGCGATTACGTGCGGCGCTGGGTGCCGGAGCTGGCCGACGTCGGCGACGTCCACAAGCTCAAGGGTGGTCCGCCGCCCGGTTATCCGGAGCCGATCGTCGACCACTCCGTCGAGCGCGCCGAGGCCTTGCGGCGCTATGGCCAGATCGGCTGAGCCGGCGCTGACCGGGTGTGCCAGAATTACCGCAATTGCCGATCTGAGACAGGAGCCGCAATGGTCAGCACCGAGGTGGAGCGCTACACAGAGGTCGATCCGGCCGACGTACCCTCGGCAGCCTGGGGCTGGAGCAAGATCAACCCGCGCACCTGGCACGCTCTCGGCATCTTCGTCACGATCTTCCTGCTGGCGATGCTGAAGGGTAACCACGTCGGCCACGTCGAGGACTACGTGCTGATCGTGTTCGCGGTCCTGGTGTTCGGCGCCACCGTGCGCGACTGGTGGGGTCGCCGCCGCGGCTGGATCCGCTAGCCTGCCGCGCCGACATCGACGATTTGTAGCGATCTACTCGTATTTCTCCGGCGAAATGCCGGTTTGGGCGGGTGGTTACCCGCTGGCGGCGAGCTGACCGCAAGCCGCGGCGATCTCGCGGCCCCGGGTGTCACGTACGGTGCACGACACCCCCTGAGCCCGAACCCGGCGGACGAACTCGCGTTCCACCGGCTTGGGGCTGGCATCCCACTCGCTGCCCGGTGTCGGGTTGAGCGGTATCAGATTGACGTGCGCCAGCGGGCCGAGCGCCCGGTGCAGCTGCTTGCCCAGCAGGTCGGCCCGCCAACCCTGGTCGTTGACGTCGCGGATCAGGGCGTACTCGATCGACACCCGCCGGCCGGTTTCGTCGGCGTAGTAGCGGGCCGCGTCGAGCACTTCGCTGACCTTCCAGCGGTTGTTCACCGGCACCAGGGTGTCGCGCAGTTCGTCGTCCGGCGTGTGCAGCGACACCGCCAGCGTCACACCGAGATGCTCGTCAGCGAGCTTGCGGATCGCCGGCGCCAGCCCGACCGTCGACACGGTCACCGACCGGGCCGAGATCCCGAAGCCTTCCGGTGCCGCGGCCGTGATGCGCTGCACCGCGGCCAGCACCCGCGCGTAGTTGGCCAGCGGCTCGCCCATGCCCATGAACACCACGTTCGAGAGGCGCTCACCGAACTCGTCGCGTGACGTCACCGCCGCCGCCCGCACCTGCTCGAGGATCTCGGCGGTGCTCAGGTTGCGGGTCAGCCCGCCCTGGCCGGTCGCGCAGAACGGGCAGGCCATGCCGCAGCCGGCCTGCGACGAGATGCACACCGTGGTGCGATTCGGGTAGCGCATCAGCACCGACTCGAAGGTGGTGCCATCGTGGGCGCGCCACAACGTCTTTCGGGTCTCCCCCGAGTCGCATTCGATCTCGCGGGCCACCGAGAGCAGCTGCGGGAACAAGGCATCGGCGACGGCATCGCGCACCGCGGCAGGCAGGTCCGTCATCTGCTGCGGGTCGGCGAGGAGGCGACCGTAATACTGCTGCGCGAGCTGCTTGGCCCGAAATACCGGCAGGCCGAGGTCGGCCACCGCGGCCGCGCGGCCGCCGGCGTCGAGGTCGGCGAGGTGCCGCGGGGGTAACCCACGCCGCGGTGGCTCGAAGACCAGCTCTTGCTTCATTGATTCCAGTATCGCGGACGCTGGTGCTATGCCAGCAGCGTCAGCACGATCCAGCCGGCGACCGCCGACGGCAGCATGGCGTCGATGCGGTCCATGATCCCGCCATGGCCCGGCAGCAGCGTCCCCATGTCCTTGATGCCCATGTCACGCTTGACCTGCGACTCGACCAGGTCGCCGAGGACGCCGGTGATCACCAGCATCAGTCCGAGCGGCAGGCCGACCCAGGCGGGCTTGTGCAGCAGGAACGTGACGGAAAGCACGGCTGCGGTGATGCCGAACAGCAGCGAGCCGCCGAGCCCCTCCCAGGATTTCTTGGGGCTGATGGCCGGGGCCAGCAGATGCTTGCCGAACAGCACGCCCGCGATGTATCCGCCGATATCGGCGAAGACGACGGTGGCGATCACGATGAAGACCCGGGCGCCGCCGTTGTCCTGGAAGATCAGCAGCGCGGTGAAGCTCGCGAACAGTGGCACCCAGGTGGCCAGCAGGACCGTGGCGGCGATGTCCCGCAGATAGTTCACCGGCTGCTCTCGCAAGCCTTGGCCGACGAGCCGCCAGACCATCGAGACCACGATCGTGCCGCCGTAGGCGCCCAGGGTTCCGGCGACACCCCACGGCCAGGCCAACCAGATCATTGCCTGACCACCGAGCAGCAGCGGCACGACCGGCATCGCATAGTCGTGCTCTCGGAGCCGGCGAACAACCTCATGGGTGGCGATCGCGATCGCGATGGCCAGCAAGGGCAGCCACCATTTCGGTGCGAACAGCAGGCTGCCGATCGCCATCGCGCCGAGCACGACGCCAACGGCGATCGCGGCGGGCAGGTCACGCCCGGCGCGCGAGCTCTTGGGCGCTGGCTGCGCGGCCGCGCCGCCGGTATCGGTCTCCGCCACTTCGATGCGTTGCTGAAAGGTGGCTACACCTCCAGCAATTCGCCTTCCTTGTGCTTGACCAACTCGTCGATCTGGCCGACGTAGGTGGCCGTGGCCTTGTCCAGATCCTTCTCCGCGCGCCCGACCTCATCCTCGCCGGCCTCGCCGTCCTTGCGGATGCGGTGCAGTTCCTCCATGGCGCGACGCCGCACGTTGCGCACCGACACCTTGGCGTCCTCACCCTTGGACTTGGCCTGCTTGACCAGATCGCGGCGACGTTCCTCGGTCAGCTGAGGGATCGACACCCGAATGATGTTGCCGTCGTTGGTGGGGTTCACACCCAGATCCGAGTTGCGGATCGCGTCCTCGATAGCGCGCAGCTGCGTGGCCTCGTAGGGCTTGATGACGACCATCCGCGCCTCGGGCACGTTGACGCTCGACAGCTGCGTGATCGGCGTCGGCGACCCGTAGTAGTCGACGACGACGCGCGAGAACATCCCGGGGTTGGCTCGACCGGTTCGGATGGACGCCAGGTCGTCGCGGGCAACCGCGACGGCCTTTTCCATCTTCTCCTCGGCATCGAAGAGAGCCTCTTCAATCATCTAGTGGTCCTCCTCAACCGCTGACCAGAGTTCCGATCTTCTCACCTGCGACCGCCCGGGCGATATTCCCGTCGGTGAGCAGGTTGAAGACCAGGATCGGCATTCCGTTGTCCATGCACAAACTGAACGCAGTGGCATCGGCCACCTGAAGCCCGCGGTCGATTACCTCACGGTGGCTGATCTCGGTGAGCATCTCGGCGTTCGGGTTCTGCCGCGGGTCGTCGGTGAAGACACCGTCGACGGCCTTGGCCATCAGCACGATGTCGGCGCGGATCTCCAGCGCGCGCTGGGCGGCAGTGGTGTCGGTGGAGAAGTACGGAAGGCCCATACCGGCGCCGAAAATCACCACCCGTCCCTTTTCCAGGTGACGGACCGCGCGCAGCGGGATGTAGGGCTCGGCGACCTGCCCCATGGTGATGGCGGTCTGAACCCGGGTCACGATGCCTTCCTTCTCCAGGAAGTCTTGCAGCGCAAGGCTGTTCATCACGGTGCCGAGCATGCCCATGTAGTCCGACCTGGTGCGTTCCATCCCGCGCTGCTGCAGTTGCGCGCCGCGGAAGAAGTTGCCGCCACCGATCACGACGGCGACCTGCACGCCGCTGCGCACCACCTCGGCGATCTGGCGGGCCACCTGGGCGACCACGTCGGGATCCAGCCCGACCGATCCGCCGCCGAACATCTCCCCGCCGAGTTTGAGCACCACCCGCCGGAAATTCGGGCGGATCTCCCGCGAATGCGTCGCCTCGCCACCGTTGTTGCTGGCCGTCTCCCCCATCAGACTCCTCGGACTAGTCGGGCTCCTGGCATGAGAGTGCCATCCCGGCGACATTCGGGACGGCACTTCCATCCTGCCTCATCGCCGAAGGTGCCGATTTCCCGGGCTGTGCCTGGTTCGCACGTCACCACAGCACTGCGATACCCGCCGCCGCAAGCGATAAGACACCCACCGATACGAAGACCGCACGCGGTACCGGCTCGCCGGTGCGCCGCTGCCGGGCGTTGCCCATGCCGAGCATGCCGCCGATCACGACGAGAATGACCAGCTTGACCCCAATTTTGGGATAGTTCAAGACAATTCCGGCGGGCCACGGCGCGGCCAGCGCCACCCCGGAGAGCAACGACACCAGCAGCCCGTAGTCCATCAGCCGGGTGGTGCGAAACCGCCGGGCCGCCGCCTCGGCCGCCCACGCGCCGAACGTGGCCGCGAACCCGACGATGTGCACCAGTACAACTACGTGGCGTAGTAGCTCCATGGCGGTGAGCCTACGACACCGCCTCGACCGTCAGCAGCAATATCAGGCCAGGTGAGCCGAGAGCAGCCACGCCGGCATCGACTTGCGGCCCTTCGGCTCGTCGCGCAGATCGCCGCCGGCGAACTCAACCATGTGCGCCATCTCTTCGGGCACGTTGGCGTGGATGCGCGCAGGGCGGATGTCGTCGATCACCCAGTACGGCTCGACCGCGGCGCGCAGCTCCTCGGCGGTCACCGGATGCGCAGGCCCGTTGGCGGGCATGCTGTCGGCATTGAAGACCAGCACGTAGTAGGACGCGCCGGGCGCGGCGGCCCGCACGATCGAGCGCTGATAGCCATCACGGAGCTCGACGGGCATCGAGTGGAACAGCGTCGAGTCGACGATGGTGCCGAATCTGCCGTCGTAGCCGCCGAAGTCGCTGATATCGGCGACCTCGAAACTGGCATTGGTCAGCCCACGCCTGGCCGCCTCGGCCCGGGCGAGGTCGATCGCCGTCGGCGAGAGGTCCAGTCCGACGGTGGTGAAACCACGCTCGGCGAGATAGATCGAGACCGCGGCCTCCCCGCACCCGGCGTCGAGGACGTCGCCGTGGAACTTGCCCTGCTCGATGAGGGCCGCGATTTCGGGTTGCGGCTCGTCGATACTCCAGGGCGGGCGAAAGCCCTCGAATTCCGGAGCCGACTGACGGTATGCCGAATCAAAGAGATCCTCTGTGCTCATACCTCCAGAATTATCAACCGGCTTGATATATGTCAATATGATTGACATGGGTGGAGGCCACGACGAGCCGCTGGGTTATCTGCTGCACCGGGTGGCCTCGGCACTGCGCGCCGAAGTGAGCGCCACCGCACTCGAACCGCTGGGCCTGTCGTTCCCCCAGTACATCTGCATGCGGATCCTGTCCCGCTTCCCCGACCGCTCCAATGCCGAGCTGGCCCGCGACACCGGGGTCTCGCCGCAGGCGATGAACATGGTGCTGCGCAGCCTCGAAGACCGCGGGCTGGTCGTCCGTCCGGACAGCGTGGCATCGGGACGGTCGTTGCCCGCCAAGTTGACTCGCTCCGGTGTGGAAACCCTGGAGCGCACCGACGCGGGTGTCCGTGCCGCCGAGGGCCGGCTGATGTCGGGGCTCAGCACCGAGCAGCGGCGAGAATTCCGAAAGATTCTCGCCGCCCTCGGCTAGCTCTCCAGCTGCGGTCGGTCAGTCGGCGCGGATCTCGTGATGCTCGGTGGTCTGCCAGCCACCGGCGATGTCACCGTGATGGGCATGGCAGGCCTTCGGCGGTGACGGCGGCAGGTCCAGCGCCGGATTCCCATCGAAGAACCCGATGGGCTTGAGGTGGAATCCCGCATACGCGCACGGCATCACCGGCCAGTCCTCCGGCCGCACGATGTGATGGGCGCCCAGGGTGTACCAGAGGACCACATCGGTGTCCTGCAGCGGCGCATCGTCGGCCACGTACTGCGGCAGCCCCTGCGCCTCGGCGCACTGATACATGTAATCCCCGGCGGCGAACTTCTCCGCCGGGTCGTACTTGGTCACCCACAGGTTGTGCTGGACGAACTTCGCCCGGTCGTAGATGTAGGAACCCTCCTGCACCATCACCGGAACGATCTCGCGCGGCACCAGCTTGTAGCCGACCTGGTCGCCGAGCTCATTCTTCTTCGACGGGTTGGTCACCTTCCAGTACCGGCCGGTGCCCCAGTTCCAATCCCTGGCACCCTCGGCTTCCGATGCCACCAGCGTGTCCTTGGTGATCCACGCGTTCTTGTGTGGGTTCAGCTCGGGATCGGGCTCCGGAATCGAATCCACCTCGTACACGCTGTTTTTCGGACCGTCGACACTCATGTCGAGCCGGAAGTTGAAGAAGTGCTGGTGGTTCGGGCCGTAGATGCCGGGTGCGACGAGCTTGCCCCAGCGGGGCGATTCGCCGTCCTCGACCGCACCCGTCGTGAGCACTCCGGAGAGCTTGACCTCCATCTCGATCGACGCGTCGTTGTACAGGTACCAGAAGAACCCGTACTCGTAGTTGCCCACCGTGCAGATCATCGAGATCACCAGTCGCCGCGACCGGCGCACCTCCACTTCGCCGGTGCGGAAATCGGTATGCTTCCAGGAGATTCCGTAGTCCTCCTCGTGCATGCAGATCGCATTCGGAATCGTGACCGCGTTGCCGTCCGAGTCGTGCACGGTGCCATCGAAGTAGAAGATCTCGCCCAGGCAGTCACACCCCAGCGTCAGCGGGTTGGCCGAGAAGCCCATGCCGACCTCGCCCATGTCGAAGACGTTCTTGTTCCAGTGCGTCGGCGAGGTGTCCCCGTAGGGCACCACCATCTCCGACAGCGCGGCCCGGTACATGATCGGCCGGACGGTCCCCCGATCGTTGTAGGTGATCTCGTGCAGCGTCAGCCCCTCGCGCGGGTTGAAGCCGACCCGAAGAGACCACTTCTGCCACTGCACCTTCCAGCCGTCGACGGTGAAGCTCGGGCCGTCAGGCTGCGTGATCTCAATGGGTTTGACGTCGTCGCGGAACGCGGTGAACGCGGGGCGGTTGTCCTTGTCGAACATGAACTGCGCCGAGTAGTTGCCCGCCTTGGGTGGCAGCGGCACCACGCCGTGATCCTCGACATCGATCACCTTCATGGCGTCGAGATCGAACGTGACGATCACGCCTTCGACCGGGCGCGCGTAACCGTGCTCGGATGGCGCGGCCCGCATGAACGTCAGCGGACGGCAGATCAGCGGTGAGTTGTCGTAATGGTCCGCTGCGCCGTAATAGCCCGCCGGCCAAGGGTCGATCATCGCGAGGTTGAAATCGGTGATGCCGCGCTTGCGCATCGCCTCCTGCCACCGCGGGTCGGCGCGCACCACCTCCTCCACCCCCGTCATGTGTTCGACCAGATAGGACGGGAAGCGACCGGGGATCGCGGTCCACGACTCCACCACTCGGGCGCCGATGTCCACCACCGACTCGTAGACCAACTTGGCGGCCGCGTCGTACATCGTGATGAACGCCCGCCGGGGCACATCGCTCATGGACTCAAACGTCAACTGCGCGTTCTTGTCCGGCTCGGCGAGCTGAATCATGACGAATTTCAACGTAGGGGTGGCATATTCGGATTCTTTGACGACGTTGGCCGCGGCTTCGATCTCAGCACCCGACAGCGGGTCGAGAGGGTAACCGGCACGGTCGTCGGTAGTCGCCGTGCTCAGCACGGTGCTGTCCATCGTCATTCGGGTTAAACCGCCTCAGGGCTGGGTGTTTCGGACTTCTTGAGATCCAGCACGGCCAGATGGGCCAACGCGTCTTCCTGGGTCATCTTGTGCGCCGAGCGCCGGCCGAAGATATAGACGACCACGCCGAGCAGGAACATTCCGGTAGCGATGCTGCCGGTCCACATCATCCAGGTGCCGTCCGGCACATCCTTGATCCACGACTTGGCGAACGAGTAGTAGACGCCGCCGATGGTGCCCAGGGTGCCGATGGCCACGGTGACCCAGACGCCGACCATCCCGCCGGGAATACGCCAGAACTTCTCGGCGGCATAGCGATCGGCGTATTTCTTGCGAGCGATGATGACCGGGAACAAGAAGAAGAACCCGGAGATCAGCCAGGCGATGGACAGACCACCCTGCAGGAACACCGTGACGTTGGCCATGCTGCTCTGCGAGTACAACCCGACGATCAGCAGCGAGGACAGCACGCCCTGGATCAGCACAGCGGTGACCGGGTTACGGGTTCGCGGGTTGAGGTGGGTGAAGATTCGCGGCAGATGACGCTCCAGGCCGGAGACGAAGATCAGTCGCGAATAGGTGACCTGGTAGCTCATCAGCGCCACGAACACGATGCAGGCCAACACGACCGCGGCGACTTCCATCACGCCCTTGGGCGCGGCCGTGCCGAGCATGCCGATCACGCCGGTGACCGGGTCGACCTGGTCGGCCGGGAGCACCATCACGGTGCCGAGCGTGGTCAGCAGGTAGATCAGGACCAGCGCGATCGAACCGTAGACCACCATCTTCGGGCCGCTCTTGCGCACGGACAGGAACTCCGCACCCATGTTGTACGGCGTCTCCACACCGACGAGGTACAGCAGCACGGTGCCGTACAGGAAGCCCGCGCCGGCGAAGTCGGGCACCAGGGCGGCGTGCGCGGTGAACGGCTGGGCCGACCCGTTGCGGAACGCATAGATGACACCCGAGACGAAGATGACGGCGGTCAGTGCCCAGTACACGACGAAGACGATGTTCATGATGCGTTGGTTGGCAGCGAGTTTGGCCAGCGCCAAACCGATCACGGCCCACAGCAGCGCCACCTGCAAGATGATCGTCAGCGTCAGGCCGAGTTCGGCGTGGAAGGCCAGCAGCAGGAACTGCAGGATGATCGCCGGCGATGATGCGGAGTTGAGCACCACCGGGATCCATGACAGGTAACCGCCGATGAATCCCCATGTCTCGCCCATGGTTCGGGTTGCCCAGATGTACACCCCACCTTCACCCGGCCACAGGTTGCCGAGCTCGGCGACCGCCATGCCCGCGGGAATCAGAAAGGTGAGGATGCCGAGGATCCACATCGGGATGGCGGTCCAGCCCCCGGCGGCCATGATCGACGAGCCGGTGATCCAGCAGATGATGAAGACGTAGGTGGCGGTGAGACCGAAGGTCGTCATCACCTTCGGCAGCACCTGCTCGGGGACCAGCTCTGTGGTCAGCAGCTTGTCACGCCCGGCCGACGCCGGCGCGTCCATTTGTTGCGTCATACGTGTGACTCCCAATCCCGGTAGGGGCAGTTGAATTCCGCTTGGGTCAGTTGATGATCTGTCCGTCTCTCATCCGGACGACACGGCTCGCTTCATCGGCCACCGTGGGATCGTGGGTGCTGGCGACGACCGTGACGCCCAACGTCGAGCACAGGTCGCGCAGCATGCGCACCACCGTCTCCCCCGTGCGGTGGTCCAGATTTGCGGTCGGTTCGTCGGCCAGCACCAGCGTCGGGTTGCTGATCAGCGACCGCGCGATCGCGGTGCGCTGCTGTTCGCCGCCCGACATTTTGGTCGGCTGGTGGTGCACTCGGTGGCTCAGCCCCACCAGGTCGAGAAGGTCCAGTGCCCGCTGGCGCAACGCCTTGCGGTCGTACGGCTCGAACATCAACGGTAGCTCGACGTTTTCCACCGCGGACAGGAACGGTATGAGGTTGTAGCTCTGGAAGATGAACCCAATGGTGTCATGCCGTAACGCCGCGAATTGGCTCTCGGTCAGCCTGGCGGTGTCCCGGCCGGCGATCCGCACCGCACCCTTGGTGGGCCGGTCCAAGCCACCGATGATGTTCAACAGCGTCGACTTGCCGCTTCCGCTGGGTCCCATCAGACAGACGAATTCTCCTGGCATGACTGTCAATTCAGCGGCGATCAGGGCTTTGACGACTTCGTCGCCGAGCTTGTGCAACTTCCATACGTCGCTGATCTCGATGACCGGCGACGGTTCGGGAACCGAAGTGACGGCGGGGATGGCGTCTTCGACTGCGGTCATGTCTAACCTCCGGTCGACAGGGAGTGGACGGGGGGACGCGACGCCGCGTTCCAGGTGGGTATGACGCTGGTCGCCAGGGCGGCGACAATGCTGACGGCGACCGCGATCGCCGCACCGAATCCAAGACCGGCCGCTGACACCCCGGTGGGCACCAGACCGAGCATGCCGAGTGCGACGGCGGCGATGATCGCAAGCACCACACCGAAGATCGCTCCGAGCGTGGCCGCGACTGCCGGCTCCACGAGCAGTGCGGCGATGACGGGTCGACGCGGCACTCCGGTGGCGCCGAGTACCCCGAGTTCGCGGGTGCGGTGCGCGATCGTGCGGGTGGTCGCCACGGCCACTTCCACGACACCCACGAGCAGCACGGTGATCGCGATGAGGATGACGGCCCGGCCGATTTCTCCTGCATGACCCAGCGACGCCGACTGTTCCTGGATGCCGGCGGACATTCCGAAGACGATGACGACGAGGAAGGCACCCGTGGCGGTCGTGACGATCGGCAGCACCATCTCGCGAACCCGCCGCCGCGCCGCCAGCCAGCCGTAGGACAGTCCGAAGATCATCATCAGCGCGCTCCGAGCAGTTCGACCGGACGGTTCTGCAGTAGGCGATGCACCGGTATCAGCGCACCGACGATCGCCATCGCGGGCAGGAAGCCTGCCACCATGCCGGCCGCCTGCAGCCAGGCGACCGGGGTGGCGATGCCCGGAATCACCAGCCACACAGCGACTCCCGCAGTCAGCACGCCCACCAGGTAGGCCGCCATGAACACAACCGCGGATTCGACGAGAAAGAAATAGAGCACCTCGTCAGCCAGGCCGATGCTGGACATGATGCCGAATTCGCGACGGCGTTCCTGCACGGCCGCCAGGAATGACGACACCGCGATGATGAAGCCGAGCACCAGCCCGATGATCGAGATGATGCCCAGTGTCGAACTGGTCACCTTGCCGGAGAACAGCGCTGAGAATTTCTGATCGAACGTCAGCGGACCGGTACCACCCACCGTGTCGTAGATCAGTCCGGGGCCGCCGGGATCGGGTTTCACGGACGGATCGGAGGTCGACCGAAGACCGACGAGATCACCGAGGGTGCTGCCGAGACTGCGGCTCTTCTCCTGACCGGTCGGCGCGTAGACGGTCCACCATCCGTTGTCGCCCACCAAGGTGTGCGCCAGCGGGGCCGGTACCGTGACCGATTCCCCCCCGCCGCGCGTCAGCACGGCGAGGCTCTCGGTGCCGACGGTGATCCGGTCGCCGTCGTGCAGACCCAGCCGTTGCGCTACACCGGAGCCCAAAAGTGCTTGTCCGTCCGGGATTTCGTCGTCACCGCGCAGCGATACCGGCGTTCCGTTGATGTCGGTTGTTCCCGAGAGGGTCTTGATCGCACGCCACCCCCCGGGGGCGTCGATCACCGGGGCCGGACCATCGGCGACAAGCGCCTGCACGGTGCTGTCGTAATGGACGCCGGCGGCGGGCACCGCCCACAGCTGTGCACCACCGAGCACCTCGGACACCGAGTCCGCGCCGGTGATGGCGAAGCTCGACGAGATCGTGCGCACCACCGTCACGCAGGTGATCGCCAGCGCGATACCGAGAACCGACAGCACAAACCGTTCGGGCCGTCGACGAATGTTCGCCCACGCAAACCGGAGCAGACGCACGAACGTCTTGTTTCCGGAAGTGGAGGCGATCACCGATGGCCGCGAAATCGTTGTGGATAAAGAGGTTTCCACAACGAAAATATTCGGCGCGCACTGTTTCGGCCACCGAATCCGCTGATGTCACCGGCGTTACGTGAACCGCCAGCCGGTTAAATCAAGATGTCTGCGACCGGTGCTGCGCGGTGTCGATGCGCGGCCAAGGCTGTGCCGCCTCGAGTTCGTAGGCCAGCTCCAGGAGTCTGCGTTCGTGGCCGATCGGTGCCGACAGCATCATGCCGACCGGCATACCCGACGCCGATTGGGCCAGCGGCAACGAGATTGCCGGCTCACCGGTCACGTTCTGCAGCGGGGTGAATGCCACCCAGTCGATCAGCCGATCGATGATCTGCCGGTAATCGGCGGTGGGATCCAGATGACCGATTCGGGGCGTCTCCTCGGCCAGTGTGGGCATCAATGTCGCGTCGTAGGTCTGATAGAGCCGGGCGGTGACTCGCCGCAGCCTGCGCAGCCGCGTGATCGCGATCGGCAACTTGTGCAGGTTGCGACTGGCGTGGCGATCAAGGCCCAGGGTCAGATTGTCCAGCTTCGTCTTGTCGAAACTCGGGCCGAACGTCCGTTGACCGGTGCGAACCAGCGTCATTGCCAAAAGCGCCCAGTACAAGAGGAAGTCGTCCAGGAAGTAGCTCGGCACCGGGGGCCGGTCGAGATACTCGACGCTATGGCCAAGGCCCGCAAGCAATTCCGCGGTCTTGAGGGTCAGGTCACGGACGCTCGGCGCCGCCTGTCGATTGACCGATTGGGTCACGACGGCAATGCGCAGCCGGCCGGCACCGGGTCCGGTGACGGCACCGATCTCCGGCAGCCGGCGGTTGCGCCACACGCGCTCGGCTTCGCGGTAGAACGCAGCGGTGTCGCGCACGCTGCGGGTCAGCACCCCGTCGTTGACGATGCGCACCGGCATCTGTCGGGTCATCTTGTCCAGCGGCAGCCGGCCGCGGGAAGGCTTCAGGCCCACCAACCCGTTGCAGGCGGCGGGAATTCGGATCGACCCACCCCCGTCGTTGGCGTGGGCGATGGGCACCACCCCGGCAGCCACGAAGGCACCCGAACCCGACGACGAAGCTCCGGCGGTGAAGTCGGTGTCCCACGGATTTCGCACCGCGCCGATGCGGGGATGTTCGGCCGAGGCACTGAACCCGAATTCCGAAAGCTGGGTCTTGCCGAGCGGCACCAGGCCGAGCGCCAGATAGAGGCTGGCGAACTCGCCGTGCGCGGGCTGAGGGCGGGGCTGCCAGGCGTCAGTGCCCTGCATCGTCGGCATGCCTTCGACGTCGATGTTGTCCTTGATGAAGGTGGGCACCCCGTCGAAATATCCGCTGCCGCCCGCATAGGCGCGGGCCAGCGCCCGTTCAAAGGTCTCGTGAGCCAGTCCGTTGAGGATCGGGTTGACCCGCTCGGTGCGGGCGATCGCGGCCTCGACCAGTTCGGGGCGGGACACCTTGCCGGTGCGGAGGGCATCGACCAGGGCAACTGCATCCAGGGTGCCGAGCGCGTCGTCGCGATAGGCGTTCACATGCTGCATCTGGCCGACGCTAGCAGACACGTGTTCAATAACGGCGGTTCCCCCGGGATGGCAAAACCCCGCGTCTCCGGGATCGCCGGATGTGACGCGGGGTTTTCCAGTGAGCGGTTGGTGCGCCGCTCAAGTTTGTCAGGCCTGACCGACCTCGAACCGCACGAAACGGCTGACAGTCACGCCGGCGTCGTCGAGCAGCGCCTTGACGGTCTTCTTGCTGTCGGACACCGACGGCTGGTCCAGCAGCACGACGTCCTTGAAGAAGCCGGTGAGGCGCCCTTCCACGATCTTGGGCAGCGCCTGCTCGGGCTTGCCCTCGGCCTTGGCGGTCTCTTCGGCGATCCGACGCTCGTTGGCGACGATGTCCTCCGGCACGTCCTCACGGGTGAGGTACTTGGCCTTCAGCGCGGCGATCTGCAGGGCCACCGCATGCGCCGCGTCCTTGCTGTCGCCGGAATACTCGACCAGCACGCCCACGGCGGGCGGGAGGTCAGCGGCCCGCTTGTGCAGGTATGCCTCGACGTTGCCGTCGAAGTAGGCGGCACGGCGCAGTTCGAGCTTCTCGCCGATCTTGGCCGAAAGCTCCGCGACGGCCTGCTCGACCGTCTTGTCGCCGATAGTGGCGGCCTTGAGGGCCTCCACGTCGGCGGCCTTGGAGTCCAGTGCGGCGGCGAGGACGTCGTCGGCCAACTTCTGGAACTCCGCGTTCTTGGCGACGAAGTCGGTCTCGGAGTTGAGTTCGATCAGCGCGCCGCCCTTGGCCGCAACCAGGCCCTCGGCGGTGGCACGCTCGGCGCGCTTGCCGACGTCCTTGGCGCCCTTGATGCGCAGCGCCTCGACAGCCTTATCGAAGTCCCCGTCGCTCTCGGCCAGGGCGTTCTTGCAGTCGAGCATGCCCGCACCGGTGAGCTCCCGAAGCCGCTTGACGTCGGCAGCGGTGTAGTTAGCCATGTGGCCCTTCCCTAAGAACTAAGAACCTTCAGTGGTGGTTTCGGTGGCGACCGGCCCGGCGTCACTGGGGGCCGACGCCGTTGCGCTGGCGAGCAGCTCTTGCTCCCACTCGGCCAGCGGTTCGGCTGCGGCCCCGGAATCGGAACCAGCCTTGTCGCTTCCAGCCCCGGAGCGAGCCTGCAGGCCCTCGGCCACCGCGGAAGCGATCACCTTGGTCAGCAGCGCCGCCGAGCGGATCGCATCGTCGTTGCCCGGGATCGGGTAGTTGACCTGATCGGGGTCGCAGTTCGTGTCCAGGATCGCGATGACCGGGATGCCCAGCTTGATGGCCTCGCTGACCGCCAGGTGCTCCTTGTTGGTATCGACGACCCAGATCGCCGAGGGCACCTTCTGCATGTCGCGGATACCGCCGAGGCTGCGCTCGAGCTTGTTCTTCTCGCGGGTCAGCATCAGGATTTCCTTCTTGGTGCGACCCTCGAAGCCACCGGTCTGCTCCATGGCCTCGAGCTCCTTGAGGCGCTGCAGACGCTTGTGCACGGTGGAGAAGTTGGTGAGCATGCCGCCCAGCCAGCGCTGGTTGACATACGGCATGCCGACGCGGGTGGCCTCGTCGGCGATGGACTCTTGAGCCTGCTTCTTGGTGCCGACGAACAGGATGCTGCCGCCGTGGGCGACGGTCTCCTTGACGAACTCGTAGGCCTGATCGATGTAGGTCAGCGTCTGCTGCAGATCGATGATGTAGATGCCGTTGCGGTCGGTGAAGATGAACCGCTTCATCTTGGGGTTCCAGCGCCGGGTCTGATGCCCGAAGTGGGTGCCGCTGTCAAGCAGCTGCTTCATGGTTACAACAGCCATGTTTGGCCATACCTCTTAGGTTGTCGGTTGCCGCCCGGCTTCGGGGTGAAGCCAAGCCCTGGCGCCTGGGGCGTGCCGACCCGTCGTCTCCGACGGGACCAACCGGCATGCGTGGTGCAAGTGTCGACGTGGCGAACTTGCGAACAGACGCGCGAAGTCAACCCGCTCGCGCGAGTTGCAGGGGAAAGTTTACACCGCTCGAAGGGGTGCTTTGTCCACAGCGCCGCGCCGGTGCACAGCGCAGGGTGCGGTGGCTTCCTTGTCACTCTGTATACCGCTGAACTGGAGCGATGCGCGTCATTGCGATGGTGGCGGCGGTCCTGCTGCTGTCTGCGGGGACAGGCCGGGCCGACGCCGGACGGCTGGTGTGGCCGCTACGGCCTCCGCCGGCGGTGACCAGGGTCTTCGATGCGCCGTCACCGGATTGGCAGCGCGGTCACCGCGGCGTGGACCTCGCCGGGGCCGCTGACCAGCTGGTTTATGCCGCGGGTCCGGCGACGGTGGTGTTCGCCGGGAAGCTGGCCGGGCGCCCGCTGGTGTCGCTGGCGCATACCGGTGGGTTGCGCACCAGCTACGAACCCGTCGAGGCGACGGTGCGGGTCGGCCAGCTGGTCGATGCGTCGACCGTGTTGGGCCGCCTGCTGCCCGGGCATGCGGGTTGCCCCGCGGCAGCCTGCCTGCATTGGGGCGCGATGTGGGGGCCGGCGTCGCGGGCGGACTACGTCGACCCGCTGGGGCTGCTGGCCGGCACGCCGGTTCGGCTCAAGCCGCTGGCGGGCTGAGTGCGTAGGCGTCGTGCGACACCTGGAATGAGTTGCCGGTCGCGCTGTCGGCGCAGGTGACCCCGGCGGGATCGACCGAGCAGGTGATGCTGCCCACCGATCGCCGGGCGCCGTAACCGAGGGTCGGCGGCGCGTACTGCCCGCTGAAGAACAGCTGGCTCATCACGAACCCGAAGCAGGGCGCCTGGCCCTCGGCGAGCTGGAGATTCTCGCCGCCAGGTTCACCGATGGCGCCGGGGACGTTCGCGCGCGGGCACGTGTTGGACTGCGGCGTGACCCAGCGGTGCCCGTTCGCCTTGCACCACGCGAAGGCTGATCCGTCGGGCGCGGTGCCCATCTGGCAGCCGATGTTGCCGGACGGAGCCAGGAATTGGACTTTGGAGTGCGCCGCGTGGGCGGTCGGCGCCAGGACGCCAGCCGTCACCGCTGCGGCCAGAGTGAGCATCGCGATCTTCTGCACGGCGCAACCAGACACCGCTGCCACAGCTACCGAACCCAAGTTCCTTGGGCCCGAGCAGACGCACAATCGCACCGTAAAGCCCGAAATAGTGCGACTTTGCGTCTGCTCGCTGCCGTGGCCGCGGTCGGCGTCCGTAGGCTGGATGCCGATGAGTATTGCGCCCGATACGACCGTCGTTCTCGGCCACCGCTTCGCCACCGAGGTGCCCGAAATCGCGCTGCGTTGGCAAGCCGAAGCCGCCCCCGATCCGCGGTTGCTCGTCCTCAACGAGGCTCTGGCCGCCGAGCTAGGCCTCGACGTCGCGTGGCTGCGCGGCCCCGAGGGGATCGGTCTGCTCGTCGGGACGCAACTTCCGGCGGACGCCGAACCCGTCGCGCAGGGCTATGCCGGCCACCAGTTCGGCGGCTGGGTGCCGCGCCTCGGAGACGGCCGTGCACTGCTGCTGGGGGAACTCGCCGACGCCGCCGGGCGGTTACGCGACCTGCATCTCAAGGGATCGGGACGCACCCCGTTCGCCCGCGGTGGCGACGGCCTGGCGGCCGTCGGCCCGATGCTGCGCGAATACCTCATCAGCGAAGCGATGCACGCTCTGGGCATTCCGACCACCCGCTCACTGTCGGTCGTCGCCACCGGACGCACCGTCACCCGCGAGACGCAGCTGAACGGCGCTGTCCTCGCCCGGATCGCGTCGAGCCATCTGCGCGTCGGTAGCTTCCAATACGTCTCTGCAGCAGGTGAATTGGAGGTCCTGCGGCGACTCGCCGACCATGCGATCAGCAGGCACTACCCAGCGGCAGCACAGGCCGACAATCCATACCTGGCGTTGCTGGATTCGGTGATCACCGCTCAGGCGGAACTCATCGCCCAGTGGATGCTGGTCGGGTTCATCCACGGCGTGATGAACACCGACAACATGACGATATCGGGCGAGACGATCGACTACGGACCGTGCGCATTCATGGATGCCTTCGACCCGAAGACGGTGTTCAGCTCAATCGACTCATGGGGCCGTTACGCCTACGGCAATCAGCCGACGGTGGCCGCATGGAATCTCGCCCGCTTCGCTGAGGCGCTGCTCGGGCTGATCGACGACGACCAGGAGCGCGCGGTCGCACTGGCAACGGCGTCGCTGCAGGACTTCCCGCAGCGGTACGCAGCTGCATACGTGGCAGGCATGCACCGCAAACTCGGACTGAGCGACGCGGTCGACGACCCTGCGGCTCACCAGCTCTGCGAGGAACTGGTGGAACTGCTCGAGCAGGAGCGCGTCGACTACACCTCGTTCTTCCGCGGCCTGGCTGCGGGCGCGGTCGAGGCGCCATTCGAGGCGTGGGCCACCCGGTGGCGTGAATTGGACCCGGACGTCGAGGCGATGCAGCGGGTGAATCCCGTCTACATCCCGCGCAATCACCTCGTCGAGGAGGCGCTGACGGCCGCGTCCTCGGGCGACATGGAACTGTTCGATCGGCTACTGCGGGTGGTCAGCACCCCGTACGACGAACGCCCGGGATTCGAGCGCTACGCCGAGCCTGCTCCGGAAGACTTCGGGAGCTGCTTCCAAACCTTCTGCGGGACTTAGTTTCAGGCGCGCGGGTGCGCCTGATCGTGCACCGCGCGCAAACGCGCGACGGTCACGTGGGTGTAGAGCTGGGTGGTGGCCAGCGAGGAATGGCCCAGTATTTCCTGCACGATGCGCAGGTCGGCGCCGCCTTCGAGCAGGTGGGTGGCGGCGCTGTGCCGTAGACCGTGCGGACCGATGTCAGGTGCCCCGTCGACCGCCGACATGGTCTGATGCACCACGGTTCTGGCCTGCCGCTGGTCGAGCCGCTTGCCCCTTGTGCCCAGCAGCAACGCCGGGCCGGAGTCTGCTGTGGCCAGCTCGGGTCGGCCGTCGGTGAGCCAGGCAGTCAGCGCGGCCTGCGCGGGCGCGCCGAACGGGACGGTCCGTTGTTTGTTGCCCTTGCCCAGAACTCGCAGGACCCGACGGTCGGTATCGACATCGTCGATGTCGAGGCCGCACAGCTCGCTGACCCGGATGCCGGTGGCATAGAGCATCTCGACGATCAGCCGGTCACGTAGCGCAAGCGGGTCGCCCTGCTCGGCGCCGAGGTCGGCGGCGGCCATGGCGGCCATCGCCTGGTCCTGACGCAGAACTGCCGGCAGGGTGCGGCGAGCCTTGGGCAGCTGCAGCCGGACCGCCGGGTCCTCGGTCAGCAGGCCGCGCCGAGCAGCCCAGGCGGTGAATGTCTTGACTGCCGAAGTGCGGCGCGCCAGTGTCGTTCGGGCCGCGCCGCTCGCCGTCTGGGCGGCCAGCCACGAGCGCAGCATCGGCAGGTTCAGGCCGGCCAGCCCGGCGCCCGGCGCGCGTTCGTCGAGGAAGGCGAACAGCGATCTCAGGTCTGTGAGGTAGGCCCGTTGGGTGTGCTCGGAACGGGCACGCTCCAGCGCGAGATGCTCGGCGTAGTCGTCGAGGATCGACGCGTAGTCGCTCGGGTCCACGCCCCTACGGTCGCATCAGTGGGCGCTACCGCGGGCGACCGACGCGGCACCGTGTCCTGCCCGTTACCGGTCGCCGACGGCCGACGGCCGGCCTCAGCTCCCGCGCTTGAACGGATTCCAGCGCGACGATGCCGTCTCACTGCCAGCGTGACCCGCGCACCACTGCCCACTCGGCACGCCACGACGTACGGCGTCCACGTGCTCACCGCAGCCCGCCCACGTCGTCTTGCCGCACACTCGACATTTCACGGCTCGGCACATCATGTTCCCCTTCTGACAGAGCCGGCCTCAGGCCAGGCTCAAGAACAATTTCTCCAACTCGTCGATCGTCAGCTTCTGCGTTCCTGCACTGCCGCCGACAGACGGGTCGAGGCACTCGCGCAGGCCGCTCGCGATGATCGCGAAACCTGCCCGGTCCAAAGCCTTTGACACCGCTGCCAGTTGAGTGACGACATCCGCGCACCCACGGCCGTCTTCGATCATTGCGATCACACCGCCGAGTTGGCCGTGGACGCGCCGCAGCCGGTTCAGCGTCGCTACCACGGCAGCATCGCACCGCGGTTGCTCCGGTCCGCTCATGATTTCACCTCGATTCACGTCCTGTATACCATACCCCCTATGGTATACAGGGTGGGCGAAACAGATGACGCACGCGTCTGAGATGGAACACAGGTGAGCACCATGTCCGCGATAGTCGGCTTCTTGAAACGGTTCTGGGTGGCGGTGATCATCGTCATTGCCCTGCTCGCTGCGGTCGGTGTGGTCAGCCGGCTTCGAACGTTCTTCGACTCCGACAGGCCCTACATCGCTGCCGCCATGCCGGCCGACGCGATCAAACCGATCAATACCAAGCGGGTGACCTACGAGATCATCGGGCCCTCAGGCGCTTCCGGCAGAGTTAGCTACCTGGACGTCAACGGCAAGACGATCGAGGCAGGCTTCACCCGGTTGCCGTGGTCGGTCACCGTGAGCACAACCGACCCGGGGGTGCTGGCCAATGTGGTCGCTCAGGGCAACGCCGATGCATTGGGCTGCCGCATCCTGGTGGATGGAAAACTCGTCGCTGAAGACTTCGCCAACGGCCGTGACGCCCAGGCCTTCTGTCTGGACAAAGCCGCGTGAGCGCGCACGTCAAGGACGTCCGCACGCGTATCCCCCGCACCATCCGAGCGCTCGCGGTCCCGATCCTCCTCGTCTGGGTCGCCGCCACTGCGGCGGTGAATCTGCTTGTCCCCCAAGTCGAGAAGGTCGGGATGGCCAATGCCGTGTCGATGTCACCCCAGGATGCACCTTCGGTGGTCGCCGCCAAAAGGATGGGACAGAAGTTCGGCGAGTCCACCTCCGACAGCATTGCGATGGTCGTGCTGGTCGGTGAGCAGCCACTGGGTGAGTCGGCGCACCGCTATTACCAGTCACTGGTCGGCAAGTTCAACGCCGACAAACAGCACGTGGAGCACGTCCACGACTTCTGGGGCGGCATGATCACCGCCGCGGGCGTACAGAGCAGTGACGGCAAGGCCGCCTACGTCCAACTGAACCTGGCCGGCGACCAGGGCAGTACCGAGGGCAACCACTCGGTGGACGCCGTCCGCAAGATCATCGACACAACACCGCCGCCCACCGGGCTGCACGCCTACGTCACCGGACCCGCACCGCTGACCACAGATTCACTCGAGGCCAGCGACCGCGGCATGATCAAGATGACCGTGGTCACGATGGTCGTGATCACGATCATGCTGGCGCTGGTGTACCGATCGGTGAGCACGGTGCTGCTCATCCTGGCGATCGTCGGCATCGAGATGGGGGCCGCCCGCGGCACGGTGGCGGTTGTCGGCCACCTCGGGATCATGGATTTCTCGACGTTCTCGGTTCCGCTGATGACGGCTCTGTCGATCGCCGCAGGTACCGACTATGCGATCTTCCTGATCGGCCGCTACCACGAAGCCCGCCAGAATGGCGAGGACCCGGAATCGGCCTACTACAACGCATTCCACGGTGTCGGCCACGTCATCCTCGGGTCGGGACTGACCATCGCCGGCGCCATGCTGACCTTGCGCCTGACCCGGTTGTCCTACTTCAACTCACTGGCCTACCCATCGGCGATGGCCCTGATCATCGTCGTCGCGGCGGCGCTGACCGTTGCACCCGCGATCCTGGTGGTGGCCAGTAGGTTCGGCTTGCTGGACCCCAAGCGGATGATGAAGACCAGGGGGTGGCGCAGGGTCGGTACCGCGACAGTCCGCTGGCCCAAACCGATTCTCGCGGCAGCGACCAGTGTCGTACTACTCGGTCTGCTGGCCACGATCGGCTACAAGACGAGCTACGACGACCGCCGTTACATCCCCGCAGACGTGCCGGCCAACGTCGGGTATACGGCGGCCGAAAAGCACTTCAGCACAGCGCGCCTGAATCCGGACATCATGACGATCGAGTCGGACCACGACATGCGCAACCCGACCGACATGATTGTGCTCGACCGGATTGCCAAGGCGCTGTTCAGGATAAAAGGCATCGCAATGGTGCAGAGCATCACCCGGCCACTGGGCTCGCCCATTGCGCACAGCTCGATCCCGTACCAGATCAGCATGTCCTCGGTACCGATCACCCAGAACCTGCAGTTCCTGAAACAACGGGTGGGTGACATCAGCAAGATGTCCGACGACATGGCCACGATGATCGCCTCGATGACGCAGATGCAGGCGCTGATGGTGAACTTCTCCGATGCCATGCACACCACCGTCGGGTCGGCCAACGGCATGGTGGAGTCAGCGCACCGCAGCGTCGCCGACATGAACACGATGAAGGCCACCCTCGACCAGATGCGCGATCACATCGCCGACTTCGATGACCAGGTTCGCCCGCTCCGCAACTACTTCTACTGGGAGCCAAACTGTTTCAACATCCCGGCCTGCTGGGGAGTCCGCTCGGCGTTCGATGCCATGGACGGCGTCAACACATTCAGCGACAACATGGCCTCGCTGCAGACCGACATGACCGCGATGGTGGATGGCATGGACAAGATGGTCAGCGGGATGGGCGACATCGACGCGCTGGTGCCGCGGATGGTGCAGCAGTTCGGTCCGATCATCGCGACAGCCACCACGATGCAGAACACGCTGCAGACGATCCACAGCGGTTTCGACGGACTCATTGACCAGATGCAGCAGATGACCGACACAGCGACTGCGATGGGTGAGGCATTCGACGCCTCGAAAAGCGACGACTACTTCTACCTGCCGCCGGAGGTGTTCGCCAACCCCGACTTCCAGAAGGGCCTCAAGCTGTTCCTCTCCCCGGACGGTAAGGCGGCCCGCCTCATCGTCACCCACGACGTGAATCCCGCGTCCGAGGCGGGCATTTCGGTGGTCGACGACCAGCTGACGGCGGCGCACGAGGCGATCAAGGGCACCGCGCTGGCCGACGCGGATGTCTACCTGACCGGCACCGCGGCCACCTATCGCGATGTCCAGGCGGGCGCGAAGTACGACACCATGATCGCCGCCTTCGCCGCTCTGACATTGATTTTCATCGTGATGCTGATCATCACCCGTGCGCTGGTGGCGTCGATGGTGATCGTCGGCACGGTGGTGATCTCGTTGGGGGCGGCGTTCGGCCTGTCGGTGTTCATCTTCGAGCGGATCGTGGGCATCGAACTCAACTGGATCGTGCTGGCGTTCGCGGTGATCATCCTGATGGCCGTCGGCAGTGACTACAACCTGCTCCTGGTGTCGCGGTTCAGAGAAGAGATCGGGGCGGGTATCAACACCGGCATCATCAGGTCCATGGGCAGCACCGGCACCGTGGTGACCGCCGCCGGACTTGTGTTCGCCTTCACGATGGGTTCGATGATCTCCGGCGACCTGCTGAACGTCGGTCAGGGCGGAATGACGATCGGCATCGGTTTGTTGCTGGACACCTTGATCGTCCGGTCCCTGATGACTCCGTCGATCGCCGCGATTCTCGGGCCGTGGTTCTGGTGGCCGCTGCGGGTGCGCCAACGCCCGGCCCATGGTGGGCGGACGGGCGCAATCTCACCCGAGCCGGACAGTGACCAGCCCGAAGCCGGCGAGGACACCGAGGTGCTGGCGCCGGCCTAGTCCTGGCCGGCTTCGGCCTCGGCGAGTTCGCGCTTCCACTGCCGGAAGGTCTCTTCGGTGCGGCCGCGCCGCCAGTAGCCGGAGATCGACGCCCATTTCGCGTCGACCCCGCGCTCCTTGCGGATGTAGGGGCGCAGGTTGTGCATGACGGCTTGGGCTTCACCGTGGATGAAGACCTGGACCTGGCCGGGCAGCCACGGCGTGGTGGTGACGGCCTCGATCAGCGGGGCGTGGTCACCGGCCCGGTCGTCGCTGATGAGATCGGCGCGCCCGCCGCGGTAGATCCAGTTGATCGCGACGGATTCCGGCGCGTTGAGCTCGATTTCGTCTTCGGGTCCGGCGACCTCGATGAAGACTTTGCCGACGGCGTTGGGTGGCAGGGCTTCCAGGGCTGCGCTGATCGCAGGGAGGCCTGCCTCGTCACCGGCGAACAGATGCCAGTCGGCGGCTGGGTCCGGCGAGTACGCACCGGCGGGGCCCATCAAATGGATGGTGTCGCCCGCCTTTGCGGCCGCGGCCCATGGCCCGGCCACCCCGTGCTCGCCGTGCACCACGAAGTCGACGGTGATCTGGCGTGCCTCGCGGTCGAGCCGCCGCACCGTGTAGGTCCGGACCGTGGGTTGCTGCTCGGGCGGCAGTCCAATGAAGCTGTCCAGCGTCAGCGGGTGCGGCAGCCTCGCAACGTCGATGTCGTCACGCACGAAGACGAACTTGACGTAGGAGTCGGTGAACTCACCCGGTGTGAAGGTGTCGAACCCGGTGCCGCCGAGCACGACCCGCACCATATGCGGCGCCAGCTGCTCGGTGCTGACGACCTGGAATGTATGTAGTGGTCGACCGGCCACATCGCCTCCCGACGAGAATTGTTAGCCAACCTTTCCGACTATACGTTTCGGGCTGACGTTCGGGCCGTCTACCTCGGTCATGCCGGCTTGCGCACCAGCCGCCAGCAGCCATCATCGCGACGGACCAGCCCGGCGATCTCCAGCATCGCCAGCGGGCCGAGCACCGCGGTGGGCGCCAGACCGGACGCGACCGCGATCTCGTCGGCGCTACGCACGCCGCGGGCGGGAAGCGCCTCGTAGACATGCTTCTCGGCATCACTGAGACCATCGAGCGGCCCGGTGGGACGCGGTTCCTCATCGGCGAATTCGCCTGCCCGCCCGACTAATTCGATGACGTCTTCGGCCCGCGCCACCAGTTCGGCACCGCCGCGCAGCAGTACATGACATCCCATCGACGACGCCGACGTCACCGGGCCGGGCACCGCGCACACCACCCGGCCCAACGCCCGCGCCCATGCTGCTGTGTTCGCCGCCCCGCTGCGAACGCCGGCCTCGACCACCACGGTGGCCGTGCCCAGTGCCGCCACCAGCCGATTGCGGGTCAGAAATCGGTGCCGCGCAGGCCGCACACCCGGCGGGTACTCCGTGAGGAGCAATCCCGCGGTACTGATCCGGTGCAGCAGCGACGAGTGACCCGCGGGATACAACACGTCGATGCCGCCGGCCAGCACGGCCACCGTCTGCCCCTCGACCGCCAGCGCCGTGCGGTGCGCCACGCCGTCGATGCCGTAGGCGCCGCCGGAGACCACGGTCACCTCGTGTTCGGCGAGCCCGGCGGCGAGGTCGGCCGCAACATGCTCGCCGTAGCTCGAGCACGCGCGAGTCCCGACGAGCGCCGCGGATCGCTCGGCGAGCTCGTCGAGGCGGGCCGGGCCGATCGCCCACAGCGCCATCGGCGGTCGACCCTGCGGCTTCTCCCGCACGGCCGCTCCACCGAAGGCCGCGAAGGTCAGGACTGGCCACTCGTCGCTGTCGGGTGTGATCAGCCGGCCACCCCGGCGCTGCAGCAGATTCAGGTCCGCTTCCGCCGCATGGATGTCGCGCCGTGCGGCGGTACGTTCCCGTAGTGCATCGCTCACGTCGCCGCCTGCGACGCGGTAGGCGGCTTCCACCGGACCGACCTCGCTGACCAGCGTGGCGATCTCATCGCACGGAGGCTCGGCCACTCGGGACAAATACGCCCATGCCAACGTCGTCACGTCATCGGTCATGGTTTCGCTCCTCCCTGGCGGAAGCTCAACGCCACCGCCACGTCGTCGACACTGGGCATCGTCCGCCCGGCCAGGTCCGCCAACGTCCACGCGACCCGCAGTGACCGATCGACGCCCCGAATGCTGAGCACCCCCCGTTCCAGTGCCGTCTTCAGCGGGGCCATCGCGGTGCCGTCCGGCCGGAAGCGGCGGCGCAGCACCGCTCCGGTCACTTCGGCGTTGGTGGTGAAGCCGTACCGGCGCCAGCGATCGGCGGCAGCCGCCCGTGCCTGCGCCACCCGATCACGCACGGCCGCAGTACTTTCCGCACTGTCGGGCGCAAACGCACCTGCGCGGACCATGTGCATCTCGACGCGCAGGTCGACCCGATCCATCAGCGGACCGGACAGCTTGCCGAGGTAACGGCGTTTCTCCACCGACGTGCAGATGCAGTCTTTCGGATCGGTTTTTGCGCAGGCGCACGGGTTGGCCGCCATCACGAGCTGGAACCGCGCCGGGTAGCAGGCCACACCGTCGCGCCGGGCAAGCCGAATCTCGCCGTCTTCCAACGGCGTCCGCAGGGACTCCAAGACGCTGACCCGGATCTCGGCACATTCGTCGAGGAAAAGCACGCCCCGATGGGCGCGGCTGACCGCACCGGGGCGCGCCAGGCCCGAGCCGCCGCCGACGAGTGCCGCCACGCTCGACGAGTGGTGTGGTGCGATGAATGGTGGCCGGGTGATCAGCGGGGTGGTCTCCGACAGCATCCCGACGACCGAATGGATGGCGGTCACCTCCAAGGCCTCGCTTTCGGTGAGCTCGGGAAGCAGTCCTGGGAGTCGTTGCGCGAGCATGGTTTTCCCGACGCCGGGCGGGCCTGTGAGCATGAGATGATGCGCTCCAGCGGCAGCAACCTCGACGGCGAACCGCGCATGCGTCTGGCCCACCACATCGGCCAGATCGGCGACGTGCTCGGGCTGCGGCCCTGGTGCGTCGACCCGATCCTGCAGTGCGCCCTTCCCCGTGAGCCAGCACTGCAGCTGTCCAAGGGTCTGGACCCCGAGAACCTCGATGCCGTCGACCAGACTGGCTTCGGCCAGATTCGCGATGGGCACCACCACGGTGGGCCAGCCCTGCTTCTTGGCGGCCAGCACCGCAGGCAGCACGCCACGAACCGGCCGGATTCGCCCGTCCAGGGCCAACTCCCCGAGCAACACCGTCTTCTCCAGCCGATCCCACGGTTTCTTGTGACTCGCCGACAAGACCGCGGCGGCGATCGCGATGTCGTAGAGCGAGCCCGTCTTCGGCAAGGTGGCCGGGGACAGCGCCAGCGTCAGCCGCGACTGCGGCCACTCGTTGCCGGAGTTGGTGATTGCCGCCCGCACGCGATCTCGGGATTCGCGCAATGCGGCGTCGGGCAACCCGACCAGGTACACCCCGGGTAGCCCCGAGCTGATATCGGTCTCGATTTCGACGATCTCGCCGTCCAGACCGCGTACTGCGACCGAGAAGGCCCGTCCCAATGCCATCAGCCGACCCCACGCAGATGGGTGATCTCGGGTGTGCGCTGCCGCCCGATGCGCACCCCGACCACGTCGATACGGACCGCCGCCCACCTGTGCGCCTGTTCGGAAAGCCAGATCCCGGCCAACCGACGGATGCGACGCACTTTCACGGGCGTGACCGCGTAGTCCACCCCGCCGAACCCGTCACCGGTGCGGGTCTTCACCTCCACGAACACGACCGTGCCGTCGGCGGCCGCGACGATGATGTCGAGTTCGCCGTAGCGGCAACGCCAATTGCGAGCCACGGTCCGCAACCCCAGGGATTCGAGATGCTCGACCGCCAACTGCTCGCCGAGCGCGCCCAGTTCGACCTTCGTCAACGTCGGTTCAGATGCCATGAGGGCCAGCATCGGTTGCGGCACCGACGCCCGGTGCACGGCGCACGCCAACTACCGCAGGAAACCGGGCAGTTGTCCCCAGTCAGAGATTCATCAACAGGGACCGACCGGAACTAGTGCTGCACCACCGTGTAACCGAGATCTTCGAGAATGCCGAGCTCGACCGGACTCAGGACCCGCACTTCTGGTCCGTCGCCATCGTCGCCGGGATTCATCATCTTCTTGTTCTGGCCGGTGAAGGTGCGGCCATCCAGATGCGTCACGCTGCTGGAGCTCCACGCCGGGTCCGTGGACAGAGGCACCGGTCTACCGCCGTAGGCGGCCATCGCATTCGGGCCGCCGAAGAACAGTCCGCCGTTGCCGCCGGTCAGATTGGGATCGAAGGCGGTGTTGAAGGTGTAGTCGTCGTTGATCACTTTTGCCCCGTCAGCGTTGACCACGAACCTGTCGAATATCGGGCGGTTTTTCACCGGCGGCGAGCCCGGGCCCTGGATATTGGTGTCAAAGCCCAGCGTGTGCAGCAGCTCGTGCATGATCGTCGCTTTGAAGTCGTCTTTGCCCGAGGTGCCGACGTCGTCGCCCAACTCCCAGTTGGAATTCCAATTCACGTCGATGTCTCCGTCGGGCTGGTCGCCATTGGCGTCCTCGCCGGTAATCAGCTTCTGTTGGACCACCGTGCGGGAGTAGCCGGGTGACTCGTCATCGACCCGATCACTGGATGCCTGCGCGAGGTGTCCGGGTTCGTTGTCGTCCGCGATCTTGTAGACGATGGTGACGGGTTTTGAAACTTGAAGGTAGGCGGCGACGGCGTTAGCGGCGTCATTGAGTGAGGTCTTCGCCTCATCTGTCCAGTGTTGATCGCCGTCGGGGTAGATGAAGTCGAAGGCGATCGCGTTCTCGTTGCCCGTGAGGTGGGAGACTTTGGCCGGCGTTGATGCCGTGGCACCGTCTTCGGCCGATGATTGCGGGGCCTGCGCCTGCGGTTCCGATCGCGGCGACGAACATCCCGCCACGACGACACCCACCGCCGCACTCGCCGCCCCAATCCGCACCCAGACCATCGCAGCAACCATCTTCCCCCGACCCTTCACGATGTGTCGCACCACGATTACGCGATTGCCACCAATGACAGCGAACTACCCGAGAGAGGGTACAGGTCAAGCGAGCCGTGGGCGTCAGATCAGCTCAATCGCCTCCGCGATCGACGGCAGCACCCGCGCCGGCCGGAACGGATAGCGCTCCACATCCTCGAGCGTCGTCGACCCCGTCAATACCAGGATCGTCTCCAGCCCCGCCTCGATACCGGCCACGACGTCGGTGTCCATCCGGTCGCCGACCATCACCGTGCTTTCCGAATGCGCCTCAATACGATTCAACGCACTGCGGAACATCATCGGGTTGGGCTTGCCGACGAAGTACGGTTCGCGCGCGGTGGCCTTGGTGATCATCGCGGCCACCGACCCGGTCGCCGGCATCGGCCCTTCGGCCGAGGGCCCGGTGACGTCGGGGTTGGTGGCAATGAAGCGCGCACCCTTGCCGATCAGTCTCACCGCCTTGGTGATCGCCTCGAACGAGTAAGTGCGCGTCTCACCGAGCACCACGAAATCCGGATCGGTATCAGTCAGCGTGTACCCCGCCTCGTGCAGCGCGGTCGTCAGCCCCGCCTCCCCGATCACGTACGCCGATCCGCCGGGCAGCTGATCGTTCAGGAACGCCGCGGTGGCCATGGCCGAGGTCCAGATCGCCTCTTCCGGTACGTCGAGTCCCGAACGAGCCAGCCGGGCCGCCAGATCACGCGGTGTGTAGATCGAGTTGTTGGTCAGAACCAGGAACCGCCGTTGCTTGTCGATCAGGCACGCCAAAAACTCGGCGGCTCCCGGAAGCGCGTGCTCCTCCCGCACCAGGACCCCATCCATATCGGTGAGCCAGCACTGCGGTGTCGCGCGCATGGTCCTCCCTTCGGAAACGCTCTCGACATCAGTGTTCCCCACCCTGGCGCTACCAACCGCGCGTTCGAGCAGGGCCGTCATGACGCGATACCCGCCGCCGGCCTGCGCTGTACCACGAGGCCGCCTGTGCACGTCTGCGCGAAAGCCGCCACCGTCGTGGCCCGCAAAGCCTCGTCGTCGAATTCCCGCGGAACACCCTGTCCAGCAGACGATTCCGGGCCGTACAACACGCCCCAGCCGACCGAGCCGTTGTCATCGCAATGGGCGACCAGCAGCGCGTCCCGTACTGACATCTGGTCGAGCAGCGTCTCGAGAACATGATCGGGCTCGGCCAGGACCACCACCGGCTCCGCGCCCGCCGACGTCAAGCGGGCCACCTCGTCACGCAGGCCGGCCTGCTCGGCCAGCAGGATCTGCAGCAGCATCCTGTCGCTGGACTTATCCCGGTGTACGGCACCGACTCTGGTGCGCACCCACATCCCGCCGACCAATCCCTCGATGTGCTCGACAGCCGGGGGCAGGGCGCGCCGGTCGACGTGCAGGCGCGCCGACCGGCAGGTTCGGTACGACGCGCGGGCCTCAGCAAGCGTGTTGGCCCCTCCGGCACACCCGCTGGGCAGGGCGCGGAAAGTCAGCTCGGGTTGGCGGTCCGGAGCGTAGCGGAAAATCACATGATCGATCATCAGCTGACCCTCCGCCCTGAACGCTGCCCCATGACCAGCCTAACGCGTTGCCGCGCAGGCAGATACACGTCTATATACACTGCCTCACGCCGGCCCAGCAGCATGTTCACCAGCGCCCGGATCATGCCGGCACCACCGATGAACGACGCTGCAGTGCCACCGAGACGGTCAGCACCACCAGCCCGGTGACGGCGAGTGCGGCACCCGCCGCGGCAGGTGCGGTGTAGCCGTAACCCATGGCTATCACCAGGCCCCCGATCCAGGCCCCCGAGGCGTTGGCGATGTTGAGCGCCGAGTGGTTGAGCGCGGCGGCCAGTGTCTGTGCCTCCGCGGCGACGTCCATCAACCGGGTCTGCAGGGCGGGGGCGATCGCCGCCCCGCTGGCACCAATGCCGAACAGCACCAGCAACGCGGTGTACGGGTTGTGCGCGGCCACGACGAAAACCGCAAGCACAACCGCCAACAACGTCATCGACACATAGAGTGCCCGGATCACCGATCGGTCGGCCATCCGGCCGCCGGCGAGATTGCCGACCACCATGCCGATCCCAAACACCATCAATCCCAACGGAACCCACGATGACGAAACCCCGGAGACGTCGGTCAGCGTAGTGGCGATGTAGGTGTAGACGGCGAACATCCCCCCGAAGCCGACCATGCCGATCGCCACCGCCAGCCATACCTGGGGACGCCGCAGCGCACCGAGCTCGGCGCGGGTACTGGTGGTGCGTGTCGGAGCCAGCGTCGGCAGCCATAACCAGATCGCGGCCAACGTAACGAGCCCGATGCCGACGACCAACGCGAATGCGCTGCGCCAGCCGAGCAGCTGGCCGAGCCAGGACGCCAACGGCACCCCGACCACAGTGGCCACCGTCAGCCCGGTCATCACCTGTGCGACGGCCTTGGCGCGTTGCTCGGGTCCGAGCAACTGGGCGGCAACCAGCGCCGCGACGCCGAAGAATGCTCCGTGCGGCAGGCCGGCGAGGAATCGGGCGCCGATGAGGACGCCGTAGTTGGGAGCGAGCACTGTGGCCACGTTGCCCACGGCGAACAGCGCTACCAGGCTCATCAGCACGATCTTGCGATTGAACTTGGCGGTCATCGCGGCAAGCACCGGGGCACCGATCACCACGCCGAGGGCGTAGGCGGAGATGACATGGCCGGCTGTCGGCTCGGAGATGTGCAGGCCGCCGGCGATCTGGGGCAGCAAGCCCATCGCGACGAACTCGTTGGTGCCGATGCCGAATGAACCCAGCGCGAGGGCCAGGATGCCCAGCCCGGCCCTGGTCGGACACAACGACGGGGACGCCCCAGCAGGGGCGGGTGTGGAGGTGACAGTCACGGGAGCTATCGCCTTTCTGTGCGGTGGCGGTTGCTGCCGCATTGCAGCGCGTGGTCCCTGTTCCCGACCCTAGTCTCACTTACACCGTTGTTCCAACCGACTTTTGTCTAAATACGATCAAAGTGACCGGTGTCTCGATTGGTATACAGCACAGTTAGATCTTGGTTAAATGGAAAGATGCCCGTCACCAGGCGTTCTGCCGCCCCGGCTACCGCCGGGGACGTCTTCGCGCTCATTCGGGACGGCGTGGCCACCACCCGCACCCAAGTTCGCGAGCTCACTGGGCTGTCCAGAACAGCGGTGGGCAGCCGGATTGCCGCGCTGGGCCGTCGCGGGCTGGTCACTGAAGGCGAGGAGGGCCCGTCGACCGGCGGCCGGCCACCAGCACTGGTTCGGTTCAACGCCGAGGCCGGCGTCGTCCTGTCCGCGGCCATCGGCCGCAGCCGGACCCGGCTCGCGGTGTGCAATCTCGCCGGCGACATCCACGCGCTGAGCGACATGGACTCCGAGGTCCGCATCGGCCCGGACGACCTGATGCCCGATCTGGTCAAGCGCCTGGAAGTCCTGCTCGACGAAACCGGCCGCCCCGCCCGTGATGTGCTCGGGGTGGGGGTCTCGCTGCCCGGCACGGTCGACCAGCTGCGCGGGTGCAGCCTGGCCTCACCGGTGATGAGCGGTTGGGACGGCGTACCGCTCGAACCGTACTTCCGCGAGCTGACCTCGGCGCCGGTCGTGCTCGACAACGACACAAACGTGCAGGCCCTCTCAGAACGCCGCGGCCCCTTGCGAATTCATCGCGATCTGCTGCTGATCAAGGCGTCCACCGGGCTTGGCGCCGGAATCGTGTCGGGCGGCGTGCTGCAGCGCGGAGCTCTGGGCGCGGCCGGCGAGTTCGGCCACAACAAGACCGCCGCCGCGGCGGGTGTCCCGTGCCGCTGCGGCGACACCGGCTGCCTCGAGGCGATCGCCGGCGGGTGGGCCCTGGTGCGCACACTTCAGCAGCAGGGCCGCGCCGTCGCCCACATTCGCGATGTGGTCGAGTTGGCCAACCATGGCGACGGCGAGGTGCGCCGGTTGCTGCGCGAAAGCGGCCGCCACGTGGGCGAGGTGATCGCCCCGGCGGTGAACCTGCTCAATCCCGAGGTTCTCGTCATCGGCGGCGACATGTCGGGCGCCTATGACGTCTTCGTAGCTGGACTGCGAGAAACGTTGTACGGCAATGCAACAGCGCTTGCTACCCGGCACCTTCAGGTCGTCCCCTCGACCTACGGCGACAAGGCAGGCAACATCGGCAGCGCGGCACTGGTGCTGGAACAGATCCTGTCGGCCGACGCCATCGACGCCTCGTTGCGCTGACGAACTTGTCCTGCACCACCGTGCGGAACTACCGTGAGCGCACGGGAGTTCGTCAGCTACCCGTAATTCGTTGCGCCGTATGCCTATTCGGGCAGCCGAAGTTCGGGCTTCTCGACCTCTTCGATGTTGACGTCCTTGAACGTGATCACCCGGACCTGCTTGACGAACCGAGCGGGGCGATACATGTCCCACACCCACGCATCGGACAGGCGCAGCTCGAAGTACACCTCGCCGTCGGTGTTGCGGGGCACCAACTCCACGCTGTTGGCCAGGTAGAAGCGGCGCTCGGTCTCCACGACGAAGCTGAACTGCCCCACGATGTCCTTGTATTCGCGGTACAGCGAGAGCTCCATCTCGGTCTCGTACTTTTCGAGATCTTCGGCACTCATCGGTCAGCGGCCCTCTTCGTCTTCGGTCGTGGTGCTATCCATCTTGACTCACAGCTCATCGTCACGCTGCGGGGGTGGGCACTCCATCACCATTTCCGTGCCACCGGCGCGGGCCACCCGCCGCACATTGATGTAGGAAAACCGGTGCTCACGGCAGGGACCCAGGTCGGTCAACGCCGCACTGTGCGCCGGCGTGCTGTATCCCTTGTGCTCGGCGAACCCGTAACCCGGATGCTCGGTATCCATGGCCACCATCAGCCGATCGCGGCTGACCTTCGCCAGCACGCTGGCCGCCGCGATGCAGGCGGCCGCGGCGTCCCCGCCGATCACCGGCAACGACGGCATCGGCAACCCCGGCACCCGGAACCCGTCGGACAACACGTACCCGGGCCGCACCGACAACCCCGCCACCGCGCGCCGCATGCCCTCGATGTTGGCCACGTGCACACCGCGCCGGTCGACTTCGGGGGCGGGGATGTACACCACGTGATACGCCAGCGCATAGCGGCGGATCAACGGGAACAGTTCCTCGCGCGCCTTCTCGGTGAGCTTCTTGGAGTCGTCGAGAGCCGCCAGACTCTCGAGACGGTTGGGGCTCAGCACACAGGCTGCCACCACAAGCGGGCCGGCGCACGCACCGCGGCCGACTTCATCGACTCCGGCCACCGGCCCCAAACCGCTTCGGTATAGCGCAGATTCGAGCGTTCGCAATCCCGACGATTTGCGGATCACCGTCCGTGGAGGCCACGTCATCGCCGGCATGGTCAGCCCTGCTGCGGGTTGACCGAGGACACACCACCCCAGCGAGACGGCGGCCACGCGATGAACCGGGCCTTACCGATCACATTGCTCACCGGAACGGTGCCGGCCATCGGGTCACCGGTGCACAGGATGCCCTTCTGAGCGTCGGCGGGTGTGCTGGTGCAGTGGGCACGCGAGTCCGCCGAATGCGTGCGATTGTCACCCATCACCCATAACCGGCCGTCGGGCACCTTCACCGGACCGAATTCGTTGCCCAGGCACGGGTAGACCAGCGGGTCGGCCATCATCGTCTGTGCATTCAGGTACGGCTCGGTGAGCGGCTTGCCGTCGACGGTCAGTCCGGTGTCAGCGCGGCATTGCACCGTCTGGCCTCCCGTCGCGATGACGCGCTTGACCAAGTCGTTCTCATCGGGCGGCACGAATCCGACCACCGACAGCGCGTTCTCGACGTAGCGGACCGCGGTGTTGGTGGACCGGATGGACTTGTAGCCGACATTCCAGTTCGGCGGGCCCTTGAAGACGATGACGTCACCGGGATGCGGTTGCCCGAAACGGTAGGTGACCTTGTCGACCATGATCCGGTCGCCGACGCAGCCGGCGCAGCCATGCAACGTGGGTTCCATCGATTCCGACGGAATCAGGTACGGACGCGCGATGAACGTCAGCATCACGTAGTAGAGGACGATCGCGATGGCGACGAGGATCGCGCCTTCGCGCAGCGCCGACTTCTTCTTCTTTTCGCCGCCCGCCCCGTCGGCGGATCCATCTCGCGCAGCGGCCTTGTCAGCGGTGGTGTCGTCCGGAGCGTCCGTCCGCGTGGCGTTGTCCGGCAAGGAGTCGTCCGAGCCCGTGTTGTCGGTCACGTCGTTAGCGTAGTCAGACCAGCTGACCCGTCAGTGCCGCCCACAGGCCGAAGCTCAGCGCTTCTCCTTGATCTTGGCCTTCTTGCCCCGCAGCTCGCGCAGGTAGTACAGCTTGGCGCGACGCACATCACCGCGGGTGAGGACCTCGATGTGGTCGATGTTGGGAGAATGCACCGGGAAGGTGCGCTCGACGCCCACGCCGTAGCTCTCCTTGCGCACAGTGAAGGTCTCGCGGATGCCGCCGCCCGAACGACGGAGCACAACACCCTTGAAGACCTGGACGCGCTGCTTGTTGCCCTCGATGACCTTCACGTGGACATTGATGGTGTCCCCGGGGCTGAAGGTCGGGATGTCGTCGCGCAGCGACGCCTGGTCGACGAAGTCCAGCGTGTTCATCGGTGACACTTCCTTGCGGTTCGCGGCGCAGCCACCTGCCTGCGCAAAACGCGCTGGCGATCGCCGGGCCGATGGATTCGGGCACGTGGTGTATGGCGCAGCAGGCGGAAAGTCCCAGCCCGCGCGGCAACTGCTCAATTGTGCCAGATGCACGGCGAGCAGCGAAATCGCGCGACCCGCCGAGGTGTCGTTGATCTGCCGGCCAGCTAATCAGGCGGTGTAGAAAAGATACCGTTAACCTGGAATATGGTCGGGCGGCAGCGCGGCACCCCGGATCTCAGCGTTCCACCATGCTCCCAAGGAGAAGGACATGCGACGGCATCTGTCGATGCTGGTCGCCGGCACCGCAGCGGCAGTGATCGGCGTCCTGGTGGCCGCCTCGTCCGCTCAGGTGAACGCCGGGCCCAGCGACGCGGCGGCCCGCTCTGTGAATCTGCTGTCCGCTGACCCGAATGCAATCGCGCAATCCCCCGCCATCGGTCCGCTGCCCGACGCTCCGCCGGACGTGGCGATCGGTCTGGACCTGCGGGCCAAGGAGGTCGCCTCAGCGGCTGCTCAGGACGGTGCCGACATCAGCTTCACCCTCCTCGACCGGAAGACGGGCAAGGTCCTCACCGGTGGCGACGACGTCCCCTTCCCGGTGGCCTCGGTGAGCAAACTGTTCATCGCCGATGACCTGCTCATGCAGGTGGCCAAAGGCCAGCGTCAACTCACGCCGGATGAGCAGCAGTCCTTCGACGTGATGCTGCGGTCCTCCGACGACAGCGCCGCAGAGGTGTTCTGGGGCGAGGGTGGCGGCAACGCGATCATCAGCCGGGTGACCGCGCGGTATGGATTGTCCTCGACCAGTGCGCCCTACGACGGCAACTGGTGGAACACCATGAGCACCACCGCCGATCTGGTGCGTTACTACGACATGCTGCTCGACGGCACGGGCGGCCTGCCGGCCTCGCAGGCCGCGGTCATCCTCGGTGACCTCTCGGCGTCGACCCCCACCGGCGTCGACGGCTACCCGCAGCGGTTCGGCATTCCCGACGGCTTGTTCGCCGAAACCGTTGCGGTGAAACAGGGTTGGATGTGCTGCTGGAACGGTGGAAACTGGCTGCACATGTCCACCGGGGTGATCGGGTCGGACCATCGCTTCGTGTTGGCGATGGCGTCACTGCAGCCGGTCGATGACGCGACCGCGCGCAGCACGATGACGAAGGCCGTGAAGACGATGTTCCCCGGCGGGCGGATCTGACCCTCGACGCCATCAGCGCCGCGGTGCCCCCGGTGGCGGCTCGCGAAGTTCGGCCCGCGCGCGGAACGGCCGGGTTGGTTCGTTGCCGGCCGTGGTGGCCACCGCCGTCCTGCTCACCATGGGGCTGGCGAGACGGGTCGTGGGCGCGGTCGGACTGGCAGCGCGCTGCGGACCGAGCACCATCGGGCGGGTGGCCTGAGCGCTCTCGTCATCGTTCTGTTCCAACACACTCCGAGCGATCCGTTCGATCGCGCCCTGCACCTGCATGCGGTCGGGCCGGCCTTCGAAGGCCGGCGAACGGGTGAGGGTGTCCGTGATCCAGCTCGCCAACATGTTGCGGGCATGGTTGACCTCGGCGGCGCCGGCCGCCGTGAGCCACAACTGGTCGCCGCTGCGCTGGGCGTAACCCGTCGCGACCAGCCGGTCGAACGTCGGCTCCAAGATCTCGACCGGCACCCGGTGCTGTGACGCCACGGCGCCCAGATCCGCCGCACCGGCCACCTGCGCATGCCGGTAGATCTGCAACGCTGCCCACATCAGCGGGACATCCAGGCGGGTGCCGCCCGCCCGGGCCAGGGCAGGCAGGTGCTGGCCGCGACTCTCACGGAGCAGCCGGCTCACCGCCACCTCCAACACCTTTTCCGCTGGTTCGGTAGTCGGCATGCCGAAGCCTTCGCCGAGGTCGGTGCTGCCGGTGGCGGCCGCGTCGCGCAGCGGCACCTGCTTGAGGAACAGGGCGAGCACGAAGCCGACGATCGCCACGGGTGCCGCGAACAGGAACACCTTGCTCAGTGAGTCGGCGTAGGCGTCGATGATCGGCGCGGCCGCCGCGGGCGAGAGTTTGTGCAATGCCTGCGGCGACTGCGCGACCTCGGGCGCGGCGCCGCTGGCGGCCAGGGCCGGCGGCAGCCGGTCGGCCAGGAAGTTGCTGAACAGCGAGCCGAAGATCGCGGCGCCGAACGAACTGCCGATCGTGCGGAAGAACGTGACACCCGAGGTGGCCACGCCCAGGTCGGTGAAGTCGACGGTATTCTGCACGGTCAGGATCAGCACCTGCATGCTCAGCCCGATCCCGGCACCCAGGATCAACAGGTCCAGCGACTGCACGAGCGTCGAGGTGTGCGCGTCCATCAGCGACAGCAGGATGAACCCGACCGCCATGATCGCGGTCCCCGCGATCGGAAAAATCTTGTAGCGCCCGGTACGGCCGACGATCACACCGCTGGTCAGCGACGTGGCCAGCAGACCCAACACCATCGGCAGCGTGTGCAGGCCGGACACCGTGGCCGACACCCCGTCGACGAACTGCATATAGGTCGGCAGGAACGTCAGCGCGCCGAGCATCGCGAATCCGACGACGAACGACAGCACACAACACACCGTGAACACCGGGTCGGCGAACAGCCGGATCGGCAGGATCGGCTCCGCCGCCCGTTTCTCGACGACGACGAAGGCCACCAGGATGGCGACCGAGCCGACGAACAAACCGATGATCGTCGGCGAGCCCCACGCGTAGGTCGTCCCGCCCCAACTGGTGGCGAGGGTGAGGCCGGCGGCGCCGAGGCCGACCAGCACGATGCCGGGATAGTCGATGACGGGGCGGGCGGTGCGGCCCATGGCCGGGATGGCCCACGCGGCCACGATCAGCACCACCACGGCGATCGGCACGTTCACCCAGAATGCCCACCGCCAGCCGAGGTGGTCGGTGAACAGCCCGCCCAGCAGCGGGCCCACGACGGTGGTGACACCGAACACCGCGCCAAGGGCGCCCTGGTAGCGGCCGCGCTCTCGCAGCGGGATCACCTCGCCGATGACCGCGACCGCAGTGACGGTGATCGCTCCGCCGCCGATGCCTTGCAGCGCCCGGGAGGCGACCAGCATCGACATCGATCCGGCCAGTCCGCACAACACCGAGCCGGCCAGGAAGAACAGCACGGCGGCTTGAAACACCGTCTTGCGACCGAATGTGTCGCCGAGCTTGCCGACGACCGCGGTCACGATCGTCGATGCCAGGAGGTAGCTGGTGACCACCCAGGACTGGTGGCCGGCTCCGCCGAGGTCGGCCACGACGGTCGGCAGCGCGGTGGCCACGATCGTCTGGTCCAGGGCCGCCAGCAGCATGCCGAGCACCACGGCCGTGAAGACCAGGTTGCGCTGCCTGCCCGTCACCTGCGCGGCCGCCGGTGCTGGCGGAGCGCCGGTGGATGGACGAGTCACGCTGTTCTCAATACCCTGCTGCGCGGCTGGGTAACCGGTGCCGCGCCGTGCGTTCAATCACCCGGCACAGGAAGGTGTGCCACCCGATTGACCGACTGACGCGACGAGGTCGCCTCAGATGATTTGCGCGCGAATCGTTTCCGACCTCATACCGTCAGCTGGCGGCCGTCGCGATGCGCAGGGTGAATCCGCCGCGATGCCGATGCAACGTGACAGCGGTACACATCTGGTGGGCCAGCCACAGTCCGAGACCCGCGCCTGCGGTGCTGCCCGCGCGCAGCAGTCCAGCGTAGGGATCCGTCGGGCCCAGTCCGGCGTCGGTGATGTGGGCGACGAGCCGATGGCGGTAGTTCCAGATCCGTAGCGTTGTCGGCGCTCTGCCGTGGACCGTCGCGTTCTCCACGCCTTCGCTGACAGCGAAGATCATGTCATTGACCGCTGTGTCGGCCAGCGTCGTCAGCCGTTGATCGGCGAGGTGCCGCACAGCAGCCCGGGCCGCCTCTGGGGTGGGATTGGCCAATGTGATCGAGGGTGGTTGGGGCTCGGCGGGCGGCGAGCTGTTGATGAGCTCGGCGAGGAAGTCGGTGGGGACGACGAAGTCTGGGTTGGTCACGTGGCCGCCGTCAACGGTGGCGAGCTGCGGATGTGTACGCGACACGTCGGCGAGAACGTCTGTGGGTGTGTGGCGCACGTCGTAGGGACACAAGCCCCACACCGGATAAGCGTTGAAGGCCTCGTTGACGGCCGCTTCGTACCGCGCCCACCAACCCCACTCCGCTCCCACACCAGGATGGGGGACGTCGCCGACGATGCGGATCTGAGTGGCGCCTCGTCGCACGTAGTCGGCCATCAACTCCTGATAGGTACGGATTGCCGCGGCCGGCCGGGCGTACTGCGTCTCTGCCGGCACGAACGAGATGCCGCGAGTGGTGGTCAGCGCGGCACGGACCAGTTGGCTGTTGGCCTCACCCAGCGTGACGAGCGTGGGCTCCCCAGCGGCCACCCCGTCGGTGAGAAACGGCATGACAAGGGCGAGGAATTCGTCGTCGCTGCGGTAGAACGCCGCCTCGTGAAAGTAGCCCTCTGTCCCTGATGCCGCGCCGGTCCTCATGCTGGTGTCCCCACCCCGACGGTCTCGGGTGTCATCAGCTCGACGACTCGCGTCACCAAGTGGCCGGGATTGCGAAGCACTATCCGGGCTTGGTGTCGCCGGCCGAGTGCGTCGAGTTCGGCGATGGCGTGGTGATCGATGAAATCGAGGCCGGCGACGTCGAGCTCGACTAACTGCCCTTGCTCTAAATCGATGCGCTGCAATGCCTTACGAAGCAAAGCATGGACCGATCGGTCGATCTCCCCCGCCAGCACCACCTCTACGGGCCCGCCTGCGCGCGGCGGGCCATCGCCCGATTCGGCCGCGTGCCATCGGAACATCGTCGCGGCATTGCTCACCGGATGCAGGCAGGCGAGCTCCGCCACCGCGTCCGTCCCGAGCACTGCCCGGTCATAGCCGCACATCGCCGAGAATGGGTGCCGGCTCATGTACCGATCGATCTGGTGTTCGTACCGGGCGAAGGCATCGAGCTGTTGCGGTGTGGTGACCAAGGGCGTGGCATCCGCGGCAACGCGGAGTCCGGCAAAGCCAGCCGCCAGTGCCGCTGATGTGGCGTTCGCGTACGCCGTGACCTGCTCGCCTACCGACACGACATGCCCCAAGCCGTACGTGTCGCGAACCGACTCTATTTGCACCGCGTCGGCTCGATCCGGTGCCAGCTCGTCGAGTAGCCAGTCACGAAGATCGGCGATTTCGTGCGACGAACTCGCCGATACATATCGGACCTGTAGCCCTTGGGCGAGGCCGTCGGCCAGAAACGCCACGGCCTTCGTGGCGAAGGTAGCGGGGTCGTCGTAGGCCAGACACAGATGGTCTCGTGGGCCGAAGCCGACCACCGAGTCCATGACCATCGATGCCCGCACTCGTCCAGCATAGGCCTGCGCCGGTGAGGCGTGTTCGAGAAAGATCGCACAGGGCCGCGCCGTGTCGACCCAGCCTGCAGCCGCAGGAACCCTCAGTGCAGCAGGTCCGGTCGGCGTTCGCGCGTGCGCTGCAGCGCCTGCTCATGGCGCCAGGCCGCAACCTTGCCGTGGTCACCGGAGAGCAGGATGTCGGGCACGGACAGCTCGCGCCAGACCGGTGGCCGGGTGTAGCTCGGGCCTTCGAGCAGGCCGTCCTTCTCCGGCGAGTGCGAATCGTCTTGATGCGACCGCGGATTACCCATCACGCCCGCCAGTAGCCGAACCACCGCCTCGATCATGACCAACGTCGCGACTTCACCCCCCGCGAGCACGTAGTCGCCGATCGAGACCTCCTCGACCCGCATGCGCCGGCGCGCGTCCTCGGCTACCCGCTGATCGATGCCTTCGTAACGGCCGCAGGCGAAAACGAGGTGCGGCTGCATCGTCCAGGCCTGGGCGTCGTTTTGGGTGAAGAGCCGCCCGGCCGGGGTCGGGATCACGAGAACTGATTCCTCGGTGCAGATCTCGTCGAGCGCCTCACCCCAGACCGGCGCCTTCATCACCATCCCGGGCCCACCGCCGTACGGTGCGTCGTCGACGGAGTGGTGCACGTCGTGGGTCCAGCGGCGCAGATCGTGCACAGCGAAATCGACGATGCCCGACTCGATCGCCTTGCCCGGCAACGACTGTCGCACCGGGTCGAGATACTCGGGAAAGATCGAGACAACGTCAATGCGCATCTCAGCTCAAACCGTCCAGATCCAGAAGTCCATCCGGCGGATCGATTTCGACGATCCCGTCGGTCAGCGACACCGAGGTCACGATCGCACCGACGAACGGCACCAGCACTTCTGCACCATCAGCGCCGCGCACCGCCAACAGTTCGCCGCCTGCGGTGTGCAGCACTTCGGTGACCTTGCCGACGGCATGACCGTCGACGGTGCGCACCGCCAAACCTTCGAGCTGGTGGTCGTAGAACTCGTCGGGATCCTCGATCGGCGGCAGCTCCGCAGAATCAACGACAAAGAGATTGCCGCGCAACGTATCAGCGGTATTGCGGTCGGAGACTCCGCGCAGCCGGACCAGCAGTCGACCGCCGTGCGGACGGGCGGCCTCGATGACGACGTCCTGACCACCACCGCCACGGGATGGCCGCAGGAGCAACTGATTACCGGGGGCGAACCGCTCGTCGGGGTCGTCGGTGCGGACGTCGACAACAAGTTCGCCGGTGATGCCGTGGGCTTTTGCCACGCGCCCGACGACGAGTTCCATACTCAGTCCAATCCCCGGGTCGCCTCGCTCCCGGCCGCCGGATGAGCTACTGGTCGGTGTCCACCACGTCGACGCGGATCCCCCGGCCGCCGATGCCGGCGACCAGGGTGCGCAACGCAGTCGCGGTGCGACCGCCTCGGCCGATCACCTTGCCGAGATCCTCGGGGTGGACGTGAACCTCTACCGTGCGTCCCCGCCGGTTGGTGACCATGTCGACGCGGACGTCGTCGGGATTGTCGACGATCCCGCGGACCAGGTGTTCCACGGCGTCGACGACGACCGAACTCATTCTGCGGCGGCCTCAGTGGACTCGGCGGCTTCGGCGGCCGGCTCGGCGGCTTCGGCAGCCGGCTCGGCGGTCTTGGCGGCCGGCTCTGCCTCGGCGGCCTCGGCCTTCTTGGCGGGAGCCTTCTTCTTCTTCGGCTGGGCGGCCTCGCCACCCGGCGCGCCATCGGCCTCGGCCAGCGCGGCGTTGAACAGGTCCAGCTTGCTGGGCTTGGGCTCCTTGACCTTCAGTGTGCCCTCGGCCCCGGGCAGACCCTTGAACTTCTGCCAGTCACCGGTGATCTTCAGCAGGTTGAGAACCGGCTCGGTGGGCTGGGCACCGACCGACAGCCAGTACTGAGCGCGCTCGGAGTCGATCTCGATCAGGCTCGGCTCTTCCTTGGGGTGGTAGCGGCCGATGACCTCGATCGAGCGGCCGTCACGACGGGTGCGTGCGTCGGCGACAGCGATGCGGTACTGGGGGTTGCGGATCTTGCCAAGCCGGGTGAGCTTGATCTTGACAGCCATGAACTAACTCCTGTGGGTATCACGCTGCAATTCAGCGATGCCGGCGGATTGCCGGATCCGGTTTTGCCTCGCGTGCGTGACCAGCCCGCGGCCCATCCATAACGGAAGCCGCGGCCGGACAGCCGCCTATTGTGCCAGACCGCGCTGGTCAGGTGTTAATCGCGCGGGAGTCCCTACGGTGCTCAGACGATCTTCTGAATGCACTTCTGTTCTACGCGTCGCGTCATCCGCCAGCCGTCGGGTGTGCGCACGAACTCATCGTCGTACCAGAGCCCGCAGAACATGATCTGGCCGTCGTCACCGAGCGCCATTGGGTTGAACAGAATGGTCCGCGACGTCGCGGTGTCACCGGCGAGGCGGATGTCGAAATTGCCGAGCATGTGGAAATACGCCGGGAAATTGGGCAGCACCTCCGCCAGCCAGGCCTTGATGTCGGGATAGGTGCCCGCGATTCCGCCCAGTTCGGTGTAGTCGATGTGGGCGTCGGGGGTGAAAACACGATCGAGGTCGTCAAACCGGCGGCTGTCGATCGCCGTGGAGTAGTCCACCAGCAACTGCTGGATCTCCAGTCGATCCGAGATCTCTTCAAGACTCAGCATGCGCGTGATTCAACACCTGATCGCCGTGCGCGGCTGTCGGGGTCCACACCTGCGGGACACTTTCTGGTGATTCCCCGCGGCGGTTACGCTCAGAGCCCATGCGCAGACTTCTCGCGGGCCTGGCGACGTCGCTCACCTTATTGACGGCGACGGCAGGAATTGCCAAGGCGGACAACATCGATCAGCCAGCGGGGTCGGTGCCGATTCCCGACGGACCCGCGACCGCATGGATCGTCGCCGACATGGACACCGGGCAGGTGCTCGCGGGTCGTGACATGTACGCCGCCCACCCGCCGGCCAGCACGATCAAGACACTGCTCGCCCTGACCGCGCTCGACGAGTTGCCCGATCTGAACGCCACCGTGGTGGCCAGTAACTCCGACACCCTCGTCGAATGCAACTGTGCCGGCGTGCGGCCCGGCCGCACCTACACCGCACGCCAACTTCTCGATGGCCTGCTGCTGGTATCGGGCAACGACGCCGCGAACACGCTGGCCGACATGCTCGGCGGCTACCAGGCGGCGGTCGGAAAGATGAACGCAAAGGCCGTCGCGATCGGGGCCACCAATACCCACGCGACGACGCCGTCGGGACTGGACGGCGCGGGTGGTCCGGGCTGGACCACCCCACACGATTTGGCCGTCATCTTCCGTGCCGCGATGGCCAACCCGGTATTCGCCCAAATCACCGCCCAGCCCGTGGCGATGTTCCCCGGGGATACCGGTGACAAGCCGCTGGTCAATCAAGACGAGTTGCTGGCCCGCTACCCGGGCGCCATCGGCGGCAAGACCGGGTTCACCGACGCCGCCCGCAAGACGTTCGTCGGCGCCGCCAACCGTGACGGCCGCCGCCTCGTCATCGCGATGATGTACGGCCTGATCCACGAGGGTGGTCCGACCTACTGGGATCAGGCAGCGACACTGCTGGACTGGGGCTTCGCGCAGAACCGCTCGGAGAGCGTCGCCGCGCTCTAGGTCGCCTGGCTAGCGGTGTCCGCCACCCGCATTGAATCCCGGCTGGGCAGCTTCACCTTCGGTGATCTGATAGGGCGGGCTGGCCAAATCGTTCGGGGTGGCCACGATGGACGAGTTGCCCGGCGTCGTCGGGGCACCGGCCGTGGCCTGGTTGTCCGGCACGACCTGGAAATTCTCGTCTTCATCCGGCACGACGACGGGCGCCGCGGTGCTGCCGGGCTGACCCGGCACCCAGGCCAGGAGGTCGCGGATGCCGTCGTTGTACACCACGCTGTTCGGAACGTCACCGACGACGTCGAAATACAGTTTTCCGGGGTTCGACGCCCCCCAGATGGAGGGGTAAAAATCACCGGACTCGGCCCTGGCACCGAAGCGCTCGATGAATGGCGGGTAGCTGCCGCCGAACCCGTCGACCGTCAGCTTGGCCGCGTACAACTTGCCATTGTGTGGCACCGGGTCCGAACTGGGCTTGAGCTTGCCCACCGTGTAGCCGATGTAGGGCAGGCCATTGGGGCCGTTCAGCGTTTCCTGCTCGCCGAACACCCGCACGCTGTCGGTCGCCCACGCCGGTGCGGCCGTGACGCCGGCAAGGCCCAACGTGACAACGGTGGCGGCCACTCCGGCCATTTTCACGATCTTCACAGTCTCTCCCCAGCTCACTAGTGCCAACCCCCGGCGATTGCTTCGAAAACTTTACTGTGACTTGTCTACCAACGCCCGGTTTCATCACCATCTCTCCGCGATGAACTAAGCCGTCGTCACCGCGCTCTAAACCCCGGGACCGTCATCGCAACGCATTCGAGACGTGGTCGCGTCATTGCCGAGGTACGGGCTGGTTAGCGTCGGCAGTCATGCCCGCCCGCCCGTTCGTCGCGATGCTGGGCATCGTCATGTCTTTGGTGCTGGTTGCGCCGGCCGCGGCCCAGCCCAATCCGCAACCGGCCGGTACGGTGGCTGCTCCGCCTGACGGCCCGGCGAAGGCCTGGCTGGTCGCCGACCTCGACACGGGTCAGATCTTGGGCAGCCGCGACCCGTACGGCGCCCACGCCCCGGCCAGCACCATCAAGCCGCTCCTGGCGATGGTCGTGCTCGATCAGCTGGCGCCGAACGCCGCCGTCCGGGCGAGCGCGGCCAACACCGAAGTGGAGTGCTCGTGTGTCGGGCTGGTGCCCGGCCAGGTCTACACCGCGCGTCAACTGCTCGACGGATTGCTGTTGGTGTCGGGCAATGACGCGGCCAACCTGTTGGCCGACATGCTCGGCGGCCAACAGGTGGCCGTGCAGAAGATGAACGCGAAGGCATATCAACTCGGCGCCCGCAGCACCAGGGCGGGCTCGCCGTCGGGGTTGGACGGACCCGGCTGGGAATCGGTGACCTCACCGCACGATCTGGCGATGATCTACCGGGAAGCCTTGCGCTACCCGCTGTTTGGACAGATCGTCCACCAGGCCTCGGCCCTGTTTCCCGACAAGTCGGGATTCAAGGAAATCAAGAACCAGGACCGCCTGCTGCGAAGCTACCCCGGCTTCATCGGCGGCAAGAGCGGCTACACCGATCTAGCCCGCGAGACCTACGTGGGCATGGCGCAACGAGGCGGCCACCGGCTGATCGTGGTGGAGATGTACGGCGACGACGACCTGTGGAACCAGGCCGGCCAGCTCTTGGACTGGGGCTTCGGTCAGTACGGCCGGTGACCGGATGGCAAATGCTGCCGAATCCGATTGACTACGAAAAGACAACCGATCATCGATATTTCGGAATTGACGACCCGGCGAGCAAATTAGCTCTACCCTCATGTCGCCGCATTGGCCATTTTTTGGGACGGGGACTTCCTTGATGGATCGAAGCACCGCTGACACGCGTCGGCGCAGAGCTGCACACAAATTTGCCGCCTGGCTGGCGGCCGGCACGATCGCCGCCGGTCTGGGCGCGGCCGCGGTCAGCGGCTCGGCAGTGGCGTATGCCGACACCGGATCGTCCGGTGCGGCGTCGCACTCCACCTCGGACTCGTCGAACTCCACTGCCACGAACCATAATTCGACCGGCTCGACGGGCAGAACGGTCGGCAGGCTCGCACCGAAGGCCACCGGCGCCGCCGCCGGTGACTCGAAGTCGCGGGCGTCCCTGTCGCTGGTGTCCGACTCCCCCGCCGCCAAGAGCACGGCATCGGCAACACCCAAACTGCCTACGCCGGAGGCAGTGCTCAGCGATATCGCCCGCCAGATTCAGTACACGTTCTTCAACAGGACGCCGACGGCCGATCCCACCCAGAACCCGCAAAGCGGTGAGGACAAGCAGATCACCGGCGCGATCAACGGCGCCGGCAACAACGGGTTCGACCCGACCTACAAGGTCACCACCGCGCCGAAATACGGCGAGCTGACCCTCGACCCGACAACCGGGCACTACACCTACGTCGCCCGCGACGCACTCATCGCCCCGGGAATCACCGACCAGTTCACCGTCACCGTCAACAACGGCGCCGCGGCCAGGCTGCCCGGCCTGTTGGGTCAGGTACAACTCCTGCTGCACTCGGTCGCCGTCGCTCTGGGAGCCGCCAAACCCGACACCATCGACGAGACCATCACCGTCACCGTCACGGGTACCGGCATCTACGGAGATCAACAGACGAACGCGAAGAATTGGCAGGACCAGGATGGTGACAACACTTGTGTCCTGCTTGCGGTCGCATCGGTGGTCGGCCAGCTGAACGGCGACTTGCCCTCCGAACAAGCCATGGTCACTCTGGGTAAAGCCACAACCAGTGTGGTGGACGCGCCTGCCAAGATGTATCTGGGAACCAAAAAGGACACCGGTTTCGCGGGCCTGGACATCCGCGACGGCGTCGCTCTGCTGGAGCACTTCAGCCTCACCGGCACCCTCACGACCTTCGACGGCAAGGCACAGAACGGCCAGTCTGTCGCCGAGACCAAGGCGGCCTACGGCCAAGGGGCACTCACCGCCATGGCGGTGGCGCTCGCCGACGGCAAAGCGATCATGGTCGACGTCGATGCGACCACCATCGTCGACGCATCCAACGGGCAGGTGAGCAACACCGTGGTCACCGAGACCGATCACGAGATCGCCGTGTCTGGCGTCGACCTCGCCAACGGCTTGGTCTATGTCAACGACGGAAACCTGGACAAGGGCAGTGTCGCGATACCGCTGAGCGCCTTCATGTCGGCGTGGGGAGCGGACAACTTCGGGCTCATCATCGCGCAGAAAGCTGTCACCGCCGCAGCGATCGCGGCCTGATCGGCGGGTTTGCCACCACCTGTTTCGCGCAGAAAGGCAACCGAGAAGAAATGGCTCGTGGTTGCCCTATCACCTGGGTTGATGAGCCCTACTCTTGACGCGGCTACACAAGCCACCTTCGAAACCGGCGCGGACTTTATGGACGGGGAGCTTCGCTGATGGATCACCGAACGGGTCAGGCGCGCAAACGCACAACCCCACAGAAAATCGCGGCCTGGGTGGCTGCCGGCACGATCACCTTCGGCATCGGGGCGGCCGCGGTCACCGGCACACCGGTGGCCAAGGCGGACGCCGGTTCGTCTGGGACGGCCTCACATACGACGTCAGACAGCTCGAATACCTCTGCATCAAAGCAGAATCCGGCCATTTCGCCGCGCAAGGCTGTCGGCAAGGCGGCGCCACGGCCAGCGGCCTCGGGACTGACGACAGCGCCACAGACACGGACGCAGCTGTCGCTGGTGACCGACAGCACTTCGGCAGCCAGGAGTAAAACCTCGGCGTCACCACAGCTTCCGACTCCACAGTCGGTGCTGAGCGATATCGCTCGCCAGATCGACTACACGTTCTTCAACAAGGCGCCGACGGCGAACCCGTCGCAGGGTCAACAAACGGGTCCGGACAAAACGATCGCGGGCGCACTCAACGGCGCCAGCAACAACGGGTTCGGATTGTCCTACAGCATCGCGGAGATGCCGAAGTACGGCAACGCGTTCGTCGACCCGAACACCGGCGCCTACTCCTACACCGCGCGCAAAGAGCTGATCACACCGGGCATCACCGACTCCTTCACGGTACAGATCGACAACGGCGCGTCTGCCAGGTTGCCCGGCCTGCTCGGCCAGCTCCAGCTTGCGCTTCACTCGATGGCTGTCGCGTTGGGAGTGGCCAAACCCGACACCATCTACTCGACGATTTCGGTCACGATCACGGGAACAAGCGACTACGGGGACCCGACAACGAACGCCGCGTGGTGGCAGAAGCAGACCATCGACAATGACTGCGTGCTGATCGCCGTCGCATCAGCTCTCGGCCAACTCTCCGGAACCATGCCGTCTGAAGCGGCGATCGTCGACGTCGCGAAGAACACTCCAAGCGTGGTGAATCCGGCCAGCCCGATGTACGTCGGTTCCAAGGCAGAAACCGGGTTCGGCGGTGTCAAACTCGAAGATGCCGTTGCGCTTTTGCAGAAGTACGGCTTGGCGGCCCAGCTCGTCACGTACGTCGATCCCGCGCTTCCGGGCGAAGCGCCCAACAAGGCGACTCTGACCGACGGGGCACGGGCTCTCCTCGACGTCGAGGCGGCACTGGCCGGGGGCGAGGCGGTGATCGCGATCGTCAACGCGCAGATCATCTACACCGCTGCCGGAAATGCTTACCCCACACCGTTCTTCGAAGCCAATCACGCGATCCAGGTGACCGGTGTGGACATCAGCACGGGCAAGGTCTACGTCAACGACGGCAATCTGATGACCGGCAGCACACCGATTTCGATCGGTGCCTTCATGTGGGGCTGGATGGGCAGCGACTTCAACACCATCTACGCAGAGAAGCCGGCACAGAGCGCAGCCGCTGCGGTAGACACCGGCATCGCTGCCTGACCTAGTAGACCCGGCCGCGCAGGATCACCCGGTCGGGATTGGACAAGATGTCGGCGCCGCCACGCGGATCCTCGATAAAGCACACCAGGTCCGCCGGCGCGCCGTCGTCGAGAACCGGCCGGCCCAGCCACCGGCGCGCATCCCAGCACGCCGCCCCCAGCGCGTCGGTCGGGCTCATCCCGATCCGGGTCAGCGCCTCGACCTCGTCGGCGATGCGTCCGTGCACGATCGTGCTGCCCGCGTCGCTGCCCGCATAGATCGGCACACCCGCCTCCCGGGCGGCCGCCACTCGGGGATAGCAGCTGGCGTGGAGGTCGCGCATATGGGCGGCGTATGTCGGGTACTTGCTTGCGGCGTCGGCGAACCCGGGAAAATTCTCGATGTTGATCAGGGTGGGCACCAGCGCCGTGCCGTGCTCGACCATCATCGCGATCGTGTCGTCGGTCAGGCCCGTGCCGTGCTCGATGCAATCGATGCCCGCGCCGATCAGTCCCGGTAGCGCGTCCTCACTGAACACGTGGGCGGTGACCCGGGCGCCCTCGTCGTGCACGGCGGCGATCGCCGCGCGCAGAACATCGTCGGACCACAGCGGCGCCAGATCGCCCACCGACCGATCGATCCAGTCGCCGACCAGCTTGACCCAGCCGTCGCCGGCGCGGGCTTGCGCGGCCAGCGCCTCGGGCAGCTCCCACTCATCCTCGAGTTCGATGGCGAAGCCACGCGAATAACGCTTGGGGCGGGCCAGATGTCGTCCGGCACGAATGATCCGCGGCAAGTCGTGATGATCGTCGAGGCTGCGGGTGTCGGTGGGCGATCCGCAATCGCGCAACAGCAGCGCGCCGACCTCACGTTCGCGCTCAGCCTGGGCGATCGCCTCGTCCAGCGGGATCTCGCCGTGCTCCCCCAGTCCGACGTGGCAGTGCGCGTCGACCAGGCCGGGCAGGATCCAGCCGTTGTCGAATACGGTCTCGGCACCGGCGACCGGTTCGGAACGCAGGATGCCGTCGACGATCCACCACTCGACGAGCTGGCCGTCGGGCAGGCTGCGACCCCGAACGTGGAATGCCGTTGCCGGCACTAGTTCTTGCCCGGGAACTTCAGCTTGGACAGGTCGAAATCGGCCAGCCCGGGCGGCAACTCGTTGAGACCTTCGGGCATTCCGGAGAGGTCCGGGAAACCACCCGGCATGCCACCGGCGAGCAGCGGATTGCGCTTCGGCGGCGTCGGGCCCCGTCCACCCTTCTTGCCCTTCTGCTTGTTCTTGCCCTTGGCGTTCTTCTTCGACGAGCGACGCCCGAACGGCATGCCCATCGCGCCGGCCATCTGCGACATCATCTTTCGCGCCTCGAAGAAGCGGTCGACGAGCTGGTTGACCTCCGACACCGTGACGCCGGAGCCGTTGGCGATGCGCAGCCGACGCGAGGCGTTGATGATCTTCGGGTCGGCGCGCTCCTGTGGAGTCATGCCGCGGATGATCGCCTGCAGGCGGTCGAGCTGTTTGTCGTCGACGGCGGCCAGCGCGTCCTTCATCTGGCCGGCGCCGGGCAACATGCCGAGCAGATTGCCGATCGGGCCCATCTTGCGGATCGCCAGCATCTGCTCGAGGAAGTCCTCCAGCGTGAGCTCGCCGGAGCCGATCTTGGCGGCGGCCTCCTCGGCCTTCTGCTGATCGAAGACCTGCTCGGCCTGCTCGATGAGGGACAGCACGTCACCCATGCCGAGAATCCGGCTGGCCATCCGGTCGGGGTGGAAGACGTCGAAGTCCTCGAGCTTCTCACCGGTAGACGCGAACAGGATCGGCACGCCGGTGACCTCGCGCACCGACAGCGCCGCACCACCGCGGGCATCGCCGTCCAGCTTGGTCAGCACCACGCCGGTGAACCCGACACCGGCGCCGAACGCGTCGGCGGTGGCCACGGCGTCCTGACCGATCATCGCGTCGAGGACGAACAGCGTCTCGTCGGGGTGCACGGCATCACGGATCGCGGCCGCCTGCGCCATCAGGACGTCGTCGATGCCGAGGCGGCCAGCGGTGTCGACGATGACGACGTCGAAGTGCTTGGCCCGCGCCTCGGCCAGGCCGGCGGCCGCGACGGCGACGGGATCGCCAGGGCCGGCGCTTTCGGTGTCGGCGGCGTCGGGCGCGGTGCCCGGATGCGGGGCGAAGACGTTGACGCCGGCGCGCTCACCGACGATCTTGAGCTGGTTGACCGCACCGGGGCGCTGCAGATCGCAGGCCACCAGCAGCGGGGTGTGGCCCTGACCCTTGAGCCAGTTGGCGAGCTTGCCGGCCAGTGTCGTCTTACCGGCACCCTGCAGGCCGGCCAGCATGATGACCGTCGGCGGGTTCTTGGCGAAGGCCAGCTGACGGGTCTCGCCGCCGAGGATGCCGATGAGCTCCTCGTTGACGATCTTGACGACCTGCTGGGCGGGGTTGAGCGCGCCGGAGACCTCGGCGCCGCGCGCCCGCTCCTTGATGCGATTGACGAAGGCACGCACCACCGGAAGCGATACGTCGGCCTCCAGCAGCGCCAGCCTGATCTCACGCGTGGTGGCATCGATGTCGGCATCGGTCAGCCGGCCTTTGCCTCGCAGGCCGGCCAGCGCACCGGTCAACCGGTCGGACAGGGATTCAAACACGCGCCAAGCCTATCTGGCGCAACTCACGACCGAAATCGCCACCATGGTCGTGCTCGGCTGCGAAACACGACCATCTTGTCGATTTCGTGTGGCGGTAGCCACCTCTGCTAGCTGGCCGCTTCGGCGGGCTTGGCCGGGGGCGGGGTCGGCAGCACGGCGTAGAGGTCGTTCTCCAACTGCTTGCGGGTCTCCTCGACGGAACCCGACGCCGGGACCGAGATGCCGAAGGCGTCGACGACCGACGATCCCAGCGTGGTGATCTTGGCCCACGCGATGTCCGCGCCGGTCCGCTCCAACACACCGGTGAGCACCGCGAGCAGCCCGGTGCGGTCGGTCGTGCGGATCTCGACGATCAGCTGTCCCTCGCCGCTGCCGTCGTGCCACAGGATGCGCGGCGGGGCCGGCACCGCATTGATCGGCACGGCCGGCTTGTGCTCCCCCACCCGTCCACTGCCGTACTGCGCCGACTCCTGGTCGCGCTTCTCCAACGCAGACATGACGTCCAACTCGCCGTTGAGGGCGAGGATGAACTGCTGGCGTAGCAGCTCGGCGGCGGGTGGTGCACCGAAGTGCGGCGACACCACGAAGGTGTTGATCGCCGTTCCGCCGGCGCTGTTGACCGATGCCGAGTGCACGCGCAACGAATTCAGCGCCAGCACCCCGGCGGCCTTGGACAACAAGCCGCGCCGATCCGGTGCGATCATCGCCACGTTGAAGGTGTGCACACTGTCCCCCGGCGTCATCTCGACGTGCACGCCACCATCGGCGGCCAGCGAAAGATGATGCGGGTCAATCGGATCCGCCTGTGGCTGCGGCTCGCCGGCCAGCATCAACCGACAGCGCCGGACCAGGTCGCCGATCAGCGAGGCCTTCCAGTCACCCCACACCCCGGGGCCGGTGGCCAGCGAATCCGCCTCGGCCAGCGCATCCAGCAGCTCCAGGAGCACCGGATCGCCACCGAGCGCATCGACGACCCCGGAGATGGTCTTGGGATCCTGTAGGTCCCGGCGGGTCGCGACATCGGGCAGCAGCAGGTGGTACCGCACTATCGCCGACAGCACGTCGATGTCCGAGGGCCACAGGCCGAGTCGGGTGCCGACCTGCACAGCCAGCTCGGCACCGATGACACTGTGGTCCCCGCCGCGGCCCTTTCCGATGTCGTGCAGCAGCGCGCCCAGCACCAACAGGTCCGGACGGGACACTCTGGTGGTGAATGTGCTTGCCCGCGAGACTGTTTCGACCAGATGCCGATCGACGGTCCAGATGTGGACGACATCGCGGGGCGGCAGGTCACGCACCGCTCCCCATTCCGGGAACAACCGTCCCCACAAACCGGTGCGGTCGAGTGCCTCGATGGTGGCCACCGTGGTCGGGCCGGCTGCCAGCAACACCAGCAGGTCCTTCAGTGCGTCGCGCGGCCAGGGCGTGCGGAGTTCCGGCGCCGAGGCGGCCAGCCTGTTCAACGTCGATGCCGACATCGGCAGGCCGGTGGTCGCCGACGCCGCGGCGACCCGCAAGATCAGGCCGGGATCGCGCTCCGGGCGGGCATCGCGGGCCAGGATCACCTCACCGGCGAATTCCACCACACCTTCGTCGAGTGGACGACGGGTCGGCCGGCGCAGCACCGAAAGACCGCGCTTGGGAAGGGCATTGGCCGCGGTGCGCAGCCCGGCGTCGACGTAGTAGCTGATGGTGCGCGCCGCGTCGGAGAGGACCCGGGCGAGATCGAAGCGGTCACCGATGCGCAGGGCTGCGCCGATCTCGTCGGCGAACTGGGCCAGCAGCTGGTCGCGGCCGCGCTTGGATGACCGGTGTAGTTCGGTGCGCACATTGAGCAGCGCCAGATGCGCCTCGCCCAGCGAGCCCGTCGGGGACACCAGCGCGTGGCTGGGGTACACATCGGCCAGCTGGGCGATCGCCAGCGCGTTGAGCAGCTGCACGTCGCGAAGTCCGCCCCTGCCGCATTTGAGGTCCGGTTCGGCGCGGTGCGCGATCTGACCGCTGCGTTGCCAGCGCGCCTGGGTGTGCTCGACGAGTTCGTCGAAGCGGGAGGCGATTCCGGTGCGCCACTGCCGTCGCGCCCCGCCGATCAGCAGCTGCGACAGTTCGGCGTCGCCGGCGATGTGTCGCGCCTCCAGCATCGCCAGACCGGCTGAGATGTCCTCATTGGCCACCGAGAGCGCCTCGGGCACCGTACGGACGCTGTGGTCGAGCCGAATATTGGCGTCCCACAATGGATACCACAGCAATTCGGCCACCTGGGTGACGATGTCGGCGGGCATGTTGTCGTGCAGCAGCATGAGATCGAGATCGGAGTACGGCACGAATTCCCGACGACCCAGACCACCGGTCGCCACGATGGCGAACCCGCTGGTGGGCGTGATCCCGATCTCCGTGGCCTTGGTGGTCAGCCAGAATTCGTGAAGATCCAGCAGAGCGTCCCGCAACGCGGCCGAATCCAGTTGGCGCTGACCACCTTCCAGCAGCTGCTGGTTGGCGGCGGCCAGGTCTTTCGCGGGTTTGGATGAACCCGCCGCCGGTGCCTCCCATCGGGAAGCGCCGGCGGCGGAATCTCCTGATTGCTTTGTCATCTCAGTCCTCCAACGGCCGACGCTCAACTAACGCTTATTCGGTGTGGCCGCGAAAGAACCTCACAACGTGTGCGTCAGAGAGCGTCGGACCCCCGCTCACCCGTGCGGACCCGAACAACGGTCTCCACCGGGCTTACCCACACCTTGCCGTCGCCGATCTTGCCGGTCCGTGCGGCCTGCACGATGACGTCCACCACCTTGTCGACCGCGGAGTCATCGACAATGACCTCCACGCGCACCTTCGGGACGAAGTCCACCGAGTACTCCGCACCTCGGTAGACCTCGGTGTGACCCTTCTGACGTCCGTAGCCCTGGACCTCGCTGACGGTCATCCCGAGGATACCCGTCTGCTCCAGACCGGTCTTGACGTCTTCCAGCGTGAACGGCTTGACGATCGCAGTAATCAGCTTCATTTCCCTCATTCCTCCGCGCCGTGACGTCCGAGAACCGAGCCGGTGCCGGCGGTTGCGAAGTCGTACGCGGTCTCCGCGTGCTCGGCTTCGTCGATGCCGGATGCCTCTTCCTCGCGATCAAGCCGCAGTCCGATGGTGTACTTCACGATCAAGGCCAAGATAGCTGTCCCGATGGCGGAGTACCCCAGAACCGCGAAGGCACCGATGGCCTGCTTGATCAGCTGATCGAAGCCACCGCCGTAGAACAGTCCGGAAACCGCCGCCGGGGCCTCCGAGGTGGCGACCAGGCCGACCATCAGGGTGCCGAACAAACCGCCGACGAGGTGGACGCCGACCACGTCGAGCGAGTCGTCGAAGCCCAGCTTGTACTTCAAGCCGACCGCGAGAGCGCAGACGATGCCGGCGCCAGCACCGATCGCCAGCGCGCCAACCACATTCACCGACGAGCAGGACGGGGTGATCGCGACCAAACCGGCCACGATGCCTGATGCCGCACCCAGGGTGGTGGCGTGGCCGTCGCGAATCCGCTCGGTGAGCAGCCAGCCCAGCATCGCGGCACCGGTGGCGACGGTCGTCGTGATGAAAGTGACACCGGCAATTCCGTTGGAGCCCACGGCAGAACCCGCGTTGAAGCCGTACCAGCCGAACCACAGCAGACCGGCGCCGAGCATCACGAACGGCAGGTTGTGCGGGCGCATCGGTGTGTTGGGCCAGCCGAGGCGCTTACCCAGGATGATCGCCAAAACCAGGCCCGCGGTACCGGAGTTGATGTGCACCGCGGTTCCACCGGCGAAGTCGATTGCCTTGAGCTTGTTCGCAATCCAGCCGCCATGCTCACCGGTGACACCGTCGAAGGCGAACACCCAGTGGGCGACCGGGAAGTACACGAACGTGGCCCACAGGCCGGCGAACACCAACCAGCCACCGAACTTCAGGCGATCGGCGACCGCACCGGAGATCAGGGCGACAGTGATGATCGCGAACATGAGCTGGAAGGCGACGAACACGACCTGCGGAATGGTTCCGGCCAGCGGAATCGAGACGGCCGCATCCTCCGGCTTGAGTTGCAGGTAGGTGCCTCCGATCAGGCCCTTCAACCCGAAGTACTGAGTGGGATCGCCGAACAGGTTGAACTTGTCAGTGCCGAACGCCAGCGAATAGCCGTACAGCACCCACAGCACTGTCACGACGCCCATGGCACCGACGCTCATCATGATCATGTTGAGCACGCCCTTGGCACGCACCATGCCGCCATAGAAAAAGGCCAGGCCTGGCGTCATCAGCAGCACCAGCGCGGAGCTCGCAAGCATCCATGCTGTGTCGCCGGTGTCCGGCACGCCCATCACCGGGAATCCATCCACTCGCAGTTTCTCCTTCACCCATGCCACGGTTAGGCACCGTTGACCTAGGCCAAGACAATGCGCAGTGGTTGTTTCGGCTGAGACGCCTAGGTGTTTCGCGCGTGTGAACGGATCGGCAGTCTGCGTTTCGCTGGTGTTACATCCCGCAATTTGCGCCGCTGCGAACGGTTTCCAGCTATCCCAGCAGCGCGTCGACGAACGCGGCCGGCTCGAACGGCGCGAGATCGTCGGGGCCCTCGCCCAATCCGACCAGCTTCACCGGTACGCCGAGTTCCTGCTGCACGCGGAAGACGATGCCGCCCTTGGCAGTGCCGTCGAGTTTGGTGAGCACCACCCCGGTGATGTCGACGACGTCGGCGAAAACCCGAGCCTGCGCAAGGCCGTTCTGACCGATCGTCGCGTCGAGCACCAGCAACACCTCATCGACGGCAGCGCGTTTGCTCACCACCCGCTTGACCTTGCCGAGCTCGTCCATCAGGCCGGTTTTGGTGTGCAGTCGCCCGGCGGTGTCGATGACGACGACGTCGGCGCCGGTTTCGATGCCCTTGTCCACCGAATCGAAGGCCACCGAGGCTGGATCGGCGCCCTCCGGGCCACGGATGACCGCGGCGCCGACCCGCGACCCCCAGCTCTGCAGTTGGTCGGCGGCGGCCGCGCGGAAGGTGTCGGCCGCACCCAGCACGACGCGGCGCCCGTCGGCGACCAGGACGCGGGCCAGCTTGCCCACCGTGGTGGTCTTACCGGTTCCGTTCACTCCGACGACCAACAGCACCGACGGCTTGTCCTCGTGCGGCAGCGCCTTGATCGAGCGGTCCAGGCCGGGGTTGAGTTCGGTGATCAGCACGTCGCGCAGAATGGCGCGGGCGTCGGCCTCGGTGCGGACCGTGGCGCTGGCCAGCCGGCTGCGCAGCTGCTCGATCACCGAGCTGGTGACCACCGGGCCGAGGTCGGCGATCAGCAGCGTGTCTTCGACCTCTTCCCACGAGTCTTCGTCGAGGTCACCGCCGCCGAGCAGGCCGAGCATGCTGCGGCCCAGCGCGTTCTGTGACTTGGCGAGCCGCCCGCGCAGACGCTCGAGGCGGCCTTCAGCCGGCGCGATGGTGTCGATTGCGGGCGCCGAAGGGGCTTGCGGCTCGACCGGCGGAGCGGGCGGCGCTACTCCGGTGTCGCGAGCCGGCTGCTCGGCGACCGGGGGCTCCGGTAGCCGCACGTCTTCGATCGGACGTCGGATCGAATCCCGCGGCAGGGCGGCATCGTCGCCGACTCCGGGCAATCCGGTGGTGTCGATCGTGGGCGGTGGCGCCGGCGCTCGAGGGGGCGACGTCGTTGCTGACGATTGTGTGAACGAAATGCCCGCCGACGCGCTGTATCCGCCGGATCGGTCAATCGGTGTGGGACTCTCTGAGCTGCGGCGCAGACTGATCTGGCGTCGCCGGTAGCGAATTAGGCCGACGATGAGAGCAGCGACAACCAGGACGGCGATGACCGCGATAGCGATCCAGAGACCCTCTGACACCGTGCCATTGTTTCAGGGTGCGCAGTGGGGCCGCGTCACGGCCGGGCAACGGGGTACGTGGTGACGATGGACCGGAGCGGGATCGGCGGGCAGGAGCGAAGCGACCCGGGGATTGGGCCCGGCGGGCAGGAGCGAAGCGACCCGGGATCACGGATGGCCAGCCGCAAGCTGCGCCACATCGACGCATGCCTGCACGGACCAGTCCAGTACGAGACGTTGACCACCGGCTTCGAGCGCTATCAACTGCCTTACAACGCCCTCACCCAGACCAATCTGGGCGCGATTGACCTCAGCGCCGATTTCCTCGGCGCCCAGCTGCGCGCCCCGGTTCTGATCGGCGCGATGACCGGCGGGGCCGAGTTGTCCCGCACAATCAACCGCAATCTGGCTGAAGCCGCCCAGAAGCTGGGCATCGGCCTGATGCTCGGTTCGCAGCGCATCATGCTCGACGACCCCGACGGCACGGTGGCCGCAACCAGCTTCGAGGTCCGCGATCTCGCCCCCGACGTCCTGTTGATCGGCAACATCGGACTGGCTCAACTCTCCGAGGCCGTCATCCCGAAGATCGCCGCGGCACTGGACCGGATCGGCGCGGATGCACTCGCGGTACATACCAACCCGCTGCAGGAGGCCATGCAGGACAACGGCGACACCGACTTCAGCGGCTCGTTGGAGCGGTTGCGACGACTGGCCGACGATCTGCCCTACCCCATCCTGCTCAAAGAGGTCGGCCACGGCATCGGCGTAGCCGCCGCCCAGCGGCTGCAGAACCTGCCGATCGCCGCGGTCGATGTCGCCGGGGCCGGCGGAACATCGTGGGCGCGGGTCGAGCAACTGGTGCGCTACGGCGAGGTGCGGCACCCGGCGATCGCCGAATGGGGGGTGCCTACCGCACAGGCGCTCACCGAGGTCCGCGCCACCCTGCCGGGCATGCCGCTGGTGGCCTCCGGCGGCATCCGCACGGGAGTCGATGCCGCCAAAGCGCTGGTGATGGGCGCCGATGTGGTGGCCCTGGCCCGGCCGCTGCTGGCGCCCGCCATCGAGTCACCCACCGCGGCACTGGATGCGCTGCACGGTTTCGTCGAAGAACTGCGGGTCTGCCTGCACGGTTGCGGGGCCGCTGACCTGACCGAGCTACGACAACTGACTGTCATGCCCCTCGGCTGAGCCTGTCGACAGCCGTCTGCAGGACGGGAACGACGTCGAACACTTCGTTCAGGCCGACGAGCTTGAGTGGCCGGCTGGTGCCGGGACCGTCGGCGACCACGGCGAAACCGATGTCCGGCCCCGTCGCGTCATGGGCGTCCACCAGAACCTGCATGCCCGCCGAACTCAGGAAGGTCACGTCGGTCAGGTCGATGATCAACGCCATCGGCCGCTGTTCGAGTGTGCTGGTGACGAGGTGTTCCAGACGCGGGGATGTCAGCAGGTCCAGGGCTCCCGAGGCGCTGACGACTGCGGTCCTCCCCAACCACTGCAAGCGGGGATCGTATGCGTCCAAAGCCACCCTTCGACGATCGGTGCCCGGTCGACGGGCGACAACATGTCTGAAGGCTGCTGCTTTAACCCCGGCGAATAGGTTAGCTCATCACGGTTAACAGCACCGGGCCTGCACGAGCAGGTGCACGTGGCGCTAGCGTGGAAGCAATGGCAAACCAGTATGCGGCCGGTGTCGCGCACCGCGACGTCGAGGTCGCCTTGAATGGGTCGCTGAATCTGCGACGGACGGTGCTGAAGCTACTCACCGCCGTCCGGCCCGCACTGGCGGACTGGGCGGTCCTGGCCATGCCCGATCACCGGACCGGCGGCCTGTCGGTCTATGGCGGCGCCAATGTCGGCTTCGCCGACGTCATTTCGCGGTCGTCGGCGACCGAGCGGGGTTTGGATCAGGTGTTGCGCACCGGCCAGCGGGCCCATCGCCACGTCGGTAACGACATGTCGCTCACCGAAATCGCCACCCGGCTACGACACGGCGCGCTCGCCGAGGAACTCGCCGGACTGCGACCGGCCGATGTGCTGACGCTGGCGCTCACCGCGCGGGGCGCGACGCTGGGTGCGTTCGTTCTGGCCCGGACGGCCGGTCGGCTGTTCGACGCCGACACGATCGTCGAGGCCGAGCGGGTCGGCGCCATGGCGGCTGTCGCCCTCGATTCCGCCCGGCTCTACGAGGAGCGCGGCCAACTGGCAGTGGCGCTGCAGCGGACCCTTCGGCCGCCGAAACTTCCTCAGCCCACCGGTTTCTCGGTCGCGGCCCGCTACCGTCCGGCGGTGGAGCATCTGGAAGTCGGCGGTGATTTCTACGACGTCGTCGGCACCGGTGACGACCTGGTCCTCACGTTGGGTGATGTGTGCGGCAAAGGAGTGGACTCCGCGGCCCTCACCTTGCAGGCCCGCCAAACCATCCGTACCGCAGCACATTTCGACCGTAACCCCGACCGGATACTCGATGCGCTGAACTCCGTCCTGTGCGATCAGGCTGCGGGACGCTTCGTTACCGCGCTCTGCGCCCGGGTACGTGGCCGGTCCGACGGCCAGTGGGCCGAGGCGCGCATCGCCGCCGCCGGCCACCCCGGCCCGATCGTGGTCCGTGCCAACGGTGACGTCGAGCAGATCGAGGTCTCCGGAATCGCAGCCGGCGTGAAGACCGGCGTGTCTTACCGGCCGGCCACGGTGCGACTGCAGCGCGGTGACACGATGCTGATGTTCACCGACGGGGTCGAGGAAGCCCGCCGGGACGAGCGGCTCTATGGCGTGCGCCGGCTGCTCGACATGCTGCCCGCCTATGCCGGCACCGGCGGTGAGGTCATCTGCGAAGCCGTCGAACGCGACGTACTGGAGTATCTGGACGGTGATCCGCACGACGACATGGCGCTACTGGCGGTGACGTGCGAGAGCTGAACTCGGCCTATCAGGACGCCCTGGCGAACAGAAACCGCGCGCAGGCGACCGGCATCGTGACCCAACTGCTCAACGACGGCGTCGACCCGGTGGAAGTGCTGACCGATGTGATCGCCGCATCACAGCGCGATGTCGGAATGCGTTGGCAGCGTGGCGAATGGACCGTCGCCGACGAGCACGCCTGCACCGCGATCTCGGTGGCCGCGACTCGCGTCGTCGGAGACTACGCGAGTGAATATCCGATGAGCGGCAAGTCGGTTCTGGTGGCCTGCGCCGAGCGCGAGTGGCATGAGCTGCCGGCCATGATCATCGCCTGTGCACTGCGTGTGCACGGGTGGGACACCACCGTGTTGGGCGCGGCCACCTCACCGATGCGGCTCAGCCAGCATCTGGCCGACCGGGGACCCGATGCGGTCGCTATCAGCTGTTCGGTACTCGGTTCGCTGCCGACCACCCGCCGCTTCATCGAGGCGGCCACCGCGGCGGGTGTCCCGACCCTGGTCGGCGGTCCGGCGTTCGGCCACGATGACGTGCGAGCCCTGGCGCTGGGCGCGACCGCGTGGGCGTCCGATGCGTACGCCGCAGTGCTGGCGATGGACGCGCTGCCAACGGTTGCCGGTGCACTACCAGAACTTTCGCCGGCGGCAGCCACCGAACAAGCCTTCCTCGACTTGCATCACCGCCAGATAGTCGATGCGCTGCGCGAGCGGTGGTCACTGACGCGCGAACCGCATCCAGACGCAGCCTTCGCCGACTTGGTCAACGACACGTTGAACCAGGCCTTGCACGCGGTGTCGGCCGCGCTGCTCACCGGCGACACCCGCCCGATCAGCGAGACCGCCTGGTGGATCGGCGATGTACTACAGGCGCGCGGCGCCGACCCGGCAGCGGTGGCCGAGCTGGCGACCCTCCTTGCCGACGTGCTCGATGACTCGCCACTGGCGCACGACCTGGTGACAACGCACTTCGTCATCCAAACAGACTGAGCGACAACGAGTTCAATATCAGGTCGCGCTGGCAACCAGTTCCTCGCCGCGCATCCGCTGCGAGATCACCGTCGTGATGCCGTCGCCCTGCATCGTGACGCCGTAGAGCGCGTCCGCGATCTCCATGGTCGGCTTCTGGTGGGTGATCACGATCAGCTGTGACTGCGCCCGCAGCTGCTCGAACAACCCGATCAACCGGCGCAGGTTCACGTCGTCGAGGGCGGCCTCGACCTCGTCCATCACGTAGAACGGCGAGGGGCGGGCACGGAAGATCGCCACCAGCATGGCCACCGCGGTCAGCGACTTCTCACCACCGGAGAGCAGCGACAGTCGCTTGACCTTCTTGCCGGGCGGGCGGGCCTCGACCTCGACGCCGGTGGTCAACAGGTCGTTCGGGTCGGTCAGCAGGAGCCGGCCTTCGCCGCCGGGAAACAGCGTCGAAAACACCTGCTCGAACTCGCGCTCGACATCGGCATAGGCCTCGGCGAACACCTGCAGGATGCGCGCATCGACGTCGGCGATCACGTCGAGCAGATCCTTACGGGCGGCTTTGACGTCCTCGAGTTGGGTGGCCAGGAAGTTGTAGCGTTCCTCCAGAGCGGCAAACTCTTCCAGCGCAAGCGGATTCACCCGGCCCAACTCGGACAACTCTCGCTCGGCCCGCTTGGCGCGCCGCTCCTGGGTCGGCCGGTCGAACCGCATCGGCGCCGGCGCCATGACCTGTTCGCCACGCTCCTTGGCCTGTTCGTATTCGGCCATCTCCAACTCCGACGGCGGCAGCGCCACGTCGGGGCCGTACTCGGCGATCAGGTCGTCGGCCGCCATGCCGAACTGCTCGAGCACCATCTGCTCGAGCTGCTCGATACGCAGCGCCGCTTGGGCTTTGGCCACCTCGTCGCGGTGCATCGAGTCGGTCAACGCGGCGATCCGGGCGTTCAGCGCGTTGACCTCTTCCCGCGCGGCGGTCATCGCAGTGGCCCGCTCCTGGCGTTCGGCCGCCAGCGCGTCGCGCCGCCGGGACGCTGCCGCGACGACGCCGGCCAGGTGTTCGGCGACGCGGCGGCCGGATTCGGCCACCGCGGCGGCCACGGCGGCGGCATGTTCGCGGGCCGCGCGGGCACGCTGGGCACGGATTCGCGCCTCCCGTTCGGCGGTCGCGGCGCGGCGCAGCGAATCTGCCCGCCCACGAACGGCATTGGCGCGTTCCTCGGCCGTACGCACGGCCAGTCGCACCTCCACCTCGACGGCACGGGCTTCCTCGGCGGCGGCCTGCATGTACTGCCGGTCGTCGGGAGTGTCCGCGATCTCGGTTTGCCCCTCCTGGGCGGCGGCCAGCCGGTTCTCGAGCTCGGTCAGCTCCTCGACCGTCTGCAGACGCCCGGCCTCGAGCTCGTCACGCTGGGCCTGTTGGCGACGCCACTCCCCCTCAGCCGCACGGGCTTCCTGCCCGAGCCTGCCGAGCTGTTCGTAGATCGCCGCGATTTCGGCATCGGATTCGTTGAGCGCGGCCAGCGCCTGCTCGGCGGCGTCCTGTCGTTCACCCTGCTCGGTGAGCGCACCGGCCAGTGCGGCGGAGAGCTCCTCTACCTGGGTCTCGGCTGCGGCGAGTTCGCGTCTCGCCTTGTCGATTTCGCCGGTGATCTCCAGTGTGCTCGGCTTGCGGTCGGAACCGCCGGTGACCCATCCGGCGCCGACGAGATCACCTTCGAGGGTGACCGCGCGCAATGTAGGCCGGGAGGCAACCAGGTCCAGCGCGGCACCGAGCTCGTCGACAACGGCGACGTCGGCCAGCATCGCCGTCATTGCGCCCTGAAGACGACCCGGCGCCTCGATCAGGTCCAGCGCCCACAACGCGCCGTCGGGCAGCGGCCCGAACTGGCGCGGTACAACCGGCCAGTCCCCCAAGACGATTGCGGCTCGGCCGCCGTCGGCGTCCTTGAGCGCACGCACCGCCGAGCGGGCCGCGTTGAAGTCATCAGCTGCCACCGCGTCGGCCGCAGCCCCCAGCACCGCCGCCAGTGCCGCCTCGTAACCCGAACGTACCTTGACAAGCTTGGCAATCGTTCCGAAAAGTCCTGTGCCGCGGTGATTTTCAGTCAGCCAGGCCGACCCGTCCCTGCGCTCCAGACCAACGGCGAGCGCATCAATGCGGGCCCGCAGGGAGGCCACCTGCCGTTCGGCGCTGCGCTCGGCGGCCTGCAACTCGGCCACCCGTTCGTCGGCCAACCGCAGCGCGGTGATCGTGCGGTCGTGCTGCTCGTCGAGGCCGACTTCGCCCTGATCGAGCTCACCGACCCGGCCCTGAACGGTCTCGAACTCGGCTCTCGCCTGTTGAGTGCGCGCGGCAGCCTCTTCGATCGCGCCGGTCAGCCGGGCGACACCCTCGTCGATCGATTCGACCCGGGCACGCACCGTCTCCACCTGACCGGCCAGCCGGGCCAGGCCCTCGCGGCGGTCGGCTTCGGCTCGCACGGCGGCCATGTGGGCGCGTTCGGCCTCCGCGGCCGCACGCTCGCGTTCGCCGAGCTCGGCGCGGGCGAATTCCAGCCGCGACTGCGCCTCGGCCAGTTCGGCCACCAACTCCTGCTCGAGTGCCGCGACCTCGTCGGCCTCGGCTTCCAGCGCGTCGGGGTCCGGGCCGGTGCTCGCAGTGGGCTCGGCCTCGAGGTACTGCGCCCGCTCGGAGGCGATCCGGATGGTGGCGCTGACCCGCTCGGCCAATGCGGACAGCCGGAACCAGGCCTGCTGAGCGGCATCGGTGCGCTCCGACAGCGTCGACACGGCGGCCTCGTGAGTGGCCAGTGCCGCACTGAGGATGTCCAGGCGTTTCGAGGCTTCGTCGTGCTCGCGGCGCAGCGTGGTCTCGGTGTCATCAGCGCCGGCGAACTCAGCGCGCCGGGCGACGAGGTCGTCGGCGGCGAGTCGCAGCCGAGCGTCGCGCAGATCGGCCTGAATCGTCTGGGCGCGCCGGGCCATCTCGGCCTGCCGGCCCAGCGGCTTGAGCTGACGGCGCAGCTCGGTGGTCAGGTCGGTGAGCCGGGCCAGATTGGCACCCATCGACTCGAGTTTGCGGACCGCCTTTTCCTTGCGTTTGCGGTGCTTGAGCACACCGGCGGCCTCTTCGATGAAGGCCCGGCGGTCTTCGGGTCGCGACTCCAGGATCTGGGCGAGCCTGCCCTGGCCGACGATGACGTGCATCTCCCGGCCGATGCCGGAGTCGCTGAGCAATTCCTGGACGTCCATCAGCCGGCAACTGCTGCCGTTGATCTCGTATTCACCCGCACCGTCGCGGAACATCCGCCGGGTGATCGAGACCTCGGAGTACTCGATCGGCAGCGCGTTGTCCGAGTTGTCGATGGTGAGAGTGACCTCCGCTCGGCCCAGCGGCGCCCGCGACGAGGTGCCGGCGAAGATGACGTCCTCCATCTTGCCGCCGCGCAGCGTTTTGGCGCCCTGCTCACCCATCACCCAGGCCAGCGCGTCGACGACATTGGACTTACCCGAGCCGTTGGGACCGACCACACAGGTGATGCCGGGCTCGAGGCGCAGAGTCGTCGCCGCGGCGAAGGACTTGAAGCCCTTCAGCGTCAGACTCTTGAGGTACACGGCGAGCCAGACTACCGCTCGCTAAAGCCTCTGATGGCTTCGCCGCGCGGTGACCAGTCGACAACAACTGTGTCGACGTGCCCCGGCGTTTTCCCACTATTGAGCAGCTGTAACAGCTGTTCACACGCGTCACGCGAACCCTGCGCGACGACCAGCACCCGGCCGTCGGCCTGATTGGCCGCATAACCGGTCAGGCCCAGCTCCAGCGCCCGCGAACGAGTCCACCAGCGGAATCCGACGCCCTGTACGTGGCCGTGCACCCAGGCGGTCAGGCGAGTGTCAGGATCGGCCACTGTCATCCACCTCGAAGCGGACCTCGGTGCCGGATTTCAGCGTGCGCCCAACCGTGCACACCTGGTCGATCGCCCTGCTGACCACCACTACCAGTCGTTCGACCTCCTCTGCCGACATCCCGGAGAGGTCGATCTCCAGCTTCTCCTCGAGCAACGGGTAGCGCTCCTGCTCCCGGTCGGCCGCCCCGGACACCTTGATCACCGCCGGATAATCGTCGCCGAGGCGGCGGCGCAGTGGCTGGTCGCTGCTCAGGCCGCTGCAGCCGGCCAGTGCGATCTTGAGCAGCTCGCCCGGGGTGAAGACGCCCTCGTCGGTCTCCGAGCCGATCAGCACCTCCGCGCCGCGGCTGCTGCGTCCGGTGTAGCGGCGGATGCCGGTGCGTTCCACCCAAAGGTCAGTCATGGTTCCTTCCTCTGCGCCCAAACCAACGCTTGGCCGCGAAAGTGCGAGTAAATCACGCCAAAACGTCGATCTCGGCGCGGTGATTTCAACGCCTCGGCCGGGGTTGGCATTTCGGGCAATAGAACGACGAGCGATTCATGAACTTCTCGCGGCGAATAGCTGTGCCACAGCGCGGACAAGGCAGGTCCTCGCGGCCGTAGACGTTCAGTGACCGGTCGAAGTAACCGGACTGCCCATTGACGTTGACGTACAGCGAGTCGAACGACGTGCCGCCCTGGCCGAGCGCCTCGCGCATCACTTCGGTGGCCGCATCGAGCAGCTCGCCGAGCTGGCGGCGGGTCAGGTTGGCGGCCAAACGCGCGCCGTTGATCTTGGCCCGCCACAGCGCCTCGTCGGCGTAGATGTTGCCGATCCCCGACACCACGGTCTGATCGAGGAGCTGCCGCTTGATCTCGGAGTGCTTGCGGCGCAACACTGTAACGACGGCGTCGCGGTCGAACCGCGGATCGAGCGGGTCGCGTGCGATGTGGGCGACCGGCTCGGGCACCCGACTGCCGTCGACGTCGACCAGGTCGGCCAGCTGCCATCCGCCGAAGGTGCGCTGGTCGACGAAGCTCAGCGCGGTGCCGTCATCGAGCAGGGCCGCGATGCGGAGGTGATTGGTGTTGGGCACCGGGCCGAGCAGCATCTGACCGCTCATCCCCAGGTGTACCACCAGCGCCGTCTCGTCAGAAAGGTTGAGCCACAGGTACTTTCCACGCCGGTCGGTTCCGGTGATCTCCGCGTCGAGCAGCCGGGCGGTCAGGTCGGCGGCACCGGCCTCGTGCCGGCGAACTGCTCGCGGGTGGTGTACCCGCACGGCGGAGATGGACCGACCGGCGACGTGGGCCTGCAGGCCGCGCCGAACTACCTCGACCTCGGGCAGTTCAGGCACGGGAGCGGGACCGAATTAAACTGCGGCTCAAGCGTTGTCCAACTTATTCCAGGCTGCGGCGGCGGCCTTCTGTTCGGCTTCCTTTTTCGAACGGCCGACGCCATGGCCGTACTCGGTGTCCATCACCATGACCACGGCGGTGAACTCCTTGTCGTGGTCGGGCCCGGTCGAGGTGACCACATAGGACGGCGGCCCCAGGCTGCGGGATGCGGTGAGCTCCTGCAGGCTGGTCTTCCAGTCCAGGCCCGCGCCCAGCGTCGGGGCGGTGTCCAGCAGATTGCCGAACAACCGCATGATCACGTCGCGCGCAACGTCGATGCCGTGCTGCAGATACACCGCGCCCAGCAGTGACTCCATGCCGTCGGCCAGGATGCTGGACTTGTCGGCCCCGCCGGTGTTGACCTCGCCGCGGCCCAGCAGCAGGTGCGCGCCCAGGCCCTCGTCGGTGAGGCCGCGCCCCACGTCGGCCAGTGCCTGGGTGTTGACGATGCTGGCGCGGAGCTTGGCCAGGTCACCTTCGGTGCGCTCCGGGTGGCGGTGGAACAGTTCGTCGGTGATCGTCAGACCGAGCACCGCGTCGCCGAGGAACTCCAGCCGCTCGTTGGTGGGCAGGCCGCCATGCTCGTAGGCGTAGCTGCGGTGGGTCAGCGCCAGTGTCAGCAATTCTTCGGGCATGTCGACGCCGAGGGCGGCAAGTAATTTCTCACGAGTTGGGCTCACGAAGTGCCGGCCCCCGACTCGGGGGTGTCGTCGGCGGGAAACATGCCGGCCAACTTGGCGAACCGCGGATCGATCACGTCGTGCCGGTGGCCGGGTTCTCCTGCCAGCGCGACACCGCATTGCGGGCAGAGCCCCGCACAGTCCTCGGTGCACAGCGGGGCGAACGGCAGCGCCAGGCCAACAGCGTCGACAATCGACTGTTCGAGGTCGATGGTCTGGTCGACGACGTGGCCGACTTCATCTTCCTCGGTGGTCGATTCCGTGGCGCTGTCTGGGTAGGCGAACAGTTCGGTCAGCGAAATCTCGACATCTCCGGTGACCTCGGTCAGGCAGCGGGAACACTCGCCGCGCGTCGGGGCGTACATCGTGCCGGTGACCAACACGCCCTCGGATACCGATTCCAGCCGCAAGTCCAGGGTCAGGTCCGCACCGCGTTCGATCGCGATCAGGTCCAATCCGATTCGCGACGGACTGGGCACGGTCTCGTGCAGCTCCAGCATGGCCCCGGGGCGCCGCCCCAAGCGGGAGATGTCGAATACGAGCGGCGACCGCGACCTGTGCTTTGCCTTCGCACTGTTCAGTGTCGCCATGGTTCTGATCTTAAGACCCGGTGCCGTCCGATTCAGCCGGTAGGCGCGGGGCGCGTCAGATCAGCGCTGCACGTAGTCGTGCGTCCCGGCGGCGGTGCGCAGCTGGTGCCGACCGCGGCTCACCGAACGCAGCGTTCCGTTCAGGTAGTCCTCGAACTGGGCGAGCTTGTTGTCGACGTAGATGTCGCACTCGCCGCGCAGCCGGTCGGCTTCGGCGTGGGCGGTGTCGATCAACCGGGTCGACTCGGCGTTGGCCGCCTGCACCACCTCGGTCTGCGAGACCAGCCGCTGCTGCTCCTTGATGCCTTCCTGCACGGCCTTCTCGTACGACATGTTGCCGCTCTCCACGAGCCGGTCCGCCTCGGCCTTGGCCCGGCTGGTGGCCGCCTCGTACTCCCGCTTGGCCGTCGCCGCCAGGCGCGCGGACTCGTCGCGGGCCTCGGCAACCATGCGCTCACTGTGCTGGCGGGCCTCGGCGACCATGCGGTCGGCCTGCGACTTGGCGTCGGCCAGCAGGCGGTCGGCTTCGGCGCGGGCGTGGCTCAGCAGCGAGTCGGCCTCCGCGGTCGAGTTCGACACCATCGACTCGGAGTGCTCCTTGGCCTCCCGCAACAGCGAGTCGCGGGCGTCCAGCACATCCTGGGCGTCGTCGAGTTCACCGGGGATGGCGTCCTTGATGTCATCGAGGAGCTCCAGCACGTCGCCGCGCGGGACCACGCAACCAGCCGTCATCGGAACGCCGCGGGCCTCTTCGACAATCGCACTCAGTTCATCGAGCGCTTCAAAAACTCGGTACACGGCGCCACCCTCCTGGCGTAGTTGGTAGTGACCAGTGTGCCTGGTGTTACGCCTGTGACTGCGGTGGCGGCTCGGTGTGTCGGAAAGTCATTTGCGGTAACCGCACCGGTCAGAAGGCGTCTCGCTGAAGATTATCGTCCCCGGACGCCCCTTCGCGGTGCGGTTCGCAGCGCTATTTGATGGCTGCCGAGATCGCGTCGCGCGCACGGTCGAGCATCGAGGCGAACGGGCCGACCGCGAAGTTCAACTTGGCCGACTCGACTCCGGCGTGCGGGCGGGTAGGGGCGATCGCCTCGGCCGCGCGCACGGCGCCGGCCATCCGCTCCAGGTCAGGAGCGTCCAGTTCGGACTGCAACTGGTTGAACTCCTCGTTCTCCTCCCGCTCGGCGTGCGCGACCACGGCATCGCGGAACTTGGTGAGTTCGTCGAGGAATTCCTTGGAGTCGATGTCCATCTTCTCCAGCGCCGAGAGCTGCTGCTTGGCCTCGTGCTCTTCGGCGAGCAGGGCTTCGACGATATTGTCGCCGCCGGTCAGCTCGTGCCGCGCACGCGGATGAACCACCATCTCCTCGGCGGTTTCGTGCACGGCAAGAAGCTGCCGCAGATCGACGAACGCCTTCTCTCTTGCCTTGGATTCCGAGGCGGACAGCACGTCGTCGAACATGTCCTTGATCAGGTTGTGCTGGTGCTTGAGAAAGTCGACGACGTCGGTCGTGGACTGCACGAATGTTTCGACCACAGCAATACCTCCGCTGTTTGGTGGGTTTTCGGCGCGGGGCTGTGCGCCAACTTGGCGATACCCGGACGACCCCGGACCAAACCCAATGGTCAGCGGGAGCGGCTGGCCAGCTTGGCCTGCAGGCGGCGGTTCACCGGCTCGGGAAGCAGCGCCGAGACATCTCCGCCAAATGTCGCGACCTCTTTGGCCAGCGACGAGGAGACGAACGAGTACTGCGGGGTGGTGGCCACAAAGAACGTGTCCACGCCGGCGATGTGCTTGTTCATCTGAGCCATCTGCAGCTCGTACTCGAAATCGGTTCCGGTGCGCAGACCTTTGACGATCGCGGTCAGCCCGCGTTGCTTGACGAAGTCGACGACCAGTCCCTGCCCCGACTCGGCACGTAGGTTCGGCAGGTGCGCGCATGATTCGTCGATCATCGCGATCCGCTCGTCGATGTCGAACATCCCCGACTTGTTGGGGTTGATCAGGACGGCGACGATCACCTCGTCGAATTGCGCTGCGGCCCGCTCGAAGATGTCGACATGACCCAGCGTCACCGGATCGAACGATCCCGGGCATACCGCGCCACTCATGTCGGATGACGCTAGCAGGCCCCGATCTCGATGCGAGTATCTCCATAGCGACGCACCGGCCAGGATGTCCAACCCGTTGGCCAGGTGAGCTCGTCCGCCGACGCCGGCCTCTCGATCGCGACGACGCTGTCCGGGCGCAGCCAACCGTTGCGCTCCAGACTGTCCAGCAGCGCTTCGATCTCGACGGTAGAGACGTCATACGGCGGATCGGCCAACACGAGATCCACCGGCCGGTCGGCCCCGGCCGCCAGGACCGCCGCGACCGACCCCCGCCGGACCGTCGCACCCGAAAGGCCGAGGGCCTCGACATTTCGTTTGATGACCGTGATTGCGCGCGAATCACTTTCGACGAACAATGCCGAAGTCGCACCGCGCGACAATGCTTCCAGCCCGAGCGCGCCCGACCCGGCATACAGATCCAGCACCCGCAGACCGTCGAAATCCCGCCGTGCGGCAAGCACATTGAACAGCGCCTCACGGACCCGGTCCGTCGTGGGCCGGGTACCACGCGGCGGCACGTCGAAGTGCCGCCCGCCGGCGCTGCCTCCGACTATGCGGGTCAGGCCGATCCCCCGGTCAAGCCCTCCGAACCGATCACCACCAGTAGGTCGCCGCCTTCGACCTGGGCGGTGCTGCTGACAGCGACGCGGGTGACGGTGCCGGACTTGGGTGCGGTGATGGCAGCCTCCATCTTCATCGCCTCGATGGTGGCGATGGTCTGGCCCGCTTTGACCTTCTCGTCGACGCTGACCCCGACGGTGACCACGCCGGCGAAGGGGGCGGCGACGTGGTCGGGGTTGGTGCGGTCAGCCTTCTCGGCCGCCGGCACGATTTCGGCGATGTTGTTGTCGCGCACCAACACCGGGCGGAGCTGCCCGTTGATGATGCACATGACGGTGCGCATGCCGCGCTCGTCGGGATCGGAGATCGCCTCCAGCCCGACGATGAGCTCCACACCGCGCTCGAGCTCGATGCGGTGCTCGTCACCGTGGCGCAGACCCGAGAAGAACTGATTAGCGCTCAAGCCCGAGGTGTCGCCGTACTCCTCGCGGTGCGCCTCGAATTCCTTGGTGGGGCCGGGGAACAGCAATCGGTTCAAAGCGGCCTGGCGAGCCGCGCCCGGCTCGCCGAGTATCTTCTCGTCCTCGACCGACAGCGGCTGCTCAGGCTTGGCGGCCCCACGACCCTCTAATGCCTTGGTGCGCAACGGTTCTGGCCAGCCGCCGGGGGGATCGCCCAGCTCGCCGCGCAGGAACCCGATCACCGAGTCGGGAATGTCGTGCCGGGCTGGGTCCTCGGCGAACTCCTCGGCGGTGATGTCGGCGCCCACCAGGGCCAGCGCCAGATCTCCGACCACCTTGCTCGACGGGGTCACCTTGACCAGCCGACCCAGGATCCGGTCGGCGCCGGCGTAGGCGTTCTCGACGTCCTCGAACCGCTCGCCCAGGCCGAGCGCGATGGCCTGGGTGCGCAGGTTGCTCAACTGGCCACCGGGGATCTCGTGGTGATACACCCGCCCGGTCGGCGCGGGCAGACCCGACTCGAACGGCGCGTACACCCGGCGCAGCAACTCCCAGTACGGTTCCAGGTCGCAGACCGCGTCCAGGTTGATACCGGTGTCGAAGGGGGTGTGCGCCGCGGCGGCGACGATCGCCGACAGAGCCGGCTGGCTTGTGGTGCCCGACAGCGGCGCTGCGGCACCATCGACCGCGCTGGCCCCGGCGTGCCAGGCCGCGGTATAGGTGGCCAGCTGTCCGCCCGGGGTGTCATGGGTGTGCACGTGCACCGGCAGGTCGAAGCGGCTGCGCAGCGCAGAGACCAGGGTGGCCGCCGCAGGCGGGCGCAACAGCCCGGCCATGTCCTTGATCGCCAGCACATGCGCACCGGCCTCGACGATCTGCTCGGCCAGCCGCAGCCAGTAGTCCAGGGTGTACAGCGTCTCGGCGGGGTCGGACAGATCCCCGGTGTAGGACATCGCGACCTCGGCGACCGCCGAACCCGTTGCACGTACCGCATCGATGGCAGGGCGCATCGAATCGACGTTGTTGAGCGCGTCGAAGATCCGGAAGATGTCCACCCCGGTGCGGGCGGCCTCGTCGACGAAGGCGTGCGTCACCGTCTCCGGATAAGGCGTGTAACCCACGGTGTTTCGGCCGCGTAGCAGCATCTGCAAACAAATGTTGGGGATCGCCTCACGAAGCGCGGCCAGTCGCTCCCACGGGTCTTCCTTCAAAAACCGAAGCGCCACATCGTAAGTCGCGCCGCCCCAGCATTCGATCGACAACAGTTCCGGGGTCATCCTGGCGATGTACGGAGCGACCTTGAGCAGACCCGACGTCCGCACCCGCGTCGCCAACAGCGACTGGTGGGCATCGCGGAAGGTGGTATCGGTCACCCCGATCGCCGGAGAATCCTTGAGCCACTGGGCGAATCCCTGTGGGCCGAGTTCGTCGAGGCGCTGTTTGCTGCCCGGCGGTGCGCTCGCCGCGATGTCGATATCGGGCAGCTTGTCCTGGGGGTAGTACCGGGGTCGGTCCCGATACGGCGAGTTCACAGTCACCTCGGCCAGGAACTTCAACATCTTGGTTCCGCGGTCAGCCGACGTGCGCGCGGTCAGCAATTCCGGGCGCTCGTCGATGAACGAGGTGGTGATCCGGCCGGCCTGGAAGTCCGGGTCGTCCAGAACCGCCTGCAGGAACGGGATATTCGTCGACACACCGCGGATGCGGAATTCGGCCACCGCCCGCTTGGCCCGGGCCACCGCGGTGGGGAAATCACGGCCGCGGCAGGTCAGCTTGACCAGCATCGAATCGAAGTGCGCCGTGACTTCGGCGCCCAGGTGGGTTCCGCCGTCCAGGCGGATCCCCGCCCCGCCCGGTGAGCGGTAGGTCGTGATGCGGCCGGTGTCGGGCCGAAAGCCATTCGCCGGGTCCTCGGTGGTGATGCGGCATTGCAGCGCCGCGCCGTGCGGGGCGATCCGGTCCTGGCTCAGGCCCAGATCCGCCAGCGTCTCCCCCGCGGCGATTCGCAGCTGCGCCGACACCAGGTCGACGTCGGTGATCTCCTCGGTCACGGTGTGCTCCACCTGGATCCGGGGATTCATCTCGATAAAGACGTGCCGGCCGCGCTCGTCGAGCAGGAACTCCACCGTGCCGGCGCAGCTGTATCCGATGTGGTGGGCGAACGCCACGGCGTCGGCGCAGATCTGGTCGCGCAGAGCGGGATCCAGATTCGGCGCCGGGGCCAGCTCGATGACCTTCTGATGACGGCGTTGCACGCTGCAGTCACGCTCGTACAGGTGAATGACGTTGCCGTAAGTGTCGGCCAGGATCTGCACCTCGATATGCCGCGGATTCACCACAGCTTGTTCGAGGAACACCGTGGGATCGCCGAACGCCGACTCCGCTTCGCGACTGGCCGCCTCGATGGCCTCGGGCAGCGCGGCCGGCTCGGTGACCCGGCGCATCCCGCGGCCGCCGCCGCCGGCGACGGCCTTGACGAACAACGGGAAATCCATCGACTGGGCCGCGGCGACCAGTTCCTCGACCGACGCCGACGGGGCCGAGGACGCCAACACCGGCAGGCCGGCATCACGGGCCGCGGCGATCGCGCGAGCCTTGTTGCCCGTCAACTCCAAAATCGAGGCATCGGGACCGATGAACGTGATGCCCGACGCCGCACACGCCGCCGCCAGCTCGGGGTTCTCCGACAGGAATCCGTAGCCCGGATAGATCGCATCGGCCCCGGCGGCCTCGGCGGTGGCGACGATCTCATCCACCGACAGATACGCCCGCACCGGATGCCCGATCTCACCGATCTGATACGACTCATCAGCCTTCAACCGATGCAAAGAATTGCGGTCCTCGAACGGAAACACCGCGACCGTGCCGATGCCCATCTCGTAAGCGGCGCGGAATGCTCGGATCGCGATCTCACCGCGATTAGCGACGAGGACTTTAGAAATCACCCGGATACCCTACCCGCGGGGCCGACCCTCCGCCTGGTGACTAGATCAACGTCGACCAGTAGTTCCAGAACCGAACCAGGATCAGCAGGAGCAGCGCGGTGAACCAGAGCGTCACGAGCGACCACCGCCAGGTGTAGATGACGCGGGCGACAACGTTGCCCGCGAGCGGACGAAGGGCGATCGAGCACACAACGACCAGAAGCGGGACGGTGACCGCCCAGACGACCATGCAGTACGGGCACAGCGCGCCGATGCGGTACAGCGTCTGGAAGATCAGCCAGTGAATGAACACCACGCCCAGCGCGGTGCCGATCATCAATCCCGTCCAGTACCACCGCGGGAGCCGGACCTTGGCCACCGCGAGGAGGCCGCTGACGACCACGACGGTGAATGCGGCAATGCCGATCAGCGGGTTGGGGAAACCGAACGCCGACGCCTGCGGGGTGATCATCACCGAGCCACACGACAGCACCGGGTTGATGCTGCAGCTCGGCACGTAGGCCGGGTTGACCAGGATCTCGATCTTCTCGATCGTGAGGGTGGCCGAGGAGATGAGGCCGATGACGCCGGCGATCAGTACCCACCAGGCACTTGTCTGGCGCACGGCGACCCCAGCCGACGGGTCTTTCGACTCGACGGGTTCGGTCGGTTCGACCGGCGCCGGGGTCGCCACGCTCACGACGTCGGGGCCGGCGTGGGCTGGGTCGGGCTCGGCGGTGTCGGGGCGGCATCCAGGCCGGGCACGTTGCCGACGATCGCCTTCACCTTGGCGATCAGGTCCTCCGGCGAGGCGGGGCTGATGTCCTGCCCGTTGAGCCGGATGGTCGGCGTCGCCGTGATCTTCGACGCCGCGGCCAACCCCTCGACCATGTCGCTGTGTTTGCCGGAGTTGATGCACTGGGGAACGCTGCCTGCCGCACCAGCCTGACGGGCGGTCTCGATCAGCGCCTTGTTGTCCGGCGCCACGCCCGAACCCTCCTCGGGCTGCTGGGCGAACAGCGCGGAGTGGAATCGGATGAAGGCGTCCTTGTTCTCGTCGGCGACGCAGTAGGCCGCGTTCGCCGCCCGCGTCGAGTAGTTCTTGTTCGCCGACGAGTTGAGGATGGCGACCATGTTGTAGTCGGCGGCGACGGCGCCGGAGTCGACCAGCTTGGTAATGGTCGGGCCGAAGGCCTTCTCGAAATCACGGCAGTGCGGGCACTGGAAGTCCTCGTAGAGCGACAGAACTGCCTTGGGCTCGTCGGTGCCGTCCTTCTTGATCAGCTGGCTCGAGGTGATCCGCACCGCCTGGGCATTGCCTGCCGCAGCGGTCTTCTTGTCGTGGCTCATCACGATGTAGAGCACCAGAGCAACGGCGAAGATCACGACGATCGCGGTCAACCCCAGCTGGATGGCCAGGTTGCGCTTACGATCCTGAGCTTTCAGGTCATAGCGGGGGGTGCTTTTTTTATTGGTGGCCACGGGTCAGCTGATCCTCGCTGTCAAGACTGGAGTGTTAGCGCCTCTAGAGTACCGGCGGCCCGCGTGGGCCCCGTCAATCCCCGGGTCGCCTCGCCCCGGCCCGCCGGAACTCAGGCGCGGGCGAAGTGAGCGCGCAGCGCCGAGATCATCTCGGCGTTGCACTGGCTGACTTGGCCGCCCAGCGCGTTCAAATTGAGAAATGCGTGGGTCATCGGACCCATCTGCCTCAGATCGACGGGCACCCCCGCTGCCTGCAGTTTCGCCGCATATTGTTCGCCCTCGTCACGCAGCGGGTCGAAGCCGGCGGTGATGACGAGCGCCGGTGCGAGCCCGCTGAGGTCATCGGCCAGCAAGGGCGACACCCGTGGATCGGTGATGTCGACGGCAGATCCCTCGACGTAGGCGTCGGCGAACCAGTCCATGTTGCTCTTCGACAGCAGGAAGCCGTCGGCGAACAGGGTGCGCGAGCGGGTCCCGCCACGCAGGTCGGTGACCGGATAAATCAGCCACTGCAGGCTTGGCTGCCGGCCGCCGCCGTCGCGCGCGAGCTGGCTCACCACCGCTGCCAGGCAGCCGCCGGCACTGTCACCGCCAACAGCGATGCGGTCGGGATCGGCACCCAACTCCGCGGCGTTCAACACAGCCCACAGGTAGGCAGCGTAGGCATCGTCGACAGCGGCGGGCGCCTTGTGTTCGGGTGCCAGCCGGTAGTCGATGGAAAGGACGTGCACGCCGGCGTCACGGCAGATGAGCCGGCACGCTGAATCATGCGTTTCGAGGTCGCCGAAGACGAATCCCCCGCCGTGATAGAAGACCAACAGTGGAGCGCCGTCGGCGTCGGCCGGGCGATAGTGCCGAGCCGGGATGATCCCGGCCGGCCCGGGAATCTCGATCGGCCCGATCTGCGCGACGTGGATGTCGGCCTCGTCGAGGCTGGCCGTCGCTTCCCGGTTTTGTCGCCGGGTGGCGATCGGATCGCCGGTCACCGCGAGGCTGCTCATGCCGGTCGCCCGCTGGGCGGCCAGCATCATCTGGATTGACGGATCGAGGGTATTCCCGTCGATCGTGACCGCGCGGCCACCCGACAGCAGCCGCTTGAGCCCGCTCGGTAGGTGCGGAATGAGCTTGACGCCGGCCCGGTTGGCCACCGGCAGCGCCCGCTGGAGGAACCGGCTTCGCGCAGTGCCGGACACGGTCTCAGTCATCGATATTCCTCGGTTCTGTTGTGCAGTACCGGTATCGCCGCAGCGTACGGGACCGCGACTGCCGGCGGCCCGTCAGCCCCGGCTGCGCTGGGCGGTTGACGAATCCGACAATTCGACCATTCTTCAGCGGCGGCGCGCCGGGCCTGCTCAGACGACATATCGCCCTGGGTACTATCGTCACCCGAAGTCGGTTGACCCGTAGCCGATTGCGACGGGTCGTGTCCCCGACTCACTCGACTCCACAGACAGGTGACACGATGCCGGCGGCCGCGATCCCCACCGTCACGCTCAACGACGACAACACCCTCCCCGTGCTGGGCCTCGGCGTCGCCGAGCTCTCCGCCGAGGAGACCGAGAGCGCGGTGGCCAGCGCCCTGGAGGCGGGTTACCGGCTGATCGACACCGCCAAGGGCAATGAGGAGGCTGTCGGGCGCGCCATTGCCGCGTCGGGCATCCCCCGCGACGAACTGTTCATCGCCACCAAACTGGCCACCGAGGACCAGGGGTTCCAGTCCGCCCAGGACGCCATCAGGGCCAGCGTCGAGCGCCTCGGCCTGGAGTATGTGGACCTCTACCTCATGGACTGGCCCGCCGAGCAGAACGGCAAATACATCGACGCCTGGGGCGGAATCATGCGGTCCCGCCAGGACGGCCTGATCAAGTCGATCGGTGTCGCGAACTTCACCCCCGAGAATTTGGCGGACATCATCGACCTGAGCTACTTCCCGCCGGCGGTCAATCAGGTCGAACTACACCCGCTGCTCAACCAGTCCGAGCTGCGCACGGTGCACGCTGAGCGTTCGATCATGACCGAGGCGTACATCCCGACCAACGAAGGCAAGCTCACCGAGACTGCCGCGATCACGGAAGTTGCTGCGGCTCATGGTAAGTCGCCCGCACAGGTGCTGATCCGCTGGAGCCTGCAGCTGGGCGACATCGTCGTTACCCCCTTCGCCAATGCAGCCCAGGTCGCCGAAAACGCCGACGTGTTCGACTTCGAGCTCACCCCCGCGGAGGTGGAGACCCTCAACGGGCTCGACGACGGGACCCGGTTCCGGCCGAACCCAGAAGGCTGAATCGGTATCTGGGGATTCGGCTTCGCGTCTGCGCACAGCGCATCGACTCTGCGGTGAGCGCGATTCCGATTCGGAGATCCGCACTGACCGCAGAGTCGATGCCGCTTTGGGTCAGGCGTCCAACAGCCAGTCGTTCGGGCTGAACAACTCGCAGTGCACCTGCTCCTTGGCGATGCCGCGGACAGTCAGCTGAGCGCGCACCGCCTGCACGAAACCGTCATTGCCGCAGAGATAGATCTCGGCGCCATCGGCGATCTCGATGCCCTCGAGGTTCATCAGACCTTCGTGGATCCTGACGTTGTCCCCGTCGACGCCCTCGGCATACCAGAGATCCAGGCTCGCTTCGGGCAGGATGTCCACCAGTTCGCGGTGCCGCTTGCGCAGCGGGTGCGTCACATCGCTGCGGTCGGCGTGCAGAACCTGCACCGGCGCCCGGCAGCCATGCTCGACAAGGTATTCCAGGATCCCGACCATCGGCGTGATGCCGATGCCTGCCGAGATCAACACCACCGGAGCGTCGCTGCGCGGCTCGGGCAGATCGCCGAACGGCACCGTGACGTCCAGCAGATCGCCGACGCGCACGTTCGAGCGGATCCAGTTGGACACCTCCCCGGCCGGGCTCTGCCCGACGGCGTCGACCGGCTTGACCGCGAAGGTCAACTCGGTGGCGCCGGGAACGTTCACCAGGCTGTACTGGCGAAGCTGGCGCGCGCCGTCCGGCAAGGTCACGCCGACCGAAACGTATTGCGCGGCAGCATTGTTCGAGATTCCCTCGGCGCCCACGGTGATCAGCACAACACCCGAGGGGTCATCTTCACGGGCGGTGACCCGCAGCCGGCGGAAGACATCGCCGGTCTCAACCCCGGCGCGGGTGTAGAGCTCACGCTCCAACCCGATCAGGGTGTCGGCCATGATCCAGTAGACCCGGTCCCACGCCGCGGCGACCTCGGCGGTGACCGTGTCGGCACCGAGAATCTCGACGATCGCGGCGAACAGGTGCTCATGCACGATCGGGTACTGGTCGGCGGTGACGCCCAGCGACGCGTGCTTGTGGCCGACACGCGAGAGCAATTCGCTCGGGTGCGGCAAGTCCGGATTCACTAGGTGGGTCGCGAAGGTCGCAATCGACGCGGCCAGCGCTCGCTGCTGCGATCCCTGCGCCTGATTGCCGCGGTTGAACAGGTTGCGCAGGAGTTCGGGATGTTGACCGAACATCCGCCGATAGAACGCCACCGTGATCTCGTCGACATGTGCGCCGACGAGCGGCAGTGTCGCCTTGATGATCTCGGCGTGCTCGGGCTCAAGTTTGTGAACCTCGGCCGCTTCGATTGCGGTGGTGGTCATTTCGGATCCTTTCACTTCAGTTGTAAAACAACGGGCAGCATCTGGCTGCCGACGAGGTCGGAGATGGTGTAGCGATCAAGCTCGGCGTAGAACGCCTCTTTGGCATCGGCGAGCACGCGTCGCAGCCGGCAGCCCGCGATCAGCGGACAGGCCGGCTGCCCGGTGCAGTCGACGACCTCGCGATCGCCTTCGAGCCGGCGCACCAGCCAGCCGAGCGATGCGTCGCGGCCGGTTTCGGTGAGTTCCAGGCCACCGGTGCGGCCGCGGCGGGAATTCACCAGCCCCAGTTCGGTCAGCCGCGAGACGGCCTTGGCGACGTGGTTCTCCGACGCGCCTGCCGCCGCGGCGACCGTCTTGGTGGTCACCCGCTGCTCGCGGTCGTGGCCGGTGGCGAGCAGCATCATGGCCCGGAGGCCTAGGTCGGTAAAGCGTGTGAGCTGCATAAATCTGACGGTAGTTTATTCCGCATCTGATATGCGCATTTAATCGATGTGGGCTTGAATACACGTATCCGTTCGGATTTTTGACCTGCGAAGATCGACAGGCCTGATGCGCGTCATGGTGGACCGTGACCCCGCGCGGCGCTGTCGGCGACCGACTGATCACCCGCGCTTACCGGGTGGGGCAGGTGGCCGCGGCCTCGCGCAACTCGTCGGCCGACGCCTGATCCACCGGCAGTGCGTAGCCGCGAAGCACGGCGATGAACTGAATCGCGTACTGACACCAGAACGCATGGTTGGGCGGCATCCAGCTGCCCGGCGGTTGGTCACCTTTGTCCTGATTCACCTGACCGTCAACCGCGAGCAGGTTGGCCGGGTCATTGGCGAATCGAATTCGCATGTCGTCCGGCCAGTTTCGGGCACCCATGTCCCACGCGTACGCCAGCGGCACCAGGTGGTCGATCTGCACCGCGGCACCGACTTGCGCGCCTCGGGTGAACGGAACGGTCGCGCTGGTGTAGGGATCGTGTAAGACACCGGTCGCCACCGCCTGCGGGCAGCGTTTGGTGGACACGAAGGTCTTGTCGACGAGATCGCGGTCGAGGATGTCGTCGCGGGTGTCGCAGCCGTTGTGGCCACCGGGCGCGGAATTGTCATCATCCCAGGCATCGCCGAACGCCGCGCGCCGGTAGTCGTAGCCGCGGATTCGCACGGGCACGATCACGAGGCCGTCGAGCACATCGGTACCCGGCGCCACCGTCGGGACGTCGGCGCGGGCGATCATGGCGTCGGGATGGCTCGTCGAAGACATCACCTGCACCGAGACGATCACCGACAGCGCTGCGATCACCGCCAACCAGATCAGCGGCCGGCGTCTCACGACTTATCCAGATAATCGATCCGGTCACCGCCGGTGAACTGGCCGGCCAGAACCCCCATCCCCCGGTTGCCGGGATCGCGGGCGTACATCGACTGGGCCACCTCGCGCGCGTCGACGATGACCTCGAGGTGCTCAGCCAGTGACAGAAACCGCAGCGTGATCGGGCGCCCGGACTGGTTGAGTCCCAACACATCCCCCTCGCGGCGCTCCTGCAAATCCAGATCGGCCAGCGCGAAGCCGTCCAGCGTGCTGGCAACCGCGGTCAGCCGTTCACCCGCTTTGGATCCCTCCGGAAGCTTCGTGGCCAGCAGGCACAGGCTCGCATGCGAGCCGCGTCCGATACGCCCGCGCAGCTGGTGCAGCTGGCTGATGCCGAACCGGTCGGCGTCCATCACCACCATCACCGTCGCGTTCGGCACGTCCACGCCGACCTCGATCACGGTGGTGCACACCAGGACATCGATCTGCCCGGCGCGGAACGCCGACATCACCGCGTCCTTCTCGTCGGCGGCCAGCCGGCCGTGCATCAAGCCCAGGCGCAGGCCGGCCAGCGGTCCGTGACCCAGGTGCTCGAACAGGTTGATGACGGTCTCGGCGGGCGGACCGGCCTGCTGTTCGCCCGCCTTGTCGTCCTCGTCGATGCGGGAGGCGACGACGTAGGCCTGGCGCCCCTGGGCGACTTCCTCGGTGATCCGCTGCCAGGCCCGGGCCAGCCATTGGGGCTTGTCCTTGATGAAGATCGTGTTGGTGGTGATCGGCTGACGTCCACGCGGAAGCTCGCGCAGCGTCGACGTTTCCAGATCGCCGTACACCGTCAGCGCGACGGTGCGAGGAATCGGCGTAGCGGTCATCACCAGCAGATGAGGGGTCAAACCTTCAGGCGCCTTGGCTCGCAACCGATCTCGCTGCTCGACACCGAACCGGTGCTGTTCGTCGACGACGACGAAGCCCAGCTTGTGAAATTCGACCGCGTCCTGCAGCAGCGCGTGGGTGCCGACGACAATGCCGGCCTCCCCCGAGGCAACCTCCTCGCGCACCTGGCGCTTCTGCGCCGCCGACATCGACCCGGTCAGCAGCGCGACCCGGGTCGCGCCGTCCTCACCCCCGAGTTGACCGGCCATCGCCAACGGGCCCAGGATGCTGCGGATCGACTGGACATGCTGGGCGGCAAGGACTTCCGTCGGTGCCAACAGCGCGCACTGGTAGCCCGCGTCGACCATCTGCAGCATGGCCAGCACCGAAACGATCGTTTTGCCGGAGCCGACCTCGCCCTGCAGTAACCGGTTCATCGGCTTGGTCGCTGCCAGCTCGGCGGTGACGACGTCGAGAACTTCGCGTTGACCCACGGTCAACTCGAACGGCAGCCGTTGCATCATCGCGGCGGCCAACCCGTCATCGCGGCGCGGTGCGGGTGGGCCGGATTCACCGAGTTCGCCATGTCGGCGCAGCGCCAGCGCCCACTGCATGCCGACGGCTTCGTCGAACCTCAGCCGCTCGCGTGCGGCCTGGCGTTCGGGTTCTTTCTCGGCGACGTGAATGGCGCGCAACGCCTCGTCCTCGGAGATCAGACCACGTTCGCGCACAACACTTTCCGGCAGAGGGTCGGCGATCGGGTCCAACACTGCGAGTACCTGCTGCACGCAGGCGTAGATGTCCCAACTCTGCAGCTTGGAGCTGGCCGGGTAGATCGGGAAGAAGTCGCGTTCGAACGCCGACATCGTCAGCTCGCCGGCCGCCGACGTCGACGTGTCGGCGATCGTCTTGAGTGACTTACTGCCGAACACCCGGCCCTTCGGCGATTTCAGCGCCAGAAAGTCCGGGTGAGTCAGCTGCATATTGCCTTTGAAGTAACCGACCTCGCCGGACAGCATGAGGCGGACGCCCACCACCAATTCGTTCTTCAGCCACTTGGCGTTGAAGAACGTGGCGGTGACCTTGCGCCGGCCCTTGCCCAGCGTGATCACCAGATATTCGCGCTTGGGTTGGCGATTGGTCCAGCGCACCTCGGCCTTCTCGATCTCGCCGACCAGCGTGATGTGTTCGCCCTCCGCCGGCGGCTCCTCGTCCTCACTCCATACCGACATGCCGTGGATGTACTTGCGGGGATAGTGCCGCAGCAGGTCGTCGACGGTGCGGATGCCGAACACGTCGTCGAGCAGGCCGGCGGCCTTGCCGCCGACGATGCCGTCGAGCCGGTCGGTCAGGTTGACCACGGCTACTCCACTCCGATCAGCAACGCGTCGCCGCGGTGACCGGTGGCATAGGTCGCGAATTCGATTCCGGGATGACGCCGGTGGACATGCGCGGCCAACGCCTCAGCGACCGCAGGATCGACGCCGTCGCCGATCAATACGGTCACCATCTCGCCGCCCGCCACCAACAACAGATCGATCAGCCCGGTGGCCGCAGCCGTGACATCGTCGGCGACCACCAGCACTTCGTCGCCGGCGATGCCCAGTCCGTCACCGGGTTCGCAACTGCCCGCCCATGTCAGCGCCTGCTCGGTGGCGGTGCGCACCGACCCGTGCCGGGCGGCGGCCGCCGCCCTTGCCATCGAGTAGCCGTCGTCGACGGCCTGCCGGGCCGGGTCGTGGACGGCCAGCGCGGCCAGCCCCTGCACCATCGAACCGGTCGGCAACGCGACAACGTCCATGCCCCAGCCGATTCCGGCCGTACATCCGGCGACCAGCTCCTCGGCCGCCACATAGCCATTGGGCAACACCATCACCTGGGCGGCTCCGGCGTCGACGATTCCGCGCAGCAATTCGTGGGCGCTGACACCGTTGGTTGGATCGGTGAGCTCGGCGTCCGGGCGCAGCACGCAGGCGCCCTCCTGCTCGAAAAGCTCTGCGGCACCGTCACCGTCGACGACGGCCAGCACCGCGCGGTCACGGCTCCAGCTTCCGGGGGAGACCCGGGCCTGGCCCGTGCTGAGCACCGAGATCTGAATTCGGCTGATGGCGCCGGCCGCCATCCCGGCCTCCACGGCGGCGCCGGCGTCGTCGGTGTGGACGTGAACCGAGTACCGGTCGGCCGACGCGGCGATCGCCACCGAATCACCGAGCTGCTCCAACCGGGTGCGCAACGGATCGAGGGCTGCCGCATCGCAGTCGGCGAGCTGATACATCACCTCGAATTGGGGCGGAGCCGGTTCCGCGGCGACGCTCTCGATGCGCGGCGGCCCCGGCTCATAGGCGTCCCGGTGCGGCGTATGCCCGGTCATAGTGGCGATCAGCGCATCGATCAGCACCAAAAACCCGCGCCCGCCGGCGTCCACCACACCGGCCTCGGCCAGCACGTCCAACTGCTCGGGCGTGCGCTCCAACGCCGCGACTCCGGCCTCGGCGCCCGCCATCAGCGCCTCGGCCAGGCCGGCGCCGTCGGCGGCCCACTGCTGGACGGTGTCGGCGACGGCCTGCAGCACCGACACGATGGTGCCGGCCACCAGTTGGCCGCCCATCGACGAGACGACCAATCCGACGGCGTGCCGCAGCGCGGCGCCCAACAGGACCGCGTCGATATCGGCGAGAAACCCGTCGGTGTCGGCGGCAGCGGCGGCGGTGACGTCGGCCAGGCCGCGCAGGATCTGAGACAGGATGACTCCGGAATTTCCCCGGGCGCCGTGCATTGCGCCTTCCGCCATTGCGGCGGTCAGCTCGCTGACACCGCCGGCGCCGGTCACCGACTCCGCGCCGGTCAGCGCAGCCCGCATGGTGAAGAGCAGATTCGTCCCGGTGTCGGAATCTGCCACCGGGAAAACATTGAGCCGATTGATCTCGTCGGTGTGGGTGATCAGATCGCCGACGGCGGTGTGAGCCCAGTCGCGCAGGGCCGATGCGTCCAGCCGCCGGTCCGGCATCGGCACCTCCTCGCGATCCCTGGCCCACCACACGGCTTCGTCGCGACAGCCTATCCAGTCCACCCGACACTGCGATGCCAGCGCCGCACGGGACCGTGGGATACTGGGGTCGCCGCAGGTCAGCGCCGCCCGGGTGGGGTCTTCAGAGCGTGGGACCGGCCGATTTTGGCGTTCGGTTCACCGGACGGCTATCCTAGTCAGGTTGTCGGGTCACCCGTCGTGCGGTCGTTGGCCCCCGGACAAAGTTCGACTACTGACTTAGAGGAGTTCTACATGGCTGCCGTGTGCGACGTCTGCGGAAAGGGCCCCGGCTTCGGCAAGTCGGTGTCGCATTCCCATCGCCGGACCAGCCGCCGGTGGAACCCGAACATCCAGACCGTGCGTGCCGTCACCCGCCCGGGCGGTAACAAGCACCGCGTGAACGTCTGCACCTCCTGCCTGAAGGCCGGCAAGGTCAGCCGCGGCTGATCCCCTCCACGCCCAAACCGACATTTGGGCGGGTTGCGGGTAGGGACGATCGTCCGCCGGTATTCGGAACGCCAGTCGCTGAACCTGTTCATGCGTGATGGCTTCATCGACCGCTACACGGGCAACCGACTCATAAACCCGGTGTTCTCCGCCTCCTCCATGTTGTGCTCGGGGAGGACTTCCCGGCACATCCGAACTGGAGGTCTCACGTCAGCCGAGGTGAGTGCGACGACGAGTCGACCTGGGTCACAGCGTCGATGCTGAGCAATCAGGCTAAGGCCCAGTGGTCGGTGGACGACCTCGGTTGGAAGCTGCATCCGCCTGGCGCTGTGGAGGAGCGGGACGGGTTGTCGCGGTGGCTGGTCGACTATCTTCCGGCGAACCCGACCGTGTTGGAAAAGGCAGCTGATCCTCACCGTGGCTACATCCGACGATGGCTAACTGCCACTAAGGCGCCGCTAGACGCGGATGATTAACCGGTCGCATTCCCCCGGCAGCAGCTCTGGCTTTCGCGGCTCAACGCTGCTCCGCAGGCTGACCGACGCCGTAGGACTGTCGTCGTCCGCGACGCCTGTAGGGGGATTACCTCCCCAGCCCCCTGACCTTTGCATTTCTCACTTCTTGCGGCCTGATCGCTCCTAGTGTCATCCGCATGACGACATTCGCCCTCGTCCACGGCGCGTGGCACGGTGCGTGGTGCTGGGAGCGCTTGGCACCACTTCTGCAACAGGCAGAACACGACGTTGTCGCGATGGACCTGCCCATCGACGACAATCTAGCAACTTGCGACACTCTCGCAGACGCGGTCTGTTCCGCAATCGACGGACATGGCGACGACGTGATCGCTGTCGGGCACTCCTACGGCGGCTTGGTGATCCCTTTAGTCGCTACTCGTCGGCCTGTTCGCCACCTGGTGTACCTCTGCGCATACACGCCAAAGATCGGGCATAGCTTCGGTGATCAGTTGCGCGATGAGCCGGACATGCTCAATCCAGCCGTTTATGGCGCGTTGCAGCCCGACGAGCAGTCACGGCAGGTGTGGGCAGACTTCGAACTGACGCGTGAGCTGCTCTATGCCGACTGCGATGAGGACACCGCCAAGGCCGCATTCACACGCCTTCGACCACAGGCTGACCACCCCACCTATGTGCCATGCTCGCTGACCGAATACCCCTCGGTGTCGAGCACTTCGATCGTTTGCACTGATGACATGGCACTTCGATTGAGGTGGGCCAAGCAGATCGCGAACGGCAGGCCCGGCTCTGAAATCATCGAGCTCCCGGGCAGTCACTCACCCTTCCTTTCGAGACCGCAGGCGCTTGCTGACGTGTTGTTGCAGATCGCCGAGAAGGTATGACGCCGGTCGTTACGAACCCGGCGCAACAATCGCGAACGTCCCAATCCTGTTGGGCCGCGAAACAACATGACCGAGCCGCCACGTCGCCCGCAGCAGCACCGAGTCTGACGAGAAGTACTCGTGTTCGGAGGTCGCCACCCTGATCGGCCCGGCGGCGCTGACGACAGCGCGCTTGTCGATTATCAGCCCGGTGTAGTCCGGCACCGCTGGGTCAACGATGACCGACAGGCCCAGAAGTCGCTGCTCAGCATCGGATGTGCCTGCGCCCAACAAGGTTTGGTTGTATGCGCTGCCGACCTTAAGCTTGCGAAGCTCGCCCCAGCCCAATGGGTCGACCAGGATGTGGGTGGGTACCGACAGGTTGTCCTGCAGCTGGACCGCTAGGTCGGTGAGCACGTCAAGGGAATCCGACCTTGTGCCGCCGTCCATGACGCGCTCGACGTTGACCAGCCCGGTGCTGGGCGCGACCGGCGCGGCTTCGGCAATGAAATGCGGTGTTAGCCCGGCGGGAGATCGCCCGGGCCACCGACTCCGAGAGCTGAGTAGCAGTTCCAGCCTGGGACTACTGTTCGTTGGTGATCCGAACCAGCTGGGCGATCTTGCCGGTGTAGACCAGCACCTCGGCGAGGTCAGGCTCGGCCTCATCGGGGATGGGGTCGCCCTCGGAGGTGGGTATCAGTCCTGGTCAGGACAGCTTTTGCACAGCCAGAAGCTACCGCGCATTTTCCCAGTCCGGCAAAACCGACATCTGGGCGCAAAACGCCGAGTAGATCCCTCCAAAACGTCGATATCGGCGTGGGTCAGGGCAGCTGCCAGTCGATCGGCTCGGCGCCCATCCCGGCCAGCAGTTCGTTGGCCCGGCTGAACGGGCGCGAACCGAAGAATCCCCGTGATGCCGACAGCGGCGACGGATGCGGCGACTCGATCGCCACGCATCTGTGTTGAATGCCGGAGGCTTCCAGCACGGGTTTCAGCGTCGATGCGTCGCGCCCCCACAGGATCGCCACCAGCGGTTGGTCGCGTGCCACCAGAGCGCGGATGGCGCATTCGGTGACGGTCTCCCAGCCCTTCCCCCGATGTGACGCCGGGGAGCCGGGCTGCACGGTCAGCACCCTGTTGAGCAGCATGACGCCGCGCTGCGACCATGGTGTGAGGTCGCCGGTCGACGGCTGTGGGTAGCCGAGGTCCGCGGTGTATTCGCTGAAAATGTTGGCCAGACTCCGCGGCAGCGGCCGCACATCGGGCGCCACCGAAAAGCTCAGGCCCACCGCATGTCCCGGCGTCGGGTACGGGTCTTGACCGACGATCAGCACCCGAACGTCACTGAAGGGGAAGGTGAAGGCGCGCAACACGTTCGGACCGGCGGGCAGATAACGCCGGCCCGCGGCGATCTCGTCGCGCAGGAACTGGCCCATCTGGGTGACCTGGTCGCTGACCGGGGCGAGCGCCTGCGCCCAGCCATCCTCGACGAGTTCGGTAAGCGGCCGGGCGGTGGTCGTCACCGACGTAACCTAACGCGCGCCGTCAGTCGAAGGATTGCCAACCCGCCGGACCGGCCCACCCCTGCCCGTCGACCAGCACGTCGGGCGAACCGTCTCGCACCGCACCGATCACCCGCCAGCCGGGTGGCACCGTGTCGGGGAAGCACGCGACGAGGGCGTGATCTTCACCACCGGAGAGCACCAGCGCAAGCGGGTCAACACCGGCGGCAGCGGCCGCGGCGGTGACGGCCTCGACGTCGGGCCGCAGCGCGTCGGCGGCGAGATCGACGACAACTCCGGAGCCGCGGGCGACGTGGCCGAGATCGGCGATCAGGCCGTCGGAGACATCGGTCATCGCCTGCGCGCCGGCGTCAGCCGCCACCACACCCTGCCCATACGGCGGGCGGGGCACGAGGTGACGCCCGCGCAGCTCGTCGAAACCGTCGATTTTGTTGTGACACAACAAATATCCGGCAGCCGACCGACCGAGCTCGCCGGCGATGGCCACCACCGATCCGGGACGCGCCCCGGTGCGCAGCACGGGGGCGCGTCCGCCGAGATCACCGAACGCGGTCACCGACACCACCCACTGCGGGCTGGCTACCAGATCACCGCCGACGATCCCGGCGCCCAGCGCGCCGGCCTCCTGCCACATCCCATCGGCCAGTTCCTGGGCCCGCGACGCCGGCGTGTCGGGCGGGGCCCCGAACGCGACGACGAACGCGCTCGGCCGCGCCCCCATCGACTCGACGTCGGCGGCGTTCTGCGCGATGGCTTTTCGACCGACTTCGTGCGGTGACGACCAGTCCAGCCGGAAGTGACGCCCTTCGACAAGCATGTCGGTGGTGACCACCACCCGCCCGTCGGGCATGTTCACCACCGCGGCGTCGTCGCCGGGCCCGACGGTGACTTCGGCTGGTTGACGGCGCCCGGCCACCAGCCGGTCGATCATCGGGAACTCGCCGAGCTGGCGCAAAGTGGGTTCGCCACCGTCGGCCACGAGGTCTGCCCTCCTGTTGTCGCCCAGGCTGATCGGCACGGCAACCTGCGGTACGTTGGGGCCTTGCCGGCACCCGGACATGCCAGTCTAGGTCGGCGGCGCGCGTGGGCGGCTAGTGAACGAGGAGGCGACGGGTGGTGGAGGCCTACATACTCATCCAGACCGAGGTCGGCCGCGCCCAAGTCGTCGCCAAGCAGGTGGCCACGCTGCCCGGCGTGCTGTCGTCGGAATACGTGACCGGACCCTACGACGTGGTGGCGCGAGTCGGCTCGGTCACGAAAGACGAGCTGACCACCTCCGTGGTGCCCAGCGTTCAACAGGTCGCCGGAATCACCCGAACTTTGACCTGCCCGATTGCCGATGCCGACTGAGCCCCTCCCCGCGATCACCGAAGACAGCCTGGCGGACGGTCCTCCACGCGCGTTGCTGATCGCCGGGGTGATCGTGGCGATCGTGGCGATCGGCGCCGTCCTCGGCATCGCGGCCACTCGGAAGGCTCCGGTTCAGCCGGTGGTCATCGCCGCCGCGCCGGCACCGAAGGCCGAGTCGTCGGTGTGCCGCGAAGTGATCAACGCGCTGCCCGACAACCTCGGCGAATTCCATCGGGTGGCGGCGGCCGAGCCGGTACCGGCCGGCACCGCGGCGTGGCGTGGCGCCGCCGATAACTACCCGGTCATTCTGCGCTGTGGCGTCGACCGGCCGGCCGAGTTCGTGGTCGGCTCCCCCATCCAGGTGGTCAACGCGGTGCAGTGGTTCCAGATCACCGAGCCCGGCACCGACCGCAGCACCTGGGTCACCGTGGACCGCCCGGTCTACCTTGCCCTCACCCTGCCGAAAGAGTCAGGGCCGACGCCCATTCAAGCGTTGTCGGACGTGATCGCGCGCACCATGCCCGCGGTTCCGATCGAGCCGAACCCGCCGCGCTGATTCAGCGCAGACCGGTTCCCCGGGCCAGCGCGGTCTCCACCATGGTGCCGACCAGCGTCGGATAGTCGATGCCGCTGGCGGCCCACATGCGGGGATACATCGAGATCGTGGTGAAGCCTGGCATGGTGTTGATCTCGTTGACCACCGGCCCCTCCTCGGTGAGGAAGAAATCGACCCGCGCCAAGCCCTGGCAGTCCAGTGCCTTGAAGGTGCGAATTGCCAAGTGCCGCAGTTCTTCTGCGACATCGTCATCGACTTTCGCGGGCACGTCGAGCTCGGCGCCGTCGTCGAGATACTTGGTGGCGAAGTCATAGAAGCCGTCATCACGACCGCCGATTCCGGTCACCCGAATCTCACCGATCGCACTGGCTTGCACTGAGCCGTCCGGGAATTCGAGGACACCGCACTCGAGTTCGCGGCCTTCGATGGCGGCTTCGATGATCACCTTGGGGTCATGTTGGCGGGCATCGGCGATCGCCGCAGGCAGCTCGTCGGGGCTCATCACTCGGTTCACCCCGATCGACGAACCCCCGCGCGCAGGTTTGACGAACATCGGAAAGCCAAGGCGCATGATGGCATCCAGCGTGGGTGCCTTCTCCTGCGGCCGCAGCACGACGTGATCGCCGATTGGCAGGCCGTCGGCCGCCAGCAGCTTCTTGGTGAATTCCTTGTCCATGCCCGCGGCGCTGGCCAGCACGCCCGCACCCACGTATGGCACCCCGGCCAACTCGAGTAGGCCCTGAATGGTGCCATCCTCGCCGTAGGGCCCGTGCAGGATCGGGAAGACGACGTCGACCGCGGCCAGCACCTCGCCTGCGGCCTGGCCCAACGACACCAGCTCCCCGCGCCGCTGCGGATCGGCCGGCAACGCCAGTGCGGTACCCGACTCACCCCTGACCTCCGGCAGTCTGCGATCGGTGATGGCCAGGGTCTCGGGCTTGCCGTCGGTCAGAACCCAGGAACCCTCCGGGGTGATGCCCACGGCGACGACCTCGAAGCGTTCCGGATCAAGGTTCCGCAGGATGCTTCCGGCCGACACGCAGGAGATCGCGTGCTCGGAGCTGCGGCCCCCGTAGACGACGGCGACGCGAATACGAGAAGTCACAAACTAGAGAGGCTACAGCCCAGCCGTTATCAGCACGATCTGGCGCCGTGAGCAGCAACTATTCGGCGTCGAGGGCCGCGACGACGTCGGACACCAGGTCCTCGGTGTCCTCGATACCGGCCGAAATCCGGGCGAATCCGTTCGAGACCGGGTCACCCCACCTGGCACGACGGTCCACGGAGGTGTGGATGCCGCCGAAGCTGGTGGCAGCCACCAGCAGCTCGCTGCGTCGCACCAGGGCGTGTACTGCGGCCTCGTCGGCGAGTTCGATCGACACCAGTCCCCCGAAGCGCCGCATCTGCTCGGCGGCCACCGGGTGTGCCGGGTCGTCGGGCAGTCCCGGGTAGCGCAGCGAACGGACGCTGGCGTGGCTTTGCAGCGCGGTCGCCAGCGCGAAAGCGTTCTGGCATTGCCGCTCGAACCGGAGTCCGATGCTGCCGAGGCTGCGCAGCACCAGCCAGGCCTCGAACGAACCGAGGATCGCCCCGGACAGCAGCCGCTCGCGTTCCGCAGCGGCGATCAGCTCGGCGTCGCTGCCTGCGATGTAGCCCGCCAGCATGTCACTGTGCCCGGCCAGGGCCTTGGTGGCGCTGGCCACCACGAGGTCGGCGCCCAGCGACAGCGGTTGCTGCCCCAGGGGGGTGGCGGTGGTGTTGTCCACCAGCAGCCGCGCACCGCTGCGCCGGCAGGCTTGGGCCAGCCGCCGCAGATCTACGACATCCAGCGCGGGGTTCGTCGGGGTTTCGGCCAGCACCACATCGGCGCCCTCGGCGGCCTGGTAGATCCGGTCGGCGGTTGCTTCCCGGACAGTGATCCCGTGTGGGACAAGGCTTTCAGCGGCATAGCGCCGCACCTGGTAGTAGCCGTCCGCCGGAACCACCAGCACCGAACCGGGTCTGGCCGTCACCCGCAGCGCGGCAGTGATCGCCGCCATCCCAGAACTGAAAGCCAATGCGGCCGCGGCGCCTTCGAGCTGTGCCAGCGCCGACTCGAGCTGCCGCCACGTCGGGTTGGAGCCCCGGCCGTAGGTGTTCTGCTCGCTGCCCTCGTCGTCGGAGAGGTGGTAGGCGGAGGCGAAGACCGGTCCCGGGCCCACCGGATCACCCGGAATCGGCAGCGAACTCACAGCTTTGACGGCGCGGGTCGAGTCGCCGTAGCGGTCACTCATTCCGGTTTGGTGCTGCGACCCAGCAGCAGCGCCACCGCCTGGTCGACCGATAAACCCTTGTGGCACACCTGGTGAACCGCATCGGTGAGCGGCATCTCGACGTCGTAGCTCGAAGCCAGCGCCAGGATCGACTCGCAGGAGGTCACACCCTCGGCGACGTGGCCGCCGGCGGCCAGCTGAGCTGCTTCCATGGTGCCGCCGCGCCCCAGTCGTTCGCCGAAGCTGCGGTTGCGCGAATGCGGTGACGTGCAGGTCGCGACCAGGTCGCCGACTCCTGCAAGACCGGCCAGCGTCGCGGGCTTGGCGCCGACGGCGATTCCGAGGCGCATGATCTCGGCCAGCCCTCGGGTGATGATCGCGGCCGCGGTGTTCTCGCCGAGACCCACACCGGCCGCCATGCCACAGGCCAGGGCGATCACGTTCTTGCACGCGCCGCCGATCTCGGTGCCGATGACGTCGGCGTTCGTGTAGGGGCGGAAGTAGCCGGTGCTCAGTGAGCGCTGCAGGGTGATCGCGCGGCCGGAGTCGGTGGCGGCGACCACGGTCGCAGCGGGCTGCCCCTGTGCGATCTCGTCGGCCAGGTTGGGGCCCGACACCACGGCGACCTGACTGGGGTCGACTCCGCAGGCCTGGACGATGACCTGGCTCATCCTCATCAGGCTGCCCAGCTCGATGCCCTTGGCAAGGCTGACCAGGGTGGCGCCATCGGCGATCAGACCGCGCCACTGTTCGAGATTGGCGCGCAAGGTCTGCGCGGGAACCGCAAGCAGCACCGTGGTGAGTCCGTCGAGGGCCTCGGCCGCATCGGTGGTTGCGCGGATCGCGGTGGGCAGCGCGATACCGGGTAGGTACCCGCTGTTGGTGTGCGTGGTGTTGATCGCCTCGGCGACTTCGGCCCGACGTGACCACAGCCGGACCTCAGACCCCGCATCGGCCAGCACCTTGGCCAACGCGGTTCCCCAGGCGCCCGCCCCCATCACCGCCGCGGTGCCCACCGTGCTGGTCATGGTCATTAACGTAACCCACGCCGCTGCGACCGCTCGCCGACCAGGAATGCAGGCAGCCCGAACGACGCTGAGAGGATGGTGAACATGAGCGCGGACATCGGCGTGATCATCGCGGTGAAACGTCTCGCGGCCGCCAAGACCAGACTGAGCCCGGCGTTCTCGGCGGACACCCGTGAGCAGGTGGTGCTCGCAATGTTGGTCGACACCGTCACTGCGGCCCGCGGAGCCGGCGCCGTGGCGTCGATCACCGTCGTCACCCCCGACGACACGGCGGCGGCCGCCGCCCGCGAGCTCGGCGCGGACGTGCTGTTCGACGCGACGCCACCGACCGAGCCCGACCCGTTGAACACCGCCGTGCGCTTCGCCTGGGCGGCAGTCAGTAAGAAGACACCGAACACCGTTGTGCTGCAAGGAGATTTGCCTGCTCTACAGACCCACGAACTCACCGAGGCGGTGGCACACGCCCGGGCCCACCGGCGCAGCTTCGTCGCCGACCGGCCCCGCACCGGCACAGCCGCGTTGTTCGCGTTCGGCGTTCCGCTCGATCCATTGCTCGGCCGTGACTCGGCCCGGCGGCACCGCGACTCCGGTGCTGTGGAACTCACCGGCGCCTGGCCGGGACTGCGCTGTGACATCGACACCATCGAAGACTTGGAGGCGGCCCGCCTCCTCGGCGTGGGAGCGGCGACCACCAGGGCAATCGCGCACCCGTTGAGGGTGAACAACGCTTGAACGGGCAGCGACTTTGAGCCGCGCCGGTCCGCATGCCCCGCCGATGAGGGATGATCGGAAACGTGACGGAGACGGAAGCCGAAACGCGATCGACGGAAGACGACTGGCAGCCGGGTGACGCCGCGCCGGAGGCGCCTCCCGCGGCTACAGCGACCGCGGTCGAAAGCGAACTGCCCGAAGACCGGTACCTCAACCGCGAGCTGAGCTGGCTGGATTTCAATGCCCGGGTGCTGGCCCTGGCGGCCGACACCTCGCTGCCCTTGCTCGAGCGCGCGAAGTTCCTGGCGATCTTCGCTTCTAATCTCGATGAGTTCTACATGGTCCGCGTGGCCGGGCTGAAACGTCGCGACGAGATGGGGTTGTCGGTGCGGTCGGCCGACGGGCTGTCCCCCCGCGAACAATTGCGCCGGATCGGCGAACGCACACGCCAGATCTCATTGCGCCAAGCCGAGGTCTTCATCCAGTCGGTGCGCCCCGCGTTGGCGGACGAGGGCATTCACATTGTCACGTGGGCCGACCTCACCGACGCCGAACGCAGCGAGTTGTCGACGTACTTTCACGAACAGGTCTTCCCCGTTCTCACTCCCCTCGCCGTCGACCCCGCGCACCCCTTCCCGTTCGTCAGCGGGCTGAGCCTCAACATGGCGATCACCGTCAAGTCCCCCGACGACGGTGGCGAGCACTTCGCCCGCATCAAGGTTCCCGACAACGTCGACCGGTTCGTAGTTCTCAAGGGCACCAACGGTGACAGCGACGTCGTCCGGTTCCTGCCGACCGAGGAACTCATCGCAGCGTTCCTGCCCGTGTTGTTCCCGGGCATGGAGATCGTGGAGCATCACGTCTTCCGCATCACCCGCAACGCCGACATGCAGGTCGAGGAAGACCGCGACGAGGATCTGCTCCAGGCGCTGGAACGTGAACTCGCGCGACGGCGATTCGGGTCTCCGGTGCGCCTCGAGGTCGCCGACGACATGACGGAGCACATGCTCGAACTCCTGCTGCGTGAGCTCGACGTGCATCCCGGTGATGTGGTCCAGGTGCCGGGGCTGCTGGATCTTTCGTCGTTGTGGCAGGTCTACGACGTGGACCGCCCGGCCCTCAAGGACCGCCCGTTCGTACCGGCCACCCATCCGGCCTTCGCGGAGCGCGAGACGCCGAAGAGCATCTTCTCGACCCTGCGCGACGGCGATGTACTGCTGCACCATCCCTACGACTCGTTCTCGACGAGCGTGCAGCGCTTCATCGAGCAGGCGGCCGCGGATCCGAATGTGTTGGCAATCAAGCAGACGCTGTACCGAACCTCCGGTGACTCCCCGATCGTCAACGCGCTCATCGACGCGGCCCAAGCGGGCAAGCAGGTGGTCGCCCTGGTGGAACTCAAGGCGCGCTTCGATGAGCAGGCCAACATCAAGTGGGCCCGGACCCTGGAAGATGCGGGCGTGCATGTCGTTTACGGGCTGATCGGGCTGAAGACCCACTGCAAGACCTGTCTGGTCGTGCGCCGCGAAGGATCGACGATCCGGCGCTACTGCCATATCGGCACCGGCAATTACAACCCGAAGACCGCGCGACTTTATGAGGACGTCGGCTTGATCACCGCCGCACCTGATATCGGCGCGGACCTCACAGACCTGTTCAACTCGCTGACCGGCTACTCCCGCAAGGTCAGCTACCGCAACCTTCTGGTCGCCCCGCACGGCGTGCGCAAGGGAATCATCGAGCGCATCGAACGTGAGATCGAAGCGCATCGCACACGTGGCGATGGCCGGATTCGGCTGAAGGCCAACGCCCTTGTCGACGAACAGGTCATCGACGCGCTCTACCGCGCATCGCAGTCCGGGGTGCGTGTCGAGGTGGTCGTGCGCGGCATCTGCGCCCTCAAACCGGGTGCGGACGGCTTCTCCGAGAACATCGTCGTGCGCTCGATTCTCGGCCGGTTCTTGGAGCATTCGCGGATTTTCCATTTCAACGCGATCAACGAATTCTTCATCGGGAGCGCCGACATGATGCACCGCAATCTCGATCGCCGCGTCGAGGTGCTGGCTCAGGTGAAAGACCCACGGCTCACCGCCCATCTCGACGAGATCTTCGAATCGGCGATGGATCCCTCGACGCGATGCTGGGAACTGGGCCCCGACGGCCACTGGACTGCGGCGCCGCAGGACGGCAGGCAGGTCCGCGACCATCAGGTGTGGCTGATGGAACGGCATCGGCAGCACTGAGTTGCACCCCTCGATGCGACCCACCGGATCCGGTCCCGGGCAGGGGCCCGAATTGATTTGCGGGAGTTGAGGTGGCCAAGAGAGCGTCACGTGACAGCTCGAGGACCAAATCGACCAAGAAGTCAGCGACCAAGAAGGGCAAGACGCTTCAGCGACGGGTCATTGCGGCCGGCGCGGCGTTGTGGCGACCCGACCCCGACACCGGCGAGCTGCACGTCGCGCTGATTCATCGGCCTCGATACGACGACTGGTCCCTACCCAAGGGCAAAGTCGATCCCGGAGAGAACGAACCGGTCGCCGCGGTACGCGAGATCTGGGAGGAGACCGGTCAGCGCTCCCAGCTGGGCCGGCGCCTGATCCAGACCCACTATCCGATCCCGCAGGGCACCAAGATCGTTCACTACTGGGCGGCGCGGGCGCTGGGCGGCGATTTCACGCCCAACGCAGAAGTCGACCTGCTGGAATGGCTGCCCGTCGACGATGCGGCACAGCGTCTGACCTACCCACACGACCGCGCGGTGCTCAAGGCTTTCACCAAACAACCGGCGGACACCACGACGGTGTTGATCGTCCGGCACGGAACGGCGGGTATCAAGTCGCGCTACAAGGGCGACGACCGGAGCCGGCCGCTGGACAAGAACGGTCGCGCACAAGCGGAATCACTGGCCGGCCAACTGATGGCGTTCGGGGCCACCGAGGTCTACGCGGCCGACCGAGCGCGGTGCATCCAGACAGTCGAACCACTGGCACAGGAACTCGGAGTGACGATCTCCGCCGAGACCAGCCTCACCGAAGAGGCGTACGCCGACGATCCGGACGCCGCGCACAACCGCATCATCAAGATCGCCGCGCAGGGTGGCACACCGGTCATCTGCACACAGGGCAAGGTCATTCCGTACCTGCTGGCGTGGTGGCGCGGCACCGATAAGCCGGACAAGTCGCGAAATCGCAAAGGCAGCACCTGGGTGCTGTCGTTGGCCGGGGACCAGGTGGTGGCCGCCGACTACATCGACAGCCCGCTCGCGACAAGGCCCTGACACGCGAATACGCCGCGGGCGTTGAGCCCGCGGCGTATTCAACTTCTGTGTTTAGCGACGGCCCTTTTTGGCCGGAGCCTTCTTGGCGGCAGCCTTTTTGGCCGGTGCAGCCTTCTTGGCGGGCGCGGCCTTCTTGGCCGGAGCCTTCTTAGCCGGAGCCTTCTTGGCGGGCGCGGCCTTCTTGGCCGGAGCCTTCTTAGCCGGAGCCTTCTTGGCCGGTGCAGCCTTCTTAGCCGGTGCAGCCTTCTTAGCCGGAGCCTTCTTCGCCGGTGCAGCCTTCTTGGCCGGTGCCGCCTTCTTAGCCGGAGCCTTGGCCGCAGCCTTCTTCACGACCGCCTTGCGAACGGCCTTCTTGGCCGCAGCTTTCTTGACGGCGCCGCCGACAGCACCGCGCTTGACCGCGGGGCCTTCCGACGGAAGCTTCTGTGAACCAGAGACGACGGCCTTGAATTGAGCGCCGGGACGGAAAGCGGGAACGGAAGTCGGCTTTACTTTGACGGTTTCGCCGGTGCGCGGGTTACGCGCCACACGAGCGGCACGACGCCGCTGCTCGAAAACGCCGAAGCCGGTGATGGTCACACTGTCGCCCTTGTGCACCGCGCGCACAATGGTGTCAACAACGTTCTCCACCGCCAGAGTTGCCTGCCGACGATCTGAGCCCAGTTTCTCCGTGAGTACGTCGATGAGCTCTGCTTTGTTCATTCAATTCCTCCGAAGCCAGTGGTCCACTTTGGACCGACTGCAGAACACGGTAAACCCAAGAGCTGCATATTTCCAAGAGCCACGCCCAATTTCAGGCTTTACTTAGGAGGATTTCAGCAATCCGCTTGCCGCCCTAGGGCGGTGATTCGAGGGGGTCTGAACCCCCTTTCTGGGGCGGGAATTCGGCGTCCCGCCGCGTTCAGGAGGTCGTCGGAATGCGCGGTTTCCAACTCGGGCGGGCCGCCTCGAAAGCTCGGATTTCGTCGCGTTTCCGCAGCGTAAGGCCGATATCGTCGAGACCTTCCAGCAGTCTCCAAGCTGTGTAGTCGTCAATCGTGAACGGCACCACGGCTGTTCCCGCGGTGATATTTCGATCTTGAAGATTGACAGTGATTTCCAGCCCCGGATTCTGCTCGATGAGCTTCCAGAGAAGTTCAACATCATCTTGAGCGACTTCGGCCGCCAACAGCCCGGCCTTGCCGGCGTTGCCCCGAAAGATGTCGGCGAAGCGAGATGAGATGACGACCCGGAATCCGAAGTCCATGAGCGCCCAGACCGCATGCTCGCGCGATGAGCCGGTGCCGAAATCGGGTCCGGCGACCAACACCGAACCCCGGTCGAAGGGGCTGAGATTCAGAACGAACGAGGGATCGTTGCGCCATGCGGCGAACAATCCGTCCTCGAAACCCGTTCGCGTGACCCGTTTCAAATACACCGCCGGAATGATCTGGTCGGTGTCGACATTGGATCGACGCAATGGAACGCCGATGCCGGTGTGGGTGTGAAAGGCATCCATCGTGTTCTCCTTAGCAGGTCTAGTTTTCGAGATCGGCAGGTGAGGACAGCGTTCCGCGGACCGCGGTCGCGGCCGCGACAGCAGGCGAAACCAGATGCGTGCGGCCGCCCTTGCCCTGCCGGCCTTCGAAGTTCCGGTTGGACGTCGAGGCGCAGCGCTCACCCGGCGCCAGCTGATCGGGGTTCATTCCCAGGCACATTGAGCAGCCGGCCTGCCGCCAGTCGGCGCCGGCGGCGGTGAAGATCTCGCCCAGCCCTTCGCTTTCGGCCTGCGCGCGCACTCGCATCGAGCCCGGCACGATCAGCATCCGCACCCCGTCGGCGACCTTGCGGCCACGCAGCACGTCGGCCACCACCCGCAGATCCTCGATGCGCCCATTGGTGCACGAGCCGACGAAGACGGCGTCGACGCCGACCTCCCGCATCGGAGTGCCCGCCCGAAGGTCCATGTATGCCAACGCCTTCTCGGCGGCCTGACGCTCGTCATCGCCGGTCATCAACTCGGGGTCCGGCACCGACTCGGACAGCGGAATGCCCTGGCCGGGATTGGTACCCCACGTCACGAACGGGCTCAGCGTCGTCGCGTCGATGTAGACCTCGGTGTCGAATTCGGCACCCTCGTCGGTCTTCAGCGCCTCCCACGCGGTCACTGCCGCGTCCCAGTCCGCGCCCGTCGGCGCGTAGGGACGGCCGCGCAGGAATTCATACGTCGTCTCGTCCGGCGCGACCATTCCGGCGCGGGCGCCGGCCTCGATGCTCATATTGCAGATCGTCATCCGGCTTTCCATCGACAGCGATTCGATGGTGCTGCCCCGGTATTCGATGACATAGCCCTGGCCGCCGCCGGTGCCGATCTTGGCGATCACCGCCAAGATGATGTCTTTGGCGCTCACACCGGGCGGCAGTGCCCCATCGACGTTGACCGCCATCGTCTTGAACGGCCGCAGCGGAAGCGTCTGAGTGGCAAGCACATGCTCGACTTCGGAGGTGCCGATCCCCATCGCGATCGAACCGAACGCGCCGTGCGTGGAGGTGTGGCTGTCACCGCACACGATTGTCATGCCGGGCTGGGTCAGGCCCAGTTGCGGTCCCATCACGTGGACGATCCCCTGCTCCGCGTCGCCCATCGGGTGCAGTCGCACGCCGAACTCGGCGCAGTTACGCCGCAACGTCTCGACCTGGGTCCGGGAGATCGGGTCGGCGATCGGCTTGTCGATGTCGACGGTCGGAACGTTGTGATCTTCGGTGGCGATCGTGAGGTCCGGACGGTGCACCGGACGGCCGGCCAGCCGCAGCCCGTCGAACGCCTGCGGGCTGGTCACCTCGTGGACGAGGTGCAGATCGATGTAGATCAGATCGGGTTCACGCGATGCTCCGGTGCCGGTTCCGGCGACCACGACGTGGTCGGCCCACACCTTCTCGGGCAGTGTCCTGGGCTTGTCGGACTGAGCCATGAGTTCTCACTTCACTTTTCGACGCCCGGAACACAAGTCTGGAAATCTCATATTTCGGGACGCTAGTATCTCTCTATGAGACAGGATAGCGGCATCGGCGTGCTCGACAAAGCCGTGGGCGTACTGCACTCGATCGCCGACTCACCCTGCGGATTGGCCGAACTCTGCGAGCGGACCGGTCTCCCGCGCGCCACCGCGCACCGGCTCGCCGCCGGCCTGGAAGTCCACCGCCTGCTCGCCCGCGACACGGCGGGCCGGTGGCGCCTGGGACCGGCGATCTCCGAATTGGCCGCCCACGTCAACGATCCGCTGCTGGCGGCGGGCGCAACGGTGTTGCCCCGGCTGCGGGAGATCACAGGCGAGAGCGTGCAGCTGTACCGCCGCGAAGGCACCTCCCGGATCTGTGTGGCCGCGCTGGAACCCCCTGCCGGACTTCGCGATACCGTGCCCGTCGGAACGCGCCTGCCGATGACGGCGGGGTCCGGGGCCAAGGTGCTGCTGGCCTTCAGCGATAACGCCACCCAGCAGGCCGTGCTGCCGACAGCGAAATTCACCGAACGCACGCTGGCCGAGGTCCGCCGCCGCGGCTGGGCGCAGAGCGCTGCCGAACGCGAGCCCGGGGTGGCCAGTGTGTCGGCGCCGGTGCGGGATCGCACCGGCGCGGTGGTGGCGGCCGTGTCGGTATCTGGCCCGATCGACCGGATGGGACGCCGGCCCGGCGCCCGCTGGGCAGCCGATCTGGTGGCCGCCGCCGACGCGCTCACCCGTCGACTGTGATCCCCGCGACAGCCGCGCGCGATGGCCTGACAAACTGACGCCATGGGAACCAATCAGCGCAATCAGATCGTCATGTCGGACGCCGAGATCGCCGATTTCGTGGCACGCAGCCGCACCGGCACGATGGCAACGATCGGGGCCGACGGCCAGCCGCATCTCGTGGCCATGTGGTACGGCGTGCTCGACGGTGAGATCTGGGTCGAGACCAAGGCCAAATCGCAGAAGGCGGTCAATCTCCGGCGCGACCCACGGGTGAGCTTCCTCATCGAGGACGGGATGACCTACGACTCGCTGCGCGGCGTCTCCTTCGAAGGTGTGGCCGAGATCGTCGAGGATCCCGACACCATCTTCAAGGTCGGCGTCAGCGTCTGGGAGCGCTACAACGGTCCCTACACCGACGACCTCAAGCCGGCCGTCGACATGATGATGAACAAGCGCGTGGCGGTGCGCATTGTCGCCAAGCGCACCAGGTCCTGGGATCACGGCAAGCTCGGCCTGCCGTCGATGCCGCTGGCCGGTTCCACCGCGCCCACCGAGTAGACCCACCCGAGACGACAAATCGCCCGGTCGATGACCGGGCGATTTCGTTTGGTAGCCCCGATGGGATTCGAACCCACGCTACCGCCGTGAGAGGGCGGCGTCCTAGGCCGCTAGACGACGGGGCCAGAACCAAAACTGTGGCACGCCTCGTGGCGTACCGGGTAGCCAGCATAGCTCAGGAGCCGTTGCCGACATAATTGCTGGGGTACCAGGACTCGAACCTAGAATGGCTGAACCAGAATCAGCTGTGTTGCCAATTACACCATACCCCATTGGCTGCCTATAACCGCTGGTCAGACGCCTTTATCCCGGCTCGGCGAGATAAACACGGCGGCTGCGCTGTGGTTGCGGGCCGACGAGCAGACTACCAAAGATTTCGTGGTGTCTATTCCACGGCCCCGGTATGGTCGCGCGCCCCGCGCAGTCGCTGCAGGCTCCGGTCGCGTCCCAGCAGCTCCAGCGATTCGAACAGCGGCGGGCTGATGGTGGCTCCGGTGGCGGCCACCCGGATCGGCCCGAACGCCTTGCGCGGCTTGAGTTCGAGGCCGTCGAGCAGCGCGACCTTCAGCGCTTCCTCGATGGCCGGCGTGGACCACTGCGCCACCCCGTCGAGGGCGGCGATCGCCGCCTCCAGTACCGGCACCGAATCCGGGCCGAGTTCCTTGGCGGCGGCCTTGGGATCGAGCTCGTAGGCGTTGTCGTCGAAGAACTTCAGCAGTGCCCACCCGTCGGAGAGCACGACGATGCGGGTCTGCACCAGCTGTGCAGCAGTGGCGAAACCAGCATCGTCTAGGCCGGTGTCGTGCCCATGCGCCTCGAAGTACGCCCGCAACCGTGCGGCGAAATCCGCTTCGTCAAGACGGCGAATGTGTTCGGCGTTGATGGCATCGGCCTTCTTCTGGTCGAACCGGGCCGGGTTGGAGTTGACGTCGACGACATCGAAGGCGGCCACCATCTCGCCGAGGGTGAAGATGTCACGATCCTCGGCGATCCCCCAGCCCAGCAGCGCAAGATAGTTGAGCAGCCCCTCGGGCAGGAATCCCCGGTCGCGATGCAGGAACAGGTTGGACTCCGGGTCACGCTTCGAAAGCTTCTTGGTGCCCTCGCCCAACACCGGTGGCAGGTGTGCGAATTCGGGTACCCGATCGGCCACTCCGATACGAATCAGCGCCTGATACAGCGCGATCTGACGCGGTGTCGACGGCAACAGGTCCTCACCCCGCAACACGTGGGTGATCTTCATCAGTGCGTCATCGACCGGATTGACCAACGTGTACAACGGTTCTCCGGTCGCCCGGGTGAGGGCGAAATCGGGAACCGTTCCGGCGGTGAACGTCGTCGTGCCGCGGACCAGATCATGCCAGCTGATGTCCTCGCCGGGCATCCGCAGCCGCACCACCGCATTACGGCCTTCGTCCTCGTAGGCCGCGCGCTGCTCGTCGGTCAGGTCGCGGTCGTAATTGTCATAGCCCAGTTTGGGATTGCGTCCGGCCGCCACGTGCCGCGCCTCCACCTCCTCGGGAGTGGAGTAGGCGAGGTAGGCCTCACCGGCGTCGAGCAGACGCGCCAGCACGTCCCGATAGAGGTCGGTGCGCTGCGACTGCCGGTAGGGCTCATGGGGGCCACCGATCTCCGGGCCCTCGTCCCAGTCCAGGCCCAGCCAGCGCAGCGCCTCCAGCAGCGCGGCGTAACTTTCCTCGGAGTCGCGCGCGGCGTCGGTGTCCTCGATGCGGAAAACGAACGTGCCACCGGTGTGCCTGGCGTAGGCCCAGTTGAACAACGCGGTGCGCACCATGCCGACATGCGGGATGCCGGTCGGCGACGGGCAGAACCGTACGCGCACCGACTCGTTGGCGGTCGCGGTCATCAATTGCCCTTCCGGATCACAGGATTCGTCAGCGTTCCGATGCCCTCGATGCTGACGCTGACCGTGTCGCCGTTCTCGATGGGCCCCACCCCTTCGGGCGTACCGGTGAGAATGAGATCGCCGGGCAGCAACGTCATCACCGCCGAAATCCACTCGATGATGGCCCCGATATCGTGGATCATCATCGACGTTCGGCTCAGTTGGCGCACCTGGCCGTTGACCTCGGTGCGGATTTCAAGATCGGAGGGATCGAGGTCGGTGACGATCCATGGGCCGGTGGGACAGAACGTGTCATGCCCCTTGGCGCGCATCCACTGACCGTCGGCCTTCTGCTGATCGCGAGCGGACACGTCGTTGGCGATCGTGTAGCCAAGGATGTTCTCCGCGGCGCGGGCCGCCGGAACGTCCTTGCAGGGGCGGCCGATCACCACGGCGAGCTCACCCTCGTGGTGCACCGGTGAAGCGTTGGCGGGCAACTGAATTGGCACACCAGGGCCGATGATCGCGGTGTTCGGCTTGAGGAAGATGACGGGATCTTCCGGGGCCTCGCCGCCCATCTCCTCGATGTGGGCCGCGTAGTTCTTGCCCATGCAGACCACCTTGCTGGCCAGGATCGGTGCCAGCAGGCGGACATCGGCCAGCGGCCAGGTCCGGCCGGTGAACGTCGGCGTGCCGAAGGGGTGCTCGGCGATTTCACGAACGGTTTCGCTCCCGCGGTCCCCTTCGATGCTCACGAAGGCGACCCCATCAGGGCTGGCGATTCGACCCAGGCGCATGTGAACAGCCTAGTGCTGCGACTACGGGCGGCCGAAACGCCCCGACCGGCGTTGAGCGGGAAACCACGCGCGTCCCATCTCACACTTCTCGTGCGTGACCGCTCACTCGGTGAGCGATCTCATATATCGGGATAGTTATTCAGCATGGTGGGACATGCGTGGAATCATGGGCGCATGGCCGCCGACACGATCAGCACCGTGCGGCGCTGGATGATGCTCGTGATCGCGTTGTTCGCCACGTTGTCCGCCAATGTTTTCATCAACGGTGCGGCGTTCCTCATCCCGACCCTGCACACCACGATGGGTCTCGACCTGGCCAAATCCGGTCTGGTGTCGGCGATGCCGAGCTTCGGCATGGTGGTCACCCTGATCGCATGGGGTTACGTCGTCGACCGAGTCGGCGAGCGCTTCGTGTTGAGCGTCGGCTCCGCGCTGACCGCGGCGGCGGCCCTGGCAGCGGCTTCGGCGCATTCGCTGATCCTCGTGAGCGTCTTCCTGTTCCTCGGCGGAATGGCGGCCGCGAGCAGCAATTCGGCCAGCGGGCGTCTGGTGGTCGGGTGGTTTCCGCCACATCAACGCGGGCTGGTGATGGGTATCCGCCAGACCGCCCAGCCGCTGGGAGTGGCGTTCGGCGCGTTGGTGATTCCCCGGCTGGCACAGTCCCACGGGGTCGGCGTGGCGCTGCTGTTTCCCGCGATCGTGTGCGCGGTGGCGGCGGTCGTGTGCGCCGTGGCCGTGGCCGATCCACCTCGCCCGCCGCGCGCCGAGGCGCCCGCCGAACACCTGGCCAACCCGTACCGCGGCTCGGCTCTGCTGTGGCGCATCCACGCCGTGTCGGTGCTGTTGGTGGTGCCGCAGTGCGTGGTGTGGACATTCACCCTGGTGTGGCTGATCGTCGACCGCGGCTGGTCCGCCGAGTCCGCCGGCCTGATGGTGACATTCGCGCAGGTACTCGGAGCGCTGGGCCGCGTCGGCGCGGGCCGCTGGTCGGACCGGCTGGGGTTGCGGCTGCGGCCGATCCGCACGATCGCGATCGCCGCGGCATCGTCGATGTTCCTGCTGGCGCTGACGGACGCCTTGCACTCCCCGCTGAGCATCGCCGTGATGGTCGCCGCATCGGTGATCACGGTCAGCGACAACGGCTTGGCGTTCACCGCGATCGCCGAGATCGCCGGACCGTTCTGGAGCGGACGGGCGCTGGGTGCACAGAACACCAGTCAGCTGCTGACGTGCGGGCTCGCCCCGCCGTTGTTCGGCGCACTGATCGGTGTGGTGGGTTTTCCGATCGCGTTTGCGGTATGCGCGCTGTTCCCTGTCGTCGCGGTGCCGTTGGTTCCGGCCGACCCACCCAGCCGCGACTAGAGCGCCGCGCGGATCCGGTCGCCGACTTCGCGCGTCGACAACGTCGTGTCGCCGCGCGTCGCCAGATGATTGGCGACGGCCTTGTCGACGCGCGCGGCCGCGGCGTCCTCGCCAACGTGACCCAGCAACAGGGCCACCGACATCACCGCCGCCGTCGGATCCGCGATGCCCTGGCCCGCGATATCGGGCGCGCTGCCGTGAACCGGTTCGAACATCGACGGATTCGTCCGCGTGGCATCGATATTGCCGCTGGCGGCCAGGCCGATTCCGCCGCAGACCGCCGCCGACAAGTCGGTGATGATGTCGCCGAACAGGTTGTCGGTGACGATGACGTCGAACCGGCCCGGATCGGTCACCATGTGGATGGTCGCGGCGTCGATGTGCTGATAAGCCACTTCGACATCGGGGAATTCGGAGCCGACCTCGCCGACCACTCGAGACCACAGGCTGCCCGCGAATGTCAGCACATTCGTCTTGTGCACCAGCGTCAGATGCTTACGCCGCGACTGCGCGCGGGCGAACGCATCACGCACGACCCGCTCTACACCGAACGCGGTGTTCACGCTGACTTCGGTGGCCACCTCGTGCGGGGTGCCGACGCGCAGTGCTCCGCCGTTGCCGGTGTACGGACCCTCGGTCCCTTCGCGCACCACGACGAAGTCGATCCCCGTCACGCCGGACAACGGACTTTCTACACCCGGGTACAGCCGGCCCGGCCGCAGGTTGACGTGATGGTCCAGGGCGAACCGCAGTTTGAGCAGCAGGCCGCGCTCGAGTACACCGCTGGGCACCGACGGGTCGCCGATCGCACCGAGCAGGATCGCGTCGTAGCCCTTCAGCTCCTCGATGGTTTCGGTGGTGAGCAGCTCGCCGGTCGCGTGGTAGCGGCGGGCGCCCAGGTCGTACTCGGTGCGCTCCACACCTGGCAGCACCACATCGAGAACCTGCAGGGCTTCGCCGATCACTTCCGGGCCGATGCCGTCGCCCGCGATCACCGCCAATTTCATGACAGGTCCACCACTTCCAGCGTCGTCGCACCGACGGCGTCGCGGATCGCCGACCGGACGTCGTCGGAGACATCGCGGTCCAACCGCAGCATCAGGGTCGCGGCCGTACCACTGGTGTCCTGGCTGAGCTGAGCGGCCAGGATGTTCACGTCGGCGTTGCCGAGCAGGGTGCCGATCTTGCCGAGCGCGCCGGGCTGATCGGAGTAGTGCAGCACCAGGTTCACGCCCTCGGCCCGCAGATCGAAGTTGCGCCCGTTGATTTGGACGACCTTCTCGACTTGCTGCGGCCCGGACAGCGTGCCGGACACGTTGGTCGCGGTGCCGTCCGGACCCACCACCCGCACGTCGACCAGGCTGCGGTGGTTGGGGCTTTCGCTGGCCGTGCTGAGCTCGCTCTGCAGTCCGCGCTCGGCGGCGAGGTTCGGCGCGTTGACGAAGGTCACCTGCTGATCGGTCACCGTCGAGAAGAAGCCGCGCAGCGCCGAAAGCTTGAGCACCTCAACATCTTCCGAGGCGATCTCGCCGGAGACCCGAACCGACAAATTCGACGCTGCACCGGTGGACAGCACCCCGACGAGCAGACCGAGCTTGCGGGCCAGATCCAGCCAGGGCGCTACCTCTTCACTGACCGCACCGCCGCCCACGTTGACCGCATCCGGCACGAACTCGCCGGCCAGCGCAAGCTTGACGCTCGCCGCAACATCGGTGCCCGCCCGATCCTGAGCTTCCGCCGTAGAGGCACCCAGGTGCGGCGTGACGACCACCTGCGGTAATTCGAACAGTGGGCTGTCGGTGCAGGGTTCGGTGCTGAACACGTCGAGTCCGGCGGCGGCCACCTGGCCGCTGCGGACCGCATCGGCCAGGGCATGCTCGTCGATCAGGCCGCCGCGGGCCGCGTTGACGATGATCACGCCCTTCTTGGTCTTGGCCAGTGCCTCCTTGCCCAGCAGGCCGGCGGTCTCCGGCGTCTTGGGCAGGTGCACAGAGATGAAGTCGGCGCGCTCGAGCAGTTCGTCGAGCGGGAGTAGCTCGATGCCCAGCTGGGCGGCGCGGGCCGCCGGCACATACGGGTCGTAGGCGATGACGTGAGTGCCGAACGCGGCCAGCCGCTGGGCGACAAGCTGTCCGATCCGGCCCAGGCCCACCACACCGACGGTCTTGCCGAATATCTCAGTGCCGGAGAACGACGAGCGCTTCCAGGTGTGCTCACGCAGGGTCGCGTCGGCGGCGGGAATCTGACGGGCAGCCGACAGCATCAGGGCCAGCGCATGCTCGGCGGCGCTGTGGATGTTCGACGTGGGCGCGTTGACGACCAGCACCCCGGCCGCCGTGGCGGCATCGACGTCGACGTTGTCCAGCCCGACACCGGCGCGGGCGACGATCTTCAGCTTGGGCGCAGCGGCGATCACCTCGGCATCGACCGTGGTGGCCGAGCGCACCAGCAGCGCGTCGGCCTCGCCGACGGCGGCCAGCAGCTTCGGCCGGTCCGGGCCGTCGACCCAGCGCACCTCGACCTGGTCACCCAGGGCTGCGACGGTCGACTCGGCAAGCTTGTCCGCAATGAGTACAACGGGCAGATTCACGCCGGTCAGCCTAATGTGTCCCGGTCACTAGACGACCATCGGCCAGCCGTCGGAGCGGGTGCGGTCTACTTGTGCCGTGGACGTCACCGTCGTCGGCAGTGGTCCCAACGGGATGGCCGCTGCCGTCATCTGCGCGCGAGCCGGTTTGAAGGTGCGCGTCATCGAGGGCCAGCCGACGTTCGGCGGTGGTGCCCGCACCGCCGCCGACCCGGAGTACGGCGACATCCGTCACGACGTCTGCTCGGCGGTGCACCCGCTGGCATTGGCGTCGCCGTTCTTCGCCGAGTACAACCTCGCCGCCCGCGGAGTCCGGCTCGTGGTGCCGGAGATTTCGTACGCCAACCCGCTGCCGAACCATCCCGCCGCGATCGCCTACCACTCGCTGGAACGCACCTGCGCCGAGCTCGGCGACGGCAACTCCTGGCGCCGGTTGTTCGGACCGCTCGCCGAGCATCCGGACGGTGTCGTCGGTTTCTTTCTCGGCGACAAGCGTTCATTGCCGCCCGATCTGATCACCACTGTGCGGTCCGGCCTTCGGGTGCTCGCGCAGGGCAGCCCGGCCTGGGGAGTGCTGCGCGGCGACGATGCCCGGGCGTTGTTCACCGGTGTTGGCGCGCACGCCATTTCGACGATGCCATCGCCGGTGAACAGTGGCGCGGGCATCATGCTCGGGACACTGGCGCACACCGCCGGCTGGCCGGTGCCGATCGGTGGCAGCCAGGCGATCGTCGATGCCATGCTCACCGATCTGCGGGCCCACGGTGGCGAGCTCGTCGTCGGCGAACCGGTGACGTCACCTCCCCCCGGCGTGGTCATCTACGACACGGCACCGACCGCGCTGCTCGACATCTACGGATCCCGGATGCCGGACAGGTATGCAAAGTCGTTGCGGCGCTATCGTTTCGGACCCGGCGTCTGCAAGGTGGACTTCGTGCTGTCCGGTGACATTCCGTGGCGCGACGACCGCTTGGCGGCCTCCCCCACCGTGCACATGGGCGGGTCCCGGGCGCAGATGGCGCTGTGCGAGAAAGAGATCGCGTCGGGCCGCCACGCCGAGTGGCCGATGACACTGGCCTCGCTGCCGCATCTGTCCGATCCGTCGCGCATCGACTCCGCGGGACGGCGACCGTTGTGGACCTACGCCCACGTCCCCGCGAACTCGACCGAGGACGTGACCGACACCATCGTCGGGCTGTTCGAGAAAGCCGCACCGGGGTTCCGGGATCTGGTGCTGGCGTCGCACTGCACGACCGCGGCGCAGATGTCGGCTCACAACGCCAACTATGTGGGCGGAGACATTATCGTCGGCGGGGCAACATTGTTCGCCGCGATGGTCGGCCCCACGCTGCGCTGGAATCCGTGGACCACACCGATTCCGAAGGCATATCTCTGTTCCTCGGCGACCCCGCCGGGCACCGGCGTGCACGGCATGTCCGGTTACTACGCCGCGCGCACCGTGCTCAAGCGCGAATTCGGCCTGCCGCTGCCGTCGCTGGTGCCGGAGGTCGACGATTCGTCACGACACCTGGGTGAACAGCCGCGCGGCGGCTGATACGGAAGTCCTTACTGTTGTAAGTTCGGGAATCGGCCCACCCGACTCGGACTTCTTCCTCGCTCGCGTGGTGTATTACGTGTACGCCGACGGCACGGACCCGTTGTTGATCGCCAACCCGCGGTTCCTCCAGGTGAGCGCGAGTGTGTCCGCCGTCGTGTTCGGCACGTTCTATGTGCTGTTCGTTTACGCCTTCGTCCGGGGCCGCGAATGGATCCGGAAACCGTCGTTCATCTACACCGGGATGGTCGTGCAGACCACGTTCACCGTGGTGATGGTCGGAGTCGCCGGGGACGCGAGCCTTTTCCAGGCGGTCTGCGGGACGGCCTACGACTACACATTCACCAATGTGCCCAAGGCGCTGGCCTACAACCTCCCGTACATCGTCGTGCCGATCCTGCTCACCGCACGGATGTGGGGAGCCCATCCGTTCACGCGACCCCTAGACACGACTTCGGCGCGCTAACCGCCGCTGAGCGACAGTTAGCGCGCCGAAAAGCCGAGAGAAACTACGCCGTTTCGGTGATGGGCCGATCGACCCAGCTCATCAGGTCGCGCAGCTTCTTGCCGGTGACCTCGATCGGGTGCTCGGCGTTCTTCTTGCGTAGCTCCTCGAGCTCCTTGTTGCCGCCCTCGACATTGGCGACCAATCGCTTGACGAAGCTGCCGTCCTGAATGTCGGAGAGGATGCCGCGCATCCGCTCCTTGGTGTCGGCATCGATGACGCGCGGGCCGGAGATGTAGCCGCCGAACTCCGCAGTGTCCGAGACCGAGTAGTTCATCCGCGCGATGCCGCCCTCGTACATCAGGTCGACGATCAGCTTGAGTTCGTGCAACACCTCGAAGTAGGCCAGCTCGGGGGCGTAGCCCGCCTCCACCATGACGTCGAAGCCGGTCTTGACGAGTTCCTCTGTGCCACCGCACAACACGGCCTGCTCACCGAACAGGTCGGTCTCGGTCTCGTCCTTGAAAGTAGTCTTGATGACGCCGGCACGGGTACCGCCGATGCCCTTCGCGTACGACAGCGCCAGTGCCTGGCCCTCACCCGTCGGGTCCTGCTCGATGGCGATCAGGCAGGGCACGCCCTTGCCGTCGACGAATTGGCGGCGCACCAGGTGGCCGGGTCCCTTGGGGGCGACCATGCCGATGGTGACGTTGGCCGGCGGCTTGATCAGCCCGAAGTGGATGTTCAGTCCGTGCCCGAAGAACAGCGCGTTGCCGGCTTCGAGGTTGGGCTCGATGTCGTTGCGGAAGATCTCGGCCTGCGCGGTATCGGGGGCAAGCAGCATGATGACGTCGGCCCACTTGGCGACCTCGGCGGGAGTGTCCACCTCGAGGCCCTGCTCGGTGACCTTGTCGCGGGACTTGGAGCCCTCCTTGAGGCCGACCTTCACCTGCACGCCGGAGTCGCGCAGGCTCAGCGAGTGAGCGTGGCCCTGGCTGCCGTAACCGATCACACCAACCTTGCGGCCCTGGATGATCGACAGGTCGGCGTCATCGTCGTAGAACATCTCGATGGAATTTGAAGCCACGGTGGCCTTTACCTTTCTTTGGTTTCTTCGGTGGGGTCTTTACTTGGTGGTCGTCATCCCGCGCGGACCGCGCGACAGTGACACCACGCCGGATTGCACGATCTCGCGAACGCCATAGGGCTCGAGCACCCGCAGCAGCGCCTCGATCTTCTCCTGTGTGCCGGTCGCCTCGATGGTCAGCGACTCGGTGGACACGTCGATCACCTTGGCGCGGAACAGGTTCACCGCTTCGATCACCTGGCTCCGGGTACCGGCATCGGCGCGGATCTTGATCAGCGCGAGTTCACGGGCCACCGAATGCTCGGCGTCCTGCTCAACGATCTTGATGACGTTGATCAGCTTGTTGAGCTGCTTGGTGATCTGCTCGAGCGGCGTCTCCTCCGCGGTGACCACGATCGTCATCCGCGACATGTTCTTCTGCTCGGTGGCACCGACCGCCAGCGACTCGATGTTGAAACCACGCCGAGAGAACAGCGCAGCCACGCGGGCCAGGACACCGGGTTTGTCTTCGACCAGCACCGAAAGGGTGTGGGTGACCGTGTTTCCCGCCATCAGGCCCGTCCCTCCTCGTTGTCGTCGAACAGCGGGCGGATGTTGCGCGCCGCCATGATCTCGTCGTTGCCGCAGCCCGCGGCCACCATCGGCCACACCTGGGCGTCGGCGCCGACGATGAAGTCGATCACCACCGGACGGTCGTTGATGGCCCGCGCCTGGTTGATCACGTCGACAACGTCTTCCTCACGCTCACAACGCAATCCGACGCAGCCGAGAGCTTCGGCCAGCTTGAGAAAGTCCGGAATGCGGCGGCTGTGGGTGCCCAGATCCGTTTGGCTGTACCGCTCTTCGTAGAACAGCGTCTGCCATTGACGCACCATGCCCAGGTTGCCGTTGTTGATCAGCGCGACCTTGATCGGCACGCCTTCGACCGCGCAGGTGGCCAGCTCCTGATTCGTCATCTGGAAGCAACCGTCACCGTCGATCGCCCACACCTCGGCCTCCGGCCGCGCCATCTTGGCGCCCATGGCCGCCGGGACGGCGTAACCCATGGTGCCCAGACCACCGGAATTCAGCCAGGTACGCGGGTTTTCATAGGAGATGAACTGCGCCGCCCACATCTGGTGCTGGCCGACGCCGGCGACGTAGATGGCGTCCGGTCCGGCGATCTTGCCCAATTGGGAGATCACGTATTCCGGGCTCAAGCTGCCGTCGTGCTGCGGGTCGTAGCTCAGCGGGTAGGTGGCCTGGATCTCGTTGAGGTACTCCCACCAGTTGTCCTGATTCTCCCGCGGCGCGGCACCGAGTTTCCGTAGCGCCTCGATCAGATCCCTGATCGCCAGCTTCACGTCACCCACGATCGGCACGTCGGCGTTGCGGTTCTTGCCGATCTCGGCCGGGTCGATGTCGACGTGGATCACCTTCGCCTCGGGCGCAAAGGAATCCAGCTTGCCGGTGACCCGGTCGTCGAACCGCGCACCGAGGGCGATCAGCAAATCACTCTTCTGCAGGGCGGCCACCGCGGCAACCGTGCCGTGCATGCCCGGCATGCCCAGGTTCTGCGGGTGGCTGTCCGGGAATGCGCCGCGGGCCATCAGCGTGGTGACCACCGGGATTCCGGTCATCTCGGCCAGCGTCCGCAACTCGTCCGTGGCGTCCCCGCGGATCACGCCGCCGCCGACGTACAGGACCGGCTTGCGCGCCGCGGCGATCAGCTTGGCGGCCTCCCGGATCTGCCGGCTGTGCGGCTTGGTGTTGGGCTTGTAACCCGGCAGATCGATCTGCGGCGGCCACGAGAAGGTGCACGGCCCCTGCAGGATGTCCTTGGGAATGTCCACCAAGACCGCGCCGGGACGGCCACTCTCAGCGATGTGGAATGCCTCGGCGATCACCCGCGGTATGTCGTCGCCGTTGCGCACCAGGAAATTGTGCTTGGTGATCGGCATCGTGATGCCGGAAATGTCGGCTTCCTGAAAGGCATCGGTACCGATCAGGGTGCGACCGACCTGGCCGGTGATCGCGACCACCGGGATGGAGTCCATCTGCGCGTCGGCCAGTGGGGTGACCAGGTTGGTGGCACCGGGGCCCGACGTGGCCATCATGACGCCGACCTTGCCGGTGGCGTGGGCGTAGCCGCTGGCGGCGTGGCCGGCACCCTGCTCGTGGCGGACCAGCACGTGGCGCAGCTTCTGGGAGTCGTAGAGCGGGTCATAGACCGGCAGCACCGCGCCGCCGGGGATCCCGAAGATGGTGTCGACGCCGATCTCCTCCAGCGAGCGGACCACCGCCTGGGCGCCGGTGAGCTGCTGCGGGGCGACGCGCTTGGCCGCAGTGGTGCCGTTCTTACCGGCGGAATGGGCTGCGCCCGGGCTGCCGGCGGTGGCCGACGGCTCGGGTGGTCGCGTGGTGGGTGCGCTCACGATGTCGTCCTTTTCGATCCTGTTCGTTTCTTCGGGCAAGAAAAAACCCCCGTCAGCTCGGCGGCTGATCGAGGGTTGCGCGCTGGTGCGTGTGGCTATGCCCGTGTCGGGGCAAGCGCGGCACCAACGCGCTGGCCAATTACTACGAGCATTCCGCCGGTCTTCATAACCTGCGACGGTAGCCTCCGCACTGGTCAAGCGTCAAATCCCGATGCGGTCCGGCGAGGCGGGCCCCCAGATGGTGGGATGATGGCAGTTATGCCCTCCCGTCGTGCACCTGACGAATCGACCACCAAACCCGTGGTGATCCGGATGTCGCCGATGGCGCATTTCGCGTCCGGGTTCCTCGCACTGGGGCTGCTCGTGATGATCACCGTGTTCCCCACCTGGGGTGCGGCGTCCATGGTGCTGCCGGTTCTGGCGTCGGTGGCGATCGTGCGTCTGCGCACGGTGGCCGACCGCAACACACTGACGGCCCGCACGCTGTTGGGCAGCCGCACGGTCGGCTGGGATGAGGTCGACGGTCTGCGCTTCGACCGCACGTCGTGGGCGCGCGCGCATCTGCGGGATGGTTCGGACATGCTGCTGCCCGCGGTGACATTCACGACGCTGCCGTTGCTGGCCGAGGCCAGCGGCGGACGGGTTCCGAACCCGTACGAGTAGTTAGGCGAGTGGGTTGTTGCCGTGCAGCAGAATCCACGCCGCGATGCCGCCACCGATACCGAGCAGCAATGCGATGAACGAGCCGATGAACGGCCGTCTGGCCCAGCCACGTCCGCCGTCGAATCCGTAGCGGCCGGGACCGACCAGGATCACCGCCGAGAGCGCGGCGATCAGCACCAGCAGGTACTCGATGCCGTCGGGTCCGAAAACCGCGAGGTAGCCGTCCTGGCGTTGCGCCGAGACGATCGTCAGCAGGCTGTTCACCAGGTACGCGATCCCGCCGGCGGCAGCGATCGGCGTGAACAGACCGAGCACCAGCAGGACACCCACCAGGATCTGGGCGCCGGCGCCGACATAGGTCAGCAAGCTGGCGTGCTGATACCCGGCATCGGCGAGCGCGGTCTTGAACCCGTCCAGGCCCTGCCCGCCCCACCAGCCGAACGCCTTCTGAAGTCCGTGGCCGATGAACGCCGCGCCGATCACGACGCGCAGCAGCAACAGGCCGAGATCCTGGGTGCCGCGGCGACCCGCGGCCTTCGCGCGTTCCTCGGCATCGATGGGTTCGATCTCCATCGGCGTGGCCTGCGAGGGCGTCGGATCCGGATGCGGCTGCACGTACGGCAACGGCTCAGGGTCGTGCAGCAGGCCGTAACCGGTTGACGCCGAACCCGGCATTCCCGAGGTGTAGTGCGGGATCGTCGTGGTCTCGAAATCGCCACCGTAAGTGGCCGAGGGCAGATCATCCTCCGGGTCGACCAGCTTGGCGGACGCCGGTCGGGCCGAGGAGTCGTCGGGGCGCTGCCAGTGCGGATCGGGGCCTTGACTCGTCACGGAAGTCAGAGTAAGTGCAGTTCGCCGCAAATCGGGGATTTGAGCGGCGCTTCTAGCGGGCAATATTGCCTGGAATTAGCGTCGCGACCGGGCCGTCGTGGCGAACATCGGCGCCATATCCGTAATCTGGCGGGCATGCAGGTACGCCGGTCGGTTCGCGTAGTGCTGGCCGGGCTCTGTGCAGCGACGGTCGTGGCGGGGTCCTCGGCGGGTTGCGCGAAGTTCAACAACGACATTTCGCAGCCCTTCACCACGGCGCCGGAGCTGGCACCAGGACCGTCCTCGACACCACCGCCCCCGCCTCCCCTGCCACCCAAGCCTTTCCCCAAAGCCTGCCCCGCGCCCGGCGTGATGCAGGGCTGCTTGGAGAGCACCAGCGGTCTGATCATGGGCCCCGACAGCAAGACGGCCATCGTGGCCGAACGCACGACCGGCGCCGTCAAGGACGTGTCGGTGAGCGCCGAGCCGAAGGTCCGCACGGTCATCCCGGTCGACCCGAGCGGAGACGGCGGCCTGATGGACATCGTGCTCTCGCCCACCTACAGCCAGGACCGACTGATGTACGCCTACATCAGTACGCCGAGCGACAACGAAGTGATCCGGGTGGCGGACGGCGACATCCCCAAGCCGATCTTGACCGGGATTCCCAAGGGCGCCGCCGGCAACAGTGGTTCGCTGATCTTCACCAGCCCGACGACACTGGTCGTCCAGACCGGCGACGCGGGTAACCCGGCCCTGGCCGCGGATCCGAAGTCGTTGGCAGGCAAGGTAGTCCGACTCGAGCAGCCGACAACGGTGCGCCCCGCGCCGCCTACCACCGCGCTGTCGGGGATGGGCCCGGCCGGCGGTATGTGCATCGACCCGACCGACAAGTCGCTCTACATCACCGACCGCTCGCCGGCCGGTGACCGCCTGCAGCGCATCGCACCGGACGCCAAGACGACGACGGTGTGGACGTGGCCGGATCGTCCCGGCGTCGCGGGCTGCGCGGCGCTGGACGGCACGATCCTGGTGAACCTGGTGAACGCCAAGCAGACGGTGGCGGTGCGCCTGGCCAAGGGCACGGGCTCGGTGACCGGCGAGCCCGAGGTGGTACGCCAGGACACCCACGGCCACGCCTGGGCGCTGCAGGTCGCTCCGGACGGAAACATCTGGGGCGCAACGATCAACCGCACCGCCGGCGATGCCGAGAAGCTCGACGACGTGGTCTTCCCGCTATTCCCGCAGGGCGGCGGCTTCCCCCGCAGCAACGCCGACAACACCTGACCTATCTACCAAACGGGTCTCCTATCGCCGGTCGTTGCTCACCGACAACCGCAGGTGGCGGCCCTGTCAGCCGGCCAATTTCTGGTAGCGTCTACCAAATATTGGGTCAGCTGGGTACCGGAGTCAGCTTGGAGGAGTCGTGGGTCGGTCGCGCATGACGCCGAAGCTGGGCACCGGCAATGCCTACGACGACGGCACCCGTCGCACGGAGATCCTCCAGACTGCGGCCTCGATCATCGCGACGTCCGGGCTGCGGACCTCGCTGCAGGAAATCGCTGACGCCGCAGGCATTCTCCCCGGCAGTCTCTATCACCATTTCGACTCCAAAGAAGCGATCCTCGTCGAGCTGCTCCTCCGCTACCACGAGGACCTGGACCGAATCGCCAACGAGGCGCAGGGCCGGCTCAACGACCCGGAGTTCCGGCCGGCGTTCAACCAGATCGCCGACCTGTGCAGGGCAATCGCGCACTGCTCGGTCACCCATCGCGCCGCCTTGCAGATGTCGTTCTACGAGGGACCGAGTTCGAACCACGAGCTGACCACCCTGGCGGCGCGCCGCCCCACTGCCCTGCTGCAGTCGATGCTGGAAACCCTTCGGGCGGCGCGCTGGAGCGGCTACCTGCGGTCAGATGTCGACTTGGCCGTTCTCGCGGAGCGCATCGTGCAGACGATGCTGCAGATCGGGCTCGACGTCATCCGCGGCAACGCCGGTCCGGACAAATCAGCAGTCCTGCTGTGCCACATCCTTCTCGAGGGCCTGGCCACCGGCTTCCCCACCGACGAACAACTGGACTCATCCGCGGCATTCAGGGCCGCCGACGCCGTCGTGCGGTCCTGGACCGATGACGCCGACGCCGAATCCGGCGACAAAGCTGCCCACGTACGCGCCATCGCCAGAGCTGAATTCGGCAAGAAGGGCTACGAAGTCACGACGGTGCGTGACATCGCATCGGCCGCGGGAATGGGCACCGGCACCGTGTACCGGTTGATCGGATCGAAAGACCAGCTGCTGGCGGCGATCATGCAGTCGTTCGGCGAGAAGGTCGCCATGGGCTGGTCCGAGGTGCTCGCGGCGGAGTCCTCGATCGTGGAGAAGCTGGATGCGCTCAGCTGGATCAACACCAACGCAATGGACCGCTTCGCCGACGAGTTCCGGATCCAGCTGGCGTGGATGCGGCAGTCTCCGCCGGACACGCCCAATCCCGGATGGCTGTTCACCAAGCGGGTACGTCAGATGAAAACCCTGCTGTCCGAAGGCATCCAGTCCGGCGAGATCAGCATCGACAGTCCATCGAATGATCTGTTGGCACGCGCGGTCATCGGTGTCGGCTGGATTCCTGAAAGCATCTTGCGGCAGGTGGGCACCCGCGCGTCGCTGCTGTGCGTCCGCGACACAATGCTGCGCGGCGTCGTCGTCAAACGACCCTAGCTACTGAGGGTCGAACAGCACCGGCAACGACGTCGGAGAACGGAAGACCTGGCCGCGGATGTGGGGGTCGTCGCCGTCGGGGTCCATCCGCAGGTTGGGCAGACGGTCCAGGAGCAGGTTCACGGCGGTGCGCATCTCGAGTCGCGCCAGATGCATCCCGAGGCACACGTGCACGCCGTACCCCCAGCCGAGGTTGCTGCGCGGCTCGCGGAAGATGTCGAACTCGTCCGGGTCCGGAAAGCGGTCCTCCTGCCGGTTCGCCGCACCCAGCATCGGCATCACCGACGCCCCGGCGGGAATCGGCACACCGCCCAATTCGGTGTCCCGGGTGGCGACCCGGGTGATGGTCAGCAGCGGCGGATTCCACCGCACGCCTTCCTCGATCGCCTGCGGGAGCAGCGAGCGATCGTTGCGCACCGCCTCCAACTGCGCGGGATCCGACAACAGTGCGAACAGCAGATTGCCCAGCGACCGGTACGTGGTTTCCACGCCGGCGGGAAGCAGCAGCCGCAGGAACGAGAAGATCTCCTCGTCCTCGAGCTTCTCGCCGTCGATCTCCGCGGCGGCCAGCAGACTGATCAGGTCGTCGCGGGGCTCGATCCGCCGGGCCGCCAGGATCGGCTTGAAGTACTCGACCAATGCCGCCGAAGCGGCCAGGCCGCGTTCGGGATTCATGATCCAGCTCAACAGCGAGATCGACCAGCGCTGGAACTGCGGGTAGTCCTCCTCCGGTAACCCCAACAATCCCGCGATGATCCGGCTCGGATAGGCGAAGGTGAACTCCTTCACCAAGTCGGCCTTACCGTTGGCGGCGAAGGAGTCGATCAGCTCGTTGCCCACCCGCGCAACCAGTTCGTCCTGCCAACGCGCAAGTGACTTCTGCGAGAAAGCTTTCGAGATGAGCGCCCGCAACCGGCCGTGCACTGGTTCATCCATGCCGAGCATCACGCGCTCGCCCAGAACCGGCCCGAAGGCGGCGATGACGCCCGACGACGAGAACGTCTCGTTGTCACGCAACATCTGCTGCGCCTCCTCGAACCGGTACACGATGAAAACGGGTAGACCGGCCTCTCCCGGCATGGCGGAACCTTCGATGCGCTGTACCGGCTCCTCTCGGCGCAACCGGGCCAGTTCCGGGAACGGGTCGCGCACATTGCCGGACACGACGTCGTCGAACGAGCCGAAGTCGTCGAGGTCATCGAAAAGTTGTTCCATTACTGCTCCTTGAGATTCGTGATCAGTCAGTCGGTTGCTGCGGTGGCTGTTTGGCAGTGGAACGTGTGGCCGCCATCGCGACGATGCGTTGCATCACCGGCTGCGGAATGACTTTCATGCCGAGCACCATCGCTTTCTGGGCCGCGGTCAGGGGGTACGCGCCGTTGCGCATCGAACCTTGCCTGGGGATGCCCAGCACGATCCGCGACATCTGGTGCATCGCTGCAGGCGGCAGAACTCTGTTGGCCACCAACAACATCGACGCATCCGGGCCGACCCCATGGCGGCGGAACGGGCCACGGTCGGCCAGCGCTTTGACCAACCCGTCGGCGAACCGCTCCGGCGACCTGGCCAGTTTCATGGCGAAGCGGCCACGGGTGTTCATCGTCTGGTGAAGCCGCGCGTAGGGGCCACCGAAGTCACGGTCGTCCGTGGTGCCGGCGTCGGTGATGATCTCGGTGTCGTAGGTTCCGGTGATCAGAACTGTCACTCCGAGACCGAAGGGTGCGATCTCGGATGCCAACGATTCGCCCCAGCGTTCCATGGCGCCCTTGCTCGCCGAGTACGGCGCGGTGGCAGGCTGCCCGCGCACCCCGGCCGAGCTACATACCAGAACGATCCGGCCCTCCCCCGCGGCCCGCATCGACGGCAGCAGCGCGTTGGTCAACGCCACCGGACCGACCACGTGGGTGGCGAACATCCGTTGCCACAGCTCGACGTCTGTCTCCTCGGCCATCCCGGCCGAGGAGATGCCTGCGTTGTGCACGAGGGCGTACGGCGCTCCGACACGTTCCTCGATTGACTTGGCGGCGTTGGCAACCGAGTCCAGGTCCATCAGGTCGAGGGCCACCCCGATGAGACGATCGTCGTCCTCGGCTGCACCGGTCGCTTCGCGGAGCAGCGGCATGCCGCGGTCCGGAGTCCGCATAGCGGCCACTACCTGCCAACCCTCTCGGTACAGCCGCACCGCCGAGGCGAACCCCAAACCGCGTGCCGCGCCGGTGATGACGACCGTGCGTCCGTTAGCCATTCGCGGCACCGGGTGCGCAGGTGCCTTCGCCAGGCGGTGGCGGCGTCACGTCGGGGCGACCGTCCGGCAGACCTTGCTGCCACGTCGACCACTTGCCGACCGAGAACGGTCCTTGCGCACCGGCCTTCTCGTAGTTGCCCTGCGGGTCGTACACCTTGGCCTCCGGATACGGCCACGGGCAAGCCACCGAGGTGGCGGCGCCGCTGGCCTTGATCACCCAGAACCAGCCGCCATAAACGAAGTACGACACGTTGATGATCGCGAACATCACGAGGAAGGTGCCCAGTACCGGCTTGGTCGGGAAGAGCTTGGCTTTCGCTGCGAGTTTCTCCGCCACCGACTTCCCGGTGTCATCGCGGTAGACGAGGATGGCCGCCGGGATCATCACGAACGTCACCGACAGCGACTCCCAGAGCAGCGGGAACTGGAACGTGCTGCCGGGGAACAGAGTTCCGAACGGTATCGCCTGAGCGTAGATGTAGAGGCCGGTGCGGACCAGGCTGATCTCCAGGATGGCATCGAAGATGAACCCGATGACCAGTACCAACCCACCGAGGCTGATCAGCGGATGCCGGGTGACGAAGGATTCCGGGCCGTACTTGGCCTGCAGCTTGCGCAGAATCCAGATCGCCGGGAAGTACGGACCGAAGTAGAACGTCACGTAGCCGAATACGATGAACGGTTCGACCGTCGGCGACATCATGATCAGGTACCAGGATTCCGGCCAGTGCAACAACATCGGGTTGTACACCGCATACGGCGACCAGTTCATGATCGGGTCCTGCCACACGATGAGCGTCGTGCAGAGCACCATCAGCAATACGGGGCTGCCCGGATTCTTGCGCCAGCCCCGGATGAACACGATGGTGAGCGCCGCGACCATGATCGCGGCGCCGATCTGCGGCACCAGCTGCCAGTGATCCCACCCGGTGAGGAACTCGACCGGACGGGGCCGCCCCTCGACGTTCGGGTTGGCCACCCGAGGATCGACGTCGGTGCGGCCGACGGCGACGAACAGCCCGAGGAAGGCCAGCCAGGCGACCAGCGAGATCACCCGCCCCCAGTTGGGGCCGGAGCGCTTCGACTCGGTGGGTAACGGTGCCGGGGCGGATTCCTGCGTTGTCATCGAGTCAGCCTTCCTCTCCAAAGCGATCGACCAGATGCGAATTGACGCCGTCGGCGTCGAGCCTGCGCGCCACCAGATATCCGGCCCCCATCCACGCCCGTCGCGTCCATTTGCCCAGCGACACACGGGTTCCCGGGGCGCCGGACGCGGCGGGCATCATCTTCACGCGCTCCAACGCCTCTTTGACTCCGCGCGGGCTGAGCGGGTGTGAGTCCGCGAACGCGCGCACCAGCGTGGCGGCCACGTCGTGGTTGACCACCGTCACGCAGTACTCGGGCCGGCTGCCGTCGTAGCGCTCGGCGTAGCGGTCGAGCCACGCCTGCCCGATCGGATTGCCCTCGTCGTACTGGTCGACGCCGACCCAGCCCATGAACGCGTTCCACATGATCGGATTGACCCAGGCGTTCTGGAAGGCGGTCGTGGTGAACCGCGGCGGATCCCAGTTGAGCGCGTCCAGCACCGGATTGACGAAGACGATGCCGAAGCCGAAGCCCAAGTGCACGATCGCCTCTGCTTTGGCCTCGTGCAGCGAGCGGACTGCGTCGTCGATGTCCTGCGCGGTCTGGGCGATGGCCGCCTCGGCGACGATCCGAATGCCCTTGTGCCGGCAGGCACTTCGCAGGTTCTTCAGATAGCTTTCGCCGATCAGGCTCTGTTCGACCAGCACACCGATCTGGCTCAATCCGCGCTTTGCGATCAAGTCGGCGAGGAAGATCGGCTCGTCGGTCATCGAGCCCTGCGGAAACGAGAACGTCCACTCGCCGAGCCAGTCGTCGGTGCCGGTCACGCTGATCGCGGGAACTCTGAAGCGTTCCTCGATCGCCTCACGCAGCGGCACGCAGTTGTCGGTGATGTTCGGACCGAACACCACCAGAGCGCCCTCGTCGACGAGTTCGCCGTAGGCGTCGATCACGGCCTTGACGCTGCCTTTGGGCAACCCCTCGACCTCTTTGTAGATCATCTGTACCGGCCGGTCGATGAGGCCGTCGGCCATGGCCTCCTCGAAGACCAGGTCGAAGCACCGGGTGAACGACGACAGGAGCTCTTCGGGAAAGCCGGGCGGCAGCGTGAAGTCCATCAGATAGCCGACTTTGATCGGCTCAGCGCTGCTCTCGTAAGACATTCGATCTCCTGGGTCGTCTAGTGGGGTGCACAGAGGTAGACGTCGATCATCTCGGCGAGTCCGCGGAAGACGGCCGCATCGTCGGTCAGCGGACCTGCGATCGCCGCGAGCGCCGCCTCGCGCATCGACAAGCCCTCGGCGGTCAGCCGGCCCGCCGCGATCAACACACGCGTCGAGGCCACCTCGCGAAGTCCGCCGGTCTCCAGCCGGCGCACCGCCTGGCCGAAGCGCACCAGTTCGGCGGCCACCGCGGGGTCGATGCCCGCCTCGTGCGCCACGATGCCTTCCTCGATTTCGGCTGCGGGGAAACCGAACTCGATGGCCACCATGCGCTGACGGGTGGAGTCCTTGAGGTCCTTCAACACACTCTGGTAACCGGGGTTGTACGAGACGACCAGGCCGAAGCCGGGCGCGGCATCCAACGTCACACCGAGCCGCTCGATCGGCAGTTGGCGGCGGTAGTCGGCCAGCGGGTGCAGGACCACAGTCGTGTCCTGGCGGGCCTCGACGACCTCGTCGAGGTAACAGATCGAGCCTTCGCGGACCGCTCGGGTCAGCGGCCCGTCGACCCAGACGGTCTCGTCGCCTCGCAGCAGGTAGCGGCCGACCAGGTCTGCGGTGGTCAGGTCGTCGTGGCACGCCACGGTGATCAGCGGGCGGCCCAGATCGTGGGCCATCGCCTCGACGAACCGGGTCTTGCCACAGCCGGTGGGTCCCTTGAGTACCAGCGAAAGACCTTGTCGGTAAGCCGCCTTGAAGACGGCTTCTTCGTTTCCGACGGCCCGGTAGTAGGGACGCTCCCCAACGGGAAGGTAGGTAGCCCCGTTCTGGTGCTCGAGCTCGCCCGGGAGCTGTGGCATGACTATCTTTCCCTTCCCCGCATCGCTGCGGTGATTGACACCCTATCGCGGAACAGATGTTTGTTTCAAGCGCGGGTTGCCGACACGCGGCGGCGGACTTCAGCGGCCCGGACTGCCGATCGGAACAGCGGCCCGATGACGCCCGTGAGCTGCTCAGGACGGCCCACGACCGCATATGCGGCGGTACCGAAGACATTGCGGAGGTCGGCGGAATCGACGCTCGCGCCGACGGTCAGGCACACACAGCCGGTGCCGCGCCTGCGCGCCTCGGTCAACGCTCGGCGTGCGTCGGCCGCGCCGTAGCCGCGCTCGTAGCCGTGGTCGTAGGCAAGGCCGTCCGACAAGACGACGAGGAGTCGCCGCGACGTGCCGCCGCGCTCCTCCAGCACCCTGGTTCCGTGCCGGATGGCGGCCCCGAGGCGCGAGTAGGCAACCGGTTGCACACTGTTGAGTTTGCGCAATACCTGGCTGTCCAGATGATCATCCATGCGCTTGATCGGCATGACGTTCACGGCCGTCCGGCCCTGTGAGTTGTACGCGTACAGCGCGACGCGATCGCCGAGGTCGTTCAGCGCAACCACGAGATTGGCGGCGGCGATCCGCTGCTGTTCGTGGACCGTCTTGCCGACGGTGCCGGCCTCGGCCGACGATCCCGACACATCGAGCAGCACCAGCACCGACAGGTCCCGACGTCGGCGCAGACTGTCCAGGTAGACCGATTCATCCGGCACCGAGCCGGCCCGCACCTCCACCCGGGCGCTCACGGCGGCGTCGATGTCGATGTCGTCGCCCTGTGGCTGTCGGTGCCGACGGTGCAGGCCCATCCCCAGGCGTGCCAGCGGCCGGCGAAATGCGATGGCGTCGTCGATGACGGCCGACGCTGCCGGCTCGACCAGTGGTTCGACCTCGCGTACGGTGCACCAGTCCGGGCGGTATCGTCGCTGGTTGACGTCCCATTCCGGGTATGTCACGCCGCCGGCTTTGGCGTCGGTCCCGTCCTCGATACCCGCTGAGGCGGTCGACGAGACTGCGCTGGCACCACGAGTGGCCGCGTTGGTGCGGTGCGTCGGTGAGTCCGCACCCGGTGGGCCGCCGCCCGAACTGCCCGCACGGGTGGATGACAGCATCTTCTTGAGCCACTTCCCGATGAACCCGCCGCCACCGACCGGACTGCTGAACAGATCGGGATCGTTTCCGTCCGTCGGCATTTCACCGTCGTCGAGCTCTTCCAATTCGGCTTTGCCGTTGCGTCGCGGGATGTGACCGACAGTGTCGTGATCGGTGACTGTGCCCCTGCGTCCGATCATCTCGAGCACCCGCTTCGGCCGGATCTCGCCGAATTGTGCGGGCGCTGCAGGGATCGGCGTCGGGCTCTTCGCGATCGCCAATGACTCTGCCGCCGAGTGGCTGCGACGCGCCACATCGGCATCTGCCAACGACGCCAGCATCCCGGGCAGCACGTCGGCATTGGCCAGCAGCGCGCGATGCCCCTCGACAGCCAGGTACCGAGCCGCCACCCGGCCCTTCCGACTCAGGGCTCTGACGATGTCGGGATCCAGACTGCCCGCCGCGATCAGGGACGCTTGAAGGGCGATCGCCTCGACGGTTGCGCGGTGCGTCGCAGCGGGATCGACGTAGATGTTCTGCCCGTCGGTCCATGCCGGTGACCCCGGCTCCGCGGGCACGACGACCACCGGGTGCCCGGCCAGCGCCGAGGCGACCACGGCAAGGCGGGCAAGCCGCTCGTCGTCGTCGACCATCGAGCACCTCCACCCTCGCCGACCCGCGCCAGAATTTGTTGACCAAATATCTGTTCCACCGTAGAGTTCGGCCATGCGGCAGTCAACTGACCGCGTTGCGGTGTCGGGGGTCGCGGTTATCTGAACCGAAATGACAAGGGTGACGACATGGTCGATTTCACGGACCAATCGGTGATCGTGACAGGAGCCGGGCGTGGGCTCGGCCGGTTGTATGCACTCGACCTGGCCAAGCGCGGCGCGGCCGTCGTTGTCAACGACATCGGGTCGACCATGCGCGGGGACGGCGTGGACGCCGCCGTCGCAGACTCGGTGGTGGACGAGATCACCGCCGCCGGCGGGCGCGCGGTCGCCTCGCACGACTCGGTCGACACCGCGGAGGGCGGAGCGGCGATCGTCGAGACGGCGGTCGATGCGTTCGGCCGCCTCGATGCGGTGATCAGCAACGCGGGCATCTTCGGCAGCGTCGCCTTCGAAGATCTCTCGCACGACGACTGGACCCGGATGCTGCGCGTGCACCTCGACGGCGGCTTCCACCTGTCCCAGCCCGCCTACCGGGCCATGAAGACGGGTGGCGGCGGCCGGTTCGTGTTCATCTCCTCCTCGGCAGGTGTCTTCGGCCAGCCGATGGAGGCACACTATGCGGCGGCCAAGGCGGGCCTGATCGGCTTGACGAATGTCATTGCGATCGAAGGCGAAGCGCACGGCATCCAGGCCAATGCGGTACTGCCAACCGGCTTCTCGCGGATGGTGACCGAGACCGTCGGGGACGAGAAATTCCTCGCCGAATCCGGCTTCATGCGCGCCATCCGGCCCGAACTGGTGGTTCCACTCGTGGTGTACCTGGCGAGTGCGGCCTGCACGTTCAGCCATCGCAACTACTCGGCGTGCGCAGGGCGCTTCGCCCGTGCATTCATCGGGCTCAGTGAGGGCTGGCTCGCCGATGCCGACACCGAGCCGTCCGCCGAAGACATTGCCGCACATCTTGACCAGATATCCGCCACCGAGAAGTTCATCGTGCCGACCTCGATCGTCGATGAAGTCCTGGAGGTCTGCGATCGCCTCGGTGTGAGCCCCATGCCGGGCGGCGCCGACGTCGAATTCCCCGAGCCGCAACGGAGCTGAGCATGGATATGAACGATATGGTCCTGATTTCCGTCGACGACCACATGGTCGAGCCGCCGGATATGTTCGACAAGCACATCCCCGCCAAGTACTCCGACGACGTCCCGAAACTGATCCAGCGCGCCGACGGTACCGATGCCTGGGTCTTCGAGGGCCAGGAGGCCACCAACGTCGGGCTCAACGCGGTAGCCGGTCGCCCACCCGACGAGTACGGGGCCGAACCGACCAAGCTCAGTGAGATTCGCGAGGGCTGCTACAACATTCACGAACGCATCCGCGATATGAACGCCAACGGTGTCGCCGCGGCATTGAACTTTCCGTCCTACCCGCAGTTCTGTGGCCAGTACTTTGCCCGGGCGAAGGACAAGGAACTCGGGCTGGCGGTGTTGCGCGCCTATAACGACTGGCACATCGACGAGTGGTGCGGCACCTATCCGGGGCGGATGATTCCACAAGCGCTGCCGCCGATTTGGGATCCGCAGCTGATGGCCGACGAAGTGCGCCGGGTCGCCAAGAAGGGCTGCCATGCGGTCTCCTTCTCGGAGAACCCGACCAAGATCGACTACCCGTCGCTGCACGACCCGCACTGGGATCCGTTCTGGCAGGCCTGCAGCGATGAGAACACCGTGGTGAACCTGCACATCGGGTCGTCGTCATCGGTGGTGATCACGTCGATCGACGCACCGGTGGACACCATGATCACGTTGCAGCCGATGAGCATCGTGCAAGCCGCGGCCGACCTGATCTGGTCACCGATGCTCCGTCGATTCCCCGATCTCACGTTCGCGCTCTCGGAGGGTGGGATCGGCTGGGTGCCCTACTTTTTGGAACGGATCGACCGGGTGTACAAAATGCACCGCGCCTGGACCCATCAGGACTTCGGCGACAAGCTACCCAGCGAGGTGTTCCTGGATCGAGTCGCGCTGTGCTTCATCGACGACGAGTTCGGTGTGGCGAGTCGCGACAAGCTCAACCTCGACATGGTCACCTGGGAATGCGACTACCCCCACTCGGATTCGACCTGGCCCTTGGCACCCGAAACGCTGGCGATCTACCTCGACGGCGTCAGCGATGACGAAACCAACCGAATCACCCACGAGAATGCGATGCGGCTGTACTCGTTCGACATGTTCTCTCACATCCCCAAGGAACAACTCACCGTGGGGGCACTGCGAGCCCAGGCCACCGACGTCGACCTCGGCTTCCGGTCGTCGGAACGGTTGCGCAAGACCGGCACCGACACCGTCACGGTCCTCGACCTTGCCGCCAAGCTCCCGACGTAACGCCGTGGATACCGAAACCCTGCTCACCACAACCAGATCGGCGCGCAAGGCGCTCGATCTCGGCGAGCCGGTCGATGTAGGCCAGATCCGCGAGTGCCTGGGCATCGCGCTGCAGGCAGCCAACGGATCCAACCAGCAGGCCTGGCAGTGGCTGGTCATCACCGATCAAGCGCTGCGGGCCGCGATCGCCGACCTCTACCGAAAGGCCTACCTCGACAAGGTAGGCGGTCAGTTCATCGCGGACCTCGTCCCGGCCGGCACGCCCGGTGCCGCATTGATGAGTTCGACCGAGTGGCTGGTGGAGAACCTGGCTCAGGTGCCGGTACTGGTGATCCCCTGCTACGAGCCGACGTATCCGCGTGCACACGGCGACGAGTCGTTCTACCTGGCGACGCTGTACGGGTCGATCTTTCCGGCGGTGTGGAATTTCCAACTGGCACTGCGTACCCGGGGCTACGGCACCTGTATCACCACACTGCATCTGCACCACGAAGCGGCGGTGCGGGAGTTGTTGGGGATACCGGATACCTACGTCCAAGGCTGCCTGCTACCGGTGGCCAAGCTGCGCGCGGGTCGTGAGTTCCGTCCGGCCCCGCGAAGACCACTTGACGAGGTCATCGGCCTCAATGGCTGGAACGGAGCCTCCAGATGATCGATGATCTGCTCCCCCACCTTCGGGAGATGAAGGACCGCGCTGACATTCATGACTGCATGCAGCGTTACGCCCGCGGGATGGACAGACAGGACCGCGCGCTGCTGCGGTCGGCGTACCACGATGGCGCGATCGACGATCACGTCGGATTCGTCGGGGACGTCGATGATTTCATCGATTGGGCGTTCGCCTACCACTCGACGCAGACTCGCTACCAACACTATCTGCTGAACCACTTCGCGGAGATCGACGGCAAGACCGCCCACTCAGAGACCTACTACCTGTTCGTCGGCACCGACAGACAACCTGCCGACCACATGACGTGGTCCGGCGGACGCTACGTCGACCGGCTCGAGTGCCGCGACGGGCGTTGGGCGATCGTCACGCGGGTGTGCGTCGTGGAATGGAACACCGAGTCGACATCGCAACTGACCGAACAGGTCATCGCGATGGTGCCGACGATGCGTCCGGCAACTCATGACCGGACGGATCCGTCCTATGACCGCCCGCTATCGATTTCATAAAGGAATCGACACGGCCTTGATTTGACCCCGCCACCCGATACGGTCTTGATGGCAATCAAGATCGACACGGACGGGGAAGCGTTGTCACCGATCATCCAACGACCGGTATCGGCTGGCATCGCCGCGTTGATCTTGTCGGGCTGGTGTGCCAGCCCGCTGGCCGGAGCCGATCCGGCGGTGACCCCAGGAGTGCCCTGCGGCAACATCATTGAGCAGCTCGCGTCCTCGCCGGAAGCGCTGCCGGAAATGCTCACCAGTGCGCTGCCCGACGCCGCTCCTGCGCCGGCCGCCCCCGTCGCAGCACCCGCCGCGGCGGCGCCGGTTGCAGCTTCGGCTCCCGTCGCTGCTCCACCGGTGGCGGCCGCGCCGATCGTTGACAGCGCCCTGGCCCCGGCACCGCCGGCCGCGGTGCCCGTCATCCCGGTGGCAGCGCTGCCGGTGCCGGTCGTGCCCGCTCCGGTGGTCGTCCCCGCTGCGCCGGTCGCCGCCCCGGTCCCAGCGGCGGCTCCGGTTCCGATAGCGGCTCCGGTTCTACCGGTCGCACCCGTTGAGGCACTCGCACCGCCGGCCGCCACGGCGTCGTCCGTAGTCGCGCCGCCGATCACCGATGTCACTCCGGTGGCCGACATCTCGCCCGCGCCGCCGATCGCCGCACCCGCTGCGCAAGCCGCACCCGTCGCAGAGGCCGCGGCGGTGCCCGCGGCGCCGGAACCACCGGCGGCCGTACCCGCGCCTGGCCCGGAACTGTTCTCCTTGACCGCGGACGGCGCTCCGGCACCCGCAGTGGCCACCGCGCCCGTTCCCGAAGCCGCGGCGGCTCCGATCCCTGACTCCGCCCCAGCGGCCGTGGCCGCTCCGGTCGCCGACTCGGCGGCCGCGATCCCGGCTCCGGTCCCGCCCGCCGCGGTGCCGGTCGTGGTGCCACCAGCACCGCTCCCCCTCGGCGCTCCGGTTCCCGTCGCTGCGGCTCCTGCCGCACCCGTACCGGCAGCACCGGTTCCGGCCGGACTCACCACACTGCCCGATGCCGCGGCATTGGCACCCCCGATGCCGGTCCAGGCGCTCGTCGACGCGATCCCCGGCGGTCCGCTGCTACCCGCCCAGATTCCGATGCCGCACGACTTGATCTGTGAAGGCACTGCGTGGTCGGCAACGAGGCCGAAGAACGGGACCCAACCCCAGCACGTCGCACGGCCACCGCGGTGGGCTGACTCGCCGTAGTCCCGCGATCCTGACGGATCGCGGACACCCCGATCAGTCCACGATCAGTTCGAGATACTCATGTCGACGCGCGAGCACGCTGGGCAACCACGGCCCCACATCGACAGCTGTGACCGACGTCGTGCGCCCCAGCAGCAGCGTCAGGACGGTCGTAGCCTCCAGCCTCGCCAGCGGTGCGCCCAGACAGAAATGGGCGCCCTTGCCGAAGGTCAGGTGCCCCTTGATGTTTCGTCGGTCGAGCCGCAGGTCGTTCGGTCGGTCGATATACTCGGGATCACGGTTGGCCGCGCCCCACAGAAGCAGGACCAAGGAACCCGCGGGCAGCTCGACGCCGCAGAGCTGCGTGTCGTGCAGCACATGACGGTAGTGGGCCCGGAACGGCGGCTCCAACCGCAGCGTCTCCTCGATGAAGGCGCCCAGCAACTCCGGGTGCGCGCGAAGCTGTTGCTGCAGTCCGGGATTGGTTGCCAGCAACCACACCGTGGTCCCCAGCAGCGATGCCGTGGACTCGCCACCAGCACTGAACAGTGACACCAGGATGAGCTGCGCGGTGAAGTGGTCCAGCCGGCCATCGGAGCACGCCCGGGCCAGATCACCGATCAGGTCGTCCTGCGGGTCGGCGATGGCCTGCCGCAGATGTTGGTCGATGTAGCCGTTGAGTTCGGTGATCGCCGTCATCGACGCTGCGAGTTCGTCGGCCGACATCAAGCCGTCGAGAAGCTGAGTTGTGGCATAGCCCCAGTGCGCCAGCCGGTCGACGTCAGCGTCGGGAACACCGATCATCCGGGCGACGATCATCATCGGCAGCCGATTGGCCACCTCGGCCATCCACTCGATCCGGCCGCCGACAACTCCCTGTACCCAGAGCTTTTCGAAGATGTCGACGATCAGCTGCTCGAAGCCTCTGACCCGTTTCGCCGTGAACTGCGATAGCACCAATTTGCGGTGGATCGCGTGCACGGGATCGTCGGCGGTAACCAGGATATGCGTCGGCCCGCCGACCCGGTCCATGTCGAAGCGCGCCACGCCGCCATCCGGGGTATAGGTCATCGTCGCGGTGAGGTTCGACGAAAAATCCTCCGGCCGGGTAGCGACCTCGTTGATCGCGGCCCAGTTGCACACCACGTAGAACCCGGAATCGCCGACCTGGTGGACCGGCCCGGCGGCACGCAGCCGGGCATATAGCGGATAAGGGTCCTGAATCGCCTTGTCACCGAAGAACTCGGCCGGGTCCAGCAGCATCAACCGATGGTAGAGGGCGCGTCAGCGCCCAAACCGACATATCGGCGAAAAGTGGCGAGACGATCGCACCGTTACGTCGAGCTCGGCACTAGCCCTCGAGCGGAATTCGGACCGCGACAGTCGTTCCCGATCCCGGCGCAGAGGTGACGGTCAACGTCCCGCCCACCAGCTCGGCCCGCTCGGCCATCGACAACATGCCGTATCCGGCGGACGACGGCGTCCCCGGCGCGGCCTCGAACCCTACCCCGTTGTCCGCCACCTCCAGCAGCGCCACCCCGTCGTTGACGGCGAACCGGACAGTGGCCACCATCGCCCGGGAATGTTTGACGACATTCTGAAGTCCTTCTTGCGCAATGCGATACAACGCGACTTCGATGTGCTCCGGCAGCCGCTCGTCGACCAGGTGGAGATCGAGATCGACTTCGGGAATCGAGGTGGCCAGGCTGGCCAGGCCACCGGCGAGGCCGAGGTCATCGAGCACGGGCGGGCGCAGACCGCTGATGGCCGAACGCGCCTCGGCCAGCGTGAGGTCCACCAGATCGCGAGCCTTCTCGAGTTGCACGGCCGCCGAGGCCTGGTCGGCGTCGTCGACCGCGCGCGCCGCGGCGTCCAGCCGATAGGTCAAGCCGACGAGCCGCTGGGAGATGCCGTCGTGGATGTCACCGGCCAGTCGGCGGCGCTCACTTTCCTGCGCGGCGATCACCTGCTCGGCGAAGTTCTCGTGCGCACGTTCACGTGCGGACAACTGACGGTGCAGCCGGGCCTGGTGCAGCGCGCCGGCGATCAGCCGGCCGATGACGAGAAGGAGCTCGATGTCGCGGGGGGTGAAATCGCGTCGCTCGATGGTGTGCACGTTGAGCACGCCGACGAGCCCACCCGGTTCGGTCTGCATCGGTACCGACGCCATCGACGCGAAGTCCCTGCCGCGCAACGCCGCAATCGGGACATACCGCGGGTCGGCCTCCTTGTCGCTGACGATCACCACGGGCTCGCGGTGGCTGGCTACCCACCCGGATACCCCGGAACCCAACGGCATCCGGATGCGGCCCACCTGTTCGTCGAACGGCGGCGTGGCACCGGCCAGTGTCAACGACTGGTCGGTGTCGTCGAGAACGTGGACGAAGCAGACGTCGGAAGCCGTTGCCGCGGTGATCATTCGGGCTACCGCGGCGGCCATCGGCTCGACGCCGGGGCCGCTCGACGTCGCGGCGATGATGTCCAGCAGCAGGGCGACTTCGCGGTCCGCGTCGACGAGGCCGTGGACGGCATGCGGACTCACACCTTTCGCGGGACTCATCGGAAGATGCCTTCCCGCAGGGCGGTGGCTGCGGCGCTGGTTCGGTCGCTGACACCCAACTTGCGGTAGATCGAGCTCAGGTGGGTCTTGACCGTCTCCTCGCCGATCACCAGCTTGGCGGCGATCCCGCGGTTCGACAGCCCGGTCACCACCAGCGACAGGATCTCGCTCTCACGCTGAGTGAGCCCGTGCCGGGCGCCGGGCCAGAACTGATCACTCTGCAGCCGCGCCGCGGTCTCAGCGGCTCGCGCGGCAAGGCCGGCGTCGATGGCCGTCGAGCCGGCATGCACACCCTCCAGCTGGCGCACCAGCTCGTCGCTGCTGATGCCTTTGAGCAGGTAGCCCGACGCCCCGACCCGCATGGCCTGGAACAGGTACTGCTCGTCGTCGTACACCGACAACAGGATGACTTTGCGGCCGGGATCGCGTTCCCGGATCTCCCGGCACAGGTCCAGGCCACTGGCGCCCTGCATCCGCACATCGCACAACACGATGTCGGGCTGCAGATCGGCGATGACCGGCATGGCCTTCTCGGCCCCGACGGCCTCGCCCACCACCTCGACGCGTTCGGCGAACGGCGCGAGCATCGCCTTGAGGCCCTCGATGACCATTTCATGGTCATCGACCAGCACCACCCGCACCGTCATGAACATCACCGTAGTGGGGCGAGCACCCCCATCGGACGGCAATCGCACTCGACACCTGTCAAATGTGTCGAAAGGCCACGGCCGCAGATGATTACATCCGGAAACGGCCGAAGTCCAGGCCGTGTCCCGGCAGCCGGCCCGGGTGAGGCTCCACCCTCCGCTCCCCCGGTCGGGGGATGCTGGCGGCATATCGGCGGGACGATACTTCGACCGTGGCCACGATGCTTTTGGACACGGTCAGCCGGAATCGATCCTTCTGGTGGGACCGGGCGCGGTGCGCGCATGACGACGCACCGAAACTCGAGGCCGTCATCTTCGACTTCGACGCCCCGCTGGCTGCCACCGAGCGCGACGCCCAGGTGTTTCGCGAATTGATCTGGAGCCTGCACTGCGGTGATATCCGGGTCGGGGTCACCGCCGGAGGTCCCCGCGACCGGGTCGAACCACTGGTCCGCGAACTGATCGGGGACGGCGTGGTCGAGGTGCTGATCACCGCAGATGACGTGGTGCGGCCCAAGCCCGACCCGGAGGTGTATCACCGGGCGCTGTTCGAGCTCGGAGTCGGACCGGAGGCCGCGATGGCCGTCGAGCATTCTCCGGCCGGCTTCCACACCGCCTGCTCGGCAGGGCTCGCGACGATGGTCGTCACCACGCTGGGCATCCGCAACCGGGACTTCGCCGGCGCCGCCGCCGTCCTGGATCGCTACGACAGCGACCAACCGCTCTCGGCCGCCCTCTGCCGGCGGCTGCACGAGCAGTGGTGGATCAACCGCAGCCGGCTCAGCGCCTGACTAGGTCTGCCCGCATGCGGCCATGACGAGTTCCCGCACCCGCGCGGCGTCGGCCTGACCCTTTGTCGCCTTCATGACCGCACCGACGATCGCGCCCGCGGCCTGCACCTTGCCGCCACGGATCTTCTCGGCGATATCGGGATGAGCCTCGAGCGCTTCATTGATGGCGGTCTGGATCAGTGAGTCGTCGCGGACCAGCGCCAGTCCGCGGTCGGCCATGACCTGCTCGGGCTCACCCTCGCCGGCCAGCACACCCTCGATGACCTGACGGGCCAGCTTGTTCGACAGCTTGCCCTCGTCGACCAACGCGACGACCTTGGCGACCTGACCAGGCGTGATCGGCAAAGCGGCGAGCTCCACGCCGGTCTCATTGGCCTTCTGCACCAAGAAGTTTCCCCACCACGCGCGGGCCTGCTCGGTGGACGCTCCGGCAGCCACCGTGGCCGTAACCAACTCGACCGCACCGTTGTTCACCAGATCACGCATGACCTCGTCGGAGACACCCCAGTCGTCCTGAATTCGCTTGCGCGACAACCACGGAAGCTCGGGGATGGTGGCCCGAAGCCGCGCCACCAGTTCGTCGCTCGGAGCGACCGGCTCAAGATCGGGCTCCGGGAAGTACCGGTAGTCCTCGGCGGTCTCCTTATCGCGGCCGGGCGAGGTGAAGCCCGCCTCGTTGAAGTGCCGGGTCTCCTGGTGGATCTTGCCGCCCTCGACGAGAATGGCTGCCTGACGGCGCATTTCGTAGCGGACCGCGATCTCCACGCTTTTGAGCGAGTTGACGTTCTTGGTCTCGGTGCGGGTGCCGAACTCGACCTGCCCGATCGGGCGCAGCGACACGTTGGCGTCGCAGCGCAGCGACCCCTGGTCCATCCGCACATCGGAGACACCCAGGGCCCGCAGCAGATCCCGCAACGCGGTGACATACGCGCGGGCCACCTCGGGGGCCCGATCGCCGGCACCCTCGATCGGCTTGGTGACGATCTCGATCAGCGGAACCCCGGCCCGGTTGACGTCCAGCAGCGAGGTGGTCGCGCCGTGGATGCGGCCGGTGTCACCGCCGACATGGGTGAGCTTGCCGGTGTCCTCTTCCATGTGCGCGCGCTCGATGGCGACGCGGAAGGTGCTGCCATCGTCGAGCGGCACGTCGAGGTAACCGTCGAATGCGATCGGTTCGTCGTACTGCGAGATCTGGTAGTTCTTCGGCTGGTCGGGATAGAAGTAATTCTTCCGCGCGAAGCGCGACCACGGCGCAATGCCGCAGTTCAGCGCCAGGCCGATGCGGATGGCCGACTCGACGGCGGCCTCATTGAGTACCGGCAACGCACCCGGCATGCCCAGGCAGACCGGGCACACCTGGGTGTTGGGCTCGGCGCCGAACGTCGTCGCGCAGGGGCAGAACATCTTGGTGGCCGTCGACAGCTCGACGTGCACCTCGAGCCCGAGCACCGGGTCGAAGCGGGCGATGACGTCGTCGTAGTCGAGCAGGTCAGCCTGCGCAGCAGCAGTCATGCGGTCAATCCTAGTGGGCGCAACTTCGGGCGCGAACAGACGCAGAGTCGCACGCACACGGCGCCAATCATGCGATTTTGCGACTGCTCGCCGACGGTAGGGCGCGCCAGGTCGCGGCTCGTGATGGTTGTGGGCGTCCCGCCCGCGTGCTCAGATGGCTGCGTGAAGAAGCTCATCAATGAGCCCGCGGACGTCGTCGAGGAAGCGCTTCTGGGCCTTGCGGCCGCGCACGGCGACCGGTTACGCGTCGACCAAGCCAATCGGGTGGTATTCCGCGGTGACGCGCCTGTGGCCGGCAAGGTCGGTCTGGTGTCGGGCGGTGGCTCTGGCCACGAACCGATGCACGGCGGCTTCGTCGGGCTGGGCATGCTCGACGCCGCGTGTGCCGGCGAGGTATTCACCTCCCCGGTTCCCGATCAGATCATCGCCGCCACCCAGGGCGTCGACGGCGGGGCCGGGGTGCTGCACATCGTCAAGAACTACACCGGCGACGTGATGAATTTCGAGATGGCTGCCGAAATGGTTTCTGCTGAAACGGGAATCGATGTGATCGCCGTCGTCACCGACGATGACGTGGCCGTGCAGGACAGCCTCTACACCGCAGGCCGGCGAGGGGTCGGGGTGACCGTGCTGCTGGAGAAGATCGCCGGTGCCGCAGCCGAGGAAGGCCGGCCGTTGGCCGCGGTGGCTGACATCGCGCGCACGGTCAACGCGCAGGGCCGCAGCATGGGCGTGGCACTCACGTCGTGCACGGTTCCGACGGCGGGCAAGCCGACGTTCACGCTCGGCGACGACGAAATGGAGCTCGGCATCGGCATTCACGGTGAGCCGGGCCGCCAGCGGCTGCCCCTGGCGCCGGCCAAGGAGGTCGCCGCACTGCTTGTCGACCAGATTGTGGCCGACTTGCCGTTCCGCAGCGGGGATTCGGTGATCGCCTTCGTCAACGGCATGGGCGGCACCCCGCTGCTCGAGCTCTATGTGATGTACCACGAGGTCGCACAGCTGCTGGGCAAGGCGGGCATCACGATCGCCCGCTCGCTGGTCGGCAACTACATCACCTCACTGGAGATGGCGGGCTGCTCGGTGACGCTGCTCAAGGTCGACGACGAGCTGGTGCGGTTGTGGGATGCCCCGGTGAACACGCCGGGTCTGCGATGGGGTGCCTGACATGGCGCTGACGGTCGAGACGTTCGGCGCCTGGCTGCGCGGCTTCGCCGCAGCCGTCCACGCCAACGCCGCGCTGCTGACCGAGCTGGATTCGGCGATCGGGGACGCCGACCACGGCACCAACATGGACCGCGGCATGGCAGCCGTCGTCGCCGTGCTGGACGACGCGACGTTCGACTCCCCCGACGCGCTGTTCAAGAAGGTCGGTATGACGCTGGTCAGCAGTGTCGGTGGTGCCAGCGGACCGCTATACGGGACGTTCTTCCTGCGGCTGGGCACCGCCCTGCAGGGTGTGGACCCCGTCGACGCAACCACGTTCGGAACGGCGTTGCGCGCCGCGGTGCAGGGTCTGCAGGCGCGCGGTAAGGCGGAGCTGGACGACAAGACGATGTATGACGCGCTGGCCGCCGCGGTCGTCGGCTACGAGAACGCAGTGGACTCGGGCGTCGCCGCGGCGCTGGCCGATGCCGCCGCGGCCGCGGCCGAGGGCCGGGACCGGATCACACCGCTGGTCGCCCGCAAGGGCCGTGCCAGTTATCTCGGGGAACGCAGTGCGGGACACCAGGATCCGGGCGCGACGAGCGCAACGCTGCTGCTGGAATCCGCGGCGGCCGCTCTGTCGTGATCGGGATCGTCGTGGTATCACACAGCCGGGCCCTGGCGCAGGCCGCGGTCGCCCTGGCCGCGGAGATGACTCAGGGTTGCGGCCCGACCGTGGCGGTGGCGGCCGGACTCGACGAAACCACCTTCGGAACCGATGCCACGGCGGTGGCCGACGCGATCCTGCAGGCCGAGAGCCCCGACGGCGTGCTGGTGTTGATGGACCTGGGCAGCGCGGTGATGGCGGCGGAGCTGGCGCTGGAATTACTCGACAGCGACCTCGCCGCCCGGGTCACGTTGTGCTCGGCGCCGCTTGTCGAGGGTCTGGTGGCGGCGGTTGTCACCGCCGCGTCCGGTGCGCCGTTACCGGCCGTCACCGTTGAGGCGTTGCGCGGGCTGGCGGCCAAACAGCAGCATATCGGCGACGCCACACCCCCGGCGGCAGAACCCGACCCGAGGGATGCGGAAGTCTCCCGTGACGTGGAGGTGTTGAACGCCAACGGGTTTCACGCCCGTCCCGCGGCGAACCTGGTCGCTCTACTGAGCACGTTCGACGCGGAACTGACCATCACCAACCTGACCCGTGGCATCGGCCCGGTGGTCGCCGACAGCATGATCATGCTGGTCAGTCTCGACAGCCGGGCCGGTGATCAGTTGCGGGTCAGCGCCAACGGCCCGGATGCGGCCGCGGCCGTGGCGACCACCGTCGACTTCATCGCCGCGGGATTGGGTGAGTAGCACTATGCCGAGATCGACGAAATGCGGGGGTTTACTCGGACTTTTGCGTCGGTTTGTCGGTTTGGCGGTTGGACGGATCAGCCGAAGAACGCGGCGGCGTCGTCGTAGCGGCTCTGCGGCACCAGCTTGAGCTGACGGACCGCGTCCACCAGCGGCACCCGGCCGATGTCCTGACCGCGCAGCGACACCATCATCCCGTACTCGCCGGCATGCGCGGCGTCGGCGGCGTTGACCCCGAACCGGGTCGCCAGCACCCGGTCGTATGCCGTCGGGGTGCCGCCGCGCTGCACGTGGCCCAGCACGGTCACCCGGACTTCCTTCTTGATCCGCTTCTCCACCTCGACGGCCAGCTGCTGAGCCACTCCGGTGAAGCGTTCGTGGCCGAATTCGTCGGTGCCGCCCTGCCGCAGCTGCATCGAGCCCTCGGCCGGCTTGGCGCCCTCGGCGACCACGATGATGAAGCTGGACTCGCCGCGTTGGAAGCGCTTCTTGACCAGGCGGCACACCTCTTCGACGTCGAAGGGCTGCTCGGGGATCAGCGTCATGTGCGCACCGGAGGACAGTCCGGCGTTGAGCGCGATCCACCCGGCGTGGCGGCCCATCACCTCGACGACCATCACCCGCTGATGCGACTCGGCGGTGCTGTGCAACCGGTCGATGGCGTCGGTGGCGATCTGCAGTGCCGTGTCGTGGCCGAATGTGACGTCGGTGCAGTCGATGTCATTGTCGATGGTCTTCGGCACGCCCACGACGGGCACACCCTCCTCGGACAACCAGTGCGCGGCGGTCAGCGTTCCCTCGCCACCGATCGGGATCAGCACGTCGATACCGTTGTCCTCGAGCGTCTGCTTGATGTCGTCGAGCCCGGCGCGCAACTTGTCCGGATTCGTGCGGGCCGTGCCCAGCATCGTGCCACCCTTGGCGAGCAGACGGTTGTTGCGGTCGTCGTTGTGCAACTGGATCCGGCGGTCCTCCAGCAACCCCCGCCAGCCGTCGAGGAACCCGACAACCGACGACCCGTAGCGGGCGTCGCAGGTCCGCACCACAGCCCGGATCACGGCGTTCAGGCCCGGACAGTCACCCCCGCCGGTCAGCACTCCGATACGCATGGGACCTATCCTGCCCCGTCAGACCGCCGTTGGCAGCGAACCGCGTGCAGTCTCGTAAGCCGCACCCACCTGGTAGAGCCGATCGTCGGCCAAAGCCGGTGCCATGATCTGTAAGCCGACCGGCAGGTTGTCGTCGGACGACAGGCCCGACGGCACCGACATTCCGCAATGCCCAGCCAGGTTCAACGGCAGGGTGCACAGGTCGAACAGGTACATCGCGAGTGGATCGTCGACCTTCTCCCCAAGCCGGAATGCGGTGGTCGGGGTCGCCGGGGACACCAGCACGTCCACCTCTTCGTAGGCGGCGTCGAGGTCACCGGCGATCAGGGTGCGCACCTTCTGCGCCTGGTTGTAGTAGGCGTCGTAATAGCCCGCCGACAGCGCGTAGGTGCCAATGATGATGCGGCGCTTGACTTCTGGGCCAAATCCGGCCGCCCGCGTCAGTGCCATCACCTCTTCGGCGCTGTGGGTGCCGTCGTCGCCGACCCGCAGGCCGTAGCGCATGCCGTCGAAGCGCGCCAGGTTGCTCGACACCTCCGACGGCAGGATCAGGTAGTAGGCGGACAGCGAGTAGTCCAGGTGCGGGCAGTCGACTTCGCTGACCTGTGCACCCAGCGCTTCGAGCTGCTCGACGGCCGTGTTGAACGAGGCCAGCACGCCCGGCTGATACCCCTCCCCGCTGCGCAACTGCTTGACCACACCGATCCGGACACCGGACAGATCCCCGGTTGCGCCGCGGCGCGCTGCTCCAATGACGTCGGGAATCTGCGCCTGGACCGACGTCGAGTCACGCGGGTCGTGCCCGGCGATCACCGAGTGCAGCAGCGCGGTGTCCAGCACGGTGCGGGCGCAGGGCCCGCCCTGATCCAGCGATGACGCGCACGCCACCAGCCCGTACCGCGACACCGTGCCGTAGGTGGGCTTGACCCCCACGGTGGCGGTCAGGGCCGCCGGCTGGCGGATCGAGCCGCCGGTGTCGGAGCCGATGGCCAACGGCGCTTGGAACGCGGCCAGCGCGGCCGCGCTGCCGCCGCCGGACCCGCCGGGGGTGCGGTCGGTGTCCCACGGGTTGCGGGTCGGGCCATAGGCGGAGTTCTCGGTCGAGCTGCCCATCGCGAACTCGTCCATGTTGGTCTTGCCGAGGATCGGGGTCCCGGCGGCCCGCAGCCGCGCGGTCACGGTCGCGTCGTACGGCGACGTCCAGCCCTCGAGAATCTTCGACCCGCACGTCGTCGGCATGTCGGTGGTGGTGAAGACGTCCTTGAGCGCGAGCGGCACACCGGCCAGCGGTGACGGCAGGCTCTCCCCGGCGGCCACGGCGGCGTCGATACGGGCGGCACTGGCCAGCGCCTCGTCAGCGGCGACGTGCAGGAAGGCGTGGTAACGCTCATCGGTGGCAGCGATCTGGTCCAGGCATGCCTGGGTCACCTCAACCGAGGACACCTCCTTGGCCGCGATCTTCTCGCCGAGGGTGGCGGCGTCGAGTCGGATCAGGTCGCTCACTGGGCCTCCCCGAGGATCTGCGGCACCGCAAACCGGCCCTCTGCCGCCGACGGCGCCTCGGCCAGGGCTTCCTCCTGCGTCAGGCACACCTGCACCACGTCGGGCCGGGTGACGTTGACGTCTTTCAGGGGGTTGTCGGTCGGCTTCACGTCCGAGGTGTCGACGGCCTGAATCTGGCTGACGTGCTCCAAGATGGCGTCGAGCTGGCCGGCAAAGCTGTCGAGTTCGTTGTCGGTCAGGGCCAGCCGGGCCAGCTTGGCCAGCCGGGCGACGTCGTCGCGGGAGATCTGGGACACGGTGGTCAAGCCTAGGTGAAGGGGTGATGCGCGTGCCGTCGGGACTGCTTGCGGTCGGCGGGCTGCTCGGCGGGCTGCTGATCTCTCGCCAGCGGCACGCTGATCCGTCCGCGACCCGCTTTCAGCGGGTACTCGACGTACGCGAACGCCCGACCCTGCCGGAATGCTGAGTCCACGCCGCTGTGAAACAGTGTCCGCGTGCCTTCGTATCTGCTGCGGGTCCAGCTGGTCGACCGGCCCGGTAGCCTCGGCTCGCTAGCCGTCGCCCTGGGCACCGTCGGCGCCGACATCCTGTCCCTCGACGTCGTCGAGCGCGGACCGGGCTGGGCGATCGACGATCTGGTGGTCGAACTGCCGCTCGGCGCCATGCCCGACATGCTGATCACGGCGGCTGAACAGATCAAAGGGATCAGGGTGGACACCATCCGGCCGCACACCGGGCTGCTCGAAGCCCACCGCGAGCTCGAGCTGATCGACCACATCGCCGCCGCAGGCAACCGGGCCGCCAAGCTCCAGGTGCTCGCCGACGAGGCACCGCGCGTGTTGCGCGTCGGCTGGTGCACGGTGGCGCGCATCTCCGAGTCGGGCCTGAAGCGCATCGTCGGCAGCCCCGGCGCGCCGGAAACTCCCGCCACTTCCGCACCTTGGCTGCCGCTCACGCATGCCGAAGCCCTCGACGGCACCGCCGACTGGGTGCCGCAAGTCTGGCGCGACATGGACACCACGCTGGCCGCCGCTCCGCTGGGCGACCCGAATACCGCTGTGCTGCTTGGCCGCCCGGGCGGGCCGCTGTTTCGTCCCTCCGAGGTGGCCCGCTTGGGCTATCTGGCAGGGATCGTCGCGACGATCCTGCGCTGACTCAGCCGTCGGCTTCCGCCGGCGGGGGCCCATCCTCCAGCAGGGCGCGGAAACCATCCTCGTCGAGGATCGGCACACCCAGTTCGACGGCCTTGTCGTACTTCGAGCCGGGCGCATCCCCGGCCACCACGTACGAGGTCTTCTTCGACACCGAGCCGACCGCCTTGCCGCCGCGGCTGATGATGGCCTCCTTGGCCTCATCGCGGGAGAAGTTCGGCAACGACCCGGTGACCACGATCGAAAGTCCTTGCAGCGTAGGGGTAATCGAGGCGTCGCGAACATCTTCCATTCGCACGCCCGCGGCCCGCCACTTGTCGATGATCGCGCGGTGCCAATCGACGGCGAACCACTCGACGAGCGCGGCCGCGATCGTCGGTCCGACACCCTCGACGTCGGCGAGCTGCTCCTCGGAGGCCGCCATGATCGCGTCGAGGCTGCCGAACGCGACGGCCAGTGCCCGCGCCGCGGTCGGCCCGACGTGCCGGATGGACAACGCCACCAGGATCCGCCACAGCGGCCGGTCCTTGGCCTGCTGCAGGTTGATCAGGAACCGGGCGCCGTTGGCCGAGAGCGCGCCGTCCTTGGTCTTGAAGAAGTCTGACGTCAGCAGGTCGGCGCTGGTGAGGCTGAACAGGTCGCCTTCATCGGTAATGACCTTGGCGTTGAGCAGCGCCGTCGCCGCCTCGTAGCCCAGCCCTTCGATGTCCAGTCCACCGCGGCCAGCCAGGTGGAAGACCCGCTCACGCAGCTGTGCGGGGCAGGATCGGGCGTTCGGGCAGCGGATGTCGACATCGCCCTCCTTTGCCGGGGCCAGTGGGGTGCCGCATTCCGGGCAGTGGGTGGGCATCTCGAATTCACGCTCGGTGCCGTCGCGCAGGTCGACGACTGGTCCCAGCACCTCGGGGATGACATCGCCGGCTTTGCGGATCATCACCGTGTCGCCGATCAGGACACCTTTGCGCTTGACCTCCGAGCCGTTGTGCAGGGTGGCCATGCCAACGGTGGATCCGGCGATCTTCACCGGCGTCATGACCGCGAACGGGGTGACGCGGCCGGTGCGTCCCACGTTGACCTTGATGTCCAGCAGCTTGGTCTGGGCCTCCTCCGGCGGGTACTTGTAGGCGACCGCCCAGCGCGGTGTGCGCGAGGTGGCGCCGAGCCGGCGCTGCAGGGCGAAGTCGTCGACTTTGACGACGATGCCGTCGATTTCGTGCTCGATCTCGTGGCGGCGTTCGCCCCAGTAGACGATCTTCTCTTCGACGGCGGCGAGTCCGACCACTTGCGTGGTGTGGTCGGAGACCGGCAGCCCCCAGGCCTTCAGCGCGCGGTAGGTGTCGTGCAGAGAGGCTGGCGCAAAGCCCCCCGAGTATTCGGTGCGGCCGAGGCCGTGGCAGATCATCCGCAGCCGCCGCTTCGCGGTGACCGCCGGATTCTTCTGCCGAAGCGAGCCCGCGGCGCTGTTCCGCGGATTTGCGAAGGGATCCTTACCCTCTTCGACCAGGCTGGCATTGAGGTTCTCGAAGTCGGCGAGCCGGAAGAACACCTCGCCACGCACCTCGAGAAGCGCGGGAACGGGGTATTCCTCTGAGGCGGTGAGGCTTTCGGGGATGTCATCGATTGTGCGAGCGTTGTTGGTGACGTCCTCACCGACCCGGCCGTCGCCACGGGTGGCCGCCCGCTCCAGTCGACCGTTGCGGTACACCAGCGCGATCGCGACGCCGTCGATCTTGAGCTCGCAGAGGTACTGCGGGTCACGGCCGATTTCGGCCTCCACCCGGTTGGACCACGCCGCCAGCTCCTCGGTGTTGAACACATCGTCGAGGCTGAGCATCCGCTCCAGGTGCGCGGCCTCGGCGAAGTCGGTGGCGAAGCCGGCGCCGCCGACCAGCTGAGTCGGCGAGTCGGCTACCCGCAGCTCGGGGAAGCGCTCTTCGAGGGCCAGGAGTTCGTTGAAGAGCGCGTCAAAGTCCGCGTCGGAGACGATCGGCGCGTCCTTGATGTAGTAGCGGAACTGATGCTCACGCACCTCTTCGGCGAGATCCTGCCAGCGCCGCCGCACATCCGGATCGATGGGATCAGCCTCGGGATCGGACGTCTCTGGAGCCACCCTCGCAGGTTATCGGAGGCAGGCGACAGCTTTGCCGTGGGAAGGTGGGGGCATGCCGCATCCGATCATGTTCGACGACGCCGACCCGATCCTGGCTCGGGTTCGCCAGATCGCGCTGGCGTTGCCCGAGGCGACCGAGAAGATCTCGCACGGCAGGCCCACGTTCTCGGCGCCGAAGATGTTCGCCGTCTACGGCGGCAGCCAGAAGAACCCCGGCGGGCCGATGATCCGCTACTCGCACGCACTGCTGGTGAAGGTCGACGACAGCGAGGGCGAAGCGCTGCAGCAGGACCGACGGTTCTTCTACCCCGCGTATCTGGGTCCATACGGCTGGTTGGGCCTGGACTTCGACGCAGCCGAGATCGACTGGGCAGAGGTTGCCGAACTGATCGATGCCTCGTTCCGGTTGCAGGCCCCGGCGCGGTTGGTCAAACAGCTCGACAGCTAGCCGGTCAACACCGCTTCACGGTCGGGAAACCGTTGTGGCCGTGCCAGATTGGCCCGTGCCACTCGCGCCAGGATCGACGGTCGCATCAGCCGGGCCGGTGAGTCGCGCATGCTCAGCACCCGGAAGAACTGGCTGTTGACCACCAGATCGGTTTCCACGGCAGTGAGCACCATGTCAGCGAACTTGTTGTTGATCCGCATTCCCACCGGCCGATCGCCCGCGACCTCCGGCAGCGACAGGTCGGCACTGACGGCATTGCGCCACGCCATGCGAACTGTCTTGGCCGCAGTCTTGAAGAACCGCCGGGGTAGGTCCGTGTCGCCGCGGCGCAGACATTGACGCAGCGCGATCGCTTCCAATGCGGCCACCGTCATTCCCTGCCCGTAGATCGGGTTGAAGCTGCACACCGCATCGCCGGTGACGACGAAACCGTCGGGCAGTCGGGTCATCTCGTCGTAGCGGCGCCAACGGCTTGACGGAGTGCGGTAATGGGCCGTTTCCCCGACAGGTTCGGCCGACTCGAGTACCTCGAGAAGGTGAGGCGGAAGCCGTCGTCGCGCGAGCCGCAACATGCCTTCGTAGTCCTGCACAGGTTCCGCACCCGCCATCACACCCACGGTCATCAACCAGGTGCCGTTCTCGTGGTTTAGCAGGGCGGCAGTCGTCGTGTCTCCAGGCTTGGGGAACGCCGCCACCATGTGCTCGTGAATCGCGCCGGGTGGAATTCGGAGCCACTGGCTGGTGTAGCACAGGTTGACCACCAACTCGTCTTCGCGTGGGCGGCCATAACCGAGAGCCTCCAGAAAGACCGGGCCCCGGGATCCTCGGCCGCTGGCGTCGATCACCAAGTCCGCGTCGAGCTCCGTGGCGGCCTCGGTGGCACCGCGCCGCGCGACCAGCGCACCGGTGACCCGCCGACGGTCCTGCGACGACGTCAGACCCACTGCATCGTGACCACCAAGCAACGACACGTTCGGCAGCGCCGAAAGTTGTTTACTCACATGCCAGTCCAGGAATGGCCGACTGGGCATGTACGACGTCACCGGATCGGGTACGCACCCAGACCGCAGGAACCGATGGCCGCCGTATTCGAGGTACACCCTGCCGAGGTCGCCGTCACTCCACACCGGCACTCCGTCGTCGACCATCTCGGCAAGGACACCCGGAAACAGTTCGTCGAGCACGGCAACCCCGCCCGCCTGCAGCACATGACCGTGAGCGGCCTGCGGTACCCCACGACGGCTGACCGGCCGCTCGGGCGGCATGTCGCGGTCGACCACCAATACGCTCCGATAGTGTTCGGCGGCCACCCGAGCGGCCAGCATCCCCGCCATGCTGGCCCCCAGTACAACAGCCCGTTCTCCCAGTACCGCCATCGTCCACCCCTAACGTCGACCCATCGCTGGTCCGAACGCTAGGGGTGCAGACTTCGGGTGCTACGAGTAGATCGCTACTCGAATTCCGGCGCGGCAGCTACTCAGGACGGCTAGATCGCGTCGGGCTCGTCGGCGACGGCGTCCGCCGTCCGCTGGCACAACCCGATCGCGGCCCGAGCCCAGGCGGCGTCGGATCCGGCCAGACCGCAGGCCGGACTGATACCGACACGGTCGCGGATAGCGCTGCGGGAGAAACCGATTCGATCGGTGATCGCCACGGCGGCCGAGGCCACCTCCTCAGCGGACGGCCGAGAAGCCGGAGCGCTCGTCGGCACCAGACCGAAGACCACCGATCGGCCCGAGTCCAGGAACTCCCCCAGGCCGTCATAGTCGGCGTCGCCCAGGGTGCTCACATCCACCGACACTGCATGAATCGCACTGCGTTGCAATATCTTCCACGGAACGTCTGCGCAGCTGTGCAACAGCACCTCCGCCCCCGCAACCGCCACGCATTCGTCGAGCAGCGCTATCGCCACCACCTCGTCGACCGGATGCACCGGATTCAGCGCCGTCACCCCGGTCAGCCGGCCGGCCAGCGCAGCCGACAGCACCGGCTCGTCGTATTGCACCACCACCGTTGTCGAAAGCCGCCGCGCCAGCTCGGCCCGGTGCCGCGCCACTCCCTCGGCCAGCGACGACGTTAGATCGCGCACCGCACCACTGTCGGTCAGCGCTCGGTGCCCTCCTGCCAGTTCGAGCTGGGCGGCCAGCGTGATCGGACCCGGCGCCTGCACCTTGACCGGCCGCCCGGAGTCACGGCCACCGGCCTTCTCCCAGGCCTCCTCGATGGCGTCGATGTCCTCATCGAGCAGACTTTTCGCCCGCCGGGTCACCGCGCCCGGCCGGGCGGCGATCCGGTACCCGCGCGGGACGGTGTCGATGGCGATGTCCACCAGCAGCGCGCCGGCCCGGCCGATCATGTCGGCGCCCACGCCGCGGCCCGGCAACTCGACCAGATGCGGCAGCCGGTGCAACTCCCCGACAACGATTTCGGCAGCCTCCCTCGGCGCCGAACCCGGCCAAGATCCGATCCCGGTGGCCGCCGCGAAAACACTCACCGGCCAACCGTATTGGACAGCCCGCGCGCACCGTACCGCCGGGGGCCTACCGTGATGCCATGACGGTGCGCGCGGGAGTGGCCTGCTGCGCGGCGGCGGCGTTGCTGACGGGCTGCACCCAGTGGGTTGGCGGCGCGCCGCTACGCGCCCTCAGCGAACCGCCGTGGCGCCCGCCGGGCGTCGTCGACGTCGACGTCATCATGCTGACCCAGGCGCAGATCCAGGCCATCACCGGCGGCGGCGAGGACGTGACGATCATCCCGAGCATGGACGGCAAATCCATGGTGGACGTGGAGGAGCTCGCCAAGGCGGTGCCCCGCGACTGCCGGTTCGTTTTCGCCGAGACCGACACCTTCGGCACCGACGTCGAGGACTTCCACAAGACGAGCTTTCAATATCCGCCGCGCCGCGCGTTGATCTCCGAAGGTGCCGCGGCCTACCGCGACGCGGCGACCGCGCAGCAGGCATTCAACACACTCTCGACCGCGGTGCATCGCTGCGCGGACGGATCGATGGGGTCGGGATTGGTCGGTGACGTCGAGGGCGACGCCGAGTCGCTGAGCACGCGTCCCGGCCGGTGCGGCCGCGACTACCGGCTGAAGGCCTCGGTGCTGGTGGAGGTGACGTTCTGCGGATTCGGCGAGTCGGTGCCCGAGATCGTCATGACGAACATCCTCAACAAGATTCCGGGTTGAGGTTCCCTCTCTACGGACCCTTTAGAGGCTTCCTGCCACGCACACGCTGGCCCTTAATATGTTCCGTTGCCTGACGCATTTTGAAACGCGCTGACCAGCATCAAAGCTTGGTAGAGCCACCATAAAGTTACAGCCAGTACGACCCAGCGTTGGATGCGTTGGGCTGCTGATACTTCGTGCTGGGTTTTGGTGATATTGCCGTAATCATCGACGGCCACGGTGTAGACCTTTGGCTTCTTGCGCAACCCCCACCACCAGAACGGTAGGTAGAGGCCGCAGGTCATGACAGTAAACAAGGCGTGCAACAGAATGTAGGCCCAGTGCGCATAGTCGGTTCCCGTCCATACGACGGCCGAGAACCTGCCCCGCTCCTTCAGTTTGGGGCCCGTGTTGTAGAACGTGACTTGCCCTCCGGGACCGACAGTTCCGCGGCCCCCCGTCGGAGCTGTGAGGAAGGCCAACTCCTGTGTGAGGATTCGGGCGCGCTCGGCGTCGCTTAGCCGGACGGGACCAGCGGATGCTCGGTTCGACAGCGCCGTCGCAGGCGGCGGTGGCAGCGACTCCAGATACTGCGGATGGTCCTCGGGCGGGTACCACTTTCCGTCCGAAGCCTGCCACCAGCCGTCACCCTGCGGTCCTTGGCTCACGTAGCCCTCCCCTGCGGCCGAGCGATGAGACTGTCGGTCGATCTGTGATATGGCCGTGCGGCGGAACACCGTCGAGGTGACCTTCGACGCACGATGTGGTGTCGAACAGCCCGCATCTGAGCTCGATCCGGAAATGCGAAAGCAAAGCAACAAATCGGATTACTGATAGCACAGGAACGAAACACAGCCCGACGCTTTCGAAAAAATCGAGCACGAATTCACAGCAGGTTCACAGCCTTAAGTGCGCGTTACTCCGTCTGCTTATCGTCGTCACGATCACGGTGACCAGGAGCGCCAAAGCCAAGCAGCCGAGGAAAAGGCGACGGGCAAAAAAGCCGTCTTCGCCGCTTTCGCTTCGCGCTCGATAGATCGCAAAGTTTCTTCTCCTCGCCTCCTTTCCTTTCCTCTGCGTCGCCAAACCCGTTGTCGCCACAAATTGAGTCCGGAGATACTGGCGAATGCCGACCCGGTCACGTCTACCATCTACACCATGACCGACACTCCACCCGGGACCGGCTGGTGGAAGGCCTCGGATGGAAATTGGTATCCACCTCGTTGGGAATACCACTACCACGCGACGCCAATTGGCCGGGACGTAGGAGCGGTACTTCAAGCCGCCATGCCCGCGTTGGCAGGTTTCGGCGACCAGGGCTGGGAAGTCGTGAATTTCAACGTTCTTCTCGACGCGAAGATGACGGTGGGCCATTCCCTATCGGTGGTGTTCCTGTTGAAACGGCCCCGCGCAACCTAGACCCACAGCCGCGTTCCCGACCAGTCCTGGGAAGGGGTGCATGCGATCGGAATCGGTCACTTCCCACAGCTCTGCAAGACAGGATGCATCTTTTTGTACACATCGGAATCGGACAGGTAGTTGACGGTGCCGAGGAAGGCTAGGGGCACTTTGCAGTCCGCACCCTGGCTGATCAGGTATTCGACGACCTGGCTATCTTGGTCGGACACGCCGTTCCAGCTCGCACGCTCAATAATCCAAAACAGCAATGAGCCAACGAATGTGCCGCCCTGCCCACCCTCGTAACCCTTCGGGGTCAACGGCGAATCGAAGATCACCGGGTTCTGCCCTAGTTTCGGCAGAAGATAACTGTCGCGTAGTTCGTCATCGACCTTGTATCCACTCGCCTGAAACGTCTTGACCAGTTCGACAGGATCGCCGTTCTGGGAGACACCTTGGAATCCGAAGAGGATCGCACTGGCACCGTTCTGCAGAGTTGTCGCTTTGAGGCCTGACTGCAAATACAAAGCGACGAGGCGGGTGTCGCGATCGACGATGGCACTCACAAACCCATCAACAGACCAGGATCCGGTGAGCTGGACGATCTGCGCGCGCGGATCGGTGTTCACCGGGGAGGGTGGCAGCGGCGCTGCCTGAATGACCGTGGTGGCCGGCGGCGCCGAACTGATGCTCGGCGTGGCGTTGTGTTGCCGAGATGTTCCCACCGCCTGCCCGGCGAGAGTCGCGACGGCGGCCACCATCACGACTGCTAGCGAAATCAGCGCCACCTTCACCGATCGACGTTGCCGATGCCACCACCGCACGGGTGGCCGGTCGGCAGTGAATTTCGACTGCCTACGGGAGCCCGCCCCGCCCACCTGTCCGCCACCGGCAGCCGACGCATCATCGGCGGAATCGAGCCACGCCAACAGGCTTACGCAGGCATCGGCAAGCTTCTCCAGGTGTGCTTCGAACGGCGGCGTGATTGCGTCTAGCCAGTGTGGCGTATTCAAGTAATACTCAAGCGCAGCCTCAGGCGCGACATCCTCGATCCGCAGGGTCAGGAGCTGCTTGCCCGAATTCGCTGCCCGCTCGACCTCCCGCTGGACCTGGTCCGACTCGTTGGCATTTCGGCTGAACACCAACAGGAAAATGCGCGCCTCTCGGATCGCGGCTACGATCGCGGCCGCCCAACTCTGCGACGGCTTGACATCTCGCGGCGCAATCCAGCAACGAATACCTTTCGCTTCGAGCGCCGCGCATACGGCATCGGCCGCGGGCTTATCTACCGAAGAATGACTGATGAACACGTCATGTGCCAACGCCCGCACCGCCTTGAGAACTGTCGGGGGTCATCACTTGGCGCAACTCTTCATCAACTGATACTGAGGCAGGTCGACCATATTGTGGAAGTCGAGGAACGCCAGTGGAACCTTGCAATCCGCACCCTGGTCGACCAGATACTTCATCACGCCGTTGTCCTCATCTGTGCCGACCCAAGTCGAGCGTTGGACAATCCAAAACAACAATGACCCGACGAATCGGCCTCCGTTACCACCGTCGTATCCTTTCGGCGCCAGAGGCGATTTGAACGGCATCGGAAGCATAGACCTAGGTCCAGCGTTGGACAGCTTTTCCATGAGATAGCTGTCCTCCAACTGCTCGTCGACGTGAAAGCCTGCCGCTTGAAACGTCTTCAACAATTCGACGGGATCGCCATTCTGCGGGAGGCCTTGAAAGCCGTAGAGAATGACACTCGCGCCGTCGAAGAGAGTCGTCGCCCTCATGCCGGACTGCAGGTAGAGGTTCACTATGTTGATGTCGCGGTCGCGAACGGCCCTGTGAAACCCGTCGTCGGACCATGAACCGGTCAGCTGAACGATTTGTGCACGAGGCTCGACACCCACGGATTGGGTTGCAGATGTAGTGGGAACCAGTGTCGTTGTCGACAGCTCGCTTTGAGAAGCACTCCGAGGCGGCGAGGAGCGCCAAAACCCCTCGGCGACACCGACACCGACGCCCAAAATGACGATCACGACGGCGATCGACGCAATCTTGACCTGCCGGCGCTCGTCGCGCCATGCCGGTCCTCGATCGGGCCGCCCCAGCAGCCTCCGGCACTGGACGACGAGCTTCTCCAAGTGTGCCTCGAAGGGTGGAGTGGCGGCATCGAGCCAATGCGGGGTCGACACTGTAAGCGCTCGGTGGCTGATCGAATCCTCAACGCACAGAACGAGAATCTGTTTGGCCGCGCTCGCCGCGAGCTCGACTTCCCGTCGAACCTGCTCCGAGTCATGCGCATTCTGGCTGAAAACCAACAGAATTATCTGTGCGCCGCGAATCGCGGCGACGATCGCGGCCGCCCAACTCTCCGACGGTTTGATATCACGCGGAGCGATCCAGCAACGAACCCCCTTCGCCTCGAGCGCCGCGCAAACAGCGTCAGCCGCAGGCTTATCCACCGACGAATGACTGATGAACACATCATGCGCCATAGCCCGCACCGCCTTCAGGCGTGAGCCGCGCTGTCGAAGGCTTCACCGTCGGTCGAGGATGCATCAGCTGAAAGATCGAGCCGCTTGATCTGCAATCCAACCGAGGCCAGAACCGCGGGCAAGTCACGGGCGAAATTGCGGTCGTACTCGGCGATCTCGGGAAACTTCTGTTGGAGTTCGTTGAATGAGACCAAGTATGGCGTGAGCTTCCGATCCGGGTCCTTTGTCGCCGCGAGCTGCCAGCCATCGCCCAAGCGATCCGCATTCCATCGTTCGTGTTCCTGCCGGGCCAACGTCTCGATCTCGTTCGCCGTGAAGGCGAAATCTGTTGCTTTCCAGTCACTGAGCGGTGTCACAACGCATTTCATCTCGTGGAGCTTGGCTTTGATATCGCGGGCATGATTGAAGTTGGATCTACGCCGCGAGTCGTCGAGCTCATCCCATGTAGGCGGGTCTGGCTTCTCCGGTTTGCATTCCATGTCCCGCCAGCGTTCGTGTAAGGCCTTCGCGATGGGTTCGAACGATCCGCCCTCAATGAGTTCTTTCGTACAGATCTGCTCCAGGGTGAGAAAGACCTCGATGTCCAAGCCTGTTCTGTGGGCGTCTTTGACAAGGTTCGCCACGCCGTGTGTCCGCGATAGTGCGACGGTCACCGGAATCCGCGAATCAAGGAGCTGACGCAGGTTCAACGCCTCTTCGGCTGCGATCTCGTCACGCGGGGCAGTCACGTATGCCCGTGTCAGTGGCGGCACACCATCTTCGGTGTGCCGCACCGATAGCTGTCGCAGGTCACGAGCGGTCGCCCGGATGGGCGGAGAGAACCGACAGACATGCTCCAATTCCGGATGGCGACTCGTGAGGTCGGCGACGCGCTTCTCCCCGTCCTCGTCGACGACCGTGATCCACAATGGAGTGCTCGGATTCGAGTCGTACCACATGCGTGCTGCAGTCCGGACCAACCAGGTGCCGAGCTGATCCAGCCGACTGACCAGCAGGTGCGGAATCATAGTGTTGATTCCGATGAAGGGACACTCGTCGAGCCACATTCGCGCAGCAGTCTCATCAGGATTGAAATAGTGCAGAGTCGACGCACTGTCATGCGACTGCTGCGCGGAATGGTCGCTGGATGTGGTGAGCTCCCGCGTCAGCTCCCGCACTCGTAAGAGAGCGCACAGATCCGGATTGTTGATCCGAGCCAGGCAATTCAGCACCCGTCGATGCCGACCGCGAGCCATATCGCGGGCGATCGCAACGATCTGGGCATTGACCGCGTCTTGGTCGGTGACCGCCAGCAAGTGCGACGCATGTCTGAGTCCGGCGGCGCGCAAGGTGCGTTCCGACTGCGCGTCGCCGATGATCACCGCTACGCCCCGTCGGCGGCACTTATCGATCAGCGGGTTTGTCGGATCGAGCTCGACGACGACCACGGCGCGGGACAACCGCCTGGGATTACGCCGAAACGCCTTGTCCAGGTATGTCGCAATCCTGTCCCCCTTGGGTGCTACATCCTCACGCAGGTGGTGGATGAATACATCTGCAACGTATCCAAGACCGCACACCACGATGTGATTCGTCATGAACGGAATGCGGATCTGTTGCGCCCGATCCCGAAAGAGCGCCGTGAGGGCAGTCAGCGCGGCGTATCCGGCCACAGCGGGTGACAGAAAGCGGGCGATGTCGAGCAGGACCGGCAACCCCGGCCGCTCCGGTCCGGCACCGGGCGCAAAAAGTCCGAGGCCGTGGTAAAGGTAGTCCGTCCAGCGGCTGGGTGGCTCTCCAGGAGGAAGGGCCGCGTAATACTGGCGATACCCGAGGTAGCCACAGACCAGGGCCGCCACGGCGAGGACCAAGAGGATTTCCCAACGCAGGTCGGCCCAGCGCAACTCACGGAGGCGCCGCACGCGCGAACCTTCGGGCCATTCGATGGTAGACGTACCGCGGCTAGGCATGGCGGCGGAATCCGTCGCTTGTGTCATGGAGTTCGCCATGGTTCTCCGTCTCGCGCCGTGGTGAGAGCTCCCCCGACGGACCGCAGGCTAGGCACTCATCGGTGAGATCATCTCACCGGCATCGTGATCCTGTTGCGCGATTCAGCCGGGGTTTACGCGCACGACCCGCATTCCCGCGGCAGCGAGCAAATTGGGGATTTCGCGGACGAGCAGCAGGTCGTACTCGGCGATGTCTGCCGGGAGCTCGTCGAAGGGCACCAAATACGGCGTCGTCTTACCGGCGGTGTCCTTGGGCCCCGCCGTCCAGCCGGCCGCCACCCGCTCCTTGACCCAACGGTCATGCTCGTGGATGCCGAGATATTTCACCTCGTCATCGGTGAACTTGAAGTCTCGGGCATCCGCATCGGTTAGCGGTGCGATCGCGCATCCGATTAGCTCAAGTTTCGTCGCGATGTCGCGAGCATGAGCGCGGCTAGAGTCTCGACGCGACTCATCCAGCTCATTCCAAGCAGGCGGCGCAACGACACCGGCCGAGCGCTGCTCCACACGCCAACGCTCATGGATTGCGCGCGCTATGACTTCAACAGACTGACGGTCGCGACCCACCCGCATCACTGTAACGAAGCACGCGAGAGGGTGACGCCCATTCCGCCGTCGGCTGCACACGCGCGACTGGCTATTCGGTTGCGACGCAATAGCAGTAGTGTTCATGGAGTCTCGACGATTCGCGGTCGTCCAACGCTCAAGTCGTCACAGAACCAGTCGACTCCGATGTCGGTCGAATGCCGACTCTGCGTACGGCGGGCTGGTGAAATGAGCGCAGTCCTTTGACACGGCCACGAGGGTCACCGTGTCGGCAGTCGAGACGAGGTACCGCATGACTCCGGAAGCGAGAACCGACGCCGATTTCGTGTTGTCAGGCGGTGGCGTCAAGGGCGTGGGGCTGGCGGGGGCGGTCGCAGGACTGGTCGACGCCGGCTACCGCGCACAGCGCGTGTCGGGCACCTCTGCCGGCTCGATTATCGGGGCAGTCTTGGCGGCGGCCACCAGGCGCGGGGCAGTGACCGGCAAGCAACTCAAAGACATCGCGCTTGGGATCGACTACCGCAAGATCTTGGACCGCGGACGCGCTCAGCGTGTCCCGTTCGTCGGTTCGGCTCTAGCACTGATGCGCGGCGATGGAATCTACCGGGGCGACTACGCCCATCAGTGGATTCGCGGTGAACTGAAGAATCTGGGTGTCACGAAATTTGGCGACCTCGCCATCGAGGATGAGACGCTCGCCGAGGAACGCCGCTATGCCCTCGTGGTCACCGTGGCCGACCTGACGAGAGAACGACTGGTTCGGTTGCCCTGGGATTACCGGCAGATCTACGGACACGACCCGGACGAGCATTATGTCGCCGATGCGGTTCGCGCCTCGATGTCGATACCTTTCTTTTTTCGGCCAGTGTCATTAAGGAGTGCCACCCGGCTCACCTCGACGCTGGTCGATGGCGGATTGCTGTCGAACTTCCCGATTGATTCGCTGGACCGCACCGACGGCAGAAAACCACGCTGGCCCACGTTCGGGATCACAGTGATGCCCAGCAATGCTGCCGGCGGCGACAGGCTCACACGTGCGCTGTCCGCGTTCGGTTTAGGTGCGCCGCCGCTGCTGGAACGGATGATCATGACGATGCTGTCCGGCCGCGATCAGGCTTATCTCGAACAACCCTGGGTCAGTGCGCGCACCATCCAAGTCCGATCATCCGGCCTCAGCGTTCTCGACTTCGATGCTTCGAAAATTGAAATCGAAACCCTCTATGCAAGCGGTTATGCGGCCGCTGAAGAGTTTTTGTCTCGCTGGGACTGGCAGGACTATCGCGACCGGTTTCGATGACATCGCTCCTTCACCGAGGCTGACGGCAAAGAATGCCATTAGGCATCGCGTCCCTTCGGGAGGTATCGTTGTCCTCTTCGCCCTCTGGCGGAGTCTTCTGGGAGCAACTATGCCCAACCACCATCCATCACGTTCGTGGCGTGGCTGCGCAATGTGTAAGTCGCACAAGCGGCGAGGCACCGGCCGAGCCGCGAAAGACCCCGTTGCGGTCAGACGCCGGCTCGGACGCAAACGACGGTATTCGCGCCGTACGCTCTGAGTGGCCTGACTTCAGGTCCTGCCAATGAACGAGCAGCGACGCCGCATTTGCCGTGATCAGTTTCGCTGGCCGGCGTCCGCTTCGTCAGTCGGACCGCGATTGCGACTTCGTCCACGCTGGATGGACCGCACCAATTTATCGATTTCCACGTCGAGATCGTCGCCGGTTAGCGTGACAGCGTGTAGCGAAGCCAACGCGGCAATCGACTCCGGTAACTGCTCAGCAACCAAGTTCACTGCATCCTCTAACAATGTGGGTACAACGACTGCCTCTTGGCGCTGAAGCCCGGCCTCAACTTCGCGTCGCACCCAGTCGTTCGGATCGTCGATGCGCCGGTTGCCATCCACACTCTCAAGCCAATTCGGTCCGATAAGCACCAACATGACGCTGCATCCGCGAATCGCATCTTGGATCCGGGCCGGAAATGTTTCCCCGTATTCAATAGATGATCTATCCATGAACACACTGGACGGGCCAAAGCGGTTCACCAGTTCACGCTTGATATCGCGGGCGTGCCAAGCGCTTTGGCTGCGCCGGTAGCTCAAGAAGAATGCAGGCGGCGTCTGCGGAGGAAGAAGATCGCCGAGGGCACTCTCGAGTGCCTTACGCTGGCGGCGCTCCATATACGAATCCACCGCGATCACGCCCGCCGTTGCGATGGCCAAAGCTACGAGCGGGTACGCGACCGACACGATCCATCCGCGATCGAAGGCGAATTGCGCCCCGAATAGAAATCCGAGGGCAGTAGCTAGCGCAGCGCCGAAGCTATAGAGCGCTGGCACCCGAGCACCGATGACGGTCGGGATCGCAATAGCGATGAGGATCAACAGGAGGTCGACCAGTGCGGCCACCGATCGCAGAGGAACTCCCGCGAGCAACGTCCAGAGGGCGTTGGCCTGGATCTCGACACCGGGCATTGGCACCGACGAGATCGAGGTTACGAACATGTCGTTCACAGGATCGGTACTGCCGATCAACACCGCCTTCCCGGCAAAAGCGGCCGGCGGCACGATGCCCGCCATCACGTCCGTGAATGAGTAGTGAGGGAAAGTTCCTGCACCGCCGCGAAAGTCAATCCATTCGTGGGAGAAGGGTGGGACTGCGCTTCCCTTGAAGATCTCTGCAGTACGCACTGCCAGCGTTGGAAGTTGCACTGGCGCAAACAACATTCTCCGCAGGACGCCGTCAGGATCTTTGTCGATCGCAGCACTTGCAGGTAACGCGCCCTGCGCATCGTCAACGCCTGCGGGCACTGGGATCGGCCCCTGATCACCTTCGTGAGTGGCCAATACCACCGGACCATCTCTGGCGATCGCAGCGAGCAGCATCCGGTCATCGTCTGGTCCCGAGCTTCCGATGAATTGGGTGTCGATCGCGACGACCCGGGGTCCAGCCTCGTGAAGTCGGTCCAGCACCCTGGCGTAGTCCGCCCGCGGAATCGGTAGCTGTACGTTCAGCGCTGTCAACGACTTTTGATCGATGCCGATGATCACGACATCTTGTCCGGGTGACTGGGGGCCTCGCACCCAGAATCGGGTATCGATACTGGTTCGCTCCCAGTGCTGTAACCCGCTCATGCTGTAGAGCGCAGCCATCAGGCCGGCGACGACAACTGCAACGCCGACGACTAGCACGTGGCGTATGGCGAAACGACGGAATCGCCAGCTGGCTGCTGCGCTCTTGGAGTCGGGGTCACCCCCAATCACGTTGATTCCCACCGAAAGCCCAATTCGACCCAAATCCTGTTACGGGACTGCCGATTCCGATGGTCCACGGATATCTGCGCTGCGCTTGGCGAATCGCTGCGCCCAGTCAACGCCAATTGCCTCCAGTCCGGCAGAAGCGAAAGAGACCACTCATGGTCCGAAAACGCCTGCCTGGTCCACATACCCACCGCAGTTACATCGCGTTCAGCTGGAGTTCCTCGCCGAACAACCGCTCAAGACCGTCACCTGCACGCGAATCGGCCGCGACGGTCGTGGCGCAGTGCGCGGCCAGCTGTGGGATTGCAGAGCAGTCCACCGTGGCTTGGGCATCGCCATGCACGTGGGCAGTCACCGGGCTGTTTGCTCGTACAAACGCCTCTGCGCCGGCAGTGAGCGGTACCCCAATCGTTTGAACGGAATTGGCTTCTACCAACAAGTCGGAACGACCCGCATACTCAACGCGCGTTGTAGACGGAGGTTCCGTGTAGCCAGTCAGGTCGATCAGGAGAATACCCCGGCAAGTGGCAGGAATCAGACACGTGACGGTAACCGGCACGTATCCGTCGGCATCGAGACTTACCGTGCCGCTCTTGATTCTTACAACGTCCAGCATTCCAGGAACCGTCGGTGCGCCGTAACCGCCGGCAGTTTGGCAGTGAGTCCCGCAACCCAACCGAACCTCCCCGGTGCCCGCGGCGGCAGCACTGGTTGGGGTTGACAACGAACTAACGGTGGTGACCGATGCTGGCAACGTACTGCTAGAGCCCACTGAAACCGGCATCGGATTGTTGGTTTCAACTGGTGCGGGTGGACTGCTGCTGGAACCGCATGCCGCGACCGCCGTAATAGCAGTCACCACAACGCTGATCATGAAGTACTGACGTGGTCTCACATAAACTCCTCCCCGCCGGCCTCGGCAACTCTGCACCGTCGAAGTCCATTGACCGACAACCATATGTCGGCCGCAAGTCTGTCACCGAACAAGTCGCTTCGGTGTCAAAAGTGCAATTAAAGCAAGGTAAACCAGTGTGGTTCCCGGCAGCGACTTTTGCCTTAGGCGACAGCGCGCTGGGCCTCCCGTAGCTCAAGGGCGACTTCGCCCGCCTCGAACACTGAGAGTGTCTGCCCGGCAATATGTTTGACCTTGAAAGGGCTCGGGTCGATTTCGAATCGGTTAGCTCGAAGACAACTGCGGGTGCTGCCGGGGTTAGCTTTGAGCGTTGTGAAAAGTTCCGGACTCCACCGACGCCCTTCGCCGACGAATGGGGTCGCAGCTCATGAACGGCGCCGAACCAACGCCTTCTGGTCGCCGATCATAGCCATCGTGATTCTTCGAACCCGTTTCAGAACGTGCTGATCTCGGCATGGCTCGCATCACGGTCCACGACCCAGGTTATTTCAAGACCGTGACCAGTCAAGTCATTGCCGAATGTGACACGACCCGAAGGATTAATTTCGCCCGTCCAGCCATAGCCGCGATACGGCTGAGATGCCGTCAGTTCGAACCAACCCGGACCGGCCGTCTCGGGATCACCGATATTGGCGTCACGCCAGATGAGGTTGCCCATGGCGTCGACCACGGCCTGATCCATGTGCATCACGTCCGGGCACTGCGGGCATGACGTCACCGGCGCTTGGGGCCAATTACTCTCGCAAACAACGCTATCCAGATCGACCTGACAAACGGCCATTCCGGGCAGCTTCACGTACGGCGTGATATCGGCGTGCACCGAGCCAGCGAAGGACACGCTGAGAGCAGCGACTGCGACAACTGGAAGTGTCTTTATCAATCCGCCCCAACAACGCGACAACGACCGCGGTATGGCAACTCGTCCCATGCGAGTCATCATGCGCCCCGCGCGCGCATACCGTCCCGCCTTTGATCAGCTGGACGACGCGCTGATCGTCGCGCTGGCGATCACCTCGTCGCCGGCCGGGTCCGGCCGGTACAGCACTAACGTCTGCCCCGGCGCGACGCCGCGCAGCGGGGTCCGCAAGGCCACTGCCAGCTCACCGCCGGCCACTTCGGCGACGGCAGGCACCACGCCGCCGTGGGCGCGCACCTGGACCTCGCACTCCACCGGCCCGGCGAGCGCGACACCGGAGGTGAACACCGGGCGGGCGCCGGTCAGCGACCGCACTTCGAGGTCTTCTTTCGCCCCCACCCGCACCGTCTGCGATTCGGCGTCGATTGCGGTGACGTAGCGCGGCAGGCCGTCCGGTCCGGGCCCCGCGATCCCGAGGCCTTTGCGCTGGCCGATGGTGAACCCGTGCACCCCGTCGTGCTCGGCGAGCACCGCACCGCTGGCGTCGTCGACGACCGTTCCACGCCGCACCCCGATCCGGGCACCCAGGAAGGCCTGGGTATCGCCGGAAGGGATGAAGCAGATGTCATGGCTGTCGGGCTTTTCGGCCACCGCCAGCCCGCGCCGCGCAGCCTCCTCGCGGATCGCCGGCTTGGGGGTGTCGCCGATCGGGAACGCCGCGTGGCGCAATTGCTGAGCGGTCAGCACACCGAGCACGTAGGACTGGTCCTTGTCGACGTCGACCGCACGGCGCAGCCGGCCTGCCGACAGCCGGGCGTAGTGGCCGGTGGCCACCGCATCGAAGCCCAGCGCCAGCGCCTTGGCCGCCAACGCCGAGAACTTGATCTTCTCGTTGCAGCGCACGCAGGGGTTCGGGGTCTCGCCGCGTTCATAGGAGGAGACGAAGTCGTCGATCACGTCTTCGGCGAACCTGTCGGCGAAATCCCAGACATAGAACGGGATTCCGAGCACATCGGCAACCCGGCGCGCGTCGCCGGCGTCCTCTTTGGAGCAGCAGCCGCGCGAACCGGTCCGCAGCGTGCCCGGCTCGCGCGACAATGCCAGGTGCACCCCGACGACCTCGTGGCCGGCGTCGACCATTCGCGCGGCGGCGACCGACGAATCGACGCCACCGCTCATCGCGGCCAGCACCCTCATCGCAGCACCCCCAGTGACGAACTGGCCAGTGCGGCCTGGCGGGCCCGCTCGACCGCGGCCGGCAACACCCGCAGCGCCGCGTCGACGTCGGCCTCGGTGCTGGTGTGGCCGAGCGACAACCGCAGCGAACCACGGGCCGCTTCGGGGTCGGCGCCCATGGCCAGCAGGACGTGGGACGGCTGAGCCACCCCGGCCGTGCAGGCCGAGCCGGTTGAGCATTCGATTCCGTTGGCGTCCAACAACATCAGCAGTGAGTCACCCTCGCAGCCGCGGAACGTGAAGTGGGTGTTGCCCGGCAGCCGCCGATCACCGAGGGCGCCGTTGACTCCGGTGTCGTCGATCGTAGTCAAGACTCCGTTGATCAGCCGCTCGCGCAGACCGCGCAGCCGCGCACCGGTGGCGTCGAGCGATTCGACGGCGACGTCAGCTGCCGCCGCCATCGCGACCGCACCCGCGACATCCGGTGTGCCGGACCGGACATCGCGTTCTTGACCGCCGCCATGCAGCAGCGGGACACAGGTCGTGGCACGGCGCAGCAGCAACGCACCGACACCGGTCGGTCCGCCGAACTTGTGCGCTGCCAGGCTCATCGCCGACAAACCTGACCCGGTGAAGTCCACCGGGATGTGGCCGACCGCCTGGACGGCGTCACTGTGGATCGGCACATCGAACTCGGCGGCGACCGCGGCCAGTTCAGCGATCGGCATGATCGTGCCGACTTCGTTGTTGGCCCACATCACCGAGACCAGCGCCACGTCGTCCTGCTCGGTCAGCGCTTCACGCAACGCACCCGCCGTCACCGACCCGTCGGGTTCGGTCGGCAGGAATGTGACGTCGGCGCCCTCGTGCTCGGCCAGCCAGGTGACGGCGTCGAGGACCGCGTGGTGTTCGACAGCGGTGGTCACGATGCGGCGACGTCCGGGCTCGGCGTCACGACGCGCCCAATAGATCCCTTTGACCGCGAGGTTGTCACTCTCGGTACCGCCCGCGGTGAAGATCACTTCCGACGGGCGAGCGCCCAGGCGCGCCGCAAGGCTCTCCCGGGCCTCCTCCATCCGCCGCCGGGCGTCGCGGCCCGAGGTGTGCAGCGAGGAGGCGTTACCGACGGTGCCCAGCGCAGCCGTCATCGCCTCGATGGCAGCGGGATACATCGGGGTGGTGGCAGCGTGGTCGAGATACACCGGACCGGCGGTCGGGCTCATAGCCCGTCCAGGATACCGGCAGGCGGAGTGCTTCCTGACCGCGCGGATCTGGCCCGGTCAGCCCGCCAGTGCGTGGCTGTGCTCGAAGCGCGGGGCGATCTGCCCCCGAACGGCCACCTCGCAGCGCGCCGCCAGTTCGCGCCGGTCGGTGCCGGGCAATTCCAGCGACGCAACCTCGACGTCGACGACGGTCACCCGGGTACGAACCGTGCGGCTCAGCGATTGCCACAGCGTGTCGTCGCCGACGAACGCCGTCACCGTCGACGGGCGGCCGTCGCGGTGGTGGTAGGTCAGCCGCAGGGGCTGCACCGGGCGTCCCGAATCCACGGCGGCCTGAAACATCGCCGGGCGAAATTGGCCGTAAGCCAGGCCACACCACGTGGTTCCTTCGGGGAACGCGACGACGGTCTGGCCATGGCGAAGCCGCTCGGCCACCGTTGCGACCACCTGCGGCAGCCGACGCAGGCTGGACCGGTCGATCGGGATGACCTTCATGATCCGCGCGGCCAACCCGACGGCAGGCCAGTCGACCAGGTCGGCCCGCGCGACGAACGCGCCGGGCAGCACCGAGCCGATGACGAAGATGTCCACCCAGGAGACGTGGCCACTGACCACCAGCACACCGCGCAGGTTGCGAATCGGCCCGCCGGACACAGTGATTCGCACACCAAGGCAGCGCAAGAAGCTTCGGCAGTACAGCCGCTGCGCGCGCCCACGGCCCGGCACCGGCACCGCCAGCAGTGGCACCACCAGCAAGAGCATCAGCGCCGACGTGATGCGGATTCCCGCGCGCACGGCCGCGATCACCCGTCGCGACGGCGGGGCGCCGCCGGCGCGCACACAACTGTCGTCACACAATGCACGCGGCAGCCAGGCGTGCTCGGTCACCGTCATGCCATTCCCCCAGCCATCTCGCTGGCCGCCGATACCGACCGCAGCCTGGTCAAATAGCGGGTATCGGCCTGCCGCTTGGCCAGCAGGGCCGGGAAGTCCCCGACACCGAATTCGGGATCGTGGGCCGGTTCACCGCAGACCCGGGCGCCGAGGCGCAGGTAGCCACGCATCAGCGGCGGAATGGTCGGCCGCGTCGGTGGTGCGATGTCGTCGAGGCCCAGACCGTCCACCACGACCGGCCGGTACGGGTACACCATGTGCTCGGGGTCCGCGGCGTGGCGGCGCAGTACGAAGTCGCGCACCCCGCGAATCTGAGAACCTGGAGGTGGACCCGCCGGGTCGTCTGAGTGCGTGGGAACCGAGACACATCCGGTGACGTAGTCGTAGCCGCAGCGGTCCAGGTAGGCCAGGATGCCTGCCCACATGAGCAGCACCACGGCGCCGTTGCGGTGGTCGGCACGCACTACCGCGCGGCCCATCTCCACCAGCGACGGCCTCAGCTCATCGAGTGCGCTGATGTCGAATTCGGTTGCGGTGTAGAGAGTTCCGGCCGCGATCGCACCGGGTGGCGGCAGCATGCGATAGCAGCCGACGAGCTCACCGGAGGTGTCCTCCCGCACCAGGAGGTGGTCGCAGAATTCGTCGAACCGATCGGCGTCACGCCCGTCGCCGTCGGTGGGCAGTGCGTAGCCGGGCTCAGTGGTGAACACCTGATACCGCAGCCGCTGCGCCGCGTCGATCAGGGTGGGGTCGGTGGACAGCAGTAGCGAGTAGCGCGGGCCGCGCAGTGCGGCGGATTCGTTCCGGTCGGGGGCTATGAGTACAGATGCAGTGCTCATAGCTGAAACGGTTGCCGAGTCGTTCAGCGGGATGTCAACGCCCGCGTGACGTGTTCGTGCACGCTCGATGACCAATAAAAGCGAAAAGCCCCCGAACACCGGAAACCGGTGTTCGGGGGCTTTGTCGACTGATTAACCCTTGCGGGCCTTGACCGCGTCGGTCAGCTGCGGGGTGACGTTGAACAGATCGCCGACGATGCCGAGATCGGCGATCTCGAAGATCGGCGCTTCCTCGTCCTTATTCACCGCGATGATCGTCTTGGACGTCTGCATACCTGCGCGGTGCTGGATCGCCCCGGAGATGCCCAGCGCGATGTACAGCTGCGGCGAGACCGTCTTGCCGGTCTGGCCCACCTGGAACTGGCCCGGGTAGTAGCCGGAGTCGACGGCGGCACGGGAGGCGCCGACGGCGCCACCGAGCGAGTCGGCCAGGTCCTCGACCACGGAGAACTTCTCGGCGCTACCGACACCACGGCCACCGGAGACCACGACACTGGCCTCGGTGAGCTCCGGACGGTCACCGGCCACGGCGGGCTCACGCTTGGTGATCTTGGTGGCACCGTCGCCCTGCGCGGGCACCTCCACGTTGACCTGCTCGCCGGCACCGGCCTGCGGCGCAGCGTCGACGGCACCGGGGCGCAGCGTGATCACCGGGGTGTCACCCGTGGCCTGGGCCTCGACGGTGAAGGCGCCACCGAAGATGGAGTGGATGGCCTTGCCGCCCTCCTTGACCTCGACGACGTCGGACAGCACACCGGCACCGGTCCGTGCGGCCAGCCGGCCGCCGATCTCCTTGCCGTCGGCATTGGCGGCCAGCAGCACGGCGGCCGGAGTCGCCGACTCCACCAGCGACGCCAACACGTCGACGAACGGGGTGATCAGATAGTTCGCGGCGTCGTCGGACTCGGCAACGTAGATCTTGGCCGCACCGGCGGCCTTGAGATCGTCGACGAGCGGTGCGGCGGTGCCGGGGGCACCGATCACCACGGCGGACGGCTCGCCCAGAGTGCGGGCGGCGGTGATGAGTTCTGCGGTGACTTTCTTCACCGCACCTTCGGCGTGCTCGACGAGCACAAGTACTTCAGCCATTGCTGTTCAGCCTCTTAGTCTTTCGAATGTCCGGGGAAGGGTTAGATGATCTTTTGGGCAACCAGGTACTCGGCGACCTTCGTGCCGCCGTCGCCTTCGTCGGTGACCTTTTCGCCCGCGGTCTTGGGCGGCTTCGGAGTCGACGACAGCACCGAGGTTCCGGCGTTGGCCAGGCCGACCTCGTCGCCCTCGACGCCGATCTCGGCCAGCGTCAGGGTGGTCACTTCCTTCTTCTTCGCGGCCATGATGCCCTTGAAGGACGGGAAGCGCGGCTCGTTGATCTTCTCGGTGACGCTGATGACCGCGGGAAGTGAGGCCTCCAGGGTGAACACGCCGTCGTCGGTCTCCCGCTCGCCGGTGATCTTGCCGCCCTCGACGCTCACCTTGCGCAGGTGCGTCAGCTGGGGCAGGCCGAGGTACTCGGCGATGATGGCCGGGACCGCGCCGCCGGTTCCGTCGGTGGCCTCGTTACCGGCGATGACCAGTTCGGTGCCCTCGATGGCGCCCAGGGCACGGGCCAGCGCCCAGCCGGTCTGCACCATGTCGGAGCCGTGCAAGCCGTCGTCGAGCAGGTGTACGGCCTTGTCGGCACCCATCGACAGCGCTTTGCGGATCGCCTCGGTGGCGCGCTCCGGGCCCGCCGTCAGGACGGTGACGGTGCCGGCGGCATCGCCTTCCCGCTCCTTGATCAGCAGGGCTTCTTCGACGGCCCGCTCGTTGATCTCGTCCAGCACGGCATCGGCGGCGTCGCGATCGAGCGTGTAGTCACCGTCGGACAGCTTGCGCTCGGACCACGTGTCTGGGACCTGTTTGATCAGGACCACGATGTTCGTCATGAGTCTTCTACGTCCTCCTGGCAGGCGTCCTGCGGCCAGCGAAGGTCGCAAGACTCTTTGGTCATTCCGCAACACACATCATGTTACCGATGGGTAACTTAGCGTGGTTCGCAGAAACACCATAGCTGGTCGAAGTTTGTGTATTAGCAGCCCATCGGTACCGAGCAGTTCGCGAACCGCCAACTTCAGGTTAGCCTGCCTTGCAATGAGCGCATTCGTAACTGACGCAGGTGACAGCGATTTACCGCTGACCGGCGAACGGACCATCCCCGGGCTGGCGGAAGAGAACTACTGGTTTCGCCGCCACGAGGTCGTCTATCGCTGCCTGCTCGACCTTTGCGCAGGTCGTGACGTGCTGGAAGCCGGTTGCGGCGAGGGCTACGGTGCTGACCTGATCGCTTCGGTCGCCCGCCGGGTGGTGGCTGTGGACTATGACGCGGCCACCGTGGCGCACGTCGCTGCGCGCTACCCGGGTGTCGAGGTCGTCGAGGGCAATCTGGCCGCGCTGCCGCTGCCGGACGCTTCAGTTGACGTTGTGGTGAACTTCCAGGTCATCGAGCATCTGTGGGATCAGCCACAATTCGTGGCCGAATGCGCGCGGGTGCTGCGGGCGGGCGGCCTGCTGCTGATGTCGACGCCGAATCGCATCACCTTCTCTCCCGGCCTGGAGACGCCGGTCAACCCGTTCCACACCCGTGAACTCAACGCGATGGAGCTCGCTGAGTTGCTGACCGACGGTGGATTCGAGGTGCGCTCGATGAGTGGGGTCTTTCACGGAGCGGCTCTGGTCGCGATGGACCAGCGCCACGGCGGCTCGATCATCGGTGCGCAGATCGACCGCGCGCTGGCCGGCGCGGTATGGCCTGAGGACCTGCTTGCCGATGTGGCGGCCGTGCGCTGTGAGGACTTCGACCTGTTGGGCGCGAGCGAGCGGAATATCGACGACAGCCTGGATCTGGTGGCCATCGCGGTGCGCGTATGAGCTCACAGCCGATCCCCGGGTCGCTTCGCTCCTGCCCGCCGATGCCGACCACCGAGCAGGTGCCCGGGCAGTTCACCCTGGTCCTGCACACCCACCTGCCGTGGCTGGCGCACCACGGTCGCTGGCCGGTCGGCGAAGAATGGCTCTACCAATCCTGGTCGGCGGCCTACCTGCCGCTGATGCGTGTGCTGCGGACACTGGCAGCCGAGGATCGTCGTGGCGTCATCACGCTGGGCATGACGCCGGTGGTCACCGCTCAACTCGACGATCCGTACTGCCTGGACGGCATGCACCGCTGGCTGGCGAACTGGCAGCTACGGGCACTCGAGGCGGCCACCCTGCGCACGCCGACCGGTGCCGAAGCCGGCACGGCGACGACTCCGGAAGCGTTGCGCAAGTACGGCATTCGTGAGTATGACGAAGCGGGCCGAGCGCTCGAGGAGTTCAGCACGCTGTGGCGCCACGGCGCTAGTCCGCTGCTGCGTCAGCTGGTCGATGCCGGCACCGTCGAGTTGCTGGGCGGGCCACTCGCCCACCCGTTCCAGCCGCTGCTCAATCCGCGGCTGCGCGAATTCGCGTTGCGCGAGGGGCTGGCCGACGCCGGTCAGCGCTTCGCGCACACGCCGAAAGGCATCTGGGCACCCGAATGTGCTTACGCCCCAGGCATGGAACATGATTACGCTGCCGCGGGCGTTGGACATTTCATGGTCGACGGGCCCTCGCTGCACGGCGACACCGCGCTGGGGCGACCGGTCGGAGCAACGGACGTAGTGGCGTTCGGCCGGGACTTGCAGGTCAGTTACCGGGTGTGGTCGCCGAAGTCGGGCTACCCCGGGCATGCCGCTTACCGCGACTTCCACACCTACGATCACCTGACCGGGCTCAAGCCCGCACGCGTCACCGGCCGCAATGTGGACTCTGCGGCCAAGGCGCCCTACGACCCGCAGCGTGCCGACACAGCCATCAACACCCACGTCGCCGACTTCGTCGGAGTCGTGCGCCAGCGACTCATTTCGGAGTCGCAGCGCATCGGCCGCCCCGCGCATGTGGTGGCCGCGTTCGACACCGAGTTGTTCGGGCACTGGTGGTACGAGGGACCGATCTGGCTGGAGCGCTTGCTGCGCGCGCTGCCGGAGGCCGGAATCCGCGTAGGAACTCTCAACGACGCACTGGAAGCTGGTTTCGTCGGCGCGCCCGTCGAATTGCCGCCCAGCTCTTGGGGATCCGGCAAGGACTGGCAGGTGTGGGCCGGCGAGCAGGTTGCCGACATCGTGCGGCTCAACACCGAGGTCGTCGACACCGCGTTGGCGACGGTCGACAAGGCCCTGGCGCACAGCGGCGGGTCCCTCAGCCGGGATTTCGTCGCCGACCAGATCCTGCGCGAAACCCTGCTGACGGTGTCCAGCGACTGGCCGTTCATGGTCAGCAAGGATTCGGCGGCGGACTACGCGCGCTACCGCGCCCACCTGCACGCCCACGCCGCGCGCGAGATCTCGGACGCGCTGGCGTCGGGACGGCGGGATGCCGCCGAGCGGCTGGCCGCCGGCTGGAACAAGGCCGACGGGCTGTTCGGCGGACTCGACGCACGGCGGTTGCCCCGATGAAAATCCTGATGGTGTCGTGGGAATACCCGCCGGTGATCATCGGCGGATTAGGCAGGCACGTCTACCAATTGGCGACCGCGCTGGCAGCCGACGGCCACGAGGTGGTGGTGCTGGCCCGACGGCCGTCGGGCACCGATCCCAGCACGCACCCGACCACCGACGAGTTACACGAGGGCGTGCGGGTGATCGCCGCCGCCCAGGACCCGCACGAGTTTGACTTCGGCCGCGACATGATGGCCTGGACAATGGCCATGGGACACGCCATGATTCGCGCCGGCCTGACCCTGCAGGCCAAGGGCTGGCAGCCCGACATTGTTCACGCCCACGACTGGCTGGTGGCCCACCCCGCCATCGCACTCGCCGAATTCTTCGATGTGCCAATGGTTTCCACTGTCCACGCGACCGAGGCCGGGCGGCATTCAGGCTGGGTTTCCGGACAGATCAGCCGTCAGGTGCACGCAGTGGAATCGTGGTTCGTCCGGGAGTCGGACTCGCTGATCGCCTGTTCGGCGTCGATGGCCGACGAAATCTCCGAGCTGTTCGGTCCCGACCTGGCCGAAATCGTCGTGATCCGCAATGGAATCGACTCCAGCCGTTGGCCATTCGCGCATCGGCAAGCTCACCCCGGTCCGCCGGAGCTGCTGTACATCGGGCGGCTGGAATACGAGAAGGGCGTGCACGAGGCGATCGCCGCTCTGCCGCGCATCCGGCGCGCCCACCCGGGGACCACCCTGACGATCGCCGGTGACGGCACACAGCAGGAGTGGCTCGTGGAGGTGGCCCGAAAGCACAAGGTACTCAGGTGCGTTCACTTTGTAGGTCGCCTCGACCACGACGAGCTGCTGCGCCTGATGCGCCGCGCCGACGTCGCCGTCCTGCCCAGCCACTACGAGCCGTTCGGCATCGCCGCGCTCGAAGCGGCCGCTGCCGGCATTCCCCTGGTCACCTCCAATGTCGGCGGCCTCGGCGAGGCGGTGATCGACGGCGAGACCGGGGTCTCGTTCCCGCCGCGTGACGTCACCGCGCTGGCCGCGGCCGTCCGTCGCGTTCTCGACGATCCCGTTGCGGCACAACGGCGGGCGATCGCCGCGCGCGAACGGCTGACCGCCGATTTCGATTGGCACACCGTGGCCGCCGAGACAGCGCAGGTGTACCTGGCCGCCAAGCGCCACGAACGGGATCCACTTCCGCGTCGACCGATCGTCGAGCACGCCCTGCCGGGGCGCTGACAGTTCGACGGGCATCGAATCATTCCGCACTTAGCGTGCGGATATGCCGGAAAATCGCTCCTCGACCCTGACTCTGATCGCCGCCTACCTCGGGCTGGTGCTGGGCCTGATCGACAGCAACGCGGTCAACTTGGCGCTGCCCTCGATCAGCACCGATCTAGGCGGCGGCCTGACCGCCGCGCAGTGGACGGTCGACGCCTACAACCTGACGTTCGCGGCGCTGCTGCTCGGCGCCGGCGCCCTCGGTGATGCGGTCGGCCGGCGCCGGTTGCTGCGCCTCGGCGTTGTCGTATTCGTGGCGGCCTCGTTGTGCTGTGCGCTGGCTCCGTCACTGCCGATCCTGCTGGCCGGCCGCGCTGTGCAGGGTGTGGCGGCGGCATTCATGCTCCCGCAGGGCCTGGCGATCGCGGCTGCGGCATTTCCCGATGCCGCGGGGCGGGCCCGGGCCACCGCGGCGTGGGCGATGGCTGCGGCCTCGTCCACGGCGCTGGGCCCGATTGTCGGCGGCGTCCTCACCCAGTCCGCAGGTTGGCGGGCGATCTTCTGGCTGAACGTTCCCGTCGGCGTCGTCGCATTCGCGATGACCTATCGGCATCTGCCGGAATCGTCGGCTCCAAGGCGATCCCGACTCGACGCCGGCAGTCAGGCATCGGCCGCCGCCGCACTGGCGACGCTGACTCTGGTGCTGGTCCAAGGCCGTCACCTCGGGACCGTCCCCACGACGGGTCTCGTCCTGGTTGCCGTCGGCTGTATCGCGGGATTCATTGTCCGCCAACGGCACATCGCGCACCCGATGATCCCGCCCGACCTCCTGCGCAGGCGCTCCACGGCGGTCGGCCTGGCGGCCACGTTCTCGATGACGTTCGGCACCTACGGTCTGGTGCTGATCAACAGCATCGCCTTCCAGCAGCAGCGCGGCGCCGGACCGCTGGCCACCGCGCTGCAGTTCGTCCCGATGCCGCTGACCTATCTCGCGTTGATTCCGATCGTCACCGTGGTGGCCCGTCGAACCGGCCCTCGGATCGCGATCACCGCCGGCCTGACGGTGCTGGCGGCTGCCCAATTGCTCTACGGCCTGGTCGGACCGACAGCGCCGATCTGGCTGCTCGAAACCGCTCTGGTGCTGACCGGCGCGGGGCTGGCCATCACGACCGGCCCGGCGGTCAGTCTGGCACTCGCGGCGGTCCCCTCGGAACGGACCGGACTGGGATCGGGGCTGGTGAACCTGGCGCGGCTGACCGGCATCACCGTCGGCACGGCCGCGCTGGGCTCGCTGTTCGGTTCGGGTGGCGGGGTGCTCGCGGCGACTGTCGTCGGTGCAGCGGTCCAATTGGTCGCCGCACTGCTGTCGGTGCGGTGGGGTAAGCCAGAGGGAGCAACGGTCTCGACGGCGCGGAAGGAGGCCAGCCATGCGTGACGCCGCGGAACTGCCCAGCGTCGGCGACGCGGATATCGCCGCCGTCGCCTCCCTGTTGGCTGACCCGGCGCGGTGCAGTGTGCTGCTGGCGCTCGACGACGGTCGCGCGCTCCCGGCCAGCGTGCTCGCCGACGAGGCCGGTGTCAGCCGGCCAACCGCCAGTAGCCACCTGGCCAAGCTGACCGCCGCCGGACTGTTGCGCGTCGAGGCGCACGGACGGCACCGCTACTACCGGCTGGCCGGCCCGCACGTCGCCGAGCTGCTGGAGAACCTGGTCCGGCTCTCGCCGCCGCGGCCCGTGCGCTCACTGCGGGAAGGTACCCGCGCAGCCCGGCTGCGCGCTGCGCGAACCTGCTACGACCATCTCGCCGGCCGGCTCGGGGTCGCACTCATGGGCTCATTGCTCGACCGCGGCGTCCTGATCGGCGGCGATGGTCGCTACGACCCGACCCGCGACGTCCACGACTCGCTGAGCAACTTCGGCCACGACGTCCGCTACGAGCTGACCGGCTCGGGGCGCGCGTTCCTCACCGAGCTCGGCGTCGTCCTGCCGGCCAGTGGACGGCCGCTGATCCGCTATTGCGTGGACTGGACCGAGCAGCGCCACCATCTCGGCGGCGGCGTCGGCCGCGCGCTGCTGGACCGGTTCATGTCGGCGGGCTGGCTGGCGCGCGCTCAGCGTGGCCGTGCGGTCACCGTGACCGCCACCGGTCAGAGCGTGCTGGCCGAAGCGTTCGCCATCGACTGGTAGTCACGGCGTCCAGATCAGCAGGTCCTCCATGCCGTTGTTCATGGTGATCGTCGTCGGCGCCGGACCGGTGACGTCGAAGTGAATCTTGCCCGTCGCGGTCGCGCCCTGCGGGATCGTCGCGCCGCTGATGTTCGATGGTGCGGCGACCATCCACAGCACGCGGTAGGCCGCCTGGTTGGGAGCGACCGCATTGAACTGCGAGATAGCAGGTGTGACGGGCCCGCTGATCGCGTTCACGGTCGCGGTCGCCTCCCACAGCTGGCCGGCCACCGGGTAGCCGGGCATCACGTCATTGCTGCGTTTGAGGCCGCTGACCTTCCAGCTCAAGGCGACCTGCCCGACGCTGTCGGTCATCGTCAGCGCGCTACCCAACTTGCCGACGATGGGATACCCGGCCGCCGCCGACAATGGTGCGGCCGCCAGCACGATGAGTCCGCTCATCGCCATGGCCAGTACAGCCTTGATGGAACGGGAAATTTTCACACTGCCCTCCCCGACGAAGACTTGAATGGACGCCTCTTGGCATAACTCCGGACAAACGCCCGAAGCTAGTGCCCAAAGACCCGCGCAGCGATGACTTAAGCCTCTAGACGAGACGCCTTCTTGCGTTCAATATCCGCCAGCGCTGCCGCCAGCTCGGCGCGCTGGGCGGCTGAGGTGTCCCAGGCCAGCTTGCGGTTCTTGACGACCTTGGCCGGCGAACCGACGGCGATCGAGAAATCCGGGATGTCGCCCTTCACCACCGCGTGGGCGCCGAGGACACAGCCGCGGCCGATTGTCGTGCCCCGCAGGACGGTCACCTTGGCTGCGATCCACGTATCCGGCCCGATGCGTACCGGGCTCTTGATGATGCCCTGGTCCTTGATCGGCATCTCGATGTTGTCCATCTTGTGATCGAAGTCGCAGACGTAGCACCAGTCGGCCATCAGCGCCGAATCGCCCAACTCGATGTCCAGGTAGCAGTTGATGACGTTGTCGCGACCCAGCACCACCTTGTCGCCGAACCGCAGCGAGCCTTCATGGGCGCGGATGGTGTTCTTGTCGCCGATGTGCACCCACCGACCGATCTCCAGCTGCGCCAGCTCCGGGGTGGCGTGGATCTCGACGTCCTTGCCGAGGAACACCATGCCGCGGGTGATGATGTGCGGATTGGTCAGCTTGAACTTGAGCAGGCGCCAGTAACGCACCAGGTACCAGGGCGTGTACGCGCGGTTCGCGATGACCCAGCGCAGCGAATCCTTGGTGAGGAAGCGGGCCTGACGCGGATCGCGCAGGCGCGAGCCCCTCCACCGCTTGTGGATCGGCGAGCCCCACATCGTCGTCATGGCCTGAGAGCCTAATAGAGGTGCGGCGCGGGTTACCCTCGCCTGTACTGTCCCGATCCGGGACGGCGTGACGGGAAGGTGGCACGGTTGCTGCGGCGATTGCTGGTGTCGGCGTCGGCCGCGCTGGTCGTGACCGGAATGGCCGGTTGCGGCAACACCGACTCCTGGGTCGAGTCCACGGCGGCGCATGGCTGGTCGGCCCAATACGGCGACGCCGCCAACAGCAGTTACACCGCCACTGGCGGCGCCTCCGCGCTGCGCCTGAAATGGAGTCGGTCGGTGAAGGGTGAGCTGTCTGCGGGCGCCGCGCTCGGTGACATCGGCTATCTCGCGGTGAACGGCCAGACGGCCGGTGGCTGTTCTCTGATGGTGTGGGAGAACGACAACAACGGCCGGCAGCGTTGGTGCACCCGCATGGTGCTCGGCGGCGGATTCGCCAGCCCCTTGTTCGACCAATTCGACAACTTGTACATCGGCCAGCCGGGATTGATGGAGTCATTCCCCACCACTCAGTGGGTGCGCTGGCGTGAGAATGTCATCGGAATGCCTACGACCGCACGGTTTCTCGGTGGCGGTCAACTGCTGGTCGTCACCCACCTGGGCCAGGTGCTGGTGTTCGACTCGCATGGTGGCGTCGTGACCGGCAATCCGCTCGATCTCGTCGCGGGTCTCGACCCGACCGACTCGACCCGCGGGCTGATCGACTGCGCCGCGGCACTGCCGCAGTGCCCTGTGGCAGCACCGCCCGCCTACGCCGCCTCGACCCACACGATCGTCGTGAGCCTGTGGCAGCCCGGTGCGAAAGCCTCGACACTCGTCGGCCTGCAATACCACCCCGGTGGAGACCCGATCCTGACCCGCGAGTGGACCACTGACGCCGTCGCCGCCGGTGTGCTGGCGGCACCGGTGGCGTCCGCCGACGGCAACACGGTGTACGTCACCGGGCGTGACGACAAGCTCTGGGCACTGAAGACCTCCGACGGCAAGGTGAAATGGTCTGTGCCGCTTGACTTTCTACCGCAGACACCGCCGTCGGTGTCGCCGGACGGGCTGATCCTCGTCGGCGGCGGTCGCAATACCCACCTCGTCGCGCTCAAGGATGCCGGCGATCACGCCCAGGTGGCCTGGCGCCGCGACGACGTCACGCCGCTGACCACCTCGAGTCAGGCCGGCACCGTTGCCTACACGGTGACAGCCGATGCCCCCGCGGGCCTGGCGCTGCTGGCGTTCGATCCCGCTGACGGCCACACGCTCAACAGCTATCCCCTGCCGCAGGCCGACGGATTCCCGGTCGGAGTGTCGGTGGGGCTGGACCGCCGGGTGGTGGTGGCCACCAGTTCGGGTCAGCTGTACAGCTTCGACCCGGCCTAGCCGGCGAGGCGTAACCCCAGCTGGGCGCCGGCTCAGTTCAGTTGCAGCGGCGGCAGCGCCGTTCGCGGAACCGAGGCCGACGTGGCTCCGGCGTCCGACGGCAACAGCTCGCCCTGGCCGAAGAAGAAGATCACCGCGTCGTCGGTGATGGCGAAGTTCTGGTAGTGCGACGGGTCCAGCCCGTCACCGGTGGCAATGGCGCCGGTGATACCGGTCTGTCGCTCCAATTCGCGCTGCACGATCGGGAATATCGCGTTGAGCACCTTGGCGTCCGGTGGGAACAGCGTCTCGAATGTGACCGGCTTGCGATGCGCCACATCGTAGGTGAACGCCTTGTACCAGGTCATCGGGTGGGCGCCGCCGACATCCTGGAACAGCTTGAGCACCACGCTCTGAGTGCCGCCGGTAGGCGGACCCGAGGCGAATGACTGTGTCGTGACGTCCATTTCGTATTGCACGTTGCGGACGGCGGGGGTCTGCGCAACATTGGTGAAGCCGTCGCGGTTCTGGGTCAGGTAATCGAGGACAGCCCGCTCGTCCGCGTAATTGGTGGGGAAACGCAAATCCATCGTGTAGCCGGCATCGACGGTGCGGACATGGCAGATGTTGTCGGCCTCCACCGTCCCGCCCATCGCCGCACAATCGGTCGCGGCGGCGGACACCGCGATGCTCTGCTCGCCGAGCAGAACGCCCGCGGCCAGCACCGCGGTCAGGATGAGAATGCGCATCTGTCGATCGTCCTCGCGCTGTGGAGACGGCACCGTAGCCGTTGGCCGACAGCGTACCCGGGCTATTTAAGAGCGGCCGCCGCTCGGCACAGAAACACCGAGGTGCGCTCCCCCGCGCCCGAGCCGATCCGGGTGATCACCAGCGACAACGGCGCACGTCCGGCCGGCCGAAGACGCCGCCGCAACGCATCGGGATCGACGTCGACCCCGCGCACCAGGATTTCCAGCTGGCCGCAGTCATGCCGTGAGAGTGCTTGGCGCAGCGCCTTTTCCCGCAGCGGCAGCTCGTCGAGCACTTCGAAGCCGCGGACCCCGGGTGGCACGTGACCGCCACTGAGATAAGCGATCTCCGGATCGAGCTGCCACAGTCCGTGCCGGGCGCCGTAGTGCCGGACCAGCCCGGCCCGCACGATCGCCCCGTCGGGGTCAACGATCCAGCGTCCAGCCTGGCCGACGGGGCAATCGTCGGGATCGGCGTCGGTGACCACCTCGTCGCGGTCCAGCACGCTCGCCCGCCGGCGCACTCCGGGTGTCGCCAGTTCGTACGACCACAAACACGCCTCCCGTACCGAGCCACCGGCCGACGTCACCTCGATCTCACCGTCGAAGCCCAGCTGCCGGACAGCGTCGAAATCGATTCCGGGCGCGCACTTCACGACGGTGGGACGGCCGCGGTACGCGTCGAGCAGCGCGTCCATCGGGGGCACATAGTCGCGCGGGTCGAAGCGGCGTCGACCGCCCGACCGTCGCGCCGGATCGAGCAGCACCACGGCGCCGCGGCTGACCGGATGCAGCGCATCGGCGCGGCACAGTGCCACGTCGGGCACGTTGTGGCGGGCCATCGCCAGGCGGACCTCGTCGATGTCGCTGCCGATCGCCATCGCCGCCGTCGCCCGCAGCGCGGCCAATTCGGTGCCGATGGAACAGGTCGCGTCATGCACCACCGCTCCGGCCAGCCGAGCGGCCCGGTGCCGGGCCACCGGCTCGGCGGTGGCCTGCTGCAGCGCGTCGTCGGTGAACAGCCACTCGGACACGTCACCCAGGCGGCCCAGTTTCGCGACGGCCTTGCGGCGCAGCAACGTTGTCTCGATCAGGATCGTGCTGCGCCCGGCGAACCGGTCGCGGATCGCGGCAACGTCGGCGAGGCGGGTGGCGTCGGTCAGGCGAAAAGCGGCGACCTCTGCCAGCGCCGCCGCCCCGGCGTCACTGGTGAGGTATGTGACGTCGTCGCGCCCGAAGGTCAGGACGGTTTGACCCCGGTGATCATGACGTTGTAGTACCAGCCCTTGGGGACGACGCGGCGCCAGACGTTGTCGTCCACCCAGCTCAGGCCGATCCAGCTGTTGAAGGCGAACTTGGCATAGCCCCAGCCGAGCTTTCCGGGCGGCACGGCAGCCTCGAACGTGCGCAGCGGCCAGCCCAGCATCGCGGCGGTGAACTCCGTGGTCGAGGTCGACACGTCGACGGCTCCAGCGCTGCGGGCCATCCGTTCGAGGTCGTCGGGGTCAAAGGTGTGCAGGTCGACGACGGCCTCCAGCGCCGCAGCCCGCGACGACTCGTCGAGTTCGGCCTGCGGCCGGCGCCAGCCCTGAAGGCCGGGCAGCTTGGTGGCATTGGTGGCAACCCGCCACGTCAACGTCGACAGCGACCGCGCATAAGTGTTACCGACGCTGGTCGGCTCCCCGGCGAAGACGAACCGGCCGCCCGGCTTGAGCACGCGCACGACTTCGCGCAGCGACTTCTCGACGTCGGGGATGTGGTGCAGGACGGCGTGGCCGACGACCAGGTCAAAGGTGTCGTCGTCGTAGGGAACGCCTTCGGCGTCGGCGACCCGGCCGTCGATGTCCAGACCCAGGTTCTCGCCATTGCGGGTGGCGACCTTGACCATGCCCGGCGACAGGTCGGTCACCGAGCCGCGCCGCGCCACCCCGGCCTGGATCAGATTGAGCAGGAAGAAGCCGCTGCCGCAGCCGAGCTCCAGCGCGCGGTCGTAGGGCAGCTCACGCAGCTCCTCGGGCGGCACGGTGGCGTCGAACAGGTTGCGGGCATAGTCCACGCAGCGCTTGTCATAGGAGATCGACCATTTGTCGTCGTAGCTCTCGGCTTCCCAGTCGTGGTACAGGATCTGGGCGAGCTTGCTGTCCTTGAGCGCGGCCTCGACTTGTTCCGCGGTGGCATGCGGTTGGGGGGCGGGGTCGATCGTGGTCATCAGGGCAGCCTAACTGGAATCGCCCGCCGCGAAGACCTCGCCGTAGCGTTGCGCCTGGTCACCGGCCGTGAGGCGGCCGTCGATGAGGGCCTTCGCGCCGGCCAGCGCGCTCGGGGCGGCGTCGACAAAGCGGCTCGCCCAGGCCGCGGCGCCATCGAAGACGTGGTCGGGAGCCACCATGTGGTCGATCAACCCGATCGCGAGCGCCTCCTTGGCATCGACGAAGCGGCCGCTGAACGCCAGCTCCTTGGCCCGGGACGGACCGATCGCGCGGGCCAGCCGCTCGCCTCCGCCGCCGCCAGGAACCAGTCCGGCCAGGACTTCGGTGGCCCCGAGCTTCACGTTGTCGCCGCTGACCCGCCAGTCGGCGGCCAGCGCCAAACTCAGGCCGGTGCCCAACGCGTAGCCGGTGATCGCCGCGACCGTCGGCTTGGGGATCGCCGCCACCGCATCGAGCGTGTCGCGGCGCAGCCGGTCGGCGGCTTCGGCTTCGGCACGGTTCAGGGTGCGCAGTTCGGGGACGTCGTCACCGGCGGAGAAGATCTCGTGACCGCCGAAGAGGATCACCGTCGCGATGTCGGGGCGCTGCGCCACCTCGTCGGCCGCATCGATGAGCTCGCGGTACGTCTGCCGGGTCAGCGCATTGGTCGGGGGCCGTGACAGCAGCAGCACCCCGATGCCGGGGTGCTGCTCGCCGACGTGCACATGGGCGAACTCGCGCACCTCAGTCGCCGCCGTAGTTCTGGGGCGCACGGCGGTTGCGGGCCTCGTTGTACCGATCGCTGTTGAAGAACTCGATCTCCCAGTTACCTTCGCGCACAGCAAGGTTGGGCTGCACCACCACGATCTGGCGCTCCAGCGCCAACACCTCGTCGACCGTACGCCCGGCCAACGAGTCCAGCTGGGTCCAGGTCGGCGGCAAGAGGAAGGTGCGGGCTTCGGCGAAATCCTCGAGTGCATCTTCCGGACTGGTCCATGCCGCCTGCTCGGCTTCAGTGTTGTGGCCGTCGGCCCGCTGACCCTCCGGCAGGGCACCGACGAAGAAGTAGGTGTCGTAGCGACGGGTGCGCTCCTCTTCGGGGGTCACCCAATTGGCCCACGGGCGCAGCAGGTCGGCGCGCAGCACCAAGTTCTCCCGGCGTAAGAACTCCGAGAATGACAGGCTGCGGTCGACCAGGGCGGCGCGGACGTCGCGGTAGACGGACGCGTCGGCGACAATGCCGTCCGGGTCGTCGGCGGGCCCGGCGAACAGCACGCCGGATTCCTCGAACGTCTCGCGGGCCGCGGCGCACACCAACGCTTCAGCGAGGTCTTCGTCGATGCCGAACCGCTGCGCCCACCAGTCCGGACCAGGGCCGTACCAGGCGATATCGGAGTTGCGGTCGCGATCGTCGACCCCGCCGCCGGGAAACACCATCACACCGCCGGCGAACTCCATCGCGCGGTGGCGGCGCATCAGGAAGACCGAGATCCCCTCCGCCGTGTCCCGGACCAGCATGACCGTCGCGGCCGGACGGATCGGCAGCGGTTCAGGCTTGTCGCTCATCAGCGCCTCCTGTGGGCCGCGCGACTCCGCACGCGTCGGGCGAAGTAGCGGCCGTCGATGACATCCAGCGCGATCGATTGCCCGAAGGCGGTGGACAAGTTCTCCGCTGTCAGCGTGTCACGCAGCAGTCCACCCGCGACCACCTGGCCCTCGGACAAGATCAGGCAGTGGCTGAAGCCCGGCGGAATCTCCTCGACGTGGTGGGTGACCAGCACCAGCGCCGGGGCATCGGGATCAGCGGCCAGATCGGCCAGCCGGGCCACCAGTTCTTCGCGGCCCCCGAGGTCCAGTCCGGCTGCGGGTTCGTCGAGGAGAAGCAACTCGGGATCGGTCATCAGCGAGCGGGCGATCAGAACGCGCTTGCGCTCGCCTTCCGACAGGGTGCCGTAAGTGCGCTCGGCCAGGTGCTCGGCACCGACGCTCTCCAAGGTGTCGACGGCCCGGGCGTAGTCGATGTCGTCGTAGTTCTCCCGCCACCGGCCCAGCACCGCGTACCCCGCCGAGACGACCAGATCGCGGACCAGTTCGTCGTCGGGCACCCGCTGCGCCAACGCCGCGCTGCTCAGTCCCACCCGCTGGCGCAATTCAGCCATGTCGGTCCGGCCCAACCGCTCGCCGAGCACGTAGGCCGTGCCGGTCGACGGATGTTCCATCGCGGCCGCGATGCGCAGCAGCGAGGTCTTGCCGGCGCCGTTGGGGCCGATCACCACCCAGCGTTCGTCGAGTTCGACCTGCCAGGTGATGGGCCCGACCAGGACCCGTCCTCCGCGGCGCAGCGATACTTTCCGGAAGTCGATCAGCAGGTCGGGGTCGACCTCGTCGGCGGCATCGGGCACTGCACCATCGTGCCGTATTCACCCGTGTCGGCACGCCTGGGGTCGCTGCGATTTCGGGTCTTCTCGAGGATGGTCGCCCAGCCGCTCGCGGCCAGCACCGGTTTCGGTGTCAGGCGCAGCACCAGTTGAACCGTCGGCCCGATACCGAAGGCGTAGATGACGGTCCCGACTCCGACGCTGCCGCCCAGCAGCCAGCCCATGCTCAGCACGGTGGCCTCGATCGCGGTTCGCACCACGCGCACCGAAACACCGGTCCGCGCAACAAGTCCCGTCATCAGTCCGTCGCGGGGGCCGGGTCCGAGGCCGGCACCCACGTACAGCACGGTCGACAGGGCATTGAGCAGGACGGCGCCCAGCATCAGGGCGATCCGAACCGGCACCGATTCCGGTGCGGTCAGGACGGCCAGGCCGGCGTCGACGGCCACCGCGATGACGATGACATTGGCGACGGTGCCGATGCCCGGCTTGTTCCGCAGCGGGATCCAGGCCAGTAGGACGACAACGCCGACCACTGCCGAGGCCACTCCGATGGTCATCGACGTGTGCCGGGTCAGCCCCTGGTGGAACACATCCCAGGGATCCAGACCGAGCCCGGCGCGCACCATCATCGCCATGGAGAAGCCGTAACCGGCCAGGCCGGTCAACAGCGCGACCCCGCGCAGCGCCGCGCTCACCGGTGGTCGGAGAACCGCACGCGTAGGGCGTCGAGGTCCCCGCGCAGGCGGCGGGCGTCGGCGTCGACGTCGTCCCATCCGGTCGAGGTGGGATTCCAGGGGCCGTGACCGGGGTCGAGCAGCGTAGCGAGGCGGGAGGCCACTCGGGAGAACCATGTACTCATGCGGACCATCTTTTCCAGGGACTGGCTTGCCTTTCAATAGCCAGTTGGCGCATACTGGCTTGCATATGACGACGACGATGACAGCCCGGACCCTTGATTCCGACCTTCTGGTCCGCGAATTGGGCAACTGGCGGACCTCCAGCAAAAGTGGCCCGACCTACCAAGCGCTCGCCGACGGGCTGCGGATGCTGATCGTCGACGGCCGGCTGCCGGTCGGATCGCGCGTGCCCAGCGAGCGCGCGTTGGCCGATGCGCTGCGGGTCTCGCGCACCACCGTCACCGCGGCGTACACCGAGCTGAACGAGAGTGGCTATCTGCATGCCCGGCGCGGCGCCCGCAGCACGGTCGCGCTCCCCCACAAACCGGTGAGCGTGCCCACCGATACGCCGGCCACGATCAACCTGGCCTCGGCCGCACTGGCCGCCCCGGCCAGCGCCGTGCAGGAGGCCTTCACCGAGGCGGCCCAGCAGGCCGCGTCGTATCTGCACCAGACGGGCCACGACATGCGCGGGGTACTGGCCTTCCGGACCGCGATCGCCGAACGCTATTGCGCCAGAGGGTTGCCCACCACGCCCGACCAGGTCATGGTGACCAGCGGTGCGCAGCATGCGATCGCGTTGATCCTGGCGACCTATGTTCAGCCCGGTGATCGCGTGCTCGTCGAGCAGCCCACCTATCACGGCGCACTCAGCGCGATCGCGACTGCGGGCGCCCGGCCCGTGCCGGTCGCGATGACAAGGGAGGGTTGGGAACTCGACGCCGTGCACGCCGCCGTCCGTCAACTCGCCCCGACGCTGGCCTACTTTGTGCCCGATAACCATAATCCGACAGGGTTCTCGATGCCGCCCGCCGACCGCAAGCGAATTTGCGACATCATCGCCGAGACCCGCACGCGCACAGTCGTCGACGAAACCCTCACCGATGTCTGGCTGGACGCGCCGATGCCACCGCCGGTCGCCGCGTGGATGAGCTCGCGCACCGACCTGCTCATCACAATCGGTTCGATGTCGAAATCGTTCTGGGGCGGAATGCGCATCGGCTGGACCCGGGCCGAACCGAGTGTGCTGGCCACCATCCGCGCGATCCGACCGTCCATCGACTTGGGCACGTCGGTGATCGAACAGCTGGCTGCCGCAAGACTTCTCACTCTTCGGGCCGACGAGGTCCTGCCCGAACGCCGGGAGATTCTGAAAGCGCGACGGGCAGTGCTGCTCGAGCTTCTCGAGCAACATCTACCCGAATGGCGTCCGCTGCCGGGTACCGGCGGCATGTCGCTGTGGGTCCAGCTACCAGCACCGGTGAGTTCGGCGATGTGCGCCTCGGCGTCACGACTGGGAGTCGAACTGCCGCCCGGCCCCCGCTTCGGTGTCGACGGCACCCTTGAGCGGTTCGTCCGGATTCCGTTCGCGTTGCCCGAGGACGAGCTGACCGAGGCCATCGAACTGCTCGGGCGGGCGTGGCGCAGCATCACCGGATCGGCCACCGTCGAATCCACGGCCGTGGTGATCTAGCGATTTCGGCGCGAAAACGCTCGCTCAGCGGCGGTTTCCGCGCCGAAATCGCTGCTCTACTCCGGCGGGATCTCGACCCGGCGCAGCATGCCGTCGACGGCGTCGGCGGCCTCGATCTCAGCGCGGGTGATGCCGAGGATGAACAGCACGGTGTCCAGGTAGGGATGGCTCAACGAGGCGTCGGCAACCTCACGCAGCGCGGGCTTGGCGTTGAACGCCACCCCCAGCCCGGCGGCGGCCAGCATGTCGATGTCGTTGGCGCCGTCACCGACGGCCACGGTCTGCTCCATCGGTACGCCGACCTGGCGGGCAAAGTCGCGCAGCGCCTTGGCTTTTCCGGCCCGGTCGACCACCTGGCCGACGACCCGCCCGGTCAGCTTGCCGTCGACGATCTCGAGTTCGTTGGCGGCCACGAAGTCCAGCATCAGTTCGTGTGCCAGCGGGTCGATCACCTGGCGGAAGCCGCCGGAGACCACACCGCAGTAGAAGCCCAAGCGGCGCAGCGTCCGGATTGTGGTGCGCGCGCCCGGGGTCAGCTCGATCTGCTCGGCGACCTCGTCGAGCACGTCGGCCGGCAGGCCGGCCAGCGTCTCCACCCGGCGGTGCAGCGACTCGGCGAAATCCAGTTCACCGCGCATGGCCGCGTCGGTGACGGCAGCGACCGCCTCCTCGGCACCGGCATGGGCGGCCAGCATCTCGATGACCTCACCTTGGATGAGCGTGGAGTCAACGTCGAACACGATGAGCCGCTTGGCCCGTCGCTCCAGGCTGTAGTTCTCGACGGCGATGTCCAGACCCTGTTGGGAGGCCACCCGCGCCAGTACGGTGCGCAATTCGCCACCAACACCGGGCGGCACCGACACCCGCAACTCCAGACCGGTCACCGGGTAGTCGGAGACGCCGCGGATGAAGTCGATGTTGACGCGAAGCGCCGCGGCCTCACGCGCCACCACACCGAACGCCGCAGCCGTGATGGGCCGCCCGAGCACCACGATGGTGTGCGTGGATGGCTCGCGGATGATCGGCATGTCGTCGCTGCGCTCGATCGTCACGTCCAGCCCGACGCGGTGAATCGCGTCGGTGACATCTCCGCGCAGCTGCGCGCCGTCGGCCACGCTGGCATGGCCGGAGACCAACACTCCCAGCGTCAGTCGCCCACGGATGACCACCTGCTCGACGTTGAGCAGGTCCACTTCATGGCGGGCCAGCACTTCGAAGAGTGCCGAGGTGACTCCAGGCTGGTCGATACCGGTGACGGTGATCAGCACCGACACCTTGGACACACTCATACCCCGAGTTTGCGGATCCCGAGTTAGGTGCGGACGTTCTCGTCGTTCCGCGTCACGTCCCCGTCAGCGGGGCCATGGGCGCGGCCAACGTGGGCCTCCGCACGCATCCGCTCGATCATGTGCGGGTAGTGCAGCTCGAACGCCGGACGCTCCGAACGGATCCGGGGCAGCTCGGTGAAGTTGTGCCGCGGCGGCGGGCACGAGGTGGCCCACTCCAGCGAGTTGCCGTAGCCCCACGGATCGTCGACCGTGACGACCTCGCCGTAGCGCCAGCTCTTGAACACGTTCCAGGCGAACGGCAGCACCGAGACACCGAGGATGAAGGCGCCGATGGTCGACACGATGTTCAGCGTCTCGAAGCCGTCGGACGGCAGGTAGTCGGCGTAGCGCCGCGGCATGCCCTCGTCACCCAGCCAGTGCTGCACCAGGAACGTGGTGTGGAAGCCGATGAAGGTAAGCCAGAAGTGCAGCTTGCCCAGGCGCTCGTCGAGCAGGCGTCCGGTCATCTTCGGGAACCAGAAGTAGATGCCGGCGTAGGTGGCGAACACGATCGTGCCGAAGAGCACGTAGTGGAAGTGCGCGATCACGAAATAGCTGTCGCTGACGTGGAAGTCCAGCGGCGGGCTGGCCAGCAGCACACCGGACAGACCACCAAGCAGGAACGTCACCAGGAAGCCCAGCGAGAACAGCATCGGCGTCTCGAAGGTCAGGCGCCCCTTCCACATCGTGCCGATCCAGTTGAAGAACTTGATGCCGGTGGGCACCGCGATCAAGAACGTCATGAACGAGAAGAACGGCAGCAGGACCGCTCCGGTGACGTACATGTGGTGGGCCCACACCGCCACCGACAGCGCCGCGATGCTGATCGTGGCGTAGATCAGGGTGGTGTAACCGAACACCGGCTTACGGGAGAACACCGGGAAGATCTCGGTCACGATGCCGAAGAACGGCAGCGCGATGATGTACACCTCAGGGTGCCCGAAGAACCAGAACAGGTGCTGGAAGAGCATCGTGCCACCGTTGGCGGGGTCATAGATGTGCGCACCCAAGTGGCGGTCAGCGGCCAGGCCGAACAGCGCAGCGGTCAGCAGCGGGAAGGCGATCAGCACCAGGATCGAGGTGACGAAGATGTTCCAGGTGAAGATCGGCATGCGGAACATCGTCATGCCGGGGGCACGCATGCAGACCACCGTGGTGATCATGTTGACGCCACCGAGGATGGTGCCCAGACCACCAACAGCCAGGCCGAGGATCCACAGGTCACCGCCGGCGCCCGGGCTGTGCATGGCATCCGAGAGCGGGGTGTAGGCAGTCCAGCCGAAGTCGGCGGCACCGCCGGGGGTGATGAACCCGGCCAGCGCGATCATCGCGCCGAAGACGAACAGCCAGAACGACAGCGCGTTCAGCCGCGGGAAGGCGACGTCGGGGGCACCGATCTGCAGCGGCAGCACCAGGTTGGCGAAGCCGAACACGATCGGCGTCGCATAGAACAGCAGCATCGCCGTTCCGTGCATGGTGAACAACTGGTTGTACTGCTCGTTGGACAGGAACTGCAGGCCGGGCACGGCCAGTTCGGCGCGGATGAACAACGCCATCAAGCCGCCCATGAAGAAGAAGATGAAGCAGGCGACGCAGTACATGATGCCGATCAGCTTGTGATCGGTCGTCGTGACGAGCTTGTAGATCAGGTTGCCCTTGGGGCCCATCCGTGCAGGTACGGGTCGAGTGGCCTCGAGTTCGCCCCGCGAAGGCACAACGGCAGTCAACTGTCCTCCAAAAATCGTTAGCGCGCCGAGAACGTGTACTTGATCCTAACCGTCGCTCGCTGCCAATGGGGTGTGGGTCCTACATTCTGTCGTATTCGTGATCGCGACACCTTCAGCCGCAGCTCAGCGACTGTGCAAGAGCTGGGTGTTACGGTCGGCGTCGTGCTGATCGGTGGTGAGCGTGCGGGTGTCTTCATGGCCGCCGGAGCAGTGCTGGCCGCAGTCGCCATGACGGTCGCCAGCGGGTGCTCCTCATCGCCGCAGACGCCCGCGCCGCCGGCTGCGCACAGCCTGGTCACCAGCACCACCAAGATCGCCGGCGCCGGTGTGTTGGGCAACCAGCGCAGGCCCGACGAATCGTGCGCGCCCGAGCCGGCCCGCCTCGACCCGGGCGCACCGGACCCGCAACGGATCGTGGTGCTGGCCGGTGACGAGCTCGACGCGCTGTGCGCGCTGGGCCTGCAGGCGAGGATTGTCGCCGCCGCCCTGCCGGACGGGTCCAACAGCCAGCCGTCGTATCTGGGCAGTGTCGTCCACGGTCTGCCCGGCGCCGGTTCGCGTAGCGCACCGGACCTCGCCGCGATCACCGCCGCCAAACCCGATCTCATCCTCGGCTCCCAGGCGTCGACCCCGCAGTCGTATGAGGCGCTGTCGGGCATCGCCCCGACGGTGTTCACCGACGCCCCCGCCGCCAAGTGGCAGGACAACCTGCGCGCCGTCGGGACCGCGACGGGTCGGGGTCAAGCCGCGGGCGATCTGGTGGGGACGTTCATCGAGCAGGCCAAGCAGAAGGGCATCGCCAACGACGCCGCGCACTTCCAGGCCTCGATCGTCCAGTTCACCGACACCACGATGCGGGTGTACGGCGCAGAGAATTTCCCGGCTTCGGTGTTGGCCGATGTAGGAGTGGATCGACCTGCGGCACAACGCTTTACCGATAAACCATATGTAGAGATCGGGATCACCGACGCCGATCTGGACCGCTCCCCGGACCTGTCCCCCGCCGATGGCGACATCGTCTATCTGTCCTTCGCCTCGCCGTCGGCCAAGGATCGGGCTCCGGCCGTCCTCGACAGCGCGGCCTGGCGCAAGCTGTCGGCCAACCGCGACAACCGCGTCTTCGTCGTCAACAACGAGGTGTGGCAGACCGGTCAGGGTCTGGTCGCTGCCCGCGGCATCCTCGATGACCTGCGCTGGCTCAACGCACCGATCAACTGAACGTCTGCCGTCGAAATTCACGTTTCGCAGGACAAGTGCGAGTGCAGCGCGACAAAACGTGAAACTCGACGGTCCCAGGTAACGTTCGCCACGTGTTCCATGTGCTGACGATCACCTACGACAAGCCGCTCGACGTCGTCGACCGGACCCGGCCTGCCCATCTGGCGTTTCTGAATGACGAGGTCGCGGCCGGTCGCCTCCTCCTCGCCGGGCGCCTGGAAGACGGCAGCGGCGGCGTCCTGATCACCACGGATATCAGCACCGAGGATGCCCAGAGCATCATCGACCGCGACCCGTACACGCTGGCAGGCGTAGTCAGTTATCAGCGGTTATCGTTCAACGGCGGGGTACGCGCAGCGGGGCTGTAAACCTCGTCACGTCGGGATTACGAACCTGCCCCGGCGGGTTATCCCTCATGGTCGCAACGTTGCGACACAACTTGCACTCAAAACGCTGAATAGATCAGTGCTGCCTGAACGCGATCACGAGGACACGATGAGCACAGTTACCGCTTACGCCGCCACGTCGGCAACCGAACCGTTGACCAAGACCACCATCACCCGCCGCGACGTAGGTGCGCACGACGTGAAGTTCGACATTCACTTCGCAGGCATCTGTCACTCGGACATTCACACCGTCCGCGGCGAATGGGGCCAGGTCGAGTACCCGATGGTTCCAGGGCACGAAATCGCCGGTGTAGTAACCGAAGTCGGACCTGAGGTCACCAAATACAAAGTGGGCGACCGGGTCGGCGTCGGCTGCTTCGTGGACTCCTGCCGCGAGTGCCCGAGCTGTCAGGCCGGCCTGGAGCAGTACTGCAGCAATCCCGGAATGGTCGGAACCTACAACGGCGTCGGCCGCGACGGACAGCCAACGCAGGGCGGGTACAGCGGTTCGATCGTCGTCGACGAGAACTACGTCCTGCGTATCCCCGACAGCGTGGAGCTGGATGCGGCGGCGCCCCTGTTGTGCGCCGGCATCACGCTGTACTCGCCGCTGCGGCACTGGAATGCCGGGCCCGACAAGAAGATTGCAGTCATCGGCCTCGGCGGTTTGGGACACGTTGGCGTGAAGCTCGCCAAGGCGATGGGCGCCCATGTGACCGTGCTCAGCCAGTCGCTGAAGAAGATGGAAGACGGTCTGCGCCTTGGTGCCGACGAGTACTACGCCACCAGCGATCCCGCGACATTCGATAAGCTTGCCGGCAAGTTCGACCTCATCCTCAACACCGTTTCGGCCAACCTGGACCTGAACGCCTACCTGGGTCTGCTCGCTCTGGACGGCACGCTTGTTGAGCTCGGCATGCCCGAACATCCGATGGAAGTGCCTGCAGGCGCGCTGATCATGGGTCGACGCAGCCTGTCAGGTTCGCTGATCGGGGGAATCGCCGAGACCCAGGAGATGCTCGATTTCTGCGCCGAGCACGGCGTGGCCCCCGAAATCGAGGTCATCCAGCCCGATTACATCAACGAGGCGTACGAGCGGGTCCTGGCCAGCGATGTCCGGTATCGATTCGTGATCGACACCGCATCGCTGCGCGGCGAGTAGCTCAGTCGCCGGCGGTCTCTTCGGACACACCGGCCAGCGGCCAGCCGGCCGCGGCCAATGTGGCCGCGACGCGCTGGATGTTCTCGGGGCCCGCATCGTGGTGACTGACGTCCTTGATGAACTCGGCGATCTCGTCCTCGTCGATCCCGCCATCAAGTGCCGGTGAGTCCTTGGCGGTGAGTTTGGCGACGACCTCTTTGATCTGATCCTCGGTCAGCGGCGTCGCGCGCAAGAGCGCCAGCAGCGGCACGCGGTCTGGACCGGGAACCCCGTTGGGGTAGCCGGCCCGCAGCCAAGTCAAGATCGAGTTCAGCAGCGACGAAGCGGTCACGCGGCTCAGTCTCTCGGTTGCATCGCAGCTGCGCCAGCACCGATGGGACAGTTCGCCGCCGGTTCACACCGAGTTCACCGGTCAGCGGCGCATTTCGCCAGAAAACTGACCACCGCATCGGCGAACAGATCATTGCGGTCACCGGCGACCATGTGCCCGGCGCCGGCGACGTCGACGAACTCGATCTGCGGGAAGCGCCGCAGGAATGCGTCCGCGCGTTCCGCAGTGACGAGGTCGCTCATCTGTCCGCGCACCAGCAGCATCGGTAGTCCGCCCGCCAGGATCGCGTCGACCGCGGAGTTGATGCGATCGACGTCGGTCACCTCGATGGGTGGGCGGGCCGCGGTGCCGTCGATGAACTTCGGATCCCAATGCCAGTACCAGCGGCCGTCGCGCTCACGAAGATTCGCGCGCAGGCCGTCAAGATCGTCGGGGCGGGGCCGGTGCGGGTTGTACTCCTGGATCATGTCGGCCACTTCATCGAGCGAGGTGAAGCCGGACTCCATGCGGTCGTACATGAATTGGTGGATTCGCTCAGCACCGGACGGGTTCATGTCCGGGACGATGTCGACCAGGACCAGCGCGCGCAGCGCATCCGGCGCCAACTCACCGGCGAGCACCATGCCGGTGAAACCGCCCAGTGACGCGCCGACGAGCACGGGGCGCGGCGGCAGCTGGCGCAGGAGCTCCAGCACGTCCCCGGCGAAGCTGACGACCCGATAGTCCCCCTCCGCCGACCAGTCGGACTCGCCGTGCCCACGCAGGTCGACGGTCACCGCCTGCCAGCCGCGGGCAGCCACGGCCGCAGCCGCACGCCCCCAGGATCGGCGAGTCTGCCCGCCGCCGTGCAGGAACACGACGGCCGGTGCGGCCGGGTCGCCGAAGCGGTCGGCGGCGGTGCGGATGCCGTCGATACCGGGGGCACTGAACGGTTCGGGTGTGCTCACGCCATCAGTAGTACCGTGTTGAGCGGGCAGCGGGAGTCACGATCGATCGCACGCCTCAGGAAAGTTCAGCCGCGAAGGCTCCGGTCGATCCTGGTGCGCAGCCGATGGCCGCCAGGGACGTGATCGAGAACGAGATCGGCGAGCCGGTCGCGGATCCGCTGGTGCTCGGGGGCGGTTGACCGTCGTTGGCCGAGTTCGTGGTACCCCGCGGCGGCCCACACCGTCGCGATCGCGGCATCGAGATATCCGGCGTGAGCGCGGTGACGGTCGCTGAGCGCCAAGGCCGACGCGGTGATGGCGTGCACCAAATCAACCCAGACACCCATTGCCAGGACCTCCGGGCTCGGTCGCACTCCCGACAGAACGGCCTGAAGGAGTTGCCGCGCACCGAGGATGCGCGCCACGACCAGGCTGGTGGTATCCACCCGCCGGGTATGAGTCACGCGCAGCATGCGGTGCGGACTGGCCAGGAGCGCCGCGCCCCACGCGGCACGCACGATCTCGATGCCGCGAACGCGTCGGCGGTCGCGCGAGTCTTGCCTGGTTGTCACCGTGGTGCTCAACACGATTCCTGCCGAAACTTTGTGGCACCTGCCGCCAGCTTCATGCCGTGCCCGACGTGCGTACTCGTCACCGGCAGTACTCCTTCGCTGGGGGTGGGAACACCGTCGAACATCTCCGCCTCGAGGCGGGTGTGGTCGATGAAATATTCGAGGTGGCGCAAGCGTGGAACGGCCGCCGCGACTGGAACATGCAGTGCGGGTGCACAGTGTCCGGAGACGTCGAGGTTGTGCGCCGCCGCGATGTTGGCGGCGGCCAGCCAGCCGGTGTAGCCGCCGCATCGCGTGACGTCGAGTTGTAGGCAGTCCACCACCGGCGCCAGGCGGCGCGCGTCGTAGCGGTTGGCGATGTACTCGCCGGCGGCGACATCGCACCGCACGGCACCGCGTACGGCAGCGAGCCCCTTGATGTCGTCGCTGCTGACCGGTTCCTCGAACCACGTCACCCCGAGCCGGTCCAACGCCGCGCCGACGCGGCGCGCCTGCCCGGGCGTGTAGCCACCGTTGGCATCGACCATGAGCTCGACCGTGTCCCCGACCAACTCGAGCAGCCCGGTGACCCGCGCCAGGTCTCGGTCGGTGTCGCCACCCCAGGACTGGCCGATCTTGATCTTCATCGTGGTGCATCCCGCGTCTTGCCACACGCGGACCTGTGCGGCGAGTTGGTCGTCGTCAAGGTTGGTGAATCCACCCGAGCCGTAGATGGGCACCGACGTGCGGCAGCGTCCCAACATCGCCGCCAGCGGGAGCTCGCGCAGGTGCGCGATCAGATCCCACAGCGCGATGTCGACGGCGCTGATGGCCTGAGCGACCAGACCCGTGGTGCCGAAGTTGCGGCATGCACGGTTCATGGCTTCCGTCGCGCCGGGGATATCTGCGGCTTCCCGACCCACCACGACATCACGCAGATGATGGGTGATGACTGCTGCTGCGCCCGGCGAACTGTAGGTCCAACCGAGCCCGGTGGCGCCCGCCGCGTGGGCATGTACGACCACGGCGGTCGTGGCCTCCCACTGCAGGGTGCCGTCGGCTTCGGGTCCTGCGGTGGGCACTCGGTAGACGGTCACGTCGAGACCGTCAATCAATGGCGAAGACATTGCTACACAACCTTTCCGCTGCACGTCACGATGCGACCGCGTGGCGCTTCATCAGCTCCGCGGCGCGCGCGGCCAGCGCCATGACGGTCAGCGCAGGGTTGGCCGCGCCCTGGGTGGGCATCACACTGCCGTCCACGACGTAGAGGCGAGCCACACCGAAGACGCGGTGCTCGGCATCGATGACCCCGTCCTGCGGCCGGGTCGCCATCCGTGCGCCGCCGACCAGGTGGGCATAGCGCTCCACCGACATGACCTCTTCTGCGCCGGCCGCCCTCAGTAGGTCGGCCATGACCGTGCCGGCGGCGTCGATCAGTTGCTTGTCGTTGTCACACTGGCTGTAGGCGAAGTGCGCGACCGGCAGGCCGTGCCGGTCGGTTTCGTCGGCCAGGGTGACCCGATTGTCCGGCAGGGGAAGCAGCTCACAGAGCGCGCCGAGCGTCGACCAGTGAACATAGTCACGCATGTACTCTCGCAGCGTCTGACCCCAGTGTCCCTGAGCAGCAACGTGTTCAGACCACGTGATCGGCAACGGACTGACGGTCTGGATAGAGAATCCCCGCCGGTACGGCTTGCTGGGATCCGTCTCGTAGAACTGCTCGCTGCTGACTTCCGGTGGCGGTGCCTTGTACATCCGGATTTCCTCGTCGAAGCGACCAGCGACCTGGGGCGCGCCCTGCACCATCAAGTGGCGGCCCACGTGATCGTGATCGTTGCCGAGACCGTCGGGATAACGCGCCGTCGCCGACAGCAGTAACAAGCGCGGCGTCTCGATGGAGTAGCCCGCGATGACCACGGACCGCGCGAATTGCCTGTGCACCTTGCCGTCCCGGAAGTACAGGACCCCGGTGGCCCGCCCGGTGTCGTCGTCCACCAGCACGCGGCTGACGTGACAGTCCGGCCTGACCTCGGCGCCATGTGCCAGGGCGTCGGGAATATGAGTGATGAGCGGGCTCGCTTTGGCATTCACCTTACAACCCTGGATGCAGAAGCCCCGATAGATGCAGTGTGGCCGATTGCCGAAGCGTCCGTTCGGGATCGCGACCGGGCCCACACGCATGTCCACCCCCAGTGCCCGCGCACCGCGCAGCGCTATCAGCCCGTTCCCGCTCACCGGGTGGGGGCTGTGCGGGTATCGGTGCGGATCCCCCCATGGCCAATCCTGGCCCGCCACCGGCAGTTCGGCCTCGATCTGCTCGTAATAGGGCCGCAAATCGGCGTACTCGATGGGCCAGTCGACGCCCACTCCATCGCTGGTATAGGTACGGAAGTCCGACGGGTGGAAGCGGGGGGTATACCCGGCGTAGTGGACCATCGACCCTCCGACGCCACGGCCGGAATTGTTGGAGCCCATCGGAACCGGGTTGGAACCGCCGATCTGCCGGGGGTCGGTCCAGTACAGGCCGTGTGAGCCGCGCTCGTCGCTGACCCAGTCGCGATCGGGGTCCCAGAACGGTCCCGCGTCGAGCAGCACCACGCGCCATCCGGCTCGGGCCAGCCGTTGACCGAGGGTGGCGCCGCCCGCGCCGGCGCCAACGATGACCACATCGACCTCGTCGTCGGGACCAAACTCGCGCATGTCCGCGCGCAATCGGTGGTTGGTTCGAAAACCGTTGTTGGGCACCAACCATGCTGAGTCGTTGCGGCTTCTCACCGCCCTGCCGTCACCCATGGGTCCGCCGCCTTTCGGGTAGATCGGAGTCGGCTCGCCGCGCGCGCTCCACCCTCTCGGCGAACGGAACCGGGTCAGCGTCGCAGTGGTCAGAAACCTCATAGGATTCGTGGGCGTCGATACCGGCATTGAGATAGCCGCGGGGGTAAGCCGGTCCGGGAAAACCCATTTCGTTCCACGCCCACGGATGGGAATAGAACGCCGTGCAGGCGTACCGCGTCCATAGGCTCCACACATGAGCGGCGGGCCAACCATGCCAACTATCACCGGCATCGGCGATGTTCTGGACGTCCTGCAGTAGCCGCGCCTGCCGGGCGGTACTGAGGTCGTCGTAGCCGGTGCCGTAGCGTTCATGGGCGTCCCCATCGAGGGCAGCCAGCGAGTCCCGCCACGCCTGACCGTCCCCGGGCATGTCGTCGTAGTGCCATCCGTCGGTTTCCCCTGCGGCCAGCCGAGAATCGATCAATTCGAGCACCGGCACCCTCGGCTCGGCGTCTTGGGCGAGCAGCAGGTCCAACAACTGTCGCGCAACCGCCACTTCGCCGTCGGTGAAGAACGACAATCCGCCCGGCGGCGCCAACCGTCCGAGTACGACACCGGCGGTGACCTCATCCCACGTGTGCGCTTGCGCCAGCACGTCGAAACCGGGGAAACGACCCCGGTCCTGCGGAGTGACGCCTCGATCGCGTGTCGGGTGGAACAACATCAACGGGCGCCCTGTCCCGACGTCGGCATATCCTCGCGACGAAGCAGCGAGGCAAGCAATCCCATTCCGCCGACCAGTGACGCAAGCAGTGGGGCAAACGCTGGTGGCCCGGATTCAACGTTGTACTTGGTCAATCCGCCTGGCCGCTGCCGGATTCCGCGCCAGTGCAGATAGGTGCCTTGAAGCCCGTTCACGACGATCAGCGCACTGGCAGCGGGTAACAGCGTGTGCGCCGCGCGACGCGAGAGAAACCCCGCCAGCCCGGCCGGCACCGCGGTGGGAACGATAACGACTGGCCAGTACATCATTCGGTTGCCGAAACTTGCCCCGTCATGGGAGAAGTAGATCTCTGCGGTGGTGACGGCCGCACCGGCGGCGGTCAACGCCGCCAAGGTGCGTTCAAAACGTCCGGTCCGGATGGCCTGCACTGCGACACGCACGAGGTTCATGAACGGCCCTTCTTCTCACCTGGAAAGTATTGCTGCACTTTTTGTTTGATTCCCTGCCTAATGAAGTCGGCACTGTCGTCGTCGCCACCGACGACCGCGGCCACCAGAGACTTCGCCTGGTCGAAGGTGGCGTGTGGCGGAATCGGTGGCACGTTCGGATCACAGCGGACGTCCAGCACCGTTGGCCGGTCTGCGGCCAAGGCGCGGTCCCATGCATCGCCGAGCATCGACGGGTCGTCGATGTTGTCGCCGTGCAGCCCGAGGCTGCGGGCGAATCCGGCGAAGTCGACATCTGGAAGGTTCTGCGACGCTTCGAATTTCGGTGAGTTCTCCATCGCCCGCATCTCCCAGGTGACCTGGTTGAGATCATTGTTGTGCAGGATCGCGATGATCAGGCGAGGGTCGGTCCACTGCTTCCAGTACCTGCTGACGGTGATGAGTTCGCTGAGACCGTTCATTTGCATCGCGCCGTCGCCGACGAAGGCGATGGTGGGCCGGTCGGGGTGTGCCCACTTGGCGCCGATGACATACGGTACCCCGGGGCCCATCGTGGCGAGCGTGCCGGACAGCGAGCCGCGGACGTCGCCGCGAAACTTCAGGTGCCGCGCGTACCAATTGGCCGAGGAGCCCGAGTCGGCGGCGATGATGGCGTTGTCAGGCATCCGTTCGGACAGTTCCCAGAAAATCCGCATCGGATTCACCGGGTCGGCGTCGGTCATGGCCCTGCGCTGCACGGTGGTCCACCAACTCACCACCCACTTCTCGATCTTCTCCCGCCAGGACCGGTCGGTCTTGCGCTCCAACAACGGGATCAATGCCCGCAGCGTGCTCTTGGCATCGCCGACGAGATTGATTTCGTAGGGATAGCGCATCCCGATCCATTTGCCGGACCGGTCGATCTGCACGGCGCGTGCCTGGTCGAGTTCGGGCATGAACTGGGTGTAGGGGAAGTTCGAGCCGACGGTGAGCAGGGTGTCGCAGTCCTGCATCAAGTGCCAGCTGGCGGTGGTGCCGAGAAGTCCGATCGAGCCCGTCACCCACGGCAGTTCGTCGGACAGAACATCCTTGCCCAACAACGCTTTTGCCGCGCCAGCACCGAGCAGGTCGGCAACTTCGGTCAGTTCGTCAGCGCATCCGCGCGCGCCCTGCCCCACGAGCATGGCCACCTTCTGACCGGCGTTGAGCAGATCGGCCGTTCTGCGCAACGCGTCATCGTCGGGCACCGCGCGCGCCTGTGACATCCCCAGGCTGGACGGCACCTGTTTGAACGCGTGACCCGGCGGTTCGTAGGTCAGCTCGAAGACGTCGGAGGGCACGATGATCGCCGTGGGCGCGCCCTCGCTGAGGGCAACGCGGATGGCACGATCGATCAGGTTCGGCAACTGCTTGGGCACTGTGCACATCTGCACGTAGTCACTGCAGACGTCCTTGAACAGACTGAGCAGGTCGATCTCCTGCTGGTAGGAGCCGCCCATCGCGGAGCGTTCGGTCTGGCCGACGATCGCGACCACGGGAACGTGGTCGAGTTTGGCGTCGTACAACCCATTGAGCAGGTGCACCGCACCCGGCCCGCTGGTGGCCACGCAAACGCCGACCTGGCCAGAGAACTTGGCGAAGCCGACCGCTTCGAACGCGGCCATCTCTTCGTGACGCGCCTGCACGAACTGGGGCTTGTCATCTGCCCGTTCCCACGCGGCCAGCAGCCCGTTGATGCCGTCTCCAGGGAACCCGAAGACTTGTTTCACACCCCACTCCCGTAAACGGGCGAGTAGGACGTCAGCGACGGTGTCGGACATGTCACTCCTTCACAAGTGTTGTCAGGCCTTGGATATCGGTGCGCAAATTCTGGTCAGTGGCGGTAGCGGGCCAGGGCGGCTCCGCCGGCAGTCAGCACGGTGCCCGCAGCAGCGGCAGACAGCGATCGGACGTGCCGCGACAGCCACACCTGCGGCGAACGGCTGATGGATCGGTCATCGAACGACCCGTGAGCACCGTGGTCGGTGCCGACTTGGTCGTCAAGGGGCTCCCACAGATTGTTCGGCCGATCCGCGCCGACGGGCTCGCCGGTCTGCTGCGAGGAGTAGCCGGTGCGCGCCAGGTAGCGGTCGAGCACGGACGGCATCAGGCGCTGCCCGAGCACGGTCGCCGCGGTGCTTGCGCCGACCCAGTACTGCTTGCGACGGGGATGCTCGGCGGCACGCACGATCGAGCGGGCCGCAACCTCGGGCTGATAGATGGGTGGCACGGGTTGCGGGTGGCGTGGCAGCCGCGACAGCACCCAGCTGAATTGTGGAGTGTTGACCGCCGGCATCTGCACGACAGTGATGTGGACGTTGCTGCAATTGTGCAGCAATTCCGTGCGCACCGATTCGGTGAATCCGTTGATTCCGTGTTTCGCGCCGCAATACGCGGACTGCAGCGGAATGGCACGGGCACCCAGGGCGGAACCCACCTGCACAACTGTCCCCGCGTCGCGCGGCCGCATGCGGGCCAGTGCGGCCATGGTGCCGTAGACGAACCCGAGGTAGCTGACTTCGGTGACGCGGCGGAACTCGTCAGGCTCGATCTCGGTGAACGGAGCGAACACCGACGTGAACGCGACGTTGACCCAGACGTCGATCGGCCCGAAGGTCTCCTCGACCGTGGTGGCAGCGGCGTCGACCTGCTTGAAGTCCGCCACGTCGGTGGGCAGGGCTAGCGCCGTCCCACCCCCCGCCTCGACGTCGTCGACGGCGCCCTGTAGCCCGGCGCGTCCGCGGGCCAGCAGCGCGACGCGGTCGCCACGCTGTCCGAACGCCTTCGCGGCGGCGCGTCCGATCCCGGCGCTGGCTCCGGTGACGACCACGACGCGTGGCGAAGTACTGGTCATGACGGTTCCTTCCTGTTTACGGGCGAATGGGTGAGCTCATGCGGCGGCGTTGCCACGCACAGTGACGATTCGATGAGAAGGGCGTGCACGAAAGCCTGCGGGATGTTTCCCCGGATCTGACGCTGCTCGACGTCGTACTCCTCCCCGAACAATCCGGGTGGTCCGCACGCAGCGCGGTTGCGCTCGAAATAGCGCGCGGCGCCGACCATGTCACCTTGCTGGCGGCAGGCCAGGGAGGCCCAGAACCCGCACAGCAGGAAGGCGCCTTCGGCTTCGGCGAGGGACTGGCCGTCGTGGTGGAAGCGGTAGACGAATCCGTCGTCTTCGAGTTCGTCGAGCACGGCGCGCAAGGTCGCGGTGGTACGTGGGTCGTCGTGCGCCACGGCACCGCGTAGTGCCGGGACGAGCAGCGCAGCGTCGACTCGCATGTCGTCGGGGGCGCGTTGCCACCGACCGCTGGGGTGCACGCAGTCGGCACTCGCGGCGAGGATGGCATCGGCCAAAGACTGGAAGTCAGCGGCATCGTGGGCTGGGGCATGAGTGGCGATCGCCCGCAGGCCGGCGACACAGGTGAGCCGCGAGTGCGTCCAATGCCGGGTCTCGAGCTCCCACACGCCGGCGTCGGGTTCCCGCCAGCGATCCGCGATCGCCGATGCCGCCGCAGCCGCAGCCCGGTAACCGTCACCGCCGAGGTGGTCATGGCGTGCCGCCGCGGCGAATAGCAACAGCGCTTCCCCGAAGACGTCGAGCTGGAATTGACTGTGCGCGTGGTTGCCCAGCATGTCACTGCCTCCGGGATAGCCGGGTAGCCGCAGTGAGCATTCGTCGGGTACCGCTGCGCCGTTGACGCGGTAGGCGGGCTTGAGGTCGGGACCATCGGCGAGGAGCCGGTCAGTCACGAAAGCGACCGCGTCGCCGAGCACGCCGTGTGGCCCGTCGAGCGCGACGGCCTGTCCGGCATAGCACTGGTCGCGGATCCACACGTAGCGGTAGTCGTAGTTGCGGCGTTGCTCGGCGCGCTCGGGCAGACTCATTGTCGCCGCGGCCACCATGCCGCCGCCCGGACTGGTCATGCCGCGCAATACCGCATACGAATGCCGCGCGTCGCGAGCTGCGCTGCTGCCGTCGAACATGGGAAGTACTGACTCCCAAGCATTTTCGGTGGCAAGCCACAGCGCGTCCGGGGTGGGCAATGGCCCGCAGCTGGGCCGGTCGGACACCTCGACAACGATGTCGTGGTGCCGGCCCTCCACCAGCTTGAGGTCACACCGCAATGCGACGACACCGGCGTCGTCATGGGTGATCGTGGCGTGTGGGGCGCCGTGCAACGTGATGAGTAACGGCCCACACTCGGCATGCCAGACTCCGTGGTCATCACGGACCACCTCGGTCATACCGTGCCGCCCGAATCCGCTGGCGGGCGCGAATGTCATTGTCACGCAGGCGTCGCCGCGCGCCGCGATGATCCTGCGCATCAGGACGAGGCGATGCGGGTCGCCGGGGTATGCGAGCGCCTCCCGGCACTCGGTGATCCCGTCGGTGGTGACCCAGCGAGAACGCCAAATCAGGCTGCCGTCTTCATAGTGCCCGCCCCAAACGAACCGCCCCCGCGGCGTGATCGCGAAGGCACCGTTGCCTCCGATCAACGCCGCGAAGACAGCGTCGCTGTCCCAACGGGGAGCGCACATCCAGCTGATTTCGCCGCGCGGGCCGATCAGCGCACCACGGTGCCCGTCGGCAAGCAATGCATACTCCCGCAACACGTGCGGGTCGGTGATGTCGCCGCTCATGAATCGCGCCGTCTACCAGTCGACATCGCCGAATCGGTGCGATCGCGGGACCGCCGGCGCGGTATCCACGCCGCGCCTTCGATCTGGTCGGGCAGAATCCACATCGCCGACGCGATGCTCCAGCAGAAGAGGACCATCCACAGCAGGATCGCCGGTGCGGTGAATCCCAATGGTCCGGGATCGTGGTGCACCGCCGCCACCGAACAGATGATCATCAAGGGCACGGTGGCGGCACCCATCCCCAGAGTGAACACCTTCGCAGTCCCCCGGTGGATGGAGGAAACCCCCGCCAGCATCGCGATGACGAGCATCACGACACTCAGCGCCGGGGTAAGTGGAATGCCGAGCACGCGCCACCCGTCGTGCTGTGCACCAATGACAACGCCCATCAGGCCAACCACCCCCAGCACACCTGTCACCAGGGCTTCCACCCAGATCAGTCGACGGCCCTGCCGCCAGTGGGGTGGGTTGAGGCTCACCCGGTGCAACCCGTTGGTGAACGGCGGCAACGACCCACGAGTATCTCGCGCCACTTGGTCTCCTTATTCCGATCACGCTCAACGCAACAGTTCATTGCCTTACAGCAATATATCCACTTTGGATGACGTGCAAACCGACAGTATTCAATGCCTCATGACATGCGCGACGGATGTATGCTCACGGAGCCATGGGTGCTCCAAGAACGGGCGCAACGGCCACGAGTGCCGCGCCGAAGGCTGATGCCGAATACGCCGCCGAGCTCGAACGCGCGACGCGGGGCCTGCTGGCGCTGAACGTTGTGGTGCTCGAGGAAATCGAAAAGCGAGTCGGTTTACCAACTTTGCGCGCGCTTCAGTCTCTACAGCGCCTCGGGCCGAGCCTGGTCACGGAACTAGGAGAAGACCTGGACCTGGTCCCCTCCAGCGCCAGTCGTCTCAGTGACCGGCTCGCCGAGTCCGGCTTGATCACCCGGAGTGTGGCTCCGCACAACCGCCGGGCGACGATTCTCGAACTGACGGCGGCCGGGCGCGCAGTGCTCGAGGAGGTCGTTGCCGCGCGCGTCGCGCACTTCGGCGCGGTCACCGAACGGATGAACCGCCGAGAACGCGAGCAGCTCCTCGCCGGGGCGGCGGCATTTACTGCTGCCTACAGCCGATTGGCCAAACGCCACGGGGCCGACTGAGCCGTGGTCGCCCCGCCATCAGTAGTACCCCGTCGCGGCCCCGAAATTGCAGTGATGCGCTACTGAACCCGCCGAGCCGAACTGCGCTGACGATTGCCTGCAGTACTCGGGGAAGGCAGAAACATGGGTAAAAGGATCACAACATCGGTCGGCGCCGTAGTCTTGACGGCCATGACCGCGCTGACACCAGCGGCGGCGTCAGCCGAGGAAGCGTCACCCGACCGCACCGCGCTGGTCCTGTGCGGGACCACCTGCCCAACGCCCGACCAGACGTATCTGAACATCGTCAGGGACCAGTATGTCGCGCCGACGCATCCCGGGCTGAACATCGATTACGTCCCGGTGACCACACCGGAGCAATTTTGGCCCCTCACCGGCGGCATGCGCCTGCTCGGACTGGCTGTCGGTGATCCGAGACTCTTCAAACCCGGTGGGCCGGCGTGGCCGAGCGAGCCGTGGTGGAAGCTCACGGGGCTGTTCGACCTCACCGCCAGTCAGTCGCTGCAGCTCGGGGCCGCCCAGCTCGAGGAAGCGATCGCCGCACACGGCGGTAATAAGCTGGTGATCTACGGCCTTTCGCAGGGAGCGGGCGTCGCCAACGTGGTGAAGAAGAATCTCGCGGCGCACTACCCGGACGGAACCACCGCTCCCGATATCGATTTCGTCCTGGGCGGAGATCCGAATCTGCCCAACGGTGGATTGATGTCACGATTCCCCGGCCTTTACGTTCCAGTCCTCGATCTGTCGTTCAACGGGGCCGCTGCAACCGACACCCAATTCAAGACTGTCGAAATCACCCGGCAATACGATGGTTTCACCGACTTCCCGCTGTATCCGCTCAACCTCGTCGCCGACCTCAACGCGATCATGGGGGTTGTCTACCTTCACACCAACTCGTTTGACGTCAGCCTCCCGAATGATCCGACGACATCGCCTGCATACCAGGGCACCTACGGCGACACGAGCTATTACTACTTCAAGACGCAACATCTTCCGCTGTTCGCTCCACTGCTCGCGCTGGGTGTGCCCGAGAAGTTGATCGACGTGGTTGAGCCGTTCTTCCGGGTGCTCGTCGAAGCAGGTTACGACCGCAGCATCAAGCCGTGGGTGCCCACCCCAGCGCGGCTCCTTCCGAGTTCGTTCGACCCGGGAAAGCTCATCGCAGACCTGACCGGAGCCTTAAGCGAAGGCATCCGCAATGCCCGTGCTCTGATCGGTTGGCCAACTCGCTCGGGGGTGGGCGGCCCGGGCCCCACACCACCCGCTGCCGTACCGTCCACGGCGTCCCACACGGCATCATCGGCCAAGTCGAGTGCCGGTGCCGTTACGGCATCGTGGCGGCCCACACCGAATGCAGCTCAAAACCAAGCGATTTCGCCATCGCGCGGTAGCGACCACGGTAGTCACGGTACGTCAGCTCGTCACTCTGCGAACGCGCCAGCAGCGCGCGCAACCGCAACACGCTGACCTCGCCGATCGCCGAATCTGCCTTCAGTTCGGTCATTTCGTCTATCGCCAGCGCGGCTTCGTCCAGGTCGTCATCGGCTCCACGCTCCAGCAGTGTCTGCACCAAAACTCCAGTGGCCCAGAACCCATAGAACACGTTCTGCATCCGGCGAAGTTCGGTGGCAGCTTCGCGTATCACGTCGATGGACTCATCGAGCTCTCCGCGTCTGGCCATTTCCCGGGCCGTCCACACGTCGGTGACCGGGATGAGAAAGAACGCTCGCTTGCTCAGCCACATCTCCCGTGTCTGCTGCATCAACGTCAGCCCGCGTTGACGGTCCACCGCGTCGTCTTGGTTCAGCAACCCGACGGCCAATGTGTATCCGGTCAAGCCCATGGCGCGGTCGGTGCTGGCCGTTCGCGCGGTCTGCAGCGCAGCTTCGCTCGCCCGGAGCACGGACTCATCCGCCCGAAGAACGCCGTACTGCACCGCGAAACCGTAGGTCCACGCGATGGTGCCGGCGAGGGTTTCCGGGTTGCTGCGTTCGGCCATCGCGACCGCGTCGAAGAGATCTTGGCGCCAGCCCGCACGACCAAGCCACCACCGCGCGGTACCCCGATAGGCCAACGCGATCGCGAGTGGCGACCCGACTCCGAAGCCGGCACCTTTGGTGGGATCGCCGTCCGCCAAACCGATGATCTTCTGCGACCAGAGCATGATCTGACCGAATTCGGCTACGCCGCCCCAATTTACAAATGCAAGACCGGCCAGTGCCATCATCGCGTCAGCGTCCCCGATCGATTCGAGGAGTGCCATCTGTTCGGATGCCATCTTGGCCGCCTCGCGGTGTCGCCCGGCGTAGCAGAGAGCCGTCCCGGGACTGCTCATGCCGATGGCCAACGACACCTTGTCCCCCGCGGCGTTGCACAGATCTCGCAACTCCGCAAAGCGCCTCTGACCGTCGTGAGCCGTCCGCGCGTGCAGGTCGGTGGCACACAGCATCGTGCGCGGGGCGATGCGCATCGACAGGGCACCCGGGTCGTCCGCGGGCAGCGCGTCCGCGATGCGGCAGGCGCGCTCCCAGCTGACCCGGGCTGCGGCCAGATCGCGGTTGGTGGACCACGCACCGGCACGCATGTGCCACTCGTATGCCTTGTGCAACTCCCCTGCCGCTTCGAGGTGTTCGGCGATCAGCGCCCCGTTCTCGTCGGACCTGTGCGCCACGCGCTCTATCGCGGCGGCCAAGCGCCGATGCCATTGGGCCCGATCGGATTTCAACTGTGATTCATAAGCCACGGCACGGATCAGTGGATGCCGGAAGGCGAATTCGACTCTGGAGCTGAACCCGACTTGGTCAATGAGTTCCGCGCCCAGCAACTCGTCGAATGCCGGATCGACGCCCAGCGCAGGCAGCAGCTCTGCGCCGAAGCGGGCTCCGATCACCGACGCGGCGGTCAGCGTCCGCTTCGCCGGGGCCGTCAGCCGATCGATGCGCGCCTCGATCGCAGCCTGCACCGTGGCCGGCACCTTGACCTCTGCGACATCTGCTTCGCAGGTATAGGCACCGCGCCGGCCGGCCAGCGCGCCGCGCTGGGCCAACTCGCGAACCATCTCCTCGGCGAAGAACGGATTCCCGTCGGCCCGTTCGGCAATGATCGTCGTCAGCTCGCCGACCGACGGATCCGAGCCGAGTAACTCTTGGATCAACGTCGCGATGTCCGAATTATCCAGTGTGCCGAGAGCTATTGTCTGGGCACCAGTGACCCGTCGCAGCGCTCCCTGATATTCCGGGCGAGCCGTTACCAGCACCATTGACGGCGTGCGTGGGATGACGGTGAGGAAGTCGGTCAGCATCGACTCGCTGGCGGTGTCGATCCACTGCGCGTCCTCGATGATCAACAACGCCGGCGTCGTGCGCGCCAGCGACGTCGCGTTGATCAACGCGGTCAGCCGACGCCGTCGCGCATCGGGGTTGATCGGGGGCGGCGTCACAGCGGAATCGGCGATACCGAGCAGGTCGTCGAGCAACAGGAGATCCTGCGGGTCGGCAGCCGCGAAGTGTTCCCGGAGCCGACCACGGGCGGCACTGCCGACGAGGTCGGCCACGCCGGTGCGGGCGCGAAGCAGTTGGGCAACAGCACGGAAGGGGATGTCAACGGCGTGGGATTCACAGAACGTCCAGAACACGTCAACCCCCCGGCCGGTGGCCAGAGCCGCGGCCTCACGGGCCACCCGGCTCTTTCCGATACCTGGCGGTCCCACCACATTCACGACGTCACCGCGGCCCTCGACAGCGCGCTCCAGGATGGCTTCGAGCACCGCCAGCTCCCACCGCCGCCCGACCAGCCGTGCCTCCGTGCGCCGGTTGGAGCCCTTGCGCGGGCCGACGCCTTTCAGCCGGTAGGCGGGCACCGGCCGGTCAGACCCCTTGATACGTAGACGCTCCGGCTCGGCGAGAAGCACGAGGTGCTCGACAAGGCGTGCGGTCGACTCCGAAAGCATCACCTCACCCGCAGGTGCCACCGACTCCATCCGCTGCGCCATCCCGACGTGCCCGCCGGTGGCGTGGTACCCGAGCGTCCCCGAACCGATTTCGCCGGCGATGACCCGGCCCGAGTTGAGCCCCACCCGCAATTGCAACGCCACCTTGTCGGTCCGTTGCACCTCGGCTGCCAACCGGGCTGCCTCGTTCTGGATCGCCAAGGCCGCCACGCAGGCTCGAAATGCGTGATCCTCTAGCGCAATTGGAGCACCGAACAGCGCCATGATCCCGTCCCCGGTGTATTCCACGGTCCCGCCGTACCGGTGCACCAGCGCTGCCGCGCATTCGAGCAGTTCGGTCATGATCGCCCGTAATCGCTCCATGTCCACGGCGGCCGCGATGTCCATCGAGCGCACGACGTCGGCAACCAAGACCGTCACCTGCTTGTACTCCGCCGACGGACCGACGGTGACTCGCGCGCCACACGCATTGCAGAAGTTCGAGTTCAGCGGGAGCCGAGCGCCACAGGACCCACACGACAGCGCCAAGAGTTGCGCATCGCGGCCGTCCCCCGACGTGTCCACACGACTATGGTGTCACCGCGGCGGCGCTCATGTCATCGTCGCGGCGAATTTGATGTGTCCCTCAAAGCCCAAGTCGGTGGCCATGGCACGGTAGCGATCCCGGTACTCCCGATAGGCCTCCACGTCATCCCGGGCACAGGCTAGAAGTGCCCGCAGCCGCAAGATGGGCAGTTCGTGCAAAACGAATCCCGGATCGGTGGGGACACCTTCGAGCCGGTCAATGGCAGCCTCGGCTCGCATCACATCCTCATCTGTCCCCCGGAGCAGAAGAGCCTCCACCAAGACGGTGGTTGCCAGTCCCGGCCATAACTTCTCGCCGGAGCAGAGCACCGCGTCAACTGCCTCGTCGGCTAGGGCGATTGCTTCATCCAGCTGCCCGGATCGGGCCTTCTCGGAGGCAAGGCTGATGTCGTGAAACCACAGCGCCGACACGGTGAACCTGTGGGCGAGGGCCGCCTCGCGGATGACCGCAAGGTACTCCAAGCCCTGCGTGCGCTGCTGCTCGTCGTCGAGAAGCATGAGCATGAACGCGCGCGCCAGCCGGGCGTTGGCCAGTGTGAAGTCATCTCCGGACTGCTCGGCGACGCGGAGGACCACAGCGCTGTCGTTCAGCATTTCCTCATCGGGCAGCAGTGCGCCGTATGCCATGGATATTCCGCGGAACAAGCTGGTGAGCACCCGGGAAAGCGGATCTAATCCGCGTGCAATCTCGATTGCGACGTCGAAATCCTCGCGCCACCCGGGCTGTCCCAGAGCGCTTTTCGCGATGCCGCGCATCGCGCGGGTTACCGCAAGCGGCGATCCGACAATGATGTTGCCCATCGTGGGATCACCGTCGGCGAGTTGCAAGGCGCGGTCCGCCAGGCGCGTCGCTTCGATCATCTCGCCTGTTTCCCACTTGGCGACAATGCAGGCGAAAAGCAATCCCACGGTCATCGACGGATCACCGATGGACTCGAGGATGGCCGCAAACTCCGACGCTAATCGCGATGATTCGATGAACTCTCCGTGGAAGGCTCGTTTCATAAGATATCCCGCCATGCCGATCGCCAATGACCGCTCGTCGCCCGCGACACCACACAACTCACGCAGTTGGTCGAACCCTGCCTCGGCAATCGTGCCACCGGCGCGCCAAGCGCTGGAGCACAGGAGAGTTCGCGCGGCTATCTGCCTCGTAATACGGCTGGATTCAACGTCGGGCAGACGGTCCGCGACCGATAGAGCCCGCGTCCAGCTCGCGCGCGCGGCGCCGATATCGCGGTTGGACGACCAAGCCCCCGAGCGCATGTGCCACTCGAAGGCTGCCACCAAATCACCGGCCGCCTCGAGGTGCTCGGCCGTCAACGCGGCATTCTCGTCGGCCGCGACCGGGTCGCGTTCTTGAATCGCCGCGGCGAGCTTGCGATGGAGCTCGGCGCGGTCCGATTTCAGCTGCGATTCATAGGCGACGGTGCGGATCAGCGGGTGGTGAAAGACATATGCGGGTGAGGGTGCATCGATCTGATCAACGAACTGACCGCCCACCAAACTGTCGACTGCTGGGTCAACACCTAACGCCGCCAACATGTCTCGATCGAATTTCGCACCTACAACAGCCGCCGCATGTAAAGCGCGCTTCGCTGTCGGGGCCAGTCGATCGATGCGGGCGGCGATGGTGGCCTGCACGGTGGCGGGCAAGGTCACCTCAGCGGTACCGACCGTCGCGGCATAGGCGCCACGGTAGCCACCGAGAATCCCGCGCTCAGCCAGATCTCGCACCATCTCCTCGGCGAAGAACGGATTTCCCGCCGCCTTCTTGGTAATCAGTGCGGTCACGTCTGCGACCGAGGGATCGAGCCCTAGCAACCCAGCGACCAATTCACCCGTTTCCGATTCAGTCAGCGGTGCCAGGGTGAGGCCTTGGGCTCCGGGTAGCCGACGCAAGGCGCCGTCATACTCGGGGCGGTAGGTGATCAACACCAGCGCAGGAGCCTGCGTCGTCACCGACAGAAAGTCAGCCAACATCGATTCGCTGACTTCGTCCATCCAGTGGGCGTCCTCGATGATGTACACCGTCGGCGACCCTCGGGTCAGCCAGGTGGCGTTGACCAACGTGGTCAACCGTCGTCGTCGGGCATCCGGGTCGATCTTGGGCAGCACCGCCGCGGAATCGGTGATACCCAGCAGATCCTCGAGGAGCACCATATCGTCGGGATCGGCGTCGACGGCCTGGTGGCGCAGCCGCGCCCGGGCCGACGGATTATCGAGGCCGGTGATCCCGAACGCAGCCCTCAGCAGCCGGGCCACGGCGTGGAAAGGGATGTCGGCCGTGTGAGACTCGCAGTAGGCGGTGACCACCTCGACCCCCCGCGCGGCAGCTAGCGCGGACACCTCACGGGCCAAGCGACTCTTGCCGATGCCCGGCGATCCGACCACCGCGACAATCGCGCCGCGGCCTTCCATTGCTCGGTCCAGCACGGCCGAGGAATAGGTCAATTCCACCCGCCGCCCGACCAGAGCCGACTCGATGCGCGCGGCGGGGCGAACCCCGTCCGGCAGCCCCAGCAACCGGTAGGCGGTCACCGGGCGGTCGCTGCCCTTGATGGTGACCAGCTCCGGTTCACCGAGCCGGGCGTAATCCTGCACCAGTCGGGCGGTCGACGCGCTGAGCATCACCCCACCGGCAGAAGCTACGGACTCCATCCGCTGGGCCATGCCTACCTGCTCGCCGACGGCGGTATATCCCGTTGCCGCACTACCAATCTCGCCGGCGATGACCTGGCCCGAATTCAGTCCGACCCGGAGCTGAAGGTCGACACCATCGCGGAGCGAGACGTCCTGGGCCAAATCTGCGATGGCGCGATGAATGTCCAGTGCGGCCCGGCACGCCCGCGTTGCGTGATCCTCGAAGGAGATAGGAGCGCCGAAGACCGCCATGATGCCGTCGCCGGTGAAGTCCACGGTGCCGCCGTAGCGACGCGTCACCGCCGCCGAAAGTTCGACGAGCTCGGTCATGATCTCGCGCAGCCGCTCGATATCGACCACGGCCGCGATGTGCATCGAGCGCACCACGTCGGCGAAGAGCACCGTCACCTGTTTGTACTCCGCGGACCGACTCACCGTCGTCACCGGTGCACCGCACGCACTGCAGAAGTTCGAGTTCAGCGACAGCTCGGTGCCGCACGAATGACACGACAGCCCCGCTGCCGCCTGATCATCGCGACCGTCCCCCGACGCGCCCACGCCCACATCGTGTCATCACCGCTCAGTGGCGGTCGGCGGGTTCGGCGAAATTATCTTGACCCTCGCCGGCCATCCGGCGCGGGCGCGCGGACAGTCTTGAAACGCCCGCTCAACGCATCGGTCCCATGGACTGAAGCCTTTAGGTGTCGATACCCGGGACGAACGACCCTACGGCGGCGTCACGACGACGCGGACGTTGAATGGGTGAAGTGGGAACGTACATGACCCATAGGGCCGTCTTTCCCCGGGTGACCCGCGCGGCGGAGCGCCCGTGGTACGTGCTGGGCCGGATCGGCGATCAGACATTGTTCTACGCCAAGGCGATCGCGGGCATCCCGAACGCACTGCGCTATTACCGCACCGAGATCGTCCGCCTGATCGCGGAGATCAGCATGGGCGCAGGGGTGTTGGCGATGATCGGCGGCACTTTGGTGGTCGTCGGATTTCTCACTGTCGCCACCGGTGGCACGTTGGCGGTTCAGGGCTACAGCTCGCTCGGCGACATCGGCATCGAGGCGCTGACCGGATTCCTGGCGGCCTTCATCAACGTCCGCATTTCGGCACCGGTCGTCGCCGGGATCGGGCTGGCCGCCACATTCGGCGCCGGCGTGACCGCCCAGCTGGGCGCGATGCGCGTCAACCAGGAGATCGACGCACTCGAGTCCATGGCCATCCCCCCGCTGACGTTTCTGGTGAGCACCAGGATCGTTGCCGGGATGGTGTCGATCGCACCGCTGTATTCGATCGCGGTCATCCTGTCGTTCCTCGCCAGCCGCTACACCACCGTCATGCTGCTCGGTCAGTCCGGCGGGCTGTACGACCACTACTTCTCGACGTTCCTCAACCCGATGGACCTGCTGTGGTCGTTCGTTCAGGCCATCCTCATGGCGCTGGCGATCTTGTTAATTCACACCTACTTTGGCTACTTCGCTTCCGGAGGCCCCTCGGGTGTCGGCGTCGCGACGGGTGACGCGGTTCGAACCTCACTGGTCGTGCTTGTCTCGGTGACGTTGCTGATCTCGCTGGCGATCTACGGTAGCCAAGGGCGTTTCAACCTGGCCGGCTAGTGGCGGAGCGCCTACGGGGGAACGCTCACCGGACTATGGGACCTCACCGGGGTTATTGTCGCGAAGTGCACAACGTCTCGGGTACGGCGGCCGATCCACCATCGCGTGTGCCCATGCGATATGCCCGTGAAGCTCCACGGATGTTGCAGCGTCGCGGTAACGGTCCCAGCACGCGCGGAAGGCGGTCTCATCACCGTTGGCCCGGGCCAGAAGAGCCCGCAGTCGTAGCAGCCAGATGTCACGCATCACCAGCGTGTGATCGGCTGGTGCGCTGGCCAGCCTTTCGACGGCGGCCTCGGCTTCACGCAGGTCGGCCGGGCTTCCGCGGTCAAGCAACATCTCAACCAGGACACCGGTTGCAGGAACGCCCCAACCCGTCAGCCGTCCTTCGGCATCGAGTTGCTCAATGGTGGCTTTCGACAGCGAGAGGGCCGCGTCGACATTTCCGCGCCGTGCCATCTCTCGCGCCACGTACGCGTTGACCAGCGGTCGGTCGCCAAGATTGTGCTGGTCGCGCAGGAAAACGTCGCTGACTTCCGCGAGAAGGTGCAGGCCCTCGTCACGCTCGGTAGTCGAATCTCGATGCACCAGTGCGACACCGAGAGCCAGCCTGCCGAAAGCCAACGCCATGTTGTTTCCGGATCGCTCGGCGATCCGGAGCGCGTCTCCGATCTGATCGAGCGCATGATCATCGGGATCCAGTGCGCCAAAAGGTATTCCCGGAAAGTAACACCACGCGACCACCGCGGCGTAGGTCAGCGGATCCGCATTGCGGGCCATGGCGATGCCCTGCGCCACGTCCCCAGCCCATTCACCAAGACCCAGGCAATACCGGGCCACCGCGCGCGACGCCAACGCGAGCGCCAGAGGAGACCCGAAGATGATGTTGCCCTTGGTCGGATCACCTCCGGCAAGATCGATGAGCTGCTGCGACCATCTGAGAACGTCACCGTATTCGGCACTTTCGATCTTGGCGTAGATCGACGGAAACGAAAGCCCCACCGTCAGCGTTTCATCGCCGATCGATTCGATGAGTGCCATCGCTTCGGACGCCAGCCGCGACCCGTCCCGGACCCGTCCCTGGTACACGTGCTCCATCACCAGCCCGGCCATCGCGATCGCCAGCGAAGACTTGTCCGCGGTCTCGTCAGACAGTCGGCGCAGCTCCTGAAAATCCTCACCGGCCGCGTTCGCATGAACGCGATAAGCCGTCGCGCACAACATGGTTCGGGGCGCGATCCGCATAGCTGTCCGATCGGTCACCTCCTCGGGTAACGCGTCGGCGATCGCCCGCGCACGCTCCCAACCCAGCCGCGCGGCAGCGATGTCACGGCTGGTCGCCCACCTCGCCGCACGCATGTGCCAGCCGAAGGCACTGCTCGATTCACCCGCTGCCTCAAGATGTTCTGCGATCAGCGCTGCATTCTCGTCGACGACCGCCTGGTCTCCCGATTCGATCGCACGAGCCACTCTGCGGTGAACGTCGGCCCGATCGGACTTGAGCATCGACTCGTACGCCACTGACCGAACGAGTGGATGATGGAACACGTATTCCGGTTGACCGGTATAAGTGACCTGATCGATGAACTCTGCGGAAACCAGTTCCCCGATCTCTGGCTGGATTCCAAGCGCGTCCACCATGGTGCTGTTGAATCGCAATCCCGCTACCGCCGCTGTCCTCAACGCGCGCTTGGCTTTTGGCTCAAGACGATCGATACGAGCGGTGATCGTCGCCTGCACGGTCGCGGGCACTTCCACCTGCGCGGCCTCTGCGGTCGATAAGTAGTTGCCCCGGCTACCCTCCAGCACACCGCGGTCAGCCAACTCACGGACCATCTCGATGGCGAAGAACGGGTTTCCCGCCGCCCGTTGCGAGATCGTATCGCCAAGGCCTGCAACAGATTCATGCGGTCCAAGCAGCTCATCGATGAGTAACGCGGATTCCGGACCGCTCAGCGGCTCGAGGGCGATCGTGTGTGCTCCACGCGGTCTCGCGAGCGCTCCCCGGTACTCAGGTCGATACGTGATCACCATCAGCGAGCGGGTCTGGGGTATCACCGCGAGAAAGTCCGCCAGCATCGACTCGCTGACCCCGTCGATCCAGTGCGCGTCCTCGAGGATGTAGATGGCCGGCGTCTGACGGGCAAGCGACGCGGCATTGACCAGTCTGGTCAGGCGCCGCCGACGGGCATCCGGGTCGATCTTGGGTAGTGCCACGTCGCCATCGGCAATTCCGAGCAGGTCGTCGAACAGCAGCAAGTCTTCAGGCTCGGCGTCACGGATCTGAGCCCTTATCCGCGCGCGGGCGTCGGCACCGTCCATCCCCTCCACGCCGGTGGCCGCCCGTAGCAGCCGAGCCACGACCCGGAAGGGCACATCCGCGGCATGGGATTCGCAGAAGGTGGCATAGGCGCTCACGCCCCGAGCGGCGGCGAGGGCCGACACATCACGCACCAAACGACTCTTCCCGATACCGGGAACTCCGACGACGCCCACCACGGCTCCGCGGCCGCGCTGAACAGCGCCGTCGAGGAGGCCCTCGATCGCGGCCATCTCCCAGTTCCGCCCGACCAGGCTTGGCCCTGTCGAGTCTGCGGTAGGTCGCTGGTCGGCCATGTGAAGAAGGCGACGACCGCGAACCGGTCGTTGCGCGCCTTTGATGTGGACGATCTCGGGGTCCCCGAGAACGGCGGTGCTTTCTACCAGTCGGGCGGTGGAAGCACTGAGCATCACGCCGCCCGGCGGAGCCGCCGTTTCCATCCGCTGCGCCATCCCGACCTGTTCACCGACAGCGGTGTAACCGAACGGCCCTGAGCCGATTTCGCCGGCGATCACCTCTCCGGAGTTCAATCCGACCCGCAGCCGAAGATCGATGCCGTCGCGCGCTCGGACGCCGACGGCAAGGCGTCGACACTCCTCCTGAATGGCCAAAGCCGCCAGGCAAGCACGAACAGCGTGGTCCTCCAAGGCCACCGGAGCACCGAAGAGCGCCATGATTCCGTCGCCGGTGAACTTGTCCACCATTCCGCCGAAACGCTGAACCACCGCAGCGCACGAGCCGGCGAGGAGAGCCATGATCTCGCGGAGTCGCTCAGCACCGACCGCTGCCGCAATATCCATCGAATGCACCACGTCGGCGAACAGCACTGTCACTTGCTTGTACTCAGCCGATTGACCGGCCGGCGCTACCGGCGCACCGCACTCGCCGCAGTACCGCGAAGTCGGCGGCAGCTCAGCGCGGCACGACGCACACACCAGCGCTGATGCCGCCCCGTCTCCGGACGCGCCCACGCCGACATGGTGTCACGGCCGCACCTGCAGCTCAGGCGTGTTCGGCGAATTTGCGTTGCCCTAGCCGGCAACGCGCCAAAGCTTGGCCGCGCAACGGGTCAGGCTAGAAGTCCCAGTCCTCGTCTTCGGTGACGACGGCCTTGCCGATCACATAGCTCGAACCCGACCCGGAGAAGAAGTCGTGGTTCTCGTCGGCGTTGGGCGACAGTGCCGACAGGATCGCCGGGTTGACGTCGGTCTCATCACGCGGGAACAGCGCCTCGAAGCCCATGTTCATCAGCGCCTTGTTCGCGTTGTAGCGCAGGTACTTCTTGACGTCCTCCGTCAGCCCGACTGAGTCGTAAAGATCTTGGGTGTACTCGATCTCGTTCTCGTACAACGCATATAGAAGTTCGTAGGCGTAGTCCTTGAGGTCCTGCTTACGCTCCTCGGTCTGGACCGCATAGCCCTTCTGGAACTTGTAGCCGATGTAGTAGGCGTGCACGGCCTCGTCGCGGATGATCAGTCGGATCAGGTCGGCGGTGTTGGTCAGCTTGGCCCGGCTCGACCAGTACATCGGCAGGTAGAAGCCGGAGTAGAACAGGAATGCTTCGAGGAACACCGAGGCGATCTTGCGCTTGAGCGGATCGTCACCGCGGTAGTAGTCGAGGATGATCTGCGCCTTGCGCTGCAGGTTGACGTTCTCCTCAGACCAGCGGAACGCCTCGTCGATCTCGGTGGTCGAGCACAGCGTGGAGAAGATCGAGCTGTAGCTCTTGGCGTGCACCGACTCCATGAACGTGATGTTGGTCAGCACCGCTTCTTCATGCGGGGTCAGCGCATCCGGGATCATGCTGACCGATCCCACGGTGCTCTGGATGGTGTCCAGCAGGGTCAGGCCGGTGAAGACGCGCATGGTGAGCTGCTTCTCGTCCGCGGTCAGCGTGCCCCACGACGGGATGTCGTTGGATACCGGAACCTTCTCCGGCAACCAGAAATTACCGGTCAAGCGATCCCAGACTTCCGCGTCTTTCTCGTCAATGACACGGTTCCAGTTGATCGCCGTCGCCCGGTCGATCAGCTTCGTTCCATCGCTCACCGAAACCCCACTTCACCACGCTGTTTGCCCCGTTTCCGGCTGACGCCCAAAACACTACCCCTGGGGTGTGACAACGCGCCGCAACACAACAACTTGTGTTGCGGCGGTGCCGAATCCACAGGTCCGACGCGCGCTGCGAAGTGGCTCGGCGTGTCGGCCGATCAGCTCGCCGCGGCTTGCTCGGAAGGCCGCGCCGAGGCCACCCCGGAGAAGCGGTACTCCGAGCGCTTGAGCGAGCGAGTGGCCAACCAGTACTGCCACGTCATGCCGCTCCACAGCGTGCGGTTTTTCCCGTGCTCGTCGAGATACCAGCTGCTGCAACCGCCGGTGCTCCACACCGCGCCCTGCAGGTCGTCCTGCAGTTCGGCGTTGAACGCATCCTGCGCTGAGCGGGTCGGCGCCAGCGCCTGCGCACCGGCCTTCTCCACAGCTCCGATCGCCTGGCCGACGTAACGGATCTGCGACTCGATCATGAACACCACCGAGTTGTGACCCAGTCCGGTGTTCGGCCCGAGCAGGAAGAACAGATTCGGCATGCCGGCGACGGTGATCCCACGATGCGCCTGCACGCCCTCGCGGTTCCAGCGGTCCACAAGGTCTTCGCCGCCGGGACCCTTGATGTCGACATAGGTGTAGGAGTCGGTGACGTGGAAGCCGGTCGCGAACACGATCACATCGACCTCGCGTTCGGTCCCGTCTTCGGTGACGATTCCGTGCGGGGTGATACGCGCGATCCGATCGGTCACGAGCTCCGAATGGGGCTTCGCGATGGCACGGAAGTAGTTGTTGGAGAACAGGACTCGCTTGCAGCCCACCTGGTACGACGGGGTCAGCCGACGGCGCAGGTCACGATCACGGACCTGGTGGCGGATGTTCCACTTGCCGGCCTTCTCGCCCAGCACGAGCAGCTCCGGGCGCTTGGTCATCGCAAAGCCGAGTGATTCCTGAAACCAGTAGATGCCGGTGCGCAGCAGGGCGCGCGCGCCGGGCACCGTGCCGAACGCGTTGCGCATCCACGTGGGGATGGGATTGTTCGACCGTGGCAGCACCCATGCGGGGGTGCGTTGGTAGAGCTGCAGCGCGCCGACCTTGTCGACGATCTCCGGGACGATCTGGATGGCACTTGCCCCGGTGCCGACGACGGCGACCTTCTTGCCGGTGAGGTCCACGCGGTGGTCCCACTGCGCCGAATGGAACGCCTCCCCCTGGAAGTCGGCCAGGCCCTCGAAGTCGGGGACGGACGGGATGTGCAGCGCGCCGGCACCGGAGATCAGGAATTGCGCGACGTACTCGCGGCCATCCTCGGTGAAGACGTGCCATCGATACTCCGCGTCGTCCCAATGGGCGCGCTCGACGCGCGCGCCGAAGCGGATGTAGCGGCGCAGGCCGTGCTTGTCGGTCACGCCCTTGAGGTAGTCGAGGATCTCCGGCTGCAGCGACCACATGTAGGTCCAGTCGGGCTTGGGTTCGAAGGAGAACGAGTACAGGTGCGCCGGGATGTCGCAGGCGCAGCCCGGGTAGCTGTTGTCACGCCAGGTGCCGCCGACGTCGTCGGCCTTCTCCAGGATCAAGAAGTCGACGCCGCGCCGCTGCAATTCGATGCCCATCCCCAGCCCGGAGAAGCCGGTGCCGATGACCAGCGCCCGGGTGTGGACGGGTTCGGCGGTGGTGTCGGCGACGGTCGGTTCTGCAACAGTCATGGCAACCAAAGTACCCAATACCGGCGGTATCGGGTGGGCGGTTCAGCCGGCGGCGGCGCGCCGCTGCATCGCGTCGTGAATCGGGCGGTCGGGGTCGAGGTGGACGCCCAGCACGTCAGCGGTGCCGTTGACCGTGCCCAACATGATCGTGGTCAGGTGGTTGATGAACTCGTCGGTCGGCATCCGGCGCGGGCTATCCGGGTCTGGGCCCAGCCACCAGTCGGTGGCCGCCGAGCACGCGCCGAACGCCGCCGACGCAGCCAATTGCAGTGCGGCGGGGTCGAGCTGCATGCCGCGCAGTTCGTTGTTAAACGTGTCAGCGAACGCCATGGTGATCTCGCGGCCCTCGTTGAGCGCGCGCTGGGTGGATTCTGACTGCTCGGGAAAGCGGCCCTGCAACATGAACCGCAGCACGTTGGGGTGCTGCTCGACGAGGTTGACGTACTCGGCCACCCCGCGGCGCACCACCTCCCGGGTCGGGTCGGTAGCGGCGTCGATGTTCGAGAAAATCGCACCCCAGAGCATGTCGCGCAGCCGCTTGCCGATGGCCTGGAACAAGTCTGACTTGTCGGTGAAATGCCGGTAGATCTTCGGCTTGGCGGTGCCGGCCTCTTCGGCGATCTCACGCAGGCTGACCTCAGGCCCATGCTTGTCGATCGACCGGAACGCGGCGTCGACGATCTCCGCGCGCACCTTCTTGCGATGCTCACGCCAGCGCTCACTGCGCGCGTCGACCTTGCCGGGCTCTGCCCCGGCACGCGATCTGGACACCCTGCGCACGTCAAGCACTGTACCTGTAGCGCGGGCTGACCAGCGCCGACCCGGCACGACGACTATTACATGGGTCTTACACCGGCCTTCGCTGACCGGAGCGACACCCCGTTCTCAGATAGCATCGTCGCATCCGATTATCGAAGCGAGACGAGACGTAGTGACCGAGCGATTCGACCTGGTGGTAGCCGGCGGGGGGCCATCGGGATCAGCGGCCGCATGGCAGGCCGCGCAGACCGGCGCGCGAGTGGTGGTCCTCGACAAGGCGGAGTTCCCTCGGGACAAACCCTGCGGTGACGGCCTGACGGCGCGCGCCGTGAGCTATCTGCAGAAGATGGGCTTGGCCCACGAGGTATCGCAGTTCCACCGTGTCAACCGGGTGACCGTCTTCAGCCCGTCGCAGTGGGAGTTGTCGTTCCCCAAGCGTCCGGGAATGCCCGACCACGGCCACACGGTCAGCCGTACCGAGTTGGACACGCTGCTGCTCAAGCACGCCGAGTCAGCCGGCGCCACGGTGCGCCAGGGTTCGGAGGTGGCGGGGCCTGAGCTCGACGCACGCGGCCGGGTCATCGGTGTGGTTCTCAAGAGCGGCGAGAAGGTTCTGGGCGACGCGGTCATCGCGGCCGACGGCGCCTACTCCCCGATCAAGCGGGCGTTGAAGATCGACTCGGAGTACCAGGGCTACTCGGCGATCGCGATCCGCTCCGAGATGTACGCCAATCGGCCCGATTCCGACAGCCTCGACATCTACCTGAAGCTGCAGTTCCAGGGTGATCAGCTGCCGGGGTACGGCTGGGTGTTCCCGATGGGCGGGGGTCGGTTCAACATCGGCTTGGGCTACGTCAACAGCTACAAGAACTGGCAGTCGATCAATGCCACCCAGTTCCTCGGGGAGTTCCTGCGCACGCTGCCGCCTGAGTGGGAGTTGCCGCCCATCGAGGAGCTGAAGAAGAACAAGAGCGTCCGGGCCTGGCGGCTGCCGATGGGCTTCACCGCCTGGCCGCCGTGGCGTCCGGGTGTGTTGTTCACCGGCGACTCGCTCGGTGCGGGTAAGCCGGCTTCCGGCGCGGGCATCTCCAAGGCGCTCGAATCTGGCCTGGCCGCCGGCGAGTGTGCGATCGCCGCGCTGCAGAACGGCGGTCCCGACGACTTCACCAACTACGCGCAGCGCATGGAAGCGGCGTGGGGCCGGGAGTACAAGCGGGGACGGTACTTCCACAAGCTGCTGGGCTACCCGCAGGTCGCCAACGCCGGGATCAAGCTGATCGACAACGCCCGGTTCCGCGACGTGATGCTCAAGTCGCTGTACAAGAAGGCGCAAGGGCCGCAGCACAAGTACTGAGCGCATGGTGACGACGACGGCCGGCCTGAGTGACGTGGAGCTGGCTCGCATCGAGGCTGAGTTCGGCTTCGAGTTCGCCGACGACCATCGAGCGTTCTTGTCTTCCGGCCTCCCCGTCGGGGACTCGTGGCCGGATTGGCGCTCGGCGCCCCGCCGGAGTCTGCAACAACGATTGCGGCTGCCCGTGGAGGGGATCCTGTTCGCTGTCGAGTGGCGCGAATTCTGGGGCGCCGACTGGGGTGTCCGACCGTCGCGCATGAAGGATGCGCTGCGCAGTGCGAATTACCACCTGGCGCGGGTGCCGCAGCTGGTACCGCTGCGTGCGAATCACTACCTCCCAGCGGGCCGTGGGACGTCCGGGCACCCCGTGCTGTCGATCTATCAGACCGACGTGAGTTGCTGTGCCGCAGATCTTTTCGACTATGCCGACCCTGACCCGTCGCGGTCACCGATTCCGACGGTGCCGTTCTGGTCGGACCTGATCGGCTAGCTGTACTGACCTGAGAGGTTAGGTACGCGGCTGGCGGGTGGTTGACCGCCGAGTGCGGTGTGGCCGCGGTGGTGATTGTAGGTGTGCAGCCAGATCGGGAACTGGGTGCAGCGTTCGGCGTCGCTGGTGTAGAGCCGGGCGTAGGCCCATTCATCGGCCAGGGTTCGGTGGAAGCGTTCTACCTTGCCGTTTGTCTGCGGCCGATAAGGGCGCGTGCGACGGTGTTCAACGTCGCCTAAGGCCTCACGGAAGGCGTGAGAGCGGTAGCAGGACCCGTTGTCGGTCAACACGTTCCGCACGGGGATGCCGCATTCGGCGAACCAGGCGTTGGCGCGTAGCCAAAAGCCTGCCGCGGTCTCTTTGCGTTCATTGGGCAACAGTTCTGAGTAGGCCAGCCGGGAGTGTGCGTCAATCGCCGTGTGGAGGAAGTGGTGACCGTGCAAGGGATGGCGGTACTTACTGCGAAGTCCAGAGCCTTTGTCGGCCTGGGAGTTGCGCTGGCCGATCGTGCGGCCCAGCATCCGCCAGCCGCCACCAGCGGGGATCTTGCCCAGTTTCTTGACATCGACATGCACTAGATCCCCGCACTGGGAGGTTTCGATGCGGCGGATCACACGTCCGGTGGGTCGGTCCAGCCACCGAAGCTTGGCCACTCCGTAGCGGGTGAGTACCCGGTGCACCGTGGAGGGGTGAATGCCCAACAAATACCCGATGCGAGCTGGTCCCCACCGGCGCAGGACCCGGACTTTGATGATCCGCCGCTCGATGCGGGTCGGTGTCTGATTCGGACTTCGGTGCGGCCGTGAGCTGCGGTCGGCCATGCCGGCCTCACCCTGTTCGCGGTATCGAGTCGCCCACCGAGAGGTGGTGGTGACCGAGACCTGGAAGCGTTCAGCGGCTCGACGCAGCGGCCAGCCGTCCTCAACGACGCAACGAGCCAGCCTCAGACGACCGGTTTCGGACAAAGGGGCATTACGGTGGGACACGAAGACCTCCGGTTGGTGAAAGCGTTCCTAGACAGCTCGCACTTCACTCGGAGGTCTTCGTCATGTCACCACGCCACGCCGTCACCAACGTCCGTGGTCAGTACAGCTAGCCGGCCGGAACGCGTGCTTTGATCAGCTCCGCCACCCGATCCGGGTCATCGGGTGTCACGCACGGCTTCACCCGTGCGCCGACGTCGAGGACGATGACCTTGTCTTTTTTCATGCGGCCCCAGTCCATCGGCATCCAGGTGTTGGGGATGCTCGCACCCCAGAACCTGCCCTTGCCGGTCAACCAGTTCATGTCCTCAACCAGCACTCGCCGGATATCGGTGTAGGCGATGCGCTTTGGCGTCGCCAACGGGAAGTAGTACTTCAAGATCGTGACGCCATCGCCGTCGAGCACGATGAAGTCGTCTCGGTAGATCTCATCGCTCATGGCGGCATCGTAGCGGCGAATCTGCTGGTCAGGTCCAGAATCGACAATGCACGAAAGTGCGCTAGATGTTGGTCTCGTCGACGGGCACGCCCGCGGCCGGCGCCGCCGCGTCGCGATCGTCGGTTGGAGCGTCCACGCTGCCGAGACCGAGCGTGTACGACGTCATCGACAAGGAGCCGTAGGCGCAGCCCTCGGTGAGCACGTCGACGCCGCCACCGTTCTCGGCGGCCAGTCCGGCGAAATACAGCAGCGGCAGAAAGTGATCCGGCGTGGGTACCGCTGCGGCGTAATCAGCGTGATCGCGAAGCCCGGCGGCATCGGCCGGGTCGTTCATCAGCTGTGCCCAGGCCTCGTCGTCAAAGCGCTGGGCCCAGTCGAACGCGCCGTCCCCCAGGGCCGGGTCCATCGCGGCCAGATTGTGGACGACGTTGCCGCTACCGAGGATCAGCACACCTCGCTGGCGCAGCGCCGCCAGCTTGGCCCCCAGTTCGAGGTGATACTCCAGTGGCTTGTAGGCATTGACGGCCAACTGCACCACGGGAACCGACGCATCCGGGAACGCGTGGACGAGCACCGACCACGTGCCGTGGTCGATCCCCCAGCTGTCGATGTCGGCACCCACCCAGGTGGGCTCGACGACATCGGCGATCTCGTCGGCGAGTTCGGGCAGTCCCGGCGCGGGGTACTGCACGTCGAAGAGTTCCGCGGGAAAACCGTAGAAGTCGTGGATGGTTCGCGGTACGGCCATCGCGGTGACGGCAGTGGCGTTGATGTACCAGTGCGCGCTGATCACGAGGATCGCGCGCGGTCGCGGCGCCGACCGGCCGAACGCCTGCCACGCCGAGGTGTAGCGGTTGAGCTCCAGGGCGTTCATCGGACTACCGTGGCCGATGAACGCCGCCGGCATGAGTGCGGCCATGGGTTTCTCCTATGTCAAGCCGCTGCCGTTTGGCAAGGCTGTGTTCGATTTCTGTGATCGGTGTGGAGATGGCTGTAGACGACGCGGGCCAGGCGGCGTTTGAGGCAGCGCAAGGCCTCGGTGCTGGAATCGCCTTCTGCGAGTCGGTGTCGGTAGTAGGTCTGTCCGAGGCCGGGAAGGCGGATCTGGGTCACGGCGATGCGGTGTAGCGCGGCGTTGAGTTGGCGATTGCCCGTGCGGGTCATGCGGACCCGTCCGGCGGTATTGCCCGACCACACAGGTATCGGCGCCACACCGCTGTGACGGGCGAAAGCCGCCTCGCTTTTGAAGCGAGTCACACCGGCGGTTTCACCGACGATCTTGGCCGCGGTGAGCTCGCCGCACCCCGGCATCGCCAGCAGTACCGGTGCGATGACCCGCACGCGCTCACCGATCCGCTTGGCCAACGCATCGATCTGTTCGGTGAGCCGGGTGATGTCCGCCAGCTCGTCGCGGGCGAGCTCAGCGACCAGACCAGGCACAGTGTCCAGCCAGTCGCCGAGCAACCTGCGATGCTTGGCTAGATCCAAAGAGCCCGATTTCGGGGCATGGTCGGGATCGAGTTCATGAACCCGCCACAACAACCGATTGATCGTCGAAGTCCGTTGCCCGACAAGGTCTTCACGGCGGTCAATCAGCAACTTCAGCTCGCGTGAGGTCTGGTCGTGTGAGGCGATCGGCAGATCGGGCTCCCGTAAGTAGGCCCGCGCCACGGCCAGCGCATCGATCGGGTCAGACTTACCCCGGGTCCGTGCCGAGGCTCTGGCATAGGCCATCAACTTCGGCGGCACCCGCACCACCTTCTGATCAGCAGTCAGCAGATCTCGCTCCAGCCGCGCCGACAAGTGCCGGCAATCTTCGATCGCCCACACCACCTCGACCCCGAACTGGGATCGGACCCACTGCACGGCCTGACGATGCCCGTCAGTGGTGGCCTTGACCACCTTCTCCGCGAGCTTGCGGCCCACCTCGTCGACGGCGACGAAGGTGTGCGTGCGCTTGTGTACATCGGCTCCAACAACAACCATGGTGGTTGCCTCCATTCACTGTGAGGTGACGGTTGGGCCGGTCGGCGGACACATCTCAGTGGGGGCGATGCCACGCTCCTATCAAGTCACGCCGGCCGGTCCTTCACACCTGATGCCGACAAAACCCATGCACGCCAACCCGAAGGCGGCACCGAGATTACGAGCCAGACACCAGGTGTAAAGGATCCAACCACCGCAAGAGCGGCAATCTCACCTTGACACTGAGTTCTAGTTAACCGCGCGACGGCGCTTTATTCGCTGTGGGTGAGCTGATCGGCGAACGCAGCGCTCGAACGGCCGGTGAGCTTGACCGTGTCGAAGCCGTAGGCGACCTCGTCGCCGCGGATGGCGCGAAGCGGGTCCTCGAAGTCGCGGAAGTATCCCATGGCCCACGCCCCCTCCTGGTAACCAATCAGCTTGAGCAGGTCGTCATCGAGCGTGCGAGCGACTTCGATTGGCACCGAAAGGAATTGGTTCTCCTCCTGCCGCACCCAACCCACGCAGTAGTTGACGTTGATGGCCCGGCGGACCTGGCCGCTGCGGTTGGCGGCACCGCTGTGCACGATCTTGCCGGAGTAGAGCAGCACCGATCCGCGCGACATCTCGGCCTGCAGGCACTCGTCGTCGGCGTAGTCCGTCGGCTTCTTGTCTCCGACGTGACTGCCGGGCACCACTCTCGTCGCGCCCATCTCCGCGGTGTAGTCCGTCATCGCCCACAGCGTGTTGCACTGCACGTGGTAATCGTCGGGAAACGGGTAGAAGTCGAAGGCGTTCTGGTCGCGATGCAACGCCTGGTCCGACTCGCCCGGCTCGATCGAGATGACCTGGGTCAGCATCAGCTGGAAAGCGCTCGCGTGGCCGAGGAAGTCGTGGCACACGCCGAGGATGGACGGATTCTGAATCAGCGTGCGGCACGCCGGTGACCGCGCAACGAGCGCACCGGTCCGCCGGGTTTTGCGGCCGATCATCGCGTTGTAGCCCATGGGAGTCGCGTCAACGTAAGGGGCCAGTTCCGCACTGATGATGTCCATCAAGGAGTTCGGAACGAGGTCGTCGACGATGACGTAACCGTCGCGGCGTAGATGGTCTGCGAGGTCGGCCGGCGACGTGCTCGCCGGAACGTGCGTCAACGCGGTCATGGCTCGAGTATCTCGAAGCATGTGTGTTGACCAGGTAAAACAGCGTCACGCACCGGTTACGGTCGAGCCCGCTTCGCCGGGCCCGGCTTGCGGGCCACCTTGCCCGCGGCGGCGCGGGCGGCCTGCTTGGCCAGAGTCTTCTCCCGCGCGGTGCGCTTCGGCGCCGGCTGGGACTGTCCCCTCGACGAGCCGGCCTTGCGCCCACGCACGATGCCGATGAATTCGTCCACCTGCGCCGACGGCGGCCCCTCCGGAAAGGCGAGACCCACCGGGCAGGTCGGCGCGTCGGAAATCGGCCGGTAGGTGAGGTCTCTGCGGCCATACAGCCGCGCCAGCGACTGCGGGACGATGAGCACGCCCATTCCCGCCGCGACGAGTTCCATTGCGTCTTCGGTGGTTTCAGGCCGGTGGTCGACGGGGCGGCCGTGCACCTCCCTCCAGCCGACGACGTCATCGACGGGCAACAGTGTCGCCTCACCGTCGAGGTCCGCGGCGGAGATCTCGTCGGCGGCACTGAGAAGGTGATCGGTCGGCACCACCGCAACCGTCGTCTCGTCGTAGAGCGGGATGACGGAAAGCCCGGAGGTGTCGCTTGATAGCCGCAGCAACGCCACGTCGACCGTCCCCGCTCGTACCTCGGCGGCCGCATCTACGGCGGCCACCGCGCGCAGCGTCAACGGGACCTCGGGGTGACGCTCGGCCCAGATCCGCGCCCACTTCGCCGGCGTCGCACCGGGGACGTACCCGAGGGTGAGCGAGGGCAGCGAGGACGAAGCCACCGCCTCAGGCTACCGATAGGCTCATGCCATGAGCAGGCCGAACGCGCAGTCCATGAAGCCCGCAACGGCGGCGAAGAAGCTGGATGTCTACCTGCCGGCGACGCCCGCGGAATTCCAGGCGAATGCGATCACCCGCGACGAGCTGGCCGCCCTGCAGACCGACCCACCGGAGTGGCTCAAGGATCTCCGTAAGAACGGCCCGCACCCGAAGAACCTGGTCGCGGCCAAGCTGGGCGTCTCGATCGCGGGCCTCGCGCGCGGCGGTGTCGCCGACGCACTGACCACCGAGCAGATCGATGCGCTGCTCGCCGAGAAGCCCGACTGGTTGGTCGCCGAGCGTGAGAGCTACCAGGCGGTGCTGGCCGAACAGCGCCGGGTGAAGGCGTTGCACGCGAAGAAGACTCGTTGAGTCAGAACTGAGAGCGAACATTTCGCCGTCACTCTCGCTCTCTGTTCTGACTCGACGCGACGAGCCGTACCCTGCCCACTATGACCTACCTGTCCACATGGGTGCGCGAGCACCGGATCGCAGTGGCCACCGTCGGCTATGTGGGTTATTCCGCGGTGATGCTCCGGTTGGATCGTCAGATGCAGGCCACCGGCGGACCCGGCATCATCCCGTTCGAACTCGCAGGCTCAGCTGCCAAGGCCGAGGACATCATGGCCCGATGGGGTGAGGACGGCATGCGCTCGGCCCGCAGGTCGATGTGGCTCGATTTCGGCTACATGACGAGCTACGGCATCTTGTTGGCATTGCTTGTCGACCGCAGGCGGCGACGCCGGGGTCATCCGGTCTGGCTATCAGCGTTGGCCGCTGGCGCGGTGGCAGGCGACGCGATCGAGGGCGTCGCACTGCTGCAAGTGCTCGACCGCAGGGACGTCGCGGTCAACGCGCAGCGCGCCCAAGTCGCAGCGTCAATCAAGTTCGTGATCATCGCGGTAGCTCTCGGGTACGCCACCTACCCCGGAAAGATCACAGGCCAGGGATAAATCCCTGGCCTGTGATCTCTTGGCGCTCAGCTCACAACATGCAGCTGACGCAACCCTCCACCTCAGTGCCCTCCAGCGCCATCTGGCGAAGGCGGATGTAGTACAGCGTCTTGATGCCCTTGCGCCAGGCGTAGATCTGCGCCTTGTTGACCTCGCGGGTATCGGCGGTGTCCTTGAAGAACAGCGTCAGCGAAAGCCCCTGGTCCACATGCTGCGTGGCCGCGGCGTAGGTGTCGATGATTTTCTCGTAGCCGATCTCGTACGCGTCCTGGTAGTACTCCAGGTTGTCGTTGGTCATGTAGGGCGCCGGGTAGTAGACGCGGCCGATCTTGCCTTCCTTGCGGATCTCGACCTTGCTCGCCACCGGGTGGATCGACGACGTCGAGTGGTTGATGTAGGAGATCGACCCCGTCGGCGGCACCGCCTGCAGGTTCTGGTTGTAGATGCCGTGAGTCTGCACCGACTCCTTGAGCCGCAACCAATCCTCTTGGGTCGGAATTCGAATACCCGCCTCGGCGAACAACTCCCGCACGCGCTCGGTCGCCGGCTCCCACACCTGCTCGGTGTACTTGTCGAAGAACTCACCAGAGGCGTACTTCGACTTCTCGAAGCCCTTGAAGGCCGACCCGCGCTCGATCGCGATCTTGTTCGACGCCCGCAGCGCGTGGTAGAGCACGGTGTAGAAGTACATGTTGGTGAAGTCGATACCCTCTTCGGATCCGTAGAAGATCCGTTCGCGCGCAAGGTATCCGTGCAGGTTCATCTGGCCCAGGCCGATGGCGTGCGAGTCGTTGTTGCCCTGCTCGATCGACGGCACCGACCAGATGTGCGTCTGGTCGCTCACCGCGGTCAGCCCGCGGATGGCCACCTCGATGGTCTGCGCGAAGTCTGGTGAATCCATCGCCTTGGCGATGTTCAGCGAACCCAGGTTGCAGGAAATGTCCTTGCCCACCTTGGAATACGACAGGTCCTCGTTGAACTCCGAGGGCGTCGACACCTGCAGGATCTCTGAGCACAGGTTCGAGTGGGTGATCTTGCCCTCGATCGGGTTGGCCCGGTTCACCGTGTCCTCGAACATGATGTAGGGGTAACCCGACTCGAACTGCAGCTCCGCCAGCGTCTGGAAGAACTCGCGGGCCTTGATCTTGGTCTTGCGGATCCGCCCGTCATTGACCATCTCGTGGTACTTCTCGGTGACCGAGATGTCCGCGAAGGGAACGCCGTAGACCCGCTCGACGTCGTAGGGCGAGAACAGGTACATGTCCTCGTTCTTCTTCGCCAGCTCGAAGGTGATGTCAGGAATCACCACGCCAAGCGAGAGGGTCTTGATGCGGATCTTCTCGTCGGCGTTCTCCCGCTTGGTGTCCAGGAAGCGGTAGATGTCGGGGTGATGGGCGTGCAGGTAGACCGCACCGGCACCTTGGCGCGCACCGAGCTGGTTGGCGTAGGAGAACGAGTCCTCCAGCAGCTTCATGATCGGGATGACACCCGAGCTCTGGTTCTCGATGTTCTTGATCGGAGCGCCGTGCTCGCGAATGTTGGTCAGCAGCAACGCAACTCCACCGCCGCGCTTGGACAGCTGCAGCGCGGAGTTGATCGAACGGCCGATCGACTCCATGTTGTCCTCGATGCGCAGCAGAAAGCAGCTGACCGGCTCGCCGCGCTGCTTCTTGCCCGAGTTGAGGAACGTCGGGGTGGCGGGCTGGAACCGGCCGTCGATGATCTCGTCGACCAGCTTCTCGGCCAGCATGGTGTCGCCGGCCGCCAGCGTCAGCGCCACCATCACCACCCGGTCTTCGAACCGCTCCAGGTAGCGCTTCCCGTCGAAGGTCTTCAACGTGTAGGAGGTGTAGTACTTGAACGCGCCGAGGAAGGTCGGGAACCGGAACTTCTTGGCGTAGGCGCGGTCGGTCAGCGTCTTGACGAAGTTGCGCGAGTACTGATCGAGAACTTCCCGCTCGTAGTAGTTCTCGCGGATCAGGTAGTCGAGCTTCTCGTCCTGATTGTGGAAGAACACGGTGTTCTGGTTGACGTGCTCGAGGAAGTACTGGCGCGCGGCCAGGCGATCCATGTCGAACTGGATCTTGCCGTCTGCGTCGTACAGATTCAGCATCGCGTTCAGCGCGTGGTAGTCGGTCTCCCCCGGCAACGCGTGCCCTGACGTCGTTACAGGCTCAGCAGCTGTGACTGTAGGTGGCACGTGTCCTCGTCCTTCCAGAATTTCGTTAACTCCGCACGAACGGCTTCCACGTCCTCTGCGGTTCCCATCATTTCGAAGCGATAGAGCATCGGTACCTGGCACTTGTGCGCGACCAGCCTGGCCGCGAAGCAATATTCGGCACCGAATTGGGTGTTGCCGGCCCCGACCACCGCGCGGATGTGGGACCGATTATGCGGATTGTTCAAAAACTTGATGACTTGCTTGGGGACGTACCCCTTGGCCTCGAGGTGCGGGGTGTCGCCGCGGCCCCTGCCGTAGGTCGGCAGGAGCAGGACGTACGGCCGCTGCACCTCGATGCGCTCGTGAAGCGGAATCCGGATGGCCGGCACGCCGAGCTTCTGCACGAAGCGGTGGGTGTTCTCCGAAACGCTGGAGAAGTACACCAACCGCTCCGGGCCTGCCAGGCTCGGGCTGCCATCCGGATTCATCACATCTCTTTCCGTGGCGCCCGCTCCGCTACGCGCTCAGTGCGGTACCGGCGAGGGCCTTGATCCGGTCCGGCCGGAAACCGGACCAGTGATCACCGCCGGCAACGACGACCGGCGCCTGCAGGTAACCGAGCGCCATCACGTAATCGCGGGCCTCGGCGTCCTCGCTGATGTCGACGACGTCGTAGGTCAGACCCGTCTTGTCCAGGGCCTTGTAGGTCATGTTGCACTGCACGCAGGCGGGCTTGGTGTACACGGTGATGGTCATCTGCGAATGGCTCCTCAGCGAAACAAAGAGATGGACTCAGCGGGACTGACTGTGCGCAGGCACTCATGAACTTTCAGCGAGCTGTCGGACCCTGAAATTCCTGGCCGGCGGAGCCGCTCGGACCGACATCTCAGCTTCGGTTCGGGCGATCCGGCGGACCTGTAACTCTCTGGTCTGTCGGCCTGTCGAACACTACACCTAGTGGCCGACAGCGAGAAGAGATACAACATGTTCTGAATAACAATTCTGAAATTCCCTGGTCGTAAGCCCTTCACTCCTTCCCAACACGGCGTGTCGCATGTCACAACACGCCGCACGGCATTACCTGTGCCTAGATGTACCACCGGATACCGACATCGCCTGCCCGTCCGGCACAGCGGCAGGCCCATACAGCAACCCGGGAATGACACCGAGTCGCTCGACTCGGTGAGCCACTCGCCGAGCAGGACACACTCCGCCGGGCTGGGCGGAAGTGGCCGGCCCCGCCGTTCCCCTAGCGTGGCCGGCCAGGTGGCGGCCTCCGCGATCTCGCCGGCATCCGCCGCGGCTCCGCCCAGCGCGCTCGCCGCAATCAGGCCAGGCACGGCATGTCCACCGACACGGAGGTGGTGCCGGTGCGGCCGGTGCCCTCGACCTTGGCCAGGGTGCAGCACGCTGCCCGCGCAGCGGGGCGGCGTTCTTACTTGGCAGTGTCTACCCGCATCGGTTCAACGTGGGAAGTCCGCGGTGCGAGAGAGTCTTTCGCTCGCCCGGATGTCGGCCAGGGTCTGCTCCAGCGTGTCGATCACGGCGTCGTACCCGCTGTTACCGAGGACCAGCCGACGCGGGGGCGGGTCCTGGGCCATCGCCGCGATCACCGCACGGGCACCGCGGCGTGGGTCGCCGGGCTGTGCGCCGTCCATCTCGACGAAGGCGGCGCGGACCTGCTCGAGCATGTCGTGGTACTGCGGAAGAGGCTCGGCGACGAGCTCGTTCGCGAAGCCGGCGTAGGCGTTGGTACGGAACGCACCTGGTTCGACCGTCAACACAGAGATGCCCTGTGCGGCGACCTCCTCACGCAACGTATCGGTGACAGCTTCGATCGCGAACTTCGTCGCACTGTAGTAGCCGAACCCGACCGCCGGGACGAGTCCGGCCACCGAGGACACGTTGACGATCCACCCGTTTCCCCGGGCGCGCATGCCGGGGAGTACTGCCCGCGTCACGGACAGCACCCCGAAGAAGTTCAGCTCGAACATCGCCCGTACCGCGGATTCGTCCATCGCCTCGATCGATCCGAACCATCCTCGGCCGGCGTTGTTCACCAGCACGTCGATGCCGCCAAGGTGCTCTTCGGCGGTGCGCACCGCGCGCCGCACCGCCGCCGCGTCGGTGACATCCATCGGCACGACGAGGACGCGGTCGCCGTACTGCTGCGCCCACGTCGTCAGCTCCTGCAGACGCCGAGAGGTGAGCACCACCCGGTCCCCGGTCTCCAGCGCCGCCTCGGCGAACGCCATCCCGAAGTTGCCGGGTGTGCCGCCCGTGATGAACCACCGCCTGCTCACGGCTCAATCACCAACCGGCTGATCAGTGCACCGTCCAGCGTGAAGCGGTAGTGCAGGTCGGCGACCCCACCGGGAAAGTCGCCCTCCAGGTGCTGCCCGACGTCGACGCCTGCGTCGGTCGTCGTCGCGCCCGCGAACGCGGTGGTGTAGGTGTACTCGCTGGCCGCAGTCGCGATCCAGGATCCGATGTCGTCACGTCCCGTGTAGTCGTGGCCTTCGTCGACCACCACAGCATCGGTGGTGAGCGTGGCCAGCGCACGATCCACATCACGGGCATCCAGCGCGGTCATGAGCGTTCTTACGGTGTCGGGGAGTGCATCCCAGTCTGTGTTGGTCATGACCCCACGGTGGACGTTGCCGTAGGGGGAAGGTCAACCCCGGGCGGAGGAACCTTCGGAACGCGTGATGTTGACCTTCACCCTGGGAGAGGCTTCAGGATGGCCGTGTCCCCATCACATGGGCGGTGCAAACGCAGAGGAGGACGCCATGGGCGCTCAGGTCTCGATCGGAGACTTCGCGGTGATGACGAGCCTGAGCCGCAAGGCGCTACGGCACTACCACGACATCGGCATCCTCGAGCCGGCCCACATCGACGCCCACACCGGCTACCGCTACTACGACACCAGCCAGGTCGATCACGCGCAGATCATCCGACGGTTCCGATCCCTCGGCATGTCCATCCCGGACATCAAGGCGCTGTTGAGCACCGGCGACGCCGGGGCGCGCACCGAGATCATCACGAGCCATCTCGCACAAATGGAGGAGCAGCTGCAGCAGACCCGTGACACGGTCGGCGCGCTGCGCGAACTGCTCTCCCAGGTGCGCGTGCCCGCCCACGTGGAGGTGCGCCGTGAACGAGCGCTCGCCGTATGGTCCATCGCCGCCACCATCGAGACCGCGGAGATCGACGCCTGGTTCGGGGAAGCGTTGACGACGCTGCGCGACGCGGTGACTGCGGCCGCGGGCGCGGGCGCGGATCGCACGGTCGTGCCCGGCGGGCTTTACGACCGAGCACTGTTCCTCGAATCACAGGGCACCGCAACCCTGTTCGTCCCAGCGCTGCAATCCACCGACCCCCCGGATGGCATCCGCGCGGAGGTCCTTCCTGCAGCCGAATACGCGGTTCTCACACACCGCGGCGGTCACGACGACGGCATCGACCGTAGTTACGCTGCGCTGGGCACATACGTGAACGAACGCATGATCAGCCACCAGGGGCCGATCCGTGAGCACTACATCGGCAGCACACCTGCACAGCCGACGACGTTCACCGCTACGGAGATCTGCTGGCCGATATTCAGCACTACCCCACCGCCGGACTGACAGGAGCCGTGACGGGCTGATCGTGGAGCTGGTGATCGCGCCCTGAGCTCGGTCAGCTCACCTCGGCGGCGAGCTTGCCGACCACGTCACGCACGGCGGCGGCCACCTCGGCGTTCTCCCGCGGATGTTTACCGTCGAACGCCGTCGCCGGCACCGATAGTTTGATCGTCTCCACAACTCGCGGGCCGGCGATGCCAAACGACTTGCGCGTCTCGTCGTGCGCCCACACCCCGCCGTACTGACCGAGTGCGGACCCGATGACGGCCAGCGGCTTGTCCTTCAGCGCGCCGTTGCCGTAGGGCCGGGACAACCAGTCGATGGCATTTTTCAACACGCCCGGGATGCTGCCGTTGTATTCCGGGGTCACCACCAGCGCGGCGTCGGCGTTGGCGGCAGCGGCCCGCAGCGCCGCCACCGCCGGGTGTGCGTCGGCGGTGTCGATGTCCTCGTTGTAGTGCGGCAACTCGCCAAGCCCCTCATAGACGGTGACGGTGACGCCGTCGGACGCCGACTCCGCCGCCAGTTCGGCGAGCTGGCGATTGACCGACGCCGCCCGCAAACTGCCTACCAGCGCCAGCACGTTGATGTCCGTCATGTCGCAATCCCTTCAGTCGTTCACGATCCTCCCACGACAGAACCGGACCATGGTCCGGTTTATTTCCCGCTGAGCTAAAGTGTGGGAGTGAGCGCGACCTTCGGAGCCGATGAGCTATCCGTTTCCGCGCCGCACGAACGAGGCGATGCCGCCCGAAACCGGCTACTACTGCTCGATGCCGCCCGCACCCTGATCGCCGAACGAGGCGCCGACGCGGTCTCCATGGACGAGATCGCCGCGGCAGCCGGCGTCGGCAAGGGCACACTGTTCCGCCGCTTCGGCAGCCGCGCCGGGCTGATGATGGTCCTGCTCGACGAGGACGAGCGCGCCATTCAGCAGGCCTTCATGTTCGGTCCGGCTCCGTTGGGTCCGGAAGCACCTCCCCTGCAACGACTTCTGGCGTTCGGCCGAGAGCGGCTGCGATTCGTCCAGACTCACCGCGATTTACTCCTCGATGCCAACCGAGACCCGGATTCCCGCTACAGCGCGCCGTTCGCGGTGATGCACACCCACGTCCGGGTACTGCTGGACGCGGCGGGCAGCACCGGTGACCTCGACGCCCAGGCGGACGCACTGCTGGCGCTGCTGGATGCCGACTACGTCACCCGTCAGCTCCTCGAACGCGGCCACACCCTGGACAGCCTGGGCGACGCCTGGGACAGCGTCGCGCGCAAGCTGTGCGGGAAGTGACCTCGCCACCAGCCCGCGACTGGGTGCTGCACGTCGACCTCGATCAGTTTCTGGCTTCCGTGGAGCTGCGGCGCCACCCCGAACTGGTGGGGCTACCCGTGATCGTTGGTGGCAGTGGCGATCCCACCGAGCCACGCAAGGTGGTGACGTGCGCATCGTATGAGGCCCGCGGCTTCGGCGTGCACGCCGGGATGCCGTTGCGCAGCGCGGCCCGCAAGTGCCCGGACGCGACGTTCCTGCCGTCCGACCCGCCGGCCTACGATGAGGCCTCCGATCAGGTGATGGGTCTGCTGCGCGATCTCGGTCATCCCGTGGAGGTATGGGGCTGGGACGAGGCGTACGTCGGCGCCCACGTCGCCGACCCGGTCGAGCTCGCCGAGCGGATCCGGACCGTGATCGCCGCCGAGACCGGGCTGGTCTGCTCGGTGGGCATCAGCGACAACAAGCAGCGCGCCAAGGTCGCGACCGGCTTCGGCAAGCCCGACGGTGTCTACACGCTCACCGACGCCAACTGGATGGAACAGATGGGTGCCCGCCCGGTCGACGCCCTGTGGGGCGTAGGACCGAAGACCACGAAAAAGCTTGCCGATCTTGGCATTACGACAGTGCGCGAACTCGCCCACACCGACGCCGAGCTGCTCACCGCCACCTTCGGCCCGCGCACCGGCCTGTGGCTTCTCCTGCTGGCCAAGGGCGGCGGAGACACAACGGTCAGCGCCGAGCCGTGGATTCCGCGCTCCCGCAGTCACGTCATCACCTTCCCGCGCGATCTGACCGAGCGGGCCGAGATGGATACCGCCATCGTCGAGCTCGCGCATCATGCCCTCGCCGACGTCGTCGCGCAGTCGCGCATCGTCACCCGTGTGGCAGTCACCGTGCGCACCAACACGTTCTACACGCGGACCAAGATTCGCAAACTCGACGAGCCCAGCGTCGATGGCGAAGTGATCACCGCGGCGGCACTACGGGTGCTCGATCTGTTCGAACTCGACCGTCCGGTGCGCCTGTTGGGTGTTCGATTGGAGCTGGCGCCGCCACCGTGATGCTCGCGGACGGGGGCACGAACGTTGCGCTCCGCGGGCGCAGCACCCGGGTGAAGAACACGTTGACCCGTGTCATCGCCACGCTGTACGGCCACCAGGCCAATCGTTTGAACGCATAGAACGCACGGATGTCCGGTGAGGTGTAGATCAGGAAGCGGTTCTTGGTGACGCCGGCCAGAATCGCCTCGGCGACTTTCTCCGGCGAGACCGCGTGCCCGCTGAACCGCTTGACCCACTTCTGCACCTTCGGATGGTCGCGGTCCACGCCGGCGATCTCCACCGTCTGCACCAGCGGGGTATCCACCGCACCCGGGACCACCAGCGAGACGCCGATGTCGTGGCGGGCCAGGTCGAAGCGCAGTACCTCCGAAAGTCCGCGCAGCCCATACTTACTCGCGCTGTAGGCGGCATGCCACGGCAGCGCCACCAGACCTGCGGCCGACGACACGTTGACCAGCTGGCCGCCTCGCCCCGCGGCCATCATCGGCGGCAAGAACGTCTCGATGACGTGGATCGGGCCCATCAGGTTGACGTCGATCATCGATTGCCAGTGGCGGTGCGTCAGTTGATCGACCGTCCCCCACGCCGAGATACCGGCGATGTTCATCACGATGTCCATCGCGGGATTGCGGGTGTGAATGTCAGCGGCGAAGCCGGCGACCGCGTCGTAGTCGGAGATGTCCAGCGCCCGATGTTCGGGCACCTCGGCGCCGAGCGCGCGCACGTCGGCGACCGTCTGTTCCAATCCGTCGGCGTTGACGTCGGTCAGATACAGCTCGGCGCCGTCGCGGGCCAGACGAAGGGCGGTGGAGCGCCCGATGCCGCTGGCGGCGCCGGTGATGAAGACTCTCTTGCCCGCGAAGCCGTCAGCCATGGATCTACTCGCCGACCTGTCCGCCCCAAAGCGCATGCAGCCAGAGCTTTTCCAGGATAAGCACCGCCTCGTCCATCTTCCGGTCGGGGCCGACGAATGCGGAGTCACCGGACAGCGTGAAAGCCGTTGTCGCCGCGAGGGTTCGGACCAACCCGCGGATATCGTCGCTGATCGGTGATGCGGTGCGATTGCTCAGCTCGGCCTCGACGATCGGCACGATCTGGTCGACGACCGCCTCGTTGTAGGCGTCCAGGATCTCCCGGATCTCGGCGTCGGTGTGGCGGGCGGCGTTGCAGGCCGACATCACCGGGTCGTTGTGGGCGTAGACGGCCGCGGCGCTGCGCACCATGCGTTCGGCGAACGCCGTCGGCGTTTCCTCGGGTCCGCGGGGCGCGAACGACTGGGTGAGTTCCTCGAGTTCGTGCGCGGCCTCACCGACGATGTGGGCCAGCACGGCGTACTTGGAATCGAAGTAGAAGTAGAAGCCGGACCGGGCGACCCCGGCGCGGTCGCTGATCGTGCTGACGGACAGCTCGGCGAAGGGCTTCTCTTCGAGCAGCTCGCGGACGGCTTGGACGATCGCGTGGCGCTGCTTGTCGCCGCGACGACGAGGCGCCTCGGTGGGCTCTTGCTGCGCGGTCACCCAAATACCTTGCACCACGCCGGGGCCGAAGTGAAACTTGACATGCGTCAAGAAAGTTGGCGAGGATGGAGTATCCCTGTGGTGCCGGCCACACCGCGGCCGGCACAGATGCCTGTTTTCAAGGAGCGTCAATGGCCACGATCAGCACCCCGCAGTACGTACTGGACCAGGCCAAGCGCCGCGTCACGACGTCACCGATGCTGACGCTGCCCGGCATGGGTCTACTGGAAAAGCGGCTGAATGCGCGCGACTGGCCGCAGCACGCGATGGCTCAACCCCCCGCCGGCAGCGACCTCAAAGCGGTGATGGGCGACGCGGGGCTGCCGATCATCGGCCACATGGTCGAGATGTTCCGTGGCGGCCCCGACTTCTGGCTGCAGAAGTACCGCAAGCACGGCCCCGTCATGCTGCTCGATTCACCCATCATCCCGACGGTGGCGGCGCTGGGCCCCGACGCCGGGCAGGCGATCTACTCCAACCGCAACAAGGACTACTCGCAGCAGGGCTGGACCCCGATGATCGGGGCGTTCTTCAACCGCGGCCTGATGCTGATGGACTTCGAGGAACACATGTTCCACCGCCGGATCATGCAAGAGGCGTTCACCCGAACCCGGCTGGTCGGCTACACCGAGCAGGTCGACAAGGTCGTCTCCCAGGTGGTGGCCAACGACTGGGTCACCAACGACCCGCGGTTCCTGCTCTATCCGGCGATGAAGGAACTCACCCTCGACATCGCGTCCATGGTGTTCATGGGCCATGAGCCAGGAACCGACCGCGAGCTGGTGACCAAGGTGAACAAGGCGTTCACCGTCACCACCCGGGCCGGCAACGCGATCATCCGCACCTCCGTCCCGCCGTTCACCTGGTGGCGCGGTGTGAAGGCGCGCGAGTACCTGGAGAACTACTTCGAGGCGCGGGTGAAGGAGAAGCGCGGCACGGACGGCTCGGATCTTTTGTCGGTCCTGTGTCAGACCGAGGACGAGGACGGCAACAAGTTCTCCGATGAAGACATCGTCAACCACATGATCTTCCTGATGATGGCCGCGCACGACACCTCGACGTCCACCGCGACGACGATGTCCTACTACCTGGCCGCCAACCCCGAATGGCAGGAGCGCTGCCGTGACGAGTCCGACCGGCTCGGCGACGGCCCGCTCGACATCGAGTCGCTGGAGAAACTCGAGTCCCTCGACCTGGTGATGAACGAGTCGATCCGGCTGGTCTCACCAGTGCAGTGGGCCATGCGCCGAACCGTGCGCGACACCGAGCTGCTCGGCTACTACCTGCCCGAGGGCACCAACGTCATCTACTACCCCGGCATGACACACCGGCTCGAGGAGATCTACCCCGACCCGTACAAGTTCGACCCGGCCCGCTTCGCCGAGCCGCGCAACGAGCACAAGAAGCACCGCTACGGGTTCACCCCGTTCGGCGGCGGCGCCCACAAGTGCATCGGCATGGTCTTCGGCCAGCTGGAGATCAAGACGATCATGCATCGGCTGTTGCGCCGCTACCGGCTCGAACTGCCCCGCCCTGGCTACGAACCGCGCCAGGACTACGGCGGCATGCCGGTGCCGATGGACGGCATGCCGATCGTGCTGCGCCCGCTGCACTGACGGACCGCGCACTCAGCCGATCAGCCGGTTGGCACAGGCGATGACCGCCTGCAGTGCCGACTGGGTGGCGTCTTCGGACCAGCCCATCGCCCATTCCCGTTGGCGTCCATCGCTGCCCTGGACGAAGGTCGCGGTGTGCGTGCCGGCGGCCAGCTGGTGGAAGCGGGTCATCTCGACGCCGATCCCCCGCTCGTAGAGCATCGCGGTCAGCGCCGCGACCGGACCGCTGGCATGCACGGTCGCGGTTTCTGTGCGGTCACCGACAGCGAGCGTCGCGCAGAACCGGCGCGGCTGCGGGCCGAGCCGGGACGGACGCTCTTCGCACTCCCAGGACCCGAGGCGCACCGGGCCACCGGTCGGGCTGTAGATGTCGGTGAAGGTACTCCACGACATGGCTTGGGCATGTTCGCGCAGCTCCGTTGGCAGCGGGGCGCAGAAATGTGGTGCGGCTTCAGAGATGGTGGTGCTCATGGAATCGGTCTTCTCGCTCGGAAGGAGGCTGACCGACGTCGTAGCTTCGACCCACAGCGGGGGGTCGGTCTGGATCAGACCCCGCTGCGGGCGGTTACTACGGCAAGGGCACGGCGCATGGTCGCCAGGGTAGACCTGTGCGACCGGGCGACGCAAACGAGTTATCGTCCGCCTAAGCTTCCAACCCGGAGGAGTTGATATGTGCTATCCCGTTGAATGTCCCCACTGCCACAAGACCACCTGGGCGGGGTGCGGCGAGCACGTCGACCAGGTGATGCGTGACGTGCCGCCGGCTCAGCAGTGCACCTGCGGACAGGGCGTCCAGCCCGGCCGTTAGGCGAAGGGATTGTCCCCCGCCGCGACGCGCTCCCCGAGCTCGATCAGCCGGCTCGCCGAATCATGCAGGCGCTCACCGGCTTCACGATGGGCTCGGCCGGCCAGATACCTCGAGTAGGTGCCTTCGATGACGATCGCCAGCTTGAAGCACGCCATCGCTATGTACCAGTCGAGATGGTCGGTGGGTCTGCCTCCGGCGTCGGCGTAGGCCGCCACCAGTTCGGTGCGCGAGGGCAGACCACCCAGTGCCGCCAGTTCCCGTCCGGCATTGATCGGGTCCGGATCGTCGGGCCAGCACACCAGGATCCACCCCAGGTCCAGCAGCGGATCGCCGATGGTGCACATCTCCCAGTCGACAAAGGCCGCAACCTCGGGTGCGTCGCGGCGCAGTAGAACGTTGTTGAGGTGCGCGTCGCCGTGCATGATGCCCGGCTCACCGTCGGGTGGCCGGTGGTCACCCAGCCAGTCCGCGAGCCGCCCCACCTCAAGAGCTTCCGGCCGATAGTTCGCATGCCGATAGCTCTCGAGCAGCCCAAGAAAGTTCGGAACCTGGCGCGCCAGAAAGGATCCCGGACGGTGCAGACGCTGCAGCGGGCGACCCTGCCACGGTGCGGCGCTCAGCCGGGCGAGATCGGCCGCGTAGTTCAGGCCGACACGATGGCGCATTCTCGGGTTGCCGACGTACGCCTCGGCCACCTCGGTCGCCGGGTTGAAGCCGTCGACGTCTTCCATGAGGTAGAAGACGACGCCCAGCACGCCGAGGTCTTCGCAGCCGGCCACGAATTCGGGGTGAGGCACCGCGCTGCCGCCCAACGTCTGCAGCACCGCGATCTCGCGCTGCATGGTGCGGTTGCTGTTGGAACGCGGATGCGGCGGCGGCCGGCGCAACACCAGCCGGCGGCCGTCGACGCGCAGCCGCACCACCACGTTCTGGGTGCCGCCGGCCAGCGGCTCGATATCGCTGACCGCCGAACCGATTCCACGCTCACGCAGCCAGGCGCCCAGAGCCACCACCGCGGTGTCGTCGAGTGTCCCTGGGACCTCGGCGGTCCGGTCGACGGTATTGGTCACTGATCAGCAGATCCTCGGAAGCTGTTCGCCCAGTTCACGTTCGATCACGCGGGTGGTGCCGAATGCAGTGCGTCCGACCACCATCCCCGGGTGCTCCTCCACCGCCCGGCCGATGACAACCGCCCCCACACCCTCGGGTCGGGACCGCATCGCCGCCAGCACCGCTTCACTGTATGCGGGGTCGACGAACGCCACCAGCTTGCCCTCATTGGCCACCTGCAACGGATCGAGCCCGAGGAAGCTGCACGCCGACGACACCGTGTCGGGCACCGGAATGAGATGCTCGTCGAGGTCGACGCCGACGCCGGCGGTGCGGGCGATCTCGACGGTCGACGCGACCAGACCGCCGCGGGTCGGATCTCGCAGTACGTGCACGACGTTCGGCTCGGGCACGGCGGCCAGCATCGCGGCCACCAGTCGATGCAGCGGCGCGCTGTCAGTGGTCACCGTCGTCCCGAAGTCGATCCCTTCGCGCACGCTCATGATGGCCACACCGTGCTCGCCGATGTTGCCGGACACGATGACATGGTCACCGGGGCGGGCTTGTTCAGGTCCGATGCGCACCCCGTCGGGCACCACCCCGACACCGGCGGTATTGACGAAAAGCCCGTCTGCACCGCCCTTTCCGACGACCTTGGTGTCGCCGGTCACGATGTCCACCCCGGCGTCCGCGGCGGCCTTACCCATCGTCTGGGCGATCGCGCCCAGTACATCGAGCTCCAGACCCTCCTCGAGGATGAAGCCCGCCGTCAGGCCCAGGGGCTGCGCACCACTGCACGCAAGGTCGTTGATCGTCCCGTTGACGGCCAGATCACCGATGTTGCCGCCCGGGAAGAACAGTGGATTGACCACATAGGAGTCGGTCGTCAATGCGATGCGCCCGCCGGCCACGGTCAGCACGGCGGAATCCCGGGCCGGGCCGCCCGCCGACCCGAAGGCCGGAAGGAAGAGGTTCTCGATCAGCTCCTCGGACAGGATGCCGCCGCCGCCGTGCCCGAGCACGATCCGCTTGGTCTCCCGCAGCGGCAACGGACACACCCAATCCGACGGGTCGATGGTGACCGGGACCACTCCCCGGGGCCCTTCGCTCCAGGCCGCCGAATCAGACATGAGCAGCGGTCTCCAACCTGCGGAACTGGTAGTACGCGGCGCACGCGCCCTCGCTGGACACCATGGTGGCGCCCAACGGGGTCCGGGGCGTGCAGGTCGTCCCGAACGCCGGGCACTGGTTGGGCTTGAGCAGACCTTGCAACACCTCACCGCTGTGGCATTCGGCCGACTCCTCCACCTGCAGGTGACCTACCCCGAATTTGAGCTCGGCGTCGAACTCGGCGTACCGCGGCGACAGGGCCCATCCCGACTGGGGGATCATGCCGATACCGCGCCACTGCCGGTCGACCACCGAGAACACGTCGGCAAGCGCGTGCTGCGCCACGGTGTTGCCGGCATCGCTGACAGCGCGCGGATAGGCGTTACGCAGCTCAACCTTGCCCGATTCGAGCAGATCGACAACCTGCCGCACACCCTCGAGCAAGTCCAGCGGCTCGAATCCGGTCACCACGATCGGCACGTTGAACCGCTCGACGAGCGGCCCGTACTCCGCGGTGCCCATCACGGTGCATACGTGACCGGCCGCCAGGAATCCCTGCACCCGGTTCGTCGGCGAGCTGAGGATGGCCGTCATCGCGGGGGGAACCAGCACATGCGAGATCAACACCGAGAAGTTGGTCAGACCCAGCCGCTGGGCGTGCAGCACCGACATGGCGTTGGCCGGCGCGGTCGTTTCGAAGCCCACACCGAAGAACACCACCTGTTTGTCGGGGTTGTCCGCGGCGATCCGCGTGGCATCCAGCGGTGAGTAGACGATCCGTACATCTCCACCATGGGCGCGCACGCTGAACAGGTCATGGCGACTGCCGGGCACCCGCAGCATGTCCCCGAACGAACAGAAGATCACGTCGTCGCGGCCTGCGATCTCCAGTGCCCTGTCGATCATCTCCAACGGAGTGACGCACACCGGGCAGCCAGGACCGTGAATGAACTCGACGGCGTCGCCGAGCAGCTGATCGATTCCGTTTCTGATGATCGAATGCGTCTGTCCGCCACACACTTCCATGATGGTCCAGGTGCGGGTGGCTCGCCGCCGTATCGCGTCGACCAGGTTCTTCGCGGCCGCCGGATCGCGGAACTCGTCGAGATACTTCATGCCGGTTCCCTCCTGCCTTGTCCTTCGGTGCCGCTGAGTTCCTGCTCCAGGACGCCGAGGTCTTCGAACATCTTCAATGTTTCGTTGGCCGACACCTCATCGAGCTGGGTGATCGCGAAACCCGCATGCACGATGGCGTATTCGCCGAGCTGCATATCGGGCAGATACGCCAGGCACACCGTCTTGGTGGTACCGCCGAAGTCCACGGTTGCCATCCGGGTTCCGGCCTCTTCCCAGATGTCGATCACCTTGCCGGGGATTCCGAGGCACATACGCCGTTCCTTTCCAATTCAGCCGCCCGTTCCGCTTCAATGAGCGTCGCTGCGGCGATGGCGGCCTGGCCGAGCGCCAGGCCTCCGTCGTTACATGGCACGGTTCGATGACAGAGGACCTCGAAACCGCGCCCGGTTAGGGAGTGTCGAAGACCCTGCAGCAGAAGACGATTGGCGAATACGCCACCCGTCAGTCCGATGACCGAGATCCCGGCCGCGCGCGCGCATTCACCTGCCACCACGGTCGTCGCGCGGACCACCGCATGGTGGAAGCCGGCGGCCAGGTCGGTGACCGGGATGTCGCGGCGCATCCCCTCGACGATCCCGGCGATCACCGGCGTGGGGTCCAGCACACCACCTGCGATGTCGAATTCCAGTGGGCTGGAGTGTCCACGACGGGCCAGATGCTCCAACTCGACAGCAGCCTGACCTTCGTAGGTGACCTCCTGGCAGACACCGAGCAGGCTCGCCACGGCGTCGAAGAGCCGGCCCATGCTGGTGGAGGGCACACACCCGACGCCGCGCGGGATCTGCTGGCGCAGGATGTGCAACGCGTTCTCATCGAGAGCGGTGACCGGCGGCAGGTCAGCGGCCCACTCGATGCCGGCCCGATGCAACAGGTCCAGCGCGATGCGGGCGGGCTGGCGGACGGCACCGTCACCGCCGGGCAGCGAGAACTCCCTCAGGTGACCGACCCGGGTGAAGCGGGTCGTGTCGCTGACCACCAAAACCTCACCACCCCACATGGTGCCGTCGGTGCCATAGCCCGTGCCGTCGAACGTGACCGCGACCGCAGGTGTGCCCAGCCTGCGGTGCTCGGCGAGTAGCGAGACGGCGTGGGCGTGGTGATGCTGGACGGCGACGACGGGGCGGCCCTGGGCATAGCGCCGTGCCCACCGGGTGGTCGCGTAGCCGGGGTGCAGGTCGCAGGCGATCACATCGGGTGTGCGGTCGGTCATGAATGCCAGGTGTTCCAGGGCGGATTCGAAGCAGGCCTGGGTACGCGGGTCGGCCATATCGCCCAGGTGCGAGGACATGTGGGCGTGCCCGTCGGCGCCCGCAAGGCAGAAGGTGGTTTTCAGGTCACCGCCGGTCGCGAGGATGACCAGCTCCGGTGGTGGTCCGGGTATCGACACCGGCAGCGGGGCGTATCCGCGCGATCGGCGCAACGGCGCCTGGACGCCGTCGTCGATCGTGAGCACCGAGTCCTCACACGGCACATGGATGGGCCGGTCATGAGTGAGCACCGCATCGGCCAGCCCATCGATCCAGCCGAGATCGTCGTCGCGGAACACGATCGGTGAGCCGCCCCGGTTGGCCGACGTCATCACCAGCGGTTGCCGACCGAGCCGGTCGAACAGCAGGTGGTGCACCGGCGAGTAGGCGAGCATCACGCCCAGATCGGTCAGCCCCGGCGCGACGCCGTCGGTCACCCCGCCAGGCCGGCGGGCGACCAGCACGATCGGCGCCGATGGCGAAGTCAGCGCGGCGGCCGCCGCGTCGTCGAGCACCGCGATGTCGCCGGCGGAAGCCAGGTCGGCGACCATCACCGCGAACGGTTTGGCCGGCCGGCTCTTGCGGCGACGCAGCTCGGCGACGACGGACGCGTCGTCGGCGCGGCAGGCCAAGTGGAATCCGCCGACCCCCTTGACCGCGACGATGCCTCCGGCCCGTAGCGCAGCCGCCGCCGCGCCGATCGGATCGTCGGTCTGTGCCGCGTCACCCGCAGGCCGCCAGCTCAACCCGGGGCCGCAGTCCGGGCAGGCGATGGTCTGTGCGTGGTAGCGGCGATCGAGTGGGTCGTGGTACTCGGCGGCGCACGCCGGACACATCGGGAAGCCGGCCATGGTGGTGGCGGGCCGGTCGTAGGGCAGGTCCGTGATCACGGTGTAGCGCGGCCCGCAGTTGGTGCAGGTGATGAACGGGTGGCCGTAGCGGCGGTCCGCCGGATCACGCATCTCACGCAGACAATCCACGCACGCCGCGATATCCGGCGGCACCAGAGTGCGCGAAGCGTCTCCGCTGCAGCTGCCTACGATGTGAAACTCATTGTCGCCCTTGGGTTCCAGGCGTCGACTGAACAGAGCATCGATGCGCGCCATCGGCGGTGGCCGGCGCCGGATCGCCGCGATGGCGGCGTCGACATCGGCGACCGGACCTTCCAACTCGCAGTGAACCGACCCGGCATCGTTGTACACCTGGCCGCCGAGTCCGAACTCTGCGGCGATCCGTGCGACCGCCGGACGAAACCCGACTCCTTGCACCACACCGGTGATGTCGAGACGCACCCGTATGGTCATCGGGTCGCCTTGGCCTCAGGCTGCCGGACGCAGGAGTATTAATGTGCTCATGGGCCTCCTGAACGAAGCTTGCCGCCCGCGACGATGGGCTGTCGCACGGGTAGGTGAAATAGACGCTAGTCCCGCGCTGCAACGACCACAATGCGAATCTTGCATCCAAAATCCGCGCAAAGGATAGACCGACCGTGCACGAATTATCGTTGTGCCACGCGATCGCCGGAGTGGTGAGGCCGTACGCCTCCGGTCGTCACGTCGACGTCGTTCGGGTGCAGATCGGGGCGCTCCGACAGGTGGTACCCGAATCCCTGGCGTTCTGCTGGACTCTGGTCCGGGACCACGAGAGCATGCCTGACGCCGAGCTGGAGCTCGAATTCGTCGCCGCCGAAGTGGACTGCCGCAGTTGCGGGCGGCACTCCGAGATCACGTCCCGGTGGGCGCTGTGCTGCCCACACTGTGAGAGCGCCGACGTAGAAGTCGTGCGGGGTGACGAGTTCCTGGTCACCTCACTGGACGTGACATGACCAGCGATCGCGCGAAAGGTCTTCACCATGGGTAGATTTCATCGCCACGACGACGGCACCATGCACAGCCACGACGGCGAAGACGGGCACTCCCACGAACACGGCGATCACAGTGGGTATGGCACCGGATCGCAGCGCATCGACATCCTCGAGCACATCTTCGCCGAGAACGACACCAGAGCCGACATCAACCGGGCGGCCTTCGAGAGCAACCGGATCCGCGCGCTGAACTTGATGAGCTCACCGGGCTCGGGCAAGACGACGGTGCTTGCCGCCACGCTCGACGAGATGGCGGTCGACCTCGCAATCGGGGTGATCGAGGGCGACATCGCCACCGACCTCGACGCCGCCAAGCTCGGCGGCCGCGGCGCCCAGATCTCCCTGCTCAATACCAGCAACGGCTTCGGCGGCGAGTGCCATCTGGACGCGCCGATGGTCAACCGTGCGCTGCAGGGGCTCGACCTGTCCACTTTGGACCTGGTGATCATCGAAAACGTCGGGAATCTGGTGTGCCCCGCGGAGTTCGATGTTGGCGAGCATGCCAAAGCGATGGTCTATTCGGTGACCGAGGGTGAGGACAAACCGCTGAAGTATCCGGTGATGTTCCGCGCCGTCGACGTGGTGTTGCTGAACAAGATCGACCTCGTTCCGCACCTCGATGTCGATATCGGAACCTATGTAGCTCGGGTGCGGGAGGTAAATCCTCAGGCATTGATCCTGCCGGTGAGCGCACGGACCGGTGAAGGCATGTCCGCGTGGTTCGATTGGCTTCGCGGGTTCGCGTCAGAGTCGCGCGTCTGACCCACGCACGAACTCGCAATTAACGCGCGTGCGAACCATTTCGCGGTTGACCGCTGTATTCGGTCTAGCAGACCCGGGCAGCGCAATACCAGCTTTTCCAAACCACCCGCGAGCGTTGACAACACGGTGACCCGGGAGTAGACCCAGAAACAACGCCGCGCAAGAGGGCCGACGGTCGACTCCGGCGGCGCAAGGGACGGTCAGCTCCCGTCCCGGGAAGCTGCGAGCATGCCGACGGAAGCAGCAGTCAAAGCAGAAGAAACTCTGATCCACGTGCTGTGGATCAACGCGGGCCTCAGTTGCGACGGTGATTCGGTGGCGTTGACTGCCGCCACCCAACCCAGCATCGAAGAGATCGCCCTCGGCGCGCTGCCGGGGCTGCCCCAAGTGGCGGTGCACTGGCCGTTGATCGACTTCGAATGCGGCCCCAGCGGCGGCGCGGACGACTTTCTCGAATGGTTCTTCCGAGCCGACCGCGGCGAGTTGGAGCCGTTCGTGCTGGTTGTCGAGGGCTCCATCCCCAACGAACAGTTGCACACCGAGGGGTACTGGTGCGGATTCGGCAACGACCCGGCGACCGGACAGCCGATGACCACCAGCGCATGGCTGGACCGGCTGACGCCCAAGGCCACCGCGGTGGTGGCGGTGGGAACGTGCGCTACCTACGGGGGCATCCATGCGATGGCCGGAAATCCCACCGGCGCAATGGGAGTTCCGGACTACCTGGGCTGGGACTGGAAGAGCAAGGCCGGCATTCCGATCGTGTGCGTGCCGGGCTGCCCGATCCATCCCGACAATCTTTCCGAAACGCTGACCTATCTGCTCTACATGGCCACCGGCCAGGCGCCGATGATCCCGCTCGACGACGCATTACGACCGCAGTGGCTGTTCGGCAACACCGTTCACGAGGGGTGCGACCGGGCCGGTTATTACGAACAGGGCGACTTCGCAACCGAATACGGCTCACCCAAGTGCATCGTCAAGCTCGGGTGCTGGGGTCCTGTCGTGAAATGCAATGTGCCCAAGCGTGGTTGGATCAATGGAGTCGGCGGCTGCCCGAACGTCGGTGGCATCTGCATCGGCTGCACCATGCCCGGCTTCCCGGACAAATTCATGCCGTTCATGGATGAGCCGCCCGGTGGCAAATTGTCCACAACCGCGTCGGGGCTCTACGGATCGGTGATCCGCAACCTGCGTGAGATCACTGGGCGCACCGTCGACAAGGAGCCGCGCTGGCGGCACAAAGGCAAAGACCTCACCACCGGTGCCCGGCGCACCTGGTAACCATCTCAATCGAAGGTAGCAGTTCGATGACAACGATCATTCCTGAGCCGTCGCAGATCAAGAACGAACCGGGCGCCCTCGTCGAAATGGCCTGGGACCCCATCACCCGGATCGTCGGCAGCCTCGGCATCTACACCAAGATCGACTTCGAGAACCGGGAAGTCGTCGAGTGCCACAGCACCTCGTCGATCTTCCGCGGCTACTCGCTGTTCATGAAAGGCAAGGACCCGCGGGACGCCCACTTCATCACCAGCCGGATCTGTGGCATCTGCGGCGACAACCACGCCACCTGTTCCTGCTATTGCCAGAACATGGCCTACGGGGTCAAGCCGCCGCACCTCGGCGAGTGGTTGATCAACCTCGGCGAAGCTGCGGAATACATGTTCGACCACAACATCTTCCAGGAGAACCTGGTCGGCGTCGACTACTGCGAGAAGATGGTCTCCGAGACCAATCCGAGCGTGCTGGCCAAGGCCGAGAACACCGCGGCCCCACAGGCCGAGATGCACGGCTACCGCACCATCGCCGACATCATGCGGGCACTGAACCCCTTCACCGGTGAGTTCTACCGGGAGGCGCTACAGGTGAGCCGCTACACCCGGGAAATGTTCTGCCTCATGGAGGGCAGACACGTCCACCCGTCGACGCTGTATCCCGGCGGAATCGGGACCACGGCGACGATCCAACTGATGACCGACTACATGACCCGGCTGATGCGCTACGTCGAGTTCATGAAGAAGGTCGTACCGATGCACGACGACCTGTTCGATTTCTTCTACGACGCCCTGCCCGGGTACGAGAAGGTCGGGCTGCGTCGCACGTTGTTGGGCTGCTGGGGGTCGTTCCAGGATCCCGAAGTGTGCAACTTCGCCTATCGGGACATGGAGGACTGGGGCCGGGCGATGTTCGTGACCCCTGGTGTGGTGGTGGACGGCAAGCTCGTCACGACCTCACTGGTCGACATCAACCTCGGTATCCGAATCCTGTTGGGACACTCCTACTATGACGACTGGAACGACCAGGAGATGTTCGTGAAGACCGATCCACTGGGTAACCCGGTGGACCGCCGCCACCCGTGGAACCAGCACACCAATCCGCGCCCGCAGAAGCGTGACTTCGACGAGAACTACAGCTGGGTGATGTCGCCACGCTGGTTCGACGGCACCGACCACCTCGCCCTGGACACCGGCGGCGGTCCGCTTGCCCGGCTATGGTCGACCGCGCTGGCCGGACTGGTGGACGTCGGCTACGTCAAGGCCACCGGCAACAGCGTGCAGATCAACTTCCCCAAGACCGCACTCAAGGGTCCTGTCGAATTCGAGTGGAAGATCCCGGCGCACGGCAGCAACACCATCGAACGCAACCGTGCCCGCACCTACTTCCAGGCGTACGCCGCGGCCTGCGCACTGCATTTCGCCGAGAAGGCGCTCGTCGAGATCCGGGCCGGCCGGACCAAGACGTGGGAGAAGTTCGACGTCCCCAACGAGGGCATCGGGTGCGGCTTCACCGAGGCGGTACGCGGAGTGCTGAGCCATCACATGGTGATTCGGGACGGCAAGATCGCCAACTACCACCCCTATCCCCCGACGCCATGGAACGCCAATCCGCGCGACAGCTACGGCACACCAGGTCCCTACGAGGATGCGGTGCAGGGTCAGCCGATCTTCGAGGAGAACGACCGGGAGCACTTCAAGGGCATCGACATCATGCGCACGGTTCGCAGCTTCGATCCCTGTCTGCCGTGCGGGGTGCACATGTACCTGGGCGAGGGAAAATCACTGGACAAGCTGCACACGCCGACGCAGTCGCTGACCGGGGAGTGACGGATGGACGCAGACTCGCACTGGCGATCCGCAGGTGAGCGAATACAAAACCTGCTGGACGCCAGCGCAGTCGGCGGACCGGTCGCTGCGGCACGCGCCGAGCAGCTGGTACGTGAGGTCGTCGATCTGTACGGCGCGGCGCTGACCCGCGTCGTCGAGCTTCTCGACAGCAGCGCGACCGACCGGCTGGCGACCGACGACCTGGTCGCCAGCCTGCTGCTGGTACACGGACTGCATCCGCACGACGTGACCCGGCGGGTCGTGCACGCGCTGGACGCGGTTCGGCCCTACCTCGGATCGCACGGCGGCGATGTCCGGCTGGTCGGTGTCACCAACGGAGTTGTGCAGCTGGCCTTCTCGGGTAGCTGCAAGAGCTGCCCCTCGTCCACGGTGACGCTCGAGCTGGCCGTGCAGGACGCCGTTCGGGCCGCCGCACCGGAGGTCACTGCCATCGAAGTCGTGCCCGCGGAACCAGCCGTCAGCGCGGCGGTCATCCCAGTCGAATCGCTGATGTCGCGGATCCAGACTGCCGACCAACACCGCCGGACCACCTGGCACCCGGTGCCCGAACTGGCCGAGCTCGCTCCCGGCGAGGTGGCGGGATTCTCGGTCGGCGGGACCGTCGTGCTGGCCTGCCGGGCCGGTGCGGACGTCGTGGCCTATCTCGACCACTGTCCTGGTTGCGCCGGGTCGTTGGCCGGCGCACGTCTGTCCGGCGACGTCCTGCGCTGCCCGCGATGTCATGCCCGCTACGACATCGTCCACGCCGGCGCCGGAATCGCCGGCGCAGGCGACCATCTCGAACCTGTGCCGGTGCTGACCCGCGACGGCGTGCCCTCGCTGGCGCTGAGCGGCGAACCGATCGGAGCACCGGCATGACGACATCGCCCATGGAGGTCCTGGCCAAGATCCGCACCACGCGCCCGGCCCCGGAATCGACCGACGAACGCTGCGAGATGTGTGCCGAACCCATTGCCGACGAGCATCAGCACGTCGTCAATGTCGGTGCGCGTCAACTGATGTGCGTATGCCGCGGCTGCTATCTGTTGTTCACCGACACCGATGCCGTGCTGCGCTACCGCGCCGTGCCGGACCGGTACCTCTCATTTCCCGACTTCGCGCTGGGCCGCAAAGAGTGGGATGCACTCCAGATCCCGGTCGGTTTCGCGTTCTTCTTCCACAACTCCGCGCTGGGCCGCATGGTGGCCTTCTACCCGGGGCCGGCCGGGGCCACCGAATCCGACCTGGATATGGCGGCCTGGACAAGGGTGAGCTGCGATCCACGGGTGGGTCTGCTCGTCGAGGACGTCGAGGCGTTGTTGGTCCGCGTCCCCGAGTCCGGGGCGTCGCCGGAATGCTTCCTGGTGCCTATTGACACGTGCTACGAATTCGTCGGCGGCCTTCGCTTGCTGTGGCGGGGATTCGACGGCGGGACGCAGGCACGACAGTTCATCGACGGCTACTTTGCGCGGGTCGCCGAGCGCAGTGTTGTGCGGCTGGCATGACCGCCGACGTGGCATTCCAGGTACTCGACGTGACGCCCGAACGTTACGCGGTGGCGCCGATCCTTGCTGCCGAGATCGGCATCACCACCGCCAGCGATGAGCCGATCCGGGCGGTCGCACTGCGCTGCCAGGTCCGCATCGAGCCACAGCGAAGGTCATACACCGACGAGGAGGCAGCGGGGCTGCTCGACTTGTTCGGACCCCGCGAGCGGTGGGCCGCCACCCAGCACAATTTTCTGTGGTTGCATGCGACCGCCATGGTGCCGGGGTTCGTCGGCACTACCCGGGTGACGTTGCCGCTGCCGTGCACCTACGACGTCGAAGTGACCGGATCCAAGTACTTCCATGCCTTGCGCGACGGCGCGATCCCGCTGCAATTCCTGTTCAGCGGAACGATCTTCGATGCGGGCCAGCACACCCTGCGCGTGCGGCAGGTCTCCTGGCAGTGTGAGGACTCGTTCGACATGCCCGTCACAGTGTGGCGCGACCTCGTCGCACAGCACTATCCCGACTCGGGGTGGGTGCGGATGTCCCACGACACGATCGCCGCGCTGTGCTCCTTCAAGTCGGCGCGCGGGCTGCTCAGCGTCGACGACGCCATCGGCGAGCTGCTCACCGGCGCCGGCCAACCCACGCTGTGCACCAATGGCTCCCACCGGGAGCACCCATGACCACCGGGTGGGACAGGGCCCGCACCATCGCCGACGCGGTGCTCTACGAGGGGTATCTGCTCTACCCGTACCGGGCATCGTCCCGAAAGAACCAATGCCGCTGGCAGTTCGGCGTTCTCGGGCCTCCGGGTGCCGCCGGGGCCGGTATCGGCGAAGAAGATTCACTGGACACCCAGTTTCTGGTCGACGACGGTGCAACGCTGACGCTCGTCGTGCGGTTCCTGCAACTCCAGCGGCGGCAGGCCGAACGATTCGACGGCGAGAACTGGGTTCCAACCGACGAACTCGTGACACCTGGCGGGCGGTGGCTGACCTGGGATGAGGCCGTGGAGTGCGAGATCGCTTTCGGCCCGCTGGATCTGAACGGTCGACAGCGGTCGTGGACACTGCCATTGACGGTGCCCGGTGGTGTTGAGCTGGAAGCTCTCGACGGGGGCAGGCTGGTGCGCACCCGACATGAACTGCGCGGCGCGGTAACCGTCGACGTGGCTCGTGATGACGGCCTGGATCGCGTGAGTCTCACGGTCGTCAACACCGCGGCGGCTGCCACGGAGCCGCACGAGGCCATCGCCGCGTCGATGATCGGCACGCACGTCATCGCCGAAATCTGCGGCGGCCGGTTCGTCTCGCTGCTCGAACCGGTACCGGCTTACGAGGCGGCAGCGGCACGCTGCCGGCACAATCGGTGCTTCCCGGTCCTTGCCGGGGCGCCGGGTGAGGACAACCTCCTGCTGGTCTCCCCGATAATTCTCTACGACCATCCGCAGGTGGCAGAGCAGAGCGAGGGCGCCCTCTTCGACTCGACCGAGATCGACGAGATCCTCACCTTGCGGGTGATGACCATGACCGACGAGGAGAAAGCCCAGGCACGCGCAACCGATCCGCTGGCAGCCGCCATCATCGAGCGCTGCGATGCGATGTCACCGGAGGCGATGCAGCGGTTGCACGGCGTGCTCCGCGACCCGCACGCTGAATCCACGCCCCGGGGTCTCATCCCCGAAGTGCCCGACGGCGTCGACTGGTGGGATCCGTCGGTGGACCATGAGGTCCGTCCCGAGGTCGACGCCGTCCTGGTGGCCGGTGTCCCGGTGTCCCGCGGTAGCCGGGTGCGGTTGCGGCCGAGCCGTCGCGCCGACGCGCAAGACATCTTCGTGGCGGGCAAGACCGCACGGGTCACCTCCGTTCACGAAGACGTCGACGGCAACACGCATGTCGGCGTCGTGGTCGAAGACGATCCGGCCGCCGATCTGCACGCCTGGTACGGGCGCTATCTCTACTTCGCGCCCGACGAGGTCGAGCCGCTCGACGTGAAACCGTCTAGTCAAGAATGGAGTTCGAGATGGCAGTCGTAGGATGGATCGCCAGCGGTCTGGTGGCAATCGTCGTGGTGGCGGGCGTGGTGGTTGGGATCCGGTCGATCCCGGATGTCCAGCGCTACATGAGAATGCGACACATGTAGCGATCCGATGAAGCAACGCATTCTGGTCGCCGGGATCGGCAACATCTTCCTCGGCGACGACGGGTTCGGATCCGAAGTGATCCGCTCCCTGGGCGAGACCGTCGGTGCAGAGCCCGACATTCAGGTCACCGACTACGGTATCGGCGGCATGCACCTGGCCTACGACCTACTCGACTCGTGGGCGGCACTGGTGCTGGTCGACGCCCTACCGGACCGGGGTTCGCCAGGAGCCCTGCACGTGTTCGTCGCCGACCACGAGTCGTTAGGTGCCACAGCCGCATTGGATGCCCATGGCATGGACCCCGGCACCGTCTTCGCCAGCCTGCGGGCGCTGGGCGGTGTGGCGCCGCCCACCGTTGTCGTCGGGTGCGAGGTGGCCGACACCGCAGAGGGAATCGGGTTGAGTGAACCGGTGCGCGCGTCTGTGAACGCCGCGGTGGACGCGGTACGTGACACAGTGGCGACACTGCGCGAAAAGCTTGCGGCGCAGGGGGTGTGACGCGATGTGTCTGGGCATACCCGGCAGGGTGGTGAGCCTGGTGGAGGGATATGGCGGTCAGCTGGCGCTGGTCGACGTTGCCGGCGAGCACCGTCGGGTCAACATCGGCATGCTTCCCGAGGAGACATTCAACGCGGGCGATTGGGTGATCATTCATATGGGATTCGTGGTCGAGAAGACCGACGCACAGGGTGCGCAAGCAGCGTGGACCGGTCTCCGGCTGATGGGCAGCGGACTCGACGACTCCTCATGACCACCCACCTGCCGACGAGCCGCAATGGCTGGGAGTTGTTTGCCCGCTTCGCCTTTCCGCCGAATGAGCTGGGCTACTGCGGCCCCCCTGACGCCACGGTTCTACTACCCGGCCGCGGATATGACGAGATCTCCGGACACGCGCAGGGGTTCGACGGCGCTTGGACATACCTCGAGGAGATCGCCGCTGCGGCCGGCATCAGCGATCCGTTGCACGCCGAGGTGGTGCGCAGCTATTGGGTGGGCGGCCCACTGCTGGACGCCGTCGATCCAGCTACCCTCACGAGGCGTTTGCGCACCGCCTTCGCCCGCCAGCCCACCGGCCTGCTCGATGAGGTCCACGAACATGGCCTGGCGCACCACAGCTTTCATGTGTTCGTCGTTTATCCGTGGGTCCGCTTCCTCGACGGCGACCCGACCACACCGTTGCGCATCCTGCAGGCGTGCCGCATCCGGTGGGGCCTGGTCGAGTCGGTTGACGACGAGCACGTTGTGCTGGTTTCCCAGCCACTGGGATTCGATGGTAGGCGGCTCCTGCTGGGCGACCCGAAGCCGGAAACGGTCCGCTGGCGCCGCGGCGATGTGACGCTGGCACCGCCGCCATCGCCCGGGGATACCGTTGCAGCCCACTGGGATTGGATATGCGGGCAGCTCAGTAGTGAGGAGGCGGCCGCGTTGGCCGAGGCTACCGTGTCAATCCTGGAACTGGTGAACTCGGTGCGTCGGTAGCGCCGAAGCGCACTGCGAGCACGCACACGTCGTCGTTGCGGGGTGGGGGCGCCACCGTCTGGGTCAGTTGCCGGCAGGCCGACGGCAGCGCCTCGCCACCACTCCAGTCGCCGACGAGCTGCTCCACGCGCTGCATTCCGGATTCGATGTCCTGACCGCGCCGCTCGATGAGCCCATCGGTGTACATGACGAAGATGTCTCCCTCCCCGACTTCGACGGTGCCCTCGCTGTAGGACGCGCGCTCGATCGGGCCCAACACCGGACCGTGCGCACCGACCAGCCGAATGACCGTCCCGGTCGACGCGCGTCGCAGCAATGGTGGCGGGTGACCGGCAGAGGCGTAACAGAGGGTGGCGGACGCCGGATCCAGCACGGCCACACCCATTGTCGCGAACTTCCCGTTGCTGGCGCGGCGAGTGAACACGTTGAGCGCCATCAGCAACTGGGCCGGGGGCAAACCGTGCAGGGCCAGCGCTCGCCCGGCGGTGCGCAGCTGGGCCATGTCCTCGACGGCGGGCAGCCCGTGGCCCACCACATCGCCGACGGCCAGATACGTTCGGCCCTCCGGCAATTCGAGCGCGTCATACCAGTCCCCGCCGAGACCCTGCACCAGATCGGCGGGCTCGTAACTGACCCCGACGTCCACACCGTCGATCGGGGCCGGGCTGGTCGGCAGCACCGCTGCCTGCAAGACCGCCGCGCGGGCGTGTTCGTCTGCGTAGATCCGGGCGCGTACCAGCGCCTGCGCGATCATGGTGGAGACAGCCGAGGTGTAGGCGAGTTGCGCGGTGTCCAGCGGCTGGGTGTCGGCCCACGCCAGCACCAGCGCCCCAAGGGCTTTGCCACCCGCCGTCAACGGCCAGCTCACGACGGCCGCGCCGCCGCTGGCGACCATCCACTTGGCGTTCTCGGGATACCGTCGGCGATACTCCGCGACGGTTCGAATGATCACGGGCTCACCCGTGCGGACCGCGTCGGTGGCCGCAGTGGGCTCGTCCAAGGCCACGCTGTCGTGAAACTGATACGCCGCAAACTCGGGATAGCCGCCCATCGCCAGCCAATCGAGTGCGGTGCCGTCGTCATTCAGGAGTGCCACCGCGAGTGCTTGTGCGCCCGCTTCGTTGATCACCTGTCCGAGGACGGCATCCCCGATCTGATTCTGGGTCAGGGCACCGGAGAGCATCTGGCCCAGGTTCGCCAGCGTTTCCAGGCGCTCCCGCTCGCGTCGTTCGGCTTGGCGCTGTCGCACCGCGGTGACCCGGCCGCCCGCTTCCTGCGCCGTCAACATCGCCACCAGTACGACGACGGCGATGAAGGCCTGAGCGATCGCCAGCTGACCCGGCCGGCGCAGATCGAGGTTCTCGAATGTCGTGTATCCGGCATTGGCCATGCCGTTGGCGGTGAAGGCAAGCGCCCCGCCGCAGAGCACCGCCCCGAGCATGTCGAGTCGTAACGCCGCCCACGCCATCACGGGCAGGAGGAACAATGCAGGCGGAAGCTCGAGCCGAAATGACACCACCGTCAGCACCGCCATACCGGTGAGGACGGTCATCGTTTCCAGCATCCGTGCCCGCAGGATGTGGGACTGCAACGGCCACAACAAGATCGGCGCGCCGATCATCAAGACGCCGACGGCGTCGCCGGCCCACCAGTGCACCATCGCCATCGGCCAAGCGACCTGATCATGCAGCGCAGTTGTCGTCGCGCCGATCACGCCGCCCAGCAGCGGCCCCAGCAGCATGGCACCGGCCACGAATCGGGCCAGGTCCTCGCGCTTGCGCAGATCAGGTGGCCCCTTGCACCAGGCGAGCACCAGCGACGCTCCGACGAGCGCCTCTACCGAGTTGGCCACCGCGAATCCCGCCGCTGCCGGCCATCCCGCTCCGTAGCGGAGGTCGACGGCCAGCTCGGCGACCACGATCGCGGCGACGATCACCGGCCACATCGTCCGCCGGGTCAGCAGCATGGCCGCGACCGTCACCCCCGCGGGCGGGAAGAACGCGGGCCCGATCCCCCCGCCGAAGGTCTGCCAGGACAACACCGACCCGGCGAGGTAGGGCAATGCGACCCAGCCGAACAAGCCTGCGGCGAATCCGATCCGATCGCGCACGTTCGAAGGGCTCACGCAGCCCCACTCTGTGATCTGTGGATCAGCCGGGCCGCAAACACGTCACGAGCGTAGTCACCCGTCGGCAAACCCGAGGGATTCTTCAGGGACCCTGACGGTCGCGTCGACGCCGATCGAAGAACTCGGCGGCTTCCCGGATCGACTCGTGCACATCGCGGGGCTGCCAGCCCAGTTCGCGAACCGCCTTGCTGTGGTCCATCGGCGCCATGATTCCAATGAGCCGCACGGTGGTCGGATTCAGCGGCAGGTCACGGCGGGTCAGTGCGGCGGCGGCACCGCCGAGGATCCCGATCGCCTTCATCACCGGTTTGGGAATGCCCCATCGAGGCGACAGCCGGCCGACGGCGCGCGCAGCGGTCTCGTACAACTCGCGGTAGGACAGAAAGCGCTCCGAGATGATGTAGCGCTGCCCCGCCCGGCCGTGGTCGGCAGCCAGCAGCAGCGCACGGGCTGCGTCGGTGATGCCGACCACCTCGGTGGCCATCCCATCCATGTAGAAGGGCAGCTTGCCGGCAGCAGCGGCAGCAACCAGAGACCCGTGCGGCGTCGGCTGCCAGTCGTCGGCGCCGTAGGTGTTGGACACGCATAGCGCGACGGCGGGCAGCGCCTTGTCGCGGTGGTAGTCCATGACCAGCTTCTCGGCCGCGATCCGCGAGCCGATGTAACCGCCGCCCTTGTTGCCCCAATCAACCGGGGTCTCCTCGTTCACGACCTCGCCGGTGCCCAGTCCGATCGTGCCGATCGTGCTGGTGAACACGAACTTGCGCAGGTCGGCGTTGACCGCTGCGTCGAGGACGTGACGTAGCCCCTCGACGTTGGTGCGATACAGCGGTGCGGGGTCGCGCAGGTTGGCGCGCGTGTCGACGACGCAGTAGTACACGACGTCGCAGCCGTCCATCGCTTCCTTCAGCGCGGCGTCGTCGAAGATGTCGCCATAGAAGCGCTCAACCGACAGGTCGTCGATGCCGCGGGTGGAGCTCGTCTTGCGGAGCATGACGCGGACGTTGTCACCGCGTTCCACCAACTGCCGCGTCACATGCGAGCCGAGGAAACCACTCGCACCCAGAACCAGTTTGTCGCTGCCTGCCACACCCCGGAGCATGCCTGACGAGTGCCGGACAGGACAACATGGCGGATCTGTTCACCGGGACAGTGCGCCGTTCAGTCCTTGAGGCAGGCCTCCGCGCCATTGATCACGCCGTTGCGGTAGTGCCGGATTCGCTCGAAACCGGCACCCTGGCGTTCGACGTCACCGTCACCGCGGAACACCAGCAGCGCGGTGATGGCTTCATCGAGGTCACCGGGTGAGATACCGAAACTGCTGGTGTCCTTACGGTTCTGCAGCAGGACGCTCGCCGTGTACGCGCCGGCGAAGCAGTCGCCGCGCAGCGACTGGGTCTTGTCATCGGACTTGTCGTTGGCCCGGGTCATCGCGGCCAGTCCGAACTGCGTGGCCAGCAGGGTCGCGACGGCGAAGTCGCCGCCCTGGCGGTACACCGTCGGCATCGCGTCTACGTTGTCCCACCCGATGTAATCCTCTGGGACGCAATAGAACAGCGCATATCCTTCGGCCCGGTTACCACCGCACGTCGGCGGGTTGGCCGGGTCGAACGGCTCCAGCCCTTTGACCGGAACCCACGCCTCGCCGTTGGTCAGCTCCGGATAGACGTGCGCCCAGTAGTCCTCGATGTCGTAGGGCACGTCGTTGACGATCGCGTCGTACGGCATGTCGCCACCGGCTGCCTCGTCCTCCGCGTTCTGGAACGGCAACTCGACGACCACCGGGTTGTCGTCACGGTAGGCCTTGCACGCGGTGGGCCCGTTGTCATAGCCGTCCTGAAACGCACCGACCCGGTCGAAGCCGCTGCCGTGCGCCGAGGGGTCGATGTTGCTGGTTCCCGGGGAGTCGCGCAACTCGAGGATGCCGGCCAGGGCGTTGTCCATCTCGGCGGCGTTGACCTTGTAGACCCCGGCATCCTTGGCGTGTTTGGCCCAACCACCGGCGAAGCAGTCGGCCTGCAATTCCTTGGTCACCGTGCGTGCGGTGAAATTGGACCGGGCCTGGATGGCGTGCCCCCATTCGTGTGCCAGCACGATCGGGATGACGAAATCGCCGAACTTCGACTGCAATTCGGGTAGCAGTTTTTCGGAGTCCCACGCCACCACGTCCTTGGTTGCGCAGTAGAAGGCGTTGCCTGAAATGTCGCTGGAGCTCTCGGCGCACGGCGGTAGTTTCCCGGACGACGGGACCACCGCGAAGAAGCCGCCCGCGACCGGCTTGTAGTCACTGCCGTAAAGCTTCGGATACTCCTCGCCCCAGTACTTCTGCAGATCGGCGATCGCCGAGATCGCCAGCTTGTTGACCGGCGTCGACGCATCGCCGCTGATCTTGATGTCGTCGGCCTTCGCGACCTGGGTGGTCGGGGTGCCAGCCTTGGGACTGGAACCGCAGGCCGCCAGAACAACAACGAGTGTGGCCAGTGCCAGACCTTTCATTCGCATGCACGAAGATTAGCCAACAACTGCAGTTCCGGCGGTGAATACCACAGAAACGGTTTGCCAACGGCGTATCACCGCGTCAATTACTTGATCAGCGGGTCGCGTGGCATACCGAGGATGCGCTCGGCGATCTGATTGCGGGTGATCTCCGATGTTCCGCCGGCGATGGACAGGGCCCGGGACCCCAGCGCCGACCGACCGGCCAGTTCACCCTCGCCGCCGTCGAGCGCCGCCTCCGGACCGACCAGGGCCGCGGCGATGGTGCCCTGCTCTTGAAACTGTTCGGCCAGAATGAGTTTGGTGATGTTGCCTTCCGGCCCCGGGCCGGCACCCTCGAGCGCACGGACGACGCGTCGCAGGTTCAGCAGACGCAGCGCCTGATCCCTGGCCAAGAACCGGCCGACCCACTGCACCGCGCCGGCGACCCGGTCGCCGTGGGCCTTGGTCAGCGACACCAGCCAGGCCGCGGCCGGTGCGATCGTGCCTGCGCCGCCGCCGATGCTGACCCGCTCATTGCCGAGCGTGGCCCGCGCGACCGTCCAGCCGGCGTTCGGCTCCCCGACCACATCCTCGTCGGGGACGAACACGTCGTTGAAGAACACCTCGTTGAAGTCGGCACCGCCGGTGATCTGGCGCAGTGGCCGCACCTCGACTCCCGGCGCCTCCATGTCCAGGATCACCGTCGTGATGCCGGCGTGCTTGGGTACCTCGAAGTCGGTGCGGACGGTGGCCAGGCCGCGCTTGCAGTAGTGCGCCCCGCTGGTCCACACCTTTTGGCCGGTGATGGTCCAGCCGCCGTCGACGCGGGTAGCCCGCGTCTTGACCGCCGCGGCATCCGAGCCCGCTGACGGTTCGGAGAACAGCTGGCACCAAATCTCGTCTTTACGCAACGCCTTCTCGACGAATCTCTCGATCTGCGAGGGGGTTCCGTGCTGTATCAGGGTCAGGATCACCCAGCCGGTGATGCCGTAGTCCGGTCGCTTGACACCGGCGGCGGCGAATTCTTCCTCGATCAGCAGCTGTTCGACGGCGCCCGCGGCACGGCCCCACGGCTTCGGCCAGTGCGGCATGACGTATCCGCTCGCGATCAGCTCGTCGAGTTGCGCCTTCTCGTCGAGCTTAGCGAGTTCAGCTGCGTCAGAACGGATTTGAGTACGCAGATCGTCAGCCTCGGGAGGCAGGTCCAGGCTGTTGGCCCGGCTGTGACCGGCGTCGGTCAGGGTGAACACGTCGGTGACCGGACCGTCCCCGCCCAACACCGCCTGCACCGTCAGCGCCCGGCGCAGGTGCAGATGTGCGTCGTGCTCCCAGGTGAAGCCGATGCCGCCGTGCACCTGAATGTTCAACTCCGCGTTGCGAACATAGGCCGGGAATGCCAATGCCGCGGCAGCAGCGGCAACGAGTTCGAACTGCTTCTGGTCGTCGCCGGCCGCCCGTGCGGCGTCCCACGCGGCGGCGACCGCGGACTCGGAGCCGACGATCATGTCGGCGCAGTGGTGCTTGATCGCCTGAAAGGTTGCGATGGTGCGGCCGAATTGCTCACGCACCTTGGCGTATTCGACGGCGGCGTCCACACAGTCCGACGCTCCACCCGCGGCTTCGGCGGCGAACAGCGTCCGTGCCAGGGCCACCGCGGCGGTGCGCGCCCCGGCCAGCACGTTGCCGGCCACCGAGACGTCGCGGAGCGTCACCCGCCCGGAGCGCCGCGCCCGGTCGAGGCTGCCGGGCAGGTCCACCGAGACGCCGTCACCGCTGCGCTCCACCAGCACCACGTCGTCACCGGCGGCAAGCACCAACACCTCAGCAAGGCCGGCGCCGAGGACCACGCCGGCATCACCACTGGCCGTCTCCCCCGAGACCGTGACGTCGCCGCCGAATCCAATTGCGGCAGTGACTGATCCGTCGACCAGGCCGGGCAGTAGGCGTGCCTTCTGCTCGTCGCTGCCGACGGCGGACACCACCGCCGATGCGACGACGGTCGGCACGAACGGGCCCGGCGCCACCGCACGGCCGAGCTCGTCGATGACGACCACCAGCTCGGGCAGGCCGAAACCCGAACCGCCGTACTGTTCGTCGACATGCAGCCCGAGCCAGCCCAACCCGGCCAGCTCGGTCCAGAACGGCGGACGCGCCTCCTCGGCGTCGTCGCCGAGAAGTGCGCGCGCCGCCGCCCTGGCCTTCTGCGTAGTCAGGAACGAGCGCGCTACCTCGCTGAGTTCACGGTGGTCGTCGGTCAGTGCGATACCCATCGGATCCTCCTCGAGGCGGCGGTGCCCGGCCCAATCCCTATTGCTCTAATGCCTTACCACAGTCAGTCGTTGCCGCGGTAAAGCGCCTTGGTCACTTGGGGGCGAAACGCTGCCCGGCATCCAGGCGGATGCACTGGCCGTTGAGCATCGGGTTCTCCACGATCGCGGAGACCAGCATGGCGAATTCCTCCGGCCGGCCCAGCCGCTTCGGGAAGGCGGCGTCCTTGGTGAGCGCCTTGGCGAACTCGTCGGGAATGCCCTTGGTCAGGCCGGTGGCGAACAGGCTCGGCGCGATCGCCAGCGCGCGGATACCGACCGGTCCGAGGTCGCGGGCCATGGTCAGGCACATACCGGCGATACCGGCCTTGGCGGCGGTGTAGGCGACCTGTCCGATCTGGCCTTCGAACGCGGCGATCGAGGCGGTGTTGATGATGACGCCGCGCTCCTCGTCCTCGGGCTCGTTGTTGGCCATGTGCGCGGCCGCGAGGCGACTGATGTTGAAGCTGGCGATGAGGTTGAGATTGATCGTGCTCTGGAAGGTCTCCAGGGCGTGCGGGCCGTTCTTGCCGAACGTCTTCTCCGCGACACCGCCGCCGGCGGTGGTCAGCACGACGTGCAGGCCGCCCAGCTCGTCGACCGCCTGCTGCAGCACCTTTTCGGTGCCCGCGAAGTCGGTGACGTCGACCGGGATGAAGGGGCCCCCGACACCGGATGCGACCTCGGGGCCGTCGGTGCCTTCGCGGTCGAGGACCGCCACCTTGGCGCCCTGGGCGGCCAGCCGCTCAGCGCTCGCCCGGCCGAAGCCTGATGCGCCGCCGATGACGACCACCTTCTTGCCCGAGATCTCCATCTGTTACTCCTGTCAGTTGACGCCGGCACGGCTCCCGTGCGGTTTACAGTTCGCTGTTCGATTCGCGGGACACCCCGGTGGCGCCCGAGCCGGTACGCACGTTACCGCTCGTCATCAATCGGTAATGACCAAGGGTGCCTACCCAGCGGTAGGTTGGCTCGCATGGCCCGATCCACGGTCGGTCTGCGAATGGGAGCCGGGGTGGCGGCCGCCGCCGTCGCCCTCGGCGTAGTCCAGCTGACAGCCGCGTTCTTCTCACCGGCCGCCGACGCCCGCACCGCCGTCGGCACGGCCGTCATCAACGCGACGCCCGGGCCGGTGAAGGAATGGGCGATCCTGACCTTCGGCACGGCCGACAAGCTGTTCCTGTCGGTGGCGGTGATCGCGGTCGTCGCGGTGCTCGCGGCCACCGCCGCGATCTGGGAGCGGTCTCGCGTACCGGTCGGCTCACTGGCATTCGCGCTCGCGGCCGGCGCCGGAAGCGCCGCGGTGCTGGCCCGTCCCGGCGCCCGGCCGGTGGACATCATCCCGACCCTGCTCGGCGCGGTGTGCGGGATCCTGGTGCTGCGGCTGCTCACCTCCGGCCGGATCTCCGAAGGACCAGTCGGCCCTGCCACCGACGCCTCGGAAGTGGATCCGGGACGCCGGCTCTCGTTGGCCACGCTCGGGTTCGTCGGACTCGGGCTCCTCGGCGGCGTCGCGGGCACAGTGATCAGTCGACGGCTGCACAGCGTGTCCGGCGACCGGGACAGCTTCGCGCTGCCGTCGGCACCGCCGCCGTCGCCGGTTCCTTCCGACATCACGCCGGCCGGCGTCCAGCTGCCGAGCTTCATCACATCCAACGGCGACTTCTACCGCATCGACACCTCGCTGAGCGTCCCGCAGCTCTCGCGCGCCGACTTCCGGTTGCGCATCCACGGGATGGTGGACCGTGAACTCACCTACACCTTCGACGACCTCAAGAGATTCGAGCCGATCGAGAAGGTCGTGACGCTGGCCTGCGTGTCCAACCCGGTCGGTGGCGATCTCATTTCCAACGCGACCTGGACCGGCTACCGGGTTCGGGACCTGTTGCGCGACGCTGGTATTCACACCGACGCGGACATGGTGCTCTCGACATCGGTGGACGGGTTCACCGCGGGCACCCCAGTGGAGGCGCTCACCGACGGGCGTGACGCGATGCTGGCGATCGGGATGAACGGCGTGCCCCTGCCCGTCGAGCACGGTTATCCCGCCCGGTTGGTGGTGCCGGGGCTGTACGGCTACGTCTCGGCCACCAAGTGGGTGGTGGATTTGGAGCTCACCCGCTTCGACAAGGCGCAGGCCTACTGGAGCAAGCTGGGCTGGTCCGAGCGCGGCCCGATAAAGACCGAGTCGCGGATCGACGTGCCGCGTGACAGTCAGCGGGTTGGCAAGGGGCCGGTGACCTTCGGCGGGGTGGCGTGGGCGCAGAACCGGGGCGTGAAGGCCGTCGAGGTCCGCATCGACGATGGACCGTGGCAGCAGGCCAAGCTCGGCGCGGCGTACTCGAACGACACCTGGCGGCTGTGGAGCTTTCCGTGGACGGCCACCCAGACCGGTACGCACGCGATCACGGTGCGCGCCACGGACAACACCGGCGCGGTGCAGACCGAGGACCAGGCACCGCCGGCGCCGGACGGCGCGACGGGCTGGCATTCGGTGTCCTTCGAAGTCGCCTGACGCGGCGCGCGTTGTCTTTGATGTCGTGCCAACCTGGAGGCATGTTGCTCGGCGATGTCGCGGCGGCCTCAGCCGATGTGTCGGCGACGTCGTCGCGGCTGGCCAAGGTGGCGCGGATCGCCCAACTGCTGACCGGCGTCGGGGATCCGCGAGTCGTGCAGGTGGTGGTGTCGTGGCTGTCCGGCGAGCTACCGCAACGGCAGATCGGGGTCGGCTGGGCGGCGCTGCGCTCACTGCCCCCACACGCTGAGGAGCCCTCGCTGACGGTGTCGGCGGTCGACGCGACGTTCACCGAGATCGGCGCCGTCGCCGGCAAGGGGTCGCAAGCCCGACGGGCCGAACTGCTCGGCGGCCTGTTTGGCGCGGCCACCGAGACCGAGCAGGTGTTCCTGCGCCGGCTGCTCGGTGGCGAACTCCGTCAGGGTGCGCTGGCCGGGGTGATGGCTGACGCAGTCGCGAAGTCGGCCGGCCTGCCCGTCGCCGCCGTCCGCCGTGCCGCCATGCTCGGCGGCGACCTGCCGGCGGTGGCGGCCTCGGCGCTGACCGGCGGGGCCGAAGCGCTAGACGAATTCACTCTCAAGGTCGGCAGGCCGGTCGGCCCCATGCTCGCCCAGACCGCCACCGGCGTGGCCGACGCCCTCGAACGCCTCAGCGGCGACGCCATTTTCGAGGCGAAACTCGACGGCGCCCGCGTGCAGATTCACCGTTCCGGCAACGACGTCACCGTCTATACGCGCAGCCTCGACGACGTCACCGCCCGGCTGCCCGAGGTGGTGGACGCGGCGCTCGCGCTGCCGGTAACGGAATTGATCGCCGACGGCGAGGCCATCGCCCTGCGCTCCGACAACCGCCCCCACCGGTTCCAGGTCACCGCTTCGCGATTCGGGAGAAGTATCGACGTCGCCGCCGCGCGGGCGGCGCAGCCGCTTTCGGTTTTCTTCTTCGACATCCTGCATCTGGACGGTGTCGACCTGCTCGACGAGCCGACGCGTGCCCGGCTGGCCGCACTGGACGAGATCGTGCCCGACGATCAGCGTGTAGACCGGCTCGCGACTACGGATGCTGTTGCCGCACAGAAGTTTCTGGACGTCACACTGGCCGCCGGTCACGAAGGGGTGATGGCGAAGTCCCCCAGTTCGCCCTACGAGGCGGGCCGTCGGGGTGCGGGCTGGCTGAAGGTCAAGCCGGTACACACGCTGGATCTGGTCGTGCTCGCCGTGGAGTGGGGTTCCGGGCGGCGCACCGGGAAGCTGTCCAACATTCATCTCGGCGCACGCGACCCGAACAGCGGCGGCTTCGTGATGCTCGGCAAGACCTTCAAGGGCATGACCGACGCCATGCTGGAGTGGCAGACCGCGAGGTTCAGCGAGCTCGCGGTGGGTCCGCTCGATCAGTATGTGGTGCCGGTTCGTCCCGAGCAGGTCGTCGAGATCGCGTTCGACGGCGTGCAGGGCTCCAGCCGGTACCCCGCCGGCATGGCACTGCGGTTCGCCCGGGTGCTGCGCTACCGCGACGACAAGAGTCCAGCCGAGGCCGACACCGTTGACACGGTGCGCGCCTTCTACGAGCGCGACTAGGGGCTGGCCCGCCGAGGCTGTAGTTATCGTGCGTGCTACTCGAACTTCTGCGTGATAACAACAGCTTCGGCGTGGTCAGTTCCCCGGGCCCCTCCACGGCACTGACAAGTCGCCGCGGGTTTTCCGGCCCGTTCCCGATCCCGCCGAACCTGTGAATGAAAGGATGACGCAACGGCCTGGCAATACACGTCTCGGCAAGGAGAAACACTGTGGCTGCACCGACCGGCACGCCGTCGGAACACATTGAAGAGACCAAGGGCGACGTCACCTACATCCGCACCGATCCCGATCTGCCGCCGGTGGCCGTCGTCGACCGATCGCCGATCACCCTCCGGCACAAACTGATCTTCGGCACCATCGCAGTCCTCGGTTCGATCGCGTGGGCCATCATCGCGTTCTTCCGCGGCGAAACCGTCAACGCGGTGTGGTTCGTCATTGCCGCAATCTGCACCTACGTCATCGGCTACCGGTTCTATGCGCGGCTGATCGAGATGAAGATCGTTCGCCCACGCGACGACAACGCCACTCCGGCAGAGATTTTCGAGAACGGCACCGACTACATGCCCACCGACCGGCGGGTGCTGTTCGGTCACCACTTCGCCGCGATCGCCGGGGCCGGCCCGCTCGTCGGCCCGGTCCTGGCCATGCAGATGGGGTATCTGCCCGGCACAATCTGGATCATCCTCGGCGCGGTGTTCGCCGGCTGCGTGCAGGACTACCTGGTGCTGGCGATCTCGACCCGTCGCCGCGGACGCTCCCTGGGACAGATGGCGCGCGACGAGCTGGGCGCCATCGGCGGCGTCGCGGCCATCATCGCCGTACTCGCCATCATGGTGATCCTGCTGGCGGTGCTGGCACTGGTCGTGGTCGGCGCACTCGCGGAAAGCCCATGGGGCGTGTTCTCGATCGCGATGACCATCCCGATCGCCATCTTCATGGGTCTCTATCTGCGTTTCCTGCGGCCCGGGCGGGTCTCCGAAGTCTCGTTGATCGGCGTGGCCCTGCTCCTGCTGGCCGTGGCCAGCGGCGGCTGGGTGGCCGATACTGATTGGGGCACAAACTGGTTCACGCTGTCCAAGGTCACGCTGTCGTGGTGCATCATCGTCTACGGCCTGGCCGCGTCGGTGCTGCCGGTCTGGTTCCTGCTGGCGCCGCGCGATTACCTGTCGACGTTCATGAAGGTCGGGACCATCGTGCTGCTCGCGGTCGGCATCCTGCTGGCCCGGCCGATCATGGAAGCTCCGGCGGTGTCCAAGTTCGCCGAGAGCGGCTCCGGCCCGGTGTTCGCCGGCTCGCTTTTCCCGTTCTTGTTCATCACCATCGCCTGTGGGGCGCTGTCTGGTTTTCACTCTCTGATCTCTTCGGGAACCACGCCGAAGCTGCTGGAGAAGGAAAGCCAGATGCGCTTGATCGGATACGGCGGCATGCTCACCGAGTCGTTCGTGGCGATCATGGCGTTGATCACCGCCGCAATCCTCAACCAGCATCTGTACTTCGCGATCAACGCACCGTCGGCTCAGACGGGTACGACGGCCGAAACCGCGGCCAAATACGTCAACGGGCTCGGCCTATCCGGGGCCCCGATCACCGCGGGTCAGATCAATGAGGCCGCTGCAAGTGTCGGTGAGCACTCGATCATCTCGCGCACCGGCGGCGCGCCGACATTGGCGTTCGGCATGTCCGAAGTGCTGCACCAGGTGTTCGGCGGGCCGGGTCTTCGGGCGTTCTGGTATCACTTCGCGATCATGTTCGAGGCGCTGTTCATCCTGACCACCGTCGACGCCGGCACTCGGGTCGCCCGCTTCATGCTCTCCGACGGACTGGCCAACCTCGGCGGCCCGTTCACGCGGCTGCGCAACCCGAGCTGGCGGGTCGGGGCGTGGATCTGCAGCGTGCTGGTGGTCGCCGGCTGGGGGTCCATCCTGCTGATGGGCGTCACCGATCCGCTCGGCGGAATCAACACGCTGTTCCCACTGTTCGGTATCGCCAACCAGTTGCTGGCGGCGATCGCGTTGACGGTGGTGACGGTCGTGGTCGTCAAGCGGGGTCTGCTGAAATGGGCCTGGATCCCTGCGGTCCCGCTGCTGTGGGATCTGACCGTCACGCTCACCGCGTCGTGGCAGAAGATCTTCTCCGGCGATCCCAAGGTCGGCTACTGGACACAGCACTTCCAGTACCGCGCCGCCGCGGACGCGGGCAAGACGGCCTTCGGGTCGGCGAAGAACGTCGATCAGCTGCACGCCGTCATCCGCAACACCTTCATCCAGGGCACGCTGTCGATCGTGTTCGCCGCGGCCGTGATCATCGTGTTCGTCGCCGGAGTGATCGTGGCGCTGCGGGCCCTCCGCGGCGGCGGCCCGCCGCTGAGCGACGACACCCCGGTGCCGTCGAAGATCTTCGGTCCGTCGAGCCTGATCTCCACCGCCGCCGAGAAGGAGGTGCAGAAGCAATGGGAGGCGCTACCCGCACCGCACGCCAGATCCGTTGGTACGTCAGCGCATTGATGGGCGACAGCCACTACCGCCGCTATCTGGAGCACCGGGCCCGCACACATCCGGGCGAACCGGTGCTCAGCGAGGCGCAGTATTGGCGCAAACGGCACGCCGACGCCGACGCCAACCCGACCGCGCGCTGCTGCTGACGGCTCGCCGAATGTAACGCGAGGGTGACGCTCGGCGTCGGATCGCGCCCTGGGGTTACGTTCGGCGCCTCAGCAGCCGTCGATGACCGCGTCACACCACTGCCGCGTCGTCGCGATCAACGTGGCATCGGGCTCGTCGACCTCGTCGACCCACGCCTCGGCCGCCGCCCTCGTACGCCCGCCGGCAATATGCCGAGCCACCAACCGTTCCCATCGCACGTCCGCCGGACAGTCCACATAAAAGAGGCGATCCAGCAGCCCGCGCACGCCTGACCACTCGCCGTCGGGCACGCCGAGGTAGTTGCCCTCGGTGATCACCAACCGACAGTCGGCAGCAATGACGTGTCCGGCTGCGACTGGTTCGTCGAGGCGACGGTCGAAGTCGGGTACGTAGACATCCCGCAGGCGGTAGTCGGACCGCACCCTGTGCAACACACTCACGTACCCGGCCGCGTCGAAGGTATCCGCGGCGCCTTTGCGATCGCACCGGCCCAGCCGCGCCAGCACGGTATTGGAGAGGTGGAAGCCGTCCATCGGCAGGTACGACGCTCCTTGGATCCGACTCACCACCGCCTGAGCGAGTGTCGACTTGCCCGCCCCGGGCGGCCCGGTGATGCCGACTAACACACGGCTCGGTGCGGCGTCGAGAACCGCCACGGTCTCCGAGACAACACGATCGATTGAACTTTCGCCGGCGTAACTGATGGTGGACCGCCTCCGATAGCTCAGGTAGGTCGGGGAGGGAACGACTGCAGACCAGGACTACTCATGGATCTATTTCGCAACATACGCAATCGGGGGATCATTCGAGCGGCCACCGCCGCAGCCGCTTCGCTCTTGGTGCTCGGCGCCGTCGCGGCCCAGCCACCAACGGCCGCGGCCGCCGAGGTCGAGTACCTCAGCGTCCCGTCGCCATCGATGGGACGCAACATCACCGTCGAATTCCAGAGTGGGGGCGCCAAGGCGGTCTACCTGCTGGACGGGTTGCGCGCTCAGGACGACCGCAGCGGCTGGGACATCAACACCAACGCATTCCCGTTGTTCAACGGCTCCGGAATCTCCGTAGTCATGCCGGTCGGCGGCATGTCGAGCTTCTACACGGACTGGTACCGGCCCGCGGTCGGCAACGGCACCACGCAGACCTACAAGTGGGAGACATTCCTGACGTCGGAGCTGCCGGCCTGGCTCTCGGCAAACAAGGGCGTCAGCCCAAGCGGGAACGCGGTGGTCGGCCTCTCGATGTCAGGCAGCGCCGCATTGATCATGGCCGCCTACCATCCCGGCCAGTTCGTCTACGCCGGATCGTTGTCGGGCTTCCTGAACCTGTCGGCCAACTCCTGGCCGTTGCTGGTCTCGGTGGCCATGGCTGACGCCGGCGGATTCAACGCGCTGGACATGTGGGGTCCGTACGGCGGAAGTGCCTGGCAACGCAACGATCCGATGCTGCACATCGGCCAGCTGGTGTCCAACAACACCCGCGTTTGGGTTTACAGCGGCAACGGCAACCCGACCGACCTCGACGCCGGCCTGGGCAACGCGCAGATTCCCGCGCAGTTCTTGGAGGGCTTGACCATTCGCACCAATCAGCAGTTCCAGGCTCGGTATCAGGCCGCGGGCGGACGCAACGGCGTGTTCAACTTCCCGCCCAACGGCACCCATAGTTGGGGGTACTGGGGTGGGCAGCTCCAGGAGATGAAGCCCGACATCCAGCGGGTGCTGGGTGCCGCGCCCACAGCCTGACCCGCACAGACGAAAGGCCCGGTCCCTTGTGCAGGGACCGGACCTCTCAGTGTCACGTTGTGAGGGGACTGCCCGGCGGCGTCCTCCGAACCTGTTCCCCGGGCCTTGGAACCTCAAACCCGAGCGGCAGAATTAACGACACCCAGCGCAGCCCGCCACGGACGACGGGCTACGGTTACTTCTGAGAACGGCCGTGCGCAGATGGAGGAACAGCAGATGGACCTGTCATGGTCAGCGAAGGACCTCGAATTCCGGGACGAGGTGCGGGCGTTCCTCGACGAGAAGCTCACCCCTGATCTGCAGGCGGCTGGCCGGCTGATGACCAGCGTCTACGCCGATCACGAGGCCAGCATGGCCTGGCAGGCGATCCTGCACGAGCGCGGCTGGGCCGCCCCCGCGTGGCCGGTCGAATACGGCGGCTGCGACTGGACGCTGACCCAGCACTACATCTTCAGCCGCGAGTCGACCCTGGCGGGCGCGCCGTCGCTGTCGCCGATGGGCATCCGGATGGTCGCGCACGCGATCATCGCCTACGGCACGCCGGAACAGAAGGACTTCTTCCTGCCGCGCATCCTGACCGGTGAGGTGTTCTTCTGCCAGGGTTACTCCGAACCCGAGGCCGGTTCGGACCTGGCCGCCCTCACGATGTCGGCTACCGACGACGGTGACGACCTCATCTGCACCGGCAGCAAGATCTGGACCACCCACGCGGGAGAGGCCAACTGGATCTTCGCCCTGGTTCGCACCTCACGATCGGCCAGGCGCCAGCAGGGCATCACGTTCGTGCTCATCGACATGGCCACGCCGGGCATCGAGATCCGTCCCCTGGTGATGACCTCCGGTGAGAAGGTGCAGAACCAGATCTTCTTCGACGCGGTGCGCGTGCCGAAGTCGAACGTGATCGGCGAGATCGACGACGGCTGGACGGTCGCCAAATATCTGCTGGAGTTCGAACGAGGCGGCGGCGCAACGGCACCCGCGCTGCAGGTGATGGCAGAGTCGATCGCCACCGAGGCCACCACTCAGCCCGGACCCACCGGCGGCGCGCTGATCGATTACCCCGCATTCGCGGCCAAACTCGCCGATATCCGCATCCGCACCGAAGTGCTCGAGATCCTCGAATACCGCGTCCTGACAACAGTTGCCGAAGGCCGCAACCCCGGCGCCGCGTCTTCGATGCTGAAGGTCCTGTCCACTGAACTCTCGCAGGCCATCACCGAACTCGCGATGGAGGCGGCCGGGCCGCGCGGCCGGGTATACCAGCCGCACGCGACCCGCCCGGGTGGACCGGTCGCAGACTTCGAACCACCCGCGGACGGCTACGTCAGCGGCAAACCGTGGCAGGCGGTCGCCCCACTCCGCTACTTCAACGATCGCGCCGGCTCAATCTACGCGGGCAGCAACGAAATTCAGCGCAATATTCTGGCCAAAGCGACTTTGGGGCTGTAATGGACTTCAACTTGAACAAAGAACAAGAGCTGCTGCGTGACGGCCTGAGCAAGTTCCTGGCCACCCGCTACGACCTCGAGAAGAGCCGCACCGCGGCCAAGATCGGACCGGGCTGGCAGCCTGAGATCTGGCGTGGCCTGGCCTACGAACTCGGCATCCTCGGCGCCGCGTTCCCAGAGTCTGTTGGCGGTATCGGCGGAGGCCCGGTCGAGATCATGGTGATCGCGGAGGAACTCGGCCGCGCCCTGGCGATCGAGCCCTTCGTCGATACCGTGGTGGTGGCGGGCGGTCTGCTGCAGCGAGCCGACCACCCGGCCGCCGCAGCGCTGCTGGAGCGCATCGCCGACGGTAGCGCCATCGTCGCCCTGGCCGGCACCGAGCCGGAAACCGGTGATCATGCGGTGTCGACCACAGCGGTCCGCGACGGTGAGCAGTGGGTCATCACCGGCGACAAGGTCGTCGTCACCGCAGCACCGCTGGCCACCCATCTGCTGATCACCGCGCGGACATCCGGTGAACCCACTGACGTGCAAGGCGTTTCGCTGTTCCTCACCGAGTTCGATCCCGCCGACCCGCCGCCGGGGCTGGCGGTTCACGGCTATCGCACCATCGACGACCGGCGCGGAGCCGACCTCACCTTTGCCGGTCTTCGGCTACCTGCCGACGCGCTGCTGGCCGGGGATGCGTCTTCGTCGCTGGCCCAGGCCCGCGACGAAGGTGCGGCCGCGGTATGCGCCGAGGCGGTCGGCGGTATGCGAAAGGTGTTGTCCGACACCGTGGAGTACTGCAAGCAACGTCAGCAGTTCGGTCAGCCGATCGGCACTTTCCAGGTCCTGCAGCATCGCATGGTCGATATGTACATGGAACTCGAGCAGTCCGTTGCCGCGGTGTATCTCGCAGTGCTGAACCTGGAAGCCGAGCCGCAGGTTCGGGCACGCGCGGTCTCGGCGGCCAAAGCGACCATTGGTCGAGCCGCTCGATTCATCGGCCAGAACGCCGTCCAACTCCACGGCGGTATGGGCATGACCGAGGAGCTGGCGATCGGCCACTACTTCAAGCGGCTCACCGCGCTGCAGTATGAGTTCGGGTCCACCGACGAACACCGCACGCGATACGCCAAACTGACCCGCCCCTAGGCGTTTTGGGCGGCCAGCCGGGCCCGTTCCCGCATCGACGCGATCACGCCACCGTCGTTGAGGATGTCGGTTCCGGTCAGGTAGGTGGCGCGGTCGCTCGCGCAGAAGGCGAACAGCTCGGCCATCTCCTCAGCCTTGCCCCACCGGGGCACGGCTGCGTTGGCGACCATCGCTCCGGCACCGGCGTCGGCTTCCAGCAGACCCATCTCGGTGTCCACGGATCCCGGTGACACCGAAACGATGCGCAGGCCGCGGCCGTTGAACCGTTCGGCCTGTGCGGAGCTGTACCACCGGACGAAGGTCTTGCTCACGCCGTAGGCCAGCCCGGAGCGCATCTCCTCCCCCGCGATGTCGCACGCCGCCAGCATCTCGGTCAAGAACCGCGGTTCATCGGTGAAGGCCAGGTCGAAATGCTGTGCCGGAACGATCTCGTCGGGCAACATGTGCGACGCCATCGACGCGACGTTGACGATCGCCGATCCTTCGCCGGCCGAGGCGAAGAACACCTCGTTGACGTTGAGCGTCCCGATCGCGTTGGTGGTCATGACGTAGTCGGCATCGCCCATACTCGGGCTGACACCCGCGGTGTGGATCACCGATGCGATCGTGCCGATGTCGGCCGCCGTCTCGAAGAGTCGTGTGACGGCATCCCGGTCGGTGACGTCGCAGTTGACCACTGTCGCACTGATGCCGAGGCCGGCCAGCACAGTGGTTGCGGCGTCCAGTCGGTCCTGCCTGACATCGCACAGCACCAACGAGTGGTCCCGGCCGATGATCTTCGCCGTCGCCAGCCCCATGCCGCCCGCACCACCGGTGATCACCGAAACCCGAGTCATGCCCGGACGATATATGCAGCGCCCGAGTCGGCAGTCGGGAGGGCTGAAAGTGCGTCAGAAACATGTCATCGGCTTTCACCTGCCGGCGGGGTATGCCTGTTGTGAAATAGGGAGGTGTCCGTGTTGAAGACGATTGTCGGAACGGCGGTACAGATCGCCGAGGGTGTGGGCAACATCGTGGGCATCCGGCTCGGCACCGAAGAGCCCGAGTTCACAGTCGAACGCACAATCGACGGTGTCGAGATCCGGCGATACGGGCCCCGCATCGCCGCCGAGACAGCCATCGACGCCGACGAGGAGGCCGCCCGAAATCAGGGATTCCGGCTACTGGCCCGCTACATCTTCGGTGCCAACTCCGGCAGCACCAAGATCGCCATGACGGCTCCGGTGGCTCAACAACCCAGCGAGAAGATTGCGATGACCGCGCCGGTCGCGACCCAACGCATGCCATCGGGCCAATGGGTCATTCGTTTCTTCATGCCCTCGAAGTACACCCTGGAGACCCTGCCCACACCGAAGGACGACCGGGTTCGTCTGGTGCCGGTTCCCGCGGAGACGGTTGCGGTGTTGCGATTCAACGGAAGCACCGACCCGGCGGCGGTCAATGCGCGCATCGGTCAGCTATTGAAAACCCTGTATCGCCACGAGATCGAGGCGACGGGTGATCCGCTGGCGTGGTTCTACGATCCACCGTGGACCCTGCCGTGCCGGCGCCGCAACGAAGTCGTCGTCGGCGTCGCCGTGGACTCGTGATCGACTGAGGAATCTATAGCGCACGCGCGGGGCGCCCAGGTGCCACAATTCCGGTCGTGCCCACCACCGCACCCACCTGGCTGGCCCCGGCCATCCGGCCGTATCACGCGAGTTGGCTGAAGGCCGACATTCCGGCAGGGTTGGGCACCGGCGCGGTAGTCATCCCGTTGGCGATGGCATACGCGACCGTCGCGAACATGCCCGTGCAGATGGGCTTGTACACCTGCATCGTCCCGGTGGTTGTGTACGCCTTCATCGGTGGCTCGCGAGTCGCCAGCATCAGCACCTCGTCCACCGTTTCGACGTTGACCGCGTCGACGATGCTCGCCGGCGGCGTCCTCATCGGCTCGGAGGATCAGCGTGGCGATCTGATCACCCTCACACTCCTGGTGGGGCTGTTCTTGTTGATCGCGAGGGTTTTTCGGCTGGGCATGCTGGTCGACAACATCAGCGACATGACGCTGGTGGGCATCAAGATCGCGGTCGGGCTCACCGTGATGGCGGCCCAGTTACCCAAGCTGCTCGGCGTCGCGCCGCATCCGCGCACCACCGGTTTCTTCAAAGTGGCATGGGCAGCGCTGTCGGACATCCCGAACGCGAGCCTTGTCACCGTGGCGGTGTCGGTGGTCTGCCTGGTCGTGCTGCTTGCGTTGATGAGATTCTTTCCGCGCATTCCGGGCCCGCTCATCGTCATTGCCGCGGGCATCGCGGTCAGCGCCGCGGTGGCGTTCCCGACACACGGGGTCAGTCTCATCCCGACGGTGCCTTCCGGATTCCCGCTTCCAGAGGTCCCGCGCCTGGACCGTCATATCGTGCCGTTGCTTCCCGGAGCATTCGCGATCGCTGTGATGGCGTTTTTGGAGACCATTGCGGTCGCCCGGACCTCTCGCCGCGCGGAGGAACCGACGATCGATCCCGACCGCGAGCTGCTGGCGTTGGGTGTCGCATCGTTCGCGGGTGCCTTCTTTCACTCACTGCCTCCGGCGGGAGGTTTCGCACAGACCTCGGTGAATCTGCGCAACGGAGCGCGCAGCCAGATCAGTGGACTCGTCATGGTCGTGCTCGCGGTGATGGTCGCATTTTTCGTCGCGCCGTTGCTGAGCCTGCTGCCCCAGGCGGTGCTCGGCGCGGTCGTGGTCGTCGCGGTGACCCGACTGGTCGACGTCGGCGCGTTGCGCCGGCTCTACCACCTCAACCCGCGGGAGTGTTTCGGTGCCGTCGGTGTGGCGCTGGTCGGTCTGGCGTTCGGACTCATCGCCGCGGTGGCCGTCGCGGTTGCGGTCACCTTACTGTTGGTGCTGCACCTTGTGAATTCGCCGCACGTCGTTCAGGTCGTGCGCGAGGACGACCACGCGTGGATCGAACAACCCGAGAACGCCGCACTGATACCGGCCGACCCGCTCGTGCTCAGGTGCCTTGTCCCCCTCTATGCGGCCAATGTGCGTCCGAATATCGCCGCGATCTGCAACGCGGCTCTCGAGGCGGACACCCAGCCGGCGACCGTTGTGCTCGACCTGGTCCGACAGACCGTCTTGGAGTCGACCGTGCTCAACCTCTTGATCGACCTCGATCTCGAACTGTCCGGCGCCGGGATCCGGTTGATGATCGCCGCACTGCCTGACAAGACACTGCGGATGGTGCAACGCACCGAATGGTGGCACGAGTTCGACGCGGAAGGCCGCTACCAGCCGACCATCACCGCAGCGGTCGCCGCGGTGGAACGGGCTTAGCCTGCCTGCGCACCCGGATCGGCCGCGGGCGGATCGGCCGCGGGCGGCACGGCCGACGTCCCGACCGGCCCCGTCGGGGTCGACGACATGCCGGGCGGGGGCGCGGCATTGGCGTCGAGCGGACGCTGGGTCAGCAGTAAGAGCGCGTCACCGCCGGACACCTGCTGGGTGCGCATGGCATGTAACAGGTCGCGCCAGTAGCCCAGCCGGCCCTGCGGCGGCACGTCCGTCGAGGTGGTGCCGGGGGGCAGGTTGTCCGGGCTGGAGAGATGCTGAACCGGTACCGGAGCCTGCTGGGCGCCGGCGTCGCCGGTTACCACCGCCGGGGCCGGCGGATCAGCGGGATCAGACGGGTCGGCGGCGGCCACCGGAACTGCGAGGACGGCGGCCCAAACGCCCAACGCGCCGAGACCGAGTGAGGTGCGACGCACCCAGACAGCTGCATTCGTCGTGATCGTCACCGTCGTGTCATCCTCGGCTCGCAGGGCGGCGTCCCCGTGGCGTGAACGCCCTGTACCAGTGATTTCGACGCCGACGGCGTTTCGTTACATCTGTCACTGGTGTCACCTCAGTCCCAGAACCCTCGCGTGGCACGTCGCGACTGGCACGTCCGCTTGAAAAGACACCGGGTGTCGTAGTACAAAAATCGTTGCCCGCAGAACCTGGGACGGCGATGGGTTCTGCCTACACGGCACTCTTCGGCGTCCGGCCTGCTGCGGCATCTGTGCAGGGAGACAACCAAGGGTTGTTGGGGCGAGGGGTGTCAATGGTTGCGGACGAGGATCCGGCACCGAACGGTGATGACGGCTACGACGTGGCCGACGCGCGTCCGCAACTGGCGGGGCAATTCCGGTTCTACTTCGACGACGAACGCTGGGAGTGGTCGGACGAGGTGCAGCTCATGCACGGTTACGAGCCCGGCACGGTGTCGCCGACCACGGAGCTGGTGCTGTCGCACAAGCATCCCGATGACTATCAGCAGGTGGCGACCACCCTGGACAATGTGCGCCGCCACCACCAGGCCTTCAGCACCCGACACCGGATCGTGGACACCACCGGCCGGATCCACCACGTGATCGTGGTGGCCGACAAGCTGCAGGACGAAAGCGGCGAGGTGATCGGCACCAAGGGCTTCTACGTCGACGTCACGCCCATTGAAGACCGCAACCAGAAGCAGTTCACCGAGGCGATCGCCGAGATCGCCGAGAACCGGGCGACCATCGAACAGGCCAAGGGCATGCTGATGGTTGTGTACGGCATTGATTCGCAGGCCGCATTCGACCTGCTGCGCTGGCGTTCCCAGGAGGCCAACATCAAACTCCGGCTCCTCGCCGATCAGGTGGTCGCCGATTTCGTCGCCCTGTCTCAGTTCGAGGCGTCGCCGCCGCGATCGGCCTACGACAACTTGCTGCTCACCGCCGACCGGCGGATCGGGAATCCGCAGCAGGCGCAGCCCTGAGGTGCGGGTCCTCCGCGGTCTGTTGACCATCACGGCGATCTTGTCGGCCCCGATGGGAGCGGCGGCACCGGTCCACGCCCTCCCGGGCGGTGATGTCCCGCCGGTCACTCCGCAAGCCGCCGCGGCCGGATTCGTGGACGTGCGCGCAGTGGTGCCCGACGCTCTGATCGACTTGCGCTACGCGACGCCGCACAACTTTGTCGGTGCGCCGCTGTATCCGGCGGACGCGCGCTGCCTGGTGCACGATTCGATGGCGCCAGGGCTGGCGAAGGCCGCCGAGACTCTGCGGGCACAGGGCGATGTCCTGGTGTTCTGGGACTGCTACCGCCCGCACGATGTCCAGGTGCGGATGTTCGAGGCGGTACCCAACCCGGCATGGGTGGCCAAACCCGGCCCGTACGCGCGCAGCCACGAGGCGGGTCGTTCAGTCGACGTGACGATTGCCGAGCGCGGGCAACTGGTCGACATGGGCACTGATTTCGACGACTTCTCCGCCCATGCGCAGGCATTTGCCACCGACGGGGTCAGCGCCACGGCTCAGGCCAACCGCGCCCGGCTGCGCACAGCAATGGCCGCTGGTGGACTGGCCGTCTACTCCGGTGAGTGGTGGCATTTCGACGGCCCCGGCGCCGGGGTCCAGCGCCCCATTCTCGACGTGCCGGTCAACTAGCTTGCCGTGCCTGCCGCGCCCGCATGAGGACGGCGAGCCCCGCCACCAACAGCGGGGCTGCGATGATCGCCAGTATCGTGCCGATGCCACCGCCGGTACTGAAACCATTGCGCTGCAACACTTCCAGTGACGTCCCGGCGACCGCCACCCCGACTCCGGCGATCGTGACGAGAAAGGTCAGCGTGACTCCGGCGGCCTCGCCGGCGCGTTGCGGTGCCACAACGGTCTGCGTTGCGACCGTCGTGAAGGCGTACACCAATCCCATCGTGAACCCGCATGCGGTCAGCGCGGCGACGTACAGCACCGGGTTGGCCGCAGCAGCCAGCGCCGCCAACGCCACTGCCGCGGCTGTGCATCCGACGCCCATCACCGTGGCGGGGGCATGACGCGTCGCGAGACGACCCGAGATGACGCCGCCCAGTGCCGCGCCGGCCGACGGGCCGAGGAACATCAGCCCGGCCGCAAGCGGGCTCAGTCCACGGACCTGTTGGAGATTGAGCGTCGATAGGAACACCGTCACCGCGTAGGCGATGTTGGCCACGGTGCCCGCGGCGACCAAGACCACGAACCTCGCGTTGCTCAGCAGCGAGAGATCCAACAGCGGCCAGCGAGTCCGGCGTTCGGCGAAGACAAAAACGCCAAGCAGCGCCAGCGACGCGACGGCGGCGCCGATCGTGGCCACCGACGTCCATCCCCAGGAGGGCGCGCGATCGACGGTCAGCGTGAAGAGCCCGACCCCGGTGGTGATCAACGCGAGACCCACCAGATCCAACCGACGCGGAACCGTGTGGTCGAATGTCTCCGGGATCGCCAGCGCACCAAGGATCAGTGACACCAGAGCGAACGGGACCAGCAACCAGAACACCGCTCGCCACCCCAGGGTGTCGGTCAGAATGCCACCGACAACCGGGCCGGCCGCATTTCCAAGACCGGCGATCCCGTACGCCAGACCGATTGCGCGGCTTGATTGCTCAGCCGGATAAGCATTCGTCAACACGCTGACCGAGACCGGAAAGATCAAGGCGGCGCCGATACCCTGTGCGGCGCGGGCGGCGATCAGCACCACGGCGCTGGGGGCCAGTGCGCAGCAGACTGATGCGACTCCGAACACGGCGATACCGGTCAAGAGCGCGCGGCGCCGGCCGAAGATGTCGCCAATCCGCCCAGCCGGCACCATGAATGCGCCGAGCGTGAGCATGTAGACGCTGATGACCCATTGCAGATCGGTCGTGGTGGTGTCCAGATCGGCGGCGATCCTCGGCAGCGCCAGATTGACGGCGAAGTAGTCGATCTGGACGCAGAACAGGGCGATCGACACCGCGGCCAGTATCCAGCGGGAGCCCCATCGTTTCACCGCATCACGATACGGCCGATCAGCTGTACCGTTACGGCAGTCGTCCCAATGACCTCGAGACAGGAGTCGCCGTGCACTCGGAGTTGAGCAGACGGGGCTTTATCGAACTGGCTGCCACGACCGGGCTCGCAGTCGTCTCGGCGGCCACCGCTTCGGCGGCCCCGGGCGGGGTCACCGTCACTCACGCGTTCGGTAGTACGCACATCGCGGCACCGCCGCGACGCGTCGTCAGCGCCGGCTTCACCGAGCAGGACGATCTGCTCGCGCTCGGCGTCGTCCCGGTGGCGACAACCGAGTGGTTCGGCAATCAACCGTATGCGGTCTGGCCGTGGGCGCAGCCCCGCCTCGGTGGGGCCCAGCCGACGGTGCTGAGCCTGGCCAACGGCATCCAGATCGACCGAATCGCCGCGCTGAAACCCGATCTCATCGTGGCCGCCAACGCGGGTGTCGATGCCACCTCCTACCAACGGCTCTCGGCGATCGCCCCGACCATCCCCCAGTCGGGCGCGGTGCCGTTCTTCGAATCCTGGAAGCAACAGTCGACCGCGATCGCCCAGGCGGTATTTCGGCCCGAAGCGATGAAGTCTCAAATCGAGGCGATCGACGCCGCTTTCACCAATGTCGCCAGGACGTTTCCACAGTTTCAGGGCAAGTCGATCGCCTCGCTGCAGGGCTCGACGCGGTGGCAAGACAGCGCCATCGCGACCCGAGCCGGCTGGAAGACCGAATGGCTCACTCAGATGGGCTTCGTCATCCCCGCCACGCTCGACGCGTTCGGTCACGCCGACGATGATCGCGCCTATATCCCACTCGACCAGATCGACGCCGCGCTGGGTGGCGTCGACGTGCTGCTGTGGCGTACCGAGGGTGACGCGGATATCGCTGCGCTACAAGCAATTCCCGCCGTAGCAGCGTTCGGCAACCGCAATGTCTTCACCACCAGGGAGCAGTCCGGCGCCATCGCGTTCACCTCGCCGCTGTCCTTTCCGCTGGTGGCCGATCAGCTACCACCGCTACTGGCCAGAGCCGTGAGCTGACTGCGGCCCGAACGCCGGTACCGCATCGAGCACGTCGGACAGAACGCGGCCCGCCAGGAACACAGTCCGGTCGGGCCTCACCACCGCGGCGCCAGCTCTCCCGCCCCGCAGCCACATCGCCAACTCCGACCCGGGACGTGCCGAAATCACCACCGCACCTCGGTGATCCATGTCATCGCGTTGAGAGGGCTTGAGCGACTCGGTGGTGACCACGGCGAATCGGTGGCCAACGATCTCGTCGAATCGCTTGCCGTCGGGCATAAGCGGATTCGGACACAGCCTTCCGGCCAGCTGTCGCAGCCCCCGCGAACGAACCACGAGCGCACTGCTGCGCAGTGCCGGGGTTGCGCTGCCCACGATCTTGCCGCGCGCACCGGGTATCAGATGCAACCGAGGCACCACGATCCGGCGCAGCGCGTCTCCGGCGCGCCCGCCAGCCGTCATCGCCGCGCCGACAGCAAGCGCGAGTCGGATCAGCTTGCGAGCGTGCGGTTTTCGCTCGACCTCGTAACTATCGAGCATTGTGTCGGGCCACCAGCCGTTGACCACACCGGCCAGTTTCCACGCCAGGTTCGTCGCGTCGCGAAGCCCGGCACCCATACCCTGGCCGATGAACGGCGGGGTCAGGTGCGCGGCATCGCCGAGGATGAACATGTTCGACCGGCGCCACCGCGTGGCGACCTGAGCACGGAAGGTGTATTCGGCGACCCGCACCAGATGGAGGTCATCGACGGCCACACGTTCAACCCAGGGCCGAATCAGTGGATACAGCGCCGAGAGTGTGCAGTAGGTGTCGGCGGTTTCGCCGTCACGCAGGCGGAACTCCCAGCGATAACGGTCCGACCCGATCCGCATATATGTGGCGGCGCGATACGGGTCGCACACCTGGTGTACGCCGTCCCACTGGCGCAGGTCGGCGTCTGTCGACACGTCGGCGACCAGCCAGCGCTGTTCGAACTTCAGATCCTCCATGCGGGCCCCGATAGCCCTGCGCACCAGACTGTTCGCACCGTCGCAGCCGAGGACGTATCGCGCATCCACGGTGTGCTGCTCGCCGCTGAGCCGGTCGGTGAAGGCAACACGGACGCGATCGGTGCTGACCTGAACGGCTTCGACCACCTCGGCATTGCCCCGCAAGACGGCTTCCGGATACTTCTTGAGGTTGTTTCGCAGCAGCCGTTCGAGCTCTGGCTGGTCGAACATATTGGCCTGCGGGTAGCCATTGGCGCTGGAACGGCCTTCGCGGCGGAACTCGGCCAGCACGCGCATCGCCGGATCACGAAGCTGCAATCCCCGGGTCGGCCGCGAGATCGCCGCAAACTCCTCGGCGATTCCCAATCCCGCCAGCAGACGGAACACTTCGTCGTCGAGGTGGACGGCCCGCGGTTGGGGATAGACATCGGCCCACCGATCGAGCAGCAGGCAATGGATGCCGTACTGCGCGAGCTTGGTCGCAGCCGCGATGCCTGTCGGCCCAGCACCGACGATCACCACGGGCACGAAGGTGGGCAGAGCGCTCATGCGAATTTGACTCCGTTGCGCTGGGTTCCGAGGTCGATCTTGCCATCGTCGGTTCCGACAGTCGCCTCGACGACATCACCGTCGCGCAGATACTTGGGATTCTTGGCCTGCCCCTTGAAGAACAGCTTCCACTTCAGATCGTCGGGCAGCAGCCCGACGATCTTCTGAACCGCCTTCGGAGGTGCGGACAGTGCCGTGCCGACCGGGGTTCCGGTCAATATCAGGTCACCGGCGGCGAGGTCTTGAAAGCGGGTCAGCGCGGCGAGCGCCTCCGCCGGCCGATAGATCATGTCGGTCTTGACCGTGCTGTCCTGCCGCTGTTGGCCGTTGACTTTGAGTTGCAGGCGCAATTCGTCGAAGCGCGTCAACTCGTCGGCGTCGAGAAGCACCAGCGCCGGGCCGACCGGAGTGAAGCCGGGGTACGACTTCGCCTCGTAGAACTGCGTTTTGGTCAGCTGCACATCCCGCGCGGACACGTCGTTGGTGACCACGGCCCCGCAGACGTAGTCGGCGAGGTTGTCCGCGGTGATGGTGGTGCCGACCGGGAGGTCTCGTCCGATCACCAGGCCGATCTCCACTTCGTAGTCCAGCAACCGGACGTGAGCAGGTTTGACGATGTCGCCGTACGGTCCGGTGATCGATGCCGAGGACTTCCGGAAGAACGTCAGCGGCACGGTTTTCGGGTTGCCACCGGTGTCAATGACATGGGACGCGAAGTTCGTCATCTGCGCGATCACCCGACATGGCGCGGTGATCGGAGACAGCAGCTCGAGCGTCGACGTCGGCACCGTGTCGGTGCTGGTGCCCGCGGCTTCGAGGGCCGCCCGGTCGGCCAGCAGTTGAGCGGTTGTCGATGCCGCGGTGTCGACTCGGGCAACGGAGTCGGCCGAGCCGGCCCACCATCCGTCGACGGTGCGATAGACCGAAATGCTCATGAGCGTGTCACTTTCAGTAGTCCCCGCAGGCGGGTGAGGTCGAATTCGGTGTCGTGACGGATGGCGCTCACCATTGAGCGCATCTCGCGTAGTGATTCCCTGCTGGGCGAGATCCCGAGGAAATCCTTCGTGACGGGCGGACCCCATTGGGCAAGGCCGGAAGCCGTCATTGGCGCCCAACCCGGCTCGAGGGTGTTGTCGAACATGTCGCCGTCAGCGAAATGCTCGACCAGGAAGCCGTCCGGATCGCGCCAGTAGTCGAAGATCTGACTCCCCTGGATATGACGCCCGATGCCCCACGAGCGGTGGAAGCCGCTCTCGCGCAGATACTCTCCGCCGGCCGCCAGGGCGTCGAGGTCACATACCTGATAGGCGGAGTGGACGTAACGATCCGAAGGTCCCAGCACCATGGCCAGCGTGTGGTGGTCGGCGGGCGTCGAGCCGCGGTCACAGCGGATGAAACTCATGGTCGGTCCGCGCTCGCGCTGGCCCGGGTAGTACAAGAAGTCGCTGACGATCAATCCGAGGTGGTCGAGGTACCAGTCGAGCGCGCGCCGGTAGCGGGTCCGCTGCAGCACGACATGCCCCAGTCGCTGGACGCGTGCCGGTTCACGCGGCGGTCGTTGAGTCGAGTTCGTGCGCAGCAGTTCTCGTCCGAAGTTGAATCGATGTGGGAGCTGAGCGGGAAGGTCGGGCAGCTCGCGCATTCCGGCGACGACGCGCACCGGCATCCCGCCCGGGTCGACGAGTTCGACCACCAGACCACCGAGGGTCTCCGGCAGCGTGCCGGTCGGCTTGCCGGCCGCGGCCGCAAGCCGTTTGACGTCCACGACGTCCTGCGCGGCGAACACCGGCCCGACGAATCGCGACCGCGGCCCCCGCCGGATGATCACGCACACCGAACCCGCGTCGGTGCCGCGCAGCGCAAGCTCGTGATCGGTGCGCAGCACCGTCGTGAAACCGAATGCCCGGGCGAACGTTTCGGCACGCTCCAGATCCGGCTTCTCGAACTCCAGCCAGGCCAGGTCGCGCACCTTGATGACGGGGTTGTCCGATCGCCCAGGATGCTCGCCCCGCAGTGCACCCTGCTCGCTGTGCAGGCCGTTGTGGGCGTCGAGGTGCTCGGTCACTTCGCCTCCTCTCCTCAACTGACGAAATCATCACTTACGAGAGGATCCTCAGTCAAGGTTTCTGACGAAATCCTCAGTAATGAGCTCTGCTGCTACTATCTGCCCATGGCAGGGGCCCAGGCCACGGCGGGAAACCGCCTCGAGCGACGTAAAACGCAAACACGCAACGCGCTCGTCCGCGCCGCTCAGGGCTTCATCGCTGCCGGAAAGCTCAACGTGCCGGTGCTCGAGATCACGCAGGCGGCCGACGTCGGGATGGGGTCGTTCTACAACCATTTCGACAGCAAGGAACAGCTGTTCGAGGCCGCGGTCAACGACATCCTGGATGCGATCGGCGAACTACTGGACAAGCTCGCCGTGGACGGAGAGGATCCGGCCTTGACGTTCGCCCGCAGCTTTCGGATCGTCGGCCGCTTGTTTCGCCAGCGCCCGGAGACCTCTCGGGTACTGCTCAACACCGGTTTGACCCTGATGCACTCCGACCGTGGATTGGGCCCGCGGGCGTTGCGGGACATCACCGTCGCAGCGGAGGCCGGACGATTCACCGTGACCGACCCGGAGTTGGCCCTGTCGGTGGCGGCCGGCGCCTTGATGGGATTGGGACAGCTGCTACGCACTCAACCCGAGCGCGAGAGCGCCGAGGCTTCCGATAGCGCGACCCGCGGCGTGCTGGTCATGCTGGGCCTGCCCGCCGACGAGGCGGACGAGATCTGCCGGCAGCCCCTACCCGACCTCGACGAGCTCATCGGAAGCGATTCGGTCGCATAGGTACTGCCGCGCAGCGGAATAGACCGGCTTGCCCTTCAGTGCGACCGCGCCTCGTTCTCCTCGAGCATCCGGATTGCGGTGGCGTGCAGTGCCCGCCCGTGGATCTCGAACATCGCACCGAGGTCGACACTGTCGCCTCCGATCTCCTTGGCGATGAACAATCCGTCCGCACCGGCAATCGCATAGGTCGCGAGTTGGCGTATCTGGGCGCCGGTCAGGCCGGCAGCCATGCCCTCCAGGCTGCGTGTCAGCGCGTCGAACGCCTGGTCGCGGACCTCGACGAACATCGCCCGTGCCCGCGGCTCCACCGGGCGGCGTTCGAGTGCCAGCATCAGCCCCAGCCGCAGGAAGTCAGGTGACTCCATCAGCGCCTTGGCGGTTCCGGTTGCGGCGTCCACGAGCCGATCAAGGGCGACCAGGTCGTCCGGCAACTGCCAGACGTTCAGCCAGCTGTTGAAGCTGCGTTCGATGACCGCCGCGATGAGGTCGTCCTTGTCCTTGAAGTGCCAGTAGATGGAACTGGCCGGTAAACCGCACTTTGCGCTGACCGCGCCGATACTCGTTCCCTCGTAACCTCTTTCGGCGGCGATCTCGGTCGCGGCATCGAGGATCTTGGTGCGTGACAGTTCGCCGTCGAGGCGACGCGTCCGGCGCCTCGACCCCTCCGCTGTGGCCATTTTCTCCGCACTCCTTGACTCCGTAGTGATCACTACACTACCGTATCGATCACTACGGAACAAGTGCCGGTCAACGGTGATCCGGCAGCCAGATCGGAGACAGCTATGAGCAGCGCCTCGACGTATGACGTCGCGATCGTCGGCTACGGTCCGGTCGGTGCCACCGCCGCCAACCTCCTCGGCCAGCTGGGCCTGAGAGTCGTTGTGGTGGAACGTGATCCCGATATCTACTTCCGCGCCCGCGCCATCTCGACTGACGAGGAGGTGCTGCGGATCTGGCAGCAGGTAGGCCTGGCGGACCAACTCAACGCCGACATGCAGCCCGGCGCCGGTGCCGATTTCGTCGACGCGCACGGCGTGAGCATCGTCAAGCTGGTGCCCGCGGATCGGGGTAACGGTCACCCACCGCAACAGTTCATCTATCAACCCGCGGTGGAAGGCGTCCTGCGCCGGGGCGTCAGCCGGTTCCCGAACGTCTCGCTCCTCCTCGAGTATGAATGTCTTCGCCTCACCCAACGCTCCGACTCGATCGAACTGATGCTCGCCGATCTGAGGAGAGATCAGTTCATCCGCATCCGGGCCGGCTACGTGATTGCCGCCGACGGTGGCTCGAGCGCCATTCGCGGGCAGCTGGGTGTCGGATTCGCCGGCCGAACGTATTCCGAGCGCTGGATCGTGATCGATACCAAGGTGATCGAGAGCTGGCCCGGGCATGACCAACTTCGCTTCCATTGCAACCCCGAACGCCCGACAGTCGACTGCCCGACGCCGTTAGGACACCATCGGTGGGAGTTCCCGGTCCGCGAAGACGAAGACGAGGACGACCTCCTCAACGAGGACGCTGTCTGGAACGTCCTGAGCCGCCAAGGGATCACCAGGACCAATGTCCAGATCATCGGCTACGCCTGCTACAGCCACCACGTTCGGTTCGCCGACGGATGGCGAGTGGGCCGAGTCTTCCTGGCCGGCGACGCGGCGCACGCAATGCCACCGTGGATCGGCCAGGGCATGTGTGCGGGCATCCGCGACGTCGCGAACCTGTGCTGGAAGTTGCACGCCGTGATCTGCGGAACTCTCCCCGACTCGGTGCTCGACACTTACCAGGCCGAGCGAATGCCCCACGTCAAAGAAGTCACCCGACGCGCGGTCAAGGTCGGCCAAGTCATCATCGAACGCAATCGTCTGCGCGCGGCCGTCCGCGACCGATCCTTCCGCACCGCCAGCAAGGTACCCGGCTTCACCGCGTGGTTACGCAATCATCGGTGGCTACCCGATGCGCAGTACCGCTCCGGGCTGCGCGTCGACAACGGCGTTCCGGCCGCCGGCTGGCTGATTCCACAGCCGTGGGTCGTCGGCGACAACGGCGTCGAGGTCCGACTCGATGACGTCATCGGCGGCAAGTGGGCGCTCCTTCACACCGGCCCCGAAAGCCCCTGGCTGCCGTGGCACCGAGCCGGCGTGCCCGTCATGAAAATCGTTCCGCCGGGCACCATCCGGGACGCAAGCCAGCTCGTCGACCGTGACGGCACGCTCATCGCCTGGCTGGCGAAGAAGAATGCATCGGTCGTTGCCGTTCGACCGGACGGTTTCATCTACGCGGCCGGCAACGACGGTCAGCCGTTGCCCCCTCCCCCGGCGGGGCTGACCGCGCCCGTCGTCCGAGTTAAGGACCACGCATGTTCGGAGTGAAGTGCCAATATTCGTTACGCGTGAACGGTGCTGAGGTCTTCATCGCCGACACCGGTGGTGACGCACCGCCCGTGGTGCTGTTGCACGGTGGCGGCCCCGGCGCGTCGGGACTGTCGAATTACTCCCGCAACATCGAGGCGTTGGCACAGCATTTCCGTGTGCTGGTACCGGACATGCCCGGCTATGGGCGGTCGAGCAAGTTCGTAGACCACAACGACCCGTTCGGGTACCTGGCCGACACGATTCGCGGCCTCCTCGACGAATTGCACATGCCGTCGGCACATCTGGTCGGCAACTCCTACGGCGGCGCGGCGGCTCTGCGGCTGGCCCTGGACACGCCACAGCGCGTCGGCAAGCTGGTCCTGATGGGCCCGGGTGGGATCGGTACAACCCGCGGCCTTCCCACCGACGGACTGAAGAGCTTGCTTTCGTACTACTCGGGTGACGGACCCAGCCGGGAGAAGCTCGCGACGTTCATCCGCACCCACCTCGTCTACGACGGAGCAGCGGTGCCCGACGACCTGATTGACCTGCGCTATCGCGCCTCGATCGATCCCGAGGTGGTGGCCAATCCGCCGCTGCGACGCCCGTCGGGGATTCGGACCCTCTGGCGGATGGACCTGACCCGGGACAAGCGGATCCGTCGGCTCGGCACACCGACATTGGTGCTGTGGGGTCGAGACGACAAGGTCAACCGGCCCGCCGGCGGACCGATGTTGCTGCGGCTCATGCCCAACGCCGAGCTGGTGATGACCTCGCATACCGGACACTGGATGCAATGGGAGCGGTCCGATCTGTTCAACCAGCTCGTCACCGAATTCCTCTCCGCCGAATCGAAACTCGCGATCGCATGACGACCGACGTCTTCGGCAAGGTCCACCTCGGCTACCTCGTCGTCGAAACCGAGAGGTTCTCCGACTGGCGCAGATTCGGCCGCGATGCCATCGGCATGCATCTCGATGAGACGCTGCCCGGGGTTATGCGGTTCCGTCTCGACGACAACGAGTGCCGTTTCTTGTTGCAGCGCGGTCCCGCCGAGGACACCACCGCACTGGGCTGGGAGATCGACGACCACGCCACCTTCGAGGCCATCGAGGCGCGCGTGCGCGGACACGGGGTGCCGGTGACCGAGGGCTCCGCCGAGGAGGCCGCCCTGCGCGGCGTGGAGCGATTCGCGCGATTCCCCGGCCCGAACGGACTGGCCCAGGAGATCTACGTCAGCCCCCGCGCGGGGTCGGAGACGTTGCGGCTGAACGCCAGTGGCGGTTTCATCACCGGACCGGCCGGGGTGGGTCATGTCGCGATCGCCACCAAGAGGCCGCATCAGATGCGCGGCTACTACAGCACCGTGTTCGACGCCCGGCTGAGTGACTACATCGACGAGACGATCAGTGGCCTCAAGTTCAAGATCCGGTTCCTGCGGGTCAACGAGCGTCATCACACGATCGCGATCGCCGCGACAACACGCCTGCCGCTCAACCCGATACGCACCAGAATCCAGCACTGCAACGTCCAGGTCGCCGAGCTGAACGACCTGACGATGGCGCACCAGCGGATCAAGGAACTCGGCTTCGACATGGCCCTGTCGATCGGCCAGCACACCAACGACAAGGAGCTGTCGTTCTACGCGGTCAGCCCGTCGGGTTTCGAGTGGGAGGTCGGCTGGAACCCGATCGTCGTCGACGAATCCACCTGGGAACCAACCACTCACCAGGGCATCAGCATCTGGGGACACACGCCCGAGGGCAACAGCCTCGGTCAGCTGGCGGAACGGCTCATGGCAGGCGCACACTCGGTGCTGCGCGCCGAGCAGACCGTGCCCGCACTCGCTGGAGCCGGCATCGCCGACGACTGAGGAGGACGCCGCGACGAGCCGCATGGACACCCATGCCCATGCCATTCCCGCCGAATACCTGCTGCGCTTCAGGAAACGGGATCAATACACGCTGAGCTCAGGCGCTGGCGCGCAACAGGAATGGCAATAGTAGGCCGGCGAACCGCTCGGGGCATTCGATCTGCGGCATATGGCCGACACCATTGAGCAGGTGCACCTCGGCGTGGGGGTACACCCGCATCGCCTCGGTGATGTGGTGTGAGGGAAGGATGCGATCTCGCGTGCCCCACATGATCAACGTCGGGCGGGGCGTTCGAGCGACGCCGTCGGCGAGTTCTCGGCGCCACTCGGGCCGCACCCCGCGCGGCGTGCCCAGGGCCAGTGCGGTCTCACGCATCACGGCACCGGCATCCGGCTGGGACGCAAGCGCGAACGCGTGGTCGATGCGTTGCCTGGTGGCAATTGCCTTGTCCGCGTGAATCACCCGCTCCATCAGCACCGCACTCATACGGGTGGGCCGTCGAATGCTCATCGCACCAAGCACCGGCATGGTGAGCATCCGCAGCAGCATTGTCACCTCGCTGCCGAAGCCCGCGCTGTTGATCAGCGCCAGGCTGGCAACTCGATCGGGGTGCTCGACGAGCAGCTGCTGAGCGATCGCGCCCCCCAGCGAGTTGCCGACCACATGCACGGGCCTCTTCTCACCGAGCGCATCGAGGGCACCGACGACGCCGCGAGCCAGCACCGGCAAGGTGATGGTTTCCCCGGGGCGCTCGGAGAAACCGAAGCCGGGCACGTCGAGAGAGATCGTGCGGTAGGAGCGGCCCAGCCGTTCGTACTGGGTGGACCAGTCCTCCATGCTGCGTCCGATTCCATGAATCAGTACGAGCGGCGGATTGTCCGGATCGCCGTCGACACGGACTCGGGTGCGCCGCCCATCCACCTCAATGAAGGTGGGTCGCCTCATGCGCGAGTCAGGCCCGAAGCCAGGTCCGAAACCGCCGTTTCCCCAACAGCTGTGCTGAAGCGCAGCGCGGGATCTTCGACGGGGCCCTTCCGCAGCCGGTCGTGATCCGCCCAGTAGTCCATCTCGACAGTCCAGGGACCGGTCGCACCCTGCTGCGGGAACAAGTCAACGGAGCGCTGGACGTAGCCGGCGGAGAAGTCGAGCATCGGACGCTTCTCTATGTTCGGGTCGTCCACGACGGGTACCACCGTCGTGTAGCCATGCCGATCCATGTAGGCGAGCAGCCGGCACAGGTGCTCGCATACCAGGCCGACCTTCAGCGTCCACGACGAGTTCGTGTAGCCGAACGCGAACGCCAGGTTCGGGATGTCGGAGATCATGAAGCTCTTGTAGAGCAGCGACCTGTTCGGGTCCTTTACTTCACCGTCGACGGACACCTGGATGCCGCCCAGCGGAAGCAGCTTCAAACCGGTTGCGGTGACGATGATGTCGGCGTCGAGCGTCTTGCCGGACTCCAGCAGGATCCCGTTCGCGGTGAACCGCGCGATGCGATCGGTGACCACTGACGCCTTGCCCTTCGCGATCGCGCGGAACAGGTCCGCGTCGGGCACCGCGCACAGACGCTGGTCCCACGGGTTGTACTTGGGGTTGAAGTGGGTGTCCACTTCGAATCCCTCGGGCAGCGCCTTGACATTGATGCCTCGGATGATCTTGCGCGCCAGCTTGGGATGGCGCTGGCACAGGTTGTAGATGAAGCGGCCCTTACCGATGTTGAAGCGCCGGGTAGCGGCGTAGGCGGCCTTGGGCGGCAGCACCTTCCGCAACGAGTTGGCGATCGGGTCCTTGCGCGGCAGCGGCATCACATAAGACGGTGAGCGCTGGAGCATGGTGATGTGGTCGACGTCGCCGGCCATCGCAGGGATCAAGGTGACGGCCGTGGCACCGCTGCCGATGACGACGACCTTCTTGCCTGTGTAGTCCAGATCCTCCGGCCAGAACTGCGGGTGCACGATTTCGCCCTCGAAGTCCTCTTCCCCCTCGAAGTGCGGCCGGTGCCCGCTGGCGTAGTCGTAGTAGCCGGTCGCTCCGAACAACCAGTCACACGTCACCTCGAACTGTTCGTCGTCACGCTCCAGGGTGACGGTCCACAGCGCGGCGTCCGAGGCGAAGTCGGCCCGTAACACCTTGTGGTGCAGGTAAATACGTCGGGCCAGGTCGTCCTCATCGATGACCTCGTGTAGGTAGTCGAGGATCTCGTGGGCGTCGGCGATCGCGTTGTCACTCGTCCAAGGCTTGAACTCGTAGCCGAAGGTGTGCAGGTCGGAGTCCGACCGAATGCCCGGATAGCGGAACAGGTCCCAGGTGCCGCCGATCGCGTCGCGGCTGTCGACGATCGCAAAGCTCTTGCCCGGCTGCAGGGTGGCCAGATAGTGACCCATCCCGAGGCCGGAGATACCGGCACCCACGATCAAGACATCGACATGGCCGCGCAGCGGCTGCGTCGGGCGGGCCTGGTTGAGGGAGCTCACAGTCATCGCGGCACTTTCTGGATCAGAACAGGAACTGTAACGTGAATAGTGTTATAGTTTTGCGAACCACTGTCAAGAGTTCCCCAGGAGGTAGGCGATGACCACGGTGCCGGTTCCGCGCCGAGCGCCTGTTCAGGCCCGCAGCCGCCAGACCGTCGCTCGGATCCTGGACGCCGCCGCGGCCATCGCCGACGAGCAGGGTGTGGACGCCGCAACCACCCGGACAATCGCCGACCGCGCCGGGGTGTCCTATCCGTCGCTGTACCGGTTCTTCGCCGACCGTGACGCCATTTTCGACGAGCTGATGGAGCGGCACTGCACGGAGATCGACGCGCGCTGCGTCGCCGCCGAGCAGACGTGGACGATCACCTCGATCGCCGACCTGCTCAACAACGAGATCAACCTGCACGTCGACTACTACCGCAAGCATCCGAGTGCCGCGGGGATGTGGCTGGGCGGGCGGACCTCCCCCACCGTGACCAAACATGTCCACGCTCGAATGCGCACCCTCGCCGACCGGCTGCACAACATCCTCGTCGACGTCGAACTCATCCCCGCCGACACCGACCCGCGGGCCATGCTGGTGGCCGTCGAGATGGCCGATCGCGTGCTCGAGCTGGCCTACCGGGACAACAGCGACTTCGACGAGGCGATCCTGGACATCGGCCGCGGCGCGCTGCTCGCATTCGGCGAATCGCTGGCGGCCCGTCTGTACGCCTGACTTCTACGACACCGACGACGGCGGTGCCATCGTCGAATTCGGCGCGGCCCAATCCGTCGAGACGAATCGGTGGGCGATCAACCACGCCTCGTCGACCGGAGCGAAGACGTCGCGGTAGCGGCCGTAATGGTCCAGCCCGACTTCGGTGAACACCGTGAAGTACGACGACACCTGCGCGCGTTGCGGCGTCAGCTCGGTGAAGCGCACGTTCGTCAGGGTGTGCCGCACGATCCGCTTGACCTGAGGCTGGGCCGTGACAGCCGGCGGGGCAGGGGTCACGCCTCCGAGGAACTCCGCGATCGCGGCGCGGCCGGTCGCCGTGGCGGTCCCGCGGATCTCGAGTATCCCGTCGGGACAGAAGGATTGGGTGAGGTCCTCGAGGCGGCCTGCGTCGCCGGACCAGTTGTACAGGGCCAAGGTGTCCCGGATGCGCTCGCGGGCAACCAGTTCCCACAACTGCATGATTGCTACCTCTCAGCGGTGTTCGAAATGCTGGTAGTCGATCGGGTTGTGCCAGCTGCCGCCCCACGTCCACCCGCGATCGGTGAAGGCCCGCACGGCCGGGTCGCCGGCGTGCAGGATCCCCGGGTCACTGCGGCGGCGATCAAGATAGCGCCCGGCCGTGGTCGGCTCGAGATCACCGGAGCGATCGATGTACGGATTGAGCAGTGGGTTGACGTCGATGGCGCGGCCGTAGGCGTGCAGCGACCAGCTCGTGCTGCCGGGCAGTGGGCGGCAGTTGAAGGCGGAGGTGTTGTTGTCCTCCATCGACAGTTCGTCGGCGGCCCCGGGATAGTGGTCAGGAGTTTGCATCTTCGCGATTGGATAGGCCTTCCGGCGTAGGTCGGCGAAGATCGCGACGATGTCGGCGACCACCTGTTCGTGAACGACGAGCGCGCCGCGATGGGTCTGCCCGTCGAGTCCGAGGTAGTCCACCTCGACACGGCGCAGCTGTTCGGGAGCGACTGGGCAGCCAGGACGCCAGGAGGCGCCGAGCTCCGCCGCGGTCACCGGCGAGACAAGGGCTGCCGGCGTGATGGTCGTGGTCACCGACGACGACGCGCCAGGCGGCCGGTCGGGCGCAGGACTGCACTGCACGAGAACCGCGGCAGCTACCGCAAGCAGAACTCCTGCCCGCCGAATTAGGACACGACCTCCGGCACAGGCTTGCGCCGCCGAGTCGCTCCCCACAGTCCGACGCCGATGCCTACCACCGCGCCGCCGAGCCCGATGATCTGCTGTCCGCGGGTGAGCTCGCTGTGCACGCTGCTTCCGCCTAGAAGGTCGGCCGCGTCGGCGCCGCCGGAAGCCAAGAACCAGCCGCGGGTATTGCGTCCGCGCAGGCCCGCCGAGAGCAGAAGTCCGCCGATCAGCGCGTCGCGGTAGCCCATCGACCGCAGCAGCAGCCGCGCCGACGGACCCGGATCGTTCGGCTCGCCCCACAGTTTGTTGGCACCCATGGGGTCGGCCAGAAAATGCACGCCGGAGGCCAGACGGATACTGCCCGCGACGACCGCGGCCTTATCGATCGACATGTGTTTCCTAGAGGGTCGCGTTGAGCGGGCCGAGGAGCTGGCAGTCGGGCGCGACGTTCTGCCCCAGCCAGACCGGGCAGCCGCGGCCGGTCGCGATGTAGGTGACGCCCGGCTGGTACGGCACCGTGATCGTCGCGGGATCCGCCCCGCGTCCCTGCGCGCAATGCGTGACCCCGTCGGCACCCAGCAGGCACGCGACCGCCTTATACGGACCCCCGCCCGGTCCACATTGCTCCAGTTCCGCCGTCGCGGAGACCCCACCGGGACCGACGACGGGCGGCGACAGGGTGTACGAGCACGGCGGCAGCGGTCCGGCATTCGCGATGGGAGCGGCGATCGCCATGCCGCCGAGGGCCACTGCGAACGCTGTCATGACCACGTACGTCGGCCGAATCATGGCCGAATCCTAGATCATCTAGGCGATTCGTCGACGCGGATTGCGCGGATCAAGAGACGCTCGACCTGGCCTATGCCGGCTCGCTACCGAGCGCGCTGGAATCGGTCCGGGATGTCGCTGTACTCGGCGCGGATCGCGCGCTTGTCCAGTTTGCCGCTGGGCAGCCGGGGCAGCATTTCCGAACGCAGCACGATGTAGCGAGGCACCTTGTAGTCCGACAGCACGTGTTCGCAATGCTGGACCACGGCAGCTTCATCGAGGTTCGAGCCGGCGGCGACAGTGATGATGGCTGCCGGCGTCTCCCCGAACCGGGGATCTGGTGCCGCGATGACGGCGACCTCGTCGACACCGTCGAGCGCGCTTATCGCGGACTCAAGTTCGACCGGTGAAATGTTAATGCCGCCGGAGATGATCAGCTCTTTGATGCGATCACGGAAGGTGATGCGGCCCTGCTCGTCGCGCACACCGACATCGCCGCTGTGCAGCCAACCGTCGCGAATCGCGGCTGCGGTGGTCTGCGGGTCATTCCAATAGCCTGGTGTCACGCCGGGACCGCGGACCACCAGTTCCCCGAGTTCCCCGGGGCCCGCGAGCGATCCGTCGTCGAGCATCACTGCCACCTCGGTGAAGATCGATCCGCTACCGCACGAGTCCGGATGCTCGAGCGCCTCGGCCTTGAGGGTCGCGGTGGCAACGCCGCCGGTTTCCGTCATCCCGTAGATCTGACGCAGCAGCACACCTTTTTCGGCCCAGCGCCGCAACAGGTCGACCGGCACGGCAGCGCCGCCGACGATCGCGGTCTGCAGTGAACTGAGATCGGCGTCCGCGAACTCCTCGGCGCGCGACAATGCGTCGAACACCAGAGGAACGCCGAAAAGTGCACGCACCGAATGGTTCTCGATCAAGGTCACTGCTCGTGACGGGTTGAGCTCTGGCTCGACGATCAAGGTTCCTCCGAGCACCGACGTGATCAACAGCCCGTAGACCAGTCCGGGTGTGAACGCCAGCGGTAACACGAGCAGAGTGACGGTGCCGGGCCGGAAACCCTCCTCGGTGAGGGTGTTCTCCAGCACCATGCCCATCAGCGTGTTGCTGGTGAGTATCACGCCCTTCGACAGTCCGGTGGACCCGCTGGTGAAAATCACGGCGATCGGATCCTCAGGGCCGGGTTCGATCACGAAGTCGTCCGCATCGCCCGTCCGATGGGTATCGACGACGCCGAGGCCCCATACGGTGAAATCGCGTCCGGCCGTGCGTGCTTCGTCAACCACATCGACGTGGGTCGACGCGGCGATGACGGCACTGATGTCGGCATCATCAGCGATCTTCCGCACCTCCGCCGGCTTCAGCCGCGCGTTGAGCGGTACCAGCGTCGCACCGCACTTCATCACGGCCAGTGCCGCGACCGGCCACTGCGGCGTGTTGGGCGCCAGCACTCCGACACGGTCACTTGGCTTGACTCCCTGGTCGGCCAGCCACCTCGCCAGGCGGCCGGTCCACTCGTGCAACTGGCGATAGGTGATCTGTTCGTCGCCGATGATCAGCGCAGTCTGGTCGCCTTTGGTCCTGGCCCACCAGCGCAGTGCAGACGCCACGGTCGCGGCCATCGTCCTCCTCGATCCTGTGACTTCCGGTCAGATTGCTGCTGCTGAGCCGAATACTGTGGAGCTCACCAATGGTGCCATGGGTCCACCGATCAGAAGCGAGATGTCGGCATCGTTGACCGGATTGGGTGAGCCGCCGCGGATCTGGCGTACCGCCTCGGCAACCAGCCCGATACCGTGCACAAATCCCTCGGCGATATTGCCACCGGCGGTGTTGATCGGCAGCCCTCCCCCACCGACGGTCAGGTTGTCGACTGTCAAGTAATCACCCGCCGCTGGACCGTTGGGGCACAGCCTATGATCGATCATTGCCGCGACAGCTGGGCCGGTGAAGTTTTCGTACACCTGAGCCACGTCGACGTCCTTCGGTCCAATGCGCGCGTCGGCCCACAATCGCTGCACCATCGCCGGATGAAAGCCTGCGCTTGTGTAGTCGTGCTCGTTCTCGACGGACTCACTCCACCCTGCCGCGGCACCCTGCACCCCGGACAGAATGTAGGCGGGGCGGCCCCGATACTCGGCTGCCCGGCTGGATCGGACGATGAGAATCGCTGTGGCTCCGTCATTTTCGCGAGAGCAATCGAACAACCGCAGCGGCTCGGAGATCATCCGGCTAGCTTGGTAGCGATCGTGATCCAACGGGCGGCCGTATGCCACCGCTTTCGGATTGTTCTGGGCATGCTGGTATCCGGCCAGGGCCACCGCTTCGAGCGCAGAGGCGGGTACCCGGTCGACTTCCAGCATCCGCTGGGTGCGCAAAGCACACACTTGCGCTGGTGCCAGCATCCCGTGCGCGGTGTAGAGGTGGCCCATGTGCCCCTTGTTGTAGGCGCCACGGCCGTCGGTGCCTTCACTGAGGCCGCGGTACACCACGACACAGTCGGCTTGTCCGCTGTACACCGCAGCGGCAGCGCAGTTCACAGCCGCGGCCACGCCGCCTCCCCCACCACCCCATATCTGGGTTGACCAGCGGACCTCACGGACTCCCAGCGCAGCCCCGAGCATCAGTCCTTCGCTGGAATCACCTGCGTAGGAGACAAACCCGTCGATCTCTCGCGGGTCTGCACCAGCATCGTGACATGCACTCAGAATGGCCTGCATCACCAGCTGCGCTGAGGAATACGGGCTTGTACCGCGCTTGTAATACTCCGTCGCGCCGACACCGACGACGGCGGTGGCACCACGGAAATGACTCATCGCCCGCCCACTTCGAGTTGCCACCGAATCAATGGCCAGTGCTCGTCGTCGGGGGGCGGCTCGATCTGCCCACGTACCGCGGCACCGATGGTCGGCTGCACACCGTCCGCATGCGTCAGGATGCCAACCACGCGTCGCCTGTCGGCAGCAGGCAGCTCAACCAGAACCACGACGTACGGCAGGTGCCCGGTAGCCTCTCGGGCGAAAGGCTGCCAGGTTCGTGTCCACGAGTAGATGGTGCCGACGGGATCGACTTCGTGCCAATCCAATTCGAACGAGTGGCAATCCGGACAGATCGGCCGCGGGGCCCAGATCCAGCGGGCGCAAACCGCGCACTGTTGCAGGACCAATCTCCCGTCACGCAGCTCCTCCCAGTGCGGCGTGTCGAGTCCGTCATCGGCGGGACCCGCCATATCCATCCACGGGGGCGTGTCGGGGATGTTGCGAACACTGAAGACCCGCCAGGTACCGTCCTCGAATCGTACCCAGCGGCTACGCAATTCGAACCAGTCGTCGTCGGGCTTGGTATAGCGGATCACGGCGTCGTACCGTTCGTCGCCGACGTCGGCAATGCTGCGCACTTCGCACGCCTTCAGGTGGTTCGGGACGGCCGCCGACGCAATGAGCTGACCGATGCGGTCGGGCAGGAAGTCTGCCAGCACCGCGTCGTTGTCGGCGGCCGCGACGGCCTTGCCATGCGCCGCCACCGTCGCGACAAGCTCCTCTGGCACAGGCGCGTTCAACTGTTTCCTCCGAGTTGGTAACGCACGTCGGTGCGGTCGTGGTGAAAACCCGTCAAGCGGGCGGCGTTGACCAGTCGGGTGTCATCGGAGTCGACGTTCACGATGACGCCCGACAGGCCGGCATCCGCCGCGATGGCGACAACGCCGTCGAGGAGACGTCGGAGTGCTTCCGGCGGGGATGAGGGTGCGGCCTCGATGGCGCTCACGACCGTGCACTCGCCGAATTCCTCGGACAGAACCGGTTGCCGGCGCATCGTCACGGAACCGATGAGCCGTCCGCTTTCCCTCAGCGCGAAGCGTCGGCCACTGCCGGTGGAGCCGCTGGGCTCGAGCACAGGCGCGGCGACGAGATCCGCCTCGGATTCCGTGCCGCGGATCAGTTGCCAGACCCGGCGTGTTCGGGGGATCAGGAAACGGTTGCTGAGCCGCCCACTGGCCGGATGGTTCCCCCGAGCCCACGACGTGATGGTGTGCAACCCGGTACCCAACCAGCCGCCCGGAGCGGCCGTGTCGAGCCCGACCTGTTCAAGGAACAACGTCATGATGCCGATCGACCGGAGCCTGGGCTCGATGACAACGGTGGCCTCAGCGCTGCCCGCCGATCCATCCGTCAAGCGGAGCAGGCCTGCGATGCACTCCGGCGCAGGTGGCTCATCCATCGCGGTGGCGTGGGGCAACATCCAGATGAGCAGATGCCGAGCCGAAGTAGTGTCCGGCAGCGACCTCTCCACATCGGCGAAATCGATAGTGTTGTAACCGGGTTCAGCGTCGTAGTCCTCGGCTCGTGCCAGCAGGCCCGAAAGCTCCCTGTCCTCAGACGAACTCAGCTCTGTGCGCCATTCGTACTTGATCATCGCGCTCAGGACGGTGGGCTACCGGCAAGGAGACGCTTGGTCTCCCGCCGGAACACCTGGTTGGCCGTTTCGTTGCGACCCAACACCATGCCTCCGGCGTCGGCGCTGCCCATGCCGTGTTGGGAGTTGCGCAGCAACGGAAAATCCTCGTTGTGCAGAACGGTCAGCAATATCTCCCAGTTCTTGTTCCACCGATGATTCCAGTGGTCCTCCTCCATGCCGGAGGCTTCCAGCGCGGGAACCATCAGTCGTTGTTCCATCCGCGACTTGGTCGGGTCGGTCGGATGCGGCCGGAACGTCAGCAGCTGGAAGTGGTCGGGCTGCCGTAGCAGCGTGCTGTTCGGCAACAGAAAGTGCGTCTCGGTGACATACGGGTCAAGCGGCCGGTCGCCGGGGTCCTCTTCCAGCCACCGGTCTATCGACTTTCGCGGCGCGATGAATCGGCAGTGCCTGCCGAAGTCCTCGAACGCCATCACATTGGTGTGGATGATCTTGCCGGCGGAGTTCGGGTGGGCGTACTGGATGTGGTAACCATCCAGGAAGGCGTCCTGCATGATCTTCCAGTTGGTCGGCTCGTCGAACCCGGCTGCCCGGAAACACACCAGATCGTCCAGGTTGTAACCGGCCAGGATGGCATCCATCTCCGGCCCGAGCCAGGCTGCGACATCGATTGCGGCATCGGCCTTGTCGATGATCCAGATGAATCCGTGCCGCTCCTCGCAGGGTAACTCGACCAGCCCCTGTTTGGTCCGGTCGATGTCACCGAAGGTGTTGTCGCGGGTGATCATTCGTAACGATCCGTCCGGATCGTAGGACCAACGATGGTAGGGGCACGAGAAGAACCTGCAACGGCCCTTCTCGTTGTCCTCGAGCAAGGCCCCGCGATGCCGGCACAGGTTGACGAACGCCTTGACGCCGCCGTCTTTCTGGCGCACCAGCAGTACGTTGTTGCGCGGCATCTGCACGGTCATGAAGTCGTACGGCTTGGCGATCTCCGAGGCGTGGGCGATGATCGACGGAACCGTACCGAAGATCAGGTCCCGCTCACGCTGAGCGAGTTCTGGATCGGTGAACTCGTGCGCGGAGAAGGTCACTACGTCGTCGAACTTGTCGGTCGTGTCATTCCGCAGCAGCTCGATCGCTCGCCGGATCCGGTCGGGCCGAGGCAACGATGTGGTCATGGCCGCCTCACTTCTCGGCAGTGAAGGTGATCGGCATGCGGCGGCACCCGCGCACCTGCGTGGAGTGGAAGACCGGCGGGTCGGATTCGACGAGCTGATAGTCCGGAATACGACGGTGGAGTTCCTCCAGCGCAATGGTCAATTCGATACGCCCCAGATGAGAGCCGAGGCAGCGATGCGGCCCCGACCCGAATGACAAGTGCCGATTGGGATTCCGAGTGATATCGAAGGTCTCCGGCGACTCGAAGTAGTCAGGGTCGCGATTGGCGGTGCACAGCAAGACGATGAGCTGATCGTCTTCGGCCAGGTGCACCCCACCCAGTTCGGTGTCGCACGTGACCCGCCGGCCCGCCGTCACCGCTGCCTCGATGCGCAGGACTTCTTCAACGGCCTTGGGCAGCAGGCTGGGGTCGGCGATGAGGAGTTCCCGCTGCGCCGGATTGTTCACAAAGTGCACGACCGACCAGGCGAGCGACCCCTGCACGGTGTGCAGGCCGCCCATCAGAAGGAGGAAAAACATCCGGAACAGTTCTTCGTCGGTGAGCAACCGGGTGCGGTCGGGCAGGTCGACCTCGGTGTGAATCAAAGTGGACGTGGCGTCGTTACCAGGGTTGGCGCGCCGCTCGGTGATGACGGTGTTGAAGTAGCCGGCGATGGTCATCGCAGCCATCATCATCGCCTGGTCGGACTCTTCTTTGGTCCCACCGGGCTTCCCGAACAGCACGGCGTCGGTAGCCTCGGTGAACATCTGGGCGTCCGCAAGCGGCCAATCCATCAGTGCCAGAAAAACCTTGGCGGGCAGTTCATGGGCGAATTCGGAGATGAACTCGGCTTCCCCTTTGGCGGCGAACTGGTCGATCAGTTCATTGACCACGCGGCGAATGTCGTCCGAGAGTCGTTTCATCCGCTGCGGACTGAACAGGGGCTGCAGAGCGTGGCGGTATGCGGTGTGCTCGGGCGGGTCGATCTCCAGTGGGATGAACTTTCCGAAATCGGCCGGGGTCACCAAGTTGTTGGGGTAGCTCGAGAACGTGGTGGTGTCGGTGAGTACTTGGTGAATTTCCTTGTAGCGCGTCACGATCCAGTGGCCACCATGAGCGGTGGAGTAGACCACCGGACCCATCGCGGCCAACTCGGCCATCTTCTGCTGCATCACATCGACGGGCTCAGCCAGGCTCGGGTCGTACACATCGAAATCGGTCACCAAATGAGCGGGAACCTTCTCAGTGGTCGTCATCTCAGCGGTCTCCTCAAAGTGTCGTGGTGTCAGGCGACCGGCTGCGGGTTGAGGTCATCCGGGAACCACATGCCGACGCGAGCCAGCGTTCCTCCATCAGTCGCACCGATCACCGCACCCGACATGTATCCCGAATCGTCGGAGACCAAGAACAGTGCAATCTTTGCGTTGTCTGACAGTGATGGCGGCCGAGTGAGCTTCAGTGGAATGGGTGACACGGTGGGATTCCACGGGCCAGCCGACTCTTCGTAGGACATGCCGACCACCGGCGAGCCGGGCGGCATCAGGAAGTTGGGTGACATACCGTGCGTCGGCGCAATCGCGTTGACCCGGATGCCGTAGCGCCCGAGGTCCAGGCTCAGCGCACGAACCAGTCCGTTGACGCCAGCTTTGGTGGCGCAGTAGAACGGGATGCTCGGGTACGCCACCAGCGATGCCGCCGACGAAGTGGCCAGGATCGTGCCACCGCCATTGGCTTTGAGGTGCGGGACCGCTGCCTGAGCCGTGTAGATGACACCATTGAGGTTGACGCCGAGCACGTCCTGCCAATCGGCTTCGGTCATGTCCTCGAAGGCAACGGGATCCTCGAGACCCAGAGCGGCCGCCCCGCCGCGAGAAACAATCCCCGCGTTGGCCCAGGCGATGTCGAGCTTGCCGAAGTGCTCGACGGTCTGGTCGACCGCGGCGGTGATCTGCTCCTTGTCGGAAACGTCTGCGGTAATCGCAATCGCGTCACCGCCGTCCTCGGTCACCAACTTCAGGGTCTGCTCGGCGCGGTCGGAGTCGATGTCGACAATCGCAACCTTGGCGCCCTCAGCACTGAACAGTTGTGAACAGTGCCGGCCAAGGCCCGAACCGGCGCCGGTGATGACGGCGACTTTGCCCTCAAGTCTCATGTTTCTCCTCGCACTCAGGATCCCGTGACCTGCAACAGTTCGTGAAACCTTACGCCTGTAGGTTTATCGCGTCAATCGTCGCCTTCCTCGATGACAAGTGCCAGCTCTGGACAGGCAGCCGCACCGGCCTGCGCGGCGGCGACCTCGTCGGGGTGAACCGTTCGTTCTTCGAGCATGCAAAAGCCCTCGTCGTCGATGGGAAACAGGTCGGGCGAGACGGCGTAGCACCGCGCATGCCCCGCGCACTTCGAACCGATCAAACGGATTTTCATCAGCCGCCAATTCCTTCGCTCGACACAGTTAGTAAAACTATAGCCATTAGGTATTGCGGATGTTGCACCGTCTTCGTAACCTGACGGCGCAGTCCAGATCGAGGAAGGACGATGGGCGTGCTGATGTCCGACTCTCCACTGAGCGGCGTGCGGGTTCTCGACCTCACCGTCGGGCCCGCAGCTCAAACCGCGCGCATCCTCGCCGATCTCGGCGCGGACGTCCTCATGGTCGAACCCCCGGGCGGCTCACCATCGCGGCGTGAATCACCATCCATCGGAACGCAGAGCCTGCCCTTCACACTCCGCAATGCCAACAAGCGCAGCGTCGTTCTCGACGGCGACGTCCGCGGTGACCGCTCACGATTCTTCGATCAGGTCGCGAGCGCCGACATCGTCATGGACAGTGGAATCCCCGGTCAAGCAGCGCTATTCGGTACATCGTGCGCCGAGCTCGCGGACCGGTACCCACACGTGGTCACCATGATCATCACCGACTTCGGCACGGCTGGCCCACTGGCGGGCTGGACGGCCTCCGACCCGGTGCTGTATGCGATGTCATCGGTGTTGTCGCGATCCGGTCCGCCGGGTGGAGCGCCGGTCCTGCCACCGGACGGCATCGCGTCGGCGACCGCCGCCGCTCAGGCCGCCTGGGCCGTTCTGGTCGCTCACTATCACCGCATCCACAGCGGACGCGGTGATCATGTCGACTTCTCACGATACGAAGGGGTCCTCCAGGCATTGGACCCCCCGTTCGGCTCCCACGGCCAAGCCGCAGTGGCTCGAGGAATCAACAATCCGAGGCGCGGCCGCCCCAACGGCCAGGACTCCTACCCGATCTTCGCCTGCCGGGACGGGTGGGTACGCATCTGTATCCTCGCCCCCCGCCAATGGCGGGCCATGCGGGCGTGGCTGGGTGAGCCCGCCGAGTTTCTCGACCCGCGCTTCGACACGATCGCCGCCCGGGCGGCCGCCTTCGACCGAATCGGTGCCGCCATCGCCACGCTTTTCCGTTCCCGCACCATGGCGCAGTTGGTCGCGTCGGGCACTGAACGCGGAATACCAATCGCCGCGGTTCTGCCGCCGCGTGAAGTGTTGTGCGCAGACCACTTTGAGGCCACCGGCGCATGGACAACGGTCGACCTCGACGACGCGACTGGGCTCACGGTTCCGAACGGTTGCATCGTGATCGATGGCCACCGCGCCGGGATCCGGTGGCCGGCACCCGCAGCGGGCAGCAGCGAGGCCGCATGGCTCACCGGGCCCACCCCCGTGCTGACCGAAACCACCGGCGGCCGACCCCTGAGCGGCCTCACCATTCTCGATCTTGGTGTCATCGTCGCCGGTGGCGAGCTGGGGCGACTCTTCAGTGACCTGGGCGCCGATGTGATCAAAGTCGAAAGTCCCTCTTATCCCGATGGCTTGCGGCAGGGCAGGCCAGGTCAGTCGATCAGCGAATCATTCGCGTGGACCCACCGCAACCAGGCCGCATTCGGCGTCGACTTGCGCACCGACTGCGGGACTGCGCTTTTCGGTGAGCTCGTCAGCCAGGCCGACGCAGTATTCGCCAATTTCAAGCCGGGAACACTCGCGTCTCTCGGCCTGTCGTACAGCACGCTTCAGCGGTTCAACCCGCGGATCGTCCTGACCGAGAGCAGCGCCTACGGGGACACCGGTCCGTGGAGCACACGGATGGGGTACGGACCGCTGGTGCGCTCGTCTACCGGCATCAGCCACCTCTGGCGAGATGAACTCTCAGATTCGGATACATGGCACCAGTTCCACGATGCCGTAACAGTTTTCCCCGACCATCTCGTCGCCCGCCTGGCCGCCATCGCGACGCTGGCCGCACTCATCAGAAGAGACCGTGCGGCGGTCGGCGCCCACATTCACCTCTCACAAGCTGAGACCGCGGTCAGTCAGCTCGACGTCCTGTACGCATCGCTGTGGGGGCAGCAGGCCGGCGCACCGGTCGGGGGCGATTCCAGCGTGCACGGCGTGTACCCATGCCAGGGCGATGACGAATGGTGTGCGGTTACGATCGGCCCAGAGGCCGACTGGCCCGCCATCGCAACGGCACTCGGGCAGGACGAGCTGGCCGACGATCCCCGATTCACCACCGCGGCCGGCCGATGGGCGGCGCGCCGCGAGCTCCGCGAGATCGTGAGCGCTTACACCCGCGCACGGTCACCTCTGGACACCGCCAGGAAGCTTCAGGAGATCGGCGTGCCGGCGGGGCCGATGTATCGGGGCGCAGACGTGCTCACCGATCCACAGGTCTGCCACCGCGGGCTTTACGTCGAGATGCAACATCCGCTGTTAGACGTCGCACTGCCCACCGAGACTCGGCCCGCGGTGTACCGCCATATCGCGGCAGCGGAGCTCCGACCGGCGCCGCTGCTCGGCGAGCACACCCGAGAGGTGGCCCGAAAGATGCTGTCGCTGAGCCCCGATGCCGTCGAGCAACTCATCGAAGGCGGTGTCTTGTACGCCGCACCGACGACTGAAGGACATCAATGATGACCGCCGATTTCACCACCGGGACGCTGTTCGTCGGAGGGAAGTTGCGGCCGGCGAGTGCCGCCGCTCCGGTGTTCGAGGCAGCGACCGAAGAAGTGCTGGGCACCGCCGGCTGTGCGGACACGAAGGACATCGATGACGCAGTCGCCGCCGCTCACGGCCCCCAGGCACGAGCGTGGTCGGCCACCGAGCCCGCCGAGCGTGTGGACATCCTGAGGCGTTTCGCCGCTGCTCTCGGGGCCCGCGCCTCCACCACCGCAACCTTGGTCAGCCGTGAGAACGGCATGCCGATCTCTCTGTCCCGGGGCGCCAACGGCGCGTTTCCGTCGGCGTTGGTCGGCTATTACGCGAAGCTCGTTGCCAACAACGAAGTCGAGGAGATCCGACCCGCGCTCATCGGTCACACGATCGTCCGGCGAGAACCGGTCGGAGTCGTTGCCGCCATCACGCCGTGGAACTACCCGCAGGCCCTGGCAGTGATGAAGTTGGCACCCGCGCTCGCCGCCGGCTGCCGCGTGGTACTCAAGCCTGCGCTCGAAACCGCCTTGGACGCTCTCGTTTTCGCGGAGGCTGCCATGGCGGTCGGCCTCCCGCCTGGCGTACTCAGCGTGGTACCCGGCGATGCGGCTGCGGGTGCACACCTGGTGAGCCACCCGGGCGTCGACAAGGTGGCATTCACGGGATCCACAACGGCCGGGCGTGCCATCGGCGCGGCGTGCGGGCAGCTCATTCGGCCGGTCACCCTCGAACTCGGGGGCAAGTCCGCGGCTGTCATCCTCGACGACGCCGATGCGGACCTCACCATCGCCGGGCTACGTTCGGCGTCGTTTGCCAACAACGGACAGACCTGTCATCTGAGCTCGCGGATACTGGTACCACATTCCCGCTACGGCGAATTCGTCGATGCCATCGCCGCACTCGCCGACAATCTGATCGTCGGCGATCCACTGGACGACTGCACCGAGGTGGGCCCATTGGTCAGCGCGGCACAGCGAGATCGCGTGCTCGGCTACATAACAGCGGGGATCGCCGGCGGCGCCAAACTCGTGGCCGGAGGCAAGGCCCCGCGGGATCATCCTCGCGGATGGTTCGTGGCACCCACCGTATTCGCCGAAGTCGGCAATGCGGACCGCCTCGCGCAGGAGGAGATCTTCGGGCCCGTCGTGGTCCTCATCCCCTATCGCGACGATGAGGAAGCCATCGCGATTGCCAACGACTCCGACTTCGGACTGGCAGGAACGGTGTGGTCGAAGGATTCCGAACGCGCGACCAACATTGCCCGCGCCATCCGCACCGGGTCGGTGGGAGTCAATGACTACCAACTCGACATCCGGTCACCGTTCGGAGGCGTGAAGGCCAGCGGCCTGGGCCGTGAGTTGGGACCCGAAGGATTAGCGGCCTACCAGGTGCTCAAGTCCATCTATCGTGTGGGTCCGGCCGGCGGAGGGACGGCCGCAGCCATTGCGCCACAGAGTCTGTAAATCTTACGATGTTAGATTATCCGCTAAAGACGAAAGCAACGGAGCGCTCATGCCTGGGCCGATGATCACTGTGCGGCGCCCTACCGACGGCACGGCGATCGGCGACGTCCCCGATGTCGACGCGGAGCAGGTCGCTGCCCTCTGCGCGGAGCTGCGCGAGGCCCAACCGGCATGGGAGGAGATGGGTCCGCGCGGCCGAGGTGCTCACTTGCTGCGCTGGCTTGATTGGTTACTCGACAACGAGCAACGCCTGCTGAGGTTGATTCAACAGGAGACCGGCAAGTCGTGGGCGGACGCCTCACTCGAGATGTCGGTAGCCGTCGACGTGATCAACTACTACACCAAGCACGCCGAACAATTCCTGGCGGACCGGCGCGTCAAGCCGGCGGGTCCGGCGAACGCGCTGCGCAGATTGCGGGTTCAGGTCCGGCCACATCAACTCGTGGGACTGATCACGCCATGGAACGGTCCGCTGGCGGGTCCGATGATGGACGTGGTCGGCGCCTTGGTCGCTGGTGCCGCAGTGGTGTGCAAGCCCTCCGAGGTCACTCCGCTGACGTGGACGGAAGCGGTTCGCGGCTGGCGCGAGGAAATTGGGGCTCCCCCAATTCTCGCGGTCGCCAACGGCGGCGGCGCCACCGGAGCTGCGGTGGTGGATCAAGCCGACATGATCATGTTCACCGGCTCGGTACGCACCGGCCGGGCGATCGCCGTGCGCTGTGCCGAACGGTTGATCCCGTGCAGCCTCGAGCTCGGCGGCAAGGACGCATGTATCGTCCTGGCTGATGCCGATCTCGAACGCGCGGCCGCCGGCGCGGTGTGGGGTGCGATGACGAACTCCGGTCAAGCGTGTATCGGTGTCGAACGGATCTACGTCGAAACACCGGTCTACGAAGAGTTCGTGTCACTGCTCACCCGCAAGGTGAGCGCACTTCGCCAGGGCATGGACGCTCCCGGCAGCTTTTCTTCCGATATCGGCGCCATGGTGACCGCCACCCAATTGGACATCGTCGCAGAGCACGTCGAGGACGCGGTCGCCAAAGGTGCCCGCGTTGTGGTGGGAGGCAAACGGCGGCAGGGCAACTGCTTCGAGCCGACAGTTCTGGTTGATGTCGACCACACCATGCGCTGTATGCGGGAGGAGACATTCGGGCCGACCGTGGCTGTCATGCGGGTAGCCGACGCCGACGAAGCGATCGCCTTGGCCAACGACTCCGAATATGGTCTGAGCTCCAGCATTTGGACCCGGGACCGAGCAAAGGCCGACAGATTGTCGCGTCGGATCGAGGCTGGATCGGTCTCGATCAACAACGCGCTTGTCGCGACTTTCCAACTGCCACTACCGATGGGCGGCTGGAAGAATTCCGGTCTCGGTACCCGTTTCGGCGGGGCACAAGGCGTGCTCAAGTATTGCCGGCAGCAGTCGGTGGTCGAGGAGCGGATCGCGATGAAGTCTGAGCCACTTTGGTATCCAGTCGTTCCGGCACGTGCGCGTCTGATTGCACGTGCCGTCCGCCTCCTCGGCGCGCATGACTGGCGGCGCCGCCTGGCCAGGACGGGCAAGATACCACGGTGATCACCCCTGCGCTCGGTATAGTGACCCACATGCGACGAGGGACTCCGCGGTCTGCCCGCGGATTCGGGGCGCGCTGACATGCCGCGACCATCCAAGCCGCTGATCAGCCGTGCCGCCGCAGTCGAGGCGTCAATCGAGATCATCGATTCCGAGGGACTCAACGCATTCAGTTTGCCTCGCCTCGCCGCGCACCTCGGGGTGCGAGCCCCGTCGCTCTACCACCACTTTGCCGACAAGAACGAGATTTTGATTGCGGTCGCTCGTCATATCGCCGGCAAATCGGTCATCAAACCGCGGCGCGCGCCAGGACCGGACTGGCCGGAGTACTTCGTCAGTCTCGCACTGAATTTCCGGCAGTCCGTGCTGCGCCACCGCAACGCGGCGTCGATCCTGATCGAGCATCTCCCGCGCGAGACGCTCATCGGCAGCTTCGAAGACGCCGCCCGCTTCCTCACCGAATCAGGTGTACCCGTCCACCTGCACGCGCAGATCCTGGACGGGATGGAGACACTCTGCGTGGGCGCCGTTCTGTCCGAGGCGGTCCGGATGCCCCGCGGACGGAACGTTCTGTTTCCCCCATTCGATGCCGAGAAATATCCTCACCTCGCCGAGGCGATCAAAGTCAACGATCTGACGGTGAAAGAGGTGTTCGCCGAACGAATCCGGAGCTTCCTTTACGGTGTTACGGCGAACGACGCCTACCGGCGAGGCGCCGAAGAGACATCGGCCTGACCGCCTGTTCCTGATCCGGTTCACGGGGTCGGGACGAGCATGCTCTGCCATGTTCGAGGTCCGCTGTGCGCGACCAGATCTGACTGGGTGTAGTTCAGGCCATCTGGTCCGACATAATTACCGGTCGTGGGATCGTAGTAGGCAACGGCGATCGGCGGAGCCTGCCCTACGGGCACCTGCTGCGCCGAATCCGGCGGCGGCTGGGGAATGCTTTGACCGCTCAGCGTTCCGTTCGGATCACCCTTCCAGTTGAACCCGTCGTTGAGTGGTACGTATTGCTCGTCACTTCGGCACATTCTCGCTGTCGGCGCCCGCTTCCCCGGGTTGGTCAGGCACGGCAGATTGCGCGCTCCACGGACCGCCACCCAAGAGTCCTGGGGTATGCGGCAATACAGATCATCGGCCGTTCGGTCAGGTGTATCGACCATGGAGGGAATCCGCTGCTGTTGGGCAGGCAGATAGCCTGTGGTGCATGGTGGCGGGAGATTGAGGTTGAGATTGAACGACAACACCAATCCCGGATGTTGGCTGTCTCGGTTGGCCACCGTCCCGGCCGCCATCACCTGGACCCCCATGGGTATCAACACCAGCAACTGTTCGATCGCGGGCTGATACGTCAGCGCGAGCTGGCCGATGCCGGCGAGGTTGGCCATCAGAACCGGCAGGCTCGGACGAAGTCGATCCATCAGTTGGCCTGCTTGATCGGCCGCCTGTGCGCCGCTCTTCAGAAGTCCGGCAAGAGACCGGTCGTTGTCTTTGAGCTGACTGGACAGGTCGGCCAGGTGAGCGGCCCACGCGTGGATGGCGCCTGCGGATTGTGCTTGCGAATCCAGGACCGGCCCGGAATGGTCGATCAGTGACACCAATGGATCGAGGTTGTCGTGAGCGTCGATCGCCAGCTTTGTGGATCCCTTCACGATGCGCGACAGTTCGGGTCCCAAACCTCCTATGGCCGAGTAGCTTTCGTCGATCACAGTTCTCACGTTCTCGCGCGGTATGGCCTCCAACCCGCGGTTCGCCGCGTCAAGCAGTTCACCGATGTCCGGCGGTACCGACGTCCGGTTCGTGTCGATGACATCACCGTTCTTTAGTGGCGGAGTCCCCCCAATGCGAGGTATCAGCGCGACGTATTGCTCACCGATCGCGGATGTGCTGTGCACCTGCGCATCCACGTCCGACGGGATGCGCAGGTCGGACCGCAGCGACAGCTTCGCATCAATTCCGGACTCCGTCAGTGTCACGGCGCTGACCCGGCCGACCTCCGTCCCGCGGTATGTCACATTGGCGCCCTCATACAGCCCGCCTGTTTGCGGAAGTTGCATCGTGACTGTATATCTCCCGACACCCAGCATGGCCGGGACGTCGATGTAACCGAACACCATGACCGCGCCGGCAACCACCGTGACGATCGCAAAAATGCAGAGTTGCAGCTTGATCCACTTGCTCAGATGCATCTCACGGTCCCTGATCGAGGTGGTACGGAGCAACGAGCGGGTTACCCGCCGTGTACGGGCTCGGCAGCTGGCCGATGGTGCGTCCCCATTGCATCTCCAGCTCGGTCAGGTCGCCCTCCCACCGTGTGCCGGTGAAGATCGTGTTGTCGATACGGCTCAAGGTCAGGTCGACGATGGCAGTGATGTTGGCATAGTCGCCTCGAATCCAGTTGTCCAACGGACCTTTCGGCCAAGGGAAAGTGCCGAGAAAGTCAAGGGAGCGGGTCAGATCAGGCCCCGCATCGGCCAGTGAGTGCAACACCGGTGCGACCTCTTTGAGCTCCTGACCGAGATTCTCCTTGGTCTGGTTGACCGTATCGGTTGCCACGGCGCTGAACTTGCCGAACGCCGCCAACGCGTCGGCCAGGTGGCCGCGCTGCTCGGCCAGCACGGCGAGCGCATCAGGGACAGTCCGTATCGCTCTGTCCAACACTGGCTTTTGATCAGCGAATTGGGTGACCAGGCCGTTGAAACTGTCGGTGGCGGCGATGATGTCGTGCGTCTGCGCGTCGAGACGTGCTGTGAACTGGTCGAGTTGTGAGATGAGGCTGCGGAGGTCCGCCTCGCGGTGAGCGAACGCAGTCGCGAACGCCGCGGTTATGTCTTGGATTTGCCCGATACCGCCACCATTGAGCAGCAATGACAATGCCGCCAGAGTCTCATCGGTGCCGGGGTAAGCGCCGGCGTTCTGCAGCGGGATGAGAGATCCGTCGTGCAGCTTGCCTTGCGGTGCAGAATCGACGGGTGCGGCCAGTTCGAGATGCAGTGATCCCAGCAGGCTGGTCTGCCCCACCTTGACTGTGCTGTTGGCAGGAAGATCGACATCATTGTTGAGGGTGATCGTTACCAGCGCATGCCAGCCTTGGCGTTCGATCTTCATGATGGTCCCCACGTTGGCGTCACCGACGCGTACGCGGGAATTCTGCTGGATATAGCCGACGTCCGGCAGTTGTGCCTGCACAGTGAAGGACCCGTTTCCTCGACCTTCGGTGCCGGGCATTGGCAGCGAGTTCAAACCGTGCCATTCACAGGCCGTGGTGCCGGTGGCAGCCGTCAGAACCGCAACTCCGGCAACGCTGTATTTGAAGAGGTTTCGCCCGATCCGGTTCACGACCCAGCTCCCGGGGGAACCATCATCCCGGACAGGCCGGCAGCGGGGTCTGTCGGTGCCGCCTGGCCCTCCGCCGGCGCCATGGTGGGCCGGTGGTCGGGTCGCAGCCGATCTTCGGAGTAGGTGAGTTCGTTCGGCCTGGCTGACTCTCCGACAACATAGTTCGCGCCCAGCGGCGGAAAGTTGAACTGCCGATTCTTGATGATGGGAGCGAGATATTGCACGCACAACTTGGCCGATTGCTCACTGTTGAGCCGGGAGGCCGCCTGAATTCCCCCGCACAGGAACGAGATTGGGTTGGCGAAGTTCTGCATCGTCAGTACGCCGGTGATCCCCTGCTGAGTCGGTTGGTAGATGTTGATGAAGTTCTGCAGGGTGTTCGGGAACAGGTGCAGCGCTTGCTCGACGTCGTCAAGACTGTCGTGTACCGCAGTGGTGATGGACGCCAACTTGTCGGTCGTTGTACCGATGGCCTCGCGGTTATCGCTGATGAATTTCGTGGTGTCACCGACGACGTCGTTGAGATCCTTCACCGCCTTACCCATCGCGGCCGGGGACGCGCTCAGCGCAGCGGTAACGGCGGCAAGGTTCTGGTTGAACTGCACCAGCAGCGCCGAACTGTCCTGCAGGGCTGTAACCACGACGGAGAGGTTTCTGATGGTGGAGAACATGTCATCGCTGCGGTCACCGAGGATGGAAAAGGCTTGGGACATCTTGATGACGGTGTCGCGGATGCTCGGCCCCTGACCCCGTAGATTGTCCGCCGCGGTATCGATGATCGCACCGAGGGTGCTCACGCCGCCGGGCTGCGTCGGCTGCAGGGCGTCGGTCAACTTCACCAACTGCTGGCGCAGATCGTCCCACTCCAGAGGCACGACGGTGCGCGATTGCGGGATCACCGCACCGTCGTGCATAGCCGGACCGCCCGTATAGGCCGGTGTGAGTTGAATAGCTCTGGAGGTGACCAATTGCGGTGAGATGATCGCGGCCTTGGCGTCTGCAGGCACTTGGTATCTCGGATCGATGGAAAAGCTGATCCTGACCCGCTGCGGCTCGGGCTCGATGCCGTCGATCCGTCCCACCGGAACCCCGAGTATGCGCACCTCGTCGCCGGTGAACAGCCCGTTGCTGTTGTCGAAGTAGGCGACGACATGCAGTCGCCGTACGGCCTCGTGATTGCGGATCTGGACGAGGACGGCAGCGGCCAGGGTCACCAGCAGGACGAGGGCTATGCCGGTGCGCATGAAGCGTGACGTCATCCCTGGCCCCCTTCGACCGGGGCCGGCTGAGCGGACGGGAGTGCCGCAGGCGGGCCTGGCGGCGGCCCGCCGGGTGGTGGACCGGGAAGTGGTTCTCGGTATGGATAGCGGGGGTCGCCGGGGTTTCCGGTGATCGCGTCGGGCAGATTGAGGTTGGGCTGGCCGCCCTGGCCGGTACGTGGGAACGGCACCGGCAGCGGCGGGGTGGCCGGTTGCCCGATCTGCGGGTCAGTGCGTTGAGACGGCAACAGCACATTCGGATCCAAGCCGAGGTCGGAGAAGGCCGCATCGACGAACGGCTGAACGAATTGGCCAGGGAGCAGGTTTGCGATATACGCCTTGAAGAAGGGTCCGGAGGCGACGCTTTCACCCAACGACATGGCGTACTGATTGAGGTACTTGATCGCCTGCTGCAGACCGGCCTTGCGGTTATCGACAGTCGCGAGAACGGAATTGAGTTTGTCCAGCGTCGGCCGCAACTGGGTCTTGTTGTCGGCGATGAATCCGGCCAACTGTCCGGCCAGGTTCGACAGGTTACCGGAGATCTGTTCCAAAGCATCACTCTGTGTTCGCAATTCGGCCAGCAGGGCATCGCTGTCCACGACCAGCTTCGCGATCTCATCGGCGCGCTCGGACAACACCCCGGTCGCCTTGTTGGCATCGGCGAGCAGGTTGCGCAGGGCAGCATCTCGAGCGTCGAGTGTCTGAGAGAATTGTCCGACCCCCTGTACTGCCTGCCGGAGAGCCGTGGGTGTGTCCTTGAAAGTATCGGCCAAGGTGGCCAGGGCATTGGAGACCGATTCGGTGTTGAGTCCGTTGATGGTGGCCGAAAGATCCCCGAGTGCGTCGGGCAACTGGTAGGGCGACTTTGTCCGTGCTAGCGGAATCGGCTGTGCCAGTTGACCATCGCCACGCGGAGTGATCTCGAGGACCTTCGCGCCCAGCAGGCTCTTGGTCCTGATATTTGCCTCGCTCTGCTGCCCGAGACGAATGCCGTCGTCGACGTCGAACGTCACTACTACTTCGGCGCCGCGAAGGTCAACCGACGAGACCTCTCCTACCCGATAGCCGGCCACCTGCACGGCGGCCCCGGGCCGCAACCCACCCGAGTCGGCGAAATAGGCGGTGTACTCCCTCGAGGAATCGACGAACGGCAGTTTGTCGTACTCGAGAGCGGCGCCCACCATTGCAGCGATCGTCGCTGCACCGACCACGCCGGTGAGGAACAGATTGCGCTCAGCGAAGGACTTCATTTCGGCGCGCACCGTCCGGTGTCCTGGCCGGCCAGTTTGACGTAAACCGGTTCGCCACCTTTGCCATTGACTTTCAGAATCAGGTCACAGAGATAGAACGTAAAGAAATCACCCATGATGCCGAGCCGGCTGAGGACCTTGTAGGAATGCGGAACGGTTTCCAGGAAGTTGTCGAACCAGTCATGATCGGCGTCGACGATGGAGCTCACTCGGTCCGTCTGCGTCACAACATCTTTCATCGGCGCACGGGTCTGATCTAACAGATCGGCGATCGTACCGGTCGCCGCATTGGTGTAGGCGACGGCGTTGGTAATGTCTTGTTTGTGCGTCGCCAGCCCGTGCACGAGTTGGGCGAGCGAGTCGATTGCCTTGGCGAACTGTCCGCTTTGCCCGCTCAGTGATGCCGTCACGGTGTTGAGATTGGTGATGACCTGGCCGATCAGTTCGTCTCGATCGGCGAGAGTGCTGGTGACTGAGGCTGTTTGGTTCAGGAACGACCCGATCGAAGCACCCTGATCCTGAAAGGCGGCGATGAGCTGAGACGACAGTGCGTTCACCTGCTCTGGATCCAGAGACCGGAACAACGGCCGGAAGCCGCCCAATAGCGTGTCGAGATCCAACGCCGGCATGGTGTTGGCGACGGCTATCGTTCCGCCCGGATCGAGGCGCTCAGCTCGGCCTGCGCCCTCCAACAGGGCAAGGTACCGGTCCCCGATCGGGTTTTCCCACCGTACCGCGGCCTTGGTTCCCTTAGTCAGGAAGACCGTAGGGTCCGCGGAGAACTCCACCAAAGCCAGTGCATTGTCAGTGATCGAGATTCTCTTCACCTTGCCGACCTCGACGCCGGCAATCCGGACAAAGTCACCGGTGGTCAACCCGCTGACATCGGTGAACTCTGCGCGGTAAACCTGCTCTCGGGAGAACCGGAACTGAGAGAAGACGGCCAGCAGTGCAAACGTCCCGATCAGACAGACGATTACGAAGATCGCGAAACTGATCGCGGCACGGCGCACATTGGTGTTCACGATGGATGCTCCTCGCTCATCACTGTTACGGGGAGGGCGGTGTGGCCGCCGGGCTGGTCTGCAGCGGCGCCGCGGGAGGCTGCGGCAAGCCCGGGTAGAGGGGTGTGCCGTCGGGCGCGTACCACGGCGCTCCGTACGGAGGACCGCCGGGATAGGGCGGACGGGGGCCGGGCGCCGGTCCGGGCAAGCACTGCCCCACGTGAGGGGCTTCGGGGATTCCCCGGGTGACCGGGAAGTAGTCGACCGAGCAGGTTTGGCCTATACCGGGATTGGGCCGCCAGTCGAGGCCGGTGCCCCACCCGGTGTTCGTGATCAGCTGGCGCACTGGGAAGTTCTTGGCGACGTCAGGCAGTGACCCGCATCCCGGCTTACCGCCCGGGCCACCCTTGGCGGCGACCAGTGGGAGGTTCTCGGGGTAGCGGTAGAGGTCGTCCCCGAACGCCAAGCCCGCATCCAGGTAAACCGTGCGTCCGTTCCCCCCGAACCACTGTCCGGCCTTGTCCAGGAATATCTTGGCGCCTTGGACGGTGCAGGTGTATTCAGGGTTGTATTTGAGCAGAAGAGCGGTTGTCGGCTCGAGGACGTTGACGCTCTTGATGACATTGTCTCGATTCGGAGCAAGCAGGCCGATTCCACTGTTGGACAAGCCGATTGTGTTGAGCAGCAGTGCATCCAGGTCCTTCGAGTCCGCAGTGATGGTCTCGCTGGTGGTGCTGGCCGCATCCATGGTGGCGAGAATGTCGGGCGCCGCGGCTTTGTAGGCGTCGCTGAAGCCCTTGAAAGAACGCCAGTCCGCGGCCACCGTGTCCATGCGGGGATTCACCGCGAGCAGAACTTGATTGGCATCGGTGATGGCCTGTCCCATCAGATCACCCTCGCCGCGAACACCATCGGCCAGTGCGGTGAGCACGGAGTTCACTTTGGAGACGTCAATCTTGCGCAGTAGCCCGACGAGACTGTCGAACACCGTGTTGACCTCTGTTGTCACGTTTCGCGAGTGCAGCACCGCACCGGCGGCCAAGCGCTTCGTGCTGGGGTCTGCGGGGTAGACGAGGTCGACGAACTTCGCTCCGAACGCCGTCGTGGCCTTGATCTGAGCGTCGACATTGGCGGGAATGTGGGCGATCTGGTCCGGCGATATTTCCAGCTTCAGCGCGACCGGTCCACTGCCGCCGACGATGCCGGACACGCGCCCCACCTCGACGCCGCGCATCTTCACTTTGGCACCGGACTCCATCACCAGACCACTTCGATCAGATGTCAGCGTGACCGGTACATACGTGCGAAAAGTTCCGGCGAACAACGCCGAACACACTCCAGCCATGCCGATGATGGCCCCGAAGAGACCGGCCGTCCACCACAGCGGGTGGCCACCGCGAGCACCGTTTCGCGATGACATCACTTATCCCGACAAATGGAAGTTGCCGGACTGACCGTAGATGGCCAGCGAAAGGAACAAGACGACGAAGACCGCTGAGATCATCGAGGTGCGCACGGCTCGCCCGACTGCCTCACCGACCCCGGCCGGTCCTCCCGAAGCGGTGAAGCCGTAGTAGGTGTGTACCAGCATGATCACGATCGCCATCGAGATCGCCTGGAGAAACGACCAGACGATGTCGATCGGGTTCAAGAAGGTTCCGAAGTAGTGGTCGTAGACACCGCTGGACTGCCCGTAGACCACGGTCGTGCCGAATCGCGCAGCCAGGAAAGCGGTGATCATCGCGACGCAGTACAGCGGGATCACCACCACCACGCCGGCCAAGACCCGGTTCGACGCGAGGTAGGCCACTGCACGCACACCCATCACTTCAAGTGCATCGATCTCTTCGTTGATCCGCATCGCACCCAGCTGTGCGGTGGCACCGGCACCGATGGTGGCGGCCAACGCGATTCCGGCGATCACCGGTGCAATGAGCCGGACATTGAAAAATGCCGATGCGAAGCCGGTCAGCGCCTCGACACCGACATTGGCGAATTGGTTGTAACCCTGCACCGCCACCAGGGCTCCAGTGGACAGCGTCAGGAAGCCGACGATCACCACTGTGCCGCCGATGACCGCCAAAGCACCTGTGCCAAGGCTCATTTGGGCGATCAGTCGGATCGTCTCGACTTTGTAATGGACGACGGCATCCCGGGTGGCGACCAGCGTTCGGAAATAGAATTGCGCCTGCGTCCCGATCCGCGTGAGGCCGCCGATCCAACCATCGATGAGATGCCGGAGTTGCGACCCAGCCTTGCTGGGCACACTGCTGCTCATAGGGTTGCTTTCACGCCGACCGCGGTGGCGATGATGTTGATCGCGAAGAGCGCCATGAACGTGTAGACGACCGTCTCGTTGACCGCGTTGCCGACGCCGGCCGGTCCCCCACCGACCGACACCCCCTTGTAGCAAGCGATCAACCCGGCCGCCATTCCGAACAAGGTCGACTTGATCAACGAAATCACCACGTCGGGCGCCTTCGTGATCACGGTTAGGCCACCCACGAAGGAGCCCGGGGTCACATGCTGGATGAACACGGCGAAGACGAAGCTGCCGATCAGCCCTACCAGGATGACCACCGATGACAACAGGGTCGCGACCACGGTTGCGGCTAGCACCCGAGGCACGACCAACGCTTGAATGGGGTTCACACCCATGACGCGCAACGCGTCGAGTTCGTCACGAATGGTCCGGGCGCCCAGATCGGCGCACATAGCAGTTGCACCTGCGCCAGAGACCACCAAAACCGTTACGACAGGTCCGATCTGGGTCACGGTTCCGTAGGCGGCTCCGGTTCCCGAATAGTCGGCGGCACCGAACTCCACCAGCAGGATATTGAAGGTGAAGACCATCAGAACCGTGAACGGAATCGCCAACATCAACGTCGGGACCATCGATACCCGGGCCACGAACCACGACTGGACCAGGAATTCCCGCCAGGCGAATGGTCGCCGCGGTATCGACACCAGGACGTCCAGGGCCATCGCGAAGAAACCACCGAGCGCACGGAACGGCTTGGCAGCCGGCGCCGATGAGATCCTGGCCAAGCGGCTGGTGTCCCGCGTCAAAACCACGGCGTCACGTCCGACGATCAAACGTAACCCACCTTCCGGTTCTCTCGCATCGACGGTGCGAGCGAAATCTACGCTTGCCCGCATCTGCGTTAAGGGCCTGCGGCACAGCGCTTGTGGCCGAGATGTGACCTGCACCACCAAGCGTCGTAAACCTTACACCTATAGGTATATGTCGTCAATTGCCCCGGTCGCCGCGCATCGGGCGAAGCAGTTGGGGCTTGGCTTGCATGCCGTCGACCGGCGTTGGGCGGGTGTGAACGACTGAGCCAATCAGGCTAGAAGAGTGCGAGGACGGTCCATCCGGAAAGATCGGCGCAGGCTGAGCGAAAGAGGTTCGAAGCCGACGCCCCCGCAGCGCCCCCGCGAGAAACCCCGGTCCACGATCTTTTAGGCCGCTTTTTCGCACCCGCGTCTTCACCGGTGTCGGAGCCGGCAGGCCGGTCGCCGGACGATCAATTCCGGGATGCGACGCGGCGGTGTGATGTACCTTATGACCCGAGTACGCCCGCGACCTGCGCCGATCAACCACTGGGACAGACCATGGCCATGCCTACCGCCGCACCCCGCCTGTTGGTCGCCGCCGGCCTCGCCGCCATGAGCGCTGTCGGCCTCCTGGTCGGCGCGCAACCCGCCCGCGCCGACGACATCGGCTACCTGGTCAACGTGACGGTACGGCCGGGCTACAACTTCCCCAACGCCGACGCCGCCCTGGCCTACGGCCACAATGTGTGCGACCAAATCAACTCCGGCGTGAGCTACGGCCAACTGGTCAACACCATCAAAGCCGACTTCAACACCAGCGACGAGTTCCAGGCGTCCTATCTGATCAGCCAATCCGCCCAGGAACTGTGCCCGGCCGCCATCTGGCAGCTGCGCCAATCCGCCGCCGGCTACGTCCCATCCGCCTAGGTAAGGAATGACGTTGCACCACCGAACAATTCACACCGGCATCGCAGCGGGCGCCGCAGCCCTGCTGGCCATGGCCGTCGCACCGGCCGCGCACGCCGACAACACCCGTCTCAACAACGGCGTCGTCGCCAACGTCTACACCGTCCAACACCAGGCCGGCTGTTCCACCGACATCAAGAAGAACCCTGCGCTGACCCAGGCCGCCGAATGGCACGCCAACGATGTGCTCACCAACCGCGCCCTCGACGGCGACCTCGGCTCCGACGGCTCCACCCCCCAGAGTCGTGCCGCCGCAGCCGGTTTCAGTGGCACAGTCACCCAGACGGTGGCCATCAACCCCGCGCTGGCGATCAACAACCTCGACGTCATCAACCAGTGGTACTACGACCCGGCCGCCTTCGCGATCATGTCCAATTGCGCAAACACCGCGATCGGCGTCTGGTCGGTCAACAGCCTGGACCGCTCGGTCGTGGTGGCGGTGTACGGCCAGCCGGCCTGACGCGCTGTCAGGGCAGGATCCGCAGTCCCCACTGCGCGAGGAGGGGCTGCACCAGGGTGAAGTAAGTGGTGTAGTCATCCCCGTCGGGTGAAGACATCAAGACGCCGACCGCACTCACGGTGCCGTCAGGATTCTTGACGAAGCCCGGACTGCCGCTGTCCCCCTCGAGGCTGTAGACGCTCGCTTCGACGACGTCGCCCTCGACGCCTTTGACCTCGCCGCACGTCTCCCCCGTGACGGCGCCAACCTTGCAGAACGGCATACCGGCGTGAGGTTGGCTGGCGCCCAGCACATCCCGCACCGGGTACCGGCCGCCGACATCACCGTTGGTGCGCCGGCCTGTGGGGCAAGGCGGATGATGGCGGCGTCGCGCTTGTCGCCGTTCACCTCGCTGGCGCTGATAGTCCCGAGCAGGGTGTCGTCGCTGCCGTATGTCCAATCCGAGCCGTCGTGCGCATCGCAGTGCCCGCTGGTCAGCAAGTAGTAGCTGCCGTCATTGCCCTGCGCGGCGAAACCTGCAGTGCATCGGCCACTTTCGTCGTCGACCTCAATGCCGGGCGTCGGCGGCGGCGCTGCCACTGCAGGACTGGCCAAGCCGACCGCGGCGACCAGTACCGCACCCGCCAGGCGCGAAATCCGCCAGCCAACTCCCATTTCCGTCTCCCCTCGTAAATCGAGGCGATCGTACGACAGACCGTGGCAGACTTCGCCGAATGACGGGGAACGTCGCAGTGATCGGCGCAGGCCCGGCAGGGCTGGTGGTGTCACGGTGGCTGCTGTCGCAGGGCTTCGAGCCGTCGATCTTCGAGCAGGGTCCGACGCTGGGCGGTCAATGGACCGCACTGCCCGGGCGAAGCGGTGTGTGGCCAGGCATGCACACCAACACCAGCCGCATCTTGACCGCGTTCAGCGACCTGCCCCTCGACGGCGATCTCGTGTTCCCCTCGGGTGCCGACATTCTCGACTACCTACACCGCTACGCCCGCCTGTTCGGGCTGGACTCCCGCATCCGATTCGGCGTTCGTGTCGAGGCCGTCGCGCGCGCCGGGCAGCGCTGGGCGGTCAGTCACGGCGGTGGGGACGAACACTTCGACAAGGTCGTCGTCGCCACCGGCCGGTTTCATTCCGCGTTCGTTCCACCCGTCCCCGGGCTGGATACCTTCACCGGCTCAGCCGGCGCGATCTCCTCGTATGAATACCGCGGCCCGGCGGCGTATCGAGGCAAGCGTGTTCTGGTCGCGGGGTGCGCGGTGAGTGCCCTCGAGATCGCCGCCGACATGGCCGGGCACGGCGCGCAACACGTCGCGGTCACCCAACGGCGCCAGCGCTACGTGCTGCCGAAATTCGTAGCGGGCGTGCCGTCGGATCACCGAATGTTCACGCGATACGGGGCGCTGGCCGACGAGGCGCTGCCCGTCGCCGAGATCGACCGCCAGCTCAAGGAGATCGTCGTCGAATCCGCCGGCAGCCCCGAGCAGTACGGCGCCCCGCGGCCGGCGGATTCACTCTTTGCCGCCGGCGTGACGCTCAACCAGAACTATCTGCCGGCCGTCGCGGAAGGATCGATCAGCGTCCGGCCGTGGCTGCGGTCGATCGACGGACCCACAGTGACGTTCGGTGACGGGCACACCGACGAATTCGACGGCATCGTGTTCGGGACGGGTTTCACGCTGAGCCTGCCGTTCCTCGACGGCGACGTTCGCGCGACCCTGAACCTCGATGCCGGTGGCTTCGACGCCGACAAGTACACCTTCCACCCCGACCTGCCGGGGCTGGCCTTCATGGGCATGTGGGACCAGTCAGGTGGCTATTTGGTACCTCTGGAATTGCAGGCCCGATGGATCGCCTACAGCTGGGGCGGCGTCATCGAAGCCCATGACACTGACCAGCGGAACGCCGTCGCCGCGTGCCGCGCAGCCGGGCCACGCAAGACGCGAATGAACCTGGCCGCCATCAGTTTTGCCCGGGCTGCAGGTGTCGAGCCGCGACTGGAGAATTGGCCGGATCTGCAGCGGGCGCTACTCTTCGGACCACTTGCGCCGAGCTGCTTCCGGCTCGACGGTCCCGACGCGTTGCCCGACGCGGCCGACCGGTTCGCCAGGGAGGCGGCCGCATTCGGCGCCATCACCGACAACGAATTCACCGAGCGGGAGCGCAGCTACTGGTCGAGCGTCGAACGGTCCCGCGTCGATGACCACGGAGCGGCTTCCGGGAAGTAACGCTCACGCTGCTTTCTCGCAATCAAAGCGTCACGCGGGCTCGCGCAGAACCGCTGGCCAGGCCGAAATTAATGGCGTTCTGGCAAATATTCTTAGCGACGTATTACCGCTAAGAGCTTGCCACCTTAATTTTGGCCCATACGTTGAACCTCATGTTGATCGACGTTCGCTGGCTTCAGTTCCTGCTGAAGCGCCCCGCGCACAAGTAAGCCCGCCACCGGCGGCGACGGCGGACCCGCCTTTGGGTGCGGTCGGCCGCCCCGCCATCATCGGCGGACGACAATCTTGCCCACCATGCGGCCAGATTCGACCGCTTTATGGGCCTCTCGCAGACCCGCCGCGCTGAAATCGTCGATCGTCTTCGTGACGGTGCTGCGAATGATCCCCTCATCCACCAGCTGCGCCGTTGCGGCGAGCAACTCCTGCTGACCCGGCAGCGCAAACAGCGCTCTGGTGAACATGAACTCCCAATGCCAGGCGATGCTCTTGGTCTTGAGCGGCATCAGGTCCAGGTCCTTCGGGTCGTCGATCGCGACGACATGGCCGAACGGCTTCAGGATCTCGGCATAGTCCTCGACGTTGCCCGCCGAATGCGGCGAGAACACCCAGTCGATGCCGTCGGCCGCGGCGGCAAGCGCCTCACTGCGCAGGTTGTGGTGGTCGATGACCACGTCCGCGCCCAGGTCGCCGGCCCACTGGCGGGACTCCGCGCGGCTCGCCGTGCCGATCACCCGCACGCCGGTCAGCGCCTTGGCCAACTGGATCATCACAGAGCCGACACCGCCGGCGGCACCCATGATCAGCAAGTCGCCGCGTGACTCCCGGGTGAGTTCGAATCGGTCGAACAGCGATTCCCACGCGGTGATCGTCGTCAAGGGCAACGCCGCCGCGTCGGCGAATGACAGTGACCGCGGTTTGCGCGACACGATCCGTTCGTCGACCGCGTGCAGCTGGGCGTTGGTGCCAGGCCGGGAGATGTCGCCGGCGTACCAGACCTCGTCACCGACGGACAACGTGCTGACGTCCGGCCCGACGGCGGTGACGACACCGGCCGCGTCGAAGCCGAGGATCACCGGCGTGCTGCTGGGCTCGAGGGTCTGACGCCGTTTGATGTCGACCGGGTTGACCGACACCGCGGCCACCTCGACCAGCACGTCGCGGGGACGCAGTTCGGGTATGTCGATCTCGACGTCCTGCAATGCCTGCGGATCGTCGATCGGCAAGCCGGCGAACGAACCTATTGCCATCATCGTCGCCATCGCTGCTCTCCTCGTCTAGTCCGGCAACCCTTGTACGATGCACACACTTACCAGCAGACAGAAATAAGTGTCCGAACCGACGATTCAATTCCGCCGCCTCGCCGAGCAGGTTGCCGATCAACTGCGACGGCGAATTCTGTTGGGCGAGCTCGCCGACGGCAGCATCCTTCCCAAAGAGGACGAACTGCTGCGGGAGTTCCCGGTCAGCAAGCCGTCGTTGCGTGAAGCCATGCGGATCCTGGAGGCCGAGGGACTGCTGCGGGTGCGCCGGGGCAAGCTCGGTGGTGCGGTGGTGCGCCGGCCCAACGCCGCGAATGTCGCGTACACGATCGGCCTGGTTCTCGGATCGCAGGACGTGAGCCTGGCCGACGTCGGGGGCGCACTACGGCAGATGGAGCCGGCGTGTGCGGCTCTGTGCGCCGAGCGCGCCGACCGGGGCACGCCGTCGTTCCGGCGCTGCGGGAACTGCATGCCGAAGCCGTCGACGCCGCCGATGACTTCCAGCGCGCGATCTCGGCCAGCCGGCGCTTCCACGAGGCGCTGGTCGCGTTGTGCGGGAACCAGACCATGATCATGCTCGCCGGGGCCCTGGAGACGCTGTGGTCGGCACACGAACAGGGCTGGTCCACTCGGGTGAGCGATGAGGGCGCCATCCCCGTCGACGAGCGGTTGGCAGTCCTCGAGGAACACCGGCGGGTGATCGACGCCATCGAGGCCGGCGATGCGCACCTGGCCCATGACCTGGCCGCCGCGCATCTGATCACCGCACAGCACTACCCGGGCTCCGCGGGATCCGTCGACCCCGCGATGGTCCGGCACTGGGATCATTGACGCGCCGCCTTATTTTCATATGATTTGGTGATGGCTGTCGACGCTGCCGCCACGACCAGTGCCGAAGCGGCGCGATACCGGGCGGCCGGCTGGTGGACGGACACGACGCTGTCCGACTGCGTCCGTCGCAACGCCGCCGCGGCGCCGGACAAAGCGGCCTACATCGACTTCAGCCTCGACCCACCCGAACGGGCACTGACCTGGCCGGAGTTCGACAATGCCGCCACCAACCTGGCTGTGCAGCTCCATCGGCGGGGTGTGGCGCCCGGTGACCGGGTGGCGATCTGGCACCGCGACAGCATTGCCATTCACGTCCTGCTGGTGGCGATCGAACGTTGCGGCGCGGTGAGTGTCGGCCTCGGCGCACGGGCCGGCGTGCGGGAGGCCGCACAGATCATGCGGACCGCCCAACCCTCGCTCCTGATAAGCGACGAGGGTCGCTCCCCGCAGGCCGCACAGGCAGGTGCCGAGGCTGCGGTGCCGGCCGTGGTGATCGGCGCCGGCGACCTCGCCATCGAGCCCTCCCCGGGTTCGATGTCCGGACTCTCACCGGTGGGGCCTGACGACCCTTTCCTGATCAACTCCACTTCGGGTACCACCGGACTACCGAAATGCGTTGTCCACAACCAGAATCGGTGGCATTACTTTCACCAGAAGGCCGTCGCCAACGGTGAACTGACGACCGACGACATCGTCCTGCCGGTGATCCCCACCCCGTTCGGCTTCGGGATCTGGACCTCCCACACGACGCCGATCTACCTCGGGGCGACGACCGTACGCATCGAGCGGTTCGACGCCGCCGCAACCTGCGCCGCCATCGAGCGTCATCGTGTGACCGTGTTGTGCTGCGTGAGTACGCAATTGATGATGATCCTGGCCAACCACGCCTCGCGCGAGCGCGACCTTTCCAGCCTGCGGGTGGTGTTCACCGGCGGGGAGCCGCTGCCATACACGCAGGCCGCGCAGTTCGAGGAGCTGACCGGGGTCACGATCCTGCAGTTCTACGGGTCCAACGAAACCGGCATGCTCAGTGCCACCACCGTCAACGACTCGCTGCACCACCGGTTGCGGACCGCCGGGCGCATCGTCCCCGAAATGCAGGTCCGGCTGTTCGACGGCGATGACGACGTCACGAAATCCGGTCGCGGACAGCCAGTCTGCCGCGGGCCGGCGCTCAGCCTGGGCTATCTGGGCGGCACCGACCACGACAAGCTGTACACCAAGGACGGCTGGATGCGGATGGGCGACATCTGCGACCTGGACGAGGACGGCTACCTGGTGCTGGCGGGCCGAACCTCGGACTTCATCCTGCGCGGCGGTAAGAACATCAGCGCGGTCGCCGTCGAGGAGGTCGTGGCCAGCCACCCCGCCATCGCGGTAGCCGCGGCCGTGGCCATGCCCGATCCCCTGTTCGGCGAGCGGGTGTGTGTGTTCGCCGAACTCAAGAATCCCGGCGACACCCTCGAGCTGCCCGCGCTGGTCGAGCACCTGCTGCAGCAGGGGGTCTCCAAGGAATTGCTGCCCGAACGACTCGAGGTGCTCGACGAGCTGCCACGATCCTCCGGCGGAAAGATCGCCAAAGGCCAACTCCGGGAAACCATCCACTCGATACTGGAGCGATCATGAGCACATCGGAAGTGCGCCGGGGCGGCCTGGGAGTCTGGGCCCCGTCGAAGACGCCGCCCATCGGCGTCGACCTCACCGACGAGCAGAAGATGGCGATCGCGTTCCGCCACCTCGCCGAGATCGGTTTCGCCGAGAACATGGCCGGCCACATCACCTGGCAGCCCGATGGCCAGACCGGGCCGGATGGTCGCTCGGACAAGCCTCGCTCCGAGATGTACGTCAACCCGTGGGGGCTGTGGTGGCAGGAATTGACCGCATCCGACATCTGCGTCGTCGACGAGAACGCACACGTGGTCCGCGGCCGCTGGGACGTCACGCCGGCCATCCACATCCACACCGAAATCCACCGGCAGCGACCCGATTCCAGGGTGGTGATCCACAACCATCCCTACTACGTCAGCCTCATCGCGGCGCTGGGAATGCTGCCCCAGCTCGTCCACCAGACCGGGGCGTTGTTCCTCGATGACATGTATCTGGTCGAGAAGTACGACGGCGAGATCGACACTCCCTGGCGCGCAGCCGAACTGGCCGGTCAGATCGGTTCCGCCAACCTGGTGATCCTGGCCAACCACGGCGTGATCGCCACCGGACACGACCTGGCCGCGGCGGTGTACCGGGCGGTCTCCATCGAGCGGGTGTGCCGGCTGGCCTACGACGTGCTGGTCAGCGGGCGCACCCCGTCGAAGATGAACCACGGCGACCTGGTCGGCATGCGGGCCTCGCTGATCGAACGCGCCGCCGACGTGTACTGGGCCGGCGCGGCGCGCATGACCATCAAGGCCGACCGCGGCGTGCTGGACTGAAAGGGAACTCCCATGGCTTCCATCGACGAATTGCAGTCGAACCTCAACTTCACCACCGCCAAGACCGGCGCCGACCGCACCGTCACGTTCCTGCCCGAACCCGAACGCGCCGAACGGTTTTACACCGTCATCTCCGTCGACGACCACATCGTCGAGCCGCCGGACACGTTCGAGGGCCGGGTGCCGAGCAAGTTCGCCGACCGGGCCCCGCGGGTGGTCGACACCGAGGACGGCGGTCAGACCTGGATGTATGACGGGCAGTCGCTGCCCAACGTCGGGTTCAACGCGGTCGTCGGCCGGCCGGTGTCGGAGTACGGCTTCGAACCGGCCCGGTTCGACGAAATGCGCCGCGGTGCTTGGGATATCCATGCCCGGGTCAAGGACATGGATATCAACGGCGTGTACGCGTCACTGAACTTCCCATCGTTCCTGCCCGGGTTCGCCGGCCAGCGGCTGCAGCAGGTGACCACCGACCGCGACCTGGCCATGGCGTCGGTGCGGGCCTGGAACGACTGGCACATCGAGGCGTGGGCTGGGGCCTACCCCGACCGGATCATTCCCTGCCAGCTGCCCTGGCTGCTCGATCCGGGAGTGGGTGCCAGGATGATCCACGAGAACGCCGAGCGCGGATTCCATGCGGTGACCTTCAGCGAGAACCCGGCGCTGCTGGGGCTGCCGACCATCCACTCCGGTTACTGGGAGCCGATGATGGCGGCGTGCGCGGAGACCGGGACGGTGGTCAACCTGCACATCGGTTCGTCGGGCACATCTCCGTCCACCACCGACGACGCTCCGCCGGACGTGCCGGGTGTGCTGTTTTTCGCCTATGCCATCAGCGCGGCCGTCGACTGGCTGTACTCGGGGGTGTGCACCCGCTACCCGGAGCTGCGAATCTGCTTGTCGGAAGGCGGAATCGGCTGGGTAGCAGGACTGCTGGACCGTCTGGATCACATGCTGAGCTACCACGAGATGTACGGAACGTGGAAGGCACTCGGTGAGAGGCTGACCCCGGCGGAGGTGTTCACCCGCAACTTCCGCTTCTGCGCGGTCGAAGACCAGTCGTCGTTCGTCCAGTACGACCGGATCGGCGCGGACAACATCCTGCTCGAGGCGGACTACCCGCACTGCGACTCGACATGGCCGCACACCCAGCGCACGATCCGCGAGCAGATCAGTGGACTTCCCGACGACATCATCCGCAAGGTGACGTGGGAGAACGCGTCGCGGCTCTACCAGCATCCGGTACCGGCGGCTGTGCAGCAGGACCCGAACGCTTTCTGATCAGCGGCGGTCCAACCACTCCCCGATGGCGGCGACCGCGTCGCGGTAGAAGATGCGGTAGGGCCGGTCGGCGACGTAGCCGATGTGCGGGGTGGCGATCACGTTGTCGAGGGTGCGCAGCGGATGCGCCTGGGGCAGCGGCTCGGTGTCGAAGACGTCCAGCGCGGCCTTGATGGTGGTGGATCGCAGCGCCCGGACCAGCGCCGCCTCGTCGACGATGGGACCGCGAGAGGTATTGACCAGCAATGCCGTTGGCTTCAACTGCGCCAACTCGGCCGCACCGACCAGGCCGGTGGAACGCTCGCTGAGCTTCATATGGATCGTCAACACGTCGGATCGGCTGAACAGTTCATCCTTGTCGACGTAGGTCGCGCCGGCCTCGGCGGCCGCCTCCGCGGTCAAATTTTGGCTCCAGGCGATCACCTGCATGCCGAATGCCTCACCGATCCGCGCAACCCGGGCGCCGATGCGGCCCAGCCCGAGAACGCCGAGCACCCGCCCGGACAGCTCGCGGCCCACCGACGTCTGCCATCCGCCGTCGCGCACCGAGCACGCCTCGGCAACCAGATCTCGGGCGCCGGCCAGGATCAGGGCCCACGTCAGTTCCACCGTCGACGCCACCGTGCCGCCGGTCGTCCCGACGTGAATGCCGTGGTCCTCGGCCGCCGCCATGTCAATGGAGGCGTTGAACGGCCCGGTGGACGCAATCATCTTCAGCTTCGGCAGTCGCTCGATGATGCTGCGGGGCAACGGTGTTCGCTCCCGCATCACGAACACGACGTCGAATGGGGCCAGTCGCGCGACGAGTTCGTCGGGGTCGGACAGGTGGTCGTCGAAGACGGTGATGTCGGCGCGGTCGGAAACCGCGGACCAGTCGGCCATCTCCAACGCCACATTCTGGTAGTCGTCAAGGACGGCCACCCGCACGCGGCCAGTATCGCTGGTCATGCCCGCAGGCTAATCGATCGGCGCTAGAGTCAACGATCAGTGACCCTGTTCAGCCACTCGGTCTCTACTGCCTGCACCGACGCCACCGCCCGCTTCACCGTGGTGAGGCGGGTGGCGGTTGCTGAGCGGCGCACAGCGTCGGTTAGCGCGCCCAGGATGAGGGAATAGTCAAAACACGAGAGGAGTTGAGCGGTCCATGACTGAGAATGCGGAACTGAGCCCCACCGATTGGGTGCGCGAGCAGACCGAGCAGATTCTGAAACAAGGCACCACCGACGGCGTCCACATCATGGACCGCCCGGTGGTTCTGTACACCACCACCGGAGCCAAATCCGGCAAGAAGCGCTACGTGCCGCTGATGCGCGTCGAGGAAAATGGCAAGTACGCGATGGTCGCCTCCAAGGGCGGTGACCCGGCGCATCCGTCGTGGTACTTCAACGTCAAGGCGAATCCCACGGTCACGGCTCAGGATGGGGACACGACCGTCACTCTGACCGCTCGCGAGGTATCCGGTGAGGAGCGCGAGCACTGGTGGAAGCTGGCCGTCGAGGCCTACCCGCCGTACGCGGAGTACCAGACCAAGACCGACCGATTGATCCCGGTCTTCGTGCTCGAGTAGCACGCGCGACCCGCGCCGGGACAGTGCTCGGTCAGGGTGCGGGGCTGACGACGACGCTGACCGTCGTTGCGCCGGGACCTGAGGCTATTACGAGCTGTGCGGCGTTGGCGGCCGAAACTACGTGGCCGCCGGTGACGGTCACCACGTAGCCGTTGGGGAACTCGACCTTCGGGACGGAAATCGTGGTCAGCGCGCCGTCGGCGAACGTCCCGGAGCCATCGATCTTCGCGGTGGAATACGCGAACGTGAAGGTGCCGTCGGTGAATGACCAGTTCTTCGGCGTGCCAGAGATCAGCTGCGGGTAGGGCGACGCCAACGTGCGCAGGTTGCCGATGTTCACGTTGTCGCCCGTCGGCTCCTTCGTCGGGTCGTAGACCAGACCCTCGACATCGGGCGACCCGGTGATGTCACCCGCGCCGGTGTACGCCCACGCGGCCCAACTCATGAAGTACCGGTCACCGGATCGCATCTCCTTGGTGAGCGCATCGATGTCGCCGGTGGCGCCGAACTCGTTCATCATCGCCGGAACATTCTGCTGCTTCGAGTAATCCGCCGCTTGCGCCGCTAGCGTGTCGGCGATCTTGGTGCACAGCTCGCCACCAATCGGACCGCAGTAATTATGGAAGGCCACAACGTAATTCGGGTCATTGATCCGCCCCAGCAGGGCTATCGGGATACCGAGCAGGGTGGGGATTTCGGTGACCGCGGGGTTGGGCGGTTCCAGGTACAGCGGCGTGGTCCCGTCGACCGAGCGGATGGCGGCAGCGACCTGGTTGTACATCGGCGTGAGCTGTTGCGCAACGAAGAAGGAACCGCCGAACAAGGCGACCGGGTAGTTCGAGCCCGGGAACGGCTCGTTCATGATGTCGTAGCCGATGACCGCGGAATTGCCGGTGAAGTAGCTCGCGACGTGTTGCCACGTCATCGCGTAATTGTCCAGCAGCCCAATGCCGTTCGGTGCTGTGGAATTGGCCCAGAACGCGTCCCAGGCGTGCGCCATGGCGCCGTTGACGTAGTAATTGCCCGGGAACCCCGAGTTCTGGTTGGGCCGTCCGCCGCCGTCGGACGCCCATTCGGGGGCGCCCTCACCGTAGAACGTTCCGCTGTAGAGGTCCTGGTGCATGTCGATGACGGTATAGATGCCGTGGTCCGCCAGCATCTGCACCGTCGCCTGGATCGAGTCGAGGTAAGCGGTATTGATTTCACCCGGGTGCGGCTCCACGGCCGCCCAGATCACGCCCAGACGCACCACATTGAACCCGTTGTCCCGGAGGAACTGCGCGTCCGCTTCGTCGAAGCCACTCGCGGACGGCTCATAGGGCGCGAGCTTGTACACCTCGTTGACGCCGTGCAGGATCACCGCCTGCCCGTCACTGGTAGTGAGCCACGTGCCGGTCTGCGACACCGGCGGTAGCGATCCGCCGGGGGTTTGCGCCGCGGCCGTCGCCCCGGAATTGCCCACGGCGCCATGGCTTCCGAGCCAGCCGGCGGTGCCCCCCGCGCCGCCGAGTGCCGGCAGTTGCGTCGAGTTGCCGCCGACACCGCTCCTGCCGGCGTTGCCACCGTCACCACCGCTGCCGAGGAACGCCGCGCCGTTACCGCCGCGACCGCCGCGGCCGCCGTCGGTGCCGTCGGCACCGGCGCCGCCATGGCCGCCGATGCCGAAGATCAGGCCGGTTGCGTCGCCACCCGCACCGCCGACTCCCCCGGCCGCGCCGACGATGGCCGCACCGGCGTTGCCGCCTGCTCCGCCGATACCCATGAGCTGCCCACCGGCCCCGCCCGGACCGCCATCGGCGCCGGCACCCCCGATCCCGCCTGCTCCACCGTTGCCCAAGGCCCCGGCTCGACCGCCCGCGCCACCGTCGACGCCGTCCTGGGTGCTCGTCCACCCGGCGCCGCCGTCGCCGAGCAACCACCCACCGGCGCCGCCGTTGTGGTTGGCTTCGGTGCCGTCAGGGCCGTTGCCGATCACATAGGAGCCGGCCGCCGAGTTGATGAAGTTGTCGACCTGTCGGCCGATTTCGCTTGCGATCCAAGCTTGTACGACGATATGAAGCGGGGTATAGACCAGCTGGTTGAACACGACGGTCAAGTTCGGAGGCACAGCGATCTGTGCTGCGGAAGACGAGATCGGCGTCGTCGTGGTGGCTGCCGGTGCCGAGACGCCGGGTCTGGCGGTGGACGCGGTTGCCGACCTGCTTCCGGCATACGAGGTTCCCAACGCGCCCACCGCCGATAGCGCTACCTCGGTCACGTTGACCGGCCCACTGGGAGCAGCGGCCGCACGGGCGGTCGTTGGGGCGGACAGCTGCGACGTCACCTTCTGCGTCGTCGTGGACCGTTTGGGCGCCGGATCGGCGGTTGCTTTGGTTGCTCGGGGTGCGCTCGGGCCGGCCGCGTGGCCGCGCGCCGAGGAGGCAGCGGGATGCTGGCCGGCGGAGTCGTCGGAATCCGCCCACGCCACCGCATTCGCCGAGGCCAACGCCGCGCCGATACCCAATGCGATCGCAAGACCACCTACCCGACCGATGTGAGCGGACGCGTTCATGCATCTGTGTATACGGGACCAGGACCAACGGTGGAGTCAATTTGCCGGACATCGGTGCGCACACGGCGCGTTGCCACTGAGGCGCATGGCGGGGCACGATGACTCATGCTCGGGCACCTGGGAATCAACGTCGCTGACTTGGCGGCGGCCAAGGCCTACTACGACACGCTGATGCCGCTCGTGGGCTTCGAGCCGTTCCTCGATGACGACGACCAGTTCGCGTTCCGCCCCGCGGGCGGCAAGCGAGGGACGTACCTATTCTTCTATCCCGCAGGCGATCCGAGCCCATACTCACGCACACGCGCCGGACTGCAGCACTTGGCGTTCATGGTCAAATCACGCTCAGCCGTTCACGACGTCCACCGCCTGGTGCAACAACTGGGCGGCGAGGTATTGCACGAACCACAAGATTTCCCCCAGTATCCGCCGCCCCACTTCGCGACGTTCTGGCTCGACCCGTTCGGCGTGATGCTGGAGGCCGTTTGCCACTACGACCGCGAGTGATCGGCGGGGTAGCCGCAAGCAGGCTTCTCAACTCTCCCGGGGCGGAGGCGTGATCGCTTCCGCGCTCTGACGGTGCTGTTCGGCGGGGTTCCCGTCGTCGGCGGGGTAGGCATGGATCATGGCAGTGATCAGTTTGGGCACGGCGTGAATGAGGTCGTGCTCGGCATCGTGGGCGATCCGATGGGCCTCGGCCAGGCTCAGTGCGGGATCGATGTCGAGTTCGGCGTCGGCGTGGAGGCGGTGTCCGATCCAGCGCATGCGCACGCTGCGTACTGACCGAACCCCGGGCCGAGTGCCCAGGGTGGCTTCGGCGGTGTCGATCATTTCGGGGTCGACGCCGTCGAGGAGGCGACGGAACACGTCACGCACAGCAGTGCGCAGCACGGCCAGGATGGCCACGGTGATGATCAACCCGATGATGGGGTCGGCCAGCGGGAAGCCCAGTGCCACACCGGCTGCGGCGAACAGGACGGCCAGCGAGGTGAATCCGTCAGTACGGGCGTGCAATCCGTCTGCGACCAGGGCTGCCGATCCGATACGCCGGCCGGCCCGTATCCGGTAGAGGGCCACCCATTCGTTGCCGATGAAGCCGACCAGGCCGGCCAGGGCGACCCAACCGACGTGTGTGATGGGCTGTGGGTGGATGAGCCGCGTGATGGCTTCGTAGCCGGCGACGACGGCCGACATGGTGATCATGGCAACCACAAACAGCCCGGCCAGATCCTCGGCGCGCCCGAAGCCGTAGGTGTAACGCCTGGTGGCCGCTTTGGTGCTGAGCGCGAAGGCAATCCACAGCGGTACAGCGGTCAGTGCATCGGAGAAGTTGTGGATGGTGTCGGCGGCCAGGGCGACCGATCCGGAGACGACGACGATGACGATCTGCGCGATCGCGGTGATGCTCAGGACCAGCAGACTGATCTTGACGGCGCGGATCCCCGCTGCGCTGGACTCCAGTGCATTGTCGAGGCTGTCGGCCGCATCGTGGGAATGCGGGGCGAAGATCCCGGTGATCACACCGCGCAGGCCCTCGTGATGGTCGTGACGGTGGGAATCCGGGTGGCTCGAGCGGTCGTGATCGGTCATCGCTGATTGGCCTTTCGCTGCCGGACGTCGGTGGCGATGCCTCGGACGGTCGGCTCTCCTCGATGGTGGGAGGGCACCCCCGGTCCGGCGTGCTCCGCATTGCAAACGGCATCGACGACGAGTTGGCGTACGTGTTCATTCTCCAGGCTGTAGAAGATCGTGGTGCCCGCTCTGCGGGTGCGGACCAGTCGGGCCATTCGTAGCTTGGCCAGGTGCTGGGACACCGAGGGCGCGGGCTTGCCGACCCGGTCGGCGAGCTCGTTGACCGAGAGCTCATCCGAAGTAAGTGCCCACAGGACTTGAATGCGGGTCGCGTCGGCCAGCATTCGGAATACCTCGACAATGAGGTTCGCCTGGTCCTCCTCCAACGGCGCCGGAGAAACGTTATCTGCATTCATACGTAAATAATAGTCCATGCAGCAAGGTGCTGCCTGTGACATTCCTGTGCCCTCTTCGCCGAGCGGGTGCAGACGTGGTTCCATGAAAGGTGTGCAGGTCGGACTCCACATGCCGACCAATGGGCAGTGCTGAGTCATCGGTTACCCCGGTAGTCGAAGACTCCGCGAATCACGTTGTGGCGCAAGCGCAGGGCTGGGAGCGCAGTCGAATGATGGCTTGGCGGCGTGGAGGGTGCCGCAGGACATCAGTGATCATTGCCGCGCTGGCGGTCGCGGCCTGCAGCCTGACGTCGGCTCCGCACCATCCCCCCGCCCGCACACCCACACAGCAGCCCGCGGCCGAAATACCTCTGCCGGGGGATAATTCACGCTTCGACTACGCCAGCCTGGATCCCATTCATCGGCTGTTGTTCATCGCTCATCTGGGAGCCGGTGAAGTCATCGAAGTCGACGTCGACCACCAGCAGGTGGTCCGCACCATCCCCAACATCAGCCGGGTGCATGGTGTGCTCACGGTGCCATCGCTGAACCGGGTTTACGCCACCGCGACCGGGGACAATCACGTCGTTGCGATCGACGAGGCCACCGGTCAGATCGCCGCATCAGCGGCAACCGGCGAATACCCCGACGGACTTGCCTACGATCCACGGCGCAACACCATCTGGACCACGAACGAAACCGGAGGCACGGAGACGGTTTTCGATGCCGCCGACCTACACCAGCGCGGGACGGTCGAAGCGGGTGGCCAGGTCGGCAACGTGGGCTACGACTCCGACAGTGACCGCATGCTGGTGGCCGTGCAGGGCACCAACGATCTGGCCATCATCGACCCCGCCGCACTGACAATCACCGATCGAGTGGCCTTGCCTGGCTGCGCGCACCCCCACGGCCTGGCGATCGATACCGGTGACCGACTGGCATTCATCGCCTGCGATGAGAACGCCACTCTGGTCACCGTCGACCTGAACACGCACGCGGTGACCGCAACCAACCCGGTCGGCCAGGACCCCGACGTGCTGGCCTACGACCCGGGCGCCCACCGGCTTTACGTGGCGGCCGAAAGCGGCACGGTGAGCACCTTGGACTTGCACGGCCGCGACCTGACCGTCACCAATTCGGCGTTCCTCGCCGACGGTGCCCACGTCGTGGCCGTCGACCCCGATACCCACCGCAGCTATTACCCCGTCCCGGCCGGTCGCGACGGACACCCCGCGCTGCTCGTCTTCCCACCCGGCTAGACGATGGGCCGCCTTGAAGGGACTGGAGCCAGATGCAATTGCTTGTCGCTATGACCTGATGACGGTTGATGCGCCGGCTTCCATATTGGTGCGCACCCGCCACACCGACGTGCCCACCATGTAGGTGTGGATCACCGGTTCGAGCTCGATACGCAGAAACGCGATGCGACTCTCTCCGCGCACATGAAGACTGCGGTAACTATCCAAAATACGTCTCCCCAGCCAGAACTCAGAGAAGATGCGGGTTCCTTCCTGGTCCGTCCAGTCGATCACCCGGGCGTGTCCGGTGAGTTGCATGGTGGCGGGAGGAACGAACCACAACAGCCGCCGAGGCGTGGGTACGACGAGCGAGACTCGTGGATTCGCAACGATGTTGCGGGCCTTCTGCAGATGACGGCGGGTCATCAGATACATGGTGGTGCCTGAATTGGAGACGCCGTAGGTTATGCCGGCGGACGCCGGCCGGCCGGCCGCGTCGCTGGTGGCGAGTACCGCGAAATGTTGTCGTCGGATCTCGCGCATCACTGCTGCGTAGGTCAGGTGTGCCCCCGTCATTAGTCAAACGCCCTATCTCTCTGCGGGCGTCAGCGGGGTGTGCCGCCACGCAACACAGCCAGGCGCTGTTGGTATTCGGCTTCTTCGATGTCGCCGCGCGCGAACCGGGCAGCAAGAAGCTGCTCTGGTGACTCGGGGTATGGCGGTGGCTGAAGAACGGTAGGAGTCTGCGCACCACCCGTGCTGAAGCGCACCAGTGCGATGATGGCGACGATGATCAGGATCCAAAACAGAACCATCCCGATTGCCATGCCCGCGTACCCCCATCCGCTCATGTCGTGGTCGGACCAGAACATCATGGGACCTGCTCCTTTCCTCTCGTTGTCTTCCACGTTTGTGGGCTGAGCGGTCTCAGCCGGTGTAGTCGAGGGTGGTCATCATGCCGGCCTCCATGTGATAGCCGTTGTGGCAGTGCAACATCCAGATTCCAGGATTGTCCGCGACGAGCTTGACAGCCACCGTTTGCATCGGTTTGACGATGAGGGTGTCTTTGCGCGGGCCCGCGCTGCCGTCGGGTTTGACGACCTGGAAGGTGTGTCCATGCAGGTGCATCGGATGCCACATCATGGTTGCGTTGGTGAAGGTCAAGGTGGCGTGCTGACCCTGATGGATGGTCAGCGGGACCGTGTGGTCGTAGGGTTGGCCGTTGATCAGCCAGTTGTAGTGCATCATCGTGCCCGACAGGCGGGCCTGAAGGTCGACATCGCTACGGGTCGGGAGCTGGACTTGCGGTGTGGCAGTGAAGGTGTCGACGGTGCCGACGCGACCGGCGAGTTCCCGCGGCCGGAACGCGGAGTCCGGCGGGCTGCCGGCTCCCGTAGTGAGCAGGGCGCGCGCGACGGCATCCTTCCCTTCCGCGGAGGCCACGAGCGGGAACACACCGTCGGCGGCCGTCACAATCACGTCGTAGCGCTCCCCCATGCCCAGCAGGATGGCATCGACGTCGGTGGGCACCACCGGGAAGCCGTCAGTATGGGTGACCGTCATGCGGTGCCCGGCCAGGGCGACCCGGAACGCAGTGTCAGCGGCGGCGTTGATGATGCGAATTCGGATGCGCTGTCCCGGCTTTGCACTGAACGCCGTCGCCGCGGCAGGGATGCGCCCGTTGATGATGTAGTACGGGTAGCTCACGTCGCCACCGTCGCCGCCGAGCAGATCGCTGGGCCCTGCCCCGCCCACGCCCGGCGTTGCGGGCATCTGGCCCATACCTGGCATCCCGGGCATCTGGCCCATGCCGGGCATCCCGGGCATGGAGCCACCGCGCCCGCTCATCGAGCGTAGGCCCCTGTAGATCTCGTCGGGGCTGGTTCCCACGCCGGAGGTCCAGTCGTCGAGGATCACGACCCACTCGGCGTCGTAACGGCCGGGGTCGGTGGGGTCATCGATGATGACCGGCACGTACAGGCCGTAGTCGGTGTCCATGCCGGCGTGCGGGTGGGCCCAGTAGGTTCCCGGATACGGAGAGCTGAACCGGTAGGTGAAGCTGGAACCGGGCGCGATGTCGGGGCTGGCCGGCGCGGCACCGTCCATATCGTTGCGCAAGACGATGCCGTGCCAGTGCACTGATGTCGGGTGGTCGAGTCCGTTGTCGACCGTGACCGCTATCTCGTCACCGACATTGGCCCGGATCAGCGGCCCGGGAAGCACTTTGTTGTAGGTCAGGGTGCGCGCCTTGGTCCCGCCGAGGTCGATGTCGGCCGTCCCCGGCGCCAAGCGCGCAGTGACCGTCTTGCCGCTATGCGGGCGGCCCGCCTCGGCCTCGGCGATCGCGTCGGCCGCGGTGGTGCCACTCGGCGCACCGGGACGGGTGGAACGACTACACGCCACCAACGCGGCGCCACCGAGGACGCCGGCCGCGAGAAAGCCGCGCCGTGTCATGGGTGCGGCGGCAAATGGCTTGCGAGGCATCACCAATCCCGTCTTCCGAAGTCTCACCTCTTAGACTGCGCTGGGCCCACAGGGGTTTGGTGTTGGTTCTGTGAAGTTTCCCTCAAGTTCCGACCGCGCCTCAGCGACATCGGTGGACGACGTCCCCAGAGGCGCCGAATGCCCCTCCGCGGCATCGAGTGCTCACCCGTCATGCCGGACCACGGGGGTGCGCGCCGGCCTCGTGGATTCCTACAGGCTGCTCAGGATCTGGTTCATGGTGTCGATTTCCTTCTGCTGGCTGGTCGCGATCGACTTGGCCAGCGCAACGGCGTCGGCGTATTGGCCGTTCTTGATCTCGTTCTGCGCCATCGTGATTGCGCCCTGATGGTGCTTGATCATCTGAGTGAGGTACAACTTGCTGGCCTCGACGCCCTGGGCTGTTTGCAGTGCCTGCATATCAGCCGGCGACATCATCCCGTCCATACCGGGCATGTCATCCATACCCGGCATGCCCGGCATCATCGAACCGCTGGGCATGGGCATGGTCGCGGTGCTCGTGGGTGATGCCGTAGCGGTGTCGGAGCCGTGCATGTTGCCATGATCGGACGGCGCGTTGCCCGGCATACCGTTCATGCCGGGCATGCCGTTCATCCCGGGCATGCCCCATTGGTTCAACCAACCCTGCATCTGGTCGATCTCCGGACCCTGCGCGGCCTTGATCTGCTTGGCCAGGTCGATGACACGGGGGTCGATGCCCTGCTTGGCGAAGATCATGTCGCTCATCTGAATAGCCTGCTGATGATGAGGAATCATCATCCGGGCGAACATCATGTCGGCCTGGTTGTGCGCGGCTGCCGGCGCCGCCGGAGAACTCTGGGCGGACGACGGCGCCGTCGATGATGCCTGGTTGTTGGCTGAGTTGCTACACGCGCCGATGGTGGCCACCGCGGCCAGCGCAGCCACTCCGGTCACCACGATCTTTGTCCTACTCACAGCGCATCCCTTTCATCGGTCCGGCATCTCGATCCGCCTTCGAGCGTCCCGGGATTGGATAGGGGTGACCTAGTGGTTCTGTGAAGATTCGATGAAGAAGTTCGGTTCGCTAGCCTTCGGCGAGCAGTTGCACGCTTCGATCGAGACGGCGCCGGGCATATCTCGTGGAGAACGCACAGGGCCCTAGGAGCACAAGGGTTGTCGGTAGGAGATCGTGAAACGCATCCTCGGTGATCACCACGGGAACCGGAGCCGACTCGTGGTGACGGCCGTTCTCGTCCTGGTAGGCGCGGCGGTCGTCGCCGTCGCCATCTCCACAGGCGCACTGCCGCCGTGGAGATCGAGCGACACCCGCCCTACAGCTGAGCAGTCAGCACAGGATCGCTGCCAGGCAGAGGTACTCAAGCGATTGGTGTCCGCATCCACGGCCCGTCTTTCCGACGTCCGCACCGAAGCGACCAGCCTTGACGCCGACGGGCGAGACCAATTCTCCCTGACGCTGGAAGAGTCCCTCAAGGGTGTCGACAGATCACGTATCACCGTCTTGAACGTCTCGGGTGTGGTGAATGCGCCCACCGAAGTCGGCTCCACACTCCAAGACCACTTCGACTGCCGGGCCTACTTCGTCGATGGCTCGCTGGTGCACACGCTGGTGCTCTTCGAGCACGACCACTGAGCGCCGGCCCTTGCCGTTGTCGCGATCTCAGTCGTCGTGATGATGCTGGTGACCGTCGGCCTCGGGCCCCGGTGTGGGAGCCGATCGAGGCGGGTCGGTACTGGGTTGATCACTGTGAGTATTCAGCTTCATGTCCGTCACCGGTCGCCCCGGCTCGCCCGGCACCGCTGCAGGCGAGGGTTGGGTCGGTCCGCCACCGGGCGGAACCGTGGGGTCCGCATGGTGCGGATGCCCTTCCATGTGCGTGGTGTGAGCCGGCTCCTGTCCGGCCTCGGCTTCGGCACCATGGTGATGGTGGTGGCCTTGGAGGGTCGACGCCAGGCCGACCGTGACTGCGCCGGCCATAACGGTGTTGGCGCCCAACAACACCAGAGCCCGCCCCCACCCCGAAACTTCGTCGGTGCGATAACGTCGAGACAACGCCCACCCGGCACCCATGACGACGTAGCACTGAAGCAAGAGCACACAGATGCCGGCCGCCTCCACGGCCTCCGGCTCACCGGCGTTGGGGCCAATAGGCGCACCTGCGGTTCGTGACATCACCCACAACGCGGCCGAACCGGCATTGCCGAGGACGCCGGCGATGAGTAGCAACGCCGTCGGTCGTGACCACACGAGGAATCCCCAGAGCAGCTGGAACACCGCGATCGATGCGAAGAACAGCCCGGACGGCATCCAGTCTTGCCAGTGCATCGGCGTTACAGCGAAGTGGATGACCGCTGCCCCGATCGACGCCACCGCGCCGCACCGAGCTGCTAGCTGGCTATGGGTCTTGGCTGTCTTCTGGGATGCCACGCATTGACACTGACATTGAACGCCGACCCCGGCGAGCAGCAATCCATAACGTTCGGGTGCCAGATCGGCCACATAGCGATCGATGCCGATTCGATCAACGCCTATCGAGGCTCACTGCCGGGGGCAGCGGCGCCAGTAGTCGAGGGCGCTCGCTATTCAGCTGCCCGTCAAACTCGACTGATCCACCAGGCCAAGGCCCGAATTGTAGTGACTCGGTCCTATTTGATCGGTGACCTTGTTCCCTGGTAGGTCGTGGACGTGGAGTGCAGGGTCAGGCACTGACGGCATCGACTCACGGGTGACGTCGAAAGCGATTGGAGGCCTGCGTGATCGACCACGACATCGACGAAGCACACACAGCTCCTGCGGATTCCGTGACAGGGACAAAGTCCACACCACTGCCCGAGTTCGGAGCAGGTCATGACAGCTGAAGCACCTCAACTGCGAACACTCGAGGCCAGCCGTCCCTTTCCGGCCCGTACCGGCCCCAAGGGCAATCTGATCTACAAGCTCGTTACGACCACCGATCACAAGCTGATCGGCATCATGTATTGCGTCGCCTGTTTCAGCTTCTTTTTCATCGGTGGCTTGATGGCGTTGTTCATTCGCGCCGAATTGGCCGTGCCGGGCCTGCAGTTCCTGTCGAATGAGCAGTACAACCAGTTGTTCACCATGCACGGCACCGCGATGCTGCTGTTCTATGCGACGCCGATCGTGTTCGGCTTCGCCAACCTGGTGCTGCCGCTGCAGATCGGTGCCCCCGACGTCGCCTTCCCGCGGCTGAACGCGCTGTCGTTCTGGCTGTTCGTCTTCGGGGCTCTGATTGCTCTTGGTGGGTTTATCACGCCGGGCGGTGCGGCTGACTTCGGCTGGACTGTCTACGTCCCGCTGTCGGATGCCATGCACAGCCCGGGCGCCGGTGCCGACCTGTGGATCCTGGGCGTCGCCGTCGGTGGTCTGGGCACCATTCTCGGTGCCGTCAACATGATCACCACGGTGGTCTGCATGCGCGCCCCCGGCATGACGATGTTCCGGATGCCGATCTTCACCTGGAACATCTTCGTCACGTCGATCCTGGTGCTCATCATCTTCCCGCTGCTGACGGCGGCGCTGTTCGGCCTGGCTGCCGATCGGCGCCTCGGTGCGCACATCTATGACCCCGCCAACGGTGGGATCACGCTGTTCCAGCATCTGTTCTGGTTCTTTGGGCACCCCGAGGTCTACGTGCTGGCGCTGCCGTTCTTCGGGATCGTCTCGGAGATTCTGCCGGTGTTCTCCCGCAAGCCGATCTTCGGTTACACCACCCTGGTCTACGCCACGATCAGCATCGCAGCGCTGTCGGTGGCGGTGTGGGCCCACCACATGTACGTCACCGGAGCCGTTCTGCTGCCGTTCTTCTCGTTCATGACGTTCCTGATCGCAGTGCCCACCGGCATCAAGTTCTTCAACTGGCTCGGCACGATGTGGCGGGGTCGGCTGACGTTCGAGACGCCGATGCTGTTCTCGATGGGCTTCCTGGTGACGTTCCTGTTGGGTGGTCTGTCCGGTGTGCTGCTGGCCAGCCCGCCGCTCGACTTCCACGTCAGCGACACGTATTTCGTCGTCGCCCATTTCCACTACGTGCTGTTCGGCGTGATCGTGTTCGCGACCTTCGCCGGGATCTACTTCTGGTTCCCGAAGATGACCGGACGACTGCTCGACGAGCGCCTGGGCAAGCTGCACTTCTGGTTGACCTTCATCGGTTTCCACATCACGTTCTTGGTGCAGCACTGGCTGGGCAACGCGGGTATGCCGCGTCGCTACGCCGACTATCTGCCGACCGACGGGTTCACCACGCTGAACGTGATCTCCACCGTCGGCGCGTTCATCCTCGGCATCTCGATGCTGCCGTTCGTATGGAACGTGTTTCGCAGTTGGCGCTATGGCGAGGTCGTCACCGTCGACGATCCGTGGGGCCACGGCAACTCGCTGGAGTGGGCCACCTCGTGCCCGCCGCCGCGGCACAACTTCACCGAGCTGCCCCGGATCCGTTCGGAGCGCCCGGCGTTCGAGCTGCACTACCCACACATGATCGAGCGGATACGCACAGAGTCTCACGTAGGCCGCGCTCACGGTCCCGCCGGCGCCGACGTGACGCGGCTCGACGAGAACGTCCGCACCTAACGAGTTTCACGCGGCCGCGGACTAACAGTCGGCCGGTAACCCGCAGCGCTACTCCGCTACGCGGAAATAAGGTTCGACCGTGCCACTGAGCTTGACGACCATCGGATTGCCGCGGCGATCCTTCGCGGTGGGGACTTCAACACGCACCCAACCCTCGGCCACGTCGTATTCGTGAACGTTGGTTTTCTCGACGCCGTTGAAGCGGATACCCACGTCGCGACGGAGCACTTCTTCGTCGTAGAAGGGGCTGCGCGGATCGATGGAGAGGTGATTCGGTGGAACGTCTGTGATCTCGTCCTCGGACATGTTGGCTTTCGTTGGATGCTGCGCTGGTTCTCGGTTTTGATTCCCTAAGAACCTACGCGACCCTGCAGTAGCGGGTTGCGCGTAGGGCTTGGCGACTTGGCCCATGCAGGCCATATCTGGCTCTTGCGGTCCGACTGCTGCGCTGCGATCGCCGCCGATACTGCGATCATGCATATCACCGTCGATTACAACCTGTGTGAAGGCCACGGGCAGTGCCTGATGGCCGCACCCGAGCTGTTCGACCTGCCTGACGGCGCCGAGCAGATCGTCGTGCTCAACGCCGATCCGCCCGAGTCCGAGCGGGAGCGGGCGCTACGAGCGGCCGCGATGTGTCCCGCACTGGCGATCCACGTCAACTGAGCCCGTCGGCATCAGCCAGGTCGTCGAGCAGACCGAAGCGGCCGGCCATCGCCGCGGCCGCAATCCGGCTCGTGACACCGAGCTTGTGCAGCAGCGCTGCAACCATGCGTTTGGCCGTACGCTCTGACACGAGCATCCGCGCCGCGATGTCGACGGTCTCCATCCCGGTCGCCAACAGCGTCCACAACCGAAGGTCTTGCGCGCTGAGGCTGTCCAGCAGCACCGGCGACGGCTTGCGGGTGTTGCTCAGCAAGGCGCCGAGCAGGGCTCTGTCCAGTACGCAAACGCCTTCGGCGATCGTCCACAGCGGGCCTGCCAGTGCCTCGGGCCGTGCGGTCTTGGGCAGGAACCCATCGGCACCGGCACGCAGCGCCTCCTCGGCCAGCCCCAGATCCTCGGTGCCGGACAGCGCGAGTATCCGGGTCTTGGGGTGGCGAGTCTTGATGTGGCGGATTGCGGCAACCCCGCCCAGCGGCGGCATGGACAGATCGATGATCGCGACATCGGCATCGCAGCTCGCCACCAGATCGGCGGCCTCCTCCACATATGTGGTCTGGCCCCCGACGGCGAACAACTCACCCCATTCGCGGGTCAGCAGCAACGCCAGGCCCTGCGAGAAGAGCTCGTGGTCATCGACGATCACGACGACGATCTTCTTTCCGCCGGCGTTGGCGCTCATTGCCGCGATGCTAGTGGGAACCCTATGGTCAGCGGGGTGAGACCGCTCGATCGCGTCACCGGTATGGCAGAACGGGACGACTACAGCCTGGCCCGCATCGTGGTGGCGGTGCGGACGGTGGTCGTGCTGTCCATCGGCGTCGTACTGCTGATCGCCCCGGCCTGGGTGCGCCAGCATGCTCCGGTCACGTTTGCCGTCCTCACGGCGGCGATGGCGTACGCCGCCGTGATGCTGGCCAATCCGCAATGGGAGGTGCGGCGCACCCGCCATTCGTGGCTGGTCACCGTATTCGACGCGGTGTTCACACTCGCGATCATCAGTTTGACCGGCGGCGTGTACAGCCCGGTCGTGTCGGTTCTCGTGCTCGTCATCGTCGCCTCGGCCGCCCGCCTGTCATTCACCGAAACGCTGGTGGTGGCTGTGCTTTTGGGTGCCGCACTCGTTCCCATCGCGATGCTCCTATCCCCGCGAACACCGGTCAGCATCTCCCCTGCGCTACAGGCGAGCTGGTCGGCGGTGTTTCTGGTATTCGTGGCGATCATCACCGCGGGACTCTCGGCGCTCGCCGAACGCGAACACCGATCTCGCATACGTGCGTTGGTGGAAGCCGAAGCCGAGCATGCGGCCGCCGAGGAGGAACGCGACCTCAGGACCCGACTGCTGAGGTCGTACGAATCGCAGCAGGACGGACTACAAGTGCTGGTCCACGAATTCCGTACCCCGATCGCCTCCTTGGAGGCTCTCACCGAGGCGCTGACTTCGGAGCGCCCGATGTCGGAGTCCGACCGGGAGGTCAGCCTGCAGCTGGCGGACCGTCATGTGCACCATCTCAGCGACATGCTCGACGCCTTGTCGGACGTGGCATTGAGTCGGCGGCCTACATTTTCCGACGGCCGTGTGCGCCGCGTCGACGTTGCCGACCTGATCACCGCCACCGCCGACGCGGCGGGTGTGGCACCACCGCGGATGCGACTCACAGTGAGCGGAGACGTCGGGGCCGTACTCGTGAATGCGCAGGGACTGCGCCGGGTACTGACGAATCTGATCGAGAACGCCTCCCGGCACGGCAGGGGCGAACCGGTCGATGTCACCTGCGGCCGTCAAGGCCACGAACTCGTCGTCGCGGTGCTGGATCGAGGCCCTGGCATCCCAGCCGAGAGCCTTGGCGAACTGACCGCGAAGTACGTCAGCGCAGGCGGCCAACGAGGAACTGCCGGTCTCGGTCTGTGGATCGTGCAGCAGATCGTCGAGGCGATGGGCGGACGGGTCGATTTCTCCGCACGCGACGGCGGTGGCTTGGTGGCAACCTTCCGCGTGCCGGTCGGGTGACCGCGGCGTCCTGATACTGGCCCGCACAGGCCAGTAAGTGGCACGCACGGCTGTGCCGTGCCGAGCCATCGACGACCACCATGGGTCCGAACGCCACAGTGACGCGCACCACAGTCAGCGCTGTCCAGGCGCGCTGACTGGAAGGACAGCCATGACCACAGCCCTGCCTGCCACCACCCACGGTGACATCGACCTGAGCGCCCGGTCGTTCTGGACACAACATCCCGACGAACGGGATCAGGCCTTCGCCGTCCTGCGCAAGGAGAACCCCGTCCCGTGGAGCCGGCCGGCCGAATCCGACCTGCTGCCACCGGAACTCAACACGAAGGGCTTCTGGTCGCTGACCAAGCAAGAAGACATCCGGATGGCCAGCCGCCATCCCGAGATCTTCTCCTCCGCCCAAGGGATCACCATGGAGGATTTCGCGCCCGAGGCGATCGAGATCGCACAGTCGTTCATTGCCATGGACGCACCGCGGCACGCCCAGTTGCGCGGCATCACCATGGACGCATTCAAGCCCAAAAACATGCGTCGGCTCGAAGGATGGATTCGCGGCCACGCGCGTGACTTGGTCACCGAGATGTCCCACCTCGGCGAGGGCGACTTTGTCGAACTTGTGTCGGTGAAACTGCCCGCCCGCATCTTCGGCAGCTTCTTCGGGCTGCCCGAAGGAGAGATCCGAGATAGGGCGACCAACGCCGCCCAGCGACTGCTTGGATGGACGGACCCGCGAGTCCGCGGCGACCAGAGCGAGCTGGAACTGTTCATGGGCGCGGTCATGGACCTGCACGCGGTGGCCGCCGAGTTGATCCCCCAGCGCCGAGCCAACCCCGGCGAGGACCTGCTGACCTGGATGGTGCAGGCCGAGTTCGACGGCAAGAAGATGACCGACGACGAGCTGAAGGCATTCTTCGTCCTCCTCGCCGTCGCCTCCAACGACACCACCCGGCACGCCTCGGCCCAGGCCATCTACACCTTCTCCCGATTCCCCAATCAGAAGGCGCTGCTCATCGAGGACATCGAAGGTCGAATCGACACCGCCGTCGAGGAGGTGTTGCGCTGGTCGTCGCCGCTGCTGCACATGCGCCGCACCGCAACCCAGGACGTCACCGTGCGCGGCTCGGAGATCAAGGCCGGCGACAAAGTCGTGCTCTGGTACATCTCCGGCAACCGCGACGAGGACGTCTTCGCCGACCCGTTCACCTTCGACATCCTGCGAAACCCGAACCCGCACATCGCCTTCGGCGGCGGCGGACCGCACTTCTGCCTGGGCGCCGCGCTGGCCCGCACGATGCTGCGCTCACTGCTGACCGAGGTCTACACCCGCATCCCGGACATCTCGGCGCCTGCACCCGAGTTCCAGATCGCGAACTTCATCAACGGCATCAACAGCTTGCCGGCGACATGGACTCCCGAAAGGCACTGAATTACAAGGAGATATGACGTGAAGACAAAGGCCGCAGTGCTGTGGGGTCTGCATCAGAAGTGGGAAGTCGAGGAGGTCGAACTCGACGGCCCGAAGGAGGACGAAGTCCTGGTCAAGTTGACCGCCAGCGGCCTGTGTCATTCCGACGACCACCTGGTTACCGGAGACATGCCGATGCAGTTGCCTGTGGTCGGCGGCCACGAAGGCGCAGGCGTGATCGTCGAGGTCGGGCCCGGAGTGAAAGACGTTGCCGAAGGCGACCCCGTGGTGCTGAGCTTCATCCCGGCCTGCGGGCGATGCGAGCCGTGCGCGCGCGGCATGAGCAACCTGTGCGTGCTCGGCGCGGCCATCATCGCCGGCCCGCAACTCGACGGCACCTTCCGGTTCCATGCCCGGGGACAGGGACTTGGCCAGATGTGTGTGCTCGGAACGTTTTCGGAGTACACCGTCGTTCCGGTGTCTTCGGTGGTCAAGGTGGATCCGACGATAGCGTTGGACACCGCCGCGCTGGTCGGCTGCGGTGTCACCACCGGATACGGCAGCGCCGTTCGCACCGGCGAAACCCGCGACGGCGACACCGTGGTGGTCATGGGCGTGGGCGGCATCGGCATGAACGCGATTCAGGGCGCCCGGATCGCCGGCGCCCGGGTAATCGTCGCCCTCGACCCGGTGGAGTACAAGCGCAACCGTTCGCTGGAGTTCGGCGCGACGCACACCGCCGCCACACTCGAAGAAGCCCACGCGCTTGTCACCGATCTGACCCGCGGGGCCATGGCCGATGTGTGTGTCGTGACCACAGATTCCGCCGAGGGCGCCTACGTGGCCCACGGCCTGAGCCTGGTCGGCAAGCGAGGACGGGTTGTGATGACGGCGATCCCCCACCCGACCGAGACGACCGTCGACATGTCGCTGTTCGACCTCACTTTGTACGAAAAGCAGGTTCGCGGATCATTATTCGGATCCTCCAACCCGCGCCGCGACATCCCGCGCCTGCTCGATCTGCACCGAGCCGGCCAGTTGAAGCTCGAAGAGCTCGTCACCCGCGAGTACACCCTCGAAGAGGTGAATCAGGGTTACGCCGACATGCACGCCGGCGTGAACATTCGAGGGCTGATCCGATTCTGATCGACGCCTTCGTAATCTGCTGTCCCACAGTCAGGTCGGCGCGCTAGCGAGCCGGCCCACAGGGCTCCGACAACGGCTCGTTCGTTTGGCGCAGTTGCGGCGTCGCCCTCGCAGCGGACCGCTCGCGCCAACACGTGCCCTCATATCGTCCGAGGGGGCGTCGATCCGGTAGCAATCATCCGGTCGGTGGTGGCGAAGCCGTGCGGTCATCGACCGTCAACTGCTGGCGTTGTCAAATCACCTGCGTTCAGCGCCGCACGGCAGGTGACCAATGAATTAGACGCGTGGCCGCCGTCGGACTTGTCATCAACAGCGGTTCGGCCATCGCCGAACAGACTGTCGTGCCTGCTGGAGCTAAGGGGATTCGAACCCCTGACCCCCACACTGCCAGGACCAGGCAGATCGCGTGACCAGGCAGGATAGATCGGATTTTGGCGCGTAGCGGGCGTAGTTCGAGGAGCAACTGTCGTCAGCGTTGTCGTCATATCTGTCGTCAGTGCTCGGCGGCTATTGTCAGCTCGTGTGGAGCGATGAGACTCGGCCGCGTTGCGCGTCTCGGCGCCCGCCTCACGTGACCTTGGTGATTTTCAGCGGCATGTTGAGAACGAGTGATTGGTTTCGTCCGCAGTTTCCGCTGGCGCCGGTGGTTTGGTCTTCTCCGAGCCACAGGTCAGAGATTGGCTGTGATGTGCCGTCTTGTTTGGCTGGGTAGAACCTGTAGACCTGGAGTCCGGGGGCGGTGCTGCCGTCGGGGCACGGTATCCAGTCGGGGACTGAGTGTCGAACGAACCAGAAGTAGCCGCCTTCGGTGTAGATGTCTTCGGTCCACCCTAGGGAGCTGGTGACTTTGCCTGCGCAGGTAATTCCCGTGCTACACCTGGAGGACACCGTCCAGGTGCTTCGCACTGTTGGCTGGTCTTGGTAGCGGCCGTTCATTTGGGCCCATTCACCGTTTGAGACGACGGTGAATGTTCCGTTCATGGCGTATTGGTCGTAGTCGGCGGCGGAGGGCGGTGCCGTCGTCAGTACCATAGTGCCCGCGAGCAGGTACGTGGCACAGGCGTTCGTGAGCCGAGTTATGTTCCGCATCAAACTATCCCGTCGTCATGACGAGGTCGGTCCACGATTTGGGTGCTGCCGTGGCGGCGAGATTGGATTGGGCGTACAGGTGCCCGTCGGGTGCCATGTAGGAACCGGTTTGGGGGTTGTATCGGGCAACGGCGACGGGTGCCTGCTGTGCGGGTTGGTTGGTGTATGCGCTTGGCGCTACGGGTTGGGCTCCAGAGGCCGGCGCAGGCTCTGCGGGTGGAGTCGGCGTGGGCGGGGTGGTTCCGGGCGGCTGGGCGGCCGCGGGTGGCAATGGCGTGCCGTCGAGGGGGCCGAAGATCTGGTTATTGGCGGACACTCGGGCGTCGGGGGGAATTCCTTGTGCGATGAGGTTGGGATCGAGTGGGGCGGGCCCCAGCGCGTGCTGGCGGAGAGCCAATGGTTCGAAGGGTTTGTCGCTGTCGCAGTCCTGCACGGTGGCGGCACGTTTTCCGGGGTGCTCGATGCAGGGATAGTTGCGAGCGCCGCGGACGGCGATCGGTGAGTCTTGCGGCAGTTTGCAGTAGAGCCCATCGGGTGTGTCGACTTCGGTGGTGTCCGACGGGGCGCGCCAGGCCGAGCGGGGTAGGAATCCGACGGTGCAGGCGGGTGGGTCGGCGATGGTGATGGAGAAGTCGCCCAGTGCATCTCCCGTCGGATTGTTGACCGGTGTCGACGACTGGATTGCGCCGATGTAGGGCGGAAGTAAGACCAGGAGCTGCTCGACAGACTTGTTGTAGGTGACGAGAACTTGGCCGACTGTGGTGAGGTTGGCGAGCAGAACCGGCAGTGTGGGTTTGACTTGATTGAGCAGAGCCGAGACTTCGTCGGCGAACCCGGGGCCGGTGTGCAGCAGTGTCCTCACTTGCGGATCGTTCTGTCTGATCTGGCCGGTGATGCCGGCCAGATTGTGCGCCCAGGTCTTCAACGAGTCGGTGGTCGCTGCTTGCCCATCGAGGAGGGGGCCGCTGTCGTCAATGAGAGCGCGGGTGTGGTCGGCGACGCCGTTGAGGTCGCCGGTGATCCGGGATGAGGAGTCCAGTAGCGAACCGACGTCGTAGCCGGCGCCGTTGAACGCGGTGAACGATTCGTCGAGCAGCGAGTTCAGTTTGTCTTTCGGGATGGTCCCAACCAGCGCACTGAGCTGATCCAGCATCGGGCCGACTCGTTGCGGGATTCTGCTCTGCCCCATGCCAATTACCGAGCCGTCATGCAGATATGGCGGGGATTGGTCGACCGGTTGCAGGTCGACGTATTGTTCGCCGACGGCCGACACACTGCGCACTTGGGCGATGAGATTCGCGGGGATCTTCTGGTTGGAGTCCAATGACAGCGTCGCTTGGGCGTATCTGGCGTCGACGGCTTTGACGTCAGTGACCTTGCCGATCTGAACGCCACGGTAGGTGACGTTGCTCAACGGGTACAGTCCGCCGGCGGCGGGGAGATCCAGGGTCACGGTGATGCGGCCGATACCCAGAAACACCGGCGCCTGCAGGTAGTTGAACACCATCAGCCCCAGTCCGACCACCGAAGCGATCGTGAAGATGACGAGTTGCGTTTTGATGAAACGGGTGAGCATCAGCGGTCTCCGGGTGCAGGGGTCGCGTCGGCGGGGCCGTATGGTCCGGCGAAGACCGGTGGTGTGCCTGGTTGCGCCGGTTTGGCCGAGGCAACAGGCGGTGGTGGGCTGACCGGGAGTACAACGCCGGGTGGAAGTGCATTCAGCCCGGGTGTCGGCGGGTTCCCCGGTACCGGGCCGAGCGGCCCACCCGGGGGCGGCGGAGCGATCGGTAGGCCCAGTGGGTCGTAGGTGTACTTCTGCCAATACGGTTCGCCGGGGGCAGGTACGAGCTGGGCTTTCTGATCTTCCCACCGGGTGCCCAGCAGTAGTGAGCGTTTGAGCCGGGGCACGGTCAGGTCGATTTGGCCGAAGAAGTTCATGTAGTCACCCCGAACACCGCGCTTGATGAGGTCTTGTCCGAAGGGGAACACCGAGCCGAATACCAGGGCGTTGTCGAGGTCTGGCCCTACATCGGCCAGCGCTTGCAAGGTGGGTTGCAGGTTCTGCAGGTCTTCGACCAGGTTCGCCTGGGTGTCGTTGACCAACCCCGTGGCGGTGGTGCTGAAGGTGCGCAGTTTGTCCAGTGCCGTGGTGAGGCGGGGACGTTCGCGGATCAGCACGTCCAGTGCCGGCGGAATCTTTTTCAGCGCGGTGGTGATGAGGTCGCGCTGTTCGGCGAAGGTCCCCGCCAGTCGGTTGAGAGCTTGGATGGAGGCAATGATGTTGTCGCGCTGGCGATCCAGTGTGTCAACGAACGTGTTTAGGCGGGTCAGCAGATCCCGGATGTCGCCTTCGTGGCCGGATAGGGCGGCTGCGAAGTTGTGGATGACGTCGCCGATCTGGCCCAGTCCCCCGCCGTTGACGACGGCGGCTAGCGACGCCAGGGTCTGTTCGGTCGACGGGTAGGTCGAGGTTTTGTCGAGTTGAACGGTCGCTCCGGGATTGAGCCTTCCGGTGGGCGGTTGGCCGAGCGGGGGGTCGAGCGCGATGTGCATCGAGCCGAGCAGGCTGGTTTGGCCGATCCTGGCTTCGGCGTTGGCCGGAACGACAACGTCCGGCTTCACCGACACCTCGACATCGATGTGCCAGTTGGAGAAGGTCATCTGTCGGACGCTGCCAACGACGACGTCATCGATCATCACCGGCGAATTCGGTTCCAGGGTACCGACATTGGCGAATTGAATATGGTAGACGCTGGCGTCGGTGCTTCGTCCGACCGCACCGGGCAATGGTAGGGAATTGAGGCCGTTGAATCCGCAGCCGGACAGCGTCACTACTGCACAGCTGGCGATGACCGCTAGCATGCGGCTGCGTCGGCGAGTGGTCATGAGGGCGGTACCTCCGCTGCCGATGCCGGTGCAGGGGTCGCCTCAGCGGGCAGCAGTAGGTCGTTGAGGCTTCGCGACTGCGGGACCGGGGCTCCCGGGTAGAGGGCCGGAGAGGGGTCGGCGGGCAGGTGATCCGGCGCCGAGGGGCCTGGGGCGACTGCTGGTGGTGCACCGTATCCGGGTGGGGGCGCTTGGTCGCCGTTCAGGCCGGTATAGGCGGAGATCGCTGGCGGCGCATCGGGGGCGGCAGGTCTCGGCCCGCTCCCACCGGGGGCGAGGTTGGGCTCGGAGTAGATGAGGTTTTCTGGGCTCGGTGATTTCATCAGGTAGGAGCTGAACGGAAACGGCAGATAGTTGAACCCGACCGTGTTGAGTGCCGGACCGAGGTATTGGCTGCACAGTTTTGCGGTCTCACCAGCGGTGACGTCGGCGACGGCTTCGATCGCCTGACACAGGAAGGCTGCCGGGTTGGAGAAGTTGTTCAACACGAAGGAGCCGATATTGCTGTGGGTGTCCGGGTTGTAGATGTTGTAGCCGTTGGCGATGGCATTGGGCGTGACATGCAAGATGTTCTCGAGATCGCGTTTGTGGTCGACCAAGGTTTGAGTGACGTTGGTCAGCCTTTGCAGCTGTTCAACTGTCTGATCGCGGCTGCCTTTGACGAATCGGTGCACGTCACTGATCGCCGCGTTCAGATCTTTCAGGGTGGAGTTGAGGTCAGTGCGGTCGTTGACCACACTGGTCAGTGTCGCGAAATGTCCTTGGAATTCGACGATCTGCTGGTTACTGTCACGCAGCGCGGTGACAAACGTCTGGAGGTTCTTCAGGATATCGACGATGTTGCCGCTGCCGTCGGCCAGAATCCGCCCCAGACCGGACAGTTCGGCCAGTGTCTGGCGCAGTCTGGCACCGTTGCCGTCCATCGCGTTGGCCGCGGTGTCGATGAAGCGGGACACCGACGTCTCCGAGACGCCGCTGTGCGGGCCTAAATCTGTTGCCAGGCGGGTTATTTGGGTATTGACTTCGTCCCATTCCACGGGCACTGCGGTCCGCTCGACCGGGATCACCGCGCCGTCGGCCATCGTGGGACCGGTCTTGGCGAAGGCCGGGGCGAGTTGCACGTAACGAGCCGAAATCAGACTTTGCGCGACGATGATGGCCTTGGCGTCGGCAGGAACTTTCATCCGGTGCTCGACGTGCAGGGTCATTTTGGCGTTGGCGCCGGCCGGTTCGATCGCAGCGATGGTCCCCACTTTGACCCCGGAGATGCGGACTTCGTCGCCCGGGTAAATGCCGGTGGCACTGGTGAAGTAGGCGGTGATCACCTTCGGCGCGAAGTACGTGTTGCGGATGAGCACGGCAGCACCGGCCACCAGCAAGGCGACCAACACCACCACGGCCGCCAGCCGTAACCTCCTGGCGTTCATCGGGAACCACCCGGAATGCCGTTGTAGGGCAGCGGGAGTTCCGCCCGGGGCCCGGCGTTGTCCGGCGGTTGCCCGTTGTTGACGCCGCGCCTGAATCCGAGCGCGTAGTCAAGGAACGGCTGGAGGACCTGCGCCGGTACGAGATTGGGGACGTAGGACTGGTAGAAGTATCCGCTGGCCACGGCTTCACCCTGGGTCATTTCGTATTTGGCCAGACCGGGCAGGGCTTTGGCGATGTTGTCGCGGTTCTTCTCCAGCATCGCGGTCACGGAGTTCAGTCTCTGCAATGTGGGTGCCAGCTCTTTCTCGTTGTCGGCAACCAGGCCGGACAGTTCGCGCGACAACGCCGAGGTGCTTGCGAGCAGGCTGACGATCGCTTCGCGCCGCTCGTTGAGCACGGCGACCAGGTCATTGGCGTCAAGGATGAGGGTGTTGAGCTGTTGGCTGCGCTCGGACAGGGTGCCGGTGACCGACGCCGCGCTCTTGAGTAGCTCACGCAGACTGTCGTTGCGGGCGTTCAAGGACCGCGAGACCTTCGTGAGCCCCTCGAAGGTCGGCCCCAGCTGGGGCGTGATCTGCTCTATGGTGTCCGACAACGCATCCAGGGACGTGTTGATATTCTGGGTGTCGGTGCCCGCGGTGTTGGTGGTGAGGTCGGTGACGGCTTCGGTCAGCGAATACGGCGAGGAGGTGCGCGATAGCGGTATGACCGCGCCGCGGCGTAGCAGGCTGTTGCCTGCGGATTCCAGCGTGAGGATGCGCTGCCCCAGCAGGGTGCCGGTCCTGATGTGCGCGGACGTGTCGTTGCCGAGTGTGATCGCACTGTCGACGCTGAAGGTGATCAGTGCCTTACCTTCGTCGTCGAGCGAAACATCGTCCACCTGACCGACTTTCATTCCCGCCAGCCGGACGTCGTTGCCGGTGGTCAGTCCCCCGGCTTCGGCGAAGACTGCCTGGAATCGCAAGGAGGTGGCCCACGCGGTGAGCCGCTCGGGTTGCAGGCCGACGGTGATGACGAGAATGATCAGGACGGCGCCGATGAATCCCGTTCGCACGAGGCGTGGTTGGCGGTATTTCAGCATTACTCGGCGCACCTGCCGTTGTCTTGTTTGATGAACGGGAAGACGGCGGTCCGGTTTTGCAGATCGGTGACGCGGACGGTGAGTTCGCAGATGTAGTAGTTGATCCAACTTCCGTAAGCGCCCAGCCGGACGAGTTTGCGGTAGTTGTCCGGGGCTGATTGCAGTGCCCCGTCGAGCAGGCCTTTCTGATCGTCGAGTAGGGGTGCCAAGCGGCTCAGTTGATCGATGGTGCCGGCCAGCGGCGGGCGAGCCTGTCCGAGCAGATCGGCGATCGATGTTGTGCCGCTGTCGAGGGCGTTGATGGCCTCACCGATGGGGTCACGGTGGGCGGCCAATTCGGAGACCAACCGCTGGAAACGGTCGATAGCATCGGCGAACTGACTTCCGCTGGTGGCGAGAGTGCCGATCACGGCGTTGAGGTTGTCGATGAGCGCTTCGATGATCTGGTTGTTGTCGGCCAGCCCGTTGGAAAACGATGCCGTCTTGGTCAGCAACGAGTCCACAGTGCCGCCCTGGCCCTGGAAGATCTGCAGCAGAGCGTTGGTCAATGCGTTGACATCTTGAGGATTCAGGCCCTGGATGACCGGCTTGAGACCGCCCAATAGCTGATCGAGGTCCAGCGCCGGTGCAGTCCGATCGGCGGGGATCTGCGAGCCGGGCTGCATCACTCTGGCTGAGCCGGGTCCGTCGATGAGTTCCAGGAATCGGTCGCCCACCAGGTTGAGGTAGCGCACCGCGGCGCGGGTGCCGCTGCTGAGCACGACGGTGCGGTCAGCGTCGAACGCGACCGTCACGGTGTGATCTGGCCGCATCGAGATATCGGCGACGGTGCCGACACGTAGACCGCCGGCTCGCACTGAATCACCGGTTTTCAGTCCCGATACGTCGACGAACACTGCGGAGTAGGCGTTGGTCGAACCGGTGCGGTACTGCCCGAAGATCATGAATAGAAACGCGGTCAGAACGACCATGACGACACCGAAGGCACCGAATTTCAGGACGTTTCCCCATGTGCCGCTCACCCTGGTTCCCCGATCTGAGCGGTGTTGCGGGCAGGTCCGGGCAATGGCCCGAAGAGCAATTGCTTGAGCCCATCGGAGTTCAGCAAGATGCCCTGATTGCCGTACTGGGCCTGGTTAGTTCCCACATCGGTGACGACGAACGGTGGCCCGGTGTCGAATGGCACTCTTGGTAGCGAGGTGCACTGCGGCCCCCCGGTGGCGGCGACCTTGGGCAGATTCATCGGATAGCGGTACCGTTCACGGCCCAGCAGGAATCCGATGGAGTCGGTGATGCCCGGCTTCTCCAACGGTGGACCCGAGGCGATCACGGCCAGCGCGCCGATCCCGCAGTTCAGGCCTTGGTGATACTGGTTGGTCAAATCGGTGGTGGGCACCAACACTCGGAACACGTCGCTGATGCCCGCGCGGTTCGATCCGAGGACGTCGTTGCCGATGTCGGCAAGCCCAATTGTGCTGACCAGGAACGCATCCAGGCTGTTCTGTTCCTCGGTGATCGTCTGGCTGATGTGGGTCGCGTCATCGAGCGTGGTGACGAGATCGCGGCTGGCATCGGCGTAGGCGTTGAGCACCTCGGGCGCTGTTGCGCTGTCGTGGGCGAGATTGGGCAGGCTGGGTTCGAGTTTGGCCAGCAGTGCGTCGAAATCGCTCAGGGTGCGCCCGAGTTGCGGGCCGCGGCCGTTGAACGCCGAGGAGATCGCCCCCAGGGTCTCGTTGAGCTTCTCCGGCTGGATCGCCGATAGCACCGAGGACAGCTGCTGAAAAATGGTGTTGAATTCGACCGTCACATGCTCTGCGGTCAGCACCTGCCCTGGCCGCAACTTCTGCGTCGATGGATTCGCCGGCGCAACAAGGTCAATCGATTTCGCCCCGAAGACCGTAGCCGAGGAAATGTCGACTCTGACGTTGTCGGGAATTTGTGTCAGCTCAGTCGGATCCATGGCCAGCAGGATGGCGGCCTGACCGTCGGGGCGGTCTTCGATCGACACAACATTACCCACCGGAACACCGACCAGTTTGACCTTCGCGTCCGGATTCATCACCAAACCCGCCCGCTGCGAAAGCACCGTCAGTGGCACCGTGTCAGCGAAACTGCCGCGGAACATCCCCGCCGCCACGATCACAATGCCCACGATGGCCACCACCATCGCCAAACCAGCCACCGGGCGCGCATACGACCTCATCGACTACCTGAAACCAATACGCTCGAAGTCCTTACTCCACCGATTACTTCTGCGCTACAAGGCATTTCACCGGATCGCTTCCAACTGAGCCAAAAGGAATCCAACGGCCTAGAAAGCAACGGCGAAGTCTTGGCGCGTCAGTCTGCGGACGCCCCAGAAATAGGTGACCAGCGGCATGGTGCACCACAACAGGTTCAGGACCACGAACTTGATCCACATCTCGACCGGGCTGGTCATGCTCTGCATGTTGTTCGCGATCTCCACACCGAAGTAGACGGCAGGCAGCGTGACCTCCACGATCATGCCGCCCATGATGAAGGACAGCTGAGTGCTGGTAAATCGCTTGCCATTTCGGAAGAACTGCACCATCGCATACGCCTCGAACAAACCGATGAAGAACGCGATCCACTCCAAAACCACGATGAGCGGATCACCATTCAAATACCGTGCGTCACCGCCCAGGAGGATCGGCGACCACATATAAGTCCAGAGCGCGCCATTTTCGACGCCCGTTCGGATCTCGTTGAAGAACAAGAGCCACGGCAGTTCCCAGATAAACCGTGGTATCAGGGCGATGAACACCCACACGATGACCATCGCACTTAGTCGCTGCGCCCGCGTCCAATCCCGCTGCCCCGGAAGGGGTAGCCACGGAAGGACCAGTGTCGTCACGAAGCAGCCGACGACGAACACCACCAACGTTGTTGAGGCGACGACATGCGATACCCCAACACGGTATTCGAGGTACCAGAAGAAGATGTGGATGACGAAGAAGAACGCCAGAACGCCGAAAAGAGACTTCTGCAGTACGGACAGTCCCCGCCTCGTCGACGAATCGCGTTTGCCATCGTGAGGAATCGTCTCTGTCACCGTCGTGCCTCCATGCCCGCGCCGGATTTGCCTGCCGGAGACGAGCTCGACGAAGCTCCACTGGCAGCAGCCACATTCAGTAGCAAGTGCCGATGGACCCGCTGCTTTAGCTTGACGATTGATGTTCGACCCGGCCGGCACCCGCCTCTTCGCTAGCATGGCACATGCCATGTTTGAAAGGCAAGCGTCAACACGCACGGGTAGCACGCCTACGCAATCGGTCGACGAGCACCGGTGTCCTAATGTGCTAGGGATGAGGCGACACGCTAGGCAGGGACGGCAATGAATGCACGCAGGAGTCCCGACCGTCCCACCACCGGCCGTCGCGAACGCGGTGACCGCACTCGTGAACGCCTCATCGACGAGACGGTCCGCTGCATCCGCGAAGAAGGATATTCAGCCGCGAGCGCACGTCACATCATCGAACGCGCCGGTGTGACATGGGGCGTCATCCAGCATCACTTTGGCGACCGCGACGGCCTGCTGATCGCAGTCATCGACGACGCCGTCGATCGCCTGGTCGCCTCTCTCGAAGCGTTGTCCGACCCCGACCAGCCGATCGACACCAGCGACTTGGTGCGCGGCGCCTGGGAAGCATTCGCCAACCCCAAAGCAATGGCCGGTCTCGAGATCCTTATATCCACCAAAGAGCTGCGTTCCGGCCTCGATAGCCGACACATGGAGCGACTGGGTGCGGCCCTCGCGAGTGTGACCCAACGGCTGGAAACCAGCCATGGCGGCCAGAACGCTGCGGCACTGGGCATGCTGCTGTGGACGACGCCGGTCGCGATGATGATCGCCGAAATGTTCGCCACACTGCCACTCGAAGTCGGTGAAGCCCAACGGGCAATCATCGACCTGATCAACCGGCAACCCTGACGTACCAAAATCGGCCGGGTTGCCGTTGGTCTGTGCGAGTCCTGCTAGTGGCCGGCTCACCGGCCAGATTTGCCGCGTATGCGCCGGATCGGCCGGCAACGAATTGTGGTCAAACAGCCAGCTGATCAACGAACCGAGTCTGTCGTGCCTGGTGGAGCTAAGGGGATTCGAACCCCTGACCCCCACACTGCCAGGAGCGGGCAGAGTCCGTGACCAGGCACGATAGGTCGCAAGTTGTCGTGTAGGGGACGTCGTTGAGGCAGCAACTGTCGTCAGCGTTGTCGTCAAAACTGTCGTCACTCGCCTCGTAAAAGCGGTGCCACTAACGGGCCGCTCCCCATGCGGCCGTCCTGTCGCTGCGATCGGTTGTGTCAAGGGTGGCGAAGCCACGACGAAGTCGCGCCGAAGGCGCTCTTTACTCGGCCGATCAGCGGGCCAGACACTTCGGAAATGGAGGGTGGCAGCCGACCAGCTGCGCGTCGCGACCGCCGCCGGGGTCTCGTGACAACAGGCGTCTCGGCGTCGGTGGGCAAAGGTCGGCTTACGGGGCGATTGCCGCTTCAGACCGCTGCTTATGGGCCCAGAAAAACGCTGGGTGAGCTCTTAGGCTCGATTGATGGCTTCCTCACCGCTTCCTTCCGGTGCTCGTAGCGGCCGTCCAGCCCGGTGGCGACGTTGGATGCTCGAGGGGCTGTACAGTTTCGACCGCCGCGCAATCGCAGACTGGACAAGCCTGATGTCCAGCAACCTCCAGCGCCCTCAAGGCGCGGCGCCGACCGCGACCACCCGCTACATCGTGGACCTCATTCATTACACGACCGATCTCCGATATGCAGCACGGGTGCTGGCGGCACACGGTCATCCAGCCGGCCGCGCCTCGCTGGCCGATGCCGCGCTTGACTTCAATTCAGCATTAGATGGGCTTTGCGCCGCCCGCGACAAACTGCTGAAAGTTGTTTCCGCTGAACAGGTTACCGACACCGACGGCTAGGCGAGGTCGCATCTAAGCGGCCCGTGTTACGTAGGACCACGCGACCCCCGGGAAGCGGCGGTGGCACGTTTTCGCAGTTCAGCAGCAGTTGTAATGGTTTCAGGGCAGCTCGTGACATTGACGGACGCGCACGCCGTTCGGCATCGCGCAAGCCGTTTGGCCCCAAAGTGGTCCCAGCAGAGAACGGTGCCGCGAACAACCACGCTCGTGGTCAGGCGGGGCCCCTCTCAGGGGCCCAGGAGTGCCTTTATCTGAGACAGATTAGAAACTCTGTTGCATAGTTGATCGCGTAGTGCTGAGTCGTGTGCATACTGATCACGTGGCGACAAAGTCATTGCGCTGGGGCGCGTCCGCTGCGGCGGATGGGAGATCAGGGCGCGACCGATTGCTCGACGCCGCTGAGCGCTGCCTTGAGGTGCAGGGTCTCGCAGGCACCACTATGGAGGACATCGCCAGAAATGCCGGTGTGTCACGGGCGACGGTTTACCGGTACTTCGCGAGTCGCGAGGCCGTGATCTCTGGGGTCATCATTCGCGCCACCGAAGAATACCTACGCCGGATGGAACCGCGGTTGTCCGGCCATAGTGACTTAGGTTCTGCGATCGTTGATTTCATCGATCACACTGTGATTGCGGCCCGCCGAAGGCCCATCATCGGCGTCCTATTCGGCAGCGATCGTGAACTCGCGGGTGTGGGCCTTGCCGAGGGAACATCGACCATGCTTTTCGAACTCGTCACCGAGTTTCTTCGGCCTCTCTTCGCGACGCACTGGAACCAGTTGGCGCCCGGGGTCTCCGTTGATGACGCCGCGGAATGGATACTTCGCACCGTGCTGAGTCTGCTCACCGTTCGTGGCCCAAGGGATCGAAGCAGAGACGGACTGCGCACCTATCTGCAACGTCTTCTTCTACCCGCAATCGTCTCTGGCCAAGACGCAACGTGATGTAACAAGTCAGGCGTAGTGTCTCAAACACCAGCCCCCACACCGAGGAGAGGTGAACATGTCCGCGAACTTCGCCGCATTCGACGCGCAGGTCGCCAACCAGTTAAAAGGGGCGGCGTTGACGGCCGGCGGCCTGGCTGGCTACTTAGGATTTCGTCATACCGATTTCTTAGCGGGACGCCTCGTCGTCGAGATGGACGCCCGGGACGACTTAAAGACGCCCTTCGGCTCGTTGCACGGTGGCTGTCTGTCGGCGCTCGTTGACCACTGTCTCGGCGTCGTGTTCTATCCCGTCATTCCTGCCGGATCCTGGGTTGCGACCACCGAATTCAAGCTGAACCTACTCCGACCGGTGTCCAGCGGCACGTGCGTCGCGGTAGCCGAGATCATCTCGCTCGGGAAGAGCAGCGGTGTCGCGAGAATCGATATTACCAACGACGGGCGGGCTGTGTGCGCTGCCCAGGGCACTGTGACTGTTGTGGGCCAGAAGGCGGCCTCGTGATGTCCCCCGGGCTCGGCAGGCGGCGCAGGGTAAGACCTGTCCTCCAGCGAGTGCCCACCACCGACGGAGTCTCCTTGGCGGTCGACCTGTATCCGTGCGCGAAGCCGCGGGCAGCCGTATTGCTGCTACACGGAGGAGGCCAAAGCCGTCATGCGTGGGATGCGACAGCGCAGCGCTTACACGCACGCGGCTACCTCGCGGCGGCCTACGATGCGCGCGGACACGGGGATAGTGACTGGGACCCGGATGGCCGCTATGACCTTGATCGACTCGGCGGCGACCTGCTCGCGGTGCGTTCGCACGCGGCAGGTGGGCACCCTGTTGTGGCCATTGGAGCTTCCCTCGGCGGTCTGACGATCCTGGGCACTCACCTACTCGCATCACCTGACCTGTGGGACGCCGTGGTGCTGGTGGACATCACTCCACGCATGGAGATGCAGGGCGCACGGCGCGTCGTCGCATTCATGGCGGCGCACCCCGACGGTTTCGCCGATCTTGAGTCTGCCGCCGAGGTTATCGCCGCGTACAACCCACACAGATCGAAGCCAAGCAGCCTCGACGGACTACGGAAGGTCTTGCAGCAGCGCGCCGACGACCGTTGGGTATGGCGGTGGGATCCGGCCTTTGTGGCGTCGAATTTTGGCTTCCTGCAAGGTAATCCAGATGAGGGCGCAGCGGAGTTCGACCGGATGAGCATGGTGTTGATCGACGGCGCACGGCAGGTATCTGCTCCTACGCTTCTTGTGCGGGGGCTGTTGTCGGACGTGGTGTCGGAGGAGACAGTGAACGACTTCGTCGACCTCGTGCCGCACGCGCGCACGGTGGACGTGACCGACGCTGGTCACATGATCGCTGGAGACGACAACGACGCGTTCTCCGAAGCCGTCATCGATTTCCTCGACGAGGTTGTCTAAATCGAGCTAGAGGGAGAGCTTGTCCCGGGCACGTTCAAGCTCGGCCGGGTCGTGGCATGCAGTCACCAGGACACGCGACGCCCAGGGGCGCGTGCTGATGTAAGCGACGGTCGGCCAGGTCACGAGAATGCCGAACGCCAATAGCGCGGTCGCTGCGGGATCCGACAAGGAACGCACCCCTTGACGAATGGTCCCCAACGACTCGTTTGCTCGAAGTTGCCCGCCGTGCCCGTCGCAGCAAAATGCACAGCACCACCGCCGCACCCACGAGCTGCAAAATAGGACCTTCTGGTATCGCTCCGATACTAGCAGTACCATAAATACAACACATCGGAGTGTTGAACAGGAGACCGACATGCATACGCAGTGGATCGAACAGCGCACCGTCCAGCGAGTTTCGTTGCGAGAAGGCCTGGTTCTGAGTCTCGACGACTACAACGAACTCGTCATCGCGCGGCCCATGAGGCTGACCTTGCCGGCGATCGGGTCGCATCCGTCCGAAGAAGTGCTTATCGATCCCGCCCGGGTGTCGGCTCAGGAGCGTCCACTACTCGATTTGGCCGGCGCAGTGTGCACACGGGCCTGGTGCGATGACGAGGGGGCGCTGCATTTGGGCTTCTCCCGCGGGCATTGCATCGATGTCGATCCCGACAGCCACGAGACGGCGTGGGAGCTGTACGGCAAACGGCATGGCTACATGGCTTGCCTCCCGCATGGACGTGTGCGCGTCGTTCGCCATGACCTGGTCGATGACGAAACTGACGGTGCTGCAAATTGATTCGATGATTCGGAGCCGGGTTGCCGAGATAGCCGCCGTTTGCCCGGGGGTCGCGCGGGCAAATAGGAAACCGTTAGTATCGGTGCTATACCGATAGTTCCACTCTTGAGGGGGCGTGACGGTGGCTGATGATGTCCACGGTGTCGGGACCGTTTCTCGACGCGTCCGTCTTGCCGACCCCGCAGCGTCGCCGGAATACAGTGCGCGGCTGGCCAGGCTTGCCGCCTTCACGGTTCACCACAAGGCGCTCGTGATCGGTGGGTGGCTCGCCATTGCAGTGGTGCTAGCGCTGTTGTTCCCACAGCTCGAAACCGTTGTGCGGCGACAGTCGGTCGACCTCATTCCCCGGGACGTGCCGTCATTTCAGACTGTTGACCGCATGAGCGCTGCGTTCGGCGAGCAAGGGTCGAAGACGATGCTGTTCGTCGCCATGGAAAGCCCCGCTGGGCTGACGCAGCAGGCGCGGGATCGATACTCGAGGCTCGTCGAGCGCCTTCGAGCCGATCACGCCCACGTGCTGCTGGTGCAGGACTTGCTGGCCGATCCCGTGATGAAGGCACAAGCCGTCAGCGCAGACGGCAAAGCGTGGTTCCTACCGGTGGGGGTGGCCGGGACTCTGGGTGATCCCACTGCAGCGGAATCGGTGCAGGCAGTCCGCGCCACCGCCCAACGCGCCTTCGACGGGTCGGACATCACCGTCCGCGTGACCGGTCCCCCGGCAACCTTCAGTGACCAAATCGCTTCTGCCGAACACGATTTGCTGTTCATCTCGATCGCAACGGCCGGGTTGATCGCGTTGATCCTGCTGATGGTCTACCGGTCGTTGTTTACCGCGTTATTGCCCTTGCTAGTCATCGGGCTGAGTCTGGCCGTCGGCCGTGGTGTCTTGTCCGCATTCGGGCAGCTGGGCATGCCGGTTTCGCAGTTCACCGTGGCATTCATGACCGCGATCCTTCTCGGCGCAGGAACCGATTACACAGTCTTTTTGATCAGCCGGTACCACGAACAGCGGCGCGCCGGTACCCCTGCCGATCTCGCTGTCATTCACGCGACGGCCAGCATCGGACGAGTGATCTTCGCGTCGGCAGCTACTGTCGCCCTGGCTTTTCTGGCCATGGTCTTCGCCACGCTGAGCGTGTTCGCCGGATTGGGACCAGCGTGCGCGGTTGCCGTACTTGTGGGCTTCCTGGCTACGGTGACACTGTTGCCGCCAGTGTTGGCGTTGGCGGCCCGACGCGGTATCGGTGAACCCAAGCCCGACCGCACCCGCCGGTACTGGAACAGCGTCGCTGTGGCGGTCGTGCGTCACCCTCGGCCGTTGCTCGTTGCTAGCTTGATGATCCTCCTGGCTCTTTCCGGTGCAGCTGCCACGATGAAGATCAGCTACGACGACCGAAAAGGACAACCTCCCACCACGGCTAGCAATGAGGGCTACCAGCTCCTCGACCGACACTTTCGCAAAGACGTCGTCATCACCGAGTTCCTAGTGGTCGAAAACCCCGTCGACATGCGCACCGGGAAAGGGCTGGCCGACCTCGACGAAATGGCATCGCGCATCTCCCAGATCCCCGGCGTGGTCAAGATATCCGGAGTCACCCGTCCGGCAGGCACCCGCCTTGACCAAGCGCAATTATCGTGGCAGAACAGGCAAATCGGCGACAAGATGGCCGGTGCCGTCGCCGATGGCAATTCCCGCCGCGATGACCTCGCCAAGCTCACCGATGGAGCCAACCAACTGGCCAACGGACTCGCGCAGCTCGACACATCTGTACGGACCGCACTGAAACCATTAGGCCCAGTGCTCACCCAAGCACAGTCCGCCGGCCAGGACTTCCAACGGTTTGCCCCACTTCTGCACCAACTCTCAGCGACCAGCCCCAGTATCGACAACGCAATACAAGCCGGCCCAGGCATCCGCCCGCTGGCCGAACGCACACAAGGCGCCATCGACACCCTGAACCCGCTCGTCGACCTGCTCAATGGGTCACCCTGGTGCGTCACAACTCCCCAATGCGCTCAAATCCGCGACCAGGTCCAGATCCTGGTTGCTCTGAGAAACAACGGATTCTTCTCCCAGGTCGCCGCGCTGGGTGACCGCTACGACCCCGCCACCAACGCCACCGTAACCGGCACCATCGCCGACGTTCAGACTGCCGTCAATGCCATGAACAAGGCATTCGGCGCGCTGGGAAAGCCCGCCGATCTCGCGGCCAACATCACCCGGCTACAAGACGGCATCAGCCAGCTCGCCTCCGGTTCCCGCGCGCTGGCCGATGGGGTAAAGACGCTGGCGGACAGCAATATTGAGATGCTATCCGGTATGAGCCAAATCGCCACCCAGCTTCAGAACTCGTCTCGCGCGTCCGCGGGTTCGGATGCCGCGTCCGGCTTCTACCTGCCCGCAGACGCCTTTGCGAACCGCCAATTCGCCGACGTCGCAAAGCAGTTCCTGTCACCCGATGGGAAAACGGCGCGATTCGCAGTGGAGACCAGCAACGATCCCTACAGCGTCGAAGCGATGGACCTTGCCCGCCAGATGACCCAAGTCGCCGATGGAGCCAGGCCGAACACCTCGCTGGCGAACGCCACGATCTCTGTCGCCGGCTTCCCCGCGGTCAATTCTGATATCCAGCGTCTGCTCTCGTCCGACTTCATCCAACTTGCCATCGCCACCCTGGTCATCGTTGGACTCATCCTGGTGGTGCTACTGCGCGCGCTCGTGGCACCGCTGTATCTCCTTGGCACCGTGGTGCTGAACTACCTCGCCTCACTCGGCATCGGAGTCATCGTTTTCCAATGGATACTCGGTCATGAAATCGCCTGGCCTGTACCGCTATTAGCCTTCATCATTCTGGTGGCAGTCGGTGCCGACTACAACATGTTACTGGTATCGCGACTGCGGGAGGAGAGCGGCAGCAATCTGCGTATCGGCGTTCTACGGACGGTCGCCACCACAGGCTCGGTCATCACCTCCGCCGGCCTGATCTTCGCCGCGAGCATGTTCGGCTTGATGATCGGCTCGGTCGCGATCATGATCGAGACCGGCCTCATCATTGGCTGCGGACTGCTGTTGGATACTTTCCTGGTCCGGACGCTGACCGTACCCGCCATCGCTACTTTGCTGCGCGAACGGAGCTGGTGGCCACAACGTCTCGCCACTAGACCAAGGACTGCGGCACCGTCGCGATACCGCCCGACAGTCGACGTCGGCGCGTGAGCATGCAGCTTGCCCTCACATCACGTTTGAGCCGTTGACCGCCCACGGCGCTTGGACTCACTGGGTGGGCGCCCATTCCACCGAATATGGGCTCGAGTGAATGCGGCCGTCTCCGAATAGCCAAGTCGGCGTGCAGTTTCCTCGACAGTGAGTCCCGAACTCAACAGCTCGGCGGCCAGCGCTGCGCGAACCTCGTCTGCGAGTGCGCGGTAGCTGGTTCCCTCTCCCGCCAAGTGACGGTGCAACGTGCGATCGGTGATGCAGAGTTCCCTCGCGATGGTCGCCATGGATGGGATCTGGGTCGAATCTTGGATCATCCGCATCCGCACCCAGGCTGATATGCCACGACGGGTTCGTCGACGGTTCAATAACTCCTCGCACTGGCGGATACAGATCGCCGCAGTCTGGGGATCTGGCGCGGGCATCGGTTGGCTCACCAGATCAGCGGGGACAATCAGGGCGTTGCGCACCGCGTTCTCCACAGTGACCGTCACGTTGTCGATCTCCACCAGACTTGCCGGCAGCTGCAGATCCGCCACCTCCAGTCGCATCGCGATCGGCGCGTCAACGCCACGCATGAGCGGCGGCAAGATCTGCAGGAACATTGCAAAATCGCGTTCGAGCAGAAACCTCCGCACATCGGGAGGAACCTGGGCGTTATCAAGACCGATGACCGCTTCGGTGTTGTTGAGTTCTGGTGCGGCCAGACTCAGGTAGACGGTACTGAGTGCGGCGTACCGGCAGGCGACGTCTATCGCGTCCCCAACGGTTGGACTCGAAATCAGTGCATAACCCAGAATGCCCATGTCGGCGAAGGTGTAGCGCGCACCGGTTTCCGTACCCAGTCCCGGTTGATCGCCGAGTCGGCCGATCAGGTTGCGAATCATCGTCAGTTCCTGACTCGCATGCATCTCGCTGGTCGGGTCCCTCAACCCCTGCGACGTGAGTCCTGTTCCAGACAAACAGATTTCAGGATTGAGGCCGTGGTGTACCGCGGTCTCCAAGATGTGTCGACCCGGCGCCGAGGAGCGCGCCACGTCCCACACCGGGGCCATCGGACTAGGCATGTGTCTGAAAATATCAAATGTCTGTCTGATTCTGTCATTATCGAGCCATTGCGACCGGCCTAACGTCATGTTATGTCGACGGATCTTCTACGGCCCCCACCACGCGCGGTGCTTTCTGCAACTCGCAGCTCCGTCACTGATCTGTGGCGTCCGGTTGCGACAGGGGCTTACCGCGATCTACGGCGCCCACGCACTGCATCGGCGCCGAAGTCGGTGCCACGAACCACATTCGATCCGACGCTCGCCGAGAACATCGCCGACCCCTATCCCGAGCTGCTGCGCATTCGTGAGCATCCGGTGGTCGTCAACGAGCGGCTCGGCGTCTGGATGATGGGGCGCTACGAGGACGTGCACAAGGCCGTTCGCAACAATGAGGTGTTCTCGTCGAGGGACGGCATCATGCTGCGGTCGTTTGTCACCAGTGCTGTACTCACCACAGACCCACCCGATCACACCCGCCTGCGGCATCTGACCGCGCCCATGTTCAGCAAGCGTTCGGTACAGACTCTGGCCACAGATATTCGCGCGTTGTCCGATGAGGCGATCAGGCCACTGCGAGACGGCGACGTCATTGACATGGTCGCGGCGCTGACGATCCCCATGCCCATCAACGTCATTGCCACAATCTTGGGTATTCCCCATCCTCAGTGGCCGGCCTTTCGCACCGTATCCAACAAGTTCGCGAGACTATTCGGACCGCGGTCGGTGCACGAGGTCATGCGATACGTCGGTTCGCTACTTCAGTCCTACGTGCAGATGCGCAGCTTCATAGACGTCGAGATGGGCCGGCGGTCCAGCACGTCGGCAGACGATCTCTTGGGTTGGTTGCAGGCAGCCAAAGAATCCGGCGAGCTCAGCGATCAGGAAGCTTTCTTCTACGCGCTCATCCTTCTGGTCGCCGGCAACGAGACCACTACAAACCTGTTGGGCATGCTGCTCGTCAGGCTCGCCGAGGACCGCGAGTTCTTCCTGACGTTGAAAGCCGACCGCAGCCTGCTTCGCCCGGCGGTCGAGGAGACCGCGCGTTGGGGCTCGCCGGTGCAGTGGGTCACCAGAACCGCTACCGCGCCCTATCGGATCGGCGACACGGTAATCCCTAAGGGCGCAAAGGCGTTGCTCTTCTATGCCTCGGCGAACCGAGACCCGGCGAAGTTCAGCGACCCCGATCGGTTCGACCCTCATCGCGACACGACCGGGCACCTGGCATTCGGCCATGGACTTCACTTTTGTCTGGGCGCTCATCTCGCACGACTCGAAGTGATCACAGCGGTGGACCATCTGCTGGACGAACTCGACGGCCTGGAGCTTGCTGGACCCGTGCGCTGGGGTACCAATCCTTCACTGCGAGGACCTGTTTCGATTCCCTTACGCGTCCGGCGAGGAAGCGCTTCCTGAGCGACTGCATGCCGCCCCAATGTCGCTGTCTCCCAGTTCCATCGGAATATGACGATTCTATGTATCGAGGCCGCTGAGCGCCGCTTCGACGTAGTCGTGGACCGGTGGGTCCGCAGGCCTGCTCGTCCTAGGGATTGATGGTGTTTTCACCGACCTGGCGTCCCCACACATATTCGGTAAGCAATGGCTGCCCGAGTTCGAGGTGGTTGTAGGGAGCCAGTGATGCGCCGGTGTCGGCTACCAGGTAAGGGGCGGGCCAGAAATCCTTGGTGACTGTCTGCCAACATCCAGGGGCGCCGCCCGGGCCGCCTCGCGCATTGGAACGGGGCAGGTTATCCGGATAGACGTACGGATTCGGCGCACCGGTGAGCCCGATACGGAAGTCGATCGAGTAGCCGTTGCCGCCTGCGGATTCAACAGTCTGCGGCAGGATCGCAGCATAATTTCTTATGCTGCACAGGAATTCGGGACTGTAGGTGTTCAAGGTGCCGGTGGTCGTCACCAGGTCAGCCAGACCTCGCACCAGGTAGGGACTTCCCCGCCCCACGATGTCAGCGCCAGCGTTGCCGAAGCCCGCGGCAGCCAGCAGCGCCGCATCGAGATCGGCTCGCTGCTCATTGACGGTGCCTGCCGTGGTCGCTGCATTGTTGAGGAATTTCCAGAAATCGGGTGAGGATTGGGCATAGACGTCGGCGAGGTCGGTAAGGCGTTTGATGTCTTCGCGGATCTGCGGCATTTCAGGGTTGATGTCGTCGAGGACAGCATTGCCCGCGATGATTGATCGGCCGAAGTCGAGGCCGTGCCCGTCCAGTGCCTCGGCGGTGGCCGCAAGAGTCAGGTTGAGTTTGACGGGATCGACTTTCTGCGCGATCGACATCAAGGTTTCGAACAGGGTGTTGAATTCGGTCGTCACGTGCGAGACGTCGATCACCTGCGAGCTCGACACGCGCGCAGATGCCGGTCTCGACGGGCTACGGAAGGCTACATACTTGTTGCCGAATACCGTGCTGGCCTTGATCTCGGCGGTCACGTTGGCCGGGATCAGCTCGATGTACTTTGGAGCGACGTCCAGGGACAGTTTCGCCTTGGTGGTGTCATCTTGCTGGATCGCGCGCACCGCGGCGACCCGGCCGATTTCGACGCCGTTGTAGGTCACTTTTGCCCCGGGCTCCATGACCAGCCCAGCGCGATCCGACACCAGGGTCAAGTGCATGGCCGGAGTGAACTCACCGTGAAATTGCAGGTAGACCGTCGATACCACTACTACGACCAGGGCCAGCGCCACGGTCCCGGCCGTTCGTAACGGTGGATGGTGCCGCCAGTGATTCAGCGTGCGACCAACAGCGGCGCGATTCGACGAACGACTCACGCGGACAGGGGTTTTCATATGACGGGCTCACTGGATCGTGGTCGACTGAACCTCATAAGTGTACCTATAGTAGCACAACGCTACATAGCGTTTTGAAACTGTTAGTAGCGTTTTCTCAGCGCGGCTGGCGGATGGCGATGACGCAGGGTCACCAGGAAGTTTCAGCCAGGCCCAGTGCGAGCCGCCCGGTCCCAGCGACGACAAGCCGCAGGCGAACCGCCGGCGCACCTACCAATTCGCCGTCACGCCTCGGTTCGGGTGCGTGAGTGTGCGGCCAGAAAGTCGTCGACGATGCGGACGCACTGGTCACGGCTGATGGTGCAGAGTCCGGTCATGCGTGCGAAGACCAGCGGACCGACGAGCTGGCACTCAGCCAATTCGAGGTCGAATTCGTCAAGTTCTTCGCGAGCCTGGTCGCTCGACAGGATTTCGTCGAACGGTTTGCGGTATTGCTCGACGACCCTAGAACGCAGGCTGCCAGCCGGGCTGTCCTCATCTGCGGTGCCGTCAGCAGCAGGATCGGTGGGCCCAAGGGCGACCCAAGCCAGCGTGGTGACCTGGATCGGGGCATCGGCAAAGAGTGCGGCCTGCCGGCTGAGGATTTCAATCAGCCTCTGCCGCAGCGACCCCTCGTCGGGTGTCGGTGTAGTGACGTGCGGCAGCAGGCGCTCGAATGTGGCCGCCAGCAACTGTGATGAGCTTGCGAAATGCCGATAGAGGGTGGTGCGAGCCACCTTGGAGGCTTTGGTCACCGCGTCGATCGTGACGGCTTCGATTCCCCCGGTGGTGAGGAGTGCCGCCGCCGCGTCGAGCAGTCGGTTACGCGACCTGATCCGGCGGGGGTCGATGTCATCATCGTCGTCTGCGTATGCCGCCGGTTGAGTGCTCACTGCGTTGTCCCTTCGGAAAATGGGACCTGCGGGCGGCGTTTCCAGCAGGCGTCAAGGTATGGTACCAAGAGTAGCGTAGCGAAACTGTTCGTAGGTTTGTCCGCGGTTACGGAGAACACCCTGGTCGGTAGGCATGGCCGTCGTGTCTACGCGGGAGGGTCTTGGTGCGTCCAGAAGCTGCCAAACGAAGGCTCGTTGCAGTTGCGGTGCGGGCCCGACGATATCGCGAATCAGTGCGAAACAAGGGGATGACGATGGGTGACACAGCACATCCGGGGCCATATCTACTGCCTCCGCATACCTCGACGTGTACCGGGTGCGGGCCCGCGAATTCGCATGGATTGCAGCTGGTTGTCTATCGCGACGGTGACGAGGTCTACAGCGATGTGACGTTCGATGAGCGCCATATCGGCGCCCCAGGACTGGCGCACGGCGGCGCAGTAGCGACAGCCTGTGACGACGTACTGGGCTTCACGTTGTGGGTGGCCGGCACGCCCGCGGTGACACGCAGTCTGACAGTGGAGTATCTGCGACCTGTCCCGTTGCACGAACCGCACAGGATTACTGCCCAGATCACCGGCCGCCAAGGACGTGCTCTTCACGTCAGCGGAACGGGAGTCAGTCACGATGGCATCACCCGGTTCACCGCCAGCGCAGTCTTCGTGACGGTGGGTGTCGATCATTTCGCTGCGCACGGCGACGTGAGCGGATTCGAGGACCTGTTTGATCGGCTAGCCGGCGCGCTTCACCAACCAATTGGTGATCACAGCGTCTGAGCGTGGCGTTGGCAGCATGGCTTCGAAGTTGAGGCAGCATCGCCCCGATAGGGCGGCCGACCTTGGCGGTGTCGACACGTACCGCCGTAACAGTGCAGTAGATGCCGCGATGATGCTGGCAGTTAGCGGCGGTTACGAGGCTGTGCACGTTCGCGCGGTGGCCGCGCAGGTCGGAATCGGCGTCAGCACGCTGTACCGGTACTTCCCCTCCAAGATCCACCTCTTGGTGTCGGCGTTGACCCGCGAGTTCCAAGAGTTTGGAAACAGCCGCGATTGGACCGTCACCGCGTCGACACCGCGCGAACGCCTTCGCTTGCTCGTCGACTGCCTGCACACCGAATGGCAACCAAGACCCGCGCTTGACCGAGGCGGTGACGCGCGCCTTCGTCCTCGCCGACCACACCGCCGCCGCAGCCACCGATGAAGCGATCGACGTCATTGAAGGTCTGCTGGCAAGGACTTTGAGCGGCGGCGAGCCCACGGTCAGAGACCAGCGACTAGCGGGGCTGATCGCTGATGTGTGGCTTGCCAATTTGGCGGCGTTCAGCAGTGGGCGAATATCGGGTGAAGTCGCTCGGGATCGAATCGATAGGGCCATCGACCGCTTTGTGGACGCCACTCATGGCGATCCCGAAGTGGGCTGAGAACCTGTTCTTGATAACAGTAGAGAAAGTTCTCACAGCCTCGATCCGATAGGCATTTTTCGGTCCGTGGTGGCGGACGGGAGCGCCAGCGGACGGGAGCCGCCGCGGCGTGGATCTTTCGCCCAAATCGCGTCGGTGCTGTGTCGGGCACATTCGTAGACTTGCATCGTGGTGACGGACGCGGCACGTGCACGGGCGATCGCCGAGGAGCGACTGGCCGATCTGCCGCATCGGTGGGCCCATGTCTGCGGAGTCGCGGCGACGGCGGAGCGATTGGTCGTCGGCTTGGGCGCCATGGATGCCGACGCGGTGGTGGCTGCCGCGTGGCTTCACGATGTTGGCTATGCGCCGTCAGTTCGATCGACTGGTTTCCACCCCGTCGACGGCGCAGTGTTCGTCCGCGACGAGGGCTTTCCCGCAGTGGTGGTCTCGCTGGTGGCCTATCACACGGGCGCGGTGTTCGAGGCGCGGGAGCGCGGCCTCTTAGACGCGCTGGCCGAGTTCACGGCACCTCCGTCGTTGTTACTAGACGTGCTGACGTGCGCGGACTTGACCACTGGCCCGCAGGGCTCGCCTGTGCGAGCTGAAGATCGAGTCACGGAGATCCTGTCGCGTTACCCCGATGGGGATCCTGTGCATCGTGCGATCGAGCGGGCGGCGCCGAGCCTGTTGGCGGCGGCAGCACGAGTTAGTGCCTCCGCCGGCTAGAGACGACCTTGCCGGGCTACCCGAGGTATGGGCTGTCGCGGCGTTGAAGGTAGTGCTGAATGCGCAGCCGCATCGAGGGGTGGACGTCCAAAGATGCAAGTTCGCCTGGTGACGTCCAGGCGATGTCGGTGCTTTCCGAGTCGACTCGCAACTGTCCACCGAGCAGCCGGGTGGTGAAGCACAGCGAGAACTGTTGACGGACTTCACCGTCGGCGTAGGCCATAACGTGGCGAGGATTGGTGTAGACGCCGATGAGTCCGCTGATCTCGACGTCGAGACCGGTTTCCTCTTTCACTTCACGAACCGCCGCGTCGACGATGGATTCGCCCAATTCCATTGCGCCACCCGGCAATGCCCAAAGGTTATTGTCGCGGCGGCGAATTAGCACGATGCGATCATGTGAATCGGTGACGACGGCGGTAGTGGAGGGCACCACACTGTTTGCGGCTGGCGCGTGGGGATCGTTGTAGTAGTCGGTCCGGGCCATACGGTTCTCCAATCGGCAGGTCAGGCGTGCGTGGGTAATGGTTGGGCGGTGTTCCACACCCGTTCGAAAGAGAGTTGGTGATCGCGCCACAGCTCGGGCGCGTCGTCACGTCGAATAAAGAGGACGGGATTGTCGCTGGCGGGAGCACCGTATAGGTGCGGGTTGGCAATCAGGGTGTTGTCCGCGCGGAACATCGACGTGTACAGCGGTGTGGCGTGTGTGCGCACCTCCAAGCCTGGGGCGTCGGCGAGTGAAGCCAATCGTGCGAGTGTGATCTGGCAGCGAGCTGCTAGAACTGAGCCAATCGTCTCCTCTTCCCCGCGTTGGCTTACCGCAGCGCAATCGGGATCACCCACGATGAAGCGAATGGCGACTCCGCGTTCGGCCGCGACTGCGAGCGTTGAGCAGAACCTGGGAATGCCGTCGAAGAGGAAGGTGCCCCCGTAGACCAGGATGTCGATCTGCTCGGCGGCGCCGCCGAACAGTTGGGTCCACACGGCGACAGGGACGTCCGCGCGGCTTCGGTACACACTGACCGCGACCGTGCCGGTACCAGGTGGGCGCAGGGTGGGAAAGATGTCTGGCCACAGCGTCTGCGGATCACAGCCCAGTGCGTCGGCGGTGGCGCGCGCGTTGACCGCCTGGGGCAGTGATTCACCCCTGACCCAGCGGCCCACCGTCTTGACGTCGACACCGGCGGCTGTTGCGAGTCTGGCTTCGCTGAAACCCTTTTCACTCATTCGCGTCGTCAGTGCGTGGTTAGGAACAGGTAGCTTCTCGATCTGCTCATGCTAGGAGCGCGGTGCCAGCGTTAGCGACGCCCAAAGCACAAAAGTTGGCGCGCGATTGTCGTCCGAGTGTCCGCGTTGTCCAGGCGTCTGTCCGCTTTGTCTAACTGATGCCCTGGGAATGTCCGAGTTGTCCGCCTGAACTGGTGGTCGCGGCCGAGCGGTCGCGAGAAAACAGCAGGAAGGACAGTTGGAATGAAACTACGTATTAACACCGGCGGTGTGTCATTTGTGTGCACGCGGGCACCCGAACAGCGGATCGCGTTTGACACCGGCCAGCCGAAGCTGGATCGCGAGACGGGTCTGCCGCTGTGGCAGGTCCAGGTGATGGCGCTGGACTCCACGGGCGGCGACGTCATCACCGTGACGGTTGCCGGCGACCCGAATGTGACGGTCGGGCAGCCGATCCACATCGAGGGCTTGGTTGCCCTGCCGTGGAGCCAGGACAGTCGCAGCGGAGTCGCGTTCCGCGCTGAAGCGATCCGCGCTTCAGGTGCACCACTGGCGGGAGTCGTTGCCGCACCTCGGAATGCGTCACCGAGCGGCGTACCCGGCGGCACGAGCAAGCCGGCCGCCTGACCCTTTCGTCGAGTGGGCGCAGCACCGCAACACCAAGAGACGGTGGTGCTGCGCCCGCTCGGCCGAAGCCTCTCCTTACCCCGATCCCGCAAGCCTGCCGGAAGGTCTGCCATGCCTGGCCACCCACGAGCTCACCGCTCCAACCGCTCTCTTCCGAACCACTCGGACTCCGATGACATTGCCCTCCGTGCAGCCACGGCGCTTGGCAAAGCGACTGCTGCGCTGGTATGGGCGTCGGTGTTGTTTCCGATGATCAGCATTCCGGCCATCACAAGCGTCTGGATGGCCGTCACTTGCGGTCCCTTGGTCGGCCTCTTGGCGGCGATCTGGTCGGCTCTCGCATTGTTCAGCTGGTTTCTGTTATCCCCCCAAACGTTCCGTCAGTGGGTGACGGTACGTCTGCGGGTCCAGTGGCGCACATGGGGTATCTATCGAGGCCGATGGGCCACGGTCTGCACGCTGTGTGGCCTGACCGCCGGTCTCGACGGTCACGTCATGGTGCCGATTCTGCGTTCGGTGACGATCGGTGTCACGAGCGACGTTCTCGAGGTACGCATCCTCACGGGCCAGTCGTTGGCCGACTGGCAATCCCGAGGTGACGCGTTAGCCGAAGCGCTGAGCGCCCAGCGGGTGACCATTCGCTCGACCCGACCGGGCTCGATCCGCATCACCGCCCATCACGGCGATCCGCTGACGACACCCATCCAACTTCCTCGTCCGGCCAGGGGCACCACACCGGACCTGTCCCGCCTGTGGGTGGGGCTCACCGAGGCCGGTGAGCGTTGGCGCCTACCGCTACTGGGACAGCACATCTTGGTCGCAGGCGCGACCGGCTCGGGCAAGGGCTCGGTGCTTTGGTCAATCATTGCCGCCGTCGGCCCCGCCGTGCGGGCGGGCTGCGCACGCCTCGTCGTCGTAGATCCCAAGGGAGGGATGGAGTTCGGGCGCGGACAAGTGTTGTTCACCTCGCTCGCCCATGACAACGGTGAACAGACACTCGCTGCGCTGCGGGCGGTTGTCGCGGTGATGCAGAAACGTGCGCAACGGCTGCGGGGGAAGACTCGGCTTCACACTCCGAGTGTCTCCGCACCACTGATTGTATTGATTATCGACGAAATCGCCTCGCTGACTGCCTATCTCGGGGACCGCAGAACACGCGCCGAGGTTGAGCAGCTGCTGGGGCTGCTGCTGTCCCAGGGCCGCGCAGTCGGTATCTCGGTGGTCGCCGCGGTACAGGACCCGTCTAAAGATGTTTTGCCCATCCGGCAGCTCTTCTCCATCCGGGTCGGGCTGCGCATGAGTGAAGCCACCCAGACCGCGATGGTGCTCGGAGCCGCCGCCCGAGAAGCCGGCGCCTTGTGTGATGGAATCTCCACCGGTACTCCCGGTGTCGGTTACGTCTGCACTGACGGCAACGCTGAACCGTTGCGAGTTCGGGCCTTCCACGTCACCGATTCCGCCATTGATGATCTCGTCGCTCGCTTTGCCCCCACAAGAGCGCATCCTCGGACCGCCGAGACTGAAGGTCGCCAGTCGTGACCACTGCTGCGCTGGGCATTGCGGTTTCGACACTGCCAGGCCTTCCGGCCGGTACCGACACCATCGGCGTGGTGGCGCAGATGGTGCGTCGCGCCGCCTCCCGCGACTTCGAGACCTGGTGGAATAAAGCGGAGAATGCTGGGTTCTGTGCGAATCCGATCCGTCTGACAGGAACCGACAGCTTCGGTCGCGAGCTTCGGGTGTGGACCCGATGCAACAACCGACGCGCTGTCGCCTGCCCGTCCTGCTCTGATCTCTATGCCCGCGATACCTGGCAACTCGTACACGCCGGCGTGCACGGTGGCCATCACGATCTGCCGCCCACAGTCGCCGAACACCCTCAGGTGTTCGTCACGCTGACCGCGCCCAGTTTCGGGGCCGTGCACACCACACGCGATGACGGCCAGCGAGGCCAGGCTCGGCGGTGCCACGACCGGGGCCGGAATGCCCACCAACGTTGCCAGCACGGGAGACCCCTGTGGTGCAGCTCCATCCACCACGAGGGCGATGCTCATGTCGGTCAGCCGCTCTGCGAGGACTGTTACGACTACATGGGGCATGTCCTGTTCGCCTGGCATGCCCCTGAACTGTGGCGGCGCTTCACCATCGCCCTGCGCCGGCTGTTGCGTAGACGCTTACGCGCGCTCGGCGAATCCCCCACCGCTGCCCGAATCAATTTCGTGAAGGTGACCGAGATGCAACGTCGGGCGATCCCGCACTTCCACGCCGTAATCCGCCTCGACGAGCCGCCACAGCCGGGCCAAGCCCCAACACCACCCAAGTCCTCAATCACAGCCACCGACCTGGCCCTCCTAATCCATCAGGCCGCAAGCGGCGTCGCACTCACTGTCGCCGCCCCAGCACACGGCGCTGAAATCAGTAGCCGTGTAATACAGTTCGGCACTCAGACGGATGCGCGGCCATTGCGGTCGGACAGTAGTGACTGCGGCGGGGCAACACCTCGCCAGTCGCGTCGGTCGGTCCCGGCCTACCTGGCCAAGTACGTGACCAAATCCGTCGCCGACTTCGGCGTTGGGGTCCGACGGATGTCACCGCTCGCCGTTCCCGATTTAGACGTCCCCACACATATCCGGGCGATTCTGACCACAATTCTCGATCTAGCCGATCATGGCGCCTACTCGGAGATAGACCGCTGGCTGCACACTCTCGGCTTTCGTGGGCATATCACCACCAAATCCCGGCTGTTCTCCACCACGATGAGTGCGCTGCGCGAGCATCGAGCTGAGTGGACTCGGGAGCAACGCCACCGCTCAGACCTCGCGACCGACGAACATGATCGGGCGCTTCACGGTGCCGAAGAAGAAGTGGAATGGACATTCGATCGAGCCGGGCTGGGCAATCTCGGTGAACGCACTTTGGTCGTGTCTGCGGCGCACCGAATGATCGAACATCGCCACATCGTCCGTGCGAATCGCTGGACGCACGATCAATCCTCGCCACCAGACTGGTCGACATGACTACGCCCGTATTCGATCGCGAGAAGACCGGTCCCGGGACCCTGCGAATAGCTGAAATTGCCTCGCCCGCAGCACAACCCGTATGTGTTACTTCACCCCCACAAGCCGTACGCCGGCATTCCGAATTACTTCCACACGGAGAGGAAAACGGATGCATACTGAATTCAGTGCTGAGCTGATCACCGTGCAGGCCGCGGCGGATCGTCTCGCAGTCAGTCGATGGATGGTGTACCGGCTGATCTGGGACGGACGTGTCAGATCGGTACAGATCGGTAGGTGCCGGCGGATCGTGCGGCAGTCTTTCGACGACTACCTATCCGGCTTGATTGAAGGAGCCGCGTGATGGCTGCAGGTGGGAAAGCACGTCGCAACGCGAACGGCCAGGGCGGCGTGTACCGACGAGGTGATGGGCGCTGGGAGGCGAAAGTCTTCGTCGACACGCCGGACGGACGACGGAAGCGCATCAGCGTCTACGGCGATAGTGAGCGTGCCGCCTTGGACGAACTCGGCAAGGTTCTCGATCAACAGCGACGCGGCATACCCACTGCAACAACGACGTTGACGGTCGCTGAGTACATGACCTACTGGCTAGAGCACATTGCGGAGCCTAGCGTTCGGCGCACGACGTATGCGACCTATGAGGGCGACGTGCGCCTGCACATCATCCCGGGAATTGGCAATCGGAAGCTGAAGTCACTGCAGGCCTCGCATATTCGCGCATGGCTGACCGGATTGCAGACCCGATGCCAATGCTGCGCCCAAGGGAAGGACGCAGCGCGAGGGCGCAAGTCGCAGGCACGGTGCTGCGCTCTCGTGCCTGCCAAGTGCTGCAACGACGCGTTGTCTGCCAGCTCGATTCGCCACATTCTGCGCGTTTTGCGGGCTGCTCTGCAGGATGCGGTCGACGAAGAGATGTTAAGCCGCAACGTCGCCCGACTCGTTCAGTTGCGCGTGACCGATGACCGGAAGGTGCGCTCTTTCACGCGGGCTGAGGCGATGCGCTTTCTCAAGACCGCTGAGACGACGCGACTTTATGCACTGTGGGCAGTCGCGCTGTCGATGGGACTCCGTCGTGGTGAGGCGCTCGGGCTGCAATGGTCCGACGTCGATCTAGACGCTGAGCGGATTACAATCAGGCGAGCGTTGCACCGCGTGGACGGCCAGCTGAAGCTTGAGAACGTCAAAACTGAAGGATCCGTCGCAGTTCTGCCAGTACCTCGGACGCTTGTGCCGATTCTGACTAACCACCGCCGGCGCCAGCTGGAGGAGCGCCTGGCCGCCGGATCAACGTGGCGCGACACGGGACTGGTTTTCACGACCCCTAAGGGCGGCGCGTTGGAGCCGCGCAACGTCAACCGAATGTTCCACAGCCTGTGCGCGAAGGCGGAGGTGCCGCAACTTCGCGTCCACGACCTCCGACACTCGTGCGCCACCCTGCTCTTCACAATGGGAGTTCAGCCGGCGACGGTTCAGAAGATTCTGCGCCACAGCTCAATCACGGTGACGACGGGAACCTATGTCGAGGTCATCGAAGCCGTTCAACGGGATGCTTTGGACTCGATGGGCTCACTGTTCGCCTCCAACAGCCTCGGCGACGAAACCGGGTAGCGTTCGCCTGATGGAATTCAGCGGATACGTTCAGCTTCGAGTCCGTACAAGTCGACCGCAACGACGCGCGATCGAGTGCCGCAAGCCGACGATGACGTTGCCGTTGTCGAAATATCAAAGGTCTCTGGTTACGACGGCAACGGCTGAGACGGAAAAAAGCCGAATCGGCCTTCCCCCGCAACGCCTGTGAAAAATACGTCGGTTGACTCCTTCCGGAGTCCAGATGGTGGATCCATGTTCTCCATGATGATGACCTGCCCACCAACCGACTGCTGAATGTCGTCGTAGAACCGCGCAGCAATGCCGATGTCGAGAACCTCACGATCGACGGCTTCGCCAGGCTTCGGTGGGCGATAGGTCACCAATGGTGAATCCAGAACGACAAATCCAGGGTGTGGAAGATCATTTTCAAAGCAATACTGAGCAAGGCCAATGGTGAAGGCGGAGTGGAGGATTGCGCGAACGCCTTTACCGTGAGCAGAGCGTAATTGATCGCCCGCTATCAGATCCTGCTCATCCCGGTCATAACGGACCTCATCACCATCAGGGACCTGCCACGCGGAAAGCCTCTCACCGATCGCTTTAGAGAAGCGCCGCACAGTACTCCCTCCAGCAAGCCAAAACTGCCGCCCTCGACCCCCCTGGTGAGCGTGACGTCTTCACCAGTCGGCGTCCGAATTCCCAATAGGACTGTGCTGTAGCCCGCGCGCTGCGGAATCTCCCGAAGAGTGGAACCACGAAGCATGAAGTCAATGGCGTCGACAATGAACGACTTCCCTGTGTCAGAGGGACCATGGATGACAGTCGTTCGTGGCCCGAAATCAACCGTCGCTGGAGCCTTGCCGGGCCCCACGAAAGTCAGATGCGTCAGGCTAATGCGGTTTGCCATTGTTCCCGTCCGTATCGGGCCAGTGAAATTCTTCGGACCAGGAATCGAATATCGCCTTTGTCTGCCGTCGCAGATTCGCTTCGTCCAGATCGGGAAAACTTCCCAACACCCATCCGACACGATCGCGCAAGCGATGTGAGTACGACGAGCCCAAGACTCCCACGAAGTGCAGGGCGCCGTCGCCGGCAAGAAACCGCACCCCGTTCATTCCAACCGCAATCTCGGCGAGATGCAGCCTCAGCAGAAGACCAATTCCTGCCTCGATAGATTCACGCTTGGCCGCAATCTCGCCTGCACGGATCGGCAGAGCCGGATGCAGACTTTCAGGGCCACCGACGTCCCTGCTGTGGAGCACGAAGTGATCAAGCAGGACAAGCTGATTCAGGTCGAGTTCAGCTGGGAAGGCCTGGGTCAAGATCATCAACACGCGGATGCCGACCTCCAAAGGGCCGTTCAGCGGCGATTCATTGATGCTTTGCGGCCTCCGACGGTCGCCCGCTGGACCGTTCGGTGCCCGATTGTCGTAGTCATTCATTGCGCGACATCCATTGAATCCGATCGACGTTCGCCAGCTGGTGGCACATGCCCTGTCGATCATCGATCTCGACCACCGAAATCAGACGATGCCGACTCAGATCCAGCTGTCCAACTAGCGAAAGCACACTCGTCAAACGTCTCAGGCCCGTGGCGTGGTGGTCCTCGACTACATCGATAACACCCGAATGAATGTCATCCTGCAATCGCTCAAAAGTCCCCGGCGGCACTGAATCCCGCGCGTACACTCGTAGCGCCTCCGCCTTGTAGAAGTTCTCGCGGTGGCGGCGAAAGCGTTCGCCCACTCTGGGATTTGATGCCACTGATTCGGGTTGGAGGCTTTCCTCGGGGTGTGCTTCGGCGTAAACATCAACCAGTTGTTGTACGTATCTCCGTTCGTGTGTCGCCAAGTCACCGGGAGCTGGCACATGAGCGGGTCGCGGCTGAAGCGCTGTGGCGAATCGGTCGCTGTACCAACAAGTTGTCTTATGCAGTTCAAGCACATCAGTCAGCTCGACGGATCGGAACATCGAGAAATCCGTGACCGACGCCAGTTCCTGAACCGAAGAGACGAGGTCCGACTCAAGGCCCCTCGCGAGGGTGCTGTCGTCGTCGGCCAAGTGGTCGAGGAACTTTTTCCTCAACTTCTGCGGGCTGCTGAGCATCCGACCGCAGTTTGTACTGCAACCGCGGGGAGCCAAGATCTGGTAGCTGTCCGGCAGAACGCACTCTCCGACAACAGTTGCCACGAAGATCTTCAGAATCTCGGGAAGTATGTCTCCTAGGGCGAGAGGTTCTGCATAGTGCTTGCACTGGAAACAGTCCCAAGCACCTTCTAGGCCGTTTGCAGTCTTGAACGCCGCAATGTCCGCGCCCCTGTCACCGGCTCCACCGAACCGCTTGACCTGAACGTAGCCGGATCTCAGGGCATGCACCCATTCAAGGATGAATAGTTCCCATTGGACGTCGTCGTACAGGGAAATGCGTGCCATGGGCGATATTGGTGGCCCGGACAGCGCGACACCAGTCTCTCCATGTAGGGGTTCTGGTATGTCGCGAAGACCACTAGAGGGACCCCCAGGAGCCTGGCTATCTCCGCTCTGAGCTGCGTTCAACCGACTCTTGCCTCCCGGCGGTCAGGATACGACAAGTCGTAGGATCGCCAGCCGAGACACGACATGCCCCGGCCGGGAGGCTCACGGTTCGCGAGCAGGCATCATGCTGCAGCGTGACGGAAATTCGACGATCGGAGCGGGGACGCTGACCGCCGCTGGTTGGTTGGGACCAATGGCATGGCCATCACCCCGCCACACCGCAGGGGCCGTCACGCCGCAGGGGCGGACTGTGTTGACCGACAGCGCCGTGGCGGCCATCCGGGAGCTGATGAGAAGGGGGCGATGCGCTCCTGCTCACGGCTGAGATGAACCGAACTGTCGTCAGAACTGTCGTCAAACGACCTTCTGAGCACTCAATCGAGTGCTGTTTTGCCTGGTGGAGCTAAGGGGATTCGAACCCCTGACCCCCACACTGCCAGTGTGGTGCGCTACCAACTGCGCCATAGCCCCAGGTGTGCCCACCGAAATTACACCACTGGCGGGCCTGCCTCAAAATCGCTGGTCAGGGCAGCTCACCAGCGGCCTCCGGGCCGAGCGGCCGCGGCGGTGTGTGCTCCAACGGCGGCGCATCCCGCGTTTCCGGCGCCAGCAGCCACCCGATCGATGCCAACACCAGGATGGCTCCGCTGATCGCGAACGCCCACTCGAACGACAGGTGCTGGGCGATCTCCCCCACCCCCAGCGATCCCGCGATCGACCCCAGGTCCGACATCATCTGGAACGTCGCGACGGCCGTCCCGCCGCGCGCCTTGCCGATGATGTCGGCCACCGCGGCCTGCTGCGGCGCGGTGAACACCCCGGTGGCCGCCCCGGCGATGAACGCACCGACCAGGAACACCGGCAACGACGTCGCAGCCCCGACCACCGCCGTCGTCAACCCGGACAAGCCCAACCCGCTGATCAGCAGCGGTCGCCGCCCGGTCCGGTCAGACAGGCGACCCGAAGGGATCACCGCCGCCACATTGCCGGCCGCGAACGTGGCCAGGGCCGCACCCGCGACCCCGGGCCCGCGGTGCAGAGCCTCGGTGATGAACAACGGCACCAGCGCGACCCGCAGCCCGAACGCCGACCAACCGGTGGCGAAGTTCGACAGCAGCGCGGCCCGGTATGCCCGATGCCGAAGCGCCACCCGCAGGGTGACGGTCAGTTCGTCGGCCGGCGCGGGCGCCGCCAGGTGCGAGTGCCGCAGGTTGATGAACACCACCGCGGCAGCGATGAGGAGCGCCGCCCCGTAAATGAGGAAGGGCGCGGCCAGGCCCAGCCCGGCAGTCAGGCTGCCCAACAGCGGACCGGCCACCGACCCGACCAGGAACGCACTGGAGAACATCCCCGCCACCCGGCCGCGGGCGTTGTGCGGGCTGATCCGGATCATCAGCCCGAGCGCGGAGACGAAGAACATCGTCGAACCGATCCCGCCGAGCGCCCGGAACACCAAGAGCTGCCAATAGGTATGGGCGAACGCACACGCGCCGGTCGACAACGCCACGATCAGCAAACCGCTGACGTAGATGCGGCGCTCCCCCAGCCGCTGCACCAACATGCCCGATGCCGGGGCGAAGCACAGCCGCATCAACGCGAAGGCGGTGATCACGAACGTCGCCGCGCTGATACTCACGCCGAAGTTGCGGGCGAACTGCGGCAGCACCGGCGCCACCACGCCGTACCCCAGGGCGATCACCGCGTTGGCGGCGATCAGAACCCAGACTTCCCGCGGAAGCTTGGCTTCGGCTTCCGAGGGACAGTCACCCTCCGCGACAGAACTCACGAGATGACTGTATTAGGACGGGCCGAAACGCTGCGGGTGACCTGGTAGCACGTGGTCAGCAGACAGGCCCGTCGCCAGCCGAACGCAAAGCGCCCGTCCTGGACCGCAGGGGGGATCGAGAGCAGTCCAGGGCGGGCACCCGACAGCCGAGAGATGGGGGGTCGCTCTCGAATGCCGTAATGACGATCTAACGTGTCGAATCCCGGTTGTGCCAGTACCTGCCGAAGAATGAGGCGAATACTCATTTATGAGCCATCCGCTCATCAGTTGCCGATACCGTCGCCCAGATCCGCCTATACAGCACAAGCATTGACGCGTAAAGTGTTCTCTTCCAACACCTTTGCAGCAATTCCGCAAGCTCCTGGCCGAGGTCGACCGGCCGATGTGACCACCGAGGCGTCGGTGCCCCAAATGCGGGCTACCTACGAGATGACCGCGTTCACCACCTCGCGGGCAGCTTCCTGCACCTCCGCCAGATGCTCGGGTCCCTTGAACGACTCGGCGTAGATCTTGTAGACGTCCTCGGTGCCCGACGGCCGTGCGGCGAACCAGCCGTCGGCGGTGGTCACCTTCAGCCCACCCAGCGGAGCGCCGTTGCCCGGGGCGGTGGTCAGCTTCGCGGTGATCGGCTCACCGGCCAGCTCGGTCGCGGTGACCTGCTCCGGGGACAGCTTGCCCAGTCGAGCCTTCTGCTCCCGGTTGGCCGGGGCGTCGACGCGGGCATAGACCGGCGCCCCGTACTTGGCGGCCAGCTCGTCGTAGCGCTGCGACGGCGACGACCCGGTGACCGCCTGGATCTCCGAGGCCAGCAGAGCCAGGATGATGCCGTCCTTGTCGGTGGTCCACACCGACCCATCGCGGCGCAGGAACGACGCGCCGGCCGATTCTTCACCGCCGAAACCGATTGTGCCGCTGATCAACCCGTCGACGAACCACTTGAAGCCCACCGGCACCTCGATGAGCTTGCGGCCTAATCCGGCCACCACCCTGTCGATGATCGACGAACTGACGGCGGTCTTGCCGACGGCCACGCTGGCCGGCCAGTCCGGCCGGTGCGAGTACAGGTAGTCGATCGCCACAGCCAGATAGTGGTTGGGGTTCATCAACCCGGCGTCGGGGGTGACGACGCCGTGCCGGTCGGAGTCGGCGTCGTTGCCGGTGGCGATCTGATAGGACTCCCGGTTGGCGATCAGCGAGGCCATCGCGTTGGGCGAGCTGCAGTCCATCCGGATCTTGCCGTCGGTGTCCAGCGTCATGAACCGCCAGGTCGCGTCGACCAGCGGGTTGACCACGGTGAGATCAAGGTCGTGTCGCTCGGCGATGGCCCCCCAATAGTCGACACTGGCCCCACCCAACGGGTCGGCCCCGATGCGGATCTTCTCCGCACGGATCGCGTGGATGTCGACGACGTTGGGCAGATCCGACACGTAGGCGTCGAGGTAATCATGACGTTGGGTGCTCTGCAACGCGCGCGCCAGTGGCACCCGCTTAACGCCCTTGAGCCCGCTGCGCAGAATCTCGTTAGCGCGCTTGGCAATCGCGCCGGTGGCATCCGTGTCGGCCGGACCGCCGTTGGGCGGGTTGTACTTGAACCCACCATCACGCGGCGGGTTGTGCGAGGGGGTGACGACGATCCCATCAGCCAGCCTGGCGGGCTGGCCCCGGTTGAACGTCAAGATGGCGTGGCTGACCGCCGGCGTTGGGGTGAAGCGGTCGGCCGAATCAATCATGGCCACAACATCATTGGCAGCAAGCACCTCGAGCGCCGACACCCAGGCGGGCTCAGACAGGCCGTGGGTATCGCGGCCGATGAACAGCGGCCCGGTGGTGCCCTGCGCAGCTCGGTATTCCACAATCGCCTGTGTGGTGGCCAGAATGTGCGCCTCGTTGAACGCACCGTCCAGGCTGGAGCCGCGATGCCCCGATGTGCCGAACGCCACCTGCTGGTCGATGTTGTCGGGGTCGGGTTTCACCGTGTAGTACGCGGTGACCAGATGGGGCAGATCGACGAGGTCTTCGGGGAGCGCCGGCTTACCGGCGCGGGGGTTAGCCGCCATGACGCCAATTCTGCCTTCCTAGGAGCGATACTTGCTCGCGGATTCATCCACGGTTAAGGGGGTTGCCCATGTTCGGCCATGACAACCGGGAATTGGCGGCCGTGTTCGTCGGCGGCGCGGTGGGGACTCTCGCGCGCGCGGCCCTGGCGACGGTGTTCGTAGATGACCCCGCACGCTGGCCGTGGGCGACGTTCGGCGTCAACGTCGTGGGTGCCTTCTTACTGGGTTATTTCACCACCCGACTGCTCGAACGCTTACCACTGTCGAGCTACCGCCGCCCGCTGTTGGGCACCGGCCTCTGCGGGGGGCTGACGACGTTCTCCACCATGCAGGTCGAGACCTTGAAGATGATCGAACACCACCATTACGGGTTGGCGGCCGGCTACACCGTGGTCAGCATCGCCGCCGGCCTGCTGGCGGTATACATCGCGACGGCTCTGGTACGCCGGGTCAGGATCCGCGCATGACCGTCGCGATCTGGGCCGGGGTCATGCTCATCGGTGGGTTGGGGTCGGTGGCCCGGTTCATGGTCGATCGCGCGGTGGCCCGCCGGGCGGCGCGGTCATTCCCATTCGGCACCCTCGCGGTCAACATCAGTGGTGCGGTACTGCTCGGCTTCGTCAGCGGCCTGACGTTGAGCCACCACGCCGCACTGCTGACCGGCACCGCCTTCGTCGGGGCATACACCACGTTCTCGACCTGGATGCTGGAAACGCAGCGGCTGACCGAGGAGCGCCAGATCTGGCCCGCCGTCGCCAATCTCGTCGTCAGCGTTGTCCTGGGCGTCGGTGCGGCGATGCTCGGCCAGTGGATCGCGAGCCTGCTGTGAACGACACCTACCTGAAACTGACCACCTTCTTCGGAGAACGCCAGCGCGACGGCTCCCGCTTCCTTGCCGAGGCGATGCTGGACCTCTACGCAGAACGCGGTGTGGCCGACAGCATCATGCTGCGCGGTATCGCGAGTTTCGGACCGCGACATGTCATCCGCAGCGATGAGTCGCTGACGCTGTCTGAGGATCCGCCGGTCGCCATCGCCGCCATCGACACCGCCGAGACGATTGGCGGACTGATCGACGACGTCGTCGGCATCACCACCCGCGGACTGATCACCCTGGAGCGGGCCCGGCGCTATACCGGTGCGCTACCCGAGGGTGACGACGCGGTCAAGCTCACCGTCTACGTCGGACGCCGGCGCCGAGTCAACGGGGCGGCCGCCTTCTACGCGGTGTGCGATCTGTTGCACCGCCATCACTTCGCCGGTGCAACGGTGTACCTCGGCGTCGACGGCACCGCGAATGGTCAGCGGCGCCGCGCCCGATTCTTCAGCGGCAACTCCGATGTGCCGATCATGATCGTCGCGATCGGCTCCGCCGAACAAGCGCGGCGCGCCCTGCCCGAACTCCAGTCACTGATGAGTGAGCCGCTGGTGACGGTCGAGCGCGTTCAGGTCTGCAAGCGCGACGGCCGGCTGCTGGCCCGCCCGCCCGCACTGCCGGCCATCGACGCCCACGGCCGGGAACTGCGCCAGAAGCTGACGATCTACACCGACGCCGCCACCCACCACGACAGGGTGCCTGTCCACCGGGCGCTGGTGCGGCGCCTGTGGGAGTCCCAGACCGCCGGCGGCGCCACCGTGCTGCGCGGCATCTGGGGCTTTCACGGCGACCATAAACCGCACGGCGACAAGCTGATTCAATACGGCCGCCAGGTGCCGGTGACGACAATCGTCGTTGACACTCCGGAGGTCATCGCCCAGTGCTTCGACCTCATCGACGACGTGACCGGCCGGCACGGCCTGGTGACCTCTGAGATGGTGCCCGCCCTGCTCTTGCTCGACGGCGACGTCCGGCAGGGCGCAACCGATCTGGCCGACTACCGGTACTGACCGATCAGCTGTCGGCCAGCACCGTCAGCAGGATCACCGAGTCGTCGATGGCCTGCAGGCCGTGGCGGGCGCGCGGGACCATCAGCAGATCACCCGTGTGGCCCTCCCACGCGTCATCCTCGGTGGCCAGTCGTACGTGGCCGCGCAACACCTGCAGTGTGGTCTCCCCCGGCGTGTGGTGCTCGCTGAGTTCATGCCCGCTCGCCAGGGCGATCAGCGTCTGCCGCAGCTGGTGGTCGTGGCCGCCGTGCACCGTGTGCGCGGCGCGGCCGCTGTTAGACGAGCGGGCCGCCGCCAGCTGGTCGTCGGCGAGCTGGATCAGTGAGATCGAATCCATGACATCCTCCATCAAAAGTTGAGCAGCAGAACGCCACTGAAGAGCAGCGCCACCACCTTGACGACTTCGAACACGACGTAGACGTAATGGGCGTGCGACCGTCCGGCCTCGGCCTGGCTGGCGTCGGCCAACACTGCATCCGAGCGCCGTGTCAGCGCTGGGCGCACCCCGATCACTTGAGCCAACAGCGCGGCGACGGCCACCAGCACGGCCGCGATGACGCCCGGGCTCGGGCTACCAGCCACCAGTGCAACGACGATGACCGCCGCCAGGACGGCTTCACAGATGTTGAGAGCCCGGAAGACAAGCCGTCCGATACCGAGCCCGAGCGGGATCGTGACGCCGGGAGCACGAAACTTCAGCGGCGCCTCCAGGAAGGAGATGGCCAGCACCATACCCAGCCAAATGAACACCGCCGCCACTGCGACCGCAGTCCAGTGGTCCACCGCGCCCCCTTACTGCCAATCTGTGGCCAGGTCAGCCACCCATTGCCCGGCCGCCGCCGGATCCTGCGGCGGCGACGCAACCAGAACCAGTTCGTCCACACCCAACTCTGCCAGACGGCCCGCGTCCGCCGGTCGGGGTTCGCGTAGCGCGACCGCCAGCTGCAGGTCAGCCGTATCGCGCCCCGCCTGCTCACAGAACCCCCGCAGCGTCGCCACCTTCGCCGCGACGTCATCGACGTCGCGGAGGTTGAAGCCGTACCAGCCGTCACCCCACCGCGCGACCCGGCGCAGTGCGGCATCACTGTTGCCTCCGCACAGGACCGGGATGCGGCGCTGCCCCGGCTTGGGGTGGACCCGAATTGCGTCGAAGGTGGTGAATTCGCCTGCGTAGGAGGCGATATCGTCGCGCCAGATGGTCCGCATCGCGGCAACATAGTCGGCGGTTCGCGCGGCTCGCCGCTCGAAGGGAATTCCGAGGGCGTCGAATTCCTCACGCGACCAACCGATTCCGATGCCCAATGCGAACCGGCCACCGCTGAGCTTGTCCATACTGGCCGCCTGCTTGGCGACGATCACCGGATTGTGTTCGGGCAGCAGCAGGACGCCGGTGGCCAGTCTGATCGTCGTCGTGGCGGATGCGGCGAACGCCAGCCCGATCATCGGGTCGATCCAGTCTGCATCGGCGGGCACCGCGATCTTGCCGTCCTCGGAGTACGGGTACGGCGAGTCGGATTGGTCGACCATCACCACGTGCTCGCCCGACCACAAGGTGGCGAAACCGACGTGCTCGGCCGCGACTGCCACCGCCCGGATCACGGCGGGCTCCGCGCCGGCGCCGATACCCAGGGCGTGCAACCCGAGTCGCATGGGGCGATCATCGCACGGGCCATGATGGTGTCATGAGCGACGACCCGGTTGCGGTGCTACAGCGGTGGGAGGACGCCGGCGCGCATTGGGTCGTGATCGATCGGCACGCTCACTCGGTCACCGTCGGCCTGTACCGCTGCGACGGCGGGGAGGAAGTCGACCGGTTCAGCTCAAGCGACCCCGCACTCCTGGAGTTCGTGCGGGGCCGCGAGAGCAGTTTTTGAAGAACGCCTACAGCTGGATGAACCCGCCGTTCCACCAGACGCCCCACGCCGGCAGGTCCGCATTCCAGACCACCGGCAGCCACGGCGCCCACCGGGGCGGTGGCGGCGCCGGCGGCGCCCAGACAGGTACGACGTCGTCATAGTCCGCGCGATGTCCCGGCGGAGGCAGATAGCCTTGTCCCGGCGGCAGCGGGTTGCCCGGCGCACCGGCATTGACACCCGGTCCGCTCGGCACCCACGGCGGTCCGGGCGGACCCTTCGGGTCGGCTTGAGCCAGGCCGGCTCCCGCGCTCAACGTGGTGGCAACGGCTGCGGCCGCGAGCGCCACCTTGGCAGTCATTTTGGTGATTGGCATGATGCGAAGGCATGTACCCGGAGCGGGGGCTGAGGTAAACAGACGGTGATGCGCAGCACGGCTTGGGGCATGTTTGGTGTGGCGATTGCGTTCGCTGCGGGCTGCGGCGGAAGCGCCGACACCACGCCGACGCTGACCACGACAAACGCGTCGACCTCGCCCAGCACCACCACGGTGACCGCCGCGCCCGCCCGCCAGCCCCGGTCGGTGAAGTGGGTGGACTTGCAGCCCGGCGACTGCCTGGCCGAGCCGCCGCCCTCAGATCCCGCGGTGGTATTGGTCAGCGTCGTCGACTGCGCCGGGCCCCACCACGCCGAGGCGTACCTGCGTGCGCCGATCCCGGTGAATGCCGCCCTCGACGACGTCGCCACGCGGGAATGCGCGGCCGGCCTTGCGCACTACACCGGCGCCACGCCGGCTGCAGGCACCTACACCGCGACCTATCTCATCGACTCCGATCAGGACCGAACCGCGGACAACCCCTACCCGAGCACGGTGATTTGCCTCCTGCAGGCCGCCGACGCTCAGGTGATGAGCGGCTCGGCACGCCGCTGACCTGCGCGGCGACCCGCTCGGCTTGGGCACTCACGGGGTCAGCCGGTAGGGTCGGCATGTTGTCTGAAAAATTACCTAGGTCAAAGCGCGGCCGATCTGAACTAAGGATCTGATCTTTCATGCGCGCACCGTATGACCCACAGGTGCTGAATCCTGCCGGTTTCGCCGGTGCCACAAAGCGACCGATTTCGTTGCTGCTGATCGAGGACGATCAAGGTGACGCCTTTCTGGTCGAGGAGTTGATCTCCGAGGCCGGCGCCGACATCAGCGTGGAGTGGGCCGCATCGATGGCGATTGCCCAGGACAAGCTTGCTGTTCGCCGGCCTGATTGCGTGCTGCTGGATCTCAATCTTCCCGATGCCAACGGCATCTCCGCCGTCGACCGGGTCGCCAAGATCGACGCGACCCTGCCGATCGTCGTGCTCACTGGCCTCAATGACGAACACTTCGGCATGTCGGCGATGGCGTCTGGCGCGCAGGACTACCTCGTCAAAGGTCATGTCGAGCCCGAAACCCTGCACCGTTCGGTGCTGTACGCGATCGAACGCAAGCGCACCGAACTCACCGCCGTCGACCTGCACACCAGCCAGATGCGCGCCCAGGAGAACGCTCGCCTTGAGCGGGCGCTGTTGCCCATGCCGCTGCTCGGTGACGATCCGGGCGTCGAGATCGTCATGCAATACCGGCCCAGCCGCGAGAACGCGCTGCTGGGTGGCGACTTCTACGACATGGTGCAAACGCCCGACGGCACCGTGCACGTGATGGTCGGCGATGTCGCCGGGCACGGCCCTGACGAGGCCGCCCTCGGAGCGGCTCTGCGGATCGGCTGGCGCGCGCTGACCTTCGCCGGGCTACGCGGCAATGATCGGATGCGTCGCCTCGAGCAGGTCCTCCGTGCCGAGCGAGCGGGCACCGGAATTTTCGCGACGGTGCTCAGTGTCGCGATGTGGCCGAACTCTCTTGGCTTCACCGCTGTCCGAGCCGGCCACCCCGGCATGCTGCTGCACGGCCCGGGCACCGTCGAGTGGATCGAGCCGCCCGCCGGGCCGGCGTTGGGGCTGGGTGCACAACAATGGCCGCTCAGCGAGTTGGAGCTACCCGACGGCCACGGTCTGGTGCTGCTCACCGACGGCCTGTTCGAGGGCCATTCCGGTATCGGCGAGAAGCGACTGGGCGAAGAAGGCTTACTGGAACTGGCACGCTCGATCGCGGACCTGCCCGGGCCGGAGTTCGTGAAGGCCCTCATCGAAGGGGTTGAGGCGCTGGCCGCCTCGCACGGCGGGATCACCGACGACATCGCGGTTCTGCGCGTGGAGCGGACCCGTCGATGAAAGAGGTAGCGGGTACTCGGCTGTCCGGAATGACGGTGCGGGGCTGGCTCAACGTCGTGCTGTTGGCGGTCGGCGTCGTGGTGCTCGGCGGCGCGTTGCTCGCGGCGGTGCTGCTGAACCGGACCGACGCGACGAGTCAGCAGCTGGTCAATGGCATCCAGCCCGCCCGTGTGGCCGCTTACCAGCTTCAGGCTGCACTGCGCGATCAGGAGACCGCCGTGCGCGGGTACCTCATCGCCGCCGACGCGCAGTTCCTGGCGCCGTACTACGACGGCCAGAATGCGGAACAGACTGCGGCGCAGGCTATTCGACGCCACCTCGCTGGTCGTCCCGAGCTCCTCGCCGATCTCGATGCGATCGAAAAGTCGGCGGCAGCGTGGCGCACCGGCTACGCGGACCCCATGATCGCGACCGTCACGCCAGGGTCGCCCAGTGTCGTGACGAAGGCGAATGCAGAGGCCGGCAAGGCGCAATTCGACTCCCTGAGAGCGCTTTTCGAGACCCAGAACCAGCACCTTTCGACTGCGCGTACCGACGCGCTGAAACAACTCGAGACCGCCAGGACCTGGCGCGACCGGGCGTTGGCCGTCGTGATCGCCACCTTCCTCGTCACCGGGTTCGCGATCGCGATCCTCATTCGCAACGCGGTCACCCGGCCCATGGACGCGCTGGCGTCGGCCTGCCGGCGAATCACCAAGGGCAACTTCGGCGAACGGATCGTTCCCCAGGGCCCGAAGGATATTCGTTCGATCGCCGCTGACGTCGACGACATGCGTCGCCGCATCGTCGAGGAGTTGGAAGCTTCCAGTGAAGCGCGGGCACAGCTGGACGAACAAGCTGATGAGCTGCGCCGCTCCAACGCCGAGCTCGAGCAGTTCGCCTATGTCGCGTCCCACGATCTCCAGGAGCCGCTGCGCAAGGTGGCATCGTTCTGCCAATTGCTGGAGAAGCGCTACGGCGACCAGCTCGACGAACGCGGCCAGCAATACATCGATTTCGCCGTCGACGGTGCGAAGCGAATGCAGGTCCTGATCAACGACCTACTGACGTTCTCCCGCGTCGGCCGGCTTCACTCCACCCAGGTGAGGGTCAATCTCGACACGGTGCTCGATGCGGCTATCTCCAACGTGGCCACGGCGATTGAGGAGACCGGCGCCGAGATCACCCGGTCGGGGCCGTTGCCCGAGGTGCTGGGTGACCCGACCCTGTTGACGATGCTGTGGCAGAACCTGGTCAGCAACGCGGTGAAGTTCCGCCGTGATGACGCGCCTCCCCGCATCATGATCACAAGCGAAACAGGCACCGATGAGTACGACGGACAGTGGATGTTCACGTTCGCCGACAACGGGATCGGCATCGCCGACGAATTCGTCGACAAAGTATTCGTGATCTTCCAGCGGTTGCACGGCCGAGACGCCTACGCAGGCACTGGAATCGGCCTGGCCCTGGTCAAGAAGATCGTCGAACACCATGGCGGCACCATCTGGATCGACACCACCTACGACGGCGGGACCCGCTTCCGCTTCACCCTGCCCGCCCCGACCACGCCCGAACACGAGCACGAGCCGCAATTGGAAGGAACAGCTTCATGACCGACAGCAGTCGTGCGATCGACGTCCTGCTCATCGAGGACGACCCCGGAGACGAACTGATCACACGAGAGGCGTTCGAGCACAACAAGCTCAAGAACACCCTGCACGTCGTGCACGACGGCGAAGAAGGCTTGGACTACCTCTACCGGCGTGGACGGTTCGCCGACGCCCCGCGGCCCGACCTCATCCTGCTCGACCTGAACCTGCCCAAATACGACGGTCGCCAACTGCTCGAGAAGATCAAGTCCGACGATGACCTGAGCACCATCCCGGTGGTGGTGCTCACCACCTCATCGGCCGAAGAGGACATCCTGCGCAGCTACAAGCTGCACGCCAACGCCTATGTCACCAAGCCGGTCGACCTGGACCAGTTCATGAGTGCCGTCCGCCAGATCGACGAGTTCTTCGTCCAGGTGGTTCGACTGCCAGGTGGCACCCAGAACCAGTGACACCCCGAGTCAGCAAATGGCCTTGGAGCTTGCTGACCGTGTGCGCTCGCGTCGCCGAGCTGACACTTAAGCCCTGACAAGGGCGTCGGACGTGCTGCTAACTCTTTGGGGGTAGGAATTAGCCCCCATTGAGGAGCAGCAACTACAGCAACGCTCACGATAGCGTTCCGCCATGCCGCCGGTCGTCATCGCCGAACTCGGGCCGCCGAACCCGACGGCGCCGGGCGGCACGTCGTGACCGCGACGTACCCACTGATGAAGCCGGTAGGGGCCTTCGGTGGATTCATCGCCATGTCACTGGACGCTGTGGTGGCCATGTTCAGGCCTCCCTTCGCCTGGCGCGAATACCTGCTGCAGACCTGGTTCGTCGCCCGAGTTTCAGTGCTGCCGGCGCTCATGCTCACCCTGCCGTACTCGGTGCTGCTGGTCTTCACCTTCAATATCCTGCTGGGCGAGTTCGGTGCCACCGACTTCTCCGGCACTGGCGCCGCGATCGGCACCGTCAATCAGATCGGGCCCATCGTGACCGTTCTTGTGGTCTCCGGCGCCGGCGCCACTGCGATGTGCGCCGATCTCGGTGCTCGCACCATCCGGGAGGAACTCGACGCCCTGCGGGTGATGGGCATCAATCCCATTCAGGCACTCGTGGTTCCACGGGTGCTCGCCGCCACCACAGTTGCGCTGGCACTCTCGGCAACCGTGATCCTGGCCGGCCTCACCGGCGCCTACATTTTCTGTGTCTACATCCAGCACGTCTCACCCGGCGCATTCGCCGCGGGCATGACCCTGTTGACCGGCATGGGCGATGTCGTCGTCTCGCTCACCAAGGCAACACTTTTCGGACTCTCGGCCGGTCTGATCGCTTGCTACAAGGGCATCTCGGTGGGCGGTGGCCCGGCCGGCGTCGGCAATGCGGTCAACGAGACCGTCGTGTTCACCTTCATGGTGTTGTTCGCGATCAACGTGATCGTGACTGCCGTCGGCATCCAGTTCACGGTGGGATGAGGCTGCGCCGGTGAGTGTCAGCACGCCCAGCGGATTGCACCCGAAGTTGCTCAGCGGCGTGCACGGCGCCACCACCGGCTGGAAGCGGGTCGGCGCCCAAACCCGCTTCTATGTAACGACTCTGACCGCGATCCCGGAAGCGGTGACGCGATACCACAAGGAACTGCTGCGACTCATCGCTCAGATGGGCCTCGGTGCGGGCGCGCTCGCGGTCGTCGGGGGCACCGTCGCGATCGTCGGATTCCTGACCATGACCACCGGCGCCCTGGTCGCCGTGCAGGGCTACAACCAGTTGTCCTCAGTCGGTTTCGAAGCACTAACCGGCTTCGCGTCGGCCTTCTTCAACGTCCGCCTCATCGTGCCTGGAACCGTCTCCGTCGCCCTGTCGGCCACCATCGGCGCCGGGGCCACCGCGCAGCTCGGCGCAATGCGGATCAACGAGGAGATCGACGCACTGGAAGTCATCGGAATCCGATCGGTCACCTACCTGGCCGCCACCCGGGTGCTGGCCGGGGTCATCGTGGTCATCCCGCTGTACTGCATCGCCGTGATGATGGCGTTCCTCGCCGCGCGGACGGGCACGGTCGCCATCTACGGGCAAGGTTCCGGCGTGTACGACCACTACTTCAACACCTTCCTCAACCCCACCGACGTGATCTGGTCGTTCATGCAATCGGTCGCCATGACGATCGTGATCATGTTGGTGCACACCTATTACGGGTTCACCGCGAAGGGCGGACCGGCCGGCGTAGGCGAGGCGGTCGGGCGTGCGGTGCGCACGTCGATGGTCGTCGCAGCGGTCGAGATCGTGATGATCTCGCTGGCGGTCTACGGTCAGTCCGGCAATTTCAACTTGGCCGGGTGAGATGGACACCCGACCCGGCGAGAACCGTCTTCCGGACGGTTGGTGGACAGTCATCTTGGTGGCGGCGATCGCCATCTTCTTCTTCGTGACCGGAACGGCATTCGCTGGGACGTTCCGTTCGTACGTGCCGGTGACCGTGACATCGGACCGCTCCGGGCTCGTGATGGAGGCCGGCGCCAAGGTGAAGATGCGCGGCGTGCAGGTGGGCCGCGTCGCCGACGTCGGCGGTGGCCAGGGACAGGCTAGCCTACGACTGGAGCTCGACCCCGCCCAGATCCGATACATCCCTGCGAATGTCGCTGCAAAGATCAACTCCACCACCGTTTTCGGCGCCAAATTCGTCGACCTGGTCTACCCGTCCGACCCGAGCCCGCAGCGCCTGGCCGCCGGTACCGTACTGCGCTCGGTCAATGTCACGACCGAGGTCAACACCGTCTTCGAGAACGTCGTCAACCTGCTGAACAAGGTCGACCCGGCCAAACTGAACGCAATACTGACCGCCGTCGCCGACGGAGTACGCGGGCAGGGCCCCCGGATGGGTGCGGCGACCACCGACCTCAACCAGGTGCTCAAGGCACTGAACGAGCGCAGTGACGCCATCCGCGCGGACTGGCGATCCTTCAAGGACTTGAACGACACCTACGCCGCGGCCGCCCCCGACATCGTGGCGATCCTCAATTCGGCCAGCACCGTCAGCTCCACCGTCGCCGACCGGTCGCAGGCATTGGACACACTGCTGCTCAATACAATCGGGTTCTCCCAGTCCGGTCACGACCTACTCGAGAGCAGCGGCGGCAACCTGGTGCGCGCCGCGAACGTCCTGGAACCCACCACCGCGCTGCTGCTCAAGTACAACCCCGTCTACACCTGCTGGTTGCAGGGCGCCGCCTGGACGTTGAACAACGGCGGCTATGAGGCGTGGGGCGGAAAGGACGGCAAGTCCGCGGTCTTTGACGTGGCGTTGCTGCTGGGCAACGACCCCTATCAATACCCGGACAACCTGCCAATCGTTGGAGCCAGAGGCGGACCGGGCGGAAAACCCGGCTGCGGGTCGCTGCCCGACGTCACCAAGAACTTCCCCGTGCGCCAACTCGTCACCAACACCGGCTGGGGCACGGGCCTGGATATCCGCCCCAATCCCGGTCTGGGACATCCCTGTTGGGCGGACTGGTTCCCGGTGACGCGCGGCAATCCGCGGCCGCCCAGTATCCGCCAATGTCTGCCCGGCCCTGCGCCCGGCCCAGTGGTGGCCCCGGGGATGCCACCTTACGGCGCGGCCTGGTACGGGCCCGGCGGGGCGCCGCTCTGGCCAGGAGTGCCACCCGCACCGGAACCCGCTGCCGCGCAACCACAACCGGGCCAGGCGACGGGAGACCAGCCGTGAAGGACAACCTTGCAGGCGCCGTCTGGCGGCTCGGCATCTTTCTGACGGTGTGCTTCCTCGGCGCGTTCGCGCTGCTGGCCATCTTCGCGCAGTTCCGGTTCAGCACCGGCACCCTGTACAACGCAGTCTTCACCAACGTCACCGGCCTGAAGAAGGGCGACTTCGTCCGGGTCGCGGGTGTCGAGGCCGGCAAGGTCGAGGACATCCGGATCAATCGCGATGCCACCGTGCGAGTCGAGTTCTCGGTGACCGACACACTGGTGCTCACCGAAGGAACTCGAGCGATCATTCGCTATGACAACGTCATCGGTGGTCGATTCCTGGCCCTCGACGAAGGCACGGGCGGAGTCAAACGACTCACGGCCGGTCAGACCATCCCTGTGGATCGCACGGCCCCGGCATTGGACCTCGATTCGGTGATCGGCGGCTTCAAACCACTCTTTCGCGCGCTGAGCCCGGATCAGGTGAACGCGCTCAGCTCGCAGCTGAATCAGGCCCTGCAAGGACAGGGCGCCACAATCGGTTCGTTTCTCAATCAGGCTGCGGTCCTGACCAACACGCTCGCCGACCGTGATCAGCTCATCGGCGAGGTCATCACCAACCTCGGTGCGGTCCTGGGATCACTCGGCAGCCAGAGCGCCCAACTCGACAAGGCTGTCACCAATCTGTCGGAACTTGTGCTGGCTCTCAACGCGCGCAACACCGACGTCGCCGCCGCGTTCACCTCAACCAGTGCGGCGGCCGGCAGCGTCGCCGATTTGCTTGCCGGAGCCCGCGCGCCGTTTCAGAAGGTGGTCCACGAAACAGACCGCGTCTCTTCGATCGCAGTGGCCGACCACGAATACCTGGAGAGGCTGATCGACACGCTGCCGGACAAATACCGCGCACTGCAACGCCAGGGAATGTACGGCGACTTCTTCAGTTTCTACCTCTGCGACCTGATCCTGAAATTGAACGGCAAAGGCGGACAACCGGTTTTCGTCAAGGTTGCCGGACAAGACACCGGGCGGTGCGCGCCGAAGTGAAGTCTTTCTCCGAGCGCAACCCGGTTATCCTCGGGGCTGTCGGCGCAGTCGTCATCGCCGGAATCGTGATGGGCGCACTGAACTGGCAGAAGCTGCCGTTCCTCAACCCGGGCCGCAACTACACCGCGTACTTCGCTGAGGCGGGCGGCTTGTTCACCGGCGCCACGGTCGAGGTGTCGGGGCTACCGGTCGGCAAGGTATCCGCTATTGAGCTCGACGGTCCTCAGGTGTTGGTCACCTTCCGAATCGACGGCGATGTCCACCTCGGTGAGCGAACGCTGGCCTCGATCAAGACCAAAGGATTGCTCGGCACGAAGATGCTCGATGTCAACCCGAGGGGCGACGGCGCCCTGACCGGGCCGATCCCCCGGGACCGAACCACGTCGCCCTATCAACTACCCGACGCCTTGGGCGACCTGACCACCACGATCAGCGGGCTTGACACCGATGAACTTTCACAATCGTTGTCGACGATGGCCGAGACATTTGCCAACACTCCACCCGACCTCCATCAGGCCGTCGTCGGGGTGGCTCGGTTCGCCGACACCCTCAACAAGCAGGACGCTCAGCTGCGCGACCTGTTGACCAACGCCGCCAAGACCACTCAGGTGCTGGCCGAGCGCACCGATCAGATCGTCGAACTCGTGCGCCAGACGAATTCCCTGCTGATCGCGCTCAATGCGCAAAGCGCGGGCCTCGACCAGCTGTGGCACAACCTTTCCGCCGTCTCCCAGCAGCTCAAGGCTTTCATCGCCGAAAACCGTGCGCAGCTGAAGCCGGCTCTGGAGAAGCTCAATGGTGTGCTGACCATCGTCGACGACCGCAAGGGGCGCGTGCAGGAAGCGATCAAACGGCTCAACAGCTACGCGATGTCACTGGGCGAGTCGGTGTCATCGGGACCGTTCTTCAAGGCATACCTGGCCAATCTATTTCCCGGACAGTTCGTCCAGCCGTTCATCGACGCAGCGTTCTCCGATCTGGGTGTCGACCCGGCCACACTGTTGCCGTCCCTGCGCACCGACCCGCAGGTCGGCCAGCCGGGCACCCCGGCTCTGCCCGTCCCGTATCCGCGGACCGGTCAGGGTGGTGAACCTCATCTGACTCTGCCCGATGCGATCACCGGCAACCCGGGCGATCCGCGCTATCCCTACCGGGAGCCGCTCCCCGCGCCACCACCCGGCGGCCCGCCGCCAGGGCCGCCGGCGCAGGCGCCGCCCGGTATCGCCTCGAGTCCGGACCCGACGCACGCACCGGTATACATTCCCGCCCCCGGCGAGCCGGGAGGCGCCCAATGAGCAAGTTGCGCAAGGGGCGTACCGCACTCGCGGTTGTCCTGGTCCTCATTCTGGTCGGCGGCGTGCTGCTGCGCATTGCCGGCCATGGAAACCGCATCGAGGTCGTCGGCTACTTCGACAACAGCACGGCGCTGTTCCCAGGTGACGACGTCCGCATCCTCGGTGTACCGGTGGGCCGGGTGAGCGCGGTCGAGCCGCATCCCGACGGGGTGAAGATCGCGTTCTGGTTCGATGGCAGATACAAGGTGCCGGCGGATGTGAAGGCGGCGATCCTCTCGCCGATGTTGGTCACCGGCCGCGCCATCGCGTTGACGCCGGTGTACACCGGCGGGCCAACGATGCGCGACGGTGCCGTCATCCCCCGCAACCGCACCGCGGTTCCGGTGGAGTGGGATGAGGTGCGCGTGCAACTGCAGCGCCTCACCGACCTGCTGAAACCGACTGCCCCGGGCGGGGTCAGCACACTGGGCTCGTTCATCAACACGACCGCGGACAACCTCCGCGGGCAGGGTGGCACGATACGCGAGACGATCATCAAACTGTCCCAGGCGATGTCAGTGCTCGGTGACCACAGCGGAGACATCTTCGCGACCTTCAAGAACCTGTCCATCCTCATCACCGCGTTGCGTGGCAGCAGTGATGTGCTGGGGCAGCTCAACCAGAACCTGGCCGCGGTCACCGGACTGCTCGCCGACGACCCGACGAAGATCGGTGCCGCCTTCGCCGACATGAACTCGGTCATCGGTGACGTCAAGGACTTCGTCGAGGACACCGGCGACACCATCGGGACCACCACCGAGAAGTTGGCGTCGCTCAGCACCGCGCTCACCGACAGCCTCGACGACATCAAACAAACCCTGCACATCGCGCCGACCACCGTCGCCAACTTCACCAACATCTACGAGGCATCCAACGGCGCCTTCACCGGCGCACTCGCTGTCAACAACTTCGCCAACCCGATCTCGTTCCTGTGTGGGGCAATTCAGGCAGCGTCGCGGCTGGGTGCCGAGCAGTCCGCGAAGCTGTGTGTGCAGTATCTGGCGCCCATCATCAAGAACCGCCAGTACAACTTCCTGCCGATCGGCGAGAACTTCCTGGTCGGTCCGCAGGCCCGCCCGAATGAGGTGACCTACAGCGAGGATTGGATGCGTCCGGACTTCGTGCCGCCAGCAGCGTCGACCGATCCGACGGCGGGACTGACCGGAATGATGGCCCCGACCGGTGGCGGGTCATGACGCCGCACCGCGCGGCGACCCTCGGGGCGCTGCTCATCATCGTGGCCGTATCGTCCGGCTGCGGCATCCACAACTGGCAGGGACTCAACTCGCTGCCGCTGCCCGGTACCCGGGGCGGCGGCCCCGGATCATTCCTGATCCAGGCAGAGATGCCTGATGTCAACAACATTCAGCCCAACTCGCGGGTTCGCGTCGGAGACGCGACGGTCGGGCACATCACCAAAATCGAATTGGAGGGCTGGCATGCGCTGGTCACCATGCAGCTCGATCGCGATGTCAACCTGCCGGCCAACGCGACCGCCACGATCGGACTAACCAGCATCCTCGGTTCACAGCACATCGAGTTGAGCGCACCCGGCGACGAGCCGCCACGTGGCCGGCTGCACGACGGCTCCCGCATCCCGCTGTCCCACGCGGGGTCCTTCCCGACCGTCGAACAGACCTTGGCGGCGGTCTCCACCGTGCTGAACGGCGGTGGGCTGGCACAGGTTCAGGACATCACCGAGGCGTTCAGTACGGCGTTCCGCGGCCGGGAGCAGGACCTGCGCAGCCTCATCGATGAACTGAACAGGTTTGCCGGCAACGTCAACGACCAGACCAACGACATCATCGCCGCGACCGACAGCCTCAACCGGCTCACCGGCACCCTGGCCGCGAATCGGCCGGTGTTGGACCAGGCACTCAAGACGGTGCCCGAGGCGCTCGCGGTGCTGAACAGCGAGCGCGACAACCTCGTGCAGGCGGCCGATCAGCTCGGCAAGTTCAGCGACCTGGTCATCAGTTCGGTCGGGCAGAGCAAAGAGGATCTGATCCACGAGCTCGAAGACATTGGGCCCGTGCTGGAGTCGCTTGCCAATGCCGGTCCGAGTATGACCCGGGCATTGAGCCTGATCCCCACGTTCCCGTTCCCGAACGAGACCATCGAGAAGTGGCAGCGTGGCGATTACGCGAACATGACCGCCGTCGTCGACCTCACGCTGAGCCGGATCGACCAGGGCCTGTTCACCGGGACCCGATGGGAGGGCAACCTGACCGAGCTCGAGATGCAATGGGGCCGCACGATCGGACAATTCCCCAGTCCATACACGAAGAGCAATCCCCTGGTCGTGCCATACAACTTCGACCAGGGCCCCTGACATGCATCTGACCCGCCGAATGCTGATCCAGCTCGCGGTCTTCGCGGTCATCGCGTTGACCGCGATCGCGGTGATGGGCTTGCACTTTCTCAAGCTGCCGGCGAAATGGTTCGGGGTCGGCCGTTATAGCGTGACCATGGAGTTGCCGGAGACCGGCGGACTGTACAGCACCGGCAACGTCACCTACCGCGGCGTCGAGGTCGGCCGAGTCCAGTCAGTTCGTCTGAGCGAGAGCGGAGTTGACGCGGTCCTGTCCCTGAAGTCCGGCATCGACATCCCATCGAACCTCCGGGCGGAGGTGCACAGCCAGTCCGCGATCGGTGAACAGTACGTCGACCTCATCCCCCACGACGGCACCGCACGGCCGCTCAAGGATGGCGATGTCATCCCGCGCGATCACACTTCCGTGCCACCGGACATCAACACACTGCTCGACGCCGCCAATTCCGGTTTGCAGGCGATCCCACGGGACAACCTCAAGATCGCGATCGACGAAGCCTACGCGGCGGTCGGCGGCCTCGGTCCGCAACTATCCGACATCGTCAAGGGCTCAACAACATTGGCGATCGACGCACGCACCAACCTCGACCCACTGGTCAACCTGATCGACAACGCCAAACCGGTGATGGACTCCCAGGTGCAGACATCGGCCGCGATTCAAGCCTGGGCGTCGCACATCGCGACGGTCACCGGTGAACTGAAGGTCCACAACGACGCCGTCGCGGGGGTAATCGATCAGGGCGGCTTGGTCGCCACCAATGAGCAGGCCCGTAACCTCATCGAGCGGCTCAAGCCCACATTGCCGGTCATCGTCGCCAACCTCGCGAGCATCGGCCAGGTCGCCGTCACCTACCAGAACGACATCGAACAACTGCTCGTGCTGTTGCCGCACGCGGTCTCGGAGGGACAGGCCACCTTCATGGCCAACGCCAACACCAATCAGGCCTACCGTGGCGAGTATCTGTCGTTCAATCTCAACATCAACCTCCCACCGGCCTGTACCACCGGGTTCCTGCCGGCCCAGCAGCAGCGCGTCCCCAACCTGGTCGACTACCCGGAGCGGCCGGCCGGCGACCTGTACTGCCGTACCCCGCAGGACTCACCGTTCAATGTCCGTGGGGCACGCAACATTCCGTGTGAGACCGTGCCGGGTAAGCGCGCCCCGACGGTCAAGCTCTGCGAGAGCGACCAGAATTACGTGCCGCTCAACGACGGCTACAACTGGAAGGGCGACCCGAACGCGACACTGTCGGGACAAGGTATACCCGACCTACCGCCGGGCACCCCGACGGTCGACGTCCCCCCGCCGGCACTGGTTGCGGTCAGCGAATACGACCCCGTGACAGGCCTATACGTCGGCCCCAACGGGCGGCAGTACACCCAATCCGAATTGGCCCACCCTTCCAAAGACGGCGGCACCTGGCAGTCCATGCTGCTGCCCGGGCAACCCTGACCAGCCGAGCTCAGGCGCCGTGCGCAGCGAAGAACTCTGCACTCACCCGCGACGCGTCGAACGTGGCCGCCGGCGGCAACGGCCAGGTGTGTCCCCATCGGTCGATGGTGACGAAGGTGACGTCGGTGCCATCAGCACAACCCTTGGCGGCAAGGCGTTTTCCACCGACGATCGGCGTGGCCACCGCCGGTGGGCAGCGGTCGAAAGCGAGCCAGCGATCCGCCATCGTCGGCGCCGACACGACGGTGCTGGCCCCGCCACGACCGACCATGCGGCCGCCGCGGTAAGGCACCACCTTGTCGGCGGTGCCGTGAACGATGAACACCGAGACGGGCTTGGACGGATTGCAGTGCACGTCGTCGCCCAACGTCGAGGCCACCGGCACGATCGCGGTCACAAGGTCGGCGCGGTCGCACGCCAGACGGGTCGCCATGAAGCCGCCGGCCGACATACCGGTGACGAATACCCGGCCGGGCGCGATGCCGAAGTCACGGGTGAGCCGGCCGATCAGCGTCGCCAGGAAGCCGACGTCGTCCACTCCTCGGCGGTCCGGGGTCGACGCGCCGCGGCCGTCGGCCCAACTGAAATCGATTCCGTCCGGATAGGCAACGACCCAGCCGTGCTGGTCGGCGATGGCGTCAAATTTGGTCAGCGCCGCCTGCTTGCGACCGGTCTGTCCGCCGCCATGCAGATTCAGCACCAGTGCATTCGGATGCTCCACGCCGGGCGGCACATGCAGCACATAGGAGCGCTGCATACCACCAAAGGTCAGCGCGCCGGGTCGATCGCCGGTCGCCGAGGCCTGTTCGGTGGGAATGGCGAACAAGAATAAGAGGGCAACAACGAGCGCAGTCAGGCGGCGGCTCACGACATTCCTTCGGCGGGGAGGCTAACTCGGCTCAGCGATCGCCGCGGGTGCAATTGGGGTTTGCCGGCTTGGCAGGCCGCGCGCAGACATCGAGTCCCATGGATCCCCCGCTTTCGTCATGCGCACATTAGCTCAAACGGCTCTCCCCCGGTTGCGACACGGTCACGGATGCGTACCCATCGATACAGCGCAGGTCGCAGAAGACCCATAAGTCCCTATCGTCACAAAGATCAACAGACGTCACAGCGACGTCCCGCCCCGAAAGGTGTGCCGTGTCGCCGCGTCCCCACATCCCGTCGCTGTCGCTGGCATCGACGCTCGTCGTCGGCCTGTGCGCGGCAACCGGTGTCGCGCCGCCGGCGGCGGCCGACCCGTGCGAGGGCGCATCCGCTGCGGCACAACCGGCCGCGAACCAGGCCTTTCAAATTCCGCAGCCGTCGGCCATCGCGCCCTTCGACCGTCCGATCGGGCACAAGCCCGTCGGTGCGAATGACCAAGCGCCGCTGCCGACATTGGGCAAGTTGCTCATCAATGCGCTCATGCCCAACGCCGGGCAGGTGCAGAAGCAGGCCGCGGTCGCACCGTTACCGAAACCCGCACCCGCCCAGCCCCGGCCGGCTCCCGCCGCGGCGCAACCGGCACCCTCGACCGCACCACCGGGCACCTCGGTCGTCGGCTGGGTGACCGGCCCGGACAGCCCCAACCAAACCATTCAGAAGTTCGCGATCACCGGCACCGATCTCGGAATCATGTGGGACAACGGCGATCCCGCTCATCGCCAGGTGCTGCTGGCGTTCGGTGACACCAACGGCTTCTGCATGATCCCCGGCAAGCAGTGGCGCTACAACACCCTGATGCGTAGCACCGACGGTTCGCTGGCCAACACCATCGCAGTGCCTGACGGCGCCGTCGGCAACAAGTATTCCGGGTCGCCGGTGTGGCGGCCCGGCATCGCCAAGCAGGTCATCAACAGCATCAGCGGTGCACCGCAAGAAACGGGCATCATTCCCACCTCCGGTGTCGCCGTCGGCCAGAACCAATTCCTGAACTTCATGTCCATCAGGAGCTGGGACAACTACGGCGCGTGGACCACCAACTACTCGGCGATCGCAACATCGACCGACAACGGCGAGACCTGGGGCGTGTACCCCGGCACAGTCCGTCAACCATCCAACGGCAACGAGAAATTTCAGATGGGGGCCTTCCTCAAGCCCGGCCCCGGTGACCCGTACATCTACACGTTCGGAACGCCCAACGGGCGCGGCGGATCGGCGTACGTGGCGCGGGTTGCCCCGGCGTTGATCCCGGACCTGACGAAGTACGAGTACTGGAATGCCGACAGCAACTCGTGGGTGGCCGGCAGCCCCGCGGCGGCCACCCCCGTGATCCCGGGCCCGGTCGGCGAGATGTCGGCGCAATACAACAACTATCTGAAGCAATATCTGGTGCTCTACTGCAACGGGAACAACGACGTGGTGATGCGGACGGCGCCCGCGCCGCAGGGTCCATGGGCCCCGGAGCAGATGCTGGTGTCCGCGACGCAAATCCCCGGTGGTATCTATGCGCCGTTCTTGCACCCCTGGTCAACGGGCCGAGAGCTCTTCTACAACCTCTCGCTGTGGTCGGCCTACAACGTCATGCTGATGCACACGGTTCTGCCCTAGGTCGGCCTTCCAGCAACGGAAAGTCCCGAAGGTGGGACACTCAGCCCATGGAGCACAGCGACCCGCGCGTCGACGACTCCATCCCGGCCGAGCCGCTGGATGGAACCGACGCTGAGCAGGCGGCCGAAATTGTGATCGAGGCCGCTACCCGCAACGCCATGTCGGCGTCCCAGTTGGCCCGCCTTCTGGTCGACGCCGGTCGCAGCGTCACCGACGAAGACGACCTGTTGTCCTTGCTTCAGCGTGTCGCCTCGATCGCCCAGGAAGCCATCGAGGGTGCCGACTCCACTGGCATCACGATCGACCTCGGTGGGATGACCTATACGGCCGTGCACACCGACGAGCGCACCTTGCGGATCGACAGTGAGCAGTACGACGCCGGCGAAGGCCCCTGCCTGCACGCCTCCCGCACCCGTACCCTCGTGCTGCTGGATTCCGAGGAGGCCATGGGTACCTGGCCGGGCTTCGCCACCGCCGCACGCGAGGAGGGCATCAACAGCTTCCTGGCTGCACCGCTGTTCACCGAGGATCAGACACTCGGGTCGTTCAACTTGTACGGGAGAGAGTTTCACGCCTACGACGGCATCGACGCCGAGATCCTCGAACTGTTGACCAAAGCGGTCTCCCGCGCGATCGGCGACTTCGCCCGGTACAAGTCCGCCCGCGACACCGCGGAGTCGATCCAGCGAGTGCTGCAGAGCCGGGCACCGATCGAGCAGGCCAAGGGTGTGCTGATGGCCATGCACGGCATCGACGCCGACGCGGCGTTCGACGTGCTGCGCAAGCAAAGCCAGCAGACGAATGTCCCGGTTCGCGTTCTGGCCGTCGAGTTCTTGGAGCAGGTGGCCGGCGGCAACGGCAAACCGAACTAGAAAGTGTTGACCAGCGTTCGACGCTCGGACATTTCGCGCGACATCGTGTAGTGGTGATAGTGGGTTGCACACTTGACGACACTGACGAAGAGAACGCCGGGGTCCGGCCGGCTGCGAACCATCTTCCACATCCGACGGCGGTAGACCTGGCGCAAGTGCGCGTCGGGCACGTTTTTCATCAGTAACAGGAACAGACCGAATGCCCGTGCACCGTCGAACAACTGGGCTTGCCTACGGCGCCACGGACGCTTACGCAGATATGCGTTTCGGGACCGCCCGAAATCGAATTTGCGTGTGACGTAGAGGCTTTCGAGCCGATCGAAATAGGAATCGGGATCGTAGAGATCGCGCATCAGGCCGATATAGCCGTCGCGCAACTCATCTCGGCTCATGTTGAGCGGAATCACATTGGTGCCGAAAGTCTGCTGGTCGTCAAGATCCAAGCGCCCTTCGTCGTTCAGCCGCGAATGCAGTGGAGTTTTGGGGATCGCGGCAAGCATGCCGACCATGGCGTGCATGATGTCGGTCTCATTGATGAATTCGGCTTGCTCCTTGAAGATTCGGGTGTCGTCGTTGTCGAAGCCGACAATCATGCCGCACCAGACTTCCAGGCCGGCGTCCTGCACCTTGCGGACGCGATCGACGATCGTGCCGCCCTTCTTCACGTTCTGGTACTTCTTCGCCTCTTTCAACGAATCCTCGTTGGGACTCTCGATGCCGATGAAGACCACCGTGACGTTGGCGGCCACCATCAATTCCATCAGCTCTTCGTCCTCGGCGAGGTTCAGCGAGGCCTCGGTGAAGAACTGCAGCGGATATCCCTCGCGCTCCTGCCAGGCATGGACATCCTGCAGCAGAACCTTCACGGCGGCCTTGTTGCCGATCAGGTTGTCGTCGACGATGAAGCCGATCGACAGATTCGCCTTGCGCATCGCTTCGAGCTCGGCGATCACCTGTGCGCTGGTCTTGAGCCTCGGCTTTCGGCCGAAGGTGACGATGATGTCGCAGAACTCGCACTGAAAAGGACAGCCGCGGCTGAACTGGACGCTGCCGAACACGTAATTCTTGGTCTTCAGAAGGTCGTAGCGCGGCACCGGGACCGTCGTCATGTCGGTGCGCTCGGCCTGTTCGTAGCGGTACTGGTGGCGTCCGTGCTTCCAGTCGTCGAGGAACTGGGGCCATGTGGTCTCGGCTTCACCGATGAAGATGGCGTCGGCCAGTCCGTCGAAGTAGTCCTCTTGCACGCTGACCCACGGACCGCCGACGACGACGAAGACGCCGCGGGCCTTGAGTTCGGTGAGGATCTCCCGCATGCGCTGGCGCTGAACGATCATGCCGGTGAGCCCGACGATGTCGGCCTGCGCCAGCATGTCGAAGTCGATCTCCTCGACGTTCTCGTCGACGAGCGTGACGTGATGCTCCGGCGGCGTCAACGCAGCCAACAGCGGCAGGCAGGCTGTGGGGACGTTGCACTTTTTGCCCAGCAGCGGAAGGGCGTGTTCCAAGCCCCAGTACGACACCTCGAACCGAGGGTTCACGATGACGATATTGGCCATAGTCGTCTGCTCCGTAATCGGACCCGTAGAGGTAGACGGTGCTGCTTGCCAAGCGGAGCCTAGCCAACATGACCGGCCGAACGAGCCGTTCGCGCATAGTCGGGACGGCACTCGGATGCGAGTTCCTACCCAATTGACGGTAACGCTAGGTATTCGGTTCGGTCACGACCTTCTCCTCACCCCTGCTGGTACGGCGCAGACGGTGGTGTGATCGTGTCCGTGGATGCGGTAGGGCTGATGATCGTGGTGGTCTTGACGACCGCTGCGGTCGCCGCGCTGTGCGGCTACGTCGCCGCGCTGCGACGTCAAGCCAGCCGACGCAGCCGCGGTTATTTCGCGCTCGGCGTTCTGGCCGGACTCGTGGGTGGGGCGGTGGTGCGGCGGCGGCTGCGGCGATTGCCGCTGTTCGACAACCCGGTGACCATTGCGGCGCTGCACATACGCCGGAGCTTGAGCCGCGCCGGGATCACCCGATAGCGACCGCCTAGACCAGTCCGCCAGGCGACGGCGCAGCAGGCGCGACTGACGACGGGGCTGGTGTCGTCGGCTGCGAGCTGTATCCCGGCGTCTCCGCGGGGTATTGCGGCTGCTGCCCGTGTAATGACGTGTCCGGCCCGTACCCGGGCAGCGACCCGGACATCGACGAGTCCGGCCCGTAGGGCGATGTCGGGGCATAGCCGGGCAGGGACCCGTAGCCCGGCATGTGTTGGGTCACGCCGGCCAGCAGCTTGGTTGCAATGAAATCCGCTGCCTGGTTGGTGTACCCGGGGACGTAGCCCTCGGTGTGCCCGCTCCACTCGTTACCCGGCCCCGCGTGACAGATCGGGTCGCCGGGGTTGCACAGGTCGATCGCTTTGGCACCAAGCAGGACGCTCGTGGTCGGCAGCGCTTGGTTCGTGCGGGTAGCCACATTGCCGAACGTCGCGACAGCCGCGATGTTCTTGACGTACTCCGGCGGCAGCGAGCTACCCCAGGGGATGCCTCCCACCGGAACGCCGGCCACGATGTCCATCACGCTGGCGCCTTGCGAGTAACCGCCGAGGACGATCTTGGTGTCGGGGCACGAGGACACGGTCTGCTTGATGTGGGAGATGACATCGTTGGCGCCGTCACCGCCGTGCAGCTGCAACTTGCCGGCCTTGTAGTTGACCGCGTAGGTGTCGATGTTCATGCCGGGAGCCTGCTTGCGCAGTGCGTCGACGAGGGCATCGCCGACGCGGCCCATGCCCGCCGGCTCGTCGGTGCCGCGGGCGAAGACAACCTCGGCGTCCGGGCAGTCCGCGGCCGACGCCGCGGGCGTCACGGGGACGACGAGCAGCGCGCTCATGATCAAAAACGGCGAAGCAACCAGCCCGACCCAGCGACCGGTTGACCGGCCACTCCCCACCGGGTGCCCTCGCTCCCAGCGAATAGGCATGCCTCAATCTAACCCGTATTCATGTGGAATGAGCTGGGAGGGTCCGGCGCGCAGGGCCGAGGAAGATATTGACAGCAAAGAAAATGGTCAGGAATTGCTTGCTGACCTGCATCTGCCGTCAGGCGGACAAACCTTCGACAACCGCCAGTGCGGTGAGGTAGCGGACTTCCTCGGTGGCGGCGCGATCGCTGAGGAATTGCCCGGAGGCGCCGGCCTGGGCGGCCATTAGCGCGCGGGTGAAAGTCTCCGGAGTGACGGTCATCTTCCGGCCGGTCTTGGCGATCAACTCGACGAAGATCCCCTGTAGCCCCTCACGGAAGCGTTCGACTTGTGCATCGAGGGCGAACGCGATCTCGGGCTGGTGCGCCGCGCGAGCCACCAAGGCGGCGTGCAGGGCGATGCGCGGTTGATCGGCGACACCGGCCTTGAGCAAGTGGCGCACCACGCGGTCGGTCTCGAGAACACCCGTGGTTCTCAGCAGGGGTTCGGCCGTATCCCGCAATCGCTCCACGAGGGCGTCATTCTGATGTCCGTAGACCTCGAAGAGCAGGTCCTCCATGTCGTCATAGCTGGAGTAAAAGGCCCCGCGGGTGTAGCCGGCTGCCCGGCACACCTCCTCGACGGTGAACCAGGTCCGGCCGCTGTCCCGGATGAGTTCGTCGGTGGCGTCGATCAGCTTGGCCCGGGTGTTGCTGCGCCGGCGGGTTTCCCGCGCCTGTGTGACCTTCAAGACAAATCGCCGTTCCAGCTCGATACATTCCGTATTGGATGCATATCGTATTGAATCATGCACTCATTGAGCTCGGCAACCCAGGAGGCCCCCGTGAGCCCGGACGCGGCGGCCGACACCTCGCAGGTGCAGCCCGACACCGACGGTGACTGCGACGCGATCATCGTGTCGCAGGGTTTGACGTTCGACGGCGAGCACGGCCCGCTGTTCAGCGACGTCGACTTGACCCTGGACGGCGGGCTGCACGCGGTGCACATGCCTGGCGGCCACAGCCAGAAGGCACTGCTGCTCACCCTGGCCGGCCGGCTCAAGCCGAGCGCCGGCAGCGTAGCCGTGTTCGGCGAGACAGCACCCCGGGCCATTCGGCGGCACTGCGCGATAGCGGCCTTCAGCGACATCGACGATCTCGACGAGGCCGTCACCGTGCGGACGGTGCTCGCTGAGCAGCGCCGTTGGCTTGCTCCCCTGTTCCGGCGGCCTCGTCACGGCAGCGACCGAGACGTACTGGCGGAGGTGTTCGGGGACCTCGAACGCCCGGCGCCGACCGATTACATCGGGGACCTGGGCGACCTGGAGATGTTCCTGCTGCAGATCGCCCTGGCGCTGTGCTCGGACCGACCGGTTCTGGTGGTCGGCGATCTCGAACAGATCCGCGACAGCGGACGACGCGCGCAGGCGGTACAACGCCTCGGCGCCATCGCCGCCGACCGCTTGGTCGTTGTGGGCGTGACGAATTCGCTCGGCGATGCGGCGCCCGAACACGGCGTGCACATCCCGAACATCGTGCGGAAGGACTGAGAAGATGTTGCGCGGACTTGCCTTCGGCTCGGAGATCAAACGCTTCGCCCGCAATCGGATGACGCGGATCGCCGTTGTCATCCTGATGCTGATGCCCCTGACCTACGGCGCACTGTATCTCTGGGCGTACTGGGATCCGTTCGGTCACGTGAACAAACTTCCTGTGGCACTGGTCAATTCGGACCGGGGAACCACGGTGTCCGGTGAGCCGATGAACGTCGGTTCCCAGATCGCCGACAGCCTCACCGATGACGCCAGCCTGGACTGGCATCTGGTCGACGACGCCGAGGCACGCGACGGGGTCGCGCACGGCAAGTACTACTTCATGCTGGAATTGCCGCCGGACTTCAGCGAGGCCATTGCTTCACCCACCACCGGCAATCCCCGCAAGGCGCAACTGATCGCCGAATACAACGACGCCAACAACTACATCTCGTCGAGCATCGGTCGCACCGCTCTGGAGCAGGTGCTCAACGCCGTGTCGGCCAGGATCTCCGGGCAGGCGGTCAACCAGGTGCTGTCGGTGATCACCACCTCGGGCGCGGGGATCAAACAAGCGGCCGACGGAGCGAATCAGCTGTCCGACGGTGCCGCCCAACTCGACACTGGCGCAAGCCAGTTGGCGGCCGGCCTCGATACCGCCCGTAACGGATCCGCGGAGTTGGCGACCGGTTCGCGCAAGCTGTCCGACGGCATCGACAACGCCACTGATCCCCTGCTGAAGATCACCAACCTGTTGGCGCAGATCGGCACTCAGAGCGATCAGGTCAACAACCAGGTCCAAGACGGCTCGTCGGCGCTGGCTGCGGCGTCTGACGAACTCGACGCCATCACCGGGGCCCAAGATGCCGCCGCCCAGTCGTTGACGTCGATCATCGACAACCTCTCCGCCAACCAGGATCCAGTGTCGGTGATCGCCACCGGAAAGCTGCGCGAGACTCGCGACCAACTGCTGGCGCACCAGCGGACCCCGGACATCCAAGCCAAGCTCGATAAGGCGCGCGCCGCCGCCAACTCGGGCGGACCCGTCGGTTCCGCGCTGACCGATATCTCCACCAAGGGCAAGGAACTCACCGACAAGCTCAACCAATTGCGTGACGGCGCCCAGCAGGTGGCCTCCGGCAACGAACAACTCAACACCGGCATCGCCAAACTCGACGACGGCGCGCAGAAGCTGAACTCCGGTGCGGCGCAGTTGAGTTCCGGATCCAAGGAGCTGGCCACCAAGCTCAGCGAGGGTGCGCAGAAGGTTCCCGACTGGAGTCCCCAACAGAAGGACGCCATCGCCGACACGATCGGTGGCCCGGTTCAGCTGACGAGTTCACACGAGAATTCCGCGCCGAACTTCGGCACCGGCATGGCGCCGTTCTTCCTCACGCTGGCACTCTTCTTCGGCGCCATGCTGTTGTGGATGGCATTCCGGCCGCTACAGAACCGTGCCATCGCCGCCGAGGTTCGCCCGATGCGCGTGACACTGGCCAGTTACCTGCCTGCAGTCCTGATCGGAATTCCCCAGGCAATCATCCTGTACTGCGTCGTGCGCTTCGCTCTGCACGTACACGCGGAGCATCCGGTGGCGATGCTGGGCTTCATGATCCTGGTTTCGTGCGCCTTCATCGCGGTGGCCCAGGCGATCAGCGCCCTGCTCGGCCCGGTGTTGGGCAAGGTGCTGTTGATGTCGCTGCTGATGCTGCAACTGGTCAGCGCGGGCGGGCTGTACCCCGTCGAGACCACGGGCAAGCCGTTCCGGGCCCTGCACGGGCTGGACCCGATGGCTTACGGCGTCAACGGATTACGACAGCTGATCCTCGGCGGCATCGACGATCGGCTGTGGCAGGCCCTGATCTTCATGGGAGCGCTGTGGTTGGGGTCGATGCTCTTGACGTCTCTGGCGGCCCGGCGCAACCAGTTGTGGAACCTCACCCGGCTGGTGCCGAGCGTCAAGATGTGAAGGGCACGCCGAGATCGAATCCCGACAATTCGTGGAGGGCCCCTGACCAGCGGTTAGGGCCGAAAGCCCCTAGCCAGAGGCGATTGACGCGAGTGACGATCGAGATTCGCCAATTGACCGGGGGATCACATGACCGTCACTGTCGCGGACTCGTTCGCGTCCGCCATCGCGGGGATTGACGACGCACTGAGGTGCCAGAGCCGCTGGGGTTGTGAGCGGGCGGCGGCGTGGCGTTTGGTGCTCCACCCCGGTTGCGCCGCGGTGCTGGTGTGCACGGGCCATAGGGACGCCTTCATCGACCCGGTGGTGGCCTGCGTTGAGGAGTACGGCGCCGTGCGTTGCCCGTACTGCCGCCAGGTATTCGTCGGCTCCGTCGATGCGATGGTGACCGTCAAGCCGCTCTGAGGGAGTGTTCAAAAGAAAACTGGCCAGAGCTCCACGGCTCTGACCAGCTTCTATTCAGTGGAGCTGCCGGGAATTGAACCCGGGTCCTACGGCATTCCCTCAAGGCTTCTCCGTGCGCAGTCCGCTATGTCTCTACTTGGATCTCCCGATCTCGCGAACAAGTCAGGATGACGATCCCAGTCGCTGTTTGATGTCCCCACAGGTCCCGCGACCGAACCCGTGGGTTTGTCCCTCTAGATGACGCCAGGGTCCGGGTCGAGGGCAGTCCCGGTCTGACGGATTAGCTTCGCTTAGGCAGCGAGAGCGTAATCGCGCTGATTGGAATCGGCGCTTAATTGGTTGCAACGACGCTTACGGTGGTCTCTTGCCTGCACCGGCACGCTTCCCTTGATTCGATGCGCGAAGTCGAAACCGATCAGCCCCTCGCACCCCGGCCGAGGTCCGGCCGGATTTCCAATGGTACGCGAGGTGTAACCCCGAACTGAAGTGCATTAATCCCGCGTCGAGATCGACGTTGTGCAGCGATCCACTCGCACTTCCCATGCGGTTTGTCGGTTTGGGCGTGAAAAAAATGAGACTCTGTCTACAGTGAGACGATGTCTGAAAGTTTGCGGGTCCGAAAGCGCCAGCGAACCCGGGAACGCATCGCGACCGCCGCGGCCCGGCTGGTATCGGCGAACGGGCTGAGCGCGACCACCGTCGAGCAGATCGCCGAAGACGCCGATGTGGCCCGCGCGACGTTCTTCCGGTACTTCGAGTCCAAGGAGTACGCCGTCGCCGAGGGCTTCACCTCGACCTGGATCGCCGCGATCACCGATGCGCTGCGCCGCCAACCGCCAGAGCTCTCCGTCAACGACGCGCTGGGCGCCGCGTTCGCCGAACTCACCCCCGGCTTCGAAGTGGTCGAGAGCAGCATCGCCGAGATCGAGCGTCAGACCCGCGAATCGCTGACCCTGAGAGCCTGGACGCTGCTCTGCTACCTGAACTTCGAGACAGCCATCGCCGAGGCGATCGCAGCCCGGCTGCCCGACCTGACCGTCGATGACCCGCGCCCGCGCCTCATCGGCGCGCTGGCGATGGCGTCCGTCCGGATCTCCATCGACGACTGGCTGCGCGACGGTGGATCGCTGTCGGACCGAATCTCCCGCGCGGTCAGGTCGATGGGCCCGCGCCCGATCAAGGAATGAGGAGCAGATGAGTGGCGAAAAGTCGCTGGAAGCTTGGGGATTCGTCCGCAAAGTTCTCGACGACCTGACCGGCCAGATCACCGAGGACGCGTGTGACGAACGCGAGCTGCTCGAGGGACTGCGCGTGCTGAACCGGGTGATCGCGCTGTGCACCGAACTGTCGGTGGACATCGACCCCGACCATCCGCACTTCGTCGACATGTGCACCCCATCCCGCTTCGTCGGCGGCCCCAATCCGCACGGCGCCTACCCACTTGCGATGATCAGCGGCGACCGGGCCTACCGAGTCACCGGCACCCGCGGCACGTCCACCTACCTGGGCATACAGGTCCTGGCCGGCACCGGGATGAATCCGCGACGCATGAGCAATTACCTCTCCGACCGCGACCTTGTCCTCGACGAGGGCGGTCGGTTCAATGTCGTGTTCGCCGCCAGCCGCCCGACTGACAGTGAGCTGGCCGGCGCGCACTGGGTCGAGATCCCCGAGGACGCCACCTCGATCGTCGTCCGCGACTACATCGCCGATCCCGACACTGAAATCCCTGTGCAACTGGATATTTCACTGCTCGGTGAGGCTCCCCCGCTTGCCCCGCTGTCCGACGACGCACTGGCCGCACAGCTCACGGCGATGGGCTGGACGATCGTCAAGCTCACCACCCTGCACCGCACGGTGCGCCCCGACCTGCTGGAAACCCCCAACATCCTGATCACCTCGGGCGCGGAGAACCTGGGTGGCGAGAACACCACACCCGACAACCTCTACATGCTCGGCATGTTCTCACTCGAGCCCCATCAGAATCTGCAGCTGACCTTCCTTCCCCCCGAAACCCGTTACTGGTCAGTGACTTTGGAGAGTATCTGGCATGAATGCCTGGAGCCGCTGCTACGCTCCAGCTCGGTGACCAACAAGGGCGTCACCCCCGATTCCGACGGATACGTCCGGCTCACGATCGGTGCCGAAGACTCCGGCGAGGGCCACTGGCTCGACACCGGTGGACGTCGACGCGGTTTCATCGTCGTTCGCTGGCTGGACAACCCGAGTGCACCGGACGTGACAGTTCGTCTGCTGGACAGGGAGGTTCAGAAATGACGAGTGCGGTGCAGGCGCGCCTTGATCCGGCCAAGCTCATCGAGCAGGCCTGCGAGCTGGCCGGAAGCGAGGACTTCGGTACCGACGACGGCTGGCGGCAGAACCTGTCCCGCCTGGTCGAAGGATTGGTCAACGAAGCCGACCTATCCCCGCTCGGCGTGGAGATCGCCGCAGCCGATGTGATTGTGCCGCTGCGCAACCGCCTGCAGATCACCGCGTGGCGCAACGAACATCCCGAGATCGCCGGCGAGCGGATCGAGCAGCCGATCTTCATCCTCGGCCAGCCGCGCACCGGCACCACGATCCTCTATGACCTGCTCGCCCAGGATCCCGACCTACGGGCGCCGTTGACCTGGGAAGTGGACCACCCCTTCCCGGTCCCCCAGCCCGAGACCTACGAGACCGACCCGCGCATCGACGAGACCCAGGCTCAGCTCGAGATGACCGAGCAGCTGATGCCCGGCTTCATGAAGTTCCACCCGATGAGCGCACGCGGCGGCCAGGAATGCGTGCGGATCACCGCCGGAACGTTCTGCAGCATGATTTTCCCGACGCAGTACCGCCTGCCGAGTTACCAGCACTGGCTGATGTACGACGCCGATCATGCGGCCGCGTACCGCTACCACCGCCAGTATCTGCAGCACCTGCAGTCCGGCGTTCCCGGCCAGTGGCTGCTCAAGAGCCCCGCTCACCTCTGGACGCTGGATAGCCTGCTGACCGAATATCCCGACGCGATCCTCGTCCAGACTCACCGCGACCCGCTGGTGGTGATCTCCTCGATCAGTGCGCTGATCGCTCACCTGCAGAAGCTCGCCAGCGACAACGCCACCGTCGCACGCGCGGCCGGGCAATGCGCAGCCGAGAACATCCTCGGGCTGAACCGTTTGATGAACTGGGTCGACGACGGCGTGATCGGCGAGGATCGAGTCGTCAATGTGCGGTTCGCTGATTTCATGCAGGATCCATTCGCCACCATCGGCGCGATCTATGACCGCCTGGGCCGTGAGCTGACCCCGATCGCCGAACAGCGCATGCGCGAGCACCTTTCGGCCAACCCCGGCGACGGCGGCGGCAACCGCTACACCTGGGCCGACACCGGACTCGATGCCGGCGAATTGCGCGAGCGGGTTCGCGCCTACCAGGAGCGCTACGACGTGCCCAGCGAGCCGTTGCGCTGACTCGACACACCTATCCCAGCTAACCCGTCCGCCACTCTTGTCGCGTTTGCCACAATCGCCGTCCCATGTAACGCAACTGGTACTCGACACGATTTCCCATCAGAAGCTCATTTGCCGAGATGAGCGGAATTGACGCTGGGGCAAACGTCTTGGCGTAGGGGCGGCATTAGGACCTACATATGTCGGGAAAGCACCACAAGTCTCGCCGTAGGGGCGTTCAGCGCCAACAAGCGCGCCGGCTGACTGCTGTCGCGTTGGGCGTCAGCGGCCTGACCACCGCAGTGGTCGCGGGTCAGACCGCAGTCACCGAGTCGACGCCCGTCGATTTGATGGCGCTGATCACTCCCGCGAATTCGACGGCGCAGGTCTTCGCCAGCTCGGATTACTACAACCGTGACTGGAGTGGATACGGCCCTCCTCAGGTGGTCCCGTTCTTTCTCGGACCGCAGGGCATCGCCGACGCGATTGACGCCAATAGCACCGACCCACGTGGTGTGGTGGTCTTGGCGTCCGGGTGGGGCGCCGGGCAAACCGGAACTGCGCTGGGCGATATGCAGAGCAAGGGCGATCCGGCACTGAACAACGTCCGACTGGTCGTGTTGGACAACAACACCAACCGGGCCGGTGGCGGCTTTTGGACCACCTACTGGATGTTCGCGCCGCTGTTGGCGACCTCGGCCGCACCGACGCCAAGCGACCTCAGCGTTCCGGTCGTGGACACCGCGTACGAGTACAACATCAACTCCGATGCGCCGACCTACCCGATCAATGTGCTCGCCGACGCCAATAGTTTGATGGCCTACGCCTACGACTACGGCGGACAGGCGACCGCACCGATGCCGCAGGAGGCGCTGGATCCGGTACCGGCCGGCGACCAGCACTACCACTACATCGTCGACTCGCAAGGCAACGTCGTCGACAAGATCCCGGTCGACGGAAACATCACCTACGTCACCTTCCAATCCGACGGACTTCCACTGGTACGCCCGCTGCGGATGGTGCCCGGCGGCAACATCATTGCCGACGCGGTGGAACCCGCCGCGACGGTTCTGGTCAATGCCGGCTACCAGGACAACAAGCCGATCCCGGACGACCCGGGCGTGCAGCGTCCGGTCGGTCTGCTGCCGCCCGCATCCAACACCGAGACAGTTGTGAACCAGCTCCCGGTGGCGGTGCAGCAGGGTACGACCAAGGCCCGAAGTGACGTGCCTTCGCCGAGCCCCGCCCTTCCGAATTTGCGCACCAGCGGACAGGCGCCGCGCACAGCAATCACCACAAGCAGCGCAGCGCCGGTGAAGAAAGTCACCGGTGCCCTGGACTCCGCTGCCAAAGGGATAGCGGGTGGTCTGAAAAACCTTGCTCCGCACAAAATCTCGACAAGTGCGGACAAGAGCTAGCGGACCGAGATCATCCCGACGGCGACCAACGCCAGCACCATACCCAGCACCTGCCAGCGGGTGACCCGCTCGCGCAGCACCACGATCGCCAGTAGCACCGTTGCCGCCGGATAAAGCGACATCAGCACACTGGCCAACGACAGCATCGAGGCCTGCAGCGCCAGCAGCGTCGCGATATTGGCAGCGGTATCCAACAGCGCGGCCAACACCGCCATCTTCAGCGGAAACCCCCGTGGCGCTACGAAATTGCCACTGGATACGGCCACCAGGAACACGATCGCCGTAGCCGACACCCGCGCAAAGAACAGCGGCCAGAGGTGAGCATCGGCTGGGGCTTGATGCAGGAGAACGAAATTCAGCCCGAACGCCAGACCCGAGCCGATCGTCAGCCACGCCACGGTCGCGGTGAACCTGTGCGGGTGTACGTCCTCGTCGGTGGCCTGGCGGCTGACCAAGACGACGGCGATCAACGCCAGGACGGTGCCCACCCCGGCGACCACACCGGGCCGCTCCCCCATCGCAAGTCCCACGCTGACGGGCACCGCAGCCACCAGGACCGCGGTCAGCGGCGACACGACCGAGATCGGGCCGGCACCCAACGCGGCGTAGAACCACCACACGCCGAACGCCTGGCTCACCCCGCACAGCAGGCCCCACACCACCGCCGGCGTTGACACCGCACCACCGACGACCAGCGCCAGGACCCCGAGCAGGACCATCGCCAGCGGATAGGACACCACCACGACCCGCAGCGCGGCCACCCGTCGCGCCGCGATGCCGCCGACGAAATCGCTGACGCCGTAACCGATTGCCGATGCGAGCGCGAGCAGGATCCCGATCAGAGCTTGCCTTTGGCCCGGCGGCCGAGTTCCCGGATCACTTCACGCTGGGCGTCGCGCTTGGCCAGATCCTGGCGCTTGTCATGCGCCTGCTTGCCGCGAGCCAACGCCAACTCGACCTTGACCTTGCCGTCGGAAAAGTACAGCGATAACGGCACCAGGGTGAGGTTGCCATCGCGGATCTTCCCCACCAGCGTGTCGATCTGGCTGCGGTGCAGCAGCAGTTTGCGGTTGCGTCGCGGCGCGTGATTGGTCCAGGTGCCGTGGTGATATTCCGGGATGTGCAAATTGCGCAGCCAGATCTCGCCGTCGTCGACGGTCGCGAACGCATCGGCCAGCGATGCGTGACCCTCCCGCAGGCTCTTGACCTCGGTGCCCTGCAAGACGACGCCGGCCTCGTAGGTGTCGAGGATCGAATAGTTGTGCCGCGCCTTGCGATTGGAGGCGACGATCTTGCGCTCTGGCTTCTTCTCCGGATTCTTGGCCACCGCTACCGCCGCACATAGAGGCGCAGCGTGACGTAGCCGGTGAGACCGGCCATCAACACGCCGACGCCGAACATGATCGGCGATATGTAGAGGATGTCGGCGTAGTCGATCCGGGCGATCAGATTGGCTTGATAGAACTGGTTGAGCGCGTTCTCCAGGAACGCCGCTCGCACCACGATCAACCCGACGATCGCGATCACGACACCGATGGTCGCCGCCAGCACCGCCTCCAAGAGGAACGGCAGCTGCGTGTACCACCGCGTGGCACCCACCATCCGCATGATCCCGATCTCCGTGCGCCTGGTGTAAGCCGCGACTTGAACCATGTTGGCGATCAACAGGATCGCACCGATCGCCTGGACCACCGCGACCGCGAACGCGGCGGCCGACAGCCCGTCGAGCACCGCGAAGAGCCGGTCGATCAGCTCTTTCTGATTCAGCACGTTGAGCACACCGGGCTGGCCCACCATCGCGGCGTCGAAATCCTTGTGCTGCTCAGGGTTGTCCAACTTGACGATGAACGACGCCGGGAACGAGTCCTTGCTCGCGACGTCCTTGTACTGCGGGAACTTGCGGGTGGCGTCGTTGTAGGCGTCGTCGCGGTTCAGGAACCGAACCGAACGCACGTCGTTGCGGGCTTCGATCTTGGCGCGCAACGCCTTACAGGGGTCTGCGTCACAGGTGGGGTCGTTGGCCGACACGTCGTTGGTCAAGAACACCTGGGTCTCGACGCGGTCGAGGTAGATGTTGCGCGAGTGGTCGGCGAGCCGCACCACCAGCAGACCACCACCGAACAGGCCGATCGAGATGGCCGTGGTGAGAATCATGGCCACCGTCATGGTGACGTTGCGGCGAAGCCCGGTGAAGACCTCGTTGACTAGGAAGCCGAAGCGCACTTAACGATCCATTCCGTAGACACCACGCTGCTCATCGCGGACGAGTCTGCCCAGGGACAGCTCCACCACGCGCTGGCGCATGGAGTCGACGATGTGGTGGTCGTGGGTGGCCATCAACACGGTGGTACCCGTGCGGTTGATCCGCTCGAGCAGATCCATGATGTCCTTACTGGTCTCTGGGTCCAGGTTGCCGGTGGGCTCGTCGGCCAGCAACACCAGCGGGCGGTTGACGAAGGCCCGCGCGATCGCCACGCGCTGCTGCTCACCGCCGGAGAGCTCGGCAGGCAGCCGGTTGGCCTTACCGGACAACCCCACCATCTCCAGGACCTCGGGCACCACACGGTTGATGGTGTCGGGCTTCTTGCCGATCACCTCCAGCGCGAAGGCGACATTCTCGAACACCGATTTCTGCTGCAGCAGCCGGAAGTCCTGAAATACGCAGCCGATCACCTGACGCAGTTTGGGCACCTGCCGGCCCGACAGTTTGTTGACGTGGAACTTCGACACCTGCAGATCACCGGAGGTGGGCGTTTCCTCGGCCAGCAGCAGCCGCATGAACGTGGACTTGCCGGAACCGGACGGCCCGATGAGGAAGACGAACTCACCCTTGTCGATCTTGACGCTGACATTGTCGAGGGCTGGCCGTGCCGACGACTTGTACTGCTTACTGACATGGTCGAGGGTGATCATCACGGCACGCCAGTGTAGCCGTCCGACGGCGGGCGACCGATTACTGCGTCGGAGCCGCGGGCGTCACCATCGGCCCCTGCCCCGGCGCCGGCGTCGGAACCGGCGCAGGTGACGGGGTCGGTGTGGGCAACCCGGGGATCTGGAACGGCGCCGGACCGGGCGACGTCGTGGAGGTCGGCGACGTGGGTGACGTGGTCGGGGTCGTGGTCTCCGTCGGCGTCGTTGTCTCCGTCGTTGTCGTGGTCGTCGTCCGCGTGGTCGTGGTGCGGTCCCGGACATCGGTGCGCGGCACCCACGTGTAGGACGGGTCGGGCACGAAGCCGGGCGGCACCACCTGGGTGTTCGGCGCCACCGGCGCGGCGGATTCCGGCTGATACGTCGCATACAGCCACCAGACGGCGATGAACGCGGCCAGCAGCGCGGCAGTGGACGTACGCATGCGGCCCCAGAAGATGTAGTGCGGCCAGCCGCGGCCTTCTCGGGGTGTCGGCTTCAGCTTCACTTCGGGTCCACCGGCCCCTGGGTTCCGGCGGCGTCGTCCGCGGTCGCCGGGTGCACAAGGGCCTCGACCATCGGCGAGCCGTCTGCCGGGCTGGCGATGCCGGCGCGCATCAGCGACGCGATCACCAGCACCCGCAGCTTGCGGCCGACTTCGAACTGTTTACCGGGCAGCGTGCGCGCCACCATGCGCAGGTTGACGGTGTCGAGTTCGATGCTTTCCACTCCCATCAGCTGTGGGGCGTCCAGAAGCAGGTCCTTCAGCCCGGGGTCCTTGATCGCCTTCTCGGATACCCCATGCAGCACGTCGTTCACGCGGTTGAGGTCGGATGTGGTCGGCACCGGGATGTCGATGACGGCTCGCGCCCAGTCCTTGGACAGGTTCTGGGTCTTGACGATCTGCCCGTTGGGGATGGTCAGGACTTCACCTTCCGGGGAGCGCAACTTGGTGATGCGCAGGGTGACGTCCTCGACGGTGCCGGTCGCCTCCTTGGCAATGCCGGCCACCGTCAGCGACACCAGATCGCCGAATCCGTATTGCTTTTCGGTGATGATGAAGAACCCCGACAGCAGGTCCTGCACGATGCGCTGCGCGCCGAAACCGAGCGCCGCGCCCAGCACGGCAGCGGGCGCCACCAGCGAGCTCACCGGAACCGCGAGCACGTCGGTGACCTCGACGACCACCATCACGGCGAGCAGGGCGATCGCCACATAGGAGATGACGGACGCGACGGCCTGCCGGTGCTTGGCGCTTTCCGAGCGGACCAGGGCATCGCTCTCGCGGAAGCTGGCGTCGATGCGCCGGGAGATCTTCTGGGTGCCCCACTGGATGAACCGGGCCGCAAGGAGGCCGCCGATGAGCAGCAGCGCAATGCGCAGGCCGCGGGTCAGGATCCACTCGCCGACGTTGCCATGCCAGAAGTCATGCCAACGCGCGGAGAACGGGAACGCCAGATAGCTATTCGTCGTCATCTCGCCGGTTGCGCCACCGGATCCCCGCTTCCAGGAATCCGTCGATGTCCCCATCCAGTACCGCCGAAGGATTGCCGACCTCGTATTCGGTGCGCAGATCCTTGACCATTTGGTAGGGGTGCAGAACGTAGGAGCGCATCTGGTTGCCCCAGGAACTCCCGCCGTCACCCTTGAGCGCGTCGAGCTCGGCGCGCTCTTCGTGGCGTTTGCGCTCCAGGAGCTTGGCCTGCAGAACACGCATCGCAGAAACCTTGTTCTGCAGCTGCGACTTCTCGTTCTGGCAGGTGACAACGATGCCGGTGGGAATGTGGGTCAGTCGAACCGCCGAGTCGGTGGTGTTGACGGACTGGCCGCCGGGACCGCTGGAGCGGTAGACGTCGACGCGCACATCCTGCTCGGGGATGTCGATGTGGTCGGTGGTCTCGGTAACCGGCAGCACCTCGACGTCGGCGAACGAGGTCTGCCGCCGGTTCTGGTTGTCGAACGGGCTGATCCGCACCAGCCGGTGGGTGCCCTGCTCGACCGACAACGTGCCGTAGGCATAGGGAGCGTGCACGGCGAACGTCGCGCTCTTGATGCCGGCCTCTTCGGCGTAGGACGTATCGAAGACCTCGACGCCGTAGTTGTGCTGTTCGGCCCAGCGGATGTACATCCGCATCAGCATCTCGGCCCAGTCGGCGGCGTCCACGCCACCGGCGCCGGAACGGATGGTGACCAGCGCCTCGCGCTCGTCATACTCGCCGGACAGCAGGGTCCGAACCTCCAGCTGCTCGATGTCGGCCTGCAGCGACTTCAGCTCGGCGTCGGCCTCGGCCAGGGCGTCTGCCGCACCCGCACCCTCTTCCTCGGCGGCCATCTCGTAGAGCACCGGCAGATCATCCAGGCGGCTGCGCAGGCCTTCGACGCGGCGCAGCTCACCCTGGGCGTGGGACAGCTCGCTGGTGACCTGCTGGGCGTGGCTCTGGTCGTTCCACAGATTCGGGTCGGCGGCTTCGTGTTCGAGCTTCTCGATCTTCGCGCGCAGCCCATCGATGTCGAGCACTCGCTCCACCGTTGTCAGGGTGGTGTCGAGGGCGGCGATATCTGACTGACGATCGAGGTCCACGGCTCCTCAGGTTACCGGCGCCGTGACACGTTGTGATCCACGGCGGCTCCTGAGTTGCCCCGCCGGTCACGCGACTAGCATCACAGTGGTAACCAGGATGTGGCGCCGCTCAGCCCATAGCGGTGCTTCTCGACTGCGATGCGACAGCCCCTTGCGCGCAGCCGGGTCCGGACAGAAAGCGCGAGGATGCGTCCTTACTTTGTCGCGATCGTAGGTGCAGGCCCCTCCGGATACTTCGCGGCGGCGTCGCTGCTGAAGTTCGCGGACAGTTCGGTTGCCGCCGGCGGCCCTGATGTCCATGTCGACATGCTCGAAATGCTGCCCACCCCCTTCGGTCTGGTGCGTTCTGGCGTGGCGCCCGACCATCCCAAGATCAAGACCATCAGTGCCCAATTCGAGAAGACCTCCGTCGACGAGAGGTTCCGGTTCTTCGGCAACATCCGCGTCGGCGAGCACGTACAGGCCGAGGAGCTCGCGCAGAAGTACGACGCCGTCGTGTACGCGATCGGGGCGCAGTCCGACCGCCCGCTCGGTATCCCGGGCGAGGAACTGCCGGGAAGCGTCGCCGCCGTCGACTTCGTCGGTTGGTACAACGCGCACCCGCACTTCGGCGAAATGTCGCCGGACCTCGGCGGCCATCGTGCGGTGGTCATCGGCAACGGCAACGTGGCGCTCGACGTCGCGCGCATCCTCGTCAGCGATCCGCGCGAGCTCGCGAAATCCGATATTGCCGACCACGCGCTCGACCTTCTGCACGGGCAGGGTGTCGAGGAGGTCGTCGTGATCGGCCGCCGCGGACCGTTGCAGGCCACGTTCACCACCCTGGAGCTGCGGGAGCTGGGCGACCTGGAGGCCATGGCGGACGTGGACGTCATCGTCGACCCCGCTGACTTCGACTCGATCACCGACGAACAGCTCGAGGCGGCGGGCAAGACCGCCAAGCTGAACATCAAGGTGCTGCGTGGCTATGCCAGTACCGAACCGCGAGGAGCCAAGCGCCGCATCGTGTTCCGTTTCCGGACCTCGCCCATCGAGATCAAGGGCGACGGCCGCGTCGAGTCGGTGGTGCTGGGCCGCAACGAGCTCGTCGACGAGGGCGGCCGGATCGTCGCGAAGGACACCGGGGCGCGGGAGGAACTGCCCGCCCAGCTCGTGGTGCGTGCGGTCGGCTACCGCGGCATCGCGACGCCGGGTCTGCCGTTCGACGACCGCTCGGGCACCATCCCGCACACCGACGGTCGCGTCGAGGGCAGCGCCAACGAATATGTGGTCGGCTGGATCAAGCGCGGACCGTCGGGTGTCATCGGCAGCAACAAGAAGGATTCGGCGGACACCGTCGCGACGCTGCTGGCCGACCTCGACGGGCGCACGCTCGGCGACTTCGGTGACGACCATGGTGAGACGCTGGTCGAGTGGCTCCTGTCGCGTCAGCCCAAGCTGGTCACCGATGACCATTGGAAGCTGATCGACGCGCACGAGCGCGGCGCGGGCGAGCCGCACGGCCGGCCTCGGGTGAAGCTCACCAGCGTCGCCGAGCTACTGCGCATCGGACACGGCTAGCTCAGACCTCGCATGTCACCTTCGCCGGCTCCCGGGACAGCCCACCAACCGGACCGGCGGTGCGTGCGATGAGCGGCGTACACGCGGCGGCCAGGGCCAACCCGGCCGAGACCATGACGACGGCGAACGGGCTGTAGGCGTCCGCGACAACGCCGCCGAGCGCGGTGCCCAGGGCACCGCCGGCCAGAGCGCCGCTGTTGAGCCACCCGAACGCCTCAGCGGTTGAGTCTTCGGCGATCTCGTGGGACACCATCACGTACAGCGCGGCCAGCGCGGGCGCGAAGCCCAGCCCGGACGCGAACAGCACGGCAAGTTGCAGCGGGTAGCCGTCAACCAGCGCGAACAGTGCCGTGCCTGCGGCGACCACGGCCATCGACAAGGCCAGACCGCGCACACCCAGGTGGCGATGCCCGAACAACACGCCACCGAGCAACGAGCCAAGGCCGGTCGCCGCGAGGGCCACACCAGCCGACAGGTTGTGGTTACCGAAGAGCGCGAGCACGCCGACTTCCAGGGCCGTGAACGACGCGACCAGCGCGAGGCTGGCGATCATGGCCAGGATCACGGCGTGGTTGGCCAGGACCTTGCCGAACGCCATTCTGCTGGTGACGATGGTCGGCCGGAACTGGCGCGCACTGAGCAGGAACCAGACGGTCCCCACCAGGGTGACCGCCGCGGAGAACAGCAGCGGGATCGCGGTCGATATCGCAGACGCGAGGAACGTGGCGGCGACCGGGCCGATCACCCAGATCAGCTCCTGCGCAGTGGTATCGAGCGCGAAGATCGCACGCAGCCCCGTTCCCGGCACCATCTGCGGGTATAGCGCGCGGACCGCGGGCAACAGCGGTGGAACCGAGGCACCGATCAGGAACCCCAACACCATGAGAATCGTCGTGGGCACATCGACGAAGGCCAGCGCGAGCATGCTGACGGCGTTGATCACGGCAGCCGACACCAGGGTCGGCATCATCCCGAGCCGGCCGAGGAGACGCGCCGTCATCGGCATCGCGAGGGCTTCACCGATGCTGGTGAACGCCACCACCGCGCCCGCCACCGCGTAGGAACCGGTGCGGGCCTGGACGTGCAGCAGGATCGCCAGCGACAGCATGCCGAGCGGCAGCCGCGCAAAGAGCTGTGAGGCGGTCACATTGACCACGCCCGGAACTCGAATGAGCTCGACGTAGGCGCGCACGGTTATCTCTCCATCAATTGGTTCTGGTATTCCACGACCCCTCAACTGTACCGTCCGGACGGTACAGTTGGAAACCGATTAAACTCGGCGGATGGCGACCTCGCGTGAGCGCATTCTCGACGCGTATGCCGAGGCGCTGGCAGTCGACGGCGAGCGCCACGCCACGCTCGACGCCGTCGCCGCCCGTGCTGGAGTGTCCAAGGGCGGGCTGCTCTATCACTTCCCGGCCAAGGACCAACTCGCCGAAGCCTTGTGTGAGCGGCTGATCGCGCTGGCCGGCGACGACGTCGACAAGATGCGCGAGGCGGTCGACGGGCCTGCGCGGCACTACATCCGCACCTCGCACTACGCGAACACACCGCTGGATCGCACACTGGTCGCGGTCGCCCGGTTACAGCAGGCCGGTGATCCGCGGGCCCGTGCGGCCATCGAGCAGATCTCCGATCAGTGGCTGGCCGTGCTGACCGAGGCCATCGGCGACCGCGACGTCGCGCGCACGATCAAGCTGGTCGGTGATGGCCTCTACCACCACGCGATGTCCAACGCACTCGGCGGCCAACCGCGCACGGAACTCGACGAGGGGCTGCTGGCGGTGATCGACCGCCTCATCGACCAACGCGTGAACACGGCCCATTCCTGAAGCGGGGTCACTACGGGGCGCCGGCCGGTGCCGTCAGTCGCGAGCCGGTGTGGTGATCGAGTCAGCCGCGATGGTGACGATGACGCGCGTCTCGTCGGGATTCCCCGAGAAGTTCGGATACGGCATGCCGAGATACTTCTGCGAGATCTCGTCGATGCTTTCGCGGCCTCCCTCGGTCGTCGTCGACAGCACGTGACCCCGCACCGCGTAGTAGCGGTTGACGTCGTCCGAGTCGACGACATTGACGGCGATGCGCGGATCGCGGGCCAGATTGCGCGCCTTCTGCATGCCTTCGACGATGTTGATGACGATGTGTTCGCCGTCGGTGGTCACCCACGTCTCTGTCAGCTGCGGTGAGCCGTCGGGCATCAGAGTGGCCACAAAGCAGGGGCTCGGGCGACGCAACAGTGCGAGCAGCCCGTCGGGCAGCGGTTTGGACATCGAATTCCTAAATCGGAGGCGGCTGGTCGGGCGGTGCGAAGAACCAGTTGTCCGGATTCTTCGGCGAGTACGCCACCGGAATCAATTGACCCATGGTCGGCCAGCTGTTCACGTCGACCGCCATCCGCTGATACACCACGTGCTCGTTGACCGTCGGTCCGTTGATGACCCCGCTGATCGTGACGAACTGCTCGCCGGTGGCGTCCGGGCGCGGGCTCACGCCAGTCACCAGCAGCGTGCCGTGCAAAACCTCGCCGCGCGGGCCGCGGCGCATGAGGCGCGGGGCCAACACGAGGACCAGCGCGCCGACGATGAGCAATATCACCGCGAATTCCCACATGCGGCCATGGTAGGACTGCAGCCATGAGCGACGCTTGCGGAGCGAATCGAAGGCAGACTTGCGGCGCCCGAGCCTGCGCGGGGGCCGGATGAGCGGCCACGACATACGGGCAGACCTCTCGGTGGCGTTGCAGCTCGCCGACCGGGCCGACGCGATCACCCTCGACCGGTTCGGGGCGCTGGATCTGCGCATCGACACCAAACCCGACCTCACCCCGGTCACCGACGCCGACGAGGCGGTCGAGGCGGACCTGCGCGCGGTGTTGTCCCGCGAACGCCCGGACGACGCGGTGCTGGGCGAGGAGTACGGCGGCACCGCCGAATTCCAGGGCAGGCAATGGGTGATCGACCCGATCGACGGCACCAAGAACTTCGTCCGCGGCGTACCGGTGTGGGCCAGCCTGATCGCCCTTCTCCAGGACGGCGTTCCGACCGTCGGTGTGATCAGCGCCCCGGCTTTGAGTCGGCGATGGTGGGCCGGCCGCGGCCTGGGCGCCTTCGCGACGACCGGCGACGGACCGGCCCGCACGCTGTCGGTGTCCCGTGTCGCGGAACTGGGATCGGCCAGCCTGTCGTTTTCCAGTCTGTCCGGGTGGGCTGACCTCGGGCTGCGGGAGCAGTTCCTGGGGTTGACCGACGAGGTGTGGCGCGTGCGCGCCTATGGCGACTTCTTCTCCTACTGCCTGGTCGCCGAGGGCGCCGTGGACATCGCCGCCGAACCCGAGGTGAAGCTGTGGGACCTTGCCCCGCTGGACATCTTGGTCCGCGAAGCCGGCGGTACCTTCACCAATCTCGACGGACAGCCCGGCCCTCACGGCGGACACGCCGTCGCCACCAATGGGGTGCTGCACAAGGCCACCCTGGCGAGCTTGGCCAAAGGCTAGTAGCCCGGGTCGAATCCGACGGGCAGCGTCGCGGGTCCACTCAGCCCGCTCAGTGGCTTCCACGGCGCGGGCCCGGTCCGGCGAATGTTGGGCATCCGTCGCGCCATGACCGTCAGCGCCTCCGTCAGCTCGAGACGAGCCAGGTTGGCCCCGAGGCAGTAGTGCACGCCGCCGCCGAACGTATGCATCGGCAGCGCGGCGGTGCGAGTGATGTCCAGACGGTCCGGTCCGTCGCAGACACTCGAATCACGGTTGGCGGCAGCCGAATTGAGAATGACCAGCGTGCCCGCCGGGATGAGGTATCCCGCGACCTCGACATCCTCGACCACGGTGCGCAGCGTGCCGAACACAATTGGAGAATGGCGCATTGTCTCCTCCACCGCGCGGGCCGCGAGGTCGGGTTGCCGGGCCAATAGCGCCCACTGGTCGGGATGTTCGCACAGCACCGACACCGACGCGGCGAGCTGATTTCTGGTGGTATCGGTGCCGGCCATCAGCAGCCCCGCCACCAGCATGCGCAGTTCGGAGATGCTGAGGCGGTCACCTTCATCTTCGGCCCGGATCAGGTCCGAAACCAGGTCGTCGGTGAGACCGTGCCGCCGCTCGGCGACCATCGCGTCGACATAGTCGTCCAACTCCTCCCAGGCGGCCAGGATCGACGGCGCGTTCTCAGCGACGTTCCAGCTGAAGGCCTTGAAGAACTCGTCGGTCCAGCGGGCGAACTGCTCCCAATCACCGCCCGGAACACCGAGCAGGGCGCAGATGATGGGGATCGGGTAATGCCGCGCGATATCGGCGACGACGTCGCACCGGCCGTCGGCGGCACACTTGTCGACCAGGCCGTTGATGACCTCGGTGACCGTAGAGCGCAGCCGCTCCGTCGCCCTCGGCGTGAACGCCTTGCACACCAGGCGACGCAGCCGATGGTGCTCGTCGCCGTCCATATTGATGATCGTGGCGACCACCCGGTCCCACAGCGGGCCCGAGGTGATGCCCTGGGATGCGAGGAACATCCCCTGCGGCACAACGAATCTGCGGTCACGTGAGGCGTCGTGGACGATGTCGTAGGCCAGGAATTCCGGGCCATGCGGGCCGAGTGCGATCGGAGCCTGCTCGCGCGCCCGTCGCAGCATCGCCAGCGCTTCGTAAGGGTCCGTCTCGTTGTCATAGTCGACGGTGGGCAACCCTGCGTCGAACACATTCGGCATCCGCGGCGCATCGATGGTGATGGTCATGGCGGCCCCCAGATCTGCTCGAACAAGCTCTCAAGACGAGTCTCGAACGCTGCTGAGCGGGGTATGCGAGTAGACCACTACCCCATATCCGGACTTATGTGACCGACTCAACACAACCGACAGGTCGTCAGGGGTTCCGGGATCTACCTTACTTTGGAGTAAGATAAGTTCCAGCGCGATCTCACCAGCACGCCCACCATCGACGAGGCTGCCACCATGACCAACACTCTTCCCCCGAAATCGACCAGCCCCCGGGCCCGCGATAGCGCGGTCGGGCAGTACAAGCACAAGCGCTCTCTCACCGACATCGGCCTGGCGCTCGTCACTCCCCTGGTCGGCCAGGAGTTCTTGGACCGCTACCACCTGCGCGACCCCCTCAACCGCGGCTTGCGGTACGGCGTCAAGCAGGTGTTCTCCACCGCCGGGGCGGCCACCCGGCAGTTCAAGCGGGTTCAAGGTGCCGGCAAGGCGCCCACCCGGCTCCGGCCCAGCGGCGCCGATTACTTTGACCTCACCCCCGACGACGACCAGAAGATGATCGTCGCGACGGTCGACGAGTTCGCCGAGGAAATACTGCGTCCCGCCGCCCACGACGCCGACGCCGCCGCCGGCTATCCCGCCGATCTGATCGCCAAGGCCGCCGAGCTCGGTATCACCGCGATCAACATCCCCGAGGACTTCGACGGCATTGCCGAGCAGCGCACCACGGTGACCAACGCGTTGGTGGCCGAGGCCCTCGCCTACGGCGACATGGGTCTCGCGCTGCCGATTCTGGCCCCGGGCGGAGTTGCCTCGGCGCTGACGCATTGGGGCAGCGCCGATCAGCAGGCCACCTATCTCAGCGAATTCGCCGGCGAGAACGTGCCGCAGGCCTGCGTGGCGATAGCCGAACCGCAGGCCCTGTTCGACCCGACCGCGCTGAAGACCACCGCGGTTCGCACCCCCAGCGGCTACCGCCTCGACGGGGTCAAATCCCTCGTCCCGGCCGCCGCGGACGCCGAATTGTTCATTGTGGCAGCACAACTCGACGGCAAGCCGGCACTGTTCATCGTGGAGGCGTCGACCGCCGGCGTGGGCATCAAAGCCGATCCCAGCATGGGCATCCGCGCCGCCGCCCTGGGCCGGGTGGAGCTGAACAAGGTGACGGTGCCACTGTCCGCCCGCCTCGGCGAGGACGGCGCCACCGACGCCGACTATTCCGAAGCAATTGCGTTGTCGCGCTTGGGTTGGGCCGCGCTCGCGGTCGGCACCTCGCACGCCGTGCTCGACTACGTGATCCCCTACGTCAAGGAACGTGAAGCGTTCGGTGAGCCCATCGCGCGGCGTCAGGCCGTCGCGTTCATGTGCGCCAACATCGCCATCGAACTCGATGGCCTGCGGCTGATCACCTGGCGCGGCGCCGCCCGCGCCGAACGCGGTCTGCCGTTCGCACGCGAAGCCGCCCTCGCCAAGAAGCTGGGTACCGACAAAGGCATGCAGATCGGCCTCGACGGTGTGCAACTACTCGGCGGCCACGGCTACACCAAGGAACACCCGGTCGAGCGCTGGTACCGCGATCTGCGGGCCATCGGCGTCGCCGAGGGTGTTGTCGTCCTGTAACCGTCACGGACAACGAACGGAAAAGACTGACATGGCAATCAATCTCGAACTGCCGCGCAAGCTGGAAGCGGTCATCGAAAAGGCACATCAGGGTGCCGCGGAGATGCTGCGGCCGATCTCGCGCAAATACGACGTCGCCGAGCACGCCTACCCCGTCGAACTCGACACCCTGGCAACCCTCTTCGAGGGCATCTCCGAGGCCAACACCATCTCGTTCGCCGGCACCGAGGCCTTCCGCGACAGCGACGACGGCCCCAAGGGAAACATCAACGGCGGCAACATGTCCGCATTACTCAACGCCCTGGAGATCTCCTGGGGTGACATCGCGCTGCTACTGTCCGTCCCCCGCCAGGGCCTGGGCAACGCTGCCATCTCCGGTGTCGCCACCGACGAGCAGCTGCAGCGGCTGGGCAAGAACGTCTGGGCGGCAATGGCGATCACCGAACCGTCATTCGGTTCCGATTCCGCGGCAGTGTCGACCACCGCGGTGCTCGACGGCGACGAATATGTGATCAACGGCGAGAAGATCTACGTCACGGCCGGCTCCCGCGCCACGCACATCGTGGTGTGGGCGACCCTGGACAAGTCCAAGGGCCGCGCGGCGATCAAGTCGTTCATCGTCCCGCGTGAGCATCCCGGAGTGACCGTCGAGCGCCTCGAGCACAAGCTCGGCATCAAGGCCTCCGACACCGCGGCCATCCGCTTCGACAATGCGCGCATCCCCAAGGAAAACCTGCTGGGGAGCCCGGAAATCGAGGTGGAGAAGGGTTTTGCCGGGGTCATGGAGACCTTCGACAACACTCGGCCGATTGTCGCCGCGATGGCGGTCGGGGTGGCCCGTGCCGCCTTGGAGGAACTGCGCACGATCTTGACCGACGCCGGCGTGGAGATCTCCTATGACAAGCCCGCACACGCCCAGAGCGCAGCCGCCGCGGAATTCCTTCGGATGGAGGCTGACTGGGAAGCCGGCTACCTGTTGACGGTCCGGTCGGCCTGGCAGGCCGACAACGCGATCCCCAACTCCAAAGAAGCCTCGATGGGCAAGGCCAAGGCGGCCCGGGTCGCCAGCGACATCACCCTCAAGGCAGTCGAATTGGCCGGAACAGCAGGCTATTCCGAGCAAACGCTGCTGGAGAAGTGGGCCCGCGACTCGAAGATCCTGGACATCTTCGAGGGCACGCAGCAGATCCAGCAGCTGGTGGTGGCGCGTCGCCTGCTCGGGCTGTCCTCGACCGAACTCAAGTAGTCACGCGACCGCGGTCAGCTCGCGCTGCGTCTCGTCGTCGAGTTCGATGTCGGTGACGGCGAGGTTCTCCTCGAGGTGACCCAGTGACGAGGTGCCGGGAATGAGCAGCACGTTGTCGGCGACGCCCAGCGTCCACGCCAGCGCGATCTGCGCCGGGGTGTGACCGAGCCGCTCGGCGGCGCCGGTGACGAGGTGGTGCGAGAGCACCGGATTCACCTCGTGAAACGCCGACCCGAGCGGGAAGAACGGGACGAACGCGATGTCGCGCGCGATGCATTCGTCGAGCACCGGCTGCGAGGAGCGGTCCACCAGGTTGAACGGGTTCTGCACGCACACAATGTCGGTGAGCTCCAAGGCGTGCAGTAGCTGCTCGTGGCTCACATTGCTCAGCCCGACACCGGCGATCAATCCCTCGTCGCGGGCGGTGATCATCGCGCCGAGTTGATCGGTGAACAGCGCATCGGCCTCGTTCTCCATCACCCGCAGGTTGACGGCGGCCAGTTGTTCGACACCGAGGGTGCGCAAGTTCTCCTCGATCGCGGATCGCAACTGATCCGGCTCGTTGTAGGGCAGCCACGCCCCTTGGTCGTCGCGGCGCGCACCGACCTTGCTCACCAGAGCCAAACTGTCGGGATAGGGGTGCAGCGCCTCACGGATCAGCTGATTGGCCACATCGGGACCGTAGAACTGGGACGTGTCGATGTGGTCGACGCCGGCCTCGACGGCCCGGCGCAATACCGCCAACGCCTGGTCATGGTCCCGCGGCGGCCCGAACACACCCGGCCCCGGAAGCTGCATGGCGCCGAACCCGACGCGGTGGACGTTGAAGCCGGCCAACGGAAAGCGGGTCATGGGGTCCCTCCACTCGCAGGAAGATCAATTGAAATCGAATTGTTTGATGTCAAACTATCTTGCGGGCGCGATACGCTTCCTGTCAACCCAGGGAGGTGACGCCACATTCCGAGCTCAGCACACGACGCCGAATCCCGTCAGCGGGCCGTCGCACTTGCCGACGCGTTCGGGCGCGCCGGCAAGACGCTTGTCCGCGCCCTCGACGAGCGGCTCGGCGACCATGGTGTGTCCACCCCGCGTTCGAAGGTGCTCTTCGAGGTGAACCGCTGCGGTCCGGTGCGGCTCACCGACCTGGCCCGGACGGTGGGCATCACCCAGGGCACCGCCTCCACCCTGACCGACGCGCTGGTCCGCGAAGGTTTGGTCGAGCGCTGCGCGGACGACTCCGACCGCCGGGTGACGCTGCTGCAGACCACTGCGACCGGCCGGCGACAGGCCGAAACCTGGGCGACCGCCTATACCGCAGCGGCGGAGGAGTTGTTCGGCATCCTGTCCGGCAAGGAGCAGTTGGCGCTCACCGAGTTACTCCAGCGCCTCGCCGACTCGATCAATGACTGAGGCGCCGGAGCCCGTCGCCCGCACCTCGCACGGCACCCCGTTGACCACCTGAGTGTTGCTGGGCACGTCGATCAGATCGGGTGGGTTGAGCAGGTTGGAGTTCACACCTGGGTGGTGGTTGGCGACACCGAGCCTGCTACCCGACACACCGTGCCCCCAGCCGTGCGGCAAGGAGACCACCCCGGGCATTATGTCGTCGCTGACCTCAACGGGCACAGACACTTTCCCCTCCGAAGTGCGAATCTCGGCGAGTTCGCCGTCGCCAACCCCGATCCGCATGGCATCGTCGGGATGGACGAGCAGCGTGCAGCGGTCCCGCCCGCGCATCAGCGACGGCACGTTGTGCAGCCACGAGTTGTTCGACCGCAGATGGCGCCGACTGGTCAGCAGCATCGACTCCTCGGCCCGGTCAAGGCGCTCGCGCAGCCGGGGCACGTCGTCGACGAACAAGTCGTGCACCAGCTCGATGGTCCCGGACGGCGTGGTGACCGCGGATTCCAGGCGGCCGCCGTCGAGTTCAGCGAGCCGTAGGCCGTCGGGATGCTTGCGCACCTCCTCGAGGGTCAGCCCGTCCGGATTGGCGCCCAGGCCGTCGCCCCAGGGACCGAGACGGACGTACAGATCGTAAATACGCTCCGGCCCTTGGCCTTTGAGTGCAGCCATCACCTCGTTCGGGTCGCGTCCGGTCAGCGGCGTGCCCGGCTGAGCGCACATGGTGGCGACCAGTCCGCCGGTGTACAGGTCGTCCATCGCGGCGACGTCCACCTCGGGCGCCGGCGTACCCAGCAGGGCGCCTGAAAGACGAAGGAGCACTTCCCATTCGGTCGGTCGCAACGGGTCGGGCGCGAAGACGGGTTCGGACCACTTCAGGCAGGAGGCGACGGCATAGATCCAGTACAGATCGTCGGCGTGCGGCCGTTCCAGCGGCGAGAGACCGGGGAAGATGACGTGGGCGTGCCGGGTGGTCTCGTTGAGCCAATTGTCCACGCAGATCAACGCGTCCAGTGACGCCAGCGCCTCGTCGAGGCGGCCCGCCGCCGGCGCCGAGATCGCCGGATTGCCCGCGACCGAGATCATTGCGCGGATGCGTCCCGCACCAGGAGTGGTGATCTCTTCGGCCAGGCAGCTGACCGGGAACTGCCCAAGCACCTCGCCAACGCCGCGCACCCGCGACGTGAAACGGCCGAATTCCCAACGCGGACCAAGCTGATCGGGTGGCTTCATGAACATCGGCGAGTACACCGCCGGGGTGGGGAACACCGCTCCCCCGCGCCGGTCGACCGCACCCAGTGCGGTGTTCAGCACGAACACCAGCCAGGTGGTCAGGGTGCCGAACTCTTGGGTGCAGGCCCCGATCCGGCTGTACAGCACGGGGTTCGGCGCCGAGGCGAGGTCATGAGCGAGCCGCCGGATCGTTTCGGCCGGGATACCGCTGGGGCCTTCGACGATCTCCGGAGTGAACGGTTCGGCGAGGGCGATCACCGCATCGAGTCCCTGGACGCGTCCGTCGAGGTGCGTATGGCTGCGCAGCAGCCCGTCGGCGGCCAGCGTTCGCAGCACTGCGAACAACACCAACGCGTCTGTGCCGGGCCGGATCGGCACCCAGTCGGTGGCCCGCTGGGCGGTCTCGGTGCGACGAGGATCGATGACCACCACCCGACCGCCGCGCTTGCGGATAGCGGTCAGATGACCTGTCACGTCGGGCGCCGACAGCATCGATCCCTGCGATGCGGCGGGATTGGCGCCGATCACGACGAGATGGTCGGTGCGGGCCAGATCGGGGATCGGCGCGTTCCACATGCCGCCGAACAGCAGGGTACTGACGACATTGAGCGGCCACTGGTCAACCGTGCCCGGCGAGTAGTACGCGCCCATCCCGGCCGCGGCGCCCATCCCGACCAGGGCGCCGATGTACGAACTCAGGCCCAGGTTGTGCGCGACCGGATTACCGACGTACACCGTCACCGCCTGGGCGCCGTCGCTGTCCAGCACCGGCCGCAGGACCCGCTCCGCTTCGGCGAACGCCTCCTCCCAGGAGACGGCGATGTGAATCCCGTTGGGCTGCTTGATCATCGGTGCTCGCAGGCGATCCGGGTCGTCGTGCAGTTGGCCGAGAACAGTGCCCTTGGGACAGATATGCCCGGCCGACCAGACATCGTCGTTGTTGCCGCGAATGTCGGTGACCCGGCCACCGTCGATCGTCACGCGAAGCCCGCACATGACCTCGCAGATCGGGCACGTCACCCGGTGGACGACGCCGTCAACCTGATCCGACCGCTGTCTGGACACGTGTCCAAGTTAAGCAGGCCTCGACGGCGAACACAATGGTCAGGAACCTCGTCGGCCCGCACGCCAGTCGCCGATCGCTGCCAGGCGGCGCCGCTGCTGGCCGGCGACCCCGGCGTCCAGGCCGCGATTGCGCTGCTCGAGGTAGCCGATCACCCGCTCACGGTGCTCGACCGGGTTGGCATCGTCGTACTTGAACTTGGCCTCGACGCGCTCGACCGCGAGCCGAAGGCCGCGGATGCCCGGGAGCATGCGGCCGTACGGGTCCTCCTCCACGGCGACCTCGGCATGCCGACCCTCGGGCTGGAAGTCGTCCAGCTGGGCCGCGAGGATCTCGACCTTGCCCTGGGGTTCGTCGATGATGGTTGGGCGACAGACGAATTGGACCGATGCATAGTAGCTGGTCGGCACCCCGTCCTCGTCGGGACCGCCGGCCTTGGCACGCCAATACGTCGGGATGTAGGCGTAATCACCAATGACCGCGACCCGCACCTCGGTTGCGACCTCGAGGTGCACCCAGACCGGGTTGGGCCGCGCCAGGTGGATCAGCAGCTCCTCGCCCGCCACGGTGAAGTGGGTGGGCACCAGCACCGGCGCCTGCGCGGGGTCGACGTTGTTGACCGCGAGGACACCGAACCGGCCGGTCGAGGCCAGCCACTCCTGCCATTCGGCGGCGTCCAGTGCGGCATCCCAGGGATGAATCAGCATGGCGGTCAATCGTTCCCCGGCGGCCCGCCTTACGCAACAGGTTTGAAGGTGAGGTGCAGTTCGCTCAGGCCGCGCAGCAGGAACGTCGGCTCGTAGGTGTAATGCCGGGCATGGGCAGGCCCGTGCTGTGTCTCGTCGATGGCGAGGTCGGCCATGCGGTCCAGCAGCCGGTTCAGCGTGACTTTCGCCTCGACGCGGGCCAGCGGCGCGCCGGCGCAGGTGTGGATGCCACGGCCGAACGTGATGTGCTCGCGGACGTTTTTGCGGTCAAGGTGGAACTCGTCGGGGTTCTCGAACTTGCGCGGATCCCGGTTGGCCGCACCCAGACAGAGCATCAGCACGGTCCCGGCCTTGATGTCCACTCCGCCGAGGGTGGCGGTCTTGCGGGCCAGCCGGAAGTCGACCTTGGTGGGACTCTCGATGCGCAGTGATTCCTCGATGAAGTTGCCGATCAGGCTGCGGTCGGCACGCAGCTTCTCCTGAAGGTCGGGACGCTCGGCGAGCACCCGCGCCGACGCGCTGAGCAGTTTGACGACGGTCTCCTGCCCGGCGGCGAACAGGAACGTCGCCGCCCGGACGACGTCGACGACGTCGGGCGTCGTGCCGTCGGGGTATGTCGCTGCGGCAAGGGAATTCAGCACATCCGCACGCGGCTGCGTGCGGCGCTCGTTGATGTAGCCGGTGAACTTGCCGTCCAGCCACTCCAGCGGATTGACCGCGACGGGAGTGTGATCAAGTGCGCCAACCGCACTTCCGGGCTCCTTGCCCGCCCCGAGGCTCGCCCGGAATTCCGCACGGTCATCATCCGGCACACCCAGCAGATCGGCGATCACCAATGTGGCGAAGGGCTTGCCGTACTCGGCCAGCAGCTCGCACTTGCCGTTGCCGATGAACTCGTCGAGCTGGCGATCCGCCAGCTCCCACATGAAGTCTTCGTTCTCTTTCAGCCGCGCGGGTGTGAGCAGCCGGCTGAGCAGCGAGCGGGCCCGGGTGTGCTCCGGCGGATCCATCACCACCATCATCTCGTTGATGGGGAACAGGTGCCGGTGCGCATCGATCTGCTCGGAGATATCGTCGCCCTCAGGCTCGAACGGCAGCGGCGGGAAGGGGCCCCCGATCGCGTTCACCGCCGAAAACGTCTCGTAGTCCTTGAATGCCGCGACCGCCTCGTCGTATCCGGTGACGGCCACGACCCCGTAGTTGGGCTCGCGGAACACCGGGTTCTGCGCGCGGATGTAATCCAGGTAGTCATAGGGATCCTGGGCGATGGCTTGGTCAGAGAAGTAGTCGGCGCCGGCCAAATCGGTCATTCTCGGGACCCTTTCACGATGCTGATGGCTTGACGCGGGCAAGCGGCCACGGCGGCCTCGACCTGCTCGCGCATGTCGTCTGCGGGCGACTCGAGGCAGGTCGCCAGATCGTCGGATCCGACATCGAAGACCTCCGCGGCCAACTCGACGCACAGGGCATGGCCTTCACACAGATCACGATCAACACGCACGCGCCAATCAGCCGCCGTCATCCTGCCATCTCCACGATTTCCGTTACCTGTGTTGATCGATCGATCAAATTCTTCTGACATGCTTACCACGGCGGTAAATCACCGGTCAAGCGCCGCGCCAATTGGTCGTCTAGCCAACCGAGGAGCACTCCTGAGAGGATGGCCGCTATGGCGTCGACACCGAAAAGCAAAGACAAAGACGCCGGCGCGCGTGAACGGTTGATGGAGGCGACCGCGCACATCATGCGCGAGGAAGGGTACGCCGCCGCCACGTCGCGGCGCGTGGCCGCCCGCGCCGGGGTCAGGTCCGCCCTGGTGTACTACTACTTTCCGACGATGGACGATCTGTTCGTCGCGGTGCTGCAGGCGGGTTCGGAAGCCTCGTTGGCAAGAATGCGTCAAGCGATCACCGCCGACGAACCGTTGCGCGCATTGTGGTCCATCAACTCCGACCCGCGCTGGACCGGCCTGTACGCCGAGTTCGTCGCACTGGCCAACCACCGCAAAGTGATCAGCGCCGAACTCAAGACCTACGCCGAACGTGTCCGCGACATCGAAACCGCTGCTGCGACAGTTGCTTTACGCACGCGTGGCATCGATCTCACCGAGTTTCCGCCGGTCGCGATCTCGATGCTCGTTGCACAGACCGCGCGCAGCCTGTGCAACGAGAGCGCGATCGGGATGACCGAGGGCCACAAGGAATTACGAGAGCTGGTCGACCGTTACCTGGACTGGGTGGCCTCTACCAAGGACGCGCAGGCTACTTGAGCATGCTTCCGCCGTCGACCGTCATCGGCAAGCCCGTGACGTAGCGGGACTCGTCGGAGGCCAGAAACAGCACCGCATTGCTGATGTCGACCGGCTCGACCCAGCCGATCGGCAGAACGTGCATCATCTGAGCCACGACGGCCATGTCGTCGGGCCCCGGGTTCTCCAGGTCCGGCCGGAACAGCTTCATCGTGCCCTCGTTCATGAACAGCGGGGTGTTCACGTTGGTGGGGTGCACCGAGTTCACCCGGATGGAGTGATGCCCCAACTCGACGGCGAACGTGCGCATCAGGCCGACTACGCCGTGCTTGGCGGCAATGTAGTGACCGGTGTGCGGGTAGGCCTTGAGCCCTCCCACTGAGCTGGTCAAAATGATCGAACCACCGCAGCCGCCCGAAATCAGATGCGGAACAGATGCTTTCACGCTCTTCCAGACACCGGAAAGGTTGACGTCGATCATGTCATTCCAGTCGGCCTCGCTGGTGAGATCCAGCGTCTGGCCACCGTTGCCGATACCGGCATTGGCCACGATGATGTCCAGCCTGCCGAGCTGCTCGACGCCACTGTCCACGGCGTCCTTGATGGCGGCATAGTCGCGGACGTCGACCTCTGCGGCCACGACCCGGCGGCCCAGGTTCTTCACCAGATCGGCCGTCTCTGCCAGGTCATCGGGAGTGGGAGCCGGGATGTCCGCATTGCTGCTGATGCGCTTGCACACATCGATCGCGATGATGTCCGCACCCTCTTCCGCCAACCGGATCGCGTGACTGCGGCCCTGACCGCGCGCGGCACCGGTGATGAAAGCGACCTTGCCCTCGACTCTTCCAGCCATGAAAACCCTCGTCTCCGACAGAACCTGACGCGCATACCGCGCAGGACGATTACTGATCCAGTTTTTGATCGATCGATCAAACTGTGACAGCAGCGCTGCGTCGTGTCAAGGTCAGCGCATCCCGATCCGGATGTTCTTCACCTGTAGGAATTCGTGCAGACCCTCCAGGCCGCCGGTGCGACCGAATCCGCTTTGCTTGTAACCGCCGTAGGGACCCTGCGGCGCCATATCGCTGAAGTGGTTGACCCACACCGAACCCGACTCCAGACGTCGAGCCACACTGTGCGCGCGGACGAGGTCGCGGGTGTGCACGAAGGCATTGAGGCCGTAGACACTGTCATTGGCGATCGAGACAGCCTCGTCGTCATCGCGGAATCTGATCAGAGACACCACCGGTCCGAACGTCTCGACCTGAGCCAGTTCCGATGCGTTGTCGACGTCGCCGAAGACCGTCGGCTCTATGTAGTAGCCCGCCGCGAAGTCGCCGCCGATACGCCCTCCCCCGGTGAGCAATTGGCCACTGCCCTGGCTCGCCGCATCGTTGACCGCGGCGAGGATTCGCTCGAGAGCGGCTTCTCCGATCACCGGACCGAATGTGACGGCACGATCCAGTGGATCACCGATCTTGGCCTCCCCGATGCGAGCAAGGAAAACGTCGACGAACTCGTCGTAGATCGCGTCATGCACGAGAATCCGGCTTGCGCACGCACAGCTCTGCCCGGACTGCATCAGCGGACCCTGGTGGGCCGCCAACGCGGCAGCCGTCGGCAGGTCGGCGTCTTTGAAGACCAGGTTGGCGGACTTACCGCCCAACTCCGCCACCACTGGCGTCAAGTTCGTCGTGGCCGCCGCGATCACCTTACGGGCAGTCGCGCCGCCACCGGTGAAATGCACCTTACGGACACCGGGGTGGCGGGCCAGCGCGTCGCCACCCTCCGCCCCGGCAGGGACCACGCTGACCAGACCCGGGGGCAATCCGGCCAGCAGACACAATTCGCCGAAGCGCAGCGCCGCCAGTGGCGCCAGCTCAGATGGCTTGAACACGACCGCGTTTCCCGCGGCCAGTGCTGGCGCGACGCAGGAGGCGACGACGGCCAGTGCGCCGTTCCAGGGTGCGATGACGGCCACGACGCCGTAGGGCTCGCGCTCGATCAGGTTGATGTCGAACGAGCCGTTGACCGGAGTGCTGGCGCCGTGCGGCTTGTCGACGTAGCCGGCGTAGTGGCGCAGGAATCGCTCGACCAGCAACGCGGTACCGGCGTACGAGATCGGCACCGCATAGTCGTGGACGTTGAGTTCGGCGAGCTCGTCTAGATGCTCATGCACGAGGTCCGCAAGATCGATCAACAGGTCGCGACGCCGGTCCACTGTCCACGACATCCAGGTGCGCTGCGCCCGCTGGGCCGCGCCGACCGCCCGATCGATCTCCGGCGGGCCGGCCAGTGAGACAACGACATTCGGCCGTCCGGTCGCGGGGTAGATGTGGTGATGAGTGCCCGCCGAGGTCTCGACGACGCGCTCCCCGCCGATCAGCAGACCCGCCGGCGCAATCGCTCCGGTCACGACGGACTGGCCCCGGCGCGCCACTCGTCGAGTACACGCTGCTTCTGATCGGCGATGGCCTGGGTCAGGTGTGAGGCCTTGGGCCAGCCGTAGTAGGCGGCGAAGTGCAGTGCCAGCTCATCCATCTCGTCGAAGGTGACGTCGCGACTTTTCAGCGCGGCGTAGACGTGGCTGATGATGGGTATCGCCGCATCCTGGAAGGCCACGCAGGCGACGGTGATCAGCCGCCGTTCCTTCATGCCGAGGCCGGGACGCAACCACATCTCGCCGAACACGAAGTTCAGGATTCCCGCACCGGAGTAAGGGTTGTCACGGATGGGCGCGAACGGAATGCAGTTGATTTCCTTGAAGGACTGCTCGCCGACTTGCAACCGGATCTCGGGATCGCTGGGGGTGATCAACGGCAACAGTGGGTCCGGCGGTGGCGGTGGCTGTCCGCGGTCGCGGTGGATGCGCTCCCATTGCTCGTCGACCACCATGTTGAACCATGAGGCTTTCGGCCAGCCGGCATAGACCGCGAAATGCAGCACTGCTTCCCGCATCTCGGTAATCGACACATCACCACTGTTGAGCGCGGCATAGACGTGGTCGCGGAGCGGGGCCTCGGCGTCGGCCGCTGCAACGCACGCCAGGGTGACGAACCGCCGGTTGCGGCGGCTCAACCCGGGACGGCCCCAGACCTCGCCGTAGACGAAGTCGATCAGCCCGGTCGCGGCAGGCGTGTCATCCTGCGGCGCAGCGAAAGTCATCACCTCGGCGAACGCCCGCCGACCACGCTCGCGTCGGTCGGTGTCGATCATCGGATCGTCACGCCGGCGTCGACCTTGAGCTCGGTTCCCGTCACGTAGCGGGATTCGTCGGAAACCAGGTACAGCACCGCATTGCTGATGTCGATCGCGTCGACCATTACCACCGGCATCGCATTCAGGAAGATCGGGACCAGATCGGGTCGCCCCTCCCCGAGCACCCGGTGAAGTGACTCCGGCCGCATACCCGTCTCGACGCCGGTCGGATGCACGGTGTTCACCCGAACACTCACCGCGGCAAGCTCATTGGCCAACGCTCGACTCAACCCGACGACACCATGCTTGGCAGCCGTATATGGCAGGTGCAGGGGTGTACCCTTCAGCCCCGCTGCCGAGCTGATGTTGACCAGGCTCCCACCATGCGTGACCAGGTGCGGCAGCGCTGCGGCACACGTGTTCCACGTACCGATGAGATTGACGTCCAACACCGTTCGCCACTGCTGCGGGGTGGTGGCATCCCAGGCCCCCACCGTGAGCACGCCCGCGTTCGACACCGCCGCGTCCAGGCCCCCGAGTTGCGCAACGCCGTCGTCGACTGCCGCGGCCAGCGCTGCGGCGTCCCGCACGTCGACGACATGGCTCACCGCGCGGCGGTTGTGCCCCTCGACCAGGCTGGCGGTCTCCGCCAGTTCTTCGCGGGTCGCCAACGGATACTCGACCTCCGGCAACGATTCGCAGATGTCTACCAAAATCAGGTCGGCACCTTCTTCCGCCAGCCGCACCGCATGGCTGCGGCCCATTCCGCGGGCGGCGCCGGTGACCAGGACCCGCTTACCCGCGACCCGTCCAGTTGTGAGTGTTGTCATGACGCTCCTAGAGCTTGTTGGTGAAGCCGGCGTCGACGGGGAACGTCACCCCGGTGACGTATTTGGCCTCGTCACTGACCAGGTATGCGATCGCCGCGCTGATGTCCTCGGGCTCGAGAAGGTCCACCGGCATAGGGTTCTGCAGGTGCGGGCCGCCGTCGGGGTAGTTCTCCAGAAAGGCCGTCATCGCGGGATTGACCGCCATCATCGTGCGCACCGCCGTCGGATGCACGGTGTTGACCCGAATGCTCTGCGGTGCAAGCGCATTGGAAAGTGTTCGCATCAGGCCGACGAGGCCGTGCTTGGAGGCGGCGTAACCGAGGCCGCCGCCTTGCAGTCCGCCGAATCCGCGTAGTCCGGCCGTCGAGCTGGTGAAGACGATCGACCCGCCCCGTTGTCCGGCGATCAGGTGCGGGATCGCCGCCTTGGCGGTGTGAAATGCGCCGACCAGATTGACGTTCAGCACATCGGTCCACTGCTCGAGTTCTTCGTCGAGCGTCAGTTCGCGAAATGCCATGGTGGCGATGCCCGCGTTGGCGCAGACGATGTCGAGGCGGCCGAACTGTTCGACGCCCGCGTCCAATGCGGTCTTCAGTCCGTGGAAGTCGCGGACATCGGCCACCGCCGCAATCATCTTGCCGCCATTGGCTTCCACGAGTTCGACGGTCTCGTCGAGCTCGGCGCGGCTGGCCATCGGGTATCCGTTGGAGGCGATGTCGGCGCAGATGTCGACACCGATGATGTTGGCTCCGTCGGCGGCTAGCCGAATGGCGTGGCTGCGGCCTTGACCGCGAGCAACGCCGGTGATGAACGCCACCTTGCCGTCTAGAGAACCCATCTGTCCAGCCTCCACTCAGTAACCCGGTTACTGCGGTACAGTAACCGGGTTACTCACCGACGGCAAGGGCATTCGTGGTTAAGGCAGAGAAGACGACCGGGACCGCTGTCGGCAGTCGCGACCGGATCATCGACATCGTCGTCGACATCCTGGAGACCGAGGGATACGACGCGGTGCAGCTGCGCGAGGTCGCTCGGCGATCCCGCACGTCGCTCACCACGATCTACAAGCGCTATCCCACCCGCGACCACCTGATCCTTGCCGCGCTCGAGTCGTGGATGGATGAGCACCGCTACGCCGGCCTGAGCCGGCAGCACCACGATCCCGCCGAGTCCGTCTACGACGGGATGATGCGCGTGCTCGGCACGATCTTCGAGCCATGGGAGCGGCACCCCGAGATGCTGAAGGCCTACTACCGTTCGCGCACGGCCACCGGACGTGAGCTCGTGCTGCCCCGCGGGCTCGACAACGTGATCCCCGCCGCGATGGAGGTGCTCGACGGCGTCGACGAAGACTTCGTCGCCGATCTCGATACGGTGTTGGCCACCTTGGTATTCGGCTTGTCCGGACGCTTCGCCGCCGGCGAGATCGCCATCACCGAAATCCTGCCCACCATCGAGCGAACGATCCGTTGGTTCACCACCGGCTACGAGGCGACCCGCGGGTAGTCCGCCCGCGGGCGCTACCGTCTTGGCTATGGACTCTTATAAGGCATTACTGGCCCGCCAGGACGGCGATCAGATCACCGCGTCGGTCGAGACAATGGACGCCTCCGACCTTCCGCCCGGCGACGTCACGATCCGGGTCGCCTATTCCAGCGTCAACTACAAGGACGCACTCGCACTCACCCCGCGGGGCGGGGTGGTCCGGGACTATCCGATCGTGCCCGGTATCGACCTCACCGGTGAGGTGGTCGAGTCGGCCTCCCCCGACTTCGCCGTCGGCGACCAGGTATTGGCGCATGGCTACGCGATCGGCACCGGCCATCACGGCGGGTACGCCGAGTATGTCCGACTGCCCGCCGACCAGGTCGTGGCACTGGGCTCGCTGACACCGCGCGAAGGCGCGGCGATCGGAACAGCAGGCTTCACCGCCGCGCTGAGCGTCGAAGCCCTGATCTCCCACGGCATCACACCGCAGGACGGACCAATCGTCGTCACCGGCGCGACCGGCGGTGTCGGCTCCGTGAGCGTGGACATCCTCGCGGCCGCCGGGTTCCAGGTCGTGGCCTCCACCGGCAAGGCGGAGGCCGCTGAATACCTCAAGGCCCTCGGCGCAACGGATGTCATAGGCCGTCTGCCCGAGGACCCTGATGCCAAGCCCCGACCGCTGGGCAAGTCGCGCTGGGCCGGTGCCGTCGACTGCGTCGGCGGGGCCACCCTCGCCGACGTCATCAGCACTCTGGAATACGGGGGCGCCGTGGCGGCCAGCGGCTTGACCGGTGGCCCGGCGCTCAATACGACCGTGATGCCATTCATCCTGCGCGGAGTTTCGCTGCTGGGCATCGATTCGGTGCAGCTGCCCATCGGTCCGCGTCGGGCATTGTGGGAACGCCTGGGCGGTGAGCGCAAGCCGCGTCACCTCGGCGATGTCACCCATGAGGTCGACGTCAGGGATGTCGTCGCGGTCATCGACCAGGTGCGCGCCGGCAAGTACTCGGGTCGTGCGGTGGTGCGGGTCGCGGGCGGCTTCTGAGCCCAACAACAAAGCGGGCCACCGGTTTTCACCGGTGGCCCGCTTCGTTGATTCGTTACCGCGTCACGCGGCGCCCAAGCTCTTCTGCAGGTCGGGCTTCATGGCCTGAAGCTCGCGACCCCAGTAGGCCCAGTTGTGGGTGCCGTTGTCCGGGAAGTTGAACACACCGTTCGTACCGCCCGCAGCCAGGTAGTTGTCGCGGAAGGTGATGTTGGTGCGAATCGTCAGACCCTCGAGGAAGGTGGCCGGCAGGTCGCCGCCGCCCAGCTCGTTGGGCTTGCCGTTGCCGCAGTAGATCCAGATGCGGGTGTTGTTCGCGACCAGCGCGGGGATTTGCAGCATCGGATCATTGCGCTTCCAGCCGCTGTTCGGGTCCTGCGTCGGGCCCCACATGTCGTTGGCCTTGAAGCCACCGGCGTCGCCCATCGACAGGTTGATCAGGAACGGCCACGAACCCTCCGACGGGTTCAGGAAGCCCGACATCGAGCCGGCGTAGATGAACTGATTCGGGTGGTACACCGCCAGGATCAGCGACGCCGAGCCGGCCATCGACAGGCCGATGGCGGCGCTGCCCGTGGGCTTGACACTCCGGTTGGCCGACAGCCACTGCGGAAGCTCCTGGGTCAGGAAGGTCTCCCACTTGTAGGTCTGGCAACCGGTCTTGCTGCACGCCGGCGAGTACCAGTCGGCGTAGAAGCTGGACTGCCCGCCGACGGGCATGACGATCGACAGACCGGACTGGTAGTACCACTCGAACGCCTGGGTGTTGATGTCCCAGCCGTTGAAGTCGTCCTGCGCGCGCAGGCCGTCGAGCAGGTAGACAGCAGGAGAGTTGTTACCGCCACTTTGGAACTGGACCTTGATGTCGTGTCCCATCGACGGCGACGGGACCATCAAGTACTCCACGGGCAGGCCCGGCCGGGAGAACGCGCTCGCCGTCGCCGATTCGCCGACCAAGCCGAGCAGGCCCGGAAGGGCCGCCGCCGCGACTGCAGCGACCGCCAATCGGCGCGGCCAACCGCGCACCTTGTCAAACAAGGACTTCACCAATCCACCCCAGCTTTCTATGACCCCGGTTCTCGGATTCCAGGGTTGAGTAAAACATGTCGTCTCGAACCTATGAAAGTCCACCACGGTACCCAACCTATTGGTCGGGGCTTGTCAGGGGGTCAAAGGAAAACTAATGTCACTTTTAGTTTTTCGCGATGCGTACCTCGACGCCGAACTCGGGAGCCTCTATGGAATCCTTCACTCACCTGCGCAAAGGCACCACCCCACGGCGGATTCATGCCGACCTCGACGGCCTCAAGGATGATGAGCTGGGCAGGGGCGGATTCACCGGCCGCACCGCCAACATCTACCGCCGTAACGATCCCACCACATTTCGCGCCAGCGGCCCGTTGCGACCGCTCGATGTGCTGTCCAGTGAGCTCAAACCCACCGACCTGACCGATCCGGCAGGCGCACCGCTGCTGTTGTTCACCAACGACGACTGCCGCATTTCGCTCAGCCGGCGGGAGACGGCCATGCCGTTCTATGTGCGCTATGTCGACGGCGACCTGCTCTGCTTCGTCCACCAGGGCTCCGGGCACCTGGAAACCGAGTTCGGCCCACTGCCCTACCGCACCGGCGACTGGGTATACATCCCGAAGGCGTGCACCTGGCGGCAGGTGCCGGATGCCGGCGGGCAGGAGCGGAGCGAGTCGGGGAATTCACCGGAAAGCACCTGGCTGATGATCGAGGCGACCGACGAGTTCCGGGTGCCGCCGGCGGGCCCGCTGGGGCGGCACTGGCCCTTCGACCCCTCTCAGGCCGTCGTACCGGACCCGGCGCCCATCGACGACGGTGACGGCCCGCACACCGACGGAGAGTACGAGGTGCGGCTGTATCACCGCCCGATCGACGGCATCGAGACCACGACCCTGCGCTATCCGCACAACCCGATCGACGTCGAAGGCTGGCGCGGCGACAACTATGCCTTCACCTTCAATATCGAGGACTACAACGTCGTCACCTCAGACAGCGTGCACCTGCCGCCGATGGTCCATCTCTTCATGGAGGCGACCGGTGTCTACGTCTGCAACTTCCTGCCGAAGCCGGCCGAGTCGGTGCCCGGAACCGAACGCACTCCCTGGTATCACCGCAACGTCGACTTCGACGAGATCGCCTTTTTCCACGGCGGCTCGCTCTACGGCATTCCGATGCCGCCGGGGCTGATCAGTCACGCCCCGCAGGGTGTGCACCACGGCGCACCGGAGAAGGCCCGCGAACGGGCCCGGCGCAAGTTCGATGATTTCGACCGGGTCGACTGGAAGGTCATCGCGATCGACACCCGCCGGCGATTGGTCCCGTCGCCGGAAGTTCTGGCCAACGATCTGGAGCAGCACTGATGGTTACCCCGGTCAAGCGCGCCTACGAACGCATCCCGTATCTGATTGCCTACCAGAACACTTCGGCGGTGCGTGACGTCTACGGCGGTGTCGCCGAACTCGTCGTGCTGGAGAGCTATCTTCTCAAGCCGACCACGCCCTCGGACACCGTGCTGGTGTTCATGCACCCAATCGGCGGCGGCGCCTACCTGCCGATGATCAACGCACTGGCCAAGGCCGGGCATCACGTCATCTACTGCAACAGTCGATTCCGCGGCACCGACTCCGCGCTCTTGATGGAGAAGGTGGTCGAGGATCTCGGCGAATGCATCAAGGACGCCAAAAACCGGCTCGGGTACACCAAGGTGGTCCTGGCGGGGTGGAGTGGCGGCGGGTCGCTGTCGGTGTTCTATCAGCAGCAGGCCCAGCACCCGACGATCACCGCAAGCCCCTCGGGCGACGGCCCGGATCTGACCAAGCTCGGCTTGCTGCCCGCCGACGGCATCATGCTGCTGGCCGCGCACATCAGCAGGCACGGCACCATGACCGAGTGGATGGACGCCTCCATCCTCGACGAGAACGATCCGACCAAACGCGATCCCGAACTCGACCTCTACAACCCCGACAATCCCAATCAGCCGCCGTACACCAGTGAGTTCCTGCAGCGCTATCACGAGGCGCAGATTGCCCGGAATCGGCGAATCACCAAGTGGGTCAAGGAAAAGCTCGCCGAGCTCAAGGCTGAAGGCCGTCCCGATGACGAGTTTTGTTTCGTCGTGCACGGCACCATGGCCGACCCGCGGTGGCTAGACCCTGCCGTTGACCCGAACGAACGCGCGCCCGGCACCTGCTACCTCGGTGACCCGCAGGTGGTCAACATGAGCCCGGTCGGGCTGGCACGGTTCTGCACCCTGCGCAGCTGGCTGTCACAGTGGAGCTATGACGACGCCAACGGTGACGCCGTGAAGGCCGGCCCGGACATCGCGGTGCCAGCCTTGGTGATCGGCAACCTGGCCGACGACGCCTGCACGCCCAGCCACACCCGCCGGCTGTACGAGGCGATCGGGCATCCCGACAAGGAGATGCACGAGATCCCGGGCGCGAACCACTACTACTCCGGACCCGATCAGCGTGAGACGCTGCGCCAGGCCGTCGAGATCGTCACGGACTGGCTGGTCCGGCACGACTTCGCGAAGGCGGAGTGATGGCGCGAGCAGACACAGAGTCGTACTTTTACCCCAAGTTTTGTGCGAGTTTGCGTCTGCTCGCGGTGGAAGGGGACGCGCAGTGACCACGGGTCCGCTCGACGGCATCCGCGTCATCGAGGTCGGCACGCTGATCTCGGGACCGTTCGCCGGCCGGCTGCTCGGCGACATGGGCGCCGAGGTGATCAAGATCGAGCCGCCCGGCGCTCCGGACCCGCTGCGCACCTGGGGCCAGGCCGAACTCGACGGCCACCACTTCTTCTGGACGGTGCACGCCCGCAACAAGAAGGCCGTCACCCTCAACCTACGAGAACCCCGCGGACGCGACCTCTTCCTCGATCTGGTCGAGAAGTCCGACATCATCGTCGAGAACTTCCGGCCCGGCACCCTGGAGAAGTGGGGTCTCGGTTATGACGTTCTGCGCGAACGCAATCGCGGCATCATCCTGGTCCGGGTGTCCGGCTACGGTCAGACCGGTCCGGAGGCGAAGAAGGCCGGCTACGCCTCGGTGGCCGAGGCTGCCAGCGGCCTGCGTCATATGAACGGCTTTCCCGGCGGTCCGCCGCCGCGGTTGGCGCTGTCACTCGGCGACAGCCTGGCCGGCATGTTCGCTGCGCAAGGCGCTCTGGCCGCGCTGTACCGACGCACCGTCACTGGTGAGGGACAGGTCGTCGACGCGGCGCTGACCGAATCCTGCCTGGCGGTCCAGGAGTCGACGATCCCCGATTACGACGTGGGAGGTGTGGTCCGCGGACCGTCGGGCACGCGCCTGGAAGGCATCGCCCCGTCGAACATCTACCGCAGCGCCGACGGCAGCTGGGTGGTGATCGCCGCGAACCAGGACACCGTGTTCCGCCGGCTGTGCGCAGCGATGGGCCAGCCGGAACTGGCCGATGACGAACGATTCGTCAATCACGTTGCGCGCGGGCGTAATCAAGACGAACTCGACAAGATCATCGGCGATTGGGCCGCGGCGCGGCAGCCCACCGACATCATCGAGACCCTCAGCGCGGCCGGGGTGATCAGTGGCCCGATCAACACCGTCGCCGAGGTCGTCACCGACCCACAACTGGTGTCGCGCGGCATGATCGCCGATCACTGGGATGAGCGCATCGGCCGCAATGTGAAAGGCCCCGGTGTGGTCCCGGTGCTGTCGGAGTCCCCCGGCACCATCCGGTCAGCCGGATCGGCGCGGCCCGGCCAGCACAACGGCGAGGTGTACGGTGAACTGCTGGGCCTGCGGTCCGAAGAGATCGCCGACCTGGAGTCCCAGGGAGTGCTATGAGCGACCTACCCGCCCACGTCACGATTCGCGAGGTCGCGCTGCGCGACGGCCTGCAGATCGAAAAGCCGATCTCGTTGTCCGCCAAGCTCGAACTGCTCGCGGCGATCGTCGCCACCGGAGTTCGCGAGGTCGAGGCGACCGCCTTCGTCTCACCGTCGAAGGTGCCCGCCCTGGCCGACGCGCCCGAGCTGGCGGCCCATCTGGGCGAGTACCCCGATATCGAATTCTCCGCGCTGGTGGCCAGCCCCAACGGCGCCAAGCGCGCCATCGCGGCCGGTCTGCGTTCGATCGAGTACGTGGTGTCGGCGGCCGACGCCCACAGCCACGCCAACGTCGGGCGCAGCAGCGCCGAGGCCACCGCGCAGATCGCCGACATCGTCGCCATCGCCCACGACTCCGGAGTGAGCGTGGAGGTCATCATCGCCACCGCCTGGGACTGCCCGTTCGACGGGCCCACCCCACCGCAGCGGGTACTCGACATCGTCGATGCGGCATGCGAATTCGACGCGGACCGGCTGGCCATCGCCGACACGATCGGCACCACGACGCCCGGGCGCGTCACCGCACTGATGACTCAGGTCCGACCACGCATCGGCGACCGGCCGCTGGGCGCGCATTTCCACAACACCCGCGGCGCCGGGCTGGCCAGCGCCTACGCGGCGGTCGCTGCCGGTGTGACACGGCTTGATTCGTCGGTCGGCGGCCTGGGCGGCTGCCCCTTTGCACCCGGAGCCAGCGGCAATATCGCCACCGAGGACCTGGTGTATCTGTTGCGAGACAGCGGGATCGGCGTCGACATCGACCTTCCGGCCGCGATCAGCGCGGCCACCGTGGCGAAATCGGTAGTCGGTCACGATCTGCCCAGCGCACTTCTGCGCGCCGGCGACCGCATCCTGAACTGAACCGACCTCCGATGGAGTCGACGCGCGTGGATCGATGGCTGTGGGCGGTCCGACTGACCAAGACCCGGCCGGATGCCGCCGCGGCGTGCCGCGGTGGGCACGTACGAGTCAACGACCGGTTGGCCAAGCCCTCGACGACGGTGTCACCCGGCGACGAAGTACGCGCGCTGGTGGGTGACACGACCCGAATCGTCGAGGTCGTGCGGGTGATCGTCAAGCGTGTGGGCGCAGCCGACGCCGCCACCTGTTACTTGGATCGCACACCGAAGCCGCCCTCGGTGCCGGTCGTGCCGGTGGCAGCCCGCGATCGCGGCGCGGGCCGCCCGACCAAACGCGAGCGCCGCGCGCTGGACAAGTGGCGTGCCGGCCAGCGGTGAGCCGACCGGCGACCCTACTTCTTCAGTGTGAACTGGCAGACGTCGGTGTAGCGGTTGCGGAACAAGTCGGCGCACCCGGTCAAATACTTCATGTAGCGGTCGTAGACCTCTTCGGACTGCAACGCGATCGCCTCATCCCGGCGCGACTCGAGTGCGACTGCCCAGAGGTCGAGGGTCTTGGCGTAGTGCTGTTCCAGCGACTGGATGCGATCGGTCGTGAAGCCGGCCTTTCCGGAGAGCTCCACGACGAGCTCACGGGTCGGTAGACGACCGCCGGGGAAGATCTCCACCGAAATGAATTTGAAGAACCGCAGCAGGCTCATCGTGATGGGCAGCTCGCGCGCCTCCATCTCGGCCCGCGGGATCTGCATGATGGAGTGCAGCATCATCACGCCGTCGTCGGGCAGGACCCCATAGGCGAAATCGAAGAAGGCTTTGTACCTGTCGGCCCCGAAGTGTTCGAAAGCCCCGATCGACACGATTCTGTCCACCGGCTCGTTGAACTGCTCCCAGCCCTGCAGCAGAACGCGGCGAGTCCGCGTCGTGTCCATCTCGGCGAAAGCCCGCTCCGCATGTGCTTGCTGGTTGCGGCTCAGCGTCAGCCCGATGACGTTGACGTCGTACTTCTCGATCGCGCGGCGCATCGTGGCGCCCCAACCGCAGCCGACATCGAGCAGCGTCATCCCGGGCTCCAGGCCCAGCTTGCCCAGCGACAGGTCGATCTTGGCGAGCTGCGCCTCCTGCAGCGTCATGTCATCGCGCTCGAAGTATGCACAGCTGTAGGTCTGTGTCGGGTCGAGGAAGAGCCGAAAGAAGTCGTCGGAGAGGTCGTAGTGCGACTGAACGTCTTCGAAATGCGGCGTCAGATCTGATGTGGTGCTCAATGCGTGTGACAAGGAAAAGCCTTCGACTATTGGGCTGATATTCCGCAGCTCCAATTGCTCAAGAGCCTCCCCGACCTGGTGCAAGTTTACTCAACGGTGTCAAGAACGCTCGACGGGGCGGCATCGAGGCAGGTCATGCGGTGATTTTGAACAGTGATTTCGAGCGGTGATGTCTTGCCAAGCACCAGAACAAAAAGTAACGTCAGCTTTAGTTTCCCACCAGCGAGCACGGGGGCCAGCTATGGAACCGTCTAACCGTTCGCGCAACGCGGACGGGGCCGGCCCCGTCCCGCGCGCATTGAGCTCCAAGGGCCGCCAGACCCGCCAGGCCATCGAAGACTCCGCCCGAAAATTGTTCGCCGAAAGAGGGTTTCACGGCACCACCTTGGTCGACATCACCTCGGCCGCCGGTCGATCCCCCGCCGTGTTCTACCGCTACTACGACGACAAAGAGGACCTGTTGGCCGCACTGGCCGACTCGTTCCTGCACGACGTCGTGCTTCCGTCGGGCCTTCGGCTGCACCTGCCCGAATCCCCGGACGACACCCGCTTTTTCGTCACCGTCGTGACCGCCTACTGGGACATGTTCAAACAGAGCATCGGCGTCATGGTCGCCGTCGATCAGCTCGCCGCAACCCAGCCTCGCTTCGCCGGTCTGCAGAACCAGTTCCGGCAATTCGGCATCGATATCGTCGCCGCGTCGGTGCTGCGCGCCCAGGAGCAGGGCTACGCGGCCGGCCTGCAACCCGAGCACACCGCGCTGGCCATCGCGTTGTTGTTCGAACAGTTCACCACCGTGTGCCTGCGCCCCGACAGTTCGGGACTGGGTCTGCGCCTGTCGGACAGCGACGCCATAACGACGTTGTCCACCATTTGGAAGAAAACGCTCTACGGATATTGACTGATTGGAGATCAGCGTGGATTTCTCTCTGCCGGAACACCTTACGACCCTGCTGGCCGAGATGGACGCGTTCATCGAGGCCGAGATCAAACCGCTTGAGCGTGAGCACATCCAGTACTTCGACCAGCGCCGCGAGTTCGCCCGCACCGATGTCGAAAATGGCGGCATCCCGCGCCGCGAGTGGGAGGACTTGCTCGACGAGATGCGCCGGCGTGCGGACAAGGCAGGCTGGCTGCGCTACGGACTGCCGTCGAAATTCGGCGGTCGCGACGGTTCCAATCTCGACATGGCGGTGATTCGAGAGCATCTGGCCCACAAGGGGCTTGGCCTGCACAACGATCTTCAGGACGAGTCCTCGATCGTCGGGAACTTCCCCCAGGTCATCATGATGGATCGGTTCGGCACCGACGACCAGAAGAGCGAGTGGATCGAGGCGATGTTGACCGGCAAGCGGTCGATGGCCTTCGGGCTGACCGAACCGGACCACGGCTCGGACGCCACCTGGCTGGAAACTCGTGCCGTCCGCGACGGTGACGACTGGGTGATCAACGGCAACAAGCGCTGGAACACCGGCGTCCACCGAGCCACCCACGACCTGGTGTTCGCTCGCACGTCCGGCGAGGACGGCCAAGCACGCGGCATCACCGCATTCCTGGTTCCGTGCGATGCCCCGGGTTTCGAAGTGCCCTACTACTGGTGGACGTTCAACATGCCGACCGACCATGGCGAGGTCGTCCTGCGCGATGTGCGCATCCCCGCCGACGCGGTGCTCGGTGAGGTGGACCACGGCTTGGAAGTTGCGCAAACCTTCCTGCACGAGAACAGGATTCGGCAGGCGGCAAGCAGTCTCGGCGCCGGCCAGTACTGTATCGACCGCGCTGTGGACTACGCCGGCAAGCGGGTGACGTTCGGCAAGCCGCTGGCGGTCAACCAGGCGGTGCAGTGGCCGCTGGTCGAGCTGCAGACCGAGGCGCAGATGGTGCGGCTACTGGTGCGCTATGCGGCCACCGAGCTCGACCACAACCATCACCTCGAAGTCTCCGACAAGGTGTCGATGGCCAACTACCGCGCAAATCGGCTGGTGTGCGAGGCGGCCGATCGGGCCATGCAGGTCCACGGCGGCGTCGGCTACAGCCGTCACGAACCGTTCGAGCACATCTACCGGCACCACCGCCGCTACCGGATCACCGAAGGCGCCGAGGAGATCCAGATGCGCCGAGTGGCCCAGCGAATGTTCAAGTTCGGCAAGCCGGCTCGCTGACGTGGCCGCCGAAACACTGTCTGCTGATCTGACCCGGGTCCTGCGCCCGTTGCTCGGTCCCGACACCGACGTCGACAACCTGCGCGCGTTGACCGGTGGGGCCAGCCGCACCACATGGGCATTCGATGCGCTGACCGGATCTGGGCGGCGTGCCTTGATTCTGCGCACCGGCCCGCCCGATGACGTCCATGCCGGAATGGAACTCGAAGCGGCTGTCCAGGCCGCGGCGGCCGCAGCCGGCGCACCGGTACCCGAGATCCTGCTGGCCTCGGATTCGGTTGAGGCGCTGGGTAATCCGTTTCTCATCTGCGGCGAGATCGCCGGCGAGACGATCGTGCGGCGCATTCAACGACAACTCGACGATGACGGACGGGCCAAGCTGCTGCGGCAGTGCGCGCAGGCGCTGGCGGCGATCCATCGCGGCGCGGTCGATGCCCCGGGCCTGGCCGAACAGGACCAGATGGACCAGTGGCACCAGCGCCTCGACGAAATGGGCGATACCACAGCGACATTCGAATGGGCGTTTCGCTGGCTGACCGCACACCGGCCCCCGGCATCGCCGCTGCGACTTGTGCACGGCGACTTCCGGATGGGCAATCTGATTGTCGACGGCTCCGACCTGGCGGCCGTGCTGGACTGGGAACTGGTCCACATCGGTGAGATCTACGAAGACCTCGCCTGGTTCTGCATCCGCGCCTGGCGGTTCGGTGCGCCGTCGAGCATGGCCGCCGGCGGCCTCGGCAGCATCGACGACTTCGTCGGGGCCTATCAGGACGCCGGTGGCGCAGCCGTCGACCGCGAGACCTTGCGGTGGTGGCTGGTGCTGGCCACCCTGCGCTGGGGAGTGATCTGCCGGTTCCAGGCCGAGCGCCATCTGAGCGGCCAGAACCGTTCGGTCGAGCTCGTCGCGATCGGACGGCGCGTCTGCGAAACCGAATGGGATGTGCTCGACCTGCTGGAGGGCGCGTCATGACTGGACTCAACGGGCGTCCCACCGCCGCCGAACTCGTCGCCGCCGTGGCTGAATTCCTGGAGGGCGACGTCCGGACCAACACCACCGGGTCGGTCAACTTCCACGCCCTCGTCGCCGCCAACGTCTTGCGCACCGTGGAGCGCGAGCTGCTCGACCAGACCGCGGCCGAACCGCTTGCCGCACTCGACCGGCTCGGCTATCCCGACGAGAGCACCCTGGCGGCCGCCATCCGCGCCGGCGAGCTCGATGACCGCGGCGACGAGGTGCTGGATTGCCTTCGCGCATTGGTCCGCCACCGGCTGGCCATTGCCCACCCCGGATACGACTCGCCCGAGAAAGGTACGCGGTAATGACCACCCACACTCAGGTGCGGCAGGTTGCCGACCGGCTGTTCGCCGCCATCACGGAGGGCGACGTCGACGCGGTAGCCGACCTCTGGTCCGACGACGTCACCGTGTGGCACCAAGGCGACGAGCGCGACAGCGACAAGACACGCGCTCTGAAGGTGATCCGGTGGTACGTCGGCGCCACCACACACCGGCACTACGAGGTGCTCGACCGGGAGGTGTTCGACGGCGGATTCGTCCAGCAGCACATCCTGCATTGCACCTCGACCCGCGGTGAAGCGGTGGCGCTGCGGGTATGCCTGGTGGTGAAAATCGGAGACGACGGCCTGATCCGGCGGATCGACGAGTACCTCGATCCCGCCGACCTGGCACCACTGCTGTCCTGAGGGAGATCAGATGTCCGCATTGCACGCACTACTCAATGACCCCGGCGCGGTCGGAACCTGGCAACTGGTTCCCGCGCGGTCCTCGGTGCGATTCAAGAACAAGACGTTCTGGGGGTTGGCCACCGTCACCGGCAAATTCGGCGATGTGAGCGGCGCCGGGCAGATCGGTGCGAACGCCGCGGTATCGGGTCGGCTGGACATCCGAGCCTCGTCGCTGAAGACGGGCATCGGCAAGCGCGACGAACACCTACGCTCGGCCGACTTCTTCGACGTCGAGAACCATCCCGACATCCACGTCGAGGTGAGCGCGCTGGAACCCACCGGCTCGGACACCGCCAGCCTCACCGGCACGATCACCGTCCGCGGCGTCCGCCAGCCGCTGCCGTTGTCGGCAACGGTCACTCCACTCGGCGACGGCACGGTACAGGTGAGCGCCCAGGCCGTGGTCGACCGCACCACATTCGGCGTCAGCGGCAACATGATCGGCATGATGCCGGTCACCACCACGCTGCTGGCCGACATCGTGTTCGCCAAGGCGTGAGTTCGGCGCGGTCCCGCGCGCACAGCGCACGTTTCCGCGCCGAAATCGCAGATGCGGCAGTAGCATCGGCTGCGTGTCTCGCCCGGGCGCGCAGCCCCTCCACGTGTTGGTGTACAGCAGCAATGCGCGCACGCGCGAACAGGTGCGTCTGGCGCTCGGCAAGCGCGTCCATCCCGAACTGCCGGATCTCACTTACACCGACGTGGCCACCGGCCCGATGGTGATCCAGTTGATGGACGCGGGCGGATTCGATCTGGTGATCCTCGACGGCGAGGCATCCCCCGTCGGCGGCATGGGCATTGCCAAACAACTCAAAGACGAGATCGACGAGTGTCCGCCGGTGCTGGTGCTCACGGGCCGTTCCGACGATGCGTGGCTGGCCAACTGGTCGCGTGCGGAGGCTGCGGTGCCGCATCCGATCGACCCGGTGCGACTGGGCGATGCGGTCGTAGGTTTGCTGCGCACATCCGCGCGTTGACCGGAACGCCAATTACACTGTCGCCCTTGCCATCCCGGACCGAGATTGGCCGCGCTCAGATATTGAAGACATCCTAACGAAAACGCGGCGACCCGCGTCTCAAGATCGGTAGGCTGTGGCTCAGCTCACATCTCCAGCCCAAGCGAGGAGTGACACAGCCATATGAGTTTGTACCTGCCCATCCTGGTGCTGGGTGTCATCGCGGCTGCGTTCGCAGTGGTCTCCGTGGCGATCGCGCTGGTGATCGGCCCTCGGAGGTTCAACCGAGCCAAGCTGGAAGCCTACGAATGCGGTATCGAACCGGTCGCCGGCGAGCAGTCCGGTCAGCGGTTCCCGATCAAGTACTACCTGACGGCGATGCTGTTCATCGTGTTCGACATCGAGATCGTGTTCCTCTATCCATGGGCGGTCTCGTTCGATGCGTTGGGGACATTCGCACTGGTGGAGATGCTGATTTTCATGGCCACCGTGTTCGTCGCGTACGGGTACGTGTGGCGCCGGGGCGGCCTGGAATGGGATTAGAAGAAGCGCTGCCGGGCGGCATTCTGCTGTCGACGGTGGAGAAGGTCGCCGGATTCGTCCGCAAAGGGTCGCTCTGGCCGGCGACATTCGGGCTGGCCTGTTGTGCCATCGAGATGATGGCGACGGCTTCGCCCCGCTTCGACATCGCCCGGTTTGGCATGGAGCGGTTCTCGGCCACGCCGCGGCAGGCCGATCTGATGATCGTGGCGGGCCGGGTCAGCCAGAAGATGGCGCCGGTGTTGCGCCAGGTGTACGACCAGATGGCCGAACCCAAGTGGGTGTTGGCAATGGGGGTCTGCGCGTCCAGCGGCGGCATGTTCAACAACTACGCGGTGGTGCAGGGCGTCGACCATGTGGTGCCGGTGGACATCTATCTGCCGGGATGTCCGCCGCGGCCCGAGATGTTGCTGAACGCGATTCTGGCGTTGCACGCCAAGATCGCCGAGATGCCGCTGGGGGTGCACCGCGCCGAGGCAGTCGCGGCAGCCGAAAAGGCCGCGCTGGCCGCGCCCACCACCTTGGAACTCAAAGGGCTGCTGCGGTGACCGGTGGGGTGGGGGTGCCGTCCAGCCCAGGGGCGGGGGCCGAGCGCAGCGACCCGGGAATCGTGACAGACCAGGACCGGAGCGATCCCGCCACCGACCTCGGCGGTGAGGTCATCGGTGTGCGCCGTGGCATGTTCGGCATCAACGGCAGTGGCGACACCTCGGGGTATGGCCGGCTGGTCCGGGAAGTCGCGCTGCCGGGCAGCACGCCACGGCCGTACGGTGGGTATTTCGACGAGGTCGTCGACCGCCTGGCCGAGGTGCTGGGCGACGACGGATTCACCGCGGCCGTCGAGCGCGTTGTGGTGTTCCGCAGCCAGTTGACCGTCGAGGTCCGTCGGGAACATCTGGTTGCCGTCGCCCGGGCACTGCGCGACGACGAGCGGTTGCGCTTCGAATTGTGTTGTGGCGTCTCGGGTGTGCACTACCCGCAGGACGCGGGCCGGGAGTTGCACGCGTACTACCCACTGCTGTCGATCACCCACAACCGGCGGGTGCAGCTGGAAGTGGCGTGCCCCGACGCCGACCCGCATGTGCCGTCGCTGTTTTCGGTGTATCCCACGGTGGACTGGCATGAGCGCGAGACGTACGACTTCTTCGGCATCGTGTTCGACGGTCACCCCGGCCTGACCCGCATTGAAATGCCCGACGACTGGGTGGGCCACCCCCAGCGCAAGGACTACCCGCTGGGCGGTGTGCCGGTCGAATACCACGGCGCCCAGATCCCCCCGCCCGAAGAACGCAGGTCGTATCACTGATGAGCGCGCAAGAGAACGTGATCGTCCTCGGCGGCCAGGACTGGGAGGAAATCATCGCCGCCGCCCGTCAGGGTGAAGCCGGCGAGCGCATCGTGGTGAACATGGGCCCGCAGCATCCCTCGACACACGGAGTGTTGCGGCTGATCCTGGAGATCGAGGGGGAAACAGTCACCGAGGCGCGCTGCGGAATCGGCTATCTGCACACCGGGATCGAGAAGAACCTGGAGTACCGCAACTGGACGCAGGGCGTCACCTTCGTGACCCGGATGGATTACCTGTCACCGTTTTTCAACGAGACCGCCTACTGCCTGGGCGTGGAACAACTGCTGGACATCACCGACGACATCCCGGCCCGCGCCAGCGTCGTGCGGGTGATGATGATGGAACTCAACCGCATCTCAAGCCATTTGGTGGCACTGGCGACCGGAGGCATGGAGTTGGGGGCGATGACCCCCATGTTCTTCGGCTTCCGCGAACGCGAGCTGATTCTCTCGGTGTTCGAGGCGATCACCGGATTGCGGATGAACAACGCCTACATCCGTCCCGGCGGCCTGGCCACCGATCTTCCCGAGGACGGCCCCGAGCGGGTGCGTGAACTGCTCAGAATACTGCCGGGCCGCTTGCGCGAGCTCGAAGACCTGCTGACCGAGAACTACATCTGGAAGGCCCGCACCCAGGGTGTCGGGTACCTCGACCTGACCGGCTGCATGGCACTCGGCATGACCGGACCGGTGCTGCGCTCCACCGGACTTCCGCACGACCTGCGCAAGAGCCAACCCTATTGCGGCTACGAGAACTACGACTTCGACGTCATCACCGACGACGGCGCGGACTGCTACGGCCGGTATCTGATCCGGGTGGGCGAGATGCACGAATCGCTCAAGATCGTGGCCCAGTGTCTGGACCGGCTGGAGCCGGGTCCGGTGATGATCAGCGACAAGAAGCTGGCGTGGCCCGCCGATCTGCAACTCGGACCGGACGGTTTGGGCAACTCCCCCGCACATATCGCCAAGATCATGGGCACGTCCATGGAAGGGCTGATCCACCACTTCAAACTCGTCACCGAGGGTATCCGGGTACCGGCCGGCCAGGTGTACATCGCCGTCGAGTCCCCACGCGGAGAGCTCGGCGTGCACATGGTCTCCGACGGCGGCACCCGCCCCTACCGCGTGCACTACCGCGATCCGTCGTTCACCAATCTCCAAGCGGTGGCGGCGATGTGCGAGGGCGGCATGGTGGCCGACGTCATCGCCGCCGTCGCTTCCATCGACCCGGTCATGGGAGGTGTCGACAGGTGAGAGTTAGATGACGATTGACTTGTTTTTGGGTCCCCGCCCCGACGAGCCCGGCCCTCCTATCAGCGGCCCCGCCAGCTATCCCGCCGATGTGGCGGGGCGCCTGGCGGCCGATGCAGCCACGATCATCGCCCGCTACCCGCAGGCCCGTTCCGCGCTCCTGCCCCTGTTACACCTGGTGCAGGCCGAAGACGGTTACCTCACGGCCGCCGGAATCTCCTTCTGCGCTGGGCAACTCGATCTGACTGAGGCCGAAGTGGCGGCCGTGGCGACCTTCTATTCGATGTACCGCCGGACCCCCACCGGTGAGTATCTGGTGGGGGTGTGCACCAACACGCTGTGCGCGATCATGGGTGGCGACGCCATCCTCGACGCGCTGGAGACCGAGCTCGGCATTCATGCCGGGAGCACCACCAGTGACGGGCGCATCACCCTTGAGCACATCGAATGCAATGCTGCCTGCGACTACGCGCCCGTCATCATGGTGAATTGGGAGTTCTTCGACAACCAAACCCCCACCAGTGCAAGCCAACTCGTCGAAGACATCCGCGCCGGAAATCAGCCACAAGCCACCCGCGGGTCACAGGTATGCCCGTTCCGGCAAACCGGGCGAACACTCGCCGGGTTGACCGCTGATGACGGCTCCGACGGCGGCGCACCGGGTGCAGCGACGCTGGCCGGCCTTCGGGTGGCCCGCGAGTTGAACATGTCGGCGCCCGCGTCCGCAGAAAGCGAGGCGCAATGACACCTGCCACACCGCTGACGCCGGTCCTCAGCCGCTTCTGGGACGAACCCGAACCGTGGACGCTAAAAACGTATCTGCGCCATGACGGTTATCGGGCCCTGCGGACGGCGCTGGGCATGAAGCCTGACGACGTGATCGCGACGGTCAAGGAGTCCGGGTTACGGGGTCGCGGGGGCGCGGGCTTTCCGACCGGCACCAAATGGTCGTTCATCCCGCAGGATGCCACCGGCGCCGGGGCCAAACCAAAGTACTTGGTGGTCAACGCCGACGAGTCGGAACCCGGCACGTGTAAAGACATTCCGCTGATGCTGACCACGCCGCATTTCCTGGTCGAGGGTGCGATCATCGCCGCCTATGCCATCCGCGCCCGGCACGCCTTCATCTATGTGCGCGGCGAGGTGGTGCCGGTGCTGCGCCGCTTACAGGCCGCGGTGGCCGAGGCGTACCAGGCAGGCTACCTCGGCAGCGACATCCAGGGCTCGGGATACGACCTGGACCTGATTGTGCATGCCGGTGCGGGTGCTTACATCTGCGGTGAGGAGACCGCCCTGCTGGACTCGCTGGAGGGCCGACGCGGTCAACCCCGCCTGCGCCCACCGTTTCCCGCGGTCGCGGGGCTGTATGCCTGCCCGACGGTGGTCAACAACGTCGAATCCATCGCCAGTGTCCCGCCGATCTTGCTGAACGGGGTGGATTGGTTCAAGGAGATGGGCTCGGAGAAGTCGCCTGGCTTTACGCTGTATTCACTGTCGGGACACGTCACCAACCCCGGTCAGTACGAGGCCCCGTTGGGTATCACGTTGCGCGAGTTGCTGGAGTACGCCGGCGGTGTACGAGCCGGCCACGAGCTGAAGTTCTGGACCCCGGGCGGCTCGTCGACTCCGCTGTTGACGGCCGAACACCTCGACGTACCTTTGGATTACGAGGGCATGGCGTCGGTGGGCTCGATGCTCGGTACCAAGGCGCTGCAAATCTTCGACGAAACGACGTGTGTGGTTCGTGCGGTGCGGCGCTGGACCGAGTTCTACGCCCACGAGTCGTGCGGCAAGTGCACGCCGTGCCGGGAGGGCACCTATTGGCTCAGCCAGATCTATGAACGGCTCGAGACCGGCCGCGGCACCGAGGAAGACATCGGCAAACTCCTCGACATCTCCGACATCATTTTTGGAAAATCGTTCTGCGCGTTAGGTGATGGCGCCGCGTCACCGATCATCTCCTCGATCAGACATTTCCGCGCCGAGTACGAGGCACATCTGGGCGGCAGCTGCCCGTTCGATCCGTACGCCTCGATGCTCGCCGCACCGGAAGGGGTGGGTGCCTGATGACGCAAACCTCGGACACCGGGACCCACGAGGCGCCGCCCGTGGAGATGGTCACCCTCGTCATCGACGACGTTGAAGTGACTGTGCCCAAGGGCACCTTGGTGATTCGCGCCGCCGAATTGATGGGAGTGCAGATCCCCCGGTTCTGCGACCATCCGCTGCTGGATCCCGTTGGGGCGTGCCGGCAGTGCCTCGTCGAGGTGGAGGGTCAGCGCAAGCCGATGGCCAGTTGCACCACCACGGTGACCGACGCCATGGTGGTGCGTACGCAGTTCACTTCCGAGGCGGCCGACAAGGCACAGCAAGGGGTGATGGAACTGCTGCTGATCAATCACCCGCTGGACTGCCCCGTCTGTGACAAGGGCGGTGAATGCCCGCTGCAGAACCAGGCGATGTCCAACGGCCGGGTCGAAACCCGCTTCGAAGACATCAAGCGCACCTTCCCCAAACCGATCAACCTGTCCAGCCAGGTGCTGCTGGACCGGGAGCGGTGTGTGTTGTGTGCCCGTTGCACAAGGTTTTCCGAGCAGATAGCCGGGGATCCGTTCATCTCGTTGCTGGAACGCGGCGCCCTGCAGCAGGTGGGAATCGGTCCGGGCGAGGCATTCGATTCCTACTTCAGCGGCAACACGGTGCAGATCTGCCCGGTCGGGGCGCTGACCGGAACCGCGTACCGGTTCCGGGCCCGCCCGTTCGATCTGGTGTCCAGTCCGAGCGTCTGCGAGCACTGCGCATCGGGGTGTGCTCAGCGCACCGATCACCGCCGCGGCGTGGTGCTGCGCCGGCTCGCCGGCGACGACCCCGAAGTCAACGAGGAATGGAACTGCGACAAAGGCCGCTGGGCCTTCACCTACGCCCGGGTCGGCGACCGCCTCACCACCCCGCTGGTGCGCGATGACAACGGTGCGCTGCGCCCGGCCTCCTGGTCGGAGGCCATCGCAGTGGCCGCCGCGGGCCTGAGGTCCGGACGCGCCGGCGTCCTGGTGGGTGGGCGAGTGACCGCCGAGGACGCCTACGCGTATGCGAAGTTTGCACGAATCGCCCTGGACACCAACGACATCGACTTCCGCTCCCGCCCGCATTCGGTGGAGGAGCAGGAGTTTCTCGCCGCCCGCGTGGCTGGGTGCCGCGACGTCAGCTACGCGGATCTGGAGACAGCACCCGTGGTGGTTCTCGCCGGGTTCGAGCCCGAGGACGAGTCCCCGATCGTGTTCCTGCGTATGCGCAAGGCGGTCCGCAAGCACGGTCTGAGGGTCCTGACCATCGCGCCGTTGGTGTCCTACGGATCGGAAAAGCTATCGGCACGAGTCGTGCTGACTGCACCCGGTCAGGAAGCGCCCGCCCTCGATGCGCTGGCCGACGACGTGCCGCCGGAAGCGATCATCCTGGTCGGGGAGCGGCTGGCCACCAGTCCCGGCGCGCTGTCGGCGGCAACCCGCCTGGCTGACCGCACCGGAGCCCGCCTGGCCTGGATCCCTCGGCGGGCCGGTGACCGCGGCGCCGTGGAGACCGGTTGCCTGCCGAACCTGCTGCCCGGGGGCCGTCCAGTCGGCGAAACCGTTGCCCGCCAACAGCTGGTGAAGGCGTGGCATGTCGATGAGCTACCGGTGGAGCCGGGCCGCGACAGTGCCGACATCCTCATCGCCGCGGCCGGTGGCGAGCTCGATGCACTGGTCATCGGCGGCGTGGACGCGGTCGACCTGCCGGACCCGCCCGCTGCCCTGGCGGCCATCGAGTCGGCGGGCTTCGTCGTGAGCCTCGAACTGCGGGAGTCGGCGATCACTGCACTGGCCGATGTGGTCTTCCCGGTCTCCCCGGTCGCCGAGAAGGCCGGTTCATACTTGAACTGGGAGGGCAGGATTCGGACCTTCGACCCTGCGTTGAGCTCCAACGCCTTCCCCGACCTTCGGGTGTTGCAGATCCTCGCCGACGAACTGGGCGTGGACCTCGGGTTCCGCACCGCCGAGGCGGCCCGTGCCGAAATCGCCGCCCTGGGCCGGTGGGACGGCGACCGGCCCGCTCCCCCGTCGGTGGCACCGAAAGAGCCGCCGCCGCTTGAGCCCGACGAGGCGGTGCTGGCCGGCTGGCGGTTGTTGCTCGACGACGGCCGGTTACAGGACGGAGAGCCGTACCTGGCAGGCACCGCGCGGCCGCCCGTGGTGCGGTTGTCGCCGGCGACGGCCGCCGGGATACGCGCAGCCGACGGCGATGTGGTCATCGTCTCGACGGGCCGTGGCGACATCGCCCTGCCGCTGGCCGTCACCGAGATGGCCGACGGTGTGGTGTGGTTGCCGCTGAACTCACCCGGTAGCGCGGTGCACGAACAACTCGGGGTGACGCCAGGTGCCGTCGTGCGCATCGAGCGGGAGGGCAGCGCATGAGCTACCCCGATCTCACTGTGTTCGGCCTCGATCCGTGGTGGCTGATCCTGATCAAGGCAGTCGCTGTCTTCGCGTTCCTGTTGCTGACGGTGCTGGTGGCCATTCTGGTCGAGCGCAAGATCCTGGGCCGCATGCAGATGCGCTACGGCCCCAACCGGGTCGGGCCGTTCGGGCTGCTGCAGTCCCTGGCCGACGGAATCAAGTTGGCACTCAAGGAAGGGCTGACTCCGGCCGGGGTGGACAAGCCCATTTACCTCATGGCTCCGGTCATTTCGGTGATCCCGGCGATCATGGCGTTCGCGGTGATTCCGATGGGCCCGGTCGTTTCGGTATTCGGTCATCACACTCCGCTGCAACTGACGGATCTGCCGGTCGCGGTGCTCTACATCCTGGCGGTCACCTCGATCGGGGTCTACGGCATCGTGCTGGCGGGCTGGGCGTCGGGCTCCACCTACCCGCTGCTGGGTGGTCTGCGGTCCAGCGCGCAGGTGATCTCCTACGAAATCGCGATGGCGCTGTCGTTCGCCGCGGTGTTCCTCTACGCCGGCACCATGTCCACCTCCGGGATCGTCGCCGCCCAGGAACGCACCTGGTATGTGTTCCTGCTACTGCCCAGCTTCGCGGTGTACGTCACGTCGATGGTCGGCGAGACCAACCGTGCGCCGTTCGACTTACCCGAGGCCGAAGGTGAACTGGTGGGCGGGTTTCACACCGAGTACTCGTCGCTGAAGTTCGCGATGTTCATGCTCGCCGAATACGTCAACATGACCACCGTCTCGGCACTGGCCACCACCCTGTTCCTGGGCGGCTGGCATGCCCCGTGGCCGATCAGCCTGATCGACGGCGCCAATACCGGCTGGTGGCCGTTGATCTGGTTCGTGGCCAAGGTGTGGACGTTCCTGTTCGTGTTCATGTGGCTGCGTGCCACGCTGCCGAGGCTGCGTTACGACCAGTTCATGGCGCTCGGCTGGAAGCTGCTCATCCCGGTTTCACTGGTCTGGATCATGATCGTCGCCGTCTTGCACGCCGTCGGCCACAGTGGCATCATCCCCAACCTCATCGCCGCCGTGATCCTGCTGCTCGCCCTGCTGGCAGCAAACACGCTGCGGCACAGAATCTCTCGGCGCAACGCCCCAGCACCCACGATCACAGCGGACGCCAGAGCGTTCCCGATACCTCCGCTACCCGGTTCGCCGGCGCCGAGCAAGGAGAAAGCAGATGCCTAAGTTCCTGGACGCGGTCAAGGGTTTCGGCGTCACGTTTTCGACGATGTTCAAACGCCCCATCACCGAGGAATACCCGGAGAAACCCGGGCCCGTCGCCCCGCGCTATCACGGCCGGCACCAACTCAACCGCTACCCCGACGGACTGGAAAAGTGCATCGGCTGCGAGCTGTGCGCATGGGCGTGTCCCGCCGATGCCATCTACGTCGAAGGTGCCGACAACACCGAAGAGCAACGCTTTTCGCCCGGCGAACGCTACGGGCGGGTGTATCAGATCAACTACCTACGCTGCATCGGCTGCGGATTGTGCATCGAGGCCTGCCCCACCCGGGCGCTGACGATGACCAACGTCTACGAGATGGCCGACGACAACCGCTCCGACCTCATCTACGGCAAGGACAAACTGCTGGCCCCGCTGCAGCCGGGCATGGAACCACCCCCGCATGCGATGGCGCCGGGGACGACGGACGACGACTACTACCTGGGACACGTGACCGGTGGGCGGGAGGTTCGGTGACGATCACGCTGCTTGCCGCCGAAACCTTCACCCGCACCACCACTGCCGAAGCCGTCGCATTCTGGATCCTCGCCGCGATCGCCCTCGCGGGCGCTATCGGAGTAGTCGCTGCACCCAAGGCTGTGTACTCGGCGATCTTCCTGGCGACCACGATGATCGCGCTCGCCATGGTCTACGTCGCGCAGGACGCGTTGTTCCTCGGCGTCGTACAGGTGGTGGTCTACACCGGCGCGGTGATGATGTTGTTCCTGTTCGTGCTGATGCTCGTCGGCGTCGACTCGTCGGAGTCGCTGGTGGAAACCATTCGCGGACAACGCGTAGCCGCGATCGTCGCGGGACTCGGATTCGGCATCCTGCTGATTGCCGGGATCGGCAATATCGCCACCACCGGATTCGTCGGCCTGACCCAGGCGAACGCCGGGGGCAACGTACAAGGCCTGGCGACCCTGATCTTCACTCGCGATCTGTGGGCCTTCGAGCTGACCAGCGCGCTGCTGATCACCGCGGCACTCGGGGCAATGGTGTTGGCACACCGGGAACGCTTCGAGCGACGAAAGACCCAGCGCGAGTTGGTGGTCGAACGCTTTCAAACCGGCGCGCGGGCCACGCCGCTGCCCAACCCGGGCGTCTACGCCCGCCACAATGCCGTCGACACCCTCGCCCGCCTGCCCGACGGCACCGACGAGGAATCCTCGGTCAGCACGATCCTTCGTACCAACGCAGGCGGAGACGGTCAGCGATGAACCCGGACAACTATCTGTATCTGTCGGCACTGTTGTTCACGATCGGTGCCGCAGGAGTGCTGTTGCGCCGCAACGCCATCATCATGTTCATGTGCGTCGAGTTGATGCTCAACGCTGCCAACCTCGCGTTCGTCACCTTTTCCCGTATGCACGGACACCTGGACGGGCAGGTGGTGGCGTTCTTCACCATGGTGGTCGCCGCCTGCGAAGTGGTGGTCGGCCTGGCCATCATCATGACGATCTTCCGGACCCGACGCAGCGCCGACGTCGACGACGCTCACCTGCTACGGCACTGACATGCAGACACTGGTGTGGTTGACCATCGCGCTGCCTTTGGCCGGCGCGGTGATCCTGCTGCTGGGCGGTAAAGCCACCAATGCGTGGGGACATCTGCTGGGCTGTGCCGCCGTGATCGGCGCGTTCGCCTGCGGCGCAGTGCTCTTCAGCCATCTGCTCGGGCTGCCGGGTGAGGACCGCATGGTCCACGAGGTGCTGTTCTCCTGGGTGCCCGTCGGTGTGCTGCGGGTGGACTTCGGCCTGCAACTCGACGCGTTGTCGGTGTGCTTCGTGCTGTTGATCACCGGGGTCGGGGCGCTGATCCACATCTACTCGGTCGGCTACATGAAGACCGACCCCGGGCGGCGGCGGTTTTTCGCCTACCTCAATCTTTTCGTCGCCGCGATGCTGCTGCTGGTCCTCGCCGACAACTACCTGGGTCTCTATCTGGGCTGGGAAGGCGTGGGCCTGGCGTCGTATCTGTTGATCGGATTCTGGTCGCACAAGCCGAGTGCGGCGACCGCGGCGAAAAAGGCGTTCGTGGTCAACCGGGTCGGCGACATGGGTCTGGCGATCGCGTTGATGGTGCTGTTCGCCACGCTGGGGTCGGTCACCTTCAGCACGGTGTTCGGCGCGGTGCCCCAGATGGCCTCGGGTGCACTCACCGCCGTCGGCCTGCTGCTGCTCCTCGGGGCGTGCGGCAAGAGCGCGCAGGTGCCGCTGCAGTCCTGGCTCGGTGACGCCATGGAGGGCCCCACGCCGGTGTCCGCCTTGATCCACGCTGCCACCATGGTCACCGCCGGTGTCTATCTGATCGTTCGGTCGGGTCCTATCTTCAACGCCGCCCCGGCCGCTCAAACCGCCGTCGTCACCGTCGGCGCGGTCACGTTGTTGTTCGGGGCGATCATCGGCTGCGCCAAGGATGACATCAAGAAAGCCCTTGCCGCCTCGACGATGTCGCAAATCGGTTACATGGTGCTGGCCGCGGGCCTGGGACCGGCCGGCTACGCGGTGGCGATCATGCATCTGCTCACCCACGGCTTCTTCAAAGCCGGGCTCTTCCTCGGCGCCGGCTCGGTCATGCACGCCATGGACGACGAAACCGACATGCGCCGCTACGGCGGCCTGCGGGCGCTGCTGCCGGTCACATTCGTCACGTTCGGGCTGGGTTACCTGGCGATCATCGGGGTGCCGCCGTTCGCCGGCTACTTCTCCAAGGACGCCATCATCGAAACAGCCTTCAGCACAGGCGGAATCGAAGGATGGTTGCTCGGCGGCGCCGCCCTGCTGGGCGCCGGGATCACCGCGTTTTACATGACCCGCGTCATGCTCCTGACATTCTTCGGGCAACGTCGCTGGAAGCCCGATACGCACCCGCATGAGTCGCCCGCCTCGATGACCGCACCGATGATCATCCTGGCGGTCGGCTCCGTCGGCGCCGGCGCCCTCCTCGCCATCGGCAACACCCTGGAACACTGGCTGGAACCCGTCGTCGGCAGCCACCACACCGAACACGTGATCCCGGCGTGGATCATCACGGTCACCGCGCTTGGCGTCGTCGCCATCGGCATCGCGGTGGCCTACCGGCAGTACGCCAACCACAGAATCCCCGAGGCGGCACCACTGGAGGTGTCGGCGCTCACCGTGGCCGCCCGCAAGGATCTCTACGGCGATGCCTTCAATGAGGTCGCGTTCATGCGCAGCGGCCAGGAGCTCACCAAAGGCCTTGTCGTGGTTGATGAAAAAGGCGTCGACGGTGTGACGCAGGGGCTGGCCTTCCTGGTCGGCCGGATCTCGGACCGGTTGCGCCGGCTGCAGACCGGTTTCGCCCGCTCCTACGCGCTCTCGATGCTGGCCGGTACGGCACTGGTCGTCGCCGCAGTCCTGTTCACGGCGTGGAGGTGAGCGGCATGATCCCCTGGCTGACCATCCTGTGGGCCGTCCCCGTTCTCGGCGCGGCACTGATCATCGTGCTGCCCGCCTCGCTGCGCCAGTTCGTCAAATACGCCGGTGTGGTGGTGTCGCTTGCGGTGCTGGCGCTGGCGCTGCTGCTGGCCGTCCGGTTCGATCCGGCCGGCGGCCAGTTCCAGTTCGTCGAGGACCACCCGTGGATACCGTCTTTCGGCACCGGCTACATCCTTGGGCTCGACGGCATCGCCCTGGCTCTGGTGGTACTGACCGCCGTGCTGGTGCCGATTCTGCTGATCGCCGGGTGGCACGACGCCGACGACCGCCCAGGACTGTCCGGCCGGGCGCCACACAGCTACATCGCGCTCACGCTGGCCGTCGAGGGCATGGTGATGATGTCCCTGGTGGCCCTGGACATCCTGTTGTTCTACGTGTTCTTCGAAGCGATGTTGATCCCGATGTACTTCCTCATCGGCGGCTTCGGCGGCGAGAACCGCTCCAAAGCCGCGGTGAAGTTCTTGCTGTACAACCTCTTCGGTGGCTTGATCATGCTGGCCGCGGTGATCGGACTCTACGTCGTCACCTCGGCGAGCAAGGCTTTCGACGCCGGCACGTTCGACTTCCGCGCCATCGCCGACGCGGTCGCGACCGGGAAGTTCACGATGAATCCCGGCATCGCCAACGCACTGTTCGGTGGATTCATGTTCGCGTTCGCGGTGAAAGCTCCGTTGTGGCCGTTCCATCGGTGGCTGCCCGACGCCGCCGTCCAGGCCACGCCCGCGTCGGCGGTGTTGATGATGGCGGTGATGGACAAGGTCGGCACCTTCGGGATGCTGCGCTACTGCCTGCCGTTGTTCCCCGACTCCGCAATGCTGTTCCGACCGGTCATCGTCGCCCTGGCCGTCATCGGCATCGTCTACGGCGCGATCCTCGCGATCGGGCAGACCGACGTCATGCGGCTGATCGCCTACACCTCGATCAGCCACTTCGGCTTCATCATCCTCGGCATCTTCGTGATGACCAGCCAGGGCCAGGCCGGGTCCACCCTGTACATGGTCAACCACGGGATCTCCACCGCCGCACTGTTCCTCATCGCCGGTTTCCTCGTCAGCCGCCGTGGCAGCCGGGTGATCGCCGACTACGGCGGAGTTCAGAAAGTCGCGCCCATCCTGGCCGGCACCTTCCTGGTGGCCGGCCTGGCGACGCTGTCGTTGCCCGGGTTGGCGCCGTTCATCAGTGAATTCCTGGTCCTCATCGGCACATTCACCCGGTACCCGGCATTCGCCGTCGTCGCGTCGGTGGCGCTGGTGCTCTCGGCGATCTACATCCTGTGGCTTTATCAGCGAATGATGACCGGTCCCGTCACCGAGGGCACCGACACGGTGCGGGATCTGCGGCCCAGGGAGCTGCTCGTGGTGGCGCCGCTGATCGCGCTGCTGATCGGCCTCGGGGTGTACCCCAAGATCGCGTTGGATGTCATCAATCCCGCCGTGACCGCCACCCTCACCTCGATCCACCAACCCGACCCGGCGCCGACGGTTGCAGAAGGGGCACGGCCATGAACGCGCCCAGCATCGAATACGGCCAGGTCTCACCGATGTTGATCGTGTTGGGCGTGGCCGTCGCCGGGGTCCTCGTCGAGGCATTCCTGCCCCGCAAGAGCCGCTACCCCACCCAGGTCGCGCTGAGCGTGGCCGGCCTGGTGGCCGCGTTCGTCGCCGTGCTGCTACTGGCCCGTGACCTGCACGGCGGCGTCGGCCAGTCCGTGGTGGTCGGTGCGGTGGCCGTCGACGCGCCGGCACTGTTCCTGCAGGGCACGATCCTGCTGATCGGGGTGCTCGGTGTGTTGCTGATCGCCGAACGCCGCACACCGGCCGAATCCGAGAACAGGGCAACGACTTTGGAGGCCTTCACCCCCGACGCATCGGCGGTGCCGGGCAGCGTCGCGGAAAAGATCGCCACCAAGGCCGCGCTGGTGCAGACCGAAGTGTTCCCGCTGACCATGTTCGCCGTCGCCGGGATGATGTTGTTTCCGGCCGCCAACGACCTGCTGACGATGTTCGTGGCGCTCGAGGTGTTCTCGCTGCCGCTGTACCTGATGTGCGGGCTGGCCCGCCGCCGCCGGCTGCTGTCCCAGGAAGCTGCGCTGAAATACTTTCTGCTGGGCGCGTTCTCGTCTGCCTTCTTCCTTTACGGAATCGCCCTGCTGTACGGCTACTCCGGCACGCTGAGCTTGCCCGGCATTGCCCGCGCCATCGATACCGGTACCGACAACTCCAGCCTGGCGCTCATCGGCGGTGCACTGGTGGCCGTCGGCGTGTTGTTCAAGGTCGGCGCGGTGCCCTTCCACTCCTGGATTCCGGACGTCTATCAGGGCGCCCCCACCCCGATCACCGCGTTCATGGCGGCCGCCACCAAAGTCGCCGCATTCGGTGCCATGCTGCGCATCTTCTACGTCGCGCTGCCGGGTCTGAACCACGACTGGCGCCCGGTCCTCTGGGCAGTCGCGATCCTCACCATGGTCGTCGGAACGGTCACCGCGGTCACCCAGACCGATGTCAAGCGGATGCTCGCGTATTCCGCTGTGGCACACGCAGGTTTCATCCTCACCGGGGTGATCGCGGCGAATCAGCCGGGGTTGTCGGCTACCCTGTTCTACCTGTTCGCCTACGGGTTCTCCACCCTCGGCGCGTTCGCGGTGGTGAGTGTGGTCCGCGACGCCAGTGGGACCGAGGAGACCGACATGTCCCGCTGGGCCGGGCTGGGCCGTCGCTATCCCCTTGTCGGAGTGGTGTTCTCGCTGTTCCTGCTCGCCTTCGCCGGCATCCCGCTCACCAGCGGATTCGTCAGCAAGTTCGCGGTGTTCAAGGCCGCCGGGCAGGGTGGCGCGATCCCGCTGGTGGTGGTCGGTGTGATCGCCTCGGCGATCGCCGCCTACTTCTACGTGCGGGTGATCGTGCTGATGTTCTTCACCGACCCGCCCGATGACGCCCCGCAGGTCGTCACGCCGAGCGCGCTGAGCGTTGCCACCATCACCTTGACCGCAGCGATCACCTTCGCACTGGGAGCGCTGCCTCAACCGCTTCTCGACCTCGTCGACCATGCGGCTAGATTCCTGAACTGATGATCCTTCTCAGCGATGACCACGGCGCGGTCCGGGTCCTGACGATGAACCGCCCCGAGGTGCGCAATGCGTTGAGCACCGAGCTTTTCGAGGCGCTGTATGCCGCACTCGGTGCGGCTGACGCCGACGAGTCGGTTCGCGCCGTGGTGCTCACCGGTACCGATCCGGCGTTCTGCGCGGGTGTCGACCTCAAGCAGGCGCAGAACCTCGGCATGGACTACTTCGGCCGGTTCGACGAGATGAATTGCATGAACGCGATCGTCGAGTTGAGCAAGCCGGTCGTCGGAGCGGTCAACGGCGCGACGTTCACCGGCGGGCTGGAGATCGCGCTCGCGTGTGACTTCCTGATCGCCTCGGAGCGTGCCGTGTTCGCCGACACCCACGCCCGGGTCGGGATCCTGCCCGGCGGTGGGATGACGGCGCGACTCCCCCGGCTGGTGGGTTCGGCAATGGCGCGACGGCTGTCGATGACCGGTGAGGTAGTCGACGCCCAGCGCGCCGAGAAGATCGGGTTGGTCACCGAAGTGGTTGCCCATGAACAACTTCTGCCCCGGGCGTTCGACCTCGCGAGCCAGATCGCGGAAGTGCCTGCTGCGACCATGTCCGGCCTCAAGGAGATCTACCGCACCGGGACCGCGGCGGTCACCGGACCCGCGCTGCAGGCTGAACGTTCCGTTTCCGCTGTGGCCTCGGTGGACACCGGCCAGCTCGCCGCCCGCCAGCGTGAGGTCGCCGAGCGCAACAAGCGCCAGATCTAGTGCCGCCCAAACCGACGATTCGCGGGGAAAGTACGAGTAATTCGCAGCAAAACGTCGATCTCGGCGTGTGAATGATTGAATATCGTCTCGTGACAGACTGCGTCCGCGCCGGTGCGGCTCTCATCGGCCTGGTGGTACTGGTCAGCGCCTGCGGCAACGGGGGGTCGCATCCCGATCAGCTTCGCGAGTCCAGCGTCAGTCCCTCGACGGCGGAGGCGAGCCCGGCGCAGTCGGCCCACCCATCCGGGGCAGGCAAGGACGATGCGCCGGGCTCGATGATTCCCAGGTACGACGAAGCCACCTCGCCCGAGGCTAAGACGGGCCGCGATATCCAACAGCAGGCCGACCTCCTGAACCATCTCTCGAGCAGCGTCAACAACACACTCAAACTGCCGCACGACATCCAGTTGGTCGGGAAGCAGTGCGATACGGCCAACGCATGGTGGGATCCAGGCGACAACTCGGTGACGCTCTGCTACGAAGAAGCGACGGAGGGTCTGGAGATCTACACCAAAGCCGGAGACACCGATCCGAGGGCGTCCACTGTCAACGGCGAGATCGCCACCTTCTACCACGAGCTCGGTCACATGGTGATCAGCCTGTACGACCTGCCCATCACCGGCCGCGAAGAGGATGTCGCCGACCAGCTTTCGGCCTACATCCTGTTGACGCCGGGGCCGGACGGCAAGGTGGACCCGGCCAATGTGCAAGCCATCAAAGACTCCGCACGTGAATTCCAGGGCTACGCCGAAGCCGCCGGCGAACTCGATGACACCGACCTCGCCGGTGGCCATTCGCCGAACAAGGTCAGGGCCTTCAACATGGAATGCTGGCTCTACGGGTCGAACCCGGCCGCCAACGGGGACCTGGTCGGCGAGGGTCATCTTCCCCAGAGCCGGGCCGAGCTATGCGAGGACGAATGGGACAAGCTCAGCCACGCGTGGAGTCAGTTGCTGGGCCCGCATTTGAAGTAGCCGCGGTACTGGCGAGTAGCAGCACCACCGTGGTGTTCGACTACGACGCGACGCTGAGTTCGGTCGTGGGCGCGGTACTGGGCTAGGCCACGCTGTGGATCAGGAGAAGTCCGAACAACTCTGCGTTGGAGACAGTCGAATGCCTCATGGCGCCGTTTGCGACCTTCCCGCTCGCGGAGAACGTGAACTCTGGAGGCGCGCCGTCGCTCACCACTAACCGAGGGCGGACTTGGTGTTTGTGAACGGGGCGAAGCTGCCGTCGAGCGCTTCGAGGTGACCGATGGTACGTCCGGTGACGACGTTGGCGTCGACCAGCGCCAATTCGACTGCCGCGCGGGCGAACTCATCCTCGGGGGACACGCTGGCGAACTCGCTGCGGTAATACGACAGCCCGGGTGTCGGGATGGGCCGCGACGGCGCCAGCGCATTGACCGCGATGTTGTGACGTTGCAGATCGTAAGCCGCACACCAGGTCAGGTGTTCCAGAGCAGCCTTGGATCCGCCGTATCCGGGCAGCACACCGCCGGTGAAGTCGTGATAAGGCCCATCGCCGGGCACCCGAGAGGCCACCGACGTCACGTTGATGATCGACCCGATACCCGCGGTGAACATGTCCGGGCAGACCAGTTGCATCAGCTCGTAGGAGGCGAACACGCTGATCTCGAAATGCCGGCGGTAGGCGTTGGGCGGGACTGCAAGAAAGCCGGGCCATTCGGCGTTGGTTGCCGGTGCGCTCTTGGGTGTCGCCGGTTTCGGTGCGGCATCCCGCCTGGGTGGGCGGCCGGGAGCGGTGAATGCGGCGTTGTTGACCAGGATCGTGATGGGCCCCAGCGCCGAGCGGGCTTCGTGCACCAGTCGCGGGAGGTCGTCACGATCGAGCAGATCGGCGGCGATGGCCACAGACCGCCCGCCCGCATCCTCGATAGCGGCAACCGTTTCGCCGATCGTGCCGGGCAGCCGATCGTCCCACTGCTGTTCGGTCCGCGCTACCACCGCCACCGCGGCGCCCTCGGCAGCCAACGCCACTGCGGTCGCGCGGCCGAGCCCACGGCTGGCGCCGGTGACAATGGCGGTTCGGCCGGCAAGTCGTCCAGTCATTGCACTCCTCGAGTCAAAGCGCCACCCCGTGAACGAGGATCGCCGCGGTCTGGTCGACCCAGCTCGCGTCCAGAACGTCGTCGGGGCGCAGAAGCAACCGCATCATCGTCGCACCGCCGATCAGTTCGATGAGGCGTTCCGGATCGACGTCAGCGTGAACTTCCCGGCAGTGCACCGCTTCGGCCAGCCGATCCCGCACCGCGGCGAAGAGTTCGGTGAACCGGGACATGACGCGGGCGTTCAGCGCAGCATCGGCGCTCATGTCGGCGATCAATCCGGGTAGAGCGGCGCGCACAACCGGGCTGGTGAACACGTCGCGGGTGGCCTCGAGCATCGCGCGGATATCGGCGGCGATATCACCGGCGGGCGTCGTCAACGCGGTGGGTGCAACCGGGAATGCCGCCTCATGCACCAACTCGGCCTTACTGGACCAACGGCGGTAGAGCGCGGTCTTCGTCGTTCCGGCCCGCTCGGCGACTGCCGCCAAAGTCAGATTCGGATAACCGATTTCAACAAGCAGCTCCGCGGTTGCACGCAGTATGGCAGCGTCGATACGCGGATCGCGGGGCCGACCCGGGACCGCGGTCTTGTCAAGCGAAGACGCGTCTGCTTTCATATCGCTACCCACCGTATCGTAATAGGGTTGGAGGACAAAGGTGACCAACCAACCGGCCGTAGAAACCGACGTCGAGCGGTTACAACGTTCTGGTCGTGACGTCAGCGCCGTTCCGGCGCTGCTGTCGGAATGGCTGTCGACCGTCATGCCCGGCGGCGTGAAGCCGGAGGTGACCGTCGAAAGCGGCATCGACTCCAATGGCATGTCGTCGGAGACGATCATCCTCACCGGCCGCTGGGAAGAGGACGGCAGGAACGTCGAAGAGAAGTGGGTGGCCCGAGTGGCCCCCACCTCCGAAGACGTTCCGGTGTTCATCACCTATCGGATGGATCATCAATTCGAGGTCATCCGTTTGGTCGAGGAACTGACCGACGTACCGGTGCCGAAGGTGCGCTGGATCGACAAGACCGGCGAGGTTCTCGGCGCCCCGTTCTTCCTGATGAATCACGTCGAGGGCATCGTTCCGCCCGACGTGATGCCCTACACCTTCGGCGGCAACTGGTTCGCCGACGCTCCCGCCGAACAGCAGCGCGCGCTGCAGGACGCGACCGTCGAGGTATTGGCGAAGCTGCACTCGATTCCCGACGCTGCCGACACATTCGGCTTCCTTGCCGAGGCCGTGCCCGACGGTGACACCCCGCTGCGTCGCCAGTTGAATTGGCTCAAGGGCTGGTACGAGTTCGCCGTGCCCGATATCGGTCGCTCACCGTTGGTCGAAACCGCCCTCCGGTGGCTGGAGAACAACTTCCCCGCCGACGTCGCTGCAACCGAACCGGTTCTGGCGTGGGGTGACTCGCGGGTCGGCAACGTGCTCTACGAGGACTTCCGCCCGGTCGCTGTGCTGGATTGGGAGATGGCGACGCTGGGTCCGCGCGAGTTGGATGTCGCATGGATCATCTTCGCGCACATGGTTTTCCAGGAGCTCGCCGGACTGGCCGGGATGCCCGGTCTGCCGGATGTGATGCGCGAAGAGGATGTGCGCGCCACCTACGAGACGTTGACGGGCGTCGAACTGGGCGACCTGAAATGGTTCTACGTGTATTCCGGCGTGATCTGGTGTTGCGTGTTCATGCGCACCGGTGCGCGCCGCGTGCACTTCGGTGAGATCGAGAAGCCAGAGGACGTCGAATCGATGTTCTACCACGCCGGGTTGCTGCGCCGGCTGATTGAGGAGGCATAGCCGCCAATGCTCGGACCGCTCGACGAATATCCGCTTCACCAGGCGCCGCTGCCGATCGCGTGGCCGAACTCCTCAGACCGGAACTTCTACGACCGCAGCTATTTCAACTGCCACGACCGCACCGGTGACATCTTCTTGATCACCGGCATCGGCTACTACCCCAACCTCGGGGTCAAGGACGCCTACGTTCTTGTCCGCCGCGGTGACACCCAGACCGCGGTGCACGTGTCCGACGCGATCGACCAGGACCGGCTCAACCAGCACGTCAACAGCTACCGCCTCGAGGTCGTCGAGCCGCTGCAGAAGATCCGGATCGTGATGGACGAGACCGAGGGCATGGCCGTCGACCTCACCTGGGAGGGCCTGTTCCCGGTCGTGCAGGAGCAGCCGCACATCATGCGCCAGGGTAACCGGGTGACACTGGATGCGCAGCGGTTTGCCCAATTGGGTTCGTGGGCAGGGCATATCGTCATCGACGGTGAGGAGATCACAGTCGACCCATCGGTGTGGATCGGCAGCCGCGACCGGTCGTGGGGCATCCGCCCGATCGGTGAGGCCGAGCCCGCCGGCCGGCCGGCCGACCCGCCGTTCGAGGGCATGTGGTGGTTGTACGTCCCGATGGCATTCGACGACTACGCGATCGTGGTGATCATCCAGGAGGCGCCCGACGGCTTCCGGTCGCTCAACGACTGCACCCGGATCTGGCGCGACGGACGCGTCGAGCAATTGGGCTGGCCACGGGTCAAGATCCACTACCGCTCCGGCACCCGGATTCCCACCGGCGCGACCATCGAGGCGACCGATTCCTCTGGTGCACCACTGCGTTTCGACGTCGAATCGAAGTTGCCGGTACCGATCCATGTCGGCGGCGGCTACGGCGGCGACTCGGATTGGATCCACGGTGTCTGGAAGGGCGAGAAGTTCGCCGAGCGGCTCACCTACGACATGAACGATCCGGCGATCATCGGGCGCTCTGCATTCGGCGTGATCGACCACGTCGGGCGCGCGGTCTGTCACGACGGCAACTCCTCGGCCGAGGGCTGGGGTCTGTTCGAGCACGGCGCGCTGGGCCGTCACGACCCGTCGGGCTTCGCCGACTGGCTGACGGTCGCCCCCTAATCCTTTCCCGCCCAAACCGACATTTCGCAGGAAGAGTACGAGTACCACCCTGCACAACGTCGATCTCGATCGCTAGGTGAGAACAGTGAAAGTCTTGACGGCCCTGTTCGGGCCCACCGATGCGGTCGATCGCGCGCGAGAGTTGCGCGAGGCCGGTGCCAGTGGCGTCTTCACCTTCGAAGGTCCGCACGATGTGTTCGCGCCGCTGACGCTGGCCGCCGGTGTCGGCGGACTTGACCTGCTGACCAATGTGGCAATCGCATTCCCGCGCAATGCGATCCAGCTGGCTCACCAGGCCTACGATCACCAATTGCTCGCGAAAGGCCGGTTCACCCTCGGGCTGGGCACACAGGTGCGCGCTCAGGTCGAGAAGCGTTACGGTGCGGCCTTCGACAAGCCCGTCGCCCGGATGAGCGAGCTCGTCCGGGCACTGCGGGCGATCTTCAACACCTGGGAGACCGGCGAGCGACTCGACTTTCGCGGCGAGTACTACCGGCACACGCTGATGACGCCGACGTTCAATCCCGGCCCGAATCCCTATGGCCCGCCGCCGATTTACGTCGGCGCCCTGGGGCCTCGGCTGACCCGCGCCACCGCCGAGGTAGCCGACGGGCTGCTGGTGATGCCCTTCGGCTCGGCAAAGTTCTTGCGCGAGTCGACGATGCCCGCCGTGCGCGACGGACTCGCCGCCGCCGGACGGTCGGAGTCGTCCTTCGCGGTGGTTCCCGAGATCATTCTCTCCGCGGGTGAGGATCACGACGCGACCCGGCGGCTGCTGGCGTTCTACGGGTCCACCCCGGCCTACCGCCCGGTGCTCGACATCCACGGCTGGGGCGATCTGCAGCCCGAGCTGAATTCCATGTCCAAACAAGGCAAATGGCAGGAGATGGCCGGACTCATCAGCGATGAGGTGCTGCACACCATCGCCGCGTGCGGCACGCCCAAGCAGATCGCCGCGCACATCCGGGAACGGGTGGACGGCGTCGGCGATACCGTCTGCCTCTACCAGCCCGGACCGATCGCCACCGGCACGCTGGCCGAGATCGTCGACGAGTTGGCCCGCTAGCCACGTCGAGATCGACGTATTGGCGCAATTCACTCGCCCTTTCGCGGCCAAACGTTGGTTTCGGCGAGAGGGAGAGGCAACACTGGTGGGGTGGTGAGTTACGACGTAGTGGTCATCGGCGCCGGCTTCGCAGGCCTGGCAGCGGCTCGTGAACTGGTCAAACGCGGACACGAAGTGCTGGTGTTGGAGGGGCGCGACCGCGTCGGTGGGCGGTCGAGCACCGCATCCCTGGCCGGCGTGCCGGTCGACCTCGGCGGCACCTTCGTCGGACCCACCCAGGACGCGGTGATCGCGCTGGCGGGCGAGCTCGGCTGCCCCACCTCCCCGACCTACCACCAAGGTGCCAATCTCATCAGGTGGCGCGGCAAAGTGCGGTCCTACCGCGGCACGATTCCGAAGTTGTCGCTGTTCGGACTCCTCGACATCGGCCGAATCCAATGGCAGGTCGAGCGGTTGATGAAAAGTGTCGACGTCGCACAGCCCTGGACGTCACCCAAGGCCAAGCAGCTCGACGGGACGTCGCTGGGCGGGTGGTTGCGCTCGGTGGGCGCGAGCTCGTCGTCGCGGGATCTGATGGCCATCATGTCGCGGGTGACGTGGGGCGCCGAGCCCGACGAGGTGTCGATGCTGCACGCGGTGCGCTATGTCAAAGCGGCCGGTGGCCTGGATCGCATGCTCGACGTGGTCGGCGGCGCCCAGCAGGACCACTTCCCCGGTGGCACCCAGCAGATCGCCCACAAGATGGCCGCCGATTTGGGTGATCGGGTCCGGCTCGATTGCGTCGTCACGCGCATCGAGTGGTCCGACGACGCGGTGGCGGTGGCGTCCTCCGGCGGCGTTGTCGAAGCCCGACGGGCGATTCTGGCCATCCCGCCGGCGCATCGGCAGAACATCGACATCGCACCGCCGCCGCCGATCGGCTACCAGCAGCTGGCCCAACGCTGGCCGCAGGGCGCCCTGAGCAAGGCCTACGCCGCGTATTCGCGGCCGTTCTGGCGCGAAAAAGGTTTGTCCGGGCAGGCCCTGTCCGATCAGGGGCCGGTCTTCATCACCTTCGACGTCAGCCCGGGCGACGACGGGCCGGGGATCCTGCTCGGGTTCGTCGACTCCCGCGGGTTCGATGCGCTCGGCCCCGACGAGCGCCGACGGCAAGCGGTCGCATGTTTCGCGGCGTTGTTCGGTCCGGATGCCGAAAATCCCATCGAGTACCTCGACCATTGCTGGGGCGCAGAGACTTTCGCGCCCGGCGGTCCGACGGCGGCAGTTCCGCCCGGCGTGTGGACGGAGTTCGGCCATCTCCTGCACCAGCCGGTGGGGCCGTTGCATTGGGCAGGCACCGAAACCGCCGACGAGTGGACCGGTTTCCTGGACGGCGCCGTGCGTTCCGGACGGCGGGCGGCAGCCGAAGTCGCTGCGACGCTCTAGGAGCTGATGCGCTGCTCGGTCGCCGCCGAAATCAGCGCCCGCAGATGGTCGTTGACGACGTCGGGGTGTTCGAGAATCGCGCAGTGCCCGCCCGGTATCTCCACGAGGTCGACCAGGTTGGGAACGGCCTCGGCGATCTTGCGGGACTGGCACATCGGCAGCAGCCGGTCCTTGGTGCTGCCGATCACCAACGTGGGCACCGTCAGACCGGTGAGGTCAATGTGGCGCGGCCCGATCTCGTCGACGAGCACCCGGGCCCATGCACCCCGTCCGCCGGCCGGGGTGGCGGCGAACAGGTCATGGATCAGCTTGCTGACCGCCGGATCCGCTCCGGCACCGACGGCCATCATGGTGACGAACCAGCGGCTGCCGGGCTGGGCGCCCCAGATCAGCGGCGCCCCGCCGAACGTCCTGATCATGTGACGCGCGGCGAGCGATCGGCCGGCCGCCAGCAGCGCCGGCACCTTCAGCAGATTGATCTCCTTCAGCAGGTCGCCGGTCGTGGTGTTGATGAGCGCGACGGCGTCGGCGCGCTGTGCAACCCGGTGGCGGTAGCGGTCTGCCCAGGAACTGATCGCGATGCCGCCCATCGAGTGTCCGGCGATCACCGCGCGCTCACCCGGCCGCAGCGTCGCGGTCAGCACCGCGTCGAGATCGCCGGCCAGGTGGCCGAGGCTGTATCCGGACCGGCGCGGGACCCCGCTGCGGCCGTGTCCGCGGTGGTCGTAGGCGATCACCCGGAAGTCGCGGGATAAGTCCTTGATCTGTTCGTGCCACACCCGCAGGGCGCACGTGATGCCGTGCGCCAGCACGATCGGATAGCCGCCTTCAGGCCCGAAGACTTCGGTGTGCAGGCGGGTGCCGTCGGCGGCCCTCACCTCAACGGTTCGGCTGGGCGGCAGCTCGACGCTGTTCGGCACGGCCGCACGGGACGCGGACATACTGCCCCTCCTCGCTCGGCGCGGCGCCAGTGCCGCTCCGGGACCCTAGAGTAACCACGGCAGGCCCGGCTGAACCCTCGCACCGCGCCGCTCGTTACCGCACCGTGCCTCTTTAGGATGACCCGGTGACCGAGCACGCGTTTTCTGCCCAGGAGCGTCGCGCCGTCTATCGGGTAATCCACGAGCGGCGAGACATGCGCAGGTTCAGCCCGGGCGCCTCGGTGCCCGAGGAGGTTCTGGCGCGGCTACTGGCGGCCGCGCACGCCGCACCCAGTGTCGGACTGATGCAGCCCTGGCGGTTCCTCCGCATCACCGACACGGGACTACGACACAAGATTCACGCACTGGTCGACGAGGAACGCCGGCACACCGCCGAAGCGCTGGGTAGTCGGGCTCAGGAATTCCTGGCGCTGAAAGTCGAGGGCGTCCTCGACTGCGCCGAGCTGTTGGTCGTGGCCCTCGGCGACGGGCGCGACAGCCACGTCTTCGGTCGGCGGACGATGCCACACATGGACCTCGCCTCGGTGTCCTGCGCCATCCAAAACCTGTGGCTGGCAGCGCGCGCCGAAGGCCTCGGCATGGGTTGGGTGTCGATCTTCGACCCGCAGCGTCTCGCCGAACTGCTGGGGATGCCCGAGGGAGCCGAGCCGGTGGCGGTCCTCTGCCTTGGCCCGGTACCCGCGTTCCCCGACCGTCCTGCGCTGGAAATCGACGAGTGGACCTTCGGGCGTCCACTCGCCGAATTCATCAGCGAGAATCGCTGGGGCTAGCCAGCTTTCAGTTATCCGACCGAGGCGCATCCCACGTACGGGATGCATCCGGTGGCGCCGCCCGGGCCTGCCGAACCGCTGGGCCCGTTCGGGATGCCACCGCTGGCGCCACTGCGGTCAGCCGTACCGCCGGGCCCGTACGGGATCGAGCCGCTCGCGCCATTGCCATCCGCCGCCCCGCTCGGGCCGTACGGAATCGAGCCTGCGGCCCCGTTGCGGTCCGCCGCACCCTCTGGACCACCGGGAATGGCGCCTGAAGCGCCATCCGGGCCGGCCGTGGCGACCGGACAGGGGCTCCCGTCCGGGTTGACGCAACCCGGCGCGGGATCGGCGAGAGCCAGCGGCGCGGCCGCGATCGCGACGGCGGCAGCACCGGAGAGGAAAACTGATGTCAGGGAGATCGTTTTCAGTGCCATGAGGGCCGTATACCCGAATCGACCCGTTGAAACGCCAATTCTCTTAGTCACACTAGTTACCGTGCTCACACGCTGTGCGACAACCTCTTTCGCATTCCCGCCGCCGCCCGTGCGGCGAGAGAGTAGAAAGAGACCGATGAAGACACTTTGTGCCGTCGTGGTGGTGGCCGGGGCGCTTCTGGTGGCACCGTCACCGGCTCGCGCTGACGTGTGCGGCGCGGCCGCCGCAGCGCAGGACGCCACCGGATGCGTGGTGTTCGGCCCCGACGTCATGGTGGGTCCCGGTATCGAGCTCAGCCCCGGCGTGGTGCCACCGGTTGCCGCGCCCGAGGATGCGGCGGCTCAGGCCGCTTCCGGCCGCCCGCCCTGTTTGACCGGCGACGGTGTGCCTTACTACACCCCTGCCGACATGCCGTGCTGACGGTTGGCTGACAACCGCCGTCGCTCCATGCTGACCGGCCCACCAGTAGTTATTCGTTGAACTGGGCCTGCGGGCGCTTGAGCGTGTAGGGTCAAGGAAGGTTGAATTTCCAGCCGCGGTATTCGTCGCAGGCGTGCGGTGCATCTTGCACCCGCAATGCGAGCCTTTCGGGCGCGTCCCACCACAAATTTGTCTTTTCCTTCTAGTGCTCATTGGAGCCACTTCAATGCTTCGTTCTATTTCCAGCTCGACCGCTTGTCCGCCCACGAACCGACTGCAACTGTCGACCGAGTGGTCCAGCCCCACCGAGGTACGGATCACTGCGGTCGGCGATGTCGATATGTCCACCGCGGACCAGTTCACCGACTACGTATTTCGCGGCGCGGGCAACTGCCTGCGCCTCGTTCTGGACATGACGCAGGTGACGTTCTTCGACTGTGCCGGGCTCTCGGCGTTGTACTGCATCGAAGATCGCTGCCACGCGGCGGATGTCACACTGGATCTCGAACCAGCACACTGTGTTTCGCGCGTCATGACGCTGTGCGAGTCATTGTGCGCGTGAGTTAGCCTAGTGCTTCTTGCTGCCCTTGCCGTGGCCACCGCCGCCGGGTGAACCCTGCTGGTTTCCCGCGTCGGGTGCCGGCTGTTGGACCACAGGGCTCGGCGGCGGGGCGACGCTGGGCGGAGGGGCGACGGGGGTGCTGGTACTGACCGGTTGCGGTGCCGGCGCCGACGAAGACGGATCCATCGCCAACGCCACAGCCGAAATGGCCAGCGCGCACAGTGCGGCTGCCGCGATTCCGTACTTGCGGCGCGCTGTTCGTCGCCGCCGCGGCGGGGGCGGTGGGTAATATGTAGCCGGAATCGGCGGTCCCTCAAGGACCTTCGTTGCCGGCCTCGGCTGGACCGGTACGGCGCCTTCGAGCAGCGCCCGCCGATCGCCGGCCAACGCGGCACGCATCTGCTCGGCACTGCTGAAGCGCTGCAATGGGTCTCGGGTGATGGCACGGTCGATGACGGCCGCCAGCACCGGATCCACGTCGGTGTGCACGGAGCCCACCGGCGGCGGTGGACTGTCCATGATCGCGCGGGCCAGCGCGGCGGGATTGTCTTGCGGAAACACCCGTCGACCCAGCAGGGCCTCGTAACCCATCAGCCCTACGGCATAGAGGTCGTCACCGATCGATGCGGGAGCTCCGGCCAGGCGCTCGGGACTCATGTAGCACATCGTGCCGACGATCTGGCCGGTCATCGTGTGGGCCGCGCCGCCGGTCTTCGCGATACCGAAGTCGGCGACCTTCATCGAGTCCCCCGGCGCCGACACCAGGATGTTGCTGGGCTTGATGTCCCGATGCAGTACCCCGGCGCCGTGCGCCACGCTCACCCCCGCAAGTACGTCATCGAGCATCGCCCGGACGTGATGGGCGGGCATCGGCCCCGCCGCGATGACGTCGGCGAGAGTCTGACCGGGTAAACGTTCCATCACGATGAACGGACTGCCCTGATGTTCACCGAAGTCGTACACCGTGACGATGTTCTGGTGACAGAGCTGCGCCGCGGATCGTGCTTCGTCCTCGAAGCGCCTGCGAACATCCGGCTCGACACTCAGTGCCGGATGCAGCAATTTGACGGCCACCGGCCGATTGAGCCTGGTGTCCCATCCTTCGCGGACCTCAGCCATGCCGCCACGGCCAAGAATGCCGCGCAGCGCGTATCGGTCCACGAGCATCTCGTGGCCGGTCATATTCTCTCCGTAGCCGCGATGACGCCGGCGCAAACCCCTGTCGGCCAATCTCTTCTGTGTCTTGCGTGACTCATGTTGCCTCTGAGCCTAACCCCGTCGCCAGAGGCGCTGGTGAGGGCGATATTTTCCACCATCCGAAGCGCACCTTCCGCAACGAAAGTGCAAGCAGCACAAGGCACGAATGTGCCGGTGACGTAACGCGACCGCGTTCGGTAACGACATTAACGGCAATAGCAAGCTCGATAGTCCGGAAGATCGCTGGTTCAGTGGTATCCGCCGTGCCGGCGTCTTGCTACGCAGCGACACGCGGTCCTACGACGCCGTAGCGACGGGTGTTGCCAAACCCTAGGCCACTTCATGCCACGCATAATTCGCGGCGGCCTCGCGCTGGGCGCTGTGGTGTTCTCGTTCGCCGCCATCCTGGTGTTGGGCCGCCACCTGTTCGCGGGCGAGAGCCACTCGAAGGCACCACCCTCGGTGCCCGCCGCTGACGCGCCGCCGCCCGCCTCCGTCGGATTGATGACCGGCTATGGGAACCGACCGCCGGGGCCGTCCGATGCGCGGGTCGGTACGGACGGTCTGGAACAGCATCGGCCGGTCGACGGGACTGCCGCAACCACACCACTGGATTCGCGGGCATTGGCTCCTGGACCCGACACTGCAAGGCCGGCCAGCGCCGGCGTCGCCCAGTCGACCGCCCGCAGCACACGCGAGCAAGCGATTCCGGCGGCGCTGCTCTTGGTCATCGCCGTCGTCTCCGTTGTCGTCCTGCTGAAAAGTCGAAAAAGATAGCAACGGAGAACGTCGACTGCGAGCCCACCGCCGCGGCACTGGGACACCGCCCGACTGATTAATTGATCAGTCGAGCGACAGCCCGCTAGGCTTTTGACGCGCACGCTAATAGGTTGCCTTCGGCCCGCACTGACCTGCGGGTTTGCTCGGCAGTCGGCCGAAGGAACCGTATGAAATTCGCGCAGTCGAGCAGGCTTGCCAGCCTGTCGCGCAAAACTGCGGGATCGATCGCCGACGAGGCTGCACGACTGGAGGCGGCCGGACACCGGGTCATGCGGCTCGATACCGGCGACCCGTTCCCTTTCGGCTTCCAACCTCCCGCTGAGCTGATCCGCGAAATGGCCGAGACGCTCGCCACCTCGGCCGGCTACACCGCGACCAAAGGGTTGTTGACGGCACGGCACGCCGTGGTGCAGTACTACGCCGCCCGCGATGTCCCCGACATCGACGTCGAGCACGTGTTCCTCGGCAACGGCACGTCCGAACTGATCGTGATGGCGATGACCGCGCTGCTCGACGAGCGCGACGAGGTCCTGGTCCCCGCGCCCGACTTCCCGGTGTGGACCGACGCGGTGAACGTCAACGGTGGTCGCGCCGTCCACTATCGGTGTGACGAGTCGGCGGACTGGTATCCCGACGTCGCCGACATCGCGGCGAAGGTCACCGCGCGTACCCGGGCGATCGTCATCATCAACCCGAACAATCCGACGGGCGCGGTGTATCCGCCCGCCGTGCTGACCGGCATTTTGGACATCGCGCGCGAGCACAACCTCATCGTCTGCTCCGATGAGATCTACGACAAGATTCTCTTCGACGACGTCGTCCACACCACGACGGCTTCACTGGCGCCGGATCTGCTGTGCCTGACGTTCAACGGCCTGTCGAAGGCGTACCGCTGTGCGGGATTTCGCGCGGGCTGGCTCGCGGTATCCGGACCGACCGATCACGCCGTGAGCTACCTCGACGGCTTGACGACCGTCGCCGGTCTGCGTCGTTGCGCGAATGCGCCTGCCCAACAGGCGATTCGGATCGCACTCGAGGCCGATCGGTCCGGGCGTGACCTCACGCTACCTGTCGACGTACTGCACGAACAGCGTGATCGGGTCTGGGCGGCCTTGAATTCGATTCCCGGCGTCTCGTGTGTCAAACCCAGGGGCGCGCTGTACGCATTCCCCAAGATCGACCTCGGCTTGTATCCGATCCGCGACGACGAGCAGTTTGTCCTTGATCTGCTGCTGCAGGAGAAGATCCGTCTCGTTCCCGGTACGGGCCTCAGTTGGCCTGAGCCCGACCACGTCCGGATCGTGATGCTGCCGTCCGCCGACGAGCTCGAAACCACCGTCGAGACAATCGGACAGTTTCTGGCGACGTACCGCCAGTGACATTCACCGCCGCTCAGTCGCCGTTTCGGTCTGCGTTCGCATGGATTGCGTCACGGCAGTAGGCCGCAAGCCCCGGAAGCCCGAATGACGCGTCGTACGTGGCGACATACCTGGGATCGCTGACGTACATGTCCCCCAGATTGCGGTGGAACGCCGGCGAGCAGTCGTAGAACCAGCGATTCACGTGCAGCCGATGTTTCTCCGCTGCGTCCATTGCCTCGTGGGAGTTCGCGGGAAGCCCGGCGCGGAAGGCATCTGCCAACGCCTTCTCGACAGCTGCCCCTTCAGACTTGATCTGGAGCCATTGCTCCTTGCCGTAGGACTTCGTTCGGCGCTGCGATTCTCGCCACTCTTGCGTGTCACCCCATTTCTGTTCAGCCTCGGCCTGGTAGTCGTCGAAGCCGTCGCCGAAGAGCTCGCGCATGTCGTCATCAGTCATAGGTGTGTTGGTCATTGCTTTGTCCAATGCGTGGTCGATTGCCTCGACGAGATCCTTCATCTCATCGATCCGGGACATGACGCGCTCGCGCTGGCGAATCAAGTGGCTGACCACATCACCCTCGTCGAGCACGCTCGCGATCTCGTCGAGCGGCAACTCGAGGCGGCGGTAGACGATGATGTGGGACAACCGCATCAGATCCGCGGACGTGTAGACCCGATAGCCCGACGTCGAACGCCTACTCGCGGTCAGCAACCCGATCTCGTCGTAGTGATGAAGCGTCCGCACCGTGATGCCGAATCGCTTCGCGACCTCGCCCACGGTGAGTTCGTCCACCTGCATCTCCTGCGTCACATCGACCATGTTCGCGCCTCACGCCGCGTGAGGGTCAACCTAACGTTGGGCGATCACTTCCAACGTGATTTCGCGGCTGGGCCTCGTCGCGATTCCGCGAGGGACGGCCCGTGGTGGCCGCTCACCCTGCACAGACGCGAGATCGAGTGACTTCATGATGGTGCCGATCGCGACGGCGAGCTCGTTGTGGGCGAAGGCTGCACCGATGCACCGGCGGTAGCCCCCGCCGAATGGCGCGTACCGGAACGGTGACGGTCTGGCAGCCAAAAATCGATCAGGGTTGAAGATATTCGGTTCGGCCCATACCTCGGGGTTGAAATGCAAGGCGGGCAGCGCAATTCCGACCACGTCACCGGCCCCGCAGGAAACGCCGGCGATTGTCATCGGCGCCGTGAGTCTCCGCAGAACGATCGGCACGGTTGGGTGCACGCGCAGAGTTTCCTGGATCACCGCGCCGAGGAACGGCAGGGTGGCGATCTCAGCCGGTGTGCTGACGGTGGCCAGCTCGTCGAGGACCCGTGTGCGAATGCCCTCGTCCTGATGGATGTGGAAAAGCGCCCAGGCCAACGACGTCGCGCTTGTTTCATGTCCGGCGGCGAGCATCGTCCGCAGTTGGTCACGAAGCATGTCGCCGCTGAGGCTGTTGCCCTCGTCGTCGGTGGCCTCGAGGATCAGGTCCAGCACGTCGCCGCCGTGCTCACCACTGCGCCTGCGCGCGTCGATCTGTTCGGACAGGAATTCGTCGAGCTGCGCGCGAAACGCGACCAGCCGGGCCCATGGCCCCCGGCCCGCGACATCTCGGCGCAGCCAGGGAACCAGCATCAGCGCTGCACCGCCAGCCCGCAGCAATTGCGTTGTCACCCTGGAGAACTCGTCGCGCCTTCCACCATCGGTCACGCCGAAGACCACCCGGATCACCACGTCCAGAGTGATGGCCTGCGCCGTTCGACCGACGAGGAGGCGATCTCCCGGCCGCAGCGCCTCGATCTCCCGCGCGGTGGCCTCGGCGATCAGGTCGACGTAGTAACGCATGAGTTCGCCACGAAATGGTGGCGTCAGGACACTTCGCACCCGGCGATGGGTCTCGCCTGACAGCAGGATCAGCGAGTTCTTTCCCACGACGGGCTCGATCGGATTGGGCAGCGGTGCCCGACACATCGCCCCGGGCGCGGTCAGTATGTCGCGGGCACCATCGGCCGTCGAGAAGAACAACACCTCACCGAGTCCCGGAAATCGCACTGCAAACGGCGCAACGTCGTTGGCATGGCGCCGAAAGAACCCCTCCGGGTCGACGCCGGCCCACGCGGCACGCCCGAGCGCAACCGCCGTCGCCACGAGCCTCATGCGCGACGCGCCACGACGACCTGGTTGCGGCCCAAGCGGCTGAACTCGAGGGTGATAGCCGGATCGGCGTACGCGGCCAGCGTGCGAAAAGCTGAACAGCTGTAGGCACGCAACGAACTGATCAGCCCGTCGTGGGCGAACGGCAGTAACACAAACGGCAACATCGAGGCCAACCGCAGGACGTGCACCAGGGCCGAGGGCCGGAACAGATCACATATGAGAAGCGTGTCGGCGACGCGGGTGCCCTCCGCCAGCACACGAGCGGCCTGAGCCGGCGGCAGGTGATGAAACGACAGCGCGAACAAGGCCAGATCGTAGGAGCCGTCGGGCGCGTCGATGTCGGTGGCGTCGACCTGCCGGACGACGACCCGCGGATCGCTGCCCAGATCACTGGCGGCGATGTTGGCCACTGAGATCGGATCGATGTCCGTGACCGTAACGTGGGCGGTGGGGCGCATTTTCAACACTGCGCGCGACAGTGCCCCGTGGCCGGCCCCCAATTCCAGAATCCTCGGGGAATCGACGTCGGCGACGAGTGGCAGTGCCCGGGCCGCGAGATGCTCGTGGTCCCGCAAGATCCGGCCCATCCAGTCCAGCGACCAGATCACCTGTCGCTTCACCCACTCATCGACGTCATCGCGGTCCAGGTACTCCGGCCGTGCGGTCCGCAGCCGCCGATCAAGCCAGGAGGCGTCGAACCCGGCGCGCGGCATGGTCGCGATGTCCATCTCAGTCCCGGCAGCCCGGCGGCTGTTCATCGGCGACGGCCTCCACCACGCTGAGCGGGGACGCGGTCGGGACCACGCGGGTCATCCGGAAGCCTGCCTGTGCCAACAGAGTCCGGTACTCCTCCGCGGTCCGCTCGCGCGATCCGAGGTTCAGCAGCATCTCCAGGTCTACCCAGTTCTCCGGTCCGTCACGGCCGTTATCGCGGACGACCATCTCGACAAGCAGCAGAGTGGCCCCCGGCCTGGCCGCGGACCGAACGTTGCGCAGGATCTGTAGCGCCTTGTCGTCAGCCCAGTCGTGGACGATGTTCTTCAGCAGATAGGCGTCACCACCGACCGGAACATGGTCGAAGAACGACCCTTCCACGACCGTCACTCGGGTCGCCACGTCGCTGGTGCGCAATAACTCCGGGGCGCCCGCGACGACGCGCGGCACATCGTAGAGAACACCCCGCGAGCCGGGCGCTGTCGCCAGGATGGCGGCCAGCATCGCGCCCTGTCCCCCGCCCACGTCCACGATGGTGTGGTGGGCGCCGAAGTCGTAGCTGGCCACCACGACGGCCAGCGTCATCTGGGCGAGACTCGTCATCGTCTGGTCGAAAAGATCTGCATGCTCCGGTATTTCGACGAGGTAGTCGAACCCGTCCATGCCCCGCAGTGCGGGAACGATCGACTCACCTGTTCGAACCGAATCCGTCAGCAGGGTCCAGCGCTCGCGTTGCTCTCGCGAGCCCTGGAACATCGCCGCCCCCTTCAGCGAGATGGGCGCATCGGAACGCAGCGTATCGCCAAGAGAATTGAGTGCATACCGGCCGTCGCGGCGACGGCGGAAGATGCCCCGGCCGATCAGCGCCCGCATCAGCCGCCGCAACGCGTCGGGGTCCGCACCCACCCGAGCTGCCAGATCGTCGAGATGCAGGGGTCCGTCGGCGAGCGCGTCGGCGATGCCCAATTGGGCGGCCGTGGTGATCGCCTGCGCCGGCCAGCCAGACACCACCAACTCCATCATTGCCATGGGCGCGGGCAGCATCCGTTGATGCAGCAGCAGCAGGTGATGGCGCGCCCACTCGACGACGCGGGCGAGCCGGGCAGGCGGCACCTTCGCGCTCCTAGGCATGGGACGCCTCCCGGATGCCGAACCGTCCATGCAAGCGGGCCAGCGGTTTTGGTGCCCACCAGTTGAATCGGCCCATCATGTGCATGAAGGCCGGCACGAGCAGAACCCGCACGAGGGTGGCGTCCGCGAGGATCGCCAATGTCAATCCGACCCCGAGCATCCGCAGGAAGGACACCTGAGCACCCGACAGCGCCGCAAACGTGATCGCCATGATCAGCGCAGCCGCGGTGATCACCCGTGCGGTCCGCGCCAATCCCAGTGCAACGCTTCGGTCGTTGTCGGCCGCAGTCTTGCCGCTCGTCAGCCAGAACTCCCGGATACGCGACACCAGGAACACCTCGTAGTCCATCGACAGCCCAAAAGCGATGCAGAACAGCAGGACCGGAATGCTGATGGCCAGGGTGCCGGTCGATGTCGTGCCCAGGGCGCCGAGGTTGCCGTCCTGAAAGATCCACACCAACGCACCGAACGCGGCCGTCAACGATAAGACGTTGAGTACCAGCGCCTTCAGCGGCACCACTATGCTGCCGGTCATCAAGAACAGCAGCACGAACGTGATCCCGGCGATGATCGCCAGAACCATTCCCAGCCGGGATGCGATGGCGCTGGCAGTGTCTCGGTTGACTTGCGGGGTACCACCGATCAACGCCGGCCGGCCCCCCGGCGCGGGAACGGCCTGTAGCTGATCGAGCTGCGTCTCAGATGCTCGCGAGTACAGCGGCGCGGTGCTGGTGACGGTCAGGAACGCGCTGCCATTCGCGATCGCAGTCGCCGCCGTCGGAGGACCAACGGATTTTCCGCCGACGAACGTGACGCCAGGCGACGAGACGGACGACACGCCGGATACCCCCGACAGCGCGGCGGCGTAGTCGTCGAGCTGAGCCGGACTGACACCCTTCAGATCCGGGATCACGATCGTGAGATTCCTGGCCAGGTCGGCACCGAACTGCGTGCGAAGCTGGTCGCCGACGACATGGGCCGAGCTCGATGTCGGCAAGACCCGGTCGTCGGGTACTCCCCATTTGACGCCGAGAAACGGGGCCCCGAGCAGTAACAGCAGCGCGACGATCGCGACGCCGATCACGACGGCCCTGCGCATGGAAAACATCGCCACCCGATACCAGGGGCCGTCTTCCACCGGGCGCACAGCCCCGACAGGGCGCCGCAGCCAGCGACGCAGATCCAGCGAGTCGAGCCGGTCGCCGAGCAACATGATGGCTGCCGGGGTCACGAAAATGGCAGCGAGAGAGGCGAACGCGACAACGGCAACACCTGCGTAGCCGAAGGACTTGAGGGTATAGATCGGGAAGAGCACCATCGCCGACATCGACAGTGCGACCGTCATCGCGGAAAACAACACCGTCCGCCCGGCGGAGACCATGGTGCGCTCCAGGGCGTCGCCGCGGCCGGCGCCAGTCGCCAGTTCGTCGCGGAACCGGCTCAGCAGCAGCAGCGTGTAGTCGATCGCCAGCGCAAGCCCCAGGGCCACAGCGAGATTGAGCGCGAAGATCGACACATTGGTGGCGAAGGTGATCACGTGCAGCACCGCCATCGCGCCGAAGATCGCGACAGCTCCCACCGCCAGCGGCAGCAGGGCCGCGACCAGACCGCCGAACACCCAGACCAACACCAGGAAGCTCAGCGGAATCGCCACTCCTTCCATGATCTTCAGGTCTTTTTCGCTTTGCTGGTTGATCTGCAGCATCATGGCCGACTCACCACCCGCCAGCACCATCACACCGTCGCGGTCGTGGACGACCTTGTCGATCAGTGCGCCGGCATTCTTCGGTGCGCCGTTTTCGCCGCCGGTGATACCGGCCACGATGACGCCGATCGTGCCGTCCTTACTGACCAGCGAGGTGGCTGCGGACGGCGGAGCGGTCCACGGCGAGGTCACCGTCGCCACAGTCGGCGATTCGGCCAGCGTCGCGACGATCTCGGTCCCCACGGTGCGGGCCGCAGCGGAATTCACCCCGGCGGGTGAGCTGACGGTGATCAGCAGGGGCATGTCACCCTGCCCGAAGGTGCTCGCCAGCAGCGCCTTCACTTGCGACGACTGGGCGCCGGGATCGGTGAGGCCGCCCGCGGAAAGCCGGGCCGCCACCGGGATGCCGAATGCCGCCGTGCCGACGACGACGAGCAACGCGCACGCGATCATTCGCCGGGGAGCACGAGAAGCGAGCCGCGCGATGGCCGCTAACACGGTGACAGAGTTCCCGCCAGCCACTGCGAACGCGCTTCGAGCCGGCGCATCTTCCCACTCGATGTCCGCGGCAATGTGCCGGGCGCCAACAGCTCGACGTGGCCGACGGCAATGCCGGTGTGCTGCAGCACCCGGGCAGCGACGTCACTGGCCAAGCCGTCCGGCGCATCGGCGGTGGTCTCGACCAGCATCGCCAGCGCCTCGTCCTCCGCATCGGCGGGCAGGTAACCCACCGCAACCGCACATCCGGTGCGGACACCGGTGAGCCCGTCGAGCGCGGCCTCGAAATCCTGGGGTGCGTGGTTCGCGCCGCGGATGATCACCGTCTCCTTGGTGCGACCACACACGAAAAGCTCACCGTCGTGGACGAATCCGAGGTCGCCACAATCCAGCCAGCCGCCGATCAGGACGTGCTCGGTGAGGTCGTCGCGGCCGAAGTAGCCGGACATCACGCTGGCTCCGCGAACGAAGATGTGCCCTACCTCGCCGTCGGGCAGCCGCCGGGAATCGTCGTCGCGGATCTCCACTTCGACGCCGGCCAGCGGACGGCCCGTGCTCACCAATTCTCTGTCATCGAGATCGAAGGTTCGAAACACTGTGCCCGGTGGCTTGAACGTCACCGCCAATGACGCCTCGGCCAGGCCGTACACCGGTGTGAACGCTTGCGCATCGAATCCCCACGGCTCGAAGCGCTCACTGAACCGACGCTGCACGTCGGCGTTGGTCAACTCGGCGCCGTTGAGGCACAGCTGCCACGAACTGAGGTCGACATCGGCGAGCTCGTCATCGCGAATCCGCTTCAGGCACAGGCCGAACGCGAAATTCGGTGCGGCGGTGACGGTTCCGCGGTGCCGAGAGACGGCGCGCAACCATGCGGCCGGCACGGCCAGGAACAAATCGGGTGGCAGCAACACCAGCGGTCGTGGAAGGTAGAACGCCGTCAGGAGGTTCCCGATCAAGCCCATGTCGTGATACAGCGGCAGCCAGGTGACGCCGACCTGGTCCGGCATGCCCGCCGCGGCGAAGTAGTCCGCGATCGCCCCGAGGTTGTACAACAGATTGCGGTGGGTCAGCGCTACCGGTTTGGGGTCATGGGTGGTGCCCGAGGAGAATTGGATCAACGCTAGGTCATCGGCGGACACCTCGATGTCACGGTGCCATGTCCCGTTGAGTTCGGTGGCCGTTCGACATCTCACCCCGGTGGCCTCGAGCAGTGGCCGAATGCGCTCCTCAGTGATCACGAGGACGGCCTGAACCGCTTGCAGCATCGCGGCGGTGCGGTGGCGATACTCGTCGAGCTTGCCCAGTCGCACCGGCGGGTACAGCGGCACCGGGATCGCACCCGCGTACAGGACGCCGAAGAAGGAGGCGACGAATTCCGGACCGGTGGGCAGCACCAAGGCCACACGGTCACCGGGCCGGACACCGGCGCTACTCAACCCGGCCGCGACCGCACGCGCCTGCCGGCGAATGTCGGCCATCGGAACTTCGGTGTCGAACTCGTTGCGATCGACGAAGAACAGGCTCTGGCCACTGTGCGCTGCGGCGTCCAGCATCTCGGTGAGCGTGTCGAACTTCGGCCGGATCGCCGGAGCGCCATTCATGACCGTTCCTGGATGCGGCGTAACACCAGCCGGGCCAGGTCGCCGACGGTACGCAGATCGTCACTGTCCTCGGCGTCCAGCTCGATGTCGTAGCGCGCTTCGATCCGGAAGACCAGCGACAGCACCCGCGCGGAATCCATTCCGGCGTCCTGCAGTCCCGAATCGGCGGTCAGGGCGGTGGCGCTATCGGTCTCGGCCCGGATCAGTCCGATGATGTCGTCGATCACCGTCGCCAATGACACCGCTGGGCCGCTGGCCGCCGTCATGTCCGCGTTCCGCCCCACTGGACGGCGGCGGCGCCCGCGAAGTCTCCTGCGTGCGCGAACCCGGCCATCATCACGATGTCGCCGGCGCCGATCTGGCCGTCGACGACAGCAGCCTCCAGATTCACTGGAATCGCGACCGCGAACAGGTTGCCGCACTCGTGGAACGTGTCGCGGTGCCGCTCCGGCGAAATACCCAGCGCCTCATTCCAATTCCGCAACAGCAGTCGATTCGGCTGGTTGGTGACGAGAAGGTCGAGGTCGCCGGGCTTCACGCCGATCCGCTCGCACACCGCACGCACCACCTGGGGTACCTGCCGGTTGCCCCGGGCGAGGACCTTGATGATCTTGCCCTCGTTGAACCCGACATAGCCCTGCCCCGGCCCGGCTTCCCACCACCGCCGCGCGGGATCGGCGGCCAAGGTCATGTCGGTGGCGTTCTCGCCGAAGTAACGGCATTCGATGTCGAGCACCGGTGAAGTGTCCGACAGGGTGACCAGCCCGACGGCCGCCCCGTCGCCGGGAACCGACGCCTGCGCGAGCTTGCGCACCTGGTCCTGCTCGAAGATCTTGCCTGCGGCGTTCTGAGCGACCGCGATCAGCGCCGTCCTTCCGGCGCCGCCGGTCAGCAGTTGCCGAGCGAGTTTGAGCATCAGGACAAATGCCGCGCAGCCGCCGTTGTGGACGTCGATGATCCACTCGGGGTTGATGTTCAGCCGCTTCGCGACCTCGCCACCCGCCCCGAGGATGGGCAGATCGGGCAGCTGCGAGTGGGTGAGCAGCACGTCGACGTCGTCGAGCACCTGCGGCCCATGACGGTCGACCAAGGCGGCGACGGCACGCTGGATCATGTCGACGTTGGACTCGTCATCGGCGGCATGGTGACGATAGTCCGGGGGCCGGAACATCGCGTTGTCCCGCAGATCGTCGTTGCCGCCGTACTGGGTGTACCACTCTGCGGGAACGCGGTTTTCGGGCAGGTAGGTGGCGACATCGATCAGGCTGACGGTGGGCTGGCTCATGACTCGCGCATCCAGTCCGGGGTGATCGGCAGTCCGTTGCGGTGGCGGTACTCCGCAATTGCCTTGAGATTCTTCAACTCCAGAAGGTGCCCGGCGCCGAACATGTCCCAGAAGTCACCCACCCAGACCGGCCGCTCCGGCGGGGCGGCTTCCGGATACGGGTTGTCGTCGTAGAACGGGTGGTGGCAGTTGGTCCACAACACGACCGAGCCCGGTTTGTTGAACACCGTCTGCGCGTCCACGACCCGCATCAGGTAGACCATCCACAGGTGCCGTCCCTGATCCCAGGCGCAGTGGTAATCCACCGTGCGGGCTTCGCGATTGGCGACGGTACGGGTGTAGATTTCGGTCTCGGTACCCAGGCGGTCGTAGGCCAGCCAGAGGCCGTCCTCCTCGGTGCGAGTGAAACCCCTCAGGCTGTAGGTCCATTCCTCCAATGAGCGGGTGTCAGCCAAGTAGTCGAAGAGGTCGTCGGGTGGGCAGTCGACGAAGTCGTTGACGGTGCAGTATTCACCGAACACCTCGTCGTGCGGATAGACCGCGTGGATCATTTCCATGAGGATCGGAGTCGCCTTTTCCCTGGGCGACGTCTCGATGCGCATCAGTCCCGGAATCGGTTCTGCGCCACCGTGGTGTGCGGTGATGTCCGCCAGCGCGGGTAGTGTCATCAGCTGTCTCCCAGATCTAAAAAGGCTGTGAAGGGCGGGATTTCGTCGGCCGAGCACTCCACCGACACCACGGACGGGCCGTCGACGTCCAGCGCCGCCTTGATCGCCACGCCGAGTTCGCCGATATCGGTGACATCCGCCGACGCCAAGGCGGGGAACATGGCCGAGAGCCCCGCCCCGAGCCGGCTGGAACCGAACCGGTTGTAGCTATAGCGATCGCCATAGAACAGCTGCTCGCGGGTGACGCACATGGCATGCGCGTGGTTGTCGAACAACACGAAGGTCACCGGCAGTCGATAATGCAGCGCGGTGTGAATTTCCATGCCGTGCATGAAGAATGCTCCATCACCGGCGATCACGACGGTGCGACGTCCCCGGGCGAACGTCATCCCGATACCGGCGCCAAAGCTGTAACCCATGCCGCCCATGCCGAGGGCCACCAGGAAGCGGCCGTCGCGTCGCGCAGGCAGCCAGTGGATTGCGGCCGCGCCGATGTTGCCCGCGTCCACGACGATGTCGACCTCGTGCGGCAGCAGCGCGTCCAGCACACGCATCGCCTCGCGGTAACGCACGCCAACGCCCGCATGCGCGGGAGGGCTCAACTCGCCCTGCGCGCGATGCCGGGCCGGCGCCCGAGTCACGTCGGCCAACGCCGCGGCCAACCGGCTCAGCGCGGTGCGTAGATCGTGACTCTCGACGTGGGCGCTCGGGAGATACGGAATTCCCGCACCGATCGAGGCGATCGGTATCGAACCGAGCGTCGCGTCCAGACCGCCACGGGCCATCAGCGGAAGCCGGGTGCCCACCACGAGACACAGCGCGCTGTCCGACACCGCGGCAGCCACTTCCGGATGACCCATCACGCCGGCGACGCCCAACGCTGCCGGAGCGACATCCTTCGCGTCGGGCGCCGTGGCCACGGTCGCCTGCAGCACCGCACGCAGCGCCTCCAGTTCGGCGCGGGCGTCGTCGCGGGCCACCTGGTCCCCGGCGATGATCGTCACCGGGCCATCGGTGTTGCGCAGCAGTTGCACCAGCGCGGTGAGGTCTCCGACCATGCGAGGCACGTCCTGGACGGGGCCGTCACCCTCCGCATCGACGACTGCCTGCTGGATGTCCTTGGGCAGCAGGAGAACTGCGGGCCCGCCGATACTCGTCGCGGCCGAGACCGCCCTGGGCAGCGCGGTCAGGATGTCGGCCGGGGTCAGCACCCGTTCGCAGTGGACGGCGACCGCTGCGAACAACGCTTCCCCGGGCAGCGCTCCGTTGACGCCGCTGGTGTCCTGGAACGATCCGCCGCCGTCCGATGTCGTCGACGGCTGGCCGATCAGCGCCAGCACCGGCACCCGGCTGGCCAGCGACTCTCCCAGTCCCGGGATGGTGTTGAGGGCTCCACCGCCGGACGTCGCGACGACGACGCCGAGGCCGGCAACGGCGCGGCTGTAGGCATCGGCCATGGCCGCGGCGGAGAACTCATGCTTGGCCACCACAGCGGTGAGGTCCGAGCAGCCGTGGACGGCATCGTAAAAGTCCTCGATGTTGGCGCCGTCCACGCCGAACACATGGCGAACGCCGCGGCGTACGAGGTGTTCGGCGATGTAGTCGACTACTCGCGTGCGCCCATCCTCTACGCCGTTGCGCTCAGAGTTGACCGGCATGTCGTTCGAGCGCGGTGGCCCCGGGCACGTGTCCAGAAACAGCGCTCGCCATGACTCCCACCTAGTCGGTCTAACTTGCACGAACCCTAGTGCAGGTGCGTTCGTCTTCGCCGGACTTTGGCGATCTGACAGACAATCGCACCCGCTCGTAGCGGTATTTGCCGGGACAGCCTGCTCGCTACCCTCGCGCGAAATGTGAACACGGCGGTGTCCGCTACCGCCGCCCGGCGGCGGGGCCGACCCCAACGGTCTAGGCCATGGCCGCAGCGCGACTGGCCTTGGGCCGCCGCAAGATTTTGACACGCTGGCAAATTCCTGTGCATTTCCCAGGCATCTGAACCATGCCCGCAGTGCTTGGAACGCGCCGGTTCTAGCCCCAAAGCATGGCCAGTCCTGCGAACTTACCCGAGCCAACCATTCCGAACCCCATCGGTGCACGTTATTGACCCTTCCGCAACCGATGACCCGCTTTCGCCTTTGCGTCGCCGCGCCGCCAGCCCTTGACGTTCGATTGTGGCGTACATCACACTGACCTTCTTTCCGTGAACACAGGCGTGCCGCCGCTGGTACAACCCACGTACTCGGACCGCTGGTAAACGCACGACAACCAAGCTCGAACTTTGCTGGGGGAACTGGTCGTACCAGCGATTAAGGAGGTGCCTGCCGTTGACCGCAGGTGTCGATGACGCGACCGCGGCTCAAGCAACGATCGAGACGGAGAGCACCGATCTGGCTTGCGTCGACATCGACGCACTGAGCATCACCACCAACGGCGCACACGTCTGCGATGACGTACCGGCGGCACCCGCCACGTCCGAGACGCCGGTCGATCCCCCGGACACCGGCGAAGCACCGCTGGGCCGCCAGGTCGCCGAGATATTGAGCAGACCCTTCCGTCGCCTCCTGTCCCGAACCGATTCGTCGTTGCAGACGCTGGGCCGGTTCTTCGGCCTCGGCGCGCAGGCCTTCGGCTTCCTCGTCGCCGACCTGATCCGGCTGCGCCACCCGTGGCGGGACACGGTCAACCAGGCGTGGTTCATCATCAGCGTCACGGCGATTCCGGCACTACTGGTGTCCATTCCGTTCGGCGTCATCGTGGCCGTGCAGGTTGGCAATTTCATTCAGCAGGTCGGAGCTTCCTCGGTGTCGGGTGCGGCCGGTGGTCTCGGTGTGATCCGCCAGGGCGCGCCGATGGTGGCCGCCCTACTGCTCGGCGGGGCGGCCGGCTCGGCGGTGGCCACTGATCTCGGCGCCCGGACCATCCGCGAGGAGGTGGACGCGCTCCGGGTCATGGGCGTCGACCCGGTGCAGCGATTGGTCACCCCCCGCCTCGCAGCGATCGTGTTTGTGGCACCGGTGTTGTGCGCCTTCATCATCTTCATGGGCTTGGCGGCGGGATACGCGATCAACGTCGGGTTCCAGTCCGGCACACCGGGCAGCTACATCGCCTCGTTCGCCTCGTTTGCCAGCGTCAACGATGTCGTCGTGGCCATGGTGAAGACCTGGCTGTTCGGGGTGGTCGTGATCCTGGTGGCATGTCAGCGCGGCCTCGAGGCCAAAGGCGGAGCGCGCGGTGTGGCCGACGCCGTCAACGCCGCCGTGGTCATCGGCGTTGTCGCGGTGTTCGTCCTCAATCTGATCATCACGCAGGGTGTCTCGATGTCGATGCCACTGAGGATGGGCTGATGGCCCGGGTGTCAGCACCGTCTCGCCACGTGCCGTCTGTTCTGCGGGCTCCGTTGTGGGTCGCCGGCCAAGGCGATTCGCTGTTGCAGCGCCTCGGGCATCAGGTCAGCTTCCTGGCACAGGTGCTCGGTGCGATCCCACACACGCTCAAGCACTACCGGCATCAGACCGGAGTGCTGCTGGTCGACGTGATGTGGGGCAACGGCTCGCTGATCGTCGGTGGCGGCACCATCGGCGTGCTGATCTTCATGGGTGCAGCGGTCGGCGGCTCGGTGGGGATCGAGGGCTACGGCGCGCTGGACATGGTCGGGATGGGCCCCCTGACCGGATTCGTCTCCGCGTACGCCAACACCCGAGAGATGGCGCCGATGATCGCCGGGATCGGCTTCGCCGCCCAGGCCGGCTGCCGCATGACCGCCGAGATCGGTGCCATGCGGATCTCCGAGGAGATCGACGCGCTGGAAGCGTTGGGAATTCGGTCGATTCCGTTCGTGGTGACCACCCGGGTGATCGCCGGGATGCTGACGATCATTCCGCTCTACGTGGTGACGCTGGCGCTGAGCTACGTGTCCTGCGCGCTGGTGGTCAACGTGATGCACGGTCAGTCGTCGGGCACCTACTACCACTACTTCGACTCCTTCATCCAGCCATCGGACGTGGTGTTCTCGGTACTCAAAGCCGTCATCTTCGTGACACTGATCATCGCCATCCACGGCTATCAGGGCTACTACGCCGTCGGCGGACCCGAAGGCGTCGGACGCGCGTCGGGACGAGCCATCCGCGCCAGCATCGTCACCGTCGTCGCCGCGGATATGGTTCTGACGCTGCTGTTCTGGGGCAACAGCGCCGGGATCCGGATCTCGGGATAGGGCATGTTTGCAGCTGCCGACCAGGGAGGGCGCAGGGCTAGTTCGCGCGCACTGCGCATCCGCGGTCTCATCGCCGCGATCGTGCTGATCGTCGCGGGCACCGTGCTCTATCAACTCGGTACCGGCGGATACGCCGACACGTTCAAACTCACGGTGATGGCCGACAAACTGGGTGAAGGGCTGACGCCCGGCGCGGAGGTGAAGTTTCGCGGCCTGACCATCGGTTCGGTGAAAACACTGCAGTCGGCCGGGTTCAACAAGCAGAAGATCACCCTCGAGCTGGAGCCGCGTCAGGCGGCCGCCCTGGCGGCTGATACCACCGCGAACTTCACGTCCTCCAACACTTTTGGGCTCGCCGCGGTCGAACTGGTCAGCAGCGGAACCGGCCAGCGACTGGCCCCGGACCAAACGCTGACGGTGGACACGAACGTCAAGTCGGCGTCCATCACCGGACTGCTGCGGCAGGGGCAAAAGTTCGGCCGAATCATGGACTCCCCCGATATCGACCACATCATCTCGATAGTGCGCAAGCACGCCGACCTCACCGAGCCGGTCACCCGCTCCTACTTCGATCTGATCAAGATGCTCACCGACTCGCAGAAAGTGCCCTTCTCGCAGTCACTTTCGGTACTCGCCTCGGTGGTCAACGGGGTCAGCGACGCCGTCCCGCTCGTCAGCTTGGCCTACGACCTGCTCAACGGCATGGACTTCCTGGCACACCCCGACGGGGTGGATCGGATGAATCTGATCATGGATCAGCTGGCCAAGCTGCTCTTCACCACCGATGGGATCTTCGCCAAGCACATGACGTGGCTCGTGCCGCTGTTCGGCGGAATCATGAGTGTTTTTGTGCCGTACGCATACATGTACGGGAGCATGTCGCCGGCCTACGACCGCATCTCCGGTCTCTTGGACCGCACCAGCGCTGCCTTTCCGATCATCAACGGCAAGGTCCGACTGAATCTCGAACTGACCCTGGACACCATGCCGGGGCTGGCGGCGGCCCTGCCCGCCGAGGCTCCCGCGCCCGCGCAGGGTGGTGGCCGATGAGAAGCGTTACCAAATCCGTGTTCTGGCTGACGATCTTCACCGCGGTCGCAGTCGTGTGCACACTCATCGTGCTGACCGCCCTGCGCAGTCCGGTGACCGGATCACTGTCCCGCTACACGGCGACGTTCTCCGACGTGTCGGGCCTCTACGTCGGTGACGACGTACGCATCTCCGGAGTTCAGGTTGGCAAGGTGCAGACCATCCGGCTCGACGGGCGAGTCGCCAAGGTCGATTTCACCGCCCAGGCCGACCATCCGGTGTACACCAACACCGTCGCCGCGGTGCGGTACCAAACTTTGATCGGTCAGCGCTATGTGGAACTCGTTCAACCCGCCAAGTCCGCCAACCGGTTGCCAGACGGCGGCACCATTCCTATCGGACAAACCATCCCGTCGTTCGATGTGGCCAAGCTGTTCAACGGGTTCCAGCCCATCTTCCAGACTCTCGACCCCGCTCAATTCAACCTGTTGGGCGAGAACCTGTTGCGACTGATCCAGGGCGACGAATCGGGTATCGGCCCGTTCCTTCACGACCTCGACGAGATCTCCAAGTTGGCGGTCGATCGCCAGATGGTGATCACAACCATGATCCGCAACCTCAGCGCGATCTCCCAGGATCTGGGCGGCAAATCGGGCCAGCTGTTCCAGCTCATCTCCCAGCTCAATCAGGTACTCGCCCAATTCGGCTCCAAGGCTGAGGAATTCCGGCAATCACTGGATAGTGGACTGCCCGTCCTGCGGAGCACCACCCACGTCATGCAATATTTCGAGCACACCTTCGACGGTACGACCGGTCCGCTCTACGACCTGAGCAGCCGGATGTGGCCCCAGACCCCGACGATCATCGCGGGCCTGTCGCTGGCGCCGTCGTTGATCCAAGGCATGCGGGACTGGCTGGTTGACGAACAACCCGCCACCCCAACGTTTTCCTGCTCCCGGGGCGAAGTCACGCTGCCCGGGATCGGCGAGGTGTCGTTCGCGCAACAGAACCTGGTGGTGTGCCGGTAGTGGAACTGGACAAACACCTCACCACCCTGCGCGCCAAGATCGGTGGACGGCAGGGTGCGCGCGACGAACGCGCCACCGCCAGGCGCAACCGCCGAAACGGTCTCATCGGCGTCGCCGTCATCCTGGCCTCACTGGCCGGCACTGCAATGGCGTACCTGAATCCGGCGGACGAGGCCGGCTATACCGCGCACCTGCCCAACTCCGCCGGGTTGCGCGCCGGTGATCAGGTCCGGGTCGCGGGCATCGCGGTCGGCAAAGTCACCAGCGTGCGCCTCGACGGTGCCCTGGTGGAGATGAAGTTCGACGTCGAGAACTCGGTGAAGGTCGGCTCGGACTCCACGCTGGACATAAAACTGCTCACGCCGCTGGGCGGCCACTACGTGGCGCTCGATCCGAAGGGCACGGTACCGCTGGGCCGCAACGGGATTCCACCGCAGCGCGTCTCGTTGCCGTTCGAGGTCAACGACATCATCCAGGCAGCAACCCCGGTGGTGAAGGAAGTCGACGGCCAGGTCATTCACGACACCTTCGCTCAAGTCGCCAACGCGGCCAACAGGTATCCCGACGCCGTGCGCAACCTGCTCCAGTCTGCGGACAAGTTGACCGAATCGATGAGCAAGTCCACGGCCGACTTTCACCGCGGCCTCGACTTCGTCAACGACGGGCTGCGGGCCATGACCGCCGGGCGCGCACAGCTCATCGCGCTCTTCGAGCAGTTCGACATCCTCGGCAGGATGTACACCTCGAAGGCCGTCGACATCGTCGAGTTCTTCGGCCTGATCAAGGAATTGACCCGGGTCCTGGACCGACTCACGATGTGGTACGGCAAAGATGTCATGCCGATCGCCGAGGGCATCGAAGACATCAGTGACACGCTGGCAGCCCACCCCGAGCGGTGGGGCATGGCCCTCGACGGCCTGGGGCAGACACTCAACATCATCGGCCCGATGCTCAGCGGGAACGGCGTCACCTTCGACCAGCACAACCGGCTGGTACCCGGTCAGGACCTCTGTCTCCCCAACATCATGAAGACCTGCTGACATGGCGGGGACATCGAGTATCGGCGCGCGGCTACGGTCGCGGCGCGGCATCGCGGTGGTCGGTGTGATCCTCACCGTCCTCGCGGTGGCGGTCGTCGTCAGTGTCAAAGTCCTGACGCCCAAAATCAACCCCACCCGGGCGATGTGCGCTGAATTCACCGACGCGGTAGGACTCTATCCGGGCAACAAGGTCGCGCTACTGGGTATCGAGATCGGCTCGATGAGCGCCATCGTCAACAAACCAGACCACGTCGAAGTGGACTTCACCGTGCCCGCGGACCTTGTGCTGCCGGCCGACGTCGGTGCGGTCACCTACTCGCAGTCGATCGTCACCGACCGCCATATCGAGCTGACCAAGCCCTACACCGGAGGACCGAAATTCACCGGCCCGGGGTGCATCAAGCTCAGGTCCACCAAGACGCCGATCAGCGTCAGCGAGACGTTCTCCGCCATCGGCAGTCTCACCGACGCGATTCTGGGATCGCAACCGGGCCAGGACCCATCCACGGCGCCCGGCGTGCAGGCGATCAATGACAGCTTGACCGCGGCGAGCACATCGCTGCAGGGCACCGGCCCCGGGATCAACAAGACGATGCGCAATCTGCGCACCATGCTCGCCGACCCGTACAAGGCCGATGCAGACTACCGCCAGCTGTTCGAGAACAGTGAGATCCTCACCTCCGATTTCCTCAACAACTGGGACAGCTTCGCCTCGGTGATCCGCAGCCTTCCGATCACAACCCAGTTGATGGAGGGCTTGTCGGACAACTTCGGCGCGGCGATGGCAAATGTGTCGCACCTGCTGCCGACCTTGATCGAGGCGTTGAACCGATTCGGGCCACGGTTTTACGAGAAGTTCGACGCGCGCTTCGGTGGGCTGCGCGATCTGCTCAACCGACACATCCCGGCCATCACCGCGATGATCAATTCGTGGCCGCAGTTCAGCAACTGGATTGCCGACATTTACCAGCCCGCGTGGGGCACCCACAACGTCACCTACATCCCCCCACAGGTGTCGATCGCCCCGACGCAGGCCGGCGCCATCTGTGAAGGACTCAAGGATCGCAATGTCCCCGGCGCCGCGGCCGCGTGCGCGTCAGGGAGCCCGACCGACCCCGTCACCCTCGGCCTGACAAATCTCGTTCTGGGGGCCGCACTGCCATGATTCAACGCTGGATGCGCGCATTCTGCGCTCTGCTGGCCGTGGTGGCCATCGGCCTCACCGCGGCCTGCTCGCTCGATCCCACCCGGTTGCCGGTCCCGGGCGCCTACACCCCGCGCCACTCGTACGACATCAAGATCGAGTTCGCCAGCGTGCTCAACCTGCCCGCCCGGGCCAAGGTGGACTCCGGCGGGGTGCAGATCGGCGTGCTCGACCGCGTTCAGCTCGAGGGCACCACCGCGGTGACGTACGTCGAAATATCCAGCGACACCAAGCTTCCCGTCAACACCCGAGCTGAGCTACGTCAAGCCACTCCGCTCGGTGACATCTACATCGCTCTGCTGCCTCCCGACGACAAGTCCGGACCGATACTGCGTAACGGCGACACCATTCCACTGCGCAATACCTCGCCCGCCGACAACGTCGAGGACCTCTTGCGGTCGATGTCGAACCTCGTCGCCGGTGGCGCGATCGGCACGCTGCAGACGACGGTGGTCAACGTCAACAAGGCTTTCCCGCAGGACCCGCACGAACTCACTCGCATGCAACACACCGTCGCCGGAGTGCTCAACGACCTGGCCGCCAATCAGGACACCATCGACCAGATGCTCGACGGCATGGAGAACATCACCTCCGGCTTCGCGGCCAACACCGAGGTGTTCAACCGCCTGGTCACTGAAGGGCCCGCGAAACTCCAAGGGCTGTCGGCGGTTACGATGGCAATCCTGAATGTGGTCGGCGCCTCCAAGGATGTCGGCAAGCTCGGCGGGGATCTGATCAACCCGATCGCCGGAGATCTGATGCAGATCCTGTCCTACATCACGCCGATGATCCACACGATGGCCACAGTCGATACCACCATTCCGGTGATCGCCGACAAGTTCGTGGCGTTGCTGCGCTACAAGCTGCTCGGGTGGTTCCGCGACGGCGGCCCGAAATACACGATCACCGAACTCCATGCACCCACCGGACGCGAAGGCGTGGATCCGGCGGACAAAGCGAATCAGGCTGTCGAGGCGATGCAGGCGATGGGGCTCGTGCCATGAAGTTCAATGCGCGTACGACGCTGGCCATCCTGGTGGTGATGACGCTGGCCGGCGCCGCCTACATGTCATTCGGCGTGCTCGACATGGGACCCACCAAGCAGGTCAACCGACTCACATTGCTCCTCAACTCTTCTGGTGGCCTGATGCCCACCTCGGAAGTGACGATGCGCGGCATCAAGGTCGGCCGGGTCACCGGCATCCAGACCACCGCCACCGGACTGGCGGTCTCGATGGACGTCGACCGCAAGTACCAGGTCCCGGCCGACAGTGTGATCAGCGTGGAGAACCTGTCGGCGGCCGGCGAACAGTACATCGACTTCCGGCCGAAACTCATTGCACCGCCGTACTTCAGCGACGGCGCGGTGATTCCCCCGGACCGGGTGGCACCAATCGTGACCGCCAGTGACCTGCTCACCAGAGCCAACGTCCTGTTCACGGCGCTCAACCTCGACCAGATTCACGGCATCGTCAACGACATGTCCGCGGCGTTCAAGGGCAATGACGAGACCATCGACTCCCTGGCGGTCACCGCGGGACTTACCGCCAAGGTGATCCGCGACGACAAAGAGCTGCTGAACACGTTGTTCAGTAATGTGTCGACATTCACCACCAACCTGGGCGAACTCCACGCCGGCGAAATCATCAGCGAGACCGGCAAAATTCTGCCGAAGTCGGTGCCGGCCTTCCTGCAGTTGATCCACCAGATCGAGATCCTGTCGCACACCGGCATCGGCGTCATCGGCCCGCAAGACCCGGCCGGGATTCTGGTCGCCAAGTTCGGCGAATGGCTCGACATGCTGGCCGGCCCGCTCGGCACTTTTGCCACTATCCTGCAACCCGCAATGGCACCATTACACGACATCAAGATAGACGCCGGGCACTGGCTGGACTTCTGGGAGTCGACGTTCAACGACACCGGCGGTGTACGGGTGCAACTCAACGTCCCCGAGTGGCACCAGTGAACGTGACCGACAGCAACAGCGAGGAAAGCTCTGCCATGACCGAATCAACTGTCGGCGAAGACGCCAAGGTCGACGACACCGTGAGTGAGACCGCCGCGTCGGACGAGACTTCACCCGCACCGCCGAAGGGGACGAGGGGCCGCAGTTTCTGGGTGGCAATCGTTTTGGCGGTGCTGCTCGTCGCCGGCGGTGCATTCGGCTTCATCAAGTACCGCGACGTGAGCAGCCAGCTGGCCCAGGCACGTCAGACGCAGGCCGACCGCGACGCCGCAGCGCAACTGGCGAGGGACTACGCGATGAAGTCGCTCACCTACAGCTTCGAAGACCCGGATGCCTTCTTCCACTCTGTCGAAGACGGTGTGTCGCAACAGCTCAAGGACAAGTACGTCAATGCCACCGACCTGCTCAAGGCCGTCATGCTGCAGGCGCAGGTCAGCTCCACCGGCGAGGTGCTGGCCACCGATCCCGTCCTTCAGTCCGACGGTTCCTACGAGGTAGTGGTGTCGGCCCACCAGACCACCCGCAACCTGCAGAACCCGACACCGAAGGTCTCGATCATTCTGTTGCGGGTCACGGTGAACAAGGTCGGAAATGGCTGGCAGGTCACCGATATCGGACCCAAGACCGGTACCAAAGCGGCCGAGGAGCAACAACTCCCGGGGGCTGCACCGTCCGCGCCCCCGCCCGGCGCCGGTCCCGCGCCGGCTCCCCCGGTGCCTGCCCCGGCTCCCGCCCCGGCCAAACCGGCACCGCGGCCGTGAGTGTGGGTGCTATGCACGGAATTCGCCCGAAATCGGTGCATAGAACCCACAGTCGGCGGGTGCACAGCCGCCGCCTTCCTGCGCTCGTCGCTGTAGTGATGATGGCAACAGCGAGCGCGCTGTCCCCTTCGGCGCGCGCAGACACCTCACTACCGCCGTGCCCACAGTCGAACCCGGTCATCACTCCGTCGGGCACGTCACCACAGGTCGACTGCACACTGCACTCCGGTGACCTCGATTTCGCGGTGAAGTATTGGAGTGTGCCCGAGTTGCCGAAGCCCAGGGCGGTGAAGGTCACGGTGTCCGACCCCTCGGGCGTGGTGGTACAGACGATCGACGAGCTACTGGAACCGTCGACTCCGGGCGGCGTCGGGCTGCAGGATATCGACGGTGACGGTCGCGAGGAGCTCATCATCCCGATCTCGCAGAATCTGCTCAACGGCGGCAACCCGAACACGCGGTTCGCGGTGTGGCGTGGCCACGGCGACAGCCGGCATTACGAACGCACTCAAATGGTCGGGCAGGCCGTGTATCCCAGCGGCGACGGTTATCTGGTCAGCAACGGCGGCGGGCTGTCCAGTCGGGATCTCACCTTCTATCTGCCGACCGGAGCGGGATACACACTCGTCGTGGTGTTGACCATCGAGGTTCTCGAGGCCGACCCCGCGACCAAGAAGGCATTGACCGTCAACTGCCGCGCGCACCAGGAAGACGGTCTGCACGCTGTTGATATGAGCATCCGTCAGGCCGAGGATTACTTCTGCAATTCGCCTGCGGCCAGGGCGATTTGGCCGGATGCCGAGCGCGTTCAGATCAAGCGGTGGGGCGTGTTCGGGAACTGAGCGTCAGGACGCTCGAGCCACACAGTGACATCGCGCGCCGCTCGACGCTCTGTCGGGGGCAGCTGCTCGGCGCCCTGCAACGGGTGTCCGACACGAATCAGGGCTTGCGGATGAGCCGCACCGTCGAACACCTCGCATGCCAACGCCAGTCGGCTTCGGGTGTCGTTCAACGGCTCGGTCAGTGGGCAGCTCGCGAAACCCATCGCGGTGGCCGTCAGCGTCAGGTGGCTGAGCGCTTCGCCGGCTCGCAATCGCATGTCGTCACCGTCGCGGCGAGTGCCCAGGACCAACAACACGGCACCATCGGGTGTTTCTGTGGACGCCTCGCCGGCGCCCGTTGGGTAGCGAAGCTCGACGGCACCGTCGTGCAGCCGAGCCCACCGCGACGTCGGGACAACGTGTAGGTCCACATCCAGACGCCTGGCCCGGATGTACAGCATTTCCAGCGTGCCGGGCGCAATCCGCCGGGTGCCGTATGGGCGGCGGTCGGCGCGTCGCTGAGGTATGGCCGAGGCCAGCTCGCGCCACCCACCCTGTGGCGGCTGCTCGACCACTTCCAGGATCGCCAGATGGCTGTCGTCTGCGCGGTCGGGAAGCCGCCGGACACTCGGGTGCCAGCCCGCGGCCGCCAACGCGACGACGCAGTGATCGAGAACCGCCCCGCAGCCCAGGAGGACGTCGCGCCGATCCGCCGGGGCGTCGCCGGTCCGCCGACTCCAGTCCGCATACAGGTGCACGGCCTCGCCGTCGACCTGCCAGCGCCACGGCTGCAGGTTACGCAGAGAAGGGGCGCGGGCAGCGACGTCGAGCACTGCCTCCAGCGTCGCCGCGTCGGGCAAGGAACTCACCTGCCGTCTCACCTCCGTCCGTCGCGTCGTGCCCGATTATCCTCGGGCCGGCCGCAACGAGGACACGAGCGCCCGGGACGCTAGGGCGCGCACCAATCGCGGACCGCCACCAGCAGGTCCCTGGCCTGGGCGAGGTCGCTGGCGAGTCGTTCCGGGGTCGCCGGCCGGTATGGGTCACGGTTGTCGATCTGGGATGCGACCATGTTCGACCGGATCCGCAGATCGATTCCGGGCGGGCTGCTCAGGTTGTGCAGCGGGCTGAGCGGTGCCCGCACCTGGGCCGCAATCCATGGCGGCGTTCCCGTCGGAGCGATCTCGTTGAACACGGCTTCCAACCGATCCGCTGCAGGCAGCAGCAGAGCACAGTCGTCATCGCCGGCCGCTGCCTCGGGGGCCGCCATCGGACACAGCGCCGCGGCGAAGGCAAGCAGCACGGCGATCAGTGGTCTGCGCATCGGCTCCACCTTCGCACGCGGGCGGCAGGGTCTTCGCGGAGTTCGGCCGAAGACATCGGCAAAATTCTCTAGTCGCGAAGCTAGATATTCGTCAGCGACAGAGTTAGACTATCGAATGTTGAGAGCAGAGGATCAATAGCGCGGGACATGACGAAGTACCCGTGAACGTCCGTGCGGCGCTGCACGAGGCCGCGCGGCGAAGGTGAAGTAAGTGGGATATACGAAAGGAGGACGTTGCCGTCGGATCGCCCGGGTTTGTCGAGACGGGCCGATGCCGCAAAAGATGGTAGTGATCTCCTCAGGGTCGGTATCCCCGGTTCGTTGTCAAGGTATGCCCGGGGATACCGACCCTTTTCACATGTCAACCCTCGAAAGGCACAGTCGTAAAGGCAGATAACGGTTCCCCGGGACCGGACGCGAACGATAAGTTCGACGACGAGGACTACCCCGCCTACAGCATGGGAAGCGCCGCGCGGATCCTCGGCACCACGCCGGCATTTCTACGAAGCCTCGACGAAGCGGAACTCCTGACGCCTCAGCGCTCCGAGGGCGGACATCGCCGCTACTCCCGTTATCAACTGCGCGTCGCGGCCAGAGCCCGCGAACTCGTCGATCAGGGCATGGCACTGGAAGCCGCCTGCCGCATCATCATCCTCGAGGACCAGCTGGCCGAGGCGCATGCGATGAACGCGGCATTGCATCGACGGCTCGACGACGCCTCCGGTGGAAAACCGCCCACCACCCACTCCCGGGAGCCCTAGACGTCCCGCAGCACCAGCGCCGCCAGCGACGCCGCGATGCCAGCCAACACCAGAATCGTGACGGCGACCGCCGTCCACCCGCGCGCGTCGAACGCCACCCCGCCGAGCCAGCCGATCGCGCTGGAGCCGCCGTAGTAGAAGAGGTTGTAGAGCGACGACGCCTGGGCTTTGCCGACCGGTGCGGCCTGGCCGGTCCAGCCCGCCGCGGTGGAGTGGGCACCGAAGAAGCCGGCCGTGGCGACCACCAATCCCACCAGGATCGCGATCACGTTGGTACTCAGCGTGATTGCGACGCCGCCCATCATGATCGCAACGGAGACGAGCAGGACCCGCTTGCGACCGAAGCGCGCCGCCTCGGCGCCGGCCCGCGACGACGCCCATGTCCCGGCCAGATAGGCCAGGAACACCAGGCTCACCACCGAGGCGGGCAGATGGAACGGTGCCGCGGTCAAGCGGTAACCCAGGAAGTTGTAGAGCGCGACGAATCCGCCCATCAGCAGGAAGCCCTGGGCGAACAGCACGAGTTGGCGCGGTGTGCACAGGTTGGCGGCGAGCCGATGTGCCAGGCCGCCTTCGGAGTTGGCGCCGCGGCGTGACGCCGGCGTGAAGCCCTGCGGTTCGGGAGCCAGTTTGACGAAACCCATGGCCGCCAGCCCGCAGATCACCGCGACGGTGAAAACCCCGATGCGCCATCCGGCGAATTCGGCCACCGGGCTGGACACGAGCCGACCGAGCAGTCCCCCGATCGTCGTTCCGGCCACAAAGGTGCCGGCCGCTCGCGCCGCGTGGGCGCGGTCGACCTCTTCGGTCAGATAGGCCACCGCGATGGCCGGCACGCCGCCCACCAACAGCCCTTCGATGAAGCGCCCGGCCATCAGCAAGCCGAACGTCGGTGCGAAGGGGACCAGCATCCCGACCAGCGTCGCGCCGGAGACCGAGACCGTGATGGCCTTGACCCTGCCGATGCGGTCGGCCAGCGCCGACCATGGGATGACACCGATCGCCAAGCCGACGGTGGACGCCGAGATGATCAGGGCGGCGTGGGCAGCGCCGACGCGGAGGTCGGCCGAGATCAGCGGAAGTACCGCTTGTGGCGAGTACAGCTGCGCGAAGGTCGCCACGCCCGCGCAGAACAGCGCCGCCAGCAGACGCGCGTAGGCCGCCGACCCCCGAGTGTGCCCAGTCCAGCAGCGTTCCAGGGATTGGTCAATGGTCACTGAAGCCACGGTAGAAATCCCGCTGCTGATGTGTCCAATGCATGAAACAACGACAAGTCATACGTAATGAACATGATCACAGCTGAGTGTAGCGATTGGCTCGATTCAGCTGTCGGTCAGAAATGTCACGAACCGCTGTGTGGGCGGTGCCAGTGGGCGATCACGCGCCCAGGCCAGACCGACCTCGCGTTTGGCGCGGCTGTTCGACAACGGCACATGCACTACCCGGCCCTCGGCCGCGTCGCGCGGTACCGGCACCACCGCGACGCCGAATCCCGCCGCGACCAACCCCTCCATCGTCGGGATTTCGGAGGCCTCGAACACGATTTGGGGATCGATGCCGGCTTCGGCCCACAGGTCATCGGTCAATTGCCGCAGCCCGAACGGCTTCTCCAATGCCACGAATGGCTCATCAGCGGCCACCGAGAGGCTGACCCGACTGCGGGCCGCCAACCGGTGCCCCACCGGCACGGCCAGGCACAGCCGTTCGACGTAAAGGCGGTGCCAGGAGAACTGGGCCGGATCGGGGCGCGGTGAGGTGACGGCGATGTCGGAGCCACCGTCGAGGATGCCTCGCGCGATCTCGTGTGCCGCCGCCTGAAACAGGTCGAACTGGATCTTCGGCGCCGTCTCGCGGAAACGCCGAAGTTGTTCGGGCACATACCAGTTGGCCAGCGAGTGCAGAAACGCCAGCCGGACGCGACCGGTGTCCGGATCTCGCAGCGCGGCAATGCGATCCAGGGCGGCCTGCATTTCGGCAATGCTGCGGCGGGCGTGCTCGAGCATGACGCGGCCGTACGCGTTGAGGCGCAGCCGGCGGCCGACGCGGTCGAACAACGCGACACCGGCTTCCTGCTCGATGCGGGTCAGGGCGCGCGACAGCGTGGGTTGACTCACCCCCAACTCCGCCGCAGCCTCGGTGACGTGTTCGGATTCGGCCAGCGCCACGAACCACTGCAGTTCCTGGAGATGCACGGTCTCGACCTTAAGCCGGGGCCACGCCGCTCAACAGCGCATCCACCAACGCGCCGTAGCGTCCGGCGGCGTCGTCGCTTTGCACGGGACTGCTCATGACCTGCAGCAGCAACGTGCCCATCAACGCGTTCGCGATGGCGTCGGCGTCGGTGTCCGCACGCACGGCTGCGCTGTCCACCGCGCGGCGCACCCGCTCGACCAGTCCGAGTCGCTGCGGAACGCTCAGTTGTTCGTAAAGCGCCTCGGTGTCACCGGAACTCGCGGCCGCGGCGGCAACGAGGGCGCGGATGAGCTTCGCGTTCGCGGGTTCGGTGATGAACTCCCCGTGTTCGACCAACCAGCGAAGCAGGTCTTCGCGGAGGTTGCCGGTATCGGGGACCGGGAACGACCCACCACGGCCGTAGGCATCCAGCACCGCCTCGGCGACCAGCGGCGCCTTCGATGCCCACCGCCGGTAGAGCGTCTTCTTGCCGACCTGCGCCCGCGCCGCGACACCGTCCATCGACAGCTCGGCGTAGCTGGATTCCATCAGCAACTCGCGCACCGCCTCGAGGATCGCGACGTGCAGCGCTGCGTCTCGAGGCCGGCCGGGCGGTTGCGACATGTCGCGAGCTTAACTTCGCCCATTCCCCGCCGGTCGGCGGCGAGGGTGCGGTACGTTACCGCCATTACGACCCATTCCGTGTCGTAAATAACGCACACCATCCGCACCCGAGGAGCGCCAGCCGAGATGAGCACACCCGCACTGTCGGTCCCCACCGACTTCGCCGACGTGTCGCCGAATTGGATGACGCAGGCCCTGGCCGCCCACCACCCCGGTGCCATCGTCAGCGACGTCTCGATCGACCTTCGCGATGACGGCACCAATCGCCGTGCGCGCCTTCGGTTGTCCTACTCCGAGGGCGCGGGTCCGGAGACCGTGTTCGTCAAGGCCGCCGACCCGGACCATAAGGAACTCATCCGCATGACCAGCGGCATGTTCCACGAGCCGCGGCTGTTTCGCTCCGGCGTCGAAATTCCGCTGGAACATCCCGTCGTCTACGCCGCGCTCATCGACGAAGAGGCGTATGACTTCTGCTTGGTCATGGAAGACCTCACCGCACGCGGTGCGGACCCCCGTGATTCGCTGCGACCGCTGACGATCGAGCAGGCGCGTTCCGGGATGCGCGGGCTCGGGCGGATGCACGGACGGTACTGGGGAGTTCGCGTCATGCAGGATCCGGCCCTGAGCTGGCTGGAACCGTTCGAGCCGTTCGACGGACTGCAGTACGCGCCGCTGCCGAGCGCGCTGGAGCAGCTCGACGACAGCACACCCGCCGAGGTGCTGTCGATGTCGATCGACCACCTCGTCGAAGGGGTGTGGAAGCCCTACATCCGAACCTTGACCACCTCGCCGCAGACGCTGCTGCACGGCGACCCGCACATCGGAAACACCTACGTCACACCCGACGATGAGGTCGGTTTCCTGGACTGGCAGGTCGCCCGGCGCGGCAACTGGTCACTGGATGTGGGGTACTTCCTGCAGGGCGCGCTGACGGTCGAGGACCGCAGGCAGCACGAGCGGGCGCTGTTGGAGGAGTACCGCGACGCGCTCGGACTGCCGGCCGACGAACTGCCTTCGATGGACGAGGTCTGGCTGCGGTATCGGGCGTCGGTCGCCCACGGTTTGGCGCTGTGGCTGGCGACCGCGAGCAGCGGCGGCGGCCTCTGGCAGCGTCTCGAAGTCGCCGTCGCCCTGGCGCAGCGGTATGCCAACGCCTACGGCGACCTCGACACCCCAGCGGCGCTCGCGGCGATCACCGCTTAGGAGTACACACCTTTCGCGATTCGCGTGCGCTAACCGGCCACCCGGCACGGATACTGGGTGCGGCCAGGGCGCCAACCGCGAAAGGTACACAGTGATGACGACGACGGCAGAACAGAAACCGCAGCGCCGCGGCGTCATGCAATCGCTGACCGGGCTGTCGGTCCGGTACGTCGAACGCTTCATGCCCGACCCGTACCTGTTTGCGGTGATCCTCACGATCGTCGTCGCCGCACTGGTCGCCTTCCTGGTCAAGGACGCCTCCGCCACCGGCATGCTCAAGGCCTGGTACGGCGGCGTGTGGGGATCGCAGAACATCTTCACGTTTGCCTTCCAGATGGTCCTCATCCTTGTCACGGGCTACACGCTCGCCGAAGCGCCGGTGCTCAAACGCGGCATCGTCTACCTCGCCAGCAAGCCGAACAACCAGGTCCAGGCCGCCCTGCTCTGCTTCGGCGTGAGCGCCGCGCTGCACCTGCTGAACTGGGGTCTCGGGCTGGTCGCCGGCGCACTGGTCGCCCGGCAGGTGGCAAAACGCTTGCCCGACACGCATTTCGGCTATCTCATCGCCGCGTCGTTCATGGGCTTCGTCGTCTGGACACAGGGTCTCTCGTCGTCGATCGCCCTGGCCAACACCGACAGCAGCAGCCCGATCAACGTGATCCACAAGATCACCGGAATCACTGTGCCATTGAGCCAGACCATCTTTCAGCCGTACAGTTGGGTATCGGTGATCGTCGTCTTGGCGGTACTGGCGCTGGCGGTCTGGCGGATGGCGCCGGCGCACACGCTGGCCCCCGACCCCGCGATCTTCGAAGCCGAAGACCAGCCCGAGACCACGAACGAGGGCAAGAAGACGTTCGCCGAATGGCTGGAGAACCTGTGGATCCTCAATGTATTGGTGTTCGCTGCCGGTATCGCCTACTTCTGGACCAGCGGCTTCGCCCTGAACATCTCGTCGATGATCATGCTGCTGACGATCACCAGCGCGCTGCTACACAAGACGCCGATCCGGTTCATCCGGGCATTCACCGACGCCGCCAAAGTGTCGGGTCCGCTGCTGCTGCAATACCCGCTCTACGGCGGACTGGTCGGCCTGCTGGGTTACCAAGCGGCCAAAGACATCAAGCCGTTGCAGACGCTGCTGGCCGAGGGACTTGTGCACGGCGCGACGGAATACACCTTGCCGTTCCTGACCTTTGTCGGCTCGTTGATCATCAGCCTGTTCGTGCCGTCCGGCGGCGGGCACTGGGCGGTGCAGGGCCCGATCGCTGTCGACTCGGCGCTGGCGGTCGGCCAGCACTCACCTGCCTACCTCGGCCTGATGTCCATGGCGGTTGCCGTCGGCGAAGGCGTCGCGAACATGATCCAGCCGTTCTGGCTACTACCCCTGCTCGCGATCGCGAAGCTCAATGTCCGCCAGGTGATGGGCTTTACGATCGTCGCATTCCTGATCGGCTTCGTGGTCCTGGGGGCCACCATGCTGATCGCGCCACACGTCATCTGACGGCTCAGGGCACGGTCACGCGCTGCACAGGTCCCTTGGTGTCCTTGGTGGTCGTGGTGTCACGGCATTCGCCGTAGATCTGGATATCCCGATTGGGGTCGCTGACGTTCTGCGGCCCGAAGACCGCGACGACGTTGTCTTTCGTCAATGAGGTGCCGTGAGAGTGGAAATCGGGATCGGAGCTCCAGCCGGCACCACGAAGCTGTTGCACCATCTGGGCGATCTGGGCATCGGACTCGGCGAACGATGGCGCGGGAGGGTAAGCGATACGCATCCGCCCGCGAAAAGGCGGATCCCCCTGGTCGTTACACGACGCATGCCAGAAGACAGCCTCCACGACGGTGATGTTCAGCGTCGCGACGATGCTGTGCGCCGCATCCATGACCTGTGTCTTGGACTGCTCCGGGGTCAACGGGTTCGAGACTCTGTCGGCATCGGACTTCATGACTCCACATCCTGATAGTGCGGTGGCGACCAGCACGGTCACCGCGAGCGGAATTCTTCGGGACGGCACGATCACAGGGCTCCTGTCCTAGTGGTAGTGGCCGGATGTCGGGGCGCGATACAGCTCGGGATCCGACGGCAGCACACCGATATCGGTGAGTATGTTGTCGTCGCGGTGCGGCGCGGTCATGCCGTCGATTTCGAGGGCGTCTCCGTGGCCGGACACGATATCGGCCATGCTGAACAAGGATTCGCTGCCGGGATCGAAGTAGTGGCTGTGGTCGTTGATGGTCCAGCCCGGTACCTCCGCTTTGAAGCGCGTCGACCCGAACCCGTCCATGGCCGGGTCGGCACCCAACGCCAGGGTCACTCCCGTGCCGGGCACATGGACTTGCGGCATACCGCCGAGCTGAGTGATCGGGTCGGTCGAGGCGGCGCCGACGAACAGATGCCCTCCCGCAGCGAGGTGAAAGTCGGCCGCACTCTTGGCCATATCGGTACCCGGTGAGCCGATCAGGATCACATCGTTGGTGTGCATCCCGTACCCGGCCGCGGCATCGGCCACCGTCGTCGAACCGTAGGAATGACCCATGACGGTCATGTGCGATGAGCCAGGCCCGTGAGTAGCGTTGAGACCGTTGACATCCGCGGCCAGCAGCGCACCACCCTCGTGCGCGAGCGAGGTCTGGGCCACCTGCGGATCGCTCAAGTCATCAGGCGCGTTGTAACCCATCCACGCGACCACTGACGTCGCCCTGGTCGGGTCGGCGGCTTTGGCTTCGATGTACAGATTGGTGGCGTCGTCGGCGCTGAGCCAGCCCTCGGTGACGCTGTGACTGGTGCCCGGCACGACCACCGTGGTGTTGGCGGCGGTATCGGGGTTGCCGATCGCGATCGCCGCACGGCCCTGGCCATCGAACTTCGTTGGTTGATACACCTGCAGAAACGTCGGCGCACCGGTCTGCAGCGAGTCGTGTTCGAGCGCGTCCTGGACCTTGACCGCGTTGGTGTAGCGCATGACGTCGTCCGGGGTACAGCCATAGCGGAACGGATCGGCCAGGACGTCCTGAGCCGAGACGCCATGCCGGCCGGCGGCTTCCTCGATGTTCTCGATGTCGGTGCGCATCGCGGTCTGGTTCGCCTGATCGCGGGCCTCGACGGGAATGCCGTTGAGATTGCCCAGATATGGCGGGTTGTCCCGCAATTCGGCCTGCTGCTGCTCGGGTGTCAAGGAGTCCCACCACTTCTTGACGTCCTCGGGCGGGGTCGACTCCGGCGGCGGCGGTGGAGTGGGCTGGGCAGCGGGGATCGGCAACGTGCCGTCGGCCAAGTTGATCGCCGCGGCCAGCTCGGCGTCAACACCGTTGGCTTCAGCGATGATTGCGTTCAAGCGAGCCTGCAGGTCCGCGAGTTTGGTCGCCAGTTCCGCGGGAGTCCCCTTGAAGCCCGGACCCTTGACCACCGTGCTCGTGGCGGGGTCGACATCGAGCCCCTCGCTCCTTGCATCGTCTTTCAGGTCGCGCAGCTCGATCTTGACTTTCTCGATGTCCTGGGCGGCTTTCTGGGCGGCCTGGGCTACGGCGAGAGCTTCGCGGGCGTGGGCGTCGAGGTCGACGCGCGTCTTGTGGATCGCGTCGCGGGCGGCGTCGGCGGTGACCCCGCCCCAGCACTCAAAAGCAGGCAACTGTTCGGACGCGCGCGCCGCGTCGGTCGAGGCGCCGCTGCGCGCGGACGCGGCGTGAAATACTTCCCGGACGGCCTCGGGATCCCAGCGTTCAATGTCTGCGACGCTAAGCGTCACGCGCCTGACCATTCGGCCGATAGACGTCGGCGAGCTTCTCGGCGTCTCGCTCATCCATCGCAGCGAACGTCATACCGCTCACCCGCATGCCTTCGGCATGTTCGTAGAGGCGAGTGGTCAAGGTCGTCGTCACCGTCGTCCAGGCGGCGGCCTTGGCCGCCAACGCGGACTGAGATTGCCCCACCCAGCTGAACAGCGACGAGTCGATGGTCTGGTCGGCCTGGGAATGGGTGGCGAACACGTTCTGTGAGTGCTGATCCAGCACGCCGCCGGAACTGATCAGCGACTCCGGGTCGACCTTCAGCGGCTCGGCCATGGCCCGCCTCCTCGCCCCGCACAGCAAACTGACTGAGCTGCCAACCTACCACCAAACGGGTGTCTGGCGCTTACGCTCGGAGTTACCCCACCGGCCTTCCCGGCGCCACCGGGTACGCGCCAGTGCTGAACGAAGTATGACGAGTTCTCGTCTATCCGCGATCTGCGCTACCTCGCTGGTCAACCTCACTATTATGGGAGCCATCAGTAATAACTTCACGTCAGGTTTGGCGGATATTCCACACCGAGGGGTATCTCAATTGTCGGGGCGGGCACACGAGCCGCGGGGTGAGACCAACCGCAACAGTCGAGCGCGGTCTCTGGGCGACGGGGAATCGTCCCGCGTCGGCTGGGTGCGCTACTTTTTCGACGACGACCGCTGGGAGTGGTCGGACGAAGTCGCGCGCATGCACGGCTACGAACCGGGGACCGTCACTCCGACAACCGAATTGGTGTTCTCGCATAAACATCCCGACGATCGCGACGAGATCCGCGATCTGCTGAACCGGGTGCGGCAAACCCGTGAGGCCTTCAGCACCCGACACCGCATTCGGGACCGGCACGGACGAGTGCACCATGTGGTCGTGGTCGGCAACCAACTGCGCGACGAAGCCGGTGAGATCATCGGCAGTGACGGCTTCTACATCGACCTGACCGGCGACGTCCGTACCGCGCAGGAGCAAGTGAGCCACGAAGTCGAGGACATCGCAGCCCGACGGTCTCCCATCGACCAGGCCAAGGGGATGCTGATGATGGTCTACAGCATCGACGCCGACGCGGCCTTCGACCTGTTGCGGTGGCGCTCGCAGGAGAGCAACGTCAAGTTGCGAGACCTCGCTCAGCAGATCACCGCCGACTTCCTCGGCGCGGCGCACAACGGCGTCATGCCGGCGCGAACGGTGTATGACGAACTTTTGATGACCGCCCATCTGCGGGCGGGCCACGGCTCGGACGGCGCTCAGGCCGGCAATAGGTCGTAGGGCGGCGCGCCGACCCCGCTGACCATGAGTTGGCCGGACGGCACCTTCTCCACGATCCTCACCGCGGCGCTGCGGTCTCCGATCCTCAGCTTGGCGGGCTTGCCTGCCTCGACATCGTCGGGCGCTCCGTAAGCGAGGCCCTGCCAGTGGTACCGACCGTCGATCGGGTCGAGGTGCCCGGCGAGGCGGACCCGCACCGGGCAGCGGACACCGGCGACGTCCAGTTCGGCGTCGCCGTCGAAGACGCCGCTCTCGTCGGCGGTGGCGGTCACAGGAAATTGCTTCGCTTCCACATGCGCCGGCTGATCCGGTTCATCAGGCCGATCTCCTCGAGGAAGGCCGCCAGCGGCGCGAACCCGGTTCGGGTTGTCTGATGGAAGTACGGGTTGCCGCGGGCTTGCCGCCGGCCTTCATGGCCGTCCAGACCCGCCCGTCGGTACACCGCCCGGTTGGTGAACAGGTAACGGTAGAAGGGGCCGCCGGCGCCGTGAATCGTCGCGAGCAGGAATCTGTTTCGCCGCCGCATCTGTGGGACGTCGCGACGGGCGCCGTCGCGCGCGAACTGGATGTGCCGGGCCTCCTCGGTGACGTGGATGCGCATGACGCGACGCACGATCGGCTGGATGTCCGGATCGTCGAGGATCTCCCGCTGCAGCGCATCGAAGATCTCCTCCCCCACCAGTGCGGCGATCCACAGCACGGACTTCTGGAACACCAGGGGCAGTAGGTTGATGGTCATCCGCTGTATACGACTGGGCTGGAACGGCTTTCCGTCGACAGCCTGGATGGCACGGCCGAACATGACCATATGACGGGTCTCGTCGCCGAGTTCAGTGAGCGAATAGTGCGTCGATGCCGCAGTGACATCGGCGTGCATGAGACCGCGAAGCAGCGCCTGATTCAAAATGTTCTCGAACCAGACGCCGGCCGAGAGCAGGTTGATGAATTCCTGGCGCGACAGCTCGATCTGCTGATCGCGGGTCATCTCCGCCCACATCGGCGTGCCGTACAGCGACACCACGGCCGGTGGCAGAAAGAACTTGTCCGCCACCACGGGCGTATCCCAGTCGATGTCGACGACGGGAGCGTAGGACTTTCGGGCGGACCCCTTGAGCAGCCGATCGGAGAACTCCTCTCGACTCGGTGGCGTCGCCGTCCTGGTCGATGAAGCGGTGGCCATCTCACGCCTCCTGCACGTCGAAGGGTCTGGGGCGAGCCGCTGCGCATGCCCGTGAACCGAAGATACATTCCTGGTTTGTTTGTATCAATAGCGTGCGAGCAGGCCTTACACTGCAGCCATGAAGTACAGCGGCCTGCTCGCCAAAGCGGTGCAGCGTTTCGGGTCGCCATCGGCGGAAGGCAACGCCGAACGGATCCTCGATGCGGCGCTCAAGCAGTTCGAACTCTTCGGGATCCGCCGCTCGACCGTGGAGGACATCACCCGCCGGTCGGGGCTGGCGCGGGTGACGTTGTACCGGACGTTTGCGAACAAGGACGCGATCGTCGAGGCGGTGCTGCTGCGGGAACTCGAGCGATTCCTGTCGGACCTGGCCGCCGAAGCGGGCGGCTACGACGAGGCCGAAGACAAGCTGGTGGAAGGGTTCGTGTTCACGCTGAACACGTTGCGCCACCACGCGCTGCTGCAGCGGCTGCTGGCCACCGAGGCCGAAACGGTGCTGCCGTTCCTGACCGTCGAGGGCGACAGCGTCGTCCGCACAGCCTCATCGTTCCTGGCGCACCAACTGGCGGTGGCATTGCCCAACGACAGCCGCACACAGCTCGAGCTGCTCGAGGTCGCGGAGGTCACGGTTCGGGTCATCGTGTCGTTCGTGCTGACGCCGTCGCAGAACGTCGCGCTCGGCGATGATGATGCCTTGCGGTCATTCGCGCGGCGATACCTCGTGCCGCCGCTATTGGGGTTGACCGCCTAGCAGCACCGAGGTCGGCTGGCGATCGGCGACCGGTAGCGGCTCGCTAAAATCTCGCCGGCATCAGTTGTCGTTACTCGAACGGATTCACCATGACTGAACACGTAGAGCAGTTGGAGTTTCAGGCCGAGGCCCGCCAGTTGCTGGACCTGATGGTCCACTCCGTGTACTCCAACAAGGACTCATTCCTTCGGGAGTTGATCTCGAATGCCTCCGACGCACTGGACAAGCTGCGCCTCGAGGCGTTCCGGAACAAGGACCTCGACGCCGACACCTCCGATTTGCACATCGAGATCGACATCGACAAAGACGCGCGCACACTGACGATCCGCGACAACGGGATCGGGATGACCCGCGACGAGGTCGTCGGCCTGATCGGCACACTGGCCAAATCCGGCACCGCCGAACTGCGCCAGCAACTCAAGGACGCCCAGAATGCTGCCGCCTCCGAGGAACTGATCGGCCAGTTCGGCATCGGCTTCTACTCGTCATTCATGGTGGCGGACAAAGTCACGCTGCTCACCCGTAAGGCTGGCGAGAGTTCGGCAACCCGCTGGGAATCCAGCGGCGAGGGAACCTACACCGTGGCCGCCGTCGATGACGCGCCGCAGGGCACCGCGGTCACCTTGCACCTTAAGCCCGAGGATGCCGAGGACGAGCTGCACGACTACACCGCGGAATGGAAGATTCGGTCGCTGGTCAAGCAGTACTCGGACTTCATCGGCTGGCCGATTCGGATGCAGGTCGAGCGACGCAGCGCCGCGACCGAGGACGGCGGCGACGAGGTGGTCACCGTCGAGACGGAGACCGTCAATTCGATGCAGGCCCTGTGGGCGCGACCCAAAGATGAAGTCTCCGAAAAGGAGTACACCGAGTTCTACAAGCACATCGCGCACGCCTGGGACGACCCGCTCGAGGTCATCCCGATGAAGGCCGAGGGCACGTTCGAGTACCAGGCGCTGTTGTTCATCCCGTCGCATGCACCGTTCGACCTGTTCAACTCCGAGGCCCGCATCGGTGTGCAGCTCTACGTCCGGCGGGTGTTCATCATGGCCGACTGTGAGGAATTGCTGCCCCCGTATCTACGCTTCGTCAAGGGCGTCGTCGACGCGGCGGACATGTCGCTCAACGTTTCTCGTGAAATCTTGCAGCAGGATCGTCAGATCAAGGCGATCCGCCGGCGGCTCACCAAAAGGGTGCTCTCGACGATCAAGGAGATGCAGAGCGAGCGGCCGGCGGACTACCGGACGTTCTGGGGGCAATTCGGCCGGGTTCTCAAGGAGGGCCTGCTCTCCGACGTCGACAACAAGGACACGCTGCTGGCGGTGTCGTCGTTCGCCTCGACGAACAGCGACGAAGAGCTCACCACGCTGGCCGCGTATGTCGAGCGCATGAAGGACGGTCAGGACCAGATCTTCTACGCCACCGGCGAATCGCGGCAGCAGCTCCTGAGTTCCCCGCACCTGGAAGCGTTCAAAGCCAAGGGCTACGAAGTGCTGCTGCTCACCGATCCGGTCGACGAGGTCTGGGTGGACATGGTGCCCGAATTCGACGGCAAGCGGCTGCAGTCGGTGGCCAAGGGAGAGGTGGACCTCGACTCCGAGGAAGACAAGAGCGCGCGCGAAGCCGAACGCTCGCAGTTAGAGCAGGAGTTCTCCGGTTTGCTCGAGTGGCTCAAGGAGAACCTGGCCGACCACGTCAAAGAGGTGCGCTTGTCCACGCGCCTGACCGAGTCGCCGGCGTGCCTGATCACCGACAGTTTCGGCATCACTCCCGCGCTGGCGCGCATGTTGCAGGCCTCGGGACAGACCGTCCCCGCCGAGAAACGCATCCTCGAGCTCAATCCGAGCCATCCGTTGATCACCGGGTTGCGTGACGGGTTTGCGGCTCGTGGAGGCGATGCCGCGCTGGCCGAGACGGCTGAGTTGCTTTATGGCACAGCCCTCCTGGCCGAGGGCGGCACGCTGGATGACCCGGCGAAGTTCGCAGGGCTGCTGGCGGAGCGGCTGGCGCGCACTGTTTAGGTCATCCTCCGGACGAGACTCACCGCACCGGCGCGACCGCGGAGGCCATCACATCCACGGCGCGCTCCCACACCCGATGCAGACCGACCGCATCGGCCAACGCTGTTGTGAAGGCCCTGTCTACCGAGTCGGCGACCAGGACGCCGGGGGAATCGAGATCGATACCCGCCGCGGCAAGTGCGTCGGTACCGTCACCCCACGCCGCGATGCCCTTGCAGTGCCGAAAGGCCTCCTGTAGCAACACGATCAGCTTGATGTCGCGGCTCGGCTTGGTCCCGGCGGCGATGACGATCGCGTCGAACTCGATGGACCGCGCGGTCAGGAAGGTTCGTTCGACGATCACGCTGCGGCGCCCGGACTTGAGCACACCACCCAACGGCGCGGTCACCAGCGGGGTCGCCCCCAACCGCTGAATCGCTGCGACCAGCTTGGCCACACCGGCCAGGTCGGAGTCGGCACCGGCGATGATCCCGATCTTGCGGCCGTCGATCGGTCCAGGCGTGTCGATGACTTGCGACAGCGTCGGCGACTCGAGAACGTCCTGCGGTGGTTTGCCTTTCGGCGCGGGCAGGCCGAGGCCGATCGCCACCTGCTTGCACAGGTCGGTGTCGACGTTGGCCAGCACTTCGAGCTGCCGCTCCTTGATCGCCTGCTCGTAGCACTTGCCGAGTTCGAAGGTGAACGCCTCGATGATGTGCGCCTGCTCGATGTAGGTCAGGCTGCGGTAGAACATCGCCGCCTGCGTGAAGTGGTCCTCGAAGGAGGCAGGCTGCGCACGCACCGTCGGACCGTCGACCTGCCGGGGGGTCTGCACGTACCCGCCCTCGTCGGCGTCAGCGACGAAAGGCTCCCCACCGTCGATGCTGTTGGGGCGGTAAGGTGCCTGCCCGGTGTGAATTGCCGTCTGGTGCATGCCATCCCGCAGCATGTCGTTCACCGGGCAGCGCGGCTGGTTGATCGGCAGCTGGGTGAAATTGGGTCCGCCGAGACGAGTCAATTGGGTGTCGAGATAGGAGAACAGACGGGCCTGCATCAGCGGGTCGTTGGTAGGTTCGATACCCGGCACGAGGTTGCCGGTGTGAAATGCCACCTGTTCGGTCTCGGCGAAGTAGTTCGTCGGATTGCGGTTCAGGGTCATCTTGCCGATGAGTTGCACCGGCACCATTTCCTCGGGGACCAGCTTCGTCGGGTCGAGCAGATCGATGCCCGCAAAGCTGTCCGTGCCGTCATCGGGCATCACCTGAACGCCGAGCTCGTACTCGAGGTACGCGCCGGCCTCGATACCGTCGGCCATGTCGCGGCGGTGGAAGTCGGGGTCACACCCGGCTGCGATCTGCGCCTCTTCCCAGACCAGCGAGTGCACGCCGGCCACTGGCTTCCAGTGGAACTTGACCAGGCTGGTCGCGCCCTTCCGGTTGACCATGCGGAAGGTGTGGACGCCGAACCCCTCCATCGTCCGGAAGGAGCGCGGGATACCGCGATCACTCATGTTCCACATGACGTGATGGGTGGCCTCGGTGTGCAGCGACACGAAGTCCCAGAACGTGTCGTGAGCCGACTGCGCCTGGGGGATCTCGCGGTCCGGCTGGGGCTTGGCGGCGTGGATGACGTCGGGGAACTTGATGCCGTCCTGGATGAAGAACACCGGCATGTTGTTGCCGACCAGATCGAAGTTGCCTTCGTCGGTGTAGAACTTGACCGCGAAGCCCCGGGTGTCACGCACGGTGTCGGCCGATCCACGCGAACCCAGAACCGTCGAGAAGCGGCAGAACACGTCTGTCTTCTTGCCCTTCCTGCCGAGGAAGCCGGCTTTGGTGACATACCCGGCGACGCCGTAGGACTCGAAGACGCCGTGGGCTGCGGCGCCGCGGGCGTGCACGACACGCTCGGGGATGCGCTCGTGATCGAAGTGCGTGATCTTCTCCCGCAGGTGAAAGTCTTCGAGCAGCGACGGACCCCGAGGGCCGGCTTTGAGCGAATGGTCGGTGTCGGGGAGCCGCAGTCCTTGGGCGGTGGTCAGATATCTCCCCGACTGGGCACGAGCATCCAGATCGCCGGCTTCACCATTGGTGTTGCCGGTCGGGCTCGACGGTTTGGGGGCGGTTTGATCGGGCTTGCGGCGGGGCGGCATGAGTCCTCCTGGGTTGGTGATGCGGGCCAAGGGACCCTGGATAAGCCGGGAATACCCGAATCCCGCAGGCGAAACCGGCGGATAGGAATGTCCCCGCCACTGCACTGGGCAATGACGGGGACAATCGTCAAACGGAGAACCTGCTGGGATTAGCCGTCGTTGTGGTGGCGGCTACCGGACTTCGCCAGGCCGCGGCTCACCATGTAGCCGATGCTCAGGAGCACGACCAGGAACCATGCCCGGTCAGCACGGAAGTAATCCTCGTGCGCATCGGTGGTACCGACAATGAGTGACGCGACGAGGACGCCGATGACTGCGACGACGTAAGCGATGAATTCCGTTGTCTTGAAAGCAGCTTTGGTCTCGTCGCCCCGCTTGACGGGCGCAACGTGGCCGACGGTGTCGTTGTAAGGCGCAGTCGCGGGACGGCGTGCAGCGGTGGGATTCTCGGTGGTCATGTAGTACTCCTTTGGACGCCGGTCGAAGTATCGACGCAGCGGGAATTAGCCTGCAAACGGCATCGGCATGGGTGATTCGCTTCAGCAGCAGCTTGATCGGCTGCCTGCCGAATCGTGCGAATGTCACTTAGCCACGCAGATGCACAGCGGAGGCGCGATGAGCGCTCACATACTGTTACTGGCTTGGATGATGTCCGGTATCGAGCGGAGGCTCACGGCATATCGGAAAAGACCGCTCCGGACGTTCGTTGCTACCAACCTGCTGTAGTACCAACGCTGTAAACACTACTCGTGAATAGACCGATCACCTAATCGCGGTGTTCAGAACACGGAAAGTGTTATTTCACAATCATTTTCATCTTTGAGTAAAACGCACGCGGCCCATTTGTGCACGGACGATTATGCGCCGCAAGCATTTCAGGTTCTTATAGTGGAACGTCGGGGCGAATCGACTAACTCGCAGACTCGTTGGCGGCGTTCTCGTCGGCTTGCTCGGCCCCGGTCGGATGGTCGGTGTTGCGCGGATCGACCTGCCCTGACCGGCTGTCGGGGTCCCGAACTTCGCCGGATTCGCTGGTAGCTGGTGTTTTGGCCGCCATATCGGTCCTCTCCTCTTGCTCTCGTCGCAGTCGTACCCGAGCAATGACCAAAGAAACGTCGTTGCGGGGAGCAGAGTTTCGTTGACGATCCGGTCACAATTGCGGTTGTCCCCAGCACAGGCTGGGTAGTCGGTGAGTTGCGGCGCGTACTGCGCTACGCAAGACGTCAACGCCGAAAGGGCGAAATTTCTATGACTTTCACTACCAGCACTGTGGTGGGCCAACTCCGCACTGTGCTCGATCTGACCAATACCGAGATTCAGGTCGCCGAGACCCGGGTGGCTCAGGCCCGTACCGAGGCGGTCCGCCGTGAGCTCACACAGAATGCCGAGAACGGCCGCGAGCGGGCGGAAGCGATCGAGGCTGCGATCCGCGGACTCGGTGGACTGCCCGATGTCGTAGGCCCGATGCTCGGCCGCGCCAGCGCCGCCGTAAAGGCACTGACCGAGCAGGCGCAGCCGTTCGGCGAGGCATTGCTCGGCGACCTCGCGCTGGAGCACCAACTGCTGGACCGGTCCCGCTACATCAAGGCGCTCGCAGTCTCGTTGGGCGATTCCGACATCGAGAAGCTGGCCGACCGCCTGATGGAAGCGCATTCGGCAACGGTCGAGTGGCTGACGACGGTGTTGGCTGAACACGCGCTCGGCGGGCCGGCCGCGTTGCGCCGCACCCCGGTGCAGGTCGCGACCGGAGTCGCGGTGAAGGTCGTGAGCGCACCGATGCAGTGGTCGGCGCAGGGGCTCAATCGCGCGGTCGACGCCGTGCGCTCGGCTCCCCCGGCACTCGGCGAACTGCTGAGCCGTGGCGCCCACGCCGGCGATGTCGCGGCCAAGACCTTGACCGCCTCGCGTGACGCCGCGCTGGCCACCGCGGAGCGGGTCACCAGAAGCGAGGGCGCGGGGCAGACAGCCGATGCATTGCACTCGATGCGCAGCGCCGCCGGCGTGCTCGAGGTCGAGGAATTGCCGATCGCCGACTACGACACGCTCAACGTGTCTGAGGCCGTCGCAGAGATCAAGGACCTCAGCACCCCGTCCGACGTCCGCGCGATCCTCGCCTACGAGGAGGCGCACAAAGACCGCCAGGGTGTCGTCTCGGCCGCGCAGGCCCGCGTCGCCGCCATCGCGCAGGAAGTTGTGGGCATCGGCTGAGCCGACTCCTCAATACGTCAAATATCCCCGCGGTCCATTGGGCCGCGGGGATACTTCTGCCCGACCACACGGCGGAGGTCGACGCGCCGCGATCCGTCCGGCCGCCGAGGCCCGCTACCGCGAAGCAACTGAACCCCACACCGGCACTGAGCCCCACGGCGCAACGGCTCGGGGACCAGGAAACGCAGAAGGCGATCGCCTGCATGATCGCCTCGCTTGACGAGCAGACGGCTCGGGAGGTCTATTCGGCGGTCTCCGACCCGAGTGGGTCAAAAGCACAACTCCGCAACGGAGATCGAGTCATCGGACGGGGACAGATCCGCAGCTGCCGCGTCGATACCAGGTAATCCCGCATTCGAGCTCTGTTGACTTTCGTTCTCGCAACGTAGGACGTCGAGTCGCCGAAGAAGCCGCGGGATCAGTCGTCAGACTCCTGGACAGAAAACGGCCCTCGGAGAAATCTCCGAGGGCCGTTCCCATTTAGTAGCGGGGACAGGATTCGAACCTGCGACCTCTGGGTTATGAGCCCAGCGAGCTACCGAGCTGCTCCACCCCGCGTCGGTGAACGCAACGTTACCCAACGTCGACCAATGCTTCCAAATCGGGTGCTCAGAGGCACAATCGTTGCCCTCGAAACGATGTCGTGCGTGGTGAGCACCCCGTCACGAGTTCGTCACATGCCCCCGGTATTCACTTGCGTCTCGCAGCCGAAGTCGACAGGCTCGAAGGAGATGAAACGACAACACGCCACCCGCTTCGCCGCACTAACGATGATCGCCGCGGTGGCCCTTGGGGTCACCAGCTGCGACAACCAATCCGGTGTCAACACAAGCCAACCCGCCGCGTCGATCCCAGCGCTTCCCGGGGTGTCCGCGTCCACAACGACCACAAGCACCAAGCCGGCCGCCGCCCCGGTCGACTACCCTCGCCTGCTGCTGCAAGCTCGCGACATCTCGGGCACCGGCGATACCTTCATCGACCAACCGCCGACCCCGAACCCCGACAGCCGTCCCGGCGCTGAGGTGCTCCTGGTCAACCAGGACCAGACCAAGGCCGTCAGCATCCTGCTCGTGGCGCTCGACGACCCTGCCGCGGGCCCGTCGGCACTTGCCGAAGCCCAGGCCAGCCTGGAAAAGGCGGTGACGCCCGGCCCACCACAGCCGTCCATCGTCGGTACCGGCGGCACCGTCGTCTCCGGTAACTCCCTCGACGGCAAAAAGTCGGTGTCGGTGCTGCTGTTCACCGAGGGCTCGACGCTTGCCCGCGTGGAGTTCGACGGCCTACCTGGCCAGCCCGCCCCGGCGGACTTCATCACCAACGTCGGCCAAAAGCAGGCCATCGCACTGCGCGTCGGGCTGTCCACTCGCTAAGCACGCGGCGGCACCGGCACCCGCATCAGATCCTCGGCTACCACAATGTCGCCGGAGAACACCGCGGCGGCCTCGTCCGCGTACCGATCGGCGGCGTCGGTGTAGCGCTTTGAGAAGTGCGTGAGCACCAGTGTGCGCACCCCACACTCCGCGGCGACCGCAGCCGCCTGCCGAGCCGTCAGGTGCCCGTACAGGTGCGCCAGATCCTCGTCCTCGGTCAGGAAGGTCGCCTCGATCACCAACAGGTCGGCACGATCGGCCAGTGCGTACACCCCGTCGCAGAGCCGGGTGTCCATCACCAAGGCGAACCGCTGCCCGCGTCGCGGCTCACTGACCTCCGCCACGTCGACCGCCCGGTCCCCCACCCGCAGGGATCCGGTCCGATCCAGCTCGCCGACATCGGGCCCGCTGATCCCGAAGCGGGACAACAACTCCGGCACGAATCGCCGGCCGTCGGGCTCGACCAGCCGGTAGCCGAACACATCGGTCGAGTGCTCGAGCGCACGCGCCTCCAGGACCCCGAACGCGCCGACAGCAACCGTCCCGTCGCCCTCGACCGGCTCCTGGCGCACGTCGACCCGGTCGTAGAACACCGAGGCGTGTCGCAGCCGGTCGAAGTACGCGCGGCCAGACGCCGGAAAGTGCGCGACGAGCGGATGGTCGATCTGGTCCAGCGACGCCCGCTGGATGACACCGGGCACCCCGAGGCAGTGGTCGCCGTGAAAGTGCGTGAGGCACAACCGGTTCACCGCACTGACGGGGACCCCGGCCAGCGTCATCTGGCGCTGGGTGCCTTCGCCGGGATCGAAGAGCAGGCCCTCGTCATCCCAGCGCAGCAGGTAGCCGTTGTGGTTGCGGTAGCGCGTCGGCACCTGGCTGGCGGTGCCGAGCACAACCAACTCACGCATGCCTGGACTTCGCCGTACTTGTTATTTAGCCGACTCGTACTTCTTCATCGCGTCGTCAAGGCGTTGCAGCGCATCACCGTATTCGGCGAAGTTGCCGTTCTTCTGCGCCTCCTGCACCGCACCCAACGCGGTCTCGACATCGGTCAGCGCAGCGGATTTCGCCGGCGACAATGTCGTCGGGACACCCGGGGTCGCGGGGGTCACCGCGACCGGCGGAGTGGGTACCTCCGGTGCGCTGCCCGGGACCGGAGCGGGTGGAGCTGCCGGCGGGCGCGAGCCCGGCGGCGGACTGCCCGGCCCGGTGGCCGGTGCCGGACCGGTGGCCGTCGCGCCCGCGCCGGCACCGAAGATGCCGTCCAGCGCGGTGCTGACCGTCGGGCCGTAGCCGACCTTGTCGTTGTACATCATTGCCACCCGGATCAACCGTGGGTACGACGACGCGGCGTCACTGGAGCCCGGTGAGGCATACACCGGGGACACATAGATCAGCCCGCCCTGCCCCACCGGCAGCGTGAGCAGATTGCCCCACCGTATTCGGTTCTGGTTGTCCCGTCCGATCACACCGAGGTCCTGACTGACCGCGGTGTCGGTGCTGATCGCGTTGAACGCCAGCTTCGGACCGTTGACCTGACCCGGAATCGTCAGAACGGTTATCCGCCCATAGGTTTCGGGATCGGAGCTGGCGCTGATGTAGGCGGCCAGGAAGTCGCGCCGGAACCGGTTCATGGCGCTGGTCAACTGGAACGAGGATGAATTGGTGTTGCGGGCAAGGTCTTTGGCGACGATGTAGTACGGCGGCTGGTAGCTGCTCGCGGTCGGGTTGGGGTCGAGCGGCACGTCCCAGAAGTCCGAGGTGGAGAAGAACGTCACCGGGTCGTCGACGTGATACTTGGCCAGCAGCATGCGCTGCACCTTGAACAGATCCTCCGGATAGCGCAGGTGCGCAGCCAAATCCGGTGAGATCTCACTCTTCGGCTTGACCGTTCCCGGGAACACCGCCATCCACGCCTTGAGCACCGGGTCGCTCTCGTCCTGTGCGTACAGCGTCACGGTGCCGTCGTAGGCGTCGACGGTGGCCTTGACCGAGTTACGGATGTAGGACACCTGCTTGTCCGGGGCCAGCCGGTTGACGGCCACCTCGGTGGAGTCCGCGGTGGCCGACGACAGCGAGGTCAACTCCGAGTACGGGTAGTTGTCCAGCGTGGTGTAGCCGTCGATGACCCACACCATCTTCTTGTTGACGATCGCCGGGTACACCGTGCTGTCGGTGGTCAGCCACGGCGCCACCGCCTCCACCCGCTGCGCGGGGTCGCGGTTGAACAGGATCTTGCTGTTGTTGCCGATCACGTTGGAGAACAAGAAGTTCCGCTCGGCGAACTTGGCGGCGAACACGCTGCGCGCCAGCCAGTTGCCGATCGGCACACCACCGGCGCCGGTGTAGGTGTAGTTCTTGGTGTCGGTGTTGGTCTCGTAGTCGTACTCGCGGTCGGCGCCGGTCTTGCCGACGATCGCGTAGTCGGCCGCGGTGTTGGAAATGACCGGGCCGAAATAGACACGCGGCTGATCCAGCGGGGCCGGCCCGGGCGAGACGACATTGCCGTTGGCCCCGACGACGCTGGCCAGGAATTCGGGATAACCACCATTCTGGTTGGGGTCGTTGGCGATTCCGCGCACCGTGTTGGCCGGCGAGGCGATGAAGCCGTTTCCGTGGGTGTAGACGGTGTGCCGGTTGATCCAGTCCCGCTGGTTGTCCTGCAGCCGGTCCGGGTTGAGTTCACGGGCGGCGACCACATAATCACGCAGCTCCCCATCGGCGCTCTGGTAGCGGTCGATAGACAGCTGGTCGGGGAAGTAGTAGAAGTTCTTGCCCTGCTGGAACTGGGTGAACGCCGGGCTGATGATCGTCGGGTCCAGCACCCGGATGTTCGACGTAGTCGCCCGGTCGGAGGCCACCTGCTGCGCGGTGGTCGGCGCGGTGCCGCTGTAATCCCGGTACGTCACATGGTCGTTGGTCAGGCCGTACGCCTGTCTGGTCGCGACGATGCTGCGACTGATGTATTCGCTTTCCTTCTGCGCCGCATTGGGTTTGACGCTGATCTGCTCGACCACCAGTGGCCAGCCAGCCCCGACGATCAGCGAGCTCAACAGCAACAGCACCAGGCCGATCGCCGGAATTCGCAAGTCGCGCAGCACGAGCGCGGAGAACACCGCGGCCGCGCAGATCAGCGCGATCGCCATCAGGATCAGCTTGGCCGGCAGCACCGCATTGATGTCGGTGTAGCCGGCACCGGTGAACGGCTTTCCGCCACGGGTGTGACTGAGGAGCTCGTAGCGGTCGAACCAGTAGGCGACCGCCTTGAGCAGCACCAGAGTTCCGATCAGCGCGACCAGCTGGATGCGGGCCGGGCGGCTCAGCACGCCGCTGCGACCGGCCAGCCGGATCCCGCCGAAGACGTAGTGACTGATCAGGTTCGCCAGGAACGCCAAGAACACTGCGACGAACAGGTAGGACAGCACCAACCGGTAGAACGGCAGATCGAAGGCGTAGAAGCCGAGATCCTTACCGAACTGCGGGTCGGTGACCCCGAAGTCGCCGCCGTGCAGGAACAGCTGAACCCGCGACCAGTAGCTCTGCGCCACCGCCCCGGACAGCACACCGATCACGGCAGGCACCCCGATGCCGAACAACCGCAACCGCGCCATCACCGCCGTGCGGTAACGCGCGACCGGATCATTGGGACCGGCGGTCGGCACGAACACCGGCCGGGTGCGGTACGCCAGGGCCAAGCCGGTGAACACGATCGCGCCGACCAGCAGGGCGGCGATCAGGAAGACGACGATGCGGGTGACGACCACGGTGGAGAACACCGACCGGTAGCCGAGCTCGCCGAACCACAGCCAGTCGACGTAGGCGTCGACCAGTCGTGGCCCCACCAACAACAGCACGACGACCGCGAGCGCAATACCGATCAGAATCCGGCTGCGCCGAGTCAGCTTCGGCATCCGCGCGCCGGGCCGCATACTCACCTGTCAGGCTCCTGAGTCTTGTCGGGCGGCCACGCCGCGCCGAGGCAGCAGTACGGCCACAACTCTACGCATCCGGGGGGCAGTGCTGTCCTGCAGCAATGCGCTAGCAGCTGGGCGGACGCCCGCCGGAGGTCAGCGTGTGCAGGGAATCGACCGCGCTGGTCAACGTGTCGACCTTCACCAGTTCCATTCCGTCGTCGCGCATCGACCTTGCCTCGTCGCAATTGTCGGCGGGCACCAGGAAGACGCTCGCGCCGGCCTCCTGGGCGGCCAGCATCTTGTGGGTGATGCCGCCGATCGGGCCCACCTTGCCGTCGGCGTTGATCGTCCCGGTGCCCGCGATGAACTTCGATCCGTTGAGGTCACCGGTGGTCAGCTTGTCGATGACGGCCAGGCTGAACATGAGCCCCGCCGACGGGCCGCCGATGTTGGCCAGGTTGAAGTCGATCTTGAACGGAGCCCACGGCGCGTCGAGCACGGCCACCCCGAGGTAGCCGTAGTCGCGGTCCTGGTTGTTGCCCAACGTGATTCGCGCGACGCCCGGCGGGGCGTTCTTGCGGCGGTAGTCGATGACGATCTCCTGGCCCGGCTTGGTGGCCTTCAGCAATGCCGTGAACTCCGCGATGTTCGCTACCGGCTTACCGTCGACGGCGTCGATCGCGTCGCCGTCCTTCAATTTGCCTGCCGACGGCCCGGGGTCGTTGACCTTCTCCACCCGCACCGCCGAGGGGTACTTCAGAAACCCCAGCGCCGCGTACTCGGCGCTGTCCTCGGACCGCTTGAAGTCGGCGTCCTGATCCTTCTCGACGTCCTCACGCGACTTGTCCGGCGGGAACACCAGATCCCGCGGCACCAACTGCTCCCGACCCGACACCCACAGCGTCAGCGCCTGCCCGAGCGTCAGACCGTCGCGCTGGGCGACGGTGGTCATGTTCAGGTGCCCCGAGGTGGGATGGGTGTCGGTGCCCTCGATGGCCACCACCGGCTTGCCGTCGACCTCGCCGAGCGTGTCGAACGTCGGCCCGGGGCCCAGCGACACATAGGGCACCGTCACGACCGCCAGCAGCACGCCGAAGACGACGATCGGCATGAGCGCCGTCAGCAACGTCAGAATCCGCCTGTTCACGCCGCCAACATTAGACGGAGCCCGTCACCGCCCCGGTTCACTGACAGCGTGATCGCCCGTTACCCGCCCGCAGCGCAGCATGAGTACGGTTGAGACATGTCTGACCAGCCCTTCGGCTTCTCCGCGGGAGACGACCCCGACCGCGACAAGCCGAAAAAGGACCCGAACTCCGGCCCCGGTGACCCGTTCGGCTTCGCCGGCGGCGACTTCAACATGGCCGACCTCGGCCAGATCTTCACCAAGCTGGGCCAGATGTTCAGCGGCGCCGGCAATCCGATGGCCGGCGGATCCGGACCGGTCAATTACGACGTGGCCCGCCAACTGGCGTCGAGTTCGATCGGCTTCGTCGCGCCGATCCCGTCGGCTACCAGCACCGCCATCGCCGACGCCGTGCACCTGGCCGACACCTGGCTCGACGGCGCGACCGCGCTGCCCGCCGGGGCGACAAGAGCTGTCGCCTGGACTCCCAACGACTGGGTCGACGGAACCCTCGATCGATGGAAGCGGCTGTGCGATCCGATGGCCGAACAGATTTCGTCGGTGTGGGCGCAGTCGCTGCCAGAAGAAGCCAAGGCGATGGCCGGTCCGCTGCTGGCGATGATGACCCAGATGGGCGGCATGGCGTTCGGCTCCCAGCTCGGTCAGGCCCTCGGGAAGTTGTCCCGTGAGGTGCTGACGTCCACCGACATCGGCCTGCCGCTGGGGCCGACGGGTGTGGCGGCACTGATGCCGGAGGCCATCGAAGCCCTGTCCGAAGGACTCGAGCAGCCGCGCAGCGAGATCCTGACGTTCCTGGCCGCCCGCGAGGCGGCCCATCACCGGTTGTTCAGCCATGTCCCCTGGTTGTCGAGCCAGCTGCTGAACGCCGTCGAGGCGTACGCCAAGGGCATGAAGATCGACATGAGTGGGCTCGAGGAGCTGGCGCAGGGCTTCAATCCGGCGGCACTGAGCGATCCCGCCGCCATGGAACAGCTGCTCAGCCAGGGCATGTTCGAACCGAAGGCCACCCCGGAGCAGACCGCGGCGCTCGAGCGGCTGGAAACGCTGCTGGCGTTGGTCGAGGGCTGGGTGCAGACCGTGGTGACGGCCGCTCTCGGCGACCGCATTCCCGGCACGGCAGCGTTGTCGGAGATGCTGCGACGCCGGCGGGCCACCGCCGGACCGGCCGAGCAGACCTTCGCGACGCTCGTCGGCCTGGAACTGCGGCCGCGCAAGATGCGGGAAGCCGCAGTGCTGTGGGAGCGGCTCACCGAGGCCGTCGGCGTCGACGCCCGCGACGGTGTCTGGCAGCACCCGGACCTGCTGCCCAGCTCCGCGGATCTCGACGAGCCGGCCGGGTTCATCGACCGGATCATCGGCGGTGACACCAGCAGCCTGGACATCGACTCCGCGATCGAGCAGTTCCAGAAGGAGACGGAGTCCACGGAGTCCGGCGAGGACGACAAAGAGGTCTGAGCGGACGGCGATTCGACGGGCCTGTGGATAGCTGAAGACGCGCGGCACCGCGGTGGTGCCAGAGTGCGCGTGTGAGCCGGCTGTATGCGCTCGACCCGGCGATGCCGGTGCTGTTGCGACCCGACGATGTGGTGCAGGTGGGCTGGGATCCACGCCGCGCCGTGCTGGTCCGGCCCCCTGACGGTGTGACGCCGGCGGCGTTGGCCTCGCTGTTGCGTGGCATGCAGATTCCCGCCGGCAAGGCCGAACTGCGGCGGCGGGCCGTCTCTCACGGGTTGGCGAAGGACTTCGATCAACTGCTCGACGCGCTGGTGAGCAGCGGTGTGGTCCGGTGCCGTACCCGCACGAGCGCCTCGCGCGCGCTGTCGGTCCGGGTGCACGGCGTCGGCCCGCTATCGGATCTGCTGGTCGACGCGCTTCGGTGTTCCGGGGCGCGGATTGCCCAGACGAGCCATGCCGGTGCCTCGGTATCGGCAGCCGCCGCCGACATGGTCGTGCTGACCGACTACCTGGTGGCCGATCCCCGGCTGGTGCGTGACCTGCACACCGTTGGCGTTCCGCACCTGCCGGTGCGCGTCCGCGACGGTGCCGGGCTGGTCGGCCCGTTGGTGATCCCCGGCGTCACGAGCTGCCTGGCATGCGCCGACTTGCACCGCACCGACCGCGACGGGGCCTGGCCGGCGCTGGCCGCTCAGCTACGAGACGTGATCGGCTCCGCCGACCGTCCGACCGTGCTGGCAACCGCCGCCGTCGCCCTGGGACAGCTCACGCGCATCATCACCGCGGTGCGCGGACAAGAGGCGGCCGGCGCTCCCCCGGCCACGCTGAATACCACCCTGCAGGTCGATGTGAGTAACAACACCATCACGGCTCGGCGCTGGTCACGGCATCCACGCTGTGAATGCTGACATCGATGGTTGCCAGGAGGGCGCCGTCAGGGATGATGGTCTGGTGGCAGACATCAAGCGAGGCCGCGCGGCCCGCAACGTCAAGCTGGCGACCATCCCGGTCGGCTTCGCCGGCAGGGCGGCGCTGGGGCTGGGCAAACGACTGACCGGAAAGTCGAAAGACGAGGTCCAGGCCGAGCTGTTGGAGAAGGCCGCCAATCAGTTGTTCACCGTCCTCGGCGAGCTCAAAGGCGGGGCCATGAAAGTGGGCCAGGCGCTGTCGGTGATGGAAGCCGCCATCCCCCCGGAGTTCGGCGAGCCCTATCGCGAGGCCCTGACCAAGCTGCAGAAAGACGCCCCGCCGCTGCCCGCGGCGAAGGTGCACCGGGTGCTCGACGGTCAGCTCGGCACCAAGTGGCGTGAGCGCTTCCAGTCGTTCGACGACACCCCGGTGGCGTCGGCCAGCATCGGCCAGGTGCACAAGGGAGTGTGGTCCGACGGCCGCGAGGTCGCGGTCAAGATCCAGTACCCCGGCGCCGACGAAGCACTGCGCGCCGACCTGAAGACCATGCAGCGCCTGGTCAGCGTGTTCAAGCAGCTCGCGCCGGGCGCCGACGTGGAGGGCGTGGTCGACGAGCTCATCGAACGCACCGAGATGGAGCTGGACTACCGGCTCGAGGCCGACAACCAACGCGCCTTCGCCAAGGCCTACCAGGACCATCCGCATTTCGTGGTGCCGCACGTCATCGCCAGTTCGCCGAAGGTGATGATCACCGAGTGGATCGACGGCGTGCCGATGGCGCAGATCATCCGTGAGGGCACTCCCGACGAGCGAGACCTGTGTGGCACAAGGCTTATCGAGCTGACCTTCGACGCCCCGGCACGGCTCGGCATGATCCACGGTGACGCGCATCCGGGGAACTTCATGATGCTGCCCGGCGGTCGGATGGGCGTCATCGACTTCGGCGCGGTAGGCCCACTGCCGAACGGACTGCCGATCGAGATCGGGCAGATCATCTCGCTGGCTCGCGACAAGAAGTACGACGAGCTGCTGCCCACGATGGAACGGGTCGGCTTCATTCAGAAGGGCGAGCAGGTCTCGGTGCGCGAGATCGACGACATGCTGCGCCAGTACGTGGAACCGATCGAGGTCGAGGTGTTCCACTACACCCGCCGGTGGCTGCAGAAGATGGCCGCAGCGAACATGAACGTCTCGTCGGAGCAGATCAAGACCGCCCGGGCGATGGACCTGCCGGCCAAGCTGGCGATCCCGCTGCGGGTGATCGCGTCGACGGTGGCGATCTCCTGCCAGCTCGACGCCCACGTGCCCACGCGCGAGCTGGCCGCGAAGTTCGTTCCGGGATTCGTCGAGCCCGAACCGGCGCATTAGTCCGGCTCGGGCCCGACCCCGCTAGGCCGCGATCACGTCCTTGCGCGGACGCCCCCGTGGCCGCTTGCGCGCCACGATGCTGCCGCGTTCGATGATCTCGCCGCCCCAAACTCCCCACGGCTCGCCGCGGTCCAGCGCGGCGGCAAGGCATTGCCGCCGGATCGGACATTCCCCGCAGAGCACCTTCGCGCGCTCCAGATCCATGGGACTCTCGGCGAACCACAAGTCGGGATTCCCGACGTGGCACGGCAACACCGGCAGCTTCTCTTGGCGGACTGTCGATGTCGACATGTCTCGCTCACCTGCTTCCTGGTCGAATGGCTGTTCTCTTTCGAGGGATCCGGGCCAGGAGTCGGGTGGAAACACAAAGGCCACGGATCCTTGTGACTTCGGGTCCGTGGCCAGTTGGCTGTCGTCTGGGAGCTTTCCTAGATGAAGCTCCTGTCCACGGACGCGATCGTCGGGGCGGCGTTGGCGCGACGCTTGGGCTGCGCCGAAATGGCGGCGGCTGCGCCGACGGCATGGGCACCATTAGCCTGATGCGCGGTGGTCGCCGTGACGGCACGGAAGGACCACGCACGATGCGCCATGCCAGCTACGCCAAAGTCCGTAGTGCTGCTGATCATCGTCGGCCCCTCCTCTCGTCATGCCGCCCTGTAGCCATCGATCGGCACAGGATTTCGTTTTTAGAGGCTAAACCCTAACACGATTTCGCCACAAGCGATTTTCTGACCTGCGGTTTTGACCTCGTCGGACCTCTCGGACCCGTGCCGGGAGTGAACGCACGCGGAGGCCTTGTCGCATATCGGCTGACCCGCTCAGAAGCGGCAACGCCGCTCCTGAGAAACTAATTCCTATGGCACAGATAACCCTCAAGGGAAACCCCATCAACACCGTCGGAGAGCTGCCCGCCGTCGGCGACCAGGCTCCCGCCTTCGAGCTGACCGGCACCGATCTCGGCAACGTTGAGAGCGGCCAGTTCAGCGGAAAGGCTGTGGTGCTCAACATCTTTCCGTCCATCGACACCGGAATTTGCGCTGCCAGCGTCCGGCAGTTCAACGAGCGTGTCGGCGCCGGTGGCGTGACCGTCGTGAACGTGTCGAAGGACCTGCCGTTCGCACAGAGCCGGTTCTGCGGCGCCGAAGGCATCGAGAACGTCACATCTGCCTCGGCTTTCCGCAGCAGCTTCGGTGAGGACTACGGCATCACGCTCGTCGACGGACCGATGGCGGGGCTGCTCGGCCGGGCCGTCGTCGTGATCGGCGCCGATGGCAAGGTCGTCTATACCGAGCTCGTTCCCGAGATCGTCCAGGAGCCCGACTACGACGCCGCGCTGGCCGCGGTGAACGCCTGAATCACCCCGACGGTTGGCACCGGCTCCGGCTCTCCGCCGGGGTCGGTGCCACTTTTGTGTTCACTATGAGTCTCGTGACCCGGGCGGATCCCGCATCCATGCTTGAGGCATGGATCAGACACGAAATGACCTCAAACACAGTCCGATTCGCCTTCTGACGCTGATTGGCGCCGTGTTGTTCGCCGCGATCGCCCTGGGCGGCTCCCCCGTCGCCGCGGCATCCGAGCACGCCGGCGGCGAATCGGGAGCGGTGACCGGCGCAGGCTCCGGACCGACACTCGGTGTCGGTGGCCCCTCGAGCTACTCCGGCGGTTCGACCGCCAATCACCCGGGCGGTATGGGTATGGCCACCCTCGGAGTGGGCGGCCCGTCAAGCTACAGCGGCGGCGCCACCGCCAACCACCCTGGTGGCACGGCAACCCAAGGCGTCGGCGACGTCAACAGCTACACGGGCCGGGGCACCTCAGGATTCGCGGACAACGGCACCAACGCCACCACCCGGACCGGCAACTACGGGCCCGGCCGCTGACTTACTGCCGGGCGCGAACCAGCTCGAGCACGTCGGGTCCGAACTGCTCGAGCTTGCGCGCGCCGATGCCGGGAATCGCCACCAGCGCCGCATCGTCGGCCGGCAGCGACTCGGCAATCGCAATCAAGGTATTGTCGGTAAAGACAACGTAGGCAGGCACTTTCAGCTCCTTGGCGGTACGCAACCGCCAGTCCTTGAGCTGGTTCAGCAGCTCGTCGTCGACGTCGACCGAGCAGGTTTCACAGCGGCGCAACATGATTGACGGCGGCGTACTGAGCACGGCGTTGCACACCCGGCACCGCGGGGTGGCGCCCTTCTGCCGGCGGGGCCGGCTCGGCGTCGGCTCGGCCTGGGTCTGCGGTGCGATGCCGTTGAGGAACCGTGACGGACGCCGCCCCTGCCGGCCACCTGGCGTGCGGGCCAGGGCCCAACTGAGCTCCAAATGCATTCGAGCCCGGGTGATTCCGACGTACAGGAGACGACGCTCCTCCTCCACGGCCTCGCTGTCGGGACCGTGGGCCAGCGCGTGCGAGATCGGCAATGTGCCGTCGGCCACGCCGACCAGGAACACCGCGTCCCATTCCAGACCCTTGGCGGCGTGCAGCGACGCCAGCGTCACACCCTGCACCACCGGTGGGTGCCGGGCGTCGGCACGCACCCGCAATTCGGCCACCAGCGCAGGCAGGTCCAGCTGCGGGCGGGCGGCGACCTCGTCGTCGACGAGTTCGGCAAGCGCCGCCAACGCCTCCCAGCGCTCGCGGGCCTTGGCGCCGGCCGGCGGTTCGTCGGTGAGGCCGAGCGGTTCGAGGATGTGTCGCACGATCAGCGGTAGCTCACCCTCGGCGCCGCGGTCGGCGGCGCGCTGAAGTGCCAGCAGCGACTGCCTGATCTCCTGACGGCTGAAGAAGCCCTCGCCGCCACGCACCTGGAACGGAATCCCGGCCTCGGTGAGCGCCTCTTCGTACGCCTCGGATTGGGCGTTGATGCGGTACAGCACCGCGATTTCGGCTGCGGGCGTTCCGGATTCCACGAGCCGCTTGATCGAACGCGCGACCGATGCCGCCTCGGCGACCTCGTCGGGATGTTCGTGGAAGGTCGGCGACGGACCCGGCTCACGCTGACCGATCAGATGCAGCTTGCTGCCGGCCACCCGGCCGCGCGCCGCGGCGATGACCCGGTTGGCCAGCGATACCACCTGCGGCGTGGACCGGTAGTCGCGTTCCAGCCGGACCACCGTCGCGTCCGGGAACTGGCGCGAGAAGTCGAGCAGGTAGCGCGGCGAGGCGCCGGTGAACGAGTAGATGGTCTGGTTGGCGTCGCCGACGACGGTCAGGTCGTCGCGGTTGCCCAGCCACGCGTCGAGCACCCGCTGCTGCAGCGGCGTGACGTCCTGATACTCGTCGACGACGAAACAGCGGTAGCGGTCCCGGAACTCGGCGGCCACCGCCGCGTCGTTTTCGATCGCCCCCGCGGTATGCAACAGCAGGTCATCGAAATCCAGCAGCGCGATCCCGTCGCGGTTGGCTTTCAACTTTTCGTAACCGGCGTAGACGATCGCGACCTTTTCGGCGTCCAGCGGGATGTCGCGCTGGATTTTGGCCACCGCCGCGGCGTACCCCTCGGGGCTGATCAACGAGGCCTTCGCCCATTCGATTTCACCAGCGAGATCGCGGACGTCGTCGGTGCTGACCTGCAGCCGGGCCCGACTCGCCGCCTGCGCGACGACGGAGAACTTGGTGTCCAGCAGCTGCCAGCCGGTGTCGCCGACGACGCGCGGCCAGAAGTACTGCAGCTGACGACGCGCGGCGGCGTGGAATGTCAACGCCTGCACCGACCCGACCGGGGCGCCAATGTCCTGCGCGTCCATGGCCCGCAGCCGAGAGCGCATCTCCCCCGCGGCGCGCGAGGTGAATGTCACCGCCAACACCTGCCCGGCGGCCACATGACCGTTGGCCACCAGGTGCGCGATCCGGTGGGTGATGGTGCGCGTCTTGCCGGTGCCGGCGCCGGCCAGCACACACAACGGCCCCCGGGCGGCCAGCACGGCCTCGCGCTGTTCGTCGTCGAGGCCGGTCAGATGGTCGAAGGTCACCGGCATGGGCTCCATCTTGGCAGGGGGTGGGGACATTGCGCGGTGGCCGTGCCGATAGGTTCGAGCCCATGAGTGGCAACGATCCCCAGCTCACCATGTACTCCACCGTGTGGTGCGGCTACTGCAAGCGCCTCAAGACCGCGCTGAAATCGGCGGGCATCGCGTTCACCGAGGTCGACATTGAGCACGACCCGGCCGCCGCCCAGTTCGTAATGTCGGTCAACAACGGCAACCAGACGGTCCCGACGGTGAAGTTCGCCGACGGCTCGGCGCTGACCAACCCCAGCCTCAAAGACGTTCAGGCCAAACTGGCGTCCTGAGCCGACGCCGAGATCGACGAATTGCGGCGGTTCTCTCGCACTTTCGCGGCCATTTGTCGGTTTGGGCGCATGGGGGCGTCCTGACTAACCTTCGGCCGCCCACGATTCGATGATCTCGCGAGCGATCGAAATCGAACCCGGCAGCAGAAGTTTCGACGGCGAGTCACTGCTCCAGTCGCCGTGTTCGAGCGCCTCGCGGACTTCCGCGCGGGTGAACCACGCCGCCTCGGCGATCTCGCCGTCGTGAAAGACGAACTCCTGCTCGGGATCGCCGATCGCGTGGAATCCCACCATCAGTGATCGTGGGAACGGCCACGGCTGGCTGCCCAGATACTCGACGTCGCGCACCGACAGGCCGATCTCCTCGTTGACCTCGCGCACCACGCAGCTCTCGAACGACTCCCCCGCCTCGACGAACCCGGCGAGCAACGAGAACAGCCGCTGCGGCCACACGGTTTGACGGGCCAGCACCGCCCGGTCGTGGCCATCGTGAATCAACACGATGATCGCCGGGTCGATGCGCGGAAACTCCTCGTGTCCCGTGAGCGGATTGAGCCGCGACCAGCCGGCCTTGACCGCCTTGGTCGGTGAGCCGTCCACCGCGCTGTACCGGGCGTTCTCGTGCCAGTTCAGCAGGGCCAGCGCGGAAGCCAGCAGCTGGGCGCTGACATCGTCGATCTGCTGACCGCCGCGGCGCAGGTCGGACACTTCGCCGTCGCCGTTCTCGGGCGCCTCCAGCGCGGCGCGCACCGCCCACACATGGCGGTCGTCCTCCAGCCGGCCCAAGAACACCGCGTCCGGCGGCGGCTTGTCGGCGAACTCGGCCGCCCGCGTTAGCGACACCCGTCCACCGCTGACCATCACCTGGTTGCGGTGATCCACCCGCAGCAGCGCCGCGTCGGCCCAGCCCGCGATGGCGCCGTCGACGTCGGTGCGCAGATGATCGGCACGGTCGGCGCCCACGCGGGACAGCAGCGGAATGTTCCGCAGTCGGAAAGCCACGTCGTCAGTCTTCTCCGGTGGCCCGGACATACAGCAGCCGGTCGGTCGCTTCCAGGGCGTCGACGTCCGGGGCGTCGACCCGCAGCAGCTTCCCGCCGCGGACCACGCCGAGCACGATGTCGGGCAGGTGCCGCGGTGAGCCACCGACCTCCTTGTGCTCGACCTCACGTTCGGCGATCGCGAAACCGGCGTCCGGTGTCAGCAGGTCTTCGATCATCTCGACGACGCTGGGCGTGGTGGTGGCGATGCCGAGCAACCGGCCTGCCGTCTCCGACGACACGACCACCGAGTCGGCACCGGATTGCCGCAGCAGGTGCTGGTTTTCGGCTTCCCGCACCGCGGCGATGATCTTGGCCTTCGGGGCCAGCTCACGCGCGGTCAGGGTGACGAGCACCGCGGTCGGGTCGCTGTTGGTGGCCACGATGATCGAGTTGGCGTGCTGGGCGCCGGCCAGCCGCAGCACGTCGGACTTGTTGGCGTCGCCACGCACGGTGACCAGGCCGGCCGCGTTGGCCCGGTCCAGGGAGGCTTGGTCGGTGTCGACGACGACGATGTCGGCCGGTGCGACGCCGTCGCCGACCATCGCTGCGACGGCCGTCCTGCCCTTCGTGCCGTAACCGATGACGACGGTGTGGTTGCGCACGCTGTTCCTCCAACGCTGGATCTTGAGAGCCTGCCGCGACGCCGTGGTCAGGGTTTCGACGGTGGTACCGACCAGCACGATCAGGAAGGCCACCCGAAGCGGGGTGATGATCAAGACGTTGACCAGGCGCGCGGTCTCGGTGAATGGCGTGATGTCGCCGTAGCCGGTGGTCGACAGCGACACCGTCGCGTAGTACAGGCAGTCCAGGAAGGTCAGCGGCCCCTCGCGGACGTCGCGGTACCCGTCCCGGTCGAGGTAGACGATGAAGACCGCCAGGAACAACGCCGTCATGGCGTAGAGCAGCCGACGGGCGATGCGGCGGCCCGGGCTGACGAACTTCTCCGGGATGTGCAGATAGTCGACGAGAGCGCTGTCGGGCTTGGCTGCGAGGTTCTCGTCGATCGCCTCGAGCCTGCGCCGCAACCTACCCTTGGCCACGCGACTCCGTCATCGTGCCCAACCCTCTCGCCCCCACATTCTTCGGCCTGAGCGCCACCACTCCAGCATTATGTACCCATGCCGACGACGACTACCGAACTCGAACCCTCACGCAGCCCGAGCCAGCTGCCTGCCTACCGCACCGCGCTGATGCTCATCGGCATCGGTGTCGGGCACTTCCTGGCTCCCAAGCCGTTCGACGACATCGTGCCCGCCGAGCTTCCGGGTGATGCCCGGTTCTACACCTACGCCTCCGGGGTGGCTGAGGTCGGGATCGGCACCATGCTGCTGGTGCCGCGGACCCGTCGCGCCGGAGCGGCGTTCGCGATCGCGTTGTTCCTCGCGGTGTTCCCGGCCAACGTCAACATGGTTCGGCTGTGGAAGGACAAGCCGCTGCCGATGAAACTGGTAGCGCTGGCCCGGTTGCCGTTGCAGGTGCCGATGATCGTTCAGGCGCTGGCGATCAGACGCAACGCTCCGCGTTACTAGCACCGGCCAGCAGCGCCACCAATTCCTCTGGGCCGGCCAGGTTTTCCGGCATCACGGTGACGCCTGCGCGCACATAGTGGAACGCCGCGCGAACGTCTGACTCTGGGCAGCCCTTCAGCGCCGCCCAGGCCAGCCGATAGACCGCGAGTTGGATGGCGGCGTGCCGCTTGGCGTCATCGTCGGCCGGTGGTTCGCCGGTCTTCCAGTCCAGGACGGTCATTCCGCCGTCAGGATCGGCGAACACCGCATCGATCCGGCCACGCACCACGGTGTCGCCGATCGCCATCTCGAACGGAACTTCGACGTCCACCGGTGTGCGCGCGGCCCACCGGGATTTCGTGAACGCATCCTGCAGGACAGCCAGTTCTCGCGTCTCGGTGGCGATACCGTCGACGGCGCCGGGCAGGTCGTCGAGGTCGAACAACCGCTCGGCGCCGTAGAAGCGCTGCACCCACTCGTGGAAGGCGGTGCCCAGGATCGCGTGCGGATCTGGGCGCGACGGCAACCGGCGGGTCAGGCGGCGCAACGCTGCAGGATCGCGGTCGAGTTCAACCAGAGCGCTGACCGACAATTGGCCGGGCAGTTCGGTCGGCGGCGGTGCGGCAATGCGGGACCGTTCGGCCAGCAGCGCGTCGACGTCCGCGGCCCACCCCTCCGGGTCCTCACCGGCGTCCTGGACGGCGCCGTTCGAGGCCGATCGGACCAGCGCAGCTCCGCGTTCGATATCGGCGCGCGCGCGGCCGAGCGGATCGGCGGGCCAGACCGCTTCACGGACGCTGTTGCGCAACGGGTTTGGCTCGCCGTCGGCGGGCGGAGGGGCCCATTGCTCAACCTCACCGCAGGGCTGCCCGGCGGCGTCGGCGTCGTCGATGATGTCCTTGATCTCGCGCAGGAAATCCGACGGCCCGCGGGGCGTGCTTTCGGTGGGACCCCAGTGGTGGCCGGAGAGCAGCAGGGTGTCCTCGGCGCGGGTGATCGCGACGTACAGCAGCCTGCGTTCCTCGTCGAGGCGGCGCTGCTCGAGCTGCTTCTTGTGCGCCATGATGCTGTCGGACAATGCTTTTCGATCGTTGACGAGTGCAGTGTCGAGCACGGGCACCCCGTGCAGGCCGTCGGCGGCCCGGTCGCCGCGCAGCAACGGCGGCAGGTCGGCGGGGTCGGACAACCAGGTCCGCTTGGAAGCGGTGGACGGAAAGACTCTGGCAGACAGGTGCGGGACGGCGACCACCTGCCACTCGAGCCCCTTGGCGGCGTGCACGGTCAGCACCTGCACACGCCCGGTGGCCACGCTGACCTCGGCGGGCGCCAGCCCGTTCTCCACGACCTCGGCCGCGTCGAGGTAGGCCAGCAATCCGTCGACGCTCGCACCGGGCCGGGCGGCGTAGTCGGCGACGACGTCGGCGAACCGGTCGAGGTGTTCGGCCCCGGACCATCCCGCAGCGACCGGTCGGGCAGCCCGCACTTCCGCGTCGACCCCGATGACGCGGCGTACCTCGCCGACGAGCTCAGTCGGAGGGTGACTCAATAGCGTTCGCAATCTTGCCAATTCGCTGGCGAGCTGAGTGATGCGGCGGTGGCCCTCTGCCGAGTACGCCTCGGCAGGACCCGGGTCAGCCAGTGCGTCGGCCAGGCTTGCGGTATCGGCGTCGGGTGCGGCCGAGGCGATGATCTCCTCGGCGGAGGCGGTCGCCGGTCGCGTGCCGTCCAGCGCGACGGCCCGACGCCACAGGGCGGCGAGGTCGGCCGCGCCGAACTGCCAGCGCGGCCCCGTCAACACACGGACCGCAGCCGCACCGGCGGCCGGATCGGCCACCAGGCGCACCATCGCCACCACGTCGGCGACCTCCGGAATCGACAGCAGCCCGGCCAGACCGACAACCTCAACCGGGACACCGCGCGCACTCAGCGCTTCAGCGATCGGTCCGGCGTCGGCGTTGCGGCGCACCAGCACCGCGGCGGTCGGCGGCTCGTCGCCGGCAGCCTCGTATCGCGCGGCGATCTGGTCGGCGACCCATTCCCGCTCGGCGGCCACATCGGTGAGCAGTGCGCAGCCGACGGTGCCCCGTTCGGCGCCGGGGCGGGCCCGCAGCGCGCGCACCGCGACCGAGCGGCGGCGGGCCTCGGCCGAGATCTCGTTGGCGATGTGCAGCGTGGTGGGCGGGTTACGCCAACTGGTGCGTAGCTCCAGAGTGGGCGCCGGGGAGCCGTCGGCTTGCGGGAAGTCGGTGGTGAAGCGCGGCAGGTTGGTGGCCGATGCGCCGCGCCAGCCGTAGATGGACTGGATGGGGTCTCCGACCGCGGTCAGCGCCAGGCCCTCGTCGGCGCCGGCCCCGAACAACGACGACAGCGCGATGCGCTGGGCGTGACCGGTGTCCTGGTACTCGTCGAGCAACACCACGCGGTATCGCTCCCGCAACTGCTCCCCCACCTGCGGGCAAGTCGAGGCCAACCGGGCCGCCGCCGCCATCTGCGAGCCGAAGTCCATGACCTTGTCGGCCCGCATCCGCGCGTGCAGAGCATCGATCAACGGCACCAGCGCGGTGCGTTCGGTTTGGGTGGCCAGCATTTTCAGCAGAAACTGGCTGGGGCCGCGATCGCGTTGGTAGCGTCCGGCCGGCAGGTGATGCACCAGGCGTTCGAGTTCGAGGTGGGTGTCGAGCAGCTGATCGGTGTCGACCAGGTGCTCGGCCAGCTCACCGGACAGCTTCAGCACCATCCGGGTCACTCCGGCCGGGTCCTTCTCGGTGTCCAACGGACCGGGATGGTTGCTGACCACTTCGTAGGCCAGCTGCCACAACTCGGTTTCGCTCAGCAGCCGGGCGTCGGGCTCCACCGGAAGCAGCGGGCCGTACTCGCGCAGCAGCGCACCGGCGAACGCGTGATAGGTGCTCACCGTCGGCGCTCCCTGCGCCGCACCGCCGAGGTGACCGGCCAGGCGGGCCAACCGGGACCGTACGCGGCGCAGCAGTTGCCCGGCCGCCTTACGGGTGAAGGTCAGTCCGAGCACCTGCCCCGGATCGGCGAATCCGTTGGCCACCAACCACACCACGCGTGCGGCCATGGTCTCGGTCTTGCCGGCACCGGCGCCGGCGATGACGACCAGCGGCCCTGGCGGGGCGGCGATGACGGCGGCCTGCTCGTCGGTGGGAGTCGGAAGGCCAAGCGCCTCAGCTAATTCCGTCGGACTGAAGGTCATGACGGCTCCGTTCGAGGTGCGGTGTGCGCCGGGCAGGCGGCGCGCATCGGACAGTGGGCGCAGCCGTCGTTGACCCGGGCAACGAACTGCGGCCCAGCCGTTGCGGCCGCCGCCTGCTGCACGGTCTGCCGCCACTCGCCTGCGCTATCCGGGGTCAGCGCGGACTGCTCACGTTCGGTAGCGCCCGATGCGTTCGGTTTGGCGACGTAGACCAACCGGCCGCCACCGGGACGATCACCGTCGATCAGTGCGCCCTCGGTGATGGCCAACTGGTAGAGCCCTAGCTGAGCGTGGCGCTGCGCCTCGTCCTTGGTGACCGGACTTTTACCGGTCTTGACATCAACGATCACCAGCCGGCCTTCCGCGTCGCGCTCGAGCCGGTCGACCCGCCCGCGCACCCGCACCCCCGGCCGGCCTTCCTCGGGCTCGGCGATCACGCCGTCGACATCGACCTCGGTTCCGATCTCGGTCAGTTCATGACGGCTTGCCGAACGCCACGCCACGAACGCCTCGAGCATGGCCCGGTGCCGGTCGAGTTCGTTGTCCGCATACCAGGGCGATTCGAAAGGGATTGTGCTCCAGAGCTTTTCCAGATCACTGATCAGCTGCTCAGCGTTCGCCGACTCGGCTATCAGCGCGTGCACCACCGAACCGAGCGTGGAACGCAGCTCGCGGCGTGCGGTGCCGCCGTGCCGTTCGGCGAGCCAGCGCAGCGGGCAGTCGGCGAGTGTCTGCAGGGTCGACGGACTGAGGGTGACGGTGTGCTGCGGACCGTTCCACAGCGGCTCCGGCGTGCTCACCGGCGTCATGCCGTACCAGTGCACCGGGTCGGCACCGGGCACGCCGTCGGCAGCCAACCGCGCCAATTGCTTTGCCGCGGTGGCACGTTCACCATCGCTCACCGCCGTAGCCGGTGCGCAGACCACGGCCCGCAGCCGGCCGACGACTGCCGCGGGCGCCAGCAACGGCGGCGCGACCACCGGCTGGACGGACCGATCGGCCTCCGCGCATGCGAACTCCGCCAGCTCGGTGACGAACGGCGATGGCAGCGCGGCATCGTCCCCGGCGTCGCTGTCGACAGCGGTGATCAGCAAACGGCGCCGGGCGCGACCCATTGCGGCAACGAGCAGCCTGCGCTCCTCGGCCAGCAGCGGCGCCCGTGCCGACACGTCATCGCCGAGGCCGTCGAGCACATCGAGCAGCCGCTGGGTGCCCAGCACCCCGCCGCGCGGTGTGGTGTTGGGCCACAAGCCGTCCTGCAGGCCGGCGATCACCACGAGATCCCAGTCGCGGTCCAGCGCTGCGTGCGGGCTCAGCACGGCAACCGTCTCCGAGGCCGGTCCGTCGGCAGTGATGGGTGGAAGCTGCAGGCCCGCAACATGATCCAAAAGTCCCCGCAGCGACGCCCCGGCCGTCCGTGTGACGTAGTCGTCCGCGATGTCGAACAACGCGGTGACGCACCTCAGGTCGCGGTCGGCCAGCGCGCCCTCGGTACCACCGCGCTCGGCCGCGTTCAGCCAGCGCTTCTGCAATCCGCTGCGCTCCCACGCCTGCCAGAGGGTGTAACGCGGGTCGCGATTGCGCGTGTGGCCGCGTGCCGCCGCCGTCAGCACCGCACGCACCCGCTTCACCGGGCGGGCCAGCGTCGCCGGCAGGTCGACCGGGCCGGTGGTGAGCGCCGCGACGATCTGCTCGCCGACATCACCGGAACCCCCGCGGCGGAGCGCCCGGCGCAGCTGACGCAAGGTCACCGGGTCCACCCGACCGATCGGCCCGGTCAGCAGCGACACCGCCCGCTCGCTGTCGAGGCCGTCGGCGGTGGCGGCCAGCACGCTCAGGAGTGCTTGTGCCGCAGGCTGTTCGGCGACAGGTCCGGCGAGGTGAGCCGAGTCGACCGGAACACCGGCACCGGCCAGCGCGCGGGGTAGGGCCGCGGCGGCCGAGGGCGACCGCACGATGACGGCCAGCTGCGACCACGGCACACCGTCGAGGAGGTGCGCACGGCGCAACGTGTCGGCGATCAGCGCAGCCTCGGCATGCGCCGAACCCGCGACCCGCACGGCGACCGACCCGTCCTCGCCGCCACTTCCGTCCAAGGGCACGCCAGGCGGTCTTGCCCGGCAATCCGGCGGCGATCCCGCTGATCGCGTGCGCGACCGCGGGCGCGCACCGGTGGGAGCGGTTCAGTTCGACCACCGATGTTTCGGCGGCGGTCAGCACCGCCGGATCGGCTCCGCGAAAGCCGAACACCGCTTGGTTCGGATCGCCGGCCAGCAGGGTCAGTTCGGCGCCGGCGGCCAAGACCCGGACCAGCCGCGCGGCCTGGGGATCGAGGTGCTGGGCATCGTCGACGAGTAGCAGGCGGATTCGGGATCGCTCGGCCGCCAGCAGTTCGGCGTCAGCAGCCAGCGCCTCCAGCGCCGCGCCGACCAGTTCGGCAGCGCCCAGCGCCGGCACGGTGGCCTGCGGCGCGGCGGTCCCGACAGCTGCGCGCAGCAACATCACCTGTTCGTACTGCTGGGCGAACCGGCCCGCCGCCACCCACTCGGGCCGCCCGGACAACCGGCCGATCCGCTGCAGCTGCAACGGGTCCACCCCGCGCTCGGCGCAGCGGGCCAGCAGGTCCCGCAATTCGGTGGCGAAGCCACCGGTGGTCAGTGCGGGACGAAGCAGCTGAGGCCAGCGCGAGGCCGACGCGTCTCCGTCCTCGATGTCGCCGGCCAACAGCTCGCGGATGATGCCGTCCTGCTCGGCGCCGGTGACCAGACGCGGCGGCGGGTCACCCGCGCGGGCGGCAGCCTGCCGCAGCACCGCGAAGGCGTAACTGTGCACCGAACGAACCAGCGGTTCGCGCACCACCGCACGGCACGGTTCCGCGGAACGCGCTGCCAGCAGTTCGGCGGTGAGCTTGCTGCGGGTGGACGCGGCCAGCCTGCCCGAACCCGTCAGCAGCAGAACCGATTCCGGGTCGGTACCGGCGATGATATGCGCCGCGGCTGCCGCCACCAGCAGGCTGGTCTTACCGGTGCCCGGACCGCCGACGATTCGAACCGTGCCGCGCAGCTCCGGGCGGAGCACATCGGCAGGTTCGGTCACCGGAGCCAGCAGTGCGGTGGTCATGCCGGTATGTCACCACGCACCACCGACAAGTTCAGACTGCGCCGTTCCCCGGTCGCTGCGTTCCCACCCGAACTGGCAGCATGAGACGCGTGACCCACGACCTTCACGTCCACCGCTTCGGCCCGGCAGGACCGGTCCGGATTCTGGCCATCCACGGATTGACCGGCCACGGCCGTCGCTGGCGGGTCCTCTCCGAGCACCACCTTCCCGAATTCGCGATGGCCGCACCCGATCTGATCGGGCACGGCAGATCGTCGTGGTCGGCGCCGTGGACGATAGATGCCAACGTCGCCGCGCTGGCGACGCTGGTGGAGAACGACGCCGAGGGGCCCGTGCTGGTGGTGGGCCATTCGTTCGGCGGCGCGATCGCGCTGCATCTCGCGGCGGCGTGCCCGGATCTGGTGTCCGGGTTGGTGCTGCTGGACCCCGCGATCGGACTGGACGGGCAGTGGATGCGCGAGATCGCCGACTCGATGCTGGCCTCCCCCGACTACCCGGATCGCGACGAGGCGCGCACCGAGAAGTTCAGCGGCTCATGGGCCGACGTGGACCCGACCGAGCTCGACGAGGATCTCGACGAGCATCTCATCGCACTTCCCAACGGCCGCGTCGGATGGCGGATCTGTGTGCCCGCGATGATGTCGTACTGGAGTGAACTGGCCCGCGATATCGTGCTGCCGCACATAGGAACTCCGACGACGCTGGTGCGCGCGCAGTGGACCGACCCGCCGTATGTCAGCCGGGAATTGACCGACGGCCTGTCCGATCGGCTCGGCGACGACTTCACCTTGGTCGACCTCGACTGCCAGCACATGGTGCCGCACGCCAAACCGGAGGAGACCGCAACGGTCATCCGGGATCTGCTGAAGCGTTAGCGATGGCCCCGATCACCGATGAGCAGGTCGAGCGGGTGCGCGAATTGGTGGCCGCCATCCCGGCGGGCCGGGTCGCCACCTACGGTGACATCGCCTCGGCAGCAGAGCTTTCCAGCCCGCGCATCGTCGGCTGGATCATGCGCACCGACTCCTCGGACCTACCGTGGCACCGGGTGATCACCGCGTCGGGCCGCCCTGCCGCCCATCTGGTGACCCGTCAACTCGAGTTGCTGCGCGCCGAAGGCGTGCTGGCCGACGACGGCCGGGTGAATCTGGCGCAAGCGCGCCACGAGTTCTAGAGAACCAACCTGATCAGTGCGGCGGTGCGGGCCAAACCGGGGAACGCAGCCGCCGTCGAACGCGGATGCAGAGCATGCACAGCGAGGCGAAAGATCAATGCCCGCAACAACATCTGCGGCCATTCCGGCAGCGCATCCCACCGCTCGATGAGACCGTCGTCGGCCTCGCCCCACGCCAGGGCGTCGACGACGACCACTCCGGCCGCCCAGGAGGCCGGCCGCCAGTACGGCGTGATGTCGGTGATACCCGGCGCGGCCGTCCCGGCGAACAACACCGTGCCGTACAGGTCGCCGTGCACCAGCTGGTTGGGACTCTTGGTGGGCTTGCGCAAGCCGGCCAACTGATTGATCAGTTCCACCGACCGTTCACCGTCAGCCGAGCCGGGCGCCACCAGCGCGCCCGGCGGCAGCGAGTGCAGCGGGCGTTCCTCCCACGCCGCACGGTCGGCGGCGATGAACACGTCGACGTCGCTCCACGGTGCGACCGGCGCCTGGGTCAAAAACCGCGGCCGTTCGAGCTTGGCCGTCGCTTCGTGCAACCGCACACCGGCCGAAACCACCTCGTCGTGGCGCGGCTCAGGGCTACCGGCGACGAATGTATCTGCCCGCCAACCCGAGACCACATAGCGCCCGTCGGTGGACCGTACCGGCCGCGCCAGACGGACCCCGTCGACGAACAACGTCTCGCGAGCCTTCGCCGACCAGGCGGCCCTGGCATGGTCGGCGATCACCGACAACACCACCTCGCCGCACTTGAAGCCGCCTTCCCAGCCCGTGCCGAGCGGCTCGGGGTCGTGGGCCTTGAGACCGAACGCCGCCAGCACATGCTCAGGCGGGCGCTCGTCATTAACCCCGTCAGCCACCCCGACAGCCTAAATTGTCGCGGAGCAAAGTAGCCGTCAGTAGACCACCATGTCGGGATCGATTTGCTTTGCCCAGGCCACAATGCCGCCCTGCAGATGCAGCGCATCGGCGAAACCGGCCTTCTTGACGACAGCCAGTGCTTCCGCGGAGCGGACACCGGTTTTGCAGTACAGCACCGGCGTGCGGTCGTGCGGCAGCTTCGCCAGGCCCTCACCGGACTCGATCACCGACTTCGGGATCAGCTCGGCGCCGGTGATGTGGTTGATCTCCCACTCGACCGGCTCCCGGACGTCGATCAACGCCAGGTTCTTGCCGGCATCGAGCAGCTCACGCAGTTCACGCGGCGTAACGGTGGACTCCTGCGCGGCTACGGCGGCGGCGTCGGACACCACCCCGCAGAACGACTCGTAGTCGATGAGCTCGGTGATCTTCGGCGTCTCGGGATCCTTGCGGATCTTGATGGTGCGGTAGGTCATCTCCAGCGCGTCGTACACCATGAGCCGGCCCAGCAGCGTCTCGCCGATTCCGGTGATCAGCTTGATCGCCTCGGTGCCCATGATCGACGCGATCGACGCGCACAGGATTCCCAGCACGCCGCCCTCGGCGCAGGACGGCACCATGCCCGGGGGCGGCGGCTCCGGGTAGAGGTCGCGATAGTTCAGGCCCAAGCCGTCGGGAGCGTCCTCCCAGAACACTGAGGCCTGGCCCTCGAAGCGGTAGATCGAACCCCACACATAGGGCTTGTGCGCCAGCACCGCGGCGTCGTTGACCAGATATCGCGTGGCGAAGTTGTCGGTGCCGTCGAGGATCAGGTCGTACTGCTCGAAAAGCTGCACCGCGTTGTCGGGTTCCAGCCGCTGCTCATGCAGGCGGACCGTCACCAGCGGATTGACCTCGAGGACCGAGTCGCGGGCGCTTTCGGCCTTCGAACGACCAATATCGGACTGGCCGTGGATGATCTGGCGTTGCAGATTCGACTCGTCGACCACGTCGAACTCGACGATGCCGATCGTGCCGACACCAGCGGCCGCCAAGTACAGCAGCGTGGGTGAGCCGAGGCCGCCCGCGCCGATCACCAGCACCTTGGCGTTCTTCAAGCGTTTCTGACCGTCGACGCCGAGATCCGGGATGATCAAGTGGCGGCTGTAGCGCGCGACCTCGTCGCGGGTGAGTTCGGCGGCTGGCTCGACCAGCGGCGGCAACGACGGCACCGGCACTCCTCGGATCGCTCAGTAGGCGGCTGCCTGAAAGACGTTCACATCCATCTCAGCAGCTGGCCAGGACAACGGCAAACACCGGCGAAAGCTTCCCGATGACTAGGCGCAGGCCGAATTGCCTGACTCCTCCTCGGGGCTCGTACCTCGCCCCGCATCGGTCGTCAGGCGATCGGATACGGCCAGGGGTTGAACCGGCAGGTCTTGCTGTCGGCCTTGACGTACTCCGGGTCGAACCGCGACGCGTCATTGTCATTGGTGGAGAACGTCTGCTGCATCATCACCGGCGCCAAGCCACCGTTGTCGGCACACGGTTCGTGGTGCTGGTATCCGATCGCGTGGCCGACCTCGTGGTTGACCAGGTATTGCCGATAGGAACCGATGTCGCCCTGGAACGGCACCGCACCCCGTACCCAGCGTGACTCGTTGATGAAGACCCGGGGTTGCGCGTCGGGCCCGTAGGCCGGGTTGTAACAGGACGACTCGAGCGGGATCTCGTACCCGCAGCCTTCGCGCACCGTCATCGGCGAGGTCAGGGATACCCGGAAGTCGGGCTTGACGTTCTCGGCATCGACCCGCTGAAAGGCGAACTGCGGATTGTGAATCCAACTCTTGGGGTTGGCGAGTGTCTCGGTGACCATCCGGGCGAATCCCTCGTCACCGCCGAACGACGTGGTGTCGACGCCGTCCTCGACTTCCACGGTGTAGGTGAACGTCTTGGCGGTGCCCTCACCGACCTTCGGTGTCGTGCCCGGCACGATGTGCCAGGTCTTGGCGCCGGCCTCGGAGAACGCCCCGCCCTCGGGCAGGATCCCGGTCGGCAGGTTGGCGTCGAACTCGGTCAGCCCGCGTGGCGGCGCGCCGATGATGGCGGTGCCGCTGGACCCGATGGTCGGGGGGCCTTGTACTGCGCGCTGGGCGGTGGGTTCGACGGCGGGGGCGGCGGTCCCGGTCATCGTTTGGTACAGCACCACCCCGGTGAGCACCACCAGAACCGGCAGCGCATACGCACGCCAGCCGTAGGTGGAGATGAACCGGCCCAGCCAGCTCTGCTTACGCCATTGACGACGCTGATCCCGGTTGGATCTGGGGCGGCCCGACTCCCCAGCCAGGGGATCGCGCAAGGCACGCAGCGGCTCGCGCCACTCGTCGCGCAGCACCGGCACACGACCGCCGCCGCGGTGCCCCGGGTCGTAGGTCACCGCCCCAGGATGGCACAACAGCCGAACACCGGACTTCCGGCGCGCCCGTGCCGCCGAACGCTGCTACGGGCGAGTAACCCCGCCCGGGTAGTAATGTCGATCCGACGGGGCTGGGAGCGCGGGGGCATTGCGCCCGGCCACAACACCAGATTGAGGACTCGATGAGCGAACTCGCCGACACGGCCGAGCGGAAGTCCGCTCGAACGGCCAATGGCGACCGTCCCGCCGCCACCACCCCGCGGCGCGGGAGCCGCCTGCCGCGTGATGAGCGTCGTGGTCAACTGCTGATCGCAGCCAGTGAGGTCTTCGTCGACCGCGGCTATCACGCCGCCGGGATGGACGAGATCGCCGATCGGGCCGGTGTCAGCAAACCGGTTCTCTATCAACACTTTTCGAGCAAACTTGAGCTGTATCTCGCCGTCCTGAACCGGCATATCGAGAACCTCGTGTCCGGGGTTCGGCAGGCCCTGCGCACCACCACCGACAACCGTCAGCGGCTGCGTGCCGCGGTGCAGGCGTTCTTCGATTTCATCGAGCACGACGGCCAGGGTTACCGGTTGATCTTCGAGAACGACTACGTCACCGAGCCGCAGGTCGCCTCGCAGGTGAAGGTGGCCACCGAATCCTGCACGGACGCGGTGTTCGACCTGATCAGCCGCGATTCCGGGCTCGATCCACATCGCGCCCGCATGATCGCGGTCGGCTTGGTGGCCATCAGCGTCGACTGTGCGCGGTACTGGCTGGACGCCGACCGCCCGGTCTCCAAGGAGGTCGCGGTCGACGGGACGGTGCAGTTCGCCTGGGGCGGACTGTCACACGTCCCGCTGACGCGCTCCTAGCGGTTACGCGCCGGCAGGTCCGCCGGCAGCGATCCCGAATCCGACCCGGCGCACGTCCGCGACACCGATCTCGACATAGGTGATCTTGCTGGTCTGCACCAGGAAGCGGCGTCCCTTGTCGTCGGACAGGCTCAGCACATCCGGGCCCTCCCCGGAGAACGCCGAGGTCACCAACTCTTCGACCTCAGCGGGCGTCTGGGAGCTGCTGAACACGAGCTCACGCGGACTGTCCGTGACACCGATCTTGACCTCCACGCTGGCCCCTTCTCTCTCGTCTGCGTCGCATGCGCGTCTACTCCCAGAAGGCTAGTGGACGCCTCGAAACAAACGATGCGCGCAGTCGCGGCCAGTCGTTCGCGGTTAGCGAATAGGGCGTCAAGCTGCGATAACAGCATGGCAACAGACCGCGCGGCGCGCCGTGCCGAGCCGTGGGCGTCCATAACCTTGCCTTGTGAGCGACAACAAGCGCCGACAGCGGTTGGTCCAGTGGCCCCGCGTGGCGCTGACCACCGCCGGCGTCGTGGCCGCTGCCGCGGCGACGACGTTCGTGGTGCGGACCGGCGACGCGGCCAGCATCACCGCCGACTCCGGCGCCACCCCGACCCGCACCGTGGTGGCCGTTCCCGGTCCCCGGACGTCGACGCCACCCCCCGCGCCGGTCACCGTCACGGTTCCCGGCCTGCCGGTGGAGACACCGGTGATGGTCACACCGCCCAGCGCGGCCGCCGCCCCGATGGCACAGGTTCAGGTCGATTCCGGCGAGATCGTCTACACCGTCGCCGGGAATCAGCGCCCCGACGACCCGGTGACGATCACCTACGCCGACGAGGTGGGCGCGCTGCGCACGGTCGAAAACGTCTCGCTGCCGTGGCGGTTGACCGTCGTCCCGACCGTGCCGGTGAACTACGTGACGGCCAGCAGCAACGGAAGCCAGCTGAACTGCTGGATCACCGACGCGCGCGGCGCGACCGTGGCCGCCTCGACCGACAACACGATCTCGGCCACCTGCAACCGCTAGTCAAGCGAGTCCGAGCTCGCCCATCCGCTCGGCGTGCGTGCGCTGCAGCCGGTCGAAGAAATCGGCGACCTGCCCGAGGCCACCCGGACCGGCCAGCACCAGGTCTACGAGTTCGTCGCGCTCGGCCAGCACGTACTGGGCTTGGGTGATCGCCTCGCCGAGCAGCCGGCGCGACCACAGCGCCAATCGGCTGCGTTGCCGTCCACTGCTGGTCACGGCCTTGCGGACCTCGGCAACCACGAACTGCGAGTGACCGGTCTCGGACAACACTCCCCGCACCACGGCCGCAACCTCGTCGGGCAGCACGTCGGCGATCTCGAGGTAGAAATCAGCCGCCAGCGCATCGCCGACGTAGGTCTTGACCAACGCCTCCAGCCACGTGCTCGGCGTCGTCAGCCGGTGGTAGTTCTCCAGCGCCGACGCGTAGCGGGTCATCGCCGGGACGACGTCGACACCGCGGGCCTCCAGGGCCTCGCGCAGCAGCTCGTAATGCGCCATTTCGGCAGCGGCCATGCTGGCCATGTTGATCCGGCCCCGCAGGTCCGGAGCCATCCGCGCCTCTTCGGTCAGCCGATAGAAGGCCGCGACCTCGCCGTAGGCGAGCAACGCGAACAACTCGTTGACGCCGGGATGGTCGGCGGTGATCCGCGCCGGTGAGTCCGCGGCGGGCTGAGGGGCGGTCATGGCCGCCACTGTAGTCCCGGCGGGAGCGCCGATCAGTCCCGGAGAGCGCAACCAGCTATGATGGGGGCTGACGAACGCCGTGAGGCGTGGTCAAGGAAATGTGCGTGCACGCAGTGGGCCCGCCTCCCTCAGTGCAGGGCCCGGCGATTCGGAGCATCGAAACGATGGCGCCGACTCCATTCCGAAGTCAGAACTCGTGCGCGCGTGACAACGCATTCGAGGACCGACTACGGAAGGCACAACGCCACCACATGACACCTTTGACAACCCATCCCCAGCTCACGTTCGCCCAGCTCGGAGTGCGTGACGAGATCGTCCGGGCACTGGCCGAAGACGGCAAGGAATTCGCCTTCGCGATCCAGGAGCAGACCCTGCCGATGGCGCTGGCGGGCGATGACCTCATCGGCCAGGCCCGCACCGGCATGGGCAAGACCCTGGCCTTTGGCGTGCCGATGCTGCAGCGCATCACCACCGACACCGAGCGCGAACTCAGCGGTATCCCGCGCGGGCTGGTCGTGGTGCCGACCCGCGAGCTCTGCCTGCAGGTGTACGAAGACCTCGCGAGCGCCGCTCGGTATTTAAAGGTGGACGCTGCGGGCCAAGGCGATCGCAAGCTGTCCGTCACCTCCATCTACGGCGGGCGCCCCTACGAGGCCCAGATCGCGGCCCTGCAGAAGGGCGTCGACGTCGTGATCGGGACGCCCGGTCGGCTGCTCGACCTCGCTCAGCAGGGACACCTGCAACTCGGCGGGCTGAGCATGCTGGTGCTCGACGAGGCCGACGAGATGCTCGACCTTGGGTTCCTGCCCGATATCGAGCGCATCCTCAAGCAGATCCCCGAGAAGCGCCAGGCGATGCTGTTCTCGGCGACCATGCCGGACCCGATCATCACCCTGGCCCGCACGTTCATGAACCAGCCGACCCACATCCGGGCCGAAGGCGTTCAGGGGTCAGCGACCCACGACAGTACCGAGCAGTTCGTCTACCGCGCGCACGCGCTGGACAAGGTCGAGATGGTCAGCCGCATCCTGCAGGCCGAGGGCCGCGGCGCGACGATGATCTTCACCCGCACCAAGCGCACCGCGCAGAAGGTCGCCGACGAACTCGCCGAGCGCGGCTTCAAAGTCGGCGCGGTACACGGCGACCTCGGCCAGATCGCCCGCGAGAAGGCGCTCAAGTCGTTCCGCACCGGTGACATCGACGTGCTGGTGGCCACCGACGTGGCGGCCCGCGGCATCGACATCGACGACATCACCCACGTGATCAATTACCAGATCCCCGAGGACGAGCAGGCCTACGTGCACCGCATCGGGCGCACCGGGCGGGCCGGCAAGACCGGCATCGCGATCACCCTGGTCGACTGGGACGAGCTGGAGCGCTGGTCGATGATCGACAAGGCGCTCAAGCTCGACTGCCCCGACCCGGCCGAGACCTACTCCAATTCCCCGCACCTGTACTCCGAACTGGGCATCCCCGCCGATGCCGGCGGCGCGATCGGTGCCGCACGCAAGTCGCAGGGCGCCAAGGCGCCGAGCAACAAGGCGCAAGACGGAACGCGGATCAGCTCCACCGACTCGAATCGGGAGCGGCCCTCCCGCAATCGTTCTCGTCGTCGCACCCGCGCCGGCGAGGGCGCGAGCGGGCACGTCGAGACGGCGACGGACGCACCCGCCGACGGCGGCGGCGCCAAATCGGCCGAGGGTGGCGACGACAGCCCGGCCCGCAAGCGGCGGCGCCGGCGGCGTCCGCGCAACGCCGCCGAGGCCCCCGCAACAGCAGGCTGACGACCGCTATCGTCGCCTAGATGGTCAGACCCGAGCGCCGCACCAAAGGCGACCTCGTCGCCGCTACGACGATCGCGCTTGTCGTGGCCGTCATCGCCGCACTGTTCTGGTGGAACAGCTCTGCGCGGGCCACGATCAGCCGGCCCGCCACGTCGCCGACGCCCAACCCGATCCCGGCGCGGGTGGTTCCCGAGACGCTGAACCAGCTGTGGACCGCGACCAGCCCGCGCACGCTGAGCCCGATCGTCGTGGGCGGCACGGTGGTGACCGGAAACGGGCGGACCGTCGACGGTCATGACCCGCAGACCGGCCAGATCCGGTGGACGTTCGCCCGCGACACCTCCCTGTGCGGGGTCTCCTACGTCTACGACCTCGCCGTCGCGGTGTATCCGGACCGTCGCGGCTGCGGACAGGTCAGCAGTATCAGCGGCGGCTCGGGACGCCGCGGCCCGACCCGCACCGCCTACGCCGACGAGCACGTGGTGCTCAGCTCGAACGGCAGCGCCGTGCTTTCGGCCGGGCCGACCCGGTTGGAGCTGTGGCGCTCGGATCTGGTGCGGATGCTGTCCTACGGCGAGATCGACGCCCGGGTGAAACCGGTCAACCAGGGCATCGGTGCCGGTTGCACGCTGATGTCGGCAGCGGCGAGCGACGAAGCGGTGTCGGTGCTGGAAGCTTGCCGCGACCAGAAGGACCTGCGCCTGACGTTGCTCAAGCCGGCGAAGGAAGAAGACGAGCCCGACACCAAGAACGTCCCGCTACCCGGTGTCGCCGCTGATTCCGAGGCGCGCGTGCTGGCGGTGGCGGGCACCACCACCGCGGTGTACCTGCCGTCCCCGCAACCCCAGATCGCCGTGTACGACGAGACCGGCAGCAAGATCGCCAGCACATTGCTGAAAAAGCCTCCGGTGCTTGCCAATTCGGCCCAGGCCGTCACCCACGCCGGCGACCTGTACACCTGGTGGACCGGCGACAGCGTGGAGGTCTTCGACACCCGGCTGTCGTACCGCTACACCATCGAGGCCGCCGGCGCGGTGGCGCCGCTGGGCCCCGGCGCGATGATGGCCGGCCGACTCCTGATCCCGCTCACCAACGGCATCGGGGTGTACGAACCCGGCAGCGGCACCAGCGAGCGCGTTATCGCGGTCGCGCACCCGGCCGGCTCGGGACCGGTGGTCCCGACGGTCACCGGCTCGATGGTGATCGAGCAGCACGGTGACGCGCTGGCCGCGTTCGGCCCGAAGGCTTAGACCTCGGGAGTGAAGGTGGGCAGCGCCTTTCCGGACTTCCAATGCTTGAGCAATGCGGCCGCGAATTCGCGATATGCCGTGCTGCCCTTGCTTTTCCGGCCCGCGAGCACCGACGAACCGGATGCGCTGGCCTCGGCGAAGCGCACCGTGCGCGGGATCGGCGGGGCCAGCACCGGCAGGTTGTAGCGGTCGGCGACGTCGAGCAGGACGTCGCGACTGTGTGTGGTGCGCGAGTCGTACAGCGTGGGTAGCGCACCCAGCAGCTTCAGGTTCGGGTTGGTGATCTGCTGCACGTCGTCGACCGTGCGCAGGAACTGCCCCACCCCGCGGTGCGCCAGCGTCTCGCACTGCAGCGGCACGATCACCTCGTCGGCGGCGGTCAGCCCGTTGAGGGTGAGAACGCCCAGCGACGGCGGACAGTCGATGATCACCACATCGAACTGGTCGAGCTTGTCCAGCGCGCGTTTGAGGGCGTACTCGCGGCCGGCCCGCATCAGCAGCATGGCTTCGGCGCCGGCCAGGTCGATGTTGGCCGGCAGCAGCGTCATGCCCTCGGCCGTTTCCACCAGCGCCGCATTCGGCTCGACGTCGCCGAGCAGCACCTCGTGGACCGACACCGGCAGCTTGTCCGGGTCGGTACCCAGCGAGAACGTCAAACAGCCTTGCGGGTCCAGGTCCACGAGCAAGACACGCTTGCCCGCATCTACGAAAGCCGCCCCCAGAGACGCGACCGTGGTTGTCTTGGCCACCCCACCCTTTTGATTGGCTACCGCCAGTACTCGGGTCACGGGGACCATCCTTGCAGGTTCGCCGCCGTTGCGTCCCGGCCGCCACGGCGCGCCTGGTCATCGGGCAGAATCAGTGGGTGTGAGCGTCGGTACGCATCGGCTGGTCCTGCTTCGGCACGGCGAGACCGAGTGGTCCAAGAGTGGCCAGCACACCAGCACCACCGACCTCGATCTCACCGAGCACGGTCGCGAACAGGCCGAATTGGCCGCGCACACGATCGAGCGCCTGGGTTTGGACAATCCGATCGTGGTCAGCAGCCCGCGCAAGCGCGCCCTGGCCACCGCCGAGCTCGCCGGATTGACCGTCGACGAGGTGTCCCCGCTGCTGTCCGAATGGAATTACGGGGACTACGAGGGGCTCACCACCCACCAGATCCGCACTGACACCCCCGGCTGGCTGCTGTGGACCTACGGCTGCCCGGGCGGCGAGAGCGTCGACCAGGTGAGCATGCGCGCCGACCAGGCGGTGTCGTACGCGCTGGACCACATGGTCGACCGCGACGTGGTGTTCGTCGGCCACGGACACTTCTCCCGCTCGGTGCTGACCCGCTGGGTCGAGCAGCCGCTGCGCGAAGGTGCCCGGTACGGGTTCGGCGCGGCGTCGGTCGCGGTGTGCGGATTCGAATACGGACTGCGGCAGCTCTCGGCGCTGGGGTTGACCAGCCACCGCGAGCCGGTCACCGGGACGTGATCGCGGTTCCAACCTTTGTGCTGAGCGGCCCCGCCGGAACAGTCGTCGCCGAGGGCATCGAGACGGGATACGACGATGTCGCCGCGGCATCGGCGGCGTTGACCGACGGTTCGGCCGACGTGGTGGTGGGTGCGCTGCCGTTCGACATTCGCAGCAAGGCGGCACTGCTGACGCCGACGACGGTGACGTTCGGTGACCACTTGCCCGCATGGTCGACGACGGCGTCGCCCGCGGTGCGGATCGACGCGATGCTGCCGGCACCCGAGGAACACCGGGCCCGCATCCGCAGTGCCCTGGGCCGCCTCACCGATCCCGAAAGCGCTTTGCAGAAGGTCGTTTTGGCGCGCGCGCTGCGGCTGGTCGCCGACGCCGCGCTCGACGAGCGGACGATTCTGAGTCGTTTGCGGGCCGCTGATCCCGAAGCCACCGCCTACCTGGCCGACCTCTCGGTCGCCGGAGGTGAGTACACCGGTACCGCTCTGGTGGGCGCCAGCCCTGAGCTGCTGGTCGCCCGCTTCGGTGACGTGGTGACCTGCCAGCCGTTCGCGGGTTCCGCGCCGCGGTCGGCGGACCCGCAGGTGGACGCCGCCAACGGCACCGCGTTGGCCGAGTCGGGCAAGAACCGGCACGAACACCAGCTCGTCGTGGACACCATGCGTGTTGCACTGGAGCCGCTGTGCGCCAACCTCGACGTCGCACCCAAACCGCAATTGAGTCGCACCGCCGCGCTGTGGCATCTCGCCACGCCGATCCGCGGCCGGTTGCGCGATACCTCAACCACCGCAATCGATTTGGCGTTGGCACTGCACCCCACTCCGGCCGTGGGCGGGGTGCCGACGCAGGCGGCGGTCGATCTGATCGCGGCGCTGGAAGGTGACCGCGGCTTCTACGCCGGCGCGGTCGGCTGGTGCGATGCGCGCGGCGACGGCCGCTGGGTGGTGGCGATCCGCGGCGCGCAGCTGTCGGCCGACCGGCGCGCGGCGCTGGCCCAGGCCGGTGGCGGTATCGTCGCCGAATCGGACGCGGATGACGAAGTCGCCGAAACCACAACCAAGTTCAACACCATTCTGTCAGCTCTGGGGGTGCAGCAATGACCGTGATCCGGATGGCCCAACCCGGCGACGAGGCCGAGATCGTCGCGATGATCCGCGAGCTCGCCGAGTTCGAGCATGCTGCCGATCAATGCACGGTGACCGAAAGTCAAATCACCGCAGCACTGTTCGGCGACAACCCGCCTGCGTCCTGCCATCTGGTCGAGATCGACGGCGAAGCGGCCGCGGTCGCGCTGTGGTTCCGCACCTTCTCCACGTGGGACGGTGTGGCCGGCATCTACCTCGAAGACCTGTTCGTGCGCGACAAGTTCCGCCGGCGCGGCCTGGCGCGTACGTTGCTTGCGACGCTGGCGAAGGAGTGCATCGACAACGGCTACACCCGGCTGGCGTGGGAAGTGTTGGACTGGAACGTCAACGCCATCGCGCTCTATGACGCGGTCGGCGGCAAGCAGATGTCGGAATGGATCAACTACCGGGTCAGCGGAGCGGAACTCCAGGCGCTGGCCGCCGAGGTTTAGTCGTCGGCGCGCGACGCCCAGCGCAGAGCCGGCGGGCTGAACAGCAGCGCGAGCACGGCGATCGCCACTCCACCCATCGCCACTGCGTAGACGGGCTGGTGGGCGGCCACGATGTACCAGGCCACCGGTAACAGCAACAGGTTGGCGAACACCGCGATGCCCCTGCCCCAGCGCCGTCCGGTGGCCAGGGCCCAGCCCGCGGCCAGCACTGCGGCGCCCATCACCGCGAACCAGCCGGCCGTCCCGTATCCGTTGACGATGTGCTGGTCGGCGCCGGCCAGCCCACGCACCACCAACACCACGGCCACGACGATCGCCACCGCCCCTTCGGCAGCCGCCGCGAAACCGGCATAACGCACCACGGGCGGCGGGACAGCGGATTCGGTCACGCCAGTACGGTACCGAGCGCTCAGCGCCGGAACACCACCCACCGCATCGCGCAATACATGTAAAGGCCCTCGCAGGCCCCCGCCGCGATCCGGGCCAGGTGGTACTCGACGCCGAGGGCACGCAACGCACTGGAGACCCCGAGTATGAACGCCAGGTAGTTGATCACCACCACGACGACGTAGACGGCCACCTGCGGACCGACCGCACCGTGCGACTGGAAGTTCACCACCCGGTTGAGCACGTAACTGGCCGCGAAGGCACCGACATAGGCCGCCGTCACCGCCACCCCGAACGGCAGATGAAGGACACCGTGCAGCAGCGTGAGCACCAGCAGATCCAATGCGAAGGTGCCGGAGTTGATCACCACGAAGCCCAGAAAGGTCGGCGGCACAAGCGAATTCAGCCCGAGTGGCAACCGCGCGACCACCGCCTCGCAGGCCCGGTGAAACCACCCGACGGCACTGGCCGAACCCTGCTCCGACCCCACGATCACATCGCGAGCATGCCACCGGCAGCTGTCCCCTTCGTGATGAGCAGGCAAACACTTCGAACAGCGGTGCCGCACCGGTCTAGGCTCATGGCTCGTGCGTGCCGTCCTGATCGTCAACCCGAACGCCACATCGACCACCGCAGCCGGCCGCGACCTGCTCGCCCACGCGCTGGAGAGCCGCGTGGACCTGTCCGTCGTCCACACCGACCACCGCGGCCACGCCATCGAGATCGCCGAAGCCGCCAGGCAGGACGGGACTGACGTGGTCATCGTCCACGGCGGCGACGGCACGGTGAACGAAGTGGTCAACGGTCTGCTCGGCAGGCCTGGCCGGGAACGGCCCGAGACGTTGCCCGCGGTAGCCGTGGTGCCAGGCGGCTCCGCGAACGTCTTCGCCCGGGCGCTGGGCATCAGCCCAGACCCGATCGTCGCCACCAATCAGCTTGTCGACCTGCTCAGCGCCCGTCGCGACGGCGCGCCGTGGCGCGAGATCGGGCTGATGGACTGCGGCGAACGCTGGGCGGTCTTCACCGCCGGGATGGGTGTGGACGGCGACGTGGTGGCGGCGGTCGAGGCGCAGCGTGCCAAGGGCCGCAAGGTCACCGCCGGCCGCTACGTCCGGGTGGCAGTGCGCGAGATGCTGGCCAGCGCCCGCAACGAGCCGCTGCTGACCCTCGAGATGCCCGGCCAGCCGCCCCGAACCGGGGTTTACTTCGCGTTCATTTCCAACTCCAGCCCGTGGACCTACGCCAACACCAGGCCGGTGTGGACGAACCCGGACACCACGTTCGAGACCGGCCTGGGGGTTTTCGCGATCACCAGCATGAACGTCTGGAGGAACCTGATGTTGGTGCGCCGAATGCTGTCGAAGAAGCCGGTCATCAAGGCCAAGCACCTGATCCGCGAGGACGACGTGGCGTGGGTACGGGTCACGGCCGACGAACCGGTCGCCAGCCAGATCGACGGGGATTTTCTGGGCCTACGCGCGGAAATGACGTTCCGATCGGTTCCGGGGGCCCTCTGCGTCCTCGCTCCGCCCGCGGCGGAGCGCTCTGACCTGCAGAAATAGAGTCGCGCCAAATATTCAGGGCGCAGGTGGGTTGAGTGTAGTACAAACGGGTAGAGGGTTTGGTAACCCACCCCCAGCCAGAGCTTGTAGTGAGGTTGCCCACTTGTTAACTGAGTTCTATTGACAACCGTCGAGGCTGTGAAACGATCGGATGCAACAACACAGAAACATTTGTGTGCACTGCATTAACAGCCGAACGAAAAGCGAGTGCGCTTCGCTGCGCACATAGTAAGGAGTAGCGACAAATGGATTGGCGCCATAAGGCGGTCTGCCGTGACGAGGATCCGGAACTGTTCTTCCCCGTGGGGAACAGCGGCCCGGCGCTCGCCCAGATCGCTGACGCGAAGCTCGTATGTAACCGCTGTCCGGTGACGACGGAGTGTCTGACCTGGGCTTTGGATTCCGGCCAGGATGCCGGCGTCTGGGGCGGTATGAGCGAGGACGAGCGTCGCGCGCTGAAGCGTCGCAACGCCCGCACCCGCGCGCGCAGCAGCGTCTAGCCCGCACTTTCGAAGTTCTGCAGATCGCGGCCCCGGCAAATGCCAGGGCCGCGATTTTCATTTACAAATGTCGTGTCGGTCACATTTGCTATTGGGGAACTCGGGCAGTTGAACGCCGTCCGAGTGGTACACGCAACACAACATCGGTCCCGCCGCCGGGAACGTCGTGCATTCCCAGGGAACCGTCGAGTTCCGCGGTGACCAACGTCCGCACGATCTGCAGGCCCAGCCGGTCGGACTTCTCCAGGGAGAAGCCATCCGGCAGCCCGCGGCCGTCGTCGTGCACCACGACGTCCAGCCACCGTGCCGAACGCTCGGCCCGGATCGTCACGCAGCCGCCTTTCGCCGTCGAGTCGAAGGCGTGCTCGATGGCGTTCTGGACCAGCTCGGTCACCACCATCACCAACGCGGTGGCCCGGTCAGCGTCGAGCACCCCCAAGGCGCCCTCCCGGTTGATCCGGATGGGCGTGTCGACCCGGGCGACGTCGTTCATGATGGGCAGGATCCGATCGATCACCTCGTCGAGATTGACCTCCTCGTCCACCGACATCGACAGGGCTTCGTGCACCTGGGCGATCGAGGCCACTCGGCGCACCGACTCCATCAGCGCCTCGCGCGCCTCCTCATTGCTGGTCCGGCGGGACTGAAGGCGCAGCAGCGCCGCGACGGTCTGCAGGTTGTTCTTTACCCGGTGGTGGATCTCGCGGATCGTCGCGTCCTTGGACAGCAAAGCGCGGTCGCGGCGTTTCACCTCGGTGACGTCCCGGATGAGCACCGCCGCCCCCGCAGCGGCGCCGTGAACCACCAGCGGCAGCGTGCGCAGCAGCACCGCGGCACCGCCGGCGTCGACCTCCAGGCGCATGCTCGACCCACCGGCCAGCGAGTCGCGCACATGCTCGGCCAATTCCTGCGCCTCGAACGGGTCGGAGATCAGCGGCCGGGTGATCGCCACCAGGTTGTGGCCCTCCAGCTCGGCGGCCAACCCCATCCGGTGGTAGGCGGACAGCGCGTTCGGGCTGGCGTAGGCGACCACACCGTCGACGTCGAGGCGGATGAAACCGTCGCCGACCCGCGGGCTCGACCGGGACAGCGCCAGGTCGCCGACGTTGGGGAAGGTGCCCTCGGACAGCATGTGCAGCAGGTTGCCCGCACAGTCCATGTAGGCCCGCTCCAGGGGCGACGACGTGCGCCGCTCGGCCAGCGCGGTCTGATGGGTCAGCACGGCCACCACCTGATTGCTGTAGCGGACCGGGACCGCTTCGACGTTCATGCCGGGGTCGCGCAGTTCGAGATCGCTGCCGCCCCGCCCGATCGCACCCGAGGTGAACGCCGCCGTCACCAGCGACAGGTCGCCGGCGGCGACGACTGTCCCGACCGCGTCCCGGATCAAGACCGTCGGGGCGGTGTTGGGCCGGCATTGAGCCACGCAGACCAGGGCGCCGTCGTCGCGGCGCACCCACATCAGATAGTCGGCGAACGAGAGGTCCGCCAGCAGCTGCCATTCGCCGACCACTGCGTGCAGATGGTCCACGGCGCTGCCCGGCAGCACCGTGTGCTCGGCGAGCAGGTCACCGAGGGTGGACACGAAGCTAGTCGATCACGGCAATGAGGTCGCCGGCCTGGATGACGTCGCCAACGGAAACGCTGACCTCGGTGACGGTGCCGCCGACCTCGGCGAGCACCGGGATCTCCATCTTCATCGACTCCAGAAGCACCAGGGTGTCGCCCGCACCGATCTGGTCACCCTTGCTGACCACTACCTCGAGCACACTGGCCACGATCTCGGCGCGCACATCCTCGGCCATCTTCACCTCACTCTTGGTACTGCTCATCTCTTAAGTGCCGCTCTATCGAACCACAACACCGGGTGGTCAGAGGCGCTACCGGGCCGTGAGACACTGTATGCAAGCGTCTGATCGATGGAGGTACATCATGGCCAAGCGTGGCCGTAAGAAGCGTGACCGCAAGCACAGCAAGGCCAACCACGGCAAGCGGCCCAACGCCTGACAGCAAAAAGTGCCCGGCATCTGCCGGGCACTTTTTTGTCGCGGGTCAGCCGCGCCGGATGATCGTGGTCTGACTGATCTGTAGCCGGACCTTCTCCACCAGATGACTGGGCGCCTTGTCTCCACTGCAGCGGGACGCAACCAGCTTCTTGATCCGCTCTTCAACCCCGTAGTACTGCAGGCACGTCGGGCACTCTTCGAGGTGATGACGCAGCCGGTCGCGGGTCTCGGTGGTGCATTCACCGTCGAGCAGCGTCCACACCTCGGCGATCACCGCAGCGCACTCGGGGTGATCGGGGTCCACCGGGCCGATGGGCGGGCGCCAGTCTTCCTCGCCGCGTACCTGATCGTCGCTCATGACGACACCTCCTCCGGTGCATCCTCCGCTTGTCCGCGGGAGAATCCGCGTTCCTTGGCCACATCGGCCAGCAGGCTACGCAACTGGCGCCTGCCTCGGTGCAGCCGGGACATCACCGTTCCGATCGGGGTGTCCATGATTTCGGCGATCTCCTTGTACGGGAAGCCCTCGACATCGGCGTAGTACACCGCCATCCGAAACTCCTCCGGCAATGCCTGCAGAGCTTCTTTGATTTCGGTGTCCGGCAGCAGTTCGAGTGCCTCGACCTCAGCCGAACGCAGACCCGTCGAGGTGTGCTCGGCGTTGGCCGCCAACTGCCAGTCGGTGATCTCCTCGGTCGGATACTCGGCCGGCTGGCGCTGCTTCTTGCGGTAACTGTTGATGTAGGTGTTCGTCAGAATCCGGTACAACCAGGCTTTGAGGTTGGTGCCCTCGCGGAACGAGCGGAAGCCGGCGTAGGCCTTGACCATCGTTTCCTGCAACAGGTCTTCAGCGTCTGCCGGATTGCGCGTCATCCGCAGCGCACCGCCGTAAAGCTGATCGAGCAGCGGAATGGCGTCACGCTCGAAGCGTGCCGTCAACTCCGCATCGGACTCTTCGCGCTGCGGGGCCTCGATGTCGATGTCGGTCATCGTGGGTGACACAGTCCCTTCTGCCGCGGCGCCCCTCAAGAGCTCCGGCAGCGGTATCGGACGGATGAGAAATGCGGGTGCCTGCTCTTCGGCCATCATGCAGACTGCAGCTGACACCGGACTTCTCTCCTTCCAATCCTAAGGCTGTGACCAACACTTTTTTCGTTGAGACCGTCGATCGCGGGCTTGCTTGCTGCGACCACTGTCCACAACAGGATTTCTCACCGCGCTATTTCCCGTGGTTAGGCTGTGCCCCGTGAGTCGTGCCGCGACCCCGGCGATCGTCGCGCTGATCGCCGCCAAAGCACCGCATGAAGTGCTGCGATACGACCACGACCCGCGGTCGGAGTCCTACGGCGACGAGGCGGTCGCCGCCCTGGCCGGCGATTCGCTGGTGCCCGAGCAGATCTTCAAGACGTTGGTGATCGCGTCCGGTTCGGTGCTGGCGGTCGCGGTTTTGCCGGTGCCGTGGAAGCTGTCACTGAAGGCCGCCGCCGCCGCACTGGGACTGTCCAAGGTCGCGATGGCCGATCGGGCGGCCGCCGAACGCGCCACCGGTTATGTGCTGGGCGGGATCTCGCCGCTGGGCCAGCGCAAGCGGCTGCCTACCGTGGTCGACGCGTCGGCGCTGGGGTTCGAGCGGGTGTTGTGCAGCGCAGGCAAGCGGGGCTGGGACGTCTCGCTGGCGCCGCAGGATCTGGTCCGGCTGACCGACGCGGTGACCGCCGATATCCGCGCGCAGTAGTTTCAGTCCACTTTCTCCAGCCGGAACGGCAGCTCGATCTCCAGTTCTTCGTTGCGGCTGCACGCGCCGCTGTCGCCCGACGTCTTGTCGAAGCCCGCGAAGACCCGCGACCCGGGCCGGACGAAGCCGTCGGGGCCGACGGGGAAGAAGCGGTAGCGCTGATGCCCGGTCGCGACGCGGCCGGTTCCGTCGGCGCAGCGCTCCCAACCGGGCAGCTCGCGTTTGACGACGTATTCGCCGTTGGTGATGACAATATCGGCGCTCCATCCGGCGTCGCTGACGACGGTGCCGTTGCACGTGACGGCGTCGTTGCAGGACATGCGAATGGTCCAGGTGCTGCGGACGCTGGCTTCGTTGTGGAAGACGTCGTTGGTTTTCGCCCAGTCCCCGTTGGACGTCGCCACGTAGGTGCCGTTGAGCGCCGCGTCGGTCGCCGATGCGCTCGGCGACCAGGCCAGTGCCGCAACAGCGAGCCCGAAAGCCGTTGCAGTGCAGAACTTTCCCCGACTCGTCATCAGCGGGCCGGAGTGAACCTCAGATGCAGATCGGTCAGACCGCGCAGAATGTATGTCGGCTCGTAGGTGAACGTGAGGGCACCCGCCGGGCCGTGGAACCGCTCGTCGACGGTGATGTCGGTCATCCGGGCCAGGATCCGCTCGAGCGACACCCGACCCTCCACCCGCGCCAATGGAGCCCCCGGACATGAATGCACGCCCCGACCGAACGCGATCTGTTCTCGGACGTTCTTGCGGTCGAGCCGGAACTCGTGCGGGGCCGCGAACCGGTCCGGGTCGCGGTTGGTCGCCGCCGCCGACACCATCACAACGGTACCCGCTGGGATATCAACTCCCCCAAGCTTTGTCGAGCGAACCGCCAACCGGAACTGGGTCTTGACGGGGCTCTCCACGCGCAGGGTCTCTTCGACGAACACCGGGATCAGGGTCGGATCGTCGCGCAGCGCCTGCTGCAGCTCCGGACGTTCGCAGAGAATACGCAGCGCCGCACCGAGCAGCTTGGCGGTGGTTTCCTGGCCGGCGCCGAACAGAAAGCTCGCGGTGCGGACGACGTCGGTCACGGGCGGCTGCGCCCCGTCCGGATAGGTGGCCAGCGCCAGTTCGGTCAGCACGTCGTCGCGCGGGCGGGCGCGGCGGTCTTCGATGTAGCCGCTGAACATCTCGTCCAGGAACTCCAGCGGATTGATCGCCGCACCCTGGCCCTCGATGTTGCCCATCAAGTGCGGGCTGGCCAGCACACCGCGAAACCGCGGGTGGTCCTCGCGGGGCACACCGAGCAGGTCGGCAACAGCGAGCAACGAGAACGGTTTCGAGTAGGCGGTCAGGAACTCGCACTCGCCGGCTCCGACGAATTCGTCGAGCTGAGCGTCGGCCAGTTCGAGCAGGAAGTCCTCATTCGCCTTCAGCCGCTTGGGTGTCAGCAGCCGAGACAGCAGCGAACGCGCCCTGGTGTGGTTGGGCGGGTCCATCGCCACCATGTGCTCGTGCAGTGGCATCTGGGTACGATGCGCTGCGATCTGCTCGCTGATGTCGTCGCCCTCCGGGGTGAACGGCAATGGCGGGAACGGGCCGCCCACCGACACGCAACTGGACCACAGCTCGCCGTCCTTGAGCACCTCCAGTGTCTCCTCGTATCCGGTGACGGCCACCACTCCGTGGTGGGGTTCTCTCACCACCGGACCCTGGCTGCGCAGGTAGTCGAAGTACGGGTGCGGATCGGGGACGAACTCCGGGCTGGTGAAGAAGTCGACACTGGAATCGATCATGGGGCAACACCTTTCTCGCGGACGGTTTCCGGCCTGCCGCCCAGGGCAGCCAGGCAGAACCGCCACAGTCGGTCTTTGACGTCATCGAGTTCACCCTCGCTGTGCGCGGCGAAGGCGTAGAAGTGGTACACCGCGCGCATGAGCTCGGCGAGAAACCACGAATCCCAGTCGGGGTCGGGCGGATTCAGCAAGCCGGCCTCGATCGCAGCGCCGACCTCGCCGCGCACCAGGTCGACGAACGGCTTTTCAGCTTCGGCCAGGTCCTCGGGAAATTGCCGGTGCAGCCGCCAGCGCGTCGACACCACGAACCGCGACATTGCGGCATTGCGACTGTCACCGTCGAGCCGTTCGAGGGTGGACAGGACGTAGTACCGAAGGCGGGCCAGCGGATCGGGAAGCTGCGCGGCATTCGCCACCCAGTGCTCGCAGGCCACGACCATCGCGTCGCCGATCACCGCGAGCAGCAGTTCGTCCTTGCTCGCGAAATACCGGTAGAACGTCTGCAGGGCGACACCGGCCTCGGTCACCAGCTCCTGCGTGGTGAACTCGTCGCCCTTGTCGGCGATCAGCCGCTGGGCGGCGTCAAGCATCTGGCGTACCTGCTTGGCGATTCTCAGCCGCGAACGTTGCACGGCCGCCGACCGCTCGACGGCGCGGTCCACCCACGACTCGGACGGAACGCCGACGCTCGTCATGACGGTGACAGCACCACAACGGGAATGTCGCGGTCCGTCCGTGACTGATAGACCTCGTAATTCGGCCACACACTCGTCACGATCGACCAGAGCCGGGGCTTCTCGTCAGGTGTGGCGGTGCGCGCGGTGACCGCGATCTCCTGGTCGCGCACCTGGATCATCGCCGCGGGGTTGGCTTGCAGGTTCAAATACCAATTCGGGTGTCTGGGCGCCCCGCCCATCGACGCGACGACGAGGTAGTCGTCGCCGTCGCGGGCGAAGATCAGCGCCGAGGTGTGGGTCTCCCCGCTACGCCGGCCCGCCACCGACAACAGCAGGGTCGGCACCCCGTTCCACAGATAGCCGACCTCGCCGCTGCTATCACGGTATGCCGCAACATGATCAGCACCGACGAGGACGAGATCCGGAGCAGTGTAGTTCTGTTCGGCCATACTCACCTCAGGCTGGATCGAAGAGGACCGGGATCGCGGTGGCGCCGCGCTCGTACATGCCCACGAAGCGGGGCGGCTCGGCGTCGGGATCCAGCCGCAGATTCGGCAGCCGATCCAGCAGGGTCGAAATCGCCACCGCCATCTCGGCGCGGGCGACGTGCATACCCAGGCAGATGTGCGCACCCTGTCCGAAACCGAGATTCGGCCGCAGCGGGCGGGTGATGTCGTATTCGTCGGGTCGGTCCCACCGCTCCGGATCCCGGTTGGCCGCACCGATGTTGATGTGCACCACCGAGCCGGCAGGGAGTTCGACGCCGCCGAGTTCGGTGTCGGTGACCACCCAGCGGGAGAACATCGGATCCGTCGGCATCCAGCGCACCGACTCCTCGATGGCGGGCCGCAACAGAGACCGGTCCTGCCGGACTGCATCGAGCAGGTCGGGTCGCTGCAGCAGTGCGGTCAGTGTGGTGCCCATCTGTTTCCAGGTGGTGCCCGAACCGGCGCCGAGCAACAGCAGCACGAACGAGTCGATCTCACGATCGGTCAGCCGGGTGGTCGTGCCGTCCTCGTCTGTGAGCTCCGCCTGCACGAGAACGCTGATGAGGTCGTCCTTCGGTTCGGCACGGCGCACCGCGACAATGGGTTTGAGCATGTCGACGACCCGCTGCGGGTCGCGGGTGAGCGCTTCCCTGATCTCGAGTGCCTGCTCGACCGGCACCCCGAAGCTGCCGGTGATCGTGAGAATCGGTATGGCCGCGCAGAAGTCGACGTTGAGCTCGGCGCGACCGTCGCGCGCGAAGCTGTCGATGAGCATGTCAACGGTCTCGGAGATCCAATTGTCAATCCACCATCTGGCGTTCGACGAGAGGAACGACGGCTGAACCAGGGCGCGGTAACGCTTGTGCTGGGCACCGTCCATCGACAGCATGCTGTTGGTGAGTCCGAGTGGGCCACTGTCGAGATCGACCGGTTCCGCCGACGACGCGAACACGTCGGGATCGCGGTGCGCCGCAAAGCAGGTCTCGTAGTCGAACAGGGTGAAGTGCGGTCGGTCCGGGTACGGCAGACCGTGGAAGTACATGGGCTCGGTGCAGCCAGTGAGCTCATGCAGGACGCCCGGCAGTACAGGACCCTGCTCCCGTAGCCGATGCCAGGCCGGGTACGGGTCGCCCTCGTAGGCACCGCCGCTGAAGGAGTTGTAGGAGCTGCGCAGGTCGAACAGCTCCCGCAGCCGGTCCCGGTCCAGCGTGGGCGTGGTCATCGCGCCACGTACCCGCCGTCGACGGGAAGCGCCACCCCGGTGATGTTGCGCGCCGCGTCCGACACCAGATAGAGCGCGGCCTCGGCGCAATCCTCGGCGGTGATGGCGTTGCCCAATGGGTGCTGTGCGCCGACCTTTTCCGCGATGCCGGCCAGCTGCGTGTCGTCGACGTCCAACCCGCCGGCAGCCATGAACCCGGTCAGCGGCATCGCCGCCGGGCAGATGGCATTCACCCGGATGCCGAACGGTGCGGCTTCAACCGCGACGGCACGGGTCAGCTGCAGCACTCCGCCCTTCGTCGCGCCGTACACCGTGCCGCCCCAGGCGACCAGCCCGGCGACCGAACCGGTGTTGAGGATGACACCTCCGCTGCCCTGCTTCTTGAATTGCAGCACAGCGTATTTGCAACCCAGGAACACACCGCCGAGGTTCACCGCCACCAGGCGGTTGAAGTCGTCGAGGGTGTGGTCCTCGAACGTCATGCCGAGCCGCGGTGTCGGGATGCCGACGTTGTTGAACACAATGTCCAGGCGGCCGTAGCTGTCCACCGCAGCAGCGATCATCGCCTCCACGGCCGCCTCGTTCGACACGTCGACGCCGACGGCCGTGGCGGTCCCCTCTGCCGCCTCGATCCGCCGGACCGTCTCCTTGGCCTGCTCGATGTCGATGTCGGCCACGACGATTCGCGCACCTTGCTGCGCGAATCTGAGCGCAGACGCGCGTCCGACCCCAGATCCCGCGCCGGTGACGACGGCGCTCTTGCCGTTCAGTACTCCGGCCACGCTCAGGCGCCAGCCAGGACGGGGGGTTCAGCGGGGGTGAAGCGGTAGAGCCGTTCGGCGTTGCCGCGCAACAACTTGTACTGCACTTCTGGTGGGAGGTCCTTCATCGTGTTGCGCGCGACGTCGATGCAGTCCGGCCACGTCGAGTCGGAGTGCGGGTAGTCGGTTTCGCACATGATGTTGTCCTCACCGAGTTCGTCGAGGCTTCGCACCGCATGACGGTCCTCGATGATGCAGCCGTAGATGTGATTGCGGAACGTCTCACGGATATCGAGCGTGTCGAGGTCGATCGCATTGCCCGCCCCCGCGTGGGTATCGAACTTCGCCCCGCGCATCACCCAATACCGTTGCTTGTCGAGTACCTGCTCGGCGCGTTCCAGGAAGTACGGCATCCAGCCGACTTCTCCTTCGGAGAGTGCGATCTTCAGCTTCGGGTAACGCTGGAACATGCCGCTGAAGAGCCACGAGAGCATCGTTCCCGAGGTCCGTGAGGCACCCCAGGTGAGGTTGGCCATGAACGGCGCATCGGCGCAGATCTTCGGCAGCGTCGACGACGACCCGACGTGCATACTAGCCACCATCTCGAGATCATTGGCCGCCGCCATCACGGGCTCCCAATATCCGTTGGCGTCATGGATCGTGGGCAGTCCCAACGGTTCCGGATTCTCGGAGAACGCGAACGTCGTCACCCCCTTGGCCGCCATCCGCTCCATCTCTTTGGCGGCGAGCGGGGGATCCCACATCGGGATCAGCATCAGCGGAATGTAGCGGCCCGGCGCTGCGCCGCACCATTCCTCGACCAGCCAGTCGTTGTAGAGCTGCAGGCATTCGAAGCCGAATTCGCGGTCGCTGGCCTCCATGAACAGCTGGCCACAGAACCGGGTGATCGTCGGAAAGCACAGCGATGCAAGCACTCCGGATCGGTCCATGTCCTCGATGCGAGCCTTGGCGTCGTAACACCCCGGCCGCATCTCGGAGTAGGACAGCGGTTCCGGGCTGAACTCCTCCTTGGACTTACCGACGACCGCGCTCAAACCCGAGTTCGGATAACGCTTCCCGTCGTATACCCAGTTGTCGACCCCGTGGTCGTTCTTCTCCATGTGCGGGGCGCGGTCGCGGTCCTTGGCGGCCACCCGGTCGATCCAGAGGTTGGGCGGCTCGAGAATGTGATCGTCGACCGAGATCAACCAGTTCAGGTCGATGTCGGTGTTGCCATTGCCGTTGCCGCTCATTACGAAAGCTCCCCTATCGACAGGTGTTTGACTTCTTGGAATTCGCGGATCCCGTCGGGACCCCGCTCGCGGCCGAGGCCGCTCTGCTTGTAACCACCGCTGGGCGCATAGGCACTGAACACGGTCGTGTTGACGTTGACCGCACCAGTGCGCAGCCGCCGCGCCACCGACAGCGCGGCCGCTACGTCGGCGCCGTACACCTGACCCGACAGGCCGTAGATGCTGTCGTTGGCGATCTCGACGGCATGGTCGAGATCGCGGTAGCCGAGCACCGCGATCACCGGGCCGAAGATCTCTTCCTGGGCGGCGGGATTGGCGTTGTCCGGGATGTCGAGCACGGTGGGTTCGACGTAGTACCCGCGATCGAGGCCGGGTGGACGGCCGCCACCACAGACGACCTTTCCGCCGTGCTCCTCCGCGGCTGCGACCAGCCGCTCACACCGCTCACGCTGGGCTGCGCTGATCACCGGCCCCATCGTTGCGTCCGGCGAGCTCGGCGGTCCGACCTTGATGGATTTGTACACCGCCCCAACGGTTTCGAGCACCCGCTCACGCTGATCCTCGGGGACCAGCATGCGGGTCGCCGCGACGCATGCCTGGCCTGCGGTGCTCATCACCACCATGGCCGCACCCGCCGCGACCCGCTCGATCGCATCGGCCAGGTAGATCTGCGCTGACTTCCCGCCGAGTTCCAGCGACACCCGCTTCACCGTGGGCGCGGCCTGCGCCAGGATCTTGCGGCCGGCCAGTGTGGAGCCGGTGAACGAGACCATGTCGACGCAGCCGTGGCTGGTGAGCAACTCCGCCCCGGCAGTGCCCTGCTCGGCGACGACGCTCAACACCCCCGGGGGAAGGCCGACGGCCTCGGCCGCCATGCCGAAGATCAGCGACGAGATCGGGGTCAACGGACTCGGTCGCAGGATCACCGAGTTCCCCGCCATCAACGCCGGGATCAGCTTTTGGAAGCCCATGATCAGCGCAGCGTTGTACGGCGTGATCGCGGTGACCACCCCGACCGGTTCATGACGGCGGATGCTCAACGCCACGCGGCCGCGGACCAGATCATCGACCGGAACAGGGCTGGCCTGTTCGTGTTTCATCGACAGGTAGAGATTGATGGTCTGCCGCGCCAGGTTGAGACCGGCCTGCAGCTGGGTCATCTCGGCGAATCGGCGTGACTGCCCCGCCTCGGCAACCAGAGTGGGCACGAGAGTATCGGCGCTGCTCTCGATGAAGTCGACGAAATCGCGCAACACTCGCGCCCGATCGGCGACGGCCAAGTCGGCCCATACCCCGCGGTCGAAGCTGCCGCGCGCCTCGGTGATCGCGCGCTCGACCTCCCTGATCGGTGTGGCCGTCACGTCGTGGACATGCGTCTCGTCGGCCGGGTTCTCAACGCTGATCAACTCGTCGCCGGTGACCCATCGGCCGGCCACGTAGGTCCGCTGCTCGGAAACCACTGCCATGAACTCTCCCGACCGCTGTTGGGGACGAACTCGCATTCGAGGGTAGAACGGCACTCTCTTTTTAACAAGAGCTATCCAATTGTTCTGGCGGTGTGTAATCTTCCCGGTCATCCGAGTATGAGATTCCCATCACAGTGCAGGAGCTCATGACACGCTCGACGTGGAGCGCAGCGACCGCATCGGCGCCGGTAGCCGCCAAGCCCGGACGCGATTTCGGTGCCAGAAGCTACGTGCGGCCGGTGGTCGGGCTGGTCGCCGTAGTGGTCATGGCCACCGTCGTCGTCGTCGCGATCGCGATGTTCAACGGAAAGTTCGACGACACCTCGCCCGTCGTCGTGATGGCCGACCGGGCCGGTCTGCTCATGGACCCGGGCGCCAAGGTGAAGCTGCACGGGGCGCAGATCGGCACTGTCTCGGCCGTGCGGGAAACCGCAGACGGCCGCGCCGAACTCAAGCTGGCTATCGAGCCGGCCCGGCTGCGAGTCATTCCCGACAACGTGCTCGTCGACATCGGCGCCACCACCGTGTTCGGCGCCAAGACAGTGGAATTCGTCCCACCGCCGCAGCCGTCGCGGACACCCCTGCGCGCCGGTCAGACCCTGGACGCCCAGCACGTCACCGTCGAAGTGAATACCATCTTCGATGATCTCAATTCGCTTCTGGCGCACATCGATCCACCGAAGCTGAACGAAACCCTGGGTGCGATCTCCACGGCACTGAGTGGTCGCGGTGAGGCGTTCGGTCGCTCGCTGAGCGACTTCAACGCGTTCCTCGGCACGATCGAGCCCAGCCTTCCCGAGCTCAGCAACGAGTTGGAGAAGCTGCCTGCGGTCAGTGCCGCGTACGCCGACGCCGCACCGGATTTCATGACGATCGTCACCGACGGGACCCGCATCAGCCGCACCCTGACAGACACCCAGGCCGATCTGGATCGGTTCCTGGTGTCGACCATCGGCCTGGCCGACATCGGCAACGACGTGCTCGGCGCCAACCGTGAAGGCCTGACGAACGTCATGCGCCTGCTGGTCCCGACGACGGAATTGACCAATCAGTACCACGAAGCATTGACGTGCTCACTGACCGGCATGATCGCCTTCGCCCTCAAGCCGCCGGCAAGGGTGCCGGGCGTCAACGACCTCGGCGCTCTTACGTTGGGGATCGACCGCTACCGCTACCCACAGGATCTGCCGAAGGTCGCCGCGACCGGGGCGCCGCAGTGCAAGGGCCAACTGCCGTTGCAGTTCAACACATACCCGCCCAAGGTCGTCGCGGATGTGGGAACCGACCCGACGCGCTACGGCAATCAGGGCATCGTGCTGAATTCCGATGCGCTCAAGCAATGGTTGTTCGGCGCGATCGACGGGCCGCCTCGCAATACCGCCCAGATCGGGCAGCCCGGATGACCACGCGCCGCACTGCCGCCAAGTTGGGCGTGTTCGTCATCGTCATGTCGACGTTGACCGTGTTCTTGTTCCTGGTCTTCGGTGAATTCCGGGGCGGCGCTGCGCATGGTTACTCCGCTGTCTTCCGCGACGCATCCAGCCTGAAGGCCGGCGACTCCGTACGTGTGGCCGGTGTCCGGATCGGCACGGTCGACGGCGTGAAATTACGCGCCGACGACACGGTGCTGGTGTCCTTCACCGCCGACGACGATGTCGTCCTCACCACCGGAACCAGGGCCGCAGTCCGGTATCTGAACCTCGTCGGCGATCGCTACCTTGAACTGCTCGACGGACCGGGTTCCAGCCGGATGCTGCCGCGCGGGTCGCAGATCCCGCCGGAACGAACTCAACCGGCGCTCGACCTCGACTTGCTCCTGGGCGGCATCAAGCCGGTGATCCGCGGGCTCGCTCCCCAGGACGTCAACGCGCTGACCAATGCGCTGCTTGAGATCTTCCAGGGTCAGGGCGACAATCTGCAGTCACTGCTCAGCAGAACGTCGTCGTTCTCGGCGTCATTGGCCGATAACAACGGGGCACTGGAACACCTCATCGACAACCTCGACACCGTGCTGGGCGCACTCGGTAGTGAGGGGGCGCGGTTCTCCGGTGCCATCGACAAGTTCCAGCGGCTGACCACCGAGCTGGCAGCCGACCGCGACACGATCGGTTCGGCGATCGAATCACTGAGCGCCGGAACGGCATCCATCGCCGATTTGTTGACCGCTACCCGGCCGCCGCTGGCGAACACCGTCAACCAACTCAACCGGCTCGCACCGCTACTCGACCAGGACAAGGACCTCGTGGACGCGTCGCTGCAACGCCTGCCCGAGAACTACCGCAAGCTGGTGAGGCTTGGGTCTTACGGAAGCTTCGTGAACTACTACCTGTGCGGTATAAGCATCCGGGTTTCCGACCTTCAGGGCCGCACCGCCGTCTTCCCCTTCATCAAACAGCGTGACGGGAGGTGTGCAGAGCCCAATGCTTAAGTACCACAGACCCGAACTCGTCCGGGCGGGCTTCCTCGGCACCGTCCTCGTGCTTCTGGTGATCGCCGTCGGACTCCAACCCGAACGTCTGGTGTCGTGGGCGACGACCATCCGCTACTACGCCGAGTTCACCGAAGCCGGCGGCCTGGCGGAGGGTAACGACGTCAAGGTTTCCGGCGTCAAAGTCGGGACCGTCACCGCGGTCGTGCTCGGCGACCACGGCGCCGTCGCAACGCTTGCGGTCAACGATGGTGTTCGGCTCGGTTCGCAGACCACCGCGCACATCAGAACCGGCTCGCTTCTCGGTGCGCGGATCGTCACGCTCGAGCCCGCCGGGCCGTCTGCCATGCGTCCTGGGGACACCATCCCGACCTCGCGAACCGGTTCGCCGTATTCACTCAACGAAGCCGTCAACGACCTCACCACCAATGTGGCCGCGACCGATACGGCCACCCTCAACCAATCGTTGGACACGCTATCGGCGACGCTGGATCAGGTTGCGCCGCAACTGGGTCCAACCTTCGACAGCCTGACGCGGCTGTCGCGGTCATTGAACAGCCGCAGTGAGACCTTGTCGTCGCTGTTGCACAACGCCTCGGCCGTCACCGACGTGCTCAGCAAGCGCAGCCAGCAGGTCGACACGCTGATCCTCAACGCCAACGATCTGATCGCCGTCCTCGTCGAGCGCAGACAGGCCATCAGTGAACTGCTGGCCAACACAGCCGCGGTCGCCACGAACCTGACCGGGCTGGTGAAAGAAAACGAAGCACAATTGGCCCCGACCCTGGATCGACTGAACCGGGTAACCGCCGTGCTGGAGAAGAACCGGGACAATCTGTCGAAAGCCCTGCCGGGATTGAAGAAGTTCGAGATGACAACGAGCGAGTCCGTGGCCAACGGGCCCTATTACAGCGCGTATGTGCCCAACCTCATCCCGCCCCAGCTCCTCCAGCCTTTCCTGGACTACGCCTTCGGTTTTCGGGCCGGCGACGCGCAGCAGCCACGCGCGCTGTTTCCGTGGCCCACCAACGGCATACCGGGCGGTAGCCGATGAAGCGTTGGCCGGCCCGCGCGTTGCTCGCATTGCTCATCGCGCTATTGATCGGGTCCGCCTCACTTCTGGTGCGCCAAACCTACTTCGGGCCCAACCACATCACCGCGTACTTCTCGTCGGCCACTGCGCTGTATGCCGGCGACGAAGTCCGAATCGCCGGGGTCAAGGTCGGCACGATACGGACGATCGAGCCGCAGCCGGAACGGGCCGTGGTGACCATGGAGATCGAGCATGGCGTGCGGGTTCCCGCGGACGCCAAGGCGGTGATCGTGGCGCAGAACCTCGTGGCCGCACGCTATGTGCAGCTGGCCCCGCTGTACGTCCCGGGCCGGCCACGGATGGGCGATGGGGCGGTCATCCCCCAGGAACGCACCGCCGTCCCCATCGAGTGGGATGAGGTCAAGACCCAATTGTCCCGGCTGGCAACCGCACTCGGGCCGGACAGCGATGTGTCGAGCAGTTCGGTCGGCAGATTCATCGAAAGCACTGCGGATGCGATGAACGGCAACGGTCCGAAGTTGCGGCAGACGTTCGCCCAGCTGTCTTCGCTCGCGCGGATTCTCTCCGACGGCAGCGGCGACATCGTAGCGACCATCGAGAACCTGCAGACGTTCGTCACGGCGCTGCGTGACAGCAGCGATCAGATCATCTCGTTCCAAAATCGGCTGGCGACGCTGAGCACCGTGTTGTCCGACAGTCGCGACGATCTCGACGCCGCGATGTCCGAACTCGCAGTCGCAGTAGGTGAGGTCAAGCGATTCGTCGCGGGTACCCGGGATAAGACGGCCGAGCAGGTCCAGCGCCTCGCCAACGTCACGCAGGTGTTGGCCGACCACCGCTCGGACCTGGAGAACATCCTGCACGTCGCCCCCACGGCCTTCGCGAACAGCTACAACATCGTCAACCCGAACCTCCCCGGCGCAGTGGGCACCTTCGTGGTCAACAACTTCGCCAATCCCGTCACGTTCATCTGTTCGGCGATCGGCGCGGTTGCCAACACCACCGCGCAGGAAAGCGCCAAATTGTGCGCCCAATATCTCGGCCCGGCGTTGCGGCTGCTCAACTTCAACTATCTGCCGATCCCGATGAACCCGGCGCTGATGCCGTCGCTGACTCCCGACAAGGTGACGTACACCGATCCGGCGCTCGCTCCCGGTGGACCCGGCCCCACACCCGCTCCCCCCGACCAACCCCCGGCGGTGTCGGCTTACACCGGAGGCCAGCCATGAGGCTCGTGCGCGTGACCGCGGCAGCGCTGTGCATCGTTGTGTCGGCTTCGGGCTGCGCCTTCGAGGGCGTCAACTCGCTACCGCTGCCCGGAGCGGTAGCGTCCGGGTCGGGCAACACGGTCTACCACGTGCAGATCACGAATATCGGTACGCTGGAATCTAATTCGCCGGTGATGCTCAGTGACGTCGTCGTCGGCAGTGTGGGCTCGTTGCGCGTGCGCAATTGGGTCGCCGACGTCGAAGTGCGGGTGCGCCCGGAGGTGGTGGTGCCGGCCAACGCGGTTGCGACCATCGGTCAGACGAGCCTGCTCGGCTCTATGCACGTGGCTCTGGATCCACCGCTCGGGGAACCACCCAGGGGCCGGCTGCAACCTGGCGCGACCATCGGTGTGAACCGATCGTCGAAGTATCCGTCGACCGAACAGACCCTGGCGTCGATCTCGGCGGTGGTGAACGCGGGCGGCCTCGGCCAGGTCGGTGAGTTCATCCACAGCACGGCCACCGCGCTCACCGGCCGGGAAAGCGAAGTGCGCGAGATCATCTCGCGACTCAACACCGTCATCGGGACCGTCGACGACCAGCGCGACCACTTCGCCACCTCGATCCAGGAGCTCGACCGGTTCACCACCACGCTGGCCGCGCAGAAATCGGACATCACCGAGGCGCTGCACACCGTGCCGCCGGCACTCGACGTGCTGTTACAGGAACGTGCCCGCATCGTCGCCGCGATGCAGGAACTCGGTCGCTTCAGCGACCTCGCCACGCGCCTCGTCAACACCACTCAAGAGGACCTCGTCCGCAATCTGACGAACCTGGACCCGACGCTCGGCGCGCTGGCCGACGTGGGGCCTTACCTCGACACCGTGCTGGCTCTAGTGCCCACCTATCCGTTCCCGCAGAACTTCATCGACCGCGCGATCCGCGGCGATTACGTCAACATCTTCGCGAGCATGGATCTCACTGTGCCGCGGCTCAAACGTTCGTTGTTCCTCGGAACCCGCTGGGGCGACCCCAATGCCCAGCTGGTGCCGGCACCCGGCGACCCGGTACATCTCAACTACACCTACGAGCCACTGAGCGTCGGGGTGGCGCCTCCACCGCCGGAGGATGCACCGCAAGCTCCGACTCCGGCGGAGCAACCACTGCTACCGCTCGCTCCGCCGGAATCGGCATCCACCACTGACCAGTCCGTGTTCGCCGGGCCCTATCCGGCGGGCGCTGGGGGCAACTGATGCTCACGCGCCTGGTACGAACCCAGCTGGTCATCTTCACGATCGCCTCACTGGTCGGGATGGGGGTGATGATCTTCGGGTATCTCCAGGTACCGACCTGGTTCGGGATCGGGCACATCACCGTGACCGTTCAGCTGCCGGACACCGGTGGGCTTTACCGATTCGGCAACGTCACCTACCGCGGCGTGCAGGTCGGCCGGGTGTCCAGCGTGACACCGACGGCCACCGGGGCGACGGCTGAGCTGGCGCTGAACGCCACGCCCGAGATTCCCGCCGACGTCCAAGCCAACGTGCGCAGCGTGTCCGCGGTGGGCGAACAGTACATCGACCTGATCCCGCGCGGCGGCGGGCCGCCGTTCCTCATCGACGGCTCGGTCATCGAGCAGGCGAACACCAGCGTCCCGCAGAAGGTCGGCCCCGTACTCGACCAACTCAGCGCGCTGGTCAAAAGCGTTCCCAAACAGAAGCTTTCCGACCTTCTCGATCAATCGTTCCAGGCTTTCAACGGAGCGGGGTACGACGTGGGGTCACTACTGGACTCCGGATCGCGCATCGCCGCCGATGCGAATGCGACCGCGCAGCGCACCCGGACGCTGCTTGACGACAGTGCGCCCCTGCTGGATTCACAGGCCCGGACCACCGATGCGCTGCGCACCTGGACCCACAAGCTGAGCGCGGTGACGCACCAGGTGGTCAACAATGACGACGACTTCCGTACCCTGCTGGCGACGGGCCCCGGCACCGCAGACGAGGTTTCGCGACTGCTGGCCCAACTCCAGCCGACACTGCCGGTGCTGCTGACCAACATGACCACGGTCGGCGAAGTAGGAGTCACCTACAATCCGGCGCTGCGCCAGCTGTTGGTGCTGTTGCCGCCCTATGTGGCAGGCTTCGGCTCTCTGTCGCAGCTCAACAATCCGGTTGGACTCTCGCTGGGCGCGTTCACCCTGCAGAGCTCCGATCCGCCGGCGTGCACGGTTGGCTTCCTCCCGCCGTCGCAATGGCGCTCCCCCGCCGACGAATCGGTGGTCGACACGCCGGACAACCTGTACTGCAAGCTGCCGCAGGACTCCCCCATCGCCGTGCGCGGGGTGCGCAATCTGCCATGCATGGACAAGCCCGGCAAACGCGCACCGACTGTCGAGATCTGCAAGAGCGACCAGCCGTTCGAGCCGCTCGCGATGCGCCAGCACGTGCTCGGCCCTTCCCCATTCGACCCCAACCTGATCGCTCAGGGTGTCCCACCGGATTCACGGATCAACCCCGGCGCCAACATCTTCGGACCCCTGGAGGGCACACCGCCACCGCCGCCCGCCTCGGAGCCGAACGGGTACATCGCCAACTACGACCCGCGCACCGGCCGCTACGTCGGCAGCGACGGCCAGCTCTACCAACAGAGCGATCTGGCAGCCACACCGGAGAACTGGCAGGACCTGATGCCGCACTGAACGTCAGATCGGTGATGACGAGTACGCGACAACCCCGCCGTAATGCGGCGAGGATTGGCACGCAAGCCCAATCGACGCGTCACGCTGCCGCTCCCCGGCACGCCGCGCCAGCTGCAGGTAGCACTCGACCATCTGCGGCACTCCGTGCAGGCGGCCGTTGCCGAGCGCGCCGCCACTCAGCAGCGCCGGCACTCCACCGTGGTCGGCGTCGATCCCGCCCGAGGCCACGAATCGGTGCGCCTCGCCTACCGGGCACAGCCCGAGCGCTTCGAGCCAGAACCACACCAGCGGCGAAAAGCCGTCGTACACCTGGGGTAAGTCGACGTCGGTGATGCCCAAACCGGTCTGCTGCCATAGTCGTTCAACCGTGCCGAGGCCACCGGCAAAGATGTCGTCGAGCGGCCAGTGCAGCGGCAGCCGCCGCGGTGGTGGCCCACTTCCCGCGAAGCCCGCGACATACACCGGCCGGTTCGGTAGATCCCGAGCCCGCTCGGCAGAGGTCAGTACGAACGCGGCGACGCCGTCGACCGGGATGTCACAGTCCAACCGGCATACCGGGTCCACCAGCGTCGGCTCGGCCAGATACTCGTCGACGGTCAGCGACCGCCCGGCCCAAAAGGAGGTGGGCAGCCGCGCGCCATTCCTGCGCGCCTCGGTCACGACGGCGGCCATCGATTCGCGCCGCGCACCGAAGCGATGAAGGTACTCGTTGTACGGCAACGCAATCATCGCCAGCGGCCCGAAGAAGCCCTGCGGTGCCGTCCACTGCTGAGCACCGCCGAACTCCCGGTTCGGGTTGGTGTGATAGGAGCCCGCCGGGTTGTGCAATGCGCGGTGCACGACAACGTAATCGGCGGCGCCGGCAATGATCGCGTTGACCGCCATGCCGATCGATCCGCTGAGTTGGCCGATACCGTCGAAACCGGCGACGTAGCGTGGCTCCGCACCCAGCGAGCGCGCCAGCCAGCCCGAGGTCACGGTGCTGACACCGTCGACGATCTGATGCCCACCGGCGCTGGGCAGCATGCTGGAGCTGACGAAACCATCGACAACATCCACAGTGAGTCCGGCGTCGGCGATCGCGGCTCGGGCGGTGTCGACGGCGATGGCACCCAGCGGACGCTCAGCGCGGCGGCGCGTCGGGCTCTGCGCGTAACCGACGACCGCCACCCGGTTCGCGATACTCATGACACCAATTCGAAAGCGGGAATGGCAGTTTCGGGTGCAATATCCTCAAATACCACGCGAACCGCCGTGCCGAGTGCCACGTCGTCGACGCGGCCGAGCAACCGGCCGATCACCCGAAGGTCGGCCTGCTCGTCGAGTTCGACGTCCACGAGCGCGAACGGCACCTCGAACCCCGGCAGGAAGGACTGCCGCACCACGGTCCAGGACCGCACGGTGCCCCCACCGCTGACCGGCACGAAGGTGTACCCGGGGTCGGTCGATCCGCAGGAGGCGCAGACGGCATCGGGTGGCAGGGCCAGGAATCCGCAGTGGCCGCAGCGGGCGACCGTCAGGACGTGCTGCGCCGCGGCCGCCCAGTACGGTGCGGAGGCCTCGTCGGGCACCGGCAGCGGGCGGGCTGCCGTCACGGGATGACCCCCTCGTCGGCGAGGGCGCCGATTCGGTCCCAGTCATAACCGAGCTCGAGCAACACCGACTCGGTGTGCTCGCCGTGTTCGGGTGCCCGCCGCAGAGTCGGTGGTTCACCGTCGAATTGAACCGGCACCGAAGGCAATCGATAGGACACTCCCTCGTCGGTGACGACATCGCCGATGTAGGAGTTCGCCACCACCTGCGGATCGCTCACCACCTCGTCGAGGGTCTGGATCGGCGCCCATGGCGCGTCCAGCGCACCCAGGACGCATTTCCACTCCTCGAAGGTCCGCTGGGCGAAGATCGCATCGAGTTCGGCGAAGCACGCCGCGACATTCGTCCGCCGCGCGGCGATGTCGCTGAACCGGGCGTCGTCAACCAGCTCGGGGCGGCCGATCACCCGGCAGAAATCCGGCCAGTACCGGTCCGCCTGCAGGAACATCAGCTGAATGTGCCGGTCATCCTTGGTGCGATAGGTCGCGGTGAGCGGGTTCACCTGTGGTCCGCGGCCCGAAACCGGCTGAGCGTCACCGTCGTTCAGGATGGCGAGCAGGTCCGAGGACAGCATCCACATCGCGGTCGCCAGCAGGGACACGTCAACCACCGAACCGGTTCCGGTACGCGTCCGCTCGAGCAGCGCCGCGGAGATCCCGAACGCCAGCGCCATCGCGCCGTTGCGGTCACCCATGGCGCCGCGCTGGCTGATCGGGTAGTCCCGCTCGCGGGGGGTCAGCATGTAACCCACTCCACCGCGAGCCCAGAACGCCGAGCTGTCGTAGCCCGGCTGATTGGCGTCGGGGCCTCGGACACCGAAACCGGTTCCCCTGGCGTAGACGAGCCGGGGATAGCGTTCGCGCACCGACTGCTCGTCGAGGCCCAGGCGTTCGAGCGCACCGGGCCGCAGACTGGTCAACAGGACGTCGGCCGAGGCGAGAAGCTCGTGCAGCACCTCCAGTCCCTTCGGGTTGCGCAGGTCCAACGCGACCGACCGCTTGCCGCGATTGGCAAGCGCGAGTGACAAGTTCACGCCACCGCGGTCAGCGCCGATGCCTTGGGTGGCCAGGCCCCGGTACGGGTCGCCGTCCAGCCGCTCGATGCGGACCACGTCGGCACCCCAGTCGGCGAGCAGCGCACCGGCCACCGGTACGAACACCCACTGGGCCAGTTCGACAACCCGGATTCCGTCGAAAGCGCCGGTCATTTCAAGCAACTGCCCGCGTCGATGGCCAGCGTCACACCGGTGACGTAGCGAGCCTCGTCGGAGGCCAGGAACAGTACGGCGTTGCTGACGTCGATGGCGTCGATCCACGGGATCGGCAGCATGTGGAACATCGAACAGATCGGCTTGAGGTCGTCGGGCCCCGGGTTCTCCAGATCCGGGCGAAACGACCTGTAGGTGGACTCGTTGAGCAGCATGTCGGTGCTCACGTGGGTGGGGTGTACCGAGTTCACGCGGATCGAGAATTGGCCCAGCTCAACGGCGAACGTGCGCATCAGCCCGACGACGCCGTGCTTGGCGGAGACATAGTGGCCGACGTGCGGGTAGGCCTTCAACCCGCCGACCGAACTGGTGAGGATGACCGACCCGCCGCGGCCCCCGGCTTTGATGTGCGGCACACCGGCTTTCACAGACTTCCACACGCTGCTGAGGTTGACGTCGATCGTCTGTTGCCATCGCGCCTCGTCCATCTCGTCGAGCATCGCGCCGGGTGTGCCGATGCCGGCGTTGGCACAGATGATGTCCAGGCGGCCCAGCTGCTCCACACCGGCGTCGACCGCCGACTTCAGCGCGCCGAAGTCGCAGACGTCGACCTCGGCGGTGACGATCCGGCGATCATGTGCCTTCACCAGTTCGGCTGTCTCGGCGAGCTCTTCGGGACTCGACCCCGGCTCGGGCGTGTTCTCGATGTGGCGGCAGATGTCCACCGCGATGATGTCCGCGCCTTCAGCGGCCAGCCTGACCGCATGACTGCGGCCCTGGCCACGCGCCGCACCGGTCACCAGGGCCACCTTGCCGTCCACTCGTCCAGTCAACGATCTCTCCTCAGCCGTCAGGAATCTCGGACATGTTGCCGCACAACGAACTTCTGCACCTTGCCGCTGGCCGTGCGAGGATAGTCGTCGACCTGGCGCAGCTCCTCGGGCCACTTCTGGCGGGCGAGCCCCAGTGCCTCGAAGTGCGCCCTGACTTCCTCGCGAACGGGCATCGTCGCACCCGGCCGCAGCCTCAGGACCGCGACGACACGCTCGCCGAAGCGTTCGTCCGGGCCGGCGACGACCACGGCCTCGGCCACCTCCGGCATCGCCAGCAAGGCCTCTTCGACCTCGAGTGCGCTGATGTTTTCGCCACCCCGGATGATGACGTCGGCCTTGCGGTCGGTGATCGTCACGTAACCGTCCGCGTCGAGCACACCGATGTCGCCGGTGCGGTACCAGCCGTCGGCGTCGAAGGCGCTCGCGGTCAGCTCCGGATCCAGGTAGCCCAGGCACAAGTCCGGGCCGCGACTGAAGATTTCGCCATCGGCGCCCAATCGGACCTCGACGCCGGGACGCGCGCAGCCGTCGGTGAACAACCGCTTGTCCTCGGGAGCGTGCGGGGCGGCACCGGTGATCGACGGGTGTTCGGTGCTGCCGTACGAGCGGGTCACCACAATTCCCAGATCACTGAGCCGACGGGTCAACGACGTCGGCACCGCGGACCCGCCCAAGCCCGCATACGGGATGTGGCGCAGGTGGTCGTCGGTGAAGTCGGGATGGTCGAGCAGACTCGTGATGAAATACGGCGGTCCCCCGCCGAACGCCACTCCGTCGCGGGCCATGAGGGTCAGAACCAGATCGGGATTCCAGCCGTCGCACAAGTGGATTGGCGCGCCCTTCAGCACCGGACACAGGAGGCCACCCAGCATTCCGATGAAGTGCCCCACCGGTAAGGCCATGACATGTCCTGACGGGTGGTCCGGATGGTTCAGGGCGAGCTGACGGATCTCACAGCCCAGCGTCTGGTGACTGTGCACGACTCCCTTCGGCGCGCGGGTGGTGCCGGAGGTGAACGCGATCAGCGTCGGCCCGGCCGGATCAGCGTCGAGAACCCCGGGCATCGGCGTCGGTGCGAGTAGATCCTCGAAGTCGCGATCGACCAGAGCGACTATGGGAACCTCGGCGGCGAGGTCCGGCTGGTAACTCATCCGCCCGAACTCGGTGGCGGTGATGAAGACTCTCGGCCGAGCGGTTTCGAGGATGTAGCCGAGCTCCTTGCGACCGTAGAAGTGCACGACCGGCACCACTACGGCACCGAGCAATGTGGCAGCCCAGAACGTCGCCGCGGCCTCCATCCAATTCGGCAACTGGAACGCGATCACATCGCCCGGACCGACGCCGCGTTCGCGCAGACCCGCCGCCAGCCGGCGCGCCACCGACTCGACGTCACCGAACGTGCCCTCGTACGGCCGGTCAGCCGAGTACACCCGAAACGAGCTGTCCGGCGCAGCCGCGAGCGCCCCGGCCAGCAGATCGCCGAGGGTGTCGCGCGTCCACCACCCGTCGGATTGGTACTGAGTCCTCAGGTCGGCCGGAATCGCTCGAGTGCGAATCACATGCTCACAGTAGAACGTCAATCTTGTTTCAACAAGCGTCTAACTGCCAGCCGCTGGGTGGGCCGGTATCGAGGTCAGGACGCGGTGCCGCCGAGAGCGGTCAGGCAGAAGCGCCACAGCCGCTCCTTGACCACGTCGAGCTCACCCTCGGGATGCGCCGCGAACGAGTAGTAGTGATACACCGACCGGACAAGTTCGGTGACGAACCATGAATCCCATTCTGCGTCAGACGGATTCAGCTGGCCCGCGGCCGTGGCGGCCTGCACCTCGGCACGCAGCAGGTCGACGAACGGCTTCTCGGCGTCGGCGAGCTCTTTGGGGAACAGCCGATGCAGGCGCCAATGGGTGGAGACGATGAACCGGCTGGTCGCGACGTCCGTGCCGTCGCCGTCGAGGCGTTCCAGCGTCGCGGTGATGTAATAGCGCAGCCGCGCCAGCGGGTCGGGCAGTTTCGCCGCCTCTTCAGCCCAGCGCTCGCAGGCCTCACGCATGGCGTCGCCGATCACGGCGAGCAGCAGTTCGTCCTTGCTGGCGAAATAGCGGTAGAACGTCTGCAGCGCCACTCCGGCTTCCGCGGCCAGCTCCTGAGTGGTGAATTCGTCACCCTTGACCGCGATCAGCGTCAGAGCGGCGTCCATCATCTGGCGACCCTGCTGAGCGATCCGCTGCCGTGACCGTTGCACGGACGCCGATCGTTCAACGGCGCGTTCCACCCACGACACGAACGAATACTAGCCGCTGGCCCGGCGCGCGACAGACTCGACGTGGTCCATGAGCACGTTCAGCTGTTCCGCCGGATTGAGTTCCAGCGCCTCGGTTTCCTCTTCGTAGATCAGCACATGTCCCGGCTCGAAGTAATAGACATCGCCGGTGCGGGCGACCTCGTCGGCGACATCCTGTCCGGGATAGCGGCAGCGGATCGTGCCCTTGAAGACATATCCGTAGTGCGGGCACGGGCAGACGCCGCCGGGCAGACCCTGGTACAGCGCTGTGTGATCGCCGGCGCCGGTGGTGGTGAATCCGACTTCCAGATCGCCCCATTGGACGGAGCGAAATCCCGAGGCGCACAGCGGCCAGCGGCCGTCTCCGCCCGCCGGCAATTCACCTGGCTTGCTGACCGGCATGCGGCACTCCTCGAACTCGGTGGGGTGAACCGCCGACCATGCTCCCGCAATCGAATTCCGTCGGTGACGGTAATGCGGAATATTGGCGCTGCTGGGTCACGTGTTCAGCTCGGCCAGCGCATGCAGCTGTTCGAGGTAGTGCTCGAGTGAATGATGGACGAACCGGGCCGAGACCGTCGTGGTCCCTCCCGCGGCCATGCGTTCCAAAGTGTCCAGGGTCGCCTGCGGCTCCCGCGCCGGGTCGAGGGGTTGTTCTGCAGGCATGACCACCTCGAAATCGGCTGGTAAATCAAAACTTTGCAACCACCGCGCGGCGGTCTCGACGTCGACGTAGAACGGACACCAGCCGTCGGCGAGCGTGACCGCCCGGCGCAGTGAGCGTTTGGTCCGACCGCCGACCCACAGCGGCACACGGGGCTGCAGCGCGCACGGATCGACAGTGAGCCCTCCGAACGAGTAGAACTCACCGTCGTAGGTCGGCTGGTTGCTTGGCAGCGCTGCCCGCAGCGCCCGCAAGGCGTCGTCGCCGCGGGCGCCGCGATCATCGAACGGGGCGCCGAGGAGGTCGAACTCCTCCTTCAGTGAGCCGACGCCGAGTCCGAGGATCACCCGACCATTGCTGACGTGATCCAGAGTGCCGTAACGCTTTACGATCGCCAGGGGGTGGTGGTAGCCGAGCACCAGGGTCATGGTGGCGAACTTGATCTGGCTTGTGCGTGCCGATACATATCCGAACGTAGCCAGCGGATCCCAGTATCGGGCGCCCCGGCGGGCGGTCTCGGCCGCGGGTAGTCCGATGTGCTCGCTGCAGGTCATGTGGTGGTACCCGAGCCGGTCGGCGGTTTCGGCAACGCGGCCGATGTGCTCGATGGTGGCATCTTTTTCCCACGTCAACTCGGCGCCTGCGACGTTGGTGACGACGGGGGTGGCAATGCCTAGTTTCACTCCAGCGGCTCTTCACCGGCGAGGATCGTGCGGTGCATGAGCCGACCGCTGTCGACGGCGTAGGGCAGTGCCCGGTGCATCGTGCCGGTGTTGTCCCAGATGAGCAGGTCGCCGACCTGCCACCGATGGCGGTATACGTACTGCGGCTGGGTGGCCCAATCGCGAAGGTAGGCAAGCAAAGCCCGGCTCTCTTCGACGGAGTATCCGATGATGTAGTCAGCGGTCGCGCCCAGCAGCAGCGACTTACGACCGGATCGATGTGTCCACACGATCGGGCATGCCTTCGTCGGCGACTTCTGCCAGAACGCGACCTCCTCGTGGCTCATCTCGGGGGTCACGTAGTACTGCGACCGCTCGGCACTGTGCACCACCCGCAGATCCGCGATGAGTTCTTTGGTACTGAGCGGCAGATCCTCGTAGGCCGCGTAGGTGTTGCAGAATTCGGTGTCGCCGCCGGTGTCGGCCAGCGTGATCGCCCGCAACAGGGTTGCCAGATTCGGGTAGGGCTGCAATGAACCGTCGAAATGCCAGAACAGCGAGCCCTTCAGGTATTTGGCGCGTTCATTCACCGTGTCATCGAGTGAGATCTTGTAGATGCCGTCGGCGCCCTCGTTCTGCACGAGGTTGCCTAACGTCCTGGCGATGGCGACCTGCTCGTCGTCGCCGATCTCCAGGCCGCGGAAGAACACCACGCCACGCTGCTCGAGCGTCGCGCGTATGGCCGTGGCCTCGCGGCCGCTCAGCAGCGTCTCGAGATCGGTTCTGATTTCACTACCGATTCGCGGAGCGACATCGACGACGTCGAGCTGTGTCCGGGTAGGTGCCATGATGTCAGCTGACTCTCGTGAGAATGGTGTTGGCCGAATGCTTTACCCGCGGCTGCTTCCACAGTTCCACCGCAAGCGAGACGGTGATCAGCGAGTAGAGCAGGTTCCGGAGATTGGCTACGTCCTCCGGCAGCGGCTCGGCGTAGTCGAACTTGTCGATGTAGGCGACGGCTTCCTCTGCGTGCGGAAATACCTCGTCGTAGAACGCCCGGATCTGCTCCATGGAACTGTTCACCCGCTTCACGTAGCGCTGGTGGCCATCCTCGATGGCCCATTCCGGCACCAGGTGTTCCAGCTCGGAAAACTCCTGTGGCAGAACAGTACTCATGCCCCCTCCCCCGCCGCCACGTAATCGGCCACCACCTTGTGCAGGTGACGCAGCAGAATCTCTTCGTCGTTCATCGTGAAGTGCGTGATGGCACCGCTGTTGAGCATCGCCTGCAGACCTTCGGATGGGCTGGCGTCCTCCAGGATGATGTCATTGAGGAACGTCACCGTGAGCTCCTGGCCCAACCGCTCTTTGTGGGTCCGCGGTGGCTGGTAGTACATCTCGGTTTCGAAGATGTGCGAATGCGGCCCGGTCGGCCAGTGGGTGTGGATGGTGTAACCGGAGGCACCGAAGATGAGAATGAAATTGGGGAAGAACTGGTATGAGTCGAACCCGTATTTCTCTGAGCGGGTGGGATTGAGCCCGGGCGGCATCGGCCCCCGGTCGGCGCGTTTGTTCCACGGCCCCGCCGCGCTGGCTTCCATCACGCATTCGATCGGCTTGGAGTACGGGGTCTTCTGCGAGGGTTCGCCGGCGAACGAGTACGTCCGGTGCGGACCGCTGAGCCGATAGGACAGGGCATCGGTGAACGGATTGGGCTGGTCGAACGCCTCCCTGGCTTCCGCCGTGACCGCGCCGAACGACGACGCATGGAGATACGGTCCGTGGTAACTCTCGGCGAAGCCGTCGAGGAAGATCTTCCAGTTGCACTGCAACTCGGCGTTGAATCGGTAGACCTGGTGCGGCCCGGCGAAGGGATACCCCTCGATGCCGTGGGCCAGCTCGCCGAGGTAGTCGCGCACCGACTCGGTGTTGTCGGGGTTGAGATTGACGAAGATGAAGCCTTCCCACACGTCGCATTGAATCGCCGGCACCCGGCAGCTGTCGGCGTCGAAGTCGAGCAGCAGGTCCTTACGGGTGACGGAATGCAGCGAGCCATCGAGGTGGTAGCGCCAGCCGTGGAAGCGGCAGTACAGCAACGGCGCCCGACCCTGCACCTCTCGGAACGGGTCGTCGTCCCACAACATCTTGTTGCCACGGTGCGGGCACACGTTGTGCATCGCACGGATCACGCCGTCCTTGCCGCGCACGATGATGATCGAAGTGTTGAGGAACCTCAGCTCGCGGGTGAAGTAACTGCCAGACTTGGGGACTTGCTCGACGCGGCCCATGTACAGCCAGGTCTTCTTGAAGATGTGCTCGCGTTCCTTGTGATAAAACTCCTCGGACACACAGTCCTCGAGAGACACCGGGCCCCGGCCCAGCTCCGGATACGCATCGGTCCAATGCCCACTTGCCGGCTTCGTGACCAGGGCTTCTGTACTCATGAGAGTGCTCCCATCCAGGCCTAGAGGCCGAACGTAGCACCTGACAAAAGCAGCTAGATAGTGGCGAAATCGCAACAGGCTGTTGCACATCTGGAACACTCGCGCGGATGGAGCAGAACCTTCCGTTCGACGTGGACGCACTGCTGATATTCGGCAAGGTGGTGGAGTGCCGCAGCGTGTCCAAGGCCGCAACGGCGCTCGGCATGCCCAAATCGACGGTGAGCCGAAAGCTGAGCAAGCTGGAGTCTGATCTGGGGATCAAATTGCTACGGATGAACACCCGTCAGCTCACCGTCACCGATCTCGGCGAGAAGATCTACGAGCACGGGGTGAAGATCCTGACCGAAGCGAATGGCGTTCGCGCGCTGGCCGAAGGCAGTAAGCAAGAGCCGCAGGGCGAGCTGCGGGTAGCCATGCCGATCTTTATCGGCGTCGATTATGCGTCACGAGTCGGGGCGACGTTTCTGAGCCGCTATCCGCATTCCCGACTCGACATCCGGCTGGTCGACGACCAGGTTCACCCTGTCCACGACGGATTCGACGTCGTCTTTGGAACCGGGCCGCTGCAGGATTCGACGCTCATCGCACGGAAGGCGTTCAGTCTCAACCTCTTTCTGTGCGCCTCACCAGAGTATCTGCAGCAGCTGGGCGGCCCGATCGCCACACCCTCTGAGCTGAACTCGCTACCGTACATCGACTTCGGTCTGTCCGACCGGACACGCAAACTCACCGTGACCAAACACAAACGGCGTTACGAACTGTCGCCCGTAGTGCGGGCCCGCGCCAACAGCTTTCAGGTGTGCAAGCAATACATTCTTCAGGGGCTGGGCATCGGCGCGATGCCGAACCAGATCATCTGCACCAACGAGCTGCGCGACGGTAGCCTCGTGCCCGTGCTGCCGGAGTGGAGCCTCGAGCCGCTCGACGTGCACATGATCTATCCCTTTCAGCTGTCGTTCTCGACGCTGATCAGCGCGTTCTACGACGCCGCCTGTGAGATCATCGTGGAGAACTCGGCGCGGGTCTGAGTGCCCCTGGTCATGCGACATCGGCGCCGAATAAGGTGGCAGGCATGGCAGGCAAACCCTTCTCCGGCAAGACCATGTTCATCTCGGGAGCCAGCCGCGGCATCGGCCTGGCCATCGCCAAGCGCGTCGCGGCCGACGGCGCCAACATCGCACTGGTGGCCAAGACCACCGAGCCGCATCCCAAGCTGCCCGGGACCATCTACACCGCCGCCAAGGAGATCGAGGAGGTCGGTGGCCAGGCCCTGCCGATCGTCGGCGACGTCCGCGACGGTGACTCGGTGGCCTCTGCTGTAGCCAAGGCTGTCGAGCAGTTCGGCGGCATCGACATCTGCGTCAACAACGCGTCGGCCATCAACCTCGGCTCCATCGAGGAGGTGCCGCTCAAGCGGTTCGACCTGATGAACGGAATCCAGGTGCGCGGCACCTACTCCGTCTCGCAGGCCTGCATCCCGCACATGAAGGGCCGGGAGAACCCGCACATCCTCACGCTGTCCCCGCCGATCCGGCTGGAATCACAGTGGCTCAAGCCGACTCCGTACATGATGGCGAAGTTCGGAATGACGTTGTGCGCATTGGGGATTGCCGAGGAGATGCGCGATGCCGGCATCGCTTCCAACACGCTGTGGCCGCGCACCATGGTCGCCACCGCGGCGGTGCAGAATCTGCTGGGCGGTGACGAGGCGATGGCCCGCTCCCGCAAGCCCGAGGTCTACTCCGATGCCGCGTACGCCGTGCTGACCAAGCCGGCCCGTGAGTACACGGGCCAGACACTGTTGTGCGAAGACGTGCTGGTGGACGCCGGCGTCAGCGACCTGTCGGTCTACGACTGCGTGCCGGGTTCCGAGTTGGGGGTGGACCTGTGGGTCGACACCCCCAACCCGCCCGGCTATCGCAATCCCTAGGCGCTCTGCTGCGAGTCGGCGGCCCTGGCCGGATCCGGCAGGCCCTCGATGTCGCCGTCGACGTTGGACACGATGTAGCCGGTCAGCGTCTGCTGGAAAGCGTTGATGGTCGCATCGGCGTGCAGGTAGCCGGTGTGCGCGCCCGTCACAGTGATGTTGGCGAGGTAGTGCACCGACGACTGGTTGGGCAGGTAGTCGGCCGACTCGGTGCCGTTCAGGATCATCCCGTCCTCGTTCACGTAATTGTTGTACGTGACCGTCCGGATGGTCCGGCCCGGATTCGCGCTGTCCGGCGCCTCGGTGACCACCGCGGTGCCGCCGCCTACGCCGTTGTAGCTGCCGACCGGATCCAGCGGTGTAGTGCTGGGATGGTAGGTGCTCAGCGCCGGCGCCCACGATGACGAATCCGGAGTGGTCCGGTCGGCCGCCGCCGGCCCAACACTGGTGGTGTACTTCAGGTTTGCGATCACCAGCCGCGACTTCGTGGGATCGGAGACGCTGGATTCCCAGAACGTCACCGCGGTTCCGTCGGTGTTCCAACTGGGCATGCTTCGCGCGGCCCACCCGTCACCGGTGTCGAAGAGCGGAATTCCGTTCTCCCGGTTGAGTTCATCCCCAACGGCGACCGCCCACTCCTGGTTGGAGACATTGACCGGAGTCGCGTAGTAGCCGTAGACCGGCGCGGCTACGTACACCGGCAGTAGGCTCTGCCGCACGATCCTGGTCATCGGCGTCAGCGCGTTGAGGCCGCGGGTACTGCCAATTGCGATCCACTGCTGGTTGGGTGAGTAGTCCATGTCCTCGTCGTAGTCGAGGTTGGCAGTAACGCGGGTGATGCCGCCGGTGGCCAAATCGACGACGATGTCGTCGGCATTGCCCTGCTCGTAGGAGCCGCCGAGGATGACCACGCCCTTGCCGTCCGGCGTCCACTGCTTGCCCTCGCCGGTGGGGAACACCACCCGCGGGTCGGTGACGTCGTAGGTGTTGGTGGCGGCGTTGTACTCCAGGCCGCCCACGACCGGAACGATCTGCAGGACACCGGTGGCGCCGTTGAGCATGATCCGGCTGAAGAGTACATGCTGCCCGTCCGGCGAGATCCGCAGCTCACGTTGGGCGTTGATGGAGATGACGCCCGGCGCTCCGGCAGGCGTCACGATCGGGATCAGCTCGGCTCCGCTGTCACCTTGTTGCAGAACGGAATACGTCGGTCCCGACTGGGCGCCACTGTCCACGAGCACCACAACCCGACCGGATCCGTCGGTGAACGGAACCGGCTTGCCCAGATTCGCGGTCACGCTCGGGGCGACACCACAGGTCAGGCACGTCGCGTTCGTACCGTCGATGTTGATCTGATATATCTCCTGGCGACCGCCGGCCGCCGGGGTCGCCGCGAAGTAGATGGACTGCCCGTCTTCGGAGTAGCGCGGGTTGACCGGTTTGGTCACGCCGGCGGGCATGGCCAGGATGGCCCGCTGCACAGTGGGATTGAGCACCGTCACGCCCTCGCTGGCCTGAGCGCTGTGTGAGCTCAGCGGCGTCAGAATGTTGAACTTGCCGTCAGAAACCGTCACCGTAAATGAATCCGTCTGCGCGGCAGTGTAGTTGATGTCGTCTGGGGTGTAGGTGTAGTTGCCGGTGACCTGGTCGATCGTGAGGGTGCCGTACCTCGGCCCCTGGGTGACGGTGTACTTCAGCGCGTCACCTTCGATGTCGGTGGCGCCGATGCTGCCGGTCACGGTTTGTCCGGTCTGCACCGTGGTGGTCGGGTCAGAGATCGTCGGCGCCTGGTTGAACAGGTCGCGGCGCACCGCACCGAGCACTGACCAGACCAGCGGCACCAACGGCCCCGGGGTGTCCGGCGGCGGGTTGAGGAAGGGGTTGAGCAGCGACGTGATGACATGGTTGAGGAAGTCAACCGGCCCGGCCGGTGCCGCTGCGTTCGGCGTCGCCTTCGCATTTACCGCCGCAGCGGTCGGATGAATCGCCAACGCTGCGTGAGCGGTGCCGGTCGTCGGTTGCACGACACTGGTCGATCTGGTGTCGGTGACCGCTGCCGTCGGCCGGGCGATCTTCGACTCGGCAACGGCGGCGGAAACCGGCGACGGCGACGTCGCGGCGGCGGTACGCGTCGGGGGCGGGGTGCTGGACTTCGACCCGCCGCCGCTGGTCACCTGACCAGCAGCCGACTTCCCGGACGTGGCATGCGGCTTGACGCCACCTGTGGCGCGGCGCCCGGAGTGCGCCGATGCCGCACCGCCACCGCCCGCGGAGTCAGAAGACGAAGCGGACGACGACGCCGCACCGGACGAGTCGGACCCCGTGTCGGCGGAGGCGACCCCATAACCCGCAGCCAGGGCGCTGAACAGCCATATGGCGACTGCCATTCCGCCGTATCCGCCGAATTTCACGGCCGATCGCGCGGCGCCCTGCGATGGTCCGCAATGCTGCAGCGCCCCTGAAGGGGCCGAAATGAAAAGCGGGTTGACGCGTATACCGACGTCCGACATGGCGTGCCTCCGAGATGAGAAATGCTGATCGATCGATCAACTTTAATGTGATGAACTTCATAGCAGGGGGCGCGACGGCGTGTCAAGAAGTTCGGCGCAAATGAGTAACCCGGCGTGTTCCGATGCGCACGGCGTCAGGAACCACAGCTAGAACACGTTGCAGTAGAGGGCTTTACGGACCGATCTGTTCACCGCCCGGCCACCACGGTCCTAGCCAATCGCCGGCGCCCGCAGATGCCTGCCCCGGCGTGATGCCTGGTTCACGGTGCCTGCCGAGTCGATCTGTCGATCGATCAGGACTGCTTCCCGGAGAGCATCGCAAACTGAGCCTGGACGAATTGCTCCAGCTCGGCGTGTCCGCGCGTCAATCCGACCGCGCTCTCGTTGCCGACACTTCGGGCGATCTGCGCAACCAGCATCGAGATCACCACTGGCGGATACGCCTCGAGGTCGACGCCATAGGAACGCAGCGACATCGTCACCGCCGCTGTCTCGATATCTCGCACCCGTTCGGCGAAGTTCCGCAGTTCGGCGCCGATCACCTTGCGATGATTTGCCAGAGCCATGAGTTCGGTACTCATCACCGTCTGCCGTGGATCACTGTTGATCCGCCACAGCGCCTGCAGCGGATCCTCCTCGGTGAGCACCTTCCGCAATTGGTCCAGCGCGGCCTCCGCCCCGGACCGCAACACCGCCAGGAAGAGATCGTCCATGGTCGGGAAGTAGTAGTAGACCAGTGCCTGTTTCACACCGGCCTTCGTCGCAACGCGCCGCGAGGTGGCCGCGGCATAACCTTCGTCGTGCATGATCTCCGCCGTGGCCTCGATGAGCCGCTGCCGAGTCCCGCCGTCATCGACTTTCGGGCTGGCGGTGGCACGCCGAGGACCCGGCTTGGCTGGCCTGTCTTTGCGCGCCGCGGTAGTCATACGGCACATTAGCATCCTGATCGACTGACCAGGATCGATGACGGCGCTGGGGAGCGCCGTCGATGCTTACTTCTTCGGGCGAATCCCGAAGCGCCGCACACCCTTACCGGCCATTGCGCGCATCGCCGCCAGAGCGAGCTGACCCTGTCGCTTCGACGACGAGTACCACATCAACTCAGACTTCTGCGTCGGAACCTTCGGCGAGGTGATGGCCTGCTGGCGGCAGAACTTGATCAGACCGCTCGCGCCCCCGGACCGGTAACCGATACCGGAGTTCTTCCACCCGCCCATCGGCAGCGACGGGCAGAACACGTTGGCCAGCGCATCGTTGACGTTGACCGCACCGCATTCCAACCGTCGGGCCACCCGCTCGCCGCGCTCGACATCGCCGGTCCACACCGTCGCCGACAGCCCGTACTGCGAATCGTTCGCCAGCCGAATGGCTTCTTCTTCGTCGGCGACCTTCACCACCGGAAGCGTCGGACCGAACGTCTCCTCCGCGATGCAGGTCATGGTGGGGGTCACGTCCGCGAGCACCGTCGGCTCGAAGAACGTCCCGACGCCGGTCGGCTTACCGCCGGTCAGCACCCGCGCCCCCGCGTCAACGGCCTCCTGGACGTGGCGGCCGACGATATCGCGCTGCGCGGCCGTGGCCATGGCGCCGGTGTCGTACTTGAAGCCCGAGTCTTCCTGTCCCTGCTTGATGTTGCGTACGTTGGCGGTCAACTTCGCGACGAACTCGTCGTAGACCGGAGCCTCGACGTAGACCCGCTCCACCGAGATGCACACCTGCCCGGAGTTGAACATCCCGCCCCAGGCGATGCCGTTGGCAGCGCGGTCGATGTCGGCGTCGGCCAGCACGATCGCCGGGTCCTTCCCGCCGAGCTCGAGACTGAACGGTTTGAGTTGCTCGGCACAGGCCACCGCGACCTTGCGGCCGGTGGCCGTCGAGCCGGTGAAGTGGACGTAGTCGGCGTTGTTGATCACCGCCGCGCCCGTCTCGCCGTATCCGGTCGCCAGCCCGAGCACCGGCGGAGCACCGACCTCGGTCCAGCCGCGGGCGAACTCGACGGCCGAGAGTGGCGTCACCTCAGAGGGTTTCAGGAGCACCGCGGCGCCGGAGGCCAGCGCGGGCACGACGTCCAGGGCCAGCATCGCCAGGGGGAAGTTCCACGGCTCGATGATCCCCACCAGCGGGTACGGCCGGTAGACAGTCGTCAGCTTCTTCACCTTGAACAGAAGGTTGTGCGCCTTGGGGTGCCGATCGGCGAGGAACTCCTCGGCATTGCCGGCCCAGTACTTGATGGAGTCCGCCAGGGCCACCGGCTCCAGCTTGGCGTCGCCGTGCGACTTTCCGGTCTCCGACATCAGCACCTCGGTGAGGTGGTCGGCGTTGTCGAGGATCCAGTCCTGCCACTTGTACATCCAGACCTTGCGGCCGCGCGGGCCGATCTCCTCCCACTCGGTCTGGAACAACCGCAGCTCGGTGGCCTTGGCCGCAACGGCGTCCGGGCCTTCGATCGGCACGGTGCCGGCGACGCGGCCGTCCGCGGGATTGTGCACGGTGATGGTGGCTTTATCGGCCTTGGGCTCGACCGCGGTCATGGCCGCTCCTCTCGCTGGTCGGGATCTTGGCTGTGAGCCTAACCGGCGCCGAGTCGCTAGAACAGGCCAACCGGTTGGTTGTGTGGATCGGCGGGCTCGATGAGCTCTGGGCCGTTGTTGCGAACGCTGTTGACCAGTGTGGAGACCTCGCGCACGTCGATGTCGGCGATGTCGGGCGGTGCGGACAGCAGGTCGGTGTCTGCGGGCTGATCGGGATTCAGCCACCGGTCCCAGTCCCGCTCCTCGAGCACCAAGGGCATCCGGTCGTGGATCTCCGCGAGCTCGCCGACCGCATCAGTGGTGATGATCGTGCACGTCAGCAGCGGCGACGCCTCGTCATTTGCTTTCCAGACCGACCACAGCCCGGCCATGAACAGCGGTTCGCCGTCGGCGCGGTGCATGAAGTACGGCGTCTTGCGGGCCTTCTTGCCTGCCGGGCTATCAGGGTTGGGCTTCCACTCGTAGTAACCATCCATCGGGACCAGACAGCGCTTGCTCTTGGCCGACGCCCGAAATGCCGGTGAGCTGGTGACCTTCTCGGCGCGGGCATTGATCAGCAACGGACCCTTGTTCTCCGGGGTGCCGTCCGCGGTCGCCTTCACCCAGGGCGGCACCAGGCCCCAGCGCATCAACCGAACCCGCCGGGTCGGGGTGTCGTCGGGCTGGTCGTGTCGGCTCACCACGGTGGCGATGGTGGCCGTCGGGGCCACGTTGTAGTTGGGTCCCCGCGCCTCCTTGGCCGCGTTAGTCGCCTCGTCGATGGCGTTGATCTTCTCGGCCAGCAGCGCCGGGTCGGTGGTCACTGCGAATCGTCCGCACATGACTCCATGGTGGCGCACGATGCCGACAGGGCAGGATGTATGCCGTGAGCACCGAGTTGTGGGCAGCGCCGTCAGCGGTGGAGGCCGTCGTCGCCACGGTCACGGTGCCCGGCTCGAAATCGCAGACCAACCGCACCCTGGTGCTCGCGGCGCTGGCCGCGGCCCAGGGTCAGGGTGACTCCACGATCCGCGGCGCACTGCGCAGCCGCGACACCAACCTCATGATCGGGGCGATTCAGGCGCTCGGTATCGCCGTGGCCGGCGAAGGCCCCGAGCTGGTGGTCAGCGGGGCGCTCAACCCGGGCCGTCAGGCGCGCATCGACTGTGGACTGGCGGGAACGGTGTTGCGCTTCGTGCCGCCGCTGGCGGCGCTGAGCACCGCGGTCGTCGAATTCGACGGCGACGAGCAGGCCAGGGCACGCCCGATCGCTCCCCTGCTCGACGCGATGCGCGGGCTGGGTGTCGACATCGACGCAAGCGGGCTGCCGTTTCACGTTCACGGCCGCGGCGCGGTCAAGGGCGGCACGGTACATATCGACGCGTCGAGTTCCTCGCAGTTCGTCTCGGGTCTGCTGTTGTCCGGCGCGGCGTTCACCGAGGGGCTGACCGTTGTGCACACCGGCACCTCGGTGCCCTCGGCCCCGCACATCGCGATGACCGTGGCGATGTTGCGCGAGGCCGGCGTCGATGTCGACGACACCGTCACCAACGAGTGGCGGGTGGCACCCGGGCCGATTGCGGCCCGGCAGTGGGACGTCGAGCCGGATCTGTCCAACTCGGTACCGTTCCTGGCCGCGGCCGTGGTGACCGGTGGCGCGGTGGGCATCACCGGCTGGCCGTCGGCCAGCGTGCAGCCCGCCGATACAATCCTGGGCATCCTGCAGCTGATGGGATCGACTGTGAGCCAGTCGGATTCGCACCTCGAGGTGCGGGGTCCCGAGACCTACGGCGGCTTTGACGTGGATCTGCACGAGGTGGGTGAGCTGGCCCCCGCGGTGGCCGCCCTGGCCGCACTGGCCGCACCGGGCTCGGTGTCGCGGCTGACCGGCATCGCCCATCTGCGCGGCCACGAAACCGACCGGCTGGCGGCGCTGCGCGCCGAGATCGGCGGCCTCGGCGGCGAGTGCACCGAGACCGACGACGGCCTGGTGATCACCGCGACGCCCTTGCATGCCGGCACCTGGCATTCCTATGCTGATCACCGAATGGCGATGGCGGGAGCCATCATCGGGCTGCGGGTACCCGGCGTCGCCGTCGAGGACATTGCAACCACCGCCAAAACGCTGCCAGAATTCCCACAGCTGTGGGCCGAGATGGTGGGGGTCGGTTGAGCCCACGCGAGTACGACGAATCCGACGTCAAGATCCGGTCGGGCCGTGGCTCGCGTCCCCGCACCAAAACCCGTCCCGAGCATGCCGATGCCGCCTCGGCGATGGTTGTCACCGTCGACCGCGGCCGGTGGGGCTGCGTGCTCGACGGCGATCCGGACCGGCATGTCACCGCGATGCGTGCCCGCGAACTGGGCCGAACCCCCATTGTCGTCGGCGATCAGGTCGACATCGTCGGTGACCTGACCGGGCGGCCCGACACACTGGCCCGCATCGTGCGCCGGGGTGACCGGCGAACGGTGTTGCGCCGCACCGCCGATGACACCGACCCCACCGAACGGGTGGTGGTCGCCAACGCCGACCAGCTGTTGGTCGTGGTGGCCCTGGCCGATCCCCCACCGCGCACCGGCCTGGTGGACCGGACGCTCATCGCGGCGTATGCCGGCGGCCTGCGCCCGATCCTGTGCCTGACCAAGACCGATCTGGCCTCCCCCGAGGAGTTCGCCGCGCAGTTCAGCGATCTGGATCTCACCGTGATCACCGCCGGGCGCGATGACCCCCTCGACGAAGTCGAGGAATTGTTGGTCGGCAAGGTCACCGTGCTGCTCGGCCACTCCGGAGTCGGTAAGTCGACGCTGGTCAATCGTCTTGTGCCGCAGGCGCACCGCGTCACCGGCGAGGTGTCGGGCGTCGGCAAGGGCAAACACACCTCCACCCAGTCGGTGGCATTGCCGCTGCCGGGCGGCGGCTGGGTGGTCGACACCCCGGGCATCAGATCGTTCGGGTTGGCCCACATCGAGCCCGATGACGTTCTGAGGGCATTTTCGGATCTGGCTGATGTCATCGCAGACTGCCCGCGCGGCTGCGGCCATATGGGACCCCCGGCCGACCCGGAATGCGCGCTCGACGCACTGACCGGCGCACCGGCGCACCGAGTCGCGGCGGCGCGGCGGCTGCTGGCCGCGTTGTCAGAAGCCGCGGCGTACTGATAATTGTTTGCACCACCAATCGAGAGGGCACGCCGCAGACATGAGCACCGTTCCGAATTTGACACTCAATGACGGCACCAAGATTCCGCAGCTCGGCTTCGGCGTCTACCAGATCGCACCCGACGAGACCGCGTCAGCCGTGCGCACCGCTCTGGAGATCGGCTACCGCCACATCGACACCGCGGAGATGTACCAGAACGAAAAGGGCGTCGGACAAGGCATTCGGGACTTCGGCATCGACCGCGGCGAGGTGTACGTCACCAGCAAGCTCAACAACGGGTTTCACAAGCCCGACGACGCCAAGCGGGCGTTCGACGCCACGATCGAGGCTCTCGGGTTCGACTACGTCGACCTGTTCCTGATCCACTGGCCGCTTCCGGGGCTCTACGACGGCGACTTCGTCTCCACGTGGAAGGTGTTGGAGGAGTTCAAGAATGACGGCCGGGCCCGCAGCATCGGCGTCTCCAACTTCCAGATACATCACCTGGAGACGCTGGCCCGCGACACCGAGGTGGTGCCCGCCGTCAATCAGATCGAGGTGCACCCGTACTTCGCCAACGACGAGCTGCGTGCGTACGGCACCGACCACACGATCCTGACCGAGGCGTGGTCCCCGATCGCTCAGGGCGCGGTGCTCGGCGACCCGGTGATCGGCAAGATCGCCGAGCGGCTGGGTAAGAGCCCCGCGCAGGTGGTGCTGCGCTGGCATATCGAACGCGGCGATATCGTTTTCCCGAAATCCGTTACCCCCGAGCGGATCAAGGAGAACCTCGAGATCTTCGACTTCGAGCTGAGCGACGACGACATCGACGCCATCACCGCCCTCGACAAGGGTGAGGCCGGCCGGCAGGGTCCCAACCCGGACGACTTCAACTGGATCCCGGACTAACCGCTCAATCCCGGCCGGCGAACTTCGACAGATACAGCCAGGTCGGCCGGTAACCGAGCCGCTCGTAGAGACGCAGGGCGTCTCGGTTGCCGGACAGGGCACCGAGGATCAGATCGTCGACACCGGCGCGGCGCAGGTGCTCTTCGAGCGTGGTGAGCAGTTGGGTGCCCAGGCCTGAGCCGCGGAATTCCGGAAGCACCGAAAGGGATTCGATCTCACCGACGCGCCTGCCAGTGGCCCAGGTGTCTGCGACCCAGGTTTCCTCGGTCGCGAGTACGTGTGCCAGCCCATAACCGATAGGGCGGTCATCGACGCCGGCGACCAGCAGCAGCGTATCCGGCTTCTCGAGAAGCTCCTCGTAGAGGGTGCGACGCACCCGCCATGATTCCGCGTCACTGACGTAGGGCTGGAGTTCGGGCATCGACTCGGCGTGCCGGTGATGCACGGCCAGCCACAACGGCCCGAGGATTTCGAGATCGTCGGCACTGCCCGTCCGGACCTGCCACGGCGCACTCACGGGCTCATCTTGCCCCGCGAGCGCGCCGACTGGCTAGGCCGCTTTGGCTGTGCGCTTGGCGCGTCGCTTCTGACGAGCAGTGGCGATCGCGGTCTTGAGCCCGCGCTTGCGGCCGGTGGCCGGGTCGACACCCGCATAGCCCGATTCCAGCTCGGCGAACATCCGCTCGCTGCGGGTCTCGGGTGCATCGTCGGCGGTGTCGCGCAGGTACTTGTCCGGCAACGACAGCTTGGCGATCGTGCGCCAGGTTTTGCCGTACTGCACCAGGAACGGCCCGGTGGTGTACGGCAGGTCGTACTTGTCGCAGATCTGGCGCACCCGGATCGAGATCTCGTGGTACCGGTTGCTGGGCAGGTCGGGGAACAGGTGGTGCTCGATCTGGTACGACAGGTTGCCGGTCATGAAGTCCATGGCACGGCTGCCGTCGATGTTGGCGCTGCCCAGCATCTGGCGCAGATACCACTGGCCCTTGCTCTCGCCCACCATGTCGGTCTTGGTGAATTTCTCTGCGCCATCAGGGAAGTGGCCGCAGAAGATCACCGCGTTCGCCCACACATTGCGGATCACGTTGGCCACCGCGTTGGCGGTCGCGGTCGAGCGGTAGGTGGCACCCGGGGACAGCGACGTGATCGCGGGGTAGGCGACGTAGTCCTTGAGCAGTTGCCGCCCGGCCTTATGGCCGAACTCGCGCACCCGGACCAGTGTGGCCTTGCGGTCGTCGCGACCCTTGAAGATCTTGCCGAGCTCCAGATGCTGCAGCCCGACGCCCCACTCGAAACCGATCGCCAGCAGGGTGTTGAAAAGCAGGTTGCCGTACAGGTTGAACGGCTTCCACTTCGCATCACGGGTGACCCGGATGACGCCGTAGCCGACGTCGTCGTCCATGCCGAGGATGTTTGTGTACTTGTGGTGCATGAAGTTGTGGGTGAACCGCCAGTGCTTGGACGCCCCGCTCATATCCCACTCCCACGAGGAGGAGTGGATCTCGGGATCGTTCATCCAGTCCCACTGGCCGTGCATGACGTTGTGGCCGATCTCCATGTTCTCGATGATCTTCGCCACGCCCAGGGTCACCGTGCCGGCCCACCAGGCCGATCGCTTCGAGCTGGCAGCCAGCATCAGCCGACCCGCGACCTCGAGGCCGCGCTGAGCCGCAATGGTGCGGCGGATATAGCGCGCATCCTGCGCGCCGAGGGAATCCTCGATGTCCTGGCGGATGGCGTCGAGCTCAACCGCGAGGCCGTCAATGTCCGCTTCGGTCAAATGCGCAAATGCATCAACATCGCTAATAGCCATAAGTCACGCCTCCCTTCTCGTACCTACGATACCGTAACCTACGTACCCGTAGGTTACTAGTGAGTAAACCTCAGACATCCACTACACAGTCACCTGAAGCGGCTGAAATGCACGTCTGAATCCGAGTACCCGGCTCGTGCTCGACGCCCGTGCGCAGATCCCGGACGTGGCCGTCTACCAGGGCGACCACACAGGACTGGCAGATGCCCATCCGACAACCGAACGGCATCTGGACTCCGGCCTGCTCGCCGGCCTCCATCAGCGACGTCGCCGCATCGACCGTCACCGACTTGCGGCTGCGACCGAACGTCACCGTGCCGCCCTGCCCGTGCGCAGCTGCCCGGGACGCCGCGAAGCGCTCCAGGTGCAGCCGCTCACCGACGCCGGCGGCCTGCCACACCCTTTCGGCCTCCGTCAGCATCCCTTCTGGACCGCAGGCCCAGGTCTGGCGCTCGCGCCAGTCTGGGACAAGATCGTCAAGCTGGGCCAGATCCAGCCGCCCCTGCGTGCGGGTGGTGCGGACGGTCAGTCGGTAGCCGTCGTGCTCGCGAGCCAGTTGCGCGAGCTCGCTGGCGAACATCACATCGGATTCCGTTGGAGCGGAATGGATATGGACGATGTCACCGATCTGGTCGCGACGCTCCAGGGTCCGCAGCATCGACATCACCGGGGTGATGCCGGACCCGCCGGTGAGGAACAACACCGACGCGGGTGCGGGGTCGGGGAGCACGAAGTTACCCTGCGGAGCAGCCAACCGGACGATTGTGCCGGGCTTCACGCCGCCGACCAGGTGGGTGGACAGAAAGCCCTCGGGCATGGCCTTGACGGTGATCGTGATGGTCCGCGACCGGCCGGCACCGTCACGATGCGGACTCGAGGTCAGCGAATACGACCGCCACCGCCACCGGCCGTCGACCAGCAGGCCGATGCCGATGTACTGGCCAGGCTGGTAGTCGAATGTGAAGCCCCAGCCCGGTTTGATCACCAGCGTTGCTGAATCTTCGGTCTCCTGGCGGACGTCGACCACCCGCCCACGCAGCTCGCGCGCCGACCACAGCGGGTTGGCGAGTTGCAGATAGTCATCGGGCAACAGCGGTGTGGTGATCCGGCCGACCATGGCACGCACCGCGTCGATCGCGGGATTGCGCCCCTCGCCGGCCACCTTCGGTCGCACGGTGTCGATGACGTTTGCACTGATCTTGACCTGGTTCTTCGCCATAGCGCACCTCTTTCGCCCTCTAACCTACGGTACCGTAACCTACGGTCGCGTATCCAGGCGTCAGAGCAAATCGAGCAGGAACGGCAGTTCTTGGGTGGCGTACCAGGCCAGAGCGTGGTCTTGGGCGTCTCCGACGACGAACTCGGCGTCCTCGTCGCCCAGATCGGCTTCGTCGATGACGGCGATCGCGGCTTTCACGGCGGGCTCGGCCTCAGCGTTGTCGACGTAGGCGGCAACCACTTGATCCAGGTTCACCCGTCCCCCGACCCGAACCACGGCGTCGTCGAGATCGGGCCGCGGCGTCGCATCCGCATCGGCGACCAATACCGCGCGGCGCAGCGGCAACTCGCCGTCGGTCTGCTCCGACTCGGCCGCCAGCAGCCGCAGCGACGCCAGCGCCGCCTCACCGATCGCGACCTCGGCCAGCTCCTCGTCGTCGCCTTCGGCGTAGGACTCTCGCAAACCTGGCGTGACGGCGAACGCCGTCCCGCTCAGCGGCTGAAGCGACCCGTCGGCCACCAGCTGTTGGAGCATGGCCAACGTGGCCGGGATATAGACCCGCACGAAGCTCAGTTACCTGCGACCGGAGCGCCGAGGATTCGGACGGACAAGTCCGACAACGCCCGAAGACGAATTGGGGAGGGCGACGCCACATCAGCGCCGGGCGAGGTCACATGCACAGCTGGAATTGTCTCACCTATCTCCGGGCACGGGAGCCGGCGGCAGACGTCGGAGTCCGGGGAACCGCGACCGGGTCAACATCGTTAACACAGAGAGGCCCGCCACGGCCCCCTTATCCCCCTGCCGTGGCGGGTCTCATTGGTGCGTATTGCCGGTCGACCCGCTCGACTAACCGCGCAGTGGTGGGCATCACCGGCGACCGAGGTTTGAACCAGGCCTTCCGCCGGCTTTCTGACGCTAACCGTCCTTCTTGCTGTCCCCGAGCAGAGTGGAGACGTGGTCATCGACGTAGGTCGACAGCTCCCGCTCCGGCCGTTGATAGTTGCCCGGCGTCTGGCGCTCGGGCAGGTCGACCTTCGGTAGTTCGACCTCGTGGTAGTCGATGCTCGCCAGCAGGTGGGCCATCATGTTGAGCCGCGCGTGCTTCTTGTCATCGGATTCGACGATGAACCAGGGACTGTTCGGGGTGTCGGTGTGCACCATCATCTGATCCTTGGCGCGCGAGTAGTCCTCCCAGCGGAAGATGGACTCGAGGTCCATCGGGCTGAGTTTCCAGCGCCGTAGCGGATCATTTCGCCGGGACCGGAACCGGCGCAGCTGTTCGTTGTCGGAGACCGAGAACCAGTACTTGCGCAGAATGATCCCGTCATCGATGAGCATCTGCTCGAAGATCGGGCACTGCCGGAGAAACAGGGTGTGCTCCTGCGGTGTGCAGAACCCCATCACCCGCTCCACTCCGGCTCGGTTGTACCAGGATCGGTCGAAGAGGACGATTTCGCCGCGGGCCGGCAGGTGCTCGACGTAGCGCTGGAAGTACCACTGGCCCCGTTCACGTTCGGTGGGCGCGGGCAACGCGGCGATGCGCGCGACCCGAGGGCTGAGGTACTCGGTGATGCGCTTGATCGTGCCACCCTTGCCGGCGGCATCCCGCCCCTCGAACACGACGACGACCCGTTCACCGGTGGCCTTGACCCACTCCTGCAGCTTCACCAATTCCGCTTGTAGCCGGAACAATTCGGCCGCGTAGATGTCTTTGGGGATCTTGCGGTTGCGCTTCTTGACCGAAGCTTCACCGTCGGAGTTGGCCTTGCTCATCGCCGAATCCTACGTCTACTGAGCAGCTTCGAGCAGTTCCTCGAGCGATTCGGCCAACAACGTCGGCAACACGTCGACATCGCTCATGGCGTCACGGTCGGCGTTGATGCCGAAATACAGCATGCCGCAATACGATGTCACGCCGATGGCCAGCACCTGGTTGTGCAGCAGCGGGGGCACGGCAAAGATCTCCAGCAGCTTGGCCCCGGCCACATACATTTGCGACTGCGGCCCGGGCACGTTGGTGATCAACAAGTTGAACTGACGCGCGTTGAACTGAGTGGCCACTCGGGTGCCCATCGCATGCAGTGTCGGCGGCGCGAACCCGGACAGCGTGACGATGGTGCGGGCATCCACCAGACTGGCGGCCGCCGAGTGCGATTCGGTGGTGTGCGCGATCTGGGACAGCCGTACCACCGCGTTGCCCTCCCCGACCGGCAGGTCGACGAGAAACGGCGCCACCTCACTGATCGCCTGGCCGGGACCGGACGATTCGAGAACGGCCTCGGGGTACACCGACGTCGGCGCCATCGCCCGCACGGTCGAGCTGGTGGTGACCGGCTCACCTCGGGAGAGCAGCCAGTTCCGCAACGCGCCGGCGATGACGGCCAGCACGACGTCGTTAATGTCACAGTCGTAGCGCGAACGCACCGTCCGGTAGTCCGCCAGGGAGCCGGTGGCCACCGTGAACCGGCGGTTGCGCGACACCTTGGTGTTCAAGGGACTGTTCGGCGCGGTGCCGCGAGCGACGGTGCGCGCGACGTCGGTCAGCCGTCGCGCCAGGTCGACGACTTCGCCACTGTTGCGGGCCAGGTCGCCGATGGCCGACGTGACCGCCTGCATCTGCAAGCGCGGCCGGGCCAGCCACTCCCCCACCGCACCGAGCAACAGCTGGCCGTTGGTGGGTTCTCGGCTCGGGATCCAGATGTCCTCGCCGAATGTGGGCGCCTTCTGGCTGCGGTCGGCCACGACGTGGCCGATCTCCAGCGCCGTCATCCCGTTCACGAGCGCCTGGTGGGATTTCGTGTAGATGGCCAGTCGGTTTTTGGCCAGGCCCTCAATCAGGTACATCTCCCACAGCGGGCGGGACCGGTCGAGAGGCCGCGAGCCCAGCCTGGCGATGAGTTCGTGCAGTTGAGCATCGCTACCCGGCGACGGCAGCGCCGAGCGCCGGACGTGATAGGTGATGTCGAAGTCGGGGTCGTCGACCCAGACCGGACGCGCCAATCCCAGGGTGACCTCGCGGATCTTCTGGCGATAGCGCGGAATCTGCGGCAATCGACGTTCGACGGTCTCCAGCAAGGTTTCGTAGCTCAAGCCGGCACGAGGCTTGCGCAAGATCGCCAGCGAGCCGACGTACATCGGGGTCGAGGTGTTCTCCAGGTGATAGAACGAGGCGTCCGATGCTGACAGCCGAGTCACCATCGTCCGCCATTCCCCTCATCATTTCGACTACTCCCCGCCCGTCCCGACACGGTAACTGCCGACCCGGGGGTACCGCATCGCGGGTGCGCACACCGCCGCCGCATCGGTGTCCGCACCAGCGACAGAACTGTGCCATCATGTCGCCATCGGTTCGCCCCTCTCCGGCAGCCGGCCCCTGCCGACCGATCCCGGAGATGCCCATGTCCTGCGTCGTTCCCGTCGTCGACTACGAGCCGCCGGTGCTGCGCACCGCGTCCGAGCGCGTGCACCTGCTTCGCCCGCGCACCCCCGGATCTGGGCGGCCTCGCCCTGCTCCGCCGCCCGCCACGTCCGCTCCCCTGCGTGCCGCGGGCGGCTTCGCCGACGCGGCGCTGCGCCGCGTGCTCGAGGTGATCGACCGGCGCCGGTCATTGGCCCAGCTTCGCCCGTTACTGGCCGGCGGCCTGGTGGAGTCGCTGTTGCCCGCGGTCGCGCGCCACGACGGCACCGGTGCCGCATGCCTTCGCCGGCTACGGGTGCAACCGGTCGGCGCCGACGGATCAGCCGCCGAAGTCGCAGCGACCTACAGCCGCGACGATCGCGTCCATGCGATCGCCTGCCGTGTCGAACAGGTGCTGACGCCAACCGGGTTGCGATGGCAGGTGGTGGCGCTGCACATCGGCTAGTCGTGGGGGCTACCCCCGGCGCAGCCTGCTACTGCTCTTGGACTGCTTGCGAGCCGCCTCGCGACGCTCCTTGCGGGTGGTGCCCGCGGTCGCGGCGTGCTTGCCGCCACCGTTGCGCTGCACCTCGGCCGAGCCGTCTTCGGCGGGACCGGTATAGGTCAGCTGCCGTGAGTCGTCGTCGTCGATTCCCTTGGCGCGCAGGGCCGGGGCCGGCTCCTGCTGTTGGTTGCCCAGATCGGCTAGGCCGGCCGGGGTCTCGACCGGCGCCACCGCGGGCGCCGGAGTGGCCTCCACCTGAACGTTGAACAGGAAGCCGACCGACTCCTCCTTCAGACCGTCGAGCATGCCGACGAACATGTCATAGCCCTCGCGCTGGTACTCCACCAGCGGATCGCGCTGCGCCATGGCCCGCAGGCCGATGCCTTCCTTGAGGTAGTCCATCTCATAGAGGTGCTCGCGCCACTTGCGGTCGATCACGTTGAGCAGCACATTGCGCTCGAGCTGACGCATGGCACCTTCACCGGCCAGCGCCTCGATCTCGGCTTCGCGTGTGGCATAGGCCTTTTCGGCGTCCTCGATCAGCGCGTCGAGCAGTTCCTCGCGGGTCAGCTCGCCAGGCTCACCAACAGCGTCGTCGTCAAGCAGGTCGTGATGGTCGATGCCGACCGGGTAGAGCTGCTTGAGCGCGGTCCACAGCTGCTCGAGGTCCCAGTCTTCGGCGTAGCCCTCGGCGGTGGCGCCGTTGACGTAGGCCGTGATGACGTCGACCAGCATGTCGTGGGCCTGCTGCTGCAGGTTCTCGCCCTCGAGGATCCGGCGGCGCTCCTCGTAGATGACCTTGCGCTGCTGGTTCATCACCTCGTCGTACTTGAGGACGTTCTTGCGGATCTCGAAGTTCTGCTGCTCGACCTGGGTCTGCGCGCTCTTGATCGCGCGGGTCACCATTTTGGCTTCGATCGGCACGTCGTCGGGCAGGTTGAGGCGGGTCAGCAGGCTTTCCAAAGTCGCGCCATTGAATCGCCGCATGAGTTCGTCACCGAGCGACAGGTAGAAGCGGGACTCGCCCGGATCGCCCTGACGACCGGACCGGCCGCGCAGCTGGTTGTCGATACGACGTGACTCGTGGCGCTCGGTACCCAGCACGTAGAGACCACCGACCTCGATGACGTGCTCGGCTTCTTTCGCCGCCTGCTCCTTGACCTTCGGCAGCTCCTCCTGCCAGGCGGCCTCGTACTCCTCGGGGGTCTCGACGGGATCGAGGCCCCGCTCACGCAGGCGGGTGTCGACCAGGAAGTCGACGTTGCCGCCGAGCACGACGTCGGTCCCACGGCCGGCCATGTTGGTGGCCACCGTGATCGCACCGCGCCGGCCGGCCTCAGCGATGATGCCGGCCTCCTGCTCGTGGAACTTGGCGTTGAGCACGTTGTGGGGTACGCGCCGCTTCTGGAACTGCCGGGACAGGTACTCGGAGCGCTCGACGCTGGTGGTGCCGATCAGGACCGGCTGGCCCTTCTCGTAGCGCTCGACGACGTCGTCGACGACGGCGATGTACTTGGCTTCCTCGGTCTTGTAGATCAGGTCGGTCTGGTCTTTACGGATCATCGGCCGGTTCGTCGGGATCGGGACCACCCCGAGCTTGTAGATCTCGTGCAGCTCTGCAGCCTCGGTCTCGGCGGTACCGGTCATGCCGGCGAGCTTGTCGTAGAGCCGGAAGTAGTTCTGCAGCGTGATCGTGGCCAGGGTCTGGTTCTCGGCCTTGATCTCGACGTTTTCCTTGGCCTCAATGGCCTGATGCATGCCCTCGTTGTAGCGCCGGCCGATGAGCACGCGGCCGGTGAACTCGTCGACGATCAGGACCTCGCCGTTGCGGACGATGTATTCCTTGTCGCGCTCGAAGAGCTCCTTGGCCTTCAGCGCGTTGTTGAGGTAGCTGACCAGCGGTGAGTTCGCGGCCTCGTACAGGTTGTCGATGCCGAGCTGGTCCTCGACGAATTCCACACCCAGCTCGTGCACGCCGATGGTGCGCTTCTTGATGTCCACCTCGTAATGGGTGTCTTTTTTCATCAGCGGGGCCAGCCGGGCGAACTCGGTGTACCAGTGCGAAGCGCCATCGGCCGGGCCGGAGATGATCAGCGGGGTGCGGGCCTCGTCGATGAGGATCGAGTCGACCTCGTCGACGATCGCGTATTTGTGCCCGCGCTGCACCATCTCCTCGACCGAGTGGGCCATGTTGTCGCGCAGGTAGTCGAAGCCGAACTCGTTGTTGGTGCCGTAGGTGATGTCGGCGTGGTACGCCACCCGACGCTCGTCGGGGGTCAGACCCGAAAGAATGACGCCGACCTCCAGGCCCAGGAAGCGGTGCACACGGCCCATCCACTCGCTGTCACGTTTGGCCAGGTAGTCGTTGACGGTGACGACGTGCACCCCATCACCGGCCAGCGCGTTCAGGTAGGCGGGAAGCACACAGGTCAGGGTTTTGCCCTCACCGGTCTTCATCTCCGCGACGTTGCCGAAGTGCAGCGCCGCACCACCCATCACCTGCACGTCGAAGTGGCGCTGTTGCAACACCCGCCAGGCCGCCTCACGCGCGACGGCGAACGCCTCGGGGAGCAGGTCATCGAGGCTTTCGCCGTCAGCAACGCGCTTCTTGAATTCGTCGGTCTTGGCCCGCAGCTCGCCGTCCGAGAGCTTCTCTAGGTCGTCGGACAAGGTGTTGACGTAGTCAGCCACCCCCTTGAGGCGCTTGACCATGCGACCTTCACCAAGGCGCAGCAACTTCGACAGCACGTTTTTCCCCTGAACATATGTAGGAGGGGCCCCCTGTGGAGTGGAGGCTTAAGCGCCCCCCATCCTAGGTGACGCGCTGGTCGAGCCCGGGCAGCGGCGATCAGCCCAGCCGGATCAGCCCATAGTCATAGGCGTGGCGGCGGTACACCACCGACGGCCGATCGGTCTCCTTGTCCTGGAACAGGAAGAAGTCGTGGCCGACGAGCTCCATCTCGTAGAGCGCGTCGTCGACCGTCATCGGCTTGGCAGGGTGCTCCTTGGTGCGCACGATGCGTCCCGGCTCGTGGTCGTCGACCGCCGGCTCCTGGGCGGTGGGCTGCTCGGGCGTGAACGCCGCGGCCGCGTCGATGAGAGCGGTCACCGCAGTGGCCTCATGAAGCGATACCGGTGTCTTGTCGCCGTAGTGAACCTTGCGCCGGTCCTTGGTGCGCCGCAGCCGGTTCTCGAGTTTGTGGACGGCAGCCTCGAAGGCGCCGTAGAAACTGTCTGCACAGGCCTCCCCGCGGACCACCGGCCCGCGACCGCGCGCGGTGATCTCGACGTGCTGACAGTTCTTGCGTTGACGGCGGTTGCGTTCGTGCTCCAGCTCGACGTCGAAGCGGTAGATCGAGCGATCGAACCGTTCGAGGCGAGCGAGCTTCTGCGCGACATAGACGCGGTAGTGATCGGGAATCTCGACATTGCGACCGCACACCTGCACTTCGGCGTTGGCATCGGGTTCGGCAAGGTCGTCATCGTCGGCGAGCATTTGACCGGTATTCACGGAATCGATTGACATGCTTGACAACTCGTTTCTCTTACGGGTTGCACGCACCTGGGCGTGCCGGCCTGTCTTGGATAATGCGCCGACAGGATTGGCACGAGCTTCATCCGCCGGCGCCAGGGGTCGAGTTACCTCACCTCCTACCGTTACTCGGCGAAGCGGCGGGCCTGTTGACTAGACCGCCCCCGTGATTTATTCACGGTGTGTTGGCCCCGACGGTAGTCGTTGTTCATGGGGTGGTGCCACCTTTTCGGCGCACCTGTTTCCAGTTCTTTCGACCACTGTTACAGGGACCGCGGGCCTCCCCTGGTCAGGCGTGCGCCAGGGTGAGCACGGCCGTAACTTTTGCTCCCGTCAGTTGCAGCGCGCGGACCGCTTCGCGGGCGGTGGCGCCGGTGGTGACGATGTCGTCGACGAGCAAGACATCGCCTTCGACCGGCTTGGTGATCTTGATCCGTCCGGAGAGGTTGCGCTCGCGATCGGCGATCGTCAGGCCGACGGAGTCGCGGACCATGGCTTTCGTCTTCAGGGCTTGGGTGACGTCGATGCTGTGGTTCTGCCGGGTGGCTTCTGTGGCGATACGGGTGACGGGGTCGCCACCGCGGCGGCGGGCGGCCAGGGCGCGAGTGGGCGCCGGGACGATGGTGAACGGGGTGTCGAGGATGCCCCAGCTGAGGAGCTGGTGGATGCCGAGGGCCAGGGCGCGAGCGAGCGGCGCGACGAGGTCGCGACGGCCGTGTTCTTTGAGCGCGACGATGGCCTGCCGTCGGGGGCCGGCGTAGCGGCCGAGGGCGAAGACCGGCACGCCGGGATCGATGCGCGGGGTGACGAGGTGCGGTTCGTCGGTGTGGACCTCGAGGGTGGTGGCACAGGCGTCGCACCACTTGGTCGACGGCAAACCGCAGCCGCCGCATTCGAGCGGGAGAATGAGGTCGAGCATGGCTTGAGTGTGGCCAGGTGGGGTGACATCGCGGGTGTACTGTCCACAGCACATGGCTGGGACGACCGGATTCGTCGAGGCGAACGGGTTGACGTTCGCCTATATCGAGGAGGGCTCCGGGCCGCTGGTGCTCATGCTCCATGGTTTCCCGGACACCGCCCACACCTGGGATGACCTGCGTCCGCGGATTGCTGATCGCGGCTATCGGGCCGTGAGCCCGTTCATGCGGGGCTATCATCCGACGGCCGTACCCACTGCGGACCCGGATCAGGAGACGCTGGCGCGTGACGTGCTTGCGTTGATCACTGCGCTGGGAGCGTCCGAGGCCGTGCTCATCGGTCACGACTGGGGCGCCGCGGCCGTTTACGGCGCAGCAGCGCTGCGGCCCGATCGGGTCTCCAAGTTGATGACCGTTGCAATTCCGCATCCCGCGACGCTCTTACCGTCTCCGCGGAAACTCTGGGGTGCACGGCATTTCGCTGCTTATAAGCTGCCCGGTGCGGCGAAACGGTTCGCCCGCAACAATTTCGAGGCATTGCCCGCAATCTATCGGCGATGGTCGCCGACGTGGACTCCGTCCGCCGCGGAGTTCGATGCCGTCCGCGAGTGCTTCGCCAGCCCGGGCACCCTGGACGCCGTGTTCGGCTACTACCGCAAGCTCTCACCGTTGCCGTCGGCGTCGATGAGGACGAAGATCACCGTGCCGACCGTCGTCATCGCAGGATCTGACGATCCCGTCGCCAAGCCATCAGACTTCCGCCGTGCCGCCCGGATGTTCGAGGGCGAGTACATCATTGAAGAAGTGCCGGGCGGCCACTTCATGCACCGGGAACATCCCGAGCTGTTCGCGGCGCGGGCGCTGGGCCACCTTTGAGCGGTCAGTTCTTGTCGGACCCTGCTGCGATGATGGGGTCATGTCCTCGACCGCCGTGCTCACCCCGAAGGAACGCCTCGAGGTCTTGTTCGAGGAGCTTGCGGAGCTGGCCGGTCAGCGCAATGCGATCGACGGGCGCATCGTGGAACTCGTCGCCGAACTGGAGCACGGCAATCTCTGCGGCATGACCGGTGCACGTTCCGTCGCCGCCGTGGTGGCTTGGAAGTTGGGCACTTCATCGACCACCGCCAAGACGATTTCTGCTGTGGCGCACCGACTTCCCGAGTTCCCGCTTTGCACCCAAGCGCTGCGTGAGGGACGGCTGTCGGTGGATCAGGTCGGCGTCATCGCCGAACGAGCCGCCGACGGCTCCGATGAGCACTACGCACAGCTGGCCTCTGTTGCGACAGTCAGCCAGCTGCGCAAAGCCATCAAGCTCGAACCCCGGCCACCCAAGCCTGGTCCGCAACCCGACCCGCCACGATCAGTGCGCAAAACCGTTCGCGACGAGTCCACCACGTGGCGTATCACCGTGCCCGCCGACGAGGCCGCGACAGTCGAGGCTGCACTACAGTCTCACCACGACAGTCTCATCGCCGAATACCAGCGCGAGCACGAGACGGCGGAAACCCCGCCGCCACTGCCGAATACAGTGGACGCGTTCATGAGCCTGGTCGAGGCCGGCTGGGACGCCGACGTGGTGCAACGGCCGCACGGGCAACGCACCACGGTGGTCATGCATGTCGATGTCGAGCAGCGGATTGGTGCGCTCCATTTGGGCCCACTGCTGTCCGATGCCGACCGCCAATACCTGACCTGCGACGCCACCTGTGAAGTCTGGTTCGAACGCGACGGCCAACCGATCGGCGCCGGCCGCACCACCCGGACCATCAACCGGCGGCTCCGCCGCGCGCTCGAACATCGCGACGCCACATGCGCGGTCCCCGGCTGCGGCGCAACACGCGGACTGCACGCCCATCACATCCAGCACTGGGAAAACGGCGGGCCCACCGAATTGCACAACCTCGTCTTGTTGTGCCCCTATCACCACCGGGCACACCACCGCGGCGATATCACCATCACCGGGCCCGCCGAGCACCTCACCGTCCTCGACTGCGACGGCGATCCACTCACGTCACAGTCGCTAGCGCGCCCGCCGAACAACCCACCACCGGATGTCCCACCATGCCGCGGGCCCATCGGCGAACGCGCCCAATGGAAGTGGTATCACCCGTTCGAGCCGCAGGCTCCGCCGGAGAATTAAGTTGGCTGGTGCTGGGTCTCGATGGCCGGCACCGCGCTGAGATCGACATTTTTGTGGGGTCCGGGCACTTTGTTCGTGATGCCCGCGATCCGAAGATCCGCAAATGGGTGGTCGGGCGCTGAGTTCCGCCAGTGTGACCAGAAAATTCGGGTCCGACGGATTGATGACCAGACCGCGAGAGCGGTTCGCTCGAACCCTTTCGAGAATCTCGGGAGTCGTGGCGGCAAGACTCAAGCGCGCACAACCAAAGCCGCGTTCTATCCGCTCTGGACCGCAAACAACGGCTGTCCAAGAGGATCCATCATCGACTGAGCGATCGCTTGCGTCGTGCTCGTTGCAAACACTGCCAACTCAACCGCGTTAACGGTGCCGACCAGGTCGCCGCCGCTCACCACAGCGACCACCTGGCCGTGCGGATCAATCAGGGTGCGACGATCTTTGCCTAAGAAATGCTGCACTCAAATCGAGTAACCAGTCGCGATCGCCTCAACGCTCCCGCAACTCCCCACTCACAGAGCAAACGCTACTAACTTGACAGCTCCGCCACAATTCACCCCTGAGCAGCAAGTGAAGCGCCGCAAGGCGCCCGCGCCGCTACCCGAACAGCGTCCGGATGGGCTCGCTTCCGTCCCAATTCACCGCCGCCGAGCGCACCAGCTCCCCCATCCCGACAGTCGCCGGCGTGAGCTCCATCAGCTCGATGATCGTCGCGGCCGTTCCGGGCGGTGGTTCGAAGTAGGCGTAGCGAGCGGTGCCTGGCTCGCCGCCCGACCACACCACCGGCCATCCCGCTGCCTGGCCGGCCGCCAACGCGGCGTCATAGTCTTCGGCCCAGTAGGCAAGCTGGTGGAAGCCGTTACCGCCCGCGGAGGTGAACTCCGAGTAGATCGACGGTGCATCGTTGTCCTGATGGATGATCTCGATCTGCAGGTCGCCGCTGTTGGCCAGCCCCAGCGTCAGCTTCACCGTGCACTCCTGGCCGCGATAGATCCCGGTCTGCTCGATACCGCGCAACACATAGAACGGGCCGATACCCAGCGCCAGAAACTCAGCCAGCGCCTTGTCGAAATCCTGCACGATGTAACCGATTTGGCGGATCGCACCGGGCAACACGGGTCCGGACACCAGATCTCCTCTCAGCCCGGCAGCACCGGCACCGCGCCGGGCGTCAGGAAAGGCCTCACATCCGACCAGGATTGATTGTTTTCAGCACTGTTACCCGACAATTGCAGCACCCCGCGGCTGTCAGACACGTACACCGCCGCCGGGTTGGCCGCGACCGCCGTCACCGGCATCACGATGTTGCCGGTCGGCCCGTCGGAGTTGACCCCGTCGATATTCACGTACGACACCGGATGGGCGGCATCGGTCCGGGTGACGACGATGTCGTCACCGGTGCGCCACGACAACGACACCACCGAGGCGCCGAGGCCGAAACCGAGCCGACGCGGATAGGTCAGCGCGAACTCGCCGGCCGGGGTCTGCTCCACATTCGCCAGGATGACTTGGCCATTGACGACCATCGCCGCCCTCGTGCCGTCCCGGGAGAGCTGCAATTCGGTTATCGCGCCGGGGAATTGGGATACCACCGCCGCGGAATCCACCGGTATGCGGGCGGGCTGCCCGGAAGCCTGCTCCTGGATCACCCGTACGACGCTGTTGCCGTCCACCACGACCCACACCGCGTCGTCCAAGGCCACACGATGGCCGCGTCAGCGATCGCGCGTCGGTGGCTTTCGCCGCCACCGCGCCATTCGGGCCGATCCACACCGAGGACACCATGTCCGGCGCGCCCGGCCGCTGCACCGTGACCGAGGCGATCGCCTGTCCGGTCCGCGACAGCGCCGCCGACACCTGATCGTTCATCTGACCGAACGACCCGGGCACCGGCGCGGCCCGCTGCCCGTCCAACGACACCATCGATCCGCGAATCAGCGCGTGCACACCGGCCGAGGCGCCGTCGACCGCACCCGGATCAGTGGCCGCCACATCGGTGGTGTCCCAGCCGTCGGCGAACCGGTCGTCCAGTGCCGCGCCATCGGCATTGATCACATACGGGCCCTTGATGTCAGCCCGCGCCAGCGTCCAGATGATCTGGGCGGCAAGCAGTTGCCGACTGTGTGGATCGGTGGTGGTCAAGCTCTCCAGATCGATCTTCGCGCCGCCATAGCCCCGGCCGATGCCGGTCTTGCCACCGTCGGCGCGGGTCACCGGGCCGATCATCTTCACCGGGCCCAAGAGGTTTCGTACCGTCCGAGCCATCTCCGGGCGCGGCCCTGCGATCAGCTTGGTGATCAGTTCGGTGGCCAGCTGGTCGGCATCGGACACCGCGACGTAGCGAGGATCGGGAACGACGGTTTTGCCGGTCGGATCGACGAAGTACAGGGTGTTGCGCTTGTAGGTGGCCTGAAATTGCTGCCAGTCCAGGAACACTCCGTTGGGCAGCTTGTTGATCCGCCACCCGTCCGGCGTCTGCACCAGCTCCAGCGGCCCGGGGTCGGGCAGCTGGCCCTCGGCGGTTTCGAACACACCCACATCGGACAGCGAGCCGAGCATGTCCGCCTTCATCGTGACCGAAACCCGTTCAGGAGTACGGGTTTCGACGAACACGACGTTGTCGATCAGCAGCGCACTGCCCTGATCGTCCCAGCCGCTCGTGGCCGCTGCGGTGAGGAACTGCCGCGCCGCCAGATGCCGATTCGCCGGATCCGCGGTGGCCTTGAGGAATTCACGGAGCAGCTGATCGGGATCCATCCCCGGGGTCGGCTTCGGCAGGCTCTTGGGCTGAGGACGCTCGACAGTCCCGATCGCCTGGGGCGCCGAGGAATTCGGCACACCGGCGCATGCCCCCGTCGCGATCGCGACCAGCCCGGCCATCAACAGAGCCAGCAGCCGGCGTGTCACACGCTCTCCCGTTGCCGGCCATCTTGACGTTCTGCGGCAACGGGTTTCAGCGGCAACGGACTGGTGGTGACCTTGTGGCCGCGCACCAGTGGCAACGTCAGCCGGAAGCAGGCACCCTTACCCGGCTCGCCCCACGCCTCCAGGCGGCCCTGGTGTAGCCGGGCGTCCTCGATGCTGATCGCCAAGCCGAGCCCCGTTCCGCCGGAGCGGCGCACCCGTGACGGGTCCGAGCGCCAGAACCGGCTGAACACCAGCTTCTCCTCGCCGGGCCGAAGGCCGACACCGTAGTCCCGGACGGTGACCGCGACGGTGTCCTCGTCGGCGCCCATTCGGATCCGGACCGGTTTGTGCTCGGCATGGTCGATCGCGTTGGCGATCAGGTTGCGCAGGATGCGCTCGACTCGGCGGGCGTCGACCTCGGCGATGACTTCGTGGTCGGGCAGGTTGACCATCAATTCGATACCCGCCTCGTCGGCGAGATGGCCGACACTGCCCAGTGCGCTGTTGACCGTTGAGCGCAGATCGACTGCCTCGACGGAGAGTTCGGCGACGCCCGCGTCGTGGCGGGAGATCTCCAGCAGGTCGTTGAGTAGCGTCTCGAATCGGTCGAGTTCGTTGACCATCAGCTCGGTGGAGCGGCGCAGCGCCGGGTCGAGTTCCTCGGAATGGTCGTGAATCAGGTCGGCCGCCATTCGCACGGTGGTCAGTGGCGTGCGCAGCTCATGGCTGACGTCGGAGGTGAACCGGCGCTGCAAGTTGCCGAACTCTTCGAGCTGGGTGATCTGCCGCTGCAGGCTTTCGGCCATGTCGTTGAAGGACACGGCCAGCCGCGCCATATCGTCCTCGCCGCGCACCGGCATCCGCTCGGACAGATGACCTTCGGCGAACCGCTCGGCGATCCGCGAGGCCGACCGCACCGGCAGCACCACCTGCCGCGAGACCAGCAGCGCAATTCCGGCCAGTAGCACCAGCAGAACGAGCCCGCCGGTGGCCATGGTGCCGCGCACCAGCGTGATCGTGTTCTCCTCGCTGTTCAGCGGGAAGATCAGGTACAACTCGAGATTCGGCACACGCGACGGTGCCGGGGTTCCGATCAACAGGGCCGGGCCGCTGAAACTCTCGGTGCGCACCGCAGAGTACTGATAACTGACCTGGCCGGCTTTGACGAAGTCGCGCAACGACTTCGGGATCTGATCCATCGGCCCGGCGGCGGTGGCCGCCCGCGGGCCATCCCCCGGGACCATGAGCACCGCGTCGAAGGTGCCGGCGAGTCCGGCCCCCGACGACTGGCCGGTCTTGGAGATCAGGGTGTTACGGGCCAGCTGCAGGCTGGAGTCCAGCGACCGGGCCTCTTCACCACTGACCGTTCCGCTGACGGTATTGCGCGCCCGATCGAGCTCCTCGGTCGCCGCATGCACTTTCACGTCGAGCACCCGGTTGGTGATCTGGCTGGTGAGCACGAAGCCAAGCACCAAGATCACGGCCGCCGACAGGCCCAACGTCAGCACCACCACCCGCAACTGCAGCGAGCGGCGCCAGATCAGCCCCAGTGCTCGACTCAGCGCACTCGTACCCCGAACCAGGGGACCCGATCGCCCCCACGGACCGCGGATGCGCCGCCTCGAGCCGAAAATCACGTGCGGCGCTCCTCCGCGCGACTCACGGCGGTCCGGCCTTGTAACCCACTCCTCGAACGGTCAGCACCACCTGCGGGTTCTCCGGGTCCTTCTCGACCTTGGCCCGTAAGCGCTGGACATGGACATTCACCAAACGGGTGTCCGCGGGGTGGCGATATCCCCACACCTGTTCGAGCAGCACATCTCGAGTAAACACCTGGCGTGGTTTGCGTGCCAGCGCCACCAGCAGGTCGAACTCCAGTGGAGTCAGCGAAATCTGCTCGCCCTCCCGGGTGACCTTGTGAGCGGGCACGTCGATGTCGATGTCGGCGATCGACAGCATCTCGGCCGGCTCGTCCTCGTTGCGCCGCAACCGGGCCCGGACTCGCGCGACCAGTTCCTTGGGTTTGAACGGCTTCATCACGTAGTCGTCGGCGCCCGACTCCAAGCCCAGCACCACATCGACGGTGTCGGTCTTGGCAGTGAGCATGACGATCGGCACGCCGGAGTCCGCCCGTAATACCCGGCACACATCGATGCCGTTCATGCCGGGCAGCATGAGGTCCAGCAACACCAGATCGGGGCGAAGCTCACGGACAGCCGTCAGCGCCTGCGAGCCGTCGCCGATGACTGCGGTGTCGAAACCCTCGCCACGCAAAACGATGGTGAGCATCTCGGCCAGCGATGGGTCGTCGTCGACTACGAGAATCCTTTGCCTCATGTTGTCCATGGTGTCACCGAATTGGGACAAACCCCGGCTACCACACGGGCGAGTTGCGACATTTCCGCTGCATGCAACGTCCCTAATGCTGTAGAGACGCCACCAACGCCGCCGGATCGACGTCCGGAGCGACGATCGACCACGGTCCACCCCAGTTAGCGGCACCCAATTCGGCATAGACGGCGCCGGTCCGGCGCTGCAGTCCGTCGTCCCGCTCGTAGGCGTCGCGGGCCCGGTCGGCCTCCTGCTGGGCCCGCTGCCTGGCCCGTTCGGCGGCCAACTCGACCGAGGCGTCGAGCAGGATTTGTCGATCCGGCTTGGGCAGGGCGAACCGGCCGTATTCGAGTTCACCCACCCATGACACCGCCTCACCGGCGCCATCCTGATGCAGACGAGCAGCACTGTAGGCGGCGTTGGAGGCGACGTAGCGATCCAGGATCACCACGTCATGTCGACGACGCAGATCCGCAATCTGTTCGACCGCCCCGGCCCGGTCGAGGGCGAACAGCGTCGCCATCGCATACACCGACGAAGCCAGATCGCCGTGCTGGCCGTGCAACGCCTCGCTGGCGAGGTCGGCGTGGATCGACTGGCCGTACCGAGGGAAAGCCAGCGTCGTGACCGACATACCGTCGGCCTCAAAGGCGCGCTGGAGGCCAACGGTCAATGTGCGCTTGCCGGCCCCATCCAGTCCCTCGATGACGATCAGCACGCGGGCAGCCTAACGTCTCAGAACTGCCCGCAGTTCGGCGTGGTCGGCAGACCGTTGACCCGGTCGGCGATCCACTGCATCGCCGCCTCACCGTCGACGAGCATCGGCAACGCGTGGTTGACGACGGCCTTGTTCAGGAACGGCGGTTCCTCGTTGGTGCGGAACTCCACGTCGGCACCCTTCGCACACCAATCGCGGCCGAGCTGGTTGGCCGCCGTCCACGGCACCAGCGGGTCGTAGCGGTTGCTGTTGATGAGCACGGGCGCATTCGGCTTCAACCGTCCGATCCGCTGCTCGTCGAAAAGACTCGCGAACGGCTCGGTGTTGACCAGCTCGTTGATGTCGGAGTTGAAGTACGGCTGCAGGTGCCGAAACATGAACTTGGTCAGCGTCTCAGCCACGCACTGGTCTTTGACCTTGTCCAACAGGTCCTCACCGCGCGGCGTCAGCGTCGCGCGGATCTCGTCGGCATGCTCGGGATAGCTGGCGATCACCGAATTCAGCGCGTAGCCGACCACTCCGACCAGCGCGCTGCCATCGGCATACGGAAACAGTTCCTTCAGATCCGCCGGAGGCGCGCCGGCATAGGTTCCGACCACACGCACATCCGGGGCGTATGTCGCGGCGAGTTCGGCGGCCGACGCGGCGGCGCCGCCACCCTGCGAGTAGCCCCAAAATGTCACCGGGCCGCCGGGCTTCAGTGAGGTATCCGGCAGCCGCATCGCCGCCCGCGCGCCGTCGAGCATCGCGTGGCCTTCGGAGAGCCGGTTGACGTAGGTGTGCGTGACGCCGATCGTGCCCAGGCCCTCGTAGTCGGTCATGAAGATGGCGAAACCGCGCGCGACCATCGTCGCGACGAACATCTCCTCATAGTTGAACGCCAAGTCGAGGTACGGCGCCCAGTGGATGCCCTGATTGAACTGGCGCGACGGCGCACACTGATCGCCCTGTCCCTGGGTGCCCGGTCCGTAGACGATGAGCGGTCGCGTGCCCGCACCCGACCAGTCGTTGAACGGCTCGAAGTATGTGCCGGTGACGACGTCCGGGTTGCCGCGCCCGTCGGTGCTGCGATACATCACCCGCGTGCCGGTGGCCATGATGGCGCCCAGCTGACCGGACGGTTCGAGGACCAATCGCGACGGCTCGGAGCGGATCACCTCGCCCGGCGGCACCGCCGGAATCGGGTTGGGCGGAGTGTAGAACTCGGTGTACCCGTCCTCGTTGTACTTCGGGTCCCAGTTGCGGTCGGCATGTGCCGCAGGCGGGAGAAGCGTTGCGAGACAGCACAGTACAGCGGCACCCCACCGCATCCACCCCATCCGCGGAGGTTAACAGAGCGCGATGCCGGCCGAAACGCCACTCCGACCGCCGGCATGCCGACGGTCGGAGTGAGCGAACAAACTCAGTAGCGGTAATGCTCCGGCTTGTACGGACCCTCGACGTCGACACCGATGTACTCGGCCTGGTCCTTGGTGAGCTTGGTCAGCGCGCCGCCGAGAGCCTCGACGTGGATGCGGGCCACCTTCTCGTCCAGGTGCTTGGCGAGGCGGTAGACCTCGTTGTCGTACTCGTCGTTCTTGGTCCACAGCTCGATCTGGGCGATCACCTGGTTGGAGAAGCTATTGCTCATCACGAACGACGGGTGACCCGTCGCGTTACCCAGGTTGAGCAGGCGGCCTTCGGACAACACGATGATCGACTTGCCGTCCTCGCCGAAAATCCACTCGTCGACCTGCGGCTTGATATTGATCCGCTTGGCACCGGAGCGCTCCAGGGCCGCCATGTCGATCTCGTTGTCGAAGTGGCCGATGTTGCCCAGGATGGCCTTGTCCTTCATCGCCTTCATGTGCTCGAGGGTGATGATGTCCTTGTTGCCGGTCGAGGTGACGACGATGTCGGCGTCGCCGATCGCCTGCTCGACGGTGACCACGTCGAACCCGTCCATCAGCGCCTGCAGCGCGTTGATCGGGTCGATTTCGGTGACCTGAACGCGGGCGCCCTGACCGGCCAGCGACTCCGCGCAGCCCTTGCCCACGTCGCCGTAACCGCAGATCAGTACCTTCTTGCCACCGATCAGCACGTCGGTGCCGCGGTTGATGCCGTCGATCAGCGAGTGGCGGGTGCCGTACTTGTTGTCGAACTTGCTCTTGGTGACCGAGTCGTTGACGTTGATGGCCGGGAACGCCAGCTCACCGGCGGCGGCGAACTGGTACAGGCGCAGCACACCGGTGGTGGTTTCCTCGGTGACACCCTTGACCGACTCGGCGATCTTGGTCCACTTGGTCTTGTCATTCTCGAAGCTCTTGCGGCACAGCGCCAGGAAGACCTTCCACTCGGCCGGGTCGTCCTCTTCGGCGGGCGGCACCACGCCGGCCTTCTCGTACTGCGCGCCGCGCAGCACCAGCATGGTGGCGTCGCCGCCGTCGTCGAGGATCATGTTCGCCGGCTCGCCTTCCCAGGTGAGCATCTGCTCGGCGGCCCACCAGTACTCCTCCAGCGTCTCGCCCTTCCAGGCGAACACCGGGGTCCCCTGCGGCTCCTCGGGGGTGCCGTGCGGACCGACCACGACGGCGGCCGCGGCATGGTCCTGGGTGGAGAAGATGTTGCAGCTCGCCCAGCGCACCTCTGCGCCGAGTGCGACCAGCGTCTCGATCAGCACCGCAGTCTGCACGGTCATGTGCAGCGAACCCGAAATCCGCGCGCCCTTGAGCGGCTGGACGTCGTGGTATTCGCGGCGCAGCGCCATCAGGCCGGGCATCTCGTGCTCGGCGAGGCGGATCTCCTTGCGGCCGAATTCGGCCAGCGAAAGGTCGGCGACTTTGAAGTCGATACCGTTGCGCACATCGACGGTCAGTTCAGACATGTAGAGCCCCTTTTCGTTCGTCATTGCCGGTGAGCGCGCAGACGCGCGCTGGCGACACCCTCAGCCTGCGGGCTCGCGGGACAGGCGCTCGACACGCTCTGACAGCTAAGGAATATCGATTACACCGTAGCGTTCGGCGAACGGCGACATCAATCGGGCCAGGTCTAATGCCACATCATGGTCGGCTTCGGGCGGCATCGAGACGTAACTCATCGCAAGCCGCACGATCGCGCGGGCCAGCACACCTGAGTCCTCCTCGCTCGCGCTGACCCAACTGTTCATGAACGCCTCGGTCAGCTTGGCGGATGCGCGGGTGATGATCGGCGCGCTGTCGGTGGTGATCATCTGCAGCAGGTCGGGTTTGGCGACACCGGTCAGCAACGAGATGACGAGCGGGTCGGCGGCCGACTCGGTGAAGAACACCCGGAAGCCCTCGGTGAACGCGGCCAGTACGTCGCCGACGTTCGAGCTGATCGCGGTCCCGATCGCGTCCACCAGGCGGTCGGCCAGCCGCAGCGCGTAACCCTGCGCCAATCCCTGGCGAGAGCCGAACTCGTTGTAGATGGTCTGCCTGCTGACCCCGGCGGTGCGGGCGACGTCGGACAGCGTGATCGCCGACCAATCCTTGGTCAGCAACTCTTCTCGCATCGCGTCGAGCACCGAGTCCCTCAGCAACGCACGCGAGGCCTCGGGATAGGGCACCCGAGGACTCTTCACATGCGCGACTGTAATGGTCATGGTCTGGCCACTTCCACCATCTCGAAGTCCGACTTGGCCGCGCCGCAGTCCGGGCAACTCCAGTCCTCGGGGATGTCATCCCAGCGGGTGCCGGGGGCGATGCCGTCCTCCGGCCAGCCCTTGGCCTCGTCGTACTCGAAGCCGCACTGCACACAGATGAACAACTTGTAGTCGGTCATTTCGTAACCTCCATCAGTTCGAAGTCGACCTTCTCTCGCACCCCGCAGTCGGGGCAGGTCCAGTCGTCGGGCACGTCAGCCCAGGCAGTGCCGGGCGGGAAGCCTTCCCGCGCAGCACCTTTCGCCTCGTCGTACACGTAATCGCAGACCGGGCACTGGTAGGCGCTCATGCCGCGCTCCCGTAGCGGGCCAGGATCTTCTCCCGTCGGCGCGGATCGATGTTGACTCGTGTGATGTCACCGTTGTAGTGCTCGAGTACCCGATGATCCATCATTCGGCGCCACACCCAGGGGAAGTACGTCACGCCGATCAAAGTGGCGTAGCCGCTGGGCAATTCGGGCGCATCGGACATGCTGCGCAGCGTCTGGTAGCGCCGGGTCGGGTTGGCGTGGTGGTCGCTGTGCCGCTGCAGGTGGTACAGGAACAGGTTGGTCACCAGATGATCGGAGTTCCAGCTGTGCCGCGGGGCGCAGCGTTCGTAGCGGCCTCCTTCGTTCTTCTGGCGCAGCAGCCCGTAGTGCTCCAGATAGTTCACCGCTTCCAGCATCGAGAAACCGAACACCGCCTGGATGAGCAGGAACGGAATCACCGCCGGGCCGAACACCGCGATGATCGCGCCGAACAGCACCACCGACATCGCCCAGGCGTTGAGGACGTCGTTGCCCGGCCAGGTACGGGGGTCCCACGGGCTGCGGCCGAGTCGGCGAATGCGGGCGGCCTCGAGCTTGAGCGCCGAGCGGGCACTGCCGAACACGCTGCGCGGCAGGAATTCCCAGAAGGTTTCCCCGAAGCGCGCCGACGCGGGATCCTCGGGCGTGGCGACGCGGACGTGATGACCACGATTGTGCTCGATGTAGAAGTGGCCGTAGCAGGTCTGAGCCAGCGTGATTTTCGACAGCCAGCGCTCCAGCGAGTCCTTCTTGTGTCCGAGCTCGTGTGCGGTGTTGATGCCGGTTCCGCCGAGAACGCCGACCGACAGCGCCAGACCGATCTTCGCGAACCAGCCCAACGAGCCGTCATAGCCCAACCAGCTCAGATCCGAGGCGGTGAACATGTAGGCACCGAAGATCAGGCTGATGAACTGGAATGGGATGAACGCATACGTGCAGTACCGGTAGTACTTGTCGTTCTCCAGGTACTCCATCAGCTCCTCGGGCGGGTTCTGCCCGTCCCGGCCGAACTTCAGGTCCAGCGCCGGCAGCAGCACGTAGATCAGCATCGGCCCGACCCAGAAGAACACTTGCGAGGCCGCGGTCCAGCCGAGCTGGTTCAGACCCCAGATGACCGGCAGCACCACGAACAGCGCGGTGGGCGCGATCAGGCCCATCAGCCACAGGTAGCGCTTCTTGTCCCGCCATTGCGCGGTCGGCGCGGGGACAGCGTTGTCCAGCTGAGACGTCACGACAGTTACCTCCCATGTCAGGTTCGATTGACTTGACTATAGAGGCAGATTTGTCGGGTGTCTAGACAAACAGGGCAGTTTTGTAAATCAGGGCACGATTGCGGCCTCGCGCTGCGCCAACACGGAGTGCCGTCGCCCGTAGAGCAGGTAGAACCCGACGCCGATGACCATCCACACTCCGAACCGGATCCAGGTCAGGCCGGTGAGGTTGAGCATCAGCCAGCCGCAGGCCGCGATCGACAGGATCGGCAGCGCCGGGACCAGCGGCGCGCGGAATCCTCGCTCGAGGTCGGGGCGGGTCCGCCGCAGAATGATCACCCCGGCGGAGACCAGGATGAACGCGAACAGCGTCCCGACGTTGACCATCTCTTCGAGCTTGTCGATCGGAAACACCGTGGCGGCCACCGCGGTGAGCACGCCGACCAGCACGGTGATCCGCACCGGAGTGCCGCGGTTGCCGGTCTTGGCCAGTTCGCGCGGCAGCAGGCCGTCGCGAGCCATGGCGAACAACACCCGCGACAACCCGAGAATCAGCACCATGACCACGGTGGTCAGCCCGGCCAGCGCGCCGATGGAGATCACCTTCGCCGCCCAGTCCACGCCGTTCAGCGAAAACGCCGTGGCGAGGTTGGCATGGCCGCCCTTCGCCCTGTCTCGCAGGTCGCTGAATCGCACCATGCCCGACAGCACGATCGACACCGATACGTAGAGCACCGTGACGATGGCCAAGGACGCGAGGATTCCTCGCGCGACGTCGCGCTGCGGGTTCTTGGTCTCTTCCGCCGTCGTCGCGACCACATCGAACCCGATGAACGCGAAGAACACGATCGAGGCGCCGGCCAGCACGCCGTACCAGCCGTAGTGACTGCTCTCGGCGCCGGTCAGCAGAGAGAACACGGACTGGTTCACACCGGTTCCCGACGAGTCCTTGCCGGTTTCCGATGCGGGCACGAACGGGGAGAAGTTCGCCGCCTTGATGTAGAACGCGCCCACGATCACGACGAGTGCGACGACCGCGACCTTGATCGCCGTGATCGCCGCGGACACATGCGCCGACAGCTTGGTTCCCAGAGCCAGCAGGGTGGTGACGACCGCGACGATGATCAGGGCACCCCAGTCGAAGTTCAGCGGCCCGATGGCCGCGACCCCGCCGGAGAAGCCGAACACGGTGCCCAGGTAACTCGACCAGCCCTTGGCCACCACCGCGGCGCCGACCGCGAACTCCAGGATCAAATCCCAGCCGATGATCCAGGCGACGAACTCACCGAACGTCGCGTAGGAGAAGGTGTAGGCGCTGCCCGCCACCGGCAGCGTCGAGGCGAACTCGGCGTAGCACAGCGCGGCCAAACCGCAGGTCACGGCGGCGATGATGAAGGACACCGAGATGGCGGGACCGGTGATGTTGCCGAACGTCGACGCGGTGACGGTGAAGATGCCTGCGCCGACGACGACGGAGACACCGAACACCGTCAGGTCCCACCACGTGAGATTTTTGCGGAGCCGGGTCCCCGGCTCGTCGGTGTCGAGGATGGACTGTTCCACCGACTTGGTCCGCCACTTCGAAGTCATCTGCATTTTTCTCCTGTACCCCGGTTAGACGGTGTTGCAGCGGGTACCTATGACGTCGTGGGCCAACCCCCGAAGCATCGCCATGCCATCGTCATCGGGGCCAGCATCGCAGGGCTTTGTGCTGCCCGGGTGCTGTCCGACCATTACGACCGAGTGACCGTCTACGACCGCGACACCCTGCCGGCCGAACCGGCCCACCGCGCCGCGGTACCTCAGGACCGCCACGTGCACATCCTGATGGCGCGGGGAGCCAACGAGTTCGAGACGTTGTTCCCCGGCCTGCTCGACGACATGGTCGCCGCCGGGGTGGCCAAGCTGGAGAACCGGCCCGACTGCATCCACTTCGGCGCCGCGGGGCACGTGCTGGGCACCGGGCACACCCTGCAACGCGAGTTCACCGCTTACGTGCCCAGCCGCAAGCAACTCGAGTGGCAGATCCGCCGCCGCACCGCAGCGCTGGCAGGCGTCGAGATCGTGCAGCGCGACGTGAACGCACCGCGCTTCGACGGTGAACGCCAGACCGTCACCGGCGTGGTGCTGTCCGCGACGGGCAGAAACGAGTTCGTCGCCGCCGACCTGGTCGTGGATGCCTCGGGCCGTGGCACCCGCTTGCCTGTCTGGCTCGACGAGTGGGGGTTCGCCCGTCCCCAGGAACAGACCGTCGACGTCGGAATCGGTTATTCCACACAACAATTGCGCATCCCCGAGGGCCTGATCGCCGAGAAGGTGGTCGTGGCGGGGGCGTCGCGCACTAACCAGGCCGGGCTCGGCATGTTGTTCTACGAAGATGGCACGTGGGGGTTGACCGCTTTCACGGTCAATCACATCGCGCCGCCACAGACCCTGGCGGAGATCTATCAGGTCGCCGACGAGGTGCTGCCCGCGCCGCTGGCGGCCGCCATCCGGCAGGGAGAACCGGTGGGCGACATCGCTTTCCACCGATACCCGGTCAGCCGGTGGCGCCGGTATGACAAACTGCAGCGCTTCCCGGCCGGAATCATCCCGATCGGCGACGCCGTCGCGAGTTTCAACCCGACCTATGGCCAGGGTATGACGATGACTGCGCTGCAAGCCGGGCATCTGCGGCGGCTGCTGGCCTCCGGCACCCGGCACCTGGCCTACGACCTGGCGCGCGCGACCGCGAAAACCACCTATCCGGTGTGGACGATGAATGCGATCGGCGACCTCACCTTGCACGGCACCGAGGGGCCTGCGCCCTGGTGGTACCGACCGGTGGGATCGCTGTTCGATCAGTTCCTCGGCGCCGCAGAGACCGACCGCGTACTGGCGGAATGGTTCCTGCGCCGGTTCAGCCTGCTGGACAGCTTGTACATGGTTCCGCCCGCATCGATCCTCGGCCGCACGATCCGGCACAACATGTCGTTGTGGTGGGCCCAGAAGCGGGCTAACGCGCCAGTGCCCGGTCGAGATCCGGTTCCAGGTAGATGACCGCAGCCGCGGGCACCACCGCACGGATGGCCGCCTCGGCGGCGTCGATGGTGGCCGCCACCGTGGCCAGGTCGGTGTCCGGAGCCAGCGCGATCTTGGCGCCGACGAGCATCTCCTCGGGACCGAGATACTGGGTGCGCAAGTGAATCACCCGATCGACGTTGGCGGTCTGGTCGAGCGCCGACTGGATTGCCCGGCATTCGTCAGGGGTGGCGCCCTCGCCGATCAGCAGGCTGTGCATCTCGACCATCAGGATCACCGCGATCACACCGAGCAGCAGACCGATCAGTACCGTGCCGACGCCGTCCCACATCGGGTCGTCGGTCAGGATCGTCAAGCCCACACCGGCGAGGGCGAACACCAGGCCCACGAGGGCGCCGGTGTCCTCAAGCAGGACCACCGGCAGCTCGGGATTGCGCGAGCGGCGGATGAACTGCCACCAAGAACTCTTGCCCTTCAACGGGCGTGACTCCACCATCGCGGTGCGAAAGCTGTAGGACTCCAGAGCAATTGCCACCGCCAGGATCGCGACCGCCACGAGCGGCGAGGTGAGCGGCTCGGGGTGGCTGACCTTGTGATAACCCTCGTACAGGGCGAAGATCGAGCCCAGGCTGAACAGCACCAGCGCCACCACGAAGGAGTAGAAATACCGGCTGCGGCCGTAGCCGAACTGGTGCAGACTGTCGGCTTGCTTGCGAGCCTGGCGTTGCCCGAACAGCAGCAGTCCCTGATTGGACGTATCGGCCACTGAGTGCACCGACTCGGCCAGCATCGAGGAGCTGCCGGTGATCAGGAATCCGACGAACTTCGCGACCGCGATGCCCGCGTTGGCGGCAAGCGCCGCGAGGATCGCCTTGGTGCTGCCCTCGGTCGACATTCGGTGTCCTCCCCAGGCTCAGTTACTCAAATGCCAACCGTAGCCCGAAACAGCTTGGCGGGCGCAGTCGCCTCCAGCCTGATCGGACCGTCGTCGGCGGCCACCCAGGCTGCATACCCGCGATCCAGCTTGACCACGTCCGACTTCGCACGAACGACGACTGAGCCCTCGGTGCAGACCAGGATCTGCGGACCGTCATGGCGGGACGGAGCGTCGATCTCGTGACCGAGATTGTCGCCGTCGAGCATGAGGACGCAGGTGGCGAACTCCTGTGCGGGGGTCTCGTAGACCAGTTCGATGCCCTCACGATGGGTGGGCGCGCGCAGTGTCGCCTCGTCGGCAGGCCGGAAATCCAGCACCCGCAGCAGCTCGGGCACGTCGACGTGCTTGGGGGTGAGGCCACCACGAAGCACGTTGTCGGAGTTGGCCATCACCTCCATGCCCACGCCGTGGATGTAACTGTGCAGGTTGCCTGCCGGCATGAAGATCGCCTCACCGGGTGCGAGTGTGATCCGATTGAGCAGCATGGCCGCCAACACGCCCGCATCACCGGGATAACGCTCCCCCAGCTCCAGCAACGTCTTGGCTTCGTCGGCGAATTCCGTTGCCCCGGAGCGCACATAGTCGACCGCGCCGTCGAGAACCGCGGGGATCAGCACGTCCAGATCTGGCTGCGGTGCGGTGATCCAGGTGGTGAACAGGGCGCGCAGGCCGTCGGCATCGGGCTGCCCGGTCAGCAATGCGATGAACGGGTCGAGGTCCGGCACTCCCAGTGCACGCATCAGCTCGACCGTTTGCGCGACCGGTCGAAAGCCGCCGAGTGCATCGAATTCGCTTAGTGCGACCAGTAGTTCGGGTTTGTGGTTGCGGTCGCGGTAGTTCCGGATCGGCGAGTTGAGCGGCACGCCGATGCGGTCCTCCCGCACGCAACCCTCGACGGCCTGCTCGGCGCTGGGATGAGCTTGCAGCGAGAGCGGTTCCTCGGCGGCCAGCACCTTCACCAGGAACGGCAGGACATCGCCGTAGCGACCCCGCACCGCCGGCCCCAACTGGCCGTCCGGATCCGATTGCACCGCTGCGAGCAAAGACGTCTCACCGTCGGGAGTTTCCAGAAAGGCCGGATCGCCAGGGTGGGCGCCGAGCCACAGCTCGGCTTCGGGATGTGCTGTCGGCGAGGGTCTTCCGGTGAATTCCGCGATGGCCGTCCGAGATCCCCATGCATAGGTGCGTATCGCACCACGTAGCAACTCCACTGTGACGTTATCCCCCCACCAACCTGAGGTAAACCGCCGCCATCTGTAATCGCACGGCCAGCGTGGCGAGCTGCTGTTCCGGCCGCCCGGCCGGAGCCTGAACCGACCCCGCCTCCCCGATGTCTTCGGCTCCGACCAAATCGACGCCGTCCAGACCGCTCACTCGCGCGGCGAGCACCGGACGTTCGTCGTGCAGTGTCAACGCCAGCACCCGCGGGCCCTTGGCCAGCGGGCCGTCGAGCTCGTCGTCGTGAAACAACGCGTCCGCCGGATCGCCGAACTGGTTGGCGATCCCACTACGTACTGCGACGAGGGCGTCGGCGAGCCCGGCGGCGGCCACCGCCTGCCCGGCCAGCCGCAGTAACACCGCCGCGGCGTGCCTGGCCAGCCCCAGGGTGGCCGGGTTGTCACCGGCGAGCACCACCTGCCGGCCAGACATCTTCTCGGCCAACGCTTTCGCCGGATTGGTGAATACTTCGCGACCGGCGCTGTTGCGCAACGCCTCCGCGTCGAGCTCGTCGGCCAGGCTGGCCAGATCGGTCTGCAGCGCCGGGTCGACGGCCTGCAACGTCGCGAGCCCGGCCGCCAGGTAGCGGCTCAGCCCGAATTCGTCGGGCGCCCACACCCGGGGCTCCAGTACCGCGGTACGTCCGGCGGTCGCGTCGCGAAGAGGTCCCTCGTACGGGGCCGCCACCACCACCCGGGCGCCGCGCCGGACGGCCGTCGCGGCGGCGGTCACCAGCGCCGGATCCCCGGCGTCGTCTCCGGCCACGACGAGAACGTCGAGCGGGCCTATCCAGGGCGGCGATTCCGACGCCACCACGATCGGCTCACCGGCGACCCCGCCGAGGGTGGCGGCCAGCATCGAGCCCGCACTCTCGGCCGCGCCGCGCCCGGCGACCCAGATGACGGTCCGCGGCCGGTAGTCAGACGACAGCAGCGCCAACCCACCCTCGTCGACAGCGGCTGCGGTGGCCCGAACCTGAGCGCCGGCCATCGCTGCGGCCCGCAGCAATCCGTCACGGTCGGCTTCCAACAAGCCCTCGGTGTCGTCGAGATCGACGGTGGCGTGCGCAGCGCTCATGGCGCCGCCTGACTCGGCTGGGCCGCGATGTCCTCGGAGACCCGCCGGACGATGTCGTCGATCTCCTCGACGCTGCGCGCTTCGACGTTGAGCCGCAGCAGCGGTTCGGTGTTGGAGGTGCGCAGGTTGAACCAGGCGCCGTCGCCGAGGTCGACCGTCACACCATCCAGATGGTCCAGCGAAACAGTCTGGCGACCAAAGGTTTTCAGAACCGATTCGACGCACATCGGCGCATCGGCCACCCGGAAGTTGATCTCCCCGGAGGCTTCGTAACGCTGGTAGTTCGCCATCAGTTCCGACAGCGGCCGGTCCTGTTCGCCGAGTGCGGCGAGCACGTGCAGCGCGGCCAGCATGCCGGAGTCGGCACCCCAGAAGTCGCGGAAGTAATAGTGGGCCGAATGCTCGCCACCGAAGATCGCCCCGGTCTCGGCCATCAGCGCCTTGATGTAGGAGTGGCCGACGCGCGAACGCACTGGCGTTCCGCCCCGTTCGACGACCAGCTCGGGCACCGCGCGTGAGGTGATCAGGTTATGGATGACCGTCGCGCCGATCTCCCGGGTCAGTTCGCGGCCGGCGACCAGCGCGGTGACCGCCGACGGCGAAACGGGGGCGCCACGTTCGTCGACGACGAAACAACGATCGGCGTCGCCGTCGAATGCCAGGCCTAGGTCGGCACCGGTCTCCACCACGAATTTCTGCAGGTCGACCAGATTGGCCGGCTCCAGCGGATTGGCCTCATGGTTCGGGAAGGAACCGTCGAGTTCGAAGAACAACGGCAGTACCGTCAACGACTCGATGGGCCCGAGGACCGCGGGCGTGGTGTGCCCGGCCATGCCGTTGCCGGCGTCGACGGCCACCCGCAGCGGACGCAGTTCGGCCAGGTCGACCAGCGAACGAAGAAATTGGCCGTAGTCGGCCAGCACATCCTGATCCCGCACCTGCCCACGCGGGCCGTCATAGCCGGGCACTCCGGCGATCACCTCATCGCGGACGACTGCCAGGCCGGTCTCCTCGCCGACCGGTTTGGCACCGGCGCGGCACAACTTGATGCCGTTGTAGGCGGCCGGATTATGGCTCGCCGTGAACATCGCGCCGGCGCAGCCGAGGAAGCCGGAAGCAAAGTAGAGCTGGTCGGTCGACGCCAGCCCGATACGCACGACATCGAGGCCCTGCGCGGTGACGCCCTCGGCGAACGCCGCGGCCAGTGCCGGCGAGCTCTCGCGCATGTCGTAACCGATCGCGATCCGGTCGCCGCCCTCCCCACGGATCAGGCGGGCGAACGCGGCGGCGACGTCGGAGACGAACGCGTCGTCGATCTCGCGTCCGACCAACCCGCGCAGGTCATAAGCCTTGATCACACGGCGAACCGCGTCGGCGGGCCTCGACATGACAGATCTCCTGACCGAGAGGGACTCTTGGCCGCCAGCCTATCTGTTCCGGGCTCCCGGCAAGAGCGGCTATCGCGTCAGTCGGTGGGGTCCGGCAGTACCCGCAGGTGCCCACGGCGGCGCCCGGCAGTGGCGGGTCGATGTGCGGCCGACGGCATGATCGGAGTTCCCGTCGCGGGCGCGTGCGCGGCGCCGCTGGGATCGGAGAAACCGGCGATCGGTGCCCGCACGGGCACTTCGCGACCTTCCCGCACAGCGTCGGCGAGCGCGACGAGGTCGTCCTCGTCCGGGAACTCCGGCAACGGCCCGGCGTGGCGAACCAGCTCCCAACCGCGCGGGGCGGTGATCCGGTTGGCATGACCGATGCACAGGTCCCACGAATGCGGTTCGCGGGACGTTGCCAGCGGGCCGACGACGGCAGTGGAATCGGAGTAGACGAACGTCAGCGTCGCCACCGCATAGTGGGGGCATCCAGGCCGGCAGCAGCGACGAGGAACATTCACGTCCGTGAGGTTATCGCGGTTCATTCACACGTTGGCCGGGGACACGCGCAGCCGCCGGGCGGCCGATTCCCAACCGTTACGATCACATCCGTGGCCGATTCCCGCAGCTCCCGGCGAGGTGGCCGGTCCGGTGGCAGCCCGGGATCGCGCCGGGGGCGTGAGATGCGGGGGCCGTTGCTGCCTCCGACGGTGCCGGGCTGGCGCAGTCGCGCGGAGCGATTCGACATGGCGGTGCTGGAGGCTTACGAGCCGATCGAGCGGCGCTGGCAACAACGGCTCACCGGCCTGGACGTTGCCGTCGACGAGATCCCGCGCATCGCGCCGAAGGATCCGGACAGTGTGCAGTGGCCGGCCGAGGTGGTGGCCGATGGGCCGATCGCATTGGCCCGGCTGATTCCTGCCGGGGTGGATGTCCGCGGTAACTCGACGCGCGCCCGAATAGTGCTGTTTCGCAAGCCGATCGAGCGGCGGGCCAAGGACTCGATCGATCTGACCGATCTCTTGCACGACATTCTGGTCGCGCAGGTGGCCACTTATCTCGGGGTCGAGCCGTCAGTCATCGACCCGAGCCTCGAAGACGACTAAGCGGGCCTCGAGGGCCCGCGTCGTCATGGAACTAGGTGTCTTGTCAGATGTCGTACTAGATGATGCCGCGCTTGAGGCGACGACGCTCCCGCTCGGAGAGCCCGCCCCAGATACCGAAGCGCTCATCGTTGGCCAAGGCGTACTCGAGGCACGCGTCCTTGACTTCACAGCCCAAGCAGATGCGCTTGGCCTCACGGGTGGAACCACCCTTTTCGGGGAAGAACGCTTCAGGATCGGTCTGCGCGCACAGCGCGCGCTCCTGCCACTGGTCCTCCTCGTCGATTGACTCCGGGGTCGCATCGATGATCGGGTCTGGCACCAAACTCAAGTGAGCGCGTGCCATTACCCCCATCGTCTGCGATCCGGGAATGGACTGCGGCATCCCCATCGCGCCGATGACGTGCTCATAGGACATTTCCGCCTCCTCACCTGGTTTCGTAGATCTTTTGCATGTCGCCCACTATTGAAGTGTGCCCAACTCGTTCGAACACTTGGTCGAATCGCGGTCTGAGACACCGAAACCGGCTGGTCCGACCGGGAAATGACACTGATGTGATTAGACACTTCGAAGGTGCTTCGCGCAAGCGAATGAACCGAAATTAATACCATTTTCCTTGGAAAATCCGGCGAGTCGATGCCCCGGCGTGTCTTGAGAGTGACCCGATCGTGACCGCGTGCGTCGCCGAGAGGGCCGACCGCCTAGTGTCGGTCGGTGTGAAGATCACCGTTCTGGTCGGCGGCGTCGGGGGCGCCCGCTTCCTGCTGGGAGTGCAGCGACTGCTCGGACTGGGCCAGTTCGCCCGCCAAATTTCCGGAGCCACAGGCGATCTTGATCACGTGCTGACCGCCGTGGTCAACATCGGCGACGACGCGTGGATGCACGGCGTGCGCATCTGTCCCGACCTTGACACCTGCATGTACACCTTAGGTGGAGGTATCGACCCCGAGCGTGGCTGGGGACATCGCAACGAGACGTGGCATGCCAAAGAGGAATTGGCGGCCTACGGCGTGCAACCGGATTGGTTCGGGTTGGGCGACCGGGATCTGGCCACGCATCTGGTGCGAAGCCAAATGCTGCGCGCCGGATATCCGCTGTCCCAGGTGACCGAGGCGCTGTGCCACCGCTGGACTCCCGGCGCCACCCTGCTCCCCGCGAGCGACGACCGGTGCGAAACCCATGTGGTGATCGACGATCCGGACACCGGCGACCGCAAGGCCATTCACTTCCAGGAGTGGTGGGTGCGTTATCGCGCCCAGGTGACCACTCACAGCTTCGCGTTCGTGGGCTCCGAAAACGCCACTGCCGGACCCGGTGTCGTGGACGCGATCACCGACGCCGACGTCGTGATCTTGGCGCCGTCGAACCCGGTGGTGAGCATCGGTGCAATCCTGGCGATCCCCGGCGTGCGCGCGGCGCTGCGCTCCACACCAGCCCCGGTCATCGGCTACTCCCCCATCATCGGCGGAAAGCCGTTGCGCGGCATGGCCGACGAATGCCTGTCGGTGATCGGGGTGGAAACCTCCTCACAGGCCGTCGCCCATCACTACGGCGCACGGTCGGCGACCGGGATCCTGGACTACTGGATGGTCTCCGAGGGCGACCACGCCGAAATCCCGGGAATCACCGTCAAATCGGTACCCCTGCTGATGTCCGACCCGACGGCCACCGCCGAGATGGTTCGTGCCGGGCTGGCACTCACGGGTGTGATGCCGTGACAGTCGGCTCGAGTCCAACGGCGCCGCCCGGCGGCGACCACGGTTCCGCGGCTCCCGTCGAAATCCTGCCGGTGCCCGGACTTCCGGAGTTCCGCCCCGGCGACGATCTTGCCGCCGCCCTCATCACAGCCGCCCCCTGGTTGCGCGACGGCGACATCGTCGTGGTCACCAGCAAGGTGATGTCCAAATGTGAGGGCCGCATTGTCGCCGCACCCGCAGATCCCGACGAACGGGATGCACTGCGCCGCAGACTCATCGACAGGGAGGCGGTGCGAGTGCTGGCCCGCAAGGGCCGCACGCTGATCACCGAGAACCGCAACGGCATCGTGCAGGCGGCCGCGGGCGTCGACGGTTCGAACGTCGGGTCTACCGAATTGGCCCTGCTACCGGTCGATCCCGACGGAAGCGCTGCCGCACTGCGCAGGGCACTGCACGAGCGGCTGGGTGTGACTGTCGCGGTACTCGTCACCGACACGATGGGCCGCGCCTGGCGTAACGGGCAGACCGACGCCGCAATCGGTTCGGCCGGACTGCCGGTTCTCTACGGTTACGCCGGCGCCGTCGACCGGCATGGCAACGAACTGTTGGTCACCGAGGTAGCCGTCGCCGATGAAATCGCCGCCGCCGCAGACCTTGTGAAGGGCAAACTGACCGCGGTACCGGTCGCGGTGGTCCGCGGCCTCGAGCTCGACGATGACGGCTCCACCGCCGCACGGCTGCTGCGCGGCGGTGAGGACGACCTGTTCTGGCTGGGCACCGCCGAGTCGCTGGAACTCGGCCGCCGTCAGGCCCAACTGTTGCGCCGCTCGGTGCGCCAGTTCGCGGCCGAATCGGTCGATCCCACACTCATCGAGGCGGCGGTCGCCGAGGCGCTCACCGCACCGGCTCCCCATCACACGCGACCGGTGCGGTTCGTGTGGTTGCAGGACCGGATGCGTCGCACCGCACTACTGGACCGGATGAAGGACGCCTGGCGTGCCGACCTGAGCGGTGACGGCAAGCCGGCCGATGCCGTCGAACGTCGCGTAGCCCGCGGCCAAATCCTCTATGACGCGCCCGAGGTCGTCATCCCGTTCCTGGTGCCCGAGGGCGCGCACGACTATCCCGACCCGGCTCGCACCGAGGCCGAACACACGATGTTCACCGTCGCGGTCGGCGCGGCGGTGCAGGCCCTCCTGGTCGCGCTGGCCGTGCGCGGAGTCGGCAGCTGCTGGATCGGCTCGACCATCTTCGCCGCCGAGCTTGTCCGCGAAACCCTTGACCTGCCGCCGGATTGGGAGCCGCTGGGTGCGGTCGCGATCGGCTATCCGGTCGAGCCCCCCGCGCCTCGCGACCCGCCGCCGGTCGGTGATCTGCTGGTGCGGCGGTGACGTACCTGGGTGTCCGCGAATCGGCGATCGAGTTGCTGACGGACTGGGACGTGCCCGACGCCGGCCAGGATGCGTTGCGCCAAGCCGTCTTGGCCTTCTTGCTTGCCCGCACCGACGCCTGCGAGCGGGCCTGCGTTCCAGGCCATATCACCGCTTCCGCGTTGGTGCTCAACTATGCCGGCGACCAAGTGTTGCTGACCCTGCATCCACGATTGGGGCGCTGGGTTCAGCTCGGTGGGCACTGCGAGGACTCCGACACCGACATCGTCGCCGCCGCGATGCGTGAGGCGACCGAAGAGTCCGGGATCGAGGGCCTGCGCCTCGACGCGTCGTTGGGCGCCATCCACGTTCACGCACTCACCTGCTCACTGGGAGTGCCCACGCGCCATCTGGATCTGCAGTTCATCGCCCGTGCGCCCGACGATGCGCACATCGCGATCAGTGACGAGTCACTGGACTTGCGGTGGTGGCCCGTCGACGCGCTGCCCGACGGCACCGATGCCGCAGTCGAACACCTGGTGGCCGTCGGCCGCTCGCGGAGCTAGATGTCGGACGAGTAGCGAACCCCGCAGTCCGGGATGACAACTCCCGGCCACACCCGCGCACCGCGCAGGAGTTCGCAGCGCGCGCCGATGTTCGCGCCGTCGCCGATGATGGCGTCACGCAGTAACGCACGCGGTCCGATGCGGGCTCCGGCGCCGATGATCGAACGCTCCACGACCGAACCCGCCTCGATGTGCGCCCCGTCGAAGACGACCGCGCCGTCCAACCGGACGCCAGGGCCGATCTCCGCGCCGCGACCGACCACCGTCCCGCCGACCATCACCGCGCCGGCCGACACCGAAGCACCGTCGTGCACCAGGAATTCTCCGCGCCGTCCGCCGAGCGCCGGGGACGGCGCGAGTCCACGAACCAGATCGGCCGAGCCGCGGACGAAGTCCTCCGGCGTGCCCATGTCCCGCCAGTAACTGGCGTCGACATAGCCGCAGACCTTCACCCCCTCGGCCAGCAGGGCCGGGAACACCTCGCGCTCCACCGACACCTCACGTCCGCGCGGGATCTGATCGAGGATCTCGCGCTTGAAGATGTAGGTGCCTGCGTTGATCTGATCCGACGGCGGATCTTCGGTCTTCTCCAGGAACGCTTCCACGCGACCGTCGGCGTCGGTGGGCACGCAGCCGAACGCCCGCGGATCGCTGACGCGCACCAGATGCAGGGTCAGATCTGCCTGCGACTCGTGGTGGCTGGACAACATCTGGCGCAGGTCCATGCCGGACAGCACGTCACCGTTGAACACCATCACCGTGTCGTTGCGCAGCTTCGGAATCACGTTGGCGATCCCGCCGCCGGTGCCCATCGGTTGATCCTCGACGACGTACTCGATCTGCAGGCCGAGCTTGGACCCGTCGCCGAACTCGTTCTCGAACGTCGCCGCCTTGAACGAGGTGCCGAGGATGACGTGTTCGATGCCGGCGGCCGCGATGCGGGACAGCAGATGAGTCAGAAACGGTAGCCCCGCGGTCGGCAGCATCGGTTTGGCCGCCGACACGGTCAGCGGCCGCAGGCGGGTGCCCTTTCCCCCGACCAGCACCACCGCATCGACTTTCGACGGGTCAATTTCACTCACCGGATCCCCCTACTTTTCGCCAGCTCGCGGCGGGACTTGCGTACCGCCGCGCGCGACCTGACCTTCAGCGCGCCCTTCATCGTCCATCGAAGCGGCGCACGCCACCAGCCAAAATGGCGATCGGAAAGATAAATGTAGGTGCTTTCGTGATGTGCGCGCAGGTTGCTGGCCGGGTCGCGGCCGGTCGAATGCCCCTTGGCGTGCAGTATCTCCGCGGACGGCACGTAGACGTTGAGCCACCCGGCCCGGCCCAGCCGCTCGCCGAGGTCGACGTCTTCCATATACATGAAGTACCGCTCGTCGAAGCCACCGACCTGATCGAATGCCGCGCGCCGGATGAGCAGGCACGATCCCGACAGCCAGCCCACCGGCCGCTCCGTCGGCTCCAGGTATTCCTGTCGGTAGGCCTTCGTCCACGGGTTGGTCTTCCAGACGAAGCCCACCACCGCATGCATGCCGCCGCGCACCAGGCTGGGCAGGTGACGTGCCGACGGGTAGACCGAGCCGTCGGGGTCGCGGATCAGCGGCCCCAGGGCCGCGGCGCGGGGCCAGCGGTCGGCGGCCGCCAGCAGTTCGTCGATGCTGTTCGGACCCCACACCACGTCGGGGTTGGCGACGATCACGAACTCGTCGTCGACGGGAACGGTCGCCACACCGCGGTTGGCGGCGCTGCCGTAACCGAGGTTGCCGCCCGTACGCACGAGGCGGGTGCCGGGATAGCGCTCCACCGCCTCCTCCGGTGTTCCGTCGGTGGAGCCGTTATCGGCCAACACCACCGTGACCGGCCGGTCGGTGGCCACCGTCAACGACGACAGGAACCGATCCAGATGTGAACCCGGGGAGTACGTCACCGTCACCACGGTCAGGGGTCGGCTCGACGTCACGGCGTAGAGGGTAACTGTCGGTCGGTAATGGGTTGGGCCAGCGCCTCGGCCAAAGCCTCACGCCACGGCCGCGGCGGCTTGAGCCCGGCCCGCACCGACATCGCCATCGACAGCGCCGAATAGGCCGGACGCGGCGCCGGCCGGCCGGCCTGCGCGGTGCTCACCGGCCGAACCCGCCTCGGGTCGGCGCCGAGCTCCTCGAACACTGCCTGCGCCAGCTGGAAGCGGGTGCAGGCGCCTTCATTGGCGACATGCAGGATCGGCTCCCGTATGCGGCCCTCGCCGATCTCGAACACCGCGTCGGCCAGGTCTTTGACGTAGGTCGGTGAACCGACCTGGTCGTCGACCGCATCGGTGGTGCGATCGGTGCCGGCCAGCCGACGCAGGCCCGACACGAAATCGTTGCCGCCGTCGCCGGTGTAAACCCACGAGGTCCGCACGACGTGTGCGTCGGGCATGGCGGCCAGCACGGCGATTTCACCGGCGAGCTTGGTGCGTCCATAGACGCCCACCGGCCCGGTCGCGTCACCGACGTCATACGGGCGGCGTTGCTCACCACCGAAGACGTAGTCGGTAGAAATGTGCACCAACGACGCGCCGACCCGGGCACAGGCGTGTGCGACGTTCTCCGCGCCGGTGGCGTTGACGGCGTAGGCGGTATCGGGGTCGGCCTCGGCGACGTCGACTCCTGCGATCGCCGCGCAGTTGACCACCAGATCCGATTCCGCGACGAACCGCTGGGCCGCGCCGGGATCGGTGATGTCGCATTGCGCATGCGTCAAAGCGCTGACGTCGAGGCCCCGCCTGGCCGCCTCACCTGCAAGAAAACGTCCCACCTGGCCGCTGGCACCGGTAATCACGATCTTCCCCAACACGATTACGAGTCTGGCACGCCGGTTTGGGCTACCAGGGATGCGCCCGTCTCGCCAGTAGCCTGGGCTGATGCCTGCTGACACCGAAGCACGGACGGGCGCCCAGCGGGTGGTCCGAACCGTGCTCGCGTTGATTGCTGTGACCGTGATGGTCAGCACCGGTGTCGCCTGGGGCAAGATCCGGTCCTTCGAGGACGGCATCTTCCACATGAGCACGGCCGCGCTCGGCGGCGGCGGCCAGGACGGCGCGATCGACATCCTGCTGGTCGGGATGGACAGCCGCACCGATGCGCACGGCAACCCGCTGTCCGAAGATGAACTCGCTGCCCTGCATGCCGGTGATGATGTGTCGACGAACACCGACACGATCATCTTGGTCCGCATCCCCAACAACGGGAAGTCGGCGACGGCGATCTCGATCCCCCGGGACTCCTACGTCAAGGCGCCCGGGCTGGACAAGACGAAAATCAACGGCGTCTACGGCCAGGTGAAGCTGCAGAAGATGAAGCAACTCGTCGAGCAGCAGGGCATGGATCCGGCCGAGGCCGAACCCAAGGCGGTCGAGGCCGGCCGTGAGGCACTGATCAAGACCGTCGCCGACCTGACCGGCGTGACGGTCGACCACTATGCCGAGATCGGACTGCTCGGTTTCTCGCTGATCACCGACGCGCTCGGTGGTGTCAATGTGTGCCTCAAAGACGCTGTCTACGAACCACTTTCCGGTGCCGACTTCCCGGCCGGCTGGCAGAAGCTCAATGGCCCGCAGGCCTTGAGTTTCGTCCGGCAGCGCCATGACCTCCCCCGCGGCGACCTGGACCGGGTGGTGCGCCAACAGGTGGTGATGGCTTCCCTGGCGCATCAGGTGATTTCGGGTAAGACACTGACCAGCCCGTCGACCTTGAACAGGCTGCAGGACGCCATCCAGCGTTCCGTGGTCCTCTCGTCGGGCTGGGACATCATGGATTTCATCAAGCAGCTGGAGAACCTCGCAGGCGGCAACGTGGCGTTCGCGACGATCCCTGTTCTCGACGAGGCCGGCTGGAGTGACGACGGCATGCAGTCGGTGGTTCGGGTCGACCCCAGCCAGGTGCAGGAGTGGGTGGACAGCCTGCTGCACGATCAGGCCGAGGGCAAGACCGAGCAGATCGCCTACTCCCCCGAGCAGACCAAGGCCGACGTGGTCAACGACACTGACATCAACGGGCTTGCCGGCGCTGTGTCAGAAGTGCTGAGCGCCAAGGGCTTCGGGGCAGGCAACATAGGCAACAACGACAAAGACCACGTTGTCCGCAGCCAGGTGCAGGCCGCAAAGGCGGACGACCTCGGCGCGCAGGCCGTCGCCAAGGAACTCGGCGGATTGCCGGTGGTGGCCGACGCATCGATACCCGCCGGGAGCGTGCGCGTGGTGCTGGCCAGTGACTACACCGGCCCGGGTTCAGGCCTGGAAGGGTCGCTGCCGACATCGGCGAAAGTCGACCAGGCCGCCGGTCAGGCCGGCGACGGGACGGCTCCCCCGCCGTCGCCGATCATCACCGCGGGGTCCGACGACCCCAAGTGCGTCAACTGATGACCAATCTGACTGCGGCGGTGCTAGATCCGCTGCTGAAGGCCGACCCCATGGGTCCGCGGATCACGTACTACGACGACGCGACCGGCGAGCGTATCGAGCTGTCGACAGTGACACTGGCCAATTGGGCGGCCAAGACCGCCAACCTGCTACGCGACGAGCTCGGCGCCGGGCCGGGCACTCGGGTCGCGGTGCTCTTGCCTGCGCACTGGCAGACGGCGGCAGTTCTGCTGGGCGCGTGGTGGATCGGCGCCGAAGTCGTGTTGTCGGGGGCGGCGGATCTGGCGTTGTGCACATCGGAGCGACTGGACGAGGCCGACGAGGCGGTGGCCGGCGGTGAGGTCGCCGTCCTGTCGCTCGATCCGTTCGGGAAGCCGGCACCCGATCTGCCGATCGGCGTCACCGATTACGCGACCGCGGTGCGAGTGCACGGTGACCAGTACAGCGCCGAGTTGCGACCGGGTGCGGCGCTGGAGGGCCGCTCGGTCGATGACGTGCTTGCCGCCGCTGCGAACTGCGCTGCCGCATCGGGCCTGGCGGCCGGCGACCGGGTGATGTCGTCATTGCCGTGGTCCACCGCGGACGACGCCGTCGCCAACCTGCTCGCGGTTTTCGTCGCGGGCGCCTCACTGGTTCAGGTGGTCAATCCCGATCCCGCGGCGCTGGAGCGGCGGCGGGTGACCGAAAAGGTGTCCCGCGACCTGTGAGCAGGGGCCACTAGGCTCGCTGGGGTGAACCGTGCCCCCTTGAACGTCGCGTCGCTGGCCGAACTTCCGTTGCAACGCATCGACGTCGTCGAGACGACCGGGTCGACAAACGCCGACCTGCTGGCCCGCCACGGGGCGGGCGAGGACATCCGCGGCGCCGTGCTGCTCGCCGAACACCAGAGCGCCGGCCGCGGCCGCAATGGCCGCAGCTGGTCGGCGCCGGCACGCTCCCAGATCGCCCTGTCGATCGGCGTCGGCGCCGACGCCGTCCCGCCGGAGGGCTGGGGGTGGCTGCCGCTGCTCACCGGCGTCGCGCTGGTCGACGCCGTCAAGGCCACGACCGGAATCGAGGCGGGCGTGAAGTGGCCCAACGACGTGCTCGTGGGCACCGGCAAGCTCGCCGGCATCCTGGCCGAAGTGGCCGCGCCCGATCCGGTCATCGTGGTCGGCCTGGGGCTCAACGTCACCCTCACCGCCGAGGAGGCTCCGGACCCGAGGGCCACCTCACTGCAAATGCTCGGCGCCTCACAGCTGGACCGCGACGTCGTGACCGCAGCGATCCTGCGTGAATTGACCGCCCGCATCCAAAAGTGGCAGGACGCAGCGGGACCCGACCCGACGCTCATCGAAGACTACCGACGACGAAGCGCCACCCTCGGCAACCGGGTACGGGCGCTGATGCCCGGAGGGCACGAAATCACCGGTACCGCAGTCGATGTCGACGACCTCGGCCGGCTTCGCATCGACACCGGCGCCGAGGTCGTGACGGTGTCGGCAGGCGACATCACCCACCTGCGCCCCGCCGACTAGATCAGCGCAGCAACGCTCGCGACATCACAACCCGCTGAATCTGGTTGGTGCCCTCATAGATCTGAGTGATCTTGGCGTCACGCATCATTCGCTCCACCGGGAAGTCCACGGTGTAACCGGCACCGCCGAACAGCTGCACGGCATCGGTGGTCACTTCCATGGCGACATCGGAGGCGAAGCACTTCGAGGCCGCCGAGATGAACCCGAGGTTGGGCTCACCGCGTTCGGCGCGGGCTGCCGCGGAGTACACCATCAACCGGGCCGCCTCGACCTTCATCGCCATGTCGGCGAGCATGAATTGCACACCCTGGAATTCCGAGATCGAGGTGCCGAACTGCTTGCGGTCCTTGGTGTATGCGATTGCCGCGTCCAGCGCGCCCTGTGCGATACCGACAGCCTGTGCGCCGATGGTCGGGCGGGTGTGGTCGAGGGTGGCCAGCGCGGTCTTGAAACCGGTACCGGGCTCACCGATCATCCGGTCACCGGGAATGCGGCAGTTCTCGAAGTACAACTCGGTGGTCGGCGAACCCTTGATGCCGAGCTTGCGCTCCTTGGGGCCGATCGTGAAACCCTCGTCGTCGAGGTGGACCATGAACGACGAGATGCCGTTCGCACCCTTGTCCGGATCGGTCACGGCCATCACGGTGTACCAGGATGACTTGCCGCCGTTGGTGATCCAGGCTTTCGCGCCATTGAGGATCCAGTCGTCGCCGTCGGCCTTGGCGCGGGTCTTCATCGACGCCGCATCGCTGCCGGCCTCGCGTTCGCTCAGCCCGTAGGAGGCCATCGCGCCCTCGGCGATCTGCGGCAGCACCTGCTTCTTCAGTTCGTCCGACCCCCGCAGGATCAAGCCCATCGTGCCGAGCTTGTTCACGGCGGGAATCAGCGACGCCGACGCGTCGACCCGCGCAACCTCCTCGATGACGATGCACGCCGCCACCGAGTCCGCGCCCTGCCCGCCGTACTCCTCCGGCACGTGGACGGCGTTGAACCCCGAAGCGTTCAGCGCGTCCAGGGCCTCGGAGGGAAAGCGCGAGTTCTCGTCGACGTCCGCGGCGTGGGGAGCGATCTCTTTCTCCGCCAGTGCGCGGATCGCTGCCCGCAGCTCGTCGTGCTCCTCGGGCAACTTGAATACGTCGAAATCCGGGTTTCCAGCCATCACAGCCTCCTTGCTACTCACCGGTAACTTTACCCGGATCGTCACTCACCGAGTAATCGCTCGCGCAACGCGCGGTCCTTGGCCAGCACCTGGGCTTCCAGATCATCCTGAAAGCTCTGCATCCGCTTGCGGAGCGCCACGTCCGAGGCGCCCAGGATTCGCACGGCCAGCAGCCCGGCGTTGCGGGCACCGCCGATCGACACGGTGGCCACCGGCACTCCCGCCGGCATCTGCACGATCGACAGCAGCGAATCCAACCCGTCGAGCTTGGCCAGCGGCACCGGCACCCCGATCACCGGCAACGGCGTGGCCGAAGCCACCATCCCGGGCAGGTGAGCCGCCCCGCCCGCGCCGGCGATGATCACCCGAATGTCGCGCCCAGCCGCGTCTCGCGCGTACTCCAGCATCCGAGCAGGCGTGCGGTGCGCCGACACCACGCCGACCTCGAACGGCACCTCGAACTCGGCCAGCGCCTCGGCGGCCGCTTCCATGACGGGCCAGTCGCTGTCGGAGCCCATGATCAGTCCGACCCGAGGAGCGTTAGGCATGCCCGTCCCATCCGTCAGTCCACTGCGCGTGCGATAACCAGTGTGCCGCCCGTTCGGCGCGTTCACGTACCCGATCCACGTCACAATCCACCGCGCCGACGATGTTGACGTGCCCCACCTTGCGGCCCGGCCGTTCGGCCTTGCCGTACAGGTGCACCTTCGCCTCCGGAATGCGGCCGAACAGGTGGTGCAGCCGCTCGTCGACGGTCATGGCGGGTGCCTCGGCGGCGCCCAGCACGTTGGCCATCACGGTCACCGGCGCGATCGGCCGGGTGTCACCCAGCGGATAGTCCAGGACCGCGCGGACGTGCTGTTCGAACTGGCTGGTCACCGCGCCGTCCATGGTCCAGTGCCCGGAGTTGTGCGGCCGCATCGCCAGTTCGTTGACCAGCAGCGCGCCCTCGGTGGTTTCGAACAGCTCGACCGCCAACACCCCGACCACGCCGAGCTCGCCGGCCAGTCGCAGCCCCAACTGCTCGGCTTCGGCGGCCCGGTCCTCCGACAGCCCGGTCGCGGGTGCGACGACGGTGACGCAGATGCCGTCGCGCTGCACCGTCTCCACGATCGGCCACGCCGCGCCCTGTCCGAACGGTGAGCGAGCCACCAGCGCCGACAATTCGCGCCGCATCGCCACGCGTTCCTCGAGCAGCACCGGCACGTCGTCGGCGAGGTACCCGGCGACCACATCTCGAGCGTGGGCAAGATCACGGGCGAGCACGACGCCGCGGCCGTCGTACCCGCCGCGCACGGTCTTGATCACCACCGGACCGCCGACCGCAGTCGAGAATGCGTCGACGTCGTCGACGGTCGACACCGCCGTGTACCGAGGGATGGGCGCGCCGAGGTTCTCCAGCTTGCGTCGCATCACCAGCTTGTCCTGTGCGTGCACCAAGGCTTCGGGAGGTGGTGCGACCGTGACCCCCTCGGCGACCAGAGTGTCGAGCAGCTCGGTCGGCACATGCTCGTGGTCGAAGGTCAACACGGCTGCTCCCGCGGCCGCGCGTCGCAGCGCATCGAGGTCGGTGTGTGCGCCGATGACGACATCGGGAGTCACCGCAGCGGCCGGGTCGTCGGGGCTGACGGCCAGCACCCGCAGGCTCTGGCCGAGGGCGATCGCGGCCTGGTGGGTCATTCGGGCCAGTTGCCCGCCGCCGACCATGGCGACGATAGGAGGTCTGGGTCTGTTCGACACGGCCATCATGGTGTCAGACCTGCGGGAGTACGCACACCTGCGGTGACTTCCGTAGACTTGCTCCTTGTGTCTTTCGCTGATGCCACCATCGCTCGGCTCCCCCGACCGATCCAGCCCTTCGCCGAGCGGCATCACGAGCTCATCAAGTTCGCGATCGTCGGTGCAACGACGTTCGTCATCGACTCCGCGATCTTCTACACCCTGAAGCTGACGATCCTCGAGCCCAAGCCGGTCACCGCCAAAGTGATCGCGGGCATCGTCGCGGTCATCGCCTCCTACGTGCTGAACCGGGAATGGAGCTTCCGTAACCGCGGTGGCCGTGAACGTCACCACGAGGCTCTGCTGTTCTTTGGGGTCAGCGGTGTCGGCGTGCTGCTGAGCATGGCCCCGCTGTGGTTCTCGAGCTACGTGCTGGAACTGCGTGTCCCACACGTCTCGCTGACGATCGAGAACATCGCCGACTTCGTGTCCGCCTATGTCCTGGGCAACTTGCTGCAGATGGCGTTCCGGTTCTGGGCCTTCCGCCGTTGGGTCTTCCCCGACGAGTTCGGGCCCAGCCACGACAAGGGGCTGGAGTCCACGCTCACCGGCGGCGGCTTCGCCGAGGCCCTGGAGGACGAGTACGAGGCCAATGGCACCGTCACCCCACTGCGGCGCCGCCGGACTCCGCGTCAGCTGGGCGACTCTTCGGAGCCCAGGGTGTCGAAGACTTCGTGATACAGCAGTGAGTGCACCCGCTCCACGCGGGGAATGTCGTGGAACTCAAGCGGGTCTTGGCTCGCCGACTCGATGATCAGCGTGCCGGTACGCAACATGCGATCGAACAGCCCGTGCCGGAACTCCACACTGTTGATGCGCGCCAGCGGGATATCGATACCCGACCGGGTCAGCAGCCCGTGACGGAACATGACTCGGCGGTCAGTGATCACGAAATGCGTTGTGAGCCAATTCAAGAACTTCCACAACGTAAGCCAGCCGACCAGGATCAACCAGATTGCCGCGATGACGCCGAAGAGCACCTTCTTCGCGGTGGGGTCCCAGCTGGTGTTGTTCACGAGCGCGGCCACGAATGCGGCCAGGATCGTGGCGATCAGCAGCACGAGGATCGGACCGACCAGTCGTTTCCAATGCGGGTGGCGGTGCAGCACGACCTGTTCGCCCGCGGCCAGCACGTTCTCGGGATAGCCCACGCGCGGAAGATTACCTAGTTGCCCCGATCACCGAGCGCGTTGGAGATATTCGACGCAGTCGGCTTCGGTGCGGCCGGTCTGGGCCATACACACTCCGACCGCCGGGTCGCCGCCCTGCGCCACGTCGGGCATGGGGATGTCGCCAGGCGACAGCGACCAGAGGTAGGTGTCGGTGTCGGCGAGTCGCTCACAGTAGGTGGGGGAACCGTCGGCCGCGACGCCGGTCAGGCCGCCGGGCTGGCACGCGGTCGCGATGACAACGGGCGACGGCGCGGCGGGCGGCTCGGCCGGCGGGGCTTCGGTGCTCGTCGACGACGCTTCAGCGGAGGTGGTCGTCGCGGTCGTGCTCTGAGCCGCTGCCTGTTTCTCCCTCGCGTTGTCCTTCGCGCGGGACAGCTGAACCCAGATATCGGCGCCCGCACCGGCCAGCAGGGCAACGGTGATCAGCCCGGCGACCAGCGCGATCCAGGAATCCGCCCGCCCGCCCGACGGCCGGGCGCGGTCGACGCCGAGGGTTCCGCCGTCGGCCACATGCCGCGTCCACCGCACGCCGTCCCAATAACGGCATTGATGCCGGCCGGTGGGATCGACCGACCAACGTGCGGTCGAGGTCGCCGGCTCGACGCCCTGCGGTGCGACCAGAGGTGCACCGCAGTCGCCGCAGAAGCGCCGGTCGGCGGGATTGGCGTGACCGGACAGGCAGATGAGCAAGCCCGGCTCCAGCAAGTCTCCGCACTCGCCGCAGAAATACTGCCCCGCCGGGTTCTCATGGCCATTGGCGCAGGTCACCGCCGTCCTGTTAGACCGCCCCTGCGCCGCCACGTCCAGTTGATCCTCCATGATCCCGGCATCACGCTATCGCAGCCGCCCGGCGGCTCACGAGACCACGGTCACCATGTAGAGCATCGCGGCCACGACGGCAGCCACCGCCATGCACCCCGCCTCGATCATGACGATCGCGGTGGTCCGGTCGATTCGACGCGTCCCGTCCCCTGGCACCGCCCGCTCGCGCCGATAACCGGCCAGCGCGTACAGCAACCCCGCCGCGGCGAACAATGCGAGTTCGATCATCAGTTGCCTCCCAATCGGACGTCCCGGACCTCGGGCCGCTTGAGCACCAGCACGCCGCCGGAGTCGTAGATCTTCTGATAACCCTTCTCGGTCTGCAGCAGCTCCAGCGCGCGATGCGTGATCTCGCGGCTGACCCCGGCGCTGTAGCGGACGAAGTTCTCGTCCTGCTGGGTGTTCGAGAAGTATTGGACTTCGGGCTGGGCCGTACAGTCGGCCAGGTGCTCGGCGGTCTCGAAGCACGAGGTCTTCAGTTCGAACTTTCGCGGCACCCCGTAGAGGGCACCCTGTCCCCAATACCCGAGCCCGGCGTCGCCGATCTTGTCGACCAGTTCGGTACCGATTGCCAACTCGTGCGGTGTCGTTCGCTCGAATGAGATGTTGAGTCCACGGTTCGCGGTCACCAGCAGGGCGGTGGCGAACAGTACGAAGCCCGCCGCCGCCGCGGTCACCCGCCGCGCTACGACGCGGCCGCTGCGCGGACGCAGCAACGTCACGATGCTCAATGCGGCCAGCGGCGAAAGGATCGGTGACCCATAGAGAAAGGCGCGGATCGCCACTTCGCCGCCATAGCTCTGGAGCAACACCAGACCGAACGGCCCCAGAGCCAGCGCCGCCATGAGCCACGGCCGGCTGCGCGGCATTCGGCGCAGCCGCAGCCATCCGAGGCCGGCCATCGCCATGACCACCACCGCGGAGACGAGCCTGAGCAACTGCATGCGACGATAGGTGGGATCGCCCGTGATCTTCTGCGAGACACTGGAATTCAGATTCTGATCAACGCCACCAATGTCGGCGATCACCTGGCCGAGGTGGCCCGTCCAGTATGCGGTCGCACCATAGCGAAACCAGAAGATGAACATCACGAAGGCCGCCAGCCACAACAGCTTGTAGCGCGTCAGGCCGGCGACCGCGAAGACCACCAGCGCGCCGATCGCCGACAGTGGTGTCAACTGATGCTCCACCACCATCGCAGCCAGGATGACCACCAACGTCGCCTCGACCGCCAGCGTCCACCGCGCATCGCGGCCGGCCGCCCATCCCGGCAGCCGCCGCCATGCCGTCGTCAAGCGCTTGCGCAGACCACCCGCGAGGACCGGCACGTTCGATGTGCGCAACTGCCACAGCATTACGGCCAGGATCGTGGCGTAGAACTGCATCGCGACGGCCTGCGGGGCGAAATAGTCCTGCTGGTACCAGTTGAACAGGGTGAGCATCGTGACGCCGAGCCAGGCAACCCGCCGGCTCCCGGTAATCGACAGGCCGATCGAATACACCGGGAACATCAGCAGGACGCAGAAAACCAGTGAGGCGCTGACCACGAGGATCACGCTGTCGTACAGGCCGGTGGTGGTGATCAGATTGGCCGCCGCCGAGAAGAAACCCGCCCAGCTGATGCGGGCATCGACCGGCGGCGGCAGGGTACCGGCGGTGATCAGCCAGTTGGTGATCATGCGGTGTACGTAGCCGGTCACGAACGGCGCAGTGCCCAACGACCACGCGACCGGCATGGTGATGTACGCGGTGAGTACGACGTTGGCGACGGCGATCGTGAGCCGGTCGAGTGCGGCGCGGCGGTATTCGATCACGAAGACGACGCACAGCAGCACCAGCCCGGCCCAGTAGTCGACACCGAGGATGCCGACCAGTCCCAGGGCGCCCGCCGCTTGCACATCGAGCCGATAAACAGCGGTGGAGAACAACACCACCGCGGTCAGCAGCAGGATCGCGCTGACTCGCCGGTCTCCGGTCGGCGCCAATCCGCTTCGCGCCCAGCGCAGTACGCCCGCCGCGGGCGTCGGCTCCGGGCAGCGATACCACTGGCTCGCCAGCACCGCAGTGGCCACCACCCCCAGCATCAACACCACGTATTGGGCGGCGTACGGCCGATGAAAGTCACCCGCGTAATTGAATTGAGCGACAAGGATGTTGACCGAGAGTGACACCGACACCGCAACGGCGGTGAACAACCCGTTCGGCAATCGCAGCAGCGCAGCGACCGGGAGCCCGGGGACGGTGAACACCGCCAGAACTCCCACGACGGCGCGCAGCGACGGCGGCAGCACATCGGCCACGCCCACCCGGGCGAGCACGGTGACGATCAGTGAGGCGGTGATCAGGGCGGCCGAGGCGACGACGGCCAGAGGGAACCAGGGCGGCAGTGGCGTCCGGCGAGCCGGCGGTGCCGGGGAGCTCACGACGCTTTGCAGCACCGACCCAGCCTACCGTTAGCTGACGTCGCACGTGCAGGTGTCAACTTCCTGTGTACGACCAGATGGAAATCCAGTCGACCAGCACATGACCGCTATTGGTCCCGCTCCCGTTGGTCTCGACCTGCAGTTGCCAGCGCATCGGCTTGCTGGGTACATACTTGGTGCTGTCCAGCACCAGAGCGTCGTCGAGATAGAACCGGACATGGCCGGGCAGCCACTCGACGGTGTACACATGCCAGTCGGTGAACGTCTTGCCGGTGTCCACCCCGTCTTGGCCGCCGGTCGAACGGGCGTAGTGCGCGAACGCTTTGGCGGTCGAGGACAACGCGCCCTCCGGAAAATCCTCCTCGCCGTCGGTCGGCCAGAGTTCGGACTGCGGCCACAGCAGGAATGCGATGTGATACTCGGCCAGCGCGGCGGTGTCGACTTTGAGCCGCACCGAATAGCGACCGTAGGTCTGGTACTGGGTGCCGTTCGGCAGGATCGGGGACGGGCTGGCGCCCGCCGGCTGGCCGTCGACATTGTGCAGGTAATAGTTCAGCGTGCCGTTGCTGACACTGAGTACCTGGTCGGCGCGATACGGGCGATGTTGGTAGGTGTCGGTGAACGTCTGCGGATAGGTCAGCCACTGCTGGCCGTCGGCGCCCACGTAGACGACTTTGGCCGGATCCGCGGGGTTGGCCCAGCTTCCCGGCGCGGCGTCCTTGGTGAAGTTGTCGGCGAGGATGTGTTTCCACCCCGGAAGGTCGGCCAGCGGCGCCTGGGTCAGATCAGCGGGTTGCGAGGTCGTCGACGCCACGACGCTGACCGTGTCGACGTACAACGTGCGTACACAGAAGAACCACTGCGGATTGGTGAAAGTGATCCCGATCGCGTGCGTTCCCGCCGGGATGTTGGCGGTCGCGGTGTAGTCGGTCCATGTGGTCGCCGTGATCGGGCTCCGGCCGATCACCACGCCGTCGACGAGCACCGCGGCGACGGGCGCACCAAAACATTGCAGCCCCCTGGCACGCATGACGACTTTGATCGATTGCGGCAACGCAAGGGTCGTCGACAGCGTCACAGCGCCGGTCAAGCTGAGCGCGGTTCCACCGGATGCGCCTGCGTCGGTGACGATCTTGGCGCCCTTGGTCGTCGAGAGGCTCATCGTCTCGGCTTCGATCGACGTCGCGTCGGCGGCCGGCGCCGGCGGTGCCACAGCCAGGACCACGCCGCAGGCGACCGCCATCGCCATCACACTCGCCGAGCACCACCGGAACATCGCGGCTCCATCGCGTCGAAGGCGCTCGGCGAGCGCGAAGACCACGCTATGTGGGCAAAATCACTTTCCGTATTGGGCCGACCTATCACTTTGGTAACGATCGGCCGGAAGCGATCGGGTACTGATCTGCTCAGCAGGCTCCTCAATTCGCTTAGTTCCCAGCGCAATTCAGAATCGCGATCCACATTCCGGTCATGCGTCGACCAGCGGTGCGCCTCGACAAGCACCCGATCGGCCCAGGCAATCGGGACCGGGACACCCTGTGGCAGCGTATGGTTCCGGACTTATGCGAGATCGGCTGTGTAAATGCGGGCACGACCGTTCGGCACACGAACACTACCGGGGCGGAACGGATTGCGGGCTGTGTCCATGCGGTCGATTCCGGGGGCCGGGACCCGTCAGCACAGCGCTGGGCTGGATCACATCGATGGGCCGAGGCGACCGGTCCGATGGCTAGGTAAACTGGCAGTTCCCGGGTCGGGACCAAGGGAGCACATGCCTGCCGCCATTTCGCGAGCCGCTCGTGTGGTGATGTCTATGGCCATCGTGGCGGCCAGCGTCCTCGCACTCAACGTGGGTTCCTCCGCCCTGTTGCGCCCGGTCGCCGGCGCGCAGACCGGCAACGGCAACTGCCCCACCACGGCCGCCGCCACCCAGGGGTGGGGCGCCCCCAACCGCGTCGACGACTTCACCGAACCCGGGTCACTGCGCCAGTGGTCGATCTATGACGGACCGGGCCACAATGGCAACGGCCGACGCACCCGGGGTGCGGTTTCCGTCGCCGACGACAGGCTGACCCTCACCGGCGATGCTCAGGGAAACTCGGGTGGGATGGCGTGGCTCCCCGGTCAATTGCATGGCCGCTGGGAGGCCTGCGTCAAGTCCTCGCCATCGGGTCCCGACTACCACAGCTTGTTGCTGCTGTGGCCCGACGCCGAAAACTGGCCCGTCGGTGGTGAAGTCGACTTCATGGAGATCGGTGATCCCACGCGGCAGTCGGTCGAGGGCTGGCTGCATTACGGCCCGAACGACGAGCGCCAGTCGAGCGCAGTGCGGATCGATGCGACGCAGTGGCACAGCTGGGCGGTCGAATGGACGCCTGCGCGGGTGGCGATGTTCGTCGACGGCGTTCAGTGGTGGGAGACCACCAACCCGGCCGAACTGCCGCCGGGCCCGATGCACCTGTGCATTCAGCTCGACAACTTCGGCGCGGACCTGAGCAGCGGTGCATCCATGACGGTCGACTGGGCCCGCCAGTATCCGCTTTAACCCGCGCTGTTCGCGCGTGCCCGGCGCAGCCAGCGAATCGCCGGCGGCAACAAGACGAGCGCCGGAATCGCTTCGGCCGCAAGGTATGCCCAGCCCACACCGACCACTCCGGTGTGCGGCGTGATCAGTACCGTTCCCGCGACCACGGTCACAGTCGACACGCACCGCATCACGACCATCAGGGTCATCTTTCGGCTGACGCGTGCGAATCCCTCGTAGATCGCACTCACCGCAGACAGCGGCACGAACACCGCCGCCAGCACGAGCAGCCCCTGCCCTTGCGCTCGATAGTCAGAGCCGATGAGGCCGAGGACATACGGTCCGACCCCGACCAGCCCGAGCGCGCCGATGATTGATACCACGGCCATCATCTGCACCATCCGGGTGGACAGCGCTGCCACCTTGTCGGGGTGGGCCGCCACCTCCGCGACGAATGGACTCATCACCAGGTGTACCGCGAAGTACAGCGCATTGATGATCGCCCATGCCACGGCGAAGTGCGCGTTGGCCGCCGCTCCGAATCGGCTGACGACGATCAGCGGCACTACGAGTGGCCCGATGAGCCACAGCGTGGTGATCCCGAACGAGGACCCGACATACGACAGCAGATGTCGTTGGGCCGGAAGCTCGGACGGCCGGCGGAACTGAGCATGCGTCCGCCACCGCCGGCGCATCGCGGCCAGCACGAACAGAATTCCAGCGGCCGCAGTCGCGCCCCAGGCCAGCACGATAGACGCACCGCTGCCAGTCCAGACCAGACCGAACAGCGCCGCCAGCTTGACGACGGCATGAATCAGGTTCTTCGCCGCAGACCACTTCGTCACGCCGAGACCGACGGCGGTCTTGTCCAACAACGTGAACACCGCCAGCACCATCACCAGCAACGGATAACAGACCATCGCCCAGCCCGACGTGAACAATTCGTCGCGCGGACCGAACACCACCAGCGCCCAGCCGGCGAGCAGGCTCGTGCCCGCGACGACCAGATATCCCCGTTTGATCAGTGAGCCGGCCTTCTCGCCGGCCACCGGCAGGAAGCGTTCGTAGATGTTGTCGATGCTCAACATCGACATCATCGACAGCATCAGCGCCGAGGTGATCAGCGCCGCCGCCACACCCACTTCCGTTGCGGGATAAAGCCGTCCGGCAACTCCCCAGAAGACCAGACCCAACATCCCGGTCAGCAGACTGGAGGCGATCAACGCCAGTGAGTTGACCGTCATGTTGCGCCCAGCGGCGGGCGGCACAACCTCGGTGGTCACCATGAGCCGCCGACCTTCGACAGTCGGCGCCGCGACGCTGCAACGAGGTACACCCACGCCCCGGTCACGATGAATCGCAACGTGCCGCTGCCGATATCGGCAGGTAGATCGAATTTCACGGTCGTCGACGGTGCCGCCCGCTCGGCCGTGGACCGCAGATGGCGAACCATTGCCGGCCGGCGACGGGCGATCGTCTTCAGCGCGAGCATTGCCATCGGCGGGTCCGACGCGATCTTCGCCAGCCAGGCCCCCAAGCCCAAGCCGTAGCCCCTGGTCTGGGCACGCAGGTCATCAGCCGTGGCCCGATGCCGATGCCAGGCGATCGCGCCGGGCTCGCGCACGAGCTGACGCCCGGACCGCAGAATGCGGAAGAACATGTCGATGTCTTCTCCGCCGCTCACCTTCGTCCCGGCGCCGAGCCGTTCGTCGAAGCCGCCCAGACTCATCACCACCTGGCGGTCGACGGCGAAGTTGGCGCCGGTCCCGTAGTGCCGGACTTCGAAGGGAAACAACGGAACATCCTGCGGCGCGTGCGACCACTCGAAGACCCGAACGTGCGCCGATTCCGTCCAGCCCGCGCGGTTCTCGAAGTAAGCCTGTGCGGGGGTGCGCAGTTCACCGGCGGGCACCATACCGGACACACACGCCACCGAGTCGCCATACGTGAATCCCTTGACCAGGACACTGAGCCAGGCTGGGTCCATGACGACATCGTCGTCGACAAAGGCAACGATGGTCCCGGTGGCGGCCAGCAGACCGGTGTTCCTGGCCCGGGACAGACCGGGAACCGGTTCGGTGAGCAGTCGCACTCGATTGTCGGCGAGGCTTGTGACGTACTCACGGGTGGCGTCGGTGCGTGGCGCGTTGTCCACGATGAGCACATCGAAGTCCGGGTAGTCGGCGGCAAGGACCGATGCCACCGCCGACTTCAGCAGGTCGGTGCGATCCCTGGTGCACACGACCACGGTCACGTGAGGAAGTTCGGTCGATGCAATACCTTCCCTGACCGGCACCGGTGGTGATGGGCAGAGCCGTTGCGCGCCAACTTGATCCCGCAGCTCGGCGAAGACCACCTGCCCGTCGGTGACGGCGACATCGACGAACCCGACCGCACGATCCCGATCGCGGACCAGTAGTCGCGCTTTGGAGAATCCCTCGGCGTTCTGGAGTCGGCACTGCGCGGGTGTGCCACAGTCCGCGCTGGCCTTGTCGGCGGAAGCGACGGCGTCGAGCGACACTTCGCCGATCCAGATCGCCCCGGCCCAGCTCGGCCGGTCGGGATTCGGCAACACCGGCTCGAGCGTCAGGCAGACGGAATCGCCGGCGTTCATCGCGCGCCCCCGGACAAGCCGCGACCGACCTTGGCCCGGGCGAATCCGGCGGTGGTGGCGGCCAGCCCAAGACAGATCGTCAGGGCCCGGGCAAGTCCGTCGATGGTCATCGATCTCAATTCCCGCGCGACCGCCATCGGCAGCACCCTACTCACATAGGAGCGTTCGCTACTCAATCCTGCTGCTGTGCCGGCCATCTCGGTCACCACGGCCTTCGACAGGCCTTCGTGATAACACCTGCGCACGAAATACCGCAGCGTCGTACGGTCTTCGGAGACATAATGCTCGACCCGGATGTCGGGATCGAACAGCACCTGGTTGGCGGCCTGTGCCGCACGGACCCGGATGAACAGCTCGGTTTCCTCACAGCCGACCGGCGTGGCGCCGACTCGGCCCACCTCGGATCGGAAGCCGCCCACCTCGTCCAGCACCGAGCGCCGCAGTGACATGTTGCACCCAATCGGATTACGCACCGGCGCAGTCTGTTTCGGCTGCCCGATGTAGCTACACCCGACTACCCAGTCAAATTCCGGGGGCATCCAGCTGGGCCGGGCAGCCGGCCACACCGGGCTGGCGTAGCCACCCACCCCCACGACCGTCTCGTCTCGGTAGTGGTCACTGAGGTCTTCGGCCCACCCCGGCTGAGCCACCGCGTCGTCGTCGAGGAAGGCCACCACATCGCCATGTGCGGCGCGGACCCCGGTGTTGCGCGCCCCGGACAGCCCGCGCGTCTCGGTGTTCGGAATCACCCGGACTCGCGGGTCGGAACCGAAGAGCCGCTGTGCGGCGGCCAGCAATTCATCGCAGTGGTCGATCACCACGATCAGATCAACCGGCGTGTCGCCGCCGATCAGCACCGACTCCACCGCCTGGCGCAGCCGCTCCCAGCGCTCGGTGGTGTACGCACAGATCACCACCGACACCGTCACGGTGTCGCGCGGGGCGGTGGCGAGATTGCGCTCACGCGTCATGTCAGCCTGCCCATGATCGTCGCCGCGACGTCCGCACACTGCTCAACTTGAACAGCATCACCCGTTTCAGCAGGACGTCATATCGGTTCAACTTGCCCAGTAGCCGGTCCACATAGGGGATGTCCCAGCGCGGATCGTCGATCAGCCTGCGGGAGAACGTGTCCTGTTGCACCAGCTGCGATCGCGCTGAGGTCAGCGCGGTCAGCGAGCCGCCTCGGATGCGGTAGGCAGCCAGGGTCTCGGGCATGCCGTAGAAATGCCCAAAGCTCAACAGCCGGGTCCACAGGTCCATGTCGAGCGTGAACAGGTGCGGGCCACGGAAGCCACCGCACCGATCGAAATCACTGCGCCGGAACATCACCGACACCGGAGCGCCGACCGGGTTCTTGGCGCTGCGAACCATTTGCCGGATCACCCGCTCACCGGTTTGCCGACCCAGAATCCCCCGTAAACCCCGGGCAGCGAAGAGAAGGGCACCCGCATCATCGATGAAATCTGTTCGGCTGGCCACCACGGTCACGTCCGGGTTGCTCTGCAGGACGGCAGCCTGCGCCGCGACGCAGTTGTACTTGAGCGTGTCATCGGCACTGATCACTTTCACGAACTCACCTCGGCTGAGCCTGACCGCCAGGTTGTGGTTGTCCTCGGCCGACAGGGTGGTCTCGTTGCGGACCACCCGGACACGGTCGTCGGTGATCGCGTCCAGGATCGCCGGTGTCTCATCGGAGCTGTTGTTGTCGACGACGACGACCTCGAGGTCCGGGAACTCCTGTGCCAGCACACTGTCGAGGGTGTCCCGCAGATACTGGCCGGCTTGGAAGGCGGGTATACACAGCGAGACCTTCGGCCGTCTGGTCTCACTGCCCCGCTCGGTATGGCACTCTGACGAAATAGCCTGGCACACAGCTCAATCCCCCGTCCCGTCGGCCATCTCACGCGTGCCGCACGTCTGGTAACGATTGGTCGTGCGACTCGGCAACCCGGCGCAGCCGCGAACCCACAGCCTCGGTGACCTCGTTGTTGCGCACGCTGCGCCGCCATCCGCGCCGGCGCGCCCGCTGGAATTCGGCCAGGATGGTCCACAGGATGCGCAGGCCGTCCTTGGCGGCGTTGAGATTGCTGGCACCGTGAATGCGGTCGAGCTCGTAGCTGCTGACCTCGGCGATCTGCATACCGCTCGCGGCCACCCGCACGTTGATCAAGGACTCGATCTCGAAGCCGTCGCCCCACTGCGCGTCCCGAGTCTCGGTGGCGGGCAGGTCCATGACCTCGAGGCAGTCCCGCCAGAACGCGTTGTACCCGTAACACAGATCGGTGTACTTGGTGGCAAATAACGTGTTGACCAAGGTGTTGAGACCCCAATTACCCACCCGCCGGAGACGGGTGATGTCACTGCTGCCGCCCCCCTGGACGAACCGGGACCCCTTGGCGAAGTCCTTGCCCGAGATGAGCGCGCCGACGAAGCGCGGGATCTCGGCTGGGTCGGTGCTCCCGTCGGCGTCGATCATCACCACGATGTCGCCGGTGGCAGCCTCGAATCCACACGCCAGCGCGTTGCCCTTACCCTTCCGGGTTTGTCGCAGGTGAACACCGTTGGGCCACAGTTCGCGCGCCACCAACGCGGTGTTGTCCGCAGAATCTCCGTCGACGAACACGATTTCGTCGACGTCGTGCGGCAGCCGCGACGCGAGGTAGGCCAGGTTGCGCTCCTCGTTCAGCGCCGGTATCACCACCGAGATGGTGGGCCGACGCGTCGAGTGCGGCATCGCTTCCCAGATTCCGACGACGTTACTCATATGCGTGATTCCTCTCGGTACATCTGTTGTTGCGCAGGGGTTGTCGATAATTCGTTTGTCATGAAGCGGTCGTCACTGACCCATCGACCGGTGAGTTGGGGGTAGGCTGCCGTGACCTCGGCGAGGAGGTCGGGCAGGGTGAGCAGGACACAATCCGGTTCGGCGGCCAGGAGTTCGGCAGGCGCGATGATCGGCACGTCGGTGCCGGGCATCCGTCGTCCCTGCTTGGCCGGGGAGGCATCGGCGACCGCGGCGACGAGCGCAGTGGTCACTTCGGCGAGTGCAAACAACGCCACCGCACGCGATGCCGCACCGTAGGCGAAGACCCGGCGCCGCTGCGCAGCCTGGAGTTCCAGCCACTCCCGCAACCGTCGACAGTGAGCGTCGGTGGCCTGCTGCAGCCTTCCGACAGCCGCGGGATCGGTGATCGCCTTCTCGCCGGCGAGAATACGGCGCACCGAGGCGGGCGGGGCGAGATGACCGTGCCGCGCGGCAACCAACACCGTTCCGCCGTACAGGTCGAATTCCCACGCCTCGACCGCGCTCATCCCCACCTGCTTCAGCAGTCCGAGCAACGCGGTCGTCGAGTAGTAGGCGTAGTGGCCGTGCCGCAGGGCGTTCCACTGGTGCTTGCCGACGATCGTCGCCAGTGAGTGGTACTGGACAAGCAGCACACCGTCTTTGGCCGTCGCCAGTGCGCGGCGCGTGAACGCGTTCAGCTGGTCGGGCTCGTGCATGAGGCCGAAGCTGTCTAGGACCACGTCGCCCACCTCGGCCGGGGCGAACCCGCGTTCGGCGAGCAACGGCAGCCAGGTGCCCCCGTGCGGACTGCCGAACTCACGCACCGTCGAGCCCCGCAGCAGGTGCGCTGCGGCCACCCGGGCCACCGCGTCGGCCGCCTGGCGTTGAAGCGCCTGCGGCTCGACGCCGCGCGGTTCGTCGGTCACGGTGTCGTCATCGGCCAGTTGGGCCAGGCCGCACGTCGTGCACATGACCATCGCCAATGGGTGCGCCGATTCATCCGGCGCAACGGGATCGGCGGCGGACGGGAAGAAGTCCTGGGCGGGAACGCGTCCCAGATCCAACACGGGCACCAGGCCCGGACCACGACACCCTCGGCAACGGCTCATGGCAGCATGGCCTCGTGGAGATCAAGCAAACCGATATCGCCGGCCTGCTGGTGCTCGTCCCCCAGCCGTTCTTCGACGACCGCGGTTTCTTCACCCGCACCTTCGACGCCGATGTCTTCGACAACCACCTTGGCGCGCCGGGTCTCAGCGCATCGTTCATCCAGGATTCCCAGTCGCGCTCGGTGCGGGGAACGATCCGTGGCATGCACGGCCGCTCGGGGCACGGTGAATCGAAATTGATTCGGTGCGCCAACGGCGCCGTGCACGATGTCGTCGTCGATATCCGGCGTCAATCGCCGACGTTCGGCCAGCAGGCGTCGGTCGTCCTCGACGACACCGACTTTCGCCACCTCTTCGTGCCGCGCGGATTCCTGCACGGCTTCCAGGCCCTGACGCCGACCGCCGATGTCTGCTACCGGATCGACCGTCCGCACGATCCGGGCGAAGACCTCGCGGTCGCCTTCGACGACCCCGATCTCGCCATAGCGTGGCCGATTGCTCCCACGGCCGTCTCGGCACGCGACCGGGCGGCGGGCAGCTGGCGCGATTTGGTCAGCCAACTCGACCGGCCTGATACATAGTCGCGTCGAGCACACCGGATTCGCGAAGCTCCTTCAGCCGGGCCAGCCGAGTAAACCGGCCGGCGAAACCGTCGTGGGTCAGCTCATGGTTGGTGTAGGTGGCATACAGCTCCGCAGCACCGGCCTCCACGCTCCATTGCGGCTGGAATCCCAGGCGGTCGCGGACCTTCGCGAAATCGACTCGGTAGGAACGCGGATCGGCACCGGTCTCCCCGGTGATATGCAGTTCCGCGGCCGGGACGACGTCGACCACGGCCTGCGCGATCTCGGCCACCGTGAGGTTGTTGGCCTCGGCGCCGACGTTGAACGCCTGGCACCAGATGGCCTGAACCGGCGCGGTCAGGCACAGCAGGAACGCCTCGGCGATGTCCTGGGCGTGGACCAGCGGCCGCCACGGTGTGCCGTCGGAGAGCACCTTCACCACACCGGTGAGCACCGCGTGCCCGACCAGATTGTTGAGAACGATGTCGGCACGAAGCCGCGGTGAGAAGCCGAAAGCCGTTGCATTCCGCAGGAATACGGGTGCGAATCCGGAGTCGGCGATCGCGACCAGGTCGTCCTCCACCCGGACTTTGCTCTCCGCATACGGCGTCAGCGGACGAAGGGGCGCTTGCTCGTCGACCAGGTCGTCGCCGGCCGATCCGTACACCGAACACGTCGAGGCATACAGGAAGCGGGACACGCCGGCCGCTTTGGCCGCGTGCGCCAGTCGTACCGACGCCCGGTGGTTGATCTCGAAGGTGACGTCGGGGGCGAGATCGCCGAGCGGGTCGTTGGACAACGCCGCCAGGTGGACGACGGCATCCACCCCGACCAGATCATCGGTGGTGACATCACGCAGATCCACCGGGCCTCCCCCGCGGATCTGGACCGGGTCGACAGGCATGGGACCCAGCACGCAGTCGGCGAAATAGCCTGCGTCGACACCGACGACGTCATGCCCCGCCGATCGCAGAACGCCGACCATGACCGTGCCGAGGTACCCCTGGTGACCGGTGACGAGGACGCGCACTCAACGACCTCCGAATCCGATTGACATTTTTTCTGCGGTGAACGCCTCCGCGTGCCGGCTGCGGCACTGGATCCCACGCAACCGTGACAAGCCGAGGAAGGCCTCCTCGTCGAACCAGTCGTGCATCGCCTGCGACGGGTAGTGCTTACCCAGGAGGTGGGCCTTCTTCTCGGCGACCCCGTGCGGCAGCGGGTGAAACAGATTCGGCTGCGGAGTGTCGGTTTCCCACTTCAAGATTTCGTACCCGAGAATCAGATGGTCGCGGAACTCGGTCGGCAGCAGCTCCGCGAGCAGCCGGTGGTCCTGGTGGGCGTCATGCCGCTGCGGACCGAAAACAATTGCCGGGTCGCAGGATTGGCGGAATTCGTGCAGGGCTGCCTTCACCTCCTGCCAGTGTGCCGGTGAACGGCCGTCCGGGATGTCCAGCACGGTGACCCGCACCGAAGCGCCCGGGCAGAACGCGTCGAGCGCGGCCCGCTCCTCGGACTCACGCTCGCTACCGCCGCCTGAGAGCACCAGCGCATGCACGCGAAGCCCCGGCGTGTCCGCCGACAGCGCCAACAACGTGCCGCCCATTCCGATGGCGATGTCGTCGCAGTGCGCCCCGGCCACCGCGATCTCTTCGACATTGTCGGCCAGCAGTTCACGCATGGGCGGGCTCCCACAATGCCCAGGGCCGATTCCCGTGGCGGTAGCCCTCGTCCAGTTCGGCGCGCTCCTTGAAGGTGTCGGCCGGCTTCCAGAAACCCTCGTGCCGATAGCCGAACAGCCGGCCCTGTCCGGCCAGGGCTTCACACGCATCGGCGACCAGGTCGCCGCCGGCAGGCAGATAGTCGAAAACCTCTTGGGAGAGAACGAAGAAGCCGCCGTTGATCCAGATCGGGAAGTTCGCGACGGGCACGATTTCCTTGACCTCGCCGGAGTCTTTGACCGCGACACAGTGAAACGACTGCTGTGGCGGCACGAGCATCATCGACACCGCGGCGCCGGAGGCGTGGAAGGCGTCCACGATGTCATCGAGCCGTGCATCGGTCAGCACATCGGCGTAGTTGGCGAGGAAGTATTCGTCACCGTCGAGGTGCTCACGCACCCGCCGCAACCGCTCGCCGATGGGCGACTCCAGTCCGGTGTCGACGAAGGTGATCGTCCAGTCGCTGATGTCGTTGTCCAGCAATTGGATCTCGCCGTCGCGCATCACGAAGTCGTTCGACTCGGTCTCCCGATACTCCAGGAAGTAGTCCTTGATGCGCGACGCCCCGTAGCCCAGGCAGAGGATGAACTCCTTGTGCCCGAAGTGAGCGTAGTAGCGCATCACATGCCACAGCAGCGGCCGGGGCCCGACCATCTGCATGGGCTTGGGAACGTCGTCGGCCACGGTGTTGCGCATCCGCATGCCGTACCCGCCGCAGAACAGGACCACTTTCATCGACTTTGACCCCCAACCACTTCCGGCTTCCCACTGATCACATGAAGGTTCGGCAGGGGGTAGACAAGTTGGCCACCCCAGTCGGTGACGTACGAGAGCTGTGCGGTCAGCTCGGCTTCCAAATTCCACGGCAGTACCAGCACGACATCGGGACGGTCCTCGTCGATGACCGCGGGCTCGCGGATCGGAATGCGGGCGCCCGGCGTGAATCGGCCATGCTTGTACGGGTTGCGATCCACCGTGTAGTCCACGAGGTCGCTGCGGATTCCGCAGTAGTTCAGCAGGGTGTTGCCCTTGCCGGGGGCGCCGTAGCCGACGACGCGCCGGTTCGCCGCCTTACAGTCCAGGAGGAACCTCAGCAGTTCGTGGCGCACCGTTTCGGTACGGGACCGCAGACCGAGATACCCGGCAGTGTCGTGCAGCCCGGCCCGTTGCTCCATACCGAGGATGTCGAAGAAGCGCGACGTCGGTTCAGCGCCAACCGAATCCGGCCGCGCCCACAATCGAATCGATCCGCCGTGCGTGGGGATCAGCTCGGCGTCGACGACGGTGAGACCGGCGGCGGCAAGGGCTCTGGTCGCCGTGAGCACGGTGTAGTACTGGAAGTGCTCGTGGTAGATGGTGTCGAACTGGCCGAGCGTCACCAGGTTCAGCGCGTGGTGGACCTCGATGCTCAGCCAGCCGTCGTCGGCGAGCAGGATCCGCAGCGCCCGGCCGAAACCTGCGATGTCGGGCACGTGGGCGTAGACGTTGTTGGCGACGACGAGGTCTGCGGTGCCGTGCTCGCGCACTACCGCCCGCGCCACCTGCTCGTCGAGGAAGTCGGTTCGAGTCGGCACCCCGCGGTCGCGGGCCGCGGCTCCGACGTTGTGTGATGGTTCGATGCCCAGGCAGGGGATTCCCGCTGCCACCACGTGCTGCAGCAGGTAGCCGTCGTTGCTGGCCACTTCGACGACAAACGATTCCGGACCGAGGCCAAGCCGTTCGGCGGCGCCGCCGACGAAGGTCGCGGCGTGCCGAACCCAGCTGTCGGAAAAGGACGAGAAGTACGCGTACTCGGTGAAGGTGTCCTCCGGTGTGATCAGGGCTGGGATCTGCAGCAGCAGACACCCTTCGCAGAGCCGCAGATGCAGCGGGTAGGTCGGCTCCGGCGCATCGAGGTCGTCGGCACCCAGGAACCGCTCACATGGCGGCGTGGCACCCAGGTCGAGAACACTGATGAGTCGGTTAGAGCCGCACAGACGACAACGCACGCAACCTCGATTCGGTCCGCACTCCACTCCCCGCGGCGGCGGTGCATCGATTTGCCCGCCGGCCGCCCGATCGTGCGATTTCGTATTCCGATTTCGCCCGACGGTCTCCGGCAGTTGTTCGCTCGATCGAACTCTAGCTATCGAATGTCAAAAGTGGCAACCGCTAAACGGTCGTTCGCTGACAAGTGTGATCTAAACCATAAGATAAGCAAACTTTTATTTACTGCGAGCGCGTTAATTGGTGCGCTACTTGGGTATACACCCAGCTGATCGGATCTCGCTCGCTGAGTCGATGGTTTGCCACCCATTTGTCAGACATTGCTAATCCCATCGCCGGTCAGCGACCCAGTTAAGCGCAAGGTGTCCCATTTCTGGGACTTCAGCATCGCAGTCGGGAATTTGCCATAAGTCCACGTATGCGTAGCAGTAGATGGCCACTCGACGAGGAGGCGAGCCCGGCCGATACCATCGGCACCCATGACGAGCGTTACGGAACCGGCCGCCGGCCACACGATCGACATCCACACCACCGCGGGCAAGCTGGCCGATCTGCGTCAACGCGCCGAGGAGTCCCTGCACCCGGTCGGCGAGACCGCGGTGGAGAAGGTCCACGCCAAGGGCAAGCTGACCGCTCGCGAACGGATCCTGGCGCTGCTGGATGAGGGATCGTTCGTCGAGCTCGACGCGCTCGCCCGGCACCGCAGCACCAACTTCGGGCTGCAGGAGAACCGCCCCGTCGGCGACGGCGTGGTGACCGGCTACGGCACCATCGACGGCCGCGAGGTCTGCATCTTCAGCCAGGACGCCACGGTGTTCGGCGGCAGCCTGGGCGAGGTGTACGGCGAGAAGATCGTCAAGGTCCAGGAACTGGCCATCAAGACCGGCCGTCCGCTGATCGGCATCAACGACGGCGCCGGCGCCCGCATCCAGGAGGGTGTGGTCTCGCTCGGCCTCTACAGCCGGATCTTCCACAACAACATCAAGGCCTCCGGCGTGATCCCGCAGATCTCGCTGATCATGGGTGCCGCGGCCGGCGGTCACGTCTACTCCCCCGCGCTGACCGACTTCGTCATCATGGTCGACCAGACCAGCCAGATGTTCATCACCGGCCCCGACGTCATCAAGACCGTCACGGGCGAGGACGTCACCATGGAGGAGCTGGGCGGCGCCCACACTCACATGGCCAAATCCGGCACCGTGCACTACGTCGCCTCCGGTGAGCAGGACGCCTTGGACTACGTCCGAGACCTGCTGAGCTACCTGCCGCCCAACAACTACGCCGAGCCGCCGCGCTATCCGGCGCCGCCGCATCCCGGCGCCATCGAGGACAACCTCACCGACGAGGACCTCGAGCTGGACACGCTGATCCCGGATTCGCCGAACCAGCCGTACGACATGCACGAGGTGATCACCCGCATCCTCGACGACGACGAGTTCCTCGAGGTCCAGGCGGGCTACGCGCAGAACATCGTCATCGGCTTCGGGCGGATCGACGGGCGCCCGGTCGGCATCGTGGCCAACCAGCCGACCCAGTTCGCCGGCTGCCTGGACATCAACGCCTCCGAGAAGGCCGCCCGGTTCGTGCGCACCTGCGACTGCTTCAACATCCCGATCGTGATGCTGGTCGACGTGCCGGGCTTCCTGCCGGGCACCGAGCAGGAATACAACGGCATCATCCGGCGCGGCGCGAAGCTGCTCTACGCCTACGGCGAGGCCACCGTCGCCAAGATCACCGTCATCACCCGCAAGGCCTACGGCGGTGCCTACTGCGTCATGGGTTCCAAGGACATGGGCTGCGACGTCAACGTCGCGTGGCCGACAGCTCAGATCGCGGTCATGGGCGCCTCGGGTGCGGTCGGCTTCGTCTACCGCAAGGACCTCAAGGAAGCGGCGAGCGAGGGCAAGGACGTGGACGCCCTGCGCCTCGAGTTGCAGCAGACCTACGAGGACACGCTGGTGAACCCGTACATCGCTGCCGAGCGCGGCTACGTCGACGCGGTGATCCCGCCGTCGCACACCCGCGGATACATCTCGACCGCCCTGCGGCTGCTCGAGCGCAAGATCGCTCAGGTGCCGCCGAAGAAGCACGGGAACATCCCACTGTGACAAGGGGCTGCCGCCGATGACCAAACACGAAGACATCACCGAACTCAGCGACCCGCGGGACATCACGCTCGACAACCCGGAGCCGCTGCAGCCCGAGATCCGCATCGAAAAGGGCAATCCGAGCGACGAGGACATCGCCGCTCTGGTCACCGTGCTGGCCGCGGCCAGCGGCGGCAACGCCGCGCCGGGCCCGCAGGAGCTCAACCTGTGGGGCCACCCGGTCGACAAGCTGCGCTACCCGATCCACAGCTGGCACCGCGTGACCTTGCTGGAACGGACCCACATGCGCCGATGACCACCCGGGTGGTCTTGGGCTCGGCCTCGACTGGTCGACTGCGCGTCCTGCGCAACGCAGGCATCGATCCGCTGGTCGTGGTTTCGGGTGTCGACGAGGACGCCATCGTCGCCAACCTGGGTACCGACGCCGAACCCGGCGACGTCGTCACCGCACTGGCGCAGGCGAAAGCCGGTGCCGTCCATCACGCTTTGGAATCCGGCGTCGCCGCGGATTGCGTTGTGATCGGCTGTGATTCGATGCTTTACCTCGACGGGCAGCTCCGCGGGAAACCGGGCACTGCCGAACAGGCTGTCCTGCAATGGAATTCAATGGCCGGCCGGGAGGGACTGCTCTACACCGGGCACTGCGCAATCCGGGTGCTGCACGGCGCGGCCGCACACACCGCAACACAGGCGGCGGTCACCCGGGTCCGGTTCGCCAGTCCCAGCGCCGCCGACTTGGCGGCCTACGTGGCCAGCGGTGAGCCACTGCAGGTCGCCGGTGCGTTCACGCTCGACGGGCTGGGCGGCTGGTTCATCGACGGCATCGACGGCGACCCGTCCAACGTGGTGGGCCTGGGCCTGTCGGTGACACGTCGGCTCCTGGGCGACGTCGGGCTGACGATCGGCGACCTGTGGGCGGCTAATCCGGTCCGCTGATCAGCGGTAGGCTCGTCGTCGTGCCGCTTCCCGCAGACCCCAGCCCCACCCTGAAGGACTACGCCCACCCGGAGCGCCTGGTCACCGCCGACTGGCTGTCGGCGCACCTCGGCACGCCCGGGCTGGCCATCGTGGAGTCCGACGAAGACGTGTTGCTCTACGACATCGGCCACATTCCGGGCGCGGTCAAGATCGACTGGCACACCGACCTCAACGATCAGCAGGTGCGCGACTACGTCAGCGGTGCGCAGTTCGCCGAGCTGATGAACCGCAAAGGTATCGCCCGCGACGACACCGTCGTCATCTACGGCGACAAGAGCAACTGGTGGGCCGCCTACGCGCTGTGGGTGTTCACGCTCTTCGGCCATCAGGACGTCCGGCTGCTCAACGGCGGACGGGACCTGTGGATCTCCGACGGCCGCGACACCACCCTCGACGTACCGAGCAAGTCCGGTTCCGGCTACCCGGTGGTCGAACGCAACGACGCCGCGATCCGGGCGTACAAGGACGATGTGCTTGCCTCCCTTGGGCATTCGACGCTGATCGACGTGCGTTCGCCTCAGGAGTACACCGGCGAACGCACCCATATGCCCGACTATCCCGAAGAGGGCGCACTGCGCGGCGGTCACATCCCCACCGCGGTGTCGGTGCCGTGGGCCAAGGCCGCCGACGACAGCGGCCGCTTCCGGAATCGCGCCGAACTCGAGGACGTCTACTCCTTCGTCGAGCCCGGTGACGACATCATCGCGTACTGCCGCATCGGCGAGCGCTCCAGCCACACCTGGTTCGTGCTCACCTACCTGCTGGGCATCCCCGGTGTCCGCAACTACGACGGCTCGTGGACCGAATGGGGCAACACCGTGCGGGTGCCGATCGTGGCCGGCGACAAACCAGGATCCGTGCCGGGATCCGCATCAGCATGAGCATGCCCAGTGCGCTCGCCGAGGTCGTGTCCGACTTCGCCGACGTGCAGGGCCAGGACAAGCTCAAGCTGCTGCTCGAGTTCGCCGACGACCTGCCGGAGCTGCCCGCCGACCTCGAGGAGGCGGCCATGGAACCGGTGCCGGAATGCCAGTCGCCGCTCTTCCTGCATGTCGACGCCTCCGACAGCGACCACGTGCGGCTGTTCTTCAGCGCCCCCGCCGAGGCGCCGACCACCCGGGGCTTCGCCTCGATTCTGGCCGCCGGGCTCGACGGCCAGCCGAAGGCCGACATCCTCGCCGTGCCCGACGACTTCTATTCTGACCTCGGTCTGGCGGCGCTGATCAGTCCGCTTCGGCTGCGCGGCATGTCTGCGATGCTGGCCAGGATCAAACGACGTCTGCGGGACACGACGTAGCGGAGGTCAGCCAGTGCTTCGGCGCAGCAACTCCCATGGCCTCGATCGGTTCATGGCGGGCACCCGGTATGTGGGCTGTCTCGAGGGCGTCGTCGTTCCGCCGCGCGAACTGGTGGCCCAGGCATTGGACACCATCACCCGGGCGGGACCGCACACGCGACTGGGCCTGCGCCCCGATCCCCGGGCCCTGAGGTGGACGTGGGACGCGCAGGCGGCGCCCGCGATTCATGAGCTGCCCGCCGACGTCGCGGATCGCGGGTCGCACGGGGTCCTGGACTACATCAACCAGCGCACCGGCCCCCGGCCGCCGGTGGAGGTCTATCTCTCCGACCGGCACATGGCATTGGACGTCGATCACGGACTCGGCGACGCCCACCTCTACGTCGATTGCATCACAACGATTTTCGACGTGATCCAGGCAAACAGCTCGAGCTGGCTCACCGAGCCGGACACCCCAAACCCGTTGCTGCGCGCCCTGTTTCACACATTCGCCAGCCCAGGCGGTATTCGCGATGCCGTGGCCGAGGCTCGACGTCGTCCCATCACCCGGGCCGCGCCGCCGGCAACCGCGCCCGGGTCGCACTCCCCCGCTGTCGAAGTAATCCACGTCGACCAGACCGTCGAACGCGAAGTGGACGCGTGGCGAGCCGCCGATTCGCCGAGCACCAGCCGGGCGGTCACGTGGCTCGTCATCGTCCACACGGCGCTGATCCAGGCCGGGGTGCCGTTGTCGGACACCGCCCGGCTCATCGTCGACGGACGCCGCTACCTACGCCCGGATGACCGGGTCAACGCGAACTTCATCGCGGGGCTGCGCGTCCACGCGCCCGCAGGCCGAAACGTCCGCGCAATCGACGCCGACGTCCGAGCGGACCTCGAAGCCGGCCTGCCGTTGCTGGCGATGGCCTCCGCATCGGCGCTCGGTCTCACCGCGGCGCTGCGGGCGAACCGGCAGAACTCCGTGCCGTCGAACGCGACGTGCCAGCTGGGTTTCTCAGACCTCGGCCGCCTCGTTCCGTTCGAGAAACTGCCGTGGTCGACGGACCGTCCGCCATCGCTGCACGCCGGGTTGCAGCCGTGGGACCCGTCGGATATTTCGGCCTTCAGTTCCACCATCGGCCGTGAACGCGCGGTCACCCTCTCCTATCACGGCACCGTGCACGACCCTCACGTAGTGCACGAAGCCGCGGAGGCGATCCGCACAGACCCGATCCGATTGCTGGGCGGAAGCTGAACTTACTCATTGGTAGGGGTACCAGCTGATTCGTGCCTAAGCAGCGACGCTTACACTGCCGTGCGAACCTATTTTTAAAGAACGTTCTTAGAGTCACGCAAAGCAGGAGGCGCGGTGCCCAGTCAGACCATCTCCAAAGTCCTCGTCGCCAACCGTGGTGAAATCGCGGTCCGGGTGATCCGGGCGGCGCGGGACGCGGGACTGGCCAGCGTGGCGGTCTACGCCGAGCCCGATGCGGACGCGCCGCACGTCCGGTTGGCTGACGAAGCGTTCGCGCTGGGCGGGCAGACGTCCGCGGAGTCCTACCTGGACTTCGCCAAGATCCTCGACGCCGCGGCCAAGTCCGGCGCCAACGCCATCCACCCCGGCTACGGCTTCCTGAGCGAGAACGCCGACTTCGCCCAGGCCGTCCTCGACGCCGGACTGATCTGGATCGGCCCGAGCCCGCAGTCCATCCGCGACCTCGGTGACAAGGTCACCGCCCGCCACATCGCCGCGCGCGCCCAGGCGCCGCTGGTGCCCGGCACCCCGGACCCGGTCAAGGACGCCGACGAGGTGGTGGCCTTCGCCAAGGAGTACGGCGTGCCGGTGGCGATCAAGGCCGCGTTCGGTGGCGGCGGTCGCGGCATGAAGGTCGCCCGCACCATCGAAGAGATTCCCGAGCTGTTCGAGTCGGCCACCCGCGAGGCGATCGCGGCGTTCGGCCGCGGTGAGTGCTTCGTCGAGCGCTACCTGGACAAGCCGCGCCACGTCGAGGCTCAGGTCATCGCCGACACCCACGGCAATGTCATCGTCGCAGGCACCCGCGACTGCTCGCTGCAGCGCCGGTTCCAGAAGCTCGTCGAGGAGGCCCCCGCACCGTTCCTCACCGACGCGCAGCGCAAGGAGATCCACGAGTCGGCCAAGCGAATCTGCAAGGAGGCCGGCTACTACGGCGCCGGAACCGTGGAGTACCTGGTCGGCCAGGACGGGCTGATCTCCTTCCTCGAGGTCAACACCCGCCTGCAGGTGGAACACCCGGTCACCGAGGAGACCGCGGGCATCGACCTGGTACTGCAGCAGTTCAAGATTGCCAACGGCGAGAAGCTCGACCTCACCGAGGACCCGACTCCCCGCGGCCACGCGATCGAGTTCCGGATCAACGGCGAGGACGCCGGCCGCGGCTTCCTGCCCGCACCCGGCCCGGTCACCCGCTACGACATCCCGACGGGCCCCGGCGTCCGGCTGGATTCCGGTGTCGAGGCCGGTTCGGTGATCGGTGGCCAGTTCGACTCGATGCTGTCCAAGCTCATCGTGTACGGCGCCACCCGCGACGAGGCACTGGCGCGGTCCCGCCGGGCGCTGGACGAATTCCACGTCGAAGGTCTGGCCACGGTCATCCCGTTCCACCGTGCGGTCGTCAGCGACCCGGCGTTCATCGGTGACGGCAACTCGTTCACCGTTCACACCCGCTGGATCGAGACCGAGTGGGACAACACCATCGAGCCGTTCACCGGCGGCGGCCAGGTCGACGAGGAAGAGCCCCAGCAGCGCCAGAAGGTGGTCGTGGAGGTCGGCGGCCGTCGTGTCGAGGTCTCGCTGCCCGGTGACCTTGCGTTGGGCAATGGCGGGGGGCACGCCGAGTCCGGCGCCATCCGCAAGAAGCCGAAGCCGCGCAAGCGGGGCTCGCAGGCCGGTGCCGCCGCCTCGGGTGACGCGGTGACCGCGCCGATGCAGGGCACCGTGGTGAAGGTCGCCGTCGAAGAGGGTCAGACGGTGGCTGCCGGCGATCTCGTCGTGGTGCTCGAGGCCATGAAGATGGAGAACCCGGTGACCGCACACAAGGACGGCGTGATCACCGGCCTGGCCGTCGAGCCGGGTGCAGCGATCACCCAGGGCACCGTGCTGGCGGAGATCAAGTAAACCTGGTCGTTCCCAGTACGGCGCCGTCACCGGTGACCAGGCTGGTGTTGTCGAGCCGGGCGCCGAAGTAGGTCGCGGTCGGATCGACGACGACGGTGCGCTGCTCGCCCCGACGGGCCAGCACGCGCTGGGCGAGCTCGGCGAAGGTGATCATGTCGGGGCCCCCGAGTTCGACGATGCCGACCGGTGAGCCGACTGCGGCCCGCGCCACGTGTGCCGCGACTTCGGCAGCCGCGACCGGCTGGATGAGCGCGTCGGGTACCCGCACCACGTCGCCGTCGGTCAGGCCGGCGACGATCATGTCGGCGAACTCGATGAACTGGGTGGCGCGCACGATCGTGTACGGCAGCCCGGACGCCTCGATCAACGTTTCCTGTGCCACTTTGGCCCGCATGTAACCGCTGTCGGGCAGCCGGGTGACCCCGACGATCGACAGCGCGACATAGTGGGCCACCCCGGCAGCGCGAGCCGCCTTCACGAGGGTGCGGGTGGCGGTGCTGAAGAACTCGAGCACCGGATCGTCCTCGTACGACGGCGAGTTGAGCACATCGACGAGTACGCGCGCGTCGCGCAGTGCGTCGGCGACACCTTCTCCGGTCAACACGTCGACACCCGACTGGCGCGACGCCGCCACCACGTCGTGTCCCTCCCCGACGAGTAGCTCGACGACCTGGCTGCCGATCTGTCCGCTGGCTCCCAATACGGTGATGCGCATCCGTCCAGCATGATGGATCGCATGAACGAAGACGAGGGGGTCCGGATCGGCACCGCCGAACGGGATGAGGCGCAGGCGCTGCTCAGCCGGCAGTTCTCCGAAGGCAGGCTGAACCCCGACGAATTCTCCGAGCGCAGCGCTGCGGTCGCGGCCGCGGTGACCCGCGCCGACCTCGCGCCGATCTTCGCGGACCTGCCTGCCAAGCCCGGCACAGACAGCACACCGGACATCGTTCGCGCCCGCGACTGGCGCGCCATCGTGATGGCGCTCATCCCGCTGGTCGCGTTGGGCTTCACCATCCTGGTGCCGCACGGCTGGCTGGCCTGGTTGGCGCTGCCGGTCCTCGGCATGCTGCTCTACGGTCGCCGCTGACGTGGACCCCGTCGAAATCAACGCCGGCAGTTGGTATTTGCGTGCGCTACGCGCCGACGAACGGATCGACGACCGGCCCGCGCTGGCCGATCTCGGCGAGACCGACCCGGAGTACGTGACCAAGCGCCTCGATCAATGGGCCACCGACACCGGCTACTCATGGGCGGTGTGCGAACCGACGACGGGTGAGCTGCTGGCCGAGGTCACCGTCGATCCGCACACCGCAACCCTGTCGACACGAGCCAGGCCCGGTCATGACGCGGCGGCCTCGGTGGCGGCGACCTCGGTGCGCCGCTTCGCCGCGGGCGCGCTCAATCTGTCGGTGTAGCCGTATCGACGTCGCGTCCGGTGGCCAGATCCGCGCAGTCGACCGCGACCACGTCGGAGCGGGCCGCCAGAAAGCGACGGGCGCCCTCGTCGCCGTGCAGGGTCGCCAGCAGCGCCGGCCAATGGCCGCGGGCGACCGCGACCGGATGACCGGGACGCCCGTCATAGACGGCGCGCGCGATCCCGGACGGCGACGAACGCGCCGCCGCGAGTACTCGACCGACCACGTCGGGGCCGATATCGGGGGTGTCGACGGTGAGGATCACCGCGTAGCCGGCATGCGAAATAGCCGCCAGTCCTGTTTGCAGGGAAACTCCCATCCCCTGCTGCCAGTCGTCGGCCACCACCGCGCGGGCCGGTGCCGGGACGTCGACGATCGCCGCGCCCAGCACCACCACCACGTCACGGCAGCCGCCGCCCGCCAGAGCCGCTACCGCCGAGCGCAACCACGCACCTTGGGCGGCAAGCACTTTCGGCATGCCGTAGCGAGTGCCCGCGCCGGCGGCCAGCAGCACACCGGCGGGCTCACCGAACGTCGACATGTGACCAGTGTGAACCGGTCGGGTTCGCGGCCGCTTTCCGGCCCCGTTTCGCAACCGGGTCAGCACCTTTCAGCAAACTTGCACCCCGATGGCCGGCCGTCGCGGCACGGACACGAGGCACTGTCGTCGGCCGCCGACCCCGGCCCCACCGATGCGCGGACCGGACACAAGAATCAGCGGGATTTCAATGGAATCAAGGCAATTCGTGACAATTTTGACAGATCGACGGACGGCGTGTCGGCTCCGCGCGCTGTCCAGCGGCGCCGGCACGGCAAAAAGGCATCCACCAATTCTGAGGATTATTAGAACCCGCCGCTATTGCTGTCCACCGGTCGGACAAGTGGCGTACAGTTCGTCTCAGGTTGAGTTCACAGCCGCCCGGAAATACGTCAAAGACGTGCGAGGCGCGCGAGCTCCCGCACTATACGGGCCTACCCACTCTGGCGTGATCCACAGTACGAATACTCGTTCACTGATGGAGTCACTATGTCTGTCATCCGTACAGCACATCCCGAGCGCTCGGCTGTGTCGCATTCTGTCGATTGCCACACCGCTCGGTTCACCACTATTTGGCCCGACGACACCGTCGGGATCATCACCGTCCAGGGCGAGCTCGACGCGAGCAACGCGATCGCATTCGCCGACCATGTCGACGAGTGCGCCGGCACCGGCAGCCATCTGGTCTTGGACCTCAGCCCGCTGGCGTTCTTCGGAACCGCCGGATTCTCGGCGCTCCACACCATCAACGTCCGCTGCGCCAATGCCTCGGCCCGATGGGCGATGGTGGCCGGCGACGCGGTGGCCCGGCTCTTGCGGGTCTGCGATCCCGACCACACACTGCCTGTCGTCGATTCGGTGCGGGAAGCCGTCGAACTGCTCGACGGCGAACCCCGCCGCCTACTGCAGCTGGTCCCGGAGCCGAGTTAGCGACTTCGCCAGCAGGCGCGACACGTGCATCTGTGAGATGCCGACGCGCTCGGCGATCTGCGTCTGGGTCAGCGACTCGAAGAAGCGCAACAGCAAAACGGTGCGTTCCCGCTCTGGCAGCGCCGCCAGCAGCGGGCGCAACGCCTCGCGGTTCTCGATCTGATCCAGGCTCAGGTCAACGTCGCCCAGGGTGTCCATGATCGCCGGGGCGTCTTCGTCGCTGCCGCTTCCGCCGCTGTCGATCGACAGCGTGTTGTAGGAACTACCCGCGACCAGACCCTCGATGACCTCTTCGCGCTCCATGCCGAGTTCGACGGCGAGCTCGGAGGCGGTCGGCGCGCGCCCCAACCGCTGGGACAGCTCCGAGGTCGCCGCACCCAGCCGCAGGTGCAGTTCCTTGAGCCGGCGGGGCACCTTGACCGACCAGCTGTTGTCGCGGAAGTGCCGGCGGACCTCGCCCATGATCGTGGGGACCGCGAACGAGACGAAGTCCGAGCCGGTCTCCACGTCGTAGCGGATCACCGCATTGACCAGACCTACGCGGGCTACCTGCACCAGGTCGTCGCGAGGTTCACCGCGGCCGTCGAATCGGCGGGCGATGTGGTCGGCCAGCGGAAGGCACCGTTCGACGATGCGGTCGCGCTGTCGCTGAAATTGCGGGGAGTCGGTGTCGAGCTTGGCCAGCTCCCGGAACATGTCCGGGACGTCGGCGTACTCCGAGTTCGTCCGTTTGGGCGAACCATCCGTGGCTCGGGGAGTCACCGCCCGGAGCCCGCCCGCCTCGTGGTCAGGGTGATGCCGAAGACCTGCCCGTCGCTACTGGACTCGTGACCGTTGTGGAATGTCTGCACATCGTCGGTCAACGAGCTCAGCACGTGCCAGCTGAAGCTCCCAGGGGTGACGACGTCGTAGGTGTCGCAGGTCGTCGACGCTTCGACCACCACCACGTCATCGTGTGCGTCGACGACGACCACCAGCGTGGCCTCCGGCGACGCCGAACGGATCAGGCGGGTGCACGCCTCGTCGACGGCCAGTCGCAAGTCCGCGACGGCATCGAAATCCAGGTCTTCGAACGTGCCGACCGCGCCGACCACGGTGCGCAGTACGGCCAAGTTCTCCAACCTGGCAGCAACCCTCAATTCGACGGCGCTATCACCTCGTTGGTGCGCGCCGCCTTGGCTTTCGCCGTCCGTCATCTGGCCTCCTGGCAATGTCGACCCGACACTACTCCAGTCCACAGGCGTGCTAACCACGGTCGTGTGGTGACCGGGTTGGCCGGGTAACCGGTGCGCATGAGGCCGGAAGCGTGCGCAGCACAACCCAGGAAGTCGTCGTCATGGTGGCACCCTCGTACCCACCCGACCCCAGGGTTCAAACCTGCTTGCCGCAAATTCTTGTTCGGCGATCGATGAGACTTCGGCGCAGCTCGGTGAACGGACCGGGCCTCCGTCGTGTCCGCCGGGGCAAGGGCTTCTCCTATTACACCGCTGACGGTGAGTTACTGACCGACGAGAAGACCGTGCAGCGGATCAAAGAGTTGGTGATTCCACCGGCGTGGCGCAAGGTGTGGATCTCGCCACATGCCAATGGGCACATCCAGGCCGTCGGCACCGATGCGGCCGGGCGGCGGCAATACCTCTATCACCAGAAGTGGCAGGAGGAACGCAGCGAGGAGAAGTTCGACCGGGTGCTGCAGATGTCCTCCGGACTGCCCGAGTTGCGCTCGCGCATCGCCGAGGATCTGCACGGTCACGGCCTGACCAGGGACCGCGTGCTGGCCCTGGCGCTGCACCTGCTCGATCGCGGCTATTTCCGCGCCGGCGGCGAGGCATACGCCGAGGAGAACAACTCCTACGGCATCGCGACGCTGCTGTGTGAGCACGTGACGGTTTCCGGCGGCGCCGTGGTATTCGACTACCCGGCCAAGAGCGGGGTTCAGCGGAACTGGACCATCGAGGATCCCGACGTGGTGGAAGTGGTGCGAGAGCTGCGCCGCTGCAGTCCGAGCGGACGCCTTCTCGTCTGCCAGACCGACTCCGGCTGGGTCGACATCCACTCCGAGGACCTCAACGCCCAATTCAAGGAACACCTCGGCGCGGACTACAGCGTCAAGGATTTACGGACCTGGCACGGGACCGTGCTCGCCGCAACCGCTTTCGTCGACGCCGACCCGCCGGTCAACAAGACCGTGCGCAAACGGGTGGAGGCCGCCGTGATGCGCGAGGTGTCCGAAGAACTCGGCAACACCCCCGCCGTCGCCCGCAGCTCCTACGTCGACCCCCGGGTGGTGACCGCCTACGCCAACGGAACGACCATCGCCAGCGCCGCGCGGCGGGCCCGCAAGGAGAAGAACGAGACCCGGGCGCAGGCCATCGTCGAGAAGGCGACCGCGTCGATGATCCGGAAGGTGGCCAAAAGCCGCTCCTAGAACCCGCCGCGGCGAGCGATCACCTCGACAGATCGCGGGTGGCCGGCCCCTCCAAGACGGCGCCATCGGGCGCGAATCGCGAGCCGTGCAACGGACAGTCCCACGACTTCTCGGCGTCGTTCCACTCCAGCACGCCACCGAGGTGCGTGCACACCGGCGAGACGCACCGGTCGACCCCGTCGACGACGCTGCGCGCCACCATGTGCCACGGCGGTCCACTGACCGAACCGGCGCCCTCGCGAAGCTGTCCTGTGCGGTGGGCGACCGGCGTCACCCAGCCCGCGGCCAAGTGCCAACCCACCTCCATGTTGATTTTCAGGGCGGTCGTGAGACCGGTCAGTTCGTGCGGACTCCAGCTGGCGAAGGCCGACGCCCAACGGGCCTGCTCACCGCCGAGGAGGCGCTTTGCCAGCAACAGCGCGGCGGCTACGCCATTGGTCATTCCCCACTTGGCGAAGCCGGTAGCCACCAGGAACTGATCGGAGCCTGGAAGCAACCGCCCGACATAGGGAAGCTCGTCGACAGGCACGTAGTCCTGTGCGGACCAGTAGTGGGTGGGCTGCGCACCCGGAAAGTGCCGCTTGGTCCAGCCGACGAGCTCGTCGTACGAGGTGCGCTCGCTGTCCTTGCGCCCGACCGTGTGCCCGCCGCCGCCGACGATCAATTTCTCCCCGCCGCCGGTCGGTGCGTAACGCACCGAGCGCGTCGGCTGGTCGACCGAGAGCATCATCGGCCGCGGCAGCGACCCGGGTACGTCGAAGGCCACGCAATAGGAACGGCTCGGGTGCAGCCTGGCGAAGAAGCCGCCACGGTCCAGGATGGGTGTCCCGGTCGCCAGGATGCAGTGATCGGCCTGCGCGACCTGCTCGCGCCCGTCGGCGTCGCGCAGCTTCAGGCTGACCCGGCCGCCGGCAGTGGATGCCGCATGGACGCGCTGACCGGCCATCAGTCGCCCTCCGCGCTCATGCAATTCGTTGATCAGCGCGCCGAGAAAGGGCATCGGGTCGAACTGGATCTGCTCGGCCAATCGCACGCCGCCGCGAAACTCGAACGGTACGTCCAACCGCTCGACCCAGTTCACGCCGAGACCGGCCGCCTGCGCTGCTTCCAGTTCGGCGCGGGCAGTCGACAGGCCGCGTTCGCTTTGCGCATAGCTGTAGGCGTCCTCGTACTGCAGATCGATCTCGCGGTCCCTGCAGTAGTGCTCCAGCCAGGCCTGGCCTTCGCGATTACCCTCCACGTACTGGCGAACCAGGTCGACCGAGTGCTTCTTGGAGATCGTCGACAGCCGACTACCTTGCAGCAGACTGACTTTCGCGGTGGTATTGCCGGTGGTGACCGCGCCGGGCGTGCGAGCCTCGACGACGAGGACCCGCTTGCCTGCGCGGGCCAGCAGCACGGCAGTGACGAGTCCGGTGATGCCTGCGCCGACAACGATCACCTCCGCATTCGGAGCCTCTCTTGTTGCGCTGCCGTCAATTTCGGGTTGGCGCACGTCGGCGCCGTCGAGCCACAACGAAGTCATGGCAAGCCGATACCCGCCCTCGGCTCACCGAAACGGCGGTGGCACAAAGGGGTAACACCAAGGGGTAAGTTGAGTGAAATGATCGAGCACGACCCGATACCCGACGATGTGCCCGTCCCCGACGCCGTCGAGCAAAACCGCCTGGTGACGGAGTCCGGCGATCCCGACAGTGTCGATCCCGACGAGTGGGTGCCGATCGACGACGGCTCCGCACCGCTGGAGAGCAACGAATTGGATTGGCAGGAACAACGCCAGGTCATCGAGACTCCCGACCAGGACGAGTTCCGCTAGTCAGGCGAATGTTTGGCCCCGCGCGGGCTCTGGGTACAAGTTTCACCGGGGGAACAGCAACCTCAGCAAAGGGGGTAGGAGATGTCGAGCGCCTCTGCGGCGAGATCGGATGTCGACGACATCCGATTTTTTCGGCCAAGCCGGTCCTGCGCCTACGAAGGCTGGACCGTCGCTGAGCTCAAGAAAAGGGCCAAGCAACTTGGGATCTCAGGCTATTCCGGCCTGAGCAAGGAAAAACTGATCTCACTGATCCGTAGTTATTGACACCGAAGGGAATTCCATGTCGGACGACCACAACAGCGGACCGGAAGAGGCCATCAAGGGCGTCGTCGAGGACGTCAAGGGTAAGGCCAAGGAAGCCATCGGCACCGTGGCCGGTCGCAATGATCTGGTCAACGAGGGCAAGGCTCAGCAGGACAAGGCCGACGCCCAGCGCGACGCCGCGCAGAAGGAGGCCGAGGCCGAAGCCGCACGCGCGGGCGCCAAGGCCGCCGAAGAGCGCCAGAAGGCCAACCAGTAGTACCCGATTTCAACAACGGCCCAGCCAAGCGGCTGGGCCGTTGTCGTTGGCGCGCTGGGCCATTGGGGGCTCAGTGGCCGGACAGTTCCCAGACGCTCGCCGACATCCGGTCTGTCATTGTGGTTACCGTCACCTGGCCGCCGTCGTCACCCTGGCAGGCCATCGCCTGCACGATCGCGTTGTTGCGCAGCCGCGCCTCGGCGAAACAGGTCCAATCGAACGGAATGCCGATCTGTTGCTTGTTCCATCGCACGGTGTCGGCGTTGATCTCGGGGACGGCGAACTTCCATGCCGCATCTCCGCCGGTGCTCAGCGCACGTTGCCCGTCGCAGGCTTTCGCGTTCTTGGTGCCGGTGGCGAACTGGGCCGCCGCGCCGGCCGCATCGGGATAGATCGCGACGGCCTCGGCCACGACATGGTCGTGCTTGTCGCCGTCGGTGAAGAGCATGACGTGCATGCCCAGCGATTTGTCGCCGAGGAATGCGGCCATCCCGGCGGCGTCCAGGGCCGAGCACGCGGGCACGGCCGAGGAGCCGGGGATCGGCCGGGTCTGGTCGGCGTCGGTCTGCAGTTTGACGCCGACGATGTCGTGCAGCTGGGCGGCGCCGATCAGCACCTGCTCGGTGTCATCGGCGCGCAACGGCGTGATCCCCTGGGCGGGGTTGGACACCGCGCTGCCTGCGACGGTGTGCGCACACCCGGTCAGCACCACCGCCGCCGCACCGAGAATCGCAGGCAGCCGCATCCGAAGAATGCTAGACCGCCGCGGGCAATACCTCTCTCAAGGTGGCCAATGCACGGTCGATCTCAGCGCGCGACACAGTCAGCGCGGGCCGGAACCGCACACTGTCGGCACCGCTGCCGAGCATGATCACACCGCGGTCCCACAGCGCCCCCAGCACCGCGTCGCGGGCCTGGCCGCTCGGCAGACGCAACGCGCACATCAGGCCCCGGCCGCGCACATCCCGGATGACGCCGGGCCACGCACAAGCGAGGTCCTCGAGCCCGGCAAGCAGATAGGCGCCCACGTCGGCGGCCCGCTGGAACAGCCCCTCGGCTTCGGCGACCTCGAGGATCCGCCGCGAGCGGACCATGTCGACGAGGTTGCCGCCCCACGTCGAGTTGATCCGCGAGCTGACCGCGAAGACGTTGTCGGCGACCTCGTCGACGCGCCGGCCGGCCATGATGCCGCACACCTGGGTCTTCTTGCCGAAGGCGACGATATCGGGGGCGAAGTCGAGCTGTTGGTAGGCCCAGGCCGTGCCGGTGATCCCACACCCGGTCTGCACCTCGTCGGCAATCATCAGCGCGTCGTAGGAATCGCACAGCCGGCGCATCGCGGCGAAGAACTGCGGACGGAAATGCCGATCACCGCCCTCGCCCTGGATGGGTTCGGCGATGAAGCAGGCGATGTCGTGCGGATGCGCTTCGAATGCCGCGCGGGCCTGTCGGATCGATTCGGCTTCCAGCGCGTCCATATCGGCTCCGGGGCGCAGATAGGGCGCATCGATCCGCGGCCAGTCGAACTTCGGGAAGCGCGCCACCTTGATCGGATCGGTGTTCGTCAACGACAACGTGTATCCGCTGCGCCCGTGAAAAGCGCCGCGCAGGTGCAACACTCGGGTTCCGAGGTTGGGGTCGATCCCCCGCGCCTCGTTGTGGCGACTCTTCCAGTCGAAGGCGACTTTCAGCGCGTTCTCCACGGCGAGGGCACCGCCGTCGACGAAGAACAGATGCGGCAGCGCGGGATCGCCCAGCACCCGGCGGAATGTGTCGACGAACCGCGCCATCGGGACGGTGTAGACGTCGGAGTTGGATGGTTTGTTGATCGCGGCTTGGGCCAGTTCCGCGCGGAACGCCGCGTCGTCGGCCAGTGCGGGATGGTTCATGCCCAACGCCGACGAGGCGAAGAACGTGAACATGTCGAGGTACCTCGTGCCGTCGCGGGCATCGACCAGCCAGGAGCCGGCAGACCGGTCCAGGTCGAGAACGAGGTCCATACCGTCGGCGAGGATGCTGCGGGCCAGAACCGTGCGGACATTTCCCGGTTCGACGATGCCAAGGGCGGCACGCGACAAGAGTTCCGTCATGCCGCGAGCCTACAGCATATTTTACGTTGAACTGTGATCAGAGCGGATTTATTCCGGTAGATACGTGCGATCGCTGTAAAATGTGTTTAGAATGACGGTGCTTCTAGTGCGCACGTTGGCGGCGGTGCGGATCTGTTGCAGCAGACCCTCCAGCGCTCGCGGCGACGGGACGCGCACGAACAGCACATAGCTCTCCTCGCCGGCCACCGAATAGCACGCCTCGATTTCGGCGATGTGTTCCAGCCGCGCGGGGGCATCATCAGGTTGGGACGGATCGAGAGGGGTGATCGCCACGAACGCCGACAGCATGTGCCCGAAGGCCTCGGGGTTCACCCGGGCGCTGTACCCGGTCACCACGCGACGGGTCTCCAGCCGACGCACCCGCGACTGCACCGCCGACACCGACAGTCCCGTGGCGGCGGCCAGTTCGGCCAACGTCGCCCTGCCGTCGGCGACGAGTTCACGCACGAGCGTGCGATCAACCTCGTCGAGACCGTGCGTCGCGTCCGCGCTCTCCGCCATGGGCGCACACTATCTCAGCGGTGGTGTCTGGTGAGTCATGTCGAAATCTGGCAGTTGCGAGCGCGCTTCGCCGCCGCGCTGTCCGCGATGTATGGCGCCGAGGTGCCTGCCTACACGACCCTCGTCGAAGTCAGCGAGGCCGTCAATCGCGACTACGTGGCCCGTCATCCGCACGCCGAGCGGCTCGGATCGATCGATCGGGTCACCACAGAGCGCCACGGCGCCATCCGCGTCGGGACCCCCGCGGAATTGACCGATGTGGCAGACCTTTTCGGCGCCTTCGGCATGTATCCGGTCGGTTACTACGACCTGCGCGAGGCTGCCTCACCGGTTCCGGTGGTGTCCACGGCGTTTCGCCCGATAGACGCTGTCGAGCTGGCGCACAACCCGTTTCGGGTGTTCACCTCGATGCTGGCGACCCGCGACGGCAGGTTCTTCGACAACGACCTGCGCCGGCGGGTCGACGAATTCCTGGACAGACGCTCCCTGTTCGATCCACAGCTGATCGCGGACGCCCGCCAGATCGCGTCTGCCGGGGGCTGTGCTGCCGCTGCGGCTGAGGATTTCGTGGCTCGGGCGGTGGCCGCGTTCGCACTGTCCCGCGAGCCGGTCGACCGGACCTGGTATGCCGAATTGACCGCCGTCTCGGCCGTCGCCGCCGATATCGCCGGGGTGCCCACCACCCACATCAATCACTTGACGCCGCGCGTGCTCGACATCGACGACCTGTACCGGCGGATGAGTGAGCGCGGGATCGCGATGATCGACGCCATTCAGGGCCCACCCCCGGCTGAAGGCCTCGCTGTCTTGTTGCGCCAGACCTCGTTTCGCGCCCTCGCCGAGCCGCGCCGCTTCCGCGAACCCGACGGCAGCGTCACCGACGGCACGCTGCGGGTGCGCTTCGGTGAGGTCGAAGCCCGCGGTGTCGCGCTGACCCGCAAGGGCCGCGAACGCTATGACGCCGCGATGGCGCACGCGGATCCCGCGTCGATATGGGCCGACTACTTTCCCGATTCCGACGACGAAATGGCCTCCCAGGGCCTGGCGTACTACCACCGCGGCGACAGCACGTCGCCCGTGGTCTACGAGGACTTCCTGCCGGCCTCGGCCGCCGGGATCTTCCGGTCCAATCTCGACGCCGACACCGAAGCCGCCGCCGTCGTGGACGAATCCGGTTACGGCATCGAGCGGATGGCCGGCATCATCGGCCGCCCTATTCACGACCCTTACGACCTCTACGACGCGACCGCCCAGGAGGCCCCCGCATGAGCACCACGATCACCACCGCTTCGCTACCCACTGCCGCGGATCTGCGCGCCGCCGTCCGCACAGCGTTCGACGCAATCGGGGCCCAGGTTGATCTCGCCGAGCCGGGTGGACAGGGGCTGCCGGCCAGCACGCCGGTGACCGGTGCCATCCTGTTCACCGTCGACGCGGCCACACCCGAACAGACGCAAACCGCCATTGCCTTAGCCGCCCAGGCGTTTTCGTCGTGGCGCACCACACCCGCCCCGGTCCGGGGCCGGCTCGTGGCACGGCTGGGTGAGCTACTGCGTGAGCACAAGGCCGACTTGGCCACCCTGGTCACCGTCGAGGCGGGCAAGATCACCTCAGAGGCCCTCGGCGAGGTCCAGGAGATGATCGACATCTGCGATTTCGCCGTCGGGCTCTCCCGCCAGCTGTACGGGCGAACGATCGCCTCCGAACGCCCGGGGCACCGGCTGATGGAGAACTGGCACCCGCTCGGGGTGGTCGGGGTGGTGACCGCATTCAACTTTCCGGTCGCGGTGTGGGCGTGGAACACCGCGGTGGCGCTGGTGTGCGGAGACACGGTGGTCTGGAAGCCCTCGGAGCTCACGCCGTTGACGGCGATGGCGTGCCAGGCTCTCATCGAGCGGGCCGCTGCCGACGTGGGCGCGCCGGCCGCGGTGAGCCGGCTGGTACTGGGCGGCCGCGAGGTCGGCGAAGCCCTGGTCGACGATCCCCGGGTGGCGCTGATATCGGCGACCGGCTCGGTGCGGATGGGCCGCCAGGTCGGCCCGCGAGTGGCACAACGCTTCGGTCGGGTGCTGCTGGAACTCGGCGGCAACAACGCAGCCGTCGTAACCCCTTCCGCCGACCTGGATTTGGCGGTGCGAGGCATCGTCTTCTCCGCGGCCGGCACGGCGGGGCAGCGCTGCACCACGCTGCGGCGGCTGATCGCGCACAGCTCGGTGGCCGACGCCCTCGTCGAACGGATCGCCGCCGCCTACCGCAGCCTCCCGATCGGTGATCCGGCGGCCGAGGGAACGCTCGTCGGGCCGCTGATCCATGAGACCGCCTACCGCGACATGGTGGGAGCCCTGGAACAGGCACGCGCCGACGGCGGACAGGTCATCGGCGGCGAGCGCGTTCAGGTCGGCGGCGACGAGGCGACGGAGGCCTTCTACGTCACGCCCGCCGTGGTGCGCATGCCCGCCCAGACCGAGGTCGTACACCACGAGACGTTCGCGCCGATCCTCTACGTGCTGACCTACGACAGGCTCGAGGACGCGATCGAGCTCAACAACGCTGTCCCACAGGGTCTCTCATCGGCGATTTTCACCACCGATGTCCGGGAGGCCGAGCGCTTCCTGGCCGCCGACGGCTCGGACTGCGGTATCGCCAACGTGAACATCGGCACCTCGGGCGCCGAGATCGGCGGGGCGTTCGGCGGCGAGAAGGAGACCGGCGGTGGTCGGGAATCGGGATCGGACTCGTGGAAGGCCTACATGCGCCGGGCCACCAACACCGTCAACTACTCCTCGGAGCTTCCGCTGGCCCAGGGCGTGCACTTCGGCTAACTGCCCAGCAGGGAAAGCAGCTCGCTGCGGCCGATCTGATTGACCAGCGTGGCGGCGTCGAAGTAGATCCGCTCGTTGGTGATGCGGTCGCCATCGAAGGAGAACACCGCGATGACGGGCACCCGGAATGCCTTGCCCGTCGGGGGCAGCCCATAGAACTCGCCGAGATTGGTTCCCAGTAGGTCGAACTCGACGATCACCGCATCGTCGGTGACGTGAAAGCTGGCGTTCTCGTGGCGCTGGTCGGGGAATGCGGTACGGGTCGTGCGGTAGTACGTCATCACTTCGTCGTCGCCGTCGAAGACCTGTTTGGTCGGGACGATCTCGTAGCGCGGGTGTCCGTTGAAGGTCGCCAGGGTGCGGTCGAACTCCTTGGTGACCTCGGTGTCCATGTGTTCTCTGATCACGTCGAGCCGGCGCTGACGCATGTCGTCGCTGATCATCGGACTCCTTGATTGGTCAGAAGTTGTTGTACATGTGCCAACTAGTATGTGCCCATGCCGGAAACACCCGCCCGCCGCCGCCTGTCTCCGCAAGACCGGCGCAGCGAGCTTCTCGCATTGGGCGCCGAGGTGTTCGGGCAGCGCCCGTACGACGAGGTCCGCATCGACGAGATCGCGGAGCGCGCCGGGGTCTCGCGGGCACTGATGTACCACTACTTCCCTGACAAGCGGGCATTCTTCGCTGCCGTGGTGCGCGCCGAGACCGAGCGGCTGTTCGAGGCCACCAACACCCCGGCGGCTGCAGGTCAGACCCTGTTCAATCGGCTGCGCTCCGGCGTGGTGGCCTACATCCGCTACGACGAAGAGCACCCGCACGGTGCGTGGGCGGCGTACATCGGGATGGGGCGCACCGACCCGGTCCTGCGCGGCATCGACGACACCGACAACGAACGCCAGATGCAACGGATCATGGCCGCGATCACCGACGTGGTGCGGGGCGAGTTGGACTCCAAGGTCGAGCGTGACCTGCGGGCCATCGTCTACGCCTGGCTGGCCTTCACCTTCGAACTGTGCCGCCAGCGCGTCCTCGACCCGTCGATCGACGCCGAGCATCTCGCCGATTCCGGCGCTCACGCCCTGCTCGATGCCATCGTGCGGGTGCCCGGCATCCCGACGGTTCTGGCCGAGGCGGCCGGCCGCCGCTGACTCACCGGACGGTGGCGAAGAAGGCCTTCACGTCGTCGACGAACAGCTCGGGCTGCTCGAACGCTCCGAAGTGACCGCCACGCGGCATGTCCGTCCAGCGGGTGACGTTGTAGCTGTTCTCGCACCAGCTGCGCGGCGGGCGCATGATCTCCTTCGGGAACCGTGCGATCCCGGTGGGCACCTCGACCCTGCCCTGGGCGCCGAAGAACCGGAAGCTCTCCCAGTACAGGCGGGCTGAGGACGTCGCCGCGTTGTTCACCCAGTACAGCATCACGTTGTCGAGGAGCTCGTCGCGGGTGAGCGCGTTCTCGGGGTGCCCGTCGCAGTCGGTCCACGCCCAGAACTTCTCGACGATCCAGGCCAGCTGTCCGACCGGGGAGTCGGCCAACCCGTAGCCGAGTGTCTGCGGGCGAGTCGACTGCTGCTTGGAGTAGCCCGAATCCCATTTGGCGTAGAACTCGCCCGCGGCGAGCGCGTCCTTTTCCTCCTGCGTGGGATTGTCCAGCGGGCCGCTCGGGAAGGCCACCGGCATGTTCGTGTGGATGGCGATGCATCCGCCAATGTCGCCGGCCGACCGGCTCCGGTCGCCCCCGTTGCGGCCGATCTGCGTGGTCACCGCCGCACCCCAGTCACCGCCCTGGGCGCCGTAGTGCTGATAGCCGAGCTTGGCCATCAACATGTCCCACGCTTGCGCGATCCTCTCGATCCCCCAGCCTGTCGACGTCGGCTTGGCCGAGAATCCATAGCCGGGCAGCGACGGGCACACCACGTGGAAGTCTTCGGTCAGCGGTTCGATCACCTTGGTGAATTCGACCACCGAGCCGGGCCAACCGTGCGTGATGACCAGCGGCAGGGCGTCCGGATTCGACGACCGGTGATGAATGAAATGGATGTCCAGGCCGTCGATCTCGGTGACGTACTGGTCGAACCGATTGAGCGCCGCCTCACGGTGGCGCCAGTCGTATTCGTCGGCCCAGTACGCCGCCAGCTCCCGGGTGTAGGTCAGCGGGATGCCCTGACTCCAGTCCGCCACGCATTCCTGGTCGGGCCATCGAGTGCGCGTGAGCCGATCTCGCAGGTCGGCGAGGGTCTCGTCGGGCACCGCGATTCGAAAGGGACGGATATCGGTCACTGTCGCTGCCTCTGTCTGAAGTTGGCGCAATACTAGCCAGTCGGGGCATGCGCAGGTCTAGTGTCTGCGCTCATGCGGCTGGTAGTCGATCTCAACAAGTGCCAGGGCTATGCGCAGTGTGTGCCACTGGCGCCGGACGTTCTCGAGCTGGTCGGCGAAGAGGCCCTGGCTTACGACCCCAATCCGGATGATTCGCAACGCCAGCAGGTGTTGCGGGCGGCGGCATCCTGCCCGGTTCAGGCGATCATCGTCGAGGTGGATCCGCCTGCGGATCGCGAGACGCCATGATCGGTACGTACAACTTGGACGAGGTGGTCGCGAAGTTCCGGGCCGAGGGCCGCATTGCCATCGTGGGCGCCTCACTTGCGGGGTTGCGCGCCGCGGAGGCGTTGCGGGAGAGGGGGTTCAACGGCTCGTTGACCATCGTCGGTGACGAACCGCACGAGCCCTACGACCGTCCGCCGCTGTCGAAGCAGGTTCTCAAGGGCTGGGTACCGGCCGACCACACCAAGCTGCCACGGCTACGGCGTGTCGATGCCGACTGGAAGCTGGGGGTCGCGGCAGTCGGTTTGGACCGACCCAACCACGTGGTCAAGCTCGCCAACGGCGAGGACGTCGGGTACGACCGGCTGCTGATCGCGACCGGCACTCGGGCTCGCCCCTGGCCCAACCCCGCCGAGGGCGCGCTCCAAGGTGTCTTCACGGTACGCACCGTCGAAGACGCCGCCGGCCTGGCCGCCGCATTGAAAGCGCGCCCCAAGCGGGTCCTGGTTGTGGGCTCGGGCTTCGTCGGTTCCGAAATCGCCTCTGTGTGCCGCGATCTCGATCTGCCCGTCACGGTCGCGGAACGAGGCAAGGGCCCGCTGCGCGGCGCACTGGGCGGAGTGATCAGCGACATCGCCGCAGGCATGATGCGCGATGCCGGGGTCGATCTGCGCACCGGCGTTGCGGTGGAAGGTCTGTCCGGCGACAGTGCCGGGCATGTCCGCCGGGCACATCTGTCCGATGGCACGGCTCTCGACGTCGACGTGGTGGTGGCCTCGCTCGGCTCGATTCGCAACGTGGAGTGGCTCGACGATGCGGGTCTGGCGGCCGGCCAGTGGGGCGTGGCGTGCGATGCCGGCTGCCGGGCATTCGACATCAACGGGGTCGTGACCGATCACATCTTCGTGGCCGGCGACGTCGCCCGCGCGCCACACGTGCTTTACGGGTACGAGTTTCTGTCCCAAGAGCATTGGGACAACGCAGTTTTCGGCGCCGAGGTGGCGGCCAACAACATGATTCACCTGGAAGTGGGCCGTCGTCCCCACCTGCCGCTGCCGTCCTTCTGGTCGGGGCAATTCGGGGTGAACATCAAAAGCGTCGGGGTTTGCTCGTTCGGCGACGAGATCGTGTTCACGCAGGGTTCGCCGGCGGAGCGCCGGTTCGCCGCCGCATACGGCAAGCGCGGCCGAATCGTCGGCGCGGTCACCTTCAACCACGGAAAATGGTTGCCGTACTACGCCTCGCTGATCGAGAAGTCGGCGCCATTTCCCCCGCCGCCGCCGGGCTTCGACCGGCCCGAAGACGCCGAACCGATGCCGGCCCGCTTCCCCGATCCACGTGAGCCCGCGGGTAATCCCGATGTGGTGCTGACCGGACACGATCCCACCGACCGCAGCGCCCAGTTCCGCCCGCGCGCTTAAGGAGACCGCCATGGATGCCGCAACCGCCTGGGCCGAGGCGATGAAGTTCGAGAACCGCGCAAACCCGTACCCCTTCTTCGACGAATTGCGCACGACGCCCGTTGCCAAGGTGTCGGAGAAGACCTACGTGGTGACGGGTTACCCCGAAGCCGTTGCGCTCGCCCATGATCCGCGGGTCAGCTCAGATATCAGCCGCAGTCCGTCCGGCCTATTCGGCGAGAAGCAGGCCCACCTCGAGCCCGAAGAAGCCGCTCAGGCACGCGATTCGAGCATGTTGGTCTCCGACCCACCCGACCACGACAGGATGCGCAGGCAGTTCATGCGCCATTTCGGGCCGCCACACACGCCCGACCTGATTCCCGGCATGGCGACGATGATCGCCGATCTGGCCAACGAACTGCTTGACAAGGTCAAGGCACGTGGGGGCACCCGGATGGACGTCGTCGACGACTTCTCCTACCCGATCCCGGTGTCGGTGATCTTTCGGGTGCTGGGCGTGCCGATGGCCGACGAGCCCAAGTTCCACGGATGGGTCACCGACTTCATGCAAGGCGCCGATGTGGGACCGGAGCGCGACACCGACGAGGGCCGTGCCGCGACGGCGAAAGCCGCCTCGAGCATGGTCGAGTTGAGCTCGTACGTCCACGATCTGGTCGAGAGCCTCAGCCGCGAACCTGCGCCCGGCTTGCTGTCGGCGGCATTGCACGACGACGGACCGGACGGTCCGGTGTCGAAAGCCGAGGCAGAATCCAACGCACAGTTACTCCTGGTGGCGGGCCACGACTCCACGGTCAACACCATCAGCAACTGCGTGATGACACTGCTGCGCAATCAAGGCTCCTGGGAACTGGTGCGCAACAATCCCGAGCTCATTCCGGGCACTGTCGAGGAGGTGCAACGCCTTCAAGGCGCTGTGCAGTTCTTCCCGAGCCGTTGGGCCACCGCGGACATCGAGATCGGCGGAACCCGCATCCCCGCGGGGTCAGCGGTGTTCCTGGTCTGGGCTGCAGCCAATCGCGACCCCCGCCGTTTCGACAGTCCCGATCGGTTCGATCCGACGCGAAAGGACAACGAGCACCTCGGCTTTGGCAGTGGTATCCACACCTGTTTCGGCGGGCCGCTGGCCCGGCTGGAGATCAACGCCACGCCTTGTCGTCGACCCTCCGCCATATCGGCGAAACCAGGTGTTCCGCGGACCCCGACATCTTTGGGTGGATTTCTCGTCAATTGACGATTGCCGCTATTAGGCTTCTGACGTGCGCTTATCATGGCCGTTGATTGGCCGCACCGGGGAGATGAAAACCGTCGCGTCCGCGATCGCGACTCCGGAGGTGGCGGGAGTCGTCGTCTCCGGCGAGGCGGGGGTCGGCAAGAGCCGGATCGCCCGGGAGGCGCTGAGCGCTGCCGAAGCGCGGGGATTCGAGGGTCGGTGGGTCGTCGGCGCGTCGTCGGCGCGGTCGATTCCGTTGGGCGCGTTCACCGCCTGGACCCAGCGCGGCGCCACCGAGACCGTTCAGCTGGTGCGAGGTGTGATCGAGTCGTTGACGGCCACGCGTTCCTCCGCGGATGTGGTCGTGGCTGTCGACGATGCGCAGCTGCTCGACGATCTCTCCGTGTTCGTCCTGCATCAGCTCGTGCAACGCAGCGCGGCGAAGGTCATCCTGACGATCCGGGACCGCGAACCGGTTCCCACTGCGCTTCAGGAGATCTGGACGACAGGCCGGTTCGAGCGACTGGAGGTTGTGCCACTGTCCCTCGACGAGACCACCGCCCTGCTCACGGCGGTCCTGTCTGGCCACGTCGAACCCGCTTCAGCACAACGTCTTTGGAAGCTGACGCACGGCAACTCGTTGTATCTGCGCAACATCGTCGAGCAGGAGGTCGCCGACGGCCGGCTCGCACAGCACGGTGACACTTGGTTGTGGGCCGGCGACCCGGTCCTGCCGCCCGACCTGATCGGCTTGGTCGAGTCCCGAATCGGCGCATTGCCGGCCCCGGTCGGCGACGTGATCGACGTCCTGGCTGTCGCCGAACCAATGGAATTGCCGATCTTGGCGCGCATAGCCGATCCGGCGGCGATCGAAGAGGCCGAAACCCGTGGCCTGATCTCGCTGGAGGCAACGGGCACCAGTGTGCAAGCGCGAGTCGCCCATCCGATCTACAGCGAAGTACGCCGCCGACGGGCGTCCGTGACCCGGCTGCGGCGGCTGCGTGGATTGGTCGCCGACGAATTGGCCGGCCTCGAGGATTCCGACGACATTCGGGCGGTGGTGAAGAGAGCCACGCTGAGCGTGGAGTCCGATCTCGCACCCGACGCGGACCTGCTGGTTCGCGCCGCCAACGGCGCGGTGTGGCTGGCTGATCTGCCGCTGGCGGACCGGCTTGCCGGGGCGGCATTGGCTGCGGGAGCCGGCCCGGAGGCGAATTTCGCCCGTGCGCATGCCCTTTCGTGGCTATCCCGCGGCGCCGAGGCCGACGCTGTGCTGGATGCCATGGCCGCCGGCGAGCTCACCGATGTCGATCGGGCCAGGCTGGCCTTTCATCGCGGGAGCAACCTCCTGTGGGCGCTCGGCGACCCAGCCCGCGCGATCGAGATCGTCGAGAGCCAGGCCGATGTCACGACTACCGAAGCGCGCAGCTATCTCGACGCCTTTCGTGTGGTGCATCGGTTCGCCACGGACAACCCGGTCTCCGCGCTGGAAGCCGCAGATGAACTCGTGCACGACGACTTACCGCCGGTCGTCGGGGCCGAGATCGCGTGGGCGTTGACAGTTGTTTCAGGTGAGGCGGGGCAGGTCACGGACGCTGAGGCCCACGCCGGTGCCGGATACCGGGCCGCCACGCGCCGATTCGACGCTCCGCAGATGCGCTTCAACATCGCTGACGCTCATCTGACGGCGCTCCTGCTCGCCGGCCGGATCACCGAAGCCGGTGAGATCGCCGAGGAAGTCGGCAGGCAAGCCGCCGATCTGCCCGGGGAAGCTCAACTGCTCGGCGCTGCGGTGGCCGGCCGCGCCGAACTGGGCGCCGGAAAACTCGACGTCGCCTGCCGGCTGCTGGGGCAGGCCGCGCTCGGCTTGTCGGCTGCCGGCCATGGCATGGGCTGGGGGTATCGCTACAACGTCGTGCGCGTGAACGCGCTGGCAATGCACGGCGATTCCGCCGAGGCGGCCGCGGCGCTCGCTGCACTCGACGGTGTACGACGACCCTTCCGGTCACTGGACTACGAGGTGAGCCTGGCGCGCGCCTGGGTGGTCGCAAGCCAGGGTGCCGTCAGCGAAGCGATCGCGATCGCATCGGCCGCCGCCGAACGAGCCTGCAACAAAGGCCAATTCGCCGCCGAAGTGCTGTGCCTGCAAACGGCCACGCAGTTCGGTGACCGCGGCAGTGCGCCCCGGCTGCACGCGCTCGCCGGGATCGTCGAAGGACCGCGAGTCGGTGTGGCGGCCCGCTTCGCCGCGGCGTTGCGCGACGGCGACGCGCACGAACTGATGTCGGTGTCGGAGGCCTTCGAGGAGCTCGGCGACTTGGTCGCCGCGGCCGACGCCGCTGCGCACGCCGCCCTGACTCATCGCCGGCACGACCAGCGCGGGTCGGCTCTGAGTGGCTCAACCCGTGCCGCCGCCTTGGCCCAGCGCTGCGGTGGATTGGTCACCCTCGCATTGCGCCAGACCGCCGAGCCGCTGCCGTTCACCGAACGCGAACGCGAGATCGTCATGTTGATCCGCCAGGGTTTGTCCAACCGTGCCATAGCCGAGCGTCTGTACCTGTCGGTCCGCACGGTCGAAAGCCATGTTCATCGGGCAATGGGCAAAACCGGAACCAACAGCCGGGAAAAGCTTGCCGCACTGCTCACCTGACGTCGCGCCGAATTTCAGTAGTGCAGTACTGCAGGCTCTCCTACCCGGCGCGACGATGATCGTCCTACCGGGACTCCGGCCTGCGGCGGGGACGGGCCGGAGTCACGTCACACACCACCAGCGCGGCTTGCGAGAGGAAATCGTCATGACTGCCGGCATCACGCCGTGGGCCTTGTCCGCGAAGTCGGCGGCGGCCTTGGCCGGCCAAGCCGCTGCGCTGGTGCGGCTCCTCGATGAACAGCCCGACACCGATCCAGGCGATGTTGCGTATTCATTGGCGAACACCGGGACATCATTCGGGCACCGCGCCGTGATCGTGGGAGCGAACCGGGGTGAGCTGTTGAGCGGGTTGAGGGCGCTCGCCTCCGGCACACCGTCGCCGACCGTCATCACCGGCCGAGCCAGACGGACAGGACGAAGGGTGTTCGTCTTTCCGGGGCAGGGATCTGAGTGGGTGGGCATGGCCGTCGAGTTGCTGACCACCGCGAAGCCGTTCGCCGTTCAGATGCGCCGATGTGATGCGGCCTTCGCCGAGTTCATCGACTGGTCACTGGTCGGCGTATTGGTCGGGGACCCCGGTTCGCCGAGCATCGACGACGACGAAGTGGTGCAGCCGCTTCTGTTCGCGGTGATGGTCTCCCTGGCCGCGCAGTGGCGCGCACTCGGGATCGAGCCCGACGCCGTTATCGGACATTCACACGGCGAGATCGCGGCGGCCTACACCGCCGGAGCTCTGTCCCTGCGAGACGCCGCCCGAGTGGTGTGCGCGCGGAGCAAGGCGGTCACCACCATGCGGGGCACAGGCGGCATGGTGTCGATCGCTCGATCGGTTGACCTCGTATGCGACCTGATCCGGCCCTGGGAGGGCGTCCTGTCCATCGCCGGGCGAAACGGCCCGTCGTCAACCGATGTCACCGGAAACCGCGCGGCGCTGGACGATTTGGTGGCCCTGTGTCGACGTGAGCAACTGCCGGCCACCCGGATTCCGGTCGGTTACGCCCCGCATTCACTCGATATGGAGGATCTCCGTGAGATGCTGCGTGACTCGCTCGCCGAGGTCCAGCCGCAGCCGACTGACGTCACGTTCATCTCGACGGTCACCGGCGCCGCCGTGGACACATCAATCCTCAACGGCGAGTACTGGTTTGCCAATCTGCGGCAATCGGTGCTGTTCGAAGACGCGGTGCAATGGTCGTACGGCCGAGGTTACCGCACATTCATCGAATGCAGCCCGCAACCGATGCTGACCGCCGACATCGAGGAGTCTTTGGACGACCGCGGAGACGACCACACGGTCGTCGGGACCTTGAGGCGCAACGACGGAGGCATGCGGCGATTCATGATGTCGGTGGCCGAAGCCCACGTGCGTGGCAACTCCCCGAACTGGATGCTCAGCACGCTGACACCATCGCCTCGGCCCATGCGATATGCCCTTCAAAGCCAAGCGATGTCGCCCTCGCAAGGTAGTTATTCGCCATCAGTCGGTACGTGGATTCGTCACCGCGGGCTTTGACCAGCATCGTGCGCAGGCGCAGGATCGTGATGTCGAGGATCGCTGAGTCATGTTGCGGACGAGAGGCTTCCAAGACCTTGACAGCTTCCTCGGCTTCGGTGAGATCACCGTCGGAGGAACGCTCGACGAGCGTTTCCACCAGAATGCCCAATCCGGCGATGAGCCACCCCCAGCGGTCTTCGCGGTACAAGATGTCCAAGGCCGCGCGCATGGACGGCAGAGCAGCATCGGGATCGCCGAAGCGCGCCCTTTCCCGGGCAGCCACCAGCGTGGTGATCGGGACCAAGGACGGGACGCGAACGCGAAACATCGCGAGCGCTTTCTCCATCATCTCCAGTCCGCGCCGGCGGTCGGCGTCGCTCCCCCGATATGACAAAGCCACTCCCCAGACGAACTCCCCGTTGTCGTTGCCGAGACGTTCGGCGGCCTCGACCGCTGCCTGACTCACCTCAACGGCGGTGTCATCGGATTGCACCACCCCATAGAGGATTGCGACGCCATACGTCCAGGCCAGGACGAACCCAACAGTCACCGGATCGAGCTGCTCAGCCATTGCGACGGCGTCACGGAAGTCCTCGCGCCAATCAGGCCGCCCCATCCACCACCTGGACACTCCGCGGAAGGCGATCGCTGCCGCAAGCGGTGACCCGAGACCAAAACCGGCGCCCATCCCCGGATCATCACCGGCCAGTTCGATAACGCGTTGGGACCAGCGGGACGTCTGACCTATCTCCACTTGACCGAACCATGTGACGAACGCCGGAAACGACAATCCGACGGTCAGGTTCGGGTCCCCGATGGACTCGAGCAGTTCCAGGTGCTCGGACGCCAGCGTTGCGGCTTCCCGGGTCCGACCCGAGTACAGGTACTCGGTGACCTGGCCCGTCATGCCGATGGCGAGGGACACCATGTCACCTGCGGCACCGCACAACTCTCGCAGCTCGGCGAAACGCCCCTGGCTCTGGTCGATCGCACTGGCGTGAAAGTCCGTGGCGCACAACATGGTCCTCGGGGCGATACGCATCGCGATTCTGCCGGGGACCGCATCGGGAAGTTCGTCGGCAATGCGCCGTGCCCTCTCCCAACTCGAGCGGGCAGCCGCGACGTCTCGTTTGGCCGACCACCCGGCGGCGCGCATATGCCATCCGTACGCTTCAGGCAGGTCGCCGGCGGCATGCAAGTGCTCGGCGATCAATCCCGCGTTCTCGTCCGCCTGATCGGGTGCGCGCTGCTCGATCGCCTTCGCCAGCCGTCGATGCCACACCGCGCGGTCCGACTTCAGTTGTGATTCGTAGGCAACCGCTTGAATCAGCGGATGACGGAACACATACCCCGCGGTCGGCGTGAACCGGACCTGATCGACGAGCTCCACTCGAAGTAACTCGTCCATCGCCACGTCCACCCCGAGGGCGGCCAGCAACTCGGCGCCGAAGTGCACGCCGATCACCGCGGCCGCGTTGAGTGTTCGCTTCGCAGGTTCACTGAGCCGGTCGATTCGCGCGCTGATGGCAGCCTGAACCGTGGCCGGAACACTGAAGTCGGTCACGGCCGTACTGCACAGGTAACTTCCGTGCACACCGGTCAAGACGCCCCGCTGCGCCAGCTCACGAACAATCTCCTCGGTGAAGAACGGATTGCCGGCCGCGCGCTCACCGATCACCAACGCCACGTCACGCACCGAGGGATCTGTGCCCAGCAGCTCAGTGAGTAGCGTCGCGGTGTCCGATTCGACCAGTGGGCCAAGCGAAACCGTCTGCGCTGCAGCCATTCCCGCCAACGAACCCACGTACTCGGGACGGAAGGTGATCAGCACCATCGCAGGTGTCCGAGGAACGACCGCGAGGAATTCCGCAATCATCGACTCGCTGACGGCGTCCATCCAGTGGACATCTTCGATGATGAACAGCGTTGGCTGCGAGCGTGCCAGTGCGGCGGTGTTGATCAGAGCGGTCAGGCGGCGCCGGCGTGCGTCCGGATCGATCTGCGGCATGGGCACGGTGGGATCGGCCACGCCGAGCAGATCATCCATCAGCAGCAGATCCTGCGGATCGGCGTCGGGTATCAGGACGCGCAGGCGCTGCCGTGCGGCCGCGGGATCGAGTTCCGCCGCACCGGTTGCTACCCGCAAGAGCTGGCTGACGGCATGAAAGGGAAGTTCCATGGTGTGCGACCCACAAAAGGTCCACACCACCTCCATGCCGCGCTCTGCCGCCCTCGCCGCGGTCTCCCGAGCCACCCGCGACTTGCCGATTCCCGGCGGCCCCACGAGGCGCACCACACCGCCGCGCCCCTCCACCGCGCGCTCGGCAATGGCATCCAGGACGGCCATCTCCCACCGCCGGCCCACCAGCCTCGCCTCAGCACGACCAACCGCCCGATCACTCAGCCGCACCGTCAACAATCGGTACGCACGCACCGGGTCGTCGGCACCTTTGATGTGGGCCCACTCCGGATCAGCAAGAGAGACGGCGGATTCGACAAGCCGTGCCGTCGAGTCCGACAGCATCACGCCACCCGCCGGCGCGGCCGACTCCATCCGTTGCGCCATCCCGACCGTCTCCCCGGTGGCGCGGTAGCCAAGCGCTCCAGAGCCGATCTCACCGACGATGACGCGCCCGGAATTCAGACCCACTCGGACACCGAATTCGACACCGTCACAAACCTTGACCTCATCAGCCAGCCTGCGGGCCTCGTCTTGGATGTCGAGTGCGGCAAGGCATGCACGGACAGCGTGATCTTCCAGCGCCACCGGAGCGCCGAACAGCGCCATCACGCCGTCGCCGTTGTACTCCACGGTCCCGCCATAGCGCCGCGCGACCACCGAGGAACGCTCCACCAGCGCGATCATGATCTCGCGTAGCCGCTCGATGTCGACGTGCGCGGCAAGGTCCATCGACCGCACCACATCGGCGAACAACACGGTCACCTGTTTGTATTCGGCGGCGTCGGTGGCCGGCGTCAGGCGCTCACCGCAGCAGCCGCAGAACCGCGCCCCCTGCGCGGGTTCGGTCCCACACGACCGACAGGTTGTCGTTGTCGACGTCACAGCACCCCCGAACGCTGCACCCTAGGTCATCAGTATGGCCTGCGAGGACCTTCTCGGCCAGGGAACCACCGGGGCGATCGACATATCCGTCAATTCCCGAGTGGGCCGGATGAGGCGACTTGTCGGTACCCCCTGGCACCCTGGAGTCGTGAGTCCCACCGATCCGATGATCCGGTTCAGTCCGCTGACCCGGCGGTGGTTCACGGGCACCTTCGCCGAGCCGACAGCTGCGCAGGCGCGCGCCTGGTCGGCCATTGCCGACGGTGACAACACACTGGTCATCGCCCCGACTGGCTCCGGTAAGACGCTCGCCGCGTTCCTGTGGGCTATCGACCGGCTGGCCCAGGAGCCAGACAAGCACGGGACTCGAGTTCTGTACGTCTCCCCGCTCAAAGCCCTGGCCGTCGACGTCGAACGCAACCTCCGCACCCCGCTGACCGGCATCACCCGCATCGCCGAACGCGACGGCGTGCCGGCTCCACAGATCAGCGTGGGGGTGCGCTCCGGCGATACCCCGCCGGCCCGCCGCCGTGAGCTGATCACCAAGCCACCCGACATCCTGATCACCACCCCGGAGTCGCTGTTCCTGATGCTGACCTCCGCGGCCCGGGAAACGCTGACCGGCATTGAGACCGTGATCATCGACGAGGTCCACGCCGTCTCCGGAACCAAGCGGGGGGCGCACCTGGCGGTGTCGCTGGAGCGGCTCGACGCGCTGCTGGAGACCCCAGCCCAACGCATCGGGTTGTCGGCGACGGTCCGCCCGCCCGAGGAAGTCGCCCGTTTCCTGTCCGGAGCCAGGCCGACGACCATCGTGGCGCCGCCGGCGGCCAAGACATTCGAGCTGACCGTGCAGGTGCCGGTGCCCGACATGGCCAACCTGGAGAACAACACCATCTGGCCCGACGTCGAGGCGCGCATCGTCGACCTCATCGAGGCGCACAACTCGACGATCGTGTTCGCCAATTCCCGTCGCTTGGCCGAGCGGCTCACTGCACGCATCAACGAGATTCACGCCGAGCGATCCGGCGTCGAACTCGACGCGCCGCCCAACCGTCAGGTGCCCGGCGGACCGCCTGCACACATCATGGGCAGCGGCCAGACCTACGGCGCCGAGCCGCTGCTGGCTCGCGCGCACCACGGCTCGGTGTCCAAGGAACAGCGTGCCGCGGTGGAGGACGACCTCAAGAGCGGCCGACTGAAATCCGTGGTGGCGACATCGAGCTTGGAACTGGGCATCGACATGGGTGCCGTCGATCTGGTGATCCAAGTGGAGGCCCCACCCTCGGTGGCCAGCGGATTGCAGCGCGTTGGCCGGGCGGGCCACCAGGTCGGAGAGATCTCCCGGGGCGTGCTGTTCCCGAAGCACCGCACCGACCTGATCGGCTGCGCGGTCAGCGTGCAGCGCATGCTCGCCGGGCAGATCGAGACCATGCGGGTGCCCGCCAACCCACTCGACGTGCTGGCCCAGCACACCGTGGCCGCCTGCGCACTCGAGCCGGTGAGTGCCGACGAGTGGTTCGACGTCGTCCGCCGCAGTGCGCCGTTTGCGACGCTGCCGCGCAGCGCGTTCGAAGCGACGCTGGATCTGCTGTCGGGCAAGTACCCGTCGACCGACTTCGCCGAGTTGCGGCCGCGGCTGGTCTACGACCGGGACAGCGGCACGCTGACACCGCGTCCGGGGGCCCAGCGGCTGGCTGTCACTTCCGGTGGCGCCATCCCCGACCGCGGCATGTTCACCGTCTATCTGGCTACCGACTCCGAAAAGCCATCGCGGGTCGGTGAACTCGACGAAGAGATGGTGTACGAGTCGCGGCCGGGTGACGTGATCTCGCTGGGCGCCACCAGCTGGCGGATCACCGAGATCACTCACGACCGTGTGCTGGTCATCCCGGCACCGGGACAGCCGGCGCGGCTGCCTTTCTGGCGCGGGGACGACGCCGGCCGGCCCGCCGAGCTGGGCCAGGCGATCGGTAAGTTCACCGGCGAGCTGGCCGGCATGGGTCGCGATGACTTCGAAAAGCGCTGCAATGAGCTGGGTTTCGCCGACTATGCCACCGATAATCTGTGGCAGCTGCTGGACGATCAGCGCAACGCAACCGCCACGGTGCCCAGCGACACCACCCTGCTGGTCGAGCGCTTCCGCGACGAGCTCGGTGACTGGCGGGTGGTGCTGCACTCCCCCTACGGCCTCAAGGTGCACGGGCCGCTCGCACTGGCCGTCAGTCGTCGGCTGCTGGAGCGCTACGGCATCGACGAGAAGCCGACGGCCTCCGATGACGGCATCGTGGTGCGGTTGCCTGACACCGAGGACGCCCCGCCGGGCGCCGACCTGTTCGTCTTCGCCCCCGACGAAATCGAGCCGCTGGTGACCACCGAGGTGGGCGGCTCGGCGCTGTTCGCCTCCAGGTTCCGGGAGTGTGCGGCACGGGCGCTTCTGCTGCCCAAACGCCACCCGGGTAAGCGTTCGCCGCTGTGGCATCAGCGTCAGCGGGCAGCCCAATTGCTCGACGTGGCACGTAAATACCCCGACTTCCCGATCGTGTTGGAAGCAGTGCGCGAATGCCTGCAGGACGTCTATGACGTTCCGACGCTGACCGACCTGATGGGCCGGATCGCCCAGCGTCGGGTGCGGTTGGTGGAGGTCGAGACGCCGATGCCGTCACCGTTCGCGGCGTCGTTGATGTTCGGCTACGTCGGCGCATTCATGTACGAGGGCGACAGCCCGCTGGCCGAGCGGCGTGCCGCGGCGTTGTCACTCGACAGCACCCTGCTGGCCGAGCTCCTCGGCCGCGTCGAACTCCGGGAACTGCTCGACCCCGACGTCATCGCCGCGACTTCACGCCAGCTGCAACACCTTTCCGAGGATCGCAAGGCACACGATGCCGAGGGTGTGGCCGATCTGCTGCGCCTCCTCGGTCCGCTGACCGAGGCCGAGATCGCCGAACGTTCGACCGCCAGCGATGTCGGCGGTTGGCTCGACGGCCTCCATGCCGCCCGACGAGTGCTACCGCTGTCGTATGCCGGGCAGTCCTGGTGGGCGGGCATCGAGGACATCGGACGACTGCGCGATGCGGTCGGCGTCGCGGTGCCGGTCGGGGTGCCGACGAGTTTCACCGAGACGGTGGCCGACCCTCTCGGTGAGCTGATGGGCCGCTTCGCCCGTACCCGCGGCCCGTTCACGACCGCCGAAGCCGCCGCCCGGTTCGGCCTCGGCCTTCGGGTCGCCGCTGACATACTGGGCCGAATGTCGGTGGACGGCAAGCTGGTTCGCGGAGAGTTCGTAGCCGCCCCGGACGCTGACCAGTGGTGCGACGCCGAAGTGCTCCGCATCCTGCGCCGCCGCTCCCTGGCTGCGCTGCGCGCGCAGGTGGAACCGGTGAGCACCGCGGCCTATGCCCGGTTCCTGCCGGCGTGGCAGCAGGTAGGAAGTTCGGCCACGTCGGGCGTCGACGGGCTGGCGGGCGTGATCGACCAGTTGGCCGGGGTGCCCATTCCCGCGTCGGCGGTCGAGCCGCTGGTGTTCGGCCCCCGGGTGCGGGATTACCAACCGGCGATGCTCGACGAGCTGCTGGCGTCCGGCGAGGTCACCTGGTCGGGAGCCGGATCGATCTCCGGTAGCGACGGCTGGATCGCGTTCCATCACGCGGACACCGCCCCCCTGACGCTCGCGATGCCGGCCGAGATCGACCTCACCGACACTCACCGCGCCATCCTCGAGGTCCTGGGTGAGCCCGGCGAGGCGCGGGGCGCGTTCTTCTTCCGCCAGTTGGTCAGCGGTTCAGACGAGACCTTCAAAGCCGCTCTGTGGGATCTGATCTGGGCCGGCTGGGTCACCGGTGACACGTTCGCGCCGGTGCGGGCCATGCTGGCGGGTGGACGCCGGCCCGGTACTCGCCGGCCCGCCGCACCCGCTCACCGGCAGCGGCGCGCGCCGCGGCTCAGCCGCTACTCGGTGGCGCACCCGCAGGCCCGCTCGGTGGATTCGACGGTCGCCGGGCGGTGGTCGGCGGTACCCGTTCGAGAACCGGATTCGACGGTGCGCGCGCATTTCTCGGCTGAGCTGCTGCTGAACCGGCACGGCGTGCTGACCAAGGGCGCCGCGGCTGCCGAAGGTGTCCCGGGCGGGTTCGCGACGCTGTACAAGGTGCTCACGGGTTTCGAAGAGGCGGGCCGTTGTCAGCGGGGCTATTTCGTCGAATCGCTCGGCGGCGCGCAGTTCGCCGTGGCATCCACGGTCGACCGGCTGCGGACCTATCTCGACGGGGTGGATCCCGAGCGACCGGACTACCGCGCGGTGGTGCTGGCCGCGGCCGACCCGGCCAATCCGTATGGCGCGGCGCTGCCGTGGCCGACACGTGCGGATGCCGACGCCAGCCATCGGCCCGGGCGCAAGGCGGGCGCGCTCGTCGTCCTGGTGGACGGTGAGCTGGTGTGGTTCCTCGAGCGGGGTGGGCGTTCGCTGTTGAACTTCAGCGCCGACGCCGAGGCGCAGCGCGCAGCAGCGGGAACGCTGGCCGAGCTGGTCAGTAGTGGCCGCATCGGCGGTGTGCTCGTCGAAAAACTCGACGGCGTACCGGTTCTGGAGGCGGGTGCGCACGCCGACCGGAAGGCCACCGCCGACGCGCTGGTCGACGCTGGCTTCTCCCGAACGCCCCGCGGTCTGCGGCTGCGCTGACCGGCCCTACTGCGCCTTGACCAATCCCACACCGGCGGGTTCGGACAGACCGGCAGCCTTCAGCACGTCCGCGGCGAAATCAGGTAGCACTGCACCGTCGGGCAGCGTGGCAGAGGGAATCGACTTGATCTTGAACAAGAACGCCGTTGCCGTCTTGATCAGATCGCCGCTCTCGCCACTGGGAACGAACGGCAGCCGCAACCGGATACCATCGGCGTTGCCGCCGAGATCGACCGGCCATTTCTTGTACAGCGCGTCGCGCAGATCAGTCGGCGAGAAACCCTCGGTTTGACTCTGCGCCAGCTTCACGATCTCGTCGGCATTGGCGGGGTCGGCCAGGAAACGTTGAGCATCCAGTTCCGCCTTCAGCCATCCCTTGGCCGCGTCGGGGTGCTTGTCGAGGAATTCCTTGTCGAACACCAGGAATCCGGCGTCATGCTGATCGGCGAGGGAGCCACTGGCGACGCGCTTGGCCAAGCCGGCGTTGACAAGCTTGGATGCGGTGGGCTCCCAGATGATCGCCCCGTCGATGCTGTGGTTGGTGAAGCTCGACGTGATGACGTCGATGCTCTGATTCAGATAGGCGGCAGGCTGAACGTTCTGCGCCTGGAAGGTGGCCTGGGCGATGCGGTCGGTGCAACTGCCCTGCGGCGTCGCGATGGTCTTGCCGTTGAACCACGCCAATGCCTCAGCCTGGCTGGCGAAGTTCGGCGCATCCGGCCGCGTGAGGAACACACCGCACTGGTCCTGGGAGAGTCCCAACGTGCCGACGATGCGCAGATCCCGGGTGGGGCGCTTGCTGACCCCGACAATCCCTGGCATGTCGCCGACGTAACCGATCTGCTGCTTACCGGCCAGCATCTGGGTGATGACGATCGAGCCCTGCAGACCGACCTGGAAGTCGACCGTCGACCCCTGCGGAAGGTACTTCTTCCAGAACTCCTTGCCGCGCATGATCAATCCGGACCACGCTTCGGTGTAGTACGGCTGATAGCCAACCGTCAGATGAACTGCTCCATTGTCGCCACCGACATCGTTCCCACCGATGTTGCCGACGGCAGCACATCCTGATGTGGTCAGCATCGCCGTCAGTGCAACGCCCAGCATCATCTTGAATCGCATTGGCATCCTTTGTTATTGGGTGGGGCAGATCAGTCGGCCCAGTGCGCGGTCTTTGATTTCCTGCACTCGGTCGTCGGAGAGCACATCGGCGCGGTGCCGCGGGCGTTTCAGAGTGATGGCGAACTCGTCGACCACTGTCGCGGGACGGTCGCTCATCACCAACAAACGATCGGCGAACAGGAGTGCCTCGTCGACGTCGGTGGTGATGAACAATGCGGTCCGGCCCTGCTCCGTGAGGAGTTCGGCGGTGTACTCCTGCATGAGCTTGCGGGTCATCGCGTCGAGGCCGCGGAACGGCTCATCGAGAATGAGCACAGATGGTTCGTTGACGAGTGCCCTCGCCAACTCCGCACGCCTGCGCATTCCACCCGATAATTCCCCAGGGTAGCGGTCGGCGAAATCCTTGAGCCCGATGCGCGCCAAGATATCGTCGGCGGCGCGACGAGCCTCCGCGCGTTTGGTGCCGCGGGCTCGGGGACCGAACATGACGTTTTCAGCGGTGGTCAGCCACGGCATCAAGGCGTTCTCCTGAAACAGCAGGAGGCGTTGCGCCGATGGGCCTTTCACTTCCCACCCGTCAACAGTCACCGAACCGCTGGTGGCTCGGGAGTAGCCGGCGAGTAGGTAGCCGATGGTGGATTTGCCACCACCGGATGGCCCGATCATCGCCACAATTTCACCGGGTTCGAGTTGAAAAGAGCAGTCGCGCACCACATCCAGTTGCGCACGGCCGGTGTGGACGGAGAAGCTGACATGGTCGAAGCGCACCGCGGCGCCCTTGCCGGCGGTCATGCTGCCACTCGCTGCCACGGCATCAGCCGAGTGCCGAGTGCCCGCACCAGTCCACTCGATATGTACCCGGCGATGCCCAGGCTGATCATCGCAACGATGACCCGAGGTAAGTCGTTGCCCTGATAGGCATTCCACACCAGGAAGCCCAGACCGCCGTCACCGGATTGCCTACCTCCGCCCGAGATGAGTTCGGCCGCGACGACGACTTCCCAGGTGATGCCCATACCTACCGCGGCTCCGGTGACCAGCGACGGCAGCAGCGCGGGGAACAACACTCGCCGGAAGATGTAGCCACTGCTGGCACCCATCGACCGCGCCGCGAGAACGTGCCGCCGGTCGATCTGCTCGGCACCACCGACGACGTTGAGCACCACCGGGAAGAACGCCCCCAGGAAGGTGACGAAGGTGATCGACAGCTCTTGAGTGGGCCAGAACAAGATGGCGATGGGTACCCAGGCCAGGGGCGGAATCGGCCGCAACGATTCGAATACCGGAAAGACGGCCTGCTTGAACCGTGGTCGTGTCGCGATCAGCAACCCCAGCGGGCCGCCCACCAGCAGTGCGCCGCCGAAACCGGCCAGCACCCGCTGAAACGACAGCGACCAGCTGTTCCAGTATCCCGGGTTGGTGGCCAGATGCAGGAAGTCGGCGGCCACCGCAGTCGGCGGCGGAAGCTTTCCGACGATCGGCAAGGTAAAGCCCGTCCAGCCACCGAACCGGGTGGCGAGCTCCCAGGCGATCACAAACGCGACGATGCCGATGGCACCGCGCTTCAGGCCGGTGGCGTTGCCGCTCATCGCACCATCTCGCGTTCGCCGGCTTCGAAGGCCACCCGCGCCTCGTCCCGGACGACGTCCGAAACCGCCGCGACCAGCTCCCGGAAGTCCGGAGTGGTGATGATCGCTCGGTCGCGCGGACGGTCGAGCGGCACCGGGATCGTGGTCTTCACCGCACCGGGGCGCGTGGTCATGACGGTCACCCGGCTGCCCAAGTACACGGCTTCCTCGATGTCGTGAGTGATGAAAAGAACTGTGGCCGAGGCATTGTCGTAAATATGCAGGAGCGCGTCGTGCATCGCCGAACGTGAGATCGCGTCCATGCCCCGGAAGGGTTCGTCGAGCAGCAGCACGGCCGGCTCCATTACCAGCGCGCGCAGAATTTCGATCCGCCGCTGCACCCCGCTGGAGAGCTCGCCCGGGTAGCGGTCGGCGACGGCGTCCAGCCCCACCGAGCGCAGACGGTCGCGGGCCACGGCGGCGGCTTCGGCGCGGCCGAGTCGACGCTGCGCAACCAGACCGTAGGCGACGTTCTCTGCGGCGGTCTGCCATGGGAACAGCGTGCTGTCCTGGAAGACCACCACTCGGTCGGGTCCAATTCCCGCCTGATTGCCCGGCGAGCTCAGCGTCTGGCCGTCGAGTTCGATGCTGCCAGAAGTGATGTCGGTGAAGCCGGCAACCGCGCCGAGCAGGGTGCTCTTGCCACATCCGGACGGCCCGACAATGACGTGCAGTTCACCTGCCGCGATGTCGAGACTGAAGTCGACCACCGCCGATACCGAAGCCTTCTTCGTGCGATACGCCTTGCCGACCGCATCGAACACCAGATGCCCGCTGCTCATTCGCCGATGCTCCTGGCCCGGTAGGCCATCAGGCGGCGGCCCACGAGCCGGATGATTGCGCTGCTGGCGAAGCCCAAAATGCCGAGGGTGGCCATTGCGATCACGATCGTCGGGTAACGCGTCGTCGTGTAGGACGCGTTGATCAGGTAGCCGAGTCCGTACTGACCGGCGATGATCTCTCCGGCGACCAAGGAGAACCAGGCCACCCCCATCGCGATCTGCAGCCCGGTGAAGATGTACGGCAGCGAGCCCGGAATCACCACGGTTCGAAGCACGGTGACGGGGCGGGCACCGAGGCAGCGTGCAGCCCGCAGCAGGTTCTGGTCGATCGACTGGACACCGAGCAGTGTGTTGAGAGTGACCGCATAGAACGCCGCCAAGAAGGTCAGGAAGACCACCGACACTTCGCGGGTGTGAAACATCAAGAGCGCCAGCGGCACCCACGCCAGAATCGGGATCGGGCGAATCAATTCGAAGACCGGGAAGGCGTACTGACGGAACCGAGTGGACCACCCCAGCAGCAGACCCAGCGGAATACCCAACACCAGGGCGAGAACAAACGCGATCGTGACGCGCCGGACACTCACCCAAATGTGCTGGTAATAAACCCCGGTGAAGATCGAGGTTCCGTAGACCGGCTGCGGGCTAAGCCATTCCCGGATGACCTCGGTCGGCCCCGGCAGGGTCCGGAATCGTGGCAGCTGCCAGACGTCGACCAACAGGTACCACGCGCCAACGAAGAGCACGAAACCGAGCGCCCCGAGCAGAAAGCCACTCACGGAGATACGTCGGCGTCGCCGACCCGGCCGCCCCGGCGCCAGGCTCGGGTCGACCACAGCAGCCCGTTCCGCGGACAGCGTACTCACGGGCTTCTTCTCCTGACAGCGCTAACGGCATGGGGCCATTCATCGTCTTCGGAATTAGTTACGCAGGGCAACGGTATTGATCACGGTGACGGAAACTGTCGGTCAGCCCACCTGGTAGGTCTCCCTCGATACCCGGAAGAAGTGTCCGGTGCCGGAGTCGGCGCATGTGATGCCCGTGTTTTCGCTAGTGCAGGTGATCGTGCCCGCAGTGCGAGATTGGCCGTAGTCGAGTGTCGGCGAACCGTCGGGAAATTGATGATCCGAGTGCCAGATACCCGCGACGGGTTCAGCACCCCGGGTCAAGAGAAAGACATTCCCCCGGCCACCTACGAAGTAGTCCGGGGGCGGTGGAATGAACCATGTGTAGCTCTTGATCTCGCACGTCGCACCACCCGGGTTCAGGGAGCAGCCGACGTTGCCCGACGGCGACTCAAACGTGTAACTCTCGTCTGCGTGTGCGGCGGCCGGAAGGACGGCGGCCGCCAGGGCCGCCGTCAAAGCGATCAGGGCATGCTTAGCGATTGTCATGGCCAAAAGCATCAGTCAGGCGCCTTGGCGGATTCTTGGGGTGCCGGAGCTTCGATTCTTGTCAGTGGGTCCGGATAGTATCGAACACATGTTCGATGGAACAGAAACGGACGCGGCCCTCCTCGAAACCATGAGCCAGGCGCTGCGGACCGAACGGAAGGCGATCGCCGAGCGGCTGCTGGCCGCCGGGCGCTTGTGCCTACGCCGAATGAATGCGGTCGACGCTGCGGACCGAGCTCAGTGGTGCATCGACAATTGGGAGGCGGTGGCCGCCGAGGTGGGCGCCGAACTCGGAATCAGCCAGGGCCGGGCATCGTCCCAGATGAACTACGGCGTGCAGCTCATCGAACGGCTGCCGAAGCTGGGCGTGTTGTTCGCCTCGGGCGCGATCGACTACCGCATCGTGATCACCGCGGTCTTCCGCACCGGACTGATCACCGAGACGGACGTACTGGATGCCGTCGACACACGGTTGGCAAAGCACGCTGCAGGATGGAACACGTTGTCCGAGGAGAAACTCAAAGAGAAGATCGACTGGTACGTCAGAGAACTCGATCCGCACGCCATCCGCGTCGCGCGGAACGCCGACGACGACCGTCACATCGAGACCATGCCTGCCGCAGACGGCATGGCAGAGATATATGGCCGTGTGCGAGCGGCCGACGCCGCGGCGTTCGACCAGCGTCTGAATGAGCTCGCCGCGACCGTGTGCCGTAATGATTCGCGAACCGCGCGTCAACGCCGCACAGATGCGTTGGGCGCCTGGTCTGCCGGCGCTTCTGTGATGAACTGCGACTGCGGATCCGATGAGTGCCCCGCCCGCTCAGGCGACGCCGCCGAACCCGGGCAGATCGTCATTCATCTACTAGCCGAAACCAAGACAATCACCGGTGAAGCGGACACGCCGGCGCTCCTACCCGGGTACGGTGCGATTCCCGCCGAAACCGTACGGACACTGGCGGCGCAGGTGAAGCTGCGGCCGGTGATCGGCGGCAAAGAACTGGGTGCGGAGCCGCACTATCGCCCATCGACCGCATTGGCAGAGTTCATCCGTTGCCGCGATCTGACCTGTCGGTTCCCCGGTTGTGACCGGCCGGCCTCGATAGCCGACATCGATCACACCGTTCCGTATCCGTTGGGGCCGACCCATCCGTCGAACCTCAAACTTCTCTGCCGTCTTCATCACTTGCTGAAGACTTTCTACGCCGGACCTCGCGGGTGGACGGACCGTCAGTTGCCCGACGGAACAGTGATCTGGACTTCACCGTCGGGTCGCACGTACACGACGAAACCCGGCGGCACGCTGTTCTTCCCGCGGCTGTTCGCTCCGACCGCGGAGCTGACCCTGCCGGACAACTCGACACAGCCCCGCCGGCCGGGACGTGGGCTGATGATGCCGGCACGCCGACGGACCCGACTCGAAGAACGCGCCGGCCGCGTCCGCTGGGAGCGCGGTGTCAACGAGGCGAGGGCCGCTGCCCATCCTCCGCCCTTCTAGGCTGGAACCATGCCTGAAGGCGATACCGTCTTCCACACCGCTGCCAAGCTGCGCGAGGCGCTGGTCGGTAAGACGCTGACGCGGTGCGATATTCGCGTGCCGCGTTACGCCACCGTGGAGCTGACCGGTTACACCGTCGACGAGGTGATCAGTCGCGGCAAGCACCTGTTCATCCGCGTCGGGCCGGCCAGCATCCACTCCCATCTGAAGATGGACGGCGCCTGGCGGGTGGGCCCGAAGGGCAAACCGGTGCGCAATGCCTACAAGATCCGGATTCTTTTGGAAGCCGACGATATTCAGGCGCTCGGCATCGACCTTGGCATCCTCGAGGTGCTGGACCGCGAACACGACGAGGACGCTGTCGCTCACCTGGGGCCCGACCTCCTCGGCGACGACTGGGATCCCAAAGTGGCCGCGGCAAATCTCGCCGAAGACCCCGACCGGCCGATCGCCCCGGCCCTGCTGGATCAGCGCAACCTCGCCGGGGTGGGCAACGTGTACGCCAACGAACTCTGCTTTGTGTTCGGCCGGCTCCCCACGAGCCCGGTCGGCAGCCTTCCCGATCCGCTCCGCGTGGTCAGCCGAGCCCGGGACATGTTGTGGGCCAACCGAATGCGGGTAAATCGCACCACAACGGGCAATCGCAGAGGCGGCCAGGACCTCTGGGTCTACGGTCGAGCCGGTGAACCGTGCCGGCGCTGCGGCACCCCGATTCGCCGCGCAGAATCCTCCGAAGACGACCGGGTCACTTACTGGTGCCCGTCGTGCCAGCGATGACCGGGTGGCCGGTCTGCGCCATCACGTCGGCGACAGTGCTCTCGATGCTGGCGATCGTCGACTTGTCCAGTCGGACAGCGGAAATGCTGGCGGCACGAGTCAAGGTGTGCTCAACGGGCATCCGCCCGTTCGGATAGACGACGGCGAGCACCACACCCGTGCCGGCCTCCAACGCCTCCCCGATCTCATGTCGCAGGCCGCTGCGCAGCTCATGCTCGGCGACGGCCGCTACGAGCCCGGCTGCCGCCCCGCCCACCACCACCGACAGGCCGAGCGGCGGAGCGAACACGCCGACCAACAGTCCCAGAGTGGCGCCGATTCCCGCGGCGACCCGGCCATGCCGGTTGTGTGCTTCCAGTACCTGGGGCCGTCCGTCGGCGTCCTTGATGACCAGCGCGGCGGCCCGCAATTCCAGACCATGCGCAATCCGCTTGCCCAGTTCGTGGAAATCGGAGTGGGCCTGATCGAGATCGGCGTACGCGGCTACCAGAATCAGCTCATGGTCATCGTCCATATCCCGAGCGTGACGCTGTTCACGCCCGGTCACTAGGGACAGAAGGTCACTCCCGCCGGGGCAATAGTCCTTTAGTCCGCACCGGCCGAGCTCACGAACGACCTGCGCCGCCCAGACAGCGGATCGTCGAACTCCAGTCGCTGAGCCACCAGCCGCAGCGGCGCGGAGAAGTCGTCGGCGGCCACCTCCACGATGCGCGGATACAGCGGGTCATTGTCGATAGGCAGACCCAGCGAGGCCATGTGAACACGCAACTGATGCGTGCGCCCGGTGCGTGGGCTCAGCCGATACCAGCCCTCCCCCAGCGCCTCGACCAACGTCTCGGCGTTAGGCTCGCCTGATTCCTCGAGGGCCTGTAACACGCCGCGTCGCTTGATGATTCGGCTGCGGACCACCAATGGCAGCACTACGTCGGCAGCAGAGGACGAGCGCGCCAGGTACGTCTTGGACACCTCGCCGCGCGCGAACATCGTCTGATACGCGCCGCGCACCTCACGCCGCACCGTGAACAACAACACTCCCGCGGTCAACCGGTCCAGCCGGTGCGCCGGACTCAGCTCCGGCAAATCGAGCGAGCGCCGCAGCCGCACCAACGCCGTCTGCACAACATGTCCACCGCGTGGCATCGTCGCCAGGAAGTGCGGCTTGTCCACCACCACGATGTCGTCGTCGCGGTAGAGCACCGGAATCTCGAACGGCACCTCCACCTCGTCGGGCAACTCCCGATACAGAAAGACGTGCGCGCCGGGCGGCAACACCGAAGACGGCGTGATCACGCCACCATCGGCGTCGACCACCTCGCCGTTGAACACCTTTTCGGCAGCAGCCTCACCGAAACGGTCGGCCAGCTCGACCAGCACCGCTCCACCACGCAGCCGCACCCGCGCCGGGCCCACCCCATCCCGGTCCGGGAGTGGGGACAACCGATGTCGCCTCAACGCTCACTCAGTTCAGTGGCACGGGCTCGAGGATCTCGGCACGCGCCTCCGGCGCAGACGCCCGCAGCGCATCGGCCGAGGCGTCGTCCGGCTGGGTCTGCGACAGAATTTCGGCCTCCACCCGGGCCAGATACGTGGCCACCTCACGGGCACAGTCAGCTTCGCTCCAGCCGAGGATCGGGGCTACGATCTCGGCCACCTGGAGGGCACAGTCCACGCCGCGGTGCGGGTATTCGATCGAGATCCGCATCCGCCGGGCCAGGATGTCCTCGAGGTGCAGCGCCCCCTCCGCGGCTGCGGCGTAGGCCGCCTCCACCTTGAGGTACACCGGCGCATCGGTGATCGGCTCGAGCAGCTCCGGCCTGCCGACGGCCAACGACAACACGTCGCCGATCAGCGAACCGTACCGATCCAGCAGATGCCGCACCCGATACGGGTGCAGGCCGTAGCGGGCGCCCACGCTTTGGGTCTGGTTGACCAGCGCAAAGTACCCGTCGGCGCCCATCAACGGCACCTTCTCGGTGATCGAGGGCGCCACCCGCGCCGGGATGTACTCGGCGGCGGCGTCGACCGCGTCCTCGGCCATCACCCGGTAGGTGGTGTACTTGCCGCCCGCGATCGCGACCAGGCCCGGCGACGGCACCGCGACGGCATGCTCGCGGGACAGCTTGGAAGTCTCTTCGCTCTCCCCCGCCAGCAGCGGCCGCAGCCCGGCGTACACACCGTCGATGTCGTCGTGCGTGAGCGGCGTGGCCAGCACCTTGTTGACGGTGCCGAGGATGTAGTCGATGTCCGCCTTCGTCGCGGCAGGATGCGCCAGGTCGAGGTTCCAGTCGGTATCGGTGGTCCCGATGATCCAGTGCGTCCCCCACGGGATCACGAACAGCACCGACTTCTCGGTGCGCAGGATGATCGCCACCTCGGACACGACGCGGTCGCGGGGCACCACGACGTGCACACCCTTGGACGCGCGCACCCGGAACCGTCCGCGCTCCTTGCTCAAGGCCTGGATCTCGTCGGTCCACACCCCGGTCGCGTTGATCACGACGTGGCCGCGGACGTCCTCGACCGACCCATCCTCGGAGTCCCGGATCTTGACCCCGATCACCCGGTCGCCCTCCCGCAGCAGCGAGACCACCTGCGTCGAGGTGCGCACCACCGCGCCGTAGTGGGCGGCGGTGCGCGCCACGGTCATGGTGTGCCGCGCGTCGTCGACGACGGTGTCGTAATAGCGGATGCCGCCGATCAGCGAGCTGCGCTTGAGCCCGGGCGCCAGCCGCAGCGCACCCGACTTGGTCAGATGTTTTTGCGCCGGAACGGATTTCGAGCCGCCCAGCTGGTCGTAGAGGAAGATGCCCGCGGCGATGTACGGCCGCTCCCACACCCGTTTGGTCAGCGGGAACAGGAACGGAAGCGGCTTGACCAGATGCGGCGCCAGCGCGGTCAGTGATAGCTCGCGCTCGTGCAGTGCCTCACGCACCAGGCCGAACTCCAACTGCTCGAGATAGCGCAGTCCGCCGTGGAACATCTTCGAACTGCGGCTCGATGTCCCCGACGCGAAGTCCCGCGCTTCCACGAGGGCCACCTTGAGCCCACGGGTCGCGGCATCCAGTGCGCAGCCGGCACCGACCACGCCACCGCCGATGACGACGACGTCGAACTGTTCGCTGCCCAACCGCTCCCAGGCTTGCGACCGTTCGGAAGGTCCGAGAAGGGTCTGACCGGTGCCCGGTCGAAGGATCGGGTCGCTCATCACTTCAGGCTAGTCGAGATCGTCGTGTGCCATCAGGCGGCGCGCAGCCTCGACGATCGAGCCGGACAACGACGGGTACACCGACAGCGTCTGCGCCAGATCGGTCACCGAGATGCGGTTTTGCACGGCCAGCGCGATCGGCAGGATCAGCTCGGAGGCGATCGGGGCGACCACCACGCCACCGATGACGACGCCGGTCGCGGGCCGGCAGAAGATCTTGACGAAGCCGCGCTTGAGCAGCGACATCTTGGCTCGGGCGTTGGTGTTCAGCGGCAGCATGATCGTGCGCGCCGGCACCGAGCCGTTGTCGATGGCCGTTTGCGGCACCCCGACGGCGGCGATCTCGGGCCTGGTGAACGTGGCCGAGGCGACCGTGCGCAGCCGGATCGGGGCCACCCCCTCGCCCAGTGCGTGGTACATCGCGATACGGCCCTGCATCGCCGCGACCGACGCCAGCGGCAACAGACCGGTGCAGTCACCGGCGGCATAGATGCCGGCGGCCGACGTCCGCGACACCCGGTCGACCGGGATGTAGTTGCCCGGACCGAGGTCGATGCCCACCCGCTCGAGGCCCAGACCAGAAGTGTTAGGCACCGACCCGACGGTCATCAAGGCATGGCTGCCCTCCACGACGCGGCCGTCGGCCATCTTCACCGCGACGCCGTTGTCGGTGCGGACCACCGAGTCGGCCCTGGCGTTCTTGACCAGCGTCACGCCGCGCTCGGCGAACGTCTCCTCCAGCACCGCGGCGGCGTCGCTGTCCTCATGCGGCAGGATCTGGTCGCGGCTGGCCACCACGGTGACATCGACGCCGAGCTCGGTGTACGCGTTGCAGAACTCGGCGCCGGTGACACCCGAGCCAACGATCACCAGATGCTCGGGCAGTTCCGGAAGGTCATAGAGCTGCCGCCAGGTGAGGATCCGGTCCCCGTCCGGCACCGCATTCGGCAGCACGCGGGGGCTGGCGCCGGTCGCGATCAGCACCACGTCACCCTTGAGTACGCCGACTTGGCCGGTGGCGGTGGTGACCCGCACACGGTGGTGTGCCATGCCCGGGACCGCGTCGATCAACTCCCCGCGGCCGGCGACGACGTTGACCTTCTCGCGAAGCAGCTGCGTGCCGATGTCGGCGGACTGCGAGCGGGCCAGGGTCTTGACGCGGTTGTTGATGTCGGGCAGCGAGATCTTGGCGTCCTCGAGGCTGATGTCGAACCCGAGACCGGTGGCGCGCCGCAGTTCGGTGCGCACCCCGGTCGACGCGATGAAGGTTTTGGACGGCACGCAGTCCCACAAAACGCAGGCCCCGCCGATGCCGTCGGAGTCCACCACGGTGACCTCGGCGACGTCCCTGCCGCGACCCGCGGCGACCAACGCGGCCTCGTAGCCGGCCGGACCCCCACCGATGATCACGATCCGCGTCGTCACGGGACCAACCCTAGTCACCCTCGTCGCTTCGCTCCTGCCCACCGAACCTAATCACCCGAGTCCCTGCGCTCTCTGCGACAGGACACTCTAGGCTTTCCCCGTGCCGCTCTACGCCGCCTATGGGTCAAACATGCATCCCGAGCAGATGCTGGAGCGTGCGCCGCATTCCCCGATGGCCGGCACCGGCTGGTTGCACGGCTGGCGGCTGACGTTCGCCGGTGAGGACATCGGCTGGGAGGGTGCCCTGGCAACTCTGGTCGAGGATCCTGACTCCAAGGTGTTCGTGGTGCTCTACGACATGACGACTGCCGACGAGCAGAACCTGGACCGCTGGGAAGGCTCGGAGCTGGGCTTCCACAAGAAGATCAGATGCCGTATCGAGTGCGAATCCACCGACACCACAAACGATCCCGTGCTCGCCTGGCTCTATGTGCTGGACGCCTGGGAGGGTGGGCTACCGTCGGCGCGCTATCTCGGCGTGATGGCGGATGCCGCTGAGATCGCGGGCGCGCCTGCGGAGTACGTGCATGACCTGCGCACCCGCCCGGCGCGCAATATCGGCCCGGGCCACGGCAGCGGCTAACTCCGCGAACGGGTGAATTCCCAAGCGTCGGAAACGATCTCATCAATCCCGGTGTGCTGCGGCTGCCAGCCGAGCTCGGTGATGGCTTTCTCGCTCGACGCGATCAGCACGGCGGGATCGCCGGCCCGGCGCTCGACATCGCGTGCCGCGATCGGCGTGCCGGTGACCCGCTCACAACTGGCGATCACCTCACGAACCGAGAAGCCGGTGCCGTTGCCGAGGTTGTAGATGCGGTGCTCTCCCGGCTGCGCGGTCTGCAGCGCCAACACGTGCGCATCGGCCAGATCGCGAACGTGGATGTAGTCGCGCAGGCAGGTGCCATCCGGCGTCGGCCAGTCATTGCCGAACACCAGGATCTCGGGCCGCTGACCGGTCGCAACCTGCAGCACCAGCGGAATCAGGTGCGTCTCGGTGGCATGCCGCTCACCGAACCCGGCGTACGCACCGGCGACGTTGAAGTAGCGCAGGCTCGTGGCGGCCAGTCCGTGCGCGCGGGCGTACGACGTGATCGCGTGGTCGATCGCCAGCTTCGTGGCGCCGTAGGCGTTGGTCGGCTTGGTCGGTGCATCCTCGGTGATCGGAACCGACTCCGGCTCGCCATAGGTCGCCGCGGTCGAGGAGAACACCAGCCGCGGCACGCCGGCGGTGCGGATCGCCTCGAGCAGTTGCAGAGTCTTGATGACGTTGCCGTTCCAGTACCGCTCCGGCGCCTCGACCGACTCGCCCACCAGAGATTTCGCGGCGAAGTGCAGAACGCCGTCAAAGGAGCCGTCACCGAGCAGATCCGGTGCGACCTGGACCATGTCGGCCTGGACGAACTGCGCGCCGCCCGGCACCGCATCGGCGTTGCCGGTCGACAGGTCGTCGACGACCACCACCTCGTGGCCCTGTTCCACGAGCACCGCCGCGCACACGCTCCCGACGTATCCCGCCCCGCCGGTGACGAGAAGTTTCATCAGAACTCCGCTGACTGCTCGACGATGTTGACCAGCACCCGAACTCCCACGGCCAGCGCACGCTCGTCGAGGTCGAATGTCGGCTGGTGCAGATCCAATTGCGGGCCGCGGCCGCTCCACACCCCGAGGCGTGCCATCGCGCCGGGCACCTCCTCGAGATACCAGGAGAAGTCCTCGCCGCCACCGGACTGACGGGTGTCGGCCAGCGCGTCGGGCGCCACCGCCTCGATGGCGTGCGTCATGATCTGTGTCGAACGTTCCTCGTTGACCACCGGCGGCACGCCCCGGTGATAGTTCAACGTGTGCTCGATCCCCAGCGGTGCCAACAGGCCCGAAACAATCTCGTGCACAAGGCTTTCCATGCCGACCCAGGTCTCCCGGCTGGCGGTTCGCACGGTGCCCGCCAGCGTGCCGGTCTGCGGGATCGCATTGGCCGCGACACCCGCATTGGCCGCACCCCAGACCATGACCGTCGAGTGCCGCGGGTCGACTCGCCTGGACAGCACCCCGGGCAGCCCGGTGATCAGCGTGCCCATCCCGTACACCAGATCCGACGTCAGATGGGGCCGCGATGTGTGCCCACCGGCCGAGTGCAGCGTGATCTCGATCGAGTCCGCAGCCGAGGTGATGGGCCCCGGGATGATCGCAACCCGGCCGACCGCCAGCCGGGGGTCGCAGTGCAGCGCGAAGATTCGCGACACCCCCGACAGCGCACCGGCCGAGATGGCGTCGATCGCGCCACCCGGCATCAGCTCCTCGGCGGCCTGGAAGATCAGCCGCACCCCGACCGGTAGCTCGGGCACGGACGCCAGTGCGGTCGCGGCTCCGATCAGCATCGCGGTGTGGGCGTCGTGTCCGCACGCATGCGCGATGTTCGGCATCGTTGAGCTGTAGGGCGCGCCGGTGCGCTCGGCCATCGGCAGTGCATCCATATCGGCGCGCAGCGCGATCCGCGGCGCGTGCTCGGGGCCGAAGTCACACGTCAGCCCGGTCCCGCCGGGCAGCACCTTCGGGTTCAACCCGGCTTCGACCAGCCGGTCGGCGACGAACTGCGTGGTGGCGAACTCCTGGCGCCCCAGCTCGGGATAGCGGTGGATGTGCCTGCGCCACTGGACCAGATCGTCGAAATGTCCGGCCAACCAGGATTCGCACGTGTCCGCGATACTCATGGTCGCACCCCCCGACGATCCCGCAACTCCAGCACCCGATCTCGCTCGGCAGGTGTCTGCGCCAGCCGGACGACGGTGCGCGCCAACATGATTGCTCCCTCGGTGACGGCACGGTCACCGCTGACGCTCGCGGCGGCAACGGTGAACCCGGGCTGATGGATCACCGCGCCGTTCGATTCCACCCCCACCACGGGGTGGATGCCGGGCAGCAACTGCGTCACGTTGCCCATGTCGGTGCTGCCCAGCGGCATGCCGGCTTCCACCTCGGCGGGCACCGGGTTGCGGCCCATCTTGGTCATCTCGTCGCGGAACACCTCGGTCAGCCACGGGTCAGGGGTCAACTCCGCGTACGGCGGTGCGGCTTCGGCGATCTCGTGCTCACACCCGGTCGCAACCGCACCCGCTGCGAAGCAGCCGCGCATCTTGGCCTCCAGTTCCTGCAGCGAATCGGTGTGAGGAGCCCGCATCGTGTACTGCAGTCGCGCGCGCCCGGGGATGATGTTGGTGGCCGCCCCGCCCTCGGTGACGATCCCGTGGGTCAGCTGCCCGGGTGCCATCTGCTGGCGCAACAAGCCGATCGCCACCTGCGCGACAGTCACCGCATCCGCGGCGTTGATCCCCAGATGCGGTGCGACCGCGGCATGCGATTCCCGGCCGGTGTAGGTGACGATCACCTCCGAGAGCGCCAGCGAGCGCGCGGCCGCGATGTCGATCGGACCGGGGTGCAGCATGACGGCCGCCGCGACGTCGTCGAACACCCCGGCGTCGATCAGCAGGGCTTTGCCGCCGCCGGACTCCTCGGCGGGAGTTCCGATCAGCGCGACGGTCAACCCGAGTTCGTCGGCCACCTCGGCAAGGGCCAGGGCGGTCCCGACCGCGGACGCCGCGATGATGTTGTGCCCGCACGCGTGCCCGATGCCGGGCAACGCGTCGTATTCGGCGCAGATCCCGATGACCAGCGGGCCGGACCCGAAGTCGGCCCGGAACGCGGTGTCCAATCCGCCCGCGGCCGCAGTGATCTCAAAGCCGCGCTCGGCCACCAGCGCCTGCGTTTTGGCGCAGCTGCGGTGCTCGTTGAAGGCGAGCTCGGGCTCGGCATGGATGGCGTGCGAGAGCTCGATCAGATCACCACCACGCGCCGCGACCACGTCTTCGACGCGCGTCGACGCTGTGGCTGTAGGCATCAACGAAGTATCGCATTCACGGCTAGGCTCGCTGGCTGTGAGTCCAGACGCCGAGCACGCCGCAGCGGTGATCGCGCAGCACAGCGGCGTACCGCGCCACGACGTCGCCGTGGTCCTCGGATCGGGGTGGGCGCCGGCGGCCGCGGCGCTGGGAACACCGGTCGCCGAGATCCCGATGTCGACCATCCCCGGCTTCACGCCGCCGTCGGCGCTGGGCCATCGCGGCCGGGTGCTGTCGGTGCCGCTGGGTTCGCACAACGTCCTGGTGCTGCTGGGCCGCATCCACGCCTACGAGGGCCATGACCTGCGCACCATCGTCCATCCGGTGCGGACCGCCCGGGCGGCGGGCGCCGAGGTCGTGGTGTTGACCAACGCCGCCGGCGGCCTGCGACCGGAGTATCAGGTGGGCCAGCCGGTGCTGATCGCCGACCACCTCAACCTCACCGCCCGCTCTCCGATGGTCGGGGCGCAGTTCGTCGACCTCGTCGACGCGTACTCGCCGCGGCTGCGGGCGCTGGCCCGTGACGTCGACTCGAGCCTGACCGAGGGCGTCTACGCCGGAGTACCCGGTCCGCACTACGAGACGCCCGCCGAGATCCGGATGCTGCGGACGTTGGGCGCCGATCTGGTCGGGATGTCGACAGTGCACGAGACCATCGCCGCCCGTGCGGTGGGCGCCGAGGTGCTGGGGTTATCGCTGGTGACGAACCTGGCCGCCGGCATGACCGGCGAGCCGCTGAGTCACGACGAGGTGTTGGCGGCCGGCCGGGCGTCGGCCACCGCGATGGGCTCGCTGCTGGCGTCGGTGCTGGCGCGCCTGTAGGCCAGCCGCACGAATCCGCGCGCCAGCAGCGGCGCCGCGAACAGCATGAGCAAGACCCGCAGCACCTGCGCGGCGATGATGAACGTGACGTTGGAGCCGGTCTCCACCGCGGTGGCCAGCACCGCGTAGATGCCGCCCGGGCTGGTGGCGAGGTAGCCGTCGAGCATGCTGACGCCGGCGATCTTGGACAGCGCCACGCCCAAGCCGGCGGTCGCGACGTTGAGCAGAACGATCAATCCGAGGGCGGCCGGCAACAGCCGCTCGATCGCGCGGAGCGACTCCCGGGTGAACGCCACCCCGGCCTGCCAGCCGATCAACATGTACGACACCGACACCAGCAAGACAGGTACGGCCAGCCCGAAGGACACCCCGCTGAGCTCGGCCACGATCGTCAGCGCCATCGGGCCGAGCAGACCGGACCCCGGTAACCGGGCCAGCCGCCCCGCCGCCGCGCCGATGACTATCAGCACGACGATCATCGTCAGGTTCAGATACCAAGGGGCGGAATGGGACTGCGCGGTCTGCGAGGCGCCGGCGGATCGTTCGGCGTGATAGATCACGGTGACGACGACAGGCATCGAGGCGGTGATGACCGCGACCCGCAGGTACTGGACGACGGCGACCACGCGATCGTCGCCCCCGAGTTCGCGCGCGATCGCGACCAGACCGGACGCTCCCCCGGCCACCAGTGCCAGCGCACCGGTGAGGGCGCTGATGTCCCGGCGCAGGCCGAGCAGTGCCCCGGCGCCGATGCTGAGCAGCAACGTGATCACACCGACGCCGAGTACCACGGGCCAGTTCGGCCCGAGCGCCGACAGCGCGTCGGAATGCACCATGGTGCCGATGTAGACGCCGAGCACGCCCTGGGCGGCCAGGCCCGCGCGGCGCGGCACACTCGCGGGCGCCAGCCGGGCGATCGCGAGCACGATGCCGACCAGCAGGGCGGCGAACAGTGCAGCCGACGGCACACCGAGACGATCCAGCGGCACGGTGACGCCGATCGTCACCAGCACCAGCAGGATCCATCGCATATAACAAGTATGCCCTTGATGTTTGACGCCTGTCATCAGCGTTTCAGGCGAGATAGCTCACTAATTGACAAGGTATAACTTGGAATATGACCGTAAGCGAGTTGCGGGAGGCCACGATGGCGCTCGCTCGCCAGCTTCGCAGGCACCGTCCCGACAACGGGCTGACGCTCAGCCAACTCGAGGTCCTCGGCGACGTGAGCCGGGCCGGGGTGACCACGCCAGCCGAGATCGCCGCCCGCCTGCAGGTACGGGCGCAGTCACTCACCGACAGCATCAACGACCTCGAGACCCGCGGACTCGTGTCGCGTCGGCCGGACGATGCCGACCGCCGACGGCAGCTGATCGAGCTGACCCCGCAGGGCTTGGAGCTCCTTCTGCGCGACCGGGCTCAGCGCGACGCCTGGCTGCACGAGATGATGCGTGGCCACCTCTCCGAGCTGGAGTTCAACCTGCTCCTGCTGACCGCGCCGGTACTGCGCAAGCTCGTCGACGCCGACCTCGGGGCACAATCGGTGCCGTGACCCCCGAGGACTGGATCGCCCACGACCCGGATCCGGTCACGGCCGCCGAACTTGCCGCGCTGGATCCCGACGAGCTGGCCGCACGGTTCGCCCGGCCGTTGACATTCGGCACCGCCGGCCTGCGTGGGCCGGTCCGCGGCGGCCCGGACTCGATGAACCTCGCCGTCGTGCTGCGTGCGACCTGGGCGGTGGCCCGGGTGCTGACCGACCGCTACCTGGGCGGGTCGACGGTCGTGGTCGGCCGTGACGCCCGGCACGGTTCGGCGCAGTTTGCCGTCGCTGCCGCGGAAGTATTTGCTGCGCAGGGGTTCTCGGTGATCACCTGGGATCACCCGGTGCCAACACCGGTCGTCGCGTTCGCGGTCCGGCACACCGGTGCCGCTGCCGGAGTACAGGTCACCGCCTCGCACAATCCCCGGTCCGACAACGGCTACAAGGTCTACTTCGATGGCGGGCTGCAGATCGTCCCGCCGGCCGATCGAGACATCGAGGCGGCGATCGCGGCCGCACCGCCCGCCGACGAGATCCCGCGCCGGCCCGTGCAGCCTGCGGACGAGACACTGGTGGATGCGTACGTAGCCCGCGCGGCGACGGTGCGTCGTGACGACCACGGCGCGCCGCGGGTGGCGCTGACGGCGATGCACGGTGTCGGTGGCGAACTCGCGCTGCGCACCCTGCACGCGGCCGGAATCGACGATGTGCGCACGGTGGCAAGCCAATTCGCCCCCGACCCGGATTTCCCGACGGTCGACTTTCCCAACCCGGAGGAACCCGGTGCGGCGGACGCCCTGCTCGAGCTGGCCGACAGCGTCGGTGCCGACATCGCCATCGCCCTGGACCCCGACGCCGACCGGTGCGCCGTCGGCATCCCGGGGCCGGATGGTTGGCGGATGCTGTCCGGTGACGAAACCGGTTGGCTGCTGGGCGATTACATTCTGTCGTCGCTGGACCCCGAGCACGCAGCCACCAGCGTGGTGGCCAGCAGCGTGGTCTCCTCGCAATTACTCGCCAAGATCGCGGCCGATCACGGTGCTCGCCACGTGGTGACGCTGACCGGGTTCAAGTGGCTGGCACGCGCCGATGCCGAACTGCCCGGGTGCACCTTGGTCTACGCCTACGAAGAAGCCATCGGCCATTGCGTCGACCCGGACGCCGTCCGCGACAAGGATGGCATCAGTGCCGCAGTGCTGTTCTGCGACCTGGTGGCACACCTTGCCGCACAAGGTGATTCGATTACCAGTGCCCTCGACCGGCTCGCTCTGCGCCATGGCGTGCACACCACGGCAGCACTGTCCCGCCGGGTCGCCGACGCTGACGAGGCGGCCGCGATGATGACCCGGCTGCGCACCGACCCGCCCACTGAGCTGGCAGGATTCGCGGTGCACGCCACCGAGCAGGCGGATGCGGTGTTCGTGACCGGCGGTGACCGGCAAACGTCGGTGCGGGTGGTGGTCCGACCCTCGGGGACCGAACCAAAGGTCAAGTGTTACTTCGAAGTTGGCCAGGCAGTCAGCGCCAACCTGGTCGAGGCACGCCGGCAGGCCAACGCCGTCGCGCAGCAGCTCCTGAAGAACGCGCAGAGCTGGTAGTCAGCGCGGCCCGAACTGCCGGTCACCGGCGTCTCCGAGGCCGGGCACGATGTAGGCGACGTCGTTGAGGCCCTCGTCGATGGTGGCGGTGAACAGCCGCGCTGACGGAGCAACTCGGTCCACCGCGGCAATCCCCTCCGGTGCACACACCACACACACCAGCGTGATGTCGCGCGCGCCGCGCTCGTGGAGCAGCGTGATCGTGTGCGCCATCGAACCCCCGGTTGCCAGCATCGGGTCGAGCACCATGACGGGCTGAGTGCTCAGGTCATCGGGCAGGGACTCCAGATAGGGCGTGGGCTGGTGCGTGGTCTCGTCCCGAGCCACACCGACGAACCCGACCCGCGCCTCCGGCATCAGCGCATGCGCCTGGTCGACCATCCCCAGTCCGGCCCGAAGCACCGGCACCAGCAGCGGCGGGGCCGCCAGGCGGGAGCCCACGGTCTCGGCGATCGGGGTGCGGACGGTGACCTCTTCGCACACCACGTCACGGGTGGCTTCGTAGACCAGCATGTGGGTCAGGTCGCGGAGGGCGGCGCGGAAGGCCGCGTTGTCGGTGCGCTCGTCACGCAGGGTGGTCAGCCGCGCTCTGGCCAGCGGGTGGTCGATAACGCACACGTCCATCCGCAGAGACTAGAGGAGCCTCAGCGGGTATCGCAGCCGAGCAGAAGAGCTTTGGCGAGCCCCCCGAACTGGTAGGCGTACTGCACAGCCCAATACCAGGGCGCGAAGTCGTAGGACCGTGGTACCGGATGCATCGTGACAGCGCCGTCGAAGCACTGATGAAAGATGTAGCGGGCGCGCACGGTGTGGTAATTCCAGGACACCACGATCACGTGAGACCAGTTGTGCTGCTTGGCAAGCCGCGACACGTACATCGCTTCACCCCGGGTGGTGTAGGGGTCGGGAACAAAGCAGATGACGGTGATGGTCGCCGTGCCCGAGGCGCAGGCCTGCTGGAAAACGGGAAGGTCGGCAGGCTTGTCCTGGTACGAATTCGACAGCACCACGGTGTTGGCGTAACCCTGTCTGGCGAGGCTCAGACCGTACTCGACGCGGCCGTCGTTCTCACCGCCGAGTACCACGATGGCGTCGGCTTTCGTCAGGGGGTCGCTGTGGGGACGAGTGAACAAGAAGTAGCCGGTGACCGCCAGGACGCCGGTGACGCCCAGGCCGACAGCCGCCAGAACCGCCAGCGCGCGACGCACCCTCCCCACGGGGGGCAGGCTACCCGTCAGCAAGCGTCGTTAGGCTGTGCGGCATGTCTGCTGAGCTCGTTCCGGTCCGCGTCGGCGTGACCGCTGGTGACCTGTACACCCTGTGGGCGCCGCGCTGGCGCGATGGCGGCGACGAGTGGGAGGCGTTTCTCGGTAAGGACGACGACCTGTTTGCCTTCGAGTCGGTGGCGGACCTGGCCGCGTTCGTGCGCACGAACACCGACAACGACCTCACCGATCACCCGGCGTGGGAGGACCTGACCAAGGCCAACGCCCACAAGTTGAAGCCGGCCGCGGACCGTGAGGCCGACCTGGTGGCCGTCGAGGAGTTGCTCTCGGAGAAGCCCACCGAGGAGGCGGTGACCGCGCTGGCCAACACCATGGCCGTCGTCTCCTCGATCGGTTCGGTGTGCGAGCTGCCCGCTGTCACCCGGTTCTTCAACGGCAACCCCAACCTCGGGTTGCTCTCGGGCGGCTACGAGCAGTTCAGCGGCAAGCCGGGCCTCAAGCGCTGGCGCATCGTCGGTGACATCGTCGCCCGCGGGTGGGACAGCGTGCTGGCGGCGGTCGACGAGGTGATCTCGGTGCCCGAGGTCGACGAGCGGGCGGCCAAGCTGGCGGCCGACGAGCTCGAGGAACCGTACGAGGAGGAAGAGGTCGACGAGGTCGACGAGGTCGAGGCCGACGAAGCCGAGGCGGACGACGCCGAGGCCGTCGAGCCGGCGCCTCAGGACGATGTCGTGCTCGGAAGCCAGGAGGACTTCTGGGCCGAGGTCGGCATCGACCCGGTTCGTATCCAGGCCAGCTCGGGAACGTTCTACACGCTGCGCTGCTACTTCGACGACAGGCCGATCTTCCTCGGCCGCAACGGCCGTGTCAGCGTCTTCACCTCGGAGCGCGCGCTGGCCCGCTACCTGGCCGACGAGCACGACCACGACCTGTCGGACCTGAGCACCTACGACGACATCCGCACTGCGGCCACCGACGGCTCGCTGCGCGTCGACGTCACCGAGGACAACATCTACGTGCTGACCGGCCTGTCGGACGACATCGCCGACGGTCCGGATGCGATCGACCACGACCAGCTGGAGCTGGCCATCGAGCTGGTGCGCGATATCGGTGAGTACTCCGAGGAGGACACCGCCGACAAACTGCTGGCCGAGGACCGCCCGCTGGGCAAACTCGTCGACTACGTGCTCGACCCCGAGGAGAACTCGCGGCCGGCCGGCCCGTACACGGCGGCAGTCAAGGAGTGGGACGAAGTCGAGCGGTTCGTGGAGTCGCGGCTGCGCCGCGAATAGTCACTCCCGCGTCGCTCCACCTTCTGCTTCCCACACCGACTCATCGACTGTCGGCTCGGTGGGCACGTCGTCCTCCGCCTCGTCCTGCGCCTCGCGTTCGAGGACCGCGACCGGCGCGGTCGCGGCGGCCCGGGATTCGGCCAACTTGGCCGCCTGGTACTTGACGCTCGGCGGTTTGGACGGCCACCAGTTGGCGTTGCCGACCAGCACGGCGGCGGCCGGCACGGTGAGCGTGCGGACCAGGAACGTGTCGAGCAGAAGGCCCACGCCGATCACGAAGCCGATCTGCGCGGCGGTGAGGACACTGCTCACGGTCAGGGCCATCATCGATGCCGCGAAAATCAGGCCCGCCGACGTGATCACGCCGCCGGTGGCGCCGACAGTGCGGATGACCGCCGACCGCACACCGTATTTGGCCTCGTCGCGGATCCGCGAGATCAGCAGCAGGTTGTAGTCGGCACCGACGGCGACGAGCACCATGAACGCGATTCCCGGCACGCCCCAAGCCAGGTCCTTACCCAGGATGAACTGGAACAACACGACTCCGATGCCGAGCGCGGCGCCGTACGACAACACCACCGACAACACCAGATACAGCGGCGCGACGACCGCACGCAGCAGCAGTATCAAGATCAAGAAGACGACCGTCAGCGTCATGCACAGGATGTAGACGAAGTCTGAGTCGTAGAAGTCTCGGACGTTGGCGTTGATCGACGAGAAGCCCACCATCGAGATGTCGGCACCGGCCAGCTGCGTGTTCGGCGTTGCGGCGTTCGCGGTGCTGACGATCAGCTTGGTCTGGTCCATCGCCTCGGTGCTGAACGGGTTCAGCGACGTCTGGATCAGATAGCGCGCGGAATGGCCGTCCTCGGAGACGAACAGCTTGGCGGCCTTCTTGAACTCGTCCATCGTGAGCACCTGCGGCGGAATGTAGAAGCCCGACATCGGCGGGTCCGCAGCCTCCCGCTTCATCGCCAACAGGAACGACGAGGCCTGATCCAGACCCTGCCCGAGGTTGCGGGTCTGATCCACCAGAGTCTGGACACCTATGGCGAGTTGGCGACTGGAATCGGCGAGCGTGTTGACGCCCGTCACCGCGTCGTTGAGTTTCTTCTCGACCCCGCCCGGTTGACCCACGCCGAGTGAACGGGCCGCCGACGTCGCTTTCTGGACGCTCTGGCTCAGATCGTGGACGGACTGGTCAAGCCGCTGAGAGCCGTCGGTCTTGGACAACTCACGGGCGAATTCCTCGATGGACTTGACGGCGGGCGTGTTGGCGACGTCGACGATCTTCTGCAGGTCGGATCGGGAGTTGACGCATGCGGGGTCCGCATCGCACTCCGGGCTCACGTTGAGCGCCTTGAGCATCGGCTCGGCCCAGTCGCCGATGCCGGTGACCCGCAGAATGCTCAACCCCAACGAATCACCCAGCGACCGCATGCTGATCGTCAGTGAGGCGGTCTTGTCGATCTGGTCCAGTGTCTTGGAGCCGCCGAACTTCTGCGACATGGCATCCAGCGCGCTCGCCAAGCCCCGGACGCTGGCAATCGATCCCACCACCTGATTGCGGATCTCACCGAGGACGTCGGCCATCTTGCCCGCACCGCCCGAGAGGAGGCTGAGGTTGTCGTCGTTGGTATGGATCAGATTGGACGCATCACCGAGCTTCGTGCCGACTTCACCGGCCTGATACGTCGTCTTGGCCTGCTCGAGCACCTGGCCGGTCGGGCGGGTGATGCCGCGGACCATGTCGATGTCGGGCAGCTGCGCGATACGCGCGGCCATCTGCTCCATGTCGGCCAACGCCTTCGGGCTGCGCAGATCCTTCGGGGACTGGATGAACAGGAACTGCTGCAGCGTGCCGCTGATCGGGAAGTGCCTGTCCATCACCTCGTAGGCGTGGTTGCTCGCGGAGTCCTGCGGCAGGTTCTTGCGGTCGTCGTAGTTGAACCTCATCTGCGTGGTGGTGGCGGCCAACGCACCAAGAATCACCACGCTGGTCGCCAGCAGCGCAACGGGGCGGCGGACGATCATGACACCGGAGCGCCGCCACAGCCGACCCGTGATGTCGCGTCGTTGCTTGATCCATCCCCGCCTGCCCGCCAGCACGATGAAGGCCGGCAGCAGGGTGATCGAGGCCAGGAAGCCCACCACGATCGTGACCGTCAGGGCAGGCCCCACAGTGGAGAAGATCGCCAGTTTGGTGAACGACATTCCGAGGAATGTCAGCGCGACCGTGCCCGCCGATCCGGCGATCACCTCGCCGATCGAGCTCAGTGCCTCGACAAGCGCAGCGTCGGACACCATCCCGGTCTTGGTGAGCTCCTGATATCGGCTGTAGAGGAAGACGCCGTAATCGATGCCGGCGCCCATGATCATGCCGGTCATCAACATCATCGTCTGCGGGCCCAGGCCCAACCCGAGCTCACCGAGACCCGCGACGGCCTGCTGCGCGACCACCAGCGAGATGCCGATGGTGATCAGCGGCATCAGCATCGCCAGCAGGCTGCGATAGACCAGCAGCAGGATCGAGAAGACCAGGCCGACGGTGGCAATCTCGATCATGTGCTGATCTTCTGCACCGATGGCGTTCATATCCTCGAGCGTCGCGCCGCCGCCAACGACGTTGACCTGCAGTGATGAGCCCTTCGCCGCATCCTGGACGGTCTTGATGACGTTGCGGTACGCCTCCTGCCCGTCCGGGGCGCCCATTGTCCCGGTCATACTGACCGGCAGGTTCCAGGCTTTCTTGTCCTTGCTGGTCATCACCTCTTTCAGTTCCGGGGTGCGCAGGAAGTCCTGGAGCGACGTGACGTTCTTGGTGTCGTCCTTGAGCCTGTCGACGATCCTTCGATAGGCGTCCTCGTCGGCCGGTGTCAGCCCGTTCTCATCGCTGAGGATGATCGCCGCGAAATTGCCCGCGTCGGCTTCGTGAAAGGCACCCTGCATCTTCTTGACGGATTGCAGAACCGGAGCGTCCGCGGGAAGGAAACTCGGCGGGTTGCGGGCCGCAACGACGGCGAGCGGCGTGATGAAGGCGAACAGCGCCCCCGCCAGTACGAGCCAAGCAGCGATCACGAGCAGAGGGTGGCGAACGATAGCTCGACCCAAGCCCGTGAAGAGCCTATGCGCTGACACGCCCTTCAAAACGGCGCGCTTGGACATCACACCAAGTTACATCGCGCGAATCCCCGCAGATGTATCACGAGGTGGCGGGCCAATTCGTGGCGAATCCACGCCCGCAAATCGGATCGTACGCGCACCGGGGTGCCAGCGCGCGGCGGGAAGGACTCCGCCTCGACGCTGAGCAAACAATTTGGCCGGAGCCGACGAGCCTCAGCCGATCAGTACCGCATAGCGCGGTTTGATCACCTCGTCGATGATCGCCAGCCGCTCGTCGAAGTGGATGAACGCCGACTTCATCGCGTTGATCGTGAACCGCTCCAGATCGCTCCACCCATAACCGAACGCCTCGACCAGGCGGGTCATCTCCTGGCTCATCGTGGTGTCGCTCATCAGGCGGTTGTCGGTGTTGACGGTGACGCGGAAACGCAGCCGGGCGAGCAGATCGAACGGATGGCTGGCAATGCTGTCCACGGCGCCGGTCTGCACATTCGAGCTCGGGCACAGCTCCAGCGGGATCCGCTTGTCACGCAGGATTGCCGCCAGCGGCCCCAGCCGGGCTGTGCCGTCGCCCGTCACCTCGATGTCGTCGACGATGCGCACCCCATGACCCAATCGATCGGCCCCGCAATAGGCCAGTGCCTCGTGAATGGACGGCAATCCGAACGCCTCACCCGCGTGAATGGTGAAGCGGGCGTTGTTACTTCGCATGTACTCGAACGCGTCGAGGTGGCGGGTGGGCGGATAACCGGCCTCGGCGCCGGCTATGTCGAAGCCGACAACTCCCTTGTCGCGGAACCGGATTGCCAGTGCGGCGATCTCGCGCGAACGCGCGGCGTGGCGCATCGCAGTCACCAGGCAGCGCACCACGATGGGACGTCCGTCAGCCGCCGCAGCCTTCTCGCCGTCCGCGAACCCGGCCAGCACCGCGTCGACCACCTCGTCGAGAGACAGCCCGCGGTCGATGTGCAGCTCGGGAGCGAACCGCACCTCGGCGTACACCACGTTGTCGGCCGCCAGGTCCTCGACGCACTCGAACGCCACCCGGTGCAGCGCCTCCGGGGTCTGCATGACCGCGACGGTGTGGGCGAATGGTTCGAGGTACCGCACCAGCGACCCACTGTGGGCGGCGGTGCGGAAGAACTCGGCCAACCCGGCTTCGTCGGTCGCGGGGAGCCCGTCGTAGCCGATCTGACCGGCGATATCCAGGACGGTGGCCGGGCGCAGGCCGCCGTCGAGGTGGTCGTGCAGCAGCGCCTTGGGCGCTCGGCCGATCATGGGCAGTGTCAGCGGTGTGGTCATCGGACGATCCGATCGATGATGAGCGGGCGTGGCGTCGGCAACGGCGGGCCGGAGCGCAGCGCCCCGGGGATCGGAACCGAGTCGACGACGGTGAACCCGCCAGCCAGCTCGGCCATCGCCGCGGGGATCCGCTCGGCGGTGTCGGTGTAGAGAGTGAACAGCGGCTCACCTGGGCTGACCGGCTCACCGGGCCGGCGATGGATGCGCACGCCGGCCCCGAATTGCACAGGCTGGCCCGGGACGGCTCGGCCAGCGCCGAGCCGCCACACCGCAAGCCCCATCGCCATCGCGTCGATGTCCCCCATTGTGCCGCCCCGCGGTGCCGGGACGGTCTCGGAATGGGCACCGATCGGAAGCTGTGCGTGAACATCACCGCCCTGCGCGGTCACCAGCGCGCGGAAGCGATCCATCGCGGTGCCGTCACGCAGGGTCTCGGCTGGGTCGCGGTCGTCGATCCCGGCCAGATCCAGCATCTCGGCCGCCAGCCGCACGGTCAGCTCCACGACGTCCTCGGGTCCACCGCCGGCCAGCACCTCCAGGGACTCGGCGACCTCCAGAGCGTTGCCTACCGCGCGGCCGAGCGGGATGTCCATATTGGTCAGGATCGCCCTCGTCGGCACACCCTGGGCCAGACCCAGCTCGACCATGGTGGCTGCCAGTTCCCGTGACTCGGCCTCGGTCTTCAGGAACGCACCGCGGCCGACCTTGACGTCGAGCACCAGAGCGTCAGCGCCTTCGGCCAGCTTCTTGCTCATCACCGAACTGGCGATCAGCGGCAACGATTCGACTGTCCCGGTGACATCGCGCAGCGCGTAGATCTTACGGTCGGCCGGGGCGAGTTCACCGGCCGCGAAGATGGCCGCGCCGATCTCCGATAACTGCTGGCGGACTTGATCTTTGGAGATCTCCGCAGTAAATCCGGGAATGGACTCCAGCTTGTCCAGGGTGCCGCCGGTGTGCCCCAGCCCCCGGCCGGCCGCTTGCGGAACCGCCGCACCGCAGGCGGCGACCACGGCAACCAGCGGAATGGTGATCTTGTCGCCCACACCACCGGTGGAGTGCTTGTCCACGGTCGGGATCGGGCGCCCGTCGCGGCGCAGATCGCTGAAGTCCAGGCGTTCGCCGGACGCGATCATCGCCGTCGTCCACCGGGAGATCTCGCCACGGTCCATCCCGCGAAGGAAGATCGCCATCAGCAGCGCCGACATCTGTTCGTCGGCGACCCGGCCGTCGGTGTAGGCGTCGATCACCCAGTCGATCGCCGCGTCGGACAGCCGGCCACCGTCGCGCTTGACCCGGATGACCGTCGGCGCATCGAATGTGAACTGCGTCACGGCTTTTCCCGCTCCATCCGGGCAAGGTCGTCGGGGCCGAACGCGTCGGGCAGCAGTTCGGCCAGCCGACGCGGGCTGTCGGAATGATCGATGAGCAGATCCGGACCGCCGTGCTCGAGAAGGAGCTGCCTGCAGCGCCCGCACGGCATCAGGGCGGCGCCACGACCGTCGACGACTGCCACGGCGATCAGCCGTCCGCCACCTCCGGAGACCAGGGCGCAGACCACTGCGCACTCGGCGCAGAGACCTAGGCCATATGAGACATTCTCCACATTGCAGCCGGTGATGACGCGGCCGTCATCGACCAACCCAGCGGCCCCGACCGGGAACCGTGAATATGGCGCGTAGGCGTTCGTCGCTGCATCAATTGCCTTGGCGCGCAAGAGGTTCCATTCGATTTCACCGGTCATGCGTCGCCAACCACGCCCGTACTGAATGCATTCACCAACCGCCTCGCCAGAGTCGTCTCCTGCCGGCCACACCGGCACAATCTGCCCGGATGGCCGCCTGTTGTCCTTGCACCGTAATTCTTTCGCCGTACAAACGGAGTTAGAGTCCACCCAAAAGCAACGATGGTGTTGGAGGCGCTGAATGAGTACAGCGGCACCGGTCGTGCCGGCCCCCCGCGACAAGTCGACACGACGACGGCGCACCCTTTACCGCGGCGACCCCGGCATGTGGTCGTGGGTGCTCCACCGAATCACCGGCACCACGATCTTCTTCTTCCTCTTCGTGCACGTCCTCGACACCGCCCTGGTCCGGGTCAGCCCGCAGGCCTACAACGAGGTCGTCGAGACGTACAAGACACCGATCGTCGGCCTGATGGAAATCGGCCTGGTGGCCGCCCTGCTGTATCACGCACTCAACGGCGTACGGATCATCCTCATCGACTTCTGGTGGAAGGGCCCGCGCTATCAACGGCAGATGCTGTGGGCGGTGGCCGCGGTGTGGTTGCTGGTCATGGTGCCCTCGCTGGTGATCATCGGCATTCACATGGCGGAGCGGTTTCTATGAGCGCGCCCGAGAGCCGGCTCGGCCCGCCGGCACCGATCCTGGAACGCAGCCACGACCGCCCGGCCGGGCTGGACAACCCGCGCACCCCCCGCCGGCGCTCCGGCATGCCGAACTTCGAGAAGTACGCCTGGCTGTTCATGCGGTTCTCCGGCGTCGTGCTCATCTTCCTCGCCCTGGGTCACCTGTTCATCGGGCTGATGTGGGACGGCGGCGTCTACCGCATCGACTTCAATTACGTCGCGCAGCGCTGGGCCTCGCCGTTCTGGCAGACCTGGGACCTGCTGCTGTTGTGGCTGGCACAGCTGCACGGCGGCAACGGGATCCGCACGATCATCGGTGACTACGCCCGCAAGGACTCGACGAAGTTCTGGCTCAACTCGCTGCTGGTGATCGCGATGCTCATCACCCTGGTGGTGGGAACCTACGTGCTGCTCACCTTCGACCCCAACATCTCCTAGAAGCTCTTTCGAGGCGAAAATGATTACCGAACACCGCTACGACGTGGTCATCGTCGGCGCCGGCGGGGCCGGCATGCGCGCCGCTGTCGAGGCGGGCCCGCGGGTACGGACCGCGGTGCTGACCAAGCTGTACCCGACCCGCTCGCACACCGGCGCCGCCCAGGGCGGCATGTGCGCGGCGCTGGCCAATGTCGAAGAGGACAACTGGGAGTGGCACACCTTCGACACCGTCAAGGGTGGTGACTATCTCGCCGACCAGGATGCCGTCGAGATCATGGCCAAGGAAGCCATCGACGCGGTGCTCGACCTCGAGAAGATGGGGATGCCGTTCAACCGCACCCCGGAGGGTCGCATCGACCAGCGCCGGTTCGGCGGCCACACCCGCGACCACGGCAAGGCGCCGGTCCGCCGCGCCTGTTATGCCGCCGACCGCACCGGCCACATGATCCTGCAGACGCTGTACCAGAACTGCGTCAAGCACGACGTGGAGTTCTTCAACGAGTTCTATGCGCTGGACTTGGTGCTGACCGAAACTCCGAGCGGCCCGGTGGCCAGCGGGGTGGTGGCCTACGAGCTCGCCACCGGCGACATCCACGTATTCCACGCCAAGGCCATCGTGTTCGCCACCGGCGGCTCGGGGCGGATGTACAAGACCACCTCCAACGCACACACGCTGACCGGCGACGGCCTGGGGATCGTCTTCCGCAAGGGACTTCCGTTGGAGGACATGGAGTTCCACCAGTTCCATCCGACCGGCCTGGCCGGTCTGGGGATCCTCATCTCCGAGGCGGTCCGCGGCGAGGGCGGCCGACTGCTCAACGGCGAGGGCGAGCGGTTCATGGAGCGTTACGCCCCCACCATCGTCGACCTGGCGCCACGCGACATCGTCGCCCGCTCGATGGTGCTCGAGGTCCTGGAAGGCCGCGGCGCCGGCCCGCACAAGGACTACGTGTACATCGACGTGCGCCACCTCGGCGAGGACGTGCTGGAGGCGAAACTGCCCGACATCACCGAGTTCGCCCGCACCTACCTCGGTGTCGACCCGGTCAAGGAGCTGGTGCCGGTCTACCCCACCTGCCACTACGTGATGGGCGGTATCCCGACCACCGTCACCGGACAGGTGTTGCGGGACAACACCACGACGGTGCCGGGCCTGTACGCCGCCGGCGAATGCGCGTGTGTGTCGGTGCACGGCGCCAATCGGCTGGGCACCAACTCGCTGCTGGACATCAACGTCTTCGGCCGTCGCGCGGGGATCTCCGCCGCGAATTACGCCCTCGGCCACGATTTCGTCGACCTGCCCGAGCAGCCGGCCGGCATGGTGGTGAACTGGGTCGCCGACATCCTGAGCGAGCACGGCAACGAGCGGGTGGCCGACATCCGCGGCGCGCTGCAGCAGTCGATGGACAACAACGCCGCGGTGTTCCGCACCGAGGAGACCCTCAAGCAGGCGCTCACCGACATCCACGCTCTCAAGGAGCGGTATGCCCGAATCAGTGTGCACGACAAGGGAAAGCGGTACAACAGCGACCTGCTGGAAGCCATCGAGCTGGGATTCCTGCTGGAACTGGCCGAAGTCACCGTCGTCGGTGCGCTCAACCGCAAGGAATCTCGTGGCGGTCACGCCCGGGAGGACTACCCGAACCGCGACGACACCAACTACATGCGGCACACCATGGCGTACAAGGAAGGCCATGAGCTCCTCAGCGACATCCGGCTGGACTACAAACCTGTCGTGCAGACCCGCTACGAGCCGATGGAGCGGAAGTACTAGAGATGACGATTGCACCTGAGCGCAAAGAGCCCGCGCTGCCGCCGATTCCGGACGGCGCGGTGATGGTGACACTCAAGATCGCGCGGTTCAACCCGGAGGATCCCGACAGCGCCGGCTACCAGAGCTTTCGGGTGCCCTGCCTGCCATCGGATCGGTTGCTGAACCTGCTGATCTACGTGAAGAGCTACCTGGACGGGACGCTGACCTTCCGCCGCTCGTGCGCGCACGGGGTGTGCGGCTCGGACGCGATGCGGATCAACGGCGTCAACCGGCTGGCGTGCAAGGTGCTGATGCGCGACCTGTTGCCCAAGAAGGACAAGCCGCTGACCATCACCATCGAGCCGATCCGCGGCCTGGCCGTGGAGAAGGACCTGGTGGTCAACATGGAGCCGTTCTTCGACGCCTACCGCGCGGTGAAGCCGTATCTGATCACCTCGGGCAATCCCCCCACCCGCGAACGCATTCAGAGCCCGACCGACCGGGCCCGCTACGACGACACCACCAAGTGCATCCTGTGTGCCTGCTGCACGACCAGCTGCCCGGTGTACTGGAGCGAAGGGTCGTACTTCGGGCCGGCCGCGATCGTCAACGCGCACCGCTTCATCTTCGACAGCCGCGACGAGGGCGCCGCCGAGCGCCTCGACATCCTCAACGACGTCGACGGGGTGTGGCGCTGCCGCACCACGTTCAACTGCACCGACGCCTGCCCGCGCGGCATCGAGGTCACCAAGGCGATCCAGGAAGTCAAGCGCGCGTTGATGTTCGCGCGCTGACTCACCTTCGTCGAGCCGCCCACTGTGCGGTTTCATCCGCGACACACCGCTCTCGCCGTATCGTGCCGCACGCTCGCGGAAGGCTTTCTAGTCGACCACCCGGTAGCTGGTCTCCCGGGCTCCCCGTTCCCAGAGCACCCCGCCCCCGGCCGTCACACCGGCCGCGCTCAGCTCCCTCTTGAGGACCTTGTTCGTGGCGGTCTGCGGCAGATCATCGTTGATGCGGACGAACCGCGGCCAGGCCTTCGGCGACAAATCGGGCTGGGCGGCCAGGAACTCCTCGAACTGCGCCGGGGTCAACGACTCGCCCTGACGCAGAACGACCGCCGCCATCACCTGATCGCCGACCCGTTCGTCGGGCACCGCGTAGACCGCCACCTGGTTGACTTGCGCTAGCCGCAACAGGATCCGCTCGATCGGTGCGGCGGCCATGTTCTCCCCGTCGACGCGCATCCAGTCCGAGGTCCGGCCGGCCAGGTAGATCCAGCCGTCGGCATCGCGGTAGGCCAGGTCGCCGGTCCAGTACATGCCGTGCCGAAGCCGTTCGGAAGTCGCGTCCGCATCGTTGTAGTAGCCGGTGAACGGTCCCGAGCCGGTCGTGTTCACCAGCTCCCCGACCGCATCGTCGGCATTTACCAGCGCTCCGTTATCGTCGAAAATTGCTGTGGCGCATTCGGTCACGCTGTCGGGATGGTAAATCGACACTCCGCCCCAGCCCTTGCCGATCGAGCCGGGCGGGGTGCCGTCCTCGCGGACCACGACGACGGCGAACTCGCTGGAGCCGAAGCCGTCGATGATGCGACAGCCGAAACGGCGGGAGAACTCTGCGATATCGCGGTCGGTGGCCTCGTTGCCGTACATGATGCGCAGCGGGTTGTCGGCGTCGTCGGGTTGTTCGGGGGTGGCCAGTACCAGCGCCAGCGGCTTGCCCACATAGTTCATGAACGTGACGCCGTAACGGCGCAAATCCGGCAGCAGGCGCGACACCGAGAACTTCACCGGGACCATCGCCGCGCCTGCGGTGATCGCCACCGAGAACCCGACGGCCACTCCGTTCGAATGGAACAGTGGCATCGCGAGATAGCACACGTCGTCGGCGGTGATGTCCATCTGGGCCACCAGGCTCAGGCCGCACATGACGCTCATCGTGTGGACGAACGGCACAGCCTTCGGGTTGCCGCTGGTGCCGGAGGTGAAGATCATCATGAACGGGTCGGTGCCGGTGACTTCGTGCGGAACAAGCGGTTTCGCTTCGGCAACCGCTTCCCCGTAGCGTGCGCCCGTCACATTCAGCACGGCGATACCGGTGAGGTCCAGACCGTCGAGCAGCGCGGCGTGGTCGCCGTCGACCAGCAACAGCTGACAGTCCGAGCGGCGGATGTCCGAGACCAAACCCTCCCCCCGGCGGGTGGTGTTGATACCGCACAACACATAGCCGCCGAGCGCCGCCGCGGCCATCGACCGCACGTAGGCCGGCGAATTCGTCATCAGCGCACCGGCATGCAGCGGCCGCGCCGGGTCCATCAGAGCGAGCAATGCGGAGGCTTCCGCGGTCGCTCCGGCCAGGTACTCGCGCCACGTCCAGGTGCGCTCGGGTGAGATCACCGCGAGCGAATCGTCGTCGATCCGGGTGCGCAACAGCTTCTGGACGGTGTCGATCATGCGTCGGCCGGACGGTAGCGCAGCAGGGTCATCCCGGTGTCGGGGAGGTCGCAGAACACCGGGCTGACGCGCATCCCGATCCGGACGTCGTCCGGGGCGACATCGACCAGCTCGGTGGAGAACCGCGGACCGACATCCCACTGCACCACGGCGGGCAGCTGCGGCAGCGAATCGGCCCACGGCGGTCCGGTCGGTCGGCGCGCCACTGTGTAGGTATAAAGTGTTGCCGCTCCGTCGATCTCGCGCCATTCCAGGTCGTCGGCGAGCGTGCCCGGCGCGAGCGTTCGCGGGTAGAATACGTAGCGGCCCGCCGACGGCGAGTACTGGATCATGATCCGGTGTTCGGCCAGCGCATCCCAGAACGGCCGGGACACCGGGGTCGGTTCGGGTACCGGGATCATCAGTCGCCTCCCAGCACCAGGGCCACCTGCTCGCTCATGATCCCCCCGGTCCCGGCGACGAACGCGATGTTCGCATCCGCGACCTGGGCGGCCGCCGAGCGTCCCATCAGCTGCCGGGCGGCGTCGACGACATGATGCATGCCGCCGGACATCCCGGCCTGCCCGTACGACAGCTGGCCGCCAGCGGTGTTGAGCGGGAAGTCACCGCGGAAGGTGAGGTCCCGCTCCTTGATCCAGGTCATGCCGTGGCCCTTCGGGCAGAATCCGGCGTCCTCCAGCGTCATCAGCACCGTGATCGTGTAGCAGTCGTAGATCGAGGCCACGTCGACATCGGCCGGGCTCAGTCCTGCCATGGCGAAGGCGCGCGCTGCCGAGCGAGCGATCGGGGTGATCATCGGGTCCTGCGCGTACGTCGTGGTCTTGAACGCGATGTGCTCACCGAATCCCTTGATCCACACCGGCCGATGACGGCTCTTGCGGGCCAGGTCCGCATTGGCGACCAGGACCCCCGTGCCACCGTGCACAGGCATGACGGTTTCGAGCATATGGATCGGATCCGAGATCATCGGGCTGCCGAGGACGTCGGCCTCGGTCAGCGGTGTGCCGTGGAACACCGCGCCGGGATGCGCGCAGGCGTTGGTCCGCTGGTCGACGGCGATCTTGGCCAGCGCCGTCGGGTCATAGCCGTACTGCGCGGCGTAGCGTTGGGCGATCTGGGCGAACGGGGCGTTCTGCCCGACGTTGCCGTACGGGATCTCATACTCGGCCTGCGGCGAGCCGTAGTTGTTGCTCGACGCCCCATACCAACTCGGCGCGATCGGCTCGCGGCGCGCTGAGCGCGGCAGAGCCCGCGAGCCTGGCAGCACGGCGAGCACCGCATCACACAGCCCGAGTTCGACCGCGACCGCCGCACGCCACACCATGGCCGCCGAGGTCGCCCCGCCCAGATCCACCCGCTCACCGAAATCGATTGGCAGACCCAGGTATTCGGACAGGGTGGCCGGGACGAACATGTCCGATTCGGCCAGGCCGTGCGAGATCAGCCCGTTGACGCCGCCGGCGTCCAGCCCGGCGTCGTCGAGCACCATCTTGGTCAGCGCGGCGTACTGGTCGAGGGTGAACAACTCCGGTCGGGTCGGCTTGCGCTCGGCGGGCAGTTCGGCGATCCCGACGATCGCCGCCTCCCCGGCAAGCTGCATCAGGAAACCTCCTGCCGCCGAGGCAGTTCCACGGTCGCGGTGCCGGGCATCAGGATGTCGGCATCGCGGCGTCCGGCGATGTCCAGGTCGACCAGAGCCCGGCCGCCGTCGAGCCGCTTCGCGGTGACGGTGCCGCCGAACGTCAGCGGCTGACCGGGGAACGCCACGCCGCGGTTCTGTACCGAATAGTTCACCAGCCGGCCGCGGCCGCCGATCCAGTCGGTGATCGCACGGGCCAGCAGGGCCGCCTGCAGCGGGCCCTGCACGAGGACGTCGTCGTAACCCTCTTTGTCCCGGGCCCACTGCTTGTCGTAGTGAATGCGATGACCGTTGTAGGTCGCCGCGCTGAAAAAGAACATCTGCGTCTCGTCGACGGTGACAGTCAACTCCGGCAACCGATCTCCGGGTTCGACATCGTCGTAGAACAGCTCGGTCATGGGCGGGCGATCATCGACGTGGAAGCCTCGGCGACCAGCTCACCGTGTTGGTTGCGATACACGGTGTGCCAGGTGACCAGTACGAATCGGCCTGAGCGGCCCTCTTTTTCGACGACGGAGGCGATGGTGCGGACCATCTCGATCTCGTCGCGGTGATAGCTGGGCAGATGGAAGGTGGTGCTCTCACCACCGGCCATTCGCCGCGGCGCCTTCGGGAAGGCCAGGCTGCCGGACACGGTTCCCGACGAACCGTCGGGCCGCAGACTCGACAGCGAGCTCACCCCGAGGATGGCGTACTGCAGATACAGCGGCGGGCAGATGACGTCGCGGTAGCCGTTGGCGCGAGCGTAATCCGGGTCAAACCACAGCGGGTTGTCGTCGCCGACTGCGGCAGCCCAGCGCTGCCAGTCCCGGCGAATCACCTCACCCCTGGCGGTCGCCGCCACGGTACCGACCCGTGCGGCGGTCTCCGCGTCGATCAGGCTGTCCGTCACCGGCCGTCCTTGCGCCGTAACCGGTCACCCACCGCCGCACGGCTGACGTCGTCCTCGTCGAGCCAGGCGGCCGCGATGTCGGCTCCCCCGCCCAGGGTCGAGAGCACCCTTGCCCGCTCCGACCAGAGGTAGAGGTCGGTCTCCACGACGTACCCCATCCCGCCGTGCAATTGGTGGGCGTCGAGGGTGGCCCACTTGGCCGCGGTGGCGGACTGAATTCGGGCGATCGCGGTCTCCCGGACGGCAGGGCGTCCGGCCGCGATCGCGAACACCGCCGACTGCGCGGCCAGTCGCGCCGCCGCCAGTGCGATGTGCATGTCCGCCACGATGTGCTGGGCAGCCTGGAACGAGGCGATCGGCCGGCCGAACTGGTGGCGCATGGTGGTGTAGCGCACGGTGCGCTCGAGCACCGCCTCGCCGACACCAACCAGATCAAGTGCCGTCAACGCCACCGCCGCGTTGGCGGTCCGTCGCAGGTCGTCGCGACCAAGGGCGGCACCGTCGTTGAGGACGTCATCGACCGGCACATCGTCGAAGCGCAGCACCGAGACGTGGTGGCCGCCCATCAGCGCCAGCGGCCGCAGCGTCACACCGTCGTTGCGCAACCGGACGACGAATCCCACGGTATTGCCCGACCGGTCGAATCCGGACACGACGACGATGTCGGCGGTGTCGGCATCGTTGACGAAATCGGCTGTGCCGGTGAGCCGCCAGGTGCCCTCGCGGTCCTGATCGGCCCGCATGGTGGCGGTGACGTCGGACGCGTCGTTCGGATTCCACAGCGCGGTGGTTGCCGCGAGGCGGCCGGCAGCCAGGTCCGGCAACCAGGTGATGCAGGACTTCTCGCCGCCCAGGATGCGCAAGGCGTGCGCGGCGATCGCGGTGCTGTGTACCCGCATCGGGCACAGGGCCCGGCCGGCCTCGCGGGCGAAGACCCCGAGATCCGACAGCGAGCCACCGGACCCGCCGTAGATCTCGGGCAGACCCAGTCCCATCACCCCGGCCGCCGCCAGGTCACCCCACAGATCGGAGCGCCCGGCGCCCAACAAGCCGCGCAGGCTCGCCGCCAAGTCGCGCTCATCTTGAGATGCAACGAGTTTCATGTCACCGTCCGTAGGAGGGCATGCCGTTACCACGCTGGGCGATGACGTCCCGGAGCACCTCGTTGGTACCGCCGCCGAAGCGCATCAGCGGGGCAAACCGATAGAGCTTCTCGAACCGGCCACCGGCAGGTGCTTCCGAATTACGATGCACCAGCAGGCCTTCCGCGCCGAGCAGGTCGATGCCCAGATCGGCGATCCGCTGCCGCAATTCGCTGCTGAAGACCTTCTCGACGCTGACCTCAACGGTCGGGATCACGCCGCCGGCCAACAGCGACGACGCCTCGTAGCCCATCAGCCCGGCGACCTCGACGTCGGCCTCGGCCTGGGCGAGCCGGCGGCGGAATCCCGGGTTGTCGATGGGCACGGTGCCGTCACGCCGCGGCATCCGGGCCAGCACCTGCAGCTCGTCGAGCGCACGACGCAGGTCGCCGGCGTTGGTCAGCGCACCGCGCTCCAGGTCGAGCGCGCCGGTGATGTAGGACCAGCCGCGGTTCTCCTCACCGATCAGGTTGGTCACCGGCACCCGCACGTCGTCGAAGAACACCTCGTTGGTCCGGTAGCCGGACCAGGCGATCAACGGGCGGATCCGCACGCCAGGGCTCTCGACCGGCACGACGATCACCGAGATGCCCCGATGCCGCTGGGCCTGCGGGTCGGTGCGCACACACAGCCATTCGTGGGTGGACCGCTGGGCCCCGCTGTTCCAGATCTTGGACCCGTTGATCACCCATTCGTCGCCGTCGCGAACCGCCCGGGTGCGCAGCGACGCCAGGTCGGTCCCGGCATCGGGCTCGGAATAGCCCAGCGCGCAGGTCATCTCGCCACGGGCGATCAGCGGGAGAAACTCACGCTTGTTCTGCTCGGTGCCATGCCGCATGATCATCGGCGCGATCGAGGTGACGGTCAGATCCGGGCCAGGTGCGCCCCAATATTCGAACTCGGTCATCAGCAGGTGCAGATGCACCGGCCCCAGCCCGAGTCCGCCGTACTCCGCGGGCCAGTTCAGGCCGAACCAGCCCTTGGCGCCGAGCTTGCGGCGAAACGCCGCGACCTCGCCGCCGGGGTACTCCAGATTGTGTTCGGCGATCTCGGCCCGCAGGGCGTCAGTGACGTTCTGGCGCAGGAATTCCCGAACCTCGGCCAACCAGGCGCGCTGTTCGGCATCGAGGTCGAAATCCACAAGTCAGCACCATAGCCGAGTAGTTAGTCCGTCAACTCAATATTGATGCGTATCGGGGTGTCACATTTCGGGCCGCCGGAGCATCTTGAGTACATGACCACGAAAACACGACTGGAACCCCTCACCCCCGATAAGGCCCCGCGGCTGACTCGGCTGATGTATCGCTGGGCCAAGCGACGCTTCGGCGAGGTGCCCGAACCGTTCGCCGTCTACGCCCATCACACCCGCCTGATGGTGGCCAACGCCGTCCACGAAGGCCTGCTGCAGAACGCCTCGAAGTCCCTGCCCACCGACGTCCGTGAACTCGCGGTGTTCTGGACCGCCCGCACCGTCGGCTGTTCGTGGTGCGTGGACTTCGGGCAGATGCTGATGCGGCTCGAAGGGCTGGACCTCGAGCGCCTGGCGCACATCGACGACTACGCGACCTCGCCGCTCTACACCGACGACGAGCGGGCCGCGATCGCCTACGCCGACGCGATGACGAAGGATCCGCACACGATCACCGACGAGCAGGTCCACGATCTGCGGCGGCGATTCGGCGCCGACGGGGTGATCGAGCTGACCTACCAGATCGGCATCGAGAACATGCGGGCCCGGATGAACTCGGCGCTGGGCATCACCGAGCAGGGCTTCAGTTCGGGCGACGCCTGCCGGGTCCCCTGGACGACATGAGACCCAGCCGTTGGACCAGCTAGCGCAGCTTGAAGATCGTTCGGTGCCAATCCTTTTCGGCGACACCGGTGATATCGCTCATCACATGCTTGATGGTGAGGTACTCCTCGAACGAGTAGTCGCTCATGTCCTTGCCGAAGCCGGACGCCCCGACACCGCCGTGCGGCATCTCGCTGATGATCGGGATGTGGTCGTTGATCCACACGCAACCGGAGTTGATCTCGCGCGAGGCCCGCTGCGCGCGGTAGACGTCGCGGGTCCAAGCCGATGCCGCCAGCCCGTAGTCGGTGTCGTTGGCCTGGCGCAGCGCGTCGTCGTCGCCATCGTGGGTGCGCACGGTCAGCACCGGCCCGAAGATCTCGTCGCGGTACACCTCGGAGGTCTCGGCGACGTCGGCGATCAGTGTCGGCAGGTAGAACGAGCCCGGCAGATCCGGCACCGCACCACCGGCAACGAGGCGACCGCCCTCGTCCGGCGCCCGGGCCACCATCGCCGCGACCTTGTCGCGGTGGGCCGCCGAGATCAGCGGGCCGAGGTCGGTGTCGGGGTCCTGCGGGTCGCCGACGACGAGCTTGTTCATCAGCTCGGCCACCCCGGCCACGAAGTCGTCATAGAGGTTGCGGGCGACGATCGCGCGGGTGGCCGCCGTGCAGTCCTGCCCGGTGTTGATCAGCGATCCGGCCACCGCGCCGTTGATCGCGGCGTCCAGATCCGCGTCGTCGAACACCACGAACGGCGCCTTGCCGCCCAACTCCAGCTGAGTGCGATGCCCGTGGACCGCGGCCGCAGCCATCACCCGGCGGCCCACGGCCGTCGACCCGGTGAATGTCACGACGTCGACTCCCGCGTGGCCGGCCAGCGCCGAGCCGACATCAGCGCCGGCGCCGGTGACGACGTTGAGGACGCCGTCGGGCAGGCCGGCCTCGGTGGCCAGCCGGGCCAGCGTCAGGGTGGTCAACGGGGTCAGCTCGGCAGGCTTGATCACCACCGAGCAACCCGCGGCCAGTGCCGGGATCACCTTCCAGACCGCCATCTGCAGCGGGTAGTTCCACGGCGTGATCGTCGCGACCACGCCGACAGCCTCGCGCCGGATCGAGGAGGTGTGGTCGCCGCTGTACTCGGCGGTGGCCTTGCCCTCGAGGTGCCTGGCGGCGCCGGCGAAGAACGCGATGTTGTCGATGCTGCCGGGGACGTCGAACTCTCGTGCCAGCCGCACCGGCTTACCGGTCTGACTGACCTCTTCGGCGATGATCTCCTCGGCGTGGGCGTCGACCAGCTCAGCAAGCTTGGCCAATACCGTGGCCCGCTCGACGGGGGTGGCCCGCGACCAGCCGGCAAATGCGGCGCGGGCGGCGGCCACCGCGGTGTCGACGTCGGCGGGCGCAGCGAGCGCCAACTCCGCCGCGACGCTGCCGTCGGCGGGGTTGATGACCTGGTGGATGCTGCCGCCCGTCACTAGTGGGGCACCATTGATCCAGCTACCGGGCACAATTCGGGTCTTGTCGGAGGCGAGTGCGGTCACCGCCCCACGGTAACCGACCCGCTCGGCGAGTGCTACGCATTCCCGCAGTATGGGTGGTCTAAAGCTACCAATTTCATCGATCTGGTTGCCTTAAACAACGAATTCCGTGCACAATCATGGGCATGCGTGACTCCGGTGTACCGGCCACTCGGTTTCCCGTCCGCGCCATCGGGGCAGGTGGAAACGGACCGGCCCAACTGGACGAGATGTCCAAGGCCATTATCGAGAAGCTGCAGCAGGACGGCCGTCGTTCCTATGCCGCGATCGGCAAGGCCGTCGGGCTCTCGGAGGCAGCTGTGCGCCAGCGGGTGCAGCGCCTGGTCGACTCCGGGGTGATGCAGATAGTCGCGGTGACCGATCCCCTTCAGCTGGGGTTCACCCGGCAGGCCATGATCGGCATCCGCTGCACAGGAGACACCACCAAGGTCGCCGAGAAGCTGGCGCAGATCGACGCCGTCGATTACGTCGTGCTCACCGCGGGGACCTTCGACGCGATCGCGGAGGTGGTGTGCGAGGACGACGCCGAGCTGCTCGAGCTGCTCAACACCGAGATTCGCGCCGTGCCCGGGGTGACGTCGACCGAGACCTTGGTATATCTCAAACTCGTTAAACAACAATACAATTGGGGAACACGATGAGTACCACCACGCTCGATCTCACAGCAGAGCTGTCGGCCAAGGCCGACCGCCACCTGTGGGGCCACTTCGCTCGGCACGGTGCGGGGCTGACGCCGCCCATCATCAGCCGCGGCGAGGGCGTGTACATCTACGACAGCCACGGCAAGCGTTACTTCGACGGCCTCTCGGGCCTGTTCGTGGTGCAGGCCGGACACGGCCGCAAGGAACTGGCCGAGGCCGCAGCCAAACAGGCCGAGACCCTCGAGTTCTTCCCGCTGTGGTCCTACGCCACCCCGCCGGCGATCGAATTGGCCGACCGATTGGCCAATTACGCTCCCGGTGACCTGAATCGGGTGTTCTTCACGACCGGCGGCGGCGAAGCCGTCGAAAGCGCGTGGAAACTGGCCAAGCAGTACTTCAAGCTGACCGGCAAACCCGGCAAATACAAGGTGATCTCGCGGGCCATCGCCTACCACGGCACCCCGCAGGGCGCGCTGGCCATCACCGGTCTCCCCGACTTCAAGAAGCCGTTCGAACCGCTGACGCCCGGCGGATTCCGGGTGCCCAACACCAACTTCTACCGCGCGCCCGAGCCGTACAGCACCGATATCAAGGCATGGGGGCAGTACTGCGCCGACCGTATCGCCGAGGCCATCGAGTTCGAGGGCCCGGAAACGGTGTGCGCAGTCTTCCTGGAGCCGGTGCAGAATGCCGGTGGCTGCTTCCCGCCGCCGCCCGGGTATTTCGAGCGGGTCCGCGAGATCTGCGACGAGTACGACGTGCTGCTGGTGTCCGACGAGGTGATCTGCGCGTTCGGCCGGATCGGCTCGATGTTCGCCTGCGAGGACATCGGCTATCAGCCCGACATGATCACCTGCGCCAAGGGCATGACGTCGGGGTACTCGCCGATCGGCGCGATGATCGCCAGCGACCGGTTGTTCGAACCGTTCAGCGACGGCAAGACGGTCTTCGGGCACGGCTACACCTTCGGCGGGCACCCGGTGTCCTCGGCGGTGGCGCTGGCCAACCTCGACATCTTCGAGCGCGAGGGCATCAACGACCACGTCAAGACCAACGCGCCGATCTTCCGGGCCACACTGGAGAAACTGCTCGAGCTGCCGATCGTCGGCGATGTGCGCGGTGAAGGCTTCTTCTACGGCATCGAGTTGGTCAAGGACAAAGCCACCCGCGAGACCTTCAACGAGGACGAGAGCGAACGGCTGCTGCGCGGTTTCCTGTCCGCGGCTTTGTTCGAGGCCGGCCTGTACTGCCGCGCCGACGATCGCGGCGACCCGGTCGTGCAGCTGGCGCCCCCGCTGATCAGTGGGCCGAACGAGTTCAACGAGATCTACGAGATCCTGCACCGCGTCCTCAGCGAGGCCGGCTCATTGCTGTAAGCCGGGGGGACAAGCCCCCGGTCGATCCGGTGCGGTGGCAGCCGCCTCCCCTCCGAACGCTGCCACCGCCGGATCTGAATGGGTTCCTGCGGGTGATCGGCATCCCCGGCCACGCCCCCGAGGACGTCGTGGTCGATGCCGACGGCTCGATCTGGACCGGAACCGACGACGGCGCGATCATCAGGATCCGGACCGGTCATGCCCCCGAGGTGGTGGCCAACACCGGCGGCCGACCACTCGGGCTCGCAGTGGCCCGAGACGGCCGGCTGCTGATCTGTGACAGCCACCGCGGACTGCTGCGGCTCGATCCCACCTCCGGTGTCTTCGAGACCTTGGTGAGCGAGGTGGCTGGACGGCCGCTGATGTTTTGCAGCAATGTTGTCGAATCCTCGGATGGCACAATCTATTTCACCGAGTCGACGGCGCGCTTCCGCTATGAGTATTACAAGGGCGCGGTCCTGGAGGCCAGACCGAGCGGGTCGCTGTTCCGCCGGGATGTCGACGGCACGGTGACGACGTTGGCCACCGGTCTGCGATTCGCCAACGGGGTGGCGCTGACTGCCGACGAGTCGGCACTGGTGGTCGCCGAGACGACCGGGTGCCGGGTATCCAAGTACCCGCTGACCGGTTCCGGAATCGGCGAGCCGGTGCCGTTGATCGAGCACCTGCCGGGCTACCCGGACAACATCTCACTGGCACCCGACGGACGGATCTGGGTCGCGTTGGTCAGCGAGCGCAACGCGATCGGCGAATGGCTGGCGCCGCGCGCCCCGATCGTGCGGCGACTGATGTGGAAGCTGCCGTATGCCTGGATGCCCAGCCCCAAGCCGACGGTGTGGGCGATCGCCATCGATCTCGACGGCACGCTGCGGGCGCAGGTGCGGACCGTCGACCCGCGGTTCGGGCTGGTTACCGGGCTGGTGGAACACGAGGGCACCCTGTGGCTGGGTTGCATCGGGTCGTCCGCAGTCGCATGTCTCGATTTGTAACACCAACCACTCCTGTCACAGCGCGGCTCCGTCGTTTCTCGGCTCCAATCCCCTACTCTGCGAGTCGATGGCGAGGGAGAAACTATTCACGCGGTGTGCTGCCGCAGTGGCCGCGGCGCTGTGCGTCGTCGGCACGTCGGCGACCGCATGGGCCGACCCGGACCCCAACACCTGCCCATATCGGGCGACCACCCCGCCGGCCGTCGACTCCTCGGAGGTGCCCGAGGCCGGCGATCCGCCGCAGCCCCTTGCCGTGCCGGCCAAGCCGGTGGGCGGTGATGCGCTGGCGGGTTGCGGAGTGATCGTCGCGGCCGGCACTCCGCCGGTTCCGGGTGACGTCTCGGCCGAGTCGTGGGTGGTGGCAGACCTCGACACCGGCGACATCATCGCCGCGCGCGATCCGCATGCCCGGCACCGGCCCGCGAGCATCATCAAGGTCCTCATCGCGATGCAGGCCATCAACGAGCTGCCACTGAACAAAATGGTCGAGGGCACCCAGGACGACGCGAACGCCGAAGGCACCCGGGTCGGCGTCGACGCCGGTGGGCACTACACCGTCAACGATCTGTTACACGGCCTGCTGATGCATTCGGGTAACGACGCCGCGCACGCGCTGGCGGCGCAGGTGGGCGGTATGGAAACCGCGCTGCAGAAGATCAACGGGCTGGCCCGCAAGCTCGGTGGACAGGACACCCGGGCCGCGACGCCGTCCGGGCTGGACGGACCGGGGATGAGCACGTCGGCCTACGACATCGGCCTGTTCTACCGATACGCCTGGGAGAACCCCACTTTCGCGAACATCGTGGCGACCCAGAAGTACGACTTCCCCGGGCACCCAGCCAAGCCGGGCGAGGAAGGTGACCATCCGGGCTATGAGCTGGAGAACGACAACCAGTTGCTCTACAACTATCCGGGCGCGCTCGGCGGTAAGACCGGCTACACCGATGACGCCGGGCAGACGTTCGTGGGTGCCGCCAACCGCGACGGCCGGCGGCTGGTTGCGGTGCTGCTGCGCGGTACGCGCCAACCGATTCCGCCGTGGCAGCAGGCCGCACATCTGCTCGACTACGGCTTCGCCACCCCGCCGGGCACACGCGTGGGGAATCTGATCGACCCGGATCCGTCGTTGCTGCCCCCCAAGCCGGACGCGGCCACCGCGGTGAAAGCCAGTGGCACGCAACTCCTTCCCGCCGCCGATGCGGTGCCGGTGCGGGTGGGTGTCGGTGTCGTCGGCACGCTGGTCGTGTTCGGCCTGATCATGGCGGCCCGTGCCATCAACCGCCGGCCCGCGCGCGGGCGTTAGTTAGTCCCGATCACGGCGCCAGAGCCGCGAAACGCCAAGTGCACCTACCGCTCCCACTGCCATTGCGGCGAGAGTCTGACGTGTGCTCAATCCCTCGTCGGCCCCGACCCGCGGTGAGATCACGGCCGGCCCGGGCGCCGGAACCGGGACGGGACGCGCGTTGTCCTTCGACGTCGCCGCCCACGCGGTGGCGAACAGCACCAGCCGGGCCGTGATGTAGGCGAACACCATCAGACCAAGGATCGGCCCGAACGTGGCGCCGGCCGGACCGTGTACCACCGCGCGCAGATAGAACGATCCGAGGAGTTTGAAGAGTTCGAAGGCGACCGCGGCCATCAGCCCGGCGCGCACACTGCTGCGAAAGCTCACCGACTCCCGCGGCAATCGCGCGATCATCCAGCTGAACAACAGCCACGACACCGCCCACGACATCACCAGCGAGGCGATTCGCAGCAGGCCGCCGAGCCCGAAGATGTGCGGCACGCCGATCCACTCCAGCACCTTGGTCATCAGCGACGGATCCGCCAGCGCGGTGAGAGCAATCGTCACGATGATCGCGACGAACACCGACAGCAGTACGGCCAGATCCGACAGCTTCGTGCGGATGAAGTTCTTGTCTTCGGTGCGCTGGTCCCACATCTGGCTCAACGCCTCACGCAGGTTCGCGGTCCAGCCCAGCCCGGCCCACGCAGCGGTGGCCAAGCCGATCACACCCACCGATGTGCGGGAGTCGATCGCCGAGTCGACCAGCCCGATCAGCTGTTGGCCGAAGTCGCCCGAAACCGTTGTCTTGATTCGATTCTCGATGTCGGCCAGCACATGCGGACGGCTGGCCAGAATGAATCCGCCGGCGGCGAAGCCGACCATCAGCAACGGGAACAGCGCGAAGATCGTGAAGTAGGTGACGCCGGCGGCGTAGAAGTCACCCTTGACCTTCTGGTAGCGCTCGCCCGCACGGATCGCGTGGTCGACCCAGTGGTAGCGAGCCCGCAGCCGGTCCAGGCGACCCGGTTCGGCCGGTTCTGACATGCCCAGCCTCCCGCAGCGTCTACGGACTCGTCGGCAAAAACCCTAACCGCTCGTATACCCGTCCGACGGTCTTCGCAGACACCTCGCGCGCCCGGTCGGCGCCCTTGGCCAGGATCGCCTGCAGTTCGGCAGGGTCGGCGAGCAGCTCGTCGACGCGCTGCTGCAGCGGGGTGACGTAGTCGACGACGGCCTCGGCGGTGTCCTTCTTCAGATCGCCGTAGCCGCGCCCCTGGTAACCGGCCACCAACGTGTCGACGTCGGTGCCGGTGATCGCCGACTGGATCGACAACAGGTTGGACACCCCGGGCTTGGCCTCGACGTCGAAACGGATCTCGCGTTCACTGTCGGTGACAGCCGAGCGGATCTTCTTGGCCGTCACCTTGGGGTCGTCGAGCAGGCTGATCAACCCGGCCTCGGTGGCCGCGGACTTGCTCATCTTGGCGGTCGGGTCCTGCAGGTCGTAGATCTTCGCGGTGACGCCTGTGATCATCGGCTCGGGGATGACGAAGGTGTCCGGGAAACGGACGTTGAACCGCTGTGCGACATCACGAGCCAGCTCCAGATGCTGACGCTGGTCCTCACCGACCGGAACCAGGTCGGTGTCATAGAGCAGGACGTCGGCAGCCATCAACACCGGATAGGTGAACAGGCCGACCGTCGTCGCGTCCGCACCCTGCTTCTGCGACTTGTCCTTGAACTGTGTCATCCGCGACGCCTGGCCGAAGCCGGTGAAGCAGCCCAACACCCAGGCCAGTTCGGTGTGCGCGGGTACATGGCTCTGCACGAAGATCGTCGCCCGCTCCGGGTCGATGCCCAGCGCGAGGTATTGGGCGGCGGTCACCAGAGTCCGGTGCCGCAGAGTGGCGGGGTCCTGCGGCACGGTGATCGCGTGCAGGTCCACCACGCAGAAGAACGCGTCGTAGTCGTCCTGCAGCCCGACCCACTGCCTGATCGCGCCGAGGGCATTGCCCAGGTGCAGCGAATCGGAAGTCGGCTGGACGCCGGAAAAGACGACACGACGAGATGAGCTGTTCATGGTGCTTCAATCCTGTCACGAGCCCCCTCGGCATTAGCATCCTGCTTCATGCGACGACTTCTGGCGCTGGCCGCCGCGATCCTGCTGGCGGGGTGTTCCCACGCCGGGACCGAGCAGAAGCGGCCGGCGTCGACCGCGGTGGTGATCGTTTCGGGTGGCGACGCGACGACCCCCTTCACGGGACCCGACCAGGCCTGCGCCACCGGGCTGGCCGCCGGCAACACCGACACCGCGCTGCGCGAGTACCTGCTCGGCAAGGGCTACACCGTCTACACCTCTCCCGCGATGGCCGGTCGCGGTCAGGTGGTCGACCAGACCGGGTTCGGACCGTTCGGGGTCTGCCCGATCACTCTGCCGGAGAACATGACCGTCGATTCGACGGGCAGCATCGACACCGCCGGAGAACATCTGGCCCGGTTCCTCAACTGGTTGCACACCGATCGGGGCGTCGACCAGATCGACTTCGTCGGACACTCGATGGGCGGGTTGTACTCCCGCGCGGCCATTCGTGTCCTGGCGTCGACGAACTCGCCGCTGAAGGTGCGATCACTGACCACGATCGGCACCCCGTGGCAGGGGTCGTATCTGTCCGACTTCGCCAACGGGCTGATCCCGCTGAGCGACTGCAAGGGTGACACGTTCTGCGAGAGCTCGATGAAGGGCATGTCCGACGAGGTGAAGCGGCTCATGGCGGGCTCGGGGCGAGAAGTCAACCAGGCCTTCCTGATGGGCAAGAACGGCTGGAACGAATACCAGTCCGGGGTGCTCGACAAGATCCCGGTGGTGCTGATCGGCGGCAAGAAGTTCTCTCCCAAAAACATCAGCGGGGCCGCGCCGGTGAACCCGGCGGTGTGGCCCAATGACGGCATCGTGGCGTTGCAGAGCGCGTTGGCCAAGGACATCAGCGACCCGGTGCTGCCGCACCGGCGGTGCCACACCTTCGACGACACCCACAGCATCTACGTGTCCAATCTTGCTGGGCTGGAACAGAAGACCGCGCTGACGTGGGATCCGCAGGTGCTCGAGGTCGTGCACAAGGCCATCGACGATGCGCCGGGGGCGCTGGACGGGGCCAACCGGGAAGGCTGCCCGGCTTAGTGCGGCCGATCCTGGCGCTGCTGACCGCGGTTCTGTTGGCGGGCTGTTCCCACGGCGGCATCGAGGCACATCCGCCGTCGCGTGCGGTGGTCTTGGTCTCCGGACTGGCCGGCACCGCGCCCTACACCTCGCCGGACGCCTCCTGCGCGATCGGTCTGCCGGCCGGCACGGACCACACTTCGTTGCGTGAACACCTTTTGGGCAAGTGACATTCGGTGTTCACCGCGCCGGCGACGGCGGGTCCCGGCCAGGTGCACGACACGACTGGCTATGGGGCGTTCGCGTCCTGCCCGGCTCCCCTGCCCGCGGCCCTGACCGTCGACAGCACCGGCAGCATCGACCTCGCCGGCGAACACCTGGCGCGGTTCATCGACTGGCTGCACACCGAGAAGCACATCGACGAGGTGGACCTCGTCGGGCATTCGATGGGCGGCCTTTATGCCAGGGCGGCGATCCGAACGCTCCGGGCAGCGCGGTCACCGGTGACTGTGCGGTCGCTGACGACGATCGGAACACCCTGGCAGGGATCATATCTGGCGAACTTCGTCGAGGGCTCAGTTCCGCTGACCGAATGCCTCGGCGACCAGTTCTGCGAGAGCCAGATGAAGGGGTACGCCAGAGATGTTGCCGCCGTTCATGTTTCCGGATCGGCGCGCGAGCTCGAACAGTCCTATCTGAGGGGTGCAAAGGGCTGGAACAACTTTCAGGCCGGTGCCCTCGACAGCATTCCGGTCACACTGATCGGCGGTAACCGATTCGACCATCCCGGCGGCAACCCGGCGGTATGGCCGAACGACGGCGTGGTGGAATTGCGCAGCGCTCTGGCCCGCGACGTCGATGACACCGTGCTGCCGCACCGGCGTTGTCGCACCCTCGACGACACCCACAGCGACTACGTCTCGATGATCAGCAAGCTCGCCCGCGACACCGCGCTGACCTGGGATCCGCGCGTGCTCGACGCGGTGACCGAGGCGATCGACGACGCGGCTACGGCGATCAACGGCCCTAACCGGCAGGGCTGCTGACGCCGCCCTGTCCCCCGATCGGTGGACAGGAAAAGCGGCTGGTCAGCGGATCGACGCAAACGCGTGGAGCGCCAATGATTTGAGCATGACCACGAACCGCCTCAAGGCCCTCATCGCAGCCCCCGCCCTCGCCGCCGCCGTCATCGGTGGCGCAGCCCTCGCGTTCGCCGGACCGGCCAGCGCGACGACCACCTTGAACGACTACTCCCCGTACACCGACAGCTCATCGACCGGCAACTTCTACGCCCCGACCACCTACGCCACCCCGGCCACGACGTACGTCCCGTGGGGCGCCTGGATCAACGGAAACTACTAGACCAGCAAGACAATGGGCCGGTTGCCTCATCCCCCTAGGCGACCGGCCCATTTTTGTCGGCTCAGCCGAATTCGACGGTCACCGGCGCGTGATCCGACCAGCGCAACGCGTAGGCGGCCGGCTTCTCGACCCGGGCAGCCACCGTCCGAGCCGCCAGGCTCTCGCTGGCCAGGTGGTAGTCGATGCGCCAGCCGGCGTCGTTGTCGAACGCCTTGCCCCGCCACGACCACCAGCTGTAGGGGCCGGCGACATCGGGATTGAGCCGGCGCATGACGTCGACCCAGCCGGAGTCCAGGACGTCGGTCAACCACTGCCGCTCGCTGGGCAGGAAGCCGGCCTTCTTGACGTTGGCCTTCCAGGCCTTGATGTCGTTTTCGGTGTGCGCGATGTTCCAGTCGCCGCAGATCACCGCATCTCGCCCGTCGGCCGTCAGCTCGGCCATCCGTTTGGCCAACGCGGCCATGAACCGCTCCTTCTCGAGCTGACGGTCGGTGCCGGCCTCACCGGTGTGGACATAGACGCTGCCGACCGTGTGGCCGCTCGCCAGATCGACCTCGACGTAGCGGCCGTGCAACTCGAATTCGGTTGCCGCCAACCCGATCCGGACCGCCGCGAAAGGTGCTCGGGACAGGATCGCAACCCCGCTGCGCCCCTTGAGATGCGGGGCGGCCGACGCCAGGTGCCAGCCATCGGCGACGGCCGGAGCCAGGGCCTCGGCGATCTGCTCGTCGTCGGAACGGGTCTCCTGCAGGCAGACCACGTCGGAGGGGGTCTGCGACAGCCAGGCCAGCAGACCGAGGTTCTCGGCTGAACGCCGGCGCACCGCGGCGCGCACGCCGTTGACATTGATGGTGGTCACGATCACGGTGCAAAACCTATCTTGCGGTACCGGCGGTATCACCTTTACGGTCGGGGTGTGGCGACCCGCGAACCAATTCATCTAGGTGCTGGCGAACCGATCCTGCTCCTGCACCCGTTCATGATGTCCAACTACGTCTGGTCCGACGTCGCACCCCGGCTGGCCGATACCGGCCGCTTCGAGGTGTTTGCGCCGTCGATGGCCGGCCACAACGGTGGCCCGCGCAACCGGTCCTGGATCCTGGACTCGAAGACCCTGGCCGACCATGTGGAGCGCCAGCTCGATGACCTGGGCTGGGAGACCGCCCACATCGTCGGCAACTCACTGGGTGGCTGGGTGGCCTTCGAGCTGGAGAGCCGTGGCCGAGCCAGGACCCTGACCGGGATCGCCCCGGCCGGGGGCTGGCATCGCTGGTCACCGGTGAAGTACGAGATCGTCGCCAAGTTCGTCGCGGGTCTCCCGGTCTGGCTGACCGCCCGGTTGTTGGGCGAGCGGGCGATGCGTCTGCCCGGCGTCAAGGCCGCCGCGACCGTGCCGATCAGCGCCACCCCGAAAGGCGTGACCGAGGTGCAGCTGCAGGAGATCCTCGACGATGTCACCCACTGCCCGGCCTACTACCAGCTGCTGATCAAGGCATTGCTGATGCCGGGGCTGATGGAGCTGACCGAGTTGTCGGTCCCCACGCACCTGGTGGTGTGCGAACGCGACCGGGTGCTGCCGCATCCACGGTTCACCAACCACTTCCACAAGCACATCCCCGAGCTCACCAAGGTGACGCATCTCGACGGCGTCGGGCACATCCCGATGTTCGAGGCGCCGGAACGGATCACGAACCTGATCGCCGAGTGGGTCGACGCATATGTCCCGCCGGTGCGGCAGGTCAACCCTGCCGGTTAGCCGAGGGCCTCGTTGAATGTCTTGCTCGGCCGCATCACCGAGGTGGTCTTCTCCTGGTCCGGGTAGTAGTAACCCCCGATGTCGACCGGGTTGCCCTGCACCTCGTTGAGCTCGGACACGATGGTGTCCTCGTGCTCGGCGAGCGTCTTGGCCAGCGGCGCGAAGTGCTCGGCCAGTTCCTTGTCATCGGTCTGCTCGGCGAGCTCGTGCGCCCAGTACATCGCGAGGTAGAACTGGCTGCCCCGGTTGTCCAGCTCACCGGCCTTACGCGAGGGGCTCTTGTTCTCCTCCAACAACTTTCCGACGGCGTTGTCCAGCGTGCGCGCCAGCACCTTGGCCTTGGCGTTGTCGGTCTTGTTGCCGAGATCGTCGAGGCTGGCACCGATCGCGAGGAACTCACCGAGCGAATCCCAGCGCAGGTGATTCTCCTCCACCAGCTGATGGACGTGCTTGGGCGCCGACCCGCCGGCACCGGTCTCGTAGAGCCCGCCACCGGCCATCAGCGGCACGATCGAGAGCATCTTGGCGCTGGTGCCCAACTCCAGGATCGGGAACAGGTCGGTGAGGTAATCGCGCAGGATGTTGCCGGTCGCGGCGATGGTGTCCTGGCCGCGGATCACCCGCTCCAGGGTGTACCGCATCGCCCATACCTGCGGCAGGATCGTGATGTCGAGGCCCTCGGTGTCCTCCTCCTTGAGGTAGGCCTTCACCTTCTTGCGCAGCTCGTTCTCGTGCGGACGTTCGTCGTCCAGCCAGAACACCGTCGTCATACCGGACAGCCGGGCCCGGTTGACGGCGAGCTTGACCCAGTCCCGGATCGGCGCGTCCTTGACGATCGGCATACGCCAGATGTCGCCCTCTTCGACGTCCCACGACAGCAGCACCTCGCCGGTGTCGACGTCGACGATGTCGGCGACGCCGTCGACCGGGATCTCGAAGGTCTTGTCGTGGCTGCCGTACTCCTCGGCCTTCTGTGCCATCAAACCGACGTTGGGAACGGTGCCCATCGTGGTCGGATCGAACTGGCCGTGCGTCTTACAGAAGTTGATCATCTCCTGGTACATCCGGGAGAATGTCGACTCCGGGTTGACCGCCTTGGTGTCCTTGGTGCGGCCGTCGGCGCCGTACATCTTGCCGCCGAGCCGGATCATCGCGGGCATCGAGGCATCGACGATCACGTCGGACGGCGAATGGAAGTTCGAGATGCCCTTCGCCGAGTCCACCATCGCCAGCTCCGGCCGGTGCTCGTGGCACTTGTGCAGGTCTTCGATGATCTCCTCACGCTGCGAGGCGGGCAGCGATTCGATCTTGTCGTAGAGGTCGGAGAGCCCGTTGTTGACATTGACGCCGAGCTCGTCGAACAGCTTGCCGTGCTTGGCGAACGCGTCCTTGTAGAAGACCTTGACGGCGTGGCCGAACACGATCGGGTGGCTGACCTTCATCATCGTCGCCTTGACGTGCAGCGAGAACATCACGCCGGTTTTGTAGGCGTCCTCGATCTCCTTCTCGTAGAAGTCGATCAGCGCCTTCTTGCTCATGAACATGCTGTCGATGACGTCGCCCTCGTCGAGCTTGACCTCGGGCTTGAGCACGATCGGGTTACCGGTCTTGGGCGTCAGCACCATCTTCACGGTGCGATCCTTATCCAGCGTCATCGACTTCTCACCGTGGTAAAAGTCGCCGGTCTTCATCGTCGCCACGTGGGTGCGGGACGCCTGCGACCACTGGCCCATGCTGTGCGGGTGCTTCTTGGCGTACTCCTTGACCGCCTTGGGCGCGCGACGGTCCGAGTTGCCTTCGCGCAGAACCGGATTCACCGCGCTGCCGAGGATCTTGCCGTAGCGCTGGCGGATCTCTTTTTCCTCGTCGGTCTTCGGATCGCCCGGAAAGTCGGGGAGGTCGTAGCCCTTGGACTTGAGCTCTTTGATGGCGGCGATCAGCTGCGGTACCGAGGCGCTGATGTTGGGCAGCTTGATGATGTTGGCGCTCGGGTCCTGGGTCAGCGCGCCGAGTTCGGCCAGGTTGTCCGGCACCTTCTGCTCGTCGGTGAGCCGGTCGCTGAACTCGGCGAGGATGCGCGCGGCGACCGAGATGTCACTGGTCTTGACGTCGATGCCGGCTGCTTCGACGAAGGTGCGCAGGACCGGCAGAAACGCATACGTCGCCAACAGCGGCGCCTCATCGGTGAGCGTGTAGATGATGGTGGGCTTGTCACTCATGGGCACTCTCCCGGCGTCACGGTTGTTCAGTATCTGTCGAGCTGCGCGTTGTCGCGACGGCTATAAGTATCACGTCGAACACGACGCTACCGTGGCCCACGTGTCCGTTGCCGGGGGCGGTATCTCGACCGCTCTCATTACCAACCAGTAACTTTCGTCGCAGCTCAGGCGAGTAGGCCCAGCGACCTAGCCCGCTTCACGGCTTCTTTTCGGTTCTGCGCATCCAGCTTGGTCAGGATCGCGGACACGTGGTGGCCGACGGTCTTGACCGAAAGGTATAGGGCCGAGGCCATTTCGGCGTTCGTCATGCCGTCGCTCATCAGGGCGAGTACCTCGATCTGGCGCCCGGTCAGTCCGACCCGATTGGTACGGCTGGTGCTACGGCGGCGCGACGGCACGCCGACCATTCCGGCCGAGCGCAGATCCGCCCGTACCTTGTCGGCCACCGCGAGGGCGCCCAGTCCGTCGAGCATGTCGAGTCCCCGCCGGACCGGATCGTCGGCAAGGGTCTCGGTCAACGTCAGCGCGGCGTCGTAGAGCAGACCGAGGCGGGCGAACGAGTCGGCGGCGCCCAGCAGATCCCCATCCAGAAAGCGCCGGTAAGGCTCCGCGACGTCACTCACCTCGGCGGCGATGCCGTTTCTGGCCAGCCAGACCGCCAGTTCGCCCCGAGCCCAGTGCAGGCCGGGCAACTCCGGGCCGTCCAGCAATCGGCGACAGTCGGCGAGGCTGGGGCCGGTACCCAACAGCCAGCGGCGTTCGGCGATCGCCGCCGCCGCGGGAAACACCCGAAGCGGTTCGCGATATCGCTGGGCCAGCTGCCACGCGGCGTCGATGTCGTCGCCGCAGGCGCCGGTGCGGCGCAGCTCCACCAGCCCCCGGACCAGCGCGGGCCACAACCGGGCCAGCGGCGCGCAGCGCTGGTCGAGGACCTGGCCGGCATCAGCGGCGGCATCGGTCCAGTCACCGCGCAGCAAATGCATCCGGGCCCGTGAACCCATCTGCCAGACCCGGCACACCGGAAGGTCGCGCTCCACCGTGAGCTGCATGCTGACGTCCAGAAGCTCGGCGGCGGCCTCGAAGCGCCGCTCCTCGACGTCGAGATAGCTCAGATTGCTGTAGCCACTGGAATAGATCTCGTCGAGGTGCTTGGGCGCCGAACGCAGGATCGCCAGGATGTCCTCGCGCCCGGCCGGCGATCCCGACATCACTGAACAGATTCCCTCGATGATCGCGACGCGGACGCTCAATGCCGCCTCGCCGGCCGTCGCGGCCAGCGTGGCGGCGCGGCGCACCAGCGACTCCGCGGCGGCCAGGTCGCTGGACTGCATGGCCAGGTACGCCTGCATGGCCAACCCGTGCCCGAGCGCGGCCAATTGTTCCGGTGTCTGCGACCGGCTCTCGTCGACGGCCGAAACAGCCAGTGCGACTTGAGTTTCCGCAGCGGACCTGTTGGCGTTGTACCACTCGTAGACGGACATGGCGTGGTGTACCGAACTCGTATCGGCGGCGACGCCGAGCTCTTGGCGCAACTGCAGCGCGCGACGGCAGGCCTCGATCGCCTCGTCGAGTTCGTCGACCAGATAGCACTCCGCGGCGAGCAATTCCAGCAGCGCGGCCTCCTCCGCCGGCGGCAGGGTGGCCGCGGTGGACAGGGCGGTCCGGTAGAAGTCGGCGGCCTGCCGATGTGCGCCCGAGCGCGCCGCCGCCTGGCCGGCGGCAGCCGCCGCCGATCGCACGCGCCGGTCATCACCGGCACCGATGGCGTGGTGGGTGATCACCGCCGGATCGGTACGGCCGACCGCTTCGTACGCCTCGATCATCCGGTTGTGCAGCTGCGGTTCCGCGCCGGGAGGGATGACCCCGGCGATGGCGGTACGGCAGAGGTCATGGCGGAACGCCACCCCCCGCGCGGTGCGACTGATGAGGTTGGCCTGATGCAGACGCCGCAGCGGCGGCACGGCGATGCCCAGCGCGACCAGGAGGTGGTCCGGGATCGCTTCCGGCGCGCAGGCCAGCAGGTGCAGAAGGTCCCACGAATCCTGATCGAGCCCAACGGTTCTCGCCAACACGGCGTTGCGTACCGAGGTGGGTAGGTCGCCGCCGGGGTGGTCCAGCATCTCGGAGACGAAGAAGGGGTTGCCGCCGGTCACCCGATGGAGTCGCTCCGGGTCGATGGGCCGGTCGCCGACCAGCGCGGTCACCGCCGCCATGCTGAGCGGTCGCAACGGTATCGACAGCGCGGCCGGGCTGCGGGAGATGTCGCCGAGAAGCTGCTGGACGCGGCTGTCGACAGCGATCTCATCATCGCGGGCGGTGAGAAGCACCAGGGAGGGACACCGCTGTACCCGGCGAAGGACGAAACGCAGCAGGTCGACGGTGCCCTGATCGGCCCAGTGCAGGTCGTCGATCACCAGGATCGACGGGACCGAGTGAAGGTCGTCGAAGACGGCGTCGAACATGTCGTAGGCGTGTTCAGCCTCGTCGAGCACTGCCCGGGTCCTCGCCGCGAGGTCACCCGACACGTCGAGGATCGGGCCCAGCGGCCGCGGTGTGGGCAGCGGATCACACGCGCCCCACAGCAGTCGAACCCCGTCGGGCCGACCGGCGACAAAGGCGTCGACGAACGACGTCTTGCCGGCACCGGCCTCCCCGACAACGACCGCAAGGCCTCCGCGTCCGGCGCGAGCGCGCTCGGCACACTCGTCGAGCACGGCGAAGGCATGCTCGCGCTCCATCAGCGCCATGGGCCGATGGTAACGACGGGAATCACCGCTGACCAGCGCAAATCAAGACGAATGAGGAAGCTGCGCGGCAAAAGATAGGGAGTGGTTCCCGATGACCCGGCACGGCGGGATGAGCGACGGTGAGTCCAGTCCGGCTCCCGCCGGGCCCTCACCGACAGGAGACCACCATGACCAGATTCCTCATCGAGCGCACGATTCCCGGCGCGAGCGAACTCAGCGACACGCAGCTCGCCGAGATCTCCGGGAAGTCGAACACCTGCGTCGCTTCGCTGGGTGTGCCCTACCGATGGATCACCAGCTACGTCGCGGGTGACAAGGTCTACTGCATTCACGAGGCCGACGACGAAGACACCGTCCGCGAACACGCCAGGCGCGGTGGGTTTCCGGCCGACCTGATCTCGCCGATTGCGGCTGAATTCGGCCCGCACACCGCCGGCTGACGGCCCTCGAGACCGGTGCCGCTGGCCGACAAAAGACAAGTTGCGCTAAGCTCTCAACCGGTCATGAGTGCCAGCATCAAGCCCCGGCTTGCTGGCCGGCAACCCTCCAACCGCGGTGGGGTGCTCCGGGTGAAGACCAGGTTGAGCAGTCGCAGTCGGCTGCACGGCAAGCGCGGGTCCGCCATGAACGGGCCCCCAGAACAGATGGAGGTTCGTTTCACATGAGCACGCCAGACACCGAGGATCCGACCGCCAACTGGTCCTTCGAGACCAAACAGATCCACGCCGGGCAGACCCCGGACGCGGCGACACACGCGCGGGCACTGCCGATCTACGCGACCACGTCGTACACCTTTGACAGCACCGAGCACGCCGCCGCGCTGTTCGGCCTGGCCGAGCCGGGCAACATCTACACCCGGATCATGAATCCGACCCAGGACACCGTCGAGCAGCGGATCGCCGCACTCGAAGGCGGCGTAGCCGCGCTGTTCCTGTCGTCGGGCCAGGCCGCGGAAACCTTCGCGATCCTGAATCTGGCCAACGCCGGAGACCACATCGTGTCCAGCCCACGGCTCTACGGCGGTACCTATAACCTGCTGCACTACACGCTGCCCAAGCTGGGCATCGAAACCACGTTCGTCACCGACCCGGACGACCCGGAGTCCTGGCAGGCGGCGGTCCAGCCGAACACCAAGGCGTTCTTCGGCGAGACGATCTCCAATCCTCAGATCGACATTCTGGACATCCCCGCGGTGTCCAAGGTGGCCCACGACAACGGCGTTCCGTTGATCGTGGACAACACCATCGCCACGCCCTACCTGATCCAGCCGATCGCTCATGGCGCCGACATCGTCGTGCACTCGGCGACCAAGTACCTCGGCGGGCACGGCACGGCGATCGCCGGGGTGATCGTCGACAGCGGCAAGTTCGACTGGACCAGCGGCAAGTTCCCCGGGTTCACCACCCCGGACCCCAGCTACCACGGTGTGGTGTTCGCCGAACTCGGGCCGCCAGCCTATGCGCTCAAGGCGCGTGTCCAGTTGCTGCGGGACCTGGGCTCGGCCGCCTCGCCGTTCAACGCCTTCCTGATCGCCCAGGGCCTGGAGACGCTGAGCCTGCGGATCGAACGTCACGTGTCCAACGCGCTCAAGGTCGCCGAATACCTGGCCGGGCGCGACGACGTGGTGTCGGTCAACTACGCGGGTCTGCCGACCTCGCCTTGGTACGAGCGCGGTAAGAAGCTGGCGCCCAGAGGAACCGGGGCGGTACTGGCCTTCGAGCTGGCCGGCGGCGTCGAGGCGGGCAAGGCGTTCGTCAACGCCCTCACCTTGCACAGCCATGTCGCCAACATCGGCGATGTGCGCTCGCTCGTGATCCACCCGGCGTCGACCACGCACCAGCAGCTGTCCGCCGAGGAGCAGCTGGCCACCGGTGTCACGCCGGGGCTGGTGCGCCTGGCCGTCGGCCTCGAGGGCATCGACGACATCCTGGCCGATCTGGAACGCGGCTTCGCGGCCGCCAGGTCCATCTCGGACGGACAGTCGGACCCGCGGGCCGTGGCGGCCTTTTGAGTGAGCCTGACATGACTATCTCGGATGAACGTGTGGTGACCCTGCCTGCTGAGGGCGAGATCGGCGTCGTCGACATCGGCCCGCTGACCCTGGAGAGCGGCGAGGTGCTCGAGGACGTCTCGATCGCGGTGCAGCGCTGGGGTGAGCTCTCCCCGAACCGCGACAACGTCGTCGTGGCGCTGCACGCGCTGACCGGCGACTCGCATCTGACCGGGCCTGCCGGCCCCGGCCACCCGACCCCCGGCTGGTGGGACGGCGTCGCTGGCCTCGGCGCGCCGATCGACACCGACCGCTGGTGCGCGGTGGCCACCAATGTGCTCGGCGGTTGCCGCGGCTCGACCGGACCCAGTTCGCTGGCCCGCGACGGCAAGCCGTGGGGTTCGCGTTTCCCCATCATCACGGTGCGCGACCAGGTCAACGCCGATGTGGCCGCGTTGGCCGCACTCGGCATCACCGATGTCGCCGCGCTGGTCGGCGGGTCGATGGGCGGCGCGCGTGCGCTGGAGTGGATGGTCGGTTATCCCGACCGCGTGCGGGCTGCGCTGGTACTGGCCGTCGGCGCTCGGGCGACCGCTGACCAGATCGGCACCCAGAGCACCCAGATCGCAACCATCAAGGCCGATCCGAACTGGCAGGGCGGTGACTATCACGGCACCGGCCGCAACCCGGACGTCGGATTACAGCTGGCACGCCGGTTCGCGCACCTGACGTATCGCGGTGAGGTCGAGCTCGACAGCCGGTTCGGCAACGCAGCCCAGGACGACGAGGACACGCTCGCCGGCGGCCGCTACGCCGTGCAGAGCTATCTGGAATACCAGGGCGCCAAGCTGGTCGATCGGTTCGACGCGGGCAGCTACGTGACGCTGACCGAGACGCTGTCCAACCACGACGTCGGGCGCGGACGCGGTGGTGTGGCCGCCGCGCTGGGGTCGTGCCCGGTGCCGACTGTGGTCGGCGGCATCACCTCCGACCGGCTCTACCCGCTGCGGCTGCAGGAGGAGCTGGCCGGGTTGCTGCCGAACTGCTCGGGACTCAACGTCGTCGAGTCGATCTACGGCCACGACGGTTTCCTCGTCGAGACCGAGGCCGTGGGCGAACTGATCCGCCGGACACTGGATCTGGCCGAGAGTTCCCGCACGCCGTGACCGAGTCGCGGCGGGAACGTTCACTGTCCTTCGGGTCCGAGGCCGCCGCCTACGAGCGCGGTCGCCCGTCGTATCCGCCGGAGGCCATCGACTGGCTGTTGCCGCCCGATGCGCGCGACGTGCTGGACCTGGGTGCCGGTACCGGCAAGCTCACCACCCGGCTGGTCGAGCGCGGCCTGGATGTGGTGGCGGTCGATCCCTTGGCCGAGATGCTGGAGTTGCTCAGCTCCGCGCTGCCCGATACGCCGGCGCTTCTCGGGACCGCTGAGCAGATCCCGTTGCCGGACTCTCATGTTGACGCGGTGTTGGTGGCGCAGGCCTGGCATTGGTTCGATCCGGAGCGCGCGGTCGCCGAGGTGGCCCGGGTGCTTCGGCCGGGCGGCCGGCTCGGCCTGGTGTGGAACGCCCGGGACGAACGCCTGGGCTGGGTCAAGGATCTCGGCCGCATCATCGGCCACGAAAATGCTCAATTCAACGAGACCACAACCCTGCCCGAGCCGTTCGTTGATGTCGAACACCACCGCGTCGAGTGGACGAGTTATCTGACGCCGCAGGCGCTGATCGACCTGGTGGCCTCGCGCAGCTACTGCATCACCTCACCGACGGACGTGCGCACACAAACCTTGGACGAGGTTCGCGAGCTGCTGAGAACGCATCCGGCGCTGGCTAATTCCGCCGGGTTGGCGCTGCCCTACATCACGGTGGGCATTCGGGCTACGCTGCGTCCCTAGCCGGTCCGAACCAGCGCTGCAGCGCGATGCACAGGTTCTGCGCATCGGTGGTGCCGAAATCGTCTGCGGCCCAGGCGACATAGCCGTCGGGCCGAATGAGAACGGCCGACGGGCCACCTGTCAGCCCACCCGCGATCGTGTCGACGCGGGCGGCCCAGCCCTGTGCGGCGTTGGCGGCCGCACCGCCGCACAGGTCGAGCAGTACCGGCCTGGCCGCGTGCAGCAGGCCGGCCACCCGGCGTCCGTCGTCCAGGATGAGGTCGGGCACCAGATAGCCCGACAGCGGGTGGTCGTCGCCGACGTCGTAGCGGACGTCCGAGCCGGCGAGCAATCGACCCAGGTGTTGACTGACGTCGGGGATGGCGATCAGTTCGTTGAAAAGTGTTCGCAGCTCGGCTACTTCGGGGCCTGGAGCCATGAGCGCGCTCTGGGCCATCGAGTGCATCATCACCCGCCGGCCGACTGGGTGGCGTTCGGATTCGTAGGTGTCGAGCAGGCCGTGCGGCGCCCAGCCGTTGATGTCGGCTGCCAGCTTCCAGCCGAGATTCACCGCGTCCTGCAGGCCGAGGTTCAGCCCGGGTCCGCCCATCGCGGAGTGCACGTGTGCGGCGTCGCCGAGCAGCAGCACCCGTCCGGCCCGGTAATGCTCGGCCTGCCGGGTGTTCTGGCCGTCGATGCGGCGCAGCGCATGCGGGCCGGCGCCACGCGGTTCTTCCAGCGGCACGTCGACACCCAGAATTCGTTTCAGGCTGGCGCGCAGCTCGTCGAGTGACATCGGCCCGTCCTCGGCGGCGCGCCCGTCCTCTCTGGTGCCGATCAGCAGCACATCCGGCGCGAAGCTGCCGACGAGCACCATGCCTTGGTCGAACCTGTTGTGCCCGAACGGTATATGGCCGACACCGGGCAGATCGAGGCCGCCGTCGGGGGCGCGCATCTCGTCGGGAACGTGCACCTGCGCCAGGCGCGCCACGGTATCCGAGGTGGTTCCGGGGAAGCCGATGCCGACGCTCTTACGGACGAGGCTGCGGCCGCCGTCGGCACCGACAAGGTAGCCGGCGGTCAGCGAGTGGTCGCCGTCGGCGGTGGCGACGCTGAGCGCCACACCGTCGCCAGTTGGCTGCAGGCCGGTGAGTTCGTGTCCCCAGCGCAGGTCGACACCGAGATCGCGAGCGCGCTTTTCCAGCAGCCGCACCAGTCGCGGCTGGGGCAGCATCATCGCGTACATCGGACTGGTCGACGGGTCGGGATAGGCCAGCTGCATGCCGGAGAACATCCATCCCGGCAGCGGTTGAGGGCGGTCCTCACCGGTGAATGTCGCGTAGAGCCCGCGCAGATCGAGCATCCGGACCACCTGTCCGACAAGGCCGTTGGCCTTCGGTTCGGCACCGGCCCCGGGCAGGGCGTCGAGGACGACCGCGGTGATTCCGGCCAGCGCCAGCTCGCAGGCCAGCATCAGGCCATTGGGGCCGGCTCCGGAGATGACGACGTCGCACTTCTCGGTCATGAGGACTCTCTTTTCCGTTCGGGCAGCCCGGCGACGACGTCGGCGAAACCCCGGCGAATCAGGCCGACGATCGGAACGGGCGGGTCGGAGGCGATGTAGGTGTCCATGGCGGCTTCGGCGACGGCACGGATGCTGGCGGCCACGAGGCGGGGATACATGTCGCGCGCGGGGTCGGTTCCGGTGCGCTCGGCGATCGCCTCGATCCATTCGGCCATCAGGTTGTTGGCCAGCGCATTACGCACCTCGATGGCCATACTCAGTTCGACGAGCTGGTCAAGCTGGTCGCGGGTGGGCGCGTAGCCCTCGCCCATCTCGGCCAGCAGCGGCTCGAGCACCGACTCGGTGATGGCCGTCCACAGCGGCTCACCCGCCGGCCACTCACGAAAGACGTTGAGGCTGCGGCGCATTCGCTCGAGCTGACGGTAGGCGATGGCGTCGTACTTGCCGGCGAAGTAGTTGTTGAACGTGCGCAGTGACACCCCGGCCCGCTCTGCGATAGCTTCCCGGGTGACGTTGTCGATCCCGCGCTCGAAGGCCAGATGCAGGGCGGCATCACTGAGCGCCCTGCGCGTGTCGGCCTTTTTGCGCTCGCGCAGTCCCTCGGTCACGCCGCCACGCTACGCCCAAAGTTGCACACCGTGCAAGATTGCCCGTCGGGCAATAATCAGCTGGTGCCCAATGGGTCGATCGTCGACGCGACGTACACCATGATCACGCAGACCGTCGTCATCGTCGCGAAGTCGACTCCGCGCGAACGGACCACCAGCAGGCCCGCCCGGTCATCGGAGAGCACCAACCGCATCGCCGCGGCCACGCCCACCGCGATGCCGATCAACAGCGAGCCGCGGCGCCAGAACCCGGCCGCCACAAGAACAAACGCGACCACGAAGATCACGCCGACTCCCAGGATCGGCCACTGCGATCGCACCACCCGCCCGGTGAAGGCCGCCGCCTCCGCTCGGGTCGGCAGCCGGCGCTTCGCGCGAGCCGTCACTGGGCCGCTTCGGCCAGTTCGACGACGTTGGTCAACAGGAAGGCCCTGGTCAGCGGGCCGACCCCGCCGGGATTGGGCGACACATGGCCGGCGACCTCCCAAACGTCGGGATGCACGTCGCCGGTGAGCTTGCCCTCCACCCGGCTCACCCCGACGTCGACCACGGCAGCGCCGGGCCGCACCATGTCCGGAGTCAGCATGTGCGGCACCCCGACTGCGGCCACGATGATGTCGGCCTGCTTGGTAAGCGTAGGCAGATCGCGAGTTCCGGTGTGACACAACGTCACTGTGGCGTTCTCACTGCGGCGGGTGAGCAGCAGGCCCAGCGGGCGACCGACCGTCACACCGCGGCCGATGACCACGACGTGCGCCCCTGCGATGGGCACGTCGAAACGGCGCAGCAGATGCACGATGCCGCGCGGGGTGCAGGGTAAAGGCGCCGCCTTGCCCAGCACCAGCCGGCCCAGGTTGGTCGGGTGCAATCCGTCGGCGTCCTTGTCCGGGTCGACCCGCTCCAGCGCGGCGTTCTCGTCGAGGTGACGCGGCAACGGCAGCTGCACGATGTAGCCGGTGCACTCAGGGTTGGCGTTGAGTTCGTCGAGGGTGTCGTCGAGCTGCGCCTGGCTCACATCGGCGGGCAGATCCCGACGGATCGAGGTGATGCCGACCTTCGCACAGTCGGAGTGCTTGCCTTTGACGTAGGCGTGCGAGCCGGGGTCGTCACCGACCAGGACGGTACCCAGTCCCGGTGTGCGTCCAGCAGCGGTCAGCGCCGCCACGCGGTCGGCGAGATCGACGAAGATCTCGTCACGGGTGAGCTTGCCGTCCAGGCTGATCGCGACCACGGACCGTATTGTTCCATTGACCGAACGCTGTCGTTGACAGCACCGTTCGCAGCGTGGTCAGCTGCGGTAATGAACAGTGCGCCAGATGTGTTCAGCCCGGCCCAGCTTGGACCCATCACCCTGCGCAACCGCACCATCAAATCGGCCACCTTCGAGGCCCGCACCCCCGACGACGTGGTGTCCGACGATCTGATCGCCTTCCACCGGGCCGTCGCCGCCGGCGGCATCGGCATGACGACCGTCGCCTACACCGCGGTCAGCCAGGGTGGGCGCACCAACGGCGGCCAGATCTGGATGCGCCCGGAAGCGGTGCCCGGCCTGCGGCGCCTCGCCGACGCCGTGCACGCCGAGGGTGCCAAGATCAGCGCCCAGATCGGCCACGCCGGCCCGGTGGCGAATGCGCGCTCGAACAAGGCGCCGGCGCTGGCTCCGGTCCGGTTCTTCAACCCGCTGTCGATGAAATTCGCCAGGCACGCCAGCCGCGATGACATCAACGACGTCATCGCTGCGCACGCGTCGGCAGCCCGGTTCGCCATCGACTCCGGCTTCGACGCCGTCGAGATCCATCTCGGCCACAACTATCTGGCGAGTTCCTTCCTGTCGCCGATGATCAACCGGCGCACCGACGAATTCGGCGGCTCGCTGGAGAACCGGGCCAAGGTGGCTCGCGGCATCGTGCTGGCCGTCCGTCGCGAGGTCGAGCGGCTCGGACCCGCACCGATCGCGGTGACCGCCAAGCTCAACATGGCCGACGGGGTCCGCGGGTCGATCAACATCGAGGAATCCCTGCAGACCGCGAAGTGGCTCGAAGAGGACGGCGGCCTGGACGCCATCGAACTCACCGCGGGCAGCTCGCTGCTCAACCCGATGTACCTGTTCCGCGGCGACGCCCCGGTCAAGGAGTTCGCCGCGGCGCAGAAATGGCCGCTGAACTGGGGCATGCGGATGACCGGCAAGAAGTTCATGCGCGAATACCCCTACCGGGAGACGTACCTGCTGCGCGACGCCGAGCAGTTCCGCAAGGAGCTGACGATGCCGCTGATCCTGCTCGGCGGCATCACGAACCGCGAGAGCATGGACCGCGCGATGGCCGCCGGTTTCGAGTTCGTGGCAATGGGCCGGGCACTGCTGGCCGAGCCTGATCTGGTCAATCGCATTCAGGCCGACGGCGAGGCGCACTCGGTGAAGTCGATGTGCACGCACTGCAACAAATGCATGCCGACCATCTACTCGCGGACGCTCTGTGTGGTGACGGGCGGTCCGGCGTAACGAGCCGGCGGCGCCGTTACCGATAGAGTTGGTCTCGATGACTCGACCAGCCGCGCCTGATCTGACAGTTCGGTACGACGGGTCGGAGCGTACTTTCGCCGCTGGGCATGACGTCGTGGTCGGCCGCGACCTCCGTGCCGACGTGCGAATCGCCCACCCTTTGATCTCTCGCGCCCACCTGGTGCTGCGATTCGACCATGGCCGGTGGATGGCGATCGACAACGGCTCGCTGAACGGCATGTTCGTCAACGGCCGGCGGGTGCCGTCGGTCGACATCAGTGATGGCCTGACCGTCAACGTCGGCAACCCCGACGGACCTCCGATGAGTTTCGGGCTCGGCCGCCATCAGGGCTCGGTGGGACGCCCGCCGCAGACCTCCGGGGTTCGGGTCTCCGCGCCGCCGTCGTCGCCGTCGTGGCCGGCCAACCCGAGCAGGGGTGCGGCGACCGCCGGGCAGTGGGGCCACCAGCCGCCGGCATATCCGACCAGCGGTTCGCGGGCCCAGCCGGCGTACCACCCGCCCACCGGAGCCGGGCCCGCACCGGCCGCGCCGACGCAGATGCGCCCGGCGGTAGGCAGGCCGACGCAGTCATCGTCGTCGAACCTCGCGACGTCGATGCTGAAGATCCTGCGCCCGGGCGCCCCCGGTGATGTGCCGCCGGGCGGGATCAAGATCGGGCGCGCGACCGACAACGACATCGTCATCCCCGACGTGCTGGCCTCGCGTCACCACGCCACGCTGATCCCGACGCCGGGTGGCACCGAGATCGTCGACAACCGCAGCATCAACGGCACGTTCGTCAACGGCAACCGGGTCGACCGGGCGTTGCTGAACGACGGCGACACCGTGACGATCGGCAACATCGACCTCGTCTTCTCCGGCGGCACGCTGGTCCGGCGCACCGAGACCGAGGCGGCCACCGCCACCGGCGGTCTGGACGTGCGAGCGGTGACCTGGACGATCGAGCACAACAAGACGCTGCTGGACAACATCTCGCTGACTGCTCGCCCCGGCACGCTGACCGCGGTGATCGGCCCGTCCGGTGCGGGTAAGTCGACGTTCGCGCGACTGGTCGCGGGCTACACCCATCCGACAAGCGGCACAGTCACTTTCGAGGGTCACAACATCCACGCCGAGTACGCCTCGCTGCGATCCCGGATCGGCATGGTGCCGCAGGACGACGTGGTGCATGGGCAGCTGACCGTGAACCAGGCGCTGATGTACGCCGCCGAACTGCGGCTGCCGCCGGACACCACCAAGGAGGACCGCCAGCAAGTGGTGGCCCAGGTCCTGGCCGAGCTGGAGATGACCCAGCATCAGAACACCCGGGTGGACAAACTGTCCGGCGGTCAGCGCAAGCGCGCCTCGGTGGCACTGGAGCTGCTGACCGGTCCGTCACTGCTGATCCTCGACGAGCCGACGTCGGGTCTGGACCCTGCACTCGACCGTCAGGTCATGACGATGTTGCGCCAGCTGGCCGACGCCGGCCGCGTGGTGCTGGTGGTCACCCACTCGCTGACCTACCTCGACGTGTGCGACCAGGTGCTGCTGCTGGCGCCTGGCGGCAAGACCGCGTTCTGCGGTCCGCCCAGCCAGATCGGTCCGGCGATGGGCACCACCAACTGGGCCGACATCTTCAGCACGGTCGCTGGTGATCCCGACGCCGCCTATCAGCGCTACCTGCAGCAGACCGGGCCGACTCCCCCTCCGCCGCCGGTGGAAACTCCGTCGGCGATGGGCGAACCGACGCACACCAGCCTGCTGCGCCAGTTCTCGACCATCGCGCGCCGCCAGTTGCGCTTGATCATCTCCGACCGGGGTTATTTCGCGTTCCTGGCGATGCTGCCGTTCATCATGGGTGTGCTGTCCCTGTCGGTGCCGGGCACCGTCGGCTTCGGCGTGCCCAATCCGATGGGTGACGCCCCCAACGAGCCCGGCCAGATTCTGGTGTTGCTCAACGTCGGTGCAATCTTCATGGGGACCGCGCTGACCGTGCGTGACCTGATCGGTGAACGCGCGATCTTCCGCCGAGAACAGGCCGTCGGGTTGTCTACGACGGCGTATCTACTGGCGAAGGTCTGTATCTACGCGGTGTTCGCGATCGTGCAGTCCTCGATCGTCACGGCCATCACCATCGCCGGCAAGGGCAGCCCGACGCAGGGGTCGCTGACCTTCCTGAGTCCTACGCTGGAGTTGTTCGTGGTGATGGCCGCGACGACGGTCACCGCGGCGATGGTGGGTCTGGCGCTCTCGGCGCTGGCCAAGTCCAACGAGCAGATCATGCCGCTGCTCGTGGTCGCGGTCATGAGCCAGTTGGTGTTCTCCGGCGGCATGATCCCGGTGACCGGTCGCCTTGTGCTCGATCAGCTGTCGTGGTTCACCCCGGCCCGCTGGGGATTCGCGGCGTCGGCCTCGACCGTCGACCTGATCAAGTTGGTGCCCGGACCGCTGACGCCGAAGGACCGGCACTGGGAGCACACCGCGGCACGGTGGTGGTTCGACATGGGCATGCTCGGCGTGCTGTGCATCGGATATCTGAGCCTGGTGCGCTGGAAGATCCGACTCAAGAGCGCTTAGCCTGCCCGCTGCCGCCGGTCAGCGCCCGTTGAGGTGCAGCGCAACTGGAATTCGTGTCGCGGTTGACTGCCGTTCATCCGGCGTCCATAGCGTTTCGGCGCATGAGGATGAAAGCGGCGGCGCTGGCCGCAGCAGTGAGCCTGTCGGTCGCGTTCGCCCCCACCGCGGCGGCCGATCCGAGCGTCGACAAGTTCGGTGGCTGGAATCATCTGGTCGACAACGGCGGCCAGGTGATCACGGTGTGGAAGATCACTGCCCTGAAGCCCAGCACCGACACGATCCCTGGCTATCCGCTCGCAGGCAAGCTGTGGGAGGCCACCGCCAAGGTGCGCGCCGCCAAGGGCACCGTCACGCCGATCATCCCCGACTTCAACGCCCGCGCAGGAGCCACCAACTACCCGGTGCTGTGGCAGGCCGCCACGCCGCAGGGCATCAGCGGGGCGACCCTGCAGCAGGGCGACACGTCTTCTGGCAAGCTGTATTTCGACGTGACCGGTCCCGCCCCGACCCAGGTGGTCTACAACAACGGGGTCGAGGACCTGCTGGTCTGGAAGTAGCTCAGTACTCCTGCAGGCTTTCACGCAGGGTGGTGCCGGGGTAGCGGGTGCGGAAGCGACCGCGACGCTGCAACTCCGGCACCAGCAGCTCGGTCATGTCGTTGAAGCAGCCCGGTGTATCGGTGGCCAGCATCATGAAGCCGTTGCAGCCGCCCTCGTCGAGGTACTGCTCCATCTGGTCGGCGACGTCGGACGGTGTACCCACGGCCACCGGCGCACCCATCGAGACGCCGTAGATCTGCGCGGCTTCGCGCACCGTCACCGGCGCGCCGTCCTTGGCCTCGAGGATCGCGTCGAACAGACCACGGATGCCCTGCACGTCGGCATCCACCACGTTGTCGTCGAGGCCGAGCGTGGAGAAGTCGAAACCGGTGTGGCCGGAGAGGATTCCGAGCGCGCTCTCGATCTGCACCTTCTCCACGAATTCGGCGTACCGGTCGTTGGCGCGGCCCTTGTCGCGGTCGATGATGGTCTGCAGGCCGTAGATCAGCTTCACCGACTCGGGGTCACGGCCGGCATCACTGGCGCGGGTGCGGATGTCGTCGGCGTAGGCCCGCATGCTCTTGGGCGTCGGGAAGATGCCGAACACGGATTCGGCGTGCTTGGCCGCGAATTCACGGCCCTGGTCCGACGATCCGGCTTGCCACAGCACAGGCCGTTTCTGCGGCGAGGGGGCGACGAAGTGGCGGCCCTTGGACTTGAAGAACTCGCCTTGGAAGTCGACTTCGCGGACCTTGGCCGGGTCGGCGAAAATGCCGTTCTCCCGGTCGTAGACGATGGCGTCGTCGTCCCATGAATCCCACAGCTGGTACAGCAGCTGCATGTACTCCTCGACCACCTCGTAGCGCTTGTCGCGCGGCGTCAGGTTCTCCTTGCCCATCGCCTGGAATTCGCTCTTGGAGTACGAGGTGACGATGTTCCAGCCGACGCGGCCGCCGGTGAGGTGATCGAGCGTCGAGAGCTGACGGGCCATCATGTAGGGCGGCACAAAGGAAGTCGACAGAGTGATACCGATGCCGAGGTGCTGCGTGAACGCACCGACGATCGGGACGACGCTGGCGGGCTCGTGCACCGGACACTGGCCCGCGAACTTCACCACCGGATCGGAGTTGCCCTTGTAGGTCGTGTACGGCGCGAGTTCGTCGGCGATGAACATCGCGTCGAAAAGGCCACGTTCCATGGTCCTCCCGAGATCGCGCCAGTACTCCGGCCGCGACCAGTGGTAACCGACCTTATCGCGCGGGTGGGCCCACATCGTGGAGGCGTGGTTCATCACGCCGTGCTGAACGAACCCGAGCAGGTGCGCCTTCTTCTTCGTCACGCGCCGCTCTCCGCCCGGTCGCCGCGCAACTCGAGGATGAACGCCACGATCACCGCGGCAGCGGTACCGAGGCCGCTGAAGGCAAGGACATACCAGAACGCACCGCTATAGGACGCGATGATCAGCAACACCAACGACGTGAGGACCGCTACGGTGGCCTTCCATGTGAAGCCGGGAACCAGTGCAACTTCCGAAGATTCGAGCTCTTCGTCGAATGCGCCGATGCCGGTGCCTTCGGCCAGCTCTCGCCGGATCCGCAGGAAGCTCAACGTACCGACGATCAGATAGATGACGGCGAGCACCAGGCCGATGCCGGCGCCGAGGTAAAAAAGAGTCACGACAATGCCTTTCGGGAGCTTCGGCTGCTACTGCTGACCGGCGACGACGGGGTCACCGGGCTTCTCGGTGGCGACGCTCGCGGTGTCACGTTCGAGCAGTGCGCCCTTGCCTTCGGCGAGGCTGCCGAAGTCGAACCGGGTGTTGGCTCGCAGGCTCACCACGACCGACACGATCGCCGACGCGGCGATCAAGCCGATGATTCCGAACAGCGGTCCGTAGGTGGGCCCGAGGGTCTCCCGAAGCGGACCTCCGACGGCGATGCCGGCGAGCACGCCCGCGACGTATCCCGTCCCGGTCATCCGCGACCAGAAGATGGACAGCGTCACCGGGATGAGCAGGCTGGTGCCGTAGAAGTACACGGTGGTCACCAGATTCACGTAGTCGATACCGGTGAGCACCACACCACCGGCGATCGCGGCCGCGACGATCATGCTGGTCTTGGTGATGGTGAGCAGCCTGCGCTCGGACACCTTCGGCCAATACCGGTGCACGATGTCGACCGCGACCAGTGAGGTCACCCCCGAGAGGGCACCGTCGATCGCCGCGAAGCACGCATTGACCACGACGAGCGTATAGAGCGCGACGATGAACACCGGCAGACCGAGACTGGCGATGACGTGCGGGCCGACCGCCCCTGCACCCAACGAGCCCAGCTGCTCGGGCGTCACGCCGTAGGCGACCCCGATGAACCCGAGCAATCCGAGCGCCAGCGGAATGGGATAGAACCACACACCCGCCCACAGGAAGCTGCGGCCGAGGTCCTTGGGCCTGATCGCCCAAACACGTTGCCAGAACGACTGATCGGCGATGACGTTGGTCAGCAGCCCGAGCGCCAAGGCGAGGCCGAAGCTCGCGGCGGTGACCGGATTGAACGGGTTCAGATGCTGGTCCCCCAAAGCGTCGACCTTGTCGAAGATCAGTTCGGCGCCGCCGGCCTTGGCAAGGGCGAAGAGCACGACCACCGACGAGCCGACGCCAAGCAGCAGCGTGTTCAACGTTCCGGTGACCGCGGATGTCGTCAACCCGCCGAAATACGAGTACACGGTGACGACGACGATGCCGGTGATGACGATGCCGATCGGGGTCAGCCCGAAGATCTTGTTCATGACGAGCACCAGCCCGGCGAGGTTGATCATGATGACGCCGAGCAATGCTCCGATCAAGAAGATCAGGGTCGCCACACTGCTGATCGTGTTCTGGAACCGCGCGCGGATGAATTCCGCGAGCGTGTATCCGGCCGGCATCTTCTGGCGGAGCTTCAACGCAAAGGGCACCATGATGATCACCGCGAGCCCGTTGGGCACGATGAACCAGACCAGGCCAGAGGTACCCCAGGTGTAGGCCTGAGCGGACGACAACATCACCGCCATCGACCACGTCCACACCGAGATCAGCGACGCCACCCCGAACCCGAAGCCAAGAAGGCGGCCGGAGATCACGAAGTTGTGTGTCGTCTTGACGGCGCCCTTCACAGCGAGGGCGATGAGCAACAGTACGATGCCCGGACCGAACAGCAGCGCATACCCCAATGCGCCTGACTGCTGGATGAATTCGAGGTGCGGCACAGCCGGTCTCCTTGTGTGAGTGATGAAATGGGTGAGGGCGTTACGCGGCGGGTTTCCACCCGAGTTCCGGCGCGATCTCCTCGGCGACGAAGCGCAATCGTTCGACGTCGAGATCCGCTCCGGCAGTACCTGTCCTGACCGACGGGAACAGCCCGGTGGTCGGGAAGAAGTCGGTGACGAACCCCAACAGCGCCCGATCCTCCTGAAGCTGCCGAACGATGTCCGCTGCGGTGCCGGTTCGCGCGACCGTTCGCAGATATTCCTTCGGTGACAGCGCGCCCAGCTGCGGGAAGCGGGCGTCCAGAGTTCGTTGCGTGGCCGCCACGTGCGATGCCAGCTCATCCGCAATCGCGTCTGCGCTCTCGCCGTGAAAGGTGAAGCGCTGCGCGCCCACTCGTGCGTCTTCGAGATTGCCGTGCAGTGCCAGCCATTCTTCCAGATAGCCGACGATGAACCGAAGCTGGTGGAAGATGACATGGTCGTGGAACGCACCGATCATGAGCCCGTTGCCGTTCCGGGCAATCAAGCGAGCTCGTTCTTCGCTACTGGCCGTCTGCCACAGCCTGTCCCGCAGACTCGTCACGCTGGGGAAGAGTCGCTTCGGCTCCACATCCGCTGACGCCTGTTGACCGGCAACCGAATCGGACGCGGAGAGCTGCGAGGGCGACGACGCGCCGACGCGAGCATGGACGAACTGCGTACACTCCAGGCCCTCCAGCAGATGGTGGAGAATCTCGAGATTGCGGTCGAACAGTTCGTGACGCGCCGAGAAGTCGACACCGAAGGTGTTGAAAGCCTGCAGGTCTCCTCGGGCGCCGCCCAGTCCGACCTGGACGCGGCCACCCGATATCTCGTCCAGCACGGAGAGATCCTCGGCGAGGCGGATCGGGTGTTCGAAGGGCAGGGCAATGACCGCCGTGCCCAGCTGAATCCGCGTGGTCCGCGCGGCTGCCGCGGCGAGCACGACCAGCGGAGACGGGACACCACCGTCCTCGGGGCTGAAGTGGTGTTGCCCGATCCAGACGCTGTCGTAACCGAGTTCCTCAGCGGCGACGATGCTTTCGATGAGCTCGTCATAGGTATGCCGGGCCGGCCGGTCGGTGGTACTGGGCACCTGCGTGAACAACCCCAGTTTGAATTGCTTGCCCGGTTGACGCAGACGCGCTGCGCGCTCTTCCAGTTGCTGCTCAGACACCGACATGTTCGCGGTGTGCTCCGTTCTCGTCGAACGCGTCCTGGAACAGGAAGCTCGATATGTAGCGATCGGCGGAATCCGGCACCAGCGTGACGATCGTCCGGATGGACGGGTCTCGGCGTTCGGCAACCTGCCTGGCAGCGGCGACCGCTGCTCCCCCGCTGAGCCCGCTTGGGATTCCGGCGTATCGGGCGAGCTCCCTGGCCGTGGCGGCCGCGTCGTGCTCGGTGACCCGGAGGATTCCGTCGACGACCTCATCGGCGAAATTCGGACTCTTGAAGTTGGGTCCCAGGCCGTAGATCTTGTGGGGGTTGAACTCCTCGCCGCTGAGCACCGCGGAATTGTCCGGTTCGACCGCGAAAATCTTGATGCCCGGATTCTGGGCTTTCAGGAAGGATCCGACACCGCTGATCGTTCCGCCCGACCCGACACCGATGACGACCGCGTCGACATCACCGGCTGTGTCGCGCCAGATCTCGGGTCCCGTTGTCTGCCGGTGTATTTCGCGATTGATCGGAATGATGAACTGATTCACGAAGAATGCACCGGGTGTGCTGTTGGCGATTCGCTCGGCCTCCTCGACCGAGCCTCGGACGCCATCCTCCTTCGGCGTCAGGACAAGCTCCGCCCCGAGGTTTTGGATGATGACTTTCCGTTCGTAGCTCGTGTCCTCGTAGATGACGATGACGACGCGGTATCCGCGGCTGGCTCCTGCTGCTGCGAGTCCGATGCCGAGGTTTCCACTGCTGGCAGCCACGATCGTGCCGCCCGGCGGCAGCTGTCCGCTGCGCTCCGCGAAGTTGATGGCACCGACAGAGAGTCGATCTTTCACGCTGGCCGTCGGGTTGTAGTACTCGAGCTTTACCAACAACTCTGTATCGGCCGAAGCAAATGGGCTGTTCAGACGCACGAGGGGGGTGTTTCCCACCGTCTGTGCGACGTCATCGAAGATTCGTTTCTGGCCGGTTGCCACGCTGTCTCGTATCCGTTTGTCGTCGTAGAAATTGCATCGCACACGGATGCGTTGTCCCATAACGCTCTTCGAGTCGTCCAGTCAGCGTCGACATGGGACGGGCTATGGGGTTGACAGCAAAGCTAACAACGCCCGGCCGGTTTCAAAACGAATAAAAGCAAGGTGAATCGAAGTCGGCGGCGTGCGCGTCAGGCGACCTGCTCGACGGGTGCTGAGGGCTGCATTCCGAGCAGCGACTCGAGTCGGAAGGTGAAGTCGACCGAAAGCGCCTGAGCCGCCTCCGTTTCGACACGTACGGTCAGGTCGACCGATGTCTGCCGACCCGGCCCGCCGATTGCCATGTGGGTGATCACCAATGGGACGCCGGCAGCGATCCTTCGTCCGGATGGTTTGCCGGGATCACTCGCGACGGTCATCGCGTACAGGTCCTGCCGGCCGACGGATCGGGCGAAGCCGCCCGGACCCACGCCGGTGCCGCCTTGGCGGTTCATGAAGAGTCCGGACAGCGCGCCCACCACTCCGAGCATGATCGAGAGGGTTATCCCGGTTGTCGTGCCGATGACAGCACCGATGATGTTGTCTCCGAATAGCGATCCGACGCCCTGCCCCAGGGACATGCCCAATGCGATCTGAACGTCAGGCTCTCGCAACACGGCGTTGATCACCACGTCTTTGAGCTGATCCAACGGCATTCCGCCCAGCAGATCGACGGCGATGCTGTAGACCAGCTTGACGATGGCCGCTCTGGCCAGCAAGGACATCACCGCCACCTTGGTGACCTGGCCCGCGACGCCGTCCAGGAACGGGCTGGTGATGCCATTGTCTTTGAGAAGGTTGACTACGACGATTTGTGCCGCTATCCCGGCCGCCACCAGTACCGAGCCGTTGGTGAGGATTGACCGCACAGACTCCGGGATGATGGCGTTCAGCGCCGCGGTGAAGGCGGGGTTGGCCTGCAGCGCCGCCAACGCGGTCTGCAGAGCAGCGGACAGTTCGGTGCCGTCGAGTACCGCGTCGGCGAACTGATTCGCGGCACCGATCACCGCGGTGGTGAACCCTGAATAGGCCAAGAAGTCGGTGACAGTCGAGCCGAGCACGGATGCGAGGACCTCGACGGCGGCGCTGTTCGCCAGCAGGGCAACGATGGCGCTGCCGATCGTCGGACCGAGTTGGTCCCCGACGAAGGCCCGCACGACCGCGCTGCCGGCAAGGTCGGTGATCAATGTGGTGATCGTCGTGCCGATCGCCTGCTGAATCGACGGGATGCTCAACAAGGTCGTATTGACCAGCTCGAGGATGGCCGCGACGGTCGTCTTCAGCCCACCGGTTATTGCCAGGTTCAATCGCAGCTGTTCAAGGACCACGGGCCACACTGTCGACAGGTCTTGGCCGGCGACGATTGCCCTCACGATCTGACCGGCAACCACGGCCAAGGAGCCGGGTACTCCGATCTGGCTGAAGAACTCCGGCAGCACCGAGCCGATCACTACAGCCAGTCCACTGCTCATTCCTGGTGCTGCCAACAACGTCTGCACGGCCTGACCAACTGCGGTGCTGACCGGCCCGGCGATGGGATTGCCCGCCAGTGCCGACGCCACAAACGCCGTCACCTGCTGGACGGCGTACTGCTGCACCACCGCATCGGTGAGAAGCTGGTTGACCATCGTCGACAACGCCGAGCCGACCGCCTGCCACACCGCGGCATCAGCCAACGCCACCTGCACCGCCATGACAACGACTGTCTGCGCCGCACCTTGGATCTGGATATTCGCCCGAAGCTGCGCCAACGCTGTAGCCAGAGCAGCCGAAAGATCTTGCCCGGCAACCACAGCCGCAGCCAGACCACCCGCGGCGTCCGCCAACGCGACCGGAACCCCCGGCTGACTTAGAATCGTCGGCAACGCAGCACCCACCAACGCCGCCAACCCACCCGTGATCGCCGGCACCGTCAACAACGTCTGCACAGCCTGACCAACCGCCGCACTCACCGGCCCGGCGATCGGGTTGCCCGCCAGCGCCGACGCCACAAACGCCGTCACCTGCTGGACGGCGTACTGCTGCACCGTCGCATCGGTGAGAAGCTGGTTGACCATCGTCGACAACGCCGAGCCGACCGCCTGCCACACCGCGGCATCCGTCAACGCCGCCTGCACCGCCATCGTCGTCACGACATCGACAGCATGCTGAATATCAACATTCGCTCGCAATTCGGCGAGCGCTGTAGCCAGAGCGGCCGAAAGATCCTGCCCGGCAACCACAGCCGCAGCCAGACCACCCGCGGCGTCCGCCAACGCGACCGGCACCCCCGGCTGACCCAACACCGTCGGCAACGCAGCACCCACCAACGCCGCCAACCCACCCGTGATCGCCGGCACCGTCAACAACGTCTGCACAGCCTGACCAACCGCCGCACTCACCGGCCCGGCGATCGGGTTGCCCGCCAGCGCCGACGCCACAAACGCCGTCACCTGCTGGACGGCGTACTGCTGCACCACCGCATCAGTGAGGAGTTGGTTGGCCATCGTCGACAACGCCGAGCCGACCACCTGCCACACCGCGGCATCCGTCAACGCCGCCTGCACCGCCATCGTCGTCACGACATCAGCAGCATGCTGAATATCAACATTCGCTCGCAATTCGGCGAGCGCTGTAGCCAGCGCAGCCGAAAGATCCTGCCCGGCAACCACAGCCGCAGCAAGACCACCCGCGGCGTCCGCCAACGCGACCGGCACCCCCGGCTGACTTAGAATCGTCGGCAACGCAGCACCCACCAACGCCGCCAACCCACCCGTGATCGCCGGCACCGTCAACAACGTCTGCACAGCCTGACCAACCGCGGTACTCACCGGCCCGGCGATCGGATTGCCCACCAGCGCCGACGCCACAAACGCCGTCACCTGCTGAGCGGCGTACTGCTGCACCACCGCATCAGTGAGAAGCTGATTGACCATCGTCGACAACGCCGAGCCGACCACCTGCCACACCGCCAGATCGCTCAGCAGCGCGTTCACCGTCGTGGACGTGGTGGCCTGCACGGCGTTCTGAACAACGGGATCACCCTGCAACGCAGCCAACGCGGCGGCCAGCGCCGCCGACGGGGCTGTCCCCGAGAAGACCGCACTGGCCAGCGTGCCCGCAGTAGCCGACAGTGCACCAACCAGACCCGGCTGCGCCAGGAATCCGGGAACCAATCCACCTAGCACCGTGGCGATTTCGCCGGTGAACGTCGTGCTCGCCAGCAGCGTCTGCACCGCTTGACCAACCGCGGTACTCACCGGCCCGGCGATCGGATTACCCGCCAGCGCCGACGCCACAAACGCCGTCACCTGCTGAGCGGCGTACTGCTGCACCACCGCATCAGTGAGAAGCTGATTGACCATCGTCGACAACGCCGAGCCGACCACCTGCCACACCGCCAGATCGCTCAGCAGCGCGTTCACCGTCGTGGACGTGGTGGCCTGCACGGCGTTCTGAACAACGGGATCACCCTGCAACGCAGCCAACGCGGCGGCCAGCGCCGCCGACGGGGCTGTCCCCGAGAAGACCGCACTGGCCAGCGTGCCCGCAGTAGCCGACAGTGCACCAACCAGACCCGGCTGCGCCAGGAATCCGGGAACCAATCCACCTAGCACCGTGGCGATTTCGCCGGTGAACGTCGTGCTCGCCAGCAGCGTCTGCACCGCTTGACCAACCGCGGTACTCACCGGCCCGGCGATCGGATTACCCGCCAGCGCCGACGCCACAAACGCCGTCACCTGCTGAGCGGCGTACTGCTGCACCACCGCATCAGTGAGAAGCTGATTGACCATCGTCGACAACGCCGAGCCGACCACCTGCCACACCGCCAGATCGCTCAGCAGCGCGTTCACCGTCGTGGACGTGGTGGCCTGCACGGCGTTCTGAACAACGGGATCACCCTGCAACGCAGCCAACGCGGCGGCCAGCGCCGCCGACGGGGCTGTCCCCGAGAAGACCGCACTGGCCAGCGTGCCCGCAGTAGCCGACAGTGCACCAACCAGACCCGGCTGCGCCAGGAATCCGGGAACCAATCCACCTAGCACCGTGGCGATTTCGCCGGTGAACGTCGTGCTCGCCAGCAGCGTCTGCACCGCTTGACCAACCGCGGTACTCACCGGCCCGGCGATCGGATTGCCCACCAACGCCGACGCCACAAACGCCGTCACCTGCTGAGCGGCGTACTGCTGCACCACCGCATCAGTGAGAAGCTGATTGACCATCGTCGACAACGCCGAGCCGACCACCTGCCACACCGCCAGATCGCTCAGCAGCGCGTTCACCGTCGTGGACGTGGTGGCCTGCACGGCGTTCTGAACAACGGGATCACCCTGCAACGCAGCCAACACGGCGGCCAGCGCCGCCGACGGGGCTGTCCCCGAGAAGACCGCACTGGCCAGCGTGCCCGCAGTAGCCGACAGTGCACCAACCAGACCCGGCTGCGCCAGGAATCCGGGAACCAATCCACCTAGCACCGTGGCGATTTCGCCGGTGAACGTCGTGCTCGCCAGCAGCGTCTGCACCGCTTGACCAACCGCGGTACTCACCGGCCCGGCGATCGGATTACCCGCCAACATCGTCGCCACGTAATCAGTGACTTGTGTGCCGGCAACCTGCTGCACTACCGGAGACACCGCGAGTCCGGAAACCACACTGCTGATGAACGTGCCCACGGCTGAGGGCACCGATCCGGACAGCAGACTCGTCACCAGCGCGCTGAAGGTCACCTGCGCGGCCGACGGCAAGGTGTTGGGCGGCGCGGGCAGCGGCGACCCGTCGACGACGCTCAGCAGGTAGTTGGCGACGAGGTTGGCCAACGTGCTGCTGACTCCTGGTTGCGCCATGAATGTGGTGTAAGCGGTGCCGAATTGGCTTGCCACGCTTCCACCGACCGACGCCAGCAGCGCGACGATGGCCGAGCTGACGACCGTGCTCACCACTGGTGCAGCGGGACTCATGCCGGGCGGCAACGAACCGGCGGCCAGCTGGCCGAGATAGTCCGCGAGAGCCGTCGAGCTGACCGGAGTCGCCCATGACGGGGACGTCGACCCGGTCAGCACATTGATCGCACCGGTGAACGCCGTTCCGAACTGCTGCTGGACCGCGGGGTTGGCGAAGAACGCACTGAGCGAATCCTCGACCGGCGTGCCGATCATGTCCTGCAGGGTTTGCTTGAAGTCGAACCCACTGAAGATGAAGTGCGCCAGCCAGTCCGCGAGCCCCAAGAAGCTCGTGGGCAGCGGCACTGACGAAAAGACCGGGGTCAGCGCGTCCGCCACGGTTTGATTGCCCAGCGATTCTTGCAGGAAGTATGCGACCGCATTACCCAGGGTGGCTCGCAGGTCCGGCGGCAGAGCGGCCAGCGCCGAGTTGCCGGCGACCGTCGAGGATATCCAGGTGAGCATCGTCGGGTCGGTGACCAGATTCTGCACCGTCGACGGCAACAGTCCCAGATCGTTGAACATCAACGCGTCCAGAATCGTGAAGAACGCTGATCCTACCAGCTTGGCGATCGGACCCGCCGAAGGATCGAAAGCCGTTACCAGAGAGGCGATTCCGTCGATGATCAACGGCTGTGCCGCTGCCATCGCGGCTTGTAGCGCATAGCAGAACGGGTCGATCCCACACCCGCTGAACGACAGATCTGCGACCGCCAAAGCCATCGTCACGGTTCGCGCCGCTGCCGCTCCGGGCGGCGCGGCCATTCCGCCGTCCCGCCCGAACAGCAGGCCGCCCTTGCCGCCCATGCCGCCCATGCCGGCGGTCCCCAACGGCAGGGATGCTTGCCCACCCGCGCCGGCGTCGCCGCCGTTACCGGCCAGCAGCGCCGCGCGGCCACCATCACCGCCGGCGCCGCCGGCGTCCGCACCGGCTCCGCCACGGCCGCCCATACCACCGTTGCCGTAGACGAGGCCGCCACTACCGCCATTGCCGCCGTGACCGCCGGCCCCGCTTTCGGTGCCGCCACGTCCGCCGTCACCACCGGCGCCGCCCGAGCCTCGGATCGAGAGCATTCCGGCGTCTCCGCCATTGCCTCCCGCGCCGCCGTTACCGGTCGCTCCTGCCGCGGCGCCGGTACCACCCTTGCCCCCGTCGCCGAAGAACAGGCCGCCCCTGCCGCCGTTGCCGCCGTCACCGTTGTTGATGCCGAGGGCACCGGTACCGCCGTCACCACCGTCACCGAACAAGCCCGCAGCGCCGCCGTCACCGCCGTTGAACCCGTTGCCGCCATTACCGCCGAAGAGTCCGGCGCTACCGCCGTTGCACGCCCCGCTGGTGCACGCGCCCGCGTAACCGGTGTAGCTGAAACCGTTGCCGAACAGGATTCCCGCGTCGGGATGATCGGCAGTTCCGTCGCCGACGAAGATGCGGATGAAGTCGGCGATCGGGTTCGGCGCCACGGCCGAGGCCCGCGCGGCGGCCGCCGGGTCAGACGACGTTTCACCGGTGCTCGCGCTGGACGCCGACGGGACTGTGCGTGCGGCGCGGGGCCGTTCACGCCTACTTGCAGCCAACGCCGCCCATGCCAGCGGACCGCCGATCGGAGCGTCGTCTTGTGCGCCCCCACCGAGGTGGTCACGCAGGCTGCCTCCCGTGCCCGACACCGAGCCCTGGGGCGCGACCGTCATGACCGCCGCGCCGGCCTCCTGGGCCGTCACGGTCTGTGAGTCAGCCGAAGTCGATGGGACGTCCGCAACCGTGGGCACGCCCTGAGCACTGTTCGCGCGTCCCACCGATGGCCGCGAGGAGAGCTGCTCGATGGGCTCGGATTCGGCGGGTGACGCCGCGGCGGTGGTCAGCCCGGAAGTCTTGCCCTTCCCGGCGTCTGGGGCGGACGGGACCGCCGCGCGTCGTTTCGGTGCCGGATCAGTGGCGCTGCCGGAGTTCGTGGCAGGGTTCGACCCGCGACCGGTCCTTCCGGCGCCCGACTGCTGACCTGTCGGATCGGAAGCGGAATCGGTCGCGGTCCCGGTTCCGTTGATTCGCGGCCTGTGCGGTGTGCCAACGGACTTCTGCGGCCCGGATGGTGTGGGCGATCCCGCCTGATTGGCGGTACCGGTGTCGGCGGCGGCGACGGCCGGGAACCCCACGACCACAACGCCGACGCCCAGGGCCACCGCCAACGCGCCCACCCGACCGATGGGAGGGGTCGAACGGGCTACCGGAACCAACGACCACCCGCCCGCGGCGTCCTCAACCGGCCGCACCATGCCTGTCGAAATTCGATGCCGGCCCCCGACAGACCTGGCCCGCCGGAGGTGACGCGTGGACTCCCCCTGCCCGGCGGCCGCAGTCATCGACGTGGTCCGGTCACCACGCGAATCAGGCTGCCTCGCGCGCCATCGCTCGCTTGCAGCAATGAGTCAGCCCTCATCGCATCGCCCCTCCGACAGCTATGCAGCAAATGTTCGCCTGAGCTATATCACATAATCGTGCCGTTGGTGTGGGATCGCTGACGTCCTGAACAATTACCTTCAGCAGATGGTCCGCTAGATCAAATGGATTGAGTCGCAGTAAGGGACGGGCGAACAGAACCAACGAGGGCAATCAGGGGCATATTGGTTGATCGGTGAACAATCGGTGGCGTCGCCGTGTCTTTACGGGGAGCGTCACACCTGGCAAACCAAACGCAGGCGATGCCGCGATCCCGCTCGTCGACATCGACGCATCTGCGCGCTCAACCGCCGCTGACGTCGAGGCCGTGCGCGGCCGCGAACGCCAGCGCCTGCGCGATGTCGATGCGTGCCCCCCGGCACGCCGCGGTGGTCCACAGCGTCGGGTCGATGCGTGCGCCCCGCAGGTCGGCCTGCTCCAGCCGCAGGCCGTTGGTCCGCGCGCCGGTCAGATCCGCGCCGCGCAGCACCGCCTTGCGCAGATCGGCCTGCACCAGGCCGGCTTCGCGCAACCGGCATCCGGACAGGTCGACCCCGCGCAGGTCGGCGCCGCCGAGGACCGCGAGCGTGAAATCGACCTCGTCACAGACGATCGGGCGAAGGCGACAGTCTTCGAACGTCGAGCCGAGCATACTGCAATTCCGGAAGGTGCTGTGCCAGAGAGTGGTTCGCAGAAACCGGCAGTTGCGGAACGCCGACCCCTGATGAATGGACTCGGACAGGTTCGCGCCGCCGAAGTCACATTCGGTGAACACCACCTGTTCGGTGTGCAGGCCGGAGAGATCCTCGTCGCGAAAGTCGTGGCCGACGAATTCGCGGTCGGTCCAGTGCTGCACGGGCGGCTCTAACTGGCCAGGCCGGCCAGCGCGTACTCACTGATCGCGATCAGCGCATCGGTCGCCGACTTGCGGTCTCTGGCATCGACGGTCACCACCGGAGTGGTCTCCGGCAAGGTCAGCGCCCGGCGCACTTCATCAGTGGGATACCTTGGTGCACCGTCGAATTCGTTGACTGCGATCAGGAACGGCATCTTTCGGTGCTCGAAGAAGTCGACGGCGGCGAAGCTGTCCTGCAGGCGGCGCACATCGACCAGGATGATCGCCCCGATCGCGCCGCGCACCAGGTCGTCCCACATGAACCAGAACCGGCGCTGGCCCGGTGTGCCGAACAGGTAGAGCACCAGGTCCTGGTCGAGGGTGATACGGCCGAAGTCCATGGCCACCGTCGTCGTCGACTTGCCCGGGGTGGCGTCCAGCGCGTCCACCGAGGCGGAGGTGTCGGTCACCATCGCCTCGGTGCGCAACGGCATGATCTCCGACACCGCCCCGACGAATGTGGTCTTGCCTGCGCCGAACCCACCTGCGACGACGATCTTCGTCGACGCGGATGATCGCCCCTCAGAGGGCTCGTAGGCCACGAAGGGTCCTTCCTATCAGGCTGCGGCGCTCGTCCGATGTCGAGCGGTCGGTCAAAGTGGTCTCTACCCGAAGATAACCCGCCGTCACCAGGTCACCGACGAGGACGCGCGCGACGCCGAGCGGAAGATCCAATAGCGCTGAGATTTCGGCCACAGATGGGCGGTCGACGCACAGCTCGCAGATGCGCCCGCGCATGTCACCCGACGGCCAGTGCTGCTCTTCCGCCGACGGCATCGTGGTGATCGGCGCCTCGATCGGGAGTTCGACGGAGGTGTCGGTGCGTCCCGCGGTCAGCGTGTAGGGGCGCACCAGGTTCGCCTCGGCATCACCGGTCACGACGGTTGCGCGGCCCGCCGTGACGACGAGACGACATTGCCCACTCGTTCAACCAAAACCGCCATCTCGTAACCGATTTGGCCGATGTCACAGTTCGGAGCGGCCAGTGTGGCCAGGTGAGATCCGTCGCCCACCCGCATGACCAGCAGGAAGCCGCCGGCCATCTCGACCACCGATTGCAGGACCTGGCCCGCCTCGAAGAGCTGCGCGGCCCCGGCGGCCAGGCTGGCCAGGCCGGACGTCACCGCGGCGAGCTGCTCGGCGCGTTCCCGCGGCAGTTGCTCGCTGGCCGCGATCAGCAGCCCGTCGACCGACACCAGCACCGCGTGTGAGACACCGGGCACCTCACGGGCGAAGTTGGAAACCAGCCAGTCGAGTGAATTGTTCTGTGGCCGCTGGGGCAAGGTCATGTGTGGTCTTTTCCGTTCTCTGCGGACCCGGCCTGGAGGTCGGAACGCGCGGCCCGCACGCCACCGAAGTGGCTGCTGAACGAGGACCGGACCGCGTCGGGATCACGTTGCGGGAGAGCAGGTGCCGAGACCGGCTCCGCGGCGCCGGGCACCAGCCGGGCGCCGGGATCGCGCACCGGCAGGCCGTGTTCGGTGTGGTCCTGCACCGGCACGTTGTCCACCTCGGCTGCGGTCTCCCAGCCGTTGTCCCACACCGACTTCCAATCCTGAGGCACCGCGATGGTGTGCGGGTCGACCATCAGCTCGTTGAGCATTTTCTGGTAGATGAAGTCGGTGTCGGTGTCCTCGAAATCGGGTGCCGACAGGTCGGCGGCCAGCACATCCATGTCGCTGATGTCGAGGTGCTCCTCGCGCGCCTCCTCGGCGCGGGCACGCGCGGTGAAGAAGCGCGAGGTGTCCGAGGCGTGCTCGTTCTCGGCAACGGATCCCGCGTCGGCGAACCACAGTGAGGGCTGCGGCTCGGGTTCGGGCTCGGGCTTCGGTTGTGGCGTTGGCGCGCCGGTGATCCCGCTGGAACCCGGTGAGCGTCGCGGTAGGCCGCTCGAGTCGACGACGCCGGGCTCGACCACCGCCGGGAACGGCGCGGCGGGCGCGTCTTCCTCGACAGCTGGTTCAGTCGGCGCGTCGTAGCGGCGGGCGTCGTCCCCGATCGCCTCGCCGTGCTCGAGCAGTTTGGCCGGGATGTAGAGCTCGGCGGTGGTCCCCGACGACGGCTCCCCCTCGACGGCGTTGCGCAGCCGCACCTCCATGCCGTGCATGTGCGCCAGCCGGCCAACCACGAACAGGCCCATGTGCCGGGTGTTGTCCTGGCTGACCTCGCCGCCGGCGTGCAGCCGCATGTTGGCGATCCGCAGGTCGCTGTCGGTCATGCCGATGCCGTCGTCGTGCACCTCGATCAGTACCCCGGCGTTACTGGTGTGCCCCGCGCTGACACGCACCGGCGAGATCGGCGGTGAATAGCGCAGTGCGTTGTCGATCAATTCGGCGAGCATGTGTACCGCGTCGGCGGAGACGCGCCCGATCAGGGCCGAGTCTGGCACCTCGCCGACCTCCACCCGCTTGTAGTCCTCGACTTCGGAGACCGCGGCGTTGACGGCATTGGCCAACGGCAAGGACTCGCGGTGGTCGCGGGACACCTGCGCACCCGCCAGCACCAGCAGGTTGGAGCCGATGCGGCGCATCCGGGTGGCCAGGTGATCGAGCCGGAAGAGGTTGTCGAGCCGCTCGGGATCCTTCTCATTGCGTTCCAGCCGGTCGATGAGCGAGAGCTGCTGGTCGACCAGCGAGCGATTGCGGCGCGACATCGTCTCGAACATCTCGTTGATCACCAGCCGCAGCCGGGCCTCGTCACCGGCCAGCAGCAGTGCCTGGGTGTGCAGCTCGTCGACCGCATGGGCGACCTGGCCGACCTCCTCGGTGGTGTAGACCGGCAGCGGCTCGGGTTCACGCTCGTCGCCGGCCCGGACCCGGGCGATGCCCTGCTCCAGATCGGTGTGCGCGACGCGCAACGCGCTGTCGCGCAGAATGCGCAGCGGACGGACCAGGGACCGCGCGACCAGGTACACCACGACCAGCGCCGCGATGAACGCGGCCAGCACCAGCAGGGCGTCGCGGATGACGGCGTGCCTGCGGTCGGTCGCCATCTGCTGCACCGACGAGGTGACCTCATCGGTGGTGCTCGCGACGACCTTCTCCGCGATGGCGTCGGTGGCCTGCAGCGACTGACGCAGGTCGGCATTGCCGGCCAGGGTGGCGTCAGGGCTGGACATGATGCCCATCCGGCCGACCATCTGGCTCTGCAGCGTCTTGGCCTCCGGAGAGCCGACGCCGAGCACCTGGCTCATTCCGAACAACGTCGAGGGTTCCGTGCCGGCCAGCGTGATCATCGACGTGCGCAGCTCCGGCTCGGGCAGGTCGCCGCCCTGTTCGACGAGCAGCTCCTGCATGAACATCTGTCCGCGAGCGCCGACCGCACGGCTCAGGCCCTGGGTCTGAGCGAGCAGTTTTTCGTCGTCCAGGCGCACCGATCCGTTGATGGCGTCCTCGGCGGTCAGCAGGATCGGCGCGTAGCCGGTGATCCGGTCACGCAGCCCGATGGTGTTGGCCGACACCGCGCCCACCAGCTGTTGGCCACCGGTGAGCAGGTTGGTCACGCCGGTCCGGACGTCGGGTGCGACGTCGGTGCTGTTCAGCTTGTTCTGTAGTGCGGCCTTGTTCTTGTCGAATGTGTTTGCCGCCGATTGGGTGTCCCCGTTCGACGAGTACGCCAGAAGCACGCCCTGCAGCGCACCGACGTAGCTCTCGATCACCGGGATCATCTGGACGCGATCGGCGGCGACCTGCAGATCCCGCGCCGAATTCACGCCATCCCAGATGCGGGCGCCGGCAAAGGCGAGCGCCAGCGCCAGCGGAACGGCCACGATCGCAAACACTTTGCCCCGCACGGGCCAGTTGCCCAGCGACCACCGCGACGGCCGCTTCGGCGGCACGGTTGTTGGCTGTTGAGTCTGAATCATCGGTGACTTCCTGGTCATCGCTGCCCGTGTTGCCCACAACGGAGCTGCGCATAACCCCTGGCAATTCGTCGAGTATGACAGCCAATGCCCAGCATCTCCAGAGTCGTTACTGAACAGAGAGATACCGGTGACCCCCGGTCAATTCACGTTGCGGGGTGCCGAGCAAATTGCGCTGCGGCACAACTGAGATCATCAACTCACACGAATTGCCTAAGCTGGCTTGAGCAGCGCGACGAGAAAGTCGGAGTCATCGGTAAACGGCCGCACATCCCAGGTGGACAGCAGCAGATCGACGGCGAACCCGGCTTCGACGGCGTCGTCCAGGAACTGGCTGTAGGAGTACTCGCGCCCGGCGCCGAAGCCGATGACCGCACGCCCGCCAGCCTTGAGGTGAGCACGCAGTCGCGACAGCACCTGCACCCGGGTGCTCGGCGCGAGGAACGTCATCACGTTGCCCGCCGACACGATGATGTCGAACTGCTCGGCGATGCCGCGCGCAGGCAGGTCCAATTCGGCGAGGTCACCAACGAGCCAGCGCGGGCCGGGATGATCGTGTTCGGCCGCCTCGACGAGTGCTGGATCGACGTCGACCCCGACCACCCGGTGACCGACGCCGGCCAGGTAGCCGCCTACCCGGCCGGAGCCACAGCCGGCGTCGAGAATATGGGAGCCTCGACGCGCCAGTGCGTCGACGAACCGGGCTTCGCCGACCACGTCGTCACCGGCGCGCTCCATCGCGCGGAAACGCTCGATGTACCAACGCGAATGTCCCGGATCAGCCGCGACTTTCTGCATCCAAAGACTGGTCTCGACCATGCCGCCATTATCCGCGTGACCGGAGGGTGGTCGTGTTCAGGCTGATGTTCTATTCGCCGCGGATCGCACCGAACACCGGTAATGCCATCCGCATGGTCGCGGCGACCGGATGTGAATTGCATCTGGTGGAGCCGTTGGGGTTCGACCTTTCCGAACCGAAGCTCCGCCGGGCCGGCCTGGACTATCACGACCTGGCGTCGGTGACGGTTCACGCCAACCTGGAGCAGGCGTGGGCCGCGGTGGCCGGCGCGCGGGTATACGCGTTCACCGCGCATGCCACGCGGTCGTCGTTCGATATCGCCTACGAGCCGGGCGACGTCATGCTGTTCGGACCGGAGCCGACGGGTTTGGATGCGGCGACGCTCGCCGACCCGCACATCACCCAACAGGTGCGGATCCCGATGCTGGCGGGCCGGCGGTCGCTGAATCTGTCGAACGCCGCCGCGGTGGTGGCCTACGAAGCGTGGCGCCAGCACGGCTTCGAAGGTGGGATCTAGCTCACCAGGTGTCCCAGTGGGTGAGCTCCTCGGCCGGCAGCCGCTTGGCCTTCTTGAAGTCGGTGCCCTTGGTGTAAGCGATGGGCCAGAGGCCGCCCTGGGTGTACCGGTCGAACGGGATGCCGAGCAGTTCGGCGGCCTGCTTTTCGCCGTCCCCGATCAGGTGCAGCGTCGTGTACGCCGAGCCCAGCCCCCGCGACCGCAGGGCCAGCATGAAACTCCAGACGGCGGGGATGAGGGAACCCCAGTAGGACGCCTGCATGCCGGCGGGGGCGCCGTCCGGGCGGCCTTCCAGGCACGGGATCAGGAACACCGGAGCCTTCTCGAGGTTCTCATTGAGGTACTTGGCCGAGCTGAGCACCGAGTCCATCTGTGCATCGCGCATGTCGCCGCGGACCGGCGCGGGCATGTCGAGGTAGGGCGTGCCGGTGGCCCGGTAGATATCGGCCAGCGCCTTCTTCTTGGCGGGGTCCTCGACGAAGACCCACTGCCAGCCTTGGGCATTGGAGCCTGTCGGCGCCTGCAGGGCCAGATCCAGACACTCCATCAGCACCTCGCGCGGCACGGGCCGGTCGAAGTCGAGCCGCTTGCGCACCGATCGGGTGGAAGTCAGAAGTTCATCAACGGTCAGATCGAGTGTCATGAGCTGAGACTACATTCGGCGTTATGGCAACTGAACTGACTTCAGAGGTGGTCGATCGGCTCACCCACGACAAGTACGGCTGGCTGACAACGGTGGCCAAATCCGGCCAGCCGGTGCCCAAGCTGGTGTGGTTCTTCTTCGACGGCACCGATGTCCTCGTCTACACGATGCCGAGCGCGGCCAAGGTGCGCCACATCGACGCGCATCCGCGCGTGAGCCTGAATCTGGATTCCGACGGCAACGGTGGCGGCATCATTGTCGTCGGCGGCCCGGCTACCGTCGACAGCGAGGACGCCGATCCCCGCGACGACGCCCCGTACTGGGCGAAATATGGTGCTCTGTCAGATCAATTCGGCCTCACAGCATCGATGGGCAGCTTCAACCTGCGGCTGCGGATCAGCATCGACAAGGTGTGGACCACACCGACTGAGTGATGCCGGCACGCTAGCTACCCCGCCCGAATCCGGCTGGCCAAGCAGCCCAACGATTTTCGCCCCGGCCGCGCCGCATTGTCGTTAGGGTACGGCGCCCACTACTGCTTAGGAGCGGCGCTGGCCCCCTAATGGAAATCGCCTCGGCCCTCCGGCACCTCCATTCGCGGCAGCCCGCCCTGGCCGGCACACCCACCTGCGCGATACCCCGCCATCCGTGGTCCGTTGACGCTGCCGATTGCCTTCGCGATCTAGCGGCGCAACGCTTTCCACAGATTCGACTTCGTCCACAGATTGATTTCGGCGTAAGTTTTTGTCGGGCGGGCGAGATATTGTTCGAACATGAGTTCGATCACGATGGCGTTGGATGCGCTGGACGCCGCGGTCGAATTGTTGGGCGCCGCTGATATCGAGGAATTGCCCGCGCCGGAGCGGTTCGCGGCAATGGAGCGGCTGGAACGTGCGGTGCGCCGCCAGGTCGCGGTATCACACGATCAGATCACCCATTTGGAGCGCTACGAGGGCTGTCCGCCGATCGCGATCGTGCTGGCAGACGCGCTTCGGATCAGCCGTGCCACCGCCAAGCGCCGGGTCCGCGATGCCGAACAGTTGACGCCTCGCACAACGTTGACCGGCGAGCAGTTGCAGCCGCTGTTGCCTGCGACGGGGAAAGCCTGGGAGGCCGGCCATCTCGACGGGGAGCATGTGCGGGTCATTCAGAAGTTCTTTCGTGAGCTACCCGATCATGTCAGCCCTGCAGAGATCGAGAAGGCCGAACGCACGCTCGCCGAGCATGCGCAGACCATGCGGCCCGATCAGCTTGAAAAGGTCGCCGACCGGCTGGCCACCCACCTCAACCCCGATGGCAATTTTTCTGAGGAGGACCGAGCCCGTAAGCGCGGGTTCCTGTGGTGCGGTGGTCAGCGCGCCGATGGCATGAGCGTCGGGAAGTTGGTGGCCGACCCCGAGCTGCGGGCGATGCTGGACGCGTGGTTGGCGAAATTCGCCGCACCCAACCCCGACAGTGAAGAGCCCGATCTGCGTAGTCACGCGCAACGCCAACATGATGCGCTGGCGGACTTGGTGCGCGGTCGGTTGGGAGATCCGAAACTCGGTCAGCACAATGGTCTTCCGGTGACCATGATCGTCACCACCACCTTGCAGGAACTACAAGCCGGCGCCGGCCACGCGGTCACCGCCGGCGGCACCTTGATCCCGATCACCGACCTGATCCGGATGGCGACCCCCGCCAACCACTACCTGGCGGTGTTCGACGGCGCCACCGGGCAGTCGCTATGGCTCGGCCGCAGCAAGCGGTTGGCCTCGGCGGACCAACGAATCATGTTGCTGGCCAAGTACCGCGGCTGCACCGCGCCAGGTTGCACGGTCAACGGCTACAACAGCCAGGTCCACCACGCTGCCAAGGACTGGAAGCATGGCGGCAGTACCGACATCGACGACCTCACGCTGGCGTGCAAATGCGACAACCTGCTGGTCGAAAACGACGGCTGGACCACCCAGCAACTCCCCAACGGCCAAACCCACTGGATGCCGCCGCCCGATGTTCCGCTCATCGGCGGCACCAACGACTACCACCACCCCGAACGCCTGCTACCCAAAGACGACGAAAAGGACTAGCTCACCGGAAATCCCGCGAGCGCGAGCCGACCTTCATCGTGATGCGGCCCATCCGCTCGGCCACCACGGTCACCGCCCCGGTGGCGTTCTGCACCTGTCCGCGAATCAGCAGCGCCGCCGCGGTCTGAGCCAGTTTGCGATGCCGGTTCCAAACCCCCGGCGTGCACAGCACATTGACCATGCCGGTCTCGTCCTCGATGTTCATGAACGTCACGCCCTGGGCGGTGGCCGGCCGTTGGCGGTGCGTCACCGCCCCGGCGATCAGCACCCGGCTGCCGTCGGGCACGTCCAACAACCGATCGGCAGGAACCACTCCCAACGCATCGAGGTCTTCGCGCAGGAACTGAGTCGGATAGCTGTCCGGCGAAATGCCGGTGGCCCACACGTCGGAGGCGGCCAACTCCACCTCGGTCATGCCGGGTAACGCCGGCACGTGCGACGACGAGCCGACGCCGGGCAACCGGTCGGGACGCTGGGTCGCTGCCGCACCGGCCGCCCATAGTCCCTCCCGGCGAGTGACCGAGAAGCAGCCCAATGCCCCCGCGGTGGCCAGCGCCTCGGTCTGTGGCACCGAAAGCTGCACGCGTCCAGTCAGATCCAGTAGCGAGGCATACCGGCCGCCGGCCTCACGCTCGTCGACGATGCGTTGAGCCAGTTCGTCACCGATGTGCCGCACGGTGGCCAATCCCAGCCGAACCTCCATCCCGGTGTTCTCCAGGGTGGGGTGCGCCAGGCTGGCGTTGATGTCGGGTCCGTGCACGGTGACCCCGTGCCTGCGGGCGTCGGCAACCAGCGACTGCGGCGAGTAGAAGCCCATCGGCTGAGCGCGCAGCAGCGCGGCGCAGAACGCCGCCGGGTGGTACAGCTTGAACCACGAGGAGTAGTACACCAGCGAGGCGAAGCTCAGCGAATGACTCTCCGGGAAACCGAAATTGGCGAACGCTTCGAGTTTGTCGTAGATCCGGTCGGCAATCTCGCCGGTGATGCCGTGACGCTCGGCCATCCCGGCGTAGAACCGGTCACGGAGCCGCCGCATCTTCTCGGTGGAACGCTTGGAGCCCATGGCCCGGCGCAGCTGGTCGGCCTCCGCGGCCGAGAAACCCGCGCAGTCCACCGCCAGCTGCATCAGTTGCTCCTGGAACAACGGCACACCCAATGTCTTTCGCAGCGCCGGTTCCATCGACGGGTGGTCGTAGGTGACCTCCTCCAGGCCGTTGCGCCGCTTGATGTAGGGATGCACCGAGCCACCCTGGATAGGTCCGGGGCGGATCAGCGCCACCTCCACCACCAGGTCGTAGAACACCCGCGGCTTCAGCCGTGGAAGCGTGGCCATTTGGGCGCGCGACTCCACCTGGAACACCCCGACCGAATCCGCCTTCTGCAACATCTCGTAGACCGCGGGATCGGACAGGTCCAGGCGTGCCAGGTCGACCTCGATGCCCTTGTGTTCGGCCACCAGATCTATGCAGTAATGCAGCGCTGAAAGCATGCCGAGGCCGAGCATGTCGAACTTCACCAATCCGATTGCGGCACAGTCGTCTTTATCCCACTGCAGCACGCTACGATTCTCCATGCGCGCCCACTCCACCGGGCACACGTCGGCGATCGGGCGGTCACAGATCACCATGCCACCGGAATGGATGCCCATGTGCCTCGGCAGGTTCTTGATCTGGACCGCCAGGTCGACCACCGGCTCGGGGATGTCCTCGATGTCAGGTGAGTCGGCACCGGAGTGCCAGTGGCTGATCTGCTTGCTCCAGGCGTCCTGCTGGCCCTGCGAGAACCCGAGGGCACGAGCCATGTCGCGCACGGCACTCTTGCCACGGTAGGTGATGACGTTGGCGACCTGTGCGGCGTAGTCGCGTCCGTACCGGTCGTAGACGTACTGGATGGCCTTCTCCCGCAGGTCCGATTCGATGTCGATGTCGATATCGGGTGGCCCGTCACGGGCCGGGGACAGGAACCGTTCGAAGAGCAATTCGTTGGCGATCGGGTCGACGGCGGTAACACCGAGCGCGTAGCACACCGCGGAGTTGGCCGCCGAACCCCGCCCCTGGCACAGGATGTCGTTCTCCCGGCAGAACCGCGTGATGTCATGAACCACCAGGAAGTAGCCCGGGAACTTCAAGGTGGCGATGACCTCGAGCTCGCGCTCGAGCTGGGCGTAAGCCTCCGGCGCACCGGCGCGCGGCCCGTAGCGCCGGGCGGCACCGACCATCACCAGTTCACGCAGCCAGCTGTCCTCGGTGTGCCCGTCCGGCACGTCGAACGGGGGCAGTTGCGGCGCGATCAGTGCCAGCTCGAATGCGCACTGCTCACCGAGATAGGCTGCGGCGCTGACAGATTCGGGGTACTGCGCGAACAGCCGAGCCATCTCGTCACCGGACCGCAGGTGTGAGCCACCCAGCGGGGCCAGCCAACCGGCCGCCTCATCCAGGGACTGGCGCGCCCGGATCGCGCCCATGGCCATGGCCAGCCGACCGCGGCCCGGCTCGGCGAAGTGGGCTCCGGTGGTGGCGACGACCCCGACTCCGAACCGTGGAGCCAGTGCGGCCAGCGCGGCATTGCGCTCGTCGTCGAACGGATCGCCATGGCTGCTGATCTCGATGCTGACCCGGTCCCGGCCGAATCGATCCACCAGGTCGGCCAGGGCCGCGGCCGCCGCCTCCGGACCACCCTGTGAAAGTGCCTGCCGGACATGCCCTTTTCGACAACCGGTGAGAATGTGCCAATGCCCGCCTGCGGCCTCGGTGAGTGAGTCGTAGTCATAGCGGGGCTTGCCCTTCTCGCCGCCGGCCAGATGCGCGGCGGACAGCTGACGCGACAGCCGGCGGTAGCCCTCCGGGCCACGAGCCAACACCAGCAGGTGCGGGCCCGGCGGGTCGGGCACCTCGGTGCGGGCAGTATTGCTCAACGAGAGTTCGGCACCGAATACGGTGCGCATGTCGAGTTCCTTGGCAGCCTCGGCGAAGCGCACCACACCGTAGAGCCCGTCGTGGTCGGTCAGCGCAATGGCGCGCAGGTCCAGCCGCGACGCCTCCTCGACCAGTTCCTCTGGAGTGCTGGCCCCATCGAGGAAGCTGTAGGCCGAATGCGCATGCAGCTCGGCGTAAGGCACGGCCGACCGCTGCGTACGGTCGCCGATCGGCTCGTAGGGTTCCCGACGGCGCGACCACGCCGGGCTGTCCCCGCCGTCGGCGTGCGGCTCCCCGAGCGACAAGCCTGGCCGGCGCGGCTTGCCGTTGAGCACCCGCTCCATCTCGCCCCAGCTCGGCGGCCCGTTGAACCAGCTCACCGGTACAGCTTATCGAACATGTGTTCTACGGATCGGGCGCTGGGAAAAGTCGCCGGGAAAAGTAGACAAGGATGGAGTCGATGGGAACGAGGGGTATGACGACACAGGCGCACGACCGTGAGCTGGAGTCCGAACGGGACTACCTGGCCGGGCTCTATGACCGGCTCGACGCCAAGCGCGCGCGGGTCAAGGCCCAGTACCGCGCCGCGCTCGGCGGCCCGATCGACATGCAAGATGGCGGAACTCTGGTCGCCCGCGACGCCGAGGTGCGTGCCCTTGCCCGGTCGGCGGCACGATTGGACGTGGCCGACCATGGGCTGTGTTTCGGACGGCTGGACGCTCATTCGGGCGAGCGGCTCTACGTCGGTCGTATCGGCATCTTCGACGAGGACAACGACCACGAACCCCTGCTGCTCGACTGGCGGGCACCGGCCGCGCGTGCGTTCTACGTCGCCACCGGCGCCAGCCCGGAGGGCATGCGTCGGCGCCGCCAGTTCCAATCCCTTGGCCGGCGGCTGCTTGATTTCACCGATGAGGTCTTCGGTCGCCCGGATCCCGACGCCGGGGACGACAGTCCGTTCAGCAGTGATGCGGCCCTGCTCGCTGCGGTCAACGCTCCCCGCGCTGAAGGCATGCGCGACATCGTGGCGACGATCCAGGCCGAGCAGGACGAGATCATCCGGCTCGATCATCCGGGCGTCCTGGTCATCGAGGGCGGACCCGGCACCGGCAAGACCGTGGTGGCGCTGCATCGCGTCGCGTACCTCCTCTACACCCAACGGGCGCGAATCGAGCGGCACGGGGTGCTGGTCGTCGGCCCCAACCAGGCGTTCATGAACCACATCGGCCGCGTGCTGCCGTCGCTCGGCGAGTCGGAGGTGGTGTTCGTGACGGTCGGTGATCTGGTTCCCGGATTGCATGTCGACGCCGAAGACACCCCAGAAGTCGCCCGCCTCAAAGGTTCTCGCGCGATGCTGGATGTACTCGCCGCTGCCATCGCCGACCGCCAACGGCTGCCCGAACAGGTCCTGGAGATCCCGCTGGCGGACGTCACGATGCAGATAGCCGCCGACACCGCCCAGTGGGCGATCGACGAGGCACGCGCAAGCGGGCTGCCGCACAACACGGCCCGTGCGGTATTCAAGGAGATCGTCACCTACGTCCTCACCGAGCGGGCGATTGCCCGCATCGGTCGCGGCTGGCTGACCCGCGACAATCGCGAGGCCTGGGAGAAGGTGCGCGCGGATCTGCTCGCCGAGCTCGACGACAACGACCGGTTCGTCGCCGCCCTGGACGAACTCTGGCCGATCCTGACGCCGGAGGACGTATTGGCGACGCTGTACACGTCGCCCGAACGGTTGCGCGCCGCCGGCGCCGACTCGGCGCTATGGCGGGAAGCCGGCGACGCCTGGACCGTGTCGGACGTTCCACTGCTCGACGAACTGGTCGACCTGCTGGGTCCGCATCAGGCCGCGGACGATACCGCTGAACAGGAGCGCAAGGCCGAAACACGCTATGCAGCAGGCGTGTTGGACAACATGATCGCACGCGAGGACCTGATGGACGACGAGGACCATCTGCTCGCGCAGGACTTGATCGACGCCGAGGACCTCGCCGAACGCTTCATCGAGCGCGACTACCGCGATCTGGCCGAGCGCGCCGCCGCCGACCGCGACTGGACCTACCGACACGTCGTGGTCGACGAGGCGCAGGAACTCTCCGAGATGGACTGGCGGGTGCTGATGCGTCGCTGCCCGAGCCGGTCGTTCACCGTCGTCGGCGACCTCGCCCAGCGCCGCTCGATGGCCGGGGCGACAAGCTGGGCGCAGATGCTCGAGCCGTACGCACCCGGCCGGTGGGTCTATCGGTCATTGTCGGTGAACTACCGCACGCCCGCCGAGATCATGACCGTCGCCGCCGCGCTGCTCGCCGAGTTCGCGCCCGGCGTCCCGGCGCCGGAGTCGGTGCGCGCGTGCGGAATCCGCCCTTGGTCTCGGCGGGTCACCGCGGACCGCCTGTCGGCCGCGATCGAAGAGTTCGTGACGGACGAAGCCGCCCGCGAGGGCACCAGCGTCGTGATCGGGCCCCCGGGTGTTCCGGGCGCGGTCGCGCCGTCGGAGACCAAGGGTCTCGAGTTCGACGCGGTGCTGGTGGTGGAACCGGACCGCATCCTCGCCGACGGGCCGCGCGGTGCTGCCGAGCTTTACGTTGCACTCACTCGCGCCACCCAGCGGCTGGGCGTGTTACATCAACGCCCGCTGCCCGCGGTCCTGAGCGGTCTCGCCGACTACGACAGTTGACGAGCTTTCGCACTTGGGAATGCAGCTGCAGATTCAGCAAATTATCATGCGCTGCTCGGGCCCTCCTGGAATGCTGACCACAGCGGATTCCCGGTCGGGGAAGAGAAGTCGACGAGGCCTCGTCGGCACCGCACTACGAAGGAGCACTCTTCGATGGAACATGCCGCCCGTCGCTCGCTGCTCGCGGTTGCAACCATGACCACCGCTGGGGCCCTGGCCCTGTCGCCCGTGATCGCGACGCCGCACGAGATGGCCGTCGCCCCCTCACGAATTTCCGCTGAAGCAGTCCAGCTCACCGACGCATGGTCAGATCTGGCAAACAACACGGTAGCCAACGTAATTCAGCTCGCCGCGACAGCATTCGGCGTCAACAACAACGTTCCGTTGCCGAGCCCCACCATTCCGCTGGCTCCGGTCGTGACCCAGCTGGTGCTGAATCAGCTGATCTACGCCGCCCAATTGTTCACCGGCCAGGGTGCTTCGATCCCTGCGGAGATCAGCGCACACCTCACCGGCGTAATCAGCGTCGGTTCAACGGTAGTCAACGCGCTCCCGCCGATCATCGCCGCTCAACTTCAGTTACCGATCGCCGCCGTCCAGTCCGCCATCAACACCTTCACCGGCAGCGCCAACCCGCTGGTGGGTGTGTTCGAAGCACCGGCAGCGTTCCTCGACGTCATCCTCAACAACGAGGTCGGACTGCTCGGCATCTACGGTCCGATCGGCCTTCCGATCGTCGTCCGAAACCTGCTGACTCAGGCCCTTTACACCACGCCACCGACCATCGTCCTGCCGTTCAAGAAGGCAGGCGCGGCAACGTCGCAGCCCACGGCGGCCGCGACCACGGCGAGTCCGCGAGCATCTGGGGTGGCGGGCTCGGCGCGGGACCGGTCGAAGGCCCCGTCGGCCGCTTCGGCGAGCGCAAAGAAAGCCACGTCAGCCAAGACCGGCACCAAGAGCGGCGGGGCCCGCAGTAAGCGGGGCTGACCGAACGCGATGACTATCGGGGGCGGGGCGAGTCAACCCTTTGTGAAGTAACCCGACACAAAGGAGTCCCCATGTCCGCCCTGCCTCCGGTGGTCGATCAGCAGACTTGGCGCGCCGCACTCGACGAGCTGCGCGTGCGCGAGAAGGCCGCCACCCGCGAACTCGACGCGATCGCCGCACAACGCCGGCGCCTACCGATGGTCGAGATGCCGAACTATGTCTTGACCGGGGCCCAAGGTCCGGTCTGCCTGGCCGAGGTGTTCGACGGGCGCGCACAGCTGATCGTCTACAACCACATGTGGACCGACGGCGCGGAGTGGCAGTGCCCGGGCTGCACCGGGTTCACCTCACAGTTCACCCGGCTGGAGTTTCTGGACAACTACGACGCCCGCTTCGTGATCGTCACGAACGGGCCGATCGACGAAGCCCTGGCCTACAAAGCCAAGGTCGGCAATGCCATGGACTGGTACTCGTCGGCGGGCAGCTCGTTCGGCGCCGATGTCGACGCCGCCCCGGGCGACGGGTTCGGCGTCAACGTCTTTATGCGCGACGGCGACACCGTCTACCGCACGTGGCACACCAATGGTCGCGGCACCGAGCAACTCAGTCACTCATTCGCGCTCATCGACCTACTGCCCTGGGGCCGGCAGGAGGAATGGCAGGACTCCCCCGACGGCTGGCCGCAGCGACCGACGTATTCCGGTTGGGCCGGCTCGGAAGACATTGCGCGGGCCTACGGCGAAAGTCCTACGCTGCACACGTGACGACGCCACCGATACCCCCGGTCCATCCAGCCGAGCCGCACCACGACGCCTTCGGAAGTCGACTGAACTGGCTGCGGGCGGGTGTCCTCGGCGCCAATGACGGCATCGTGTCCACGGCAGGCATCGTCGTCGGTGTCGCCGCGGCAACCATCGAGCGCGGGCCGATCTTCACGGCCGGCATCGCGGCCCTGGCGGCCGGCGCCCTGTCGATGGCGGTCGGTGAATACGTCTCGGTGAGTACCCAGCGGGATTCCGAAGAGGCGATGCTGAAGAAGGAACGCCGCGAATTGGACACCGAACCGGCGGCCGAGCTCGACGAACTCGCCGCGCTCTATGAGGCCAAGGGCTTGACGCCGGCGACCGCGCGCGCCGTGGCCGAGGAACTGACCGACCACGACGCATTCGCCGCCCACGTCGAGATCGAATTGCGGATCAACCCCGACGAACTCACCAATCCGTGGCAGGCCGCGTTCTCCTCGGCAGTCTCCTTCACGGTCGGCGCGATCCTGCCCCTACTGGCAATTCTGTTGCCGCCGCCGTCGATTCGGGTGCCGGTCACCTTCATCGCGGTGTTGATCGCGTTGGCGGTCACCGGCTGGGTCAGCGCGCGCCTCGGTGGCGCCAACCCGCGGCGGGCGATCTACCGGGTGGTCATCGGCGGTGCGCTGGCGATGGGCATCACGTTCGGCATCGGCCACCTGGTCGGCGGCGCCGTGGGCTAGCGGTACTCGGCCGAGCCGTCGTCGAGCACGACCCGCGCGTTGGAGCCGTCGGGCCCGCTGGCCTCGGTGCGGTAGACCGCCCGGCCAGGATCGGTGCGCCAGATCGACGTCGTCAACGTCTCACCCGGGAAGACCGGCGACGTAAATCGCGCGCTGACCGCGGTGAGCTTCGCGGCGTCGCTGCCGGCCAACTCGGCCAGCAGCGCGCGACCGGCGAACCCATAGGTGCACAGCCCGTGCAGGATCGGCCTGTCGAAGCCGGCCATCTCGCGGGCGAACCAGGGGTCGCTGTGCAGCGGATTGCGGTCACCGGACAGTCGGTAGATCAACGCCTGATCGCCTCGGGTGGGCATGGCGATGCGGGCGTCCGGTTCGCGATCGGGGAATTCGGGAGCGGCCGGGCGCTGACCGGGTTGCCCGCCGAAGCCGCCCTCGCCGCGGATCACCGCCGTCGACAGCGTTTCGGCGATCAGTTCTCCGGTCGCCGGATCGGTGCCCTTGCCGCGCATCACGATGATCGCGTTCTTGCCCTCCCCCTTGTCCTGAATGTCGGCCACCTCGGAGACCACCGACAGCTCACCCGACGCGGGCAGCGGTGCGTGCAAGCGGATCTCCTGCGAGCCGTGCAGCAGCATGCCCCAGTTGAATGAACCCACCTTGGTGGCGGCCCCGAATGCCGGGCAGCAGATGACGGCAAAGGTCGGCAATACCTGCTGGGTGATGTCGTGGCTGTTGTCGGTGGTGAAGGCCAAATCATCGGTGCCTGCGCCCACGCCGAGCGCGTAGAGCATCGTGTCGCGGTCGGTCCACCGGTAGGGCGCAGGATCGGTGACCGCTCCGATTGCGGTGGGGTCGATGGCCATTGCCGTACTCCTGACGTCGTCGGATCAGAAACATCATCGTCGCACTGGCCAGAATTGGACCCACCACAGCGGTCGACAAGGCACGCTAGGAGGATGCCTCTTCTGCGCGCCCGGACCCTTGTCTCGCTGATTGCCGCCCTCTTGGCCGTTGTCCTGCTCGCCAGTTGCAGTTCTGATACGCCGCACGACCGGACGATCACGCTGACGTTCATCCGTCACGGGGAATCGGAGGCCAATGCGGCCGGGGTGATCGATACCGAAGTTCCCGGCCCCTCGCTGACTCCGACCGGCGAGCAGCAGGCCGCCGCGGCCGCCAACCGGCTGAAGGGGAACGGATATGACGGTGTCTACGCCTCGGAGATGGTGCGAACCCAGCAGACTGCCGCGCCGATGGCCAAGGCGCTCGGCAAGCAGGTCACCGTGCTGCCGGGCCTCAACGAAATCTCGGCGGGCTGGTTCAACGGCGGCAACGTGAAGAGCGCCGCCGCGACGTACATGGTCGCCCCGGCCGACTGGCTGCGCGGCGACACCGACTTCACCATTCCCGGTTCGGTGAGCGGCGCCGAGTTCAACGGCAAGTTCACCGGGGCGGTGCAGCGCATCTACGAGAGTGGCAACAACAAGCCGGTCGCGTTCTCCAGCGCGGCGTCAATCATGTTGTGGACGTTGATGAACGCCCGCAATGCCAAAAACAGCCTCGCCACGGATCATCCGCTGCCCAACACCGGCCGCGTCGTGGTGACGGGCAACCCGGTCATCGGCTGGACACTCGTGGACTGGGATGGCATCACCTCGTTCTGAGATGACGCAGATGGGGTTCGGCATGCCGCTGCGCGTGCGGTATGTCGAATGCGACATGCAGGGCCGGGTCTTCAACGGCCACTACCTGACGTGGGTCGACATGGCGCTCAACGAAGCCTTCCGGGACATCTTCGGCGACTACCAGGTGCTGCTCGACGGGGGCATCGACTTCGTCGTGGCCGCGGCGGAATTGCAGTTTCGCCAGCCGGCGCGATTCGACGACGACCTCGTGGTCGATGTCCGGTTCGACCCGGTGGGCACGACGTCGCTGCGCAGCAGGTTCGCGATCCGGCGCGGCGAGGATCTGATCGCGGAGGCCTCGATGGTCCACGTCTGCGTCGACGCGGCGACGTTCGAGAAACAGCCATGGCCGGACTGGTTCCGGGAACGAATCTCGTCAGCCTGTTGACCGGGGTGCGACCGCCGATCAAAGATGACCCATGCGCTATGTCGTTACCGGCGGTACCGGGTTCATCGGGCGCCGGGTCGTCACCCGGCTGCTCGCACAGAGAGATGACGCCGAGGTATGGCTGGCTGCCCGCGACTCATCGACTCGGACCGGTTTGGCCATGCTCGCCGCGGACTGGGGGCAGCGCGTGCATGCGTTGCCGGACGCGGCCCTGCCGACCGACGCCGACCATGTTGTGAACCTCCGGGCTGCCGACACCGAATCGGCGCTGGCGCTGAGCCGGGACCTGGGCGCGACGTTGCATCAGCTGTCTTCGGTCGCGGTGGCCGGCGACTTCCGGGGCGAGTTCACCGAGGACGATTTCGATATCGGCCAGCAGCTGCCCACCGGCCGGCACCGTGTGGCGTTCGAGGCCGAACACCTGGTGCGCTCGGCGGATGTGCGATTTCGCATCTATCGGACCGGCGTGATCGTGGGCGACTCACGCACCGGCGAAATCGACCGGATCACCGGCCCGTATCACCTCTTTGGGTTACTCGCCCGGCTGGCCGCGTTGCCGTCGATCACACCGGTGCTGCTGCCGGACATCGGCCGGATCAACCTCGTCCCGGTCGACTATGTAGCCGCGGCACTGGTCGAACTCATGCATATCGACGGCCGGGACGGGCAGACGTTCCACCTCACCGCACTCGAGCCGGTCGGCGTGCGTCAGATCTATCGGGGCGTGGCCCGCAGCGCGGGACTGCCGCCGCTGCGCGGTGGACTGCCCCGCCAGATGACGAAGCCGCTGCTGGCCGCTCGCGGCCGCGCGAAAGTGTTGCGAGACATGGCCGTCACGCAACTCGGTGTGCCACCGGAGGCCATCGACACGCTGGAGACCGCAGCCGTGTTTCATTCCGAGGTGACCCGAAAGGCGTTGCTTCCCAGTGGGATCGAGCCGCCTGCCTTCCCGGCGTATGCCCCCGTGCTGTGGCGATACTGGGCCGAACATCTGGACCCCGACCGCACCGTCTCCGACTCTGAGCCGCTGGCGGGCAGGCACGTGATCATCACCGGCGCGTCCAGCGGTATCGGCCGTGCCTCGGCGGTGGCGGTGGCGGCGCGTGGTGCCACCGTGTTCGCGTTGGCACGCAACGGCGCAGCGCTACAGGAACTGGTCGAGGAGATCACCGCCGACGGCGGGCAGGCCTTCGCCTTCAGCTGTGACGTCACCGATACCGAATCCGTCGACACGACGATCGCCGAGATTCTGGGCCGGTTCGGTCACGTCGACTATCTGGTGAACAACGCGGGCCGGTCGATCCGGCGGTCGGTGAGCGCGTCGACCGACCGGCTGCACGACTACGAGCGGGTGATGGCAGTCAACTATTTCGGCGCCGTCCGGATGGTGCTGGCGCTGCTGCCGCACTGGCGCGCACGCCGGTTCGGGCATGTCGTGAACGTGTCCAGCGCCGGGGTGCAGGCCCGCAATCCCAAGTACAGCTCGTACCTGCCGACCAAGGCGGCGCTCGATGCTTTCACCGATGTGGTGGCCTCGGAGACGTTGTCGGACAACATCACCTTCACGACGATCCATATGCCGTTGGTCAAGACGCCGATGATCGCGCCGTCGGGTCGGCTGAACCCGGTGCCACCGATCAGCGCCGAACACGCGGCGGCGATGGTGGTGCGGGCCCTGGTGGACAAACCGGTGCGCATCGACACCCCGCTGGGCACGCTGGCCGACGCGGGCCAGTACTTCACCCCGAAGCTGGCGCGCCGGGTACTGCACCAGCTGTACCTGGGCTATCCCGACTCGGCGGCAGCCCGCGGCGAGGTCCGGCGCCCCTCGGCGCCGGGTCCCCGTCTACCGGTGATCCGACTCCGTGCACCGCGTCCGGTCAAGCACGCCGTACGACTGGTGCCCGGCGTGCACTGGTGAACTCAACCAGTTCGCGGCGAGACTCAGCGGCAGGCCGGATCGACACTTAGGCTGACTACATGGGGACGGCCTGGCAGCTACTGGAGCGCCCGGCCAAGTACGAGGTCATCAGGTCCGCGCTGTCCGACAGCGAAGCTTCAGGTGTCGTGATCACGGGTGTGGCCGGGGTCGGCAAAACAACGTTGGCCCGTTCGGTCACCGCGTCTCTGCCCGGGCGGGCTCGTTGGGCGGCCTGCACCACGTCGTCGAGCAGCATCCCGCTCGGCGCCTTCGCACAGTGGGTCAGACCCACCGAGGCTCGGGATCCGATCCAGTTGCTGGTGTCGGCACGTCAGTCCCTACTGGCCGACGGTCCCGCGGTGATCGGCGTCGACGACGCGCACCTGCTCGACCAGCTGTCGGCCACACTGCTACACCAAATCGCCGTCGAGCGCACCGGTTCGATCGTCGCGACGGTGCGCAGCGGGGAACCCGTACCCGATTCGGTGATGACGCTGTGGAAGGACGGCTACCTACGCCACATCGACCTGGAGCCGTTCAGCAGGCAAGAGTGCGTCGCCCTGGTCGAGTCGGTACTCGGCGGCACGTTGGAAGAGCTCAGCGCCAACGTCATCTGGTCCCAGTCGGGCGGCAATCCGCTGTTCCTGCGGCACATGGTGGAGGCGGCACTGGAGGCCGGCACCCTGAGCGAGGTCAAGGGCGTGTGGCAATTGCGCGGGGCGACCACGGTGTCGCCCGTCCTGGCCACGCTGCTGGAAAGCCGTTTCGACAACGCCGATCCCAGTGCCGTCACGGTGCTTCGGTTGCTGTCGTTGTGCGAGCCGCTGGATCTCGATTCGCTGGTGGAACTGGCCGGCGAGCAGGCGATCGATGCCGCGGAGAAGGAGCATCTGATCCGGATCGATCGCGACGGTCCGACACTCAATGCGCGGATCAGTCATCCGCTGTACGGCGACGTGGTGCGGCGGCAGATCGGCACGGCATCGGCTCGGATGTTGCGCGGCCAGATCGTGAACGTGCTGAACCGGGAGAAGCCGACATCGGCGGCAGCCCGGATCAGACTGGCCGAGTTGTATCTGGACAGTGACCAGAACGCCGATACCGGGCTGTTGGTGGCGGCGGCCAAAGACGCGGTGTCACTGGCCAATGCGCCGTTGGGGGAACGCTTGGCGCGCACCGCATTCGAGCGCGACGCCGGGATGCGGGCGGCACATCTGCTGTCGCGGGCGCTGATGTGGCAGGGCCGGCCCGCCGAGGCCGACGAGATCCTGGGCCGGTTCGACCCCGACGACCTCGACGAGGGCCAGCTGCTGCTGTGGGGCGTTCCGCGGGCCTCGATCGTGTTCTGGTCGCTCGGCGAGGTGACGCGCGCCTACGAGGTGCTGGAGTTGCTGCGGCACCGGGTCGGCAATCCGATCCTGCGACCGATGCTCGACGCCGCCGACGCGGCGCTGACGATCTTCGAGAACAAGCTGCCCGAGGGACTGGCGAAAGCCGAGGCGGTGTTGTCCAACCCCGAGGCTCCGGAGCAAGCCGTGGAAACCGCGGCTTTTGCGGCCGGGATGGCGATGCCGTTGGCCGGACGCGGCGCTGAGTACACGGCGATCGTCGCGCGCTGCTTCGACACCCAGAAGTCGACCGATGGCCTGATCCGGATGCTCGCCCGGTACGGCGAGGTGCTGGCCCTGGTGCACAGCGGCGAACTCGACAAGGCCGAAACGCAGGCCGTGAACTACGCCGAGTTCTCCTCGTCCGGAGAGTTTCTGGGCTGGGCCATCGCCAAGACGATGGCCGGAATGGTGGCGTGTTACCGGGGCAGGTTCGCCGAAGCAATCCCGACGTTCGAGCAGGCGTTGGCGGCGTTCAACGCGGAGAATTCGCTGCCGTGGCGGTTGCCGGGCCGGCTTCTGCTGGCCCGCTCCTACGCCGGCCTGGGCAGGCCCGACGAGGCCGACCGGGTGCTGGCTGAGGCTGCTGAACACGCCGGTCCCACAGTGGCACTGTTCGACCCGCAGCTGTTGCTCGCCAGGGCATGGATCGCCGCGGCCCGCGGCGGCGGGCGGCGAGCCGCCGAACTGGCTCGGTCGGCCGCCGACGCCGCGCAACGCAGCGGGCAGTTCGCGGTGGAAGCCGAGGCATTGCACGACGCCGCCCGCTTCGGTGACCGCAAACTGGCACATCGGCTGCAGTCGCTGGTGGGACGCATCGACGGTCCGCTGCCGCAGTTGTATGCCCGGCACGCCGCTGCGGTGGCGGACGCCGACGGCGATGCGCTGGACGCCGTCAGCCTCGAGTTCGAACGGGCCGGGCTGCTGTTGGCCGCCGCCGATTCCGCCGCGCAGGCTGCCGCGAGCCACCAGCAAAGTCATGACCGCCGCAAGGAGATCGAATCAGTAACCCGGACAATGCATCTGGTTTCCCTATGCGGTGGTGTCTCCTCCCCCGCGATTCGGGCAGCGGCGAGACCATTGCCGGTGACCGCGCGTGAACTCGAGGTTGCCGAGTTGGTCGCCGCCGGTCAACCGAACCGCGAAATCGCCGAGCAGCTGTCGGTTTCGGTCCGCACCGTCGAAGGTCACGTCTATCGGGCGTGTCTGAAACTCGGTGTGTCCGATCGTGATGGGCTGGCCGCCATCATCCGCCCGGGCGGTGCGCGCGGTCCCCAGAGTTGATGCACCGACGGGTATCGTTACCGCGTGACTGTCGGGGATGATCAGGCCACTGCGCTGCCCGTTTTCGCCGATGTGGACACCGGCGTCGACGATGCGATGGCGCTGGTCTACTTGCTGGCCAGCTCCGATGCAAACCTCATCGGCGTCGCCTCCACCGGTGGCAATGTCGATGTTGATCAGGTGTGCCGCAACAACCTCGGGCTGCTCGAGCTGTGCGGGGCCACCGCGATCCCGGTGTCACGGGGCGCCGATCAACCACTGAGCACCGCGATGCGCACCGCCGAAGACACCCACGGGCCCGCCGGCCTGGGCTACGCCGAATTACCGGTGCACAGGAGCGAACTCACCAGTTATGACGCGGCCGAGGCCTGGGTACGCGCAGCCCGCGCCCTGCCCGGCGAGCTCGTCGGTCTGGTCACCGGGCCGATGACCAACCTCGCACTGGCCGTGCGTGATGAGCCGAACCTGCCGTCGTTGTTACGCCGACTGGTGATCATGGGTGGGGCATTCGACTACCGCGGTAACACCACCCCGGTGGCCGAGTGGAACATCAGCGTCGACCCGGAGGCCGCAGCCGAGGTGTTCAGCGCCTGGGGGCGGGCCGCGGATGCCAATGCGATTGCACCGCATCAACTTCCGATCGTGTGTGGGTTGAACCTGACCGAGAACATCGCATTGACACCGAAGATCTTGAGCCGTCTGGCTGCCGCAGCGGAAACCGTCAGCACCGCGATGAGCGTCCTGGATTCCCGGGGCACCCGGTCGGCGGCCGACAACGGGTTGATCCGCGTACTCGAGGATGCGATGCGGTTCTACTTCGAGTTCCACTTCGACCAGGGCGAGGGTTATCTGGCGCATCTGCACGATCCACTGGCGGCGGCGGTGGCCTTGGATCCCGGATTGATCCAAACCCGGGCGACGACAGTCGATGTCGAGCTCACAGGAACGCTGACCCGCGGCATGACCATCGCCGACTGGAGCCAGCGGTGGGGCCGGGAACCCAACGCGCACGTCGGGGTGGGAGTTGATCCGGCGGCGTTCTTCGACCGGTTCATTGAACGAGTGGGCCCGTTCGCGCGTCGGCTTGCCGCTCATTCGTAGACGCCTTCCAGATACCACCGGCGCTGCCGGTAGCAGAGCAGCAGTGCGGTTCCCGGCTCACCGGGTCGGCTGTCCACCAGCACCTGAGCGCGCGCCGTCCGGCCGGCCCTGGACTGTTGACCCTGATCCCACCACCGTTCGTCCACCGACCACGGCCCGGCCCACCAGCTCAGCGCACCCCGGTAGTGGTGACCCGCACCGTCCAACCTCGCCGGCTCGGCCGTGAACATTCCGCGCCCGGTGACCCGCACCGGATTACCTTCGGCGTCAAGCAATTCCACCGGATCATCGAGGATCACCACCGGCGCGGGCTCAGGCAGCCGACCGGGCCACGGCCGGTCGGGGTTTGCCCTGGGCACCAGCTCGTCACCGAGTGGGGTCAACGTGATGCGCTCGGCGGGACCGCGACCACCGGACAACACCGGCAGCTGGACGGCTTCCTGCCCCAGCAAGCCCTGCACCCGAACCAGCGCCCGGCGAGCCCGCAACCGGTCTTCCTCGCCAATACCGCCCCACAGCGGTAACTGAAGCGCTTCTGCGGAAACAACTTCCACCGGCTGCAACCGAAGCATCGTCACCGGCGAGTTCGGACGGTCGTCGGGCCGGCGTCTGTTGAGCCAACCGTCGAGCTGCCAGCGCACCCGGTCGGCGGTCGCATCCTCGGTCAGCGGCTCGGCACAGCGCCACACCCGGGTCAGCTCACCACCACTCGCGGTGAGGGCATGGATGGCCAACCTGGTACATCCCACACCGGCCGCCTCCAGACTGCGATGCAGGGCGCTCGCCAGCGTTCGCCCGGCGAACGCCGCCGCGTCGACCCGGTCGACCGGCGGGTCGCACTGCAACACCGCCTCGAGGTCGGCGGGCGGCTCGCGACCGGATGGGCCGCGTACCGGCTCACCCCGGGCGAAGCGATGAGCGGCCACCCCATCAGCGCCGAACCGGGACGCGACATCGCTGCGCGACAACGCCGCGAACTGACCGAGGTTGCGAATACCCATGCGCCACAACAGATCAGCCAGTTCTTCCCGACCGGGGCCGGACAGGCTGGGCTCACCGGCCAGCTGGCGGATCGACAACGCCGACAGAAATCGGGCGTCCCCACCGGTCTCGATCACCCGACCGGCACGAGCTGCGAAGACCGCCGTCGGCAACTGATCGGCAATTCCCACCTGACATTCGGCACCGGCCGCGGCGACGGCATCGACCAACCGCTCGGCGGCGGCCTGTTCGGAACCGAAGTAACGGGCCGCGCCGCGAACCGACAACACCAGCAGCCCGGGCCGCAGTACCTCGGCGCGGGGCACCACCTCGTCGACCGCCGCCGTCACCCCTTCGAAGTAGCGGGCGTCGCGGGCCGGGTCGGCGGTGACCACATGCAGCTGCGGGCACCGGGCTTGTGCCTCGCGCCGGCGCAGAGTGCGGCGAACCCCGGCCGCGCGGGCGGCGGCCGAGCAGGCGATCACCCGGTTGGCCAGGGTGACCGCGACCGGAGACGTCGCCGGCAGCCCGGCTGCCGCGGCCGCGGCGACGGCGGGCCAGTCCATGCACCAGATCGCCAGCACCCGGCCGGTCATGTCAGCTCACCCTGGATCGGGCGGCGCGACCGTGCGCCCTGACCGACAACCGCACCCGACTGATGCGGCCACACCCCGACACCGGGACATCACCGCGACCCGCGGTGATCTCATAGCCACGCACCCGGGCGTCCAAGCGCATCGTCGCGCCTTGCCAGTCCCCCCGGGCCACCAGCAGGGTGCAACCCTTCTGCCGGGCCCGGGCCACCACCGCCCGCGCCCGAGTAGCGGTCACCGTCCGGCCGGCCAGCCCGAGCACCACCAGATCCATCCCGTCCATCAGCACCGCGGCCACCTCGACGGGATCGGTGCCCGGGTCCGGGATAACCGCCAGCCGGCTCAGGTCCGCACCCATCTCCACGGCGGCCAGCAGACCGAAATCCGGTAGCCCCACGACGGCCACATGCCCACCACCTGCCGTGACCGCCGCGGCCATGCTCACCGGCAAGGACAATGCTCCCGACGCCACTGCGACAGCACCACGCGGCAACCCCGTCGGCAGCACTCCGGCCAGCGATTCGGGGACCGGCAGCAAACTTTCAGAGGCGGGAATCACCTCATTCGCCACATCCGTAACAGGTCGGGTGACGCCCACCTTCCCCGACACCGCCGCCATCTGGCGTCTGAGTTGTTCTAGCTGCTCAGCGCGGTTAAGCTGACGCTTCTCCAGGGCAATCGCCGCCGTCATCGCCCACCTCCAGCTGCGATCCCGATTCACTGTGTTCGAATGTATGTTCGATACTCCGAGTAAACACCCACCCACCGACAGCGTCAAGCGTGGAATCGCCCCGCTGTGCACCCAAGCCGATGTTGGTGACGCGTCCGAAATCGCACCTGGCACGATGCAGGGCATGACGATCAACCGCGAACAAGCTGACAAGGTTGCCCACGGAGCCGGCTTCATTGCCGCGCTCGACCAGAGCGGTGGCAGCACCCCCAAGGCGCTGAAGCTCTACGGCATCGCCGAGGACGCTTACTCCGGCGACGAGCAGATGTTCGACCTGGTGCACGAGATGCGCACCCGGATCATCACCAGCCCGAGCTTCAACGGCGACCGGATCGTCGCCGCGATCCTGTTCGAGATGACCATGGACCGCGAGATCGAGGGGCGCCCGACCGCCGACTACCTGTGGAACGTCAAGAACGTCGTACCGATCCTCAAGGTCGACAAGGGTCTGGCCGCCGAAGAGGACGGTGCTGCGGTGATGAAGCCCATCGACGGTCTGGATGAGCTGCTGTCCCGCGCGGTCGCCAACGGCATCTTCGGCACCAAGATGCGCTCGGTCATCAAGCTGCCCGGCGGTGGCTTGGATGCGGTGGTCGAGCAGCAGTTCGCGATCGCCCGCCAGATCCTGGCCGCCGGCCTCATCCCGATCATCGAGCCCGAGGTCGATATCCACAGCCCGGAGAAGGGTGCCGCCGAGAAGCAGCTCAAAGCCGCGATTCTCAGCCACCTCGGCGCCCTCGGCGAGGACCAGCAGGTGATGCTCAAGCTCACCCTGCCCGACACCGACGATCTCTACCGTGAACTGGTCGAACACCCCAAGGTGATGCGGGTTGTCGCCCTGTCCGGCGGCTACGACCGCACCGCGGCCTGCGAGCGCCTCGCCCGCAACCATGGCGTCATCGCCAGCTTCTCCCGCGCACTGACCGAGGGGCTGACCGCCCAGCAGAGCGACGAGGAGTTCGACAAGACCCTTGACGAGGCGATCGCCGAAATCGCCGCCGCCTCAGCGACTTAACGGGGGACTCACTCCCATTCGATGGTGCCGGGCGGCTTGCTCGTGACATCGAGCACCACCCGATTCACCTCGGGCACCTCATTGGTGATGCGGGTGGAGATACGCTCCAACACCTCGTAGGGCACCCGGGTCCAGTCGGCGGTCATCGCGTCCTCACTGGACACCGGCCGCAGGACGATCGGGTGGCCGTAGGTGCGCCCGTCGCCCTGCACACCAACCGAGTGGACATCGGCCAGCAGCACGACCGGGCACTGCCAGATCTGACCGTCCAAACCTGCCGACGTCAGCTCTTCGCGAGCGATCAGGTCGGCTCGGCGCAGGGTGTCCAGCCGGCTCGCCGTCACCTCACCGACGATCCGGATACCCAGACCAGGCCCCGGGAAGGGTTGGCGGCCAACGATTTCCTCCGGCAGACCCAACTCGCGGCCGACCGCGCGCACCTCGTCTTTGAACAGCAACCGCAGCGGTTCGACGAGCTTGAACTTCAGGTCGGCCGGCAGCCCGCCAACATTGTGGTGGCTCTTGATGTTCGCCGTCCCGGTTCCACCACCGGACTCCACGACGTCGGGATAGAGCGTGCCCTGGACCAGGAATTCGACCGGATGACCGTCGGAATCGTTCTCGGCCAGCAGGTCTCGCACCGAGCCTTCGAACGCGCGAATGAACTCCCGGCCGATGATCTTGCGCTTGCCTTCCGGATCATGCACGCCGGACAACGCCTGCAGGAACCGTCCCTCGGCATCGACGGTCACCAACCGGGCACCGGTGGCGGCTACGAAATCCCTTTGCACCTGCGCTCGTTCACCGGCACGCAACAGTCCGTGGTCGACGAACACGCATGTCAGCCGGTCGCCGATGGCGCGCTGCACGAGCGCGGCCGCCACCGCGGAATCGACCCCGCCGGACAGCCCGCAGATGGCCTTGCCCTCACCGATCTGCTCGCGCACCTGCTCGATCAGGCTCTCGGCGATGTTGGCCGGAGTCCAGCTTGCGCCGATGCCGGCGAAGTCGTGCAGGAAGCGGCTGAGGACCTGCTGGCCGTGCGGAGTGTGCATGACCTCCGGGTGGTATTGCACCCCGGCCAACCGACGGGCCCGGTCTTCGAAGGCGGCAACCGGCGCTCCGGAGCTGACAGCCACCACCTCGAACCCCTCCGGCGCCGATGTGACCGCGTCGCCGTGGCTCATCCAGACCGGCTGCGAGCCGGGCAGGCCCGAATGTAGGTCTCCGCCAAGCACTTCCAGTTCAGTGCGGCCGTATTCGCTGGTGCCCGTACGGGCGACGGTGCCGCCGAGGGCCCGGGCCATGGCCTGGAATCCGTAGCAGATGCCGAACACCGGTACATCGAGGTCGAAGACGGCCGGATCGAGCTGCGGGGCGCCGTCGGCATACACGCTGGCCGGTCCGCCGGAGAGCACGATGGCCTGCGGATCCTTGGCCTTGATCTCCTCGACGGTCGCGGTGTGCGGGATGACCTCGGAGAACACCCGGGCTTCCCGGACCCGCCGGGCAATCAGCTGGGCGTACTGAGCACCGAAATCGACCACCAACACAGGACGAGGCGAGGGGGATGTCACGCATAGAGTCTAGTGCGCCGGATCGCCCGGGCCGCTCGGCAGGCGCAGGTAGCCTTTCGCTGATGAAAGCCCTGTCGGCGGCTCTGGGAGTCACTGTCGTCGCTTCGGCCACACTGGCGCTGCGCCGCTACCTGTCGGTGCGCGACGCCCTCGCCGCGGTGCCCGCCGAGCTGCGCAGTCCACTGCTGGCGGTGCTGGCCCGCGACACCACGCCGCGCTCGTTGAAAGCCACCCGGCTGGCCTCCCGCCTCAACATCCCCCCCGGCCATGGGGTCGCGCTGGCGAAACGACAGGTCCGGGGCCGATTGGTGCTCGTCCTGACCCCGCCTAATCAGGGCACCGGCGCGCTGCTCTACATCCACGGTGGCGGAATGGTGGTGGGCTCGCCGCAGTCTGAGGCCAGAGGCAGCGCAGCGCTAGCGCGGCAACTGGGGGTTCTTGTCGCGTCACCGGATTACCGACTCGCGCCCGAGCATCCGTTCCCGGCCGCCCTCGACGACTGCATGTCGACCCTGTACTGGATGCGCGACAACGCCGCCGAACTCGGCATCGATCCAGACCGCATCGCGGTCACCGGGTCCAGTGCCGGCGGCGGGCTGTCCGCAGCCGTCGCGCAACGTGCGCACGACGAGGGCATCCCGTTGGTGGCGCAGGCGCTGGCGTATCCGATGCTCGACGACCGCACCGTGTTGCGTGGCGACCACAACGGTCGCGGCCGTTTCCTGTGGACACCCGAGTCCAATCGATTCGGCTGGACGGCCTACCTGGGAAGTTCACCGCAGGCGTCGGACGCGCCGCAATACGCCGCGCCGGCCCGGCGAAAATCCCTGTCCAGCCTGGCACCGGCGTGGATAGGGGTCGGTGACCTGGACTTGTTTTACGACGAATCCGTCGACTACGCGAAGCGGCTGCGCGCCGACGGTGTCCCGTGCGAACTGGTGACCGTGACCGGGATGTACCACGGCGCGGACGGACTCGCCGCCAAAGTACCTGCGATGCAGGACTTCCGCAGCAGCCTCGCCGATCACCTCCGCCGTCACCTATGAGTGCTCATCTGCGGGTCAGGAATGTTATGGGGTAAGAACGGGAATGGATAGCGGGGGGACCGACAAAGGAGACGGCGCGTGCTGGGACTGCCAGACGGGGTACATGCCTGTTTGTTCGACCTCGACGGCGTCCTGACCGATACCGCCCGTGTGCATACCCGTGCCTGGAAGTCGATGTTCGACGGGTATCTCGAGCGGCGGGCCCAACGGGCTCACACCGCGTTCGTGCCGTTCGACCCGGTCAAGGACTACCGCACCTATGTCGACGGCAAGAAGCGTCAAGACGGTGTTCGGTCCTTCCTGGCCAGTCGCAACATCGATCTGCCCGACGGCGACCTGGACGACCCGTCGACCGCGGAGACGATCAACGGACTGGGCAACCGCAAGAACGCGCTCTTCCAGCAGATCCTGCAGAAGCAGGGTGTCGAGGTGTTCGACGGCTCGCGGCGTTATCTGGAGGCCGTGCACGCCGCGGGCATCCCGGCAGCAGTGGTGTCGTCCAGCGCGAACACCGAGCAGGTGCTGGAAATCACCGGGCTGAACCGCTTCGTGCAGCAGCGCGTCGACGGGGTCACGATTCGCGACGAGAACTTGCGCGGCAAGCCGGCACCGGATTCGTTCCTGCGCGGAGCGCAGCTGCTCGATGTCGAACCGGAGCACGCAGCGGTGTTCGAAGACGCCTTGGCCGGAGTGGCAGCAGGCCGGGCCGGGAAATTCGGTTTCGTCGTCGGCGTCGACCGGCTGGGGCAGGCTGATGCGTTGCGGCACAACGGCGCTGACATCGTCGTCACCGATCTTGCCGAGTTGCTGGGCCCGCCGTGATCAGTGGCGAAGCATTTCCGATCGAGCCCTGGCAGGTCCGGGAGACCCACCTGGACCTCGACCAACTGGCGCAGTCGGAGTCGCTGTTCGCACTATCCAACGGGCACATCGGATTACGTGGCAATCTCGACGAGGGTGAGCCGTTTGGTATTCCGGGTACATACCTGAACTCCCTCTACGAGGCGCGTCCCCTGCCGTACGCCGAGTCGGGTTTCGGCTACCCGGAGGACGGCCAAACGATCGTGGACGTCACCAACGGCAAGATTCTGCGGCTCCTGGTCGACGACGAGCCCTTCGACGTTCGGTACGGCGACCTCGACGAACATGAGCGAGTCCTGGACCTGCGCGCCGGAACTCTGACCCGACGGGCGCGGTGGCGTTCACCGGCGGGCAAGCAGGTCAAGGTGGTCTCGACGCGACTGGTGTCATTGGCTCAGCGCTCGGTGGCGGCGATCGAGTACACAGTCGAGGCCGTCGACGAATTCGCCCGTCTCACTGTGCAATCCGAACTCGTCGCGAACGAGGATCAACCAGAACAGTCCACCGATCCGCGGGTGTCGGCGGTGCTGAAGCATCCGCTGGAGGCGATCCAGCACGAGGCCACCGAAGAGGGCTGCCTCCTGGTGCACCGCACCAGGGCGAGCAAGTTGATGGTGGCCGCCGCGATGGATCATCTCGTCGAGGTCCCGGGCCGGGTCGAGATCGACTCCATCGCACACGAAGACATCGCGCGTACCACGGTCATCTGCGGGTTGCGCCCGGGTCAGCGGTTGCGCATCGTGAAGTTTCTGGCCTACGGCTGGTCGAGCCTGCGCTCCCGTCCCGCGCTGCGCGACCAGGTGGCCGGCGCGCTGGCCGGGGCCCGCTACACCGGTTGGGACGGTCTGCTGAAGGCCCAGCGAAGCTATCTCGACGAGTACTGGGACTGCTCCGACGTCGAGGTCGATGGTGACCCAGGTGTCCAGCAGGCGGTGCGGTTCGGTCTGTTCCACGTGATTCAGGCCAGTGCGCGAGCCGAGCGCCGGGCGATCGCCGGGAAGGGCCTCACCGGGCCTGGTTATGACGGCCACGCCTTCTGGGACACCGAAGGTTTCGTCCTGCCGGTGTTGACCTACACCCAGCCCGAGGCGGCCGCCGACGCGCTCCGGTGGCGTGCCTCGATCCTCGGTCTGGCCAAGCAGCGGGCCGAGCTGCTCGACCTGCGGGGTGCGGCGTTCCCATGGCGGACGATTCACGGGGAGGAATGCTCCGCCTATTGGCCTGCCGGCACCGCCGCGTGGCACATCAACGCCGACATCGCCATGGCGTTCGAACGCTACCGGACGGTCACCGGAGACAATTCCCTTGAGTCAGACTGCGGCCTAGCGGTTCTCGTCGAGACTGCCCGACTGTGGATGTCGCTGGGCCACCACGACCGCGATGGGGTGTGGCACCTCAACGGGGTCACCGGACCTGATGAGTACACCGCCGTCGTCAATGACAACGTGTTCACCAACCTCATGGCCGCAGACAATCTCCGAACCGCGGCCGACGCCTGCAACCGCAACGCCGAGGCGGCGTACGCGATGGGGGTCAGCACCGAGGAGACCGCCGCATGGCGCGACGCCGCCGACTGCGCCCACATCCCCTACGACGAGCACCTGGGGGTACACCAGCAGTGCGACGGCTTCACAAAGCTGCGGGAGTGGGACTTCACCGACGACACCGTCTATCCGCTGCTGATGCACCAGCCGTATGTACGGCTCTATCCCTCGCAGGTGATCAAGCAGGCCGACCTGGTACTGGCGATGCAGTGGCAGAGCCACGCGTTCACCAGCGACCAAAAGGCCCGCAACGTCGACTATTACGAGCGCCGCACGGTACGCGACTCATCCCTGTCGGCCTGCACCCAAGCGGTCATGTGCGCCGAGGTCGGCCACCTGGAACTGGCCCATGACTACACCCAGGAAGCGGCTCTGATCGACCTTCGGGACCTGCATCACAACACCCGCGACGGACTGCACATGGCCTCGCTGGCCGGAACCTGGACCGCGCTGGTGGCCGGTTTCGGCGGCCTCCGCGACGACGAACACATCTTGTCGCTGGATCCTCAACTACCCGAAGAGATCTCACGGCTGAAGTTCGGATTGCACTGGCGCAAGTACCGACTTGCCGCCGACATCAACCACGACGAGGTCACCTATACGCTGCGCGACGGGCCCGACGGACAGCTCACCATCCGGCATTCCGGCGACGATCTGGCTTTGACCACCCGTGCCCCGACCAAGGTGGCGCTGCGACACCGCCGCCCCCTGCTACCCGCCCCCCAACAGCCGCCCGGCCGCGCGCCGCGCCGGCACATCGAGGACTGAGTACTACGCCCCGGTGTTGATCGGCTCGATCGGCAGGTTACGCAGGCCGCCCGGCGCTTCGGTGGGCACCACCGGATTCTTCGGCGCGATCGGCGTCAGGCGCCGGTAGGGCTGGCCCTGAGCAGGACGCAGATCTTCTTCACCCTTGTTGGGCCACAACGATGTTGCCCGCTCGGCCTGGGCGGTGATGGACAGCGACGGGTTGACGCCGAGGTTCGCCGACACCGAGGCGCCGTCCATGACGTGCAGCGTCGGGTAGTTGTACACCCGCTGATATGGGTCGATGACACCGTTCTCGGGCTTGTCGCTGATCGCGGCACCTCCGAGGAAGTGTGCGGTCAGCGGGATGTTGAACAACTCTCCCCAGGTGCCACCGGCCACGCCGTCGATCTTCTCCGCGACACGGCGAGTTACCTTGTTGCCCACCGGAATCCAGGTCGGATTCGGTTCGCCGTGACCCTGCTTGCTTGTCATCCGCCGTCTGCCGAACGCACCGCGCTTGGTGTAGGTGGTGATCGAATTGTCCAGGTGCTGCATGACGAGCGAGATCATCGTGCGCTCGCTCCAGCGCCGCGGGCTCAGCATCCGGATCATGGCCTTCGGATCCTCGCCGGCGTTGGTGAGCAACTGTTTCCACCGCGGTACGTCACTGCCCTCGGGTCCCGGACCGTCGGTCATCAACGTCTGCAGCAGACCCATCGCGTTGGAGCCCTTGCCGTAGCGGCACGGCTCGACGTGGGTGTCCGCACTCGGGTGAATCGAGGACGTGATCGCCACCCCGTGAGTGAGGTCGAGATCGGGGCGGGCCTCCAATCGTCCCGCGCCGACGATCGATTCTGAGTTGGTTCGGGTCAGCACCCCGAGCTTGTCGGACAGCTTGGGCAGCGTGCCGGTATCGCGCATCTTGAACAGCAGCTTCTGCGTGCCCCAGGTCCCTGCCGCCAGGATGACCTGGTTCGCGGTGAACGTGCGGCGATCCTTGCGGGCGACCCGCCCGGTGCGCACGGTATTGATTTCCCAAACGCCATCGGGCCGCTGGACGAAGCCGGTGACGGTGGTCATCGGAAAGACCTGCGCCCCAGCTCGTTCCGCCAGGCCCAGGTAGTTCTTGACCAAAGTGTTCTTGGCGCCGTGCCGGCAGCCGGTCATGCACTCGCCGCACTCGATACAGCCGGTGCGGGCCGGACCGACACCGCCGAAGTAGGGGTCCGGCACCGTCTTGCCGGGTGTCTTCTCGCCGCCCACCCCGAAGAACACGCCCACCGGGGTGGGCGTGAACGTGTCGCCCACGCCCATCTCGTCGGCCACCTCTTTCATGATGCGGTCGGCGTCGGTGAACGTCGGGTTCTTGACCACGCCCAGCATCCGCTGCGCCTGGTCGTAGTGCGGCATCAGCTCTGCGCGCCAGTCAGTGATGTCCTTCCACTGCGGATCGTTGAAGAACGGGTCCGGCGGCACATAGAGAGTGTTGGCGTAGTTCAGCGATCCTCCGCCGACGCCCGCGCCGGCCAGGATCATGACGTTGCGCAGCAGATGGATCCGCTGGATCCCGTAGCAGCCCAGCCGAGGCGCCCAGAGGAACTCGCGCAGTCGCCACGAGGTCTTGGCGAACTCGTGGTCGGCGTAGCGGCGGCCCGCCTCCAGAACGCCGACCTTATAGCCCTTCTCGGTCAGCCGTAGCGCGCTGACGCTGCCGCCAAAACCCGAACCGATGATGAGAACGTCGAAATCCGGCTCCATACCAACCAGTATGAACTTACCGCCGGGTAACTAGCTAGCGCCCCCTGGTTTTCCAGGGCTTTTGCTTCACCTCGTGGCTAGTGCTCGGTCAGAAAGCGATAGACGCCATGCTCGCGGATCAGATAGAGCAGCGCCGCCCGCTCCCACTTCGACCGGTTGCCGCCCCTGACATCGATGTGATGATGGATGACCCTGATGCTCGGGTCGAACTGCCGCCCGACGCCCAATTTCTCCAAACGTATTGCGAGATCCTGAGCCTCATGTGACCGCAGAAGGGGGTTGTAGCCGCCCGCCGCTCGGAAGACGTCGGCCCGGATGAGCAGATTGCCTTCATGCAGCCAGTACGCCGGCTCCGCAACGGGCGGTTCGAGCACGTACGGACAACCCCGCATCAACGGTGCGACCACCCGGTGGATGGCGTGAGCAAGCCGTGGCTTGTCCCTCAAGCGATCGAACATCGCCGGCAGCGACGCCCCGACTGTGTTTCCCCACAGCGAGAACACCGGACCGTAGTTGTATGGCTCCTGAGTGCCGTCGTTCCGGCTGACAAGCCCACCGATCGCGCCGACCCCGCTCGCGGCGTAACGCTCGACGAGTGTTCTTGCGACCAGCGGTATCTCGGGCGTCTCCAAGTCCATGTCGGCGTCAACGAAATGGATGATCACGTCGTCTGCGACCTGGTCGAGTATCTGGTTCCGGTTGGCGCCGGCGCCGCGATTTTCACCGCTGCTCACCAGTCGCACGTCGTCGCCGAATTCACGTACGACATCGCTCGTGTCGTCGGTCGACGCATCGTCGAGCACGAACACGGCATCGTAATTCTGAGCCAACACTTGCGGGATCAGTCTGCGCAGGTGTTCGCCCATGTTGTAGTTCGGAATGGCCGCAACAACCGGCAATCCCTCAGCCATTGGCAGCACCAAGCCGATCCGTCGTCATCCTCATGAGGAAACCGTATGCGGGAGTCATGTCGAACACCTTCCGGATCGATGGCCGCTTGCTGCATTCCGCCCGCACTGGGACCACGGGCCCAACCGAACTTTTGTTAGCCAACATCTTTTCCTGCTTGGCGCGACGCGCTCGAGTATGCGAGGCGATGTGCCGGACGAGCCTGGTGTTCGAACGACCCAGCAAACACTGGAGCCATGAGAATCTCGCCGGTGACCGCCCCACCCGTCCTCCCAAGCGGGGCCACTGCAGACCCCCAACATCGGCACCGGTTGACACTCGTTGTTAGGTCCGGCGCATCCTGTTCCCGGGGGACGGTATCACAGTGAGCGGCAGCGGACTCGGGTCATCTGGCAAACATGCCAACACCCGACCACCGTCACTCGACCACAGCCAACCGAACGACCGAACCCGCTCGACGCGGGTTAACTAGCGGTTTGACGGCCCCGCAGACCGTGGGTACCGTTCACCCATATGTGGGGCATCGTCTTGCTGCTGGGCCTCTCCGTGGCGGCGGACCCACTGCGCATCGGGATCATGATGATCTTGACGGCACGCCCGCGGCCATTCCTCAATCTCGTCGCGTTCTGGGCCGGCGCCATGGTGGCGGGATTGACCTTCGCCATCGGAACCTTCGTCTTGCTGAAGGACGTCGTCCCCGAACTCATCGCAAAGGCGCTTGCTGCAACGGGGCACCTCACCGGCGGCCATGGCAAACCGGTCTTTGGCGTGATCCTCCTTGTCGTCGCCGTGGTGGGCGCCGTGCGTCTGATACGTAAACCGGCATTGGTGCCCGAAGGTACTGGCAATCCGTCGGATTGGGCCGAGCAGCCGCCTAAGCCGGCTAAGTCGACTGCGATCTCAGAGTTGGTTTTCCGCGCGCGCCGCATGCTGAACCGCGGGAATCCATGGATCTCGTTTGTCGCCGGGCTCCTTCAGGGGCCGGCGCCGGTCGAGTACCTCGCTGTCATAGCGGTCATCCACGCTTCGGGGGCGTCGATCGGCTCCCAGGTCGGTGCTTCGATCGCCTTCACCGTCGCCATGCTCGCGATCCTCGAACTTCTGCTCATCAGCTACCTGGTGCACCCCTCGCGGACACAGGCGACGCTGACGTCCCTGTACAACTGGATGCGGACGTACCGTCGCCACCTCATCATCGTCATCGCGGGAGTGTCGGGCATCGTCCTGCTCGCCAGCTGAGCCGACCGGATCCTGCAGGTGAGCCGTTCAGCGGCCGACAGTCAGGCCGACCTTCTGGAATTCCTTGAGGTCGCAGTACCCGGCCTTGGCCATCGACCGGCGCAGCCCGCCGACCAGGTTGAGCGAGCCGAACGGGTCGTCGGAAGGCCCGTTGAGCACCTTGTCCAGCGACGGGCGCTCCCCCGCCGCGATCTGCAGCAGGGCACCCCGCGGCAGCGACGGGTGCGCGGCAGCCACCGGCCAGAACCAGCCGTCACCGAGGGCCTCGGCGGATTCGGCCAGCGGCGTACCCAACACGACGGCGTCGGCGCCGCATGCGATGGCCTTCGCGAGGTCACCCGAGGTGTGGATGTCGCCGTCGGCCAGGACGTGGACGTAGCGGCCACCGGTTTCGTCGAGGTACTCCCGACGGGCCGCGGCCGCGTCGGCGATCGCCGTTGCCATCGGCACGCTGATGCCCAGCACCTCATCGCTGGTGGTGACCCCGAGCGTCGAGCCGTAACCGACGATCACCCCGGCCGCCCCGGTGCGCATCAGATGCAGTGCGGTCCGGTGATCCAGCACGCCGCCGGCCACTACGGGAATGTCGAGCTCGGAGATGAACGTCTTCAGATTCAGCGGCTCGCCATCGGAGGCCACCCGCTCAGCGGAGATGATCGTGCCCTGGATGACCAGCAGATCGACGCCAGCCTGAACCAGCGCCGGCGTCAGCGCCTGCGCGTTCTGCGGGCTCACCCGCACCGCGGTGGTCACGCCGGCGTCGCGGATTCGGGCCACGGCCGCACCCAGCAGCTCCGGGTCCAGCGGCGCGGCGTGTAGCTGCTGCAACAGCCGGATCGCCGCCGACGGTTCGGGCTCCTTCTCAGCGGCCTCGATCACCTGGGTGATCTTCGCCTCGACGTCGGCATGCCTGCCGATCAGGCCCTCGCCGTTGAGCACCCCGAGACCGCCCAGGCGGCCCATCTCGATGGCGAACTCCGGGGACACCAGCGCATCGGTCGGGTGAGCGATCACCGGGATCTCGAACCGGTAGGCGTCGAGCTGCCAGGCCGTGGACACGTCCTGCGACGAGCGGGTGCGCCGGGACGGAACGATGTTGATGTCGTCGAGTTCGTAAGTGCGACGGGCAGTTCTGCCCATGCCGATTTCAACCATGTCACGCATGATCGACCCCTAGCGGGCGTAGTAGTTGGGGGCTTCGACGGTCATGGTGACGTCGTGCGGGTGGCTCTCCTTGAGTCCGGCGGCGGTGATCCGCACGAACTGCGCGTGCTGCAACCCTTCGATGCTGGAGGCTCCGGTGTAGCCCATGGCGGCGCGCAGTCCACCGGTGAGCTGGTGGATGACGGTGGACAGCGGGCCGCGGAAGGGCACCCGGCCCTCGATTCCCTCGGGGACCAGCTTGTCCTCGGAGAGCACATCGTCCTGGAAATAGCGGTCTTTGGAGTAGGACTTGGCCGCACCGCGACCCTGCATGGCGCCCAGCGAGCCCATGCCGCGGTAGCTCTTGAACTGCTTGCCGTTGACGAAGATCAGGTCACCGGGCGCCTCGGCGGTGCCGGCGAGCAGTGAGCCGAGCATCGCCGTCGACGCACCGGCTGCCAGTGCCTTGGCGATATCGCCGGAATACTGCAGCCCGCCGTCGGCGATCACCGGCACGCCGGCAGGTGCGCACACCGCGGTGGCCTCCAGAATCGCCGTGATCTGTGGAGCGCCAACACCTGCCACGACCCGGGTGGTGCAGATCGAGCCGGGGCCCACACCGACCTTGACGGCGTCGGCACCGGCCTCGACGAGTGCAGCGGCTCCGCTGCGGGTGGCGACGTTGCCGCCGACCACCTCCACCCGGTGCCCCACCTCGGCCTTGAGCTTGCCGACCGTGTCGAGCACCCGGCGGTTGTGGGCGTGCGCGGTGTCGACGATCAGCACGTCCACTCCGGCGTCGGCGAGCGTCATGGCACGCTCCCACGCGTCATCACCGACGCCGACTGCCGCACCGACCAGCAGGCGCCCGTCGCTGTCCTTGGTGGCCAGCGGGTGCTGCTCGGTCTTGACGAAGTCCTTGACGGTGATCAGGCCGGTCAACCTGCCGTGACCGTCGACGATCGGGAGTTTCTCAATCTTGTTGCGCCGCAACAGGCCTAACGCCGCATCGGCCGTCACACCCTCCTGGGCGGTGATCAGCGGGGCCTTGGTCATCACCTCGGAAACCGGCTTGCTCATGTCGACTTCGAAGCGCATGTCGCGGTTGGTGATGATGCCAACAAGTGAGCCCTGCGCATCCACCACCGGCAGACCGGAGATGCGGAACCGGGCGCACATCGCGTCGACCTCGGCCAGCGTGTTGTCCGGCGAACAGGTCACCGGGTCGGTGACCATGCCGGCCTCGGACCGCTTGACCATTTCGACCTGTCCGGCCTGCTCAGCGATCGACAGATTGCGGTGCAGGACGCCCATGCCGCCCTGGCGGGCCATCGCGATCGCCATGCGGGCCTCGGTCACGGTATCCATCGCGGCGCTCACCAGCGGCACCTTGAGCCGGATTTTCTTGGTCAACTGGCTGGAGGTGTCGGCGGTGGCCGGAACCACGTCGGAGGCGGCGGGCAGCAGCAGCACGTCGTCGAATGTCAACCCCAGCATCGCGATCTTGTTGGGGTCGTCACCGCCGGTGGGAACCGATTCCCCCAGCAGGCCATTCAGATGCGCGGTCAAGCCGTCGATGCGGCCGGCGCTGCCTTCGGCAATGGTCATCGGTGGGGCCCCCATCAGCTGGCGGAATGAGGACACCATCCTATCGGCTCACGGTTACGTTCCCTGGCGCGATACCCGCCGCGTTACGTAGTGTGGACTCGTGCGCGACCACCTCCCACCAGGCCTGCCACCCGATCCGTTCGCCGACGACCCGGCCGACCCGTCGGCCGCGTTGGATGCACTTGAGCCGGGGCAGCCACTGGACCCCCAGGAGCGCGCCGCGGTCGAGGCCGATCTGGCGGACCTGGCGGTCTACGAGGCACTGCTCGCACACCGCGGGGTTCGCGGGCTCGTGGTGTGCTGTGACGAATGCCAGCAGGACCACTATCACGACTGGGATATGTTGCGCGCCAACCTACTTCAGCTGTTGGTCGACGGCACGGTCCGCCCGCACGAGCCCGCATACGACCCCGAGCCGGATGCCTACGTCACGTGGGATTACTGCCGCGGATACGCCGACGCATCACTGAACGAAGCGACGTCGGACTACGACGGATTCCGCTGAGCGCGGCGTCAATATCTGCTGAGCGCGAAACCGCTCAGTGCCCACTGCCCTGACCGCTGCCGCCTCCGCCGAGACCCGGCAGGTTCGGCAATTGCGGTAGCGCAGGCGCCTGCGGCATCGGGAACAACATCGTGGTGGTGATCACAGCATTCGGCGACTGCGTTCGTGGCGCCTGAATCACCGTCGACGGAATCGAGGCGACGGTCTGCTGCTGCTGCTCGACGACGGCCGTCGACGTGGCCGCAGCCGGAGGCTCCGGCGCGGCCTGGGCCGTCGTTGCCAGTGCCGGCGCCTCGGCGGCGGTGCTGGCACTCGACGTCGCCCCGGCCAACGTCGTCGTGGTGGTCGTCGTCGGCAGCCTGGTGGTGGTCGTGGTGCCGCTCGTCGACGTGGTGGGAACCGTCGTCGTCGGCTGCGTCGTGGTCGGAGCGACGGTCGTCGTGGACGGGGTCGTCGTCGTGGTCGACGGATCGGTCTGCTGAGCCGGCGATGTCGGCGCGTCCGAGGGCGACGGACCGAACGTGCCGGTGCCATCCGGCGTCGTCGAGATTGTGATCGGCGGCATACCCGGGATGCTGGTCGGCGGCACCTCAGGTCCATTGGTCGGGGTGATCACCGCCGGGACGAGCTCGGAGGCCGACGGCGGAACCGTGTAGGTGATGCCGGGCGGCACGGTGGCCTCCGGATCCTTCTGCACGACCTTCGCCGACAGTTCGTTCCACTGCTCGAGCAGCTGCTGCTTCTGCGGCTCGTCACCGAGGCTGTTCACCTTGCTGCTGACCTCGACCAGCTTGTCCTGGGCCCGCTGCCAGTCGCCCTGGGCGACCAACTGCTGGACCTGGGCGAGCTGCTCCTTGGCCGAGGCCAGCGCCACCTGGTCGTCGCGGACCTGGGTCGGCGCGCCGAACAGCATCGTGCGCAGTCCGTAGAGGGCGTCGCCCGGTCCGGCACCGGCCACGACCGCACCGAAGCCGCCGAGGGCGAGCACACCGGCAGCGGCTGCGCCGACGATGCTCAGACCGCGCCGGCTGCGTCCGCTGCTCTGCTTCTCGGCCAGCCCGGCACGCAGTGCGGTGACGGCGTCACGCTCGGTGATCAGGCCGGTCGCCGGCGGCCAGCGCATCTCGTCGCGCCACCCACCGAGCAGGTCCGCCAGTTCGGCGTCGGCGCGGTCTTGTGGGGCCACCGGATGACCGGCGGCCAGGGCGTCGAGGAAGCGCTCACTGGCCAGGATGGCATCGAGCGACGGATCGTCGTTGCGGGAAGTGCGTCCGAAGTCAGGCATGGCCGTTACCTGCCGCGGTGATCTCGGTCTTCAACTTGGCCAACGCGCGGTGCTGTGCGACGCGGACCGCACCGGGTGTGCTGCCGACGGCGTCGGCGGTCTCCTCGGCGGACAACCCGACCACGATGCGCAGCATGAGGATTTCGCGCTGCTTCTCGGGCAGGATCTCCAGCAATTTGGTCATCCGCGCGGCGGAATCGGACTGCATCGCCATCTGCTCGGGGCCGGCGTCGAGCGAGAACCGCTCCGGCACCACATCGGTGGGGTCGGCACGGTTACGGGCCGCGGCGCGATGCGCGTCGGCGACCTTGTGGGCAGCGATGCCGTACACGAAGGCCAGGAAGGGGCGACCCTGATCCTGGTAGCGCGGCAGCGCCTGGATGGCGGCCAAGCAAACCTCCTGAGCGACGTCGTCTGCAGAGAGACCGACCCGCTCCGTGGACCCCAGGCGAGCCCGGACATAACGGACCACGATGGGGCGGATGGTCTCCACAACTTCCCGGAGGGCATCTCGGCTGCCGCCCACTGCCTCAGCAACGGCGGCGTCGAGACGTTCTCCTGGAATTGTCATCGACGGCGATATCTCCAACGTTACGTACGGGACGCTTCCCGGCAGCCATTCAGCTAGACAATATCGGCCCAAAGTGCCGATCGGGTGTTAGCGGCTACTCCACCGACCGCCGCGCCGTGTGATAAGGCCAGCACAATCGTCCCGGATGGCCGAGACCTGCTGTGACGTAAGCGATGCACTACCGATATCGGCCAGCAGACACGCCAGCGCCCAGCGTAGCGGAACCAGTCCATGGGTCTCGGTGTCGCTCAGCGTGGCGTCGGCGACCTCGCGGGCGGACTCCAGGGACCCCGCGGAGCAGAACGCAGCGGCGAGCACCACGCCACTTTTGACCCGATGCCGCCGCAAAGCCGGCAGTGCCCTCTCGGCAATCTCGACCCCGCGGCGCGCGTGGGTCACGGCGTCCTCGCCCCGGCCACCGGCCATCGCCAGTTCAGCGTTGACCCAGGCCAGGCGGATGGCCAACCGCGGCACCTGGGCCTCACGCGTCAGCTCCCCGGCCTGCTCGAGCAGTCGCGCCGAGGCCGCGAGCCGGCCCACCCCCAATGCGTCGGCGGCCAGACCTACGACGGCGTCGGCGCGGGCCTGCACGGCGAGTGGGCCGTCGCTCGTGGTCGGTGCCATCGCCAGGGCGCGGCCGTCCCACCCGGCCGCGAGTCGATGACCCCCGAGTTGGCGTAGCAATGACGCCTCGGTGCTCAACGACAGCGACGCCAAGGCCCCGGCCGGTTCCCGCCGACGCAGCGCGGCGAGGTCGGCGCGGGCGTTGCTGTAGCGCCCCTGGCCGGCGGCGGCGACGGCACGAGCCCATAGCTGTTCGGGAGTGCGCGCGGCGGGCAGCGGCCAGCGGCCCGGGGTATCACCGAAAGCGGCGGCGCTCAGTGCGGAGGTGTCCATCTGCCCGGCACGCTATCAACCGGCGACCGAAAACATCTCAGTTAACAGTTCGTGGTCACCGTGTTACGGCCGTGTTTACTGCCACCCGAGTGCACCGAAATCCGGTGTCGACTCCTGAGGCGCCGTCCTGCACAAATCACAAAACCATCACGATGATCGCGTGTCGAATAGCACCTTGCCCGGCGGCGATGGGTCGCAATGATGAACGTGATGTAAATTCTCGAGCTGCGATTATGTGATTCCGCACATGGCATGGCTATTGACTCGCTTTGCGAAGCGCCCCTAACTTTGTTCCCACGAGTAGTCACCGGCGACAGTGCTCGGATCGGTTCCACAACTCACGCATGTGAAAGATGTGCGGAGAGAGGGGTTTTCCAATGCCACAGCCGCAGCAGCTACCTGGCCCGAACGCCGACATCTGGGATTGGCAGATGCAAGGCGTCTGTCGGGGCGTCGATTCGTCCATGTTCTTCCACCCCGACGGGGAGCGTGGCCGCGCTCGCGCCCAGCGCGAGATGCGCGCCAAAGAAATGTGCCGGAGTTGCCCGGTGATTGCTCAATGCCGTTCCCATGCCTTGGCTGTCGCCGAGCCTTATGGCATCTGGGGCGGATTGAGTGAATCCGAGCGCGAGTTGTTGCTCAAGCGCGGAATTCGCCGGACTGCCTGATCGCAGCAAACCTTTGAGAGAGGCCCATCCCACGCGGGGTGGGCCTCTTTCTCACTTCGCGCCGTCCGCCAGCCATTGTTCGAACGTGGTCGGGGCGATGCGGGCGCCGTCGCCGGGAAGCAGGACGTTTCCGGCCAGTTCCTCTCCCAGTGGGCCCGACCAGGACGGAACCAGCTTCACCGAACGGCCCTGCACCGCGTGGGTGCGCCGGGCCATGTCGACCAGATCCTGGGTTTCCGGGCCGACGACGTCGACGTATCGGCCCTGCGGTTCGCCCGCAGCGACCTCGGCCAGCACCGCGGCGATGTCGTCGGGGGCGATCGGCTGTACAAGCAGTGGGGCGATCACCGCGACGCCCTGCTGTTCGGTCCAGCTGGCCGCCATTGCGGCGAAGTCGTGGAACTGCGCGGCCGGGACGATCGTCCATGGCACCGCGCCGGCCTCCACCAGGCGTTCCTGCGCCCGTTTGCCCTCATAGTGGGCGGTGCCCCCGTCGATCCGATTGATGCCGACGATCGACAGCAGCACATGATGGCGCACGCCGGCTCGTTGCTCGGCTGCGAGCAGGTTTGTCGTCGTTGTTGCGAAGTACTCACGGGTCTCGTCCGGGCCGACGGGCGGGGCGCTGATGGCATCGACCACCGCGTCGACGCCGGCGAGCGCCGCATCCAGGCCGTCGCCGGTCATGAGGTCGACACCGAGGGAGCGGCTGATCCGCACAGCATCGTGCCCGTTGCGCTCGAGGGCCGCGACGGTGCGAGCCCCGATATTGCCGGTCGCGCCGGCTACCGCGATACGCATGGAAGACCTCCAGAGATGGTTGTCGGTACCTGTTGTACTGAACGCCGTGGCGATCGCGGGTTCATCCCGGGATCACCGGAATGGTTAGCGCCGAGGCGCCCGGTCCCCAGTGCACGACGGCGCGACCCCGACGGCTGGGCGTATACCGCGCGGGCAGGTGGCCGAACAGAGGATTGAACGGTTCGAGGTATCGGCCGGCGATCAGCAGCCGGAGTTCGTCGCCGGCCCGGAACAATGTCGATGACGCGCTCAGCGGGATGTGGGCGTCCACGATTTCACCCGGTCGCAGCGGATTTAGGACGTCCAGGGATTCCCGCATCGCCAGCCGCAGCCGGCCGTCGGCGATCCGGTCCCGGCCGTAACCGTAGGAGCCCTCGAACGGTACGTAGTGCCCGTCGCTCCATTTCTCGACGCCGACGAACAGGTGCGCGTCGTCCGCGCCGTCCAACGACATCCGCAGCCGCAGGTTCATCGGGCCGGTGAGCTCGACGTCGCGGTCGAAGCGGTGGGAGAACGCGATGGCTTGGCGGCGCAGCCGGAATGACGCGGTGCCCGTCACGGCCGGCTTGGACTCGCCGAGGGCGCCGTCGTCGCCGAGATGCAGTGCAGCCCAACAGGTCCGGGCCAACGGCCAGTCGTGTTCGTCACGCACGGCAACCACCGTGTCTCGGCGTTCGCGGACTTCCAGCCGGACCCGCGGAGGGGCGGGAACATCCAGGCTTCGCAGATGCCGGTCGAAGAACGCGGCCTGCGCACGCTGCGCCTCGTCACTGTAAAACACCGCCCACTTGCCGCCGCGATGCGCGTACGCACTGCACTCCGCCGAGCCCGCTCGCTCGATGAGCCGCCAGGAGCCCTGGCTGTGCAGGTTGTGATCGGAGAAGCTGGCGCAGGCCAGGATCGGCACCTCGATGCTGCCGAGGTCCGGGGTGATGGACTGCCACCACGCGTCGCGCAGCGGATGCCGGCGTCGCTGCGCCCCGATGTCGACCGAGAGGCGGGCGACGCGACGCGTCAGCGTCTGCCAGATCACCGAGAAGCCCCGCTCTGGGATGCCGCCCGGCGTCATGAAGTCGCAGTAGGCGTCGGTGAATCCCTCCCATGGGCAGATGGCGGCGAGGTGGGGTGGCCGCAGTGCCGCCGGCTTATATTGCGAGAGAGCCAGATACGAAACGCCGAGCATCCCCACCCGGCCGTTGGACCAGGGTTGCGTTCCGGCCCATTCGATCAGGTCGTAGGTGTCGCGGGCCTCGTCGTCGGTCAGCAGTGAGCCGGTACCGCCGGAGGTGCCTGCGCCGCGCGAGTCGGCGTTGATCACGACATACCCACGCCCAACCCATGCCACGGGATCGGGTGCCTCCCAGCCGGTCTCGCTCGAAATCTGCAGAGGTTCGGGTTGATTCATGATCCGGAACTGGAAGTTGAGCCGCCAGCCTCTGCCGGTCCGCCGCGGCAGCGCGTCTTTTCCATAGGGGTGCACGGACATGATGACCGGAAAGGGTCCGTCGCCAGGCGGGCGATAGATGTTGGCGCGTAACGTGACTCCGTCGCGCATCGGGACCGCGACGTCATGGTCCTTGATCAAGTCGGTCGGTGCGGGCACGACGCTCACCGGCGGATGCAGGAAGGACCGAATCCGGCGCCGGGCATAGGCCGCTGCACCGGGCCGTCGCCAGGGCCGGTCGTATCGGGTCACCATGTCAGCTGGGCGGTGCCTCGTCCTCGGGAGGAGCACCGACCGGAGTGGGCTGCGGAGGTTGCGGCGCAGATTGTCGGGCCTTCGTCACCCGCACGATCAGATAAACGATCAAGCCGGCAACGGCTAGCACCGCCAGCCAGGGCAGCAACAGACCGAACAGCAACACCAGGTTGCCGGCTACCGAAACCAGTGTGTCCCAGCCGCGTTCGACCTGGCCGAAGAATCCGCGGTACTCGGTGGGCGCAGGCCCGCCGATCTCCTGGGCGATGAACGTGACATCGACGGTGCTGTAGTCGATCTGGTCGCCGAGTGCCTGTCGCTGGGCCCGCAGGCTGTCGAGATCTGCCTGACGCTCGGACAGCGCACTTTCGGCCTTGATCAGTGCGTCGGGGTCTTTGGCGTCACGCATGATGCCGAGCAGCCGGTCGACCGACGTCTGCAATGCCGTGATCCGGGCGTCGAGATCGACGCGCTGGGCGGTGACATCGTCCGCACTGACCTGTACGTGCTCGACGGTGCCCAACGTCTTGAGTTCACGCAGGGTCTCATCGAGCTTGGCAGCCGGGACCCGCAGGACCACCGTCGACCGAGCCCGCCCTGTGCCCGACCCCGCGTCCTCGGATCGGCTGTCGACTCGGCCCTTGGCGTTCTCGACGATGACGGCGGCTTTGTCCGCGGCCTCCGCCGGGTGGGCCACGGAAATCGACATCGACGCCGTCTTGACCACATCGCGTTTGGCCGTCGGCGGTTGGCCGGGCGCGTCCTGCGGCATCGGAGCCCCAGCGGCCTCTCCCGAACTGACGGGCGGCGCCGGCGCGGTCGCGGGGTGCGGATTGGGTCCGGCACAGGCGGTCAGCGGACTCAGTGCGGTGATGCCCGCAACAGCGAGCATCGCCACGCGGGTCGTCGCGGTATGCACCTGCTAGGCCGGCCCTGAGCGCATGGACCCGAGGAAGTACGTCTCGTGTCCGGTCGGGTACCCGCCACCGTCGGTGGCGATGTGGACGTGGTCGTAGTGGTTGGCGGTTTCGTTGCCGTAGTCGGCGGTCCAACTCGGCGCCCCGATGCCCGGGTAGAAGCCCTGTCGCCAGATCACGTGCAGCACGCCCCACCGCTTGGCATTCGCCAGGGCAAAGCCGGCGATCTGGTTACCGAGCTCGATTCCTTCCTGCGAGTGGTAGTTCGGGATCATCACGTCGATCGCCAACCCGTTCGGGTGCCAGGGCAACGGGTCTTGGCGGTAGCCGCCGATTGTCTTGATCTCGAGGAACATCACGCTGATCGCCCGGGCCACCCAGATGGTGTGCACCTGTAGGCCTTCCTCGGGCGCGATGCCGCGAGGCAGCGCCAACTGGAAGTCGGCGCCGGCGACGGGTGCGCTGGCTGCCAGCAATTCGGCTTCGGTGGGCTGGGCGATGCGCGGCATGTCAGCTGCGACGGAGGTCTGGGCGGCCGGCGAAACCGTCGGCGCCGCAACACAACACTTCGGGGCTTCGGTGCTCTGGGCATAGAACATGCCACCGGCGACGGCCACCGAAGCCGCCACCGCCAGCCAGCGACCTCGCGCGCCGGCGAACACATTGACCACGACCAGCACTTTACTGTGACCGGCGACGCGATGTGGCAACCTTCGCCGAGCCGTTTAAATCTCGATCTTCTCGATCGGGTTCGAGCGTTCCAACGGGACGGCGATCCGCTTTCGAGGTGGCGGCGGTGGCCAAGTGAGTAGAGCCTTCAGCGACGTAGCATTGCCAGGGTGAGCTTCGAGGTCCCTCCAGAGGACTATGCCCGGTTCATGGGCCGCTACGCCGAACCGTTGGCTCCGGTTTTCGCGGCATTCGCAGGGATCAGTTCCGGCGATAAAGTGCTCGACGTGGGGTGTGGAACAGGCGCGCTCACGGCACACCTGCGCTCTGTTGGAGCCGACGTCAAGGCGATCGACCCTTCACCGCCGTTCGTCGCTGCAATCGCCGAGCGTTTGCCGGACGTCGACGCCCGTCTCGGGATAGCGGAGGAATTGCCCTTCGCGACAGCATCATTCGACGCATGCCTTGCGCAACTGGTGGTGCACTTCATGACCGACCCCGTGGCCGGCCTCGAAGAGATGGCACGAGTGACCCGCCCTGGAGGCACCGTTGCGGCATGCGTGTGGGACGGCACTTCGGGAGCCCTGGCGCCATTTTGGGATGCGGTGCACATGATCGCTCCAGACGCTCAAGATGACGCGTTCCGCTCAGGAGCGTCTGCCGGTCATTTGACCGAACTGTTCGGCGAAGCCGGATTGACCGGCGTACGAGAGGGTTCCCTCGCCGTCGAAGTCCTGCATGCGACGTTCCAGGAGTGGTGGCAGCCGTACACATTCGGTATCGGCCCGGCCGGCGAATATGTCCGACGACTCGATGCAGACGCCATCGCCCGTCTCGAGGCGACGGCTCGCAAACGGTTGGGCGATGGCCCATTCACAGTCACAGCGACCGCCTGGGCCGCTCGTGGTGTACGGATTTAGGGCTACGGCTGGATCAGCACCTTGAGGGCTTCGCGGTCGGCCATGGCCCGATAGCCGTCCGGCGTCTCGTCCAGGCCGATGGTGCGGTCGAAGACCCGGCCGGGTTCAATGGCGCCGTCGAGGATGTCGGGCATGAGTTCCTCGATGTAGGCGCGGGCGGGTGCAGCACCACCGGTGAGAGTGATGTTGCGCATCATCATGTCGAAACCCATTGGACCCTGGCGGTATTGCGCTACCCCGAGTCGACTGACCGCGCCTCCGGCACGGACGGCCCCGAGGGCGGTGACGAGCGCCTGTTCCGTTCCGACACATTCGATGACGGCATGGGTACCGTCGCCGCCGGTGAGTTCTCGGATCTTTTCCACAGCTTCGTCACCGCGTTCAGCCACGACATCGGTCGCGCCGAAGTCGCGGCCCAGATCTGTTCGGTCGATGTGGCGGCCGTTGAGGATGATCTGCTCTGCGCCGAGGCGCTTGGCGGCCAGGACCGCGCACAGTCCCACCGCGCCGTCGCCGATGACGGTCACCGATGACCCGGGCCGCACCTTGGCCGTCACCACACCGTGGTGGCCGGTACAGAACACGTCGGACAGCGTTAGCAGCGACGGCATCAGGGCCGAGTCCTCGGCGACCGGCAGCTTCACCAGCGTGCCTTGAGCCTGGGGCACGCGTACGGCTTCGCCTTGGCCGGCGTCGACGCCACGGGCTCCCCACCCACCACCGTGGCGGCACGATGTCTGGAGGCCCTCGCGGCAGAAGTCGCAGGTGTTGTCAGCCCAGACGAACGGCGCGACGACCAGATCACCGCGGTTGAGGTTTGCGACATCGGAGCCGACGTCCTCGACGATTCCGATGAACTCATGCCCCATCCGGCGACCGCCGTCCTTGTGCGGCATGGATTGGTAGGGCCACAGGTCGCTGCCGCAGATGCAGGCGCTCGTGACCCGCACGATGGCATCGGTCGGATTCTGCAGGACGGGGTCTGGCACACTTTCGACCCGCACGTCGCCGGCTTCGTACATCACGGTTGCTCGCATGGCTCGACACTAGGTGGCCTGCCTGAGCCCCGGACAGGGACGGTCGTTCGGGGTATCAGCAGTACCCCTCGCTTACAGCGTGGCGGACCTGCCAGGGGCGGTCTGGCCTCGGGACGAGCGACATCGAAGCGTTGACCGCATTCCGGTGAAAGATCAACGAGGGCACCCGGCGGTTTGTAGTTTGCGAGTGTGACACTCCCCCGCCCCGAAACCCGATACGCCGAGGCAGACGGTGTGCGCATCGGCTACCAGGTGTTCGGTTCGGGAAAGCGCACGTTGATCTGCGTCCTGGGGTTCGCTCAGAACATCGAGGTGATCTGGGAAAACCCCGAAGCTGCAGCCTTTTTCGAACGTCTTGGGTCCTTCTGCCGGGTGATTCAGTTCGACAAGCGGGGCACGGGAACGTCCGACCGCGCCCTGCCGCTGCCCTCTCTCGACGCGCGGGTGCAGGACCTCGACGCGGTGATGCGAGCCGAAGCCGTGGACCGCGCCGTCCTGCTCGGCTGGTCAGAGGGTGGCACCCTGGCGGCATTCTTTGCCGCGACGTATCCCGAGCGCACCGAGGGCCTCATCCTCAGCGGGAGCTTCGCAAGCTGGGTGCGCTGTGCCGACCATCCGTGGGCGCCAACTCGTCGACAGCAGTCGCTGGTCTTTCGGTTCGGACCGTTACTCTGGGGCACCGGCATAGCATCGGCTCGCAACATGGCCCCTTCGGTGGCGAAGCAGCCCGGCTTTCGCCGCTGGGCCGGACGGTATGAACGTGCGTCGATCGCCCGATCGAAGCTCACTTCGTTCGGTCAGATGATCGCCGACCTCGACGTCCGCCACGTGCTGCCCGCCATCTACGCGCCGACTCTCGTCATGCACGCTCCCGGGGACCGCATTGTTCCATTCCAAAGCGGCCGTTACCTGGCCGAGCACATCGTGGGCGCCAGGTTCCTCGAGGTGCCTACTGACGACCACGCGGTCTGGTTCAGCGCGCGCGACACATACGCCGACGCAATCGAGGAATTCCTCACCGGCACCCGGCCGAATGCCGACCACTCTCGAAAGCTTGCAACAGTTCTGTTCACCGACATCGTCGGTTCGACAGTGCATGCGGCGCGTGTCGGCGACACAGTGTGGCGCGACGTCCTGGACCGCCACGATGATTTGTGCCGCATCGAGATCGGTGTCTGCGGCGGACGTTGGGTCAAGAGCACCGGCGACGGAATGCTGGCGACGTTCGACAGCCCCAGTCGCGCAATCCGATGCGCATGGGCGCTGACTGATCGCATCCGTTCGGAACTCGGTGTCGAAATACGGGCGGGCCTGCACACCGGCGAAATCGAAATTCGCGGTGGCGATGTAGCCGGGCTGACGGTGCATCAGGCTGCGCGCGTGCAAGGCGTGGCGGCCAACTCGGAAGTGATGGTTTCGTCGGCTGTCCGCAATCTGGTTGCCGGCTCTGGCATCACGCTGGAGGGCCGCGGGACACACACGCTGAAGGGCATCGCCACGCCGTGTGAGCTCTTCCGGGTGCTCGATGTCGCCCGTGAGTATCAAGCCGCCGCTGGGTTAAGCCCGTAAGCCTCTGCGCGAGCGGCCTTCCCTTTCAGTGCGTGCGCGCCCGTGCCAGGGACTCTTCACCGAATTCCAGCCTGGAGTGCTGCTCGAGCGGGCGTAGCCGCTCGTGTCGAAGGGACCCGACTTCAGATCCTCCCCTCGCCGGGCCTACTTCGGCAGGTTGTAGGCGAACGACTTTTGTTGGCGCTGCTTCATTTTCTCGAGGCACCTATGGTGCTTGCGAGCGTGATAAGCCAACGGGAAGTACGTCAGCCGGTCGGGTAGCACCCGGTAGGCAGTGCGGATGGCGGCGTATCTTCGCGTGAGCTGGCATTCTTCTTCGGCGCTCCAGGTGACGCCCAGCTTCTCGCGAAGTCGTGGATCCAACAGCCCGACGATCGACAGATAATTCAAGCGCAACGCGGGCTTCAACGCCGCCCGCACCAGAGCAGCCACGGGCTTCGGCGTCGACGGCGGCACCTCGGTCTTGCCGTTCTTCAGATCCTCGATCAACGACAGTGCCTGCGGCGTGCCTTGCAGCGTGCCGATCATCGCCTCGTAGTAGTCAGCCATTTCCTGCTGAGTCTCGGGATAGCCGCGCATCGGGACGTGCAGCAGACGAGCCAGGCGGCGGTTATCCCGCAGCAGCTCATCCTTTTCCGCGTCGGTGAACTCCCGACCGATCATCAGCCGCCCGGCCTGGGCGTTGACGATGTAGCCGGTGGCAATCACCCACTGATAGGCCTCGGGGTTCAAAGCGCTGATCTGCTTACCGGTTTCGGCACTCTTCATCGTGATGGGCTTGTGCAGGTCGCGAACGCGATCGCCTTCGGCGGCGGCCTCAGCGCCACCGTAGGTCCAGCGCAGCACCGAGTCGACGGAGCGGATAGCGCGACCGCCCGGGTCACCGTGGAAGGCAGCGGAGTACTTCCCGGTGACTTCGGCGATAACCGGGTGCATGGCCTGCATCATGAACGCCGCACCCTCGAGGATGAGGAACGTCCAATGGCCGGTGTGCTCGGCGGTCAGCGAGTCGGGCGGCACGAGTTCGATCGGCCCGGGATCCTCGGTGAACTGGCGGATATCGACATCCGGGGTTGCGGTCATCGGTAACCCTCCTAACGGTTGGCCAGACGCTAACCTGACTATCAGGTCGCATTCAAGTCGCATCAGGAGTGTTGTGTGAGCACAGCAAAGCCCAGATCAGAGCGCCGCAAAGCGCCACAGCAGGCGCGTTCCCGCGAGATGGTCGCAAAAATCGTCTCGACAACGGCGATGTTGCTGCACCGGCACGCCCCTGAGGAGATCACCACGAATCTGATCGCGGAGAAAGCCGGTATCTCGAAGGGATCGATCTACCAGTACTTCGAGAACAAGGATCAGATGATCAACGCCGCGGTCGAGCAGCTCGCCGCCGAACAGGCCCCGGCGATCGAGGAGATGTTGCGGGCACACACCCTGGAGCGGCCGGAGTCGGCGATGGAGTCGTCGATCGATATGCTCATCGACTTCACGATCGCCAATCGTCGGTTGATCCGCTACCTCAACGAACGTCCTGAGCACGTCCGCACCTTCGAGAGCGTGTCCGGGCTCAACGCCACGCTGCTGGCGATGACCCGACTGCATATGACGCACTATCGAAGCCACTACCGCGACGAGCTGAGCACCAGCGCCCTGGCGTGGTTGTTCTTCAACATGGCCGTGGCAACGACCATGCGCTACATCGAATCCGACGACCCCATCTCCCTGGACGAACTACGCGCCGGCTTGAAGTTCGCGTCCAGCGGGTTGTTGGCCGGCGGCCGCGACTAGATCAGCACTCGCAGGCGACTCCGTCGCTGTCGCGATCCTGGCTGGGGGTGTACAGCGGGCTGTCGGTCGGTATATCGCAATAACCCGCGGCTTTGGCGGCAGTGCAGTTCTTGAACGGCACCGTTGGTTGAGCATTCGCGGGTGCGGCGACTCCGATGGCAATGACGCCGAAAACCGACGCGGCCAGCACAGCGACAGATCTGTTCATGATTGGTTCCCCCACTTGTCAATCCGACTCCCCCTCAGGGAGATCAGTAAGGACATCGCCGTGGTGGATCTGAACGTTTCAATCGATCGCCGGGCTTATTTCGTATTCAGGTAACTCCCTTGGCCGCGGTGCCGAATACAGTGCAGGAAGTCGACGCTTGCGAAGGAGAGACGCTGGGATGCCGCACGCTCGCACCCGTGCCGTGGCGGCTGTCGCCGCCCCGGTGCTGTCCGTCGGCGCGCCGACCATCGCCGTGTCGCATGCCGATCCGCTGCCCGGCTTCTGCGTGCCGGCCCATGTCGTCGACAACGTCTGCACCACACGTCTGACGTCGGTTTCCGCCGACGCCGTCAACGGCACCATCACCGGGACACCGGTCGGGGGCAACACAGCGATAACCCTTGCAGGACAGGGCGATGCGTACCTGAAGTCGGCGGGATTCGGCGATGCGGTACCGGAGCCCATCAAGCAGTGGGACACCACCATCGACAGCGTGGGCAGTCTCAGTGTCGACCAGTTCGACCCAAACTGGTACGGCAATGCCAAGACCCGAGTGTTCATGCCGAGGACACTGAATGACCTTGCCACGCAGTTCCCGACGAACACTCTGTTGGTCCGATTCACGCCCGACGACGCTGCGCCCGGCGTCTTCCAGCTGGTGTCGATCCAGCCGACAACCGTCAGTTGATCCTGCGGACGTTTTCCGCGCTCACAGTCAGACCGTCCCAACGCACGTCAGCCGCCATCTGAATCGAGGGGCAGCACTCGCCGTCGCCTGGCGCGTTGGCCAACCACGTGACGTGAACAAGGCCGTCACTGATGGACAGATCCGTCACCACCTCGCGACTGTGGGTGATGTCGCCCAGGTCCACACCACCCAGGCGTGTCGGCCCGGCAGTGTAGAGCTGCACGGTCTCCGGCCACGGCACTCCGCCGGCGCTGCAGTCGGTCACCATCGCGGCATCGGTGTTGTCCTCGCCGGTCAGGCTGCCGAAGGCAACCTTGTAAGGTTCGCCGAGTTGGTCGTATCTCCGGGCGATTCCAACATGCCCGCGGTGCGACTCCTGTTGTGGCAGAGTGCCGTTCACCAGATTGCCGGGGTCGTGCTGACATAGCGCAGGCACTGGCGCGGACAGCAATTGCTGCAGCGTGACCACGGTGCCGCCTGCGGGGTCCGCGCTGCCGGTCGCCGGTGTCACCACACTGATCACCACAGCGCAGACCACGCTGACCATCGACCAGCGGTTGCGCTTGTCGCCGTTGTTCATCTGCGCCTCACTCACGCGTGACGGGACGAGTATGCGGGCAGCATAGGCGCAGGTCACTGCGTGTGGTGTTGGATTGCAGCCATGACGGCAGAGAATTTCGGCGCTCACCCCACATCGTCCGAGGGCACGGTTACGGTGACCGAATCCGGCACGGGGACCTATACACAGCAGATCACTGCGGGGCGGCATCAGCTGATCGCGGACGAACCGAAGCCGATCAGCGAGGACGCCGGGCCGACGCCGTACGACCTGCTGTTGGCCGGGCTCGGGGCATGCACGTCGATGACGATTCGGATGTATGCGAACAAGAAGGGCTGGCCGCTCGAGCGGGTCCAGGTGAGCCTGCGGCACTCCCGCATTCACGCCGAAGATTGCGCTGAGTGCGAGACCACGAAGGGCTGGGTCAGCCATATCGATCGGTCCATCACCTTGGTCGGCGACCTCGACGACAGCCAGCGTGAGCGGCTCCTCGCGATCGCCGAGCACTGCCCGGTGCATCAAACGCTGACGTCCGAGGTCGACATCGCGACGTCATTGGCTGCATTCAGCTGACCCGAGCCCAGGGCTCGCAGTTGTGCGTCTCGAAGGCCATGACCGTCGAATTGATCGCCGCGTTCATCGGGCCGATGGACATGTTGGTCGCGACGACGTGGTCCTTATTGGTGTCCGGCGTGCTGTAGGTGACCCACACGCACATCGAGTCCTGGGTTGGCACATCGTTGATGTAGACGGCGAAGGGTGCCGCCGATCCGCTGGTGTTGTACAGACCAGGCGCGATGTCACGGCCGACGAGAAAGACGCCCTCTCCGGGGATGGGGTCGAGCGGATCGGCGTTGGCCGGCGGAGCGACCGCGACGGCAGCGATGGCGGCGGCGGCGGCGGCGAAGATAGCCGCCCAAGGGTGGCGCGGCAGCACCGATAGCGGCATCGTTCCTCCTCAGACTGGCGTGCGATGTGCGGCGACGCGCAGGATGCTCAGTGCACAGGTCCGGCGCCGCTACCGATTCCAACAATTCCGGTTGTCAGGATCCATGCCGGTAACGAATTGCTCACTGGCGTGCCCGTCGTGGCCGCCGCGGCCTGCATCGGCGGTGGTGGGGTGCAGCCACGGCAGTGTGTACGTCTGTCGGGCAACGGAACGAATTGACCCAGACGACCGCGCACCGTCTGCAAAAATCGCTTTGGTGCCAGGGGATCGAAAGGGCCGCCCATTGCTAGAAGTGATCGAGAAGGGTGCGACTACGAGCGCGCATCCATTCCCATTGCTTTTCGTCCACGGAGCTTGCAGCGCCGCAGGAGTGTGGGATGACCATTTCTTGGATTTCTTCGCCGATAGCGGCTACCACGCTGTCGCCGTGAGTCTTCGTGGCCACGGGGCCAGCAGTTTGTCCCAGCCGCTCAGATCATGCTCGCTCGAGGACTACGTCGACGACGTCGACACCGTAGCGGCGGGTTTGAGCTCGTCACCGGTACTCATCGGGCATTCAATGGGATGCTGGGTTGTACTGAACTACCTTGCAAGACAGAGTGTTTCAGCGGCAGTCCTGCTGGCCCCCGGCACGCCAGCGGGATTGCGTCGATGGGCACTGCGAGCTCTTCGCCGGCACCCGTGGCGGGTCTTCATTACCAACACATTCGGCAATCCGGTGGACCTCTTCAGCACACCGGCATTGGTCCGTGAGTTCCTGTTCAGCCCGAACACCCCCGACTCAATTGTCGAATCGTGTGCGAGCCGTTTGGAACCCGAAAGTGTGCGCGCCGCCCGGCAGACGGTCAATCCGCTGCCCGTTCCTGATCTCGTAACAACCCCACTGCTTGTTCTCGGTGCGAGAGATGACGCCTCGCGAGTCGACGGGGATGCCTCGGCGGTGGCGAAAATCTACCGAGCAGACCTGGAGCTATTCCCGGACATGGGACACATCATGATGCTCGAGCCCGGCTGGAAGGCTGTCGCCGAGCGCATCGATGACTGGCTGGCAAGTCAGGGTAAGTAAATAAACTGATGGGCAGCATGAAGTCGTGGCCGCAGCCAATGCCGTCTGCATATCGCTGAACGACGCTGGCTGTCACTACAGCCAGGTCGGGTTTGGTTACTCGCGCGGGCGTATGTGACCCGAAACGAAAACACCCCCGGCCCAACAGGACCGGGGGTGCTTCCGTGGAACTCGTCAGTGCGCGTGGCCGTGGTGATGGCCATGGCCGGCATGCTCGTCGACCTCGACCGGCTTCTCGACGATAGCGGTCTCGGTGGTGAGAACCATGCGTGCCACCGACGCGGCGTTGAGCACCGCGGAGCGGGTCACCTTCACCGGGTCGATCACACCGTCGGCGATCAGATCGCCGTAGGTCAGCGTCGCGGCGTTGAAGCCGTGTCCGACCGGCAATTCGCTCACCTTGTTGACCACGACGGCGCCGTCGAAACCGGCGTTGGTGGCGATCCAGAACAGCGGAGCCGACAGTGACGACGCGAACACCTCGACGCCCAGCGCCTCGTCACCGGACACCGTTGCGCGCAGCGCATCCAGTGCCGCATTGGCCTGGACCAGAGCACTGCCGCCGCCGGCGACGATGCCCTCCTCGACCGCGGCCTTGGCTGCCGAAACGGCGTCCTCGACCCGGTGCTTGCGCTCCTTGAGCGCGGTCTCGGTGGCCGCACCGACCTTGATCACCGCAACACCGCCGGCCAGTTTGGCCAGCCGCTCCTGCAGCTTCTCGCGGTCCCAGTCGGAGTCGCTCGCCTCGATCTCGCTCTTGAGCTGCTTGACGCGATCGGCGATCGCCTCGGCGGTGCCGCCACCGTCGACGATCACGGTGTCGTCCTTGCTGACCACCACGCGGCGCGCGGAGCCCAGCACCTCGAGGCCGACCTCACGCAGCAGCAGGCCGATGTCGGGGTTGACCACCTGACCACCGGTCACGACCGCCAGGTCGTCGAGAAACGCCTTGCGGCGATCACCGAAGAACGGCGCCTTGACCGCAACAGCCTTGAGGGTCTTGCGAATTGCATTGACGACCAGCGTCGACAGCGCCTCACCCTCGACGTCCTCGGCCACGATCAGCAACGGCTTACCGGCCTGCGCAACCTTCTCCAGCAACGGCAGCAGGTCAGGCAGCGAGCTGATCTTGTCGCGGTGCAGCAGCACCAGCGCGTCCTCGAGGACGGCCTCCTGCGAATCGAAATCGGTGACGAAGTAGGCCGAGATGAAGCCCTTGTCGAAACCGACACCGTCGGTGATCTCCAGCTCGGTGTTCATGGTCGAGGACTCCTCGACACTGACCACACCATCGGCGCCGACCTTGGTCATCGCCTCGCCGACCATCTCGCCGACCTCCTCGTCGCGCGAGGAGACGGTTGCGACCTGGCCGATGGCGACCTTGTCCGACACCTGCTTGGCCGATGCCAGCAGCGCCTCGGACACGGCATCGGCCGCGCGGCCAATGCCTACACCCAGCGCGATCGGGTTGGCACCCGCGGCCACGTTGCGCAGGCCGTTCTTGATGATGGCCTGCGCCAGAACGGTGGCCGTGGTGGTGCCGTCGCCGGCGATGTCGTTGGTCTTGGTGGCCACCGACTTCACCAGCTGGGCACCGAGGTTCTCGAACGGATCTTCCAGCTCGATCTCACGCGCGATGGTCACACCGTCGTTGGTGACCGTCGGGCCGCCGAACGACTTGGCGAGCACCACATGGCGACCGCGCGGACCCAGCGTCACCTTCACGGCGTCGGCGAGCTTGTCGACGCCGACCTCCATGGCTCGACGCGCAGTCTCGTTGAACTCAATCTGCTTGCTCATATGTCAGTCCTGACTTCGCTCCAGCGCGTTCCGCCCCGGAAACCGCCCGCACGAATACGGGGACCTCCGGGGCGGTTCACGACTGCTACTTGTTGACGACCGCCAGCACGTCGCGGGCGGACAGGATCAGGTACTCCTCGCCGTTGTACTTGATCTCGGTGCCGCCGTACTTGCTGTAGATGACGGTGTCACCCTCGGCAACGTCCAGGGGAATCCGCTTCTCGCCATCCTCGTCCCAGCGGCCGGGGCCAACTGCGACGACGGTGCCTTCCTGCGGCTTCTCCTTGGCGGTGTCCGGGATGACCAGACCGGATGCGGTGGTCGTCTCGGCCTCATTGGCCTGTACGAGGATCTTGTCCTCGAGTGGCTTGATGTTCACGGCCACGATGGAGTCCTCCACTTAGTTAACTTGCGGCCGGGGCTGTGGCGCCCGGACCAGTCGGAATTGCCAGGTGTTCGGCGTACGTCCATGCCCTCGCGCCGTCGTCGCGGGTGCCGGCACAGGGGTTGTCCGCAGCCACCTAGCACTCTATACATGCGAGTGCTAGCACTCAAGGGTGGCATGCTGCCTATTCGCCCAGAGCGGACACCGCGGGCTGTTCACCCAGCTCATGACGCACGCGTAAGTCGCCGTAGAACGCGATGACCAGCGCGTTGAACAGGTCCGCGCGTTCCCATTGCAGGAAGTGCCCGGCACCCGGCAGCATGACGGGTCCAGTCCGATTGGTGAAGGCCACCTCGCAAAAGTGCATGAACTCCGGGCCGACGACATGGTCGTCCATGCCGTAGAGGATCAGGGTCGGGACGTCGACCTTGCGATCCATGATAGGCGGCTCACTGACCGGCCGGCCGTGCGCCAGCTGGTAGACGGCCCATCCCGCCCGCAGCCGCTCCGCACTGCCGAAGGGCTCGGTCATGAAGTCGACGTCGCCGGGACTGAACGTGCCCGGCGACGCCCATAGTCGGTGGCCGTACATCTCCCCCACGTAGCGCCGTCGCTTGTCTTTCGTGTCGAGTTCGGCGGCCAGTTCGTCCGGGGCGGCGCCTTGCCGTTGGCGGTAATCTCCGGTCGGGCCGTCGCTCAGGATGCTCATCGGGTCGAGCCCGGCGGCGATGTAGTCGTCGAAGACCAGGGGCGGCACGGTGTCGAAGAAGACGAGCTTCTCGACGAACCCGGGATAGCGGTGCAGCAGGTCCACCGCGACCACCCCACCGACGTCGCCGCCGACGACCCCGCACCGCTCATGACCCAAGGAGCGGACCAACAGGTAGACGTCTCGGCTGTAGGCCGCGATGTCATAGACGTCGTCTTGTGACATGTCGGAGTCTCCATGTCCGCGCAGGTCCGGGGCGATCACCTCGTAGCCCGCCTCGGCGAGTGCGGCGATGTTGCGCCACCAGATCCGCTTGGTTTCGGGGTAGCCGTGCAGCAGAAGCAGCGGGTACCCGGCCCCGCTTTTCGGCCCCTCGTGGACGTAGGCCAGCGTCAGCCCGTCGCGCCCGGGGCTGGGCGGCACCTCGGCGCGATGGATCGTGAAGGCATCGGGTCCCGGAGTATCCGGCTGCGCGGGACGCAGCCGGATGTCGTAGTGCATCAGCGACCGGCTCGGCTGGTGGCGACCTGACCCGCGATGACGGGCAGGCCCGGGTCGCTGGGCACGTCCAGCGGTGACGGCGCGGCGCCCGCGGCGATGAGGTGCGCAGCGAAGGAGGCGATCATCGCCCCATTGTCGGTGCACAATCGCGGTCGCGGGATCCGTAGTGTCAAACCGGCTGCGGCACAACGCTCTTCGGCCAGTTCGCGAAGCCGCGAGTTGGCCGCGACCCCGCCGGCGATCAGCAGCGTCGAGACCCCGAGCTCGGCGGCGGCCCGCACCGCCTTGGCGGTCAGCACGTCGGCGACAGCCTCCTGGAACCCGGCGGCTACGTCGGCGGTCGCCACATCGGGATGACTCTCGACATACCGCGCGACGGCGGTCTTGAGCCCGGAGAACGAGAACGCGAACGGTTCGTCGCGCGGGCCGGTCATGCCGCGCGGGAAGACGATGGCGTCTCGATCCCCGGTGCGGGCCAGTTCATCGAGCGGCCGGCCGCCCGGATAGCCGAGGCCGAGCAGCCTGGCCACCTTGTCGTAGGCCTCCCCTGCCGCGTCGTCGACGGTGCTGCCGAGTTCGATGATCGGCTCACCCAGTGATCGCACGTGCAGCAGATGGGTGTGCCCGCCGGACACCAGCAGTCCTACGCATTCCGGCAGCGGACCGTGGTCGTAGACATCGGCCGCCAGATGTCCACCCAGGTGGTTGACGGCGTAGAACGGAACGCCCCACGCCGCGGCGTACGCCTTGGCGGCGGCCACCCCGACCAGCAGGGCTCCCGCCAGCCCAGGCCCGATCGTGGCCGCAACGACATCGGGCTTCCCGATCCCGGCCACCTGCATGGCCCGGCGCATGGTCGGCCCGAGCGCTTCGAGGTGGGCGCGGGACGCGATTTCGGGTACCACCCCGCCGAATCGGGTGTGCTCGTCGACGCTGGAGGCCACCTCATCGGCCAGCAGCGTGACGGTGCCGTTGTCGTCGAGGCGAGCGATCCCGACTCCGGTTTCGTCACAAGAGCTTTCGAGGGCGAGCACAATCATGGTGTGGGATCCCGTCGCATGGTGTAGGCATCAGCGCCGCTGACCCGGTAATAACGTTTACGCACACCAACTTTCGCGAAACCAAGGCTGGTGTAGAGCGCGATCGCCGGCGCGTTGTCGGTGCGGACCTCCAGGAACACCGTCGACTTCGGGCCGACCTCGCTGAGCAGCTCGACCATCATCTGCCGACCGATACCCTGACCCTGGTAGGCGGGATCGACTCCGACGGTGTGGATCTCGTATTCGAACGGCGGAATCCGGCCCAGGCGCGATATCCCGGCGTAGCCGACCAGCTTGTCGTCCACCCGCGCTGCGACATAACGATTGTGCGGAACGGCCAGCTCACGCACGAATGCGAAGTCCGGCCAGGGATCGTCGCCGTCGAACAACATGTTCTCCAGCTCGGCGCAGCGAGCGGCGTCGGCCTCCTGCAGCGGGCCGTAGCGGACGTTCATCGCAGGACCCCGCGTTCCGCGAGCGTCTTCGCGTCCGGGCGACGGAGGTACAGCGGAACCAGCGGCTCGGGTTCGGCATCCAAATCTGCAACGGCGGCAACCAGACCCGTCGCCGTCGGGTAAGCCGGCCCGACGACGGGCAGGCCGAAGAGCGCGGCGTGTTCCGGTGATCCGGCCACCGCCGCGGCGTCGCCGACCGAAACGTCGGCGGGCGCGGCGACATCGGGGCCCTCGAGCCGCGTTCCGTCGGCGTACCGCGCCCAGTACACCTCACGGCGACGAGCATCGGTGACGACCAGGACCTCGCCGGTGGTGTGAAGGCCGATGGCGTCCAGGCTGCACACCCCGTGCACCGGGATGTTCAACGCGTGTCCGTAGGCCGCGGCGGTGGCCATCCCCACCCGCAACCCGGTGAAAGGTCCTGGGCCGCAACCGACGACGACGGCATCCAGGGCGGCCATGGTCAGCCGGGCGTCGGCGACCGCCATCACCACATTCGGGGTCAGCGTCTCGGCGTGGGCGCGCGCGTCGAGCGTGATCCGCTCACCGGCCACCTCGATGCCACGCTCACGCACCACCACCGCCGCCGTGACTGCCGGCGTGGCGGTGTCGATGACCAAGATATTGCGAATCATCCGTGATTCCACTGCCAGATCGCGGTGCGCACGTCGCTGTCAGCGGCGCGCTCGAGTCGGATGTCGAGGTGGTTCTCCGACAGCCGCTCAGCCAGACCTTCGCCCCACTCGACCACCACGACGGCATCCTCAAGGTCGGCGTCGAGGTCCAGCGAATCGAGTTCGGCCAACAGGTCGGCGCCGGTGTGTTCGAGCAACCGATAGACGTCGACATGTACCAGTTCCGGGCCACCGGGCCGGCGCGCGCGGTGCACCCGTGCCAGTACGAACGTCGGTGAGGTCACCGGGCCCTCGACATCCATGCCGAGCGCGATCCCCTTGGTGAGAGCGGTCTTTCCCGCTCCGAGCGGTCCGGACAGCACGACGACGTCACCGGCCCGAAGTTGTCGGCCGAGCTGTTCGCCCAGCGCGATGGTGTCCTCGACGGTGGGCAGCTCACGCGTGCCGCTCTGTACCTGCGTGCTATCCACGGGTCCGGTCCTTGAGCCGCCGGGCCAAAGCCACCAGTTTCGACGGAGTCGCACGTTCGACGAGCTCTACGAGCCCATCGTTGATCAGCTCGGGCCGCTCGAGCTGCACCAGATGACCTGCGCCCCCGACTATCAGCAGATCACTGTCCGGCAGCACGTCCGCCATTTCCTCGGAGTGCACCATCGGGGTCAGCACGTCGTGATCACCACAAGCGATCAGCGTCGGGATCCGGGCCAGCACCGGAAGCGCCGCGCTCTCGTCGTGAACTTCCAAGGCGTGCAGGAACTCCACCAGCGTGGCGATCGGCGTGTCGTGAATCATCTCCTCGGAGTACGCGACAACACGCGGGCTCATCTGGTCGTCGCCGTAGGACGCGGCCCGCAGGATGGGACGGATGACGGCGCGCGCCGCACCGCGGGTGCGGTGGACGAGCTTGGGCGCGTACCGAGCCGCGAAGCGCACCGCTTCCAGTGCGGGGTTCTGCAGGATCTCGCCGAGCGGTGAACGGGACAGGCCTTCGGCGGCCGAGGAGATCAGCGCCGCGCCGACGATGCGGGTGCCATAGTGCTTGGGGAACTGGCGGGCGTGCGAGAGCACCGTCATGCCGCCCATCGAGTGCCCGACGAGCACGACGGGACCACGCGGAACCATCACTTGCAGAATCGTTTCCAGATCCTTGCCCAGCTGTTCCACCGTGTAGGTCTCGACCGGTGCGGGGCTGGACTGACCGTGCCCACGCTGGTCGTAGAACACCATCCTGACCTGATCGCCCCAGCGGTCCGCCAGCGCCGCGCGCTGAAAGTGAAACGATCCCATCTGCAGGCAGAAGCCATGGGCGAACACCACCGTCAGCGGGGCGGTGGTCGGTCCGACCTCGCGCACCACCAGCGGGATGCCGTCGGGGGTGGTGACCACACAACCGCGGTCGGCGTGAAGCAGTCCGAAATCCTCACGCTCGTAGATGTCTTCGACTGCGGACCGGTGCCCGAGCGCGCGGGCGGCCGAGACACCGGCGACGGTTCCGACCGCGCCGAGCCCGGCGACTCCGGCAAGCAGACCGGCTCGCTTGCCCACGCCGAGGCCGGGATGCTCGGCCTTGCGGGCCAGCCGCTCAGCGCTCTTTTCGGCCCGGCGCGCCAGCCGTCCGTCGATGCCGCGCGGCTTGGGGTTCACCCGCTCGTCACTGCCCATCGGCGGCGGCCTCCCGGTAGGTGCGCACGACCCGTCCGCGCGGGCTGGTGACTACCTCGTAGTGGATCGTGCCGAGCAGGTCGGCCCAATCTTGAGCGGTCGGTTCGCCGGACGCGCCGGGGCCGAACAGGATTGCCTCGTCGCCCTCGGCGGCGTCGGGGTCGCCGGGGCCGAGATCGACGACGAACTGGTCCATGCACACCCGGCCGACGCTGCGACGCAACCGACCGTTGATCAGGACGTCGATGCGGCCGCCGAGTGTGCGATACAGCCCGTCGGCGTAACCCACCGGCAGCAGCGCCAGGTTGGTGTCCCGCTCGGCGATCCAGGTGTGCCCGTAGGACACTCCGTCGCCGGCTTTGACCGGTTTGACCATCGCAACGGTGCATCTCAACGTCATCGCCGGGCGCAATCCCATACCACCGCGTTCCGGGATCGGGCTCAGCCCGTACACCGCGATACCGGGACGAACCATGTCGAAGCCCAGATCCGGCCGCGTCATCGCCGACGGCGAGTTGGACAGGTGCGCAACGTCGAAGGTGATTCCCCGTGAGCGGGCTTCGGCAATCATGTCGGTAAATCGTTGTGCCTGAAGATCATTCAGCGGATCATCGGGGACGTCACCGTTGGCCAGGTGCGACATGATGCCGCGCAGCCGGACCGCGTCGGCGGCAACCCCACGCTGTAGTTCGGTCAGCAGGGCCGGGTAGTCCGCGGCGCTGACCCCGTTGCGATTGAGCCCGGTGTCGACCTTGACAGTGACCTCAGCCGTGCGGCCTGTGCGTTCGACGGCGTCGAGCACCGCTCCGACCTGAAGCACCGAGGACACGGCGACTCCGACGTCGGCCGACAGCGCCGGGGCGAAGTCGGTTCCCGGCGGGTGCAACCAGGCCAAGACCGGTGCCGTGATGCCGCCGCGACGTAGCGCCAGCGCCTCGTCGATGGTGGCCACACCCAACTCGGCCGCGCCGGCGTCGACGGCCGCCTGACCGGCCGGTACGGCGCCGTGGCCGTAGGCGTCGGCTTTGACGACCGCCATCACCTGGGCGGAGCCTGCGTGCTCACGCAGAACACGCACGTTGTGGGCGATCGCCCCGAGATCGATGATCGCTTCGGCGCCGGGGCGCCAAACCTGGGTGTGCGTCGACGAGGTCAACGGAGTCGTGTGCATAGTCATGTCACCACGGCCAATTGTCCCAGAAACCGACACGAGGCCCCGCATAGGGCGCTGACCTGTCCTTTCATCGCTGAAGGGGCGGTAGAGTCGGCAGTATGCGGGTGCTGTCGATGGACGACGCCGTGCTGGCCGAGCGGCCGGACCTGGGCGAGACCTCCGAGGGCCCGGCGCACTCGCGGATCGCCACCTGGCTGGAGAAGCTGATCATCTCCGGGCGGCTGACGCCGGGCGACAAGTTGCCGGCCGAGGTCGAGATCGCCGGAGCGCTGGGCGTGAGCCGGATGACGCTGCGCCAGGCCCTGGCGGCCATTGAAGCCAAGGGACTCATCCGACGCAGCCGGGGGCGGTTCGGGGGCAACTTCGTCGAGACGCCGCGGCTGGAGTTCGACCACACCGGCCTTCCGGGATTCACCGAGCAGCTGCGCAGGCTGGACATGGCCGCGGGCGCACGGGTGATCGGCGCTGCCACCCGTCCGGCGACGGCTGTCGTGCGCCAAGCACTGCACCTCAAGCGGGGCGCTCAGGTCTACAAGATCGTGCGCATGCGGTCGGCCAACAACACGCCGGTGTTGATCGAGGAGACCTATCTGCCGGCCACCCGCTTCCCGGGACTGCTGGCCGCCGACCTGACCGGCTCGATATACGCGCTGATGGCCGACGAGTTCGACACCCCGCTGTATTCGGCCGATGAACACATCGAGGCGGTACCGGCCGGTGAGTCCTCGGCCGAGCTGCTGGGCGTGGCGGTCGGCGATCCGTTGCTGCTGGTGACGCGAACGGCGTACGACGGCAACGACGTTCCGGTGGAGTTCTCCTACGACTACTTCCGCTCGGACCGCACCCGCATCCGGGTGAAGTCCGGCCTCGACCGCGGGCCCGACGCCAAAGTGGAGACCTCGCCGGCGTCCTAGCACCGCCGCGACCCAAACTTGTCGGACCCTTCCGCCATGATGGCAGTATGTCGTCGACCGTGGCGCTCAGCCCGAAGGAACGCCTCGAGGTGTTGTTCGAGGAGCTTGCGGAGCTGGCCGGTCAGCGCAATGCGATCGACGGGCGCATCGTGGAACTCGTCGCCGAGCTGGAGCACGGCAATCTCTGCGGCATGACCGGTGCACGTTCCGTCGCCGCGGTAGTGGCTTGGAAGTTGGGCACTTCATCGACCACCGCCAAGACGATTTCTGCTGTGGCGCACCGACTTCCCGAGTTCCCGCTTTGCACCCAAGCGCTGCGTGAGGGACGGCTGTCGGTGGATCAGGTCGGCGTCATCGCCGAACGAGCCGCCGACGGCTCCGATGAGCACTACGCACAGCTGGCCTCTGTTGCGACAGTCAGCCAGCTGCGCAAAGCCATCAAGCTCGAACCCCGGCCACCCAAGCCTGGTCCGCAACCCGACCCGCCACGATCAGTGCGCAAAACCGTTCGCGACGAGTCCACCACGTGGCGTATCACCGTGCCCGCCGACGAGGCCGCGACAGTCGAGGCTGCACTACAGTCTCACCACGACAGTCTCATCGCCGAATACCAGCGCGAGCACGAGACGGCGGAAACCCCGCCGCCACTGCCGAATACAGTGGACGCGTTCATGAGCCTGGTCGAGGCCGGCTGGGACGCCGACGTGGTGCAACGGCCGCACGGGCAACGCACCACGGTGGTCATGCATGTCGATGTCGAGCAGCGGATTGCTGCGCTCCATTTGGGCCCACTGCTGTCCGATGCCGACCGCCAATACCTGACCTGCGACGCCACCTGTGAAGTCTGGTTCGAACGCGACGGCCAACCGATCGGCGCCGGTCGCACCACCCGGACCATCAACCGGCGGCTCCGCCGCGCGCTCGAACATCGCGACGCCACATGCGCGGTCCCCGGCTGCGGCGCAACACGCGGACTGCACGCCCATCACATCCAGCACTGGGAAAACGGCGGGCCCACCGAATTGCACAACCTGGTGCTGTTGTGTCCGTATCACCACCGGGCACACCACCGCGGCGACATCACCATCAGCGGACCCGCCCATCAGCTGACCGTCACCGACAGCGATGGCGAACCACTCACGTCACAGTCGCTAGCGCGCCCGCCGAACAACCCACCACCGGATGTCCCGCCGTGTCCGGGGCCGATCGGCGAACGCGCCCAATGGAAGTGGTACCACCCCTTCGAACCACAACCGCCGCCTGACAACTAGCGTCTGAGCAGTAACGGCAGGACGGGCTTTATGAGGTGTGGAGACAGCCGCTCGACGATGGCCGGTGCCACTGCTGCCAGCTCGGCACTGGGCTCGACGGCAACGGCGATGCAGCGCATTCCGGCCGCGAGGGCGCCGCGCACACCCGGTACCGAGTCTTCGAAGACCACGATCTGCTCTGGCGCACAATCTAATTGGCTAGCGCCAGCCAGGAAGCCTTCCGGATCCGGCTTCCCGCGGGCGACGTCTTCCTCGGTGACGACCACCCGGATCAGCTCACCGACCGGGCTGCTTTCCAGGACGGCACGGACGTCGTCGCGCTGCGCCCCGGTAACGATGGCCATCGGCACATCGTGGTCAGCCAGCAGCTGCACCAGCCGCACCGTGTCGGGCCGGATCGGGTTGTCGTCGGCGACGAGTTCGCGGTAGCGGCGCTTGCGTAGTTCGAGCAACTGGTCGATGTCGAGCCCTTCGGCGCCGGCCATCTCCAGCGCTTTCTCGACGATCTCGCGGTCGCTGTGGCCCAACAGATGCTGGTCATAATCCTGCTGCGTCATCGACCAGTCCAGATGCTCGGCGAACAGCTCGCTGAAGATGCGGAACAACACCGGCTCGTCGTCGGACAGCGTTCCGTTGAAGTCGAAGATCACCGCAGGCCGCCGGGCACCCGCCCAGTCGCTGATTATCTCGCGGGCCAGACGGGCATCCTGATATGACGGCACGGCCGAACATTAGCGCCGCCACAAGTCAATAGTCTAGTCTTTTAGGCGCGACACATTTACTCTCTGCGCAAGGATGCATCATGCCGTTCAATTCCGATCCGGAACTGGACGCGCTGCTGGATCAACTGCCGGCATTGGCCGGGCAACCGCGCGAACTCGAGGAACTTTCCGGCGGTCTGACCAACCGCAACATCAAGATCACAACTCCGGCAGGCATTTACGTCGCTCGCTGCAGCATCAATGCCACCAGCCTGCTCGGCATCGACCGCGACAACGAGTACTACAACAGCAAGGCTGCCCAGCAGGCCGGCGTCGGGGCACCGGTGATCGACTACCGACCCGATCTCGGCATCCTGCTGGTCGGCTTCCTCGAGGGCAACACCTTGACCAACACCGACCTGCAGCGTCCCGACGTGCTGGCCCGCGTCGCCGAGGGTTGCCGCACACTGCACGCCGGTCCACGGTTCCGCGACCGCTTCAACATGTTCGAGCGCCAACCCGCTTATTTGAAGGTGGTTCAGGAGCGCGGGTTCCTGATACCGACCGACTATATGTACTTCACACGCGAGTTCCAGGCGGTGAAGCGCATTCTCGGGCCCGACGAACACGTGACCGTTCCGTGTAACAACGACCTGCTAGCCGGCAATTTCGTCGACAACGGCAGCAAGGTCTGGCTGATCGACTACGAGTACTCCGGGAACAACGACCCCTGTTTCGAACTCGGCAACATCTGGGCCGAGTGCGGGTTGTCCACGGACCAGCTCGACGAATTGGTCAGCCTGTACTACGGCCGCCGGTTGCGGCACAAGACCGCACGGGCCCGCCTGCAGGGCATCATCGGCAAGTACGGCTGGACTTTGTGGGGCTGTATCCAAAATGGCATCAGCACATTGGATTTCGATTTCTGGGAATGGGCGATGGAACGCTACGAATCCGCGGTCGCCGAATTCCGCGGACCCGATTTCCCGCGCCTGCTCGCTGATGCCCAGGCACCCGACTGACGACGGATAGGAACCCATAGGAACCCATGTCGCTCCCATCATTGCCCGACCGCGCCCAGATCGTCATCATCGGCGGCGGCGTCATCGGCACCAGCGTCGCCTACCACCTCACCAAGCTGGGCCGCACCGATGTCGTGTTGCTCGAGCAGGGTCAGCTGTCGTGCGGAACCACCTGGCACGCAGCCGGTTTGGTCGGCCAGCTCCGCGCGTCGGAAAGTGGCACCAGGCTGGTGCAGTACTCCACCTCGCTGTACGCCGAGCTGGAGGCCGAGACGGGATTGAGCGCCGGCTACAAGCAGTGCGGCGGGGTGACGGTGGCCCGCAGCGAAGACCGGATGACCCAGCTGCGCCGCACGGCGGCGAACGCGGCGGCGTACCAGCTCGACTGCGAACTCCTCAGCCCCGATGAGGCTGTCGAACGCTACCCGGTGATGCGGGTCGACGATCTGGTGGGCGCCATCTGGTTGCCCGCCGACGGCAAGGCCAATCCGACCGACCTGACAATGGCGTTGGCAAAAGGTGCGCGCCAGCGCGGTGCCAAGGTATTCGAACACGTCCGCGTGCTCGACGTCCTGACCGCCGGCGACCGGGTGACCGGTGTGCGCACCGATGCCGGTGACATCGAGGCCGAAATCGTCGTCAACTGCGCCGGGCAGTGGGCCAAAGCCATTGGCGCACTGGCCGGGGTGAACGTGCCGCTGTATTCGGCCGAGCACTTCTATGTGGTCACCGAAACCATCGCCGGTGTGCACCCCGACCTTCCGATCCTGCGAGATCCCGACGGCTACACCTACTTCAAGGAGGAAGTCGGCGGGTTGGTCATCGGTGGCTTCGAGCCGGAGGCCAAGCCGTGGGTGGCGCCCGACAAGATCCCCTACCCCTTCGAGTTCCAGCTGCTCGACGAGGACTGGGAGCACTTCGAGATTCTGATGGACAACGCGCTGCTGCGGATTCCGGCACTGGAGCACACCGGGCTGAAGAAGCTGTACAACGGCCCGGAGAGTTTCACCCCGGACAATCAGTTCATCCTCGGCGAGGCACCCGAGTGCTCGAACTTCTTCGTCGGCGCGGGATTCAACTCGGTGGGCATCGCCTCGGCCGGCGGCGCCGGACGCGCGCTGGCCGAGTGGATCGTCAACGGCTCCCCCACCACCGATCTCACCGGCGTCGACATCCGGCGCTTCGCCCCGTTCAACGGCAACGTGGCCTGGTTACACGACCGGGTGGCCGAGGTTCTCGGCGTGCACTACGAAATCCCCTGGCCCAACCGCGAGCTGACGACGGCACGACCGTTCCGACGCTCCCCGGTGCACCATTTGCTCGCCGCAGCGAACGCGAACTTCGGCAGCCGGATGGGTTGGGAGCGCGCCAATTTCTTCGCTCCGCCGGGCAGCGAGCCGGTCATCGAATACTCGTGGGGCAAGCAGAACTGGCTGCCCTGGTCGGCGGCCGAGCAGATCAACACCCGAACCGCGGTCACGGTCTTCGACCAGACGTCGTTCTCCAAGTACGTGCTCGCCGGTCCGGGAGCCGAGGCGGCACTGCAGTGGCTGTGCAGCGCGGATGTGGCTGTGCCGGTTGGCAAGTCGGTGTACACCGGCATGCTCAACGAACGCGGCACCTACGAGTCGGACGTCACCGTCACCCGCACCGGCCCACAGGAATACCTGATCGTCAGCAGCGCGGCCACCACCGAGCGCGACAAGGACCACATCCGCAAGAACATGCCGCCCGGGGCGCACGCCGAACTCGTCGACGTCACATCGTCGATGGCGGTGTTCGGCGTGATGGGCCCGAAGTCGCGAGAGTTGCTCAGCGAGCTCACCGACGCCGACCTGTCCGATGCCGCGTTCCCGTTCGGCACCAGCCAGATGATCTCACTGGGCTATGCCACGGTGCGGGCGACGCGTATCACCTACGTCGGTGAACTGGGTTGGGAGCTCTACGTTCCCACCGAGTTCGCAGTGGGTGTCTACGAGGACCTCGTGGCTACCGGTGAGAGCTTCGGCATCGCCCGCGGCGGTTACTACGCGATCGAGTCGATGCGGCTGGAGAAGGGTTATCGGGCGTTCGGCCGGGAACTCACCCCCAACGACAGTCCGGTCGAGGCCGGTCTGCTGTTCGCCTGCAAACTCTCCTCCGACATCGACTTCCTCGGCCGCGCGGCGGTGGAGAAAATGAAGGCCGAAGGCGCGCGTAAGCGGCTGGTGAGCTTCGCCGTCGACTCGGCCGAGCCGATGCTGTGGGGTGGCGAGCTGATCCTGCGCGACGGCGCCATCGCCGGGCAGGTCAGCTCGGCGGCATGGGGCGCCACCACCGGCGCGTGCGTCGGGCTGGGTTATGTCCGGGCGCCCGACCACGCCGTCGTCACAGCTGACTGGGTGCGGGCCGGTTCCTACGCCGTCAACGTCGGCGGCGAGACCTACCCGATCACGGTGTCGCTCAAGCCGATCTACGACCCGGCTAATCAGCGGGTGCGCTGAACGTCGCTATCGGCCTGAGCAGACTCAACATCACCAGCGGAATGCGCCGACTCGTGGACTGCTGATACGCGATGTAGGGCGGATACAGGTGGCACATGTACTCCCACACCTGATGCCGCTCATCGCCCTGCGGTTCGCGCCACGCGGCTTCGAAAGCCTCCGTTGCAATCTGCACCTCGAGCGTCTCGCTGGCCAGGACGTTCAGATACCACTCCGGATGACTGTCCGCGCCACCTTTCGACGCGACAATCACGACCTCACCGCCGGCATTGCCGTAGATCAACGGCTTGATGTAGTGCTGACCCGACTTGCGTCCGGTGTAGCGGAGCAGGCAGTGGGTAGTGAACGTGCGACCACCCACCTCGCTCAAGTCGAGGACATGTCCGCGCGTCCCGCCGGATTCCAGATAGGTCGCAAGGTGTTGCGCCGCCCAGGCGGCACGGTCAGCGCGTATTGCAGCAGCGTCGGAGTCGGCCATCAGTGCGCGAAGTGTTCCTGTGTGAAGTGACCCTCGGGCTGGATCGCGTCGAGGTGGCCGAGCACGGCGTTGAGGTCCGCCCACAGCGAGCGGGCCAGATCGGCGGAGAAGCCTTCACGGACCACCACGCGCAGGACCGAGATGTTCTCCGCGCCATCAGGCATGGTGTAGGCGGGCACCTGCCAGCCGTAGGAGCGCAGCGCTGCTGACACGTCGAACTCGGTGTAGCCGAGGTCACCCTTGAGCCGGAACGCCACCACCGGGATCGCCGAGCCGTCCGAGATCACCTCGAAGTGCTGACAAGCCTCCAGCTGGTCGGACAGCCACCGTGCCGTCCCGGAAAGGCATTGCATCACATGGGTATAACCGGCCCGGCCCAGCCGCAGGAAGTTGTAGTACTGGCCGACCACCTGATTGCCGGGCCGGGAGAAGTTCAGCGTGAAGGTCGGCATGTCACCGCCGAGGTAGTTGACCCGGAACACCAGCTCTTCTGGTAGGCAATCGGCGTTGCGCCACACCACGAATCCGATGCCCGGATAGGTCAGCCCGTACTTGTGGCCGCTGACGTTGATCGACGCCACGCGCGGTAACCGGAAGTCCCACTTGATGTCCGGGTGCAGGAACGGCACCACGAAGCCGCCGCTGGCCGCGTCGACGTGGACCGGGATGTCGAGTCCCTTCTCCTTCTGCAGTTTGTCCAGGGCCGCACAGATGTCGGCGATCGGCTCCAGTTCACCGGTGTAGGTGGTGCCCAGGATGCCCACGACACCGATGGTGTCCTCGTCGACGTAGTCAAGGACCTGCTCGGGGGTGATGACGTAGCGGTCTTCGGCCATCGGCAGGTAGCGCGGCTCGACCTCGAAGTAACGGCAGAACTTCTCCCACACCACCTGCACGTTGGAGCCCATCACCAGGTTGGGGGTGCGGGTTTTCCACTTATCCCCGACCCGGGCCTTCCAGCGCCACTTCAGGGCCAACCCGCCGAGCATCACCGCCTCCGACGACCCGATGGTGGAGACCCCGACCGCGGTGGCGGCATCGTCGTCACGAAGGTTCTCGGCGTGGAACAGATCGGCAACCATTGCCACACAGCGTGATTCGATGGCCGCGGTGGCTGGGTATTCGTCCTTGTCGATCATATTCTTGTCGAACGTCTCGGCCATCAGCTTCTCGGCCTCGGGGTCCATCCAGGTGGTGACGAACGTAGCGAGGTTGAGCCGAGAGCTGCCGTCGAGCATCAGCTCGTCGTGGATGAATCGGTATGCCGCAGTGGGTTCCATCGCTTCGTCGGGCAGCCTCAGCGACGGGATCGGGTCGGTGGACAGACGTCCGGTGTATGCCGGTGCGATCGACGGGGATCGGTATTTGACGTGGGGCACGGGCGTCCTTTCTACAGTTCTGCGATGGCTTGACGGATATGGGCGAGGATGCGCGACGCCGACGTGGGCACCGGGGACGGGCCGGGATCGGCAGCAGAGGCGTTGGCGGCGCGGGCGTGCACGAACGCCGCTGACGCCGCCGCCTCCGCGGGTGGCAGTCCAGACGCCAGCAGCCCACCGATCATGCCGGACAACACGTCGCCGGAGCCGGCGGTTGCCGCCCACGACCCGCCGGCCGGGTTGAGGTACACCGTGCCGGACGGCTCCGCAATGACCGTGACGTTGCCCTTGAGGAGGACCGTGGCGCCGAAGGCCTCGGCCAGCCTGCGGGTGGCGGCGACCCGGTCCTCGCCGGGCGGACCGCCGGCCAGCCGGGCGAACTCGCCGGCATGCGGGGTCAGCACCGTCGGCGCTGCCCGCCCGGCCACCAGGTCGGGCTGCGTCGAGAGGATGGTCAGAGCGTCGGCGTCGACCACCACCGGAAGATCTGAACTGAGCGCGAAATGCAATGCGGCAAAACCGTTCTCGTCGGTACCGAGGCCGGGTCCGACGACCCAGGATTGCACCCGTCCGGCGGCGTGCGGGTTCGGCGCGGCCACCACCTCCGGCCAGTGTGACACGACCTCGGCTGCGGCGGATCCCGCGTAGCGCTTCATGCCCGAGGTCGTGGCCACCGCGGCACCCGTGCACAGGATCGCCGCCCCGGGGTAGGTGGACGAACCGGCCAAGATGCCGGTCACGCCTTGGGAGTACTTGTCGTCGCGCACACCGGGCAACGGCCAGCGTGCCTTCACGTCGGGGGCTTCCATGCCCAGCACATCGGTACGTGGCAGGTCCAGGCCGATGTCGACGAGTTCGACGCGACCGCAGTCGGCCAGCGCATGAACGGGTTTGAGGCCACCGAAGGTGACGGTGACCGCGGCGTGCACCGCCGGCCCGGTGATCGCTCCGGTCTGCACGTCGATGCCGCTGGGGATGTCGACGGCCACCACCGGAATGCCGGCGTCGTCGACGGCGGCGAACAGTTCGGCGGCCGCCGGGCGCAGAGGGCCGCTGCCGGAGATGCCGACGACTCCGTCGATCACGAGATCGGTCGACGGCGGCACGGCGGGCACCACCCGGCCACCGGCGGAGCGGAACGCCGTCAACGCCTTGGCATGGGTGTGTTCGGGGTTGAGTAGCACGGCTGTTGCGGCCGCACCGCGGCGCCGCAGCAAGGTCACCGCCCACAGCGCGTCACCGCCGTTGTCACCCGAGCCGACCACCGCACACAGCTGACGACCGGTCACCGCGCCGGTGCGCGCCCGCAGTTCCCGGGCGATCGCGGTGGCTAAACCGTAGGCGGCACGGCGCATCAGCACACCATCGGGCAGGCTCGCCAGCAAGGGCGCCTCGGCGGCGCGAATCGCGTCGGCGGTGTAGTAGTGCCGCATCGGCACCAAGGTTACGTGCTCAATCGCGGATAGCAGCCAAGTCCGCGTGGGTATTCACGCTCATGACCGATCAGCAGTTACTGAATGAGCTCCTGGAAGTCGAACAGGCCGGGTGGCAATCGCTGTGTGAGTCCACCGGCGATCGCTTCTACGGCGACCTGATGACCGAGGACGCGGTAATGGTGTTGGCCAACGGTTCGGTGATGGACCGCGCTGCCGTCACCTCGGCGCTCGGCCAGGCTCCGCCGTGGACGAGTTTCGAGCTGTCCGATCCCCGGGTCGTCGCCGCGGGCGCCGACACGGCGGCACTGGTGTACGTCGGCACGGCCCGGCGCGACGGTGCCGAGGAACCGTTCGTCGGAGCCATGTCGTCGGTGTATCACCGCGTCGACGGCAGGTGGCGGCTCGTGCTGTATCAGCAGACCGCCGTCGTCACTCGACCGTGACGGACTTGGCGAGATTGCGGGGCTTGTCGACGTCGAAGCCGCGAGCCCGGGCCACCGCGGCCGCGAACACCTGCAGCGGGACGGTGGACAGCAGCGGCTGGAAAAGCGTTGACACCGCGGGTATTTCGAAGATGTAGTCGGCGTACGGGCGCACGGTGTCATCGCCGTCCTCGGCGATCACGATCGTGACCGCGCCGCGGGCCTGGATTTCGCGGATGTTGCTCAGCAACTTGGCGTGCAGGGTCGCCGCGTTCTTCGGTGACGGCATCACCACGATCACGGGTAGGCCGTCTTCGATCAGCGCGATCGGTCCGTGCTTGAGCTCGCCGGCCGCGAAGCCCTCGGCGTGCATGTACGCCAATTCCTTGAGCTTGAGCGCACCCTCGAGCGCCACCGGATAGCCGACGTGGCGGCCCAGGAACAGCACCGTCGGCGACGACGCGAACTGCTGACCCAACGCCGTGATGGGCTCGAGGTGTTCGAGCACCCGGGTGACCTGGTCGGGCATCGACTCCAACTCGTGATACTCGCGCTCGACCTCATCGGGGTACTTGGTGCCCCGGGCCTGCGCCAGCGCGAGGCCGACGAGATAGTTCGCGGCGATCTGGGCCAGGAAGGTCTTCGTGGCCGCCACCCCGATCTCGGGCCCGGCGCGGGTGTAGAGCACCGCGTCCGCCTCACGCGGGATCTGGCTGCCGTTGGTGTTGCAGATCGCCAGCACCTTGGCCTTCTGGCTCTTGGCGTGCCGGACGGCCTCCAGGGTGTCGGCGGTCTCGCCGGACTGGGAGATCGCGATCACCAGGGTGCCGCGGTCCAAGACGGGATCGCGGTATCTGAACTCACTGGCGAGTTCTACCTCCACCGGCAGGCGGGTCCAATGCTCGATGGCGTACTTGGCCAGTAGCCCGGAGTGGAATGCCGTGCCGCAGGCGACGATGAAGACCTTGTCGACCTCGCGCAGTTCCTGATCGGACAGGCGCTGCTCGTCGAGCACGATGCGGCCGTCGATGAAATGGCCGAGCAGGGTGTCGGCGACGGCCGCCGGCTGCTCCGCGATCTCCTTGAGCATGAAGTAGTCGTAGCCGCCCTTCTCAGCGGCTGACAGATCCCAGTCGATGTGAAATTCGCGGGCGTTCGCGGTGTCGTCGACCCCGTCGAAGTCGGTGATCGAATAGCCCTCGGCGGTGATCACCACCGCCTGGTCCTGGCCCAACTCGACAGCGTCGCGGGTGAACTCGATGAACGCCGCGACGTCGGAGCCGATGAACATCTCGCCGTCGCCGATGCCGACGACCAGGGGGGTGGACCGACGGGCGGCGATGATCGTGCCGGGATCGTCGGCGTGGGCGAACACCAGCGTGAAATGGCCCTCGAGCCGCCGCAGCACCGCCAGCACAGACGCCTCGAAGTCACCCGCGGTCGGGCCCTGGCGGTACGCCTGGGCGACCAGGTGAACAGCCACCTCGCTGTCGGTGTCGCTGGCGAACTCCACACCGTCGGCCTCCAGCTCGTGGCGCAGGGTGGCGAAGTTCTCGATGATCCCGTTGTGCACGACGGCGAACTTGCCGGCCGCGTCGCGGTGCGGATGGGCGTTGCGGTCGGTCGGGCGGCCGTGGGTGGCCCACCGGGTGTGGCCCATTCCTGCGGTCCCGGTCAGCGCATCGGGGTCGGTTTCGGCCAGCGCCTCCTCGAGATTGGTCAGCCGGCCGGCCCGGCGACGCACGGTCAAGCCGCCGTCGCCGTCCAGCAGGGCGACCCCGGATGAGTCGTAGCCGCGGTATTCCATGCGCCGCAGTGCATCGACCACGACACCGCGGGCAGGACGATGCCCGACGTAGGCCACGATTCCGCACATGTTGATCCAGGGTAGTGCAGCATCCGGGGTTCAACCGAGTCCGCTAGGTTCAAGGGGTGGCCCGGACACGCAAGCTCTTCGCGGCGCTGACACGCCGCGGTCCGCATCAGGTTCTGCGCGGTGACCTGGCCTTTGCCGGGTTACCCGGCATCGTCTACACCCCGGCGTCGGGATTCAATCTGCCAGGTGTGGCCTTCGGCCACGATTGGCTCACAGATGTCGACCACTACGTGAAGACGTTGGAACATCTCGCGTCATGGGGCATCGTCGCGGCCGCCCCGAACACCGAGCGCGGATTCGCGCCGTCGGTGCTGAATCTTTCGGTCGACCTGGGCACCACCCTCGACATCATCAGCGGCGTGCGGCTGGGCCCCGGTGAGATCAGCGTGCACCCCACCAAACTGGGCCTGGCCGGACACGGCTTCGGTGGCTCGGCCGCGGTCTTCGCCGCGGCGGGCCTGGCCGGGGCGGCGTCGGGCGCCCCCAAGGCGGTCGCAGCGCTTTTCCCGACGGTGACCAAGCCCGAGGCTGAGCAGCCGGCGGCGTCGCTGAAAGTGCCCGGCCTGGTGCTCAGTGCGCCCGATGATCTGCATTCGCTGCGCACCGATGCCATTCACCTGGCCGAGGCCTGGAAGGGATCGGTGCTGCGCATCGTCAGTAAGGCCGAGTCGTCCGGGCTGGCCGAGAAGCGTCGATTCGCCAAGGTGCTGGGCATGCCGGGGTCGGACAGAAAGACGCAGAAGACGGCGCGTGCTCTGCTGACCGGCTTCCTGCTGTTCCACCTGACCGGCGACAAGACCTATCGAGAGTTCGCCGATCCAGAGGCGGTGCTGCCCAAGACCGAATTGCCCGATCCCGACGCCGAGCCGGTGACCCCGGAGCAACAGTTCGTCGCGCTGCTGAAGTAGCCACCCTCGCCCAACCAACTGGTTGGTGATTTACTTTGCGAATGCGCACCGGGATATTTCTGGACTATTCGGGCGGCTTCCGCGAGGCCGTCGAGCACATCGTCGTGTTGGAGAAAGCCGGGGTCGACATCGCCCTCGTCGCCGAGGCCTACTCGTACGACGCGGTCAGCCAGCTCGGCTATCTGGCCGCGAAGACCTCGACGATCGAGCTGGGCTCGGGCGTCTTCCCGATCTACACCCGGACGCCGACGCTGCTGGCGATGACCGCGGCCGGCCTGGACTTCGTGTCCGACGGTCGCTTCCGGCTCGGCATCGGCACGTCCGGCCCGCAGGTGGTGGAGGGATTTCACGGAGTGCCGTTCGACGCGCCACTGGGCCGCACCCGCGAAGTCGTCGATATCTGCCGGCAGGTCTGGCGCCGTGAACGCGTCCAGCACCAGGGTCGCAACTATCAGATCCCTCTGCCCGCCGACCGGGGAACCGGATTGGGCAAGCCGCTGCAGTTGATCAATCACCCTGTCCGCGAACGGATTCCGATCACCATCGCCGCACTCGGCCCCAAGAACGTCGAGCTGACGGCCGAGATCGCCGAGGGCTGGCAGCCGGTGTTCTTCTACCCGGAGAAGGCCGATGACGTCTGGGGTGACGCGTTGCGGGCCGGAAAGGCCAAGCGTGACAGCGCACTTGGTGAATTAGACGTGATGGTCGGCGTGTCACTGGCCATCGGCGACGATGTCGAGGAACGCCTGAACTGGGCCAAGCCGCACCTGGCGCTCTACATCGGCGGAATGGGCGCTCGAGGCCAGAACTTCTACCACAAGCTGGCGACTCGCTACGGGTACGGCGAGGTGGCCGACCACATCCAAGACCTGTTCCTGTCCGGCCGCAAGGCCGAGGCGATCGCCGCGGTGCCTGACGAGCTGGTGCGCGCGGTGAACCTGATCGGCCCGCGCGGATTCGTCAAGGAACGCATCGCCGCGTTCGCCCAGGCCGGCGTCACCACACTGTTGGCCACGCCCACCACAACCGACGCCGGTGAATACATCAGCTGGGTCGAGGAATTGCGGCAGCTACTGCCCTGACGACCGGTGGGTGTGCGGCCCGTTGCTCGTCGGCCGGACGCAGCAGCCGGCGACGGGATGCCGGCACAAGGGGCCGTTCACGCTCGGTCACTGGCCGACCTGCGGAAGTTCGTCGGCGGCGATCTCACACGGCGTCTGCCCATCGGGCTGCTCGGCAACCGGCGGCGGTGGGACTGGTGCCGTCACCGGTTCGGGTGGCGGGGGCGGTGGCGGCGGCTCGGCTTCGGGTGCCTCTGCGTCCGGGGCAAGCATTTCTTCGGTCGCCACCTCCTCGGGGATGGGTTCCTCGGCAGCCGGATCGTGTTCGGATGCAGGCTCTTCCACGACGTCCACATTGTCGGGATCGTTTTTGGCGACAGAGTCTTCGGCCTCCGGCATGTCATTGGCTACCGCATCATCCGGCATGGAGTCGAACAGCCCACCGAGCGCGTCGGCGATCTGCCCCACCAGCCCGGACAGGCCACCGCCGACATCAGGCATGGTCGGCATGGCCGGTATGCCGGCAGACGCGGGTGTATCGAGAGCCGGCGGTCCGGCAAGCGGGGGTGGCGGAAGTGGTTGAGCCGGAGCGGGATCCGCGGCCGACAGTGGCACCGTCGGTTCAGGTACGGTGACCGGCGGGGGAAGGAGGGGCACGGCGGCCGGCGACGTGACCGGCGCAGGCGCAGGCGGCGGCGCAGGCGGCGGCGCAGGCGCAGCGGAAGGAGGCGGCGAACCGAAGGCGCCGGGCACCTCGAAATAGACCGTCGCAGCGGCATTCAACTGCCGCAGCGCGTCCTCGTAGGCGGCTGACACCGACGACGTCGCCGATCGCATCGCAGTGAGCCAGTCGATGCGGATGTCGGCGTCAACGTACGGGACGATCTGGTGGGTGACGACCTCCGCTCCCCCGCCGGACACCGTCGCCGCCGCGGCCAGCCATACCGGCCGCTCGCCGGCGCGACGGTCGTCGATCGATACCGCAGCACCGACCTTCTCGTCGACCAGCCGGCTCAGACCATCACGCAGTGCTTCACACGCCGCGGCTGCGGCACGCAGTGCGCCCGCCAACGCCAACCCTGCCGCACAATGGCGGTCGACGAATTCGATTGCCATAGAGCCGGACTCACCGTCCCATGCCGCCGTCAGGGCTGCCAGCCCATCTCTCGACGCGCGCACGGCGTCGTCGGCGGCGGCCGATGCAGCGCGCAGCGCCGCACAGTCGGCATCGAGCTGGGTCAAGTCCAGGCCGTCCTCATTGCCGAACCACTCGACGATCTGCGCCGGGTGCGCAGTCAAATCCGGATGCTGATAGCCGACGGCATGGCACGCGGTCACGTAGGTCTGCGTGTTGGTCACCGACGGCCGCCCCGCCGCGAGCCGTGCAGCGACGTCCAGGGTCATCGGATCACCGCCCGTAGTTCGGCGTCACCGTAGCGGTCGGCGGTGACTCGTAGCGCGTCGGCCACCCGCACTGCCGCCCGCGACCACTGCGCCATCCCGGCCGTCAGACGCTCAAGCTCGGCACGGACCGCGTCGCCGTGAGCACCATGCGCGCGCCCCGCCACATTGCGGTCGAACTGCAAGCGGCTCAGCTGCGCACGCAATGCACCGTCGAGTATCCCAGCGGTGGCGTCGAAACGTTGCGCGGCAACGCGTACCCCAGCGCAGTCCACACGCGTGTTACCCATATTCGGGTATGACGCACAAAACGCCGAACCGGTTCCAAAAAGTTCAGATCAGCCCGCGGCGCTGACCGATTCGGCGATCCGGACCGCCAGTTGCCGAGCGGTGTCCTCGTCGGCAGCCTCCACCATGACGCGGACCATCTGTTCAGTTCCCGACGGGCGCAACAGAATCCGTCCGGTGTCGCCGAGTTCGGCCTCGGCCTCGCGCACCGCGCTCTGCACCGCGGGCGCTTCGGCGACTGTCGCCTTGTCGGCGACCTGGACGTTGATGAGCACCTGCGGCACGGTCTGCATGGGTGCGGCCAGCTCGGCCAACGACCGGCCGGTCTGCGCCATCCGCGCCATCAGCCGCAGCCCGGTCGCGATGCCGTCCCCAGTGGTGCCCAGCGCTGGCATCACGATGTGGCCCGACTGCTCACCGCCAAGGCTGAACCCTCCGGCCCGTAGCTCCTCCAGGACATACCGATCCCCAACGCCGGTGATGCGCACCGCGATACCGGCCTCACGCATGGCGATGTGCAACCCGAGATTGCTCATCACCGTGGCCACCAGCGTCTCGGACGTCAGCTCACCGGCCTCGCGCATGGCCAGCGCCAAGATCACCATGATCGCGTCGCCGTCGACCACGCGCCCGGTCGCATCGACCGCCAGGCAGCGGTCCGCGTCACCGTCGTGCGCCAAGCCAAGGTCGGCACCGTGGGCCAACACGGCGGCCTGCACCTGCTCCAGATGCGTCGAGCCGCAGCCGTGGTTGATGTTCAGGCCGTCCGGATCGGCGTTGATCGCGATGACCCGGGCGCCGGCAGCGTGATAGGCGCGCGGAGCGGCCTGGAACGCCGCGCCGTTGGCGCAGTCGACCACCACGGTCAGGCCGTCCAACCGGACCGGCACCGCCGCACGCACGTGGTGCAGGTAGCGCTCCAAAGCGTCGCGGGCATCGAGTACGCGGCCGATGTCGGCGCCGACGGGCCGCAGCCCGGGACCCTGAGCCACGAGCTCTTCGATGCGGTCCTCGGCGTCGTCATCGAGCTTGTGGCCGCCGGAGCCGAAGATCTTGATGCCGTTGTCCGGCATGGCGTTGTGCGAGGCGGAGATCATCACACCGAAGTCTGCGCCGTATGACGCGGTCAGGTGCGCCACTGCCGGCGTGGGCAGCACACCGACGCGCAGCGCGTCCACACCCTCGCTGGTGACGCCGGCGATCACCGCCGCTTCGAGCATTTCGCCGCTGGCCCGCGGATCACGACCGATGACCGCGAACCGCCGCCCAGAGCTTGCCGAGACGGCGAGACGGCGAGCCGCCGCCGCTCCCAACGCCAGACCCAGCTCGGCAGTCAGTTCACGGTTGGCGACGCCCCGGACACCGTCAGTGCCGAACAGTCGACCCATGCGGACAAACCTCTCACATGTGGCCGCTCACGACACAACCAATGAGGTCAACCACCGTGTCGCCGCCAAACCGACACTGCTCCGAGACGCCCAACAGCGAACACTGCCCGCACCCGGTGCGGGTGCGGGCAGTGCGCAGCTTGTACGGGCTGACTATTGCCTACTGGCTGTCAGCGGTCGACGAGCCGGCCGAGGGCGCCGTCGGCGCGGGCACCGCGGTCGTGGTAGCCGACCCCATGCTGCCGTTGCCGTTGCCGTGGCCCTGACCCTGAGCGACCTCAGAGTTACCCGGCCCGTTCTGGGTGAAGGTGTAGCTCAGGCCACCGGTCACGCTGGCGCAAACCGGAAGCGTGGTGATCTGGTTGGTGTCGAGCTCACCCAGGCGCGACGCCAGGTCATCGCTGGGGCACACCGCCGTGGCGAGGCTCTCGGCGTTGGTCAGCGTCACATCTTGGATGATGCCCAGCTGCTGGCCGTTGACCGAAAGCGCGACGTTGACCTTGCCGTCGCTCACCACGGACTGAGCCTGGGGCTGAGGCGCCGGGGCCTCGGGAGCCGCGTTCGCGAGTCCGAAACCACCCGCGACGAGCAGCGAGCCACCCAAAACCGCACCAGCGGCCGTCTTCGTGAACGTGTTCATGTTCGCTCCTTTTCTTCTGCGTGATTGGCAGGGAATCAGAGCTGCGGGAGCATTCAACTCACCTCACAGCCCCGAAGGAGGACACCGACCCCCCGAAGGGTCCTGCTCCTACCTTGGGCAGCCGACGTTTCCGCCGGCCTCTTCAAGGCTTGCCGGAGCGGCATGTACTCAAACCATTTTTTAATAATTCTCTGCGGCACACCCGCTGAGCAGGCCACACGTGTGTGACCCAGGCCACAAACGACGCACCGGGCGCCTCCAGCGAAAAGCTGGGCGACGCCCGGTGGGCCGTTGCATAGGGACCCGGCAGATCAGCGCTTGCTGTACTGCGGCGCCTTGCGGGCCTTCTTGAGGCCGTACTTCTTGCGCTCGATGGCACGCGGGTCACGCGTGAGGAAGCCGGCCTTCTTCAGCGCCGGACGGTCCTCGGGCTGCACCAGGATCAGCGCGCGGGCGATCGCGAGGCGAAGCGCACCGGCCTGACCCGAGGGGCCACCGCCGTCGAGGTGGGCGAAGACGTCGAAGCTGTCCACCCGGTCGACAGTCACCAGCGGGGCCTTGATCAGCTGCTGGTGCACCTTGTTCGGGAAGTACGCCTCGAGGCTGCGGCCGTCGAGGTTGAACTGGCCGGTGCCCGGCACCAGCCGAACCCGCACCACGGCCTCCTTGCGGCGGCCGACGGTCTGGATCGGACGGTCGATGATCACCGGCGCGCGGGGCGTGCTCTCGGCAGCGGCCTCCGGGGCCTCGGTCACCTCGACCTCGGTCACCTCGACCTCGGTCACGTCTGTCGGTTCGCTCACTGGGCCACCTGCTTGATCTCGTACGGAATCGGCTGCTGGGCGGCGTGCGGATGATCCGGGCCCGCGTAGACCTTGAGCTTCTTCTGGATCTGCCGGCTCAGCTTGTTGTGCGGCAGCATCCCGATGATGGCCTTCTCGACCACGCGATCGGCATGCTTGGCCATCTCGTCGCCGAGCGTGCGCGCCCGCAAACCACCGGGGTAACCCGAGTGACGGTAGGCCATTTTGGTCTGCAGCTTGTCGCCACTGACGGCGATCTTGTCGGCATTGATGACGATGACGAAATCGCCACCGTCCACATTCGGCGTGAATGTCGGCTTGTGCTTGCCGCGCAACAGACTTGCTGCCGCGACGGCGAGCCGGCCGAGCACCACGTCGGTGGCGTCGATGACGTACCACGAACGCGTGGTGTCACCCGCCTTCGGCGTGTACGTAGGCACAGCGCTACCTTCTTTTCTTCTCGGATGAGCCCCGGTATGACCCGGGTGCCGGTCGGGACGCGACAGGTGGGGTTGCTTCTCGGCGACCAACACTGACCCGAGAACCCGGCTTACCCCGCGGACGAATCCGCGGCGTACCGCACGCCAACGTGGCAGCTTACCTGCGACGATGCGGGCCGGTCAAAACGCTCGTCCCCGCTCGTAGGCGATGTTGGCGACGGCCCGGACGTAGCGGGTGCCGGCGGCGTCGGTCATCGCGGCCTCGACGGTCGCCATCCGCCCCCCGACCCGGTCGGTGGTGGCCGTCAACGTGAGGGCTCGGCCGTCGACCGGAGGCGACCGGAAATAGTAAACGCTCAGGTCGGCCAGGGTGTAGCGGTCGCCGGGGCCGGTGTGGGCCTGGCCGGCCAGCGAGCAGGCCTGACCGATGATCGAGGCGATGACGCCGCCCTGGATGGCACCGAGCGGGTTGGCCATCCACGGCTGCGGCTCGACGGTCATCACGGGGTCATCGCCGGGCTCGACGGTCATGGCCAGCAGTTCGCACAGTGGCCCGCGGGCAATGTCGCCGCGGGCGATGGCGGTCAGGATGCGCCGGCCGTCCCAGTCCGGGTCGATGGCCGAGACGTCTGCGTCGATGTCCGGCGGCGCCGGCAGCTCGTCGGGTTCGACGACGACCCGCTTCTCCACGGCACGCAGCGCTTCGGTGGTGCGGCCGACCCGTACGGCGCGGGCAACCCCGGAGCAGACGACGTCATGGGAGCCGTTGGTGACCGTCATCGTCGCGGTGCCATGGGCGTCGTCGTGATGGGCCAGCACCGACACGGCGTGCAGGCGGTCCCCCACCTGCGGCCGGGCACCTGCGGTCAGCGCCAGCCAGGACTGCACGGTCGCGACCGGTTCGTCGAAGGAATACCAGTAGGCGCCGCTGGTCACCGATTCAGCCATCACCGCGTACGCCGGCATCTCGACCAGGCCGCGGTGGTCGACGAGCGCCGAACTCACCTGTTGCTGCAGGGAGATGCCGGCCTCGCTGACCCCGGTGAAGCCGACGCAGAAGGCCACTTGGGGTCCGTTAGGTGTGCTCATTACCCGGCATCTTGCCGCACGTCAGGACGCGAGGTCGAGCCCGGCGCCGATCAGCGCCAGACGGCTGAGCCCCTGCGGCAGGTTGCCGAACAGCGCGTCGATGGTGGACGCCAGTGCTCGAGTCGTTCCAGGTCCCGGCATCGCGCCGGCGCCAGGCATGGCATGCCTGATCGGCGAAAGTGGTTAGCAAATGGCCGGTTTCGGTGTCCAGCACGTGTCCGCCGTCGACGTAGAGCCCCCGCAGCGGCGCTAATCCGTGTGCTCTCCGACCCCGATCTGACGTCGAGTTCGGGGGCCTCCATCATCGCGGCATTCCGGCCCGCAAGGCCGGCAGACCAGCGAATAGCCTTGCCCGCAATGGGTACTTCGCCGTCATGGCGAAAATCGGATATTTCCTGTCTTCTGAGCAGTACCGCCCCAAGGAACTCGTCGATCAGGCCAAGCGCGCGGAGGCGGCCGGATTCGAAAGTCTGTGGATCTCGGACCATTTCCATCCGTGGAACGACGAACAGGGGCAGAGCGCGTTCGTCTGGGGCGTGATCGGCGCGCTGTCGGAAGCCACCTCGCTTCCGGTGTCGACGGCCGTGACCTGCCCGACGATACGGATCCACCCGGCGATCATCGCCCAAGCCGCCGCGACGGCCGCCGTGCAACTCGACGGAAAATTCGTGTTGGGCGTGGGCAGTGGTGAGGCCCTCAACGAACACATCCTCGGCGACCCGTGGCCGTCGGTCGGGGTTCGGCTCAAGATGCTCGAGGAGGCGGTCGAGGTGATCCGGCTGCTGCACCGCGGCGACGAGGTGAGCCATCACGGTGTGTATTACGAAGTGCAGGAGGCCCGCATCTACACCCGGCCCGAGCAGCCGGTGCCGATCTACGTCTCGGGTTTCGGGCCGCAGGCCGCCGAGCTGGCCGGCCGCATCGGCGACGGCTACGTGCTGGTGACGCCGGACGCCGATCTGGTGCAGACGTTCCGCACATCCGGCGGGGGTGACAAACCGGTGCAGGCGGGCATGAAGGTCGCCTGGGATCGCGACGCCGACACCGCGCTGGACATCGCGCACCGACTATGGGCCAACGACGGCCTGCCGGGGCAGAGCGCGCAGACTCTGCCGCGGCCCAAGGACTTTGCCGCGTTGATGGACCTGGTGCCGCGGGAGACGGTCGGCGAGTCGATCATCTGTGGACCGGACTCCGACAAGCACGCCGCGCGAGCGCGCAAGTACATCGACGCCGGGGTCGACGAGGTCTACGTCCAGCAGATCGCGCCGGACATGGACGGGTTCTTCGCCGCGTGGGAGAAAGAGGTGCTGCCGCAGCTGCGCGGATAAATCGCTTTCACGCTCGGCATGCGCTGTGGTCCGATTGGTCATGGCTGATATCTGGCCGCTGGCCGACCTACAGGTGGTGACACCGCGATTGGTGCTGCGCTACGTCAGCGACGAGTTGGGTGTGCAGCTGGCTACGTTGGCGGCCAAAGGCATTCACGATCCAGCCACCATGCCGTTCAGTGAGCCGTGGACGGATGTGCCCTCCCCGCAGCTGGAACGCAACAGCCTGCAGTTCTATTGGCGCAACCGCGCCGAGACGTCGGCGAACCGATGGAATCTCGATCTCGCCGTGCTGGTCGATGAGGTGGTTGTCGGCATGTGTTCGGTTCACGCCGAACACTTTCCGCAGAACCGCAGTCTGACCACCGGGTCCTGGCTGGGCCGCGCGTACCAGCGCCGGGGCATCGGCAAGGAGATGCGGCAGGCGGCACTGCACCTGATCTTCGCCGGCTTCGACGCCGATCTGGCCATCACCCGGGCCTGGCACGACAACACCGCCTCGCTGGCGGTGACACGTTCGCTGCCCTACACCGAGACGGGCACGACGGTGGAGACCCGCCGGGACCGCCCCGACACCATGGTCGGATTCGCCATGACGCAGGCCCGGTGGGCCACGATCCGCCGCGACGATATCCGGGGGGTCGGCGTCGAAGCGGTGCGCGCGCAACTGGAGACGGCGCGCTAGGCGCCGACCTCAGGGATAGGACAGCAGCAGCATGACGCGCCCGTCCCGCGGCGCGACGCCGAACGCATCCGGGTCGAAGCCGTAATACCTGCGCTGGTCGGCGGTGATCTCGTCGATCACCTTGCCGGTCGCCGTCAATCGGCCGTTGCCGGTGTCCTTCATGACGCCGCGGAAGTCGGGTACCGACATCGATTCCGCGAGCAGCAGTGCCTGCCCGCCATTGTCGAGATCGATGAGAATCCCTGCGCCTGCATAGTTGTTGCCGCCACGGCCGGTGCCACGGGGCGCCCAGTACACCGGGTCCGAGGCCGGCCGGCCCTGCACCCTGCGGTAGTCACCGACATGGCTCTGTGCGTCCGCGACGGTCACTTCGGGTAGCGCGGCGATCGTGCGTTTCTCGGCCAGCCACATCCAGCCGAGTGGGACGCAGACGATCCCGTACATCAGGACCATCAGCATCAGCACCGGTTTCCAGGCGATCTCCCAGCTCAACCTTCGCGGCGACACCGGCAGGACCGACAGCTGGTCGTCGAGCTGCTTGCGGCCGAATTTGAAGACGTACCAGGCCAATACCCGCGCCAGCGCCATACAGCCGAGAATGATCAGACCGACGATGCCGGTTATCCGCCAGTAGAAGGTGCTGTCACCCTGGTTCTGGGTGGCCGCGAACATGACCGCGGGAATGGGCGCGGTGAGCAGGAGCAGCAGCGCGTACGACGGGTGGCTGCTCAGGTAGACGTAGTTGACCCGAGCTTGGTTGTTGGCGGCGTAGATCGTGAAGTCGCCGACATCGGCGTGGACTACCGGCGCCCACGAGCCCTGCACAATCCTCGGCTTGACGAGGGAACGCACGAAGAAGAACCCGGCGATCAGGGCGATCACGAGCGCAGCCCAGAAGGTACCGGGCATCGACTCCCCCGTGCCGGGCACTCCGAACGCGCCGTGGATGTCGATGGCCTTGCCGATGAAGAACGCCAGCGGCAACGCGAAAAACAGTTCGAGAAGCCAGATTTGGATCAGCTGCGGGATCCGGGACCCGATGCGGTCGAACGCCAGTACACGCTGCCAGATGAACCGGAGCACGCCCACGACCCTCAGCGGGAAATCGGGGCGGTCGGGGTGAATTCGACGGGCATGGCCTCCAGTCCGCTGACGAAGTTGGCCGGCCGCAGCGGCAGCTCGGCCCTGTCGGCCAGCCGCAGATCCGGCAGCCGCTCCAGCACCCGCCGAGTCATGGCCGTCAACTCCAGGCGAGCCAGCTGGTTGCCCAGGCAGAAGTGGGTGCCGAACCCGAAGCTGACATGGTTGTTGGGATTGCGGTCGATACGGAATACGTCGGGATCACCGAATACCGTTTCGTCGAAGTTCGCCGACTCGAACAGCAGCATGATCTTCTCGCCCTTGTGCAGAGCGGTGCCGTGAAATTCGGTGTCGGCAGTCAACATTCGGCACATGTTCTTGATCGGCGAGGTCCACCGCAGCATCTCCTCCACCGCACCGGGCAGCAGTTCGGGGTCGTCGCGCAACGCCTGCCACTGGTCTGGATGGCGGGTCAGTTCGGCGGTTCCGCCGGAGAGGGTGTGGCGGGTGGTCTCGTCGCCGCCGATGAGGATCAGCAGCGTCTCGGCGAAGATCTGCTCGTCGGTGAGCTGCTGGCCATCGACCTCGGCGGCGATCAGCACGCTGACCAGGTCGTCGGCGGGTTCGCGCCGACGTTCGGCGACGAAGCCCGCCATGAACTCGTTGTACGCGGTCAGCGCGTTCGCCGCCGTGGTGAGCGACTCCTCGGTGGCCACCGAACTCAGTGCGACCACCATGTCGTCGGACCAGCCCAGCAGCGTGTCCCGGTCTTGGGGTGCGACGCCGAGCATGTCGCCGATGACGGCCATCGGCAGCGGTGCGGCGAGGTCGCGGACGAAGTCGCACGAGCCGCGCTCGCAGATCGCGTCGATCAATGTATCGCACAGCGCGTCAATGGATTCCGCTCTGTCTCTGACCCGCTTCCGGGTGAAGCCGGCGTTGACCAGCTTGCGCCGCAGCAGGTGCTCCGGGTCGTCCATGTCGATCATGTGCGGCAACGGCGGTGTGGTGGGCCGGATACCGCCGGTGTTGGAGAACAACTCCGGCTGCCGCTCGGCGTCGATCACCGCCCGGTAGGTCGCCGCGGCGGCCAGTCCGTTGCGGTCGCGAAAGACCGGCTGGTGCGTGCGCATCCAGCGGTAGGCGTCACGCGCCTCATTGCTGGCGTAGAACCGGCCGTCCATCAGATCGACGCCGGCGGTGACGTCCGTGAGCACGACCCAGATCATAGGGCGACGGGCTCAGGCTCCAAGGCGTTTCGCGAGGTCCGGCAGCCATGCCCGATCGGCGGGCACCCAGTCCAGCGAGTCCAGCTCGTCGGAGTTCACCCACCGCAATGCGCGGTGGTCGTGCGGGTGGAGGTCGCCGTCGGCGTGGGTGACGAGATAGGCCCGCAGGATCATTGCCTGGCCAAGGGGAACGTCCGCCCCGAGCCGCTCACCGACGACCACGTCGACGCCGAGTTCTTCGCGTAGCTCCCGCACCAGCGCGTCAGCCTCGGTCTCCCCCGCTGCGACCTTGCCACCCGGCAACTCCCACAGTCCGGCGAGTGCGGGCGGACGCTGTCGCTGGGCCACCAGAAGTGTCGCGCCGGAGATCAGCGCTCCGGCGACAACGATCTGACTCACCCGAGTGAGCTTATGTGGTGGTGGGTTTGGCCTTCACGATGGTCAACTCGTAGTCGTTGCTCTGCCAACCGTTGAGGAACGCCCCGATCGGTACGGCCATGTCCTTGCCGTACGCCGGCCCGCTGTCGTTGAAGTACACCGTGCCGTTGACCAGGTCGACGGCAATCACCACCGCTTCGTGGTTGGCACGGGTGTAATTCGGTGTCGCCGACGTCCGGTAGTCCGGCTGCGTGCTCCAGATGGAGTCGGTGTTGATCGTGACCATGGTGGCGTTGCCTGCGGCCAGCGCCGCCGCCAGATCATTCAGCGCGATCTGGGCGTCGGTGGCGGTGGCGCCGCTGATCCGGTTGCCTGCCTCGTCGTAGACGCCGTATCGCTTGGTGGACGCCGTGACATTGAAGTCGGGATTGGTGTTCATCAGCTGGACCGCGTCCTTGACCGCAACTCCGTTGGCGATGTCCTCGTCGAGGTACATTCGCCTGCCCGGGTAGACGACGCTGGCGGTCGTCTTCGCCAGGGCGACCATGTCGGCCTCTTCCGGCTTGGTACCCGTGACCTGGCCGATGGCCATCGCCGTCGCCATCAGGGTGCAGTTCGAGTAACTCTGCTTGTCCCACCATTCGTCGTTGGCCCGGTCGCCGTAGTAACCCGTGCCCGGCACCGTCACCACGATCTCGCGCTCGACGATGTCGGGTTTGGCCACGCCGAGCCGCACCGCGATGGTGTGCAGCGCCTGCTGCAACATGCCAAGGGCGCCAGGCAGATCCGCCGCCGTTCCATTGTCGACCGTGATCGTGAAGCGGTCGGTGATGCCCGGAGTGACCAACTCGTCTCTGGGCGTGTATCGGTAGGTGCCCGTGGCGGCATCGAAAGTGACGGTGCCGTGCGTCGGTTGCGTGCTCACCCCGTAGGTGACGGCGTAGCCGTTGTTGCTCACCCCGTTGGCGTCCACCCGAATCGTTTTGCCGGAGCCCGAAGGGAGATACCACGTCGGTGACAACGTGGGTGTCTGGTTGAAGAAGATGTAGGTCAGCTGCCGGGACAGGTCACTCCACATCGACTGCAGGGTCTGCAGCGGAGTGGCTGCGGCCGTCGAGTTGGCCACTGCCGCCGCCGAAGCCGCCGCCGAAGCCGGAGCACCCGGGTCGCCGTTGGTTCCGGCAACGCCGTTGGTCCCGCCCTTTCCGGCGGTGCCGCCGGAGGCAGAGCCCCCCCAGCCGCCGTTGGCAGCGTTGCCTGCCGCGCCGCCGTCGCCACCGCCCTGGCCACCATTTCCGCCGTTGCCGCCGTTGCCGCCGACGGCGCCGTTGCCGCTGTTGAAGCCGTTACCACCCGACCCGGCCGCGCCGGCCCATCCGCCGTCGCCCCCGTCACCGCCGCCGACGCCGCCCTGGCCACCATTGCCGCCGAAACCACCGTTGCCGCCGTCACCGCCGGTTCCGCTGGTGAAGCCGCCCAGGCCGCCCCGACCGCCAGCCCGCCGTTGCCGCCGCGGCCGCCGGCCGCGTTCGCACCGCCGGTGCCACCGTCGCCTCCCCGGCCGCCGTAGCCGCCAAGCCCACCGTTGCCGTTCGGATCGGTCGTCCAGCCACCCGACGAGCCCACGCCGCCGTTGCCGCCACGTCCGCCTGCCCCGCTGCGACCGGCGGCGCCATTGGCCGCGACGACGAACAGATACCGGCCGGCTCCACCGGCTCCACCATTGGCACCACCAGCGCCGCCGAATCCGCCGTCACCGCCGTTTCCACCGGCCGCGCCGTCTCCCTCTGCGACGGTGTCAGGCCGTCTGGCGTTACCACCTTGGCCGCCCTGGCCGCCCTGGCCGCCGATGCCGCCGTTGCCTCCACTGCCGAAGACGAAACTCCCGTTGCCTCCATTGCCGCCCTTGCCGCCCGGTCCGCCGTCACCGCCGGGGCCGCCGTCGACATTGGGGGCGAGTACCGGGCTCGTGCCGGGCACCCCGGTCTGCCCGGTGCCGCCGTTGCCGCCGTCGCCGCCCTGACCGAAGACCGACAGCAGTCCGACGCTGCCGCCCGCACCACCGTCGCCGCCCCCGAAGCCGCCGGCGCCGCCCGCACCGCCATTGCCCGACCAGAGTCCTCCGGTGCCACCGCGTCCGCCGTCGCCGCCGTGGTCGCCCGTCGCCCCGTAATAGGGACTCGTCCCGCCGGCACCGCCCGCACCGCCGATGGCAAACACCGAGAACAATCCGCCGCTTCCGCCATCGCCGCCCTTGCCGCCGTTGGTGGATGCGCCGCCGGCGCCACCCGCGCCGCCGTAGCCCCACAGCGACATCAGTCCGGTGTTGCCGCCATGACCGCCGTCGCCGCCCTTGGCGCCCATCGGGATCGCGTTCCCACCCGCGCCGGCCGCACCTCCGTTGCCGAGGTAGAGGCCGCCGCTGCCGCCATCACCGCCCTGACCGCCGGTGCTGCTCACTTCAGCCTCGCCGGCCAGGACGCCACCGGCGCCGCCCTTGCCGCCGTTGCCGAACAGGCCGGCGCTTCCGCCGTTGCCGCCCGCGGTGCCCTGCGCGAACGCCTCGCCGCCGGCTCCGCCTGCTCCGCCGTCACCGGCGATCAAGCCACCGGCACCGCCCCTGCCGCCGCTGGCTGCTTGCAGGCCCGCGCCACCGGCACCACCGTTGCCGAACCAACCCGCCGCGCCGCCGTTCCCCCCGTTGAAACCGGCGCCGCCGTCGCCGAAGATCCCGCCGTTGCCGCCGTGGCAAACCATGCCGCCGGTGCAGGTATCCGCCGTCCACGAGTAGCCGTTGCCGGCGATGATGCCGGCGTTGGGATGGTCGGGGGTTCCGTTACCGAAGAAGAGGCTGATGACGTCATCAGGGGTGGGCAGTGCCACCGCCGAGGCCCTGGGCAGGGTCGCCCGCGCCGCGACCGTCGTTTTCGGGGTGGCCATCGACTGGTCGGCGGCGGGTTCGGTCGGCATCGCCGTCCGCGCGTTCGACGACTTGTTGGCGCTCGCTGCGGTCGGCGACTTCACCCGTACGCTCGGCCGATGCTGGCCGGTGGATCTCGTTGTGGCAGAAGATGATGCAGCGCTGGACGAGGTCGGGCCCTTCCCGCCGGCCGAGCCCGTCGCGTCGGCGGAGGCCGTCGCGGGCGTCGAGGCAAGGGCCGCGCCCACACCCAGAGTGATGGCCGACGCGCCCAGCCAGGCCAGCAGCCTCGCGTCGGGTTTCGCCATACCAAGTCCACCGAACTCCACGGGAAGTGACCTCAACCAGAGCGGCCGCCGCCCGTCGTTGTTCGCGGACATGGCAGTGGAAATCATCAGCGCCCCCGGTCGCTTGTGCGATGTGCTTCGATGCCGGCCCACGCGTCGGCCACGACACGTTGAGCAACCCCGGCAACGTAACACCGCTTACGCCCATGAGTCCCAAAATTGAGACAGATGTCCCTGATTTTTCTCGGACTTCCGAACGCGTTCCTGTCGGTGAAGACTTGTACGCATGCCGTTAACCGACGAAGAAGTGAATGCCGCCGTCACGAATCTCGACGGCTGGGAGCATGCCGACGGCGCGCTGCGCCGATCGGTGAAGTTCCCGTCATTCCTCGAGGGAATCGAGGCCGTGCGCCGGGTCGCCGAACATGCAGAGCGCAGGGACCACCATCCCGACATCGATATCCGCTGGCGCACAGTGACTTTCGCACTCGTCACGCATTCCGAGGGCGGGATCACCGACAAAGATGTGCAGATGGCCGCCGATATCAACGGGTTGCTCGGCGAGGTCTAGCCGCGATCCAGGCCAGCGTCGCCAGGGTTGCGACGATGTAGATCAGCCCGGCCCACGCCAGATACCAGGGCCGGCTGACCTGCCAGATCGTCGGCTGCGCGAAGCTGAGCAGCCAGGGCACCCCGACCAACGTCAGCGCCAGCCAGCCATAGCCAAGCACTCGGGCGCCCAACCGATTTCGCCATGGCCCGTGCAGCAGCCAGATCATCAACGGGACCAACCACACCCAGTGGTGGGTCCATGAGATCGGCGAGATCAACAGGCCGAACAACTGCACCACCAATAGGCAGCCCAGCCGGTCGGAATCCAGGGCCCGCCACGCCAGCAGCGCCAGCACCGCCGTCACCGCGATACCTGCCAGCACCACCGGCCCGTAACCGGCGTCGTGGCCGAGGATGCGCGACATGGCGCCGCGCCACGATTGATTGAACGAGGTTCCGATCGGCCCGACGCGCCGCGCGTCGCCGAGTAGGTCGGTGAAGTAGAAGCGGGCCTGCTGACCGATGATCGCCACCGACAGACCGACGGTGCCGAAGAACACCACCGCGGAAAACACCGCCGTGCCCCAGCGGCGCATCCCCAGGAAGTACAGCCCGGTGACGGCCGGCGTCAGCTTGATCCCGGCCGCCAGGCCGACCAGCAGGCCCGACAGCCACCACCGGCTGCTGTAGGCCGCCCACAGGACGGCGAGCACCAGGATCACGTTGATCTGCCCGTAGTCGAAGTTGCTGCGCAGCGGTTCGAGCCAGATCGCGACGGCGGTCCACAGCATCGCGACGGGGCGACCGCCCGCTGCGGGCGCGCCCAACAGCCGCTGGCTGACCCGGACCACCCCGTAGAGCGCGGCGATGATGCCCAGCTGCCAGCAGAACGCGACCAGCCCGAACGGCAGGGCGTGCAGTGGGTAGAACACGAGGGCCGCGAACGGCGGGTAGGTGAAGGGCAGCGGGAAGTCGGGCGTCTGGTCGGCGTAGACGTAGGAGTACAGCGTGCCGGGATGGTCCAGCGCCCCGGCGCCGCCGAGATAGACGTGAAGGTCTACGAAGTTGGCGCCGTTGGGTGCCAGGTAGGTCCAACCCAACCGCGCGGCCACGCTGACAATCAGCAACACCGGGCCCAGCCAGGCTGACCGCGCCGCCCAGGCCTTGGTGTCCACCGTGCGACTGTAGCGACGCGCCCGATCGGTCCGGGCTCGGAGTGGTCTGCGCATCACACATGACCATCACTGCCGTAACGGTTGAATAAACACCACACGTGTCACTTGAGTAACTCTAGTAACGGACTACCTTCGGGTTAGACCTGCACTCGAGGGATTGGGATGACCATGCCACGTATATCGAAGTTGTTCGCCGCCAACATAATTGGCGCCGCCGGGCTGTGCTCGGTCGCGCTCGCACTCAGCCCGTCGGCCGCCGCCGACCCGGGCGTCTCACCGGCCGTTCCCGGCGTGCCCGCGCTCAACATGCTGCAGCAGCTGGTCACGAACCCAGCGGCCGCCGCAGGGGTGCTGCAGAGCGCCGCGACCGCACTCAGCGGCGCGTCCGCATTGACCGGCGCACCGTCGACGTTGCCGATCTCGCCGATCGGTGGCGCTCCGGCGGCCCCCGCGACGCTGCCGGGCGCCGCGGCGCCGGCCGCCGCTCCGGTGGCTCCGGTGGCTCCGCCTGCATCCGGGAGCATCGCCGGACCGATCATCCCGCTGCTGAACCAGCTCGGCGTGCCCGGCGACCTGGCCAGCCTGACGCCGTCGAACATGCCGTTCCCGGTCAAGGTCGGCGACAGCCTGGCCGTCGGTAACCCAGCCCCCGTGGCCCCCGTGGCCGCCGGGGTCGCCGGACCGGCCGGGGTGCCGCCGGCCAGCAACCCGCCGGTCGCGCCGACCACCCCGGGTGGCGCCGGTCTCGGCCAGCTGCTGCCGCTGTCCGCTCTGCCCTGACCAACCACCACCCGATGAGGGAGTTCACCGTGCCGCAGATCGCCAAGCCGGCTCTTCTGCTGACCACCGCCGCGCTCGTGGCCGCGACCAGCCTGGCATTCAGCCCGGTCGCGGCCGCGGACCCGGCCATCCCGCTGGACCCCGGCCAGCTGCCCGGCCTCGACGCCATGCAGATGCTCGGACCGGTTGTCCAGCAGGCCGCGGGGAACCCCTCATCGGCGCAGTCGCTGCTGCTCGCGGCGGCTTCGCAACTCGCTGGTGGCGCCACCACGCCGGGCGGCTCGGCCGCACTGGCTCAGCAGGTGACCAAGTTCGTGCAGGAGGGCGGGGCCGCCGGACCCTCGGCCGCACTCCCCTCGGCACGCTTCCCCCGCCGCCCAGGCGACCGGCGTCTCCCACGGCACCACGCCGTTGATGACGCCCGGCCCCGGCAATGGCCCCGCCCCCCTGCCTGAACACCTGCCGGCCACCGCAGCAGCCGCTGCGATTCCGGGCACCGAGGCGCATCTGCCCACCGGAATCGACCCGGCGCACGCCGTCGGTCCGGCGCCCGAGGCGCTGCCCGAGGTGCCGACCCCGGTGACCGTGGTGAACCCGGCGGCCCCCCCGTCACCGTCCGCGGCGCCCGCCGGCAACTCGATCAATGTCGCGACGCCGGCACCGGCGCCCGCGCCGGCTGCGGCCCCGAACTACGATCCGGCGACGCCGCCCACGCAAGATTTCATGTATCCGTCGATCAGCAACGGCTGCCTCAAGGACGGCGGCAATGTGATCGCGACCGCGATCTCCGTCGCCGGTCCGGCGAAGATCCCGACGCCGGGACCGGCCGCCGGGCAGACCGCCTACGTCTTCACCGCGGTGGGCACGCCCGCCCCGGCCGCGGAGCAGAAACTGCCGCTCAACGTCACCTGGGTGAACCTGACGACCGGCAAGTCCGGCAGCGCCACGCTCAAGCCCAACCCCGATATGAACTCCGCGGGCCCGACCACGCTGATGGCCATCGCCGACACCGGCTCGGGCAGCATCATGTCGACGATCTTCGGCCAGGTGACCACCATGGACAAGCAGTGCACCTTCATGCCGACGATCGGTTCGACCGTCGTGCCCTAGGGCTCGAAAAGCCGCGCTAGGGTTGGGAAATCGAAATCCCAAACCCTAGGGGGTTCGGCATGGAGACACTCGACGCCTTGGACGCGATGATGCTGACGGCCGAGCTGGTCTCCAGCCCGATGCACGTGGCGGTGGCGCTGATCATGAGCCCACCCGATGGCACCACGGGCGCGGCCTTCATGGACGAGATGTACGAGCAGGGGATGACCGCCCCAGATCCCGTGGACCCGCGCCTGCGCCGGCGCCCGCATCGCGGGGTGGACACCGGCGGCCTGTGGGTGTGGCGCGATGTGGCCGATCTCGACCTGAGCCGGCATCTGCACCGGCTGACATTGCCGCGCGGCTCCAGCGTCAAGGACCTGTGGGCGCTGGTGTCGGAGTTGCATGCCGAGCCCCTCGACCGGTCCGTACCGATGTGGATGGCGTATCTGATCGACGGCCTCGATGACGACCGGTGCGCCCTCTACATCAAAGTGCATCACATCGTCGTCGACGGTGTCGCGGGCCTGCAGATGATCAGCCACTCGCTGACCGAGGATCCGGATCGACGCGGGATGCCGCCGTTCTATGCCACCGCCGAGCCCGACGAACCCCCGAAACGCCGGAGCCTCAACCCGTTATCGGTAGTACGTGACGTCGCCGGCGTCGCGGCGTCCGGACTGAGCCTGGCCCGCCACGCCGCCGCAGCTGAGCTCGCGAACATCGTCGGCGGACTGACCACCTCCACGGTCGCGACGCCGTTCGGTGCGCCGCAGACCAGGTTCAACACCAAACTGGGCCCGTATCGGGTGTTCGCCGCAACAAGCTTGGATCGCAAGCGAATTCGAGCCATCCAGGATGCCGCCGATGTCACCGGCAATGACGTGGTGACGGCGTTGGTCACCGGTGTGCTGCGGGCCTGGCTGACCAAACAGGACGAACTGCCCGACCAGTCCCTGGTGGCGTTGTGTCCGGTGACGGTACGCGCACGCGAGGCAGCGGGAGACGACGGGCACGGTAATCAATTCGGCCTCGGGATGTGTCCGCTGCCCACCGCTGTCGAGGACCCGGCCGAGCGGCTGAGCCTGGTCCACTACGCGATGTCGAACGTGAAGCATCAGGTCGCCGCCAACGGCCCCGGCGCGATGCTGCTGGTGCTGATGCCGGCCGTCCTGCCGACGACGCTTTCGCCCATGCTGCCGTTCGGCTCACGGGTGAAGCCGAGCTACAACCTGCCGATCTCCAACGTGCCTGGCCCGCCGAAGCCGAGTTACTTCAACGGCGCCAGCGTCGACGAGATCTATCCCGTGTCAGTGGTGTACGACGGGATGGCGCTCAACGTGACGCTGTGCTCCTACGCCGACCAGATCGGCGTGGGCTACATCGCCGACCGAGACGTGATGGCCGACGTGGACGACCTCGTTCCGCTGACCGAAACCGCTCTCGCGGAACTCGAGGCCGCCGTCGGGGTGGCTCAATAGGCCATGAACAGGATTTCGTCCCGGCCGTAGTCCATGCCCGGGTGAGCCGCCGCCAGGTGCTGCTTGGTCAGATCGACGAGCTCGTCCTCGTCCTTGGCGCTGATCGCCTCGCCACACGGACAATTGATGTGCGTCTTCATGGTTCCTCCGTTATCCAGCCTTCGCCGCCGAGCCTATGACTCAGGCCTTCGCCTTCGCGGCAGCTTTCATCTTCTTCTTGTACGCCCTGACTTCCTCCAGCGACCCCTTGTCGACCACATCGGCGATCGACATGTGGGTGCCGGCCCTGCCGTAGTCACCGGCCGCCTCGCGCCATCCCTTGGGCGTGACGCCGTACTGCTTGCCCAGCAGGGCCAGGAAGATCTTGGCTTTCTGCTCGCCGAAGCCGGGCAGAGCCTTGAGCCGGCGCAGCACCTCGGCGCCGTCGGGGTCACCGTCGAGCCACAGTTGGGCGGCGTCGCCGTCGTAGCGGTCGACGATCTCGCGGGCCAGATCCTGCACCCGCTTGGCCATCGAGCCCGGAAAGCGATGCACGGCAGGCGTTTTGGAGAACTGCTCGGTGAACTGCTCGGGGTCGCAGTCGGCGATCAGCCGGGGGTCGATCCCACCGATCCGCTCGACGATCTTGCGCGGCCCGGCGAACGCGGTCTCCATCGGGATCTGCTGATCGAGAAGCATCCCGGTGAGCAAGGCGAACGGATCCTCACTCAACAGGTCGTCAGACGCGGGATCTCCGGTGAGCTTCAGTCTCGCCATGAGCGACAGTCTAGGACGCCTCTCGCGAGATCCCCGTCTGTTCACCTGCAACCCCTAGGCTGTGACCCAGCTCTCAACGTCCTGTGAACCTGAGCTGAGGAGTACGCGGTGTCCACGACCGACCGAACGCCCCCCGAGACCGAACCGAGCGGTGCCCAGTATCTGGCCGTGCAGGCCAGCCCAGAGTTCCAGGAGCTGCGCAGCACCCTGCGCCGCTTCGTCTTCCCCACGACCGCGTTCTTCCTGATCTGGTACGCCACGTACGTCCTGCTGGGCGCGTTCGCCCACGACTTCATGGCCATCAAGGTGTGGGGCAACATCAACCTGGGCCTGCTCATCGGGCTTGGCCAATTCCTGACGACGTTCCTCATCACCTGGCTGTACGTGCGGTTCGCCAACCGCGAACTGGACCCGCGCGCCGAGGCGATCCGCGCCGAGATGGAAGGCACCGTCGCATGACCACCACCGTGCTCGCCGAGGCCGCCCGGATCGGCAACCCGGCCGTCAACATCAGCATCTTCGTCGCCTTCGTGCTCATCACGCTCTTCATCGTGATCCGCGCCGGCCGCACCAACACCAACGCCACCGAGTTCTTCACCGCCGGTCATGCGTTCTCCGGGCCGCAGAACGGCATCGCCATCGCCGGCGACTACCTCTCGGCGGCAAGCTTTCTCGGCATCGCCGGCGCCATCGCGGTGTACGGCTACGACGGTTTCCTCTACTCCATCGGCTTCCTGGTCGCCTGGTTGGTAGCGCTGCTGCTGGTGGCCGAATTGCTGCGCAACACAGGCAAATTCACGATGGCCGACGTGCTGAGCTTCCGGCTGCGGCAACGGCCGGTACGGGTGGCCGCGGCCACCTCGACGCTGACGGTGTCGCTGTTCTACCTGCTGGCGCAGATGGCCGGCGCCGGCGGCCTGGTCGCTCTGCTGCTCGACGTCCACGGCCGCGCCGCCCAGTCCGCCGTGATCGCGGTGGTCGGCGTGCTGATGATCGTCTACGTCCTGGTCGGCGGCATGAAGGGCACCACCTGGGTGCAGATCATCAAGGCCGTGCTGCTGATCGCGGGCGCGGCGGTGATGACGGTGCTGGTACTGGCGAAATTCGGGCTGAACTTCTCTGAGATCCTCGGTTCGGCGCAGCGCATGGTGCACGAGGCCACCACCAAGGGCGTCGCCAGCCGCGACGTGCTCGCTCCGGGTGCGCAGTACGGCGCCAACACCACGTCCAAGATCAACCTGCTGTCGCTGGGTCTCGCGCTGGTGCTGGGCACCGCCGGCCTGCCGCACGTGCTGATGCGCTTCTACACGGTGCCCACCGCGAAAGAGGCGCGCCGGTCGGTGGTTTGGGCGATCGGACTGATCGGTGCCTTCTACCTGTTCACCCTGGCCCTGGGATACGGCGCGGCCGCCCTGGTCGGACCGGACAAGATCTTGTCGGCGCCGGGCGGACAGAACTCGGCCGCACCGCTGCTGGCCTTCCAACTCGGCGGGGTGGTCCTCCTCGGCATCATCTCGGCGGTCGCCTTCGCCACCATCCTTGCGGTGGTCGCCGGCCTGACGATCACGGCCTCGGCGTCCTTCGCCCACGACGTCTACGCCAGCGTGCTCAAAAGCCACAAGGTGACCGAGAACGAGCAGGTGCGGGTCTCCCGGATCACCGCGGTGGTGCTCGGTGTCGCCGCGATCGGGCTGGGCATCCTGGCCAACGGCCAAAACGTGGCGTTCCTTGTGGCACTCGCGTTCGCGGTGGCCGCCTCGGCCAACCTGCCGACGATCGTGTACTCCCTGTACTGGCGGCGGTTCAACACCCGCGGGGCGCTGTGGAGCATGTACGGCGGCCTGATCAGCTGCCTGGTGCTGATCGTCTTCTCCCCCGCGGTGTCCGGCAGCAAGACCGCGATGATCCCCGGCGCAAACTTCGACTGGTTCCCACTGGCCAACCCGGGCATCGTGTCGATCCCGCTGGGGTTCCTGCTCGGCATCATCGGAACGCTGAGTTCATCAGACACCGGCGACCCCGAGATCAATGCCGAGATGGAGGTGCGCTCGTTGACCGGCGTGGGCGCCGAAAAAGCCGTCCGCCACTGAGGCGCCGACGATATTGAGGTGAGAATCTCGCCGCAGGCGGGAATGGTGTGGGTGTGCCGACGACGTTGACTCACCTATGACCCCCGGTCGAGGTTTCGCCTTCGCGCTCTTGGCGTACGCGTTCGCCGCGATCATGGTGGGCACCACGCTGCCCACCCCGCTGTATGCGCTGTACTCGGACCAGATGCACTTCGCGGTGTTGACGACGACGGTCATCTACGCCACCTATGCCGGTGGGGTGCTGTTCGCGCTGCTGGTGTTCGGCCGATGGTCGGACGCCGTCGGCCGACGCCCGGTTCTCCTGGCCGGTGTCGGCTGCGCGATGGTCAGTGCCGCGGTGTTCCTGGTGGCCGATTCGGTGCCCGAGCTTCTGGTCGGACGGGTGCTGTCGGGCTTGTCGGCCGGTATCTTCACCGGCACCGCTACCGCCGCGGTCATCGAGGCCGCGCCGGAGAGCTGGAAGACCCGCGCGGCGGCGGTCGCCACGATCGCCAATATGGGCGGCCTCGGCAGCGGCCCGGTACTGGCCGGCGTGCTCGCGCAATACGCGCCGAGCCCGTTGAAGCTCACCTACATCGTGCACATCGCGCTCATGGTGCTGGCCGCGATCGCGATCCTGCTGGTGCCGGAAACCTCGAGCCGCACCGGAAAGCTCGGGCTGCAACGGCTTTCGGTGCCGCCTGAGGTACGGTCGGTGTTCATCACCGCCTCGCTGGCCGCTTTCGCCGGTTTCGCCGTCACGGGCCTGTTCACCTCGGTGGCGCCCTCGCTGCTGACCAACATCATCGGAATCGGGAACCATGCGCTTGCCGGCTTGATGGCCGGCTCCATTTTCGGCGCCTCGGCGATCGCCCAGATCGCCGGCACCCGCATCCCTCCGCAACGCGCAGTCGCGCTGGGTTGCGCGATCCTGACGGTCGGGATGGGCATTCTCGTTGTCGCACTGCACTATTCGTCACTGATCGGATTGATCATCGCTGCTGTGGTGGCCGGTATCGGTCAGGGCATCAGCTTCAGCCGCGGCTTGGCCGCAGTCGCCGAACTGACCCCTGCGGAGCGGCGCGCCGAGGTCAGCTCGACGTATTTCGTGGTGGCCTATATCGCGATCTCGATCCCGGTGATCGGCGAGGGATTCGCTGCGCAGGCGTGGGGGCTTCGCACCGGCGGCACCGTGTTCGCGATCGGAGTCGGGGTGCTCGCGCTGGTTTGCCTGGGGGCAATCCTTCGGCAGGAATCACGCCCTGCGGCAGAACTTTCCGAGCAAGCCGCGGGTTAGCCGCTCTTGCGGCGGAATTCCCGCCGATTCCCAGCCGCCCCGTGCGAACGCGAGTGCTTGTTGCCGGCGTCGGTGTGCGCGGAGCCACTGGCCGATTTTGCCTTCTTGCGTTCCAGTGCCTCGCGGAACTTCTGCTTGGTGTCGTCCTGCGATTCGGACTCTGAGTCGGCCATGCTGGTCAGACTAACGTGACGGCAGGCAATTCAGCGGATCCCGGGCGGCATCCCGTAGACGTGGGAGATCGGCAGCTTCAGCAGCACCCGGCGATCGGTGACCATGGCGCGGCGGTAGTCGTCCCAGTCCGGGTGCTCACCGGCGACGTTGCGATACAGCGCGATGAGCGCCTCGACGGTGTCGTCGGTCGGGTCCGCCGCCGGTGGGCTGAGGATCGCGTTGCCCTCGGCGACCGCATATGACCAGCCGTCGTCCGACGAGACCAGGATCGAGGCCCGCGGATCACGACGCAGGTTGCGCGTCTTGGCGCGCGGTTCGGTGATCGATACTTCGACGACGAGGTTGCGCGGCTCGAAGTGATACGTCACGTTGGACAGCTGTGGGCGGCCGTCACGTTTGATGGTCGCGAGCACGCCCAGTTTGTTGCCCGCGATCACCGCCAATAGCTTGTCGTCGAACACCTGACGGGACATCCCCCGAGCCTACGTCGCTAGCATCGAGAACATGACCCGCTACGCGGCTTTCCTGCGCGGTGTGAACGTGAGCGGAACGACCATGAAAATGGCCGACGTCGCCGCAGCCTTCACTGGCGCCGGCTTCAAGAATGTCCGCACCATCCTCGCCAGCGGCAACGTGTTGCTCGACAGCACCGCCGCCGCGAAGACTGTGCGCACGAAAGCCGAAGCGGCACTTCGTGATGCCTTCGGCTATGACGCCTGGGTGTTGGTCTACGACCTCGAGACCGTCCGCGCGGTCGCCGACGGTTACCCGTTCGAGCCCGAGGTCGAGGGCCACCATTCATATGTGACGTTCGTGAGCGATCCCGCCATCCTCGACGAGCTCGCCGGCCTGGCCGACGACGCCGGACCGGACGAGAAGATCGAACGCGGTGACGGCGTCCTGTACTGGCAGGTGCCCAGGACGTCGACTCTGGACTCGGCCATCGGAAAGACGATGGGCAAGAAGCGCTACAAGTCATCGACCACCACGCGCAACCTGCGCACCCTGGCGAAGGTATTGAAATGAACAGCCCCAAAATCGACGCCGGCCAGCTGGACGGGGTATCGGAAACCGCGCTGATGACCCTTAACGGCCGCGCTCATCAGGCAGGCCTGCCCGGGGCGATCCTGCGCGACCCGATGGCCATCACGCTCGTCGACTCCATCGATTTCGACTTCGACAAATTCGGCCGCAAAGGTCAGGAGATGGCGCTGCGCTCGCTGGCTGTCGACGCCTGCGCTGTGAAGTACCTGCGCGCGCATCCGAAGGCCACCGTCGTCGCGCTGGCCGAAGGTTTTCAGACCAGCTTCTGGCGGTTGAGCGACGCCATCAGTGACCCGCAGTTCCACTGGATATCGGTCGACCTCCCGCCGGTCATCGGGCTGCGCGAACGCCTGCTCCCGTCCGCACCGCGGATCACCGTGCTGGCGCAGTCGGCGTTGGATTACAGCTGGATGGACCAGGTTGATACCGGTGACGGTGTATTCATCACCGCCGAAGGTCTGCTGATGTATCTGCAACCCGACGAGGCGATGGGGCTTATCACCGAGTGCGCCAAGCGTTTTCCGGGTGGTCAGATGTTCTTCGACCTGCCGCCGGTTTTCGTCAAGAAACTCGCCCCCAGGGGGATGCGGTCCTCCAAGCACTACCGGGTGCCGCCGATGCCGTTCAGCCTGAGCACCGTCCAGCTGGCCGACCTGGTCAACACCGTGCCGGGAATCAAAGCGGTGCACGATATCCCGATGCCGAAGGGACGCGGATTCTTCTTCAACGTGGTGTGGCCGGCCATCTGGCACTTCGGTCCGACGAAGCGCTTCCGGGGCGCGTACACCCTGCTGGAATTCGGCTGACAGCTCAGCCGAACGCGCGGTCCAGATACTCCAGCGCCTCCTGCTTGCCGAGCCCGAGTGCACGGGCGGCTTCCACGTAGGCGTTCGCCGCGGCGGCCATGGCGGCGTCGGCCGGATCAGCCCGCGCCACGAATGTCCCGAAGCGGCCACGGGTTTCGACGATCCCGGCGGTCTCCAGCTCCCGATAGGCCCGCGCGACGGTATTGACGGCCAAGTTCAGCTGGCCGGCCAGCTCGCGCACCGTCGGCAACCGGGTTCCGGGCGACAATCGCCCGTCCCGGATACCCGCGATGATCTGTGTTCTCAGCTGATCAAATAGAGGACGCGTGGCCTGTCCGTCGACGCGTAACCAGACCCCCAATTCCGACACATGCTAAGTATCGCCCAGACCGGCTATTTTGGGGGGTGTGCGTATCGCGGTACTGAGCGGGGCGGGGATCTCCGCCGAGAGCGGCGTGCCGACGTTTCGCGACGATAAGACGGGTTTGTGGGCCAAGTACGACCCTTACGAACTATCGAGCACAGACGGTTGGCAGAACCATCCCGAGCGGGTGTGGGCCTGGTATCTGTGGCGACATCACCTCGTCCAGCAGGTCGAGCCCAACGATGGGCATCGTGCCGTGGCGGCCTGGCAGGACCACGCCGAGGTCACCGTGATCACCCAGAACGTCGACAACCTGCACGAGCGGGCAGGCAGTAAGCCGGTGCAGCATCTGCACGGCAGCCTGTTCGAGTTCTGGTGCGACGCCTGCGGTTCGCGCTATCACGGTCCGCTGCCGGACATGCCCGCGCCCGAACTGGAGAAGATGCCGCCGCAATGCGAGTGCGGCGGGCTGATCCGGCCGGGAATCGTCTGGTTCGGCGAACAGCTGCCCGACGAGCCGTGGCAGGCCTCGGTGGAAGCGGTGGCCACCGCCGACGTCCTGGTGGTCGTCGGCACCTCGGGGATCGTCTACCCGGCCGCCGGCCTGCCCGATGTGGCGCTGGCCCGCGGAGCCGTGGTGGTCGAGGTCAACCCCGAGCCGACGCCACTGTCGTCGAACGCGACGATCACGATCCGGGAGTCGGCCAGCACAGCGCTGCCGACGCTGCTGCAGCAGTTGCCCGAGCTGCTCAAGGGGCAGTTTTCTTAGCCCGCCCCAGCGCGACTTCCTGAACCGGCAGCGGCACCCAGGCGGGAAACTGCGCCTCGCGACGCGCGGAGTCGATGACGAATCCGGCGCCCGCGATCGAGCGCTCGGTGTCGCGGTGGGTGTGGCAATTCCCGGCGAACCGCGGCCAGATCGTGGCGTCGGCCAGCTGCTGCAGCCGGCCACGCCAGCCGCCGGCGGCGATGTGTTCGAAGTAGCGCAGCTCGCCGCCCGGCTTCAGCACGGCGTTGAGCTGTCGCAGCACACCATCGGGGTCGGCAACCGAGCACAGCACGAGCGAGCACACGACGGCGTCGAAAGGTTCGGCCGCGGGCATCGTCTCGACGGTCGACTCGACTACCGTGATCGGAACCGCGGCCGCCGCGGCGGCCTGCTTGGCCAGTGGCGCCAGCCGCGTCTCGGGTTCGAGAGCGACGACCTCGGTCACCGAATCGGGGTAGAACGCGAAGTTCGTTCCGGTGCCCGCACCGACCTCCAGGACACGCCCGGACAGCCCTGAGAGATTCTCTCGGCGGAGCTTGCGCATCGCCTCGGACTCATGGGCGGAGAGCACGGTCCAGAAGCGGGCGAAGAAGGGGTTGTCGACGGTCTGCTGTGACATATCTGTGATGTCCTCCCTGGTCAGCCCCACCCTAGTCGCAGGCGGTTTTTGGGCTCAGGTGTGACCAACCTGACTTTTGAGTAACCAGCGACCTGACTCGGGAGTAAGAATTGCCAGGGAACTCCGAACCGCGGCTCAAAGATTCCTTAATGGCGACTCATAGAGTCCTAGATATGTGGATCGACGACACCAGTGCCGATGTCATCAAAATCGACTTCGACGCGCTGTACCACGGGGACTTCCTCGTAGAGGGCGACACCTCGGAGCAGTTCGAGGACAAGCCGCCGCTGGCCAACGCCAGCTAGAGCGCAGCGCCAAAAGGCGCCATCGCCGCTGACGTGCGGCGTGGCGCCCTTCGGGGATAGAGATACGCGCCTTGGTGCCCGCCTGGAATCAGGCGGGCACTTTCGCGTCTGCGGTGTTGTTGCCAGGCTCGACCATGCCGGCCAGCCGTCCGGCGATGATGTCCTCGGCCTCGTTGACGATCCGGCTGATGAGCTCGCCACAGGTCGGGATGTCGTTGATCAGACCCATCGCGGTGCCCACGGTCCAGATGCCGGCGTCGATGTCGCCGTCGTCGAACACCTTGCGTCCGCGCACGCCGGCCACCAGATCCTTGACGTCCTCGAACTGCCCGCCGCCCTTGAGGATCTCGACCACCTCGCGAGAGACGACGTTGGAGGCGACTCGCGCGGTGTTGTGCAGGCTGCGGAAGATCAGCTCGGTGCCGCGCTCGTCGCCGGCCACGATCGCTTCCTTGACGTTCTGGTGGATGCAGGACTCGACGGTGCACATGAAGCGCGAGCCCATGTTGATACCGTCGGCGCCCAGCGCCAGCGCGGCGACCAGGCCGCGGGCATCGGCGAACCCACCGGAGGCGATCATCGGGATCTCGATCTTGTCGGCGGCCGCCGGGATCAGCACCAGACCCGGGATGTCGTCTTCACCCGGATGCCCCGCGCACTCGAAACCGTCGATGCTGATGCCGTCGACGCCAAGGCTCTGGGCCTTGACCGCGTGCCGCACCGACGTGCACTTGTGCAGCACCTTGATCCCGTTGTCGTGGAACATCGGCAGATGAGGCGCCGGGTTGGACCCGGCGGTCTCCACGATCTTGATGCCCGCGTCGACGATCACCCGGCGGTACTCGTCATACGGCGGCGGGTTGATGGCCGGCAGGATCGTCAGGTTCACCCCGAACGGCTTGTCGGTCATGTCCCGGGTGCGCGCGATCTCATTCGCGAGATCCGCAGGCGTCGGCTGCGTGAGCGCGGTAATAAACCCGAGTCCGCCCGCATTGGCAACGGCGGCAACGAGTTCCGCGCGACCGACCCATTGCATACCGCCCTGTGCGATCGGGTGCTCGACACCGAAGGTCTCGGTGAACTTCGTCTTGATCGTCATCTGCCTACCTCGGAGCCATCCGGATCGCGCCGTCCAGGCGGATCACTTCGCCGTTGAGCATGGGGTTCTCGACGATGTGGACGGCGAGCGCACCGTACTCGTCGGGGTCACCGAGGCGGGCCGGGTGCGGCACCTGCTGCCCGAGCGACTTCTGCGCCTCTTCGGGCAGCGAGCCCAGCAGCGGGGTCTTGAACAGGCCGGGGGCGATGGTGCACACGCGGATCAGGCTGCGCGACAGGTCGCGCGCGATCGGCAGCGTCATGCCGACCACACCGCCCTTGGACGCCGAATAGGCGGCCTGCCCGATCTGACCCTCGAAGGCCGCGACCGAGGCGGTGTTGATGATGACGCCGCGCTCTTCGCCCTTGAGCGGTTCGGTCTTGGCGATCCGCTCGGCGGCCAGCCGCAGCACGTTGAAGGTGCCGATCAGGTTGACCTCGATGACCTTCCTGAAACCGTCCAGCGGGAAGGGTCCGTCCTTGCCCAGGGTCTTGATCGCGTTGCCGATGCCGGCGCAGTTGACGTTGATGCGCAGCGGGCCCAGCGACTCGGCGACGTCGAGCGCCTTGGTGACGGCCTCTTCGTCGGTGACGTTGGCGGCGACGAACTTGGCACGCTCGCCAAGCTCGGCGACGACTTCCTCACCCCTGAGGTCGATGACGACCACCGAGGCGCCCGCGTCGAGCAGCCGCTTGGTGGTGGCCAGGCCCAGGCCCGAGGCGCCGCCGGTGACGACGGCTACGGCGTCCTTGATCTCCACGAATATGCTTCCTTCCGGTTGGTCGACCTACTGGTTGGTTGGGGACTATACCCAGTCGCGCAGAACTGCTTCGTTGTCGGCTCCCGGAACACCGGGTGCCGTGGGGGCGTCCAGGCCGGTCCGGGAGAACCGCGGGGCGGGCGCGGGGAAGGTCGAGCCGGCCTCGGTGTAGAAGGTGTTGCGCTCGGTGTTGTGCGGCTCGGTCTCGACCTCGGCGAACGACAACACCGGCGTGCAGCAGGCGTCGCTGCCAGCGAACACCTTGGCCCAGTGGTCGCGGTCGTGCGCGGCGAAGGCCTCGGTGAGCAGCGCCCGCAGCTCCGGCCAGCGGGTGACGTCGTTCTGATCGGGCAGGTCGGCGGCGTTCAGACCCAGCTTGTCGATCAGCTCCGCGTAGAACTGCGGCTCGATCGCGCCGACCGCGACGTACCGGCCGTCGGAGCATTCGTAGGTGTCGTAGTAAGGCGCGCCGGTGTCGAGCATGTTGGTTCCGCGCACGTCATTCCACATGCCCATGTGCCGGAACGCCCACATCATCTGGGCCAGCACGCTGGAGCCGTCGACCATCGCAGCGTCGATGACCTGTCCCTTGCCGGAGCGCTCCCGCTCCCACAACGCGGACAGAATGCCGACCAGAAGGAACATCGAGCCGCCGCCGAAGTCACCGGCCAGGTTCAGCGGCGGGACGGGACGTTCGTTGACCCGGCCCACGGCGTGCAGCAGGCCGTTGAGCGAGATGTAGTTGATGTCGTGGCCGGCCTGCTGGCTGCGCGGGCCGTCCTGGCCCCACCCGGTCATGCGGCCGTAGATCAGCCGCTCGTTGACCTTCGCGCAGTCCTCCGGGCCCAGCCCGAGACGCTCGGTGACACCTGGGCGGAAGCCTTCGATGAGGACGTCGGCCTTGGCGATCAGTCCCAGCACCATGTCGCGGTCGGCCGGGTCTTTGAGGTTGGCGCCCACCGAGCGACGGTTGCGCAGCAGGTAATCGTTGCTGGGGGTTCCGGTGCCCTTGCCGAGCCGGTCGATCCGGACGACATCGGCACCCAGGTCACCGAGGATCATCGCGGCGTGCGGGCCGGGGCCGATGCCGGCCAATTCGACGACGCGCAAACCGTGCAGTGGTCCGGCCATAGGTGTCTACCCTCCAGTTGATTGATCGCCGCCTTAACTATTTACACCTGGCCTGACCCGACGCGGGCTGCGGCCCCGCCGGGGCTAAGGTGCAGCCATGACGACCATCGATGCTTACACCGGTGTCCCGGAACTGACGGTCTCGCTCGACGGCGGAGTGTTGTCGGTGACGTTGAACCGGCCCGACAGCCTGAACTCGCTCAACGCGATCATGCTGCGGACGCTGGCCGACGTGTTGGAGCATGCCGCCGACGACGCCTCGGTGCGGGTGGTGCGACTCGGCGGAGCGGGCCGCGGATTCAGTTCCGGGGCGGGCATCAGCGCGGAGGATCAGTCGAACCGACGGCCGGACACCCCCGATGAGGTGCTGCTCGAGGCGAACCGCGCGGTACGGGCAATCACGAGCCTGCCCAAACCGGTCGTTGCGGTGGTCCAGGGACCGGCGGCCGGCGTCGGGGTGTCGCTGGCACTGGCCAGTGACGTCGTGCTGGCCTCGGAGAAGGCCTTCTTCTTGTTGGCGTTCACCAAGATCGGGCTGATGCCCGACGGTGGCGCCTCGGCATTGGTGGCCGCGGCGATAGGCCGGATCCGGGCGCTGCGGATGGCGCTTCTCGCCGAACGCATTTCGGCGGCGGAGGCATTCGACTTCGGACTGGTGAGTGCGGTGTACCCGGCCGACGAGTTGGAGGCCGGCGTATCCGCGGTGATCGACAAACTGGTGTCCGGGCCGGCTGTCGCGCTACGCAAGACCAAGCACGCGATCAACGCCGCCACCCTCACCGAGCTGGAGGCCGCGATCGGCCGCGAGGAAGAGGGTCAGCGAATCCTATTGGGCTCCAGCGATTTCCGCGAGGGCACCAAGGCTTTCCAGGAGCACCGCTCCCCCGTCTTCACTGAAGACTGAAGCGCTCGGACTGCGCTCTCGCCGCGCAGAAAATCGTTGGACGCCGCCTGGGTCCGTCGGCGACCATCAATGCCATGAGTACGAGCTGCGATACCGACGAGCCGGTGAGGACCACCGGCCGCCGGCGCGTGCTTGCGCCGTTCCAGTATCGCGAGTTCCGTCTGCTGATCGCAGCGATGTCAATATCGTTGTTCGCCGAGGGCATGTGGGCGGTCGTGATGGCCCTGCAGGTCATCGCCCTGGCCGACGACCCGGCGGCCCTGTCCCTGGTCGCCGCCTGCCTGGCCACCGGCATGCTGGTCTTCATCCTGGTCGGGGGCATCGTGGCCGACCGGGTGTCGCAGCGCGCAGTGATCATCGCCGTCGAGATCGCCAACCTGGCCGCCACCGCCGCCGTCGCGACCCTCGGCCTGCTCGGCGAGCTCCGACTCTGGCATATGGCAACGGCAGCAACGGTTCTCGGTATCGGCGCGGCGTTCTTCTTTCCGGCCTACAGTGCGTACCTCCCCCGCATTCTGCCTGCCGAGCAGCTGCTGGCGGCCAACGGCGTGGAAGGTGCGATCCGCCCGACGCTGCAGCAAGCCATCGGCCCCGCCGCGGCGGGTGTCCTGGTCGGGCTCACCTTCCCCGCCCTGGGCACCGTCACCGTTGCCGCGCTGTTCGCGGTCACGCTGACCCTGCTGGTGGCCATGCGACCGGGCGACGGCTCGCACATCGTGATGACAGTCGAACGCGAAAAGCCGCACGTGTTAACCGATCTCAGAGACGGTCTGCGCTTCGTCCTGCATACCGCATGGCTGCGCTGGACGCTGGTGTTCGCCTGCACCTGGGTATTCCTGGCGATGGGCCCGATCGAGGTGCTGCTGCCGTTCATCGCGCACAATCGGTTCGCCCACGGCGAGCAGGTGTACGGGCTGATGCTCGCCGCGTTCGGGGTCGGCAGCGCGTTGGGGGCGCTGGCGGTTTCCGCGCGGCGGCTGCCGCGGCGCTACCTGACGGTCATGTTGACGATGTGGGGCGCGGGCTCGGTGCCGCTGGCGATAGTCGGCGCGACCTCGTCACTGGCGGTGACCGTGATCGCGTTGTTCGTCGTGGGCCTCACCGACGGCGCGGGGTCGGTCATCTGGGGCACGCTGCTGCAGCGCCGGGTACCGCCGGAGATGCTGGGCCGCGTCTCGAGCCTGGACTTCTTCGTCTCGCTGGCGTTCATGCCGGTGTCGATGGCCGTCGCCGGCCCGCTGTCGAAGGTCGTTCCCGTCGAGCTCATCTTCGCGGTCGCCGGCATCGGCCCGGTGGTCTTGGCCGCGGTCGCCATCCTGGCCGCGCGCATGCCGCGCGACGAGATCGCCCACCCGCTGCGTTAGGCGGGTCGACGATGCGGGAGCGAAGACCCGCTGAGGAGCCGGCCAATCCGGCTAGTGCCAGACGCCGAACATCGGCGGCAGTGCCAGCACCATGATGAGGCCCCACACGACGTGGGTCAGCACCGGTGCCAGCACGCCGCCGGTGGCTCGGCGTTCCAGCGCGCATACCGTGCCGAGGATGATCGCGGCGAAGCCGAGCATCCAGTTCCCGCTGGCACACGTCGCGACGGTGTAGAGCACCGTCGAGATCACCACCGGATGGAACGCACCCAGTGCGGTGTACAGCGCGCCGCGGAAGAACATCTCCTCGGCCAAGCCGTTCACCAGGGTGATCACCACGATCAGAAGGAGGCTGCCGTGGTTGGCGTACTCCAGCACGCGGGTGATGGCCTCGGCCACCGGGGGGATCTCCCGGGTCACCAGACCGCCGAGCACAAAGATGGCACCGAGCAGCAATCCGATTGCCAGCCCGGTGATCACCGGGCGCTGGTTACGCCCGCGCCAGCGGATGCACCCCAGGTGCACCGGGCCGGAGAGTCGCGCGCCGACCGCCCACGTCGCCGCCAGCGCCATCGTCAGCCAATAGAACGCCGCATCCCCTGGCCTGCGGGTCAGCGACACTCCGAGCAGCACCGCACCGAGAACGAGCACCACGCACACGGCGATGCGGCGCCGGCGGATCGCCGACGGCCACTCCTGATGGGGCACAGCCACATTGGAAGCAACCGAACGAATCTCAGCCAGCATCGTCATAACAAGCGGACTTTCGCCAGCAACAGGTCCAAGCCGGTTCGCAGCGCACCGGCCAGTGGGCCGGGCACAGAGTTCAGCAGTCGCAGCGCTGGGCGCGCCACCCCGGGCGTCACCGTCGCAGCCACCCGCCGGAGTCGCAACGCATCCCCGCCGGCCCACATCGGATCACTGTCGGCCAGATGGTGCGGGTCGGCCAGTCGATCGACCGGGCACGGCGGCGGGCTGGCCACCGCGGCGACGACGGCGTCTTCGATGGTGGTGAGCCCACCTGGCGGGTCCGGAACGTGATCACGTAAGACAGTGTCCGAGGCCGTCATCGGATGGTCCAGCGATTCGATGAGATCGGCGGCCAATCCAGTCGGCACCGGCACCGCCGCACCGGCCACCCGACCGACCACGGCATGCGGCACGAAGTCGCGCACCGGCAGCCCGGCCCGAAGTTCACCCGCCGCGTCGATGTAGGTCTGCAACAACTGGCGGTAGGTGGTGACGTCGGGCCCGACGATGTCGTAGGCGCCGGCCGCCACGACATCCGGGTCGGCCGCGGCCACCAGGTAGTACAGCACGTCGCGAATCGAGATCGGTTCGATGTCGTGATCGGCCCACGGCGGCAACGGGATCACCCAGAACCGGTCGCCGACGTAGCGGACCATCTCGAAGGATGTCGAGCCCGCGCCGATGATCACCGCTGCGCCCAGCCACACCAGTTCGGCGCCGCCGTCCACATCGAGCGCGGCGGCGACTTCGGCGCGGCCGGCCAGGTGCTCGGACAATGTGTCGTCCGCGGGCACGAACCCGCCGAGATACACGATGCGTCCCGCGCCCGCGGCAGCCGCAGCCTTCGCGACGGTGGCGGCGCCGGCGTTGTCCCGCTCCCGGAACCCGGGCTGGCCGATCGCATGCACGAGGTAATAGATGACGTCGATGGGGCCGGAGACGGCGAACGCGGCCTCGATGGACGTGGGGTCATCGGCATCGAAGACCACGGCCGTCACGTCGTCGCACCAGCCGAACCGGCCCAGCTTCTCGGGGTTGCGGGTCGCGGCGATGACCTCGTGCCCGTCGTCGAGCAGCTTCGCCACCAACCGAGAACCGACATATCCGGTGGCACCGGTGACCAGGATCCGCTTCGCCTCCACGGTAGGACTTATCGGCAGTCTGGCGTCAGCGCAAACCTGACGGCGGTGTGAGATCGATCCCCCGGGGTCTATTCCGACTCGCGATGCAGATCGATGAGGTGTTCGTAGACGGCAGCGTTCATGCGATTGCCGTCCAATTCGGCATCGGACAGTTCGCGCCGGACCTTGGCTGGAACCCCCGCGACCAGCGAGCGGGGCGGCACGATCATGCCTTGCGGCACCACAGCACCGGCGCCCACGATCGAACCCGCACCGATCACCGCGCCGTTGAGCACGATCGAGCCCATCCCGATCAGCGACCCGTCCTCGACCGTGCAGCCGTGCAGCACCGCGTTGTGTCCGACGGTCACACCGGCACCGATCCGCGCCGGGAAACCGGGGTCGACGTGCACGGTGGCGCCGTCCTGGATGTTGCTGCCCTCGCCGACGTCGATCCACTCGGCCTCAGCTCGCAGCGTCGCCGAGTACCAGACGCTGACCCGCGACGCGAGCCGGACTTGGCCGATCACCGCAGCGTTGGGCGCGACCCAGGACTCGGCGTGCAACTCGGGCGTGTGCCCGCCAACGGACATGATCAGAGGTTCGGCCATGGCCGTCATCGTAGGCAGACCGGCTCAGGAGCCCTGAAACACCTTGGGGTTGCTCAACGGCGACATGCCCAGACCGCGGCGCAGGTGGTGGCGTCGTTGGGTCTTCGCCGCCCATCAGGTCGGGGCGGCCGTGGCGGCCGCCGGGCAGGCCGGCTGCGCGACATCCAGGGAACCTACGACCTGGCGTTCTACCTGGCCGCCGGGCTGTGCGCAGTGGCCGCGGTGCTGTGCTGGCGGGTGCGGCGGGTAGCGCTCTGACCTGCAGCTTCAGCGGCCGTTTTGAGACTCAAGCTTTGCTGCCAGTACGATTCCTCGCGGCGCAGCGGTAACGGGGATCCGCATTTCGCCGACTCCACTAGAGACTCAAAGGAGCCGAAGTGAGCACTCGTACCAAGTCCCTGGGCGTCGCCGCGGCGCTGGCCGCCATCGCCGTTGCGATCCCGACCGCCGTTTCGGCCTATGCCGATCCGACCCCGGAACCCACCACCCCGGCGGCCCCGACGACGACGCAGATCCCGGTGCCCAGCGTGAGCCAGCTGCCCGATCCGCAGGGCTCCGGCTGCGACGCCTACAAGAACCGCATCCCGGCCGGCGCCGGCTCGTTCACGAACATGGGCTCGCAGAACGCGACCGCGGCCATCGCCGCCAACCCGGATCTGAGCACCTTCAGCGCCGCGATCTCCGGCGGCCTCAACCCTGCCGTCAACATCGTCAGCGTGATCGACGGCGGCCCGTACGTGGTGTTCGCGCCGACCAATGACGCCTTCGCCAAGCTCGACGAGGCCACCCTGGCGCACCTCAAGAGCGATCCGGCCGCGTTGACGTCCACGCTGTACTACCACCTGGTGCTCGGCTATCTCGGCCCCGACGACCTGCACGGCAAGATGCCGACGCAGCAGGGCAGCCCGGTGAACGTGACCGGCAAGGGCGGCGACATCAAGGTCAACGACACCGCAAAGCTGGTGTGCGGCTACACCGCTCGCGGTGCGTACATCTACATGATCGACACGGTGCTCAGCCCGGGCGATGCGCCGGCACCGAACGAGGCGACCAGCACGACGAGCACGACGCCGACCACCACGACGTCAGCCCCGGCCGAGTCGACGTCGGCCACGCCGACGACGACCAAGCCGGCTACGGCCTGACGCTAGCGCGCCTTCCAGACCGGTTGGCGTTTCTCGGCGAAGGCCAGCGGGCCCTCCTTCGCGTCTTCGGACTTCATCAGCGGTCCGATCTCGCGCGCGGTGCGGGTCCAGCCCGCTTCGTCCGCGGTGATCACGCCGTCGTCCACACCGACCGCGACGCGCTTGCTGGCCTGTACGGCCAGCGGTGCGTTGACGGTAATGCGTTGCGCCAGAGCCAATGCCGCGTCGACGACGGTGCCGTCAGGTACGACCTCGTTGATCAGGCCCCACGTGAGCGCCTCGGTCGCGGTGATCGGCTCGCCGGTGAACAGCAGCTGCATGGCCACCTTGCGAGGCAGCTGCTCGACGATGCGGAATACGCCACCGGCTGCGGCGACCAAGCCGCGCTTGACTTCTGGCAGCCCGAACTTGGCGCTCTCCTCGGCGACCACCAAATCGCTGGCCAATGCCAGCTCGGTGCCGCCGCCGAGTGCGATGCCGTTGACAGCGGCAATCGTCGGCTTGTCGATGAAGTGGCGGACGTAGCCGGCGAAACCCCACTCCGGGTGCTGCGGGTGAAAGAGGTTCTCCCGCCGATAGATTGCCTTCAGATCGGCGCCGGCGCAGAACGACTTGTCGCCGGAGCCGGTGATCACCACTGCCCAGACGTCGGCGTCGTCCTGAGCCTGCTGGAGCAGATCGCCCACAGCGGTGCTGACCGCGCCGTTGACGGCGTTGCGCGCATCCGGGCGGTTGATGGTGATGAGTAGGACGTTGCCCCGCCGCTCTCCGAGAGCGGCGGGGGCTTCGACGTCGGTCACTACAGCAGCTCGAGGATGGTGGCGTTGGCCTGGCCGCCGCCTTCGCACATTGTCTGCAGACCGTAGCGAATTCCGTTGTCGCGCATGTGGTACAGCAGCGTGGTCATGATGCGGGCGCCCGAGCCGCCGAGCGGGTGGCCCAGCGCGATCGCGCCACCGTTGGGGTTGAGCTTCTTCTCGTCGGCGCCGATCTCTTTGAGCCAGGCCATTGGAACCGGCGCGAACGCCTCGTTGACCTCGAAGGCGCCGATGTCGTCCAGGCTCAGGCCGGACTTGGCGAGTGCCTTCTGGGTGGCCGGGATCGGGCCGCTCAACATCATCACCGGGTCGGAGCCGGCCAGCGTCGCGGTGTGCACGCGGGCGATCGGCTTGAGCCCCAGAGACGTTGCCTTCTCGGCCGACATGAACAGCAGAGCGGCCGAGCCGTCGGAGATCTGCGAGGAGTTACCGGCGTGGATCACGCCGTCCTCGGAGAACGCCGGCTTGAGCTGGCCCATCTTCTCCAGCGTGGTGCCGCGGCGGATGCCCTCGTCTTTGAGGACGACGTTGCCGTCAGCGTCCTTGATACCCACGATCTGGTCCTCGAAGGCGCCAGAGTCCTGTGCGGCAGCCGCCTTTTCGTGCGAGTCCAGGGAGAACTGGTCGAGTTCGGTGCGGCTCAGGCCCCACTTGGTCGCCATCATCTCGGCGCCGATGCCCTGGTTCGGAGTGCGGTCGTAGCGGCCCTTGAAACCGGCCGAATAGGGGTTGCCGCCGTTGGCCAGCGAAGCGCCCATCGGGGTGCGCGACATCGACTCGACGCCACCGGCGACGACGACGTCGTAGTGGCCGGCGACCACACCGGCAGCGGCGAAGTGCACCGACTGCTGGCTGGAGCCGCACTGACGGTCCACGGTCACGCCGGGTACCGACTCGGGCCAGCCGGCAGTCAGCACCGCGGTGCGCGCGATGTCGAGGGCCTGCTCACCGGCCTGCATGACGCAACCCCAGATGACGTCGTCGACGATCTCGGGGTCGATGCCGGCGCGCTCGGCCAGGCCGTTGAGTACCTGGGCCGACAGCTCGGCCGGGTGCACACCGGACAGACCACCGTTGCGCTTCCCGACTGGCGAACGTACAGCTTCGACAATTACCGCTTCAGCCATCGGCTTTCTCCTTTACGACGGATTGATCTTTGGATCAAAACACACGCCGTCTGACGACCGTCATGCGGGTCAACCAACCGTTCGGTCAGCCCTGCCAGATGTCACGTGCACCGGCAGAGTGTCGTCCCAGGGCTGACGGTTCACCATGTCCGCGACGTTGACGTAGCCCGTCTCGAATTCGCCAGTCGCGGCATCCACCAGCCGATACTCCTGCCGCTGCCGGTGCAACGGCTGGCCGTCGAGCAGCACGACGCGCACCTCGCCGGGTTCGAACTGGCAGCGCTTCTGCATCGCGGCGATGAGCTGCTCGTTGTGCATGTGGCCGTCGCCGAAGTTCCAGCCGATCGCCATACTGCAGATGCGCTCGCCGTCGGTGATCGAGTAATCATCTTCGTTGTGCCCGGCCATGGCGCGATGGGCCAACGTGAACAGCGCCTTGCCGTGAGTGTTGAAGGCGCGGAACGCATATCCCATGAAGATCGGTATCTGGGCGGCTTCCTTGCTGCCGTAGAACTTCTCCAGCTGGGCGGCCGGCATGTTGGCGATCGTCACCAGGTTCTGCTCGATCTTGGCCTCGGCCGAGGGCTTCACGCACCACAGTGTGGTGTCCCAGTTGCCGGCGTAGTAGCGCATGCCGGGCAGGAACGACACCTTGCGCGGCACCGTGTTTCCGAGGAAGACGGTCGTGGCGAGCGCCAGGAACAGCAGGATCGGCCACGGCGAGGTGATGTCGGTGATGCCGATCTGAGCGTGCGCGACGAACAGCGACAGCACCGAGAAGATCATGAACACGTTCCACTCCAGCGGCACACCCATCGGGATCGCCGACAGGATGCCGAGGTGGAAGCACACCATTACGATGGCCGCGATCGTGGTCGGCCACCCGCCGTGAGAGAAGAACAGCGCCAACGGAATGCCCATCTCGATGGCCGTGCTGATGTGGGCGAGCGTGTGCGACATCGGGCCGGGCCGAAGGTCCTCGGGGAACTTCTTGAAGAACATCCGCTTGAGGAAGCGTGGCCGCACCACCGGGCTGTTGGACATCATCGTGGAGATCACGAACGGGAAATGCCGGGTGAGCTTCGAGGTCGCGGCGCCGATCCAGATCGCCATGCAGACCAGCTTGGCGGCGAGGATGATGTCGACGCCGCTGAACAGGAAGGCGACTGCGAAGGCGCCGTACACCTCGCCGCGGGCGGCCAGGAAAATCACCTTGTCGCGCAGGCCGGCCAGCGCCAGCAACGCGACGACCGTGGCGATCTGCCAGGTCGGCAGCAGACCGACGGTGGTGCCGAGTTCCGGAATGGGCCCGGTGCCATCGGAGAACAGCGCGACCAGGATCATCACGATCAGCGCCGCATACAGCGCGATGTCGATGGGGCCGCGGTTGTCGCCCTTGGTCAGCGGCACCAGATTGGGCCAAGGTGGCAGCCGGATCGTGTTGGGGCGCAACCAATAGATGATCGATCCCATCGGCGGCCAGAACCGGTTGTTCAGCGGGCCGAAGCCGCAGCCGAGCCCGACGACCTCGAAGAGCATCGTGTACAGCACGGCCTTCTCGTAGACGATCGGCTCCGACCACCACGACCCGATGTCGGTCAGCCCGCCGATGCCCTTGGTGGCCAACCCGAACAGCGCGCCGACGAAGACGTAGAGCAGGATCTTGATGACGTAGAACAGGTGCAGCGCCACCGGGGTGCCGAAGCCGACCTCGGCCCAGTGCCGTGCCATCGGTTTGATCTTCTCCGCGCGCGTGCCCTTGCTCCACGTCTCGAAGTCGATGACGGGCACTTCCTGCTTCAGAAATCCCATGGCAAAAGACTAGAACGTGTTCTAGTCGGACGGGTGCGATTTCCCGCGCGGCGGGACTCGGTGAATCAGGCCTTGGCCGGCGGGCGGTAGAAGATCGCCAGCTGCCCGATGCCACCGGCCAGGCCGAGCACCAGCGCGATCAGCAGACCCCACCACCCGCGCAGGTAGTGAGAGACGTCGGTGCCATGGAACAGCAGGTAGTCCAGGCTGAACTTGCCGGCACCGGTGGTGGCGAGCGCGACAGCCGCGGACGCCAGCACCAGGTTGTACTCCCAGCCTTCCTTGACGATGAAGAAGCCGTTGTGCCGGTGCACCGTCCAGGCCGCGACGAGCATCAGCGCCACGAAGCCCGCGGCCGGGATAGGGGTCAGCAGACCCACCGCCAATCCGATGCCGGCGGCCATCTCGGTGCTCGCCGCGATCCGCGCGTGGAAGGTGCCGGGCTTCATGCCGATGCTTTCGAACCAACCGGCGGTCCCCTTGATCCGGCCGCCACCGAAGAACTTGTTGTAGCCGTGGGCGGCCATGGTCAAGCCGAGCACCACACGAAGGATGAGCAGTCCGACACTGTAGGCAGTCATGGGAGTAAACCTAGAGCATCGCCTCGCGTGCTGGGCAGGCGCTCAGCCGATGTTAGACCGACAGCGCGGCGCGCAAGCGGTCGACGTAGTCGCCGGCGTCGACGTTGTCCGGATCGGCGTGCACGCTCAGCGCGATGGTGTCGCCGAGGCCGTGCACTCCGTGGGTCAGGCTCATCATCGGCGACAGCCCCGACCATCCCGCCGCCAGCAGCACCGGGCATCCGCCGAAGGAGAGATCCGCAGGCCCGCGGTTGACGCTGGACACCACGGTGTTGCCGGTGACCGTCGCGGACCGGACGGTTGGGTCGAATTGCCGCACACCCCACCGCAGCAGCGCAGCGGGTATCGCGGCGGTCGCGGCCGCCGAAGCCCGCATCGCCGGGTGGTCCCCGCGTCGCCGCTGTGCCGCCAATTCGGCGGCGATCAGCTCCGCGCGCCGGGTCCGGTCCGCTTGCGGATGCAGCCTGATACCAACATTGCGAAAGTTGTTGTGGCTGCCTGAATCCTGGTGGCCGGCCATGGTGACTTCAGCCGCCAGCGCCGAGGTGTCCTCACCACGCGCCGCGAGATAACCTCCCAGCGCCTCGGCGATCACCACCAGCGCTCCGATCGTCACGGTCGGGTTGGCGAGCTGGGCCCGCCGCAGCACCAGTGTCCGCAGCACCGGCGTCGCGCGGGGGCGCTGGTTGATGCTGAGCAGCGGGCTGCCCGGAAGCGCAACAGGCACCAACCCGGCCTCGGTGTCGCGCACCAGCTGACGATGCGCGCGGGCGGCGGCCACGCCGCGCGCAAGCAGAAACCCACGTCGGGCGGGAACCGGCACCGGCACCGGCTGCCGCCGGCCGAGCAACGCCCCGCCCAGCGCGGTCCCTCGGCTGCCATCGGCGAACGCGTGGCCGGACTGCATCACCACCACTGAGCCCAGTCCGGGGGCGCCGGGCACACCCAGAACCCGTGGGAAAATGTGTGCACGCCAAGTCATTCGGCGAAGATCGAGTGGTTGACCGCGGAACCTGGACGCGATGTCCAGGCAGCCCTGCCAGTCCACTCCCCCGGTCTCGTGCAGCACGAACTGGTCGGATCCGACCTCGCCCCGACACCAGCGCGGGTACCGCCACCGACTGTCGTCGACCACCCGCATACGGAGCTCGTCGCACGCCTCGGCGTTGCGGCGCAGTTCTTCGATCGCGGCCTCCGGCGATTCGGGCGCACCGTCGAACGCGTACAACACCAGCTGATCACTGGGGACCACGGCCGACATCCAGAACATCTGCGCGTCAACCGCGGTCATCGTTCTGCTGGCAGCCATGACGACCATTGTCCTAGGCTGACCGGGTGCTGCCGACTCCCGGTCCCGACCGCGCCGCGCTGATCACCGGAGCCTCCTCCGGTATTGGCGCCGAAATCGCCCGAGTGCTCTCCGCACGCGGCCATCACGTGGTGCTGGTGGCCCGCCGCACCGACCAGCTCACCACCCTCGCCGAGCAACTCGAAGGCCCGAGTTCGGTTGTTGGCGCTGATCTTTCGAAGCCAGAGGACCGCGCCAAGCTCCCCGGCCGGGTCGCCGAACTCGGGTTGGACGTCGACATCCTGGTCAACAACGCCGGGCTGACCACCACCGGCCCGGTGAGCGCCGCCGATCCCCGCGCCGAGTTGAACGTGGTCGAGGTCGACGTGGCCGCCGTGGTCGATCTGTGCACCCGATTCGTCGGCGCGATGGCGTCCCGCCGGCGCGGCGCGGTGCTCAACGTCGCCTCATTGGGCGCCTTCGGTCCACTGCCGGGGCAGGCCGTCTACGGCGCGGCCAAGGCATTCGTGCTGTCCTACACCTACGCACTGCGCGAGGAACTCAAACCCAGCGGCGTCACCGCCACCACCCTGTGCCCAGGTCCGGTGAAAACCGGATTCGGCGCGGCCGCCGGAATCTCCGACGAAGAGGCCGAGGCGGCGCTGCCCAAGCCGCTCTGGGTGTCGGCCGAAGACGTCGCGAAGTCGGCCGTGGATGGACTGGCCGCCGGTAAGCCGGTCGTCGTGCCCGGCCGGCTCAATCACGCGGCGACCGCGGTCTATCAACTCACGCCGAAGCGGCTACTACTGCCGTTGCTGGCCCGCAGCCACCCGAGCCTCAAGAAGAAGTAGCGGCCAGGAAGTCGACGATCTGGCGGCCCACCACGTCGGGCTGTTCGAGCTGCAGAAAATGTCCGGCGCGCTCGACGAGCGCCACGTCACTGCCCGGCGGGAGGACGCCCGCCACCCACGGCGTGAATTCCGGTGTCATACAACCGTCGTCGACCCCGTGCAGATACAGCGTCGGCAGCCGCGGCGGCTCGAGCCACAACTTCTGCAGCTCGGCATAGCGGGCCGGCGGACGGGTGTTGCGGATGGTCGCCCGGTAGGTGCCCAGCGCCGCGCGCCAGCGGTCCGGTGAGCCGATGGCGGCGTCGACGTGACGCAGATCCTCGGCGGCGTTGTAGCCGGGTGACCAACGGCGCCACAGCAGCGGAACGATCCACGACGATGAGCGCTCAGGCAGGAACGGCAGCTGGAAGTAGCTGATGTACCAGCTGCGCAGAAACTGCACCGGCAGCAGGCGCAGTAGCCGGCCCCGATGGGCGAGCTTTCTGCCGCCGCCGGGCCGCAGCGCTGCCGACGGCGGCACCGACATCACGACGGCCTTCACGAACGGGCTCTGCGGCATCGCGGCGAGACCGGTGGCGGCGATCGCGCCCCAGTCGTGGCCGATGACGACGTCGGCGCCGGTGGGGTTGTTCGCAGCCAGCACCTGCAGCGCATCGTCCATCACGGCGCCAATGTGCTGGCTGCCGTCGGCGGGAAGCGACGAGGGCACGTAGCCCCGCATGAACGGGGCGATGACGCGATAGCCGGCGGCCACCAGATGCGGTGCGAGTTTGCGGAAGCCATAGGCGGTATCGGGAAAACCGTGCAGGCACAACGCAATTGGACCCTCGGTTGGACCCCAGCTGAGCGCCCGCAGCTGCACGGCCGGCGCGGAGACGTCAATCCAGCGTGGCTCGGTCATCGAACCCCCTCGTCGCTAGATCGGGTCGAATCCCGAGATGAGCCAGCGATCTTTCACCTTGTCCAACGTCACCCGGACGCTGGAGGCGGTGTTGGTCGGTGCGTCGGTGCCGACCACGACCGTCTGATCGACGAACAGCAGCACCACCGCATGATCGGGCTTCGCCGAGACCGACGCTGCGGCCGGCACCGCCGCCAGGGCCGAGATCTTCTTCTCCTTGGCGCCAGGTATGACGACGTTGTTGATCAGCTGGGTGTAGGCGTCGAGGAAGCTCCCGGTCAGCCGGTCGCGGGCCGCGCCGAGATCCTTCTCGACCGTCTCGGGCTTGTAGCTCAGCAACGCGACGGTGGAGTCCTTGGCGGCCTGCACCGACTCGGTGCGGGCGGTGTTGGCGTCCCGGCGCGACGAATCCTCCCATCGCAGGTAGCCGGCCGCTGCGGCGAGCAGCAGCGCCACGATCGGCAACACGCCGAAGGCCACTGCCCTGGCGAAGCTGAACCCCTTCTTGGGCGCGCCTTCGGGCGCGGTCTCGGGCGCGGCGGGGGTTTCGCCGTCGGTCTCGGAGTCGGTGAGTTCGACCGCGGTCGTCTCCTCCTCGATGACCTCCGGGTCTGGTTTGGCGTCGTCAGTTGTCACGGTACGAACTCCACTTTCGAGACCTTCGCTTCGTCGTCGCCGGTCTTCTTGACCGTCAGGCGCATCCGCCACGCTCGTGGTGGTTGATTGGGCGCGCCGCGGTTCGACGTGACCACGGTAACGGCCACCAGCACCTGGCCTTCGTTACCCGACGTCGACTCCAACCCGGCCTCGGTGACGGTGCCGACGGATTTGGATTGGGCTTGCTTGACCACCTCGATGAACGGCTGGGACCGCTTGGCGAAGTCGTCATAGAACGCGTCGGTGGCCGAGTCGAGGATGCGCTGCACATCCTTGTCGGCCTCGGCGGCGTCGATCGTGGTCAGGTTGAGCGCGCCCTGGCGGCCGACCCCCACGAGGAGGTCTTGCAGCTGGGCGGTCTGCCGGGATTGGTATGCCCGGTACCCGAGCCATCCCGCCAGCGCGGCGAGGGCGACGACGACGACCGTGCCGACGATCAGCGCGAGCTGAACGTGGGAGCGCGGCTGCTTCACCGGTGCCGGCTCGGCGTCGGTGGTCTCCTCGACGGTCTCGGCCTCATCTGGCGTGGCAGCCTCGTCCCCGGGCTCGGCAGGCTCGTCGGCCATGGTTCTCCCTCTGCGGCGCTACGGGCTCCGATCACCCGCACTACTGGGGCGAAAGGCTACCGGTAGCCGCTGTGAGGGCCGTCACGGGTGCGGCACGGCAGCCTCCAGATCGGCGATGACGATTTTGCGCATTCCGAGCATGGCCTGCGTCGCGGCGACCGCTCGGGCCTGGTCGGGGTCGGACAGCAGCTCGTAGAGCCGGCTGGGCACGACCTGCCAGCTGAGCCCGAACCGGTCCTTGAGCCAGCCGCACTGCGATTCCTGGCCACCGGCGACCAGGGCGTCCCAGTAGTAGTCGACTTCGGCCTGGTCAGCACACTCGATGAGGAACGACACGGCTTCGGTGAACGAGAACACCGGTCCGCCGTTGATGCCGACGAACCGGGTGCCGTCGAGGTTGAAGCCCGCCGACACGACCTCACCGGGGGCACCGGGGCCGGCCTCGGTGTAGCGGTTGACGTACTCGATGGACGAGTTAGGGAAGATGCCGGTGTAGAACCGGATCGCTTCCTCCAGGTCGTTGTCGAACCACAGCGACGGGGTGATGGTGGGCACGGGTGGTCTCCTCTCCAGGGCTGGCGAAGGGATAGACCGACCGGGGTGCCGAAACTCATCGATAGCACCGCTATGTAACGTGCTGTTCAGGTTCGGTCGAGAGGATGCCGGTGAGCAGCACGAACAGCGGTCAGACGGTTGATTTCCGTGGCATCAACGAGCTCACCCTCGTGGCCGACGAGTGGAACCGGGGCACCGAGCAGGCGGCGGATCGCCCGACGATCCTCATGCTGCACGGCGGCGGGCAGAACCGGTTCTCCTGGAAGAACACCGGGCAGGTGCTGGCCGACTCCGGCTTCCACGTGGTCGCTCTCGACGCCCGCGGGCACGGTGACAGTGACCGCGCCCCCGACGCCGACTACAGCGTCGACGCGCTGTCTGCCGACGTGCTGCTGGTACTCGAGCAGATCGGCCGCCCGGTGGTGCTGATCGGGGCGAGCATGGGCGGGCTGACCAGCATCCTGGTGGCCGAGGAAGCCGGCCCCGAGGTGGTGACCAAGCTGGTTCTGGTCGACGTGGTGCCGCGCTTCGAGAAGGACGGCAGCGCCCGCATCCGGGACTTCATGTTCAGCAATGTGGACGGCTTCGAAAACCTCGAGCAGGCGGCCGACGCCATTGCCGCCTACCTGCCGCACCGTAAGCGGCCAAGCAATCTCGACGGCCTCAAGAAGAACCTCCGGTTTCGTGACGGCCGGTGGTTCTGGCATTGGGATCCGGCGTTCCTCACCGCACCGAAAGACGATCCGTTCGGCCGGGTAGAGCGACTCGAGCAGGCGGCCATCGACCTGACCATCCCGATCCTGCTGATCCGCGGCAAGCTGTCCGACGTCGTCAGCGCCGAGGGTGTGCGGGACTTCTTGGCGAAGGTGCCGCGCGCAGAGTTCGTCGAACTCTCCGACGCAGGGCACACCGCCGCCGGCGACGACAACGACGCGTTCAGCGAGGCCGTCGTCTCGTTCGTCACCCGTTAGACGGGGGTGACCAGCTGGCCGCTGGCCAGAAACTCCTCCAGGTTGCGCATCGCCAAAGTGGCCATGGCCGTTCGGGTTCGGGCGGTCGCGCTGCCCATGTGCGGCAGCAGCACCACGTTGTCGAGTTCCCACAATCGAACCGGCACGTCGGGCTCCGCCGCGTAGACGTCCAATCCGGCGCCGGCGAGGCGGCCCTGCTCCAGTGAATCGATCAGCGCATCCTGATCGACGACGCTGCCGCGGGCGATGTTGACCAGATAGCCGTCCGGGCCGAGCGCGGAAAGCACCGCACGATCCACCAGGTGGGCGGTGTCGGCACCGCCGGCGGCGGCAACGACCAGGACGTCGACCGAAGCGGCCAGCTCGACCGGTGAGGCGGCGTAGCGGTACGGGCCGTCAGGGATCTCGTGACGGTTGTGATAGGCGATGGCACAGTCGAATCCGCGCAACCGATCGGCGATCGCCGAGCCGATCCGGCCCAGCCCGAGGATGCCGACACGACTGCCGGTGAGGTCGCGGGTGTAGGGGAACGGACCGTCGGTGGCCCACCGGCCGGCCCGCACGTACCGGTCGGCGGCAGCGAATCGGCGCATGGTGTCGAGGATCAGACCGAGCGCCGTGTCGGCGACGGTGTCGTTGAGGACGTCGGGGGTGTTGCTCACCCCGATCCCCCGCTCGCGAGCCGCGGTGACGTCGATGGTGTCGAACCCGGCACCGAAGTTCACGATCGCGCGCAGCTGCGGCAGTGAGTCCATCAGCGCGGCGTCGACTCCCGGGCGCCCGCCGCACACGATCACGGTGACCTCCTCGGCCTGCGGGGTGTCAACCGGTAGCCGCAGCGGAGTGTGCTTGGCCGTCAGTTGTTTCTCCAGCGATGGTTCGAGCCTGCCGACGACGAGGATGGCCATGCTGCCAGTCAATCAGGCTCGTCATCGTCGAACGCGTGACGGATGACCTCCCGTAACTCCTCGCGACTTGTCACGTTGAGTTTGAGGTACATCCGGTACAAGTGTCCCTCCACCGTGCGAGTGGACACCACCAGCCGCGCGGCGATATCCCGGTTGGACAACCCGCGCACAACAAGATGTGCGATCTCGCGTTCCCGTCGGGACAGTGGCAGCGGCCGGGAGGTGGCCATCAGCGCCGGCGTCTTCAGGCCGCCGCATTCCTTGCCCAGCCGATCGGCGGCGGCGGCCGCTTCGAGCGAATGCCGACGCTGCCCGGCCGCGTCGAAGAGCGCCGCCGCCTGCGCCGCGGCATCCGCCGCCGACAACAGTGCACCGATCCGTTCGAACTCCTGCGATGCCGAAAAGACCGCTGCGGCATCGTTGTTCATCAACCCGGTGGCGTGCGCTGCGTCGACCGCGGCCAGCGGCCCACCGATCACCGCCGCGACCTCGATGATGCGCGGTAGGCAGGTCGTGTCGCCGAATCGCGCGGCCGCGTGCAACGCCATCAGCTCGATGGCCCGCTGGTCGGACGCGGCGGCCAGATCGGCCGCACGCAGGGCCATCGTGACCGCCCCGCTGACGTGGCCCATGGCTGCGGCCAGCCACGCCTCCGCGATTCGGACCGCCGGTTCGAACATCGTCGCCGCACGACTGACCAGCTCCCGCAGTTCGGCCACCAGCGGGGCCGCGGCCTGGTCGTACCCGAGCCCGCAATAGCACTGTACGAGAAGTAATCTGGCCGGCACGTTCCATGACGCGGCAGCCTCACCACTGAGCGCGGCCAGGGTCTCCTCGAGCCGCCCCATCGCCACGCGCAATTGACCCCGACCCAATTCCACGGTGCCGGCCAGCACGTTCGCCATTGCGCGAGCGCGATACTGGCTGGGCGAGGTGATCCGGACGATGTCGCCCGAACGCGCTTGCGCTGCAGCGAAATCACCGGCCAGCGTCAGAGCCCGGACCTCGCCGAGGGCCAATAGGAATCGCAACAGGCCGTCGATCTTGTCGTAGATTTCGTGCCCGCGGGCGGCAAACCGTGCCGCATCGGCGGTACACCCCCTGATGGCGGCGGCCATGCCGCCACCGAACACCGCCCAGCCGACGGCGACCGGCGGCGCGGTCGGCTCGGCAAGCACCCGGTCTGCCAGCATGGCAGCCTCATCGAGTCGATTGTCGAGTACGGCGAGCGCCGCCGCGAGACCATCGACGGCCAGCCGGAACCGGGTCTGCGTGATGCGCTGCTGCAACATCTCCAGGACCTTGGCGGCAGCTTCGGCATCGCCGATCGACCACTGGAGGTTGGCGATCCGCGCCATCCCCCACCGGACCAACTCGAACTCGGAGAGGGTGTCGGGGTCGAACGATTCCAGGATCGCCTCGGACTCCGGCGCTCTGCCCTGCCAGCGTAGGGCCCGTGAGAGCAGTTCGGAGGCCACCAGGCCGCCACCGGAGTCGAGGGCGGCGCGTGCCAATCGCTCGGCGAGTGTGATGTTCATCAGCGCCATCGCGTCTTCTGCTGCGCGGCAGAGGATTTCGGGCTCGACCTTGGTGTCGGCATGTAACCCGAGTTCGGCGCGGCGCACACGTTGAATCGATGTCTGCGGCGGGTGCAGGTCCATCGCGCCCAACAACTCCGTCCGCAACCGCCGACCCGCAACCTGGCCTAGACCCTGCCGGATGACCTCGCCGATCACTGAATGGGTGAAGTGAATTTCGGCGGTTCCGGTGACATCGACGACGCGAATCAGCCCGCGCCGCTCGGTCCGCTCCAAGGTGGCGTTGTCGACGAGTTCGGACATCACTTCCAACGGCAGCGGCTCCGAGACGGCGAGCAACTGCAGCGCCCGCTGTTCATCGTCGGGCAACCGGTCGAGCCGAGTGCTCAACAGCGGAGCCAGTTTGGAGGCCACCGCCGCTTCACCTCTGAGCTGCCAGACGCCGTTGACCTGGCGCAGTGTGCCGGCTTCCAGCGCACCTTCGACGAGATGCCGGACGAACAGGGCGTTCCCGCTCGAAGCCTCCCACATCAGATCGGCCGAGAGCCGCTCCAGGCGTCCGCCGAGCGCCGTCTCGACCAGCGCGACCGCCTCTCCCTTGGCGAACGGAACGACATCCAACCGGGCGAGGTAGCCGTCCTTCCAGAGCGCGGTGATCGTCTCGGGAATCGGCTCGCCGGTGCGGGCGGTCGCCACGATGCGGACCGCGCCTTCGACGGCCAGTTGATGCAGCAACGTCGCCGACAGATGGTCGACGAGGTGGACGTCGTCGACCCCGATGAGCGCCAACTTCTCCCTGCGAACGGTGCGGAACGCGTCGGCGAGCATGGCCACCGGATCCGCGGGCATCGGGCTCGCCAGCAGGTGGGCGAACACACCCAACGGCACCTCGCGCGCGGACTCGGTTCCGGCGACCCACACCGCGGTGGAACGCAAGCTATGGGTGGCCATCCGCGCGAGCGTGGTCTTGCCGACGCCGGCATCTCCCAGGAGCAGGGTGCCGCATTGACCGGGCCGACCCTGCAAGGTCGCCTGGATCGCAGCAAGTTCCTTGCCTCGTCGCATGACGGGCCAGGTCCGGCTATCCCCCACGGCCGCAGTTTACGCAGGCGAAAGGCCTGATCTCGGCAAATTGCTCAACGTTTGATCACCAGCGCGTGCGCGTCCGACCGCCGCTATGCCAGCAGCGGCACGTCGGTACGCCGGTGGTCGGTGAGGATCTCGAACATCGCCCGTCGCGTCGCGGTCAACTCCGTATCAATACCGTTGCCGGACAGGCTGATTCGGCAGTGCGCCAGTGCGGAGTTGTAGCAGTACTTGGTCGCTCCGTTGGTGTCGGTGTAGGTCAGGCCGATGACGTCGCCGGGCTCGGCGTGAATTTCACCGTTCAGCTCGAAACCGTCGGCCCGCCCGCCGAACGACCATCGGAACGGCTCATACGAACCGCTTGTGTGGCGGGCCGCCAGCACCGAGCGCACGGCGACCTCCCACCCGGCGTGACGCAAGACGAACAGGGTGGCGGCCGGCAACCGCAGCGGCCCGACCGCGGCCCGGGCGGTCACGACTTCGAGGCTGGATCGCGGGTGCTCGTCGAACCCGCACACCTGACCGAAGGCGTACGCCGGAGTGTGCTTGCTGCCCCAGTTGTGGTTGACGCTTCCCGTCCAGGACTCGACTGCCATCGAGGTGTCCCCGAGGGTGACGGTGCCATCGAAACGGGCCAGCGGATGGCGCACCTGGGTTTTGGCGGTTGGGAACTTGGCCGCATACGAGCGGTCGGTGAGCAACTTGACCACGGGTTCGTCGCCCGGGGCGATGGCCAGGTCACACGACGCGCCGTCGAGCGCCGCCTGAGCGTGTACGTCGTCGATGACGGTGTCGGCGATCCTGGCCGACCAGGGGTCGGACAGGTAGTCGGCGTCGGTGAGCGGATGAGGCACCTTGAGCGCGCGGTTACCGCCGCCGTCGGGGTCGAACAGCATCACCCAGACGTCGGCTACGGCGTCGCCGGGCTTCGGCAGCAGCAGTGTCCAGCGCAGCCAGATGGCCTGCGCGCGTCGGGGGTGATTCGCACGGATGAATCTGCTCTCGTAGTAAGGAGGCATCATCTGTTCAGGATCGCGGACGGGAGGGCGACGCACAGTGGGTTGGACAATCGCGGCAGCGGTGTTGGCGGTGCTGGTCGTGGCCGAGGCCATTGCGCTGGTCCTGATGCGCAAGCAGCTGGACGCCAGCCAGCGTGAAACCGAGGAGCTGCGCGGGCGCCTGGACACCCGCAACATGCTGTGGACGGGCGGCCGGGAGGCGGTCAAGCAGGTGTGGCAGACCGCCAACCTGGTGCGCACTCAAGGTTTGGGCGGCGCGGTGCGGTCCTCCATCGAGGAACTCGCCGACTGGGCCGACGTCGAGCGGCCTGATCTGGCCCGGCTCGTGCCTGACGGCAAGGTGGTGGTGATGTTCTCCGACATCGAGGAGTCCACCGCACTCAACGAGCGGATCGGCGACCGGGCGTGGGTCAAGCTCATCGGCAGCCACGACCGGATGGTGCGGCGATTGGTGACCAAGTACGACGGCCACGTAGTCAAGAGTCAAGGTGACGGGTTCATGGTGGCCTTCGCCGATCCCGCCGCCGCGGTGAGCTGCGCGGTGGCGATACAGCGAGAACTAAATCGTGATTCGAAACGGTTGCGGCACAACAGCATTCGGGTGCGAATCGGCATCCACATGGGTAAGTCGGTGCGCCGCGGCGACGATCTGTTCGGTCGCAACGTCGCGATGGCCGCCCGGGTCGCCGGCCAGGCCGACGGCGGCGAGATTCTGGTGAGTGAGCCGGTGCGAACGGCGGTGGGCGATCAGCAGACCTTCGACGAGGGCCGCGACGCCGAGCTCAAAGGCTTCAGCGGCACTCACCGGCTCTACGCGGTGGCCTGACTCCGACTCGTTGAGACAGCAGCGCTATCTCAATCGGAGTTGGCTTCAGCGTGACGCTGGTGCAGCCGGGCGCGGATCTCGTCAGGGGTGTACGCCTTGCGGCGCCGCTGGTCGCGGGCGACGAGTACCCCGCCCGCGACGACGCCCGCCGCACCGGCCAGGCCGATCCACTTCCAGATACCGCGCATGGGGTCACATTATGCTGCGCTGGTGAATGAGCACACCGTGTCGTTGGCACAGGCGCTGGATCAAACCCGAACCGGTGACGTCTGGTTGTTTCGCGGCGGGTCGGGCCCGGACCGGGCGATCCAGACGCTGACCAACGCGCCGGTCAACCACGTTGGCATGACGGTGGCGATCGACGATCTGCCACCGTTGATCTGGCATGCCGAGTTAGGCCACAAGCTGCTGGACCTGTGGACCGGTACCAACCACCGCGGGGTGCAGCTCAACGACGCCCGGGAAGCCGTCGAACAATGGCTTCACCATTACGGTCAGCGGTGCTGGCTGCGCCAGCTGACCCCCGACGTCAGCCGCGAACACGAAGATCAGCTGCTGAAGGTGATCGCCCGGATGGACGGCACCCCGTTTCCGTCCACCGCGCGGTTGACCGGCCGCTGGCTGCGCGGCCGGCTACCCACCGTCCGTGACTGGACGCGCGGAATCCCGTTGGTGCACAAGAAAGTTCGTGAATCAGCAGAACGCCGCAAGCAGGCCGAACGCGAAGTCGGTCTGCAGACCGCGTATTGCGCCGAGACGGTGGCCATCACCTATGAGGAGATGGGATTGCTGGCCATCGAAAAGAACGAGAACTGGTTCGACCCGGGCCGGTTCTGGAGCGGCGATGCCCTGCCCCTGGTCGGCAACTATCGACTGGGCGATGAGATCGAAGTTGTCGCAGGCTGATTGGTGACGGCGTCAGAATCCGATGCCGATACCGATACCGACGGGGGCCTCGCGGCGCGGACACGACAGGTCGACATAGACGGTGGTCGCGGTGCTCGACTCGCCGGGCGAGCTGTCCGGATTGTGAACGGCCACTACCCGGCACGACGACAACGCCGCACCGGTGTTGCCGTCGACCCAGTTGATGGCAACGAGATAGCCCTGCGACTGCAGATTGTCGATGGTGGCCTGCGCCGCGTCAGCGTAGGCCGCTGAGGCCAACGCGATCGGCGCCACCGCTGCACCGATCGCCGCTGAAACCCACCGTTTCGCTACCCTGCACCCCACACCGCCAGCACCTTTCCTTTCGGGTCGCGGAACTGAATCGCTGTGATGGTCTGGCCCTGGGGTACGTCGTAGGCGACGTGGCCGGCGACCTGTTGCCCCTGCGGAAGCTGGCCCGAGGTGATGCCCGGCCGGACGGCGCCGACCGCGGGCGCGATGTTCGACCCATCGGCACCGCGAGCGACGATGTAGAAGCCGTTGTAGGCGGGGGTGCCACTCTTCGCGACGATGGTCACGTCGACGGCGTACATCGTGCCCTTGGCCGGGACGATCTGGGCGTCGGGCGGCACCGGCTGCAGGTTGTCGACGGTGTAGGCCGCGGTGCCGTCAGCCGAGGCTATGTCGACCTTGGTGCCGAAAGCCACCGCTTCCAGGGTGGCCGCCGCGCTGGAGCTGACAGGTGTGCTCGGTGTCGGCTGGTGGGCGGTCGAGCCGGAATTCCCACACCCCGCGCTGATCAGTGCGACGGCGAGTACGCCGCCGAACACCCCGGACAACCGTGTTCCACGCATTCGCGGATACTAGCGCGGTCGGCTTCTCGGGCGAGGCGGCTCGCCTACCAGATCACCCCACTGAGAACGGCTCCGGTGAGAATCACTCCGGTCAGGGTGGCACCCCTCAGGTACGCCCCACTGAGGTTCGCGCCCGTCAGGTTCGCATTGGTCAGGTTCGCGCTCTGGAGCCTGGCTCGAATGAGGTTGGCGTTGCTGAGATTTGCACCGGTCAGGTTCGCGAAGGACAAGTTGAAGCTTTGCAGGTTCTGCCCGGACAGGTTGGCGCCGGTCAGGTTCGCGTATGTCAGGTTGGCGCCGTAAAGGTTTGCCCCCGTCAACGTCGCACCGGTCAACGTCGCGCCGGTCAACGTCGTCCGCGTCAGGTCCCGCCCCGCGAGGTTCTGGCCAGTCAGATTGGCATTGGTCATGACAGCACCGGCCAGCGTCACTCCGGTGAGATCCAACCCCTGGAAGTTAAGCCCAATCAGGTTGGCACTGCTCAGATTCGCACCCGAGAGCGTCGCCCCGGTCAACGTCGCCCCAGCCAGAGTCGCCGACGTCAGGTTCGCGCCGGCCAGATTCACCCCCGACAGATTCGCCCCGCCCAACTTCACCCCGGTCAGATTGCGACCCACAAGGCTCTGCCCGGACAGGTTGGCTCCTGTCAGGTAGGCCCCGACCAACGTCGTACCCGTCAGGTCAAACCCCTGCAGGTTCTGGCCGATCAGGTTGGCATTGGTCAGATTCGCACCCCAGAGCGTCGCCCCGGTCAACGTCGCCCCAGCCAGAGTCGCCGACGTCAGGTTCGCGCCGGCCAGATTCACCCCCGACAGATTCGCCCCGCCCAACTTCACCCCGGTCAGATTGCGACCCACAAGGCTCTGTCCGGACAGGTTGGCTCCTGTCAAGTTCGTCCCGACCAACGTCGTACCCGTCAGGTCAAACCCCTGCAGGTTCTGGCCGATCAGGTTGGCATTGGTCAGATTCGCACCCGAGAGCGTCGCGCCGGTCAACGTCGTCCCAGCCAGGGTCACCGAGGTGAGGTTGCGATTCTGCAGGTTCTGCCCCGCGAGGTTGGCGTTGGTCAGGTTCGCCCCGACCAGCGTGACACCGGTCAGGTCGAAGCCCTGAAGGTTCTGTCCGGTGAGATTGGCCAGGGTCAGATTCGCACCGGTCAAAATGGCTCCGGTCAGGGTTGCGCCCAGCAGGTTCGCCTTGGTCAGCGTCGCACCGGTCAGGTTGGCGCCGGACAGGTTCGCCGATGCCAGCGTCGCCCCAGCCAGGTTGCGGTTCTGGAGGTTCTGCCCTGTCAGGTTCGTGCCCGACAGGTTCGCCCCGGCGAGCGCAGTGCCGGTCAGATCGAACCCCTGAAGATTCTGCCCGATCAAGTTGGCCAGCATCAGATTCGCGCCGGCCAACGTCGCTCCGGTCAACGTGGCCCCGACCAAGGTGGCGCCAGTCAGGTTGCGGCCCTGCAGGTTCTGCCCACTCAGGTTGGCTCCTGTCAAGTTCGTACCGACCAGCATCACACCCGTCAGATCGAACCCCTGAAGATTTTGTCCAATCATGTTGGCCAGGGCCAGATTTGCTCCGGTCAGCGTTGCACCGGTCAGCGTCGCACCGACCAGTGTCGCCCCGACCAGGCTCTTGCCTGCGAGGTTCTGGCCAGTCAGGTCGGCATTGGCCAGGATCGTTCCGGTGAACGTCACGCCGGTCAGATCGATGCCCTGTAGGTTCTGTCCGGTCAGATTAGCCACGCTGAGATTGGCCTGCGTCAGGGTCGCCCCGGTCAGCGTCGCGCCCGAGAGGTTTGCCCCGATCATCTTCGCCCCAGACAGGTTCGCGCCGGCCAGCGTGGCACCTGACAGTTGTGCCGCATTCAGGTTGACGCCCTGGAGGTTCTGCCCGGCCAAATTGGCGTTGGCCAACCCAGCCCCGGCCAACGTCACACCGGTCAGGTCAAAGCCCTGCAGGTTCTGCCCGGCCAAATTGGCATACGTGAAGTTGGCCCCCGACAGGCTCGCGCCGGTCAACGTCGTCCCGACCAAGGTTGCCCGGGTCAGGTTGCGGCTCTGCAGGTTCTGGCCCGCGAGGTTGGCATTGGTCAGGATCGCGCCGACCAGCGTCACGCCGGTCAAGTCGAGGCCCTGCAGGTTCTGCCCCGTCAGATTGGCGTTGGTCAGATTCGCCCCCGACAGGCTCGCCCCGGTCAGGGTCGCGCCGACCAGTGTCGCCGATGTGAGATTGCGACTTTGCAGGTTCTGCCCGGTCAGATTGGTTCCTGTCAGGTTCGTTCCGACCAGGGTTACCCCCGTCAGATTGAAGCCTTGGAGGTTCTGTCCGGTCAGGTTGGCCGAGGTCATGTTCGAGCCGGACAACGTCGCCCCGGTCAGGGTTGCCCCCGACAGCGTCGATTTGGTCAGGTTGGCGCCTGAAAGGTTGGCTCCGGTGAAGTTGTAACCGGTCAGGTTCAGGCCGGCCAGATTTGCTCCGCTCAAGTTCAGATTGGAGCAATCTTTGCTGACCCCACAAGCGGCCAGGGGGTTAATGACCGCAGCCGCCGACGCTACCGCCCTGGGAGCCGGAATTGTTGGCGTTGCGGGGGGTTTCAACCCGAACGCCGCCAAGACCTGAGTCAGCAATCCCGCGATCGGATTGGTTTGCGACGGCGGGGCGACGGCAACCTTCGGCCGGGTCACCGACGCGGTGACCCGTGCACTCGTCGCGACCGCCGAGCGGGGTGCGGCGATCCCGGCGGTTGACCTTTGGGGGCCGGTATTTCTGGCGGACGCACTGGTGGACTTACTCGCCGAGGCGGCATCTGCATGGCTGCCCGACGGCGCGGGACCCCCGGTGTCGGCTTGAGCGAGCCCGGCCCCGCCGGCCAATGCCGCGCCGAGCCCCAGCGCAACGGCACCCGCACCCAGCCAGGCGTACGGTTCACGCCTGTGCCGCCGAGCTCCCGACGCCTTCTGACTGTGCCGACCAGACATGTCGCCTCCAACCCCGCGTAGACCAGCGACTTCATTGCGTAATGAACATCTATACTCCGCGCGCCACCAATTTTTGTCGTGTCAGTCAATTTATTTGGCGGACCCGCGGTGTGCATGGCCTCGTCTATACATTGACGAAAAGCCCAGCACGCCAGCCTTCTACGCGTAGCACACGATCACGCTGGCAATGCCGATAAGCGCAGTTACGGCTCCCGATGCGTGAGGTATTCGCATTCCCGGCAGGAATAGCAAACGAACTTTGTCAGCTGGGTGGCGCGACTTGGTCGCGACGCTCACGCTTGACTCGGTACATCGCTTCGTCGGCGCGCGAAAGCAACTGTGCAGCAGTCAGATCGGATCCAACGGCACTGCCGATGCTGGCGCTGATGCCCATGCTGTGCGTGTCGATATCAAACGCTGTCGCCAGCCGTTGGCGGATGTGCTCAGCGAGCTCACCCAGCTGCTCGAGGTCGTGTAGGTGCTCACGCACGACGACGAATTCGTCGCCGCCCAGACGGACGACGGTGTCGGTGTCACGAACCGCGGCCGCCAGGCGAATTCCGATCTCGCACAACACTTTGTCCCCGAATTCGTGGCCGTGACGGTCATTCACGCTCTTGAAATTGTCGAGGTCGATAAACAACACGCCAACGAGAGTTTTGGTCAGTCGCGCCCTGGCAAGAGCTCGAGTGAGTCGATCCTCCAGCACGGTCCGGTTGGACAGTCCGGTGAGCGGATCAGTCGACGCGGCCTGCTCGAGCTGGGCAGCCGCTCGTTTCTGTTCGGTGATGTCTTGGAGTTGCACCAGGAAATGGCTGACGGCACCGAACTCGTCGGGCAACCCGACGACCGTGTGAAGACACCAGACCACCGTTCCGTCCGGCCGGAGGAACTGGCGTTCACTCTCGTGGTGACTGCGCGCTCCACTGTGAACGGCGGCAACCGCGTCCTCGAAGGCGGACCCATCGTCTGTGGCGAACTCGCGAAGAGAGTGTCCGGTCAGCTCGTCGACACTTCTGCCGAGAATGCGGCACAGCGCCGGGTTGACGCGTGAGAGCGTCCCGTCTCGCCTGCGCCAGCCGACCCCGATCGTGGCGTGGCTCATCGCCAGTTCGAACATCCGCACCGCTGCGTCGCGGGCGCGTTCGGCTTTCACGCGATCGCTCACGTCACGATGAGCGGTGATCATCTGCTGGGGTCTGTCGCCGTCGGAGGGGAGTATGTGCGCGGTGGTCTCGATCCATCGGTAGTCGCCGTCCGCGTGCCGCATGCGCATCGTGAATCTCGTCAACGCACCGCTCGTACTCCGCCAGGATTCCTCCAGCGAAGCTCGTTCCTCGGGGTGGACCAGGTCAATTCCACAGGTCCCGATGAGCGCATCAGGCTCGAAGCCCAACACGGTGCGCGCTGCAGGCGATACCCACAGGAACGTCGTTTCCTCGACCAGCTGCCAGGCCACCATGTCCGAGGTGTGTTCGGCGATCATCCGGAAAAGCCGCTCGGATTCGCGTAGCTGAAGCGCTCGCAGCGGCTCACCGCTGACCGGCCGGAAAGCCGCCACCACCGCCCAGGGGTCAGGGTCAGCGTCACGGAAGATCGGTACGGCGTCGACGCGAATCCACACATGGCGCCCGGCTGCGTCACTGCCCGGGCGGTGTACACCCAGGATCCTGTTGCGCACCGCAACTCCGGTGCGCCGGGCAACCATCGCGGGGGCCTCAGCCCCTTTGAGGAATCGGCCGTCCTCGTCCACCGCCGCCCAGCGGGGGTCCTGCGACGTTCGACCGAGCATTTCGCCGGACGACAACCCTAGAATCTGCTGTGCCAGTTTGGATGCGGCCACGATCTCGCCGTCGGCGTTCTGCACGACGACGCCGGCGTCCGGCGGCAGCGCGACGAAACCCGCCTCTGCTGCCATCGCCTCGACGGAGACCTGTGCACCGTCGTCCACCAGACCCCCTCGGTCGCTGCTGACCTGTCTGGGTGAGTCTAGATTTTCGTCCCTCGCTTCCGGCGTCATTGCCCAACATCGAATCCGCCTGCCCGACATAGGTTTGCCTTGCTTAACGCTCCGGTCAGCGAGGGACGTAGCGAAGGTGGGCGGTGCCGTTGTCGAAGATGGTGTGCTCGGCGAGCGTCAGGTCGAGGCGCACGTCGTCGGGTAGTGCGCGCAGGCCGCCGCCCACCACTTTCGGGACCACGAAGAAATGAAACTCCTCTACCAGACCGGCCCGGATCGCGGCGGCCGCGACGGTGGGCCCGAAGATCTCCACGACGCCGGCGGCATCGGCGATGACCCGCCGCAGTTCGTCCAGGGTCAGGTCGGGCACCACACGGACGCGGTCGGACCCGATCTCCGCATGCGTGAGCGTCGACGACGCCACCACCTTGTCGATGCCCCGCCATCGTCGGGCGAACTCGTGTTCCGCGGCGGTCCACACCTGGTCGTCGGGATCGGTCTCCCAGTACTGCATCAACTCGAACGTCTTGCGGCCCAGTACCTCCGTCGAAACCTCGCCCATGCGGCCGACATGCACGTCGAACACCGCCCCGTTGGGGGCGGACCACTGGAAGTCGCCGTCGGCGTCGGCGGCATAGCCGTCAAGAGACATCGTCACGGTGTAGATCAGCTTTCCCATGCCAGTAGAGACTTCCGCACGTGGCTGAACTAATCGCGACCCCACGCCCCGCAGCCATCTAATGGTCGATTTTGCGAAACCCTTTGAGCGGTAAGTCGCACACCAGTAGATGGAAGGCGTGGCGTCCATGACCGGCGCGCCTGTCCTCAATTGGGTCAAACCCCGCCTCGCGGATGATCGGCACAACGTCGTCGAGGGGGCGCAACCGAAACCCGTGGCGGGTGAAGGGCATTTTGGCCATCTGATCCGGATCACCGATCCCGAGTACCAGCCGGCCGCCGGGCCGCAGCACTCTGGCCAGCTCACTCATAGCCGCGGCGAGGTCCGGTACGAAATAGATCGTGTTCGTCGAGATGATCGCGTCCAGTGCGGAGTCTTCGAGCGGCAGGTCCTCCATCCGACCGGAATACAGGCGCAACCGGCCGCGAGAAATGTGGTCAGAGAAGCGGCGCGTCGCTTCGGCGAGCATCGTCTCCGACATCTCGACGCCGTGAACAGTCGTGCCCTCGCGATCGAGCAGGATGTCGAGTCCGACGCCTCCGCCGAATCCGATGTCGGCGACGTCGGACCCTGGTCCGCAGCCGGTGGCCGCGACCGCAGCGAGGACAATTGACCGGTTGCCACGGTTGAGTAGCCGTCCGACGACCCGGCCCGCAAAGCCGGTCGGTTCACCGAGCTGGCGAGCCAGTGCGGTAAGCGCCCGTTCCATAAGCTGCATGGCAATCATTAGATCTCGGTTTCGCACAAAGCCGACTTGTTTCTACGACTGACTACACGTTGAACCGGAACTCGACCACGTCGCCGTCGGCCATGACGTAGTCCTTGCCCTCCATGCGCACCTTGCCCGCCGCCTTGGCCGCCGCCATCGTCCCGGCTTCGACCAGATCGTCGTAGGACACGACCTCCGCCTTGATGAAGCCTTTTTCGAAGTCGGTGTGGATGACGCCGGCCGCCTTCGGTGCGGTATCGCCCTGGTGAATCACCCACGCACGCGCTTCTTTTGGGCCCGCCGTCAGATACGTCTGCAGCTTCAGGGTGTGAAAACCCGCTCGTGCCAACGCATCCAGGCCGCGCTCGGTCTGACCGATCGACTCCAGCAGCTCGGCTGCCGACTCGTCGTCGAGCTCCTGGAGCTCCTCCTCGATCTTCGCGTCGAGGAACACCGCGTCGGCCGGCGCGACCATCGCCTTCAGCTCCGCGACCTTGTCGGCATCGGTGAGCACCGACTCGTCGCAGTTGAACACATACAGAAACGGCTTGGTGGTCAACAGGTTCAACTCACGCAGCAAGCCCGAGTCAACCTTCTTGCCGGCGGCGAACATCGTCGTACCCTCATTGAGCACCTGCTGGGCCACCACCGCGGCCTCGAACACCGGCTTGCGGTCCTTGTTGTTGCGGGCTTCTTTCTCCAGCCGGGGCACCGCCTTCTCCAGCGTCTGCAGGTCGGCCAGGATCAGCTCGGTTTCGATGACCTCGATATCGGACTTCGGGTCGACTTTGCCGTCGACGTGCACCACATCATCGTCGGCGAACACCCGGACGACCTGACAGATCGCGTCACACTCCCGGATGTTCGCCAGGAACTTGTTGCCCAGGCCCGCGCCCTCAGAGGCGCCCTTCACGATCCCGGCGATGTCGACGAAGGTCACCGGCGCCGGCAGGATCCGCTCGGAGCCGAAGATCTCGGCCAGCTTGGCCAGCCGCGGATCCGGCAGCGGGACCACACCTTCGTTCGGCTCGATGGTGGCGAACGGATAGTTGGCTGCCAGCACGTTGTTGCGGGTCAGCGCATTGAATAGGGTGGATTTCCCCACGTTGGGCAGACCGACGATTCCAAGGCTCAGGCTCACAGAGAAGACAGTCTAGGAGAAAGCGCCGGACGACCCCTCGGCTCGCGGCCCCGCCGACGGTCCACATTCAGCCAAAGCCGGTACGGTCTACGTGTGTCAGCACAGCGAGCCAGGTCCTCGGTGGTGCCCGCGAATCGCTCGGCGCACCCGAACCTTCCCGGCGTGCCCTGGTGGGCCGCCGTCCTGATTGCTGTGATCGGCACAACAATTGGCTTCGCCTTCGACGCCGGCTCGGGCAACAAGGAGCTCGGCAACGTCTTCGCCGCCATGTACGTGCTCGGCTGTGTGGCAGCGGTTCTTGCGGTTCGCCACTCGAGTATTTTCACGGCCGTCATCCAGCCGCCGCTGATCCTGTTCGTCATGGTGCCCGGCTCCTACTTCCTGTTCCACGGTGCCTCGTTCACCGGCATCAAAGACACCCTGATCAACTTCGGCTATCCGCTGATCGAGCGCTTCCCGCTGATGCTGTTCACCTCCGCCGGGGTCCTGCTGATCGGGTTGGTGCGCTGGTATTTCGGGATGTCGGCCAAATCGTCGGCAGCCGCCCGACCATCCGACGACCAAGCCGAGGCAGGGCCCGGCCTGTTTGCCGGGCTGGCAGCGAAACTCGGCGGCCTCCGCCGCGGCAGTGACCCCGACGACGAGGACGACGCCGAGGACACCCCCAAGCGCAAGCACGGCATCGACCGACCCGCGACCGCGGAGAAGCGGCCCCGGTCAGCCCGGGCCGCCAAGCGTCCCGCGCCGACTCGCTCTCGGCATGCCCGTCCCCCGCTGGAGGACATCACCGAGACGCCCGAGCGGCCCCGCCGTACGTCGTCCCGTCGCCGCCCGGTCGACGTCGATGCCGAGGTGGCCGACTATCCCGACGTTCCGCGGCGCCGGCGCCAGCCGCGTGACGGGGGCGCCCGCACGTCGTCGTCGCGCCGCGAGCCTCGCGAGCGCCGGGATCCCAGCGGTTCACCGTCGCGGCGCAGCAATCGATTCGAACCGTACGAGGCCTACCCGTCTTACGAGCCGTACCCGCCGTACGAACCGCCGACCCGGCAGCGTCCGCCAGGACGGACCAACGGCGACGGCGACACTCATCACCCGGTGTCGCGGGTGCGTTACCGCGGCGAGGGTGAGGCCGAATCGGGGCGGCCATCGCGGCCGCGGCGGCCGAGTGCGAACGACTGGGACGCCGAATCCTGGCGTTCGGACCGCTGAGCCGGCTAGGTGCGCGCGGGGCGAATCTCACGCGGTAACGCGAACACCAGCGTCTCGTTGGCCGTGGTCACCGATTGCACGGTGCCGTAGCCGTACTCGGCGAGCCGGTCCAGCACCCCGCGCACCAGCACCTCAGGGACCGAGGCACCCGAGGTGACCCCGACGGTCGTGACGCCGGACAACCAGGCCGGATCGATGTCCTCGGCATAGTCGACGAGCTCGGCCGCATTAGCGCCTGCGCCCAGCGCCACCTCGACCAACCGCACCGAGTTCGACGAGTTGCGCGACCCGACCACGATCACCAGGTCGCACTCCGGCGCCATCGCCTTGACCGCGCCCTGCCGGTTCTGGGTGGCGTAGCAGATGTCGTCGCTGGGCGGATCCTGCAGCGTCGGGAACTTCTCCCGCAGCCGGCGCACGGTCTCCATGGTCTCGTCGACGCTCAGCGTGGTCTGGGACAGCCAGATGACCTTGTTCGGGTCGCGCACGGTCACCTTGTCGACGGCATCGGGGTTGTCGACGACCTGGACGTGATCGGGTGCCTCACCGGCGGTGCCCACAACCTCCTCGTGGCCTTCGTGGCCGACAAGCAGAATGTCGTAGTCGTCGCGGGCGAACCGCTTGGCCTCGTTGTGCACCTTGGTGACCAGCGGGCAGGTGGCGTCGATGGTCCTCAGATTGCGCGCAGCGGCTTCGACGTGGACCGTCGGGGCGACGCCGTGGGCGGAGAACACGACGATGGCACCCTCGGGCACTTCGTCGGTCTGTTCGACGAACACCGCACCGGCTTTGGCCAAGGTCTCCACCACGTAGCGGTTGTGGACGATCTCGTGGCGCACGTACACCGGCGCGCCGTGCTTCTCCAGGGCGCGCTCGACGGTCTCGACGGCGCGATCCACGCCGGCGCAATATCCGCGCGGCTCGGCCAGCAGCACCCGCTTGCCGGTAACGGGACCGGCCGCAGTACTGGCGGCGCCGGGAATCCCCATGTTGACGGTAGGCGGCATGCTTTCAGGGTACGTTCCCGCAACGTCGCCGGGCCAGCCGTAGGCTGTGGGCCATGGCAACTGCACCGTACGGGGTTCGTCTGCTGGTCGGCGCCGCCGTCACCGCACTCGAGGAAACCCGCAAGCTGCCCCAAACCATCCTGATGTATCCGATGACGGTGGCCAGCACCGTCGCGCACATCGTGATGAAGATGCAGCAAGACCTGGCTGACCTGGTGATCAAGGGCGACAGCGCGCTGGAGAGCATCTTCCCGCCGAAGGACGAGCAACCCGAGTGGGCCACCTTCGACGAGGACCTCTCCGGGGGCGACGATGACGCGCAGGCACCCGACGGGGAACGCCTCACCGAGGGCCGGTTCGCCCTGTACAGCGAGACCGATGGCGTCGAGGTGAAGGCTCAGAACTCGGCTCAACCGTCGAACCTGGCAACCGCCACCAAGAGCGCCCCGCCGATCGCCGAGGAACTCGACTACGAGTCGCTTACCCTGGCGCAGCTGCGCGCCCGGCTCCAGTCGCTGAGCGTCGCCGACCTGGAGGCGCTGCTCGCCTACGAGGAGAGCTCGAAGGCTCGTGCGCCGTTCCAGACTCTGCTGGCCAACAGGATCACCCGCGCGTCCGCGAAGTGACCAGCGCCCAGGGCAACTCTGCGGAGAACCCGTACCCGGTCCGCGCCGTGGCCATCCGCGTGGCCGGGTGGATAGACAAGCTGGGCACCGTGTGGGTCGAGGGCCAGCTGACCCAGATCAACGTGCGCAACTCCACGGCATACATGGTGCTGCGCGATCCGGCCGCCAATATGTCGTTGGACGTCAGCTGCTCGCGTGACCTGGTGCTCGCTGCGCCGGTGAAGCTCACCGAGGGCACCCAGGTGGTGGTGTGCGGCAAGCCGAGCTTCTACACCGTGCGCGGCTCATTCTCCTTGCGGGTCACCGATATTCGTGCCGTCGGTGTGGGCGAACTGCTGGCTCGCATCGAACGGCTGCGCCGCCTGCTGGAAGCCGAGGGGCTCTTCGATCCGCGACTCAAACGCCCGCTGCCGTTCTTGCCGTCGACCGTCGGACTGATCACCGGGCGGGCCAGCGCCGCCGAGCACGACGTGACGACGGTGGCGGCCGCCCGCTGGCCCGCGGTGCGCTTCGCGATCCGCAACACCGCCGTGCAGGGTGTCAACGCGGTCGCACAGATCGTCGAGGCACTGCGCGAACTCGACGCCGACCCTGATGTCGACGTGATCGTGATCGCTCGCGGCGGTGGCAGCGTGGAAGACCTGCTGCCGTTCTCCGACGAAACGCTGTGCCGCGAGATCGCGGCGTGCACCACACCGGTGGTCAGCGCCGTCGGTCACGAGCCGGACAACCCGCTGTGCGACCTCGTCGCCGATTTGCGGGCCGCCACCCCGACCGACGCCGCGAAAAAGGTGGTGCCCGATACCGCCGCCGAATTGGCCCTGGTGTCCGAGCTGCGGCACCGCAGCGCGCAGGCGCTGCGCAACTGGGTCGGCCGCGAGCAGCGCACCGTGACCCATCTTCGCAGCCGCCCGGTGCTCGCCGACCCGTTGGGCGCGCTGACGCATCGCGCCGAGGAGATCGAGCGGGCCCGCGCCGGTATCAGGCGCGACGTCAAGCGGCTGGTCGCGGCGGAATCCGACCGCGTGGGTCACCTGGCGGCCCGGCTGGCCACGCTGGGCCCAGCAGCCACCCTGGCGCGCGGTTATGCCGTCGTCCAGGTGGTCAGCCAACAAGGAGAGGCTGAAATTCTTCGCTCGACCGCCGATGCGCCGGCCGGGACCCACCTACGCATCCGGGTCGGTGACGGCGCAATCGGCGCACGTAGCACCGGGCCGACGGATGGAGCCGCATGAGCAAGCCAGATGAGACGAAGCCCATTAGTCAGCTGGGCTACGAAGATTGCCGGGACCAACTGATCGAGGTCGTCCGGGTACTCGAGCAGGGTGGGCTCGATCTCGACTCGTCGCTGAAGCTCTGGGAGCGGGGCGAGGAACTGGCACGACGTTGCGAGGAGCACTTAGCCGGGGCGCGTAAGCGCATCGAGGATGCGCTGGCCTCCCGCAACGACGACGAGGACTGAATCGGCGGGGTCGATAACCTGCGGTATTGGAAAACTGGAACGTGTTTCAGTTATCCTCGCGCCATGGGTGATGCCACGCTGACGACGGAACTCGGTCGCGTCCTGGTGACCGGCGGCGCCGGGTTCGTCGGCGCCAACCTGGTGACCGAGTTGCTGACGCGCGGACACTTCGTCCGCGCCTTCGACCGGGCGGCGTCCGCATTGCCGCCCCACGAGCGGCTCGAGGTGCTCCAGGGTGACATTTGCGACACCGCGACCGTCGCTGCCGCGGTGGACGGAATCGACACGATCATCCACACCGCGGCGATCATCGACCTGATGGGCGGAGCCTCGGTCACCGAGGAGTACCGCAAGCGCAGCTTCGACGTGAACGTCGGCGGCACCAAGAATCTGGTGCATGCCGCGCAGGCCGCCGGCGTCAAGAGGTTTGTCTACACCGCCTCCAACAGCGTGGTCATGGGCGGACAGCGGATCGTGAACGGTGACGAAACCATGCCGTACACAGCGCGTTTCAACGATCTCTACACCGAGACCAAGGTCGTCGCCGAGAAGTTCGTGCTCAGCCAGAACGGTGTGGACGGCTTGCTGACCTGCTCGATCCGGCCCAGCGGCATCTGGGGGCGCGGCGACCAGACCATGTTCCGCAAGCTGTTCGAGCGGGTGATCGCCGGACACGTCAAGGTTCTCGTCGGCAACAAAGATGCCAAGCTCGACAATTCATACGTGCACAACCTGGTGCACGGATTCATCTTGGCCGCAGAACATTTGGTGCCCGGAGGCACCGCGCCAGGTCAGGCCTACTTCATCAACGACGGGGAGCCGATCAACATGTTCGACTTCTCCCGGCCGGTGGTGGAGGCCTGCGGCGTGAAGTGGCCGACCGTCTGGATTCCCGGTGGGCTGGTCCACGCGCTGCTGACCGGCTGGCAGTGGCTGCACTTCAAATTCAAGCTGCCCGCGCCGCCGCTGGAACCGCTTGCGGTGGAACGCGTTTCCATCGACAACTACTTCTCCATCGACAAGGCTCGGCGCGACCTGGGCTACCAGCCGCTGTACACCACCGACCAAGCGCTCGAGCACTGCCTGCCCTACTACACGCAGCTGTATGCGGAGATGAAGGGTTAACGCATCGAGTTCTTGACGACCTGCCCGTAGGCGGCCTGCTGCTCGCTGGTCAGCGTCGGCGCGAACACCACCACGATGTCTTCGACCTGCAGCATGTCGGGTAGCGCGGCAGCGTAGAGCTCCGCGCGCCCGGTGCTCGGGAATTTCAGGATCGACACCGTATCGGTGTTGGTCGCCTCCAGGCAGCCCGCCGTCGGGCAGGTGGACTCCGTCGCGTCGCGTGCGTTGAGCGCGGGGAGCTTCGCTTTCGTGATCGCGGCGAGCACCTGGGCAACGGAGACGTTGTTGAGCATGACCGCGCCCGCCGTCGTCGGAGCCGGGTGCGTCTGACTGGCACCGCAGCCCTGGACAGCCGCGGCCAACACGAGCGCCACAGCGAGCAGAGCATATTTCGCGGGCATACACCGAGCCTATAGATTACGGCCGGGGTGCGGTTGTGGCGTCGGCTCCCATGAATTCTTGGATGGACCGCTGACGTTTCGGCCAATCGCGGCCGGCGTTGTTCTAGCGTCGAAACACAGGGCAACGCGAGCGGAAGGGGCCACCATGCCTGCAGACAAACCCAACATCGTGGTCATCTGGGGCGATGACATCGGCATCTCGAACCTGAGCTGCTACAGCGACGGCCTGATGGGCTACCGCACCCCCAACATCGACCGGATCGCGAACGAGGGGATGCGCTTCACCGACTCCTACGGCGAGCAAAGCTGCACGGCGGGGCGGGCGGCGTTCATCAGCGGCCAGAGCGTGTACCGCACCGGGATGAGCAAGGTCGGCGTCCCGGGCGCCGATATCGGCTGGGCCGCAGAGGATCCCACCATCGCCGAGTTGCTCAAACCACTCGGCTACGCCACCGGCCAGTTCGGTAAGAACCACTTCGGCGACCTGAACAAGTACCTGCCCACCGTGCACGGGTTCGACGAGTTCTACGGCAACCTCTACCACCTCAACGCCGAAGAGGAACCGGAGAACTTCGACTATCCGCATGAGGATCGTTACCCGCGGCTGTACAACCTCGCCAAGCCCCGTGGCGTACTCAAATGCCTTGCTACCGAGGAGGTATCGACCGAGCCCGACCACCCCAAGTTCGGTCCCGTCGGCAAGCAGATCATCGAGGACACCGGGCCGCTGAACACCAAGCGGATGGAGACCATCGACGACGACATCGCCGACGCCACGGTCGACTACATCCGCCGCCAGCACCAGGCGGGCAATCCGTTCTTCGTGTGGTGCAACTTCACCCACATGCACGTATACACCCACACCAAGCCGGAGAGTGTCGGGCAGGCGGGGCTGTGGCAGTCGCGCTACCACGACACCATGATCGACCATGACCGCAATGTCGGCACGGTGCTCGACGTGCTCGACGAACTCGGCATCGCCGACGACACCATCGTCATCTACTCCACCGACAACGGCCCGCATCGCAACACCTGGCCCGACGGGGGCACCACCCCGTTCCGCAGCGAGAAGAACACCAACTGGGAGGGTGCCTTCCGAGTGCCCGAGATGGTCCGCTGGCCCGGAAAAATCAAAGCCGGCAGCGTCTCCAACGACATCATCCAGCACCACGACTGGTTACCCACGCTGCTCGCCGCCGCCGGCGATCCTGATGTCAGCGACAAGCTGAAGAAGGGCTACCGGATCGGTGACGTCGAGTACAAAGTGCACATCGACGGGTTCAACCTGCTGCCCTATCTGATGGGTGAGGTCGAGCAGAGCCCGCGCCGCGGCTTCTTCTACTTCTCCGACGACGGCGACCTGGTCGCCATGCGATTCGAGAACTGGAAGATCGTCTTCGCCGAACAACGGGCCCAGGGCACGCTGCGGGTGTGGGCGGAGCCGTTCACGCCGTTGCGGGTGCCGAAGTTGTTCAACCTGCGCACCGATCCCTTCGAGTACGCCGACATCACATCGAACACGTACTACGACTTCCTCCTGCGGCACGCGTTCATCGTGTTGTACGCCACCGCGATGGCGACCAAGTTCCTGGAAACCTTCCGCGAGTTCCCACCTCGGCACCCACCGGCCACCTTCAGCATCGATCAGGCTGTCCGGAAGCTGCACGAATTCCTGGCGAACGACTAGATGCTGGACTCCTGGCACGACGGGGCCGCGAAGTCGGCGATCGTCGAGTTCGCCGCACACGCGGCCGACGTAGTGGCGCCCGAGGAACGCGTTGCCGTCTTCGACAACGACGGCACGCTGTGGTGTGAGAAGCCGGCGTACATCCAGCTCGATTTCCTGGTACGCCGGATCGCCGAACAGGTGGCAGCAGATCCGGCGCTGGCCGACAGGCAGCCCTACACCGCCGCGGCGGCCGGCGATTTGGGTTGGTTCGGCGACGCCGTCACCAAGCACTACGCCGGGGACGACTCGGATCTCAAACTGCTTGCTGCCGCCGTCCTTTCGGCTAATGCGACCATCACCACCGACGAGCACGCCGCGCGGGTGAACGCCTTTTTCGCCGACGCACAGCACCCGATTCTGGGCAGGCCGTACACCGCGTGCGGTTACGAGCCGATGATCGAATTGCTCCGTTACCTCGAGTCGTTCGGCTTCACCAATTACATCGTCTCCGGCGGCGGCCGCGACTTCATGCGCCCCGTCACGACCGCGATGTATGGCGTGCCGCCCGAGCGGGTCATCGGTAGTTCGGTCGGATTGATCTTCCAGAACGGCGAGCTGCTCACGACCGCGCAACCGGAATTCCTCAACGACGGCCCGGTCAAGCCGGTCCGCATCTGGGGGCGGGTGGGCCGACGACCGATCTTCGCCGCGGGCAACTCCAACGGTGACATCGAGATGCTGCAGTACGCCACGGCCGGCCCTGGTCCGTCGCTGGCGCTGCTGGTCCACCACGACGACGCGGACCGTGAATTCGCTTACGACGCAGGCGCCGAGAGCGCACGCGAGCATGCCGAGAGATCGGGGTGGACCCGGGCCAGCATGCGCGACGATTGGAAGACCGTCTTCAGTGGCTGAACCTGAGCTCGTCTGGATTCCACCACAGACTGCTGTGCTCGGATCCGACCGCCACTACCCCGAGGAAGCCCCCGCCCGTGCGGTCGCCGTCGACGGCTTCTGGATCCAATTCCACCAGGTGACCAACGCCGACTTCGCCGAATTCGTCTCGGCCACCGGCTATCTCACTGTCGCCGAACGACCACTGAACCCCGCCGACTACCCGGGCGCGCCGCCGGCGAACCTGCAACCGGGCTCGATGGTGTTCCGCCGCACCAGCGGACCGGTCGACCTGCGCCACCTCAGCCAGTGGTGGCTCTGGACTCCCGGCGCCTCATGGCGACACCCGCTCGGCCCTGGCTCGTCGATCGCCAAACGTGCTCAGCACCCGGTCGTCCATGTCGCCTACGAAGACGCCGAGGCCTATGCGGCCTGGGCCGGGTTGGCGTTACCGACCGAAGCCGAATGGGAGACCGCGGCGCGCGGCGGCCTCGATCAGGCCGAATACACGTGGGGCGAACAACCGGAGGGTCCGGGCCAGCGGTTGGCGAATTACTGGCACGGCGACTTCCCGTGGCGGCCGGAACCCGGCTACGGGCGCACCACCGACGTCGGCACCTTTCCGCCCAATGGATACGGGCTGTTCGACATGGCCGGCAATGTATGGGAGTGGACGACCGACTGGTGGGGCGGCCGCGAGGCGGCCAGCTACGACCCAGCTCAACCGCAGTTCACGGTTCCGCGCAAGGTCGTCAAAGGCGGGTCCTTCCTGTGCGCCGACAGCTACTGCATGCGCTACCGTCCCGCCGCGCGCCGGCCGCAGATGATCGACACCGGCATGAGCCACATCGGATTCCGCTGCGTGAAGCGCTAGGACCAGTACCGCGCCCGTGCTTGGATAGAACGCGTTCTCATAGTCCGAAGGGAGCTCGATGTCCGACGCTGTGCTGGTAACCGGCGCGTTCGGGTTGGTGGGAAGTGCGACGGTCAAGCAGCTGGCGGCCAGCGGCCGCCGCGTGGTCGCCACCGACCTCGAAACTCCGGCGACCCAAAAGGCGGCCGCTGACCTACCCGCCGGCGTGCAGGTGCGCTGGGCGGATCTCACCGACCCGGCCGCGGTCGAAAAGCTGCTCGCCGAGGTCTCCCCCGCTGCGGTCATTCACCTGGCCGCGGTGATCCCGCCGCTGTGCTATGCCAAACCCCAGCTCGCCTACAAGGTCAACGTCGGCGCGACCGCCAATCTGGTGAAAGCCCTTGAGGCTAATCCGAATCCAGCGCGACTGGTACAAGCTTCCAGTATTGCCGTATACGGGCCGCGGAACCCGTATCGCATCACCGACGTGCTCACCGCGCAGACCCCGGTCAACCCGTACGACAACTACGGTAAGCACAAGGTCGAGGCCGAGGGCATCGTGCGGGCGTCGAAGTTGGACTGGGTGATCCTGCGGCTCGGCGGCGTGCTGACCACCGAGCCCAATCTCGGCATGGACCCCAACCTCATCTTCTTCGAGGGTGTGCTGCCCGCCGACGGCCGGTTGCAGACGGTCGACGTCCGCGACGTGGCGTTCGCCTTCGCCGCAGCCACTACCGCCGATGTGCTGGGCCAGACACTGCTGATCGGTGGTGACGACAGCCACCGGCTACGCCAAAGCGATATCGGTCAGTCGACCGCTGCGGCGATGGGCCTGGTGGGCGCGCTCCCCGCCGGCCGCAAGGGAGATCCGAACGACGACGACGGCTGGTTCGCCACCGACTGGATGGACTCGGCCACCGCGCAGCAGGTGCTCAAGCATCAGCATTACTCGTGGCCGGACATGCTGGCCGAGACCGCGAACAAGGTCGGCTGGAAGCGCTACCTGTTCCGGGTGGTCGCACCACTGGCCCGCGAGTACCTCAAACGCCAGTCGCCGTACTACGGTCAGCCGCCGGGATACGGCAACCCGTGGGAGGCGGTCCGGCGCAAGTGGGGCGCCCCGGAGAACGACGGGAAGGTGTCATGACCGGCCGAGTAGCCGTGATCGTCGGCGGTGCCTCCGGGATTGGCTGGGCGACGGCCCAGACACTGGCCGCCCAGGGCGCATGCGTGACGATCGCCGACCGCAACACCGACTTGGCCCGCGAACGTGCCCGACAGCTCGGCGATCCGCACACCTGGGCGCAGGTAGAAGTCACCGATGAAGCCACGGTGGCAAAGCTTTTCGACGACGTGGTGGCCCGCGAAGGTGCCCTGCATGTGGTGGTGAACTGTGCGGGGTTCAGCGGCTTCGGGGCCATCACCGAGTTGGACGCCGAGCAGTTCCGCTCGGTGATCGACGTCTGCCTCAACGGTGCGTTCCTGGTGATCAAGCATGCCGGCCGCCATCTGGGCGAGGGCGGCGCGCTGGTGTCGCTGACATCGCTCAACGCCCGCCAGCCCGCGATCGGGATGAGCGCGTACTGCTCGGCCAAGGCCGGCTTGTCGATGCTGACCCAGGTCGCCGCGCTCGAGCTGGGCCCGCGCGGTATCCGGGTCAACGCCGTCGCGCCCGGCTTCGTGCACACCCCGCTGACCGAGGGTGCGGCCATGGTTCCCGGTGTCGTCGACGAGTACGTCGAGAACACCGCACTGGGCCGGGCCGGGACGCCACAGGACATCGCCGACGCGGTGGCCTTCCTGTGTTCACCGCAGTCCTCCTGGCTCACCGGCGAGATTCTCGACCTCAACGGTGGCGCACACCTCAAGCGCTACCCCAACATCGCTGAACACCTGACCCGGCTGACGAATCCGTAGTTCGGTGAACACCGAATTCACCGTCACCCAGAAGCGCGCGCTGGCGGTCATCACGCTGGTCGCCGTACTGCTGGGTGCCTACTTCCTGCGGCACTACTTCATTCTGGTGGTGATCGCGGCGATCGTGGCTTACCTGTTCACTCCGTTGTACAACCGGTGCCGGCGCCGGTTCGGGTCCGGTCTGTCGGCGACGCTGACCGTGCTGGCTGCGCTGGCCACCGTGATAATTCCAGTCGGTGCGCTGTTAACGCTTGCGGTACTTCAGATTTCACACATGGTGGTGCACGTGGCGGACTGGGTGCAGAGCGCCGACATGTCGACGGTCGGCAATCAGGCACTGACGTACGCCAATCATGCGCTGGCCAAGCTGCCGTTCGGCCACTTCTCCGTGACGACCGAATCGGTGCGCGGCACGATGGTGACCGTCTCCCAAAACCTCGGCCGGTGGCTGCTGCACGCACTGCAGGGTGCCGCCGGTGGGGTGATCGGCGTCGTCACGTCGGCGATCATCTTCTTGTATGTCCTGGTGTCGTTGCTGACCAATCAGGAGCAGTTGCTGACCCTGATTCGCCGGCTCAACCCGCTCGGCGAAGAGGTCACCGACCTCTACCTGGCCAAGATGGGCGCGATGGTGAAGGGAACGGTCAAGGGCCAGTTCATCATTGCGCTGGTTCAGGGCTTGCTCGGTGCAGCGTCGATCTACATCGGCGGCTTCCACAACGGGTTCTTCATCTTCGCGATCTTCCTGACCGCGCTGTCGGTGATTCCGTTGGGCAGCGGCATCATCACCATCCCGTTCGGCATCGGGATGATGTTCTTCGGCAACATCGGCGGCGGCCTCTTCGTGGTGCTGTTCCATATCATCGGCGTCACCAACGTCGACAACTTCCTGCGGCCCATCCTGGTTCCGCGCGAGGCCCGGCTCGATCCCGCGCTGATGCTTCTGGCGGTGTTTTCCGGCATCGCGATGTTCGGCTTCTGGGGCATCGTCTTGGGCCCGGTCCTGATGATCATCATCGTCACGACGATCTCGGTGTATCTGGCCGTGTACAAGGGCGTCGAGATGACGTCGCACGAGCCGCCCGAGAAACGCCGCCGGTTGTTCCGGCGGCGGATCCAGGAGGAAACGCAGGCCGCCGCGGACGGCGAGCCGGCGCAGGATTAGTCGACCTGTTTGTACCAGGAGATGACGACCATCACCATGGCGGCGACCAGGGCGACAATCACCCACAGCACGAGGCTGACGTCGATCCAGGCGCCCGGCGGGGGCGCCCCGGGCAGGATATTGCGCAACGGCACGATGGCGAACAGCATTGCGGCATACCACGTTGCGAATGGCATCTGGAACTGCTTGCGCCTGGTGATCACCAGCACGGAGGTGAAGATCGCGATGGTCGGCAGGGTGAGCAGAACGACAACGATGCCGAGGTCGAAGGCCAGCGGGCCGAGTGCGCGGCTGAAGGTCACCTGCGTGGCGTCGCCGTCACCCTTGGCCGCCGGAGCCGGTGCCACGCTGGCGCTGGACAGGTCCCATCCCTGCAGCGCGCCGACGATCGCAACTTTGGCCGGCACGACCTTGCGGTCCTCGCCCTCGCCGATCAGCAGGTCGGCGCTGATGCCCTCGGTCTTGTAGCGGTCGAACGGCCAGGTGTTCACGTCGCCGTTCACGTCGATGGTCGTCGTCACCTCTGCCGGTGCCGCACCTGCCGGAAACTTCAGGTCGCCCAGCGAGTTCCACGGATGCAGCCGCACCGCGATGTCCTCCTTGAGGACATCCAGTTTGCCGTCGACCAGCGAGTCAGCCGGCACAACAAGCACTTTCGCATCCGCTTTGTAATCGACGGTGCGCAACGCCTGCAACGTGATCAGGACAACGGTCTCCGATCCGCTGCCCTCGTTGGTCGCCTCGAGTTCCTTGGCGGAACCGGACAGCCACCAGTAGCCGAACAAGGTGGCTAGGTAGGCCAGGATCACGACCACCACCGTGACGATGGCGGCCTTGCGGCCCGCAGGGCGCTTCGCGCTTGCGGCGCTGGGCGGGGGCGCCGGGGACTCCGCCTCAGGGGGCGTTGTGGAGGTCACGCGGGCATCGTATATTGACGCGCGCGACGCCGCTGCCGTTTGCCGGTGCGGCTAAAACCCCAGAACATCGGCAGCAGGTGCCAGCGGCGATTGACCGAAGAGCACTCTTAAACCGAGCAGACGCGCATGGCGATTCATCTTCTGCGCATGGCTCGTGCGCTTAGGGTATGACCAACAGACAGGGGACCAACGTCATGCCTGAGTCGGTCGACCCAATGACGGCAGTGCGCCAATACGTCGAAGCCTTCAATAACGCCGACCCGGCAGCGATGGCAGCGGCCTGCGCCGACCCGATGCAGATTCTCGACGGGATGTCGCCGCATGTGTGGCAGGGGCCAACCGCCGCCGAAGACTGGTGGCGGGACGTGCTCGCCGAGGGCGAGCACCTCGGTGCCTCCGGTTACCGCATCGCACTCGGCGAGCCACGGCATGTCGATGTCAACGGCGAGAGCGCCTACGTGGTTGTCCCGGCGACCATGACATTCGCGCTGCGAGGCAAACAGGTCACACAAACGGGTTCGGTCTACACCGTTGCACTTCGCAAGGTCGACACAGAATGGCGTCTTACGGCCTGGGCTTGGGCGAAAGGCGCTTAGTCAGTTAGTTCAGATGCCGGGGTCGACTATCCGACACCAAGTGCGATCCCGGGATATGGCCCGCCATTCACGTACTGCGACAAGCACACCGCTTTCAACACCTTGCTGCCGACACCGCAGTTGAGGATTGCCGTCTGGTCCGGAGCCGCCCCCAAGATATGCGGCGGGCGCGACGGAATGGCGCAGTTGTCGACGTAGGGATTGAAGGGGGCGACGCCGTTGTAACAGCGCGAAGGCTGGCTGGGCCCGGGGGTCGCCGATGCCACTGGGGCCAACGCCAAGACGGAACTCGCCAGCGCGGCCACGCCGAAAGTCACTGGGGCTGCAATACGGAGAGCGTTCATTGCTCAGACCCCTTCGCCAGTAATGCCTCTACGTTGAGCGCGCCTCCAACGGTACTCCTGAGAACAGGACCGCTGATCGCCGCAAATGTGACGGTTCGGTTGTGGTTGCCGCCAGGGTGTTCCGTCGGCTCCATCACTGGCGAGTGGCGGAGAAACAGTTCGACGGCCCCCCGCGCCGTGGGCCGTCACGACCCGCGAGCAATCCGAGCTGATCCTTGGGATGTCCTACGCCAGGTGCGTGAACGCCGGATCCTGCGCTGCTCCGAGAACTAAACTTCCAGCGTGTTCTCCGAGACGCGCTACGCGATGAACGGGGACTTGCGCGTCGCCTATCGCGCATCGCCCGCCGGGGAGCGCGACATCGTCCTCGTCCCGAACTGGTTCACGAACTGCGAGGTGCTTCCCGATCTGCCGGGCGTCCGGGAGTGGATGGAGGCGATGACGTCCCTGGGTCGACTGATCCTGTTCGATCAGCCGGGCAGCGGGGCGTCCGATCCTCTCCCCGCGGGTGCAATGCCGACCTTGGAGCAATGGACCGACAGCATCACGGCGGTGCTCGACGCTCTGGCCATCTCGCAAGCAGCACTGGTCGCATACGCAGGCGCAATCCACACGGCCGCATTGTTCGCCGCAACCTATCCGTCCCGCACGACCGCGGTGGTCTTGCCGGAAAGCATTCCGGATGGGGTGAACCGCACTGAGTCGATGCAGGACGTCGTTGCCGTGGCCGCCGCCGTGTGGGGAACCGGCTTGGAGGTCGAAGACCGCGGTACCCACCAGCTCAAAGGTGTGCCCCGCGAATGGCGGCTGTCGGCGGTCACCTCGTGACGACATGGCGGGATGTCCAAGCGTCCGCACCCGATTTCGCCGACCGGGTGCAGGCTCTGTTCGACGCGCACAAGCACAAGACCATCGCGACGCTGCGCGCCGACGGGGCGCCGCGGATCTCCGGGATCGAGGCAACGTTCGACGACGGTGAGCTCACATTCGGGTCAATGTCCAACGCGCGCAAGGGTTCCGACCTGCGTCGGGATCCGCGCTTCGCCCTGCACACGGCGACGGTCGATCCGGTCGACGGCAAGGAGGCGGACTGGCCGGGCGAGGCGAAGATCGCCGGCCGAGCGATCTACACCGGGGCCATCGAAGCCGGACCCGACGGAGACCACTTCCGCGCCGACATCAGCGAGGTCGTGCTCATCCACCTCAACGAGACGGCCACGCTGCTCGTCATTCAATGGTGGGCCCCCGAGCAGGGCCTGCGACGCGTCGAACGCGAATAGACTTCGGACGTGTTCTCGGAGACGAGATATGCGATGAACGGCGGCTTGCGCGTCGCCTATCGCGCGTCGCCCAAGGCTGATCGCGACATCGTGTTCGTTCCGAACTGGTTCACGAACTGCGAGCTGGCGCCGGAGCTGCCGTCCCTTCAGGGGTGGGTCGATCGGATGTCGACGCTGGGCCGGCTCATCTTCTTTGACCAGCCGGGCACGGGCGCCTCCGATCCCGTCTCACCCGGTGAGCTGCCGACACTCGAGCAATGGGCGGACAGCATCACCGCGGTGCTCGACGATCTGGGCAGCAGCGAAGCGGTACTCCTGGCGCTACCCGGCGCGCTACCGGCAGCGGCACTGTTCGCCGCGACGCATCCCTCCCGCACGGCCGCGCTGCTCGCGCTCGAGGGACTTGCAGATTCGTCGAGCATCCCCGATCTCGCCGGACTGAATACGGCCATAGTCGCCATGTGGGGAACCGGGCAGTTCCAGCACGCGATGAATCCGGATATGCCATGGAACGAAGAGATTCGGTCGGCATGGGCTCGATTTGAACGCTTGGCAGCGAGTCCGGGAACCGTCGCTTTGATGCTGCAGCTGACGGGGGAAATGCGCGTACAAGCGATCCTCCCGACCGTCCGTGTCCCCACCCTGGTCCTTCAACACACTGGCAACTCATTCATCACACCCGCGATGGGCAAATACGTCGCTGACCAGATACCCGGAGCGAAATACGTTGAGCTATCAGGGCGTAACACCTATCACTTTGTGGAACCGTGGCGGGAGTCGTTCAACGAGATCGCCCAATTCCTCACCGGCGAGCAGCCCACCGTGGCCGACGACCGTGTTCTTGCCACCGTGCTGTTCACCGACATCGTGGACTCCACGCGGCGAGCCGCCGACATGGGTGACCGGGACTGGCATGCCTTGCTCGATGCGCACGATGCGATCGTGCGCGCACAGCTCACCCGTTTCCGCGGCCGCGAGGTCAACACCTCGGGCGACGGATTCCTCGCGATGTTCGACGGCCCGCAGCGAGCGATCCGCTGCGCCATGGCAATTCGCGATGCCGTGCATACCCTCGGCATCGAGGTCCGGGCCGGATTGCACACCGGCGAATGTGAGGTCCGCGGCGAGGACATCGGCGGCATCGGCGTCCACATCGGCGCACGCGTGAGCGCACTGGCCGGCCCTGACGATGTATTGGTGTCCAGCACGCTGCGGGACCTGGTGATCGGGTCAGGCCTGAAGTTCGACGAGCGCGGCGCTCACGTCCTCAAGGGCGTGCCCGGGGAGTGGCGGCTGTTCGCCGTCGCTACGTGAGCCGCTCTTTCAGGAACTGAACCACCCGCTTGCGCGCCTCGTAGGCCGGATGCCCGTCCTGCTCGCGCACCTCCAGAGCCAGCACCGAGTGGGCGATCCGGTTGAAACCCCCGGCGTTACCCCGCGACGAGTCGATCTCGATGACCTCGAACGCGTCACCGAGCCGGTCCTTGAGCGTCTTGAACCGCTCGGCGGGCGCCATCGGATCCTCGCTGAACCGCAGGCCCAACGCGCACAGGCCCTCCTCGGCCGCCCGCTTCTCGATGACCTTCAGCTCCCCCTCACTCATTCCGGGGTCGCGCTTGTGCCTGGGCGTCAGCGCGATCGGCACCGACGGCTGGCTCAGCACCGAGGCCAGCACACTGTCATCGACAGCGGCCGCGAGAGCGAAGCCGCCGGAGAAGCACTGGCCGATCACACCGACGCCCTTGCTACCGGTCTTCTCTTTCACATCGCGTGCCAACGCCCGCAGGTAGTGCGACACGGGCCGATCCTTGTTCGTCGCGAACGCGGCGAACTCCCGCGCCACACAGGCGCGCGCCAGGACCGGCAGCATCGACGGTTTCATCGCCGGCGCCCCCGGTGTGCCGTACAAAGACGGCATCGCGACGCTGAAGCCGTTGTCCACCAGATAGTTTCCCAACGCCAGTCCGCCGGGGTGGATGCCCGGGATCTCCGGAATCAGCACCACGCCCGGGCCGTTGCCCTTGCGGTAGACATCATGGGTGATCCCGGCCGCCGTGAACGGCGCCTCGGTCCATCCGGTCAGGTCGGCTTCAGGTCCGGGCATCGACGTCTCCTAACGGCCAGGCGGCAGGGGCTTCTGCGTCTGTGTGGCAAGCGCCAGCGTACGGAAGTCGGCGGTGCTTCCGGCACCCGTGATGGCCACTTGAGCAGGGCCTGCCTGGCTGTCCAGACGGGTGGTCCACACCGGTTCGGTGTCCTCGCCGCCCTCGTAGACGATCCACTTCACGCCGTCGACGTCTTGGGCACCGGTGGGATACATCGACCGGTGGATCGAGTCGACCAGCGGCTGCTCGTCGGCGTTGCTCTGGGTGAGGCTCACGTACAGCTTGGACGCGGCCAGGTAGCCGACGGTCGCGGTGACGGCGCGCTGGCGCTGCCCGTTGGCGTCGGTGCGCCCGGCATCGATCCCGCCCCGGCTGCCGGAATTGGCCTGCCACCCGCTGGGGACCTGCGGCAACCGAATCGGGATGGGCAGCGCCTCGGCGTCGGCCTGCAGGGCGGCGACCGCGTCAAAGGGGGGTGGCACTCCGTCGCGGGGGCTGTTGGGCCGGGCCGAGCACATCCCCACCAGCCCGGCGAGCGCGATGCAGGCCACGATCAGCGGGGCCAGTGACCAGAACATGTCGCGACCGTCCTGGAGCAGCCGGGGCTTGGGTTCCCTGGGCGGTATGCCGGTCTCGGACGGGGTGCTCACGCCCGCCAGTATCCCAGGTCTGGACCGCTGACCGGCTTCTGGGACAATCTCAGCCATGCCAGACGCCCGCCGCCGTGAAGCGCCCGACCGCAACCTCGCCCTCGAACTGGTTCGGGTCACCGAAGCAGGTGCGATGGCCGCCGGCCGATGGGTCGGCCGAGGCGACAAAGAAGGTGGTGACGGCGCGGCCGTCGACGCCATGCGCCAGCTGGTCAACTCGGTGTCGATGCGCGGCGTCGTGGTCATCGGTGAGGGCGAGAAGGACAACGCCCCGATGCTCTACAACGGCGAAGAGGTGGGCAACGGCGACGGGCCGGACTGCGACTTCGCGGTCGACCCGGTCGACGGCACCACCCTGATGAGCAAGGGCATGCCCAACGCCATCTCGGTGCTCGCGGTCGCCGAGCGCGGTGCGATGTTCGACCCGTCCGCCGTGTTCTACATGCACAAAATCGCCGTCGGCCCGGACGCTGCCGACGTCATCGACATCACCGCCCCCATCGCCGAGAACATCAAGCGCGTGGCCAAGGTGAAGAAGTCCAGCGTCGCCGATCTGTCCGTCTGCATCCTGGACCGGCCCCGGCACGCGCAGCTGATCGCCGATGTCCGCGAGGCCGGCGCCCGGATCCGGTTGATCTCCGACGGTGACGTGGCCGGCGCGATCGCCGCCTGCCGTCCCGGTTCGGGCACCGATCTGCTCGTCGGCATCGGTGGCACCCCGGAGGGCATCATCGCCGCCGCGGCCATCCGCTGTATGGGCGGTGCCATCCAGGCCCAGCTGGCCCCCACCGACGACGATGAGCGGCAGAAGGCACTGGACCGCGGCTACGACCTGGACCGGGTGCTGCAGACCGAAGATCTGGTCTCCGGGGAGAACGTCTTCTTCTCCGCAACCGGCGTCACCGACGGCGACCTGCTCAAGGGCGTCCAGTACTCCGGCGGCGGTGCGACCACGCAGTCGATCGTCATGCGGTCCAAGTCCGGCACCGTCCGGATGATCGAGGCGTACCACCGGCTTTCGAAGCTCAACGAGTACTCCGCGGTGGATTTCACCGGGGACAAGACCGCCGCATATCCACTTCCGTAACCGAACAAAAGGGAGCACATGAGCACCGACAGTGTGGTCGAGGGCGAATACCGCATCGAGCACGACACCATGGGCGAGGTCCGGGTACCGAAGGACGCCCTGTGGCGCGCCCAGACCCAGCGTGCCGTCGAGAACTTTCCGATCTCCTTCCGCGGTCTCGAGCGCACCCAGATTCGCGCGCTCGGTTTGCTGAAGGCCGCGTGCGCACAGGTGAACAAGGACCTCGGCAAGCTCTCCGCCGAGAAGGCCGATGCAATCATCGCCGCCGCCGGCGAGATCGCCGACGGGCTGCACGACGACCAGTTCCCTATCGACGTGTTCCAGACCGGCTCGGGCACCAGCTCCAACATGAACGCCAACGAGGTCATCGCGTCGATCTGCGAGCGCAATGGCGTGACGGTACACCCGAACGACGACGTCAACATGTCGCAGAGCTCCAATGACACCTTCCCCACCGCGACCCACATCGCGGCGACGGAAGCCGCTGTGCGCCACCTGATTCCGGCACTCGAAGTGCTGCACGAGTCATTGGCCGGCAAGGCCCGTCAGTGGCGCACCGTCGTGAAGAGCGGTCGCACCCACCTGATGGACGCGGTCCCGGTCACCCTGGGCCAGGAGTTCGGCGGTTACGCCCGTCAGGTCGAGGCCGGCATCGAACGAGTGAAGGCGACCCTGCCTCGCCTCGGTGAGCTGGCCATCGGCGGCACCGCGGTCGGCACCGGCCTCAACGCTCCCGACGGCTTCGGCGCCAAGGTCGTCGATGTGCTCGTCGAGCAGACCGGCCTGGCCGAATTGCGAACGGCGAAGGACTCATTCGAGGCCCAGGCCGCCCGCGACGGCTTGGTCGAGGCGTCGGGCGCCTTGAAGACCATCGCGGCGTCGCTGACCAAGATCGCCAACGACATCCGGTGGATGGGATCGGGTCCGCTGACCGGGCTGGGCGAGCTCCAGCTTCCGGATCTGCAGCCGGGCAGCTCGATCATGCCGGGCAAGGTCAACCCGGTCATCCCCGAGGCCGTCACCCAGGTGGCTGCCCAGGTCATCGGCAACGATGCCGCCATCACCGTCGGCGGACTGTCGGGGGCATTCGAGCTGAACGTGTACATCCCGATGATGGCCCGCAACCTGCTGGAGTCGTTCACGCTGCTGTCCAACGTTTCGAAGTTGTTCGCCACCAAGTGCATCGACGGCCTGATCGCCAAGGAGGAGCACCTGCGCGAGCTGGCCGAGTCCTCCCCGTCGATCGTGACGCCGCTGAACTCCGCGATCGGCTACGAGGAGGCCGCGAAGGTCGCCAAGCAGGCCCTGAAGGAGAAGAAGACGATCCGGCAGACGGTCATCGACCGCGGCCTGATCGGCGACAAGCTCACGGAGGCCGAACTCGACAAACGCCTCGACGTTCTCGCCATGGCGAAGGTCCGCGACGGCGAGTGAGCGCTTGCGCGAACGAGCCCGGAGCGCTTTTGGATGAAGACGGCGACTAGAAATCGTTTGCTGCCATGCCCACCCGGGTACGGGTGGGCATGGACCATGACACGTCGACGACGACGGCCCCGCCCGAGGTCGATCCCGACGACCCTCGCAAGCCCGAGTCCCCGACCGACCTGACCAAACCGTCGGCGTTCTACGTGCTGCGCAAGACGGCGCGGGAGTTTACCGCCGACCAGTGCACCGACCTCGCGGCGGCGCTCACCTTTTACGCGGTGCTGTCGCTGTTCCCGGCGATGGTGGTCGTGGTGTCGTTGCTCGGCGTCTTCGGCCAGGGCAGGCGCACCACCGACGCGGTCCTCGGCATCGTGGACGACGTGTTGCCCGCCTCGGCGGTCGACTCGCTGCGCCCGACCATCCAGCAACTGGTCGAGAACCCGTCGGCGGGCGTGGCGCTGGTGCTCGGCATCCTCGGTGCGCTGTGGTCGGCGTCGGGGTTTGTCGGCGCGTTCGGTCGTGCCATGAACCGGATGTACGAGATCGAGGAAGGCCGGCCGATCTGGAAGCTGCGCCCGTTGCAGCTGGTGCTCACCCTGGCCGGACTGGTGATGGCCGCCGCCGTCACCTTCATGCTCGCGGTCAGCGGACCGGTGGCCAAGTCACTGGGCAACCTGATCGGCGCCGGGGACCTCGCCGTCACCCTGTGGACGATCCTGCGCTGGCCGGTGATGCTGATCTTCGTCGTCGGCGCCGTGGCGATGCTCTACTACGCGTCGCCGAATATCCGGCAGCCCCGCTTCCGGTGGATCAGCGTCGGGGCCGCACTGGCCATCCTGGTGTGGATCCTGGCCTCGGTACTGTTCGGCGTCTATGTCGCGAACTTCTCCAGCTACAACAAGACGTACGGCACGCTCGCCGGGGTCATCGTGTTTCTGCTGTGGCTGTGGATCACCAACCTGGCCTTGCTGTTTGGCGCCGAACTCGATGCGGAACTGGAGCGCGGGCGCCAACTACAGGCCGGGCTGCCCGCCGAGCGGGAACTGCAGCTGCCTCCCCGCGACACCAGGATGGTGGAGAAGAACGAGGCCAAAGACAACGCCCTGATCGAGGAGGGCCGCAAGCTACGGCACAGCCGGGGCCGTTCCAATTGAGCCGTAGCGGCGGATCCCCAGCGGCGCGGTGAGGCTGTGCACCACCAAGCTGAGGGTCACCGCGATGACCCCGGCCTGGGTGAGGACGTCGGGATGCTGGATTTCACCGCGTTCGATCACCAAGAGCCCGAGCACCACGGTGCCGATCCCTCTCGGCCCGAACCAGCCGATGAAGACGCGACTGTAGGCGGGTAGGTCGGTGCGGATCAACGCCACCAGCACCGCGATCAGACGCGCCCCGAACAGGGCCACGACGCAGAACAGCACAACTCGCCAAGTGGCGTGCTGCCAGGCGTCGATCACCGCGAACGCGCCGAACATCGCGAACACCAAGAGCTCCAGCAGCTGCGCGGTGGCATCGGTTACCTGGTTGGACACTTCGGTATTGCTGCGGCGCGCCACCACTGCGAACGCAAGCCCTCCGGTGAACGCGGCAACGAATCCGCTGGCGTGCACACGTTCCCCGAACTCGAAGCAGATGAGCGCCACGGCCAGCGTGGCCAGCTGCGCCCACGTGTCGTTCATCCATTCGCGCCGCCGCGACCACGCGATCAGCACCGCACCGAGCAGCCCGACGCCTGCACCGATGACAAGCGACACCAGCTCGGTGCGCACGACGAACCAGGTCCAGTCGCGGGGGCGTTCATCGGTCTGCGCCGACGCCAGCGCGAGCGCGGCCAACAACACCGCGAGCGCAAAGCCGTCGTAGAAACCACTTTCCACCGAGAGGGCGTTGCGCACCCGCTCCGGAACCCGGCGATCCTCGATCAGCGCTTCGATGAGGGCCACCTCGGTGGGCGCCACGATCGCCGCCAGGCACACCGCCTCCCACCACGGCAACACCGGCAGCAGCACCGCCGCCGTCAGCGTGCCCAGCACCAGAGTCAGCGGTATCCCGATCACCAGCAGGCGAAAGGTGACATGCCCACGCCGAAAGACCTTGGCGGGGTCCAGCTTCGCCGCCTGGTTGAACAGGATGACGGTCAGCGCGAGCTGAGCTAGGAGGGTGTAGCCCTCGGTGCCCGGGCCGGCCTGCAGCAGGTTGAAACCGAAGGGCCCAAACAACATTCCCAATCCGACGAAGATCAACGCCGGGGCAACGTACCACCGGGCGACCAGGCCGGACATCACGGCGTAGCCCAGGACCAGCAGCGTCAGGACGAACGAGGTGGCGGTGTGCAACTAGGGGCCAGCGCTAGGCACCGTTGTTGGAGCCGCCGGAATTGGCCCCCGGGATGTCGGTGATCGGGATGTTCGGCATCGGCTTGGGCGACGGAGTATTCGGCAGGGTGGGGATGTCGGAAGCCGGGATGTCCTGCAGCTGATTGGCCGGCGGGCCGTTGTCGCGTGATCCGTACACGCTGCCCGGTGCGCGCGGTCCCAGCATCTGGGTCACGGTGACCAGGTGATAGCCGTTGGCCTTGAGCACCGGGATGAACTGTTCGACCAGATCGACCGTGGACGAGTAGGTGTCGTGGAACAGCACCACCGAGTTCGGCTTGATCTGAGTCATGAGCATGTAGCGGGTGGCGTTGGTGTTCGAGTCATTCATCCAATCGAACGGGATCACGTCCCACAGGATCGCGGCCAGCCCGTACTGGGCGGCGACCTTGTTGACCGCGTGGTCGGTCAGCCCGCCGGCCGGCCGCCACAGCACGGGCGTCTGTCCGGTGGCGGCCTTGATCGCGTCGTTGGCCTTGCTGAACTGGGCCGGCACGTCCTCCAGCGGGATCGTCGTCATGTTGGGGTGTTCCCAGGTGTGGCTGCCCAGTTCCATCCCGGCGTCGACGACCCGCTTGGCGCCGGCCGGGTTGGCGGCCACTTTGTTGCCGATCTCGAAAAACGTCGCCTTGGCGTCAGCCTTCTCGAGAATGCCCAGCAACCGGTCGGTGTACGGCGACGGCCCGTCGTCGAACGTCAGCGCCACACACTTGACGACCGAGCAGTCGACCGAGTCGGCCTTGGCCACCTTGACGTGCCCGGTGAAACCGCCGATCACGACGACCGCGACACCCGCGCAGACCCCGATCGCGGTCCGCAGATAGGACCAGGACAGGCTGTCGGGTCGGCGCGGCACGCCAGTGAGTTTACCGGCGGCTCATGGCAAGGCGCCGGGGCTGATCTCCTCGAGCATCTCGGTGACCAGCGCGGCGATCGGCGAACGTTCGCTACGCATGAGGGTGATGTGCGCGAACAGCGGGTGACCCTTGAGTTTCTCGATGACCGCCGCCACACCGTCGTGACGCCCGACGCGCAGGTTATCGCGCTGCGCGACGTCGTGGGTCAGCACCACCCGCGACCCGCTGCCCAGCCGCGAGAGCACCGTCAGCAGCACGTTGCGCTCCAGCGACTGCGCCTCGTCGACGATCACGAACGAGTCGTGCAGCGAACGACCGCGGATGTGGGTCAGCGGCAGCACTTCGAGCATCCCGCGGGAGAGCACCTCTTCCAGCACGGCCGGCGACGCCAGGCCCTCGAGCGTGTCAAAGACAGCCTGCGCCCACGGGCCCATCTTGTCGCTCTCGCTGCCCGGCAGGTAGCCGAGGTCCTGCCCGCCGACGGCGTACAGCGGCCGGAACACGACAACCTTGCGCTGGGTGCGCCGCTCGAGCACCGCCTCGAGGCCCGCGCACAGCGCCAGCGCCGACTTGCCGGTGCCGGCCTTGCCGCCGAGGCTCACGATGCCCACCGACTCGTCGAGCAGCAGATCAAGCGCGACGCGTTGTTCGGCGGACCTTCCCCGGAGGCCGAACACTTCGCGATCGCCGCGCACCAGCTGTACCTTCTTGTCCGCGTTCACCCGACCGAGCGCGCTGGAGTTGGCGCCGAGTAGCCGAACCCCGGTGTGGCACGGCAGATTACGCGCTTCCTCGTGATCGATCTCGCCCTCGGCGAAGATTGTGTCGACATCCTCGCTCGCGACGTCGAGCTCGGTCATGCCGGTCCAGCCGGAGGTGATCACGTCCTGGGCGTGGTACTCGTCGGCCAGCAGGCCTACCGCGCCGGCCTTCACCCGCAGCGGAATGTCCTTGCTGACCAACGTGACTCGCTTGCCTTCGGCCGCGAGGTTGGCCGCGACCGTCAGGATCCGGGTGTCGTTGCTCTCGGTGCGGAAGCCGGACGGCAGCACCATCGGATCGCTGTGGTTGAGTTCGACATTGAGCGTTCCGCCTTCTGTCCCAATGGGAATCGGCTGATCCAGGCGACCATGCTCCAGGCGGAGGTCGTCGAACAGCCGCAGCGCCTGCCGGGCGAACCAGCCCAGCTCGTGGTGGTGGCGCTTGGCTTCCAGTTCACTGATGACCACGAGCGGTACCACCACTTCGTGTTCGGCGAACCGGGTGCACGCCCACGGATCGGACAGCAAGACTGAGGTGTCGAGCACATACGTCCGAATGGGCGACTGCGAATCGGTCACTGGGCGCTCCTCAGGCTCACGCGGTCCCCGCGAACCCCTCGGCGGACACTGCGGCACCAGGACCGGGACCGGTCCTGTCGTAGTCGAAACGATAGGTACCGCCCGGACAGCAGAGCATGTCGCTAGCCATCGAAAGTGACGCTACTCCGGTAGCGGCGTGCGCGCCGATCAGGCGCGCGGGCGTGTTACGAGCGAACGATTTTCTTCAAGGTCGGCTCGTCGCCCAGGCCCCAGGCCGCGATGCGATCGGTGACCACCTTGCGCGAGGTCTCGTAGTCGAAGATGCCGGCCTCGGCCACGTTCTGCAGCTTGTCCCGGTACTCCCAGATGTCGCCGCCGACCAGACCGAAGCCGGCCGCGCGCCGGGCGATCGAGTTGATCGTCGAGTCGCGGTGGGTTTGCAGGCAGTGCGCGACGAGGTTGGCGAAGAACTCTTCGTGCCGTTCCTCGTCGGTGGCGATTCGGCCGACCAGTCCCTTGAGTACCGGCTCGTCGATCTTGGCCTCGAGGTTGCGCGCGAACACCGCGTGCGCGCGCTCGTAGAGCGCCATGAACACCAGCGTCTCGATCTGGGTGAAGCTCTTGGCCCGGTAGCCGCGCATGACGTGATTGACGCGGACGTCCTCATTCGCGGTCGGGTCGAAGTTTCGGGTGACCACGAGGTAGTTCCGCAGCGCGATCGCGTGCAGGTTCTCCTCGGCGGTCCAGCGGCCCAGCCAGCGACCCCATTTTTCATCGAGGATGAAGTGCTCGACCAGCTCGCGGTGGTATCCGGCGAGGTTGTCTTTGGTGATCAGCAGGATCTCCAAGGCGTCGACGACCTCGGCGGGCAACGTCACCTGGGAGGGATCCCAGTCCTTGCCGCCCAGGAAGGCGAAGTTCTCGCCCTGGTCGAACGGGACGTAGTCGTGGCCATACCACTCGTCGGCGGTGGCCAGATAGCGAACCAGATTGTCAGCGACAACCGGCTCGAGTTCGAGCGTCAGCGCATTCGCGACAGGTTTCTGTGCCATGAAGTAACTGTAACTCAAAGACACGGGTGTTCAAAAAATCTGCCACCCGGCGTTTCGTGTCGCTACAGAGTCAATCCCGGGTACAGCGGGTTGGCCGTCAGCAGCTCGGCGGCGGCGGCGTGGACCCGGTCAGCGGTGCCGTCGGCCAGCTTGTACTTCGCCTTCGACGAACCCTCGGCCTCGGTGTTGGACAGCACCTCGACCACCAGTTCGGCGACCCGGTCGAACTCGTCCGGGCCGAACCCGCGGGTGGTCAGCGCCGGGGTGCCGAACCGGATCCCGCTCGTGTACCAGGCGCCGTTCGGGTCGGACGGGATCGCGTTGCGGTTGGTGACCACACCGGAATCCAGCAGCGCCGACTCGGCCTGGCGACCGGTCAGTCCGTAGGACTGGACGTCGAGCAGCACCAAGTGGTTGTCGGTGCCGCCGGTGACCAGCGTGGCGCCGCGCTTGGACAGACCCTCGGCGAAAGCCTTGGCATTGTCGGCGATCCGCTGGGCGTAGGCCTGGAACGACGGCTGCCGTGCCTCGGCCAGCGCGACGGCCTTGGCCGCCATGACGTGGGACAGCGGGCCGCCGAGGACCATCGGGCAGCCCTTGTCGACGGCGGGCGCGAATTCCTCGGTGGCGAGCACCAGGCCCCCGCGCGGCCCGCGCAGCGACTTGTGCGTGGTCGTGGTCGTGACGTGGGCGTGCGGCACCGGGTCCTCGTCGCCGGTGAAGACCTTGCCTGCGACCAACCCGGCGAAGTGTGCCATGTCGACCATCAGGGTGGCGCCGACCTCGTCTGCGATCTCACGCATCGTGGCGAAGTTGACCCGCCGCGGGTACGCCGAATAACCGGCCACCAGGATCAGCGGCTTGAACTCCTTGGCGGTGGCCCGGACGGCGTCGTAATCGATCAGGCCGGTCTCCGGGTTGGTGCCGTAGCTGCGCTGGTGGAACATCTTGCCGGAGATGTTGGGCCGGAAGCCGTGGGTGAGGTGGCCGCCCGCATCCAGCGACATGCCCAGCAGCCGTTGGCTGCCCAGCCGCGCGCGCAGCCGCTCCCACTCGGCCTCGGACAGGTCATTGATGTGCTTGACCCCGGAATCGGTCAGCGCAGGCGCCTCGATCCGGGTGGCCAGGATGGCCCAGAACGCGACCAGGTTGGCGTCGATCCCGGAGTGCGGCTGGGCGTAGGCGTACGGGGCGCCGAAGAGCTCGCGCGCGTGCTCGGCGGCCAGCGACTCGACGGTGTCGACGTTCTGGCAGGCGGCGTAGAAGCGATGCCCGACAGTGCCCTCGGCGTACTTGTCCGAGAACCAGGTGCCCATGGTCAGCAGCACAGCCGGCGACGCGTAGTTCTCGCTGGCGATCAGTTTGAGCGAATCCCGTTGATCGGCAAGCTCTTTGCGGGTCGCATCGGCGATCCGCGGCTCGACGGTTTCGATGACTGCCAGGGCCGCACGGTAGGCCTCACTGGCGGTGGCGGCGTAGTCGGCGCCCGGGGCGACGGTCGAAGGCGAGATCGTCGAGTCTGCGGTCATGCCCCAAGCCTATCCGCCGCTGTTCAGGCCGCGTCCACCCGCAGCGCAGACGGGATCAGCGGCTCGTCGAGCAGCCGGCCGAACCGTTCGGTGAGCCCCATCCCGGCCGGCCGGTCGTCGAGCCAGCCACGCAGCAACCGGTATCCCTCGACGTAGGTGCTGGTGTAGGCCCGCCACAGCGGCGAGGACAGGAACCGCAGCATCTGCCGCGCCCGGGTGTCGTCGACCAGCAGCCAGCGCTGCAGGAACGCGACGACGTCGTCGACGTCACGGTGTTCGTCGTGCAGCATCAGCGCCGCGTCCTGGCGTACGTCGGCCAGCGCCGCCGTCGCCTCCGACAGCGCCTCAGCACGCGCGCCGTCGAACCGCAGTCCCAGGTCGGCGTAGATCTCCGTCGCCCAACTCCCCCACCCGGACCCCACCGCGGCGTACAGGGCCAGGTCGGCCAAACCCTCGGCCATCAGGCACTGCGGGGTGTTCACCAGGAAGATGGTCTGCTCCTGCTGGTCTCCGGCGGCCACCAGCCCGGCCTCCTTGCGGCAGTGCTCGGTGTGGTGGCCGGGATAGGACTCGTGTGCGACCAGCCGGGGCAGGTTGGCCATCTGCTGCTTGAGGTCGGCGTTGACCGCGACCGTCGACGTGTAGTTGCCGTTGTAGTAGTTGAAGCCCGACCACGGCTTGTCGGTGACCACCTCGTAGACGATGGTCTCGGCGTCCGGGAGCGGATAGGTCGCGCGCACCTTGTCGCGCAGCGCGCTGGAGAACGCGTGGATGCATTCCTCGAGCCGATCGGGCGGGATCTCGTCGGAGCGGCGGTGCGCTTCCATCCGGTCGGCCAACGGCCCGCTGCCGCCGAGCACCTCGTCGATGCGGGCGTGGGCGGCGCGGTAGCGCTCGGGGTCGCCGCGGCTGATCTCGACGTCGAAGTAGTTGCGCACCTCGTCGACGAAGCCGACTTCCTCGCCGGCGAACTTGCGCGCCGAGAACTGCAGGGCCCGCAAATGCGCGCCGATGAAGTCGGCGCGCTGATCGGTGAAGCCCGCTTCGCGGGGAACCTGCGGCAATTCGGTCAGTAACCGGTCGGCCTGCCGCGCCAGGTCAGCCGGTTCGGGGGCGGGCTCGTCGGCCACCGCGCGACGCAGTTCGGGATCGCCGGTGAAGGAGTCGACGTAGCCTTCCTCGATACGGTCGAACCGCAAGCCGAGGGTCAAGTAATCGCGGATGAGGGTGCCGGGCTGCATGTCAACCAAGCTAACTGCAAGACTGGCACGATGGCGCGGCTGAGCGAACCCAGCCCTTACGTCGAGTTCGACCGGAGTCAATGGCGTTCCCTGCGCATGTCGACTCCGTTGAAGCTGACGGAGGACGAACTGGTTGGGCTGCGCGGTCTGGGCGAGCAGGTCGATCTGCTCGAGGTCGAAGAGGTCTACCTGCCGTTGGCCCGGCTCATCCATTTGCAGGTCGCCGCGCGCCAGCGACTGTTCGCCGCCACCTCGGAGTTCCTCGGTGAGCCGCAGCAGAATCCGGATCGGCCGGTGCCGTTCATCATCGGCGTCGCAGGCAGCGTGGCCGTCGGCAAGTCCACCACCGCCCGCGTGCTGCAGGCGCTGCTGGCCCGCTGGGAGCACCACCCGCGCGTCGACCTGGTCACCACCGACGGCTTTCTCTACCCGAACGCAGAGCTCACCCGTCGAAATCTGATGCACCGCAAGGGTTTCCCGGAGAGCTATAACCGCCGGGCACTGATGCGGTTCGTGACGACGGTGAAGTCCGGCGCCGACCAGGTGTGCGCTCCGGTCTACTCACACCTGATCTACGACATCGTGCCTGGCGAGAAACACGTCGTCACCCATCCCGACATCCTGATCCTCGAAGGGCTCAACGTCCTGCAGACAGGTCCGACCCTGATGGTGTCGGACCTGTTCGACTTCTCGGTGTACGTCGACGCCCGCATCGAGGACATCGAGCAGTGGTACGTCGACCGCTTCCTGGCGATGCGGGCAGGCGCATTCGCCAACCCGGCCTCGCACTTCCACCACTACGCCGGCCTGACCGACACTCAGGCGGTCGCCGCCGCCCGCGACATCTGGAGCTCGATCAACCGGCCCAACCTGATCGAGAACATCCTGCCGACGCGGCCTCGGGCGACGTTGGTGCTGCGCAAGGACGCCGACCACGCGATCAACCGGTTGCGGCTGCGCAAGCTCTAGTTCTGCGGCACTCGGGTGAGCGGGTTGAGCCGCAGCACCGGCAGCGGGAACGCGAACTCCGCCTCCCCGGCGTCCGGATCGGAGTAGATACCGACGCTGTAGACGCCTGCGGAGTACACCGTGATCGGCAGATGGTGGGCGAAGACCCGGAACTTGACCGGCACCCCGGGGTTGTCCGGCCACTGCCAGGCGAACTCCAGGAGACCGACCCGCTCTCCCTCGGGCGATTTCGCGACGATGTAGCGGCGCGGCTCGTAGTCGCTGCCGCCCGGCGCGTGGACGGCCAGCACCAGCGGCACGGTGATCTGCGAAGGCAAACTCTCCACGTAGCAGCTCGTCATCGGGAAGCCTTCGGCGGTTACCCCGCCAGCCTCTTCCAGGACCGCCTTGCGCGCGGCGGCGAACGCTACGACATGCATGCCGCAAACCCTATTTGATGCGGCGCACACCCAGGTACTGCAGGTCGGCGAACACCAGCGTGTACACCCCACTGGCCAGAGTGACAACCACGCCCGCAGTCGTCATATCGAACTCGATCACGGCCACCACGGCCGCGACGGTGAAGACCAGGTTGGCGATCGCGGTGGCGATGCCAGCCGTGCGCACCCGCTGCAGGCCTGCCGCCAGGAACACCACGACGGCGTAGACGACGAACACTGCGCCGGTGGCGAACTCGGCCGCTTTAGGGTAGCCGGTGAAACCGGAGATCGGTCCGGCGGCGGCCATCAAAACGATGCCGCACAGACCGGACAGGACGGCGTCGACCCGCATGGCCATCCGCAGCAGCGAGTCCGACGTGGTGGTCGACAGGGTGGTGGTCATAACTGTTCCTTTCGTGGGGGGTTGTGAAGTGCCGGTGCCGTGGCGAATCACGCCAGACGGCGCACTCCGAGGTACTGCAGGACGGCGAAGGTGGCGGTGTAGAGGGCGCCGGCCAGTGCGGTGAGGGATCCGAAAGTGGTCAGCGGCAACACGCCGGCCTCAGCAAGGACGACGAAGCCGACGGTCCCGACGCTGTTGAACACGACCAGCCCCGTGCCGACCCGACGCAGGTCGGGCGCGGCGGCCAGCGCATAGACGACGAGTCCGCAGAGCACGAAGGCCGCTCCGGCGATGTAACCCTGCGCGGCGGTGAGTCCGGTCAGCCGGCCCAGCGGGTCGGCCATCGCTGCGATGGCCAAGCCGAGCACACCGGTTCCGGTGGCGTCGACACGCATCGCGAAACGCAGTAGTGAGTCTCCTGAATCAGCGAACGGGTGGGTCCTGGGAGTGATGGCGGTCATGGTGTCGAGGTTGCTCAGAAGGCACTGCCAGATCGACGCCTGGCACTGCCAAGCACTGCCAGGGTGCAGCTCAGGGCTGTGATACGGCTACGCGTCCGCGCAGGTCTGCGGCGATCAATCGCGCCGCAGCGTTCTGCCAGTTGTGCAGCGAGCGCTGTGGCACCTCGGTGACGAACCACTGCCAGGCCTGCCGGGCCACCGGATCCAGGCCGGCGGCGGTGGCGTTCTGTGCGTACGCCCGCACGCCGACGACGTAGGGGAAGTACAGCGCGTTGTAGTAGCGCCAGTGCTCGGTGGTACCGAACGGTTCGCCGCTGCGCGGCTTCAGGCGGGCGATGTGCTCGGCGAGCACGGCCTTGAGTTCGTTGGCCCGCTCCAGCGGCTGGTCGGGCGCCCCGCGGGCGGCCAACCGCTCATCGATGACGGGCAACTGGGTCAGCGGACTGGCGACAAGTTTGGACAGATCGCCGTAGTGGCCCAGCGCACGGCGGGTCAGCCGCGCGAAGGCCTCGTCGTCGAGGGCGTCCAGCGGGTTGGCGGCGACCAGCGGAAGCGCGGCTTCCGCGCCGCGCAGCGCGGCGCGGTCGGCGCGCAGGCGCGGTGAGCGCGAGAAGGCCAGCCGGTCCAACAACCCGGCCAGCGGGTCGGCCAGCACATTGATGGCGATCGCGACGGCCAGGCTGGTGAACAGCAGCACGGTCAGCGCGGTACGGCCGGACCCGTCGGCACCGGTGACCGACATCCCGATCAGCGCCTGCCCGCCGAACAGCACCGCCACCACCACGGTCGCGATGAAGGACCGCAGCATGTCGGCCCGCAGCGCCTGACCCTCGTCGAAGGCATCCCACAACGCGACCGCCAGGCCCAGCAGCAACACGTCAAAACCGGTGGAGGCCAACGCCAACCAGCTCGGTACCAACCCCAACGGAATCACCAGGATCGCGTTGCCCAACGCGAAGAACAGCGTCGCGATAACCACCACACCGGCCACCCGACCGGGCTGCGCGGCCCGGCGGACGGCGGCCAGCATCGCACCCAGCGTGGACACCGAGATCACCGCGAACATCACCCAATGACCGGTGCGCAGCGGGCCCACCACCGAGCCGGCCAGCACTGCGCCGACGAGCGTGAGCGCCGCGACGACGCCGATCAGGGTCAGCTCGACGACGCGGCTGCGCCAGGTGTCGATCGGGCGGGCCAACTCGAGGACCACGGCAAACCAGGCCACCCCCGGCACCGCGACGAGGTAGATCTCGATCTGCCCGAGCAGCTCGGCGTTCCCGACACTGACCAGCCGCACCGCATCCAGCGCCACCACGCCGGCGAAGCCGCACAGTCCGACGGCGGCCAGCACCAGCACGGGCTTGCGCGGATCGCGCGCCAGCAGATAGAGGCCCAGCCACCAGCTGAGCGTGAAGACCACCGCCGACAGCGCAGCCATCACATCCCGAATCGCCGATGCCTGCGGCTGTAGGCGCGCAGCGCGCGAAGGAAGTCCACCCGCCGGAACGCCGGCCAGTGCGCCTCGGTGAACCACATCTCCGAATAGGCGCTCTGCCACAACAGGAATCCGGACAGCCGCTGCTCCCCCGACGTCCGGATCACCAGATCGGGGTCGGGCTGCCCCGAGGTGTAGAGGTTCTCCGAGATGCCCTCGATCGTGACGGCTTCGATCAGCTGTTCCGGGGTGGCGCCGTTGGCCAGCTGCTTGCTCAACAGCGCCCGCACGGCGTCGACGATCTCCTGCCGCCCGCCGTAACCGACGGCGACGTTGACGTGAAAGACGGCGGTGGACGCCAGCGGCGTGGTGCTGTCGACGGCGTCGCGCAGCCGCTTCGCGGGCTCCTCGCCGAGCAGCTCCAGATCACCCACCGTGCGCACGCTCCAGCGGTTGGCCGGCGCGCAGATCTGTTCGACGACGTCGGTGATGATCTCGATCAGCGACGACAGTTCGTCGGGATCGCGCTGCAGGTTCTCGGTCGACAACAGGTAGACCGTGGCCATCTCGATGCCGGATTCTGCACACCAGCGCAACATTTCGGCGATCTTGGCCGCGCCCATCCGGTACCCGTACGCGACGTCGTCGTGACCAGCATCACGAGCCCAGCGCCGATTGCCGTCGCACAGCACGGCGATATGCCGGGGCAGCTGGGATTTGGAGCGCGCCAACTCCTGGCGCAGCCGCATCTCGTAGAGCCGGTAGGCCGGATCCTTGAGGCGAGGCGGAATGATCTCCACGACAAACCAGACTACTGTGACGAGCAGGTACCCCCGGTCGCGAATTGGAGGTGACATGACCGCAAGAGTCGAGGCCGCCGACGAGGCTCAGCAGCCATCGCCCCGCGATTACGCCGAAGACTTCCCCGAAGCGGTGGTCGACGCCGCCGCCCAATTCCTCGGCAAGCCCCGCGCCCGCGGGTGGATCCACGTTTACGCCGCCGTCGTGGCCTTCATCGCCGGCGCCGCGCTCATCTCGGTGTCATGGGCGCTGGAAGGTCTGCGGGCAGGGCTCTCGACGTTCGTCTACACGATCACGATCGTCGCGATGTTCGCCGTCAGCGGCACGTACCACCGGGTCAACTGGAAGTCGGCGACGGCGCGCAAGTGGATGAAGCGCGCCGACCATTCGATGATCTTCATCTTCATCGCGGGCAGCTACACCCCGTTCGCGATGCTGGCGCTGCCCGAGCGCAGCGGCCTCATCCTGCTGAGCATCGTGTGGGGTGGGGCGCTGGCGGGCGTACTGCTCAAGATGTTCTGGCCGTCCGCCCCGCGGTGGGTCGGGGTGCCGCTGTATCTACTGCTGGGGTGGGTGGCCGCCTGGTTCATCGTGCCGATCATGAACGGCGCGGGGGTTGCCGCGCTGGTGCTGCTGATCGTCGGCGGCGCGCTGTACAGCGTCGGCGGGGTGCTCTACGCGCTGAAGTGGCCCAACCCGTGGCCGACGACGTTCGGCCATCACGAGTTCTTCCACGCCTGCACCGCGGTAGCCGCGATCTGCCACTACATCGCGATGTGGTTCGCGGTCTTCTAGCTCGGCGGGCAGGAGCGAAGCGACCCGGCGTTGGGACCGCTCAGAGCTGCGTGACGTTCTCCGGGCCCCAGTAGGCCTTCATCGACGTCACCAGACCGTCGCCGTTGAACGTCATCACCTCGATGACGTCGATCCGCATGGCGCCGGCGACCGTCAGGGCGAAGAGAAACGCCGCCTCGCTGCCGCCGGCGCGGAACTCCAGCAGCTCCGAGGACACCTCGGCGCCCTCGATCGTCTTGTAGAAGCCTTCGATGGCCTGCCTGCCGATGTGGACCTCGCCGCACCCCACCGGATCCTCCAGCGTGGCGTCCTCGGCGTACAGCGCCGCGACGTCGGCCGCCTTGCCCGCGGCGACGGTGCTCAGGTAACGGTTGACCAGGGCTTCCAGATCGAGGGCATCGCTCATGGCCGGAACGCTACACGGACACACCCAGCGCGTCGGCGAGTTCCCTGGCACCGGTGACCGGCAGGTCGCAGGTCCGCCCGCGGCACACATAGGCGGCGTCCTTGCCGCCGATCCGGTCGCGGCCTTCCAGTAGCGGCGAGGAATCGACCGCCCCGCCGACGACGATCGCGCCGCCGGGCGCCAATTGCCGTGCAGCGGCGAGCAATTCGGAGTCTGGGCGGTCACTGGAGACGGCCACCTGCAACGGCCCGCGAATGGCAGCCTCGGCGACCGCCAGCCAGTGACCGGCCGACCGCGGGGCGCGGGCCAGCAGCGGCGAATGCGCCAGGAGCGTGGCGTCGGCAGCCTGGCCGTAACGTGTCGCGCGATCGGCGTCGACCAGATGCGCGGCAGTCAGCAGCGCCTCGGCGATCAACGACGCACCCGACGGCGTGGCGTTGTCCAGTGGGTCGGCGGGCCGGACCATCAGCGGCTCGGCGTCGTCGGCGGTGTCGAACCAGCGACCCGGACGCTGCGGGTCGGCGAAGTGCCGCAGCGCGATGTCGAGCAGATCGGTGGCGCTCGACAGCCACGCTGCATCGCCGGTGAGCTGGTAGAGCGTCAGCAACCCGGTGGCCAGCGCCGCGTGGTCCTCGAGGATGGCCGCGCTGTCGCCCACCACCCCGCCCAGGCTCGCCCGCCGCAACCGGCCGTCCACGACATGCAGGTCCAGCAGGGCCGTGGCACACCGCGCCGCCGCCGTCAGCAGTGGTGGAACATCAAGGGCCACACTGGCTTCGGCCAGCGCAGTAATGGCCCACCCGTTCCAAGCCGTGACGATCTTGCCGTCGCGCGCGGGCTGCACCCGCGTCGACCGGGCGGCAAGCAACGCCGACCGGACCCGCTCAAAGCGCTCGGCGTCGTCGGGATCGGTAGGCAATTGCAGCACCGAGGCGCCATGCTCGAAGGTGCCGCGCTCGGTGACCTCGAAAAGGGTTGCCGCCCAAGCGCTGTCGCCGTCGGCGAGCACCTCGTTCAACTGTGCCGGTGTCCACACGTAGGTGGAGCCTTCGACACCCGCGGCATCGGCATCAAGCGCGGAGGTGAACATGTCGCCGTCGGCGAGGTCGCCCAGCAGGAACCCGGCGGTTTCGGCCGCGATCCGCAGTGCCAACCGATCGCCCGTGCGCCGGCCCCAGTGCGCGTACGCCCGCAGCAGCAGCGCGTTGTCGTAGAGCATCTTCTCGAAGTGCGGCACCACCCAGTCGGCATCGACGCTGTAGCGCGCGAAGCCGCCGGCCAGCTGGTCGTAGATGCCGCCGCGCGCCATCGCGGTGCCGGCGCGGATCACCGCGTCCAGCGGCAGCGGCGAACCGGTGCGCTCGTAGGTGCGCAGCAGCGCCTCCAACAACGCCGACGGCGGGAACTTGGGGGCCCGCCCGAAGCCTCCGCGCTCGACGTCCTCGTCGCGCAGGACCGCCATGACCGCGTGGTCACACAGCGCGGGCTCGATCTCGGGACCGCCATCGGGCAGCCCGGCCGCCATCCGCCGCAGCTCCCCGGCCACCTGGTCGGAGGCCTCTTCGACCTCGTCGCGACGGGACTGCCAGGTCTCGGCCACTGCGCTCAGCAGCTGCAGGAATTGCGGCTTCGGGTAGTAGGTGCCGCAGAAGAACGGCCGTCCGTCAGGGGTCAGGAAGCAGGTCATCGGCCAGCCGCCCTGCCCGGTCATCGCCACCGTCGCGTTCATGTACACCGCGTCGAGGTCCGGCCGTTCCTCCCGGTCGACCTTGATGCACACGAAGTCAGCGTTCATCGCTGCGGCCACGTCGTCGTCCTCGAACGACTCGTGAGCCATCACATGGCACCAGTGGCAGGCGGCGTACCCGATCGAGAGCAGGATCGGCACGTCGCGGCGGGTGGCCTCGGCCAGCGCCTCCGGGGTCCACTGCTGCCAATGGACGGGGTTGTCGGCATGCTGACGCAGATAGGGGCTGGTCGCGTTGCCGAGCGTGTTAGCCGCCGGGCTCATGCGGGGGTCTCTTGGCCTCACCCTCGTGTGCCGCCCCCTCGTCTGTCGTCGCGCTCACCGGATGGTCGGTGGACTCGGCGTCCTGCGAAGGCGTCGCGTCGAAACTTTCCGGCAGTTTCTTGAGGTGCTTGTTCATCGACCACACCAGGACGAAAACGCAGATCAGCAGGATCACGACGATCAGCAGGCCGAACGGGCTGGCCTTGCCGAAATCCGGGCCGGTGTTCTTGGGCGGATCGGCCAGTATCGACACGGCCGTCGTGAACAGGTCTCTCACTCGAAGATCTCGATTCCGGTGAACAGGTCGTCTTCAGGAAGATTGACGGGCACCCGCGAACGAGCCAATTCGAACTCCTCGGTAGGCCATAACCGCTGCTGCCACTCTATTGGCGTCGCGAAGAAGAATCCGCCGGGGTCGATCTGGGTGGCGTGCGCTTTGAGCGCCTCGTCACGCTGGTTGAAGTACTCCGAGCACAGGACCCGGGTGGTCACCCGCCCCGAGAAGATGTCGATCTCGGGATCCCACTTCTTCAGCCAGTCGGCGAACGGACCCTCCTGGCCGTGCTTGGCGAACTCGTCCTGCAGCAGCTGCAGCCGGGCGCGCAAGAAGCCGTGGTTGTAGTAGAGCTTGCTCACCGCCCAGGGCTCGCCGGCGTCCGGATACAGCCGGTGGTCGGCGGCAGCTTCGTAGGCGGCCACCGAAACCTGATGGCAGCGAATGTGATCCGGGTGCGGATAGCCGCCGTTCTCGTCATAGGTGGTCACGACGTGCGGGCGGAATTCTCGGATCAGCTTCACCAGTTCGCCAACCGGCTGCTCCAGCGGAACCAGCGCGAAACAGCCGTCGGGCAGCGGCGGGAGCGGGTCCCCCTCGGGCAGCCCGGAATCCACGAACCCAAGCCACTTGTGTTCCACTCCCAGGATTTCCGCGGCCCGGGCCATCTCGTCGCGACGGATGTCGGCGATCCGGCCCCGCACCTCGGGCAGGTCCATCGCCGGATTGAGGATGTCGCCGCGCTCGCCGCCGGTCAGGGTCACCACCATGACCCGGTGGCCTTCGGAGGCGTAACGGGCAAGGGTGGCGGCGCCCTTACTGGACTCGTCGTCCGGGTGGGCGTGCACGGCCATCAACCGCAGTTCGGTCACTTCTCCCCTGTACTCACTGTGTCGTCATCGGGCTTACCTGCTGATGTAACAGCTGCGGCGCGCCCTATAGTCCAATAGTTCCATTCGGGGTGTGGATACCCCCAATCGATGCCTGCCGACGAGAGACTCATCCCAAACTCATGACCGCCAGCCCGCCGCAGCTCCCCGAGTCGCGCTACGGGCGCACCCGCCTGGCGCCGGCCGCCCGGCGGCGGGTGGCGTTCGCGCTGGGTGTCCTGGTTCTGGCCGCCGGCGTCGTACTCGCTCTGATCGCTTACCAGCGTTTCGAGGGCAACGACGTGGAAGGCAAGATCGCCGCGTATCAGGTCACTGACGACCACACCGTCTCGGTGACGATCAGCGTGACCCGAAAGGACCCGTCCCAGCCGGCGCACTGCATCGTCCGAGTTCGTTCTCACGACGGCGCCGAAACCGGCCGGCGAGAAATTCTGGTGCCGCCGTCGTCGGAGGAGACCGTGCAGGTCACCACCGTTGTGAAGTCGTACAAACGACCGTTCGTCGGCGATATTTACGGCTGCGGAAACGACGTTCCCGGCTATCTCGTCGCGCCCTGACCGGCGACCGAACCACTAACACGGAACTGCGAAAGCATGAAGGGCGGCTGTCCTCGCGGTGGTAGACTTGGTCGATACACGGTTCCTGCTGGGAGCCGTGTATTGCTTCATTAGCGCGTTTGCTCGCAGCTCTTCGACGGCAATACACGCGGAGTGATCCGCACTTTCCCGGCAGCAACAACAGACTGCAACGCCAACATGCGCGGAACCAACGAATGAGGAGCGCGACCAGATGACCGACACCCAGGTGACTTGGCTTACCCAAGAGTCGTATGACCGGCTCAAGACCGAGCTGGATCAGTTGATCGCCAATCGTCCGGTCATCGCCGCCGAGATCAACGACCGTCGCGAAGAAGGCGACCTGCGCGAGAATGGCGGCTACCACGCCGCGCGCGAGGAGCAGGGCCAGCAGGAAGCGCGCATCCGCCAGCTGCAGGAGCTGCTCAACACCGCCAAGGTCGGCGAAGCACCCAAGCAGTCCGGTGTCGCGCTGCCCGGCTCGGTGGTCAAGGTCTACTACGACGGCGACGAGTCCGATACCGAGACCTTCCTGATCGCCACCCGCCAGGAGGGCATCGACCACGACAAGCTCGAGGTCTACTCGCCCAACTCCCCGCTGGGCGCTGCTCTGCTCAACGCCAAGGTCGGCGACACCCGCGAGTACGCGGTACCCAGCGGCAAGACCGTCAAGGTCACGCTGGTCAGCGCCGAGCCCTACCACTCGTAACCCCCTCGCGCGTGGCGCGCATCGCAGAAGACCTTCTACTGCTGCTGCTCGACAACGGTGCGGCACAGCCGGCCGTGGAGCCGAGCCTGCTGCAACGGCTACTGGCCGCCGCGGTCTTGTTGGATCTGGCCTACGACTGCCGGGTCCGGCCTGCGCTGCCGGGTGAACCGGTCCCGCCCGATCACCTGGTCGCACTCGCCGGGCCGCCACCACTGGATCCCGTGGTGCGTCCAGCGCTGAGCCTGCTCCACGAGGCACCGGTGACGCCCAGCGCCGCGATCAACAAGCTGCGCAAGCACACCGAGGACCGGGTCATCGATCAGTTGCTGCGCACCGGCCAGGTGCATCAGATTGCGTTGTCGCAGAATCGGTTTCGCCGCAACTCCTACGCCTGGCCGCTGGCCAGCCGCGCGCGGGTGGATGCGGCCCGGTCGGCGATGTTGTCGACGCTGTTCGACGGCACCTGTCCCGATCCCGCGACGGCGACGATCGTCTCGCTGCTGCACACCATCGGCGGGCTCGGCGCGGTGTTGAGCCTCAACGACCGCGGCTGGCACTGGGTCGTTGACCGGGCAAGCGAAATCGCAAGCGGCACATGGGTGGACGACACCAAGATGGCTGAGGTCAATTTGGCGGTGACCACCGCCGCAGTGCGGTACGCGCTAGTTTAGGGCTTGCTCGAGGTCGCCGAGCAGGTCTGCCGGATCCTCGATCCCCACCGAGAGGCGAACCAGATCGTCGGGCACCTCGAGCTGCGATCCCGCCGTCGACGCGTGCGTCATGGCACCGGGATGTTCGATCAGCGACTCGACCCCGCCCAGCGACTCCGCGAGAATGAAAACCTCAGTGCGCGAGCACAACCGGCGCGCCGCCTCGATACCGCCGCGCATCCGCACCGACACCATGCCACCGAATCCGCTCATCTGCCGCGCGGCCACCGCGTGGCCGGGATGCGACGACAGACCGGGATAGAGGACCTGGCTTACCGCGTCATGCTCGGACAGGAATTCCGCCACCCGAGCGGCGTTGGAGCTGTGCCGCTGCATCCGCAACTCGAGGGTCTTCAGACCGCGCATGGTCAGATACGCATCGAACGGGCCCGGCACCGCGCCGGCACCGTTCTGCAGGAAGGCGAACTTGGTGTCGAGTTCCTCGTCGTTGGTGACCAGCGCGCCACCGACGACGTCGGAATGCCCGCCGATGTATTTCGTCGTCGAGTGCAGCACGATGTCGGCACCGAGGTTCAGCGGCTGCTGTAGCGCCGGTGAGGCGAAGGTGTTGTCCACCAAGACTTTCTGGCCGGCGGCCGCCGCGATTTCAGCGATCGCCGTGACGTCGGCGATCGACAGCAGCGGATTGGTGGGGGTCTCCACCCAGATCAGCTTGGTGTCGGGAGTGATCGCCGCGCGGACCGCGCCGAGGTCGGACAACGCCACCGGGGTATGGGCGACTCCCCACTGGGTGAACACCTTGTCGATGAGCCGGAACGTGCCGCCGTAGGCGTCGTCGGGAATGACGACGTGGTCACCGGGACGCAGCACCGCGCGCAACGCACAGTCGGTGGCGGCCATGCCAGAACTGAACGCCCGCCCGAACGTGCCGTCTTCGACCGCGGCGAGCACCGCCTCCAGCGCCGCCCTGGTCGGGTTCCCGGTCCGCGCATACTCGTATCCACCACGAAGGCCGCCGACGCCGTCCTGGGCGAACGTACTGCTGGCGTAGATCGGCGCGTTGACCGCACCGGTCGCGGGGTCGGGACGGTACCCGGCGTGGATGGCCCTGGTCGCGAACCCCTGTGCCCGGTGCCGGTCGGCTGCGCTGCGCTGCTCACTCATCGGTTTCGAGCCTATCGGCTCGCGACGTCAGAGCGGCACGCACACCGTCGTCATGATTTTATCGGCGAGCGTCTGCCGCTTGGCATCCCACAACGGGAACAGGTAGCCGATGTAGCAGATGATCGCGTCCACGAAGTGCGCGATCTGGCGCACGATCGACAACCCGAAACCGATCGGCTGACCGGTCTTTTCGCTGATCACCTTGAACTTCAGGACCGACTTGCCGATGCTCGACCCGGTGGTGCCCTGGCGGTAGCCGTAGTTCCACAGCGCGAACGCCAGGCTGGCGAGGCCGAACACGAACGACAGGATCAGCCCCAGCGTCGACGGCTGCGACGTGCAGTACACGCCATAGCTGTTGTCGACGCTGCTCGAGGTGCAGTTGTTCTCACCGGTGGCCACCATCAGGCCCTGTCCTACTCCGGACAGGATCGCGATCGGGATCACGTCGATGATCCAGGCGCCGACCCGCTTGATCCACGGTGTGTAGGCCTCCTTGGACAGCACACCGGCGCCCGGCGGAGGCGGCGGCGGGTAGCTGCCCGGCGGAGGCGGCGGCGGATAGTTGCCCGGCGGAGGGGGCGGGTAGTTGCCGGGGGGAGGAGGAGGCTGCGTCATCGAAAGTCCTTGTCTACAGAGGGAGGCAGACGGTGGTCATGATCTTGTCGGCCAGGGTCTGGCGCTTGCTGTCCCACAGCGGGAACAGCACGGCGATCAACCACACGACGCCGAGGCAGATGTAGGACGCCACCAGGTACAGGATCTCGCGCACGAACGACAGGCCGAAACCGATTGGCAGGCCGGTCTTTTCGCTGACCACCTTGAACTTCATCACGGACTTGCCGATGCTCGAGCCGGTGGTGCCCTGGCGGTAACCGAGGTTCCAGACCACGAACGCGACCGCGATCAGACCGGCGACGATCAGGGCCACGGTGCCTGCGGTCGAGGTCCCCGACGCGCAGTAGGCGCCGGTGTCGTACTCCGACGTGTCGGTCACACATTCGGTGTCCGTCGTGCCGATCACCACGCCATAGCCGATGCCCAGGATGATGTACGCCGGGATGTAGTCGATGAGCCACGCGACGACGCGGGTGAACCACGACGTGTAGGCGCTCTGCGGCAGCTGGGGAACCGGCTGGCCGGGCGCGGGCGGGCCGCCGAAACCGGCGCCAGGCGGCGGCGGTGCGTAACCGCCCTGTGGCGGCGGTGGCGGCGGGTAGTTCCCGGCAGGCGGCGGCGGGTAGTTCCCCGGCGGGGGACCTGGCGGTTGTTCGGTCATGGCGCCTTCCAGTTCGACGGAGATCACCTGGGATAAAGCGGCCTAAATGTACCTGAGAGAAACCTGCGTATCGCGGCAAAGCGCAATCTTCATCTGAGCGCAATATGCCGCTTTAAAGAATTTGCCCGAGTAACTACTTCACCGTCGGCGCGGCCCGTCGGACAGGAAGCCCAGCAGATCATGGCGGGTGATGACGCCGACGGGCTTGCCCTCCTCGACGACCATCAGCGCATCCCGTTCGCCGAGCGCCTTGGCTGCCGCGCTGACCAACTCCCCCGCGCCGATCAGCGGCAGCGGCGGACTCATGTGCACCGACACCGCGTCGGCAAGCTTGGCCCGTCCCTCGAACACCGCGGAGAGCAGCTCCCGCTCCGACACGCTGCCGGCCACTTCGCCGGCCATCACCGGAGGTTCGGCACCGACGACGGGCATCTGGGAGACGCCGTACTCGCGCAGGATGCCGATGGCGTCGCGCACGGTTTCCGACGGGTGGGTGTGCACCAGGTCGGGCAGCGCCCCCGATTTGCCGCGCAGCACGTCGCCGACGGTCGGCTCGACCACCGAACCGTCCAGGCGGCTGCGCAGGAACCCGTAGGACGACATCCAGCCGTCGTTGAAGATCTTCGACAGGTAGCCGCGGCCACCGTCGGGCAGCAGCACCACGACCACCGAATCGGGCCCGGCCTCCTGGGCGACCTTGATCGCGGCGACGACGGCCATGCCGCAGGAGCCGCCGACCAGCAGGGCCTCTTCCCTGGCCAACCGACGGGTCATGTCGAAGGAGTCGGCGTCGGAGACCGCGATGATCTCGTCCGGCACAGCCGGGTCGTACGCAGCGGGCCAGAAGTCCTCGCCGACACCCTCCACCAGATAGGGGCGTCCGGTGCCGCCGGAGTAGACCGAGCCCTCCGGGTCGGCGCCGATGATCTTCACCTTCCCGCCGGATACCTCCTTGAGGTACCGCCCGGCGCCGGTGATGGTGCCGCCGGTGCCGACGCCAGCGACGAAGTGCGTCACCTTGCCGTCGGTATCGGCCCAGATCTCCGGGCCGGTCGACTCGTAGTGGCTGGCCGGCCCCATCGGGTTGGAGTACTGGTCGGGCTTCCACGCGCCCTCGATCTCGGTGACCAGCCGGTTGGAGACGCTGTAGTAGCTGTCCGGATCGTCCGGGGCCACGGCTGTCGGGCAGACGACGACCTCGGCGCCGTAGGCGCGCAACACGTTCCGCTTGTCTTCACTGACCTTGTCCGGGCAGACGAAGATGCACTTGTAACCGCGCCGCTGCGCGACGAGGGCCAGGCCGACGCCGGTGTTGCCGGAGGTGGGTTCGACGATCGTTCCGCCGGGCTTCAGTTCGCCGCTGGCCTCCGCGGCGTCGATCATCTTCACGGCGATGCGGTCCTTGGCGCTACCGCCGGGATTGACGTACTCGATCTTGGCCGCGACGATCCCCGAACCCTCGGGCACGACAGAGTTCAGTTGGACCAGTGGGGTGTTCCCGATCAGCTCGCTGATGTGCGACGCGATTCGCATACCTACATCGTGTCAGGCCGCGCGCGTCGACGTTCAGCCGGTGGCTTCGCGGATGTACTCCCCGATCTGCCGTAGCGAGCGCTTGGCCTCCGGGATGATCGGGGCGGCCAGCTGGAAGTCGTGAATCTGACCCGGCCACACCCGCACTTCGGTGGGCACACCGGAGGCGGCGAGCCGGCGCGCCGCCAGCCGGGCGTCGTGCAGCAGGACCTCCGATCCGGACACGTGAATCAGCGTGCGCGGAAGGCCGGGCTCGATGTGGTCGAGCGGCTCGTAGACGCCCTCGGGCTCGCCGTCGACGATCTGTTTGGCCGCCGCCCGGGCCACCAGCGCGACCAAGGCGTCGAAGGCCCTGGGCGGGAACATCGCATCGGTGTGAATGTTCGGATGGGCCAGCTTCTGCTCGTGGTCGAGCTGCAGCAGCGGCGAGATCGCGACCAACGCGGCCGGCTCCTCACCGAGGGCCTGCAGCCGCTGCGCCAACGTCAGCGCCAGGTAGCCGCCCGCGGAGTCGCCCGCCAGGACGATCTGATCGGGCTCGTAACCGCGCGTCCGCAGCCACTGGTAGGCGTCGTAGCAGTCGTCCACCGCGTTGCCGATCGAGTGCTTGGGGATCAGCCGGTAGTCGACCACGAGCACCGGCGAGTCGGCGTACTTCGACAGCGCGACGGAGATCCGGCTGTGCGAGTTCACGCCGCACGTCAGGAAGGCTCCGCCGTGCATGTACAGCACAACGCGACGGTTGCCGTCGGCGGGCAGGACGCCGGGGGCACGGACCAGTTGCGCGGAGGCGTTCGGCAGACCGACCGTGGCGCGGACGGTGCCGGGGGTTGGAAGCAACGCGCGTGCGACGAAGTCGACCACGCCGAACGGCCACGGCCAGTGCGGCACATGGCTGAGCACGGCCAAGGTGGGCCACATGGTGACTCGGGTTCCCATCGAGACCAATCGCGCGGCCATACTGGGGCCGCTCTCGACAACCTCGACCGGTGCGCCGTCGGAGACCGGGTACCGGCGCGGACGACCACCGCTGCCAGCATGAACATGATGAGGGGCAGAGGCCCGGACTTTACTGGGTGCGGTCATCGTCAACACTCCCTACGCCAATGTAGATACGTGTCCCGGACCATCGAGCGAAGCCCGGTAACTTAGCTTGCCACCTGCATTACCTACAACAACTAACGATCTGATTTCTTACCGGATCTGATATCTGTCCGTAATCGCGGGGCCACTGTTGGGACTCGAAGTCCCGCCCGAACAGCACCTAAACTGGCGGCGTGGGGATACGCGCGACGCGGAAGTCGACAGCCGCGCTGGCGGCGGCGGGATTACTGGCCTCGACCGGGACCGCCGTACTGGGTGCACGCAGTTTGCTCACCGGACAGGCGGACCAGGTTCGGAACGTGATCCCCAAGTCATGGGACATGCCGCCGCGCGCCGACGGCGTCTACGCCCCGGGCGGCGGCCCGGTCCACCGCTGGGAACGCGGCGTGGAGTTCGACCTGCATCTGATGGTGTTCGGCGACTCGACGGCAACGGGGTACGGCTGCCGTTCCGCCGACGAAGTGCCCGGCGTTTTGCTCGCCCGCGGCCTCGCCGAGGAGTCCGGCAAGCTGATCCGGCTGTCGACCAAGGCGATCGTGGGCGCGACGTCCAAGGGCCTGTCCGGTCAGGTCGACGCGATGTTCGTCGCCGGTCCACCCCCCGATGCGGCGGTGATCATGATCGGCGCCAACGACATCACCGCCCTCAATGGCATCGGCCCGTCGGCGCGCCGGCTCGGCGCGGCGGTGCAACGCCTGCGCGCATCCGGTGCGGTGGTGGTCGTCGGGACGTGCCCGGATTTCGGTGTCATCAAAGACATCCCGCAGCCGCTGCGGTGGACCGCCCGAAACCGTGGACTGCGCCTGGCCCGCGCCCAGGCCGCCGCGGTGCGCACCGCGGGCGGGGTGCCGGTGCCGCTGGCCGACCTGCTCTCGCCGAATTTTCTGCAGGCGCCCGACGTGATGTTCTCCGAGGACCGCTACCACCCGTCGGCGGCGGGGTATGCGTTGGCGGCCAACCAGTTGATGCCGGCGCTGTGCCACGCGCTCGGCGAGTGGACGGGAGCGACGGTGCCGGACCTGCCGTGGCTGACCAAATCGGAGGCCCGGGCGCTGACCGACCGGCTCGGGCCGCTGACGCGGCTCCTCCGTCGTAAAACGACTGGGGTCCCCGCACCGATCGTTGCGACCGCGAGCTAGGTTCGTGTGCAGTCTCGCTGCACCCAAGCTGCACACCAAGGAGTCGTCATGCCCGAAGCCGTCATCGTGTCCACTGCCCGCTCGCCGATCGGTCGCGCGATGAAGGGGTCGCTGGTCGACATTCGTCCCGACGATCTGGCCGCCCAGATGGTGCGTGCTGCACTCGACAAGGTGCCCGCGCTCGATCCGCGTGAGATCGACGACCTGATCATGGGTTGTGGCCAGCCCGGCGGTGAGTCGGGGTTCAACATCGGCCGCGCTGTCGCCGTCGAGCTGGGCTACGACTTCCTGCCCGGCACCACGGTGAATCGGTACTGCTCGTCGTCGCTGCAGAGCACGCGAATGGCGTTCCACGCGATCAAGGCCGGCGAGGGCCACGCGTTCATCTCGGCCGGCGTCGAGACCGTGTCGCGCTTCGGCAAGGGCAACGCCGACGGCTGGCCGGACACCAAGAACTCCCTTTTCGCCGACGCCATGTCCCGGTCGGAGCAAGCCGCCGCCGGTGCCGACGAGTGGCACGACCCGCGCGAGGACGGCCTGCTGCCTGACGTCTACATCGCGATGGGCCAGACCGCAGAGAACGTCGCACTGCACACCGGAATCAGCCGGGAAGACCAGGACCACTGGGGCGTCCGCTCCCAGAACCGGGCCGAGGAGGCCATCAACAACGGCTTCTTCGAGCGCGAAATCGTGCCCGTCACGCTGCCCGACGGCACCGTCGTCGCCAAGGACGACGGCCCGCGCGCCGGCACCAGCTACGAGAAGATCAGCCAGCTCAAGCCGGTCTTCCGGCCCAACGGCACGATCACCGCGGGCAATGCCTGCCCGCTCAACGACGGCGCCGCCGCGCTGGTGATCCTGTCGGACACCAAGGCCAAGGAGCTGGGGTTGACCCCGTTGGCGCGTGTCGTGGCGACCGGCGTTTCCGGCTTGTCGCCGGAGATCATGGGCCTGGGCCCGATCGAGGCCGTGAAGAAGGCGCTCGCGCAGGCGAAGATGTCGATCAACGACATCGACCTCTACGAGATCAACGAGGCCTTCGCGGTCCAGGTGCTCGGCTCGGCGCGGGCGTTGGGCATGGACGAGGACAAGCTCAATGTCTCCGGCGGCGCGATCGCGCTCGGGCACCCGTTCGGCATGACGGGCGCGCGCATCACGGCCACACTGCTGAACAACCTGCAGACCTACGACAAGACGTTCGGCATCGAGACGATGTGCGTCGGCGGCGGCCAGGGCATGGCCATGGTCATCGAGCGGCTCAGCTAGGCCTCCTCGCATCGAGTCAGACCTCAGGGCGACGGTGGCTCGACTTCATCGCCCTGAGGTCTGACTGGATGTCCATGCACGCCTGGCCCGTTCGATGATGTCGGGCGTTCGGTCGCCGGCGATCACCCGGATCCGCCGCCACCCGACGTCGGCGATGTATTCCGATCGGGTCCGATCGTCGCGATAGATGCCGCGATCCAGGCGGTGCTGCTCGCCGTCGTATTCGACCGCGACCATCACATCGCGCCAGCCCATGTCCAGGAAGTAGTACGAGCGCGCGTCGGCTCTGAGCACCGGTATCTGGGTCTCGGGGCGAGGGAATCCGGCGGCTATCAGCAGTAGCCGCAACCAGGTCTCTCGCGGGGACTGCGAGCCGGCGTCTGCGAGGTCTAGGACCGCGGGGACTCGGCGGACACCTCGCACGTTGGGATGACGCGGCAGCAGCCCCAGTACGTCGTCGACGGACAACCGGGTGGCATTCGCCAGTGCATCGACGTGGGTCACCGCCTGCCTCATCGTCCCGAGCCGCGCGAGGTCGAACGCGGTGCGTGGCACGGTGGTGACCGGTAGACCCGGTATGGGGTGCACTTCGTCGTCGAGCAGGGTCTCGGCGCGGCTGATGATCCCCCGCGGCGCCTTATTGTTCGGATAGTTGAGCTCGATCGGAGTTGACGCGTCGATCCATTTCGCTCCGTGCACTGCGGATGCCGCCAAGCCCGTCACGACCGCGCGACCCCGAGACCAGAGAACCGCCGCGACCGCGCGATCTCGAATCGAGAGTTCGCCGCTGCCATAGGCGTACACGTCGGGAAAGATCCGGCGACAGTGAGCGCGAAGTTGGTACCTGGTCAGCTCACCCGCAGCGACCGCCGCACTCCCGATGAACACCCGTTGCATTCATGAGAGCGTCACGCATGCGGCGCATTCCGGTGTTCACCCATCCACAGCCCATCGAGCCAGAACTGGCTGCGATGAGAAAGCCCCGCGCACTGCCGTGAGGTCTGACTCGATGGAGGACTCCCCGCATACGACAAAGCCCCGGCCATCAGGCCGGGGCTTTGCACGCAGAGAGCTGCTAGCGCTGCTGGAAGTAGCTGAGCAGTCGCAGGATTTCGATGTACAGCCATACCAGCGTCACGGTCAGGCCGAGCGCCACGCCCCAGGCTGCCTTCTCCGGCGCGCCGGCGCGGATCATCTGGTCCGCGGCGTCGAAGTCGATCAGGAAGCTGAACGCCGCGAGCGCAATCACGAACAGTGAGAAGGCGATCGCGATCGGACCACCGCTGCGCAGGCCGAGGCCCTCGCCGCCACCGACACCGAACATCGCCAGCACGAAGTTGCCGAGCATCAGCACCAGCACGCCGACCATGGCGGCGACGATCATGCGGGTGAACTTGGGCGTCACCCGGATGGCGCCGGTCTTGTAGACGACGAGCATGCCGAAGAACACGCCGATGGTGCCGAGCACCGCCTGGCTGATCAACACCCCGGCGTTGGCGCCGGACACCACGACGTTGGCGAAGATGAACGACACCGCGCCGACGAACAGCCCTTCGAGCGCCGCGTAGCTCAGCACGATGGCCGGGTTGTCCTGCTTACGGCCGAAGGTGGCGATGAGCACCAGCACCAGTCCGCCGAGCCCACCGATCAGGGTGAGCGGCATGGCCAGCGCCAGGTTGGCCGACACCAGGAAGTAGGAAATGACCGCGACGACGGACAGCACACCGAGGGTGATGCCGGTCTTGGTGACGACGTCGTCGATCGTCATGGGCCGCGAGACACCGGTCTGCGGCTGGTAGGCGCCCGCGTAGGGATCGGTCTGGTAAGCCACCTGCTGGGCACCGGCGACACCGGTACCGAATTGTGCGTATCCGCCCTGCTGCTTGGGCAGCGAACGAAATACCGGGTTGCTGGTCTCCCGCACCGTCGGAATCCTCTCGTGGAAGTCGCGTAACACACCGTCAACGAACGGCTGCCGGAACCGGTTCCCAGGAAGTCCACAATGTTCTTCCCGGCGTGTCCGGCGCTACGAAGCCTGACCTTACCTGTGAGGGGCATCCGGCGGGTGATGATCTTTTGCCGACTGGTACTTTTGCCGCTGAGATTAGTAGGACATCCAACCAATTTCATGGACGGAAGGACCTCGCACCCGTGACGGCCGAATCCGACGAAGTCTTGACCCGTGTCGACGGTGGTGTCGGCTTCCTGACACTGAACCGCCCAAAGGCCATCAACTCGCTGACCCACAACATGGTCACGATCATCGCCGGCGCCCTTGATCAGTGGGCCGACGACGACGACGTCCGGGCGGTGGTCCTCGCCGGTGCCGGCGAACGCGGCCTCTGCGCCGGCGGTGACGTGGTGGCGATCTACGACAGTGCTCGTGCCGACGGCGGCTCCGAAGCGCGCCGCTTCTGGCTCGACGAGTACCGGCTCAACGCCCAGATCGGCAGCTACCCGAAGCCGTACGTGGCGATCATGGACGGCATCGTGATGGGCGGCGGCGTCGGCGTCGCGGCCCACGGCAGCGTCCGCGTCGCGACCGACACCTCGAAGATCGCCATGCCCGAAGTCGGCATCGGCTTCGTCCCCGACGTCGGCGGCACCTATCTGTTGTCCCGGGCGCCCGGACACCTCGGGTTGCACGCCGCACTGTCCGGCGCGCCGTTCTCCGGAGCGGACGCCATCGCGCTCGGGTTCGCCGACCACTACGTCCCGCAGGTGCAGCTCGAGGGACTCGTCGCCGCGATCGTCGAGGACGGCGTGGACGCCGCCGTCAAGGCCTTCGCGATCGATCCACCGCCGAGTCAGCTTCTGACGCAACAGTATTGGATCGACGAGTGCTATGCGGGCGATACCGTATCCGCCATCATCGACGCCCTGCGCGGCCGCGAGGAAGAAGACGCCAAGAAAGCCGCCGACCTCATCGCCTCCCGCTCCCCGATCGCAGCATCCGTCGCCCTCGCGTCGGTGCGCCGCGCCGCGCGGCTCAACACCCTCGAAGACGTTCTGGTGCAGGAGTACCGAGTGTCGTCGGCATCGCTGAAGTCCCACGACTTTGTCGAGGGCATCCGCGCACAGATCGTCGACAAGGACCGCAACCCGAAATGGAATCCGCCGTCACTGGCAGCGGTGACCGAGCAGGATGTGGAACAGTACTTCGCGCCGGCGGACCCGGACCTGACCTTCGAGGAGGACAAGTGAGCCCCCAATCGAGCTTTGAAACCATCCTGGTCGATCGCGACGAGCGGGTCGGCACCATCACGCTCAACCGGCCCAAGGCGCTCAACGCTCTCAACAGCCAGGTGATGGTCGAGGTCACCACGGCCGCTGCGGAATTCGACGCCGACCCGGGGATCGGCGCCATCGTCATCACCGGCAATGAAAAGGCGTTCGCCGCCGGCGCCGATATCAAGGAGATGGCCGGCCTCTCGTTCTCCGAGGTTTTCGACTCCGACTTCTTCGCGGCCTGGGGCAAGTTGGCCGCGGTCCGCACCCCGACCATCGCGGCGGTCGCCGGTTACGCCCTGGGCGGCGGGTGCGAGCTGGCGATGATATGCGACGTCCTGATCGCCGCCGACACCGCGAAGTTCGGCCAGCCCGAGATCAAGCTCGGCGTGCTGCCCGGGATGGGCGGCTCGCAGCGGCTGACCCGCGCCATCGGAAAGGCCAAGGCGATGGATCTGATCCTGACCGGCCGGACCATCGACGCCGCCGAGGCCGAGCGCAGCGGTCTCGTGTCGCGGATCGTGCCCGCCGACGACCTGCTCACCGAGGCGAAGTCCGTCGCGACGACGATCTCGCAGATGTCGCGCTCGGCAGCCCGGATGGCCAAGGAAGCCGTCAACCGGGCCTTCGAATCCACCCTGACCGAGGGCCTGCTCTACGAGCGCCGGCTGTTCCATTCGGCGTTCGCCACCGACGACCAGACCGAGGGGATGGCCGCCTTCACCGAGAAGCGCCCTGCGAACTTCACGCACCGCTAAGGTGCTGACGTGAGCGTCGCCGAGTCGGAGCCGACCGAAGCCGCCGCCGACCCGGAGGCGGCCGCCACCGAGCCGGAAGATGAGTTCAAACCGGACTGGTGGCAACGGCGCTACACGTTCACCGGTAGTGCTGTCGGCCTGGCCTTCCTCGGCCTGTCCCTGAGTCCGTCGCTGCTGCCGCGCGGGCCGCTGTTCCAGGGACTGGTCAGCGGCGCCGCCGGTGCGGTCGGTTACGGACTCGGCGTTTTCGCCGTCTGGCTGGTGCGCTTCATGCTGTCGCGGCCCGCCAGCCCGCACCCGCCGCGGTGGGCGTGGCCGGTGCTGGTCGTCGTCGGAGTCATCTGGCTGGTCCTCACCATCTACTGGTTCCACGTCTGGCAGGACCACGTCCGCGACCTGATGGGCGTGCCTCGGCTGCAGTGGTACAACTACCCGCAGGCCGGGATCATCGGCGTGGTCGTGCTGTTCTTGTTCGTCGAAATCGGCCAGCTGGTAGGCAAACTCGTCAGATATCTGGTGCGTCTGCTGAATCGCTATGCCCCACCGCGCGTTTCATTCGTGGTCGTGGTCGCGATACTGCTGAGCCTGACGATCGCGATCCTCAACGGCGTGGTGGTCCGAGGCGGAATGAGCTTTCTGAACAGCACATTCGCCTCGGTCAACGACGAGATGGATCCCGACAACCCCGCACCCACCACGCCCCTGCGCTCCGGCGGCCCCGGCTCGCTGGTCGCCTGGGACACCATCGGTCATCAGGGTCGCACCTTCGTCGCCGGCGGACCCACCGTGCAGAAGCTCACCACATTCAACGGCGCTCCGGCGGTCGAACCGATCCGGGCGTACGCAGGAAAGAACTCCGCCGAGGGAATCAAGGCCGCCGCCGAGCTCGCCGCCCGAGAGCTGGAGCGCGCCGGTGGGTTCAAGCGCAAGGTCATCGCCGTCGCGACGACGACCGGAACCGGCTGGATCAACGAGGCCGAAGCTTCCGCACTGGAGTACATGTACAACGGCGACACGGCGATCGTCAGCATGCAGTACTCGTTCCTGCCGAGTTGGCTGTCGTTCCTGGTGGACAAGGAGAACGCCCGCCAGGCCGGCCAGGCCTTGTTCGAAGCGGTCGATGCGCGGCTGCGCGCGATGCCCGAGGCGCAGCGGCCCAAGATCGTGGTGTTCGGCGAGAGCCTGGGGTCCTTCGGCGGTGAGGCGCCGTTCCTGAGCCCGAACAACATCATCGCCCGTACCGACGGGGCGCTGTTCTCCGGCCCGACGTTCAACAACACGATGTGGGACGACGTCACCGTCAACCGCGATGCCGGCTCCCCGATGTGGCTGCCGATCTTCGATGACGGGCAGAACATCCGGTTCGCGGCGCGCCCGGACAACCTGGGCCGCCCCGACAAGCCGTGGGGCTATCCGCGCATCGTCTACCTACAGCACGCGTCCGATCCCATCTCGTGGTGGAACCCCAATCTGCTGTTCGCCGAACCGGATTGGCTTCGGGAGACCCGCGGATACGACGTGTCGCCGGACATGTACTGGATCCCGATCGTGACGTTCCTGCAGGTGTCGGCGGACATGGCGGTGGCCGTCGATGTGCCCGACGGGCACGGGCACCGCTACGTGCGTGACGTCGTCAACGCCTGGGCGGCGATCCTGCAGCCGCCGGGGTGGACACCGGAGAAGACCGACCGGCTGCGCGCACTCGTCACCGCGCCGGAGTGAGCTCACTCAGTTCGGCGAGCACGCCGGCCTCGGCCAGCGCGTGGTAGCCCCCGACGACGTCGGTGGCCCGGTGCAGCCCGAGGCCCTGTAGCGCGGCCGCGGCCAGGCTGGAGGTGTATCCCTCCGAACACAGCACCACCCACTCGACGTCGTCGTCCTTAGCCTGGGGCAGTTTGGCGTCGCTGGTCGGATCGCACCGCCACTCCAGCACATTGCGTTCGACGACCAGAGCGGCCGGCGTCTCGCCCTCGGCGGCGCGCTGCGCGGCCGGGCGGATGTCCACCAGGATCGCGCCGCGGCGCAGCGCCGACGGAATCTCCTCGGCTGCCAGCCGGCGCAGCCCGCCCCTGGCGTCGTCGAGGACGCGGTCGATTCGGCTGGTCATGACTTCATCATCCTTCAGGACCGTCGGTCAGCTCGGTGCGGGTCCGCCGCAGTGTGTTGCGTTCGGTCACTTCGTAGTACGACATCGCGCTCAACGGCGGCGAGTAGGCGTGCACGCTCAGGGTCTCCGACGGGGGCGCCGCGACGGCCGGCGCGCCGACCACGTCGTGCACCCAGCCGAGCGGGAAGGCCGCCTGGTCTCCGGCATCGAGACGTCGGCGGTGCAATCGCTCACCGTCCCAACGGTATTCGTGCAGCGCGCCAGAGAGCACGGTGAGCGCACCGAGGGATCCACCGTGGTCGTGCAACTCGGTGGTGTGGCCGGGGACCCAACTGATCAGCCAGACATCGAGCTCGTCGTCGGCGTGCAAGCGGGTGTACCACCGTTCGTCGGTCGGCGGACCACCAGCCGGCAGCAGTTGATCGAATCGACCACGCAGTACGTCATCGGCGTACTGGTCGGTGGCATGCATCAGGTCGGGCAACCGCAGCCGAGTGGGTGCGGAAACGGCTGGTGCGACGGATGGGAACGTGGCAAGGGAAAGGGCGGCGCCCGAATACGGCATGACAGGTGACTTTCGGCAGAATTGCAGGGGCAGATCGGGGGGCGGCTAACGCCGACAACACTCCCGAAACCCACTGCGCTCCGTCATGGCCGCCAGTGTTGCATAGATTGAAATCATGCGCGCCCACCGATGTCGCTCCCTGTCCGTCGTCGCGGCGTGCGCTGCGGCCGTTGCCGCCGTGCTGACGGCCTGCTCGTCGGGTGGCGGCGGACATACCCCGGCCTCGGCCCCAGCGCCGTCGGGCAGCGGGATGTCGACGGCAGCGGCGTCACCGTCGGGCACGATCGGCGTGTCGCCGGGCGGAGTCACCACCCAGATTGACGCGCCCGCTGAATCGACCGAAGAACAATATGCGCAGGCCTGCATGGCCACGAAGAAGTGGATGGACGCCAAGGGCGGCGACCCGGCGGCGTTGGTCGAACCGTTCCTCAAAGAAGTGCAGAGCAACGCCACCCCCGGGCCGGCGACGTTCAACAGCACGTGGGGGCAGCTGTCGACGGCGCAGCAGGCCGCGGTCATCGTCGCGGTGAAGGCGGCCGCCGAGGGCGGCTGCTGAGCGTTGCAATCACGGGTAGCAAAAGTCCGCCACCGCGTCGGATTACTGCCAGCAGGCACTCAGTTGCTGCCAGTGGAATTATTTGTCTGACCTCGCGGTTTACCCCGTTGTAATCGATCGGCGAGAGCCGCTCGGACGAGGAAACGAAGAAGAGGCAGATCATCATGACCAAGTACGCGGTCGCGGGCCTGCTCGGCACCGCGATGAGCGCGCTCGTCATCGGCTTGGCCGCTCCCGCGGCGGCCGCCCCTAGCGGGTCCGGTGACACCCGCCACACCACATTCGACTCGCTGGGATACACGGTGGGGAGCGAGAAGCTCGGCACCATCGACGTGATCCAGCGCGACTGAGCGTGGGCGCGGTGACGCGCACCGGAGAAGGGCATCCCGAAAGGGGTGCCCTTCAGCTTTCGGTGAGCAGAATGGAACCCATGGCCGATCACCCCCCTAGCCGCCGGGTCGCACTGGCGCTCGGCAGCGGCGGCGCACGGGGGTACGCCCACATCGGCGTCATCACTGAACTCCGGGGCCGCGGTTACGACATCGTCGGTATCGCCGGCTCGTCAATGGGCGCTCTGGTCGGCGGCCTGCATGCCGCCGGCAAACTCGACGAATTCTCGGAGTGGGCCCAGACTTTGACGCAGCGGGCCGTGTTGCGGCTGCTCGATCCGTCGATCACCGCCGCGGGCGTGCTGCGCGCCGAGAAGATCCTCGACGCGGTCCGGGACATCCTCGGCGATGTCACCATCGAGGATCTGCCGATTCCCTACACCGCGGTGGCCACCGACCTGATCGCGGGCAAATCGGTGTGGCTGCAACGTGGGCCGGTCGATGCTGCGATCCGCGCCTCCATCGCCATCCCGGGCGTCATCATCCCCCATGTGCTCGATGGCAGGCTGCTGGCCGACGGCGGAATCCTCGACCCCCTGCCGCTGGCTCCGATCGCCGCGGTCAACGCCGATCTGACCATTGCGATCAGCCTGTCCGGCCCTGACCCCGGCGGACCCGAGGACACCACCGAGACCCCCGAACCGGGAGCCAGCAGCGAATGGCTGGGCCGATTGCTGCGCAGCACCTCGGCTCTGCTGGACACCAATGCAGCGCGCTCGATCCTCGACACACCCGCGGCCCGGTCGATGCTGAGCCGGTTCGGCACCAGTTCGGTCACCGACGACGGCGAGGACGTGGAGCCCAGCAGTGCTGATCAGCTGATCGACAGTTCGCGGGAAGTCTCGATCCCCAAACTCGGCAGCTTCGCGGTGATGAACCGCACCATCGACATCGCGCAGGCGGCACTGGCCCGCCATCAGATGGCGGCCTACCCACCCGACCTGCTCATCGAGGTTCCCCGAACCGCTTGTCGCAGTTTGGATTTTCACCGCGCCGCCGAGATGATCGCCCTCGGTCGCGAGCTCGCCGCAAAAGCGTTGGACGGCTACCGCCACACCGGTCCGGAGATCATCATCACCCCAGAAACTCCCTGACCGCCGCCGCCACCCGGCGGCCCTGTTCGCGGCCGGCCAGTGCCGACGGGATCCGACAGCGGGGGTCCAGCGGATTGGGCCCGAATGCGGCCAGCGACGCGTCGTCGGCGAAGACGGTGAAGGTTCGCGCGCCGAACGCGGCGATCTCGGCGGCAGTGCCGCTACTGAACGGTGACGGCGCGGATTCGCCTGCCGGCACCAAAATCACCGCCGTCGCGCAGTCGGCGGCCACCCCGGTATGCACCGAACTGCTGACGCCGCCGTCCATGTAGCGCCGGTCGCCGATCGTCACCGGCGGCCACGTGCCGGGCACCGCACAACTGGCGGCCACGGCGTCGACGAGGTCCACCCCCGACGACGACTTGAACACCACCATTTCGCCGGTTGCCGTGTCGATCGCGGTGACGCGCAGATCCTGCTGCGGCCAACGATGTTCGGGAAGCCGCGCTTCGATGACACGCCTGCGGATCGGCTCGCTGACGGTGGGCGTATCCCGGGCGATGGTGCCGATTCGACGCAGTTTCTCCGTCAACTCACCGGGTTGTGCCATCGCCGTCAGGAACAGCGCGGAGATCGCATCGATGTCGACGCCCGAGTCGATCTCCGAGGAGGTCTCGGCCGTCTGGCGTTCGAAGAGTTCCTCCAGCGACAGCGAACTGCTGATCTGGGCGGCGACCGTCGAGCCGGCCGACGTCCCGACCAGGACGTCTGACATCCGCAGGGCCTGCGCGGTCGCCGGGGATTCATCGGCGATCCCGCGCAGAATGCCGGTCTCCCAGCCGATGCCGGCAATGCCGCCGCCGGCCAATATCAGGGCCCGTTTCGTGGTCACAACGTGCGAGTCTGCCAGCTGAGTCGTAAGTGCTTATCGCCGAGGGTCGTTCAGCGAGACCGGCGGCCGGTGCCCGCTACCGCCTGCTTCTCGCGTGGCAGGTTCAGTTCCCGCTCGGCGAACCGCATCGCTATCTCGTAGGCCGCCGTCGAGTCCACTTCCGGATCGTCGAGCGCCACTTGGATCGACAAGCCGTCGAGCAATGCGGAGAACTCCAGGGCGAACATCCGTACGTCCACGCCGGAGTCCAGTTCGGGTGACTGCACAGCATCGACGATCATCCGGCGCCAGCGCGCATCGAGTTCGACCCGGCCTGCCCTGACTTCCTCGTCCCGGAATGCCTGCGCCCACAGGTCGAACCACAGACCCCACGCGCCGGGGATCTCGTCCTCCACCTCGGCAACACACGTCCACTGGATCAGCAGGGAGATCCGTTCCCGCACTGCGGGCACTTCACACAGCATCCGTTCGGCCGCTGCGTAGAACGAATCCTCGGAGTACCTCAGCGCGTCCACGAGCAGCCTGTCCCGGGTGCCGAAGTAGTAGATGACCAACGCCGAGCTGACTCCGGACCGCTTGGCGACATCGGAGATTCGGGTTTCGGAGAAGCCCCGTTCACAGATGAGCTCCGCTGCCGCGCGCAACATCTGGGTGCGCCTGGCCTCGTTGTTGTCGTTCGCGGGTGCGGGATCTGCCATCTCGTCGTACTCCCCCTCTGCGGCGCCGGCTCCTGCGACGAGAACCTAATACTCAACCAGATTGAACAGTCAGTCAATCACATCGGCCCGAGGCAGATTCATCGATGATGGGCTTCGAGCTCGGTGCCCTGAAACCCCAAGGGCTCCAGCCCAATTCAGCCCGTCGACGCTGCTCCGGTCACGACTTCAGCAGGTAGTCGGAGAGGGTGCCCAGCGCCTGACTGGCATAGCCGCGCCAGATTCGGGCGAACACCGGCAGCGCCGGAGCGGTCAGCGCCGACTTCGGGTGCAGAGTCCACCGCCACGTCACCACGGTGGCGCTGCCGTGCTCGCTGAATTGCCAGAGTCCTTCGACGTGGTCGATCAGCGGCGCCATCGCACCCTTGACGTCGGTGAGGGTGTAGCCGAAGGCATGTGGCGCATCGACGCGGGTCAGCGTCTCCCGCATGCCCCCTCCCCCGGTCAGGGCGATCCGACGGGTCTGCCCCACCGCCGACCAGTCGCCGGTCTGGTCGTGCACGGCCTTGATCGGCGGAATCGGTCCATACCAGCGGTTGAACAAGGTGGGCAGCGGCATCGGCAGCGTCTTGGCGAACGCGTCCGGTACCGCGACGGGAATGGCGCGGGACTGCTGAACGACGACGGGGTGAGCCATCTCGTCGATGTTAGTCAGCGCGCGAGCTGCGGCGCCGCCCGTCCGGTGATCAGCGGCAGGTCGAAGAAGCTCGCGATGCCGGGCTCGGCCGCACACGTCGCCGCGATGGAGTTGACACAGTGCGCGGCGGTGGCCACCACGCCCGGATTGCTCACCAGCCCTTCCTCGACACTCTCCGGCTGCCAGCCCTTGACCGTGACGAAGGTGTTCGGATTGCCGCGCACCTCCATCTCGTAGCGTTCACCCGCCGGTCCGAAAGACCATGCGGGATCGAGGTTTTCCTCGCCCATCAACCAGTTGACGGTGATGCGAACGACGACCGTGTTGGTCACCACCGCATCCCAGTGGAACCGGCGTCCGGCGACCTGGCCCGGTTCGATCACCCCGATCGGCGAGTCGATGGGCGCAGTCGCCACGGCCACCTCTTGGGAGGTCCGGATCAGGGGCTCGGCGGCGAAGCCCAGGCGGTCGACGATGAGCCGAACCGACTGGAAAAAGCCGCCATTGAGCAGCTTCTGCATGGGGCCGGTCAGCGCGCTCTCCGGGGTGCCGCCAAAGCCCATCACGTGACGCAGCACGTCAGGTGCTCCGTAGGTACGCAGATCGGAGAACTCCTCCGCACGCACGTACGTCACCCCGGTGGACATCACCGACAGCAGCAGCGGAAACAACTCGGTGGCCGCACCCGGTCCGATGCCGGCCCCGTGCAGCGTGGCGTTGCCCTCGCGGGCGGCGGCTTCCAGTGGGGCAGCCTCGGATTCGCTCGGGTAGAACCAGCCAACCGGGCTGACGACGTTCTTTCCTGAGCGCAGCAGCGCGGTCACCTCGTCGAGATTCGGCAGCAGCGGCGCGTAGATCACCGCGTCAGCGTCCAGGGCCAGGATCTCCTCGATGCTGTTGGTCGCCCTGACTCCAAGGGGCTCGGTGCCGATGATCTCGCCGACGTCCCTGCCGGCTTTGTCCCCGGAATGCACCCAGCAGCCGGCCAGTTCGAGGTCGGGATGCTCCAGCACACCCTTGATGGCGGCTATCCCGACCGACCCGGTAGCCCACTGCACGACCCGCAACGCCATTGGTGCTCCTCGGGAAAACGAGAACGTGTTACCAGCGGCTCTACAGTAGCTGGATCCTCAGCGCGGGTGACGCTTACTGCCGGCCGTGCCCGTCGCCTTCGCGCTCGCCGGCTTCATCAGCTTCTGCTTCGCCGGTGAGACCTTGGTTGCCGCCTGCGCCGCGGCTCGTCCGCTTCTCGCTGTCGGCGTGTCCACCGTGTCGACCGTCGCCTCGGCCGGCCGGCCGCTGGTCCCCTGGCGCCGATCATTGCGGTAGTACGCCGAGTCGATGATGGGTCGCAGCACCCCGGTGAGACCGTCGATGACGTTCTGTGGCACACCCAACTTCTTGAGAGGCCGCAGCAGCGGGAGATCGGCGGTCGGGATCAGGTAGGTGGTGGTGGTTCCGTTCAGCGCATTAGTGGTGGAGGTGATGTTCTGCGGTGGAACTTTGGAGAGATCGGCAAACATGGCGTCGTAGTGAACCGAGCCCCACTCCTCGAGTGCGTACTGATTCACGATCTCTTCGGGGATGATCTGCTGGAGCAACCCGGTGCCCGCCATCGCGTTGAGATCGGCCAGCACGTTCCACCAGCGGTCGGGCCAGTCTCCGATGCCGTCGTACTCGCCCTTGATCACCATGACGTTGTACTTGGTCTCCGGAACGACGGGGGTGTAGTCGAAGATCGGCAGTTTGACTCCCTGAAACCCTTTGAACGCTCCGCGGTTGGCGTCTCCCATCACCACGAACGAGAGTTCGTTGGCGGGCGGAGCGGTCGGGTCATTGGCGAGCAGTTGCATCTCTTGGTCCACAACGACCGTGGTGCCCGAGGCACCGATGACGATTTTCGGCCCTGCTGTATGTCGAATCGCGTCGTCCATGATCGTGAGGCCAACTGCGGCCGACTCACCCAACGTCAGCGTGCCGTTCCATGGCGCCATCTGGCCCGGCCAGGGCAAACCGATCACGTCGTCCACGTTGGCGAAGTAACCGCCCAGCACCGTTCTGATCAGAGCCGGGTCGACGTCCTCATAGCCCAGGCCGCCCATGGCCAGCACCGTGGTGGTCAACGCCACCTCGGATGTGACCGCCGCGATGCGATGGAGTGGGCCGGTCACACCGGCCGTCACCGAGGCGGTGATAGCCACGCCTGCGATTACGGCCACGGCGCGCCTGGCCATCTTGTCAGCCATGGTGGGACCCCCTGTCCTGGCGACCTCTGCCGGCCACCGAAATCGGCTAATTCGAATTTGCCCAACCCGTCAATTCGGACCTAGGGACTTTGGACACGGGTATCCCCGCCGTCGGTCCCCGCCATGTGGGCCGTTGTGTCGGGTCGGCGCCGCCGGCAATCGGTCCGGTTACGCTGCGGGTGCAGACAAGCTGAAGGGAATTTCCGCATGGGGTCGAAGGGACGCGTTTACGTCATCGGGGTCGGGATGACGAAGTTCGAGAAGCCGGGCCGCCGTGAAGGCTGGGACTACCCCCAGATGGCCAACGAGTCGGGCAACAAGGCGCTGGCCGACGCGGGCATCGACTACGCGGACGTGCAGCAGGGCTATGTCGGCTATTGCTCGGGTGACTCCACGTCCGGACAGCGCGCGCTCTACGAGCTCGGCATGACCGGCATCCCGATCGTCAACGTCAACAACAACTGTTCGACGGGTTCGACCGCGTTGTACCTGGCCGCGCAGGCTATCCGCGGCGGACTCGCCGACTGCACGATCGCCCTGGGTTTCGAGAAGATGCAGCCCGGCTCGCTGGGCGGCGGCGCAGAGGACCGCGAGTCACCGCTGATGCGTCACATCGTCGCTCTCAACGAGACCGACTCGATGACGTTTCCGGTGGCCCCGTGGATGTTCGGTGCGGCCGGCCGCGAGCACATGAAAAAGTACGGCACCACCGCCGAGCACTTCGCGAAGATCGGCTACAAGAACCACAAGCATTCGGTGAACAACCCGTACGCGCAGTTCCAGGAGGAGTACACCCTCGACGACATCCTGGGCGCGAAGATGATTTCCGATCCCCTGACCAAGCTGCAGTGCTCGCCGACCTCGGACGGCTCGGGCGCCGCGATCGTGGCCAGCGAGGAGTTCGTCGACCAGCACGGCCTCGCCGGTCAGGCTGTCGAGATCGTCGGACAGGCGATGACCACCGACTTTGAGTCCACCTTCGACGGCACCGCCGCCAACATCATCGGCTATGACATGAATGTCAAAGCGGCACAACAGGTTTACGAGCAATCCGGTCTCGGTCCTGCCGATTTCCAGGTCATCGAGCTGCACGACTGCTTCTCGGCCAACGAGCTGCTGCTCTACGAAGCCCTGGGCCTGTGCGGTGCGGGTGAGGCGCCGAAGCTGATCGACGACAACGACACCACCTACGGCGGACGGTGGGTGGTGAACCCGTCCGGTGGGCTGATCTCCAAGGGGCACCCCCTCGGCGCAACCGGCCTGGCGCAGTGCGCCGAGCTGACCTGGCAGCTGCGCGGCACCGCCGACAAGCGGCAGGTGGACAACGTCTCTGCGGCGCTGCAGCACAACATCGGTTTGGGGGGCGCGGCGGTCGTCACCGCCTACCAGCGCGCCGAGCGCTAGGACAGGTGCGTGACGTCGTAGGCGTCGTCGGCGTGCCGGGAGCGGATCGTCTTCTTGTCGTACTTGCCCACGCTCGTGCGTGGGATCTCGTCGACGAATGTCCAGCGCTCCGGCAGCCACCACCGAACCACCTTGTCGGACAGAAAGTCTCGTAGCTCCTGCGGCGAGGCTTCGGCGCCTTCGTGAAGCACCACCGCCGCGAGCGGACGTTCCTGCCAACGCTCGTCCGGCACCCCGACCACCGCGGCCTCCCGTACGGCCGGGTGGGCGATCAGGTGATTCTCGAGTTCGACCGACGAGATCCACTCACCGCCGGACTTGATGACGTCCTTGGCGCGGTCGGTCAGGGTGATGTACCCCTGCGGATCGATACGCCCCACGTCACCGGTGCGCAACCAACCCGACTGGAACTTCGAGTCATCGGTGTTCCGGTAGTAGGAGCCGGTGATCCACGCGCCGCGAACCTCCAGCTCGCCAACTGCCTCACCGTCGTTGGGTAGCATCGCACCCTCGTCGTCGACGATGCGCGTTTCCACACCACACAACGGCCGGCCCTGGGTGCCGCGGAGCTCCCACTGCTTCTCGGGCGGCAACCCCGGTGGCGGCCAGGCCAACGTCGCGATCGGCGAGGTCTCGGTCATCCCCCACAGCTGGCGGATCTCGACATCGAACTTCTCCTCGAACGCCTTCATCAGCGAAACCGGCACGGCCGACCCGCCACACGACACCAGCCGCAGTGACGAGATGTCGTGACCGGGGTTGCGGTCGAGGTGATGCATGACGTCATTCCAGATCGTGGGCACTGCCCCGGCGACCGTCGGACGCTGGGTCTCGATCAGGTTCACCAGCGACGCGGGATCCATGAAGCGGTCCGGCAGCACCAGATCCGCCCCGGCCATCAACGCTGCGTAGGGCAGGCCCCAGGCGTTGGCGTGGAACATCGGGACGATCGGCAGGGCCTTGTCGGAGAAGCCGAGTCCGAGTCCATTGCCGCTGCAGACGGCCATCGAATGCAGGTAACTCGACCGGTGGCCGTAGACCACACCCTTCGGGTGGCCGGTGGTTCCGCTGGTGTAACACATTGCGGCGGCAGAGTTTTCGTCGATGTCGGGCCAGTCGAACTCGCACGACTCGGCGGCGGTGACCTCGTGGTAGCGCACCACCCGCTTGCCTGACGCTTCGAACGGTGCCAGGTCACCGTCGCCGACGGCGATCACGGTGTGCACCGTCTCCATCTTCGGCAGGACCGGCGCCAGGATCGGCGCCAGCGACAGGTCGGCGATCACCACCTGGTCCTCGGCCTCGTAGGCGACGAACTCGATCTGCTCGGGAAACAGGCGGATGTTCAGTGTGTGCAGCACCGCCCCCATCGACGGCACCGCGACGTAGGCCTCGAGGTGCTCCTGGTTGTTCCACATGAACGTGGCAACACGGTCGTCGCCGGTGACCCCGAGGCGACGCAACGCGTTGGCCAGCCGGCCCGCCTGCTGCCCGACCTGGTGGTAGGTGGCGTGGCGGTAGCCGCCTTCACCGGTGGCGGTGGTCACCGTCCGGTCGCCGTGAACAAAGACGGCGTAGCGCAAGATCGCGGCAACGGTCAACTGAAAGCTCTGCATCGTGCTTTGCATACGCCCGAATCTAGCGCGACGGACCACCCGGCAGGTCTGGGATCGCCTACCCGGTCAATGCCATCGGCGACCGGCGGCGCGTCGGCCACCGGAAGGCGAACCGGCGGCGCGGCGGCCGACGGCGCGGAGCCGGCGACCGGAGTAGCTCGAGCTCGACGGGATCGAGTTCGTCGGCAGCCAATTGCGGTGTGCTCCGATGCGCGAGCACTCGGCCGAGGTCGGCGTCGAGCAATTGGCGCATCATGTCGGCGGCCTGGCGCGGGTGGGCAAGCATCCAGGAATGGTGTGCGCCCGGAACGCGGTAAAGGGCTGCGTCGGCCCGCTCGGCCATGTCGACGGCGTTCTCGAACGGCACTACCCGATCCTTTTCGCCGTGCACGACGATCGTCGCCACATCGTTGTCGCGCATTGCCGCCAACTTGGTCGTGAAGTCACCGGAGCCGAGCAGCGCCCGCAACGACCCGGTCAGTCCGAGCGGCGCACGGGCGTTGCGGGCCAGTGCGCCCGCCATCAGCCGCATATAGCCGGCCAGTTCGTTGATCGGTAATCGTCTCGGATCGCCCTGCGCGTCGACAGCGACAGCGAGCAGGCGTTCGGCCAGCGCGCGCGGCGAGCGGCGCCCGGGCGAGATCGATTCGTCGAACGGTGCGCCCGCGGCAGCGTTGAGCAATACCGCGGCCAACACCCGTTCGGGCGCGCGGGCGCCGAGGTCGACGATCATCCGGCCACCCATCGAGTGACCGAGGAACACCGCCTTGCCGATGCCCAGCGCATCCAGGGCACGCAGCGTCAGATCCACCCGGCCTTCGAGGGTGGCCTCGGCGGGCAGCGTCGGCGTTCCCCCGTGACCCGCAGCGTCCAAGGCGATGACGGTGAATCCGAGACCGCCCAGGCGGCTCAGCAGCCGCAGGTATGCGCGCGCGTTGAGGCCGTAGCCGTGCAGAAACACCAGCGGCACGCCCCGTCCGCCGATCGAGATGCCGACGCGGTGGCCGTCATCGAGGCGCAGGACCTCGTGCCGGAGCCGCACGCGCGTGCGCGACGGCAGTTCTGTGGTCGTCACCGGGGTGGAATTCACCGCAAAACCGGTTGGCACACTGTGGCGTTGGCAACTGCTCGACGTGGGTGTGAGCAACTCGCCTGGCGCGCTTGCAGTTTCGTCGCGACTCACTGCCTGAGGCGGAGCGCACAAAGGCCCGGCCAACACCGTCGGCCGGGCCTCTGCGGATGTGTTACTGGTGCGACTCTTGTCGCTTCTCTTGGGTCTTGGCCTCGCCGCGGGCCTTCTCGGCCTCGGCTTCCTTGGCGGCAGCGTCACGCTGCGCTTCGGCCTTGTCCTGCTGGGCCTTGCCCTCTTCGGTGAGGTCGCCGCGGCCGGTCACGGTGCCGACGGCTTCCTTGGCCTTGCCCTTGACGTCTTCGACGACGCCCTTGATGCCCTCTTCGGGTCCACTGTTGCCCATGGGTCCTCCTCGATGACTGTTGATGCGATGCGGGATGAGGCGCATGCGCGCCGACGCATCCCGCGCGAGCAGGCGCACCTTGCGGCGCCGATCTTCGTTGACCGTCGCCCCACGCCCGTCCGGGGGTTCGGGTTCCCGGCACCGCAGTGGCTAAACAAACCCCAGGCCGGAGCGGCGGCGGGAACGTTTTCGACAGCAACGACGATGTAAGAGGTGGATCATTGGGTCGGACAAGAGGAGGCGCGATCATGCGGACCGCATTTGCGCTCGCCGCGGTGGCGGCAGTGGGTGGCATCATCGCCGGACCGGCCGCGACGGCCTTGGCCGACAGCGGCGCTCAGGCCACGATCAGCCAGCTGCAGAGCCAGGGGTACACCGTCAACATCGACCGCATCGGCACCGGTCCCATGTCGAAGTGCGTCGTCACCAACGTGCGCAACCCGCAGACCGTCACCCAGTGGGTGCCGTACACGGGGCCCGGCCGCGGCAACGATCGCACCATCCTGGTGCCGGTCGTCACCAGCCAGACGATCTCGGTGTCACTGGACTGCAGCGCCCACTAGCGCGCTAGTCGAGATCGACGCGGATGGTGAGCAGGTTGTCTCCCATCGCGCGTACCGCAGCACTGTTCATCCGCGGAAGTTCGGCCAGCCGCGCCCGCGCGTCGTCCTCGGGTAGGACAACTGCGGTGCCGGTGTGCCAGCGTCCGCGAACGCGGACCCGCACCCGCGGGTTGGCCGCGATATTGCGCACGTATTGCGATCGATCACCGAATTCCGAGACCAGCCAGAACTTGTCTCCGTCCAGCCGCCCGCCAATCGGGGTGGTCCGCGGTTGTCCCGATTTCCGCCCGGTGGTTTCCAGCAGGGTCTGGATCGGGATCAGCCGCATCATCGGATTGGCGAACCGCCGCTGAACGAAGTTGACGACGCGCTGCCGTGGAGTCGAGGTCATGACTCCATCGTGGCAGGCGGATCAGGAGGCCGCGACGGCCAACTGCGGCTGCTGAGCCGGCGGATCCAGCCGAACCGCAGTGATCGCGCCCGTGTAGTCCGCTGCGTACAACCGGTTGCGGACGGGGTCGGCGGCCAGGCAGGAGAGCTGCGGGCCGATGACGACACTGTCCACGATCTCGGTGGTGGCGGTGCACATCACGACGATCTCGTCACGGTCGACGATGTAGGCGCAGGCGCCTCCGCGGCCGAGCACCAGCTGCGTGGGGACGCCGCCCATATCGATGGTGTCGGCGACCCGGGCGCGGGCGACGTCGATGACATGGATGGCGCCACCGAGCTCGGCGTCGCAACCAGTGGCGAACACGGTGCGGCCGTTGGGCATAACGGCGATGTCACCGATCGATCCGGCGATCGGAATGCCGGCTCTGACCGTGCGGGTCTTGGTGTCCACAATCGCGAGCATGCCCCCCACCGGCGTGGTCAGCGCGGCGAACAGGCGGCTGCCGTCGGCGTTGATTCGGACCGTCTCGATGGCGGCGCCCGGCGCGGCGGGAATCGCGATGCTGCTGACGGAGCCGGACTCGATGTCGATGACAGCGATGTCGACCGTGTCGTCCCCGGTTCTTCCGACGTAGAGCACATCGCCGACCGGGCTGACGGCCAGGCCGCAGATGGTCAGGTCGAATGTCTTGGCGGCCAACGGTGCCGCAGCGCGGGTGTCGACGGCAACGACGGCGTCCTCGGCGTTGGAGGCCGCACTCACGTAAGCGCGGTCACCGACGATGACTGCCGAATAGGGCTCGCTGAGCCCGTCGATCGTCGCAGTCACCGACAGCGTCGCCGTGTCGATGACGCACACCACGTCGGCGCCGTAGTGGGCAGTGACGAGATAGCGGCCGTCGGAGCTGACGGCGATGTCACTGACGGGTCCGTGCCCGACCGAAAGCGTGCGCGCGACGGTCATGACCGGCGCGGCGATCGGGTCGGTCAGCGGCTCCAAACCGGCGCTGCCCAGCAGTTGCGGCAGCATGTCACTGATCGGCGCGCGACGGATCGTCGGCAGCGACGACAGCCACAAAGAGTGTTCAGCGGCGACCCGCTCCGCCACCGCAACACCGGTGACATTCGACCCTTCCGTAACTCCCGTTGTGTTTGCCATGGTCTCGCACCTCCGGCGGCCTGTACTACGCCGCACATTGTCTTTAGTCGTTTTCGCGTTACCTGCCGGTAACTGCCTTGATCGAGTGTAGCGAGTCAATTCATAGAGAATTCGCGGCTTTTCAGAACCCATTACGAAGCGCCCCGAAGATCTCAGCAGACGCTTAGGCAGGGATCGTTATCAATTTGTTGCAATAGCCCGGCGCCCACGCAAAAACACTGTCTGCGCTGCGTCTTCACTGTGATTCAAGATCACAAAACGAGCAACCGAACATGACGCGGGCTTAGAAATTCTTACCGGCGCGAACCCGAAAGAGGCAGAGATCACAATGCCTCAGTCGCGTCTAAATTCTTAAGGAAATTCCTTAAGAAATTGACGCCCGCGGAGGTCCGGCACGACCTGCCGGGCCGATCGCCGATCTTGAACACGAGCATGTTCGCTGATCGGCGTGGTTAGCGAGTGAATCTCAGCAATTCGCCAGTGGTTCAGGTCACACCATCTGTTCGACGGTCTCCCGGCTGCGGACCGGATCGCTGCCCAACACGTAGGACGGTTCGGTGTGGTCGACGGCTGTGCCCTTGGCGACGCGTCGGCACGCCTGCCGAAACTCTGGCAGCGGGTCCAGTGCGAGATGCGCGCCGTTGAGCGCGGCCCAGGTAGCCGCGCGCCGGGCGGCACGTTCGACCGGATGCGGCGGCTGGTGACCGAGCATCTGCGCTGCCCAGTCCGGCATGCTGTCGCGGATCGCCCAGTCGAAGAACTTGGCTTCCTGCGGGACATCCGGGTTGTTCTGCAGATTAGGGCCGGTGAACATGGCCGCGCCGTGGGTCAGCGCCAGCTTCGGCAGGTACGAGCGCAGGCACTCGAGCGTCTCGGCCTTGGTCGCCGGCAGGTCGGTACCGCCGAGCGCATGGCCGACCCGGACGAACTCGCCGTAGTACCGGTCGATGTTGCGCAGCGGCGTCGGGTGGTAGAGCTCGTGGCCCGTTGCGATCCCCCACACCACGGTGGCGTAGTTCCAGCGCAGCCAATCCGGGTCGTCGGCGTCATAGGGCAGGCCGTCCGGCCGGACCCCCTTGATGGTGTGGTGCATGGCCCGCACAGTCTGGGCGACTCGTTCGGCCGTGGCGGTCGAGCCGTAGGCGGTTCCGATGAAGAACGCGACGGAATGCGCCAGCCGCACACCCGATCCCTTGAGGTCCAGCCGGCCGGTGGGATTGCCATCCTCGTCGTGCTCGACGACCCGGGAATGGTCGGACCCCATCCAGAAGATGCTCGGGTCGAAGCGTTCGATGAACGCGGCGCACTGCAATCCGAAGATCAGCGCGGAGGTGTGCGAATGGACATGCCAGACGGCGCTGCCGGGTCCGAACCACCCCGGGTCGCCCTCGGGTTCGGCGAACTCCAGGCCACGAAAGAACTGCCCGCGGATGTTCTTGTCGAAGTCGCCCCTGATCTTGCGTTCGAGAAGTTGGTGCGGCAGCAGCAGTTTCATCTCGGCCGGCTCCTTTCAGCGAGCGTGCGGTTCTGGTTACGCCCGTAACCAAAATAACACGGCATCAGCCCGGCGGTGTATATCCTCAGCCCATGCCGAGTGCCACCCGGTGGGCAGGATTGTCCGCCGCAGACCGACAGGCCGAGCGGCGGACTCTTCTGGTCCGCGCCGCCTTCGCCTTGTTCGGGGACGGCGGCGAAGCCGCCGTGTCGGTGCGATCGGTGTGCCGGGCGGCCGAACTCAACACCCGATATTTCTACGAAAGTTTCGCTGACACCGACGCACTCCTGGGCGCCGTGTATGACGAGGTGGCAGGAGAACTCGGCGCAATCCTGATTTCGGTGATGGCCAGCGCCCGCGACGGACGATCCCGGTTGCAGGCCGGCATCCGGGCGGTGCTCGACTTCAGCTCCGCCGACCCGCGGCGCGGCAAGATCCTGTTCACGGAGGCTCGCAGCAACCCGGTCCTGGCCGCACGACGCACATTGGCCCAGGACCACGTCCGCGAGCTCGTCCTCGAGGAGCATCGCCGCGCCGCGCCCGAATCCGACCGGGTGGCAACCGAAGTCGGGGCCGCGATGTATGCGGGTGCGATGGCCGAGCTGGCCCAGCAGTGGCTGGCAGGCACTCTCGGCGACGATGTCGACGCCGTGGTCGCCCATGCCGTTCGGCTACTGCTGCCGGCCTGACCGCCGCGATGACCGGACGATCGGATGCGGCCTAACCCCACCGGACAGGCACCGATGGGCAATATTCTGTCGGTAACCGGAACGAGGAGCGCCACGCGATGAACCCCGAAGACGATCCCGAAAAGCGGATTCAGCAACTCGAGCGTCCGTTGACCGAACAGGCGCACACCAGCGAGCTGGGAACCACCGTCCCACCGGGCAGTTGGTCGCCACCCCCGCCGCCCCCACCGCCGTACTACGGACCACCGATGCCGCCGCCGTCGGTCCCATCCGCACCGGGACTTCGCCTCGGTTGGATTGTGTTCGTGCTGTTGATACTTGGGCTCACCGTCGGCGGTGGCGCGATCTTGGTCGCCAACCACCTCAACGCCAGCCGGACCTCACCGGGCCTGCCGACCATCTCCGGTGGCGGTGGCACGTTCACCACGGCCACCCGGCCCAGCCGAAACACCCCGACTCCCCCATCGAACTCGGCCGCCACCGTGGCGCCGCCGGTACCGGGAAGCAACCTCAGCGTCTCGGGCGTCAACGAGAACAAGCGGCTCGCCTGTAACGACAGCGTGGTCACCATCAGCGGTATGGACAACACCGTGGTGATCACCGGACACTGCAGGCACGTTCAGGTGTCGGGCATGAACAATGTGGTGACCGTCGACGCGGCTGACACCATCGAAGCGTCCGGGATGGACAACAAGGTCACCTATCACGGCGGCTCGCCGGAGGTCGACAAATCCGGCTTCTCGAACACCGTCGAGCAGGGCTGAGGGCAGCGCGGCGGGATCGCCTCATCCCCGGCGTGGACAGCGATTCGGTTGCACCGCAGAGGTTGCGCGCCGAGGCATCGGGCGCTGTATGCGATCCACTAGTTCGGGCACGCGTCCGGAGCATCCGCGCGAACCGGGGCGTCAGCGGGAAGCGTGTACGTGAGGACGATCTGCGCTTCGGTGCCCGAGTCGTTGACGACCCGGTGCGGCACGCCCGCCGCAATGAACACCGCCTGTCCCGCACCGTAAGTCACCGGAGCGCATGCGGTCGCCGTCTGCAACGACACCGACCCGCTGTTGATGACCGACAGTTCCGTCCCGGGATGGCTGTGCCATCCGCTGCCTGCGCCCGGTTGCATGACCAGGCTCTGCACCACAAGCGTCGTTGGGCCGTCGGTGGTGATGGATATCGGAGTCTCGGTGGTGCCCTTGGCGATGTCGGTGCGCGCCGCGTCTCCGTCCGGTGGCGTCGCCACAGCGGTCGCGCCGGGCATGGCCGCGCACAACACAAGCACGATCTGGGCGGCGGTCAGCAGTCGCACAGTCATGACACTCCTCGTTGATGGGCGGTTACCCGGACACGCAGCGAGTGTGACGTTAGCGTGAAGTTCACGCGCACAAGCACCGAAATGGGAGGGCAGCGCATGCCGACCGGATGGTTACGCCGAAATTCTCACCGAGGTGCCGCGCGAGCGCTGGCCGCAGTCGCCGCGGTCGCCACCTTGACAATGCTCACATCGGGACTGTTCACCCCCGCGCAGGCATCGGCCGACGGCGAGACCTATCTGATCGCCACCGACACCACCTTCGCCCCGTTCGAATTCCAGGACAAGCAAGGCAATTTCGTCGGAATCGACATGGATCTCATCCGCGCGATCGCCGAGGACCAGAAGTTCAAGGTCGACATCAAACCACTCGGCTTCGACGCCGCACTGCAGGCCGTGCAGGCCAACCAGGTCGACGGCGTGATCGCCGGCATGTCCATCACCGACAAGCGCAAGCAGGTCTTCGACTTCTCCGAGCCGTACTTCGAGTCCGGCATTCAGATGGCGGTACTGAAGACCAACAACGACATCAAGTCCTATGACGACCTGCGTGGCAAGAAGGTGGCCGTCAAGAATGGCACCCAGGGCGCCACCTTCGCGAACTCCATCAAGGACAAGTACGGTTTCCAGGTCGTCTCGTTCGCGGACTCGTCGTCGATGTTCGACGAGGTGAAGACCGGTAACTCCCAGGCCGTATTCGAGGACTATCCGGTGCTGTTGTACAACATCGCGCAGGGCAGCGGGTTCAAGACCGTGGGGCCCAAGGAGGAGCCGACCGGCTACGGGTTCGCGGTGAACAAGGGCCGCAACGCCGAGCTGATCAAGAAGTTCAACGCCGGCTTGGACAACCTCAAGAAGTCAGGCCGCTACGACGAGATCACCAACACCTACCTCAGCGACAAGGCCAACACCGACGACACCTCGTACCTCGGCCTGCTCAAGAGCACCTACCCGCTGCTGCTGCAGGGCCTGAAGATGACCGTCATCCTGACGGTCATCTCGATCGCCATCGCGTTGGTTCTCGGCGTCATCTTCGGACTCTTCCGGGTGTCTCGAGCGATCTGGCTCCGTGCCATCGGCACCACTTTCGTCGACATATTCCGTGGCACACCATTGCTGGTGCAGGCATTCTTCATCTACTTCGGTATTCCGTCGGCGCTGGGATTCCAGATGAGTGCGCTGACGGCGGGCATCATCACGCTGTCGCTCAACGCCGGCGCCTACATGACCGAGATCGTCCGCGGCGGTATCCAGTCTGTCGACAAGGGGCAGATGGAGGCCGCCCGCAGCCTCGGCATCGGATACCTGCCGACGATGCGGAAAGTGATTCTGCCGCAGGCAATCCGGACGATGATTCCGTCCTACATCAACCAGTTCGTGATCACGTTGAAGGACACCTCGATCCTGTCGGTGATCGGCATCGCGGAGTTGACCCAGACCGGGCGGATCATCATCGCGGGCAACTACAAGTCGTTCGAGATGTGGCTGATCATCGGCATCATCTACTTCATCGTCATCATGGCGCTCACCAAACTCTCCGACCGCGTCGAGAAAAGGATCGTGAAATGACCAGCCTCGTTCCCGAGTCCGCCGAGGCGGGGCCCGCCGGCACCGTCATGATCCACATCGACGGCCTGAAGAAGTCGTTCGGCGAACTCGTCGTCCTCGACGGCATCACCACCGACATCAAACAGGGCGAGGTGGTGTGCGTCATCGGCCCGTCCGGGTCGGGAAAATCGACGTTTCTGCGATGCCTGAACAAGCTGGAGGACATCACCGCGGGGAAGGTCGTGGTCGGTGATTTCGACCTCACCGACCGGAAGGTGGACTTGGACAGGGTCCGTCAGCACATCGGCATGGTGTTCCAGCACTTCAACCTCTTCCCGCACATGACGGTGCTGCAGAACGTGACGCTGGCGCCGGTGACCACCAAGAAAATGGACAAGGCCGCCGCCGAGAAGAAGGCAATGGATTTGCTTGCGCAGGTGGGTCTGGCCGACAAGGCCAACGTGAAGCCCGCCACGTTGTCGGGCGGGCAGAAGCAACGCGTGGCGATCGCACGTGCACTGGCGATGGATCCGTCGGTGATGCTGTTCGACGAGGCAACCAGCGCACTGGACCCGGAAATGGTCGGTGACGTGCTTGCGGTCCTGCGTGATCTTGCCGAGGGCGGCATGACGATGGTGGTGGTCACCCATGAGATGGGCTTCGCCAGGGAGGTGTCGTCGCGGGTGCTGTTCATGGCGGACGGGAACATCGTGGAGGACGATTCCCCCGACGAGGTATTCGGCAATCCGAAAAGCGAACGGCTGCAAGACTTCTTGTCGAAGGTGCTGTGACCGACCGCCCCGGCGAAAAGGGGCAGCGATCAAATAGGTTGTGCACAATCTAGTTGTGCCCTATTGTTGTGGTCGTGACCGCCCCGCGCTTGGATGACCAGCTGTGCTTCGCGCTGTATTCCGCCTCGCGCGCGGTCACGGCGGCATACCGCCCGTTGCTTGCCGAACTCGGCCTCACCTACCCGCAGTATCTGGTCCTGCTGGTGTTGTGGGAGGAAGGCCGCGCCAGCGTCGGACGACTCTGCCAACGGTTACACCTTGATTCAGGCACACTCTCGCCTCTGCTCAAACGGCTCGAGGCGGTGGGCTATGTGACGAGAGAGCGCAGCCAACACGATGAGCGCCGGGTCGACATCGTTCTCACCCCAGCCGGTGATCGCCTGCAAGCCAAGGCTTCCTGCGTTCCGGAGCGACTCCTGTCAGCCTCGGACATGACGCTCGACGAGATCGTCACGTTGCGGGACGCGGTGCTGCGCCTGACCGAGACTCTCGACCAGTGAAAACACGAAGGGATTCCGACATGAAGGTTCTGTACACCGCTGAGGCACTGGCCACCGGCGACGGCCGCGATGGCCACGGCCGCACCTCGGACGGCAAAGTGGATGTCGACCTGAGCATTCAAAAAGAACTCGGTGGCACGGGCACCGGGACCAACCCCGAGCAACTGTTCGCCGTCGGATATGCGGCCTGCTATCACTCCGCCCTGCGGTTGGTCGGCCGGCAGGAGAAGGCTGACGTCACGGATTCGGCTGTCGGAGCCAAGGTTTCGCTCGGAAGCAATGATGCCGGTGGCTTCGTGTTGGCGGTCGAGCTAGAGGTCGTGCTGCCCAATGTCGATCACGAGACGGCCGTCGCGCTCGCCGACAAGGCTCACCAGGTGTGCCCGTACTCCAATGCCACCCGCGGCAATATCGACGTGAAGCTGACCGTCACCGACGACTGAGGATCAGGCCGGGCGCCGCGAATCCGGCTTGCCCTTCTTCTCCTCGTACATCAGCTCGTCGGCGCGGACCAACAGTTCGTCGACGGTGGCGTTGTCGGCCATGTGCACCGGCACCTGGACCAGACCGATACTGGCCGACAGTGTGTACGGCCGGTCGTGGGTGTCGTTGAACCTGTCGAATCCTTCGCAGATGCGTTCGCGCAGCCGCGTCGCGTCGCAGTCGGGTTCAACGACGAAGGCGCAGAATTCGTCGCCTCCGACGCGGGCCAGCACGTCGGACCGGCGCAGGTTCTTTTGCAGCACGGCGGCGACATCGGCCAGCAGACCGTCGCCCATGTCATGTCCGTGCTTGTCGTTGACCGCTTTGAGACCGTCCACGTCCAGAAACACCAGCAGGCAGCTGGTCCCCTGCCTGCGCGCGGTCCGCAGCGCTGCCTCGGTGCGCAGATAGAATCCGCGTCGGTTGTTCAACCCGGTCAGCTCATCGGTGATCGATAGCTTGTGGATCTCCTCGTTGGCCTTTTCCAGCTCGGAGGTGCGATCGCGCACCCGCTGTTCCAGCTCGGAGTAGAGCCCGACGTTCTCCATCGCAATCGAGGTCGAGTCGGCCAGCGCCTGCAGGAGGAAAACTTCCTGGTCGGTGGGTTGGTGCTGCTGGCCCCAGTAGTTCCCGATCGCCCCGATCGGGTCGACCTTGCGGATCGGGACCATGACCATGCTTTTCACGAACGTCGGCCGGTAGGCCTCGGTCGGCACGCGCTCGTCGTTGTAGATGTCCGGGATCACCACCGATTCGCGATGGTTCATCGCCCAGCCGCTGACGCAAATCTCCATCGGGAAGCGGCTGCCCTTCCACAACGGCGCGATGGCATCTTCGTCGGCGTAGTAGCAGTATCCGTCGTCCCGAAGCACGAAGGTGGCGCCGTCGCAGCCGGTCAACTCACGGGCGGAGGTACGCACGATGGCCTGGACATCGTCGAGACTGCGGGCCAACGACAGCTCTTGCACGGCCTGCAGCAGCCGTTCCATGCCACGTGTGTAGTCGGTGGCATCGTTCGCTAGATCAGCAGTCATGTGCACCTCCGGCGACCCCCGCCGTACCGCCACAGGGCAAGTCATGTCCTGGCTTGGCGGTCCGGTCCTTGCTGGTCATTGTAAGCCCCCTCCATCTCCCAGAGCGGACAACCGCACGAACCTACGAAAAGTGAGTGTGCGCCCGCGGCAGCTGAACCCCGTCGACGCTGATATCGAGCTTCTCGTTGTAGAAGGCCACCATGTTCGCGATCGGCGCGACGGCAGGCAGCGGGGTGTTGTAGGTCCAGGCCAGATCGGCGTGGACCGTATCGCCCGACCGCACCGACCAGTACCCCGACGTCACGCCCTTGTAGGGGCACAGACTCTGGGTGTCCGACGGCTCGAGGTGCTCGAACGCGACATCAGTGCGGTCGATGTAATACCTTGTCGGCAAACCGGTCTCGAACAAGAGCACCGGGCTGTGGGTGTCCGCCAGCACCACACCGTCGAGTTCGACTCGGACGTGGCGATGGGAACGCAGCGCATCGATCCGCGCGTACGGGTTGCGGGGATGGCCATAGATCGGCTCGTCCTCCTCGAACCAGCTCAGCGCCGCCCACTCGAAGCGCACCAGGCCCGCGACCGGGCCCTCCCCCTCGTCGAACACCCGCGCCGCCGCCGCATGCGTCTGCGAGCCGCTGACCAAGGCAAACGTGCGCGAGGGGCCGAACTGCACGTGCTGTGGATGGTCCTCGTCACGCAGAAACTCCATCCGCACGTCAGCCAGCGGAACGTAGTACTGCGGGTAATACGGGACCTCCCACACATACCGCGCCGCGGTGGTGTCGAAGACGAGCTCGCTGCCCAGGAAGCCGCGGACCCGGCGGGGCGACGGTTCGACCCTGCCGCGGACCGCAGCCAGTTGCGGATAGTCAGTCGCCGGCTGCCCGGATGCGGTATTCACGATGGGACTCCCTTGCCGTGGATCACGTCACCTTCCATCATGACGAGCGGCGGGGCGGGTAATCCAGCAGCGGCCGCGGCCGGTGGTCAGACAAGGACGGTGTACATGACACGAGCGGGTTCCGACGCGATCCGTGCGGAGACGATCACGATCAGCGGACGCGGCGGTGACGAGATCGAGGCGTACTGGGCCGGACCGTTGACCACCGGGTCCAGGGGCGGAATCGTGTGGATTCACCACATGCCCGGCTACGACCGCGAGACCAAGGAGTTCGTGAGACGGCTGGCCGTCAGCGGCTATCACGTGGTCTGCCCCAATTTGTATTCACGGGAAGCGCCCGGCGCCGATCCCGACGATGCCGCCGCGGCCTCCCGGGCCGCCGGCGGTGTGCCTGACGAGCGACTCGTCGGCGACGTCGCCGGTGCGGTCACCCACCTCGGCGGGTTGCCGGGGGCGAATGGGAAGTTCGGCGTGATCGGTCACTGCTCGGGTGGGCGTCACGCGTTTCTGGCGGCATGCTCGTTGCCGTTCGATGCCGCGGTGAATTGTTACGGCGCGTTCATCGTCGAGGATCCGCCCGAGGGGATGCCGAAGACGATGAAGCCGATCCTCGACTTGGCGCCGAACCTGAGTGCCCCGATGCTGGGGCTGTTCGGGGCCGAGGACAGGTTCCCGACGCCTGAGGCGGTGGCCACCCTCGGCACGGAGCTGACGCGACTGGGCAAGCCGCACGAGTTCCACAGCTATGCGGGCGCGGGCCATTCGTTCTTCTCCGTCGACCGGCCCGCGTATCGCGTCGAGGCCGCCGTGGACGGCTGGCGGCACATCGACGAGTTCTTTGCGACCCACTTGAAAGGCTAGGTCCGCCAACCCATGTGCACCTATCTCACCGAACGTGTGGTCATCGAGGGCAGCGGCAAGGGCGCCACTGGGTGGTTCGGCGCCGACCGGGCCACGGTCTACGTCGACCACCCCGTGCATGCGCCGTACACCCACACCGTGAACATCGATGTGCTCAATCCGGCGCTGGGGCCCGCGGCTCGGGTGGCGCTGGAATTGACCGAGGAGAGCGCGCTTGCACTGGCCGATGCCATCCATCGGGCGATCGGGCACGCCCCCGCCGGCCTGGCCTCGCGCGACCAATAGCGGGACGCGGGCATCCGGACCGATCGGCTACTGGCTCAGCAGAATTCGTACTGAACATCCCAGAAGCCGGGCGCCGGGTTCCACCACGCCGAGAAATGGCCGCCCAGCGCGGAATTGGCGTCGTTGATCATGCCCTGCCCACCGACTCCGGGGATGAAGCCGGGCGGATCCCACGTGATGGATCGCGGATCGCCCGGAGTCTCGGGCGTGCATCCGATCTGTTTGACGAAATAGCCGTCGGTGATGGTCCATTCGGCGCTCGCCTGATCCGGGGCCGGCGGCGGCGGTGCGGCATGCGCAGTGCCCGTCGCACCGGCGATCAGCACGGCGGCAACGCCGGCAGCCATTCCGAAGCAGGGTCGATTCGTCATCGACACACCCCCCGTTCCGCAGAGTCCAGTAATCGCACCACGTTAGACCACACCGGGCCGTAACCGGGACCGTTCGACGTCACCGGCGATCTTGCGGCGCCATCCCCGGTGTACCGGCGGCGATGACCGCGCGGTTGCGTTCGGCGACAATGGGAACCGGCATCTTCATCTGCCAGCGGTCGTAGCTCAGGAAGCCGTTGACCTCGTTCTCGACATCGGTGGTCTGGGTGTAGATGGCGCCGGACAAGCCGGTCCTGCGGACGATGTCCTCCAGAGCGCGGCTGACTTGGACATACCGATCGGTCAGCCGTGCCGGGCTGTCGGCCATTTCATAGGCTTCCGGTCGTCCCGGCCAGCGGTTCTTATCGAGTACCAGTCCCAGGCCGCCGTATTCGCCGTCGACGCGCACCCGATTGTCCACCGGGACCGGGCCTTTCGAGTGGGCCTTCATCAGGTCGTCGTGAATTTGGGGCTCACCGGGACCGACATAGGTGTGATCGTCGTACACATCGCCGGTCAGGGTATCGCCACGTGACTTGCAGCAGTTCACCCCGCTGTTGGCGTTCACCATCCGGGTCGGGTCCGCGGTCTTCACGACGCCGGCGATCCTGGCAGTGTCGAACTCACCCCAGCCCTCATTGAACGGCACCCAGCCGACGATCGAGGTAACGCTGCGCAGCTGGTCGATCATCGACAGCAGCTCTTTTTCGAAGTTGGCTTTCGCGGCGGGAGGCGGCTCGGGGGCCGGGCCGACCGGAATGTCCAGCGACACATCCAGTGACGGCATGTCCTGCCACACCATCAATCCCAGCTTGTCCGCCCAGTAGTACCAGCGTGCCGGCTCCACTTTGCCGTGCTTGCGCACGAAGTTCATGCCGAGATCCTTGATGCGCACCAGGTCCGACTTCAGCGCGTCGTCGGTGGGTGCGGTGTAGATGCCGTCCGGCCAGTAACCCTGGTCCAGCGGGCCGTGCAGGAACGTGATTCTGTTGTTCAACGCGATTCGCGGTCTGCCCTGCGGGTCGGGCATCGTGCCGATCGTCCGCAGCCCGGCGTAGCTGGAGACGGTGTCCACGACCTTGCCCGAAGGGTCCAGCAGCGCGACCTTCAGGTCGTACAGGTACGGATCGTCGGGTGTCCACACATGCGGATTGCGGACCGGCAGTCGAATCGTGTCGCCCGCACCGGCGGAGCCGACTGCGACCACCCGGCCACCGTTGGGCTCGACGGCGAACACTACGGCGCGCTGGCCTCTCGTCCCGGCGATCCGCGGTGTCACGGTCAGGCTGGTCAGATCCGTGCTGATGTCCACCTTGTTGATGTAGGTGGCGTGCACGGGCTCGGCCCAGACCGTCTGCCAGATACCTGACGCGCCGGTGTAGAACAGCCCCTTCGCTCGGTTGCGCTGTTTACCGATCGGAAAAGGGTTGGCGTCGTTGCGGTCTTGGACGCGCACCGTGATCTCCTGGGGCCCTGGCCACCGCAGCGCTTTGGTGATGTCGGCGCTGAATTCGGTGTAGCCGCCTTCGTGGTGGGCCACCTCTTGGTCGTTCACCCAGATCGTCGCGATCTGATCCACCGCACCGAAGTGCAGCAGCACATGTTGTCCCACCCAATTACTCGGTAGCTTGACCACCTTGCGGTACCACATCTCGTCGTCGTGACGCTGGATGCCGGAGAGGGCCGACTCGACGGGATACGGGACGAGGATCTGCTCACGGTAGGCGTTCGGCGCCGGAGGCGCGGGCAACACCGTTGCGCCCGACCGGCCCATGTAGCTCCACACGCCATTGAGGTTGAGCCACGCGGAGCGCGCCATCTGTGGGCGGGGGTAGTCGGGCAGCGCGTTGTCGGGTCCGACCAGCTTGGTCCACGGGGTCGGTAGCGGCGCAGCCTTCGGATGCCACATCACGACGGCGTTCGCCGAGGGGCTTCCGACCATCGCGAAAACCAGAAGGGCCAAGGCGACCAGCGCACCGCGGCCGGCCCACACACGGGAGTGGCGGCGACGTCCACCAGACGCCGGCGCCGAGCGATCTGTGAAGATTGTTCCCCCCGAGCTAGATCTCATTGCGGCCCACGCGGCGCCGCGCACGACTGATTCCCTGCACAGCAAACGAATCGAACCGGTCGTGGCGCGAATGATCCGACGGCGCTGTACGTGTTCGACGCGCGACAGGCCGGGAAGATGCGATTGCCGTAGGCACTGTAGCCCGCGTGCAACGAGTTAGCCACTGTCTATGAGGGTGTTTCGGGTAGCAATGTTTGGGTCGTCAAACCGGCTGGACAACGTGCTGCGGATTGCTGAATCGCCGGTTCAGTGGCCTCGGTCTTCGTGGGTTGCGACGCGCGATTGCACAGCTTTCAGCAAACTGCGTGCGGCGCGTCGCGTCCCCGGTTGCGAGTTATGGCACCATCTCCAGGTGGTGTCCCGGCCTGTCAGCAGTGCAACGATCCCGGTGATTGCGCTCACCGGTCATCTCGGTGCAGGAAAGACGACCTTGCTCAACCATGTGTTGCGCACCCCACAGGCCCGGATCGGGGTGGTAATCAACGACTTCGGTGAGATCAACGTCGACGCCGGTCTGATCAGCGGCCAGATCGACGAGCCTGCGTCCATCGCCGGCGGCTGCATCTGCTGTCTTCCCGATGACGGGCAGCTGGACACCGCTCTGGCTCGGCTGGCCGACCCCAGGCTCCAATTGGATGCCATCGTCGTGGAAGCCAGCGGTCTGGCTGATCCGGCGGCGCTGGCCCGCATCATCGGCTTCAGCGAGATCGCCGGAGTTCGTGACGGCGGTGTCGTGGATGTGGTCGACGCGGTTCGGCACTTCGACACCGTCGACTGCGGCGGCGTGGCACCCGCCCGCTACGGCGCGGCGACCCTGGTGGTGGTCAACAAGCTCGACCAAGTCCCAGAGAAAGACCGTGACGCGGTCGTAGCCCGGGTCGAAGCCCGGGTACGGGAACGCAATTCGCGCGCCCACGTCGTCCGGGCCATCGGCGGGCGGATTGACCCGGCGCTGCTGTACGACGTCGCCGCGGCGACCGACGAAGCGGGCCAGCTGTCGTTCCGCGACGCGTTGTTCTCCGAGACCGTCGGCGATCACGACCATGTGCATGCCGAGTCGGTGACGGTGACCGCCGAGGAACCCATCGATCCGGAGCGCCTCATCGATCTGCTCGAGTGGCCGCCCGCAGGCGTGTACCGGATGAAAGGCCGCGTGGCGGTGCGCCACCGCTCCTCGGTTCGCGGCTACGTGGTCAACGTCGTCGGACCTTCGGTTCACATTGCCAAGGCGGCCAAATCGGCCGCGGGCCCCAGCCAGCTGGTGGCGATCGGAACGCATTTCGACACCGCGGCGGTCCGGACACTGATGACCGACGCCCTACGCCCCACCGACGGGCCGGCGTCGGCCACCGCGCTGCGGCGCTGGCAGCGCCACGTCGCCCGCACCTGAGGCTCACAGATCGATGACAACGTCCTCGGCCGGGGATGCGATGCACAGCAGCACGTTTCCGTCGGCCGGCGGTTCCAGCGGCTCGAGGTCGTAACCGACCCGGCCCACCAGGAGCGCCGTCTCACAGGTGTGGCAGACACCCGTGCGGCACGACCATCGAGTGGGTACGTCGCAGGCTTCGGCGAAGTCGAGCAGGCTGGTGTCGGTTTCCCGCCACGGCACGGCGAGTCCACTGCGCGCGAACTGCACGCTCGGTCCGGTACCGGGTGGACCCTCGGGCAGGTGCGGCGGTCGCTCGGTGGCCGCCACGATGCCGGGCGTGATCGCCGAGTGCGCACCGAATCGCTCCGTGTGGACATTGCCGGCATCCACCCCGCACTCGATCAGTGCGTCGCTCACCGCGTCCATGAACGGCTCCGGTCCGCACACGAACACCTGCGCCGCTACCGGTAGGCCGAGGTCCCGCAGCGCCTGCGCGGACAGCCGTCCCCGCTGGTCGTAGTCGACACCCAGCCGGTCAGCGACGTCGGGTTGGCTGAAGAAGACACGAGACCGGCTGTGCGGCAATCGGTTCAGTAGCTCGCGGGCTTCGGTCGCGAATGGATGCTCACGTCGGTCGCGGGCGCCGTGCAGCCACCAGATTCCACGCTGCGACCCACTGTCGACCAGCGAGTGCAGCATGGACAGCACCGGCGTCACTCCCACACCGGCCGAGATCAGGATGACCGGGTCCCGGCTGTCGTCGAGGAAGAAACTCCCCCGCGGCGCCGCAACCTCGATGAGGTCGCCGGCCTTCACGTGATCGTGCACGTACTGGCTGACCGTTCCCATCGGTTCCCGCTTGACGGCGATGCGGTACTCGGCCGCACCCGGCTCATTCGACAGTGAGTAATTGCGGACCAGCGGTGGTCCGCCCACGTTGACCGGCAGCCGCACCACGATCGATTGGCCGGCAAGCCATTTCGGCAGCGGTGCGCCAGCGGGATCAACCAGCGACACCGAGCGGACGCTTCGGCTCTCGTCGTGCACGCCGGTCACCTCGAGCCGGCGGAAGCCCCGCCACGCCGGCGGCGGCGGTGCCACCCCGGTCAGCCCGCTGTTACCGGTTTCCGCATCTTGCTCCAGCAGACTCTGCAGCGAGGTCTTCCATCCCTGGCTCAGCGCCGGGATGGCGAGGGCACGTTCCAGGGCGTCGCGGGGATGCCCCGGGAGATAGAGCAGGGCATCGATCTCGGCGACGCTGACCTGGTGCGGCCCGTCTTCGATCTTGACCACGTCCTGGCCCGCGGCGAGTTCGCCTTCGGCCAGCACTCGGCAGTAGAAGCCGGGACGGTGGTGCGACACCAGCAGCGCGGCCATGCGGGGTTCGCCCAGCCGCATTCCGACTCGGTAGCAGGTGACCCGCGGCTGCGTCACTTCGAGGACGACGTCACCGATCCGGTATCGATCGCCGATGCAGACCTCGTCATCGGGCAGCCCGTCCACGGTCAGGTTCTCCCCGAAGGCGCCCGGTGTCAGATCGTCGCGGTCGAGCACCGTCGCCCAATGGTCGTAGGAGGCAACCTGATACACCAGCACAGCACGGTTCTCTCCCCCGTGGCCGCCGAGGTCACCCTGGCCGTCCCCGTCGATATTGAGCCGCCGCACCATGCGCGGACCGGCTACCGGTGACTTCCATGCCCCGGTGTGCACGGTGCGCCCGTTCCACTGCACATCCGTGGGCAGTCCGACGTTCACCGACACCAGCGTCGCCATCGCGGTCAATGCCCCGGATCGTCGAGTTGCGCGCGCAGCCGGTCATTTTCGGCCTGCAATGCCGCCAGTTTCGCGCGTAGGGGTGCCAGCGCGGGTTCGAGTTCGGCAGCGCTGAAGCGCGGGGTGATGTGCTGCTGGCAGTTCCAGTCGTAGGCATCGACGTCGACCAGGACCGCCCGCTCGACCACCGAGCTGTCGGTTTCATCCGTCAACGCCTTCAGCAGCGCGGGGTCCTCATCGGTGGTCACGATGCGGGCATGCCCGAAGATCTTCAACCGGCGCTGGTGGGCATAGTCGAGAGCGATGATCGCCACGCGGTCGTCGCCCGTCATGTTTCCGGTGCTGATGTACTGCAGGTTGCCCCGAAAGTCGGCCCAGCCGATGGTGTGGTCGTCGAGTGCACGGATGAATCCGGGGTTTCCGCCACGGAACTGAACGTATGGCCAGCCGCTTTCGGAAACCGAAGCCAGATAGAAGCCGTCGCGCTCGCTCAGATAGTTCTTCTCGTCCTCGGTCAGCGGGTCGCGGCCCGGCGACGCCTTGCCCGCCGCGAGCTTGCGCCCGTAGAACTCGTCGCTGCCGTGTGCGCTTTGGACGGCCTGGACATCATCGGTGAACGCGATGGACGCGTAATGCTTGCTCATGAACGTCTCCTCGTCAGCGCCGGAGTCACTGCAGCGGAATGTCGCGGCCACGGTCGCTTTCTGACCGTGGCCCGAAGTAGCGCCGGTCGGATTCGTCGATCGCGACGTCATTGATACTGGCCTCGCGCCGGCGCATCAGCCCGTTGTCGGCGAACTCCCACAACTCATTGCCGTAGCTGCGCCACCACTGGCCATCGGGGTCGCGGCATTCGTACTGGAAGCGAACTGCGATGCGATTACCGTGGAAGTCCCACAAGCTTTTTCGTAGTGCATAGTCGAGTTCGCGCTCCCACTTGGCGGTCAAAAACCCCACAATCTGATCGCGCCCGGTGATGAACCGATCTCGGTTGCGCCACTGGCTGTCAGCTGTGTACGCCAAGCTAACGCGATGGGGGTCGCAGGTATTCCACGCATCTTCGGCTGCCTGCACCTTCTGCATCGCGGCGTGCAGGCTGAACGGCGGAAAGGGTGGTCGCGATTCCGTCACGTCACGCCTCCCGATGGAATTGCCATGGCTGCGACCACGTCGTCGGTGCTCAGCACAGCGTGCGCCAGAAACGCGTAGTTGACCAGCGCTGCCTGATATCCGTCACCCCACCTCGGATGTCGCGGGCCCGCGGTGGCGTCCCGGACGACCGCCACCTCGAACCCCTGCTCGAGCAGATCCCGCAGATGCGATTCCACGCAGATGTTGGCGAGCATGCCGCACAGCACGACCTTGGTGATCTTGCGCTTGCGTAGTTGCAGCACCAGGTCGTTGGTCTGCGGCCCCCACACCTTGTGTGGGCTGGCCACAATCGTCGAGGGGTCGTCGATGAACGGCTTGAACTCGTCGAGCCAGTCCGCACCGGACCCGTTGAAGCCGTCCAGGGTCAGAGCACCGCGGCGGGCGAATGTCCCGGTACGTAGCTCGTCGGCTTCCAGCGGCCCGTTGAAAAGCCAGCCGTGATCGCCGGGATAGAAGTAGTGCGGCGAGATGACCATTGCGAAGCCGGCCGCCTTGGCAGCCGTGAAGATCTCGACGAGGTGTTCCACCGTGTTGTTCTCTGTCACGGAGGCTGCCAGGACTTCCCAGTTCCTGCCCGTCGGGCTCAGCACGTCGTTCTGGGGGTCGATGACCACGACGGCGGTATCACCGGGATTCAGCTCCATGGGGTTAACCCTCCTGGGATCGGCAGGCGAGCCCGCCCACCAAGTGTGAGAGGTGGGCGCCCGTTTCGCCACCGTGATGATTCACAACTGCTAAGACTTGATCCGAGGCCACAGCACAACCACGGGTTGAACCTCGACGAAGAGCCGATGGCGCTGCGGAAGGTGAGCCCCGATGTCGCTGATTGACGCTTTCGGGCTGGCAAGCGGAATCTTCTGGACCATCACCTATGCGTTCGTGATCCGCCAGGGACTGCTCGACCGCACCTTCGCGATGCCCTTCCTTGCGCTGGTCATGAATATCACGTGGGAGTTTCTCTTCACGTTTGCCTATCCGTCGGTCGGCGGGCTGATGCAGGAGAGCATCAACGCCGTCTGGTTTGCCGCTGATGTCGCGATTCTGGCGATTTTCCTGAAGTACTGGCGCTCTGATTACCCCAGGAACCTGCCCGAGTCGTACTTCTGGCCGATGTTCGTTTTGGCGTTCTCCATGGTCGCGCCAATGATGATGGCGATTGTTGCCGTCTTCGGGCGCGATGACGGCTCGGTCTACACCGCATACGTCGACAACCTGATCATGTCGGTGTTGTTCCTGACGATGCTCATCCGCCGCGGTGACCGGCGCGGGCAGAGTATGTGGATCGCGTGGGGAAAGCTGCTGGGCACCCTGACCGCGGCCGTTTCTCAGTACCTTTACGATCCGAGCAACATTCTGTGGCTGGTGATTTACATCGAGATCGTGGTCTTGGACACGCTTTACGTGTTCTTGTTGTCGAAAGCGCCGCGTTATCAAAGGGATCTGCGGGTCACCGCGACCCTCGCATGATCCACGCGTAGGATGCGTGACACGTCACCTGTGTCGGAGGGGTTACGAACGTGGCTTCGCGCCGTAAGGGCTACCCGCTCAACGTATCTCAGCAGCGGACCTGGCTGAACTACATGCGGGTGTATCACCGGCTCGAATACGAGATGAACCGGCAACTGCTGGCCGACTGCGGACTGTCGCTCAGCGACTACACAGTGCTCAACGCGCTGTCCCAGGCACCAGGCCGGCGCACGGGGCTGACCACGCTGGCGACCACAATCGGTTGGGAACGCAGCAGGTTGTCCCATCACCTGCAGCGGATGACCGGCCGTGGTCTTGTCGATCGGGTGCGATCGGAGACCGACGGCCGGGCAACCGACGTACTGCTCAGCGATGCCGGGTGGGCCGCGCTGCGCTCGGCCGCGCCACTGCACGCCGAGTGGGTTCGTACCCTGTTCTTCTCCGATCTCGACGCACGACAGGACAAGCAACTGGCCGACATCCTGGCCACCATTTACGAGAGCATCCTGCGGGAGGGCACCTTGCCCCGCCCGGGTCAGACCTGAACGGACCCCCCGTCGACGTACAGTTCGGAACCGGTCATGAAGCTGCTCGCGTCGGAGGCGAGAAATACCACGACGGAGGCAATTTCATCGGGATGGCCGATCCGCCCCATCGGCACCGTCGCCGCCTCGCCGTCGAGTAGAGCCTGGTGTTGTCCACTGGGAGCCAACCCCTTGAGCCCGGGTGTCTCGATCGGGCCGGGCACCACCGTGTTGACGCGGATCTTGCGATCGACCAACTCGGCCGCCCAGGTCCGGCCGAAGGAGCGGATGGCAGCCTTCGACGCGGCGTAGGCGCCGAAGGACGGCACGCCACGACTGGCCGCGGTCGAACCGGCGAGGACGATCGACGCCCCCTCGTTGAGCAGGGGCAGCATCTTCTGCACGGTGAAGACCGTCCCACCGACGTTGCGGTTGAAGGTGTCGGCGAGATGTTCGGGCGTCTCCGCCTCGAGGGTGGCGAACTCGCCACCGCCGGCGTTGGCGAAGACGATGTCCAGGCCATGGCCACGCTGCCGGATCACGTCGGCGAGGTGATCCAGATCGGCGATCTCGGTGACGTCGCTGGCGACCCCGGTGGCACCATCGCCGATCGTGGCCGCTGCGGCGTCCACCCGGTCCTGGGTCCGCCCGGTGAGGAAGACGTGGGCACCTTCGGCCGCGAGGCGTTGCGCGGTCGCCAGTCCGATGCCCGATGTGCCACCGGTGACCAGCGCCGTTTTACCGTTGAGTTGGCTCATGATTTCTCCTCAATATGTGGAACCTACAGCCAGCAGAACTACGTGATATGTCACGTTATTCCATGTTCGCCATGGGCGCGGGGTCGCGCTGGTGAACCGAGTGTGGACGCGGTCGCTGGTCAATCACATGTCGCAGCCGCAGTATTGCCGATAGGTTTCGCACATGGTCCCCGAATGGCATATCGGACCGGTGGCGGTGCCGGTGCACAGTCTGTTCGTCGGACTCGGGGTATTGACGGCAATGGTTGTGTTCGTCGTCGAAGCGCGTCGGCGCGGTGCCGTCAACGACCAGTCGCTTGTCGCGGTCACCGGCGCACTCGTGGGCGGCGCGATCGGCATGCGCCTCTCCGGCTGGGCACGGCACCTGGACTTCGCCGCCAACCCGACCTTGACCCGCGCGTGGGAGTACGGCTCCAAGAGCATTCTGGGCGGTCTGCTCGGTGCGTACGTGGGGGTGCTGATCGCCAAGCGTATCGGCGGGTACCGGGGCAAGACCGGTGACCTGTTCGCCCCGGCGGTGGCACTCGGAATGGCCGTCGGCCGGATCGGGTGCTATCTCACCGAGGCTCCGGGTCGCCCTACCTCACTGCCATGGGGCGTGCACGCCGCCGCCACCACGCCCGAATGTCCGGGGTGTCTCACCGGGCAGCCGATGCATCCGTCGTTCCTGTACGAGATCGCCTTCCAGCTGGCGGCTTTCGCGGCACTGCTGTGGCTGCGGTCACGGATCACCCGCCCGGGCGAGCTGTTCGTGGTCTATGTCGCGGCCTATGCCGTATTCCGCTTCTTCGTCGAGTTCACCCGCGCCAACGAGACGGTGTGGCTGGATCTGACTCGGCCGCAATGGTTTCTGCTGCCCTCGCTGGCCCTTATCGGTGTTCGGATATGGTACGGCTACCGCCGCGGTTACTATCGCTTCCCAGCGCATCGGCAGGAGGTACCCGCATGACGACTCCCCCACCGGGCGATGACCCGAACGGTGACGACATCCCGCCGCCGCCGGATCAGCCGTTGCCGCCCGCCTATCTCCCGCAGCCGCCGTGGAATCCGCCACCGCCGGGATATCGGCCGCCCGGCCAATACGACTATCCGCCGCCGGCGCCACCGCCGTGGCAGCAGCCACACACCCCCCGCATCTCGGTCGGGATGGCGTTCCTCGGCGCGTTCCTGTACTTGCCGCTGAATTTCGTCATCGGTTTCGCGGTGCTGGCCATGTCCGGAGGGAGTGGACACGCGGCGCTGGTCGCCGGCGCAGTGGTGTTGGCACTCATCGCATTCGGCGGCGGTGGCGTGCTACTGGCAACCTCGAATGCGAGCGGTAAGGGAATCGGCCTCGGATTGATGATCGGGTGGGCCGTGCTGACCGTCGTCTCCGTCGGATTCTGCACGGGCATCAATCCCGAGCTGTACACGTGACGAACTCCGGGATGGGGTTACGAGGCGACCGGTTGATGCGCTACGTGACCGCGTTCTGTCCGTCCTGTCACAACGAGGCACCCGATAAACCGCTGACCGATGTCGTTCGCCTGAGCGGCCGGCTCGTCGAACGGGACGGACGCGTCTGGCTCGAGCGCGGTTGCCCGACACACGGATTGGTGCGCACCCTCTACGACGAGGATCCGGAGATCCTGTCCTATCTGGAGGAGTGGACGGCACCAACCAAAGCCCACACCCCCGATGTGGCCGCCAATTTCGACCCCATCCCGGCGGCGTACTTGCGCGGTCTGCCGGAGATGCAGACCCAGCACACCTGCATCCTTGTCGAAGACATCGCTGAGACCTGCAATCTGCGCTGCCCGACCTGCTTCACCGGCTCCTCGCCGGACCTGCGCAATGTGGTGGCAGTCGCCGACGTACTGGCCAACGTGGACCAGCGACTGGCCCGCGAGAACGGCCGCCTCGACGTGCTGATGCTCTCCGGCGGTGAGCCGACGCTGCACCCGGCGCTGCCCGAGCTGTTGGCCGAACTGACGTCGCGCCCGATCACCCGAATACTCCTCAACAGCAACGGCATTCGTATTGCCGGGGATGACAACCTGCTGGATCTGCTCACCGAGCACCGGCAGCGCGTCGAGGTGTACCTGCAATACGACGGCCTCACCGAGGATGCGCACCGCCATCACCGCGGTGGCGATCTGCGCTCGATGAAGCAGTCTGCGCTGCAACGGCTCTCGCAGCGCGAGATATTCACGACCCTGGTGATGACCGTCGCACTCGGGGTGAACGATGCCGAAATAGGCGACATGGTCGAGTTGGCGCTGGCCACGCCGTACGTCGGTGGAATCAGTATCCAGCCACAGTTCGGATCGGGCCGTTCCGGGCATATCGATCCGTTGGATCGGTTGACCCATACCGGGGTGCTCACGCGGCTCGGTCCGCAGACCGACGGCTTGGTCACCTGGCGTGACCTGACCGCACTGCCGTGTTCGCATCCGCATTGCTGTTCGGTCGGATACCTGATTCGCGACGACGCGGGCGCGTGGCGCTCGCTGGTTTCACTGCTCGGTCACGACGGGCTCAAGGCCAGACTCGGCTTGGTGTCGAACCGGATCGTCGACACCGAACTCCCCCAGCAGCTGCGCCTCGCGGTCAAAGAATCGTTACTGGGCCTGTTGTCGGAGCAGTCGTCGCTATCGCATCCCGACATCGGCGATGTGTGGCGAACCATCTGTGAGAGTTGCGATCTCGGCGTGAGCACACTGCTCACCATGGCCGCGTCGGCGCTGCCCGGGCGACAGCGCAAGCTCCGCCGAATGCTCGGCGAACGGATCGTCCGCATCACCGTCAAACCGTTCATGGACATGTCCACCATGATCGAAGAACGATTGATTCAGTGCTGCGTACACGTGGGCACCAGCTCAGATCAGCACCAGTGCGCGCCGTTCTGCGCTGTCCAGGCCTGGCCCGCGCTGGGTCGCCAGCGAATGTCGATCGCGACGGGCCGACAACTCCCGCTGCTCGCGGTCAGCCCCCCGGGCGGGGAGTGACCGGAGACGTCGTCGTCGAGACCGTGGTCGACGTCGTCACCGTCGTCGTCGGGCTCACCGTGGTGGTGGTCGACGGAGAAGTCGACGTCGTCGTGGTCGGGCTGGTCTCGGCCGGCACCGGCGTGGCAGTCGTCTCGGTGACCGTCGACGTGCTCGTCGACACGGACGTGGTGGTCGTCGCGCTGGCCGGGGCCAGAACCGCGCACGCCACCCGGGCACCGGCGTCGCCCGTGGCCATCGTCTCGGCGTCGGGTCCCGGCACGCCGTCATGGGTGTAGCGCTGCGGGATGTTGGCGAAGTTGTCGGGGTCCGCGTGGATGATCAGCGCACTACCCTCCGGTCCCTTGAGGTCGTCGAGCTTGATCGCGTCGGTGGTCGCGACGACCTTTCCCGAACCGTCCGAGCGCACGAAGAGTGGTGTCAGATCGCCGCTGGCTGGATGTTCCGTGCGGCCACCGACCTGCAGATGACCACCGGCGGACAGGAAATTGCCCGGCGCACCGCCCGACGGGGCGACGGAATCGGCCTCACACTTGCCCACGGAGTGGATGTGCATGCCGTGGCTGCCCGGGGACAGGTTGCCGCCGGCGACGGTCTCGACCGTCACCGTCGCGAACCCGCCCGAGAAATCGATGGTCGCATTGGCGATCGGCTTGCCGTCCGGTGACTTCAGCTCGGCCTTTAGCGTCTGGGCGCTCGAGCCGGATGACGTCGTCGTACCGGTGGTTTGCTGGCTGCCGTTCTGCGTGGAGTTGCAGCCTGCCAACACGAAAACGGGTGCCGCAAGAAGCGCCGCGGCGGTGGTTGCGCGATTCAACATCGCCCACGAGTACCCACAATCTCTGGTTTGTATCCCGCTTAGTACCCCGGCCCGCGTCCCGGCTAGCGATCCGTACCGGTGCGGCACGCGCTTTCTTGCCCGCTTACCAGCTCCACTGTGTCGCCAACGTCGACTGTGACCACATCGTCGACGGGGCTTGCGACGAATGGGATGCGGAGTAGACCGTAGAAGCTGTCGGTCTCGACGAACGTGTGGGCGCGGGCGAACAGCGGCTGCGCGTCGACGACTCGGACTCGAAGCTTCTCGCGATTGAGTCTGCCCAACTCGCGGCCGGATTCGGGGTCGGTGATCACCGACGCCTCGCGGCAGTACACGGCGAAAACCATGCCCACTGCCACTCCAGCCTCGGTCCCGCGGTTGATCACCAGGGTGTAGTCGTCCTCGACCAGGGCAACCTGCCCGGTGATGGCCGGCCGAGTCACGATGCCGCCAGCGAATTGCTTTCTGGCAGAGCAGAAGCCGATCCGGCGCGGATCCGTGGCCGCAGCGCGTAGTCGTCGGGGCGAACGGATAGGTCGACGTGACTTGGCGGATCTTGCTCGGTTCCCAGCGTGAGCTCGACGGCCGTCTTTGCCTGGAACAACGCGATCACCGCGTGCTGGTGGTGATCGGTGCCGAAGGAGCTCAGCGCCAGTGCGAGCTTCTTGTCGACGTAGTGGACCGAACGCTGCAAGTCGGACTGTGCGGGTTCGGCCTGCTGGGTCTGGCGCGCCGCTTCGATGCCGAGTCCGCTGTACCAGCGGTGCCCAAGCGCTCCCAGGGTTGCGGCACTGGTCGGGATGACGACGACGGTGCAGATCAGTCCGAGGGTCGAGTGCAGCGCGATTGCGCCGACGACACCGAGGAGCATGCCGATGCTCGCGACGCCGACCAGTTGTACGGCGGCGGGCACCGCTTCGATCGCGCGCCAGAACCGCGTGATGGCCCGAGCGCCGCGCCGGCTAGCGACCGCGATGAAGTGGGCGATGCCGGTGATGGTCTTGAGGGCGAGGCGGCCCGCGTCGTCGGCCTGCTTGCGGGTGATCGGCGACTTCGGCATCGACCAGGTCCGCTGCGGCGGCGGTGCGGGGTTGAGCTCAGCCGGTTGCTCGGTGGCCTGCGGCTCGGTGGGTGCGGTGGGTTGCGCCGCGGGGTCCTCCACCGACGGGCCCGGGTCAGTCACAGTTGCATCAGCAGCCACACCTGTATCATCGCCCGACCGGTCCCCGATCGTCATCCTGGCGCGCCGAGGCCCACCCACCTACTTTGGGCCAGGCGCTGCTGCGACGAACCCGTACGTCGGCCGATGCCACCACACCGGCCTCACTGATTTAGCCGGCGGCTGCCTTCGCCGGCGCCTTCGCCCGCGCGCTTGATCCCTTTCCGGACCCGGCTGCTGCCGGGTTGCGCTTGGCGTCGGCGCTGCCACTCCCGGCGGCACTACTTCCCTTGCTGGCCTTCACATCACGGCTCGTGGTGGCTTTGGGGACGATCGGCGCCGTCACGGTGGTGGTCGGCGTGGCGGCCTGGACGGACCGCGGCACCTCGTTGGCCGCGGCCAAAGCACTTGGCGTGGTCGCGCTCTGCGCGGCCGCGGCGCTCGCGGGAGCAGTCCATCCGATGGACTTCGCGATGGCTCTGGTGAAGTCCATGAACGCACCGATAGGTCCGATCCCGGTTCCGGTCGCGAGCGGGACGTGGATGTGCAGCACGTCGAGCAGGTTGTTGTCGTAAGCGAAATCGAGGGCATTGAAGATCGAGCCGCCCGGGCTGAGCAGGCCGCCGAGAGCAACGCCGACCTCGACACCGTCGGGGAAGCTGACGCCGATCGCCGGTCCGAAAGTCTTCGCCAGCGCTGTGAGGTCGACGTGTTGCCCGCCGTTGAGGAATGCGTCGGTCATGGCTGCGGGGATGTTCGCCAGGGCGGTCAGCGCTCCCGCCACATCCGGTGTGGGCGCGGTGAGGTCGGCACGGACCGAGTCGAGGCTGGACGCCAACACCAGCAGGGGGCCCAGGACCGGCCCGGCCATGCCGAGGATCAAGCCGCTCAGCGGGCTGGTCGAGAAAGCCAGCAGCTGCAATCCTGTCGGGGAAATGACGAGATTCAACGCAGCTGGGACACCGGGCAGCTGCAAGACGGCGGGCAGAAGCTGGTAGAAGGTGCCGTGGGTGGGATCCAGAGTGCTCAGATCGGGAGCGGTCGGCGCGGCGAGCGCCGCCTGCAGGTTCGTCTGGATGTGCGTGGCGATGGCGGCGACGTCAGGCAGCTGTTGGAGGTACGACAGCTGGTTGGCGATGATCTGCTGCAGGATCGGAGCCGGCGCCTCGCGCCAAGTCTCGAACAGCGCCTGCGCGTTCTGGCCGGCCCTGGTGAAAATGTCGGTCCAGTCGGTGCTCGCAGCGAGTTGGATCGCCGGCGTGGTCAGCATGTCGGGCGGCGGAACCGTGACCGGACTCAACGCGATGGCGCTCGTACCCACAACAGCCACGCCGGCTGCGATGAAGGGGCGAGGGATTGCAGGCATGTCGACTCCCCGTCGTCGTGTCACCCCTGACCCAGACGTAAACCTACCCCACATCATCGGGTGCACAACACTGAATCCGACAGAGCTCGGCCATGTTTGGGCCGCACGATCAGTCCGGCGTTGCCAACGCCGACTTCTGGCAAATCCGATCAATGCCGCGCGACTGGGCCGCTACGGCATCTCTTCCCCGGTTTCGGTCCGTCAGCGAAGCGCGCCCGGATCGGCGCTAACGCTGCCAGTCGCTGGAGCCGTCGACCCTGGTGTAGGTGCCGGTGGAATTTTTGACGATGATCGGGTCGCCGGCACCGAAGTTGTCGTAGAACCACCGTGCATTGGCGGGGCTGATGTTGATGCAGCCGTGGCTGACGTCGCGCTTGCCCTGATCGTCGACCGACCAGGGAGCGCTGTGCACGAAGTTCCCGCTGTCATCGAAGCGGACGGCCAGCTCGACGGTCGTCTTGTAGCCGTACGTCGAGTTGACGGGGACTCCGTAAGTCGAGGAATCCATCACCACCGTGGGCATCTTCTCTTGGACGTAATACGTTCCGTTCGCGGTTTGGTGGCCGCCGGCCGCCATGCCCATCGACATCGGGATGACCTTCTCCACGACTCCGTTGCGGGTGACGGTCAGTTGATGCGTGGCGTCGTCGGCGGTGGCGATCAGCGTGTCTCCCGTTCGGAACGTTGAGACCATGCCAGCGGCATCGACGGTCACCGCGGTGTGGGCGGGCCAGAAGCTCAGCGGCCGCCAGCGCAGCTGCGTGGGAGTCATCCAGTAGAACTTGCCGGGAACCGGTGGGACGGAAGAAATGTGGATGGCGTTTTCGGTCGCGCCGGCATCCTCGACCGGCCCGGGGAAATCGATGATGACCGGCTGAGCCACCCCCACCATCGAGCCGTTCGTGGGCGCGATCCTCGGTGGCGCGAATGGCGCAGCGCCGGTAAACGGCGTCGGGTCCTGCCCGGCGGCGGGACCGGCGACGACGTCCGGATCACCTGGAGCCGGATCCGCCTGTGCAGGGAATGCATTCGCGGTCATTATCAATCCGACAATCGACGCCGACCCGGCGACCTTCAGCGCAGCGACGCGAATTCTTCTTGCCCAGTGCGACATTGCATCCCTCCCATCGTCTGGGAGCTAGTGTCGCATAGAGCCACGCCGACGTGGCAGCGCTACCACTGAAGAGTCGCTGCCAATTCCGAGGAGCGCTTTCGGCGCCTCGTGAGCAGCGCCGACAGAAACGCCCAGGTTGCGCCGATCGTCGCCCACATCAACGCCTGGTTCAGCAGGGTATAGACCCGAAAGTCGGCCAGTACCTGGGCGGGAAAGCCGTCGATCACCATGCCGTTCGGGCCGCCGAGCGGTCCGGGGACTTCATCGAAGTCGGGTAGCACCACGACGGTGGCCAGCATGACCGCCACGTAGGCCCCGACCGCGAGGGTGGCTGCGGGCCAAATCCCCCACCGGCGCGCCCATGCCAGCCCGGCCGCCATCGCAACGCCCGCGCTCACCACCGAGATCACCGTGACGGTCAAGAACGCCGAACTTCGGGCGCCGATGGTCTCTTCCAGACCGACGGTCGGCGGATTCGGCGGATATTTCAGGCCCGGCACCAACGTGATCACTCCGAACATCCCCGCCGACAACAACAACGCCAAGCCGGTCGGATCGGTCTCGGCACCGCGCCTTCCGAGTACCGTGCGGATCACCGTGTAGGCCACTGCAAAGAGCACACCCATCACGACGGCGAAAGCGACGACTCCGACCGCAGCACCGACGTTTGCCTGAACCGAGCGAGTGAAGAGCTCGTGGCCATGGCCGTGACCGTCTCCGGCGATTTCGGCCTCGGCGTGTTCACGGGCTCCCTCGTAGTCCACCGCAGCGCCGATCAAAGGCTCGATCATCACGCGACTGAACGCGAAACAGGCGATACCTGCCAACACGCCCGGAACGAGATACCGAACAGCAGCAGGCAATTCGGCGCTCAGTGGCACGGGAACCCCAGAAGATGCCGCGCGTCGTGGAGGAATTCGTGGACGTGGGTGTCCGATCCGAACACCGATACCGCACCTTGGTCGTAACCGACGAAGTAGTAGACGATCAACGCGAGGAGCATCAGCACGGCCAGGCGAAGCGGGCTCGCGAGACTCGTGGCAGCCGCGCGCACATCGACGGGCGGCACGGCGTGGGCGGGGTTGGCAGTGTTCATCTCAGAAGTCCTCAGTTCTAGTGGTCGTGATCGTGGGCGAGCGCGTGGTCATTGGCGTCGGTCAGCAACGGTGCGGTGAGCAACGCGTGGCGGTCGACGAGCTTCTCGAGCGTCACGACCCAGTGGTCGTAGTACTCCCATTGCCCCCGTTCGGATTCGGGGGTGGCTTCCCACTCCCCGATCGTCGCGATGAGAGTCTGCTGGAACTCGCTCCACGGGTAGTGCCGGAACTCCGAGAGTGCGAGTGCCAACCCGAATGCCCGACGCTGCCATTCGTGGTCGAACTGCGGAGCAGCCTGATCGGTGGTGCAGGTCTCGTGCAGCTTCATGACGCGGGACCCGCCAACGCCACGCCGATCATCGACTCGGTGGTCACCAGATCCATCAGCATTTCCTCGGTGAAATCCTCAGTACCCGAAGGCCTTTCGGGGATGACGAACCACCGTGAATGCCCGCTGGAATCCCACACCTTGATTTCGGTGTCGGCCGGTAGATCGACTCCGACCTCGGCGAGCACTTTGCGCGGTTCCCGGGCTGCCCGTGATCGGAACGTCGGATCCTTGTACCAATACGGCGGCAAGCCGAGTACCGGCCAGGGAAAGCAGGAGCACAGCGTACAGATCACCAGGTTGTGCACCCCAGCGGTATTGGCCACCGCCTGCAGGTGTTCACCCTCGGCGCCGGCCATGCCCTCGGGCAGGTCCAGTTCCGCGACCGCGGCGGGGGTGTCTACGACGACCCTGGCGGCGAATTCGGGATCCGTCCAGGCCTTTACGACGATCTTCTTGCCGTTGAGCGGCGTCATCTCGGTCTCGAAGTATGCCAGTACCTTGTCCACTGTCTGAGGCGTGATGACGCCCTTCTCGATGAGCAGCGCCTCGAGTGCGGCCGCCTTGGCGGCACTTGCCTCTTCCCGGTCGGGCGGGTAGGCAAATTGACCGGTCATGCGTCCTCCTCGATTGGTGCCAGATAGGCTTCGAATAGTTCGGCGTACAGCTTCAACGGACCGTCTTCGGCTCGCGAACCCCAGATTTCGGAAGGGTCGAACCCGACGATGTAGATCGGCATCGGCTCACCAATCCCGTCGCCGGTATGGCAGAAATAGCCATAGTCACCCTCGAAAACGCGTTCCACCGTGCCAACCCTGCCGCGGAGGTATCCCGGCAGCCGGCTATGGGCGTCGGCGGGCACATTGGTGATTCGCACTTGCGCACCGACCACGAACTTCGGGTGCGCCGCATCGCGCCGCGGACTGTCGCCGAGACGCAGATACGCGATCACCTGATCGTCGATCGCGGGCAGTTCCTCGACATCGGAAGCGGGTCCCATCTCGGCGATCCGGGCGGCGAGTTCCCCTTCGGTGACGTAACCCTTGTCGATGAAGAACTGGGTGATGCCACCCAGCCACTTCTCGTAGTAGCGAAACTTGAAGTAGTCGAAGGGATTCATCGCCTCGGCGCCGGTGCGCAGATCAGCCCACGTCCACTCGTCTTTGAACGCGGTTGGCACCTCGTCGATGGGATAGGCAGGCAGCGCCGAACCGAGATGGTTCGACAAACCCATCATCGCGACATGGATGCCGAAGATGCGTTTCTCCCAATCTTCCACGAAGACACGCTTTTCCAGGGACAGCGGTTCCGGAAGGCCTTCGAGGCCACCGAGATAGTGCTGTAGTTTCATCAGGCGGGGCTTCCTTCCGTCGACGGTGGTGCGGTGTCTACCGCGGGCTTCTTCGTCATCGCGGTGGCCAGGTACTCGGACAGCAACCCGAAGGATGCACCGAGGACGCACGCCACGGCAGCGACCAGGCCGGGGTGCGAGACGGTGGTGACGGTGATGTCATTGCCTCGGCCGGCGACCGTCGAGACTGTTGAGGCGAATCCGACGACGACGGCGGGCGTGGTGGCCAGCAGCGGCAGCCAGGACGCCTGCACCATAACCGCGCTGCCGACACCCACCGCGATCGCAGTGACCAGCAGGCTGCCGCCCATGAGGTAGGCGGCATACAGGCTTGCCGACGCGATCACCACGCCGACGAGGTTCGACGAGACCGATCGGATCCAACCGGTGACACCGCCACCGACGAAGAAGAACGATGCCCAAGCCAGAAAAACCACCCAGATGGGCACTGTGATGACTTCGGCAGTGAAAGCGACTGCCACGCCGCCGAGGACGCCGATGCTCAGCGTCAAGGCTGTCCGAGAATCCATGGGTTCACCTTCCAGGGATACGATCCGCCGTGCCCTTGGTGCGACATCGGAGCCAAAGACCGTGAAATAAGGCTCACGCCACTGGGTTTCGTTGGTGTTACGCGAGGATTGCTCTGGGCAGCAGGACCGGACACAAATCGGGCAGTTTCGGACCTCGCAGCGCGGCCCCGCGCTCGACGGCAGGCACTTCTCGCGGACAGGGCGAACAATGTGGCGCATCATATTGACGGGGATCACGAAAGGGCAGCGCACGTGTCCGACGAGAATCGGCCGCGACAGCCGGCCACAGAAGCGAAGGCGCCCAAGACCGTCGTGTTCGCGTTGTACGACAAGGTAACGCTGCAGGATGTCGCCGCGCCGCTGGAGATCTTCGCGCGCGCCAACGACTTTGGCGCACGCTACCGAGTCATCTTGGCGTCGTTGACCGGTGATCCCGTAGACACGACCTCGTTCGTGACGCTCAAAGTCGACATGCCGCTGGCCGACGTGCCGGACCGTTTCGACACGTTGATCGTCCCGGGCGGTGTGCCGCCGGACTTCAACTTCACGCCCGGGGAGCATGACATCCCCGAGGAGCAGACCCCGGACGTGGTGTCGGCGGCTTTGGAGATGGTGGGCGAATTGGCGCCACGGGCACGCCGAGTGGCGTCGGTGTGCACCGGGGCATTCGTCCTTGCCGCCCTGGGACTGCTTGACGGCCGCCGAGCGACCACGCATTGGGCCCATTGCCAGGAACTGGCCCGCATTTATCCGCACGTCGAGGTCGACCCGGATTCGTTGTTCGTACAGGATGGCCCGTTCATCACCGGAGCGGGCATCAGCGCGGGCGTGGATCTGGGGCTGGCCATGGTGGAAAGCGACTACGGTGCCGACGTGGCCCGGCGGGTAGCGCGGTGGATGGTTGTGTTCCTGCAGCGTCCAGGCGGCCAGGCTCAGTTCAGCGTCTGGACCGAATCGGCCTTGCCGGTATCACGCGGACTCCGCGAGATCCTCGATGCGGTGGTGGCCGACCCAGGAGCCGATCACTCCATCGCCGCGATGGCGGAACGCGCCGCCGTGAGCGAGCGGCACTTGGTTCGCATGTTCCACGATCAAGTCGGGTTGACCCCTGCCCGGTTCGTCGAGCAGGCCCGCCTGGAGGCGGCGAAAGTATTGCTGGCGACCGGAGATCACGGACAAGAAGCCGTCGCACGGCGAGCGGGCTTCGGTTCGGCCGACACTATGCGCCGCACTTTTCGCCGCGCTCTGGGCGTTTCACCGAGCTCGTACCGAAGTCGATTTCGCACGACCGGCGTCCACCGCTAGCTGCCCGGCCGGCAGCCGATCTTTCCCTGTGGGGCCGATTCAAATACGACACAGCAACCGTGCCGGTATTTGCATCAGCGTAAACGTCTGACTACAGTCGCAGTCGAGTCGGGTCTACCTCGGTAGTTAGGGACGCCATCGTGAGATCGAGCTGTAGCCCTTCGTTTGTGGCAAAGGTCTGTGCGGTGTGGGTCGGCGGGCCGCTGATCGCACTTGGCCTCGGCGCGCCGGTCGCTTCGGCATCACCGCCTAGCGGCGGGACCGGCAACGCGCACACACAGACGGCGACGAATGCCAAGCCTCAGGCCGGGCCCCGCAGCCGAGCCACCGCGCGTGTTCGCGCCGCGGCCGAACCGCGACCTGCTGCGGATTTCGCCTTGTCGTTCAACGGACACACCGTGGTCCAATCCGGCACCGCGACAGCGACTTCGGATCCCGGGTTCAATTTTGCGGTGGCGGGTGCGGGCAGTAGTGCGTACGCCGGCGGCGGGGGTCTGTTCAACGTCGCGGTGGCCGACCACAACAGCACGGCCAAAGCCACCGGTGGCGTCTTGAACTTCGCCAGCGCCGACAACGACAGCACCGCAATCACCCAAGACGGGATTTTCACCACAGCGCAGGCCCATAATGGCGGCACTGCAACGATTTCCGGGGGCAAGCTCAATATCGCTGATGCGGACAACGGCAGCACCGCCTCGGTGAGCGGCGGTGACAGAAACCAGGCCACCGCTGACGGCAGCGGCAGCGTGGCGTTCGCGGGGAACGGCGACAACAATCAGGCCACCGCGTACTGCGGCTCGCATGCCAACGCCGGTGGTAGCGACGACCTGGTGGTCACCACCCCGGCCGGCGGTTGCCCGTAGCCGCGGGGCGGCTTCAGTCGACCGCGCTGACCGTCGCGTCGCAGATCGGCACATCGACGCTCATCGCATGGGGCACATCGTCATTCGGTGCGGTGACGACCAAGGCGCCCCACCGTGCACACGTCTGGCCCGTCGCGGAGTCGATCGTCGATGCCGAGACGTCCGCGGTGGCGGTGTCACCAGGGTTGAGCGTGAGGTGATGTGCTGCATTGGCAGGGCGGCGTGGCACATTGATCAGCACTCCACCGGCCGGCGTGACGAGGTCGGCCCCCGGAAAGCCGACGAGTGTGCAGGGATGCGCCGATGTGTTCGTGAAGGACACGGTGACGTGACGTTGCGTCTGCGCTGACTCCAAGGGCCCAGCGGTAACTGCCAGGCCATCGCCTGCGCACCCAGCCGACGCAGTCGGGGTCGACTGCGGGCCGGGAACTGGCGTCGCCGTAACAGTGACGGTGGCCGTCGCGACAGGTGGCGGCGTCGCCGCGGCCGCAGCCGATGTAGTCGCCGATACTGCCGTCGGTGGGGGCTGCGCGGGGTTCCCCTGCGCAGAACAACCGGCGAGCAGAACAACCGTCAGCAGGAGTGTTGCGGGTCGTGCGAGCGTCATGCCGCAATCACACGATGCCGGCGTGGCTACCGATTCCAAATTCTGGCGGCGGTTTTCCGGCGACTGATCGTGGGCATTAATGGACCCATGGATAAGCTCGCCCGACTTCAGCACGCCGAGAAGCGCATCGTCAGACTTCAGCGGCGGGTTTGGCTGGCGCAGACATTGGTATGGCCGACGGTCATCGTGGGTGCGATCTTGGCAGTGGGTGCAGTTGTGTGGTTCGTCCAGCGCCGCTCCGGCGGGGGTCGCCACGAGATGCCGGATACCCCCGGCGCGCACAAGGCAGGCGTCACCGCCGCACAGACCCCGGAATCGCCGTCGCCGATATAACACCGGCGAACGAGCCAAATCATCGCTCACCGGGACAGGAAGGTGGCGTCTCCCCTGGGGGCCGTCGCTACCAGACGCGGATCCAGTCGACGAGCATCGCAGCTGGGAAGTTACCCAGAGCGGGATCACCGCCACCGGGTCCGCCAACCGCGAGGGTGAACATCGGCGCCATCCAATAACCGGGGTTATTGAACGGCCAACGGAGGTCCGTCGGGTTGCCGTGCACCGGGATTGGCTTCGGTGGCACCGTGAAGTAGGGCTTTGCGCCGTCGACGTAATCGCGCCAGAACTTGAAACCGTCGGCGTCCCAGCGCATTCGCCAGTTGTGCCAGGCGCCGTCGACCAGCCCGGCAATGGACTTGCTTTCCCACGTCTTGCCGTTCGATGCGGCGTGGACGGTGGTTCCCGGCGCCCAGCTGCGGTTGCCGTAGAACTCGACGATGTCGACCTCGCCGTCGGGCAGCGGGTCTTCGTTGACGGTCCAGAACGCCGGCCAGGCTCCCGAGGTCAAGCAGTCGAGCTTGACCCGCGCTTCCCAGGTGTGGCCCATGGGGACCCGCCAGTTCCCGCGTACCTTGCCGCTGAAGTATTGATCGTCTTCTCTGGTGGCCAGGAGCACCAGATTGGAATTTCCGTCGAGGAAGACATTGCGGCGGTCGTCGCGGTACTGGCTCTCGACCGGCGGCCAGACGTCGTCCTGCCAGTTCTGGATCGACCAGTTGGCCGGATTGGGGGCCGACCCCGACGGTCCGTCGAAATCGTCCTGGAATAGGTAGGGCGCCTCCGCGTGGGCGCTTGGGAGCGGGATTGCGGCGGCCAGCAGGCCCAGCCCCGACATCAACATCATGCTTCGGCGATCCAATTCGGGCACGGCTCGACCATAAAGCAGGGACCGCCCGAAGGCGCGGAATTGATCAGCCGAAGGTGTCCGGTCTCACGACCAATCGGCCCGGCGCACCCGCCAGCCCGGGCAACGCCGCAGCTAGAGGGCTTTCCGGCCGCGACACTGACGCAACGGCCGAACGACGCGCCGAAGCACTAGGGTTGGCAGTGAAAGGTCGCGTGTCTCTGGCGCGGGAGCCATCATCGGTCGACCGATGGCCCCAACCGCGGGACTGGCGCTGCTGACAGTGCAGATGCCCATGGCGAACTCGGGCGTCGTGACATCAAAAACCCTGTCGCGCAGCGGCTTGACCACATTTTTGACGCTGTCGTCATAACCCCGGACTGCGGTCCCTGGCATACTCGGTCGCCGCTGCTGACACTTCCGCGACGATCGCCGCCGCCCCGCTTGCTAGGCCGCGGGTTTCAGATAGGTAACGAGGTTGACGTCGCAGTACTCGTCGGTGAACATCCCCCGGCAACCCCGGAGGTACTTCATGTAGCGGTCATAGACTTCTTCGGACTGGATCTCGATTGCCTTGTCCCGGTTGGCTTCCAGTGCGTCACCCCAAATACCGAGGGTCTTGATGTAGTGCGGCCGCAACGACAGCACCTCGGGGACGGTGAATCCGGCCGCCTCGCCCCGCTCTTGCATCATGGTGGCCGTCGGAATGCGGCCGCCCGGAAAGATCTCGGTGAGGATGAACTTGACGAACCGCAGGCCTTCGAACGTGATGGGCTTGCCGCGCTCGGCCATGTCGTACGGGTGGTAGCTGGTGGTGCTCTGGATCGTCATCCGCCCGTCGTCCGGCAAGATGTTGAAGCAGTTCTTGAAATAGTGGTCGTAGCGCTCGAAGCCGAAGTGCTCGAAAGCCTCGATCGACACGATGCGGTCGACGGGTTCACTGAACTCTTCCCAGCCGTGCAGCTGGACGTCATACGTACGCTCGGAATCGACCGTCTCGAGGAGCTTCGTAGTGTGCGCGTGCTGGTTTTTCGACAACGTGAGCCCGACGACGTTGACGTCGTACTTCTCCATCGCCCGTTTCATGGTGGCGCCCCACCCGCAGCCGATGTCGAGCAGCGTCATACCCGGGCTCAGGTCGAGCTTGTCGAGGTTCAGATCGATCTTCGCGATCTGGGCCTCTTCGAGGGACAGGTCCGCGGGTTCGAAGTAGGCGCAGCTGTACGTCCGCGACGGATCCTGGAACAGGCCGAAGAAGTCATCGGACAAATCGTAGTGAGCTTGGATGTCCTCGAAATGAGGCCGCATCGTTGAAGTGGAGTTGTTGTCGGGCATGCTGCGTCTGCCCTCCCGTCTGAGGGATGCGTGAAGCGAATCACTGTGAGTGGTGGCTCGCACCCTACGCGGTAGAAGTCGGTCCGTCGGTTATTTCGCTGACGGCGCCGTTTCGGAGAGCTTCTCGACTGCGCACGCTACGCGCCGACGAGCTCCGGATGGAACGTGGCTGCCATGCGGCGCATTCCGTCACGCCAGTCGACGGTCGTTGCCCCGATGAGCTCGTGCATCTTGGTGACGTCCAACGGATTTCCACGCAGCGTCTGATCGGTCTCCTCGAACACCGGTTCCTTGCCGACAAGCGATCCGAGGTAGGTGCACCACTCCTGGAGGCTGACGTATTGGTCACCTCCCCAGTTGACGGTGGTCACCGGAACCGACGCCACCTCAAGCAGTTTCGGGATCATCGCGATGATGTCGTCCTCGTGTATCGGGTTGTAGACGGCGGAGCCGCCCGGCGGGACGGGTATCGGCATGCCGCCCAGCATCATGTCCAAGTGGAACAGCGGCCAGCCGCCGTTGTCGCCGTAGGGGACGTTGAGGCGCGCGATGGTGGCCGGCACTCCCAGCGCACGCGCCATGGTTGCGACGACGACTTCACCGGCGATCTTGGTGATGGAGTACGTGGGCAGCAGGGGTTTGTGGTTGTCGCCGTAAACGCTGCGCTCGGTGCGTAGTTCGTCGTCCGGCGGATCGTAGACGGCCCCGGATGAACAGTGCAGGAACGCTTTCGCGCTTCGACAGTGCGCCATGAGCAGGCCCGCCGATTCTGCGTTGGCTGCGATGTCTTTGTCCCAGCGACCGCTCTTGGCCACCGCCAGGTTCAGGACGTAGTCGAAGTCGGACGGGAGCCCGGTGAAATCTCCGGCAGCCATGTTGACGGCCTCGCACCGGACGCCGGCCTTCTCGAGGCGGTTCCGCGCGGCCGAATCGGTAAAGCGGGCGATGCCCCATACCTCGTTGTCGGCCGCCAGGGCGATGGCGACAGGAGTGGCGACTTGGCCGCTTGCTCCGGTGATCAAGATCTTGGATCCGCGCATCGGCTGATGGTAGGCAGCCGAACGGGCCCTGGACGGATTTGTCCCAGTGCCCGGGTTGTCGGCTCCTGGGCGACCGATCTCATCCTTGCAGAACGCTGAGCAGTCGCTCAAACTGAGTCCGTGCAGCCCCAGGGCAGGTCGGCACCTATCTGAACAGGAGCAATTATGGGCAAGCTCGACGACAAGGTCGCTTTCATTTCCGGTGCCGCCCGGGGACAGGGGCGCGCGCACGCGGTGCGGCTTGCGGAGGAGGGCGCCGACATCATCGCGATCGACGTGTGCGCGCAATACCCCACCGTGGTCTACAAGATGTCGGAGCCAGAAGATCTGAACGAGACCGTGCGACAGGTCGAGTCCCTCGGCCGGCGCATTGTGGCGCACGAGGCCGATGTCGTGGATTTCCCGGCGCTTCAGAAAGCGTTCGATGACGGGGCGGCCGCACTCGGCGGCGTCGACATTGTAGTCGCCAACGCCGGGATCGGCCCCGGCGGCCAAAGTACCGACGAAGAGCAGTGGGACGACGTGGTGAACGTCAACATGAAAGGCGTCTGGAACACCGTGCGCGTCGCCGTCCCGACGATGCTCACGCAGGATCGAGGCGGATCGATCATCCTGACCAGTTCGACCGGTGGACTCATCGGCACCCCCGTCGTTTCGGGCGGGATGCTCGGGTATACCGCTGCCAAGCACGGCGTCATCGGCATCATGCGTACCTACGCCAATTACCTTGCACCGCACTATATTCGCGTCAACAGCGTCGCGCCGACGACCGTTGCGACACCGATGGCCAACAACGGCGATCTCAGCATGCTCAAGAAGTACGAGCCGGCCATGGCGCGCGCGTTGGAGAACGCGATCCCCGTGGACTATGTCGAAGCGCGCGACGTCGCCAATGCGGTCGCGTGGCTTGCCTCCGACGACGCTCGCTACGTCACCGGCACGGTCGTACCGGTTGATGCCGGGCTGCTCAACAAGGTCTGACAGAGCCAGAGCGCCAGCCGACCCCTCGCCATGAAGGGCCGGCTGGCGCTGAGAGGCTGAACTTACTTGCTGGCCTTCGCGGACCTGGCGGACTTGCCCGAGCCTTTCTTGCCGGCACTGGCCTTCGAATCGCTCCCGCCGGTGGCCGACGATCCCGCCTTGGTGTCGCTCGACGACGAGTCGGAACCGCCGGTGGCCGAACCGGAAGGGGTGGCCTTGGTGCCGGTCGTCGTGGAACCGGTGCTGCCGGTTGCGGATTCGGTCGCTTCAGCATCGGCCGCATCGGTGGACTCAGCGGCGCTCTCCGACGCAGCCTTGGTGACACCCTTGGCGGTCGACGCCGTGCCGGTAGCCTCCGGGGCTGCGGTGGACAGGGTGACCGTCTTGGCGGCGGTGGGCACCGTCGCCGCGGCGCTGGTGATCGCTGCCGTAGGAGGCGGGGTGGCCCCGATGGCTTGGGCGATGACGTCCCGCAGCGCGATCAGGCTGGAGATCGGTCCGCTGGCCAGGAACCCCAGCGAGGGGTCGTACGGCGTCAGGAGGCCCGGGGCATTGATGAATCCGCCGAGGATCGTGCCCGAACCGTTGAGGAAACCGTCGACCAGATTCGCGGGGAGGTTCACCAGAGTGTTGGCGACGGCGCCCGGGTCGCGGGCGACCACTCCGTCGTACACATCTTGCGTTGCCTGAACCACGACGTTGATCGTCGACACCAGCGGATACGTGATGGGCAGGATCACCTGGAACACCGCCTCGGGCAGCGTGGCGAATGCCTTGGCGAAGTTGTTCACCGTGCTGACGAGGGGCCTCGTCAGATCGGACACGGCCGTAACGCCCGCCAGCACAAGCGGAATCACGACTTGGTCGTTGATGGTGCTGACGGCGCCCTTGATGTTGCCGCTCTGGAGCTGGTTGCGAGCGGTATCGACCACACCGGGGATGCTGTCGACGATCTGCTTGACGACCGCCGAATTGGAATCAAACGCCGCCTGCAACGCCTTCAATGCGGCCATCTGGTTGACGACGATCTGGCTGAGGATCGGCGCGGGACTCGCGGCGATCTGCTGGCCGAGCGCACTGAGATTTGCTGCAGACTTCTGGAAAACCTGGATCCAGTTCTGGATGGGGTCCACCGCGGCGCTGAGCTCAACGCTGACCGATGACGCGGCTCGCTGCATCGCCTGGGCGCCGGGCATCGGCGGTGCCAGCGGCGAAATCGCGATGACACTCGCTCCCACGAGCGCAACACCAGCGGTGGCGTACGGACGAACAGCAGCGTTCATGACTCTCCTTTGACCAAAGTTGCCCCCTGAGCACAAGAACGTACCGCACCTTACTCGCCAGTAAGAAGCGGTTCCGGAAACTTTTGTTCTGCCGGGAAGCAGCCCAGATAGCTGGGGTGCACCCCGGCTGCAGGAACTGAATGCGCTGTTCAGGTCGCTATTGACTGGTTCGCGACATTGCCCGGGGGTGAACAGCTGGGGAGGATCAGCTACCATTTCCTACTCGTTATCTTACCCGCGGGTAAGATAAACAGTTTGCTGAAACTGTCATCTAGGTTACTTTTTAGTAGCATAACCGGGCTTATGTAAACCTTGAGCAATTTGCGCGGCCTTCGACGTCCCGGCGGCCGCCGCAACCGCCGCCGCGGCGGCCGGCGCCAAGCGCGGACCTGCGCGTCCTCCGGATCCCCGACATCCCACTGTCATCGCAATGAATGGATCTTCGAGTTTGCTGAGTGGTCGAAAATTTGTGGGCCTCCGGCGCCGTCGCTCGCGCGCCCCCAGCGGAACGACATTGAGCCGGATTTCTGAACAGTTTCGACGACGACCGCGCGTTGGCTGCCTGCACAACGCGCGATCACGCATCGGTAGACGGAGCCAAGGGATGAACGCCCGGGATCTGCGGGTGCCGCCGACCGCTCGACTTCCTGCGGCACTCCTCTTCGCACCTGGCGGGCGCCGTGGGGCAATGCCCGGAGCCCAGGACGCGATCTCCAACTCCGAAAGCGGACTCCGGACAGACTCTTTCGGCTCCTCGAGATGCTACGGCGATGGGCACAACGCCGAAGATCTGCCGACTCCCCATGTGCGGTCCGCTGGACTTACCAGGGCTGGAGTCTGATCTACCCGTAGTAAACCGACACCAGATCCAATCCTATTAGGCCGGTGCGACTCGAACTCACCACGGCAGATTTCAAGAGCGGGAGTGGGCGTTCCTTCGAGCGAAATGCTCTGACCGACATCAGGATCCGTCATCGGCCAGGACCGATGTCACCACGATGTCACGCTCGCCGTAAACGCCTCGATGACACTGCGAGCCAGCCCCACGGCCCGAGTCAAGAGCCGCCGGCGTGGACCACGGGGACCCTCCCGGTGACCGAGGCACGTTTGGCACCGCACCCTTCACGAGCTGGCGAAGAGTTGCATCTAGTGGGCATCGTTGCATACTGCGCGCCGAAAAGACTGGTGCGGAATTCCGGCATCCGGCATCCTCGTCATAGGGCCGGAACAAGGGGGGCGGGGCCATGGATCCACACTATTCAGCGAACGACTTCGGGGTCGACATCGGCGCGGGAGTACTGCCCGTGATGACCCACCATTACGACGACGAGAACTTCGGCGGCCTCTGGGCTCATCCGCCCGAACGAATTCTGACCTTCAGCGACAGCACGTTTGCGGCGCCGTTCGTCTATCACGGCGGCCCCGTCGGCGGTGTCGGTACGCCGATACGCCTCATCTTCTGGGGTCAGTGGTGGCTCGACGCCGGCCAGTCCCAACGCGACCTCGTCATTTCACGAACGCAGGCGATGTTGGCAAGTCCCTACTTCGACCAACTCGATCAGTACTACATCGCGAAGCCACCGGTGTGGGGTGGCGACGCAAAGGTCGTCACCGACCCCGAGCCACCAGGAGCGGTCAGCGCGAATGACGCGGAAGACGCTGTGCTGGACTTGGTCGACAACCTGATCGACGACGGCGAATACGGTGACCCCGACGATGGACCACGGATCGGCTTCATCGTCTGCATGCCGCCGGGATTTCAATGCACCAGGGCTGACGGTGCACACAAGTACGACTACGACTGGGACTTTCCGTTCGACACCGACAATTACTGGGCGGGTTGGTGTCGTTACTACGATGCGGCCACCGAAGATGTCGAGGTCATGATGCAGACGATCGCGCACGAGATCGTCGAAATGATCACTGACCCCGAACTGGACGGCTGGCATACCGACCTCGAGAGCGACGCCACGGGCGGGGAGATCGCCGATATCGCCCTATCCGCTGACGGCTCGGGAGGGCAAACATGGCAATCAGCCTGGGTTAACGGCGTCAACGTGCAGGCATACTGGTCGAACCGCCACAACGCCACCGTCATCCCTGTCGACGACGACTACGGCGCCCGGATCACGGGGAGCACAGCCGAGCAGGCACGCACGCTAACCGACGAAGGTGTCTTCGTTCCGGACGCGTCAGACAGTGCCGCATGCAGTGCCTCGCTTCGGGAGTGCTGCTTCGACGATCGCGAATATTCATGGGCGGTGTACGACGTCACCGCGGCTGTACGCATGGAGGTGGTGACCGAGCGTTATCGCGAACCGCTGTGTAGCTGGACCGTCAACGGTACATACATCGCGGGAAACGACTACCTGACCGTCGACGTGGATTACGAGCAATTCGTTGGGCGAGAGACGGTTTCATACCATGGGCCAATCGATATCCATTGCAACGCTTATGGGCGGAACTTGGACATCACCGTGAGCGGCTCATCAGCCAACTTCGATCTGGACATCGTGTGCACGGTCACTGAGGGCGCGATCACCGGCAACTCGACTTCGCAGCTTGCGGCAACAGCCCGGGTGACCGCAGGTGTGATCGCAACGGTGCTGGAGGTCGAGCAGGCCTACATCGACAAGAAGTCCGCCTGCTACACGGCAATGCTGAAGAAGTACAGGGAGCAGTACATCCTCACGGGCAGGAAATGGCGCCAACGAGGGATCAACTACGACGACATCGGAACCCTGGTGCTGCCCGGCTATGCGAAGTTCACTCAATCTCAGCTGGCGCGCCAGGCCGCCAAGCTTGCCGCGGCCGCCCACGCGCTGCTCGACCAGGACCAAGCTCAAGTCTTTGTCGACAACCTCGTCGCTGGAATCCCGGCACTAGCCGGAGCGATGAATCGTCGGAGTCAACTGATGGTGGCCAAACGCGCCACCGCGCAACGGTTTGTGTGATCGAGCGACGGGTTACCCGGTCTCTTCTTTGACTACTCACTCTCACGTCACCGACACCCATTCCCGAATGTTCGTCCGCTACGTTTCGCGTTGCCTGCTAAGGCAATTCGTGCGCGGCTATACGTAACCGTTCGCGGGTGCCTGGCGTGGGTTGTGCCAACGTTGTGACAACTAACATGGCGCTCCGTTGGGCCGGGCGGTCGGGGACGACTTACGAAAAGGCCGCCATGTGTGGCCCTACGCGGAGGAGCTATCCGACGAACGGCCCGACCTGGTCTCGGCATTACCCGATGCCGCCAATGCGATGCCACCAATAGCAGCCAGGCCGAACGTGGCGAGGGCGGTCCTACCTCGACGAATCCTCAACCGGAGTCGTCTCTCTCGTGTGCCAGCAGCGGAATGCAGTAGCACACTACTCATTTCGTTAGCCGCCATCCGCCGCTATCTTCAGTTCGTCGCGGTGAATCAAATACGACCTTGGGGGGCTTCAGCACCCTATGCCTGCCCGTACCAGTAGCCGGCTTCGTCTCTCATCTGGGCGCATTTGGCGTTCGACAGATGGGTCGGCGTAGTACCGCGTAGCGATGACAATGATCTCCCCGGCATCGAAAGAGTTGAGCCCGAAGTCCCTCTGGTTGTTGTTGCGGACGTTGTTGAACGTCAGGCACGTGGGACTGCGCTTGATCAAGGTGGCGAGATAGTGGCCGACGCTGATGGCAGCGGCTGGGTTGGGGTACGGGATCGGCTTGTCGGGTTGTCGCTGACAACAAAGTCGGCCGTGGTCGAGTGCGGCCAGAAGTCGCGGTCGACCTGTGAGTACGGGCTGGCGGCCACGCGAGGCGCACACCCAATGAAACTCAGCAGCACGAGGGCTGCGAGTAGCGCGATGGCTGCTTGGTGGAAGCAAGACCACTGACGCGCTGGCATAGACACCCCTCTTCGCCGAGCGAATTCCAATAACCGAAGCGCCAGCGCACCCCATTCTGCGCCGCGATTCTTGTTCGATGGGACGCGTCTCAAATGACGAGTTTCGGGAGTCCCAAGAGTTCGTCGCGATTGTGGCGTTGAGCAGGGCTTTGTGTGACATTCTGTGCAGGTGTCCGCCGGGGTGCTGCCTTCGGGGGTGGTGACGTTCTTGTTCACCGATGTGGAGGGCTCGACCCGTCGGTGGGAGAACGACGCGACGGCGATGCGGGCGGCGCTGGCCGCTCACGACCAGGTGCTGCGCCACGCCGTCGAGGAGCACGGGGGGTGGGCGTTCAAGCACACCGGTGATGGGGTGTGCGCCGTCTTCACCTCACCCAGGGCAGCTGTCGCGGCTGCGGTCGCCGCGCAGCGGGACCTCGAACTGCCGGTTCGGATGGGCATCGCGACCGGAGAAGCTGAACTGCGCGACGGTGACTATTTCGGGGCGGTCCTCAATCGGGCGGCGCGCGTGATGGCCGCCGGACACGGCGGTCAGATCCTGCTCGACGGCCTCACGCGGGGTTTGGTGCGTGGGCTGGATCTGCTCGACCTGGGGCCGAGGTGGCTGCGGGACATCACCGACCCGGTGCAGGTGTTCCAAGTTTCTGCCCCCGGCCTGCGCACCGAGTTCCCGCCCCTTGCCACCCAAGATCCGACGTCGGGCAACCTGCGGGTCCCGGCCACCAGCCTGATCGGGCGCGACGCCGAAATCGGGGAGCTAGCTGCCGTGGTGCGGGAGCACCGGGTGGTGACGTTGACCGGGGTCGGCGGAGTCGGCAAGACCCGCCTGGCGCTGGGGGTCGCCGCCCACCTGGCTGAGGAGTTTCCCGACGGGGTGTGGGTGTTCGAACTCGCCAGTGTCACCGATGCCGCCGCCGTCCCGGATGCGGTGGCTGCCGTTCTTGGGATCACCCAGCAGCCCGGCAAGAGCGTGGTGGAGAGCGTGGCCGACGCGCTGGAAGGACGGGTCCGGCTATTGGTGTTCGACAACTGCGAACACGTGTTGGATGCCGCCGCCGATCTGATCGAGGCGATCCTGGCGCAGTCGGCGACGATGAGGATTCTGGCCACTAGCCGCGAGGGGCTCGGGGCCGCCGATGAGCAGCTGTGGCCGGTGCCCTCGCTGGACGTCGAGGCCGGAACGGACTCGGCGGCCGTGCGATTGTTCGCCGAACGGGCAAACAGCGTGGCCCCACAGTTCTCGCTGAGCATGCCGGAGGAGGCGGATGCGGTGCTGACCATATGTCGTCGCCTCGATGGACTGCCGTTGGCCATTGAGTTGGCGGCCTCGCGGATGGCGTCGATGAGTGCCCGCGAGGTTCGGGATCGTCTCGATGATCGGTTCCGGTTGCTGGTCGGATCGCGGCGCAGCATGTCACGCCATCAGACGCTGCGACATGCGGTCGCTTGGTCTTATGACCTGCTCGAGGACGCCGAAAAATCGCTCTTGACATGTTGTTCGGTATTCACCGGCGGCTTTGACCTCGAAAGCGCGTGCGCGGTGTCAGAATCTGGGGACGACTATGCGGTCTTGGATCACCTCGACGTCCTGGTCCGCAAGTCGCTAATCGTGGCCGACCGTTCCTCGGGCCACACCCGCTACTCCATGCTGGAGACGATCCGCCAGTTCGCCGAAGATCAGCTCGTAGCCAGCGGCGAGGCTACCGAGGCACGAACAAGGCACGCCCGCTACTTCGCCGGACGCGAACCCGACATCCTTGCCCTGTGGGACAGCCCCCGCCAGCGAAAAGCCTACGACTGGTTCACCATTGAACTGGCCAACCTCCGCACCGCGTTTCGGTGGGCCGCCGACCAGGGCGACCTCGACACCGCTACCGCCATCACCACCTACACGATGCTCGTCGGTGCCCTGCTCGCCAATTATGAGCCGTTGACGTGGGGCGAGGAGCTGATTGAGCCTGCGCGCGCCGTCGCTCATCCCAGGCTGGCGAACCTGTATTTGAATGTGGCGCAGTGTTATTGGACGGGACGCATCGAGGAAGCTATCCGCTACGCCGACGCAGGTCAGGCCGTGGTCAGTACCGGCCACTTCGAGGTGCTGTTCGGCCTTGAGGGCACACTCGGAACAGTATTCTCGATTGTTGGCCAGCACGAACGAAACGTCGAGTGGTGTCGTTCCCAGCTCGCACGCGGCCGCGACACCCATACACTGATCAGGTCGATGCTCGTCATCGCACTGACCACGGCCGGGGACGTCGAGGAGGCGCGGGTCGCCGCGAATGGGCTTATCGAGGCCGCTGAGGCCACCCGGAACCCATGGGCGCTCGCGAATGCGCTTTATACCTACGGCTACGCCTTCGGCGATTCTGATCCACCGGCGGCGCTCGAAGCCGCGCGTCGAGGCCTGGTGATCGCACACGACAGCGGGAACCGGTTGACCGAATCGCTGCTATCCACCACTTTGTCTCGGCTCGAAGCCGAGCACGACGACCCACTCGCAGCGCTCGATCACATCACGGTGGCCGTGAGCAATTTCTACAATTCCGGCAACATCGCCTACATACATTTCGCCCTAGCAACTCTCGCGCTATTCCTAGACCGCCTCGGACGCCTCGAACCAGCAGCCACCATTGCCGGTTTCGCACTAAGTCCCTACACTGCATCGGCATTCCCTCAATTCAGCACCGTAATTGCCCACCTCCGCGAAGTCCTCGGTGAGCAGACCTATGGATTACTCGCCCGCAAGGGCGAGACGATGACGACCGCCGCCGTGGTGACCTACGCATACGACCAGATCGACCGGGCTCGCGCAGAGCTGAAGGCTGTCCCGGAATAGACGCCATACGAGGCTCTCAATAGCTTGTCTCGCGGCCGGATACCGGCTTGCCAGTTTGGCGCGGATCAACGCATCGGACGATTTAATGTCCGGATATGGATCGCATCTGGCAGTGGGCGTGGAATCGGTATGGGTCGAGGTACTCGTGGGCGCTGTTGGCGATGCACATTCCTCCGACCATGCTGATGTATCTTCTCTGGTCGGTTCTCATTGTCGCCATCGAGGATTCAAGTCACTACGCCGAGGCAGCCGTCGTGATCGTGGTCGGAATTCCAGTGGTGTCCTACGTGACAGTGCTTCCGGGCCTAGGCCCGAGGCGCGTTGTCGAGCGGTGGGCGCAGGGCCACGCAATCGATCGGCTGCAGGTGCTGCACGCCACATACTCTTGGACACGCGGCGTGGTTGTTCGTACTGTGGCCGCCCAGGCTGTCTGGGCAAGCCTGTCGGCGGTCGTTATTGCTGCGATGGCTGGCGCGTCCTTATCTCGGATCGTGCAATACGGAGTCTTGGGAGTCGCCACAGGATTTGTCGTCGGGCTGACCGCTGCCCACAACCTGGAGGAGGCGACGGTGCGCCCGATCAGAGCCGCTCTTTCAGATGACAGCGATATTGGCGATTCACTGCCCCGCTCGCGTCCAACGTTTGCGGCATGGTCGAGCGTCTTCATGCTCGGGGTCGGGTTTGTGTTCGCGACTATCGGCGGGATGTCGGCTGCCGTGCTCTATCGGCTTTTCGAGGAGCCAGTTGTTTTCTGCGGGATCGCGGTTGCGTTGACACTCGTCTTCGGAATCCCTATCACCGTCGGAATTGCCTTCGCGCCATCGCTTCGACCTATCCGCGATCTCGCCGAAGGAACCAAGCGTGTCGCCGCAGGTGATTACAGCCAACGGCTGCCTGTGGTCCAGGACGATGACCTCGGTGCGCTGGCGGCTTCATTCAACCGGATGCAGTCGGGTTTGGCTGAACGGCAACGTCTTCAGGCCGCGTTCGGCACATACGTCGACCCTGCTCTCGCGACGAAGCTGCTTGAGCAGGGTGACGACGTGTTCACCGGCGAGCGCCGCGAAGTTACGGTGATGTTCGTTGATGTGCGTGACTTCACGCCTTTCGCAGAAGCGAACCCCGCTGAGGATGTCGTGGCGCGCCTCAACGCGCTGTTCGACATCGTGGTGCCTGCCGTCGTGGATGGAGGTGGGCACGTGAACAAGTTCCTCGGCGACGGCGCGCTCGCAGTCTTCGGCGCTCCCAATGAGCTTGCCAACCATGCTGATGCCGCCGTGGAAGCAGCAGTGCTGATTGAGCGTCGGGTCGCCGAGCGATTCCAGGGCGAGCTTCGGATAGGGATCGGAATCAACACCGGTGTCGTTGTAGCGGGCACTATCGGAGGGGGAAGCCACCTTGAGTTCACTCTCATCGGTGACACCACGAACGTCGCCGCCCGCGTCGAGCAGCTCACCAAAGCAACCGGCAACGCAATCCTTCTCACCGGCCAGACTGTTGACGCACTGTCTTCTCGACCGCCCGACCTGATCGACCGAGGATCGCATGCGCTCAAAGGCAAGTCGGCTGCCGTTCAAGTCTTCGGCCTCAGCTCGACGGGCAGCATCTCGAAATAGACACATATGAGACGAGGCCGGTTGATTCGTGCCCGGCCCCGCTTCTCCAGGCGGCGGCGTCTCGAATGTTCGTCTCAGAAAAGGAGTCTTGATAGTCGCTGGACTGCGGCGAGGGGAGCTGGCCGGGCTGCGGTGGCCGCACGTAACCTGACCGGCGCGACCATAGGTGAAGGCAACGACGCAATACCGCCGAAGCACCTGCGAATCACCGAAAACCGCGTCGCCATCGGCATGGCGATCAAGACCGGGCCACCGACATCTAGAGCAAGCAAGCGCGCCCTCCCGATTCCCGACGAGGTTCTTCCCGTGCTGCGGGCAGCACGCAAGCGGCAGCTGGAGGAGCGGCTGAGGTTCGGCGACGGCTACAACCCGCACGACCAAGTGGGCTGCAACGAGACCGGCCGGCCGTACCACCCCAACCTGCTCACGTTCCGGTGGGGCCGGATGCTCGAAGAGTTGGAGAATAGACCGGCCCGCTTGCGCGACGCCCCCCATACCTGCGGCACCCTGATGCGCCTGCGAGGCGAACCTATCGCGGTCATCTCCGCTTGGTTGGGGGCACTCCTCGTCGGCGTTCACGATGGCTGTCGACGCCCATTCCCAGGACGAGGCACTCCAAGCCGCCGGAGGTAGTTTTCGGCGAGATGTGACAACTGGTGACATCGAAACCGGCTCCGGCGGCTAGCAGTACACCACCCACAGCCCTTCACCAGTGCGTTCCCGTGCCCCCAGTGAGACTCGAACTCACACTGTGCGGATTTTAAGTCCGCTGCCTCTGCCGATTGGGCTATGGGGGCCACGCCGCGCAAACGCGGCATAAGCACCGTACCCACAGCACGACACCCCGGGGGAAGGGCTCCCGGGGTGTCGTGAGATCTGCAATCAGGCGGCGACGGCCGCCGTCTTCTCCGACGAAGCGTGACCGTCGTCGAGCATGGTCACCTCGTCGAACGGATCCCTGCCGCTCAGCACTGCGTTGACTTTCTCGGAATCCACCGTCTTGGTCCACGATCCCACCAACAAAGTGGCCACCGCGTTACCGGAGAAGTTGGTCACCGCTCGTGCCTCGGACATGAACCGGTCGATCCCGACGATCAGCCCAACCCCGTCGAGCAGCTCCGGGCGATGCGCCTGCAGGCCGCCGGCCAGCGTCGCCAACCCGGCCCCGCTCACTCCGGCCGCCCCCTTGGACGCCACGATCATGAACACCAGCAGACCGATCTGCTCCCCCACCGACAGCGGGTCGCCCAGCGCATCGGCGATGAACAACGAGGCCATCGTCAGGTAGATTGCCGTGCCATCGAGGTTGAACGAATACCCGGTCGGCACAACAACACCCACCGTGCTCTGCTGCACGCCCAGATGCTCCATCTTCGCGATCAGGCGCGGCAGTGCCGACTCCGACGACGACGTCGCGAAGATCAGCAGGTACTCCCGCGCGAGGTACCGGACCAACTTGAAGATCGACACCCCCGCCACCATCCGCAGCAGCGCGCCGAGCACTCCGAAGACGAACACCACGCACGTCAGATAGAAGCCGAGCATCAGCGTCAGCAGGTTGGTCACCGCGCTCCAGCCGGTCTGCCCCACCACGTTGGCCATCGCCCCAAATGCACCAATCGGCGCCAGCCACAACACCATTGCCAGCACCTTGAAAACCAGCCGCTGCAGATGCTCCACCCCGCGCAGGATCGGCTCACCCTTGACACCCATCGCCTGGATAGCGAACCCCACGAGCAGCGCCACGAACAGCCCCTGCAACACATTGCCGTCGGTCAGCGACGAGAACAGCGACGTCGGGATGATGTGTTGGATGAAGTCGACCAAACCGCCTGACTCGTGCGCCTTTTCGGCCAGCTCGGAGCCCTTGCCTGCCGTCGACTCCGAGATCTTGAGGCTGCTACCGGGATGCAGCAGGTTGCCGACGACCAGCCCGATGCCCAGCGCGATCGTCGACATCACCAGGAAGTAGCCGAAGGCCAGCCCACCGACCTTGCCGACGGTGGCGGCCTTGCGCACCGATCCGATGCCCAGGACGATCGTGCAGAAGATCACCGGGACGATCATCATCTTGATCAGGCTGACGAACATGGTCCCGAGAACGCCGACCTCCTTGCCTACCGACGGGGCAACGAGCCCGACGACGACACCGGCCACCACCGCGAAGATGACAGCCAGGTACAGCCAATGCGTGCGATCCCGGCGCTTCCGCGGCGCCGGCTTGTCGTCGCCGCCTGGGCGATCCACAACCGTGGTCATGACGGTTTCCTTCCGGTAATGACAGCTTTAGGTCTGCAAGGATGATTACCCGGTACGTGACGTAGGTCACGCTTTAGTTCATTACGTTCAGTGCGGAGGTGAGCAGTGCCAGTTCTCCCCCGCTCGCTGGCCGGTCAGGCCTTCGCACTGCAGGCCGCCGTCATCGTGTTGGTCGTGATCGCGGGCAGCGCTCTGGCCCTGTTCGACGCCAAACGCCACGGCGACGAAGCCGCGCGCCAACAGGTCACCGCCATCGCCGTGGCATTGGCCGACTCGCCGTCGACCGCGAAGGCCATCGAAACCGGCAACGCCGCACAGGTTCTGCAGCCGGTGACCGAAGCCGTCCGCAAGACCACCGGCATCGCGTTCATCACGATCATGGCGCCCGACCGCACCCGGTTCACCCACACCAACCCCGACCAGATCGGCCAGAAATACATCGGCACCATCGAGCCGGCGTTGCGCGGCGAGACCTACACCGAGATCTACACCGGCACCCTGGGCCCGTCGGTGCGCACCATCGCTCCGGTGCGGGGCGCCAGCGGGCAGGTCATCGGTCTGGTCGCCGCCGGCATCACCCTCGAGAGCCTGTCGGCGCGCTGGCGTTCCCAGTGGCCGATGATCGTCGGCGTCGGTGTGGGCGCGCTGGCGCTGTCCTTTGTCGGCATCTGGGCGATCCGCCGTCGCGTGCTGTATCAAACCCACGGGCTGGCTCCCGACGAACTGCGAGTGATGTACGACCATCACGACGCGATCCTGCACTCGGTCTCCGAGGGTTTGATCGTGCTGGACCGCAACGGCGTCGCCCTGGCCAACGACGAGGCCCGGCGCCTGCTGGCCCTGCCATCCGGCCCCATCACCCGCGCGGACCTACCAGAGTTCCTGCGCGGCAACGACCCCGGCGTGCGCGACGAGGTACGACTCACCGACGACCGGGTGCTCGTGGTCAACCGCTCCCAGGTGAGCGCCTCGGACTCGGAAGTGGTGACCATCCGAGACCGCACCGAATTGCAAGGCGCACTCGGTGAATTGAGTTCGCTGCAGGGCTTCACCGACTCGTTGCGTGCGCAAGCCCACGAGTCGGCGAACAAGTTGCACACCGTCGTCACTCTCGTCGAGATGGGCCGTCCCGACGAAGCGGTCAAGTTCGCCACGCAGGAGCTGGCCCTGTCCCAGCAGCTGGTCGACCGGGTCTCCGACGCCGTCGGCGAGCCCGCGCTGGTCGCCCTGCTGCTCGGCAAGACCGCCGAGGCCGACGAGCGCGGGATCGAGCTGACCATCACCGAGGAAACCCATCTGCCCACCGAATCCCGTTTGAGTCCACAGGAAATGGTCACCGTCCTGGGCAACCTGATCGACAACGCGATGGACGCCTGTGACGGCGACAACCCGTGGGTCGAGGTCACCGTCAACCAGGATGACGAGCGGCTGCAGATCCAGGTCGTCGACAGTGGCGCCGGGATGGATCCCGAGACGTTCCAGCGCGCCATGCAGCGCGGCTACTCGACGAAATCCGGTGACGACGCCGGGCATCAAGGCCTCGGGCTCGCCCTCGTCACGCAGATCGTCCACCGCCATGGCGGCGCTCTGAGCGCGGACATCACCTACGGCTCGGTGGTGACGGTGACCATCCGATGATCAACGTGCTGATCGTCGAGGACGAACCGCTCATCGCCGAGGCGCACCGCACGTATCTGACTCGGCTGCAGGGCTTTGCCGTCGCGGGCGTGGCCAACACCGCGCGGGATGCGATGCGCATGGCATCCGAGGCCGAATCCCCGGTCGATCTGGTACTGCTGGATCTCGGCCTGCCCGATGCCAGCGGGATTGCGCTGGCCTCGGCGCTGTCCGGGCTGCGGCCCGCGCCGGACATCATCGCGATCACCTCCGAACGCGATCTGGAGATGGTCCGCGCCGCCGTCGCCCACGGTGCCCTGGCGTATCTGCTCAAGCCGTTCACGTTCGCGGCGTTCCGTGACCGTCTCGAGCGGTACCGCCGCTACCGCGAGGCGCTGCCCGCCGGCACCGAGGCCGCCAGCCAGGCCGAGGTCGACCGCGCACTGGCCGAGCTTCGGACGATCGACAAGTCCGTCGCTCCCAAGGGCACCGCGCCGGGAACCACCGACGAGATCGCCCGCGCGGTGCGCGACCGCACCGACGGGCTGACCGCCGATGAGGCAGCCAAGCTGGTTGGGGTGTCCCGGGTGACGGCCTGGCGATACCTGGAACGGTTGGCCGACGACGGTACCGTCACCCGTCTGCCCGAATACGGCAAGACCGGACGGCCGAGCACGCGCTACCGGTGGCGCTGACGGTCACCGAGCTCATCGCGGTCTCGATGCGCACATCCGGCCCTTGCGGAGCCGGTCACGGCGTTACTAGGATGTCCTAGTATTCAGCCGGCAGGTCAGCCAAGGGGCAGTCATGAGCACAACCATTCAGCACTTCATCGACGGCAAGCGCAGCAACCTCAGCAGCACGCGCACCGCGGACGTCTTCAATCCAAGCACCGGTGAGGTGCAGGCCCAGGTCCTCCTCGCGTCCGCCGCCGACGTCGACACCGCGGTGGCCTCGGCCGTCGAGGCGCAGAAAGAATGGGGCGCCTGGAACCCCCAACGCCGGGCCCGCGTCCTGATGAAGTTCATCGAGCTGGTCAACGCCAACGTCGACGAACTGGCCGAGCTGCTGTCCATCGAGCACGGTAAGACGGTCGCCGACTCCAAAGGTGACATCCAGCGCGGCATCGAGGTCATCGAGTTCGCGATCGGCATCCCGCACCTGCTCAAGGGCGAGTTCACCGAGGGTGCCGGGGGCGGCATCGATGTGTATTCGATCCGCCAGCCGCTCGGTGTGGTCGCAGGCATCACGCCGTTCAACTTCCCGGCGATGATCCCGCTGTGGAAGGCCGGCCCCGCCCTGGCGTGCGGCAACGCGTTCATCCTCAAGCCCTCCGAGCGCGACCCCTCGGTGCCCGTGCGCCTGGCTGAACTGTTCCTCGAAGCCGGCCTGCCCGCCGGTGTCTTCCAGGTGGTGCAGGGCGATAAGGAAGCCGTCGACGCGATCCTCCAGCACCCCGACATCAAGGCCGTCGGCTTCGTCGGCAGCTCCGACATCGCGCAGTACATCTACTCCACCGCAGCGGCCAACGGTAAGCGCTCGCAGTGCTTCGGCGGCGCCAAGAACCACATGATCGTGATGCCCGACGCCGACCTCGACCAGGCCGTCGACGCGCTGATCGGCGCCGGCTACGGCAGCGCCGGTGAGCGGTGCATGGCCATCAGTGTCGCGGTGCCCGTCGGGGAGGAAACCGCGAACCGGTTGCGCGGCAGGCTCGTCGAGCGGATCAACGAGTTGCGCGTCGGGCACAGCCTGGACCCGAAGGCCGATTACGGCCCCCTGGTCACCAGTGCCGCGCTGCAGCGGGTCCGCGACTACATCGACGCCGGCGTGGCAGCCGGAGCCGAGATCGTGATCGACGGCCGCGAGAAGGCCAGTGATGAGCTGACTTTCGACGACGCCAGCCTCGAAGGCGGTTTCTTCATCGGCCCCACCCTGTTCGACCACGTGACCACCGACATGTCGATCTACACCGACGAGATCTTCGGCCCGGTGCTGTGCATCGTGCGCGCACACGACTACGAAGAGGCGCTGCGGCTGCCGACCGAACACGAATACGGCAACGGCGTGGCGATCTTCACCCGCGACGGCGACGCCGCCCGCGACTTCGTCTCCCGGGTCCAGGTCGGCATGGTCGGCGTCAACGTCCCGATCCCGGTCCCGGTGTCCTACCACACCTTCGGCGGCTGGAAGCGCTCCGGCTTCGGCGACCTCAACCAGCATGGGCCGCACTCGATCCTGTTCTACACCAAGACCAAGACCGTGACCGAGCGGTGGCCCTCGGGTATCAAGGACGGCGCCGAGTTCGTCATCCCCACAATGCAATGAGCTTCCTGACGCTCGACGACGACGAACGCGTGATCGCCGAGACGGCGGCCGCGTTCGCCGCCAAACGCCTTGCGCCGCATGCCCTGGACTGGGATCACTCCAAGGAGTTCCCTGTCGACGTGTTGCGTGCCGCCGCCGAGTTGGGGATGGCCGCCATCTACTGCGCCGAGGACGTCGGCGGCAGCGGGCTGCGGCGCCTCGACGCGGTGCGGATCTTCGAGCAGCTCTCGGCGGCCGACCCCGCGCTGGCGGCGTTCCTCTCGATCCACAACATGTGCGCGTGGATGGTCGACACGTACGGCACCGACGATCAGCGCAAGTCGTGGATCCCGCGGCTGGCCTCGATGGAGGCCATCGCGAGCTACTGCCTCACCGAGCCCGGCGCAGGCTCGGATGCCTCGGCGTTACGCACCAAGGCGGTTCGTGACGGCGACACCTACGTTCTCGACGGCGTCAAGCAGTTCATTTCCGGCGCAGGCAGCTCCGACGTCTACATCGTCATGGCCCGCACCGGGGCGGACGGCCCGCGCGGCATCTCAGCGTTCATCATCGAAAAGGACACGCCTGGGCTGAGTTTCGGTGCTCAGGAGGAGAAGATGGGCTGGAACGTCCAGCCCACCGCTCAGGTGATCCTCGAAGGTGTGCGGGTGCCGGCCTCGGCCATGCTCGGTGGAGCCGACGGGGAGGGCACCGGCTTCGGCATCGCGATGAACGGCCTCAACGGCGGCCGGCTCAACATCGCCGCCTGTTCACTCGGCGGCGCGCAGGCCGCCTACCAGAAGGCCGCCGGCTATCTCGCCGACCGGCAGGCATTCGGCGGGGCATTGCTCGACGAGCCGACCATCCGATTCACCCTGGCCGACATGGCCACCGCGCTGGAGACTTCGCGGCTGATGCTGGGGCGCGCGGCCGTAGCCCTGGACAACGACGAACCGGACAAGGTCGCGCTGTGCGCGATGGCCAAGCGCTATGTCACCGATGCCTGCTTCGAGGTGGCTGACCAGGCGCTGCAGCTGCATGGCGGTTACGGCTACCTGCGGGAGTACGGGATCGAGAAGATCGTTCGCGATCTGCGGGTGCACCGAATCCTGGAGGGCACCAACGAAATCATGCGCGTCGTCATCGGGCGAGCTGAAGCCGCCCGGGCGCGCGCATCCGCATGAGGCAAAGGAGCCATACATGACGACGATCGCGTTCCTCGGGCTTGGCCACATGGGTGGGCCGATGGCGGCCAATCTGGTCAACGCCGGCTACAGCGTGCGCGGCTTCGATCCGGTACCCGCATTGCGTGCGGCCGCCGAGGCAAAGGGCGCGACGGTGTTCGAGGTCGGCGCGGCCGCGGTGTCCGAGGCAGACGTCGTCATCACGTCGCTCCCCAACGGCGGGATCGTGAAAGCCTGCTACGCCGAAGCGCTTCCGGCCGCAAGGCCGGGCACACTGTTCATCGACACCTCGACGATCTCGGTCGACGACGCCCGCGAGGTCAATGCGCAGGCGTCGGCGGCCGGGATGGCTCAGCTCGACGCCCCCGTCTCCGGCGGCATCAAGGGCGCGACCGCGGGCACGCTGGCGTTCATGGTCGGCGGTGAGGCCGACGCGCTGGACAAGGCGCGTCCCGTGCTCGACCCGATGGCCAGCAAGGTGATTCATTGCGGATCGTCCGGCGCGGGGCAGGCCGCCAAGCTGTGCAACAACATGGTGCTGGCCGTGCAGCAGATCGCCGTGGGCGAAGCCTTCGTGCTGGCCGAGAAGCTGGGGCTCTCGGCGCAGTCACTGTTCGACGTGATCACCGGCGCCACCGGCAACTGCTGGGCTGTGCACACGAATTGCCCTGTGCCCGGACCGGTTCCGACGTCACCGGCCAACAACAACTTCCAGCCCGGCTTTGCCACCGCGCTGATGAACAAGGACCTTGGTCTGGCGATGAATGCAGTGTCCTCCACGGGCGCCACCGCACCATTGGGCACCCACGCCGCCGAGATCTACGCCAAGTTCGCCGAAGAGCACGCCGACCTCGACTTCAGCGCGGTCATCGAAACCCTGCGCTGAGTTCTCCGCGCGAGCAGACGCAAACTCGCACAATCAGACCCAAATTTGTGCGAGTTTGCGTCTGCTCGCGGTAAGGGGTGCGCTAGAAATCCCCCGCGTGGTGGCGCAGGGTCTCGATCGAGGCCACCAGCGCACGGGCTTCCGGCGTCGCCATCCCGATGTCGGCGAACACCTGCTCGTTGAGCGTCGCGGTGGCATCCTCGACCGTCGAGCGGCCCAGCTCGGTGATCTCCACCAGCGTGGTGCGCCCGTCGGTGGGGTGCGGCACCCGCTTGACCAACCCGTCGGCCTCCAGCCGGCGAATGGCATGGGTGACGCTGGTGACGTGCACCTGCAGCCGGTCCGACGCCTTGGTGATCGGCAGTGCGCCGGTGCGACTGAACGCCAGCAGCCGCAACAGTTCGAACCTCGAAAAGCTCAAATCATAGGGCCGCAGCGCATTCTCCACCCGCGCGAGCAGAATCTGGTGGGCCCGCATCACCGAGGTCACCGCCACCATGCCCTCGGCGACGTCACCCCACCCGGCGCGCTCCCAATTCCGCCGCGCCGCGGCGATCGGGTCCGGCTTGGGGGACGGGAGTGATTCGGCCATCCGCCCATTCATACCGCATGGACGCACCCCCGTAGGGCACTACCGCCCGTCGGATACCGCGGCCAGTACCGCTCGCGTCGACCAGCGGTCCCCCACCGTGATTCGCACTCCACCATCGTTGTAATGGCGGACCCGCAGGCCGGCCGGCTCGAAGACCTCCCGCCAGGGGCGGTCGCCCGGTGGCAGGTACACGAAGTTGGCGTGCCCTTCGGTGACGTACACGCCCATCGCACGCAGGCGCATCCGCAGGTAGCGTCGCTCGGCGGCGATTGCCCGAATCCGGCGCTGCAGCTGGCGTTCCGCGTCGTAGGACGCCGCGACGGCGACCAGGCTGGTGCTGTCCATCCCGAACGGAAGCTGCATCCGCCACAGTTCGGCGGTCAGATCAGCGGAGCCGAAACCGTAGCCGATGCGCAGTCCCGCCAGACCGTATGCCTTGGAGAACGTCCGCAGCACCAGCACATTCGGGTACTTGCGGATCAGCGTCCGTGCGTCGAGCCGGAAGCCGGGCGCGACGAACTCGATGTAGGCCTCGTCGAGCAAGACAACGGTGTCACTCGGCACCGCGGCAAGGAATCGATTCACCTCGAACGTCGATTCGATCGTCCCGGTGGGATTGTGCGGCCGGCACACCACCACCACCTTGGCCTCCGCGGCCGCGTCGATCAGCGCATCCAACTGATGAAAGCCGTGCTGATCCAGCGGCACTGCCACCGGATTCAGCCGCGCCATGCCCGCCATGATCGGATAGCCGTCGAACGTCGGTGTGGCCATGGCGATCCGGTCACCCGGTTCGGTCACGGCGTGCAACAGCTGCATCGCGACGCCGGTGGCGCCCGGACCAAGCACCACCTGATCCTCGGCCACGCCGATCCGGGTGGCGATCATCCGCCGCAGCCGCTCCGGCAGGAACTCCGGGTACCTGTTCGCCGAATCGATCGCGCTGATCAGTGCCGAGCGCACTGCGGGCAGCGGTGAGAACGGATTCTCGTTGAGCGACAACGCTAGTGGGTCAACTGCGTCGGGCAGTGCAGCGACGGTGTCCTCGGCGACCCGGATCATGGTTGTCATCAGGCCGCCCGACCGCCCCAGCGCACTGCCGCCGCACCGGCGAAGTCGCCGGCGTGCGCGAATGCTGCCATAAGCACGGTGTCCCCGGGTGAGATCCGGCCGTCGCGGATTGCCCGGTCCAGGTTGATCGGGATGCCTGCGCCGAACAGGTTGCCGCACTCGTCGAAAGTATCGACGTGTCGTTCGGCGGGCAGCTCGAGTGCCTCGCGCCAGTTCCGCAGGAACACCCGGTTGGGTTGGTTGGTAACGAACAGGTCGAGGTCGCGCGACTTCATCCCGATGCGATCGCAGACCGCCAGCGCCACCTCGGGCACCTGCCGGTTTCCCCGGGCGAGCACCTTGGTGATCTTGGATTCGGTGAACCCGATGTAGCCCTCGGCCTGTCCGGGCTGCCACCACTTGCGCGGCGGATCGAACGCGATTGTCATGTCTCCCGCGAACTCGCCGTAGGTGCGGGTCTCGACATCGAGAATCGGCGACTCGTCCGACACCGTGACGAGTCCGACGGCGGCGCCGTCCCCGGGCACGGCGGCCTGGGCCTTGCGGCGCACGGTCGGCTGCTCGAAGACCTGGCCGGCCGCGTTCTGCGCGATCGCCACCACCGCGGTCCGCCCTGCGCCCGACGACAGCAGCTGGCGTGCCACCTGCAGCCCCAGCACGAACGCAGCGCAGCCTCCGTTGTGGAGATCGAGCACCCAGTTCGGCCGCATACCAAGGCGATGCGCGATCGCGCCTCCCCCGCCGTAGAACGGCATGTCCGGCATCTGGGTGTGAGTGATCAGGACGTCGGCGCCGGCGATCACATCCTCACCGTGCCGTTCGGTCAGCCCTGCCGCGGCCCGCTCGATCATGTCGGTGGCCGTCTCGTCGGGTGCCACGTGATGGCGGAACTTGGGCGCACGGAACATCAGGTTGTCGCGCAGTTCATCGGAGTCGGCGAACTGGGCGTAGTAGTCGGCCGGGATGGGATCACCCGGCAGGTAGCTCGAGACGTCGATCAGGCTGACGTTGGGATGGCTCATCGCGGTGCTCATTTCATCCAGTCGGGGGTTACCGGCAGGCCGTTGTGATGCCGGTATTCGGCGATCGCCTTGAGGTTCTGCAGTTCCAGGGCGTGACCGGCGCCGAACATGTCCCAGAAGTCGCCCACCCAGACCGGACGCTCCGGCGGCGCGGACTCCGGATAGGGGTTGTCGTCATAGAACGGGTGGTGGCAATTCGTCCACAGCACAACCGAACCCGGCTTGTCCAGCACGATCTGCGCGTCGACCACCCGCATCAGATAGACCATCCACAGGTGCTTGCCCTGGTCCCACGCGCAGTGGTAGTCCACGGTGCGTGCGTCCGGGTTCGCCACGGTGCGGGTGTATATCGAAGTCTGCGAGCCCAATCGGTCGTAAGCCACCCACAGTCCCGGCTCGTCGGTGGACTCGAAACCGCGCAGGCTGTATGTCCATTCCTCCAGCGACCGGGTGTCGGACAGGTACTCGTAGAGTTCGTCCGGCGGGCAGTCGATGTAGTCGTTGACGGTGCAGTATCGACCGAAGACCTCATCGTGGGGGTACACCGACCGCATCATCTCCATGATGACCGGGGTGGCCTTCTCTCGCGGTGAGGTCTCGATTCTGGTCACCCCGTCGATAGGGTCGACGGATCCGGTGTGGGTGACGATATCGTCAAGCGCGGGCAGCGACATGAGTGGTGCTCTCCTCGGTAGGTGTGCTGTCGGATTGCCGCAAAGCAGCCAGAAATGGTGCAAACGGCGGGATTTCGTCGGCGGAGCATTCGATGCTGACAACGGACGGCCCGTCGCCGCCTAAAGCGGACCCCAGGGCGGCGCGCAGCTGGCCAGGCTCGGTGACGTCCACCGAATGCAGACCGGGGAACATCGCCGCGAGCCCCGCTCCCAGGTTGCTGGCGCGGAATCTGTTGTAGCTGTACATGTCTCGGTAGTACAACTGCTCGCGCGTCACGCACATCGCGTGGGCGTTGTTGTTGAACAACACGAAGGTGATCGGCAGTCGGTACTGCCATGCGGTGTGCATCTCCATGCCGTGCATGAAGAACGACCCGTCGCCGGCCACCACGACGACCCGCCGACCCCGCCCGAACGCCAACCCGATGGCAGCCCCGAAGCTGTAGCCCATGCCACCCATTCCCAGCGCGACCATGAACCGACCGGATCTGCGCACCGGCAGCGTGTGGATGGCGACCGCGCCGGTGTTGCCCGCGTCGACAACGATGTCGACATCGTCGGGCAGCACGGCGTCGAGCGCGGAAACCGCATCGCGGTAGCGGATTCCGCTGTCGTCACACTCTGGCGGTGCCATCTCCCGGTGCCCCACCGCCTCGGGCACCCGCAGACCGTGGGGACGACCGCCGCCGGACAGCATCATCGTCAGTCGTCCCAGCGACGCCCGCAGATCGTCGGTGCGGATGTGGGTGCAGGCCAGGTACGGCGCGGCCGAGCCGAGCGACATCGTCGGCACCGACCCCAACGCCTCATCCAGACCGGTCCGCGCGGTCACGTTCAACCGGGTCCCCACGATCAGGCACAGCGCGCTGTCGCGGATCGCATCGGCAACCCCGGGATGACCCATCACGCCGGTGACTCCCAGCGAGGACGACGAACCCAGGCCGGGCGAGCCGCTGACATCCTTGGCATCGGGGGCGGTCGCGACCCGAGCTCGCAGCACGGCACGCAGCCGCTCCAGTTCGGCCCGGGCATCGTCGCGGGCCACCTGCTCGCCCGCGATGATCGTCACCGGTCCGCGAACCCGGCGAAGCACACGGGCAATCGGCCATGGATCACCCACCACCGGGAAGTCCGGTGCCACTGCCAGTCGACTTCGCAGCGCGATCAACGCCTGCTGAATGTCCTTGGGCAACAACAACACCGCCGGGCCACCCCGCCGGGCCGCGGCTATCGCCGCCGGGAGCGCGGTGATGATCTCCTCGGCGGACGTGATGCGCCGGCAGTACACCGACACCGCCGAGAACAGCGCCGCGGCGTCCAGTGAACCGTTGCGCCCGCTGGTGTCCTGGAAACTGCCACGCCCATCCATCGCCATGGGCGGCTGGCCGACCAGCGCCAGCACCGGCACCCGGCTGGTCAACGATTCACCGAGCCCTGGAATGAGATTCAGTGATCCGCCGCCGGAGGTCGCCATGACCACCCCGAGCCCGCAGCCGGATCGGCTGTAGCCGTCGGCCATTGTCGCCGCGGAGAATTCGTGTTTGGCCAGAACCGCGGTCACACCTCGGTGGAAGTACGCGGCGTCGTAGAGATCCTCGATGTTCGCACCATCGACCCCGAACATGTGCTCGACGCCGATGGCCGCGAGTTGGTCGACAATGTAGTCGACCACGCGTTGTCGCTCGTCCATCTCAGATCACCCGTCCTCCCCGGCCCTGCCATTGACACGAGGGCTGGGTCGGTTCGGTTCACGAACACGGGTACTGATCAAGCGAAAAGTGCTTGTGGGAAAGGCTTTTGACTGATCGACAGATCAGTGTGGCCTACAGGCTGCGCTGGAGCAGCACGTCACCGGTCTCGACCTTGACAACCTGAACGGCGGAAATCTTCTCCATCGGCATCGACGTGCTGCCGGTCGGCGAGGCCGACTCGCCTTCGCGGGCCATCCACGTCGCCAACTGGATCCGGCTTCCGTCGCGGGCTACGGCATACATCGCCAGCTTGTCCGCGTCCGCTTCCGTGCCGGTGCCGATCTCTTCGTGGTAGGTGCACGTCATCTCGATGTGAGTGCCCCACCCCGTCGGTGTCACCTGGACCGTCGCCTCGAACGACGACGGCATCACCGGCGTCATGCTGACCGTCGCGGCCGACACCTGTGGCGCTGGTGTGGGCGTACCGAACGGTGCGGGGTTGATCGCGACGAGAATCCCGACGGCCAGCACCGCCGCAGCCGCGGCGGCCACCGACCAGGTGATCCAGCGTCCCCGACGCCGGCGGCGGCGCACCTCGAACAGCACGCCGTCCAGCAGCTGCGGGCGCAGCGGCGGGGGTTCGATCCCGCCCGTGTCGATGGCCGTCACCTCGTCGGGGGTGAGCATGGCCAGCAGCGCGGGCATCCCGCTCAGCTCCCCGACCGACGTCCGGCAGCGCACACATCCGCTGAGGTGCGCTTCGTACTCGCGGCGCTCATTGCTCGACAGCGACCCCAGCACGTAGGCGGCGTCCCACGTTTCGTACGGATCGTTCAAATCCTTCACCGGGTCACCCCCATCTCCTGCAACGTCAGCCTCAGCGCACGAACGGCGTAGTGCAGTCTCGACTTCACCGTGCCCTCGGCGATCTGGAGGTCGGCCGCGATCTGCGCCGTGGTCCAGCCAAGATAGTAGGAACGGCGGACCACCGCGCGATGATCGGGCGACAGCTGTGCCAGCGCATCCCCGATGAGTAGCCGGTCGAGCGCGGTATTGACCTCGTCCGGTCCTGCAGGCTCCGGGGCCCCCTCGGTGTTCAGCGAGTCGGTCTCCCTGCGGAACCGGGCGCTGCGCCGTTCGTCGATGATCATGTTGCGGGCCACGGTGAACAGCCACGCCCTGGCGGAACGCTCGGCGTCGCCGGCCACCTCGGGATGTTGCCAGGCCCGCAGCAGCGTCTCCTGGACCACGTCCTCGGCGCGCGCGGAGTCGCCGGTGAGCCGCAGCGCATAGCGCCACAGTGCGGCCGCGTGCTCCTCATAGAGCACCCGCACCAACGCCGCCTCCGGGTCGTCCATCGTCAACCTCCCGGCTGAGACACGTAACCGGCGAGTATCTGGTTCAAAGTGTGCGCCGTCGGCGGCCCGCCCAGCCGCGAAATCAACCTGAGGGTCGTGATCCGAGCCGATCCACAACCATGGTGGCGGTCTCGGCGCAGATCAGACGGTGAGAATGCGCGGGCCGTCGTCGGTGACCGCGACGGTGTGCTCCCAGTGTGCGGCGCGCGACCCGTCGGCCGTGACGACGGTCCACTCGTCGGCCAGGATCCGGGTCTTGGTGGTGCCGAGGGTCAACATCGGTTCGATCGCCAGGACCGATCCGGCCACCAGCGTGGGGCCGCGGCCGGGCTCGCCCTCGTTGGGCAGGAACGGATCCATGTGCATGGCCCGCCCGATGCCGTGACCGCCGTAGCCCGCGACGATGCCGAAGCGGCGCCCGTAGGTCTGCTCGGCGGCGCGGGTGCCGCTCTCGATGGCATGGGAGATGTCGCTGAGCCGGTTGCCCGGGACCATCGCTGCGATGCCGGCTTCCATCGAGTGCTTCGTCGCCGCGGACAGCGCCTCGTCCATCGCGATCAGCGTGCCGATCCCGAACGTGACGGCGGCATCGCCATGCCAGCCATCGATGATCGCACCGCAGTCGATCGACACCAGGTCGCCGGCCGCGAGCTTCTCGTCGGGCGCCGGAATGCCATGCACCACACGGTCATTGACCGACGAGCAGATGCTGGCGGGGTAGCCGTGGTAGCCGAGGAACGACGGCGTGCCGTTGGCCTTCCGGATCACCGACTCGGCGACGTCGTCGAGCTCCTTGGTCGAAACCCCTGGTGCGGCGGCGGCCTGGACGGCGCGCAGGGCCGCGGCCACCACCGCTCCGGCAGCGGCCATCGCGTCCAACTCACCCGGTGTGCGGGCGGGAACGGTCTTGCGGTTGCGCAGCCCGGGCAGGGAAACCATCGAAGATCAGCGACCGAGGGCGTGCAGCGCCCGGGCGAACACCTCGTCGAGGCTGCCGACGGCGTCGACGGTCTTGAGCTCGTCCTGGTAGTAGTCCAGCAGCGGCGCGGTCTCGTCCCGGTAGACCTTGAACCGGTTGCGGATCACGTCCTCGGTGTCGTCGGCGCGGCCACGGCCCTTGAGCCGCTCGACGAGCTCGTCCTCGGGCACCCGGAACTCGAGCACTGCGTCGAGCTTCAGGTCGCGTTTGGCCAGCATCTGCTTGAGCGCCTCGGCCTGCTCCACCGAACGGGGGAAGCCGTCGAGGATGAAGCCGCCGGCCACATCCGCGTCGTTGAGCCGATCGTCGACCAGCGCGTTGGTCAGCGTGGCCGGGACCAGGTCACCGGCGTCGAGGTACTTCTTGGCCTCCAGCCCCAACTCGGTGCCGGTGCTGATGTTGTGCCGGAACAGGTCGCCAGTGGAGATCTGCGGTACGCCGAGCTTGTCCGCCAGCTTGACCGCCTGAGTCCCTTTGCCCGCGCCCGGCGGTCCCAGCAGAACGATTCTCACTTCAGGAACCCTTCGTAGTTGCGCTGCATGAGCTGGCTCTCGATCTGTTTGACCGTATCCAAACCGACACCGATCATGATCAGAACCGCGGTACCGCCGAACGGCAGGTTCTGCACGCCACCGCTGTTGCCCATCTGCAGGAACACGTTCGGCAGGACGGCGATCACACCCAGGTAGATCGACCCGGGCAGGGTGATCCTGTTCAACACGAAACGCAGGTAGTCGGCGGTCGGCTTACCGGGTCGGATACCCGGGATGAAGCCACCGAACTTCTTCATCTCGTCGGCGCGCTCGTCAGGGTTGAACGTGATCGAGACATAGAAATATGTGAAGAAGATGATCAGGCCGAAATAGATGCCGATGTAGACCGGATCCGCTGGGTTCGTCAGATAGTTGGCGACGAAGCGATCCCACCAGCCGTTGCTCGGGGTGGTGCGTCCGCTCTGGATCAGCTGGGTGATCAGGTGCGGGATGTAGATCAGCGACGAGGCGAAGATCACCGGGATGACGCCGGCCTGGTTGACCTTCAGCGGCAGGTACGTCGACGTGCCGCCGTACATGCGGCGGCCGACCATGCGTTTGGCGTACTGCACCGGGATACGGCGCTGACCCTGCTCGACGAAGACGACGCCGATGATGATCAGCAGGGCGGCCGCGCAGACGGCGGTGAAGATCAGGCCGCCGCGGCTGTCCAGGATGCTCTTGCCCTCGGCGGGGATGCGGGCCGCGATGCCGGCGAAGATCAGCAGCGACATGCCGTTGCCGATGCCGCGCTCGGTGACCAGCTCGCCCATCCACATGACCAGCGCTGCGCCCGCGGTCATCACCAGCACGATGATCACCAGCGAGAAGATGCTCTGGCTCTGCAGGATCTCCAGCGTGCAGCCCTGCAGTAGACCGCCGTTGGCGGCCAGCGCCACGATGCTGGTGGCCTGCAGGATGGCCAGTGCAATCGCCAGATAGCGCGTGTACTGGGTCATCTTGGCCTGACCGGCCTGGCCTTCTTTACGCAGCTGCTCGAAGCGTGGGATCACCACGGTCAGCAGCTGAACGATGATGCTGGCGGTGATGTAGGGCATCACACCCACCGCGAACACCGTCAACTGCAGCAACGCGCCGCCGGAGAACAGGTTGATCAGTGAATAGATCTGCCCGCCGGCACCACCGCTGACCTGCTCGATGCACTGGTGAACGTTCTTGTAGTTGACCCCGGGGGACGGGAGCGAGGCGCCGACCCGGTACAGGATCACGACACCCAACGTGAACAGGATCTTTCGCCTCAGGTCGGCCGTCCTGAGCGAAGAGATGAAAGCCGAGAGCACTCTTCCTCCTGGGCAGCCGGACGTGAATCGCAGCGTGCCATTGGGGCTGGCCTGGCCAGCGTTCGGGTAATCCTGCCTAGCGCCGATCGCCGCCGGGTTTCCGCCCGCGGCACCGCTCGCTCAAACAGTCTACGAGAGTAACAGTTGGCCCAGGCAGGCCGGGAATCCGCGGATCAGGTCCCGGTGGGCAGGAGCGAAGCGACCCGGGGATCAGGTCCCGGTGGGCAGGAGCGAAGCGACCCGGGGATCAGGTCCCGGTGGGCAGGAGCGAAGCGACCCGGGATCGGTACCGCCGGGCGCCGGGCGCTCACAGCGGTCCCACAGCGGGAACACCGTACAGTCGGTAGTGGTTATATTGGCTAAGTATAAGTTGCAGCAGTAAGGGTCTGACGATGACGCGTACCGACAATGACACCTGGGACCTGGCATCCAGCGTGGGAGCTACCGCGACTCTGGTCGCCGCTGCCCGTGCCGCAGCCAGCCGCGAGGATGAACCCCTGATCGACGATCCGTTCGCCGAACCCCTGGTGCGCGCCGTCGGCGTCGACTTCTTCACCAAGATGGCCAGCGGCGGCCTCGCCATTGCCGACGATGAGGCGGCGATGGGCGTGACCCGGATGACCGACAACATGGCGGTGCGGACCAAGTTCTTCGACGAGTTCTTCCTCGACGCGGCCGGAGCCGGTATACGTCAGGTCGTCATCCTCGCCTCCGGGCTCGACTCCCGCGCATACCGACTGGACTGGCCGGCCGGCATGGTCGTCTACGAGATCGACCAGCCCGACGTCATCGCATTCAAGACCCAGACCCTGGCCGAGCAGGGCGCAGCACCGACCTGCGACCGCCGGACCGTGGCGGTGGATCTGCGCAACGATTGGGCGTCCGCACTGGGCGACGCCGGCTTCGACCCCCAAAAGCCCACAGCGTGGAGCGCGGAGGGCCTGCTGGGCTATCTGCCACCGGCCGCGCAGGACCGTCTGCTGGACACCATCACCGAGCTCTCCGCTCCGGGCAGCCGGGTGGCCATCGACACCGCGCCGCCGTCGAATCTGGCCGAGCAGGAGGAGTCGCGCGAGAAGATGGAAACCATCTCCGCGCACTGGCGCGATAACGGCTTCGACCTTGATTTCGGCTCGCTGGTTTATCTCGGCGAGCGCAATGAGGCCAGCGCCTATCTCCAGGACCATGGCTGGCGAACCGACCGCTCTCCGGTCAACGAGCTGCTCGCGGCGGGCCGACGCGGAACCTTCGACGACGACGAGCCGATGGGCAAGCTCTACTACCTGAGCGCCATTTACGGCGGCGCCCGGTGACCCGCAGCGAGTCCGACTCCTGGGATCTGGCCACCAGCGTCGGCACCACCGCCACCATGGTGGCCGCCGCCCGTGCGGTAGCCAGCCGCGAACCGAACGCACTGATCGACGACCCGTTCGCCGCGCCACTGGTCCGCGCCGTCGGCATCGACGTCTTCACCAAGATGGTCGAGGGTGAGCTCAACCTCGCCGACCTCGAGGGCGGCGAGACCGCTCGGGTGATGACCAACGTGATGGCTGTGCGGACTCGCTTCTTCGACGATTTCTTCCTCGACGCGGGTGCCGCCGGGGTGCGACAGGCGGTCATCCTGGCTTCCGGGCTGGACTCCCGGTCGTATCGGCTGGACTGGCCGAGCGGCACCGTCGTCTATGAGATCGACCAGCCCAAGGTCATCGAGTTCAAAACCGGGACACTGGCTGAACTCGGCGCCTCCCCCACCGCAGACCTCCGATCGGTGAGCATCGACCTGCGGGAGGACTGGCCGTCCGCCTTGCGCGCCAACGGTTTCGACGACACAAAGCCGACCGCGTGGAGCGCCGAGGGCCTGCTTGTCTATCTGCCGCCGGAAGCCCAGGACCGGCTGTTCGACAACATCACCGCGTTGTCCGCCCCGGGAAGCCGGCTGTCCACTGAGTACCACCCGGACGGCGGCGCCGGCCTGGCAGCACGCTCCAAGGCGATCAGCGAGCAGTGGCGCGACCGGGGGCTGGAGCTCAACATGGCCGATCTGTTCTATGCCGGCGACCGCAATCCTGTCACCGGTTACCTCGAGGGGCTGGGCTGGGACGTCAACGCGCGCGCTCGCGCTGAGCTGTTCGCGGCGTACGGCCGGTCGTTCCCAGAGACCGACTTGACCGAATCACTACGGAACTCCATGTCCGTCATCGCAATCCGGAAGTAAACCATGAGCCAAACTGATTCCGTCCGCTACGAGGGCGACACCTGGGACCTCGCGTCCAGCGTCGGCGCCACCGCGACATCGGTGGCAGCGTCGCGCGCGCTGGCCTCCCAGGGCCCCGACGCGCTGATCCACGACCCCTACGCCGACGCACTGGTCAAGGCCGTCGGCGTCGAAGCCCTCATCCGGGTTGCCAACGGCGAGGCCAACATCGAAGACGACCCGATGCTCAATCGGCGCCGGATGACCGAACAGATCGCCGTGCGCACCCGGTACTTCGACAACGTCTTCACCAACGCCGCCCGCGACGGAATTCGCCAAGCCGTGATCCTGGCCTCAGGCCTGGACACCCGCGCCTACCGGATGAGCTGGCCGGCCGGCTCCGTGGTGTTCGAGCTGGATCAGCCGCAGGTCATCGAGTTCAAGACCCGCGTGATGGCCGATCTCGGCGTGTCGCCCACCGCCGACCGCCGCACCGTCGCCATCGATCTGCGCGACGATTGGCCGACGGCACTGCGGGAGAACGGGTTCGACGTCGACCAGCCGACCGCGTGGATCGCCGAAGGTCTGTTGATCTATCTGCCGCCGGAGGCGCAGGACCGCTTACTGGACAACGTCACCGCGCTGTCGGCCCCGGGCAGCCGCTTCGCCACGGAGTTCATGGCCGCGGGAACGACACTGCCCGACAGCTGGCGCGACCGGTTCAAGAAATACTCGAGCCAGATCGGCTCGGAGATCGATCTGCCCGCGCTGTTCTACGACGGTGAGCGCAATGCGGCCGGCGACTACCTCGCCGAACGTGGCTGGCGGATCAGCACGCTGAACACCCGAGACTCGTACGCCGTCAACGGTTTCGAGATGCCCGAGGACGAGACGCTGGTGCAGTTCAGCGACAACACCGGTTACCTGACCGCGACCCGCACCCGGGAGGGGTGATGACCCGCACCGACGATGACAGCTGGGACCTGACCTCGAGCGTCGGCGCCACCGCGACGGCCGTGGCCGCGGGACGTGCGCTCGCCACCAAGGACCCGCGCCAGCTCGTCAACGATCCGTTCGCCGATCCCCTGGTTCGCGCCGTCGGCATCGACTTCTTCATCAAGCTGATCGACGGTGAACTGGACACCTCGGCGTTCGGCGAGCTCGCCCCCGAGCGGGTGCAGTCGATGATCGACGGAATGGGTATGCGCGCCAAGTTCTTTGACGACTACTTCACCTCGGTCACCGGCGCCGGCATCCGGCAGGCGGTGATCCTGGCGTCGGGCCTGGATGCGCGCGCATATCGGTTGCCGTGGCCGTCGGACACCGTGGTGTTCGAAATCGACCAACCCGATGTCATCGAGTTCAAGACCGGGGTGTTCGACGGCCTCGGCGCCCAGCCCGCCGCGCAGCGCCACACGGTCGGCATCGATTTGCGCGAGGACTGGCCTGGCGCGCTGCGCTCGGCCGGCTTCGACCCGAGCGCACCGACCGCATGGCTCGCCGAAGGATTGCTGGTCTACCTTCCTCCGGAAGCCCAGGACCGGCTGTTCGACACCATCACGTCGCTGAGCGCGCCCGGCAGTGCCGTGGCCACCGAATACGTACCCGGCATCATGGATTTCGACCCGGCGAAGGGCACCGCGATGACCACCCAGGCCCGCGATCAGGGTCTGGACATCGACATGGGATCACTGGTCTATGCCGGGCCACGCAGCCACGTCATGGAGTACCTCACCCAAAAGGGCTGGAACGTCACCGGCACCCCCACCGGCGAACTGTTCGAACGCCACGGCCTGCCGGCTCGGCCGGAACGGGACCCTAACGACCCGTTCGGCGAAATCGTTTACGTCAGCGCCACTCTGGGCTGAACCCCAGCCATAATGCGCTGGTCCCGGTCAGCGCACGCTCACCTTGACCGACCACTTCGCGGACCGACTGGCCCATCAGCACGGCAAGCGCCTCGGGCAGAGAAGCCGCGGCCGGCTGCGAGGAAGGCTTGGGCCGCAGGAAGTCCCGCAGCGACGAGCTGGGGTAGTTCACCAGCTCCGCCTTGGCGTCGGCGTCGATCCCAGCGAGCACCTTGGCCCGCCGCACCGCCGTCCGCAGGCCGCCGAGTTCGTCGACGAGCCCCCGATCGAGTGCGTCGGCTCCGGTCCACACCCGGCCCTGGGCAACCTCCTGGACCGCCTCGACGGACATGTGCCGCGCCTCGGCCACCCGCTGCACGAAATCGGTGTAGAACAGATCGGCCTCCGCCTCCACCAGCGCCTGCTGTTCCGGGGTGAACGGCGCGTTGACCGACCAGGCGTCGGCGTTGTCGTTTGTGCGCACACTGTCCGAGCCGACCCCGAGACGTTCCTTGAGCTCCCTGGCCACCAGCTTGCCGGTCAGCACCCCGATGGACCCGGTGATGGTGCCCGGATTGGCGACGATGGCGTCGGCGGCCATTGCGACGTAGTAGCCACCGGACGCGGCGACCGCACCCATCGAGGCCACCACCGGCTTGCCCTTGGCGCGGACACGCGCCACCTCGCGCCACATCGTCTCCGAGCCCGTCACCGAACCGCCGGGACTGTCGACCCGCACAACAACCGCGTCGACGTCATCGTCGGCGGCGACCTCGCGAAGCGCCGCACCGATCGTGTCGCCACCGGCGCTGGACCGGCCGAACGGCAGACCCTGCGGACCGCCACGACCGCTGACGATCGACCCGGCGACGGTGACCACCGCAATCCTCGGGCGTTTCTTTCGGCCCGGCACCGGCGGCATCGACACTTGCGGGCCGCCCTTGCCTGCCTGCGCATAGCGGGACAGGTACAGCCGCGGCGGAGCGTTGTCATCGGAGTCGGCGTCACCGGTCTCTGGTGAAATGCCTTCCCGGCCGGTGAGTTCCGCGATCCGGCTGTAGGCCTCGTCGCGGAAGCCGATCCGGTCGACCAGGTGTCCCTCGACCGCCGCGTCGCGCAGCAGCGGAGCCCGGTTGGCCAGCTCGTCCACTGCTGCCACATCGATCTTCCGCGACTCGGCGATGGCCTGCCACACCTGGCTGTGCAGACTGGCGATCAACCGGGAATCGGCCTCGCGGTGGGCGTCGGTGTAGTGGTCCTGGGTGAACAGGTTGGCCGCCGACTTGTATTGACCGCGAGCGATGAACTGCGCCTCGATGCCGGCCTTGTCCAGAGCGTCGCGAAGGAACAACGCGTTGGTGGCGAATCCGACCAGCCCGACGGTGCCGGTCGGCTGCATCCACACCTCGGAAAACGCCGAGGCCAGGTAGTAGGACAGGGTGCCGGGATAGGTCTCGGCCCACGCCAGGGTGGGCTTGGCTTCGGTGAAGGCGGCGATCGCGGCCCGCAATTCCTGCACCGGTCCGGCCGGCGCGGCGGAAAGCTGAACTCGCGCAATCAGTCCCGCGACTCGCGGATCGTCGGCGGCGCGGTGGATCGCGGCGACGGCGTCGCGCAGCAGCATCGTCCGCCCACCGCCGGTGATAAAGGCCAGCGGGTCGAAACTGCTGGTCTCCGGCGGGACGGTCTGCAGGTCGAGCTCGAGGATGCAGCCGTCCGGGACCCCGTGGTGGCGGGCAGTGTCGATACGCCGCAGCGCGTCGCGAAGATCGTCGGCACCGGGGACGGCAGGCAGGAAAGCAAACATACCGTCGAGGTTACCGGCGCCGGTGCGGGTGCCCACCCGCGCGCTCGTACGGTGTAGTGGTGAAGTACTCGATCTCGATACCGCAGCTCGACGTCGACGGCTTCGACGGCGAGGGGCTGCGAAGCTACCTGACCCGCGCTGAGGAACTCGGATTCGAGGGTGGCTGGACCATCGAACAGATCATCGGGCCCACGCCGATGATCGCGCCGATGGAGCTGCTGGCGTGGGCCGCGGCGGGTACCACCACGCTGCGGTTGGGGGTCGCCGTACTGGTCACCTCCCTGCACGATCCGCTTCAACTGGCCGCGACGGTCACCGCCGTCGACCGGCTCAGCCATGGCCGCTTGGAACTCGGCGTCGCGCCCGGCGGTGGGCGGCGCAAATTCGAGGCATTCGGCGTCGACCCGGCCACCTTCATCAGCAGCTTCACCGAGGGTCTGGAACTGATGAAGTCGGCGTGGTCCGACGAGCCGCGAGTGACCTTTCACGGGCGCTTTCGCGATGTCGACGATCTGCCGATCGCCCCCAAACCGGTGCAGCGACCGCATCCGCCGATCTGGTTCGGCGCTAACGCCCCTCGTGCGATCGCCCGTGCGGTCCGTCATGGTGACGCGTTCATGGGGGCGGGTTCGTCGACGACCGAGGACTTCGCGACCGCCGTGCGGACCGTGGAGTCCGAATTGGCCAGGCAGGACAAGGATCCGGCCAATTTCCGGATCGGCAAACGGGTGTACCTGATCGTCGATGGCGACGCAGCCCGTGCGCGCGAGCGGGTGCTGGACGGGCTGCGCGGAATCTATGGCTCGATGCCCGGCGTCGAGGCGGTCCCGGTGTCCGGCACACCGTCCGATGTGGTTCGCGGCCTGCGCGCGGTGATCGATGCCGGCGCCCAGACGCTATTGCTACATCCCGTCGGTGCGAACCTGGCCGAGGACCGCGAGCAGATGGAACTTCTTGCGTCCGAAATCATTCCGCAGCTGACCTAGTTCTGTAGGACGCTGACTACGTTTTTACCGAGAATTGCTGATAGCCGTCCGCATGCCGCTTCCGGTCGTTAGCATCGACTCCCGACAGTAGCGTCAATAGCGATACGGGTTGGGGGCAAGCCGGTGGTTTCGTACGTTCAAAAGACGGATCAGCTCGAGGGCGTCGAGGCGCGACGGGTGCCCAGCACGCGAATGTGGCTGAATGCGGGAGCCCTGACGCTGGGGGTGGGCGCTGCGATGGTCGCCGGTGCAGCGGTGGCGTCCGCCGACACGGGATCATCGGGCAGCCACTCTGCCAACGCGGACACCTCGACTTCGCACTCGGCAGCCCCGGCGAAGGGCAAGAGTGCGCGCACCGCGGCGAGCAAGCCCAAGGGCTCCGGCGCCGACCGCACCGCCGACACCGCAGCGGCGGCGTCGGCGCGGGTAGCGGTGTCGAGCCGCATCACGGCCACGTCGGCCATTCAGCCGAAGGCCGCGAACTCGAGTTCTGTTGCCGCCGAATCGACGACGACGCCGTCGATCGTCCCATCGGCCAGCCTCTCGACGCCCACCCCGAACCAACTCCTCGGCGGCCTGGCCGAATTCGGCCACAACCTCTACTTGACGGTCTCGAACCAAATCATCGGCGCACAAACCAATCTCGAGATACTCCGGGACGACTTGGCCAACGTTCTCGGCATCTCCCGGGTAACTGTCACCAACCCCGGCGTATACGGCAATCCGACACAAAACAAACAGTACTTCGTGCCGATGCGCGACTTCGTGTCCGGGGCACTGGCGACCGTCGCGATGGCATATGGGCAACTCACCGGCTCCACGCCCGATCTGCAGGGTTTCATCGACAAGGCACTGACCACCGACAGCCTCGGCTACCCGGGGTACAAGATTTACCGCGGTCTGGATACGGATTCGTTCGTCCTTTGGACGGACAGCTATGAACTGTTGCAAGACAAGGGTGTTCGAGTCATTACCCACCCCTACTCGCCCGAGCAGCAGAGCAAGGCCATCAATGACCTGGTGGCCGGTTTGCAGGATCCGACCAAAGTTGTGATCGTGCCCGTCGAGGGCGCGGTCACCGGGCAGACCGGAGTCTCCGAGAAGATCGTGGTGGTGCTCGGATACGACACCAACCGGAACATCGTCACGATCAACGATCCGACCCGTACCGACGGCCAGGGCCTCGAGGTGGGTCTCGACGACTTCCTGACCGGATGGAGTCGTAACGAATACGACCTCGTCACCGTCCAGCTGGCCGCGTCGTCTTCCACGCCACAGCCCGCTCCGGCGACGAAGTTGGTCTGGTCGCTACCCGCACCCGATCAGATCGGACAAGCCCTGCAGGGCGCAGGCAAGAGCATCGCGCTGGCCATCGTGCACCAAATCGAAGGCGCACAAGCCAATCTCGCTGACCTCGCCAACGACCTCAGCTACACCTTCGGGATCAAAGATCCCACCGCCGCGCCACCAGCACCTGGCGATATCGAGGTGGGCAACTACGCCGCCAACCTCCGGTACTGGTACTACCAGGGCAACTACGACACGTGCGCGATCATGGCGACTGCTGCAATCGTCGGCCAGCTCAAGGGCATTCTGCCGCCGGACCTGGGGCAGGTCGTGTACGGGCAGGCGACGTCAACGGCCAGTGGCCAATACCCCGGTCAAAAGATCTTTGAACCCAACGGTCAGCCGGGGACCGCGCTGCACTGGGGAGTCAGTAACACCGACGTCGTCAAACTGCTGAACATGAACGGACTCAACGCCGATTGGACGACGTACCTCAAGAGCCAAGGCAATGTGGCGCTTGATGCGATGACCGCAGCGTTGAACCAGAAGCAGGGCGTGATCGTCTCTGTCGCGAGCAATGTTATTTACAACGCCTACACGCGGGCGTACTTTGACGAGACTCGCGAGCAGCCCGGTCCTGAGGGAGTCAAGAGCGATCACTCCGTCGTGGTGATCAGTGTCGACCCCGGCAAGAAGATCGTCTATTTGAACGACAGTGCGCTCCAGAACGGCAAAGGATTCCCGGTGCCGCTCGACGAGTTCATGAAGGCATGGCGCTACAGCGACTACTCGTTGATCACCGCTGAATTACCCGCCACCTAGGAGTTGCAACGAAAAAGCCCCCGCGCTCGGCGGGGGCTTTTTCGTTGGATGCTTACAGCTCGGTGGCGGAACCACCAGCGGCGGTGATGGCCTCGCGGGCGCTGCCGCTGAACTTGTGAGCCGTCACGTCGACCTTGACGGTCAGCTTGCCGTCGCCGAGAACCTTGACGAGCACGTTCTTGCGAACCAGGCCGTTGGCCACCAGCTCGTCGACACCGACGGTGCCGCCCTGCGGGAAGGCCTTGTTCAGGTCGCCGACGTTGACGACGCCGTACTCGGTGCGGAACCGGTTACGGAAACCCTTGAGCTTGGGCAGCCGCATGTGGATCGGCATCTGCCCGCCCTCGAAGGTCACCGGCACGTTCTTGCGGGCCTTGGTGCCCTTGGTGCCACGACCGGCCGTCTTGCCCTTGGAGCCCTCACCGCGACCGACGCGAGTCTTCGCGGTCTTGGAGCCGGGAGCAGGCTTCAGGTCGTGCAGTTTGATGACGCTCATTTGACTTCCTCAACCTGAACGAGGTGGTGCACGACGTTGATCAGTCCGCGCGTCTGCGGGTTGTCCTCGCGAACCACCGACTGGCGAATCTTCTTCAGGCCCAGGGTCCGCAGGCTCTCACGCTGATTCCAGCGGGTACCGACGATGCCACGCACCTGGGTGATTTTCAGCTCTGCCATGGTTATGCGCTTCCTTCACGCGCGGCTGCAGCAGCCAGCGCTTCACTCTCCCGACGAGCGCGCAGCATGCCGGCCGGCGCAACGTCTTCGATGGGCAGCCCGCGACGGGCGGCCACCTCTTCGGGACGCTGCAACAGCTTGAGCGCGGCCACGGTGGCATGAACCACGTTGATCGCGTTGTCACTGCCCAGCGACTTGGCCAGAACGTCGTGCACGCCAGCGCATTCCAGCACGGCGCGGCACGCGCCACCGGCGATGACACCGGTACCGGGGCTGGCCGGACGCAGCATCACGACACCGGCCGCGGCCTCGCCCTGCACGGGATGGGTGACGGTGCCACCGATCAGCGGGACGCGGAAGAAGTTCTTACGAGCTTCCTCGACACCCTTGGCGATCGCGGCGGGCACCTCTTTGGCCTTGCCGTAGCCGACCCCGACCAGACCGTTGCCGTCCCCGACGATGACCAGGGCGGTGAAGCTGAAGCGCCGACCACCCTTGACCACCTTGGAGACTCGGTTGATCGTGACGACGCGCTCGAGGTAGTTGCTCTTCTCGCCGCCGTCGCGGCCACCACGTCCACCGCGGTCGCCACGATCGTCGCGACGGCCACGGCCACCGCGGTCGTCACGTCCGCCGCGCTGGGTGTCGGTACGGGTGCCGGCTGAGGGGGCGCCGGTATCCGGCGCGCTGCCGGCTGCGGTCTGCTCCGCCATCATGCGGTCCTTCCGTTATAAGCAGTCATTAAAATTTCAGTCCGTTCTCGCGAGCTGCGTCGGCGAGCGCCGCGATGCGGCCGCCGTAGGTGTTGCCACCGCGGTCGAACACCACAGCCTCGACGCCGGCGGCCTTGGCGCGCTCGGCGATCAGCTGACCGACCCGCACGCTGTGGGCCTTCTTGTCGCCCTCGACCGCACGCACGTCAGCCTCGATGGACGAGGCCGCGGCGATCGTGGTGCCGGTGCCGTCGTCGACGAGCTGCACGTGGATGTGCCGCGAGGAGCGGTTGACCACGAGACGGGGCCGCTCGGCGGTGCCGACGACCTTCTTACGCAGCCGGTTGTGCCGACGGAGGCGCGAAACCCGGCGCGCGGCCGAGACACTCGTGCCAACCGGCGTGCGATCGGTGGCTGCCTTCTGTGCTTGAGCCATGGCTTACTTACCTGTCTTTCCGACCTTGCGGCGGATCTGCTCACCCTCGTAACGCACGCCCTTGCCCTTGTAGGGGTCGGGGCGGCGCAGGCGACGGATGTTCGCCGAGATCTGGCCGACCTTCTGCTTGTCGATACCCGAGATCGAGAACTTGGTGGGCGTCTCCACCGCAAAGGTGATGCCCTCCGGAGCCTCGATGACCACGGGATGGCTATACCCGAGCGCGAACTCGAGGTTGCTGCCCTTGAGCTGCACGCGGTAACCGACGCCGAAGATCTCCATCTTGGTGGTGTAACCCTGCGTCACGCCTTCCACCAGGTTGGACACCAACGTGCGCGACAGCCCGTGCAGCGAACGGCTGCGCCGCTCGTCGTCGGGCCGGCTGACCACGATCGCGCCATCGTCGTTGCGCGACACGGTGATCGGTTCGGCGATCGCCAGTTCCAGCGTGCCCTTGGGGCCCTTGACCGACACGTTCTGACCGTCGATCGTCACATCTACACCGGCGGGAATCGCCACCGGCTGCTTTCCAATACGCGACATGTCTAAGCCTCCCTCACCACACGTAGGCGAGGACTTCGCCGCCCACGCCGGATCGGGCTGCCTGCCGGTCGGTCAGCAGGCCTGAAGACGTGGAGATGATCGCCACGCCCAGCCCACCGAGCACCCGCGGAAGATTGGTGGATTTCGCGTACACCCGCAGACCGGGCTTGGACACCCGGCGCAGCCCGGCGAGGCTGCGCTCGCGGTTGGGGCCGTACTTGAGCTGGACAACAAGTGACTTGCCGACCCGAGCATCCTCGGTCCGGAAATCGCTGATGTACCCCTCGCGCTTGAGGATCTCGGCGATGTTGGCCTTGATCTTCGAGTGCGGCAGGGTCACTTCGTCGTGATACGCCGAATTGGCGTTGCGCAGACGTGTCAAAAAGTCTGCGATCGGGTCCGTCATGGTCATGACTGGGCCTGTCTACCTTCCTCGCAACGGTTCCCGGGCTGGGCCTGCTGCGCACCTGTTCTGTAGGGGTCTGTTACCAGCTGGACTTCTGCACACCGGGCAGCTCGCCGGCATGGGCCATCTCACGCAAGCAGATTCGGCACAGGCCGAACTTGCGGTACACGGCATGCGGGCGTCCGCACCTGTTGCAGCGGGTGTAGGCCCGCACGGCGAACTTCGGCTTCTTGTTGGCCTTGTTGACCAGTGCCTTCTTTGCCATCTGCTCAGTTCTCCTTGAAGGGGAAGCCCAGCGCGCGCAGCAGCGCCCGACCTTCGTCGTCGTTGGTCGCCGAGGTGACCACGGTGATGTCCATGCCGCGCGGACGGTCGATCGAATCGACGTCGATCTCGTGGAACACCGACTGCTCGGCGAGCCCGAAGGTGTAGTTGCCGTGGCCGTCGAACTGCTTGGCGCTCAGGCCGCGGAAGTCGCGGATACGCGGCAGCGCGATCGACACCAGCCGGTCGAGGAATTCCCACATGCGGTCGCCGCGCAGGGTCACCCGCGCGCCGATGGGCATGCCCTCGCGCAGCTTGAACTGGGCGATCGACTTGCGGGCCTTGCGGATCTCCGGCTTCTGGCCGGTGATCAGCGCCAGGTCGTTGACCGCGCCGTTGATCAGCTTCGCGTCGCGGGCGGCGTCACCGACACCCATGTTGACGATGACCTTGACCACGCCGGGGATCTGCATGACGTTGTCGTAGTTGAACTCTTTGTTGAGCGCGTCCTTGATCTCTTCGCGGTAGCGCGCCTTCAGCCGGGGCTGAACTTTTTCTGCGGTTGTCATATCTCTCAGAGGTCCTTGCCGTTGCTCTTGGCGATGCGGACGTTCTTGCCCGTCTCCTCGTCGCGGCGGACACCGACGCGGGTCGGCTTGCCGTCGGAGTCGACGACCATCACGTTGGAGACGTGGATCGGAGCCTCCTGGGTGACGATGCCGCCCGAGGATGCGCCGCGCTCGTTGGCTGACTGCGCGGTGTGCTTCTTGATCCGGTTGACGCCCTCGACGAGGACGCGGTTACGGGTCGGGTAGGCCTGCAGGACCTTGCCCTTGGCACCCTTGTCCTTACCGGCGATGACGAGGACGGTGTCGCCCTTGTGGACCTTCATTTACAAAACCTCCGGTGCCAGCGAGACGATCTTCATGAAGCGCTTCTCGCGCAGCTCACGGCCGACCGGTCCGAAGATGCGGGTGCCTCGCGGGTCGTTGTCGTTCTTGATGATGACGGCAGCGTTCTCGTCGAACTTGATGTAGCTGCCGTCGGCGCGCCGACGCTCCTTGACGGTGCGCACCACGACGGCCTTGACCACGTCACCACGCTTGACGTTGCCGCCGGGGATGGCGTCCTTGACGGTCGCCACGATGACGTCGCCGATGCCGGCGTAGCGCCGCGACGAGCCACCCAGAACACGGATGCACAAGATCTCCTTGGCACCCGTGTTGTCGGCGACCTTGAGCCGCGATTCCTGCTGAATCACTAGATCTCCTCGGATCTGGTAACTGTGTGCACGACAAAATCCCTAAAGGCAGTCCAAGATGGAGCCTGTCGTGCGCGGTCTTTGTCACCCAAGAGCACGCGGGGCCGACATTCGCCGGCCGAGGTCTGCCCTAGGCAACCCCTACATGCTAGGTGACGAGCGGAAAAGCTCCAAATCCGCGCAGCTCACCGCGCTCAGCGCTGGCCCTGCCGCCCAGGCTGTAGTTATCGAGACGAAACGCGAGTAGAGCTGTCGCCACTTACAGGCTCGCCGCATCGCCCAGTATGGCTGGCGGTCGCCACCAGCGGTTTCGCCGGGACGACCGCAATCGACCGTCCCATCCCCGTCGGACGAGGGTGACATATGTGCGGTCGAGGATCTCCGCATCGCGATCCTCCTTGATCACCCGGACGACCTCCCAACCCAGGCGGGCAAACCCTGGGCATCAGCCGCTGGTCTCGGACGTACTGCGTCCGGTCGGTCCGGTGCTGATCGCCGTCGTACTCGGAGGCAACCTTGAGGTCCTCCCAGCCCATGTCCAGCCTGCGGATGACTTTCCATTGCCCTTCGAAGACGGCGATCTGGGTGCTCGGCCGGGGAAACCCCGCGTCGAGGTACAACAACCGCAGCCGCGTTTCTTGTGGCGAGGCCGCACCGCCGTCGACAAGCGGTAGCAATTCGAGCAGCTGGCGCATGCCCCGCGCACCTTTGTGCCGCCTGGTCAGCTCGAGCACCTCATCGTCGAGATAGGCGGTCGCCCGTTTGAGTGCGTCGAGTCGCATCAGCGCCTCGCCTCGCGGAAGGTGCCGGCCGAGGTCGTAGGCGGTCCGAGCCGCCGTGGTCACCGCAATGCAGTCGCAGGTGGTGACCTCGTCGGGAGCCAAGCGCTCGGCGCGGGCGATGATCCCTTCAGGCGGCCGGGTGTTGTCCCAGATCAGCTCGACGAGAGTGTCATCGCCGACCCAGGCGGCCCCGTGCAGCGCAGACGCGGCAATCCCTGCGACCACGCCTTTTCGGCCAGAACGCAACCACGCCCCATCGATGACGTCGATCAAATCTGGCGAATACCCTTTGGGCACATAGACATCCCGGTGCATCCGGACGTATTCCCGGCGCAGTTCGTATTCGGTCACGGTGCCCGCCCGCTGCGCCTGACTGCCGATGATGAGCTTCCTCATGGCGGAATGCTCCCAGCGGATCCCGACAGATCCCGGCCAGGCTGTCGTTACCGCGCGAAAGTGCGAGTAACCCCGTCGCTAACTACAGGCTCACCACGCAGCGGAAGCCGATGTGGGTGGTCGAGGTGTCCTGCGACTGAGGCGACCGCGCCGCCGGACGATACCGATGGCAGTACTCCGGGGCGCACAGATGCGAGCCGCCTTTGAGTGCCTGGCTGATGCTCGGATCCGGTTCCGCGGGCGGTGGGCAGCACGAATTCTTCTGGTTCACCACGTGATGGGCGGAGAACCGCGTCGTCGTCCACTCCCAGACATTGCCGATCATGTCGACCAGGCCGAGCCCGTTCGGCGGGAAGGTCCCGACCGGGGAGGTGCCGATCCACCCCAGCGCCCCGTCGTTGCGGTAGGGGAATCGGCCCTGCCAGGTGTTGGCCATCAACGCTCCCCCGACCGTCGGCTCGTCACCCCACGCGTACGCGCTCGTGCTGCCGGCCCGGGCGGCGTACTCCCACTCGGCTTCGGTCGGCAGCCGGCGGCCGGCCCACTGCGCGTAGGCGGCGGCGTCGGGATACGCCACCTGCACGACGGGATGGTCGGCTTTGTCGGCGATGTCGCTGCCGGGCCCGAACGGCGCGCGCCAATTCGCACCGGGCGCCCAGTCCCACCACTGCCGCCAGTCCGCCAGGTTCACCGGACCCGGCGTCGGCCGGAACACCAGTGCACCCGGCTGCAGATCTGCTTCGGGCACACCGGGATACAGCGCCGGATCGAGCGCCTTCTCGGCGACGGTGACATGCCCGGTGGCGGCGACGAATTCGGCGAACTGCGCGTTCGTCACCGGGTGTCGTTCGATCGCAAAGAGGCCCACGGTCACCGTATGGATCGGCGCCTCTTCGGGATAGAAGCTGGTCGACCCCATCCGGTACGCCCCGCCGGGCACCTCGACGAGCTCGGTGAGCATGGCTTCAGGGTATGACGATGGTGAACTTGTCGGTCAGCACCGAGGCGGCCTCGTCGAAGCCGGGCGTTTCCGACGGCGCCTCCACGTGGACAGCGACCAGGAAATTGCCGCCATTGGTCCAGATGTGGGCGATTCGGTCGCGGTACTCGATCGACTCGCCGGGGTCCTGCGCCCAGGTGCCCATCAGCCTCTGTCCGCTGAACCCGCAGAAGTCGCCCGGCAGCAGGCTCAGCGTGCTGATCGGATATTTGGCCATCACCTCGTCGCCGTAGCGGGTGAAGGCGGCAGCGGGATCCAGCGGGGTCGCCGCGATGGTCACCCTGGCGACCATGTCGTCGGGGCCCGACAACGACGCGCCGACGTCACCGGCACCGGGCGTGGCCGACCAGCCGGCCGGCACCCGCACCGTGATCTGCGGCGCGGCCGGGTCGGCGACGGTGGCCACCACCGTCGGCCCGGGCTGCTCCGGCCGGCACACGACGGCGTTCGGCGGGACGGGCACCTTGGTGGTCTCCACGACGCCGGGTTGCGACGACTCCGGCTCGTCGGTCATCTTGGTTGTCGGCGACGCCGACGTGGGCGCGACGCTGGTCGCCGATGTCGACGCCTCGACCCGGACCGCTGTCCCGTCACTGTTGCGCGCACAGGCGGCAACACCCGGAGCGGCCAGCGCCAATACCGCAGCAGCGGCACATACCAGCCGAGTCACCGCTCCAGTATGACGCGGCCGTCAGTCCCTGGCGAAGGCCGCGGCGAGTTCGCGCTCCGCGTCGACGTAGGGCGTGCCGGAGACGTCGACGACCACTTGGGCGATCGTTCCTCCCGTGAAGCTGAAAGGTGCCTGGTAGGCAGCCGAGACCGGCTGGCCGAGGTTGCGGCCGACGCTGACCCCGCCGCCGGCCAACCCGAAGGTGAAGGGATGGGCTTTCACGCCGCCCAGCGTGGCCACCGCGGCGCCGTCGACGTAGAGGGTGGCCTCGCCCAGCGGCGTGTGGCTGCCGTCGACTACGCCGGTGCGGACGTAGCCCACTCCCAGGATGTGGTCACCCAGCGGCACCGGGTCCGGGGCGATCACCCGCTGCTCGTCTTCGCCGAAGAAGTTGTAGACGAACTGCAGCTTCCCGTCCTCGACGAACAACACGTACCCGCCGTGGCCGGCCCCCTGCTTGAAGAGCACGCCGCGCACGTCGGGGCTGTCGATGCTCACCTCGGCCAAGACCGAGAACGAGCGGCCGACGATGTTGACACACGCCCCCATCGCGACCGGCGCGGTGTTCGGGTAGTAGACGTAGCGCGGCCGGTCCCCGGCCAGCGTGGGCCGCCAGCGGCCCAGCATCTCCCCCACATCGAGGTCGGTCAACGGCAGGCCGTTGTACTTTTCGGCCTCGCTGAACCACAGCTTCTGCAACTCGGCGAGCTTGTCGGGATGCTCGGCTGCCAGATCGTGGCATTGGCTGCGGTCGTTCTCGATGTGGTACAGCTCCCAGCGGTCTTCGTCGAAATGCGACCAGCCCGACGGCGAAGCGGGATGCACCGCGCTGGCGAACCAGCCCTTGTGCCAGATGCCACGAGTCCCCAGCATCGTGTAGAACTGGGTCTCCTTGCCGGTGGCGGCCGTCGAATCCTGAAGCGCCGCTTTAAAACTCACGCCGTCGAGTGGTTTTTGGGCGGTACCCTTCACGGTGTCCGGTGCCCCGATGCCCAGCAGCTCATAGACGGTCGGGGTGACGTCGCAGACGTTGACGTAGTTGTCCCGGACTTCACCGTGGGCGGCAATTCCGTTGGGCCAGGAGATGATTGCGGTGTCGGCGATGCCCCCTTCGTGGGAGGCGTAGCGCTTGTAGAGCTTGTAGGGCGTGTTGAATGCCATCGCCCACCCGATCGGGTAGTGCTCGTAGGTGGTGGGACCGCCCAGTTCGTCGAAGAAGCGCATGCTCTCCTCGACGGTGTCGATGTAGCCGTTGAAGAACTTGCCCTCGTTGACCGACCCGTTGGGCCCGCCCTCGCCGCTGGCGCCGTTGTCGGAGATGACGACGATGATCGTGTTGTCCAGCTGCCCGGACTCGTCCAGGTAGTCCAGGATCCGGCCGATCTGGGCGTCGGTGTAGGACAGGAAGCCGGCGAACACTTCGGCCATCCTGGAGAACAGCCGCTTCTCCTCGTCGTTCAGCGAATCCCATGGCCGCACCGTGTCCTGCTCCGGCCACGGTTGGCCGGCCGGTCCGGTGACGTCGGCATAGGGATTGACCGCGGACAGTTCGGTGTCGGGCGGCACGATGCCGAGCTTCTTCTGGTTCTCCAGAACGATGTCGCGATAGCGCTCATAGCCCATGTCGAAGGTGCCGGAATAGTGGTCGGCCCATTCGGTGAACACGTGGTGCGGCGCGTGGCCGGCCCCCGGGCACAGATAGGTGAACCACGGTTTGTCGGGCGCGATCATGGTGGAGTCGCGAATGAATTCGATTGTCTTGTCCGCCAGGTCTTTCGAGAGGTGGTAGCCCTCTTCGGGGGTGGCCGGCGCCTCCACCGGGTGGCTGTCGTACACCAGCTCGGGGTACCACTGGTCGGTCTCCCCGCCCATGAATCCGTAGAACCGCTCGAAGCCCCGCGACAGCGGCCAGTGCCTGCGGGTGGCCGCGAGGTTGGACTCCTCGATCGGGGTGAGGTGCCACTTGCCCACGCAGTACGTGTTGTAACCGCGTTCGGCAAGCACCTCCGAAATGAGTGCGGTGTCATCGGGAATCCGGCCGTTGATACCGGGGAAACCGTCGGTGAATTCCTCGATTGTCGCCATGCCTACCGTGGTCGCGTTGCGGCCGGTCAGCAGTGACGCCCGGGTCGGGGAACACAGCGCCGTGGTGTGAAACTGCGACAGCCGAACGCCACGCTCGGCGATCCGCGACATCGCCGGCATCGACACCAGGCCGCCGAAGCAGTCCCAGGTTGCGATGCCGATGTCGTCCCAAACCAGGTACAGCACGTTGGGCGCGTTGTCGGGCGCCGTTGGTGCCGCGTACGGTCCCCAGTCCGCCTCGGAATCGCGAATGTCCAGTTCGATCTTGCCGTTGAACTCGGTGGTCATGCGCACAGACTTCCATGCGGTGGACCAAATGTGCGCGGTTCCGCGACGGATTACCGGCGAGCCCCAAGACCGAGCTCAGGTGTCGCGGCGGTGCCCTCCGCTGTTGTCCCGCGGGCCACGGGCGGTCAGGATGATCGCCAGCACGCCGGCGGCGGCCAGACCCACGACACCGGCTGCCACCCACCAGGCCGGGTCGTAGCGGTAACGCCCGGCCGGGGAGGCTGCTTGATCAGGAGCCTCGGCGGGCGGACCGTATGCACTCATCGGCGTACGGCCGGCGACCAAAGCCGGTGCCCGTCCAGGGATTGCGACGATCGCGGTGCCACGCAGCTGGGGCCAGCGAGACCGGTCTGAGCTCAGCCAACCCAGCAATTCGTCGAGCTGCTGCGGTGCCCCGTTGGACGTCGCGATGAGCAGCGAGCGGTGGCCGTCGTACACCGTCTGCAGCGATCCGAACTGGATACCCGGATCGAGGTTGAGGACGGTCGGCCCATCGTTGGGCGTCCCCTCCAGCGTGATGCGGCGTTCGTTGGCGCTGACCGGCAACGTGATCGACTTGTCGGTCCATCCGTCGGCGCTGATCAGGATCGCCGGTTCCTGGCTCTTGCGGGCCTCCTCGAACGACGTCACCGACGTGCGCAGCGCCAGCGAGCTGAGACGCTGCAATCCGATGGTGATCTGGCTGGCGCGGACGGTGTCGGCGAACCGATCCGATCCGATGCCGACCTTGACCACCGGCAGCAGTGACTGCGGCAGCGAGCCGAAACCGGCCGGGATGGGCGGCGACGCCTCACTGCTCTCGATCACGCTGTTGCCGTTGATCTTCAGGTTCAGCGAGCGATCGTCGTTGCATCCTCCGGTGTTGCCGGTGGTGTTCAGCGAGATCTGCACATCGGTGAAGCGCGTCAGCAGGCGGTCGGGAACACTGATCCACCGGTCGATCGTCCCGGCGGAATCGGCTGCCCACGAATCGATCTGCTCACCGTTGACGGTCACCGTGAGCTGCGCGCCGAAGCTGTTGGGCAGCGGCGTGTAGGTCCCCACCGCATGCACGCGGACACCCTGGACCGAGTGGCCGAACTTGGTCTGGTCGAGCCCGATCGTCACGCCGGGCGAAGCGCCGGCCGCCGTCAGGGTGCTCTGGTTGAGCTGCGCGACCGTCACCAGACCGCCAATTGGTTCGGGGCGTCGGCCCGAGCTGAGCTTCTCCGGGACCACCCGCGGCGATACGGCAAGGTTCAGGGCACCGTCGCTGAGGAGTCGGGTGTCGTTGGTCAAATTGCCCGCCGGGCCGGTGATCAGCAGCTGAGGAATACCGGCACCTTCGAGCGAAATGCTCTCGTCGGAGCCCTCTTTGACGACGATCTGGCGCTCCAGCGGCGCCGACGGCGTGGGCACCGCGGTGGCACCGTCGGCGAGCGGAACGACCTGGACGTCCGGTGCCTGATTGCCGTACTTCTTGACCAGTCCGGCGGCCAGCTGCACCGCGGCATCGGATTCGGCCATCGACGGGTTGGCGGGCAGGCCGATCGTCACCTTGCGAAGCAGCGGTGGAAGGAAGTCGGCCACCGTAGCCGGTACCGCCTCGGTGCCGGTGAACGTGACCGAGCCATCGATGAGGTCGACCGGGTTGAGCCGGTCCAGGCAGTAGCCGTCGTCGGGCACCGACGCCAACGTGAGCGTCACGGTGGCGACGTTGTCCACCACCTCGGCGCCGGCCAGCGGAATGACGACCGGGGAGAGGTCCGCAGTCGGCAGGCCCAGCTTGCCGATCAGCCGATCGCCCTGCGTCACCGAGATCAGACCGCTGCGGACGGCGAACGGCAGATCCAGCGTCGCGTTGAGGGCGACGGGAGCCAGCCCCGGCGGCACCGGGAACGACAGCGACGTCGAGCTGGTTCCGCCGTAGAAGGACAGCACCGGGGTTGCGCCCAGATCGACCAGCGACAGCGTCGGCGCCGTGATGACCTCGCCGGCGGTGGCCACGGTCGGCACGGGGTTGGGTGGTGCTGGATCCGTAGACACGGGGTCCGCCCCTGCCCACGGCGCCGACCACAGCAGGGTGGCTACCGCCCCAACGGTCGCCCCGAATTTGACCAAGCCCCCCGACTTCACCACCGGCATGCCAACCCTCACGGTCGAATGATTGCCAAAAACTGTCGCCTTGGGAATTTACACGGCGAGCCGCGGCTTATCAGCCGCGGCTCGCGTTTGCTATGAACGGAGTGTTACTTGGCGCGCTCAAGAACCTCGACGAGACGCCAGCGCTTGGACGCCGACAGCGGACGAGTCTCCATCAAGGAGACCCGGTCGCCGATACCGGCGTCGCCGTTCTCGTCGTGCGCTTTGACCTTCGTCGTGGTCCGGATGATCTTGCCGTAGAGCGGGTGGCTCTTGCGAGATTCGAGCTCGACCACGATGGTCTTCTGCATCTTGTCGCTGACCACGTAGCCGATGACCGTCTTGCGACGGCCGCGCGACTGCTCGGTGCGCTCAGTGTGCTTGGGGCCCTTTGTTTCTGCCATTACGCTTCCTCACCAGCGGGTCCGGCGGCCAGACCCAGTTCACGTTCGCGCAGCACGGTGTAGATGCGCGCAATCTCCTGACGCACGGTGCGAAGCCGGCGATTGTTGTCCAGCTGCCCGGTTGCCATCTGGAAGCGCAGGTTGAACAGCTCTTCCTTGGATTCCCGCAGCTTGTCGGTCAGCTCTTCGTCGGTGAGCTCACGCAGTTCGCCGGCGCTGATGCCAACAGCCATCAGAACTGCTCCTCTCGGGTCACGATGCGTGCCTTGATCGGCAGCTTGTGGATCGCACGGGTCAGAGCTTCCCGAGCAGTCTGCTCATTGGGATAGCTCAGCTCGAACAGCACGCGGCCTGGCTTGACGTTGGCCACCCACCACTCGGGCGAGCCCTTGCCCGAACCCATGCGGGTCTCGGCGGGCTTCTTGGTCAGCGGACGGTCCGGGAAGATGTTGATCCACACCTTGCCGCCACGCTTGATGTGCCGGTTGATGGCGATACGAGCGGACTCGATCTGCCGGTTGGTGATGTAGGCGTGCTCCAGTGCCTGGATGCCGTAGTCACCGAACGTCACCGACGTGCCACCGCTGGCAATACCACGCTGCCTCGGGTGATGTTGCTTGCGGTGCTTGACTTTACGGGGAATAAGCATGAGTCAGCTCTCCGTGGTTTCAGCGGCGGCCTCGACGGCCGGCGCCTCCGTGGTGACCGGAACCGCAGATTCTGCGGTTTCTTCACTGGCGGCGCGACCGGCTTCGGTGCTCGTCGCGGTGGTGCCCGACGCACCGCTGCGGCGGGGGCGGGTGCCCGACGGACGCTCGCGGCGCGGACGATCGGCGGCGGGTGCGGCGGCGGCCAGCTCACGCTTGCCACCGACGATGTCACCCTTGTAGATCCACACCTTCACGCCGATACGGCCGAACGTGGTCTTGGCCTCGTAGAGCCCGTAATCGATGTCGGCGCGCAGGGTGTGCAGCGGAACCCGGCCTTCGCGGTAGAACTCCGAGCGGCTCATCTCGGCGCCGCCGAGGCGGCCCGAGCACTGCACGCGGATGCCCTTGACGTTGGGCTGCCGCATGGCCGACTGGATGGCCTTGCGCATCGCACGGCGGAACGCCACGCGGTTACTCAGCTGCTCGGCGACACCCTGGGCGACCAGCTGTGCCTGGCTCTCGGGGTTCTTCACCTCGAGGATGTTCAGCTGAACCTGCTTGCCGGTCAGCTTCTCCAGGTCGGCGCGGATGCGATCTGCCTCGGTGCCACGACGGCCGATCACGATGCCCGGGCGCGCAGTGTGGATATCAACACGGACTCTGTCGCGAGTCCTTTCGATCTCCACGTCGGCGATGCCGGCGCGCTCCAGACCCGTGGCCAGCAGTCGGCGGATCGCCACGTCTTCCTTGACGTAGTCCGCGTACTGCTTGTCGGCGTACCACCGGGACTTCCAGTCGGTGGTGATACCGAGCCGGAAGCCGTGGGGGTTGATTTTCTGGCCCACTACTCCGAGCCCTCCTTCGCTTCAGCAGAAGCCTTGGTCTTGGGAGCCGCCTTCTTGGTGGCGACCTTGCTGGCCTGTGCGCGACGGGCACGAGCGGCACTGGCCGACTTGCCCGTGTCCTTCTTGCTCGGCCGGCTCTCGACGATCACCGTGATGTGGCTGGTGCGCTTGCGAATCCGGTACGCGCGCCCCTGCGCGCGGGGCCGGATGCGCTTGGCGGTCGGGCCCTCGTCGGCGGTGATGGTGGCGACCACGAGAGTGGCCGGGTCCAGACCGTTGTTGTTCTGCGCGTTGGCGGCAGCGCTGGCGATCACCTTGGCGACCGGCTCGCTGGCCTGCTGCGGCGCCCAGCGAAGGATGTCGAGGGCGTCCTCGACACTCTTGCCGCGGACCAGGTTGATGACGCGGCGCGCCTTGGTCGCCGAGATCCCGATGTGGCGCGCTTTGGCCGTCGCAGACGGGTATTCGGTGGTTGCAGTCGTCATCGCCGCTTACTCTTCCGGTCGTCCTTGATGTGACCCTTGAACGTGCGCGTCGGGGCGAACTCGCCCAGCTTGTGGCCGACCATCGCCTCGGTGACGAACACCGGCACATGCTTGCGACCGTCGTGGACGGCGAAGGTGTGACCGATGAAGTCGGGGATGATGGTCGAACGACGCGACCAGGTCTTGATGACCTGCTTGGTGTTCTTCTCATTCTGAACGTCGACCTTCTTGAGCAGATGGCCGTCGACGAACGGACCCTTCTTCAGGCTGCGTGGCATCTTCTCTCCTGCCTAGCGCTTCTTGCCGGTGCGCCGGCGTCGGACGATGAGCTTGTCGCTCGGCTTGTTGGGCTTGCGGGTACGGCCCTCGGGCTTGCCCCACGGGCTGACCGGGTGACGACCACCGGAGGTCTTGCCCTCGCCACCGCCGTGCGGGTGGTCGACCGGGTTCATCACCACGCCACGGACGGTGGGGCGCTTGCCCTTCCACCGCATGCGGCCGGCCTTGCCCCAGTTGATGTTGGCCTGCTCGGCGTTGCCCACCTCGCCGACCGTGGCGCGGCAGCGCACGTCGACGCGGCGGATCTCACCCGACGGCATACGCAGGGAGGCGTAGGCGCCTTCCTTGCCCAGCAGCTGGATGCTCGAGCCGGCCGACCGGGCCAGCTTGGCCCCGCCGCCGGGACGCAGCTCGACGGCGTGGATCACGGTACCGGCGGGGATGTTGCGCAGCGGCAGGTTGTTACCCGGCTTGATGTCGGCGTTGGCGCCCGACTCCACGACGTCGCCCTGCGAAAGACCCTGCGGCGCAATGATGTAGCGCTTCTCGCCGTCCAGGTAGTGCAGCAGCGCGATGTTCGCGGTGCGGTTCGGGTCGTACTCGATGTGAGCGACCTTGGCGTTGACGCCGTCCTTGTCGTTGCGCCGGAAGTCGATCACCCGGTAGGCACGCTTGTGCCCGCCGCCCTTGTGGCGGGTGGTGATTCGGCCGTGCGCGTTACGACCGCCGGTTCCGTGCAGCGGGCGGATCAGCGACTTCTCCGGAGTCGAGCGAGTGATCTCGGAGAAATCGGAGACGCTGGCACCGCGGCGACCGGGGGTCGTCGGCTTGTACTTGCGAATTCCCATTATCTATTCCTGAGTTCTATCTGCAGTCCCGCCGGTCAGGCGGGAGCTCCGAAGAGGTCGATCGGCTTGCTGCCGGCGGCCAGGGTCACGATCGCGCGCTTGGTGCTCTTGCGCTGTCCGTAACCGGCGCGGGTCCGCTTGCGCTTACCCTGCCGATTGGCGGTGTTCACCGAGTCGACCTTCACCTTGAAGATCTTCTCGATGGCGATCTTGATCTGCGTCTTGTTCGAGCCGGGTGCGACGATGAACGTGTAGACGTTGTCCTCGATCAGCCCATACGACTTCTCGGAGATGACCGGGGCCAAGATGATGTCGCGGGGGTCGGTAATGGTTGCCATCAGGCCGAAACCTCCTGAACATTGGCCCCGATGTAGGCATTCAGCGCTTCCACGCTGAACACCACGTCGTCGGCGTTGAGCACGTCATAGGTGTTGAGCTGATCAGGCGAGATCACGTGCACACCAGGCAGATTCCGGACGCTCTTGGCGCCGACTTCGTCTGTCCGGCCGATCACGACCAGCACCTTGCGGCGGTCGGTCAGCGTCCCCAGGAACGTCTTGGCGCTCTTGGTCGACGGGGTCTGACCGCTCAGCAGTTCGGTCACCGCGTGGATCCGCTCGTTGCGGGCCCGGTCCGACAATGCGCCACGCAGCGCGGCGGCGATCATCTTCTTCGGGGTCCGCTGGCTGTAGTCACGCGGCTGCGGGCCGTGGACGATGCCACCTCCGGTGAACTGCGGAGCGCGGGTCGAACCCTGACGGGCGCGACCGGTGCCCTTCTGCCGATAAGGCTTCTTGCCGCCACCGGAAACCTGAGCGCGAGTCTTGGTGGCGTGCGTGCCCTGCCGCTTGGCGGCCAGCTGCGCATTCACCACCTGGTGCATCAGCGCGATGTTGGGTTCGACGTCGAACAGGGCAGCGGGCAGTTCCACCGTCCCGTCTGTCTTGCCGTCCGGCGTGCGAACGTCAATCTTCAGAGTCACTTCTCACCTCGTTTGACTGCCGTGCGAACCATCACGAGCCCGCCGTTGCGGCCGGGGACAGCGCCCTTGATCAGCAGCACACCGTTCTCGGCATCGACCTTGTGCACCAACAGGTTCTGCGTGGTGACGCGGTCGTTGCCCATGCGGCCGGACATCCGGGTGCCCTTGAAGACGCGACCCGGGGTGGCGCAGCCACCGATCGATCCCGGCCGGCGGTGCACTGCCTGGGCGCCGTGGCTGGCGCCCTGGCCCTTGAAGCCGTGACGCTTCATGGTGCCCGCGAAGCCTTTGCCCTTGGAGGTGCCGGTGACGTCGACGTAGGCACCGTCGGCGAAGATCTCCGCCGTCAGCTCCTGGCCGACCTCGTACTCGGCGGCCGCGGTTTCGTCATCCAGCCGCAGCTCGGCCAGGTGCCGGCGCGGGTTCACTCCGGCGGCGGTGTACTGGCCGGTGACCGGCTTGTTCACCTTGCGGGGGCTGATCTCGCCGTAGGCCAGCTGCACAGCGCTGTAGCCGTCACGCTCGGGCGTACGGATTCGGGTCACCACGTTGGGTCCGGCTTTGACAACCGTGACGGGGACGACCCGGTTGTTCTCGTCGAACACCTGGGTCATGCCCAGCTTGGTGCCCAAGATGCCACGTCGCGGCGCGGCAGAACTGCTTGAGTGTGCCATTTGTTCGTCGACTCCCCTACTACTGGATGTTCACGTCGACGCTGGCCGGCAGATCGATGCGCATGAGGGCGTCAACGGTCTTCGGCGTCGGGTCGAGGATGTCGATGAGTCGCTTGTGCGTGCGCATCTCGAAGTGCTCCCGCGAGTCCTTGTACTTATGCGGGGAGCGGATGACGCAGTACACGTTCTTTTCCGTCGGCAGCGGCACCGGACCAACCACGCTCGCACCGGTACGGGTGACCGTCTCCACGATCTTGCGCGCCGAGGCGTCAATGGCCTCATGGTCGTAGGCCTTGAGCCTGATGCGGATCTTTTGTCCCGCCACGCTTCTCCTACCTTCATTCCTGCTCGGTCCCATAGCGGGACACGGTGGTCATGCGCTAGCCCGAAGGCGTCACGCTGGCTGTCGCCGCCGCTCTTTACCTGTCTCTGGTGCTCCGGCCCCCGCGGTCGGGTGTGTCGCCCTCACGCAGCCCCGGAGGCGCGATGAAAATCTGTCGCGCTCCGAGATTGGGACCGGAGGCGCCCGTACGGGCGCCGGTCGTATACCTTGGGCGGCACGCTCCCAATCGGGGGCGAACCCGGCTCAAGGCAACCCGAACAGTATGCCTCAGATCGCGGCACCAGCCAAATCCGGTCGGAGTCTGATCCAAACCCCTGCACTGCCTGCTCAGCGGGCCAGTTTGAACAGGTTGGGTCAGCGGGTGGATCAGCGAGTTGGCCGGGTCGAAAACCCCCGGGCGGCCTTGGTGGCGCAGTGCATGACCATCAAGGGCTTGAACCGTCGGCACTCCGGATTACCCATGTCCCGGCAGCCCCTCACCGCACGCGTCGGTGTCACACAGATTTGATTGATTCAGCGGGCCAGGCGCGCAACCGTTGTGCCATACGTCTGCCCTGGTCTGCTGGTTGGCAGTGGCGTGGGAAGCGTTGTGGATAGTCGTCGCCACAATTCGCCTCGATCGAATGGCTGTTCGACAACTGGGATCCCGGCATCGTGCATCTACGGGACGAGTCGGTGGAGGTGTGACCCAGAACTTCTAGCCAGGTCTCGGCAAGTCCGAGGCTCCCGTGGTGACGCGCCCCAGGTTGCAACTTGACGCGATGGCCGACGGCGGTTGGTCGCAAGGATTCGCCGCGACACCGAGAGTGGCTCGCGCTGGTCGAAGTGATGACGCCGCCTGTCGGTGCTGTGGTGCTAGAAGATTGCCGTGCGTCGTCGTTAGGTTCTGCCAGCCCCAGGCCGGGAACCGCCGTCGCTCAGTCGGGGCGCCAGCCCGCTATCGCCTCTTGGCCGAGAATGTGCGCATCGACAGCGAGGATAACGCTATAGGCCAGAAGCGGAAAATGCGTAAACGAAACGCCGTCAATTGCTCGATGGATGGTCAGTTCTTTACCCTTATTCATAAAGCCGAAGTTGAGAAAGTCAGCCGTTTGATCGAATAAACCCTCAACGGTGCCGACGCCAGGAATGATGCCAATGCAGCTCCATATCAGGTCGTACCGCGCCGCTGATAGTCTGTCCTTATCATGGGCTGTAACGGCATTTGCAACTTCGCCCATATACCAAGCGACGTCCACTATGCTTATGGCGCTTCCAAGGAAGGGAATGGCTTCGGAAAGCCGATAGATTGCTTCGATGCCATCGGCAACCGATTGCCTAAAAATTTCGGGCAACGGTTTTGTAATGCGTTTTATCGCTTCGCCAACGTAGGCCGGAATGTCAGGGTCAATCGACTCCATTCCCGGCGGAAGGGGCAGCAAGCCATTTCCTGGATCGACCGCACCGCCACCGGGATCGGTACCACCACCACCAGGGTCAGTGCCACCACCAGGGTCAGTGCCACCACCAGGATCGGTACCACCACCACCAGGGTCAGTGCCACCACCAGGGTCAGTGCCACCACCAGGGTCAGTGCCACCACCAGGATCGGTACCACCACCACCAGGGTCAGTGCCACCACCACCAGGGTCAGTGCCACCACCACCGGAACCCGTCGGATAGGTCCCCTGTGTCGGGCTGGCGGTTGGGAAGCTGAGGGATTGAATCGTTCCCGGAGCGAGCACGAACACCCTCGAATATTCAGATCGAGGTCCTTCGGGCTCGAACCAATCGCCCGCGTAGAAGATGCCGCCCGACTTGATTTGTAGCGCATAGTCCGGCACGCGGATCTGCGAGTCCCAGGAATCGTTGGACGAATCTACCCAGGGACCTGTCAAGTGATATTCGACGTATAAAAGATCTGGCACAACGTACTCACCATTATTCATGAGCTCGGGGGCGTTGACGCCTAGCGTTAATCGTCGACCTGAGGAATCGTAAGTCGGTGGCAGCGTCGTTTCGGTAAGCACGGCGCCGCCGATCATGCCGACGCGATAGGCCTCTTCCATACGCTCTAGAGCGTTGATCGTCGTACCGGCTGGATCAGAGGCGGCTTCGGTTGAACGTGGACTTGTCGCCGCGTGCAAGGCGGGACTGGACGGGCCGGCTGCGTCACCGCGAGGCCCCACCGCCCGCACGTTCGCTGAGGCAGTGTCCTCTGTGACTGCAGCGCGGTCACCTTCGCCTGATGCACGTTGAAGGCTGCGCGGTGGGCGGACATTTGTGTGCCCGACTGTTCGCACGGAAGTTCGGAGGCGGTCGGGAGCCACGGTGCCTGAGAGCACCGGCACAGTCGTTCTCGCTTGTAGCGACGATTCGTCTGCAGACCGACCAGCGTCTGCCTTGCGAGGAGCGGCACTATCAGACGAGGCCGAATGACCGTTTCCGCTGCGCCCAACATCGGCCTGCGCCACACCCGCGCCGCACACCAGTGCTGCACCCACTCCCAACCCGATAGCTCCGACGCCCAGCCACGCGTATGGCTCGACGCGCCGGTGGTTTACCTTGCGATGTCGGATCTTATGACCGGAATGACGGTTGCCGTTGCGATGCAGCGAATGAGTCTTCACTTGCCAAATCCCCCCGATTTACTGTGATTTAGCTGAAGATTAGCTGTCATATACCAGCGCGTCAATAACTGCTTCCGATGCAGCAATTGAGAGAAATCTGCTGCAGGCCTTGGGAATCGGCACGGCAACATCAGTCCCGTATTTCGGTATTCGACACCTGTTTTCAGGTGTTTCCCAGACACATCAGGTAACCGCCCAAATCTCGGAAGGGCGCAACGAGGGCCTCAACGTCGGGATCGAGCGGTACACACCAGGAACAAGTCGCCCAGATGCTTGCCATTCGGGGCGGTATAGAGGATGCCCCGGACCGCCACTGCAAACCACATGACCAGCGCGGTCGCCAGCGCATACAGCCAGCCCTGGGCGATCACCGAGGTGCGGTGGTCGACGAAGAAGGTCTGCACAGCCTCGTTGGTTGCATCCCGTGCCGGCGCGTTGCCGTTCAGACTTGCGCGACGGACGAGGCAGCGACGTACGCGGTGCCGGCCGCACATCCGACCCTTTCCACTGAATTTCTCTCATCGTCCCCGGGGTCTCTGCTGCCTACCGGGGACGTTACGACGCTTCGCACGGCGTTTGCGGGGAAGTTGCGCGCAATTTGGTGACAGTTACTGCCATATCGGCATACGATGCCGCCATGTATCGCGTCATCCAGTGGGCAACCGGCGGTGTGGGTAAAGCGGCGATCCAAGGCGTGCTGCGGCACCCCGAACTCGAACTCGTGGGTTGTTGGGTGCACAGCGCCGACAAAAACGGCCGCGATGTCGGCGAGGTGATCGGCGAAGGGCCCATCGGTGTCGCGGCGACGACTGACGTCGACGAGCTACTGGCGCTGGACGCCGACTGCGTCATGTACTCCCCGCTGCTGCCAGATGATCAGGTGGTCGCCAAGATCCTGCGCTCCGGAAAGAACGTGGTGACCCCGGTGGGGTGGGTCTATCCGGACCGGGAGAACGCGGGAGTGCGCGCCCTGGAGGAAGCGTGCGCGGCCGGCAACGCCACGCTGCACGGGTCGGGCATTCACCCCGGCGGCATCACCGAACGCTTCCCGCTGATGATCTCGTCACTGAGCTCGGCGATCACCCACGTGCGGGCCGAGGAGTTCTCCGACATTCGCACCTACAACGCACCGCTGGTCGTGCGCGAGGTGATGGGATTCGGGCTGGCCCCGGAGCAGGCGATGAGCGGACCGATCGCCGCACTCTTGGAAGCGGGATTCAAACAGTCGGTGCGGATGGTCGCCGACCAGTTGGGCTTCCGCGCCGAACCACGCATCCGGTCCACCCAGGAGGTGGCGGTCGCGGTCACCGGTACCGACGAGCTCGTGGTCCCGATGGAGGCGGGCACCGTGGCCGCGCGCCGATTCCGCTGGCAGGCCATTGTCGACGACAAGCCGGTCGTCACCGCCGCGGTCAACTGGCTGATGTGCGAGGTGGAGCTCGACCCACCGTGGACGCTCGGCGAACAGGGTGAGCGCTTCGAGGTGGAGATCACCGGAGATCCGGACGTCTCACTGACTTTCAAAGGGCTGCAACCCGAAACGGTCGAAGAGGGACTCAAGCGCAATCCGGGGGTGGTCGCCACCGCCAACCACTGCATCAGCGCCATCCCCTATGTCTGCCAGGCCGGCCCCGGCATCAAGACCTATCTCGACCTGCCGCTCATCGCCGGCCGCGCCGCCCCCGACCTGGCCGGATGACATGGAAAGCCTTGTAGATCTTCGGTTTTCGCATCTGGTGGTCGGTGTCACCGACATGGACCGGGCGCTCCAGTTCTACCGGGGGTTGCTGGGCATGGACGTGGTGTTCGACCAGACGCTGACGGGTGAGTCGTTCGACCATGCGCTCGGCGGTGGCGACGGGAACCGCAGTCGGGCGGTCGGCGGGCTGATTGGCGGCGTGATGATCGAGCTGCTGTCGCTGGGCTCCGAAAGCCGGCCGGCCAAGCGCTCGTTCGTCGGCAACCAGAACATCTCGTTGTCGGTCACCGACCTCGACGACACGTATCGGCACGTGCAGGCGGCAGGCTGTCAACCGGAGCAGGCCCCCTTCGAGATCGCCGGGGTGCGGATGTTCTTCGTCAAGGATCCCGACGGCACCGCGGTGGAGTTCATCGAATTCCCAGGTGCTGCTCGAACATCGGAGGAATTACATCGTGGCGTCCAGCGCTGAGGCGAACTACTGGCATCCGGGATCATTGAGTGGTCACCGGGCCGTCGTGACGGGAGCGGCGCGCGGGGTGGGCCGAGGTATCACCGCGGCACTGCTCGAACGCGGTGCGTCGGTCTTGTTGGTCGACCGCGACCCCGGAGTGATCGGCGTCGCGGGATCTCTTGCCGATGACCAGCACGCCGTGCCACTGGTCGCCGATCTGTGCGACCGCTCCAGCTATCAACACATCGTCGACGTCGCGGTCGAAAGGTTCGGCGGCATAGACGCTTTGATCAACAATGCGATCGCCACCGACGAACCGAAGCCGTTCACCGACATCACCATGGCCGACTACGATCTCGTGTTCGACATCGGCCCGCGCGCCACCTTCTTCCTCATGCAGGCCGCCTACCCGGTACTCAAATCCGGCGGCGGCGGGTCGATCGTGAATTTTGGATCCGGCAGCGGTACGGCCGGCCAGAAGTCTTTCGGCGCCTACGCCGCTGCCAAGGAAGCGATCCGTGGAATGTCCAAAGTCGCTGCGCTGGAATGGGGAATCGACAACATCCGGGTGAACGTGGTGTGCCCGTTCGCCAACTCCGAAGGCGTGGCCGGCTGGAGCGAAGCCGTCCCGGATATCTACAACAGGATTGTCAAGGGTGTCCCGCTGCGCCGGATCGGCGACACCCACGCCGACATCGGTGCGGTGGTGGCGTTCCTGGTCAGCCCCGACGCGTCGTACATGACCGCCCAGACCATCAACATCGATGGCGGAACGGGAACATTCCGGTGAGCGACGCGCCCACGGGACGGTCACCGACACTGCGGGACCGGCAACGGGCGCAGGTGCACGCCGACATCCACGCTGCAGCGTACCGACTATTCGCCGCACGGGGATTCGGCAACGTCACCACAGACGACATCGCCGCCGAGGCATCGGTCTCACCGCGAACGTTCTTCCGTCATGTGGCCACCAAGGAGGATCTGCTTCTCGGAGCGGTGCAGCGCGGGAACGCCGCGATCGCGCAGCTGCTCATGCGCCGCCCGCCCGACGAGGCGCCTGACGCCGCCCTGGCCGCCGCGATCGTCGGCCGCGTCGAGTCCTTCGAGGATGTCGACCTGGAGAACTGGCGCGCGGCCATCCTGACCGCCCCGGAGTTGCTCGACCGGGCGACCCTGCTGTCCACCGCCGATCGCGAACAGATGGTCGAGCTTGTCGCCGCTCGTATGGGTGCCGACCCGACCGCGGACAGCCGCCCCGGATTGCTGGTCCAATTATCTTTTGCCGCAGCGGACTTCGCTTTTCAACAGTGGGTCAGGAATCGCGGCGCCCAGCGGCGGTCGTTGGCCTCGAGCGTGGCAGAGGCGCTGGCAGTGGTCGCCCACTCGCGTTGGCGCGGCTAGCGCGCGCCTTTCATGCCCGCCCAGAACGGGCATTGGTGCCGCGAGCTGAAGTCGGTGGTGATCGACAACGCCCCGGTCTGCAGCGACATTCGCTTGCCGGTGGCCCCGTCGGCGCCGAACTTCGGCCAGTCGGGCAACCCCACGCCCGCCGGGATACCGGTCTTCACGAAGTCGCTCCAGTAGGACACCATTTGGTCGGATAGCGCCCGTTGCGCCGGATCCAGCGGCCGGGCGCCACCGACGTCGAACAAATACCGCAACTCCAGGGAGTGGCTGGCGCCGACCGGGAACGGAGCCGCGCGCAGCGGATCGGGGGCCGGCGCCGTCCGGTCGTTGAACTCGTAGGCGTACACCGGCCCGGTGTGAGCCATGCCGGACGCGATTCTGTCTGCGGGGCAGGCGAATAGGCTGTCGGTGACCGCCGCCGAATACGCGAGGCCTTCACTTCCCCCGTACCATTCGAGCGGATAGTGCGCGGCCACCGCAGCGGCATCCGGACCGAACGTGGTGGCGATCAGCTGCGGATAGGGCGGCAATCGCCCCCCGTCCTTGAGGAATTGGATCGCGGTGAACATCGCGAACTCATCCCCGTTGCTGCCGACGAGCACGGGGATCCGGGGAACGCGGTTCAATGCGAATGCGGTCATCGGATCGGCGGGTAACCGGTCGGTTCCGGTGACCGGGCCGGTCAGCTTGTCGGGCCCGAACCCGACATACAGCGGTGCGCGCTGCAGGGTCTCGGGCGGCAGCGACCGCAGGCAGGCGGCGACCGCGGCCGGGTCGCTGCAGCCCGCGCTGGTCGCGTAATCGGCACTCACCCGCTGAGCGGTCGCGCGGTCTGCCTGCGCCTCACACGGACCGCTTTGCATGATCGCGGCGCGGAACAACCCGGCCGACTCCGGCGCGACTAGGTGGTCGCACACCGACATCGCACCGGCCGATTCGCCGGCAATGGTGACTTTGGTTGGGTCACCGCCGAATTCGGCGATGTTGTCACGAACCCACCGCAGCGCGGCCTGCTGATCGGCCAGGCCGTAATTGCCGATGTCGCCGTTCGGGCTCAGCGCGGGATGCGCCAGGAACCCGAGGGTCCCCAGCCGGTAGTTGACGGTGACGACGACGATATCGCCCTGGGTGGCCAGCCAGCGCGCGTCGTAGATGTCGGCGCTGCCGTTCAGGAATCCGCCGCCGTGAATCCACACCATCACCGGTTTCTGGCGGGACGGGGCGGCGCCGTCGGGACTCCAGACATTGAGGTTCAGGCAGTCCTCGCCGGTGGGGCGCCCGTAGTCGGGATCGTTGCTGGTGTCTTGGATGCAGCGCAGGCCGGGTTTGGTGGCGTCGCGCACCCCCTGCCATGGTGCGGCCGGTTGCGGCGGCTGCCAACGCATCGCCCCCACCGGCGCGGCTGCGTAGGGAATGCCGTCGAAGACCCGATATCCGGGAGCCACCACACCGCGCACCGCGCCCCCCGCGGTCTGTACCACCGCGGGCCCCGGCTCCGCCGCCGCAGCGACCGGCGGGTGCGACTCGCTGCCGTTGTGCGTGCACGCGACGACGGCCGCGACGGTCAGCAGCAGCACCACTGCGCGCCGGATTCCTCGGCTCGTTAGGTGTGGCACGAGAATCGAGCCTACGCGGCGGCCGTCCCGAGTCGTGACCTGGGAATTAGCGTCAATTGCCTGCGACCTGGCAGAATCGCCGCCAAACTAGCAACCTGACACCCGTCAAGTTTCTGTTATGAGCGAGCGAGGAGACCCGATGACCCCACGGATCATGGACAAGGCGGCCCGGGTTCTGGCCAGTCCGCTGGGCTACACAGACGAGACGCGGATGCACTCCTCGCTTGCTCATCTGCGTGCGCATGCTCCGGTGTCGTGGGTCGAGGCCGAGGGGTACCGGCCGTTCTGGGCGATCACCAAGCACGCCGACATCATGGACATCGAACGACAGAACGACCTGTTCACCAACGACCCGCGCCCACTGCTGGCGATCGCCGAGGCCGACGACGTGTTGCGTGCGCAGATGGAGGCGGGGATCGGCCTGCGCACGCTGATCCACATGGATGACCCGCTTCACCGCGACATGCGCAAGATCGGCGCCGACTGGTTCCGCCCAAAAGCCATGCGCGCCTTGAAGACTCGCTGCGACGAACTGGCCAAGATCTACGTCGACAAGATGCTCGAGCAGGGTCCCGAGCTGGATTTCGTCCGGGAGATCGCGGTCAACTATCCGCTCTACATCATTCTGACCCTGCTGGGGCTGCCGGAGTCGGACTTCCCGCGCATGCTCAAGCTCACCCAGGAGATGTTCGGCGGTGACGACCAGGAACTACAGCGCGGCGGCTCGACCGACGACATGCTCGCGGTGCTGCTGGACTTCTTCAACTACTTCAATGCGTTGACGGCCTCGCGCCGCGAAACTCCCACCGAAGACCTCAGTTCGGCGATCGCCAACGCCACGATCAACGGAGAGCCGTTGTCCGACATGGACACCGCCTCCTACTACGTGATCGTCGCCAGCGCCGGCCACGACACCACCAGCGCCGGCATCGCCGGCGGACTGCTGGAACTGATCCGCAACCCGGCAGAACTGCAGCGGTTGCAGAACGACCCCGGCCTGATGGGCACCGCCGTCGAGGAGATGATCCGGTGCGTGGTGCCGGTCAAGGAGTTCATGCGCACCGCCCAAGCCGACACCGAGGTCCGCGGCGTGCCGATCGCCAAGGGCGAAGCTGTTCTGCTGTCCTATGTTTCGGCCAATCGCGACGACGAGGTGTTCGACGACCCGATGCGCTTCGACGTCGGCCGCGACCCCAACAAGCACCTGTCCTTCGGCTACGGCGTGCACTTCTGCCTGGGTGCTGCCCTGGCCCGGATGGAGATGAACAGCTTCTTCACCGAACTCGTCCCGCGCATCAAGTCCATCGAACTCGCCGGCGAGCCCGAGCTGATGGCCACCACCTTCGTCGGTGGACTCAAGCGCCTGCCGATTCGCTACTCGCTGAAGTGATTTCGCCGATTCGGTGGACGGCCAGAAAGCCGTCCACCGCGGCACGCGCGCATTCTCGGTAGTCGAAGTCGGCCAGCGTGCTGATCCGACCGGCCACCAGGGGCCCGATCAGCAGCATGATGGCTTGCGCCCGGTCCACCTCGCCGAGTTCTCGTCGAGCGTCCGGACTGTCGAAGATCGCGTCGAAGGGGGCTCCGTACTGCTGGGCGACCCGCTCCCGCAGCGTGCGCACCTCTGGGCTGTCGGAGCCGCCGCCCTTTTCGGGCATGTGTTCCATGTCCGGGCCCAGCGCCAGCCAGTAGGTGGCCGTCAACAATGCCGGCGTCTCCGAGATGAGGTCGGACTGCGCCTGCATCAGGGCTAGCAGGCGCTCTCGCAGGGTCCCGGACTCCGGCGGCATCGGCGCGGGCGGAATCAGGCTGTGGAAGGCGGCGGCCAGCAGGTCGTTGCCGCTTGGGAAATGCCGGTAGAGGGTGGCCCTGGCGACGTTGGCTCCGCGGGTGACGGCGTCGACAGTTACCGCGCTGGGCCCGCCGGCCCGAAGCAATGCCGTTGCGGCGTCCAATAACCGCGCGCGCGAACGCGCAGGTCTGGGGTCGCTACGCCGGCTCGCCATGACCAAATCCTCTCCGGTGATGCTTCGCACGTTTGAATACTTTCGAGACGGATAGTCCCAAACAGGACCCCCGACCGAAGGAAGGCGCCTGACGTGGACACCTTGATCCGGCCCGACAAGGGTACCGATACCCGGCTGCGTGACGTCTCGACTCTGCAGCGAACGTGGACTCTGACCGTCGCCTGCCTGGGTGTGGCGTTGGTGATCTCCTCGATGGTCGCCCTCAACACCGCGCTGGGCGACATCGCCGTCACCACCTCGGCGACCCAATCCCAGCTGACCTGGGTGGTCGACAGCTACACCCTGGTACTGGCGTGTCTGTTACTCCCGGCCGGGGCCATCGGTGACCGGTACGGCCGCCGCGGCGCCCTGCTGATCGGCTTGTCGATCTTCGCGCTGGCCTCGTTGGCTCCGCTCGTCTTCGATGCCCCGATCCAGATCATCGCCGCTCGGGCGGTCGCCGGCGCCGGTGCCGCATTCATCATGCCCGCCACATTGTCGCTGCTCACGGTGGTCTATCCGAAGTCAAAACGCACCAAGGCCGTCGGCATCTGGGCCGCAGTGGCAGGCTGTGGCGCGGTCGTCGGAATGCTGGGTTCCGGCCTGCTGCTGCGCTTTTGGCCGTGGCAGTCGATCTTCTGGGCGTTGGCCGGCGCCGGCGTGTTGCTGTTCGTGCTCACATGGACGGTCAGCGATTCACGCGATGCCGATGCCCCTGCGGTGGACTGGCCGGGCGCCGCGCTGATCGGCGGGGCCGTCGCGGTGTTGGTGTTCGGCATCATCGAGGCGCCGCAGCGGGGCTGGTCGGACCCGCTGGTGATCGGCTGTCTCGGCGCGGGTCTGGCGCTGACAGTGGCGTTTGGTGTCTTCGAGGTTCGCCGCCGCCATCCGCTGCTCGACGTATCCCTGTTCCGCCGAGCCGATTTCGCCACCGGAGCGGCCGCCATCGCGGTGTTCTTCCTGGCCAATTTCGGGTTCATGTATCTGGTCATGCAGTACACGCAGCTGATCCTGGGCTATTCGGCACTGCAGACAGCACTGGCCTTCACCCCCCTGACGCTGCCGCTGGCCGTTCTCTCGGTGACGTCGTCCTGGTATCTGCCCCGATTGGGTCTGCGCCTGGTCATTTTCACCGGACTGCTGTTCCTCGCGGCCGGGTTCGTCTGCCTGCTCACGCTGCGCGTCGATTCGTCGTACATCGACTTGGCCTGGCCACTGCTGGTGCTCGCCACCGGCATCGGGCTGTGCACCGCGCCGACGACATCGGCGATCATGAACGCCGCGCCCGACGACAAGCAGGGGGTGGCATCAGCCGTCAACGACACTGTCCGCGAGGTCGGCGCCGCGCTGGGCATCGCCCTGGCCGGCTCGATATTGGCCGGGCAGTACACCCACCGCCTCGGCGACCAGCTAGCCGCATTCCCGCCCCCGGTGCGAGAGGCCGCCGGGGGATCACTGGCAGAGGCGCTGGCGGTGTCCACCCGGATCGGACCGGCGGGCACGCAACTGGCCGAGATCAGCAAGTCAGCATTCCTGCACGCAATGCAGAGTTCGATCAGCGTGCTATCGATCCTCGTCGCCGTCGCCGCGATTCTGATCGGGCTGTGGGCCCCCGGCCGTGACGGCCGGCAATTGCGGTTCGTCCGAAACCTAACCCGCCGAGACGAATTCGGCGACCCGGTGCCCGATCATCGCGATCGTCGCGTGGGGGCCGCGACCGGTGATCCGCGGCAGCACTGAGCCGTCCACCACCCAGAGGTTGTCGATCCCCCGCACCCGGCACCGCGGGTCGACGACGGCGTAGTCGTCGCTGTCGTGACCCATCGGTGCGGTGCCGCAGAGATGCTGCGATGTCGACCACATCGGTTCGCCGAGCTGCGTCGTCGTTCCGAGCATCTCGGCGGCGTATTCGCAGCCGCGCCGCAACGCGGCCACGTCTTCGGCGGCGCCGTCGTAGTGGTGTTCGATCAACGGGGGCACCATGGGATCGTCCGACACCAGCGAGACGCGGCCGTGGGCGCGAGGAGTCATCAGCGCCACCCCGAGATGCGGCCAGTCTGGGCGGCCGAGGGTACCGTCACCGACCATCGCAATGAAACCGCCTGTGTAAGGCCGGATTTCGATTCCATCAGCCACCAGCACCACTTCGAGCACCGGCCGTTGTGGGACGACCGTCCATGTGGTTGGCAGCACCCACTCCGGGTGGTCCCAGGTTCGTCGCCCCACCGGTAGGTCGGCCGAGACCGCGATGCCGAGCCGGTTCAGGGTCACGGCGGGACCAATACCGGAGAGCATCAGAAGTTGCGCCGACCCGATGGCACCCGCCGATAACACGACCCGATCCGCCTGCAACGAAGCGGGCCCGCTCGGTCCCGCGGTGTCCACCCCGACCACCCGCCCGGCGGATAACCGGAGCCGCAGGACGCGGGTGCCCGGCAGCACCGTCAGATTCGGCCGGGCGATGGCCGGTTCCAGGAATGCCGCGCCGGGACCGCTGCGGACACCGTCGACGATGTTCAGCGGCACCGCCCCGATTCCCGGCGGCGCGTTGTCCCCGACCGGTTCGGCATTGAGGTCAGGTAGCCAGCGCAATCCGAAGGCGTGGGCAGTGTCGGCGAAAGCTGCTGTGCTGCCGACGAGTTCGTGGGTGCGCCGGATCGCGATGGGACCACCGTCGGCGCGATCGGGGAAATCGAGGTCGGTCTCGATGGCGCGGTAGTGCGGACCGACCTCGTGCCACGACCAGCCCGGCAGGCCCGGCCCGTCGAAGTCGATCGGCAGTGCCCGGCAGAAATAGCCGCCGTTGACCGCACCGGAGCCGCCCACCGTCACACCGCGCACCAGGTCGGCGCCGCGGGGCGGCTCATCAGTCAGCTGGGTGCGATAGCGCTGGGCCAGCGGGCTCGCAGCGCCGATGGGCAGCTGAAGGCCGTTGCGGGTGAGCTCCCGGACTCCGGGTGCGTCGGGGCCGAGCCCGGCTTCCACGACAGTGACCCGGCAGGCGGGGTCCGCCGAGAGACGTTCGGCCAGCACGGATCCGGCGCTGCCCGCACCGACGATCAGGACGTCGCTGTGCGCTACGGGGTCGACCACCGAGTCAGGTTTTGATCTGCGGCTTCAGCGGCCGCAATGTGCGCTCGCGGACCACACCCGTCCACAACCCGGCGCCGTAGGCCAGATCGTCGAGGCGCTTGAAGAACAGGTAGGCGAGCAGGCCGATCGGCTTGCCCTCCACCTCGGTCCCGCGGTTGCGGCGGAGCCAGTCCTGGACTCCGTCGAGCACCGCGGCAACCAGGATCACCTGCCGGCACCGCCGGGACAGCAGGGCCGCCACCAGGGCCAGCGGCCAATAGTGCCGGCAGACCGCCGCCGACAGTTGCAGAGCGGCAGCACCGATGCCACGCAGGGCCAGCTGTACCACGGCGGAGATCCCGGCATCGGTGTTCTGCATGGCCTTGGCCGTGCGGCGAGTGGTCACCCCGGCGAAGACCAGCGACGCCACACAACCGGTCACCGAGCCCAACGCCATCAGTAACCACACCAGCAGGCTCCATGCCGAGATCACCACCGGAGCCATCTTGTCCGGATGCCGGATCGACAGCGGAGCCGCCGAACTGCCATAGAATGCCTTGCGGCCCAGCCACTCCCGCATCTGGGTGCGGTGTTCGTGGGCGACCAGTGCGATCGGCTCGTAGCGCAGCCGGGAGCCCGCTTCGATGAGTCGCCAGCACAGGTCGACGTCCTCCCCCGACGGCAGCGTCTCGTCGAAGCCCCCGACCTCGAGAAGCGCAGAACGCCGGCAGATGATCGCCGCACTGGGCACGTAGGACACCGGGCCGTAGGGCATCACCGGCGCTTCCCGCTCACCGAGGTCCAGCGATGACCGCACTGCCTCGTACCGGGCGACCAACTGATCACTGTGCCCGAGCCCGACGATGCGGGGAGCAACCAGCGCCACCGCGGGGTCGCAGAAATGCCCAAGCAGCGCCTCCAGCCAGCCGCGCCGCGGCACAACATCGGAATCCAGGAAGGCGACGAAATCTGTTGTGCAGGCCACCAGCCCCGTGTTGCGGGCGGCCGCCGGCCCCTTGCTACGCGGGTGGCGCACCACCTCGACGTCGCAGCGGGCGCCGGCGAAGTCGTCGGGCTGAACCGAAGTCTCCGACCCGTCGTCGACTACCACCACCCGCATTCCACGCAGCGACATGACCAGACGGTAGAGTCCAAACGGGTTGTCGCGCACCGGGATTACGATCGTGACATCCCGGTGTGACGGACCGCCGGCCGGGCGTGGATGAGCGACCGTGGCGTCGAGCAGCGTACGGGCCAGCTGCGCGCTCACGGCGTCGCGTACCTCGAGGCGACCGCCGGCGAGCAAGGTCTGGGCGGACGGCGCCAGGCGCAGCAGCCGGGTCGGGGAACCACCGAGTAGGGCCGAGCCCTCGGCGAGGGTGCGCACGCGACGATCGACCTGGACCGCGAAGCCGTCGGGCAACCGCGGCTGGGTCATAGCAACATCCCGTCATCGGCCGGGCGCCACCGATCGATCCGCCGCGAACAATCCGCGACCATCTCCGCGAAGATGCGCTCACCTTCCACCGGAGTCGCCGTCGTCGGGTCACCCAGCACGCCCACCTCACTCACCGCAGCCACCCCCCCGTGACGCATCTGCGGCAAAAGGGTAGCCAGTGGTGCCCGGTTCCCGCTACACCAAACATCGGTGTGGACGTCCGCAGGTGAAATATGTAGCAATACAGACGTTTCCGTATGGCCGGCGTGGGCGTCACCGCCCTCGGCGAGGCAGGGGCACCAGGCGGCGTCGCGGCCCTCGGCCCGCAGCAGTCGCACAGCCGAGCGCATCGCTTCCAGGTTGCCGCCGTGGCCGTTGACGAAGACGACCCGCCGCGCCCAGCCGCACGCCGACCGGCCGTACTCGACCAGCACGGTCGTCAGCACCTCGGAGCCGATCGACACCGTCCCGGCGAACCCTTCGTGCTCGCCCGAGGCGCCGTAGGCGATCGGGGGTGCGAGCAAATAACGATCATGATCGGATCGGTCGAGATGGTCGGCCGCGTCCCGGGCGACCGCGGTGGCGATGCGGGTGTCGGTATCCAGCGGCAGGTGCGGGCCGTGCTGCTCGGTCGAGCCGACCGGGATCAAGATCGTGGGCGAGGTATCGCGAAGCTGCCGTGATGTCATGTTGCCCAGCTCGCCCCGAAAAGCCACGCGCCGATGGTAGGCCGAATTCACCTGCCGTGCGCCAATTGTTCGAGGAGAAGACGGATTTCTTTCAGAAACCGAACGCACCGGTCCACCCGGAGCGTTCACCATCGTCCCGTCAGTCACGCCAGCACCAAAGGCTTGCCTATGGCGCAGTCAGTGCGCCTCGCCGCCGGGCACTCCGAGCGCGCGTACGAAGCCGTCCGGCACCAGGATGTCCTCGGGTGTCAGGTCGTGCACCGACGCCTTCCCCAGCCCTCGTAGGGCGGAGTCGATGCCGCCGGTCAGGATGTCGAGGACGTTCTCCACACCCGCCTGACCGTTGGCCGCCAGACCCCACAGGTAGGCACGCCCGATCATGACCGCGCGAGCGCCCAGCGCCAGGGCCTTGACAACGTCGCTGCCGCGGCGGACGCCGCCGTCCAGAAGCACCTCGACCTGATCGCCGACCGCGGAGGCGATGGCAGGCAGCGCCCGGATCGATGCCGGCGTGCCGTCCAGGTTGTTGCCACCGTGATTGGACACCGAGATCGCCGAAACGCCAGCATCCACAGCGCGTTTGGCATCGTCGATACGCATCACGCCCTTGAGCATGAAGGGTCCGCCCCACAGCTCGCGCAGCCAGGCGATGTCGTCCCAGGTCGGCGGGGGCGTGCCCATCCACTGGCCGTAGGCGTCGAAGAACGCCGGACCGGGCTCACCCTTGGCGGCCTGGTTCGGCACCGACAGCGCAGGCGGACGCAGGGTCTTGGCCCACTGGTAAAACCAGCGCGGCTTGGTGAGGACCTCGGGACTCATCTTGACCATGGTCGCCAGATCCATTTTCTCCGGGATCTTGGGACTGCCCCAGTCCCGCCCGTGGCTGAAGCTCCAGTCGGTGGTCACGATCAGACCGACCGCCCCGGCCGCGCGGGCCCGCTCGGCGCGGGCGGCGATAGCGTCCCGGCCACCCAGCCAGTAGATCTGGAAGAACGTCTTCGGGTTGGCCGCAACGACCTCTTCGACGGGCTTGCTGGCAAACGATGACAGCCCCATCGCGGTACCGCGGGCCGCTGCGGCGCGGGCGACGGCCACCTCTCCGTCGGGGTGCACAGCCTGGACCCCGGTCGGCGAGATCAGCACCGGCAGCGAAACTTCTTGGCCCATGACGGTCGTTGCCATGTCACGCTTTTCAAGAGCACCGATGACGTGCGGCGCGAAGCCGAGCTCGTTGAAGGCCTCGTTGTTGCCGTTGACGGTGAGGCCCTTTTCACTGCCCCCGATGAGTGCGCCGTACGCAGACTTGGGGAGGCGCTTCTTGGCGCGCTCCTGCGCGATGGCGACGGTTTCGAACCAGGTGTCGCGTGCCATGACTCAGATCGGACTTTCGTTGCAGGGCTTGGTCGGCGGCCGGGTGGACAGGGTCAGCATGATCGGCTTGCCGCGGGAGTGGTCGGCGCTGGGGCGGGGCTTGTCGCGCTCTCCTGCCAGGGCGGGTACCCCGTAGCCCTCGACGCATTCCGGGTCGGGGCCGTCCAGCGGCAGGCCGGTGAAGAACTTCGCGGCCATGCAGCCACCCCGGCAGGCGTCGTAGTGCCCGCAGCTTCCGCAGGCGCCGGCCGACTGCGGCTCGCGCAGTTCGCGGAACAGCGGCGAATTCTTCCAGACGTTGTCGAAACCGTTGTCTGACACCACGTTTCCGGCCAGAAACCGGTCGTGGATGGCGAACGGGCAGGCGTAGACGTCACCGACGGGGTCGATCAGGCACACCACCCGCCCGGCACCGCACATGTTCAGGCCGGCCAACGCACCCGGCGCGCCCAGACCGGACAGGTGGAAGAACGAGTCACCGGTCAGCACTCCCTCGCCCTTGGCGACCAGCCAGTTGTAGAGCGTCACCTGCTGCTCGGGAGTGGGATGCAGTTCGTCCCAGACGTCGGCTCCACGCCCGGAAGGACGTAGCCGGGTGATGCGCAGGGTGGCGCCGTAGCGGTCGGCGAGAGCTTTGAATTCATCGAGCTGGTCGACGTTGTGGCGGGTGACCACCACGGAGATCTTGGCGTCGGAGAACCCCGCCGCGGCGAGATTCTCGAGCGCTCGGGTGGCCATCTCGAACGAGCCGGGACCGCGGACTGCGTCGTTGACTACGGCGGTCGCGCCGTCCAGGGAGATCTGCACGTCGACGTAGTCGCTGGCGGCCAGCCGCGCGGCCACCTCGGGGGTGATGCGCACACCGTTGGTGGAGAACTTGACCCCCACGTGGTGGGCGGTGGCGTAGTCGACCAACTCCCAAAAGTCAGGCCGCACAGTGGGTTCGCCGCCGCCGATGTTGACGTAGAAGACCTGCATGCGTTCGAGCTCGTCGATGATGCCCATGCACTCCGCCGTAGACAGCTCGCGGGGATCGCGCTTGCCCGACGACGACAGGCAGTGCACACACGCCAGGTTGCAGGCGTAGGTCAGTTCCCAGGTCAGGCAGATCGGCGCGTCAAGACCTTGCTCGAACTGCTCGATCAGCCGGGGTACCACCGAAGTCATTGAGAATCCTTGCAAGTCAGCATGTTCGAGGTCACCAGCACACTCAACGCATGAAGGTAGGGCGCCTCGTCGGGCTCGTCGACGCCGGCGGCCCGCAGGGCGGATCGCGCGTCGGGATGTTCGTCCAGCGAGTTCACCACGGCCAGGATGGTGCGGTTCTTCAAGAACGACAGCTTCCGGGTGCCGAAGTGGTACAGCAGTGCACCGAAGGGCTCGGGGCGCACGGCCACCTGCGGATGCAGGCGCCAGCTGAGTGCCGGGTCGAAGGCCGACCCGGCCACAGCCGGATCGCCCACAGCGTGGGCGGGCACGGTCAGTAGACCCCGCACATCCCGTCGATGGAGACCTCTTCGACCAGCGACTCGGTCACCAGTTCGGTTTCGGTCTCGGTTGTCTGGCTCGGCTCCATGAAAAGCACCCTTTCGTCGGCCTAGGTTCTCGACAATTGTGATCGAGATCGCAAGAATATGGCATCGAGTGCCGAAAAGAAAGAGGTGGATCGATGGCGGCTGGTTCAGGGGGTCCTGCTGTGGGTGCGTCGCAGGGTTCTCCGAGCGCCCGCGTAGGCCGGCGCCGGTCGACCACCCAGGACCACATCACCGACGTCGCACTCGATCTGTTCGCGAACTACGGATTCGGCTCGGTCAGCGTCGACGACGTGGCCCAGGCGTCGGGGATAGCCCGGCGCACTCTGTTCCGGTACTACTCCTCGAAGAACGCGATCCCCTGGGGAGATTTCGACGCCCACCTGCAGCACTTCCGCGACCTGTTCGACCGGGTCGGCGACGACGAACCGATCAGCCTGGCATTACGCTCAGCATTGTTGGCGTTCAACACTTTTGACTCCTCCGAGACCGAGCGGCACCGGCAGCGGATGCGGGTGATCCTGCAGACCGCCGAGCTGCAGGCGCACTCGATGACCATGTATGCCGGCTGGCGCGGAGTGGTCGCGGACTTCGTGGCCGCACGCACCGGCAGCAAGCCCGGCGACCTGGTACCGCAGTCGGTCGCCTGGCTGATGCTCGGCGTCGCGCTGTCGGCCTACGAGCACTGGCTGGCCGACGAGGCCGTGTCGCTGCCGCAGGCGCTGGGCGATGCGTTCGACGTCGTCGCGAACGGTCTCGGCCGGCTCTGATCCGTGACTCGGAAGCGGTCGCCTGAAAAAAGTTGGTCCCGACGCGTCGGAGATCGCTCTCGCACGACGACGATAGGGATGTGAGCGCGGATCCGGAACCACCCGATGCTCCGTACCGGCTGTTGGAGCTCTACGACGACGCACTACCGGTCGTCTACGGCTACTTCGTCCGCCGGTGCGGTGATCAGGCCACCGCCGAGGACCTCACCTCGGAGACGTTCCTGGCCGCGATGGACGCCGCCCGCCGTTCGGCGCCGCCACCTCTCGCGGTCCCCTGGTTGCTCGGCGTGGCCCGGCACAAACTCGCCGACCACTACCGGCGCCGCGCGGCCAGGCCGTCGGTGACGGTCGCCGACGTTCCCGACGGCCAAGCGGCCGATGAGTGGGACGCCCAGCTGGACCGAATCGTCGCCGAAAGTGTGCTGGCCCGATTGCCCGACGCACACCGCGTGGTGCTGACCCTGCGCTACATGGACGACTGTTCGGTACCTGAGTGTGCGGACCTGATCGGACGCAGCGTGCACGCCACCGAAGCCCTACTCGTGCGCGCCCGGCGCGCGTTCAGAAAGCTCTATCCGGAGGGAGGTGCCCCATGACAGATCCATTGCGGGTCTTGGCCACCGAAGACCCTCCCGTACAACCGGATCCGTCGTTCGCCGCCCGATTGCGGGCGCGCCTGGAGTCAGCACTGTCATTGCCCGCGAGGACCGAAGGAGTCACCATGAGCGGCACCGCCGCAGCAGTCGCCGACTTGAACGCACCGACCACCGACGTCGAACCACCTCGGCCGGCCGCGCTGCCGTATCTGACGGTGGCCGACGCCAGGGCGGCAATCCAGTGGTACCGCGACGCCTTCGGGGCGGAACTGATCGGCGAGGCGATCGTGATGGACGACGGACGGATCGGTCACGCCGAGCTCGCGATGGGCGGCGGTGTGTTGTATCTGGCCGACGAATTCACCGACATCGGCCTGCAGGCGCCTGCGCCGGGGGTCAATTCAGTGAGCCTGATGCTGCGCGTCTCCGACACCGACGCCGCGCTGGCACGGGTCAGGGGTAACGGTGCCGATGTCCAACGCGAGCCCTACGAAGGTCATGGCGCACGTACCGCCACCGTCCGAGACCCATTCGGTCATCGTTGGATGCTCAGCGGACCGGTCCGCGAGCCGATTCAACACGGCGACATCGGTTTCGTGTTGGTGCAGAGCCCCGATGCCGCCCGCGCGGCCGCGTTCTACTCGCGCGTGCTGGGGTGGGACTGTGATTCGACCGGCCGAGTGACCAATACCGTTGAGCCGGTTGCTGTCTCGTCCGCCGATCGGACGTCGCTGTATTGCTGCTATGCGGTGGACGATATCGACGACGCGCGCGCCTCGATCCTTGCTGCCGGCGGTCGACTCGGCGAGGCACGCGAAACCGCCGTCGGGACGGCCCTGGACGCCACCGACGCCGCAGACACTCCCTTCGCCGTCTACGTCCCCGAGGCGGGGCGGCCCCGTCCGCGGCTCAACGGCGCAGGCCCGGGCGAACTGTCGTACGTGACCTACGAGGTCGGCGACGCGGCGACCTTCCGGGATTTCTACGGTCAGGTCTTCGGGTGGACGTTCGAGCGCGGTCGCGTCGAGGACGGTTGGGCCGTGCAGAACGCGCATCCGATGTCCGGAGCGGCCGGGGGCTCACGGCGGCCGGGCACCGTGCCGATGTGGACGGTGTCGGACATCGCCGCGGCCGTCGCGCGGGTTGGCGAGGCGGGTGGGACCGTTCTCGCCGAACCCAGCCGCCAGCCCTACGGACTGATGGCGGAGTGCACCGACGACCAGGGCGCCCGGTTCTATCTCGGACAGTTCTAGGACGCGGGCAGGACCTCGGAGATCGGCGCGCCGGACGCGATCTTGCCCCGGGTCTTCATGACCTTGCCGGGCATACCGCCGCCGACCACACCGGCCACCACGCCGTCGCGCTCGTAGAAGGCCAGGAATTTGCGGCCGTCGTCCTCGACGATGTGCACGATGTCGGTGGCCTCCGGCTCGCCGAGGCACTGGATCTTCACGTCGTACTGGTCGCTCCAGAAGTACGGCACGACGATCACCGAAGGCGCGTCCTGCCCCAGCATCGACGGCACGATGACCCGGGCCTGCTCCGCCACGTTGCTCCAATGTTCAACGCGGGCTTGATGTCCGGTGGCATCGCGCCACGACGCGACGTCGCCGAGGGCCCAGACGTTCGGGGCGCTGGTGCGTCCCGCCTCGTCGCACACGACACCGTTGTCGATGGCGACGCCGCTGCCCTCGAGCCAGTCGGTGGCCGGGCGCGACCCGATGCCGACCACCACGAGGTCGGCACGCAGCTCGCTGCCATCAGAGAGCACCACGGTGGTGACATGGCCGTTCTCACCGCGCACCTCGGCCACCCCGATGCCGGGGCGCACGTCGACGCCCTCGGCGCGGTGCAGGCGGGTGACCAGGTTTCCGACCTGCTCGCCCAGCACCGAGGCCAGGGGCGCCGGCTGCGGCTCGACGAGTGCCACCTCGACGCCGAGCTTGCGCAGGCTGGCCGCGACCTCGCACCCGATGAAGCCTGCGCCGATGATCACCGCCTGGCGCGCGGATCCCGCGTGGGCGCGCAACGCCAGCGCATCGTCGAGGGAGCGCAGGACCCGGATGCCCTCCAGGTCGGGGAACGACGGAATGCGCTTGGGCACCAGACCCGTGGCGATAACGAGCTCGTCGTATCCCAGCTCCGAGCCGTCGGCGAGCGTCACGGTCTGGGCGGCGGTGTCGAGCGAGGTGACCGCGCTGCCCAGCCGCAGGGTGATGTCGTTGTCGGTGTAGAACTCGGCGGGCTTGAGCGCCACATCGTCGAGGTCGGCGTGCAGCACGTCTTTCGACAGCGGCGGGCGGTCATAGGGCAGGTGCACCTCGTCGCTGACGATGGTGACCGGACCGGTGTATTCGGACTTGCGCAACTGCTCGGCAGTGCGGGTGGCAGCCAGGCCGCCGCCGACGATCAGGATGCCGTTTTCGCTCGTGCTCACGTGGTGTTCTTACACGATCGCCGTCGCGATGTGCGCGCCAGCCTGGACCAACCCACTGGTTAGGCGGGTGAACGGTCGATCAGGTTGGACAGCACCACGATGCTCTCGCTGCGCTCGATATCGGCGCTGGACCTGATGCGCTCCAAAGCTGCCTCCAGGTGCCGCATGTCGCGGGCCAGGACATGCAGGATGGCGTCCGACGTGCCGGTGACGGTGGCGGCGCTGATGATCTCGGGAATGTCAATCCAGGCCTCCCGCAACCGATCTGGCGCGATAGTACCGTGGCAGTACACCTGGACGTAGGCTTCGGTGTTCCAGCCCAGCGCGCTGGGATCGATGACCGTGGTGAAGCCGCGAATCACCCCGGTGTCCAGCATCCGGTCCACGCGGCGTTTCACCGCCGGCGCCGACAGGTTCACCCGTTCGCCGATCTCGGCGAACGTCGCGCGCGCATGCTCGGCGAGCTCGGCGAGGATGCGTTCGTCGGTGTCGTCAAACCGGTCCATCGGCCGCCTTTCCCCGCTGTACACAACAAATCACCACAATCTTAGCTCTCACGCAATAGATCGTTCATAGACACGCAATAGGTGTCGATTGATTGCGTGAACTGCCGCTTCTATCGTTATTTTCATGACGATGTCCCCTGATGTCGCCGCCGAATCGACGAGGACACCCCGCAGCCAGCGAATCCGCCATTACGCGATGACGCCGCCGACGTACTTCACCGTCGCCTACGCCATCAACCCATGGATGGACACGAAAACCCCCATCGACGTGCAGTTGGCGCTCACCCAGTGGGAAAACCTGCGTGACACGTATCTGCGACTCGGCCACACCGTCGACCTCGTTGAGCCGGTTCCGGGACTGCCCGACATGGTCTACGCAGCCAACGCCGGACTCATCATCAACGACACCGCGATCGTCGCCCGGTTCAAGCACGCCGAGCGTCATGGCGAATCGGTGGCCTACGCCGCCTGGATGGCCCAGCACGGACACGACCCAGTGGCGACCCGGCACGTGAACGAAGGACAGGGCGATCTACTGGTCGTCGGCTCAATGATCTTGGCAGGCACCGGCTTTCGCACCCACCCGCACGCCCACGCCGAAATCGCCGCCCTCACCGGGATCCCCGTGGTCTCCCTGGAACTGGTCGACCCGCGCTTCTACCACCTCGATACGGCGCTGACAGTACTCGACGACACCACGATCGCTTACTACCCGCCGGCGTTCACCCACGATGGGCGCACATCGCTGCGCAGGCTCTTTCCCGACGCCATCGAGGTGGCGAGCGCCGATGCCTACGTGCTGGGGCTCAACGCGGTGTCCGACGGCAAGCACGTCGTACACCCCGCCCAGGCCACCGGTTTCGCCGAGCAGCTCTACCACGCCGGCTTTCACCCGGTCGGCGTCGACCTGTCCGAACTGCTCAAGGGTGGCGGTTCGGTGAAATGCTGCACGCTGGAGGTATTTTCATGACCATCGCCGACACCGTCACGGGCGCGACGGCCGATGCCATCGCACTCGACAACACCTATGTCGCACACAATTATTCGCCACTTCCGGTGGTCGCTGCCAGCGCCCGTGGAGCGTGGATCACCGACGTCGAGGGCCGCCGTTACCTGGACTGCCTGGCCGCGTATTCGGCGGTCAATTTCGGTCATCACAACGACGAGATCATCGCTGCCGCCCACCGCCAGCTCGACGCGGTGACCTTGGTGAGCCGCGCATTCCACTCCGATCAGCTCGGGCCGTTCTGCGCCGCGCTCGCCGGACTCTGCGGCAAAGACATGGTGCTGCCGATGAACAGCGGTGCCGAGGCGGTGGAGAGCGGCCTCAAGGTAGCCAGAAAATGGGGTGCCGACGTCAAGGGCGTCCCGGCCGGCATGGCGAATATCATCGTCGCGGACAACAACTTCCACGGCCGCACGATCAGCATCGTCAGCTTCTCGTCCGACGCCACCGCCCGCGGCGGATTCGGTCCGTTCACCCCGGGCTTCAGGTCCGTGCCGTTCGGTGACGCCGACGCCGTCGCCGCCGCGATCGACGAGAACACTGTGGCGGTGCTCATCGAGCCCATCCAGGGCGAGGCCGGGATCATCGTCCCGCCCGACGATTACCTGCCTCGGCTGCGCCAGTTGTGTAGCAGGCGCAACGTGCTGCTGATCGCCGACGAGATCCAGTCCGGCCTGGCGCGGACCGGGCACACCTTCGCCTGCGACCACTGGAGTGTGGTGCCCGACGTCTATCTGCTCGGCAAGGCCCTCGGCGGCGGCGTTGTTCCGCTGTCGGCTGTGGCGGCCGATCGCGACATCCTCGGGGTGCTCCATCCCGGCGAGCACGGGTCGACCTTCGGCGGCAACCCGTTGGCCGCCGCGATCGGCTCCACCGTGGTCGGCATCCTGCAGCGCGGTGAATTCCAGTCGCGCTCAGCCGAACTCGGCCTGCGTCTGCACGCGGGGCTGCGGTCGCTGATCGGGCACGGCGTCCTCAGTGTGCGCGGCATGGGATTGTGGGCCGGCGTCGACATCGACGAACGGCTGGGGACCGGCAAGCATCTCAGCATGGCCCTGGCCGAACGCGGTGTGCTGGTCAAGGACACGCATGGGTCGACGTTGCGGTTCGCCCCGCCGCTGGTGATCACCAGCGAGGAGATCGACTGGGCTGTGCAGCAATTCGCAGAGGTACTGGCCGAGGCGGGCTGACGATCAGCCCATGTCGCCCGACGTCGAATCAGTACTTCATCACGCCGCGGTCGACGCTGATCTGCGAGCCCGACAGGGTCGCCGAGTTGTCGCCGGCCAGCCAGACCACCACGTCGGCGACCTCGTCGACGCTCATGAAGTCCGACCGCTTGCCGGTCGCGCTCTGCCCCACCGGAAGGTACGGCATCGGCGCGAAGCCGTGTAGATAGCTGGGATGTGCGGCGAAAACGCCCATCATGGCGTCGTTTTCGGTCATCGGAGTGGCCACCGAATACGGGTGGATGGAGTTGACCCGGATGCCGTACTGGCCGGCCTCGAGAGCCAGCGAGTTCGTCAGGGCGGTCAGGCCGTGCTTCGACGCAGCGTAATGGCTGTTTCCGGGAGTCGCCTTCACGCCGGCTGACGAGCTCACCACGATGATGGAGCCACCGTTGCCCGCCTCGATCATCGCCGGCACGACGGCACGCAACGTGCGCCACGTGCCGGTGAGATTGGTGTCGATCACGGTGTTCCACTGTTCGTCGGTCAACTCCCACAACCGGCCCCAGGACAGCACACCGGCGTTGGCAACCAGGATGTCGAGCCGGCCGAACTGCTCGACACCGTCGGCCACCAGTTGGCGCACTGCGGCGTCGTCACGGACATCGACCTCACGGGCCAGCACCTTGCGGCCCTCGGCCTCCACCAGGCGGACCGTCTCATTGAGGTCCTCGGGAGTCGTCCCGGGATAGGGAATGGTGTCACTCACCGACGCGCAGATGTCGGAGACAATTACGTCGGCGCCTTCGCGGGCCAGGCGTACGGCGTGGGCGCGACCCTGGCCGCGAGCGGCGCCGGTCACGAATGCCACTCGCCCCTCGAGCGTCCCCGACGGTGTTGTCATCAATGGTCCTTTCGGTCATCCCAGGCCAGGCTAGCAAGCCAACTGGAACGTGTTCTAAGGACCGGTCCGAAACCCTGCGCGACGTGCCGATGGGCAAGCTAGAGGTCGGCGAGGATCTGCTGCCGTTTGGCGGTGTACTCGGCCTCGCTGATCGAGCCCGTGGCCCGCAACGTCTCCAGCTCCTGTAACCGCTGCGCGGTCGTGACTTCCGGCATGGGCGGCGCATATACCGGCAGCGCGGCCTGGACCGGGGCGGCTTGCGGCGGCGCGGCCTGCGGCGGCGCGGCGGCGGTGGGCTGTCCGGCGGCGGCGCGGCGGACGACGGCCATCACCTGCTGCCGCACAGCAGGATTGGAGCGGATGTCGATGGTGCCGTTCATCGGTACGCCATTGGCCCGCAGGATCTGCATGATCTCCATCAACGGCCCGGCCTGCCCGCGCAGGTCGTAGGTCTTGTTGTCCTCGGCGAGGGTGAATTGCGCTGGAACTACGCCTGCGATCAAAGCGCTGGCATTCCAGTCGATTTCGTACTTCTGGGTGCCCGGCTCGACAAGTGCCACCAATTGGTGGCCGTTGAGGATCTGCATGCGGGTCGGGCTCGACGCCATGGTTTCCTGCGTGTCGAAGCCTGGATAGCCGGGTACCTCGAAGTGCAGGTTCACCTTGATCATCTGCTGGTCGTTGACGAACCACGACGTATCGGAGATCCCGGTGATCTGGGCCAGGACCAGAACACCGCGCTGATTCAGCTCCTCATGCCGCGCCGAGGACTTGATCCCGGCGTTGGTCAGCCAGAGCGCCGCCAGCACGTCGCCCGCGGTGATGAGCAGACCGACCCAGAACATCCACCCGATGTACGGCCGCGCGAACGGTCCGAGCGCGAAGTACACGATCAGGAAAATGGGACCGACGAGGCCGCCGAACAGCAGCACGGTCAACTGGGCTTTGATATACCGACCCAACATTTGGCACACCCCTTCTCGGCCAGCAATGTCGCGATCAGACTAACGCCAACACACCCAATTGGGACCGGGGACAAGTGGTCGAACTCTGTGAAATCGCTGTCAGGGCTGCTGGAGTAAGCGGTCCAGCCCGGGCAGTTGCGGGGTCAATCGGTTCACGAACACGTCGAGATTGTTGTGCACCCCGGGACCCGCCGGGGCCGCGGGCGCAGTGGGCACCGAAGATGCGGCCGTCGCACCCCGCTGGCCGCGGGGAACCGGGGTCATCCGCTGGACGTCGACACTGGCGGCACTGACCATCAGCACCGCTGCGACGATCCCACCGAGCACAGCCACCAACGCCGCGCCGCCGATCAGGATCGACGGCGGGTATGCCGGCTCCTGGAAATCGTCGTCGTCCACCGCCCCACCCCGCTGAGATGCCGAAGCGTAGCACCGGGGTTCGGCCCACAACGCGAAAACGGCGCCCACCCGAAGGTGAGCGCCGCTTTCGCGGTACTAGGTCAGATCACTTGTGGATCTTGGTGACCCGGCCGGCGCCGACGGTGCGGCCACCTTCACGGATCGCGAACCGCAGGCCCTCGTCCATGGCCACCGGCTGGATCAGCTTGACGGAGATGTCGGTGTTGTCACCGGGCATCACCATCTCGGTGCCCTCGGGGAGGGTCACCACGCCGGTCACGTCCGTGGTACGGAAGTAGAACTGCGGACGGTAGTTGTTGAAGAACGGCGTGTGCCGGCCGCCCTCGTCCTTCGACAGGATGTAGACGCTGCCGTCGAACTCGGTGTGCGGGGTGGTGGTGCCGGGCTTGACCACAACCTGGCCACGCTCGACGTCCTCGCGCTTGACGCCACGAACCAGCAGACCGACGTTGTCGCCGGCCTGGCCCTGGTCGAGCAGCTTGCGGAACATTTCCACACCGGTGACCGTGGTCTTGGTGACGGTCGGCTTGATGCCGACGATCTCGACTTCCTCGTTCACGTTGATCACACCACGCTCGACACGACCGGTGACCACGGTGCCGCGGCCGGTGATCGTGAAGACGTCCTCGACGGGCATCAGGAACGGCTTGTCGGTGTCGCGGACCGGGTCCGGGATCGACTCGTCGACGGCGTCCATCAGGTCCTCGACGCTCTTGACCCACTGCGGGTCGCCCTCGAGGGCCTTGAGCGCGGACACCTTGATGACCGGGGCTTCCTCGTCGAACTCCTGAGCGGCCAGCAGTTCGCGGACCTCCAGCTCGACGAGCTCGAGGAGCTCCTCGTCGTCGACCATGTCGGCCTTGTTCAGCGCCACCAGGATGTAGGGGACGCCGACCTGGCGGGCGAGCAGCACGTGCTCGCGGGTCTGCGGCATCGGACCGTCGGTGGCGGCGACCACCAGAATCGCGCCGTCCATCTGGGCGGCACCGGTGATCATGTTCTTGATGTAGTCAGCGTGACCGGGGGCGTCGACGTGTGCGTAGTGACGCTTCTCGGTCTGGTACTCCACGTGGGAGATGTTGATGGTGATACCGCGCTGACGCTCCTCGGGCGCATTGTCGATCTGGTCGAATGCGCGCGATTCGTTCAACTCCGGGTACTTATCGTGCAGAACCTTGGTGATTGCTGCAGTCAGCGTGGTCTTGCCGTGGTCAACGTGACCGATGGTCCCGATGTTGACGTGCGGCTTCGTCCGCTCGAACTTCGCCTTCGCCACTTCTGTGTCCTCCTGGACTTGTTGGTGCTTGCTAAAGCAGTTTTGATGTTTTCAGTTGTGGTCCGCCAAGCCGGCGAGCCAGGATTACTGGCCCGTCGCCTTCGCGATGATCTCCTTCGACACGTTCGCCGGAACTTCGGCGTACGAGTCGAACACCATGGAGTAGTTAGCCCGGCCCTGCGTCTTCGACCGAAGGTCGCCGACATAGCCGAACATCTCCGACAGCGGAACCTGTGCCTTGACGACACGAGCACCGCTGCGCTCCTCCATGGCCTGAATCTGACCACGGCGGGAGTTCAGGTCGCCGATCACGTCACCCATGTAGTCCTCCGGGGTGGTGACCTCGACGGCCATGATCGGTTCCAGGATCACCGGCTGCGCCATCGCGGCAGCCTTCTTCAGCACCTGGGAACCGGCGATCTTGAAGGCCATTTCCGACGAGTCGACGTCGTGATAGGCGCCGTCGAGGAGCACGACCTTCAGGTTCACCAGCGGGTAGCCGGCCAGCACGCCGTACTGCATGGCGTCCTGCGCACCGGCGTCCACCGACGGGATGTACTCGCGCGGGATCCGGCCACCGGTGACCTTGTTCTCGAATTCGTAGGTCGCACCGTCCTCGCCGACGAACGGCTCGAGGTTGATGATGACCTTCGCGAACTGGCCCGAACCGCCGGTCTGCTTCTTGTGCGTGAACTCGACGTTGGTGGCCGGACGCTTGATGGTCTCCTTGTAGGCCACCTGCGGCTTGCCGACGTTGGCCTCGACCTTGAACTCGCGGCGCATGCGGTCGACCAGGATGTCCAGGTGTAGCTCGCCCATGCCGCCGATGACGGTCTGACCGGTCTCCTGATCCAGGTGCACCTTGAAGGTCGGATCCTCTTCGGCGAGCTTCTGAATCGAGAGGCTCAGCTTCTCCTGGTCGCTCTTGGTCTTGGGCTCGATGGCGACCTCGATGACGGGATCGGGGAACGTCATCGACTCCAGCACGATTTGGTTGTTCGGGTCACTCAGGGTGTCACCGGTGGTGGTGTCCTTGAGGCCGATGACCGCGTAGATGTGACCGGCGGATGCCGACTCGACCGGGTTCTCCTTGTTGGAGTGCATCTGGAACAGCTTGCCCAGCCGCTCCTTCTTGCCCTTGGTCGAGTTGATGACCTGCGCACCGGAGTCGACCTTGCCCGAGTACACCCGGACATAGGTCAGCTTGCCGAAGAACGGGTGCGTGGCAACCTTGAACGCCAGCCCCGAGAACGGCTCGTCGGCCGACGGCTTGCGCGAGATGATCTCGTCTTCCTTGCCCGGGACATGGCCTTCGGCGGCCGGAACGTCCAGCGGGGTCGGGAGGTAGTCGATGACCGCGTCGAGCATGGGCTGCACGCCCTTGTTCTTGAACGCCGAACCACACAACACCGGGTAACCGGCGCTGGTGACGGTCAGCTTGCGCAGACCGGCCTTGATCTCGTCGACCGTGAGCTCTTCGCCGCCCAGGTACTTCTCCATCAGGTCGTCGTCGGTCTCGGCGACGGCCTCGATCATCGCGGTGCGGTACTCCTCGGCCTTCTCCTGCAGATCGGCCGGGATGTCGACGACGTCATACTTCTCGCCGAGCTTGGTCTCACCGCGCCACACCTTGGCCTTCATCTCGACCAGGTCGACGACGCCCTCGAAGTCACCTTCGGAGCCGATCGGCAGCTGGATCGGAACCACGTTGGCGCCGAGGCGATCCCGCATGGTCTGCACCGAGAAGTAGAAGTCGGCACCGAGCTTGTCCATCTTGTTGACGAAGCAGATGCGCGGTACGTCGTACTTGTCGGCCTGACGCCAGACCTGCTCGGACTGCGGCTCGACACCTTCCTTGCCGTCGAAGACGGCTACCGCACCGTCGAGCACGCGCAGCGAGCGCTCCACCTCGACGGTGAAGTCGACGTGGCCCGGGGTGTCGATGATGTTGATCTGGTTGTCATTCCAGAAGCAGGTGGTAGCGGCCGAGGTGATCGTGATACCCCGCTCCTGCTCCTGCTCCATCCAGTCCATCGTGGCAGCACCGTCGTGCACCTCACCGATCTTGTACGAGATACCGGTGTAGAAGAGGATGCGCTCGGTGGTCGTCGTCTTGCCGGCATCGATGTGCGCCATGATGCCGATATTGCGGACCTTGTTCAGGTCGGTCAGCACGTCCTGTGCCACGGCTAAATTCCCACTCTTTCGCTTATCAATTCGGTGTATTCATTGCGCCGCGCCGCCGCAGCACTGCGGCGGCTTGCAATCACCAGCGGTAGTGCGCGAAGGCTCGGTTCGCCTCGGCCATTTTGTGGGTGTCCTCACGCCGCTTGACAGCGGCACCCAGGCCATTGCTGGCGTCGAGGATCTCGTTCGCCAGCCGCTCGATCATGGTCTTCTCCCGGCGCGCCTTCGAAAAGCTCACCAACCAGCGCAGGGCCAGAGTGGTGGAGCGATCGGGGCGAACCTCGACGGGAACCTGATAGGTGGCGCCACCGACACGACGGCTGCGCACCTCGAGGGCGGGCTTGACGTTGTCGAGAGCGCGCTTCAGGGTGACGACCGGATCCGTGCCGGTCTTGTCACGAGCCTGTTCGAGCGCACCATAAACAATGCGTTCTGCCAGCGATTTCTTCCCGTCCAGCAGGACTTTGTTGACGAGCTGGGTGACCAGCTGCGACCCGTAGACCGGATCGTTGACCAACGGGCGCTTCGGCGCGGGACCCTTGCGCGGCATCAGCTCTTCTCCTTCTTCGCGCCGTAACGGCTACGGGCCTGCTTGCGGTTCTTGACACCCTGGGTGTCCAGCGAGCCGCGGATGATCTTGTAGCGCACGCCGGGGAGGTCCTTCACACGACCACCGCGCACCAGCACCATCGAGTGCTCCTGCAGGTTGTGGCCCTCACCGGGGATGTAGGCGGTCACCTCGACGCCGGTTGTCAGCTTCACGCGCGCGACCTTGCGAAGCGCCGAGTTCGGCTTCTTCGGAGTGGTCGTGTACACGCGGGTGCACACGCCGCGGCGCTGCGGGCTGCCCTTGAGGGCCGCGGTCTTCACCTTGGCGACCTTGTCGGTGCGACCCTTGCGGACCAGCTGCTGAATGGTTGGCATCTACCGGCTTTCTTCTCTCGTACGTCTTTCGGCGGTTCTCAAGTCTCTGTACTGCTGTTTTCACCCCGCCGCGTACCCCGCTGCCGGGCGTGTCGCACCCACTGCACACCGGTCGAATCCGATGCATACTGGACATGCGAATTTGCCCGGCGTGCGCGCATGCGTCCCCGCAAGCGCCCCTATCGGCCAGGCACGAGCTTCTACGATACCAGGCGCGGCACGCCCTTCCAAACTCGGTGTACGGCGCCTTACTGCAGGTCAACGCCAGAATGTTGGCGTCGGTTCCGCGTACCCCGGATATCGGCTGCCCGACGGGAGGTCAGCCGTGGGCCCCGCTGCGGTGGGCCATTCCCGCGGCCAGGCGCAGCACCATGTCGGAGAACACGACATCGGTGTCGACCATGTCCATCACACCGGTCATCTCCAGCAAGACGAATCCGTGCAGGGCCGCCCAGAACTCCAGCGAGGCATAGAAGGCGTCGTCGCCGTCCAGGCCGTACGAGGCCAGCACCTCGATGACCGGCGCCGCGGCGGCGTGCGAGGCCGCAGTGAACTCGGGGTCGTCGCCGCCCAGTGGCATCCGGGTAAACGCCGAGTACCGGCCCGGGTGGTGGTGCGCATAGCTGCGGTAGGCGCTGGCCATCGCGGTGACCGCGTCGTCGCGGGTGCGACCCTGCCCGACGGTGGACAGCATCTGCAGGATGTCGTCGATGACGTGCATGCGGACAGTGCGGCGCAGGTCTTCCAGGCTGTGGACGTGGTTGTACAGCGACGGACCTTTGGTGCCCAGCTGGGTGGCCAGCGCGTTGATCGTCAGACCGTCCCAGCCCTCGCGGTCCAGAAAGGTCAGCGCCGCGTTGACGATGACCTCACGGCTCAGCTTGGCGGACCTCGCCGACGACCGGTTGCCGGCGCGCGGCCGGTCGGCCGCGGAGTCCGGTTCCGGCTCAGATGTCATGACGAGGCCCTTCGATGGTGGATCGAGAAGAGAACTCTAGTTGACCGACCGGCAGCCACGTAGGCTCCAACTCGGGTTGGGTGGAAAGAGAGGCATGTCGGTGAGCTGGGGACACCGCGGCTGCGCGCTCATCACGACCTGCGTAGCCGCCCTGACGGCGGGGATCACCGGGACGGTCGCATCGCCGGTAGCGCACGCGAAGAACGGCGATACCCACATCGTCGGCGTCGGCATCGTGCAGACGGTCGACTGCAACGGGTCGACCTTGTTCATCAACGGCGCGGAAAACCAGATCACCGCGCTGGGCTCGTGCTGGGCCGTCACCACGCAGGGGTCGTCGAACACGGTGATCGCGGATAACGTCGTCAACGACATCACGGTCTACGGCTGGGACCAGACGGTCCTGTACAAGAGCGGCGAGCCATTCGTCCTCGATCGTGGCCGCGAGTTGGGAATGACGAACCGGATCGACCGCGTTCCGGCGTAATTACGAAGGACGGATGCCGATGCACTCCCCCACCCTCATCGCTGGGATCGGCGTTCTCGCCGCCATCGCCCTGGCCGGCTGCGGATCCACCAGCAAGGAGTCGCCCGCCCCGTCGGCGACCGCCGGAAGCTCGGGCGCTCAGGTCGAGGTCGGCAACACCATCAACTACGGCTCGTTCGGCACGACCGCCGACATCGACTGCATGAATGGCAAGTCACTGAACGTCGGCGGTTCGAACAACACCCTGACGGTCAAGGGGACCTGCGCGTCGGTGAACATCGGCGGCGCGGACAACAAGATCACGTTCGACAAGATCGACCGGGAACTGTCTGTCGTCGGCCTCAACAACACCATCAACTACAAGGGCGAGCCGAAGGTGAACAACCTGGGCTCGGGCAACACGCTCAACAAGAGCTGAGCTCAGACCGGTACGGCCGTCACGATCACGCTCACCACCGTCGCATCCGAATCCGACTCGATGACGAGTCTGGAGGCGTTCGGCGGCGAGACGACATACCCGCCGGTGACGCTGACCTGGTAGCCGTGTGGGTACTGGACGGCCGGCGTCGAGATCACCGTTTGCGATCCGGCTGCGAACGCCCCGGAGCCGTCCACCTTCTCGGTCGTGTAGCTGAACCGGAAGCTACCGTCGTCAGCGGTCTGCCAGCCTCGGGGCGTGCCGGCGATCGTGGTCGGATACGGTCGGGAAAGTACTTGCAGGTTGCCTGAATTCACGTTGTCGCCAACCGGCGGCAGTGCGGGGTCGTACACCAGCGACTGCTCCCTCGGCCCGCCGCTGCTGGTGATCTCTCCGACACCCGTGTATGCCCAATTGGTCCAACTGATCTGATAACGGTTGGCCGCTTCGGTCTCGATGTCGAGTTCGGAGCCGTCGCTCGATGAACCGAATTCGCCGTCGAATGCCGGCACACCGTTTCTGGCGCTGTACGCGGCGGCCCGCCGCGAAAAGCCGGGCGCGATCACCGAGGCGAGCGCCCGCAGGCCGATCGATCCCCCTCCGTAGCCGTGGTACTCCAGCACAATGTTGTCGTCGTCGATGGCCCCCAAAGCGATGGGCTGACCGAACAGGACCCCTCCGAACACTTCCACCGTCGGCGCGACGGGGGAAATGAACACCGGTGTGCTTGCGTCCACGGACCGGATGGCGGCAATGGTCTGGTTGTACATCGGGGTCAGGTGTTGGGTGCTGAAGAACGATGCGTTCAGGGTGGCAACCCCCCAGCCCGACCCGGGCCACGGCTCGTTCATGATGTTGTAGCCGATCACGCTCGGGTCGCCGTTGAAGTAGTCGGCCACGGCCTGCCAGGTGACCGCGTAGTGGTCTTCGAGTCCCATGCCGTCAGGTGCATCAGCATTGCGCCAGAACGCATCCCACGCGTAGTTCTCCGCAGGGTTGAGGTAATAGTTCAGGCCGAACAACGGTTTTGTGAGATTCGGGTTGGGCAGGCCGCCGGTCTGCGTAGCCCATGCTGGGGCACCTTCACCCTTGAATACCGCGCTGTACAGATCTTGGTGCATGTCGATAACGGTGTAGATGCCATGGTCGGCCAGAGTCTGCACCGTTGCGTTGATTCCGGCCAAGTAGCCTCTGTCGATGATGCCCGGCTCGGGTTCCACTGCCGCCCAATCTATTCCAAGCCGGACGACGTTGAATCCGTTGTCCGCAAGAAACTGTGCGTCATCGGCACCGAACCCCACGGTCGCCGGATCGTAGGGCGGAATCTTGTACACCAGATTGACGCCGTGCACGACTGCGACCCGCCCGTCGTCGGTGGTCAGCCATCTTCCGGTGGTCGAGATGGATCCTGCTTTCGCAGCATCTGGCACAGCGCCTACGACGGTTCCGAATGTCCCGACCTCACCATGGGAACCAAATACGCCCGCGGTACCGCCTGCGCCGCCGAGCGCTGTCAATCCTGAAGGCGCACCGCCCAATCCGCTGTCGCCGCCATCGCCGCCATCGCCACCCCAGCCGAACACGAGCGCACCATTGCCCCCGTTGCCGCCGCGGCCGCCGACGACTCCGTCACCGCCGTCGCCACCCTCACCACCGATGCCGACGAGCAAACCGGCCCGGCCGCCGCGACCACCCTCGGCCCCCGCTCCGCCGTCACCGCCGTCGCCGCCGTCGCCGATCAACCCACCGGCGCCGCCGGTGCCGCCGGCGGTTCCGGCAGTCACACCACCGAAGCCGGGGCCACCATCGCCGAGCAGCCATCCGCCGGCGCCGCCGTCGCGGTGATCTTGGGTGCCCGGCGCGCCGTTGCCGATCACATAGGATCCGGCCACTTTGTTGATAAGGCCGTCCACGACCTGGCCGGCCTTGCTCGTGATCCACAGTTGGCCGGCGGTATGGATCGGCGTGTAGACCATCTGCTGCACCACATCGGACGGCATGCGCGGAGCGCTCGGGGTTTGGCGGTGTGCGGCCGGTGCACGGCCGATAGCAGAAGGGAACGTGTGCGAGACGTTCCCCGGCCCACGTAACGGAGGTCTGCCGCTGGAGCCGCTCGCACCCGACGCCCTGCGCGTGGCGCCGGCTTTGGTCGGGCCCGCTGAGCCTGTTGAGGATTGAGTGGAACCTGACGCTCCCGATTCGGCGGAGGCGTCACCGATACACGAGGCAATCGCCACCCCCAGCCCCAGCGCGACAGTCAAACCACCGACCCGACCGACCCACACCGCTGCCCCCATGGACCTGTTATAGAGCCATCGGGGCACCCGAAGCACACACATTCGTGAAACTGGCTGCGGCCGGTCTTCGGCGCCTGTCAAGATGCTGAGCGTGGCAAGGGGGGCCGTAGAGCGCGCGCGCGAAACCGAGGCGGTGGCTCACCTTCTCCTGCGCGCCGAAAGCGGTCCGGCCGGATTGCTGGTGGAGGGCGAAGCGGGCATCGGGAAGACGACGCTGATTCTCGACGCCCGCGAGCAGGCCGAGGACCGGAACTTTCGGGTGCTCAGCGCGCACGGGTCACCATCAGAGGTGACGTATGCCTACGCCGCGGTTGCGGACCTGTTGAGAGACGTGGACTCCGCGACCCTGGCGGCATTGCCCGATGTGCATCGGTTAGCTCTCGAACGCGCTTGCGTCGGTGATACGGCTGGCAGCGGACCGGCCACCGACGAACGCACGGTCGCGACCGGGTTTCTGTCGGTCATCGAGCGAATCAGCACGCAGCGGCCTGTGCTGTTGGCCATCGACGACGCGCAATGGCTCGATGCCTCCAGCCGGGCGGTGATCAGCTTCGCCGCACGAAGGCTCACTGGCCGGGTCGGCATGATCCTCGCCTTCCGCACCGGCGACCCCGAGGCAGCCGATGCACAGTCTTGGCTGCACTTCCCCCAGCCCGACACCGTAGCCCGCGTAACGATGGAACCGCTGAGCCTGGGCGGGGTACACGCCCTGGTGGCAGCCCGGCTGGGTCAAACATTGCCGCGCCCGAAAATCACCCGGATACACGAGATCTCCGGCGGCAACCCGCTCTTCGCACTCGAACTCGCCACCAGTGCGGCCCGCGATCCGAGCGCACTCGGCTTGGAGCTACCCGACAGCTTGGCCGCACTCGTCCGACGTCGCATCGGTGACGCTGCCGACGACGCTGACGTCGTGTTGCTGACCGCCGCATGCAGTGCTGCACCGACGATCGAGTCGGTCAGCCTCGCGACCGAGATGCCGACCGTCCGCACGGTCGAAGTGCTCGAGTCGATGGAGAACCTGGGAATCGTGCGCCTCGACGGTAACCGGGTGCGATTCGCCCATCCCTTGTTCGCCACCGGTGTCTACGCCAATTCGCCACCCTCGCGTCGCAGGGCCGTGCATCAGAAACTGGCCGCCCACTCCGCGCGCCCCGAGGTCCGGGCCCGGCATCTCGCGCTCGCCGCCACCACGGCTGATCCGGACACTCTGGCGGCACTGGACACGGCCGCCCAAGCCACAGTTACCCAAGGCGCTCCCGGCGTGGCCGCCGAATTGGTCGAACTGGCAATAAAACTCGGCGATGACAGCGTGTGGCGCCGCATTCGGGCCGGCGAGCTGCATTTCCGGGCCGGCTCGACGATCGCAGCCCGCAGGCATCTGCAGACCGCGCTCGGTGAGGCACCGCCTGGAGTGCTGCGGTGCATGGCGTTGATGTGGCTGGGCGCGGTGAAGGCCTACGACGACGATATGACCGGCGCGGTCGCGGCGATGAGCGAAGCGGTCGGCGAGGCCGGCGATGACCCGGCCCTCGGATTGCTGTGTTCGCTGCGGCTGGCGATCGCCCTGGTGATGGCCGATCGTCTCGACGACGCGCTGAAATGCGCTGCGCAGGCGGTCGAATTATCGGAGCGTCTCGGAGTGCCGGGTCTGCGCAGCCAGGCGCTCTCGATCTGGGTGGCGGGCAAGTTCGCGGCCGGGCACGGACTTGATCGCGAGTCGCTGCAGACGGCGCTCGAGCTCGAGGATCCACACGGTGGGGCAACCACCTGGTTTCGAGCCAGCGCCACTGAGGCGATTCTCACCGCCTATACCGGCGATCTCGATCGAGCCGAGACGTTGATGCACCGTGTCCGAGAGCAGATGCTCGACGGCGGCACAGAGGTTGACATCATCTGGGCTGCAGTTCATTTGGCGGCGATCGCCCTGTGGTCGGGACGTTATGCCGACGGCACCCGACTCGCCGAAGAGGCATTGCAGCGGGCCGAGCAGATGGGTGGGCAATTTGCCCTCATCACGGCGTGGACGCCGCAAGCCGCCGCAGCAGCCTACAGCGGCCGCGAAGCCGAGGCGCGTGCGGCGGCGCAGATGGCCATCGATACCGCCTATGAGATCGGTGCGGATCTGATGGCGAAGGAGCCCCGCAGCAGCCTGGCCTTCCTCGAAGTATCGCTGAGCAACTATTCCGCAGCGCTCACCGTCCTCCAGCCCGACCTCGACGCCTTCGATCCCGCCGCCACCGAGATCGAGTTCGGCCGCCATCTGCCCGACGCGATCGAAGCACTCTCGATGCTCGGCCGGCCTGATGAAGCAGAGCCGCTTGTGCAGGCGCTGGAGCGCAACGGAACTCGCGTCGACAGGCCCTGGATGCTGGCAATGGGTGCACGCGGGCGAGGTCATGTGTTGGCCGCCCGCGGTGACCTGGACGGGGCGCAACGTGCCCTCGAGGCGGCTATCGCACACCATCAACGGTTGCCGATGCCGTTCGAAACCGCCCGCACTCAACTGGTGTTGGGTCAGCTGCAGCGCCGCCGCCGGCGCAAACAGGATGCTGCGGGGTCGCTGCGTGAGGCGCTGCAGACCTTCGAGCGACTCGGTGCACCGCTGTGGGCAACGCGTGTCCAGGCCGAGCTCGCGCGCCTCGACGGCTCACGTGGTGACGGACGCGCTTTGACCCCCACCGAGCTGCGGATCGCCGAATTGGCAGCTACTGGGCTGTCGAATAAAGAGATCGCCACCGAGATGTTCATCTCCGACAAGACGGTCGAGATGAACTTGTCCCGGACCTACCGCAAACTGGGCATCCGCTCCCGGGGCGGCCTCTCTGCGGCGCTGCAGACCCGAGAGGTCTAGGGAAAACCCTCATTCAACTCAGGGCCATCCGCCATACAGTCGCAGTGTGAGCGGCACATTGCCCCCTGGCCGATGCTTCCTGGTGGAGTGGTACCAGGCTGGTCCGGTCGCGCAATTGGCGGAGGCGGTCGCCGCCCACCTCTCCGACGCCTCGGCGACGGACGATGACAGCCCACCGGCAACGTTGTTGATGGCGTTGACCATGCCGACGGACCAGACGGTTTTCGCCGTCTTCTCGGCTGCCAGCTGCGAGGCGGTCATTCAGCTCTGCCAGCGCGCCGGCTGGCCCCCGGACCGCATCAGCACCGACGTAGACCCTTGGCCCGCCCCTCAGCTGACCTAGGCCTTTGTGCCGTGGCGGCCGGCGCCCTGGGCGAATCGCTGTGCCCCGGCCAATGATTCGGCTGCCACCCGCGACAGGCTGCCGAATTCGAAATCCATGGCGTCGGCTTCGGATTCACCCCACTGATTGAGCATCGACATCCGGTCCGAGCGCAGGCAGAGCTGAGGTAACTCCGCGAGCTCCGCGGCCAGCTCCTCGGCAGCCCGGCGGGCCTGCCCTTTCGGAACCACCCGGTTGGCCAGGCCGATGGCCAGCGCCTCCTGGGCATCGACGGCGCGGCCGGTGAGGATCAGGTCCATCGCCCGGCTGTGACCGATCAACCTGGGCAGCCGCACCGTGCCCCCGTCGATCAGGGGAACTCCCCAGCGACGGCAGAACACCCCGAACACCGCGTCCTCTTCGGCCACCCGTAAGTCACACCACAACGCCAGCTCGAGGCCGCCGGCGACCGCGTACCCGCTGACCGCGGCGATCACGGGTTTGGACAGCTGCATGCGGCTGGGCCCCATCGGCCCCGGAGCCGCTCGGCCGGCGACATCGGACCCTGTCCGAGGGCGATGGGTGGGGTTGGTCTCAGGTGTGCCGATGGCTTTGAGATCGGCTCCGGCGCAGAAGGTTCCGTTGTCGCCCCAGAGTACGGCCACCGATGCCGACTCGTCTTTGTCGAATTCGTCGAACGCGTTGAACAACGCCATCGCGGTGGGACCGTTGACGGCGTTGCGGGCCTGTGGCCGGTCGATGATCACCGTCGTCACCGGTCCTTTGCGTTCTACCCGCACAGGTTCGTCGCTCATGTCGCCTCCACCAGTCGTCCCTCATCCCGCCGCGCAACCAGTTCGGCGGCGAAGTCTGCGTAGGCCTGTCGAAGCTCTGCGCCGGGCCAGTGCGCCGGCAGCAGCTCGTTCGGCAGCACCGGATCGGTGAGCAGGTGCCGCACAATCGCGGCAGCGGCCCGAAAGCGCGCCGGGATATCCTCGGCGGCAGCCATCTCGTCCAGCAGCCGTTGGCCGGTGGCTGCCCATCCGGGCAAGTCCCACAGCTGCCCGGTCAACCCCGACGGGTCGGCGTCACGTGCGCGCAGCACCCGCACCCGCTCGGCGATCTCAGCGGGCAGCTCCTCGTCGAGGTTGTCCGGACGCAGCCAGACCCCTTCCCGGATCTCGCCGAACCGCTTGACCTGCAACGTAGTTCGCAGTGCCGCGCGCGCTCGGGCGTCCATGCCGACCGCGGTGATCAGCAAGGTGACCCACTCGCCGTCCCAGTCGCGGGCGCGCGGATAGAGTGCATCGTCTTGGCGACGCTGGCGGTTCAACAACCGGTCGGACAACCGGTAGCCGTCATCGGAGCGTACGAGATCGCCGGCGGCCACCATCCGCGTCAGTGCCACCCGCAGGGTCTGCTCGCGGATGCCGAAATCCGATGTCAACTGCAGCAGTTCAGCCGAAGTCGCCCATGCCGGGTGCGCACCTAGCAGGACGCTCAACACCACCGACCGCGCGGTCATCTTCGACAACGACTGCGGTACGCTCACACTCCCGACGCGCGGCGTCCGTGATCACCGAACGGCTCATCGCGGTGGCGCACCGCCTCCCGGAATCCATGCTCGCGTGCGTCGGCGACGAAGGCGTGCCCTTCCGGAGTATGACGGGCGATGCCGTCGAACACGGTGCTGACCATCCGGCTGGTCGCCACACCTTGCTGATACAGCGCGGTGTTCATCGCCAGCTTCACCATGATCAGCTGATTGACCGGCACCGCGGCGATCCGCTCGACGAGCCGCTCGGTGCGCTCCTCGAGGTCGGCCGGGTCGGGCGCCTCGACCGCGAGACCCCACTCGGCGGCCTGCGCACCGGTGATGCAATCCCCGGTCAGCAGAAGGCGTTTGGCGCGCTGATCGCCGAGCCGGTGTGCCCACAGGCCGGCGGCAGGAACACCCCACACCCGGGTGGGCGGATAGCCGATTTTGGCATCGGATGCGGCGATCACCTGGTCGGCGTGCAGCGCGATGTCGGTGCCGCCCGCCACGCAGTAGCCGTGGATCTTCACCACCGTCGGCTTGTCGGCGTGCATCAGGCTGGCGAAGCCGCGCACGAAGCGGCTCATCATCTGATAGTCGATCATCGGATCCCACGGCCGGTCGGCTTTGTGGTTGACCGCCTGGGTCCTGCCGTCGAGCACGGTGCCCTCGCGGTCGCCACCGCCCGCCGATGACGAGCCGTCGGCGTAGGCGCCGAGGTCGAAACCGGCGCAGAAGCCTTCGCCGCGGCCGGACACCAGGATCACGTGCACATTCGGATCGAGATCGGCCCGCTCGACGAGCGCGGCCAGCTCCAGCGGGGTGTCCGCGACGATCGCGTTGCCTTTTTCCGGACGGTTGAACGTGATGCGGGCAACCCGATCGGTGACCTCGTAGGTCATCGTCTTGAGTTCGGTCATCCCTTCACCAGGCAGCGCTCGATGATCGGTGCCAGGTCCAGCCCGGCCGGCAATGTGCCGAACGCACCACCCCAGTTGCCACCGACCCGGCTGGCCAGGAACGCCTCGGCGACCGCGGGATGACCGTGGCGGACGAGCAGTGAGCCCTGAAGCGCCACCGTGATGTCCTCGGCGATCGTGCGCGCCCGGTACTCGATGCCGTCGAGATTCCCCAATTCCGACCGCAGTTCGGCGACGTGGGTGTCCAGCCGGGCATCCTGGCCGGCGGTGGTGGCCAGCTCGTCGAAGAGCACACCGACGCATTCGGGACGAGTTACCATGGCGCGCAGGGTATCCAGCGCACTGACGTTGCCCGAGCCTTCCCAGATGCCCATCAGCGGTGCCTCGCGGTACAGCCGCGGCATGCCGGACTCCTCGGCGTAGCCGTTGCCGCCCAGGCATTCCATGGCTTCGGCGGCATGCGGGGTGGCGCGTTTGCACACCCAGTACTTGGCCGCGGCCAGCCCGATCCGGCGCAGCAGGGCCTCCCGGTCGTCACCGCGGACCACCGCGTCGGTCGCCCCGGCCATCCGCATCGCGACGATGGTGGCCGCCTCGGCCTCCACCGCGAGGTCCGCGATCACGTTGCGCATCAATGGCTGGTCGATCAGATAGGCGCCGAAGGCTTTTCGGTGTTGGGTGTGATGCACGGCCCGGGTCAGACCGCTGCGCATGCTGGTTGCGCTACCCAGCGTGCAGTCCAGCCGCGTGAGGTTGACCATCTCGATGATGGTGGGCACGCCGCGGCCTTCTTTACCGACCAGCCACGCGATGGCGCCGTCGTATTCCACCTCGCTGGAGGCATTGGCGTGATTGCCGAGCTTGTCCTTCAAGCGCTGCAGGAACATTCGGTTCCGGGTGCCGTCGGGGAGCACCCGCGGCAACATGAAGCAGCTCAATCCGCCGGGGGCCTGGGCCAACACCAGGAAGATGTCGCTCATCGCCGCGGAGGTGAACCACTTGTGGCCGGTGATGGTGTAGCTGCCGTCGCCGTTGGGCACGGCCTGGGTGGTGCCGGCGCGAACGTCGGAACCGCCCTGCTTCTCGGTCATGGACATGCCCGCGGTGATGCCGACCTTGGTGGCGGGCACCTTCAGCTCGGGGTCGTACTGGCGGCTGGTCAGCAGCGGCTCGTAGATTTCGGCCAGCTCGGGGTTGTGGCGCAGCGCGGGTACGACGGCGTACGTCATCGAGATCGGACACACGTGGCCGGGCTCAGGTGTCCACACCCCCATTTTGGCCGCGCGGACCACGTGGGCGCCGGGACGCTCGTCGGCCCACGGCGCCGCGTGCAGGCCGTGGGCGATCGCCGTGCGCATCAGCTCGTGATAGGCGGGGTCGTACTCGATCTCGTCGACGCGGTACCCATACCGGTCGTGCGTGTGCAGGATCGGCTGGTTGCGGTCGGCCAGCTCTCCCCAGCGCTGCGCCTGGGCGCTGCCCGACAGCGCACCGAGCGCGGTGACCTCATCCAGACCCCACTGACCGCCCTCGCGGATCAGAGCCTCGATCAGAACCGGCGAGCTGGCCGGGTTGTGGTCCACCAGCGGCGGGACCTGATTGGTGACGACATGCGTGTCCGACATGACACCACTGTTACACTTTCTCGACAATCGCACAAGATGCGTAATATGGCAGGCTGGATGGCGTGAAGCCGAACTCCGTCGTCCACGCCGCCACCCAGTGGCTCGAACATCAACCGGTCCCCGCCGAGCAATCCCTGGGCGGTGAGCCGTACACCGGGACAGCCGAACTCGGAAGCTTCGGCGGCCTCGAGGTCGGGGTGTGGGAGATGACGCCCGGCGTGATGCGCGATGTCGAGGCCGAGGAAGTCTTCGTGGTGCTGTCCGGTGCGGCGACCATCGAATTCGAGGACGGCAGCCCGTTGATCACGCTCAGCGCTGGTGATGTGGTGCACCTGGCGAAGGGCACCAAGACGGTGTGGTCGGTGACCGAGACGCTGCGGAAGATCTATCTGACCTAGCTCGACCGAGCGGGATGCGCGGCGAAGAAGTCCCACATCTTCTCCGTGGCGAACGACGGCCAGTCGTGTTCGCCGCCGGCCACGGTGATCAACTCGACGCTGCGCCCGCCCGGACAGTTGGCCGATGACGTCGTCAGATCTCCGTCGACGGTGGTCGTCGGGGGTTCGCATTTGTCGACGTTGCGCCAGAAGGCGTTCGCATCCGGTGGCGTCATGGTCGGGATCGGGAGCACCGTTCCGGGCTGGCCGTCGTAGCGCACCAACCGGTCGTCGGTACCGTGGATGTGCAACACCGACGTCGGGCGCGGCGCCGGGCACGCCGCGAGCAGAGTTGCGGCATCCGGCCCGATGGCCGCGAAAAGGTCGGTGTTGCAAGCCAATTTGTAGGCCATGATGCCGCCGTTGCTGATGCCGGCGGCATAGATGCGGGTCCTGTCGATGTCGAGGTTCTCGGTGATGTTGCGGACGGCGGCGGTGATGAAGCCGAGGTCGTCGACCTTGTCCTCACTCGCTTTTCCGCAACAGGCGTCGACGTTCCACGACTCACCCACACCGTCGGGGTAGGCGACCACGAACTTGGCGGAGTCGGCCTTCCCGTTCCAGCCGTATTGCCGCTCGGCCTGCCCGGCGCTACCAGTCCAGCCGTGCAACATCACCACCAGCGGCGCCGACGGCGGCAGGCCCTCCGGAACGTACAGCCGGTAGACGCGATCCACACCGCCGACGTTGATCCGGTGCACGCTGGCACCCGGGGCAAAGCCGGTCGCGACGGGCGCGCAGGCCGCCACCAGGCACAGCGCTACCAACAGCGCGAGTCGACGAACCCACACGGTCAGCTGAGGTGTTCCCGGAGAAAGGCGATGTCGTCCTTGCGGCCCTCGTCGGCTGTCTCACAAATCACCGGCGCGTTCGCCGCCTGAACCACCGCCACCAGAAGTTGCGGATCTATCTGTCCGGTGCCGAAATTGGCGTGCCGGTCGGCGCCGGATCCCTTGGCGTCGCGGGAATCATTGCAGTGCACCAGGTCGATGCGGCCGGTGATGGACTTGATGCGCTCGACGGCATCGATCAGCTCCTCGCCGGCCGCCCAGGCATGGCAGGTGTCGAGGCAGAATCCGATACCGGTATCGGCGATGCGCTCCCACAGCCGGGCGATGGTGTCGAAGTGGCGTGCCATCGCGTGATCGCCGCCGGCGGTGTTCTCCAGATACACCGGCACGTTCGTCTCCAGCTGAGCCAGGGCTTTGACCCAGCGCTCGAAACCGGCCTCCATGTCGTTGTCGTCGGCGTGGCCACCGTGCACGATCACCGCAGTCGCATCGATCTCGGCGGCGGCATCGCAGGTGTCCTGCAGGATCTTGCGCGACGGGATGCGGACCCGGTTGTTGGCCGACGCCACATTGATCAGGTACGGCGCATGCACGTACAGCGGGACCGACGACGCCTTCAGCATCTCGGCGTCGTCGCGCGGCTTGGGCTTCTTCCAGCTCTGCGGGTTGCCGAGGAAGAACTGCACCGCCTCGGCGCCATCAGCCGCTGCGGCGGCCAGCGGGTCGTCGCCGTGGACATGGGAACCGATGAGCACATGTCGAGTCTAGGCGGGCGCACCGACGCCGCGCACCGCCGTCATCTCCGCCAGAACAGGTGATGTGTGACACCACTCGGGCTGGGCACCACCTCGTGATGGAACTGGTCGTCGAGCTCGTCCGGTGACACCCAGAGCCGCGACCCGGCGCCGATCTCCACGTCGGCGACCGCCACGTGGAGGGTGTCGACCAGACCGGCGTCGAGAAACTGCCGGACGGTGGCCGCGCCGCCGCCGAGACGGACGTCCTTACCGCCCGCGGCCTGCTTCGCCTGCTCCAGCACGCTCGCCGGGTCATCGGAAACGAAGTGAAACGTGGTCTCCCCCAACGTCAGCGACGGGCGCTCGTGGTGCGTCATGACGAATACCGGTGTGTGGAAGGGCGGCTCGTCGCCCCACCAGCCCTGCCATTCCGGGTGGTCCTGCCACGGGCCGCGATACGGGCTGAACTTGTTGCGACCCATGATCTCTGCGCCAATGTTGCGGTGGAATTCGCGGGTGAAGTAGTCATCGAGGCCGCGCGTTCCGCCCGGCTCGCTGCGGCCCACCCAACTGGCCGTCGCACCGACCCAGGCGAACAGGGCAGGCTGATCGGCGTCGCCGAACGGCCGCTCCAAGCGCTGGTTGAGCCCGGCGCCGAAACCGTCGCGCGACAGCATGAAATTGTGGACTCGGAGCAATTGGGGCACGCGTTCCTCCTGGAATTCTTTTGACAGTCGCCAAGGTAGACCTCGACCGGCGGCAGAACTCATCGCGGCACGGTCGGCGGCGACTGGCGAGCAGACGCACAATCGCACTGGGACGGCCAGATTCACGCGATTGTGCGTCTGTTCGCGGACAAGAAAAGAGCCCCGGCACAATGCCGGGGCTCTTTTCTTGTGACTAGCGGTAGTCGCTGTAGCCGTAGTCGTCCAGCGGAACCGCAGCTCCGGTGGCCTGGCCGAAGTCCGGGCTGTAGTACTGATCCTCGTAGGACGGGATCGTGTACGCCGCGGCCCGAGCCTCTTCGGTCGGCTGCACCTGGATGTTGCGGTACCGGTTGATACCGGTACCGGCCGGGATCAGCTTGCCGATGATCACGTTCTCCTTCAGACCCTGGAGCTTGTCGCTGCGGCAGTTGATCGCCGCATCGGTCAGCACCCGAGTGGTCTCCTGGAACGACGCCGCCGACAGCCACGAATCGGTGGCCAGCGACGCCTTGGTGATGCCCATCAGCACCGGACGGCCGGCCGCGGGCTCTGCGCCCTCGGCAACCACCCGACGGTTCTCGGACTCGAACTCGCTGCGCTCGGTCAGCGAGCCGGGCAGGAACTCCGTTGCGCCCGAATCGATGATCGTGACGCGACGCAGCATCTGCCGAACGATGACCTCGATGTGCTTGTCGTGGATCGACACACCCTGCGCCCGGTAGACCTCCTGCACCTCCTTGACGAGGTGGATCTGCACCTTGCGCGGGCCTTCGACACGAAGCACCTCGTGCGGGTCGGCCGAGCCCTCGAGGAGCTGCTGACCAACCTCGACGTGGTCACCGTTGACCAGCAGTCGCTCGGAACCGTCGTCGTGCTTGAACACCTTCAACCGCTGACGCTTGGAGAGCTTGTCGTACACGACCTCCTCGCTCCCGTCGTCGGGAACGATGGTGATCTTGTAGAACTTGTCGGTCTCCTCCAGCTGAACCCGCCCGGCGACATCGGCGATCGGTGCGCGGTTCCGCGGAATACGCGCCTCGAACAGCTCCTGCACGCGGGGCAGACCACCGACGATGTCGGCGCCACCGGTAACACCACCCTGGTGGAAGGTGCGCATGGTCAGCTGCGTGCCGGGCTCACCGATGGACTGCGCGGCCACGATGCCGACGGCCTCGCCGATGTCCACCAGCTTGCCGGTGGCCATCGAACGGCCGTAACACATCGCGCACACACCCGAGGCGCTGGTGCAGGTGAGCACCGAGCGAACCTTGACCGAGGTGATGCCGGCCTCCAGCAGGGCGTCGATCGCCGGATCGCCGAGATCGTGTCCGGCGGTGACGATGACGTTGCCCTTCTCGTCGACCGCGTCGGCGGCCAGCGTGCGGGCGTACGCCGAGGTCTCGACGTGCGGATCCCGGATGAGGGTGTCGCCCTGCAGCTCGGCGAGCTCGACGACGATGCCGCGCTCGGTACCGCAGTCGTGCTCGCGCACGATGACGTCCTGGCTGACGTCCACCAGACGACGGGTCAGGTAACCCGAGTCGGCGGTACGAAGAGCGGTGTCCGCCAGACCCTTTCGGGCGCCGTGGGTGTTGATGAAGTACTCCAGCACCGTCAGGCCCTCGCGGAACGAGGACTTGATCGGCCGCGGGATGAACTCACCCTTCGGGTTGGTCACCAGACCCTTCATGCCGGCCAGCGTGCGGGTCTGGGTGAAGTTACCCGTCGCACCGGAGTCGACGATCGTGATGATCGGGTTGTCCTCCGGATAGTGCGCCCGCAGCGCGTTACCGACCTCTTCGGTGGCTTCCTTCCACAGCTCGACGAGGGCGTCGTTGCGCTCCTGCTTGTTCAGAGCACCGCGCTGGTACTTCTTCTCGACTCCGTCGGCTTCAGCCTCGTAGCGCTCGAGGATCTCCTGCTTCTCCGGCGGCACGATGACGTCGGCCATCGAGACCGTGACACCCGAACGGGTGGCCCAGTGGAAACCGGCGTCCTTGAGCTTGTCCACGGTCTGCGCGACGACGATCATCGGGTAGCGCTCGGCCAGATCGTTGATGATCCGGGCCTGGACCTTCTTGTGCATCTGCTCGTTGACGAACGGATACCCCTGCGGCAGAAGCTCGTTGAAGAGCACCCGGCCCAGCGTGGTCTCGGCGGTCCAGGCATTGCCCGGGCGCCAGCCGTTCTCGCCGAACAGTTCGTTCTCGACCTCGTGCGGCGGACGCAGCTGCGTCAGGCGCACCTTGATCTGAGCACGAACCGAGAGCGCGCCACGATCCAGCGCCATGATGGCCTCGGCCGGCGAGCTGTACACACCGGTCTCCGGGGCATCCTTGCCCGCGGCGGTGTACTCGCCCGTGTCACCCGGAACCAGCGTGGTCAGGAAGTACAGCCCGGTGACCATGTCCAGACGCGGCATGGCCAGCGGCTTACCCGACGCCGGCGACAGGATGTTGTTGCTCGACAGCATCAGGATGCGAGCCTCGGCCTGCGCCTCGGCGCTCAGCGGCAGGTGGACTGCCATCTGGTCACCGTCGAAGTCGGCGTTGAACGCCTCACAGACCAGCGGGTGCAGCTGAATTGCCTTGCCCTCCACCAGCTGCGGCTCGAAGGCCTGGATACCGAGGCGGTGCAGCGTAGGTGCACGGTTCAGCAGCACCGGGTGCTCGGCGATGACCTCTTCGAGGACATCCCACACCTGGGGACGCTGACGCTCGACCATCCGCTTGGCGCTCTTGATGTTCTGCGCGTGGTTGAGATCAACCAGGCGCTTCATCACGAACGGCTTGAACAGCTCCAGCGCCATCAGCTTCGGCAGACCGCACTGATGCAGCTTGAGCTGCGGGCCGACCACGATGACCGAACGGCCGGAGTAGTCGACGCGCTTGCCGAGCAGGTTCTGACGGAACCGGCCCTGCTTGCCCTTGAGTAGATCGGACAGCGACTTGAGCGGACGGTTGCCCGGACCCGTGACGGGCCGGCCACGACGGCCGTTGTCGAACAGCGCGTCCACCGACTCCTGCAGCATGCGCTTTTCGTTGTTGACGATGATCTCGGGCGCACCGAGGTCGATCAGTCGCTTCAACCGGTTGTTGCGGTTGATCACACGGCGGTACAGGTCGTTCAGGTCGGAGGTCGCGAAGCGGCCACCGTCGAGCTGAACCATCGGACGCAGCTCCGGCGGAATCACCGGGACGGCGTCGAGGACCATGCCCATCGGCGAGTTGCCCGACTGCTGGAACGCGGCAACGACCTTCAGGCGCTTGAGAGCACGAAGCTTCTTCTGGCCCTTGCCGTTACGGATGACGTCGCGCAGGTTCTCGGCCTCGGCGTCGATGTCGAAGTTCTCGATGAGCTTCTGAATCGACTCCGCACCCATCGAGCCCTGGAAGTACTCGCCGTAGCGGTCGACCAGCTCGCGGTACAGGTTCTCGTCGACGATGAGCTGCTTGGGAGCCAGCTTGGTGAACGTCGTCCAGATCTCGTCGAGCCGGTCCAGCTCACGCTGGGCCCGGTCGCGCAGCTGACGCATCTCACGCTCGCCACCGTCGCGCACCTTGCGGCGCACGTCGGACTTGGCACCCTCGGCCTCCAGCTCGGCCAGGTCGGCCTCGAGCTTCTGGGCGCGGGCCTCCAGGTCGGAGTCACGCTGATCGGCGACAGCCTTCTTCTCGACCTCCATCTCGGCTTCGAGAGTGGAGAGCTCGTTGTGGCGCATCTCGGTGTCGACCGCGGTGATCACGTAGGCGGCGAAGTAGATGATCTTCTCGAGATCCTTCGGCGCCAGGTCGAGCAGGTAGCCCAAGCGCGACGGGACGCCCTTGAAGTACCAGATGTGCGTGACGGGTGCGGCCAGCTCGATGTGGCCCATCCGCTCACGACGCACCTTGGCGCGAGTGACCTCGACGCCGCAGCGCTCGCAGATGATGCCCTTGAAGCGGACGCGCTTGTACTTGCCGCAGTAGCACTCCCAGTCGCGAGTCGGTCCGAAGATCTTCTCGCAGAACAGGCCGTCCTTCTCCGGCTTCAATGTGCGGTAGTTGATGGTCTCCGGCTTCTTGACCTCGCCGTAGGACCAGGTACGGATGTCGTCCGCGGTGGCAAGACCGATCCGGAGTTCATCGAAGAAGTTGACGTCTAGCACGTAACTCCCTTTCCCCTTTCGGGACTAGATAAATTAGGCGAGATCTTCGACAGAGGCAGATTCGTTGCGCGACAGGTTGATTCCGAGGTTGGCAGCAGCACGCTCCAGGTCCTCGTCGTCTCCGTCCCGCATCTCGATTGCCGCGCCGTCCGAAGACAGCACCTCAACGTTCAAGCACAGCGACTGCAGCTCCTTGAGCAGCACCTTGAACGACTCGGGAATGCCCGGCTCGGGGATGTTCTCGCCCTTGACGATCGCCTCGTAGACCTTGACGCGGCCGACGGTGTCGTCGGACTTGATGGTCAAGAGCTCCTGCAGCGTGTACGCCGCGCCGTAGGCCTGCATGGCCCAGCACTCCATTTCACCGAACCGCTGACCACCGAACTGCGCCTTACCGCCCAGCGGCTGCTGGGTGATCATCGAGTACGGACCGGTCGAGCGGGCGTGGATCTTGTCGTCCACCAGGTGGTGCAGCTTGAGGATGTACATGTAGCCGACCGTCACCGGGTACGGGAACGGTTCGCCGCTGCGACCGTCGTAGAGCACGGCCTTGCCGTCACCGTTGACGAGAACCTCGCCGTCGCGGTTGGGCAGCGTCGAGCTCAGCAGACCCTGCAGCTCCTCTTCGCGGGCACCGTCGAACACCGGCGTGGAGACGATGGAGTTCGAAGGCGACTCCAGCATGTCCTGCGGCAGGTTGGCCGCCCACTCCGGACTGCCGTCGACCTTCCAGCCGGTCTTGGCCACCCACCCGAGGTGGGTTTCCAGGATCTGGCCGATGTTCATCCGTCGCGGCACACCGTGCGTGTTCAGGATGATGTCGACCGGCGTGCCGTCCGGAAGGAACGGCATGTCCTCGACCGGCAGGATCTTGCCGATGACGCCCTTGTTGCCGTGGCGTCCGGCGAGCTTGTCGCCGTCGGAGATCTTGCGCTTCTGGGCCACGTAAACGCGGACCAGCTCGTTGACGCCGGCGGGCAGCTCGTCATCGTCCTCACGGGAGAACACCCGGATGCCGATGACCTTGCCGGACTCGCCGTGCGGCACCTTCAGCGACGTGTCGCGGACCTCGCGGGCCTTCTCACCGAAGATCGCGCGGAGCAGCCGCTCCTCCGGGGTCAGCTCGGTCTCACCCTTCGGGGTGACCTTGCCGACCAGGATGTCGCCGTCGCGGACCTCGGCGCCGATGCGGATGATGCCGCGCTCGTCGAGATCGGCCAGCACCTCATCGGAGACGTTCGGGATGTCCCGGGTGATCTCCTCGGCGCCCAGCTTGGTGTCGCGGGCATCGATCTCGTGCTCTTCGATGTGAATCGAGGTGAGCACGTCCTCTTCAACCAGACGGTTGGAGAGGATGATCGCGTCCTCGTAGTTGTGGCCTTCCCACGGCATGACGGCGACGAGCAGGTTCTTGCCCAGTGCCATTTCACCGTTCTCGGTGCACGGCCCGTCGGCGAGTACCTGACCGGACTCGACCCGCTGGCCGGCATCCACGATCGGACGCTGGTTGGCGCACGTGCCGTGGTTGGAGCGGGCGAACTTGCGCATCCGGTAGGTGTGCCGGGTGCCGTCGTCGGCCATCACGGTGATGTAGTCGGCGGAGACCTCCTCGACCACACCGGCCTTCTCGGTCACGATGACATCACCGGCGTCGATAGCGGCGCGCAGTTCCATGCCCGTGCCCACCAGCGGTGCCTCGCTGCGCACCAGCGGAACCGCCTGGCGCTGCATGTTGGCACCCATCAGGGCGCGGTTGGCGTCGTCGTGCTCGAGGAACGGGATCATCGCCGTCGCGACCGACACCATCTGGCGCGGCGAGACGTCCATGTAGTCGACCTCGGTCGCCGACACGAACTCGACCTCGCCACCCTTACGACGAACCAGAACGCGCTCCTCGGTGAAGCGGCCCGCGTCGTCGGTCGGCGAGTTGGCCTGCGCCACGACGTGGCGGTCCTCCTCGTCGGCGGTCAGGTAGTGGATGTCATCGGAGACGACACCGTCGACGACCTTGCGGTACGGCGTCTCGATGAAGCCGAACGGGTTGACCCGTGCGTACACCGACAGCGAACCGATCAGACCGATATTCGGACCCTCAGGGGTCTCGATCGGGCACATCCGGCCGTAGTGGCTGGAGTGCACGTCGCGGACCTCGAGGCCGGCGCGCTCACGGGACAGACCACCGGGGCCCAGCGCCGACAGACGACGCTTGTGGGTCAGACCCGACAGCGGGTTGTTCTGGTCCATGAACTGCGACAGCTGGCTGGTGCCGAAGAACTCTTTGATCGCCGCCACGACGGGACGGATGTTGATCAGGGTCTGCGGCGTGATCGCCTCGACGTCCTGAGTGGTCATCCGCTCGCGGACGACGCGCTCCATGCGGGACAGGCCGACCCGGATCTGGTTCTGGATCAGCTCGCCGACCGTGCGCAGACGACGGTTGCCGAAGTGATCGATGTCGTCGACCTCGACCGGAACCTCGACGCCGCCGGGGGCAGTCATCGTGGTCTGGCCCTCGTGCAGGCGCACCAGGTACTCGATGGTCGCGACGATGTCCTCTTCGGTCAGCGTCGAGCTCGTGATCGGCTGGCCGGCGTTCAGGCCCAGCTTCTTGTTGACCTTGTAGCGGCCCACGCGAGCCAGGTCGTAGCGCTTGTCCTTGAAGAACAGGTTCTCCAGCAGGGTCTGCGCCGACTCCTTGGTCGGCGGTTCGCCCGGACGCAGCTTCCGGTAGATGTCCAGCAGCGCCTCGTCGGTGCCTGCGGTGTTGTCCTTCTCCAGCGTCGACATCATGATCTCGGAGAAGCCGAAGCGCTCGCGGATCTGCTCGTTGGTCCAGCCGAGCGCCTTGAGCAGCACGGTGACCGGCTGACGGCGCTTGCGGTCGATGCGCACACCCACGGTGTCGCGCTTGTCGACGTCGAACTCCAGCCACGCACCGCGGCCGGGGATCACCTTGACGCTGTGCAGCGTCTTCTCGGTGGACTTGTCGATGTTCTCGTCGAAGTACACACCCGGCGAACGGACCAACTGGCTCACCACGACACGCTCGGTGCCGTTGATGATGAAGGTGCCCTTCTCGGTCATCATCGGGAAGTCACCCATGAAGACCGTCTGGCTCTTGATCTCGCCGGTGTTGTTGTTGATGAACTCGGCCGTGACGAACAGCGGGGCCGCGTACGTCATGTCCTTGTCTTTGCACTCGTCGACCGGAGCCTTGACCTCGTCGAAACGGGGGTCGGAGAAGCTCAGCGACATCGAGCCCGAGAAATCCTCGATCGGCGACAGCTCGGTGAGGACCTCTTCGAGGCCACCCACCGGGTTGACGTCGCCGCGCGCCTCGGCGATCTCACGCCAGCGCGGCGAGCCGATCAGCCACTCGAACGACTCCGTTTGGACGTCGAGCAGGCCGGGTACTTCTAGCGGCTCGCGCAGCTTTGCGAAGGAAATTCGTTTTGGTGCTCCGGGGACGGAGTTAGAAGTAGTAGTCGTTTTGCTCTGGCTAGAGACTGCCAAGATGCATCCTTCCAGCACCTAATGCGACAGACCGGAGTCATCCGAAAGGTCGCGATATCTGCGTCGGTTCGGCTGGCCTACTCGAGGCCCGGCCTTTTCCCCGAACGCACGCGACAACAGGTCTCAGAGCTGGAACGTCTTGACTCAGACTTGAGGACCGGAGGTCAGGTGCAGGTTGAGGTGGGCAGGAGGCAGCCAGCGCAACGTCCAACAATAGCGCAAGACGGCGCATTCCTCAACAAGCTCATGCCGGGCGGGCTGGCGCTGGCTGGCGATCTAGCTACCCATGCACACATGCTGGAGAACAGACTGACCCGTTTGTGCCTTTCCGTCAAGGGATAACGCGGCGTTTGGTGTGGAAATTGCCCGCTAAACGCCTCAGACGGTCACCGTGGCGGGGTACTGCGCGGTTCGGGTGATCGGCCCCCACACCCCGAGCTGGCGCGCCCGGGTCACCAGTGCGTTGTACTCGCTGTCCGGGACCGTCTGGTCCCGGGTGAGGATGTAGCCGGAGAAACCGGTCGGATCGCTGACGATCACCCACTGGTAGTCGGGGTCGTAATCGAGGATCCAGTAGTTGCCGGGTTCGGCGCTGTTCGGTGTCATGTTGAAGAAGGCGACGTCCAGCCGGGTGTTGGCGGTGTTGACCGGAACCGCTGTTCCGACGATCTGACTCGTCGGGCCGTTGGCAACGAAGTAGTTACCCGAGTTCTGCACCCGGACCGAGCCGTCGGCGTTGAGGGTGTAGACGGCTTTGGTGTTGACCAGCCCCCACGCGAACGGCAGCTTCACGCTGCCCTGCTCGTACCAGGGCTGGCCGTCGGCGTATTGCGTGACGTCCACGGGCGGCGGCGCAGGCAGCGTCGCCGCTCCCGCCTCACCCATGACGATCGGCTGGTTGGGCACGTAGGTGCCGTCGTTGGGGCTGCCGTAAATGCCGTACAGCGGATCGGTCGGCCCGTGGCCGGCGTAGATGTCGTTGATCCAGCCCGAGGCGAACGTCCGCACCGCGGGCTTGGCGCCGGGCGGGGACGGCTTGACGATGATCGCGCTCGCGATTTCGCCGAGCCAGGCGAACAGGTTGTCGCCGGCGATGACATCGGTGTGCGAGCCGTTGTCGATCTGCACCCCGTAGAACTGGTTGCCGTAGAACGCTTGCATGAGCTCGGTGGCCACGCCGTAGGCGTTCCAGCGCTGCGGCGGCGCAGCGATCTGATAGTCCGGGATGCCGGCTCCGGCCAGGGCGGTCAGTGACTCGGTGAACAGCGGGTCGCGCGAGACGCCGTCGAACATCACCACGCCGAGCAAGTTGTCGACCTGGTCGGTCTGGGTGATCAGCGCGCCGACGGCGGTGGCGAAGTTGCCGCCGGCCGAATGTCCGGTGAGCAGGAATTTCTCCGGCAGCGTGCCGCTCAGACCGGCGGCGTTGGCGCTGATGGTCAGGGCCGACCGACTGCCGGAGAACATCTGCGCCACGGCCTCGCGCATCGGCTCGCCGCCCAGATAGCACCCCGGGCACAGCGGGTTGTCGAACCAGAAGATGTTCGGCACCACCACGATGCTGTTGGTCTGCTGGGCCAGCTGCTGGGCCATGTCGCCGTACCAGTCGTTGAACCCAAGGAACCCGTGCTGCAGCCAGATGACGCCGTTGGCCTGCACGGTTCCGTCGGCCTGGGTCGGGAAGTACCAATTGGCGGGCGCGGCGTAGCCGTTGGGACCGCACGGGATGTCCAGTACGGCCGACCCGGTCCGCACACCGGTGACACCGTTGCCGACGGTGACGACAGCGGTGTTGGGGTCCAGTCCGTTGTTGCCGCTGTTGACCGGGGTCGGCAGGTGGAAGCCGAAGAAACCGCCGACGGTGTCGATCAGGGCCTTGAGGAGATAGTCGCCGAACGACAGCTGATTGGCCTGGGCCGCGGGCAGGCCGACCGCCGCGGTGGGACCCATGATGATCTGCTGATTCGCCGCGGCGTACAGGCCGTACTGCGGAGCCTCGGGGGTGGCGCCGGCATACATGTCGTTGATCCAGCCGTTGCTCAGCGTGTAGACCGCTGCAGTGTTTCCGGCCGGCACCGGCTTGGTCACCAGCTGGAGCACCACGTCCAAGAGCGGATTGACTCCGAGCATGGAGTCAACGTGCGAGCCGCCCTGCAGCACGACGCCGACGAACTGCCCTGGCAGGGTCGCGGCCAGCACGTTGGTGGTCGCCCCGAAGAGATTCCAGCTCTGCGCCGGCGCGGCGATCTGGTAGATCGGCTTGTTGGCGGCGGCGAGGTCGGAGACCTGGCTGGCGAAGGATCCGTCCAGAGCGCCGTTCGAAACGCCGTCGAACATGACCACGCCGACCAGATCGGACGGGTCGTACTGGGCGTCAGCGCCGCCCAGGTAATCGTCGGCGACAGCGGTCGCGAATCCCCCACCTGCCGAGTGCCCGGCGAGCACGAATCGCTCCGGGAGTGCCGATCCGGTGAATCCCGCCGCGAGGGCACTGCTCAGCAGCGTCGCGCGGTCCGGTCCGAGCAGGGCGGCGGCATCCTGTTGTGTGACCTGACACGTGAGGCAGCCCCCCGAGAAGGTGATCGGGATCGACGACAGCGTCGGGGCCACGACGATGCTGTTGGTCTGTTGCGCCAAGTCCGTGGCCAGCGCCGAGTAGAAGGTGTTGGTGGCACCGAAACCGTGCTGAAGCCAGACGACGCCCTGGGCGTTGACGCTGCCATCGGCCTGCGTCGGGAAGTACCAGTCCGCGGCGACGGTGTTGCCGATGAACGCACCGGGAAGGTCCAGCCGGGAATGCCCGACGATCACACCGGTGACCCCGTTGGTCGGCGCGACGGGCAGTGTGGCCGCCGGGGCGACCACAGCGCTCGGGGCCGCGGTGGCGGCCGCGACGGTGGTGCGCGGCGCCGCCCCCAGACCGGCGAGCACGTTGAGTACAGCGCCGGCGAGGAGATCGGACGCCGGGGCCGCATCCGACGCGGCGACCGGCCTCATCGCCGCCGCGCGTCGCGAGGTGCCGACGGCAGCCGTCACGGTCGTCGGGGTCACCAGCGCTTGGGGGCTGGCCTTGCGTCCGGCCGTAGGTGAGGGCGTCGCCGATCGCGTCGTGGCCGCGCGACGACTCGAGCCGGTTGATTTGCCGGCGGATGCGGACGACGAGTTCGCAGACGCCTTGGGCTGAGTGCCACTGTCGTCGTTATCGGCATGGGCCACACCGGATCCCGACAACAGTGCCGCGCCCAGCCCCACCACCATTGCGCCGGTTCCCAAGAAGATCTGTCGTTGCGTCATCGTTGACCCGTTTCCCCGAAATTGACGATCGGGCAAAGGTATCCACATTGGGACCCCGCCGGGTGGGAAATCCCAGCCGCGGTCTGGGATGTCATCGATTCGTCAGGCGGCGACGGACCCGGCTGCCGCGGCGGCCAACTGAGTCGGCAGGACGACGGCGGCTGTCGGCCCCATGATGATCGGTTGGCCGGCCGTGCCGTAGAGCCCGTACTGCGGGGCGCCAGGGCCGGCCCCGACGTAGAAGTCGTTGATCCAACCGGCGGCCAAGGTGTGCACGGCGGAGGCGTTTCCCGGCGCGGACGGCCTGACGACGATGGCTGCCAGCACGTCGAAGATCGGGTTGGAGCCGACCGTCGAGTCGGTGTGCGAACCATTGACGAGTTCGACGCCGACGAACTGATCGGGGCGCTCGGCGATCAGCTGCGTGGTGGTCCCACCGAACGCGTTCCACGGCTGCGGCGGCGCGGCGATCTGATAAACGGGAATGCCGTCGAGGGTGGCCAGCGCGCCGGCGAGGTCGCCGTTGGCGACGCCGTCGAACATCACCACACCGAGCAGATGATTGTCCTCGCCCGGCGCCAGCGACCTGATGTAGTCACTGCCCGCGGCCACCGCCAATCCCCCACCCGCGGAGTGCCCGGACAGCGTGAAGTCCTGCGGGAGGGTGCCCTGATACCCGGCGTTGGCGGCGCTGATGGTCAATGCGGCGCGCCCGCCGAGGAACAGGTCCGCCACGCCCTGCTGCATCGCGGGGTCGTTGATGGTGCAGGCCGGGCAGCTCAGCGGCGCGAAGGACGGCAGGGTCGTCGCGACGACGATGCTGTTGGTCTCCTTCGCCAGCGCCTGGGCCAACACGTTGTACAAGGACTTGTTGGCCAGGAAGCCGTGCTGCAGGTAAATGATGCCGTTGGCGTGCACCGAGCCGTCGGCCTGCGTCGGGAAGTACCAGTCCGCGGGCGCGTTGTAGGTTCGCGAGCCGACCTGGATGGTCAGCCTGGTGGTGCCCGTTCTGACCCCGCTCACTCCGTTGGGGGTGGGCGTGGCCACCGTCGGATCGGCAACAACCGGAGTGAGCGTGGCGGGGCTGGCTGAGCTGGGCGAGCCGCCGAAGATCAGCGGCATGATCAGGGTGGTCCAACTCTTCATCAGCATCTCGATCGGTCCGAGCTGGCTGGCCAACGGGGTGGGCAGCACGACCGCGGAGGCGTCGCCCATGATGATCGGCTGACCGGCGGTGCCATAGATGCCGAACTGCGGGGCGTCGGGCCCGGCGCCGGCATAGAAGTCGTTGATCCAGCCCGTGCTGAGGGTGTCGACGGCAGCGGTGTTGCCGGGCGGCGACCGCTTGGTGACCAGCTGGGCGAAGAAGTCGATGACCGGGTTGCTGCCCAGCATCGCGTCGACATGCGAGCCGTTGACCAGCACCACGCCGTCGAACTGGTTGGGTCGCAGTGCGAGCAGCTCATCGGTGGTGGTGCCGAAGGTATTCCACATCTGGGCCGGTGCTGCGATCTGATAGACCGGGATGTCGAGGGTGTCCAGGCTGGCTATCGCCTGCCGCAAAGTGCCGTTCATGTTCACGCCGTCGTACATGACTACGCCGAGCAGATGGTTCTGGTCACCGGGTGGCAGGGCGTCGACGTAGTAGCCGCCGACCGACGACGACCACCCGCCGCCGGCGGAATGGCCGGCCAGGACGAAGTCCTGCGGCAGCGTGCCCTCGTACCCGGCCTGGCTGGCGCTGAAAGTCAACGCCGAGCGGTCGCCGAGGAACATCGTGGCCGCGGCCTTCTGCATCGGCACCCCATAGAGGGTGCAACCGCCGCAGGTCAGCTGCGGGAACGATGGCAGCGTTGGCGCGACCACGATGGAGTTGGTGCGCTGGGCGAGCTCGGTGGCCAGCGCCGAGTAGAACGACTTGTCGGCCAGGAATCCGTGCTGCAGCCAAATGACGCCGTTGGCCTGTACCGAACCGTCGGCCTGGGTCGGGAAGTACCAGTCGGCCGGTGCGCTGAAGCCGCCGTTGACGGGGATCGTCAGGGTCGAGTGCCCGACCTCGACGCCGGTGACGCCGTTGGTGGCCGGCGGGGTGACGACGAGTGCAGCCCGGGTGGGGCTCGACGCCGCGGCGGGACGCGCGCTGGTGGCGGTTGCCGGCTGCGTGGTGGTGCCGGTCGCGGGCGGCGGTGTGACACCGAGTGCGGACAGCACGCTGGTCACCAGTGCGGCCGCCGGCCGGGGGGTTGTCTGCTGGCCGGCCGCCGCCTTCGGTGCCGCCTTCGCGGTCGATCTCGGGGCGCGCGGGCCGGCGACGGGGGCGACCGCGATGCGGGACTTTCCGGTCGTGGCGACGGACGACGACTTGGTCGGCGACGAGGCGGCCTGCGAATTGGATGCGCCACCCGAGTGCTCTGGGTTGCCGCCGGTATCGGCCGCTGCGGTGGCAGTTCCGGTCAGCAGGCCGACGCCGATACCGGCGAAGACGGCAACCGCCCCCCACCAGACCCGCCGGTCGCGCAGCACCTGACCGCCCCTCCTCGACGCTCAACGGTATCTGAGCAGATCGAGGCAGATGAGCCAATTGGCCAAAGCGTCATTGCCTGCGAGTAGCGCCTTCACCCGATGCGGTGCAATTGCTCAGCCGAAAAGCGAAGGGCCCCAATCGCTTTCGATTGGGGCCCTCCGCTTGATGCTTACTCGGGTCAGCCGTCTTCGCCGGCGAACGTGTGGGACCGCAGCTTGTGCGTGCCCTCGAGGTCGTCACGGATGGCTTCCTGGGCGGCCGGGGGCAGGGTGTGCAGGATCTGACGCACCCGCTCCTGGCGGCGCCGCACAGCGTCGCGTTCCGGGATGCCCGGGGTGACCGTCAGCTGCGGCGGCACGCCTTCGATTTCTTCGACACCGCCGTCGTGGTGGCCGGCATCGACCATGGCCTGCTCTTCGGCCATCGTCGACTCGTCCTTTTCCTCCGACATACCGATCGGGCCGATACGGCGGCCGTTGAGGAACTGACGCACCACCGGCTCGTCACTGGTCAGCAGCACCTCGCGCGGGCCGAACATGACCAGGTGCTTACGGAACAGCATGCCGATGTTGTCGGGGACCGTACGGGCGATGTTGATGTTGTGCGTCACGATCAGGATCGTGGCGTCGATCTGGGCGTTGATGTCGATCAGCAGCTGGCTCAGGTACGCGGTGCGCACCGGGTCCAGACCGGAGTCGGGCTCGTCGCAGAGGATGATCTGCGGGTCGAGCACCAGCGACCGCGCCAGGCCGGCACGCTTGCGCATACCGCCGGAGATCTCACCGGGGAACTTGTTCTCATCCCCACCCAAGCCGACCATGTCGAGCTTTTCCATGACGATCTGACGGATCTCGGATTCCTTCTTCTTCGTGTGCTCACGAAGCGGGAAGGCGGTGTTGTCGAACAGACTCATCGAGCCGAACAGCGCGCCGTCCTGGAACATGACGCCGAACAGCGTGCGGATCTCGTAGAGCTCCTTGGCCGAGCACTCGATGATGTTGGTGCCGTCGACGATGATTTTGCCGCGCTCCGGGCGCAGCAGACCGATCAACGACTTCAAGAACACGGACTTACCGGTACCCGACGGGCCCAGCAGCACGCTGACCTCACCGGCGGGGATGTCGAGGGTTACGTCTTCCCAAATTCGCTGGGAACCGAACGACTTCGTCAGCCCCTCGACCTGAATAGCAATACCCACGCCAGATCCTTCCGCCCACACCGTTCAGCCACCGCCGCGATGGCCTGTGGTTTGAGTCACTGTAGCGCACGCGGTTTGGTGCCACTGAGTTTGTGTACCTAGCCGTTATTGACGATCTCGGCAGCTCGAGCCCACACCGTTGCCCACACGGGTGGAGACAAGAAAATCCCCCGCGAGCACGAATGCCCGCGGGGGATTTCTACCGAAACAGACTTACTTGACGGTGACCGTCGCGCCTGCGGCCTCGAGCTTGGCCTTGGCGTCGTCGGCGGCCTCCTTGTTGACCTTCTCGAGCAGCGGCTTGGGGGCGCTGTCGACGAGATCCTTGGCCTCTTTCAGACCCAGGCCCGAGACGATCTCGCGGACCACCTTGATGACGCCGATCTTCTTGTCGCCGGCACCCTCGAGGATGACGTCGAACTCGGACTGCTCCTCGGCGGCCTCGGCGGGGGCGCCACCGGCGGCGGGGCCGGCAGCCGCAACGGCGACCGGAGCGGCGGCGGTGACGTCGAAGGTCTCCTCGAACACCTTCACGAACTCCGAGAGCTCGAGCAGGGTGAGCTCCTTGAAGGCGTCGATCAGTTCTTCAGTGGACAGCTTTGCCATGGTGATTCCTTATCTCTAACTGTTTGTGGTGGTTTATGCGGCGTCGGTGTTTTCCGAGCCGGCCTTCTTCTCTTGCAGAGCTGCGGCCAGGCGAGCGACCTGGGACGCGGGGGCGACGAACAGCGCCGCGGCCTGGGACTGCTTCGCCTTCAGTGCACCGGCGACGCGCGACAGCAGCACCTCGCGCGACTCCAGGTCGGCGATCCGTTCGACCTCGGACACGGACAGCGCCTTGCCGTCCATGTAGCCGCCCTTGATGACGAGCGCCTTGTTGTCCTTGGCGAACTTCTTGATCGCCTTGGCAGCATCGACGGGCTCGCCGTTGATGAACGCGATGGCGGTCGGACCGGCGAACAGGTCGTCGAGACCCTCGATACCGGCCTCGGTCGCCGCACGCTTCACCAGGGTGTTCTTGGCGACGGTGTACGACGCACCGGCGCCCAGCGACCTGCGCAGCTCGGCAAGGTTGGACACCGTCAGGCCGCGGTACTCGGTGACGACGGTGGCCGTCGCCTCCTTGAACTTCTCGGCGATGTCGGCGACCGCGGTGGCCTTGTCAGCCTTGGCCATGCTTGCCTCCTCGTGATGGTTGGGATGTCCACCAACCGACGAGCGCAAAAGCCCTGGAAAACGCAAACGCCCCGACACAGGACAGGTCGGGGCGTGAAAATGCCGCTGCGAACAGCGGTCGAGCCTCGTCCTCCTGCGTGGGCCGCCCGGGAATCCGGGACCTTCAACCGATTGCTCGGTGACCGACGGTCTTCGGTGGAACGGGCCAAGAATAGCGTGCGCTCACCGGTATTCCTAATCCGCGAGCAGGCGCACAATCGCACAGATCGCGCCTCCTGCATGCGAGTCTGTGTCTGGTCGCGGGTTATGCACAGCGCCACAGCCGGCGCGCACACCAGAATTGCGTTGAACCTCGACGCTACTTGCGTGAATTCCGCCGTCACCGCCTTGTTCGACCGCACCGGCGGCATAGCCAGCACTGCGCAACTGCTGAGTGTCATGACCCGCCAACAGCTCGATGTCCAAGTCCGCAGGGGCGGTTTGGTCCGCGTCTGGTACGGCGTTTATGCCCGAGAGATGCCAGACCTCCTCGGGCGGCTGGCTGCCTTGGACGTGTTCATGGGCCAGCGGGCGGTGGCCTCAATGGGCACGGCCGCCGCGATGTACGGCTTCGATACCGAGAACACCACCGCGATCCACGTCCTCGATCCGGGCATTCGTCTGCGATCGACCGTCGGCCTGGTGGTCCATCAGCGGATCGGCGCGCCCGTGCAGTGGGTCGCAGGCCGCCCGGCGACCTCTCCGGCGTGGACGGCCGTCGAGGTGGCGCGGCAACTGAACCGGCCACGAGCACTGGCCACACTCGACGCGGCGCTGCACTCGCAGTGGTGCACGCCGGGCAATCTCGAGCAGGCGGTAATCGCTCAACGCGGCCGACGAGGCATCAGAGCCGTCCGTGACCTCCTGCCATTCGCCGACGCGCGGTCGGAGTCGGCAATGGAAAGCGAAGCCCGACTCGTCATGATCGATCACGGGCTGCCTGCTCCTGAGTTGCAATACATCATCAGCGCTCCGGGTGGCCAACGCTGGCGAGTGGACTTCGCGTGGCCGGACGCGCGAGTTGCGGCCGAATACGAGAGCGTTGAATGGCATGCCGGCAGAACCGAGATGCTCAGGGACAAAGCCAGATTCGCGGGAGTGCAAGAGCTGGGCTGGACTGTTGTCCCCATCGTCATCGATGACGTACGGCGCCGGCCGGAACGGCTGGCTCGCCGGATTGCCACCCACCTGGAAAGGGCAAGGGTGGCTGCCTAATCCGCCTAATCCGCGAGCAGACGCACAATCGCACGAAAATGCCCGCCACCGTGCGAGTCTGCGTCTGCTCGGCCGTCACTCACGCAGCAGCGCGGCCGCGCCAACCAGGCCGGCCTCCCCGCCCAGTGCCGCGGGCACCACCCGCAGCCCGGACAGAAACTCCAGGCCTGCGAAGGTGTGCAACTCCTCGCGTACCGGGTCGAACAACACCGGTCCGGCCTTGGCCACACCGCCACCGAGGACGACGAGATCCAGGTCGCACACCGCGCCCACCGAGGCGATCATCGCCGCGATCGCACGAGCCCCGCGGCGAAAGGCCTTCAGCGCCAGCTCGTTTCCCGATGCCGCAGCGTCGGCCAGCTCCTTGGCATCGGCGCCCGTCCAGCCCTGCGATCGAGCCCACTGCGCCAGGTGCGGTCCGCTGGCGATCGCCTCGACGCAGCCGCGGGCACCGCAGGCACACGGCGGTCCTTCGACGTCGACGATGACGTGACCGACGTGACCGGCGTTGCCGGTGCGCCCGTGGTAGGGCGCTCCGTCGAGGACGAGTCCGCCACCGATTCCGGTGGACACCACCATGCCGAGCAGGAACGCCGCACCCTGACCGGCGCCGCGCCAGTGCTCCCCCAGCGCCATGCACAGCCCGTCGCCGCCCAGGCGCACCGGCACCTCGGGGATGGCCGCTGCCACCCGTTCGACGACCGGGAAGTCACGCCAGGCGGGAATGTTGATCGGGCTGATGGTCCCGTCGGGCACGTGGATCGGGCCGGCCGAGGAGATGCCGACCCCGTCGACCGCGCCGCCCGCCTCGGCGAGGGTGTCGTCGATGGTGCGACGGGCCGCGGCCCACACCTGTTCGGGGTCGTCGGTGTGTGGTGTGGGCTGCCGTGTCTCGTACTGCAGCCGGCCGTCGGGGTCGACGAGGCCGGCGGCGATCTTGGTGCCTCCGATATCCAGAACCAGCGCTGTCATGTCAGTGCTTGTGGGTGTTGTCGGGTTGGCGCGGGTCACCGGGGTGTTCGTAGCCGGGCGCCAACCACACCAGGTCGGCTTGACGCTCGCAGAGCCACATCCGGAACCGTCGACGCCGGGCGGCGCCGAGCAGGTGCGCGGCGATCAGCGGCCGCACTTCGGTCAGGTCGGGCTCGCTGGCCACGCGCCAGCCCGCAGCACCACTGAAGTGAAGGAACCGGCGCGGGTTTCGGGCGTGGAACTCCGCGACGGCGTCGTCGTCAATGCCGACGTCGTCGGTGACGCGGGCGAACACCGCCCGGGCGATCGGATCCGCCAGAACGGCGGCAGCGACACTGCCGATCTCCAGCCGTGCGGTCGAGTCGGGTAGCACGTCATCCTCCTTCGGCGTCGACGCGGTGACGCTGACGCCGAGTGCTTCGGCCTCCCGGGCCACCAGCTTCTCGGCGATCAGCAACTGGGTGAGCCAGCGCCGCAACTGGCGTCCTTCGCTGGTGTGCGGCCGCGGCAGCGCCGCGACTTGAGGTGTGGCCCGCAATGCGGCTTCGCGGGCGTCGACTTCGCCGACGTCGACGCTCATCCCGGCGACGGTTGCAGCCACATTCATCGGACCGTCACCGCCACGGCCGGGGTGTAGAGCAACCGGCCCGCGCAGCCGATCCGGATCAACGCCCACCACTGGCCGGGTTTGGTCCATGGCGGCGGCGCGATCTCGAACGCGACGTCGACCTCCGATCGCGCACCGACGACGGCTCCGCACGCGGCCGGGCCGATCCACTCCCATGTCCCCCACGGGCTGATCAGGTGGGCTTCCAACGACAGGTCGGTGTGGGCGGCGCTGCCGACGGTGACAGCCAGGCGGGCCCGCTCCCCTGCGGCGACGACGATGTCCGACGGCTCGGTGACCAGCCGCACCAACGTGCCCGGTGTTCCGACCGAGATGACGCAGACGTCTTCGACCGGCTGCCTCCACGCCTCGGGCACGTCCCCGGACAGGGTGAGCTGGGCGCGAATCGGATGGTCGCCGGGCTGCGCATCGGGCGGCACCGTGACGACGATCTCGGCGTCCCGATGGTGACCGGCGGTCAGTTCGAACGCCAGCACATCGGGTTCGACGATCCAGCCGTGCGGGCCGCGCAACCGCACCTGCCCGGCCAGCGTCGCGTCACTGCAGTCGCTGGCGGCGGTCAGTCGCAGCCGCACCTGGCTGCCGGCCTCGCCTGCGACGGCGTCGGGATGCAGGTGCGCAACGGCGGGCAATCCGCCCAGCGGGGCCGGGCCGCGGTTGTGCAGCCAGTAGCGGGCATACAGCGGCTGGGCCTTCTCGGCCTCGGGAGCCAGTGCGGCGCCGCCGGCATCGAGCACCGCATGCACCTTCAACCGGGCCCGCAGGGTGGCGATCTGATAGCCGTGCAGCCGCAGCGGTGACTCGTCGTAGTCGCGGGCGGTCTCAAGCAGGTCGGCTGACACCACTGCCGACACCGATCCCACATCGGACGACAGCGCGACTTTGGTTGTGGCGCCTTGGGTTTCGACCAACCGGATGGTGACGTCTTCGGCGTCGACGGTGGCGGAGCTTCCGGTGGCGGTCGGATTGCCACCGGCCTTGAGCGCGGCGAGGTGCAGGCCACGGGACGGCTCGACGCGCAGCAGCGAGCCGTCGGCGGCCAGCACACCTACTCCCTCGTCGGCCACCACGCACACCATCGGATGGCTGAATTCGGCACTGCGCGAGGGCAATTCGCACGACCGCCAGTCGCCCGCACCGGATACCAGCGCGAAGTCGAAGGTGTGAGTCCAGTGCTGCAGCTGGAAGTTGGACTGGTCGGGCGCCTTGCGCTGCGGCGGGTCGATCCACACGCCCGACGGCCAGCCGGTACACGACCGCATCGGCGAACTGTGCAGCGTCTGGTCGGGCTCGACTGCGAAGCCGGGCACGCCGCGGTTGAGCAGGGCGATGGTGCGTGATTCGAATTCGCCCAGGCCCGACGGCGCCTGCTGAACCACCTCGATCTGCGCGTCGTCGAGGTCCTCGGCGACGGCCGCGACCGCCCCCTCGCCGGCGACGATGAGCACCGGCAGGTCGAGCACACCGCGCACGTCGGCGTCGGGCTGCCAGACGTCGGTCAACGACTTGCTCGCCGGAACCCACACCCGCGCCTGCCCGGCGTCCGACAGCTGCCGGCGCAGGTCCGCGGCGTATGCACCGTCGGCAGCGGCGAGAACTGCAGCGGTGAATGCGTTCTCATCGGGGCCGCCCAACGCGATTCGCGCATCGGGCAGGTTGGAGTCGACGTCGAGGTGACCGTACCGGGGGTTCTCCGCACTACTGCAGGTCGCGGTCACCCCGGCCCGCACCAATGCGACCATCACCTCACGCGCCCCGGAGGTGCCCTCGGCGGGCACCACCACTTCGGCCACCGACACAGCCCGCACCTCCGTGCCGACCTGAATGCGGGCCGCCGACGACAGTCCGAACCAGCCCTGCGCCGGATTGTCCAGTGTCCATGGGTGTTTGGCGGCGTCGACGGCGCGATCCTCCCCGGAGGCGTGGTCGTGCAGCAGCCCGAACCCGCGCCCGATCACGGCGTCACCGACCTCGCTGACCGGCAGCGCGCCGGGCACCGGGCAGGGCCACCGCAGCCGGACCAGCCGGTCGGCTCCGGTGAACTCGTCGATGGTGGTGCTGGTGTCCACCCGGTCGATGCCGTCCCACAGGGTCAGCACCTGCGTGTAGTGCAGCAGCTCGCCGATCCGCCCGGTCACCACCAGCCGCTCGCCGACCGGGCTGCGGTAGGCCTGCACCGAATCGGCAACGGCCGCAGACGAACACGTCACCGGTCCGACGGGCAGCAGATGCCACGGCCCCTCCCCTGCCTGCGGGTGCGCCGAGTATTCCTCGTAGACGGCCAGCTCGTTGCCGACCCGTCCCTTCGCGATCAGCTCCCGATCGGCGGCCAGCTCGATCAGCGACACCACGGCTCCGCCGCGGGCCGGGTCCACCCGCAGCCGGTGGTAGGAATTGGCGATCTCGAACCCGTCGACGGCCTGCCACCCGGTGGGCTCGTCGGCAGCCACGACCCGGTAGCTGCGCCAGCCCAGGGAGTCGACACCGTCGGCTCGCCAGCTCACCAGATGACCGTCGCCGGAAACGACGGCAGGACGAGACACCCCAGCCGAGTCGACCACCGCGACGCCCGGACCGACGGGGGTCGCCAACTCGACGGTGACCATGTCGGTTCGCTTGTGCGCCAAGGGGTTCCACACCACCACCGATTCCGCCTCGGGCGCGGTGGCACGGGACAGCAGCTGCAGCGCTCCCGACCGCGCGGCCGACCCGAGCTCCCACGCGTCGCGCCAGCTGGTCAGCAGGTCGAGGTAGACCTGATCGGACTCCGAGCCGGTGATGCCGTCGTGGTGGGCGCCGTACGCCAGTTGCACCCAGGCTTTGGCCAGCGCGGCCTCCGGATAGTGCGCGCCGGCGAGCAGCGCGGCGAACACGGCGAACCGTTCGGCCCCCAACACCGCGTCCTCGGCGGCGCGGTTGGCCTGTTTGGTGTCGATGTAGGAGACGTCTTTGCCGGTGTAGATCGGGTTCATGTCGCGGGTCTGCGGCGAGGGCGCCACCCCACGCTCGGCAGTTTCCGCGCGCACGGCGGCGAAGAACTCCGACGGCAGCGCGCAGACGAACCGCGGCCACGTGTAGCGGGCGTTCCAGTCGCGGTGGATCTCGGTGACCCAGGTGTTGGGCGGGGTGTAGTCGGTGCCGACCGGCAGCAGCACATTGCGGGTCAACGCAACCGATTTCAGTTCGGCGAACAGGTGATAGGTGGCCTGCTCGGCTTCGGCCAGCGACGCCGCGGAATCCATCCACCAGCCGGCCGAGTAGTGCGCTGGCATGTAGTGGGTCAGCAGCCCCAGCCCCGACGGGGCGATCCACTCGAACTCGCTACGGAACTGCATCCGCCGCGGATCGCCGTCACCAGCCATCGGCCCCCACTGGTGGTGCGGGCCGCGGGCCCACGAACTCGACGTCAGGCCGGCGTCGGCCGCCATGCCGGGGAACTGCGGGTCGTGGCCGAATACGTCGAGCTGCCAGGCGGTCGCCGGGTCGGCGCCGAGTACGTCGCGTTGGTAGCCGACGCCGTGCACGAAGTTGCGGATCGCGGTCTCAGCGCCGACGAGGTTCGTGTTGGGCTCGTTGTAGGTCCCGCCCATGACCTCGACGCGTCCGTCGGCGATGAAGCGGCGCAAGTCGGCGCGGTCCTCCGGGTGGGTGTCGAAATAGGGCTTTAGATAGTCGACTTCGGCGAGGACGAACTTGTAATCCGGGTCGCGGCGGGCCATTTCGAGGTGGGCGGCCACCAACGCGAACCCGTTGGTCTGCCGGGCGCGCCCGGGCGGGTCCTCGGTCCACACGCTGGTGTAGGCGCCCTGGGTGTTCCACCAGACCGGGTCGTAGTGGAAGTGGCTGATCATGTACATGGTCCAGCCGGGTTCGGCGACCGTGAGCTCGAAGGAGAACTCCGAACCTTCCACACCCGCTGGCCGAACCTGACCGGGTACCGCCCGTTCGATGCGAACCGGTACCTCGGCCACCCCGTCGCCGGGCGCGACCGCGACCCCCTCGGACTGCAGCCCGTCACCGACGATCCGCACGATGCCGGCACCGCTGTAGCCGACGCGGACGACCTGAAGCGGCGCATCGGGCGGCCCGACGAAGAGTTCCGTCGACTCCGCGGAGGTTATCCGCACGCCCAGCAATGTACGGCCCCAACACCCCTCAGCGGAGCGAGACGTCGATCACGAGCGGGCGATGATCGGAGATGGGCAGCACCGGGGTCCAGACCTGGGTGGCCATCAGATCGTCGTGGTCGGTGAGGATGTGGTCGAGCTGGCGGTCCGGGCGTTGCAGCGGAAACGTCGGCGCGGTGGCCAGTGAGCGCAGCCCGGTCCGGCGGCTCGGCGCGGGTGCCGACATGTTGAGGTCTCCCATCAACACCCGCGGACCGGGCAGACCACGTAAGTCCCGGTTCAACCGGTGGAGCTGGACGCGGTTCCAGCCCGGCACGAAGGACAGATGGGTGTTGGCCACGGTCATCACCCCGAGCGGGGTGTCGAGCTGGGCGAGCATCGCCGCGCGCGGTTCCTCGTGGACGATCTGCACACGGTTGGGGCCGGGCAGGTACATCGGGAAGCGCATGGGGATGCGGGGCAGTCGCAGCATCTGCCACGAGATCGCCGGATACCGCGACAGCAGGGCGATGCCGTAGGCGGCGGTGCCCGGTTGCTCGCTGCCGGTGGCCGCCATCCACGTCGCCCCCGGCGTGCCGGAGATGGCGGCGACGAACCGGTGCGACACAGCGCCCATCGCGGCGGCCGCAATCGCGGTGAGGTCGGCCAGCGACGAGCGCGGCTGGTCGCAGTCCACCTCCTGCAGAGCCAGCACGTCGGGATCCAACCGTCGGATGCACTCCGATAACCGCTCCAGGTTGACCTGCCCGTCGTCCAGGCTGCGGCCGTGCAAGATGTTGAAGGTGGCCATCCGCATGGGTACCTGGTACCCGTGCACGAGCGGAATGAAGACCTTCGATCGGCATTGCGTCAAGCCGCGGCGGCGATGAAGGCCGACGGGCCGGACTTCGCCCTGGCTGGCAGCTACGCGCTGTGGGTATTCGGGGCGCCCGAGCCGGTGCACGATGTGGATTTCGTGGTCGCCGAGTCCGAGGTGGAGGTGGCGGCCAAGAGCCTCGCCGACGCCGGCTTCGCGATCGAGCGGCCGCCGGAGGATTGGTTGTTCAAGGCTTGTGTCGGCGACGATTTCGTCATCGACATCCTGCATCGCCTCAATGGGGTGCCGGTCGATGCGACCACGCTCGAGTGCGCTGTGCCCCGCGAGGTGCTGGCGGTCTCCATGCAGGTGCTGCCACCCACCCATGTCGTGATCGAAAAACTCTGCTCCCTCAATGAGCACCACTGCGATTTCGCCTCGCTGCTGCCCTCGGTGCGGGCCGTGCGCGAGCAGGTTGACTGGGACGGTGTCCGGGCCGGCACCGCGCACAACGATTTCGCCGTCGCGTTCCTGGTCCTCACCGATCGGCTCGGCATCACCGCCTGACGGCGTCGGCGAGGAGCTCGGACATCACCCGCGCGCCCTCGGCGACCTCCTCGGGTTCGAGCACCTCGAACGCGATACCGGGCATTGCCAGATACAACACCAAGGCCTTCGGGTCATCGGCACCCGTGACGACGATGCAGGTGCCCGGCCCGTCGTCCTCGATTGTCACCGTCGTCGGCGAGAAGTGCTGAGCGACAACTTCTTTGGCGGATTGGTAGCGGACCCTGGCGACGTAGCGGTAGGGCGAGGTCGTAATGGCGCGACGGACGTAGGCGGCCGCGTCGGGCGCCTCCCGCGCGGTGAAGGTGCTCCCTTTCGCCTGAACCTGGGTCATCCGGTCCAGCCGGAGGCTGCGCCAGTCGTCGCGGTCCCGGTCGAAGGCCAGCAGATACCACCGCCGTCCGGTGGTCACCAGCTGATAGGGCTCCAGGCGCCGACTGGTCGGGGCACCTGCCCGGTCGACGTAGTCGACACCGACGTGTTCGGAGTCGCGACAGGCACGCGCCAGCGTCATCAGGATCTCCGGGTGGACGGGTGACTCGGCGTCGCGGGTCAGCGTGACGGTCGAGTCGTGAACGGCGGCGACCTGCGAGCGCAGCCGTCCCGGCATCACCTGGTCGAGTTTGGTCAGCGCGCGCAGCGCTGCCTCGCCGACGCCGGCGACACTGCCGCCGGCCGCGAGTCGCAGGCACACCGCCATCGCGACGGCCTCGTCGGAGTCGAGCAGCAGCGGCGGCAGCGCGGCGCCCGCGCCGAGTTGGTAGCCGCCACCGTGGCCGGTGCTGGCATGCACGGGATAGCCAAGATCGCGCAGCCGCTCCACGTCGCGGCGCACGCTGCGGGCGGTCACCCCGAGCCGTTCGGCCAGCTCCGCGCCGGACCACACCCGTCTGGACTGCAACAGGCCAAGAAGCTGCAGTACGCGGCTTGTCGTTTGAGACATGCCACCAGTCTGGCCCACTCTGCGGACAGAACCTGTCCGCAAGTCATGAAAGTCTGCAAATATGACATGGACAGACCAACTCGCCGACCAGCTCGACTGGCACTTCCGCAATGCGCTGCGGCCGCGCCTGGACGGGCTCACCGACGACGAGTACTTCTGGGAGCCGGTCGCGGGCTGCTGGACCGTGCATCGGGACGATGCGGCGGGCGGGAGCGAAGCGACCCGGGGAAGACTTCGGATCGATTTCGCGTATCCGCCGCCACAGCCGGAGCCCGTCACCACGATCGCCTGGCGGCTGGCCCACGTCATCGTCGGGGTCCTCGCGATGCGGAATCACTCCCACTTCGGTGGGCCGGCGGCCGACTATGAAAGCTGGCCCTATGCCACCGACGCGAACACCGCACTGGCTCAGCTCGACGACGCCTACGCGCGGTGGATCACCGGAGTGCGGGGGCTCTCCGATGACGACCTCGCCCGCCCGTGCGGTCCGGCCGAAGGGCCGTACGCCGAGTACGCGCTATCCGAACTGATCCTGCACATCAACCGTGAAGTCATCCATCACGGTGCTGAAATCGCTTGCCTGCGTGACCTTTACGCTCACCAGTAACGACCTGAAACCGAAAGGACCGAGATGCCCACCCTCGCCCCACCCGTCCACGACGAACGCCACGCCCTGCGGGAATTCCTCGCCTATCACCAGAGCGCCTTCGTCGCCGTCGCCTATGGCCTCACCGACGAGCAGGCCCGATCCACCCCGACGGTCAGCTCGCTGTCGATCGGTGGGCTGATCAAACACATCATCGGGGTTCAGCAGTCCTGGATGCAGCGGGTGGCCGCGGCGCCGCACGAACCGCCGGCCGACGACCGCCCCTTCGAGGAACGTGCTCAGGAATACCAGGAGCAGTACCTGATGCGGCCGGACGAGACACTGGCCGAGCTCCTCGACGCCCTGGCCGCCCAGAACGCCGCATCGCTGCGGCTCGTCGAGACCGCCGATCTGGACACCGCGGTGCCGGTGCCGCGTGATGCGCCGTGGTTCCCCCGCGATGTCGAAGCCTGGTCGGTGCGCTGGGTGTTCGAGCACCTGATCACCGAACTGGCCCGGCACGCCGGCCACGCCGACATCATCCGCGAATCCATCGACGGGGCAACGATGTACGAGCTCGTCGCGGCTGCCGAACGCATGCAGCCGCAGCCCTGGCTGACCCCGTGGCGCCCGAAGGAGTGACGAGTCACTCTTTGTAGTCGAAGTCGACGTTGGCCAGCAGCCAGAATTCGGCGATCTTGCCGCCGCGCAGATGGTAGAAGTACGCGGCCTCTGATCCATATCGATCGCCGGTACTGATCAACGTGGCGCTGTAGTAGAAGCGGATTGCGAACCGGTCGTCGCCGGAAATCAGATCGGCGATCTCATAAACCGGGTCGGTAAACGTTTGCCGGTCGAAATCCAGCCGATGGACGATGTCGTCGTACCCCAATTGATCCGATCCCCGCGGGCTGTCGTGGTGTCCCACCACGTCGCGGTGATAAAAGTCGGCGACATCGGTCGAGTCCAGCCGGCGCCAGATTTGGTCCATGAGACGACACGCGAATTCCTGGGTTTGCGCACTATCCACAACCCCAATGTGCCAGCAGAAATTGGGGTACCACGTGCATTTTTGGCACACTGGCAAGAATGAGTTCGACCAAACACCGCGAAGTAGCCAAGCTCGATCGCGTCCCGTTGCCGGTCGAGGCCGTCCGCGTCGGCACCACCGGGTGGCAACTCACCCGCACCGGCGCCCGCGTGATCACCAAGTTGCCCGGCCGTGGCCGCTGGCAGGACAAGGTCATCAAGCAGATTCCCCAGACCTTCTCCGACCTCGGACCCACGTACGTCAAGTTCGGCCAGATCATCGCCTCCAGCCCGGGTGCGTTCGGCGAAAACCTGAGCCGGGAGTTCCGCGGCCTGCTGGACGCGGTCCCGCCCGCCGACACCACCGAGGTGCACAACCTGCTCCGTCAGGAGCTCGGCGGCGACCCGGCGGATCTGTTCGCCCACTTCGAGGAGGAGCCGTTCGCGTCGGCCTCGATCGCCCAGGTGCACTTCGCCACCCTGCACAGCGGCGAGGACGTGGTCGTGAAGATCCAGCGCCCCGGCATTCGCCGCCGGGTGGCCGCTGACCTGCAAATCCTCAAGCGCTTCGCACAGCTCGTCGAGCTGGCCAAGCTGGGCCGGCGGCTCTCGGCCCAGGACGTGGTCGCCGACTTCGCCGACAACCTCGCCGAAGAGCTCGACTTCCGCATCGAGGCGCAGTCCATGGAGGCCTGGGTCTCGGGCCTGCACGGCTCTCCACTCGGCCGCAACATCCGGGTGCCGCAGGTCCACTGGGAGTTCACCAGTGAGCGGGTGCTGACCATGGAACGCGTGCAGGGCGTGCGCATCGACGACGTCAAGGCGATCCGCACGAAGGGTTTCGACGGCACCGATCTGGTCAAGGCGCTGTTGTTCGCCACCTTCGAGGGCGGCCTGCGCCACGGCCTGTTCCACGGCGACCTGCACGCCGGCAACCTGCTGGTCGACGACGAGGGCCGGATCGTCTTCCTGGATTTCGGGATCATGGGTCGCATCGACCCGCGGACCCGCTGGCTGCTGCGTGAGCTGGTCTACGCGTTGCTGGTCAAGAAGGATCACGCCGCGGCGGGCAAGATCGTCGTGCTGCTGGGCGCGGTGGGCACCACCAAACCCGAGAAGGAAGCCGCCAAAGACCTCGAAGCCTTCGCCGCCCCGCTGACGCTGAAGACGCTCGGCGACATGTCGTACGCCGACATCGGCAAGCAGCTCTCCACGCTGGCCGACGCTTATGACGTCAAGCTGCCGCGTGAGCTGGTGCTGATCGGTAAGCAGTTCCTCTATGTCGAGCGCTACATGAAACTGCTGGCACCCAAGTGGCAGATGATGAATGACCCGCAGTTCAGTGGCTACTTCGCCAACTTCATGGTCGAGGTCAGCCGCGAGCACCAGAGCGATGTCGAGGTGTGATGGAAATCCGAACCGGCACCGCGAAAATCACCGACGACATCGAGCTGTACTACGAGGACCTGGGCAACCCCGGTGACCCGGCGGTCTTGCTGATCATGGGCCTGGGCGCACAACTTCTGTTGTGGCGCAACGGCTTCTGCGAGAAGTTGGTCAACCAGGGCTATCGGGTGATCCGCTACGACAACCGCGATGTCGGGCTGTCCAGCAAGCTGCACGGCCAGCGGGCCAGCGGCGGTTTGGTGCCCAAGTTGGCGCGTTCCTACATTGGGCGTCCCAGCCCGTCGGTGTACACGCTCGAGGACATGGCCGACGATGCGGCGACCCTGCTCGATCATCTCGGGGTTGAGCAGGCACACATCGTCGGAGCATCGATGGGCGGGATGATCGCGCAGATCTTCGCGGCCCGTTACAGCGCCAGAACACGAGCATTGGGAATCATCTTCTCCTCCAACAACTCTGCGTTATTGCCGCCCCCCGCGCCGCGGTCACTGCTATCCCTGATCACCGGGCCGCCGCCGAATGCACCACGCGACGTGATCGTCGAAAACGTCGTCCGGGTCGGCAAGATCCTCGGCAGCCCCGGCTACCCGGTTCCCGACGATGTCGCGCGCGCGAGGGCCATCGAGGCCTACGAGCGGTCGCACTACCCGCAGGGCATCGCACGGCATTTCGCAGCCATCCTCGGCAGCGGCAGCCTCAAGCGCTACAACCGCCAGACCAGCGCACCAACCGTCGTCATCCATGGCCGCGCCGACAAGCTGATGCGGCCCTCGGGTGGCCGCTCGATCGCGTCAACGATCCCGAATGCCCGCCTGGTCCTGTTCGACGGCATGGCACATGACCTGCCCGAAGCCCTCTGGGACGACATCGCCGGCGAGCTGAAGAGAACCTTTGCCGAGGTCAGCTAGGTAATTGCGCTGATCTCCCAGAATCGTCGACTGGGCAGCCGACCGGCTAACATCAGGTCTGCAAACAGCGGTAATCGCCATCCCATCGGGGGGGATTAGTGGTTGCTGCCTGCAGCATCATGCGAAAGGCGCACCGACATGGCCAAACGGCTTCAACCTCACTTCGAAGATGTCCAGGCTCACTACGACCTGTCCGATGACTTCTTCCGGCTCTTCCTCGATCCCAGCCAGACCTACAGCTGCGCATACTTCGAGCGCGATGACATGACGCTGGAGCAGGCCCAGCTGGCCAAGATCGACCTGGCCTTGGGCAAGTTGGGGTTGCAGCCCGGCATGACCTTGCTCGACATCGGCTGCGGCTGGGGCGCCACGATGCTGCGCGCCCTGGAGAAGTACGACGTCAACGTCATCGGCCTGACCCTGTCGAAGAACCAACGCGATCACGTCGAGCAGTTGTTCGCGGAAAGTGACAGTCCTCGGGACAAGCGCATCGAGCTCATGGGCTGGGAGGAATTCCACGAGCCCGTCGACCGGATCGTGTCGATCGGCGCCTTCGAGCACTTCGGTTTCGACCGCTACGACGACTTCTTCTCGATGGCCTACAACGTCTTGCCCGACAACGGCGTGATGCTGTTGCACACCATCACGTCGTTCACGCTTCCGCAGATGACCGAGAAGGGTCTGCCGTTGACCTTCGAGATCGCGCGGTTCGTGAAGTTCATGCTGACCGAGATCTTCCCGGGCGGCCGGCTGCCGACCGTCGAGAAGGTCGAGGAACACGCCACCAAGGCCGGCTTCAACCTCACCCGGGTCCAGTCGCTGCAGCCGCACTACGCGCGCACGCTCGATTGCTGGTCGGCCGCACTGGAGGCCAACCGGGACAAGGCCATTGAGGTGCAGTCCGAGGAGGTCTACGAGCGGTACATGAAGTACCTCACCGGCTGCGCGCACGGATTCCGGGTAGGGTACATCGACGTTGACCAGTTCACGCTTGAGAAGTAGGCGAAGGAAACGCCCGGTTAAGGCATTGTTTGGACACCGTTCCGAATGCCCGAGAGGGTATGGTCCAGATCACATAGTGCATACTGGCGCGCGCGCAAATCGTCACCTGCGGGGGCCGTGGTGCAGATAGACAAGCAAAAGCAGGAAGGCTCTAACACTCATGCCCGAGGCAACTGAAACCAAGGACATGCGGCCCCATTTCGAAGACATCCAGGCCCACTACGACCTCTCGGATGACTTCTTCGGGTTGTTCCAGGATCCGACCCGAAAGTACAGCTGTGCGTACTTCACCGGGCCGAACGTAACCCTTTCCGAGGCGCAGATTGCCAACGTCGATCAGCACCTCGACCGGTTGGACCTCAAGCCGGGCATGACGCTGCTCGAGGTGGGCTGCGGCTGGGGTCTGACGTTGCAACGCGCGATGGAGAAGTACGACGTCAACGTCATCGGGCTGACGCTGTCGAAGAACCAGAAGGCCTACTGCGATCAGCTGCTGGCAAAGGTTGACAGTGAGCGGACGTTCGACGTTCGCCTGGAGGGCTGGGAGCAGTTCCACAGCCCCGTCGACCGGATCGTGTCGATCGAGGCGTTCGAGCACTTCGGCTTCGAGCGCTACGACGACTTCTTCAAGAACTCGTTCGACATCCTGCCCGAGGACGGCCGGATGACGGTCCAGAGCAGCTGCGGGTACCACCCCTACGATCTGCAGGCGCGCGGCAAGAAGCTGACCTTCGAGCTGGCCCGCTTCGCGAAGTTCATCGGCGAGGTGATCTTCCCCGGCGGCCGCATCCCGAGCACCCAGATGATGGTCGACCACGGCGAGAAGGCCGGATTCACCGTGCTGGAGCCGCTGTCGCTGCGCAATCACTACATCAAGACCCTGGGCATCTGGGCGGCTCGCCTGGAACAGCACAAGGACGAGGCCATCGCTGCGGCCGGCGAAGAGAGCTACAACAACTACATGCGGTACCTGACCGGGTGCCAGTACTACTTCGTCGACGAGCAGCTCGACGTCAGCCTGGTCACCTACCTGAAGCCGGGTGCGGCCGCCTAACCGACATTTCCACCCTCGGCGAATAACCGAATACAGCCCATGAGCCCGAGTTAGTCTCGGGCTCATGGCTGTTGGGCGACTCGCCGATCCAAATTGCACACTTGGCACCGATCCCAGATCGGACCCGCGGATGGTCGCGGCTCTGACCCCGCTCGGGCTGGCCGACGTGTTCCCCGACGCACCTTTGACGGTCGACTCGCCGATCGCGGACCTACTGGCGTACGCCGCGTTCGCCGAGGATGCCGTCGGCGGGACACTCGAGATGCTCGCCAAAGCCGCCCCGGCCCCCGATGGCGTGACGACGACGACCGTGACGATCCCCGGCGCAGACGGTAACGAGATCACGCTGTACATCAGCCGCCCCGATCAGTCCGACGGACCGCTGCCGGCGGTGGTGCATTTCCATGGCGGCGCGATGGCGATCGCGAGTGCCGCCGACGCCTCATACCGGCATCTGCGGGAGAGCCTGGCGGCCACGGGCCTGGTCGCAGTTGGCGTGGAGTTCCGCAACTCCGGCGGCCGGCTCGGCGCGCACCCCTATCCCGCCGGATTGAACGACTGCGCGGCCGCCACCCGCTGGGTGCACGCCAATGCCGCGGATCTCGGTGTCAGCCACCTGATCGTCTCCGGCGAGTCCGGCGGCGGAAATCTGACGCTGACCGTCGTCCATAAGGCCAAACGCGAAGGCTGGCTCGGCGAGATCGCCGGCGCGTACGCCCAGTGCCCGTACGTCTCCAACCGCTGGCTCGACTACCCCGACGACCTGCCGTCGCTTCGGGAGAACGACGGTTACTTCATCAGTTGTCAGCAGGCCGCGCTGTTGGGCTCGATCTACGACCCGGGCAGGGCCCACGCCGGCGATCCGACCTGCTGGGCCGGTGCGGCGAGCGACGACGACCTTGCCGGCCTACCGCCACATGTGATCTCGGTGAATGAACTGGATCCCCTGCGCGACGAAGGCCTGCTGTACTACCGACGGTTGCTGGCCGCGGGTGTTCCGACCGTGGGTCGCGTCGTTGCAGGCACCTGTCACGGCGGAGATCTGCTGTTCCCGGCGACAATGCCGGACGTCTTCGCGGCGACGGTGCGTGATGTCAGCGGGTTTGCACGCTCGCTCACCTAAATGACGGATGCGTAAGCAAGCATGTTAGCCCTGCTAGACGTAACTTTTTTCGACGATGAATCGGCCGTTTTCGATTGACAGTAACGAAGAAATGTAGGTACTATCACAGCACTCGCGCGTCTAGTTGACCGGAGTATCAGGCTTTAAGTCGGGTCATAGGGGGATCGGATAATGTCGTCTTCGCTTTCCAAGAAAGTTCAGGTCGGCTTGGCGACCATCACGCTCGGTGCCGCAGCGACAATCTCGCCGGCAGTCGTGCACGCGGCCCCCTGGCACGCCCCGTTCTCTCAGGATGAGACTGGCGGGCACAGCCCGAAGGCCGGCGACAACAACAAGCCCGGCAGTGACAACACCTCGGGTGGGACGACCGGCGGCACCACAGGTGGGACGACCGGCGGCACCACAGGTGGGACGACCGGCGGCACCACAGGTGGGACGACCGGCGGCACCACCGGCGGCACCACCGGCGGCACCACAGGTGGGACGACCGGCGGCACCACAGGTGGGACGACCGGCGGCACCACAGGTGGGACGACCGGCGGTACGACCGGCGGCACGACCGGCGGTACGACCGGAGGCACCACCGGCGGCACGACCTCGGGCGGCAGTGGCCACTCCGGCCGCGCGGGCAGCTCAGACACACCGCCGGCATCCGACCCCGGCACCGCGCCCACTGCTGAAGCTCCGGCCGTCGCGCCAAAGGCAGCGGCGACTCCGAATGCGAACGCCAATCCGGTTATTGACGGTCTCGCCACTCTCGCCAGGGTGACCGTCCAGATCGGTGCACAGATAGTTTGGGGCTTCCTTGACACCACAGCTGGAGTCATAAAGCTCCTCGGCGAGGCGATTACCGTCATCCCGATCATCGGCCCGCCAATCGGAAATGCATTCATAGCGGTTGCTGACGCCACTCACAATGTCGCCTACGCCGTCGCCCAGAACTTCAAGGTCGGCCCGTACCTCAACCCGTAACGGTTCACACCAAAGCGACTCGTCGACTGGACACAGCGTCCACCGGCGAGTCGTTTTTTGGAGCTAACGGTGAATCTGCGCGCACAGCGCACAGACCACGTCCGAGTAGGGGAAGCTGACTGAGTGGGACTTGATTGGCGGCGTTTGACTGGCGGTGACGAAGCGGCGCTGACGGAGCGGAGCGATGACGGCCAGCCGTGGTTCAAGCGCCGCGCTGTCGTTTGGCCGTCCCTCGGTGTATTGGTCCTACTCCTCGCGTTCGGCTGTTGGCTCGGCTTCCAGGCAAACGCCGCGAAGTCGAACCTCGAGGCCGCGCGAAATAGCGCGCAGCAGGCGAAAAGCGCAGTGCTGCAGGGCAACACCGGGGATGCGTCTCGGTTTGCCCTGGATGCAGGGGCCCACGCGCAGGCGGCCCGCGATGCAGCGCACTCATTACCGTGGGACATCGCCGCTGCCGTGCCGTGGCTGGGCAGCCCATTCGAGACCGGTCAACAGATCGCGGACGTGGTGTTCAACTTGGCCACCGACGTGCTGAAGCCCATCGCCGAGGCCGGCACAACTGTTTCGCCGAATCATTTACTCGCCGATGGCCGGCTCGATGTGGTCGCGCTCCGCAATGAAGAACCCACGCTGCGGAAGTTCGCGACGGATGCCGCACGTATCGATGCCGAAGCACAAGCGATTTCAGAGCCCGGCTACCTCGAAGCCATCGTTAATGCCCGGTCTCAGCTACAGGCGCAGACGCAAGACCTGTCAAAACTGCTAACCAACACCGCACTCGCCGCGCGCCTGGCTCCGTCGATGATGGGCGCCGATGGCCCCCGCAGCTACTTCATGGCTTTCCTGACAAATGCCGAGGCTCGAGGCACCGGTGGCCTCCTCGGGGGGTTCGGAGTTGTCCGCTTCGACGACGGCAAACCCAGCATTGACACCTTGGCTCCCAATACCGATTTCAATAACAGGCAATTCACGCCGCTCAGCCTCGGCCCCGAATTCGACAACCAATACGGATTCACCAATCCGTCTACCGATTACCGAAACACCAACCAAACTTCACACTTTCCCTACGCTGCGCAGATCTGGAGATCTATGGCACAGCAAGCGGGGCTCGACGTTGACGGGGTAATGTCGATCGACCCCGTCGCGCTGAGCTACATTCTCGGCGCTACCGGTCCCGTGGTGTTGCCGGACGGGGAGACGGTGACGAAGGACAATGCAGTCGAGCTGACGGAGTCAACCGTCTATATCCGTTATCCCGGAGAAAAGGATCAGCCGGCGCGCAAGAAATACCTCCAGGGAATTGCCGCTGAAGTCGTCAAACAGGTTTTGGGCAATGTGAAGTCACCCCGGGCGTTGCTTGAAGCTCTAGGCCGGGCGGTCAGCGAACGCCGAATCGCCGTGTGGAGCTCATTCCCTGAGGAACAGGCCCTGCTGGAACAAACGCCTCTGGCGCACACGATTCCCGACGATGCCGCACCGTATGCCGGAATCGTTATCAATAACCTTGGTGGTAACAAACTGGACTATTACTTGGATCGGCGAATTGAATATGTCGCCGATGGTTGCAGTGGCGCTACCCGCAGGTCAACGGTGACGGTTCGCTTGAAAAACAATGTCACCAGCCCTGAATCGCTACCGGACAACGTTGCGGGACGGCTGGGCTTCTCCCCTAAACACGGAGCAGACCTTATCCCCAAAGGAACTATGTTCACGTCTGTTCGCCTGCTCGCCACCACGGGGGCTAAGCTAATTGATGTAATGTCCAACGGTAGTCAAATAGATGCTCGCGCAGACAGCGAACGCGGTCACCCGAGCTTCGAAGCCCTGCTGGTGATACCGGCCGGACAGACAGATGAGCTGACCTTCCACCTTTCCGAGCCCACGTCGCCGGGCGCCGCACGGGTTCCAATTCAACCGCTAGTGGGTCCCGTCACCACGAAGGTCTCGGTGCCACAATGTGCAGGATGAGCTACGGCGCCGATGCCAATCCTCTAGAGAGCGGCACGCTGCATTGAATCTTCAGGACTACATAAAAGTACTGCGCACACGTTGGATCACGATCTGCGTCACGACACTCGTGGCAGTCCTGGCCGCGCTGACATACACGCTGTCTGCCACTCCGCAGTACCAAGCGTCGACACAGCTCTACGTATCGGCATCTTCCGGATCGTCAATGACCGATCTGTATCAGGGCAACCGCTTATCTCAGGAACGCGTGTTGTCCTACACGCAGCTGATCATGGGCGAGACACTAGCGCAGCGCACCATTGATCGTCTTCATCTCGATATGTCTGCCGCCTCATTGAGAGCCAGGGTCAGTGCGGCCGCAAAGCAAAACACTGTGCTCATCGACGTGTCGGTGCTGGACCCATCGCCTACACGGGCGTTCGATATCGCGAACGCCTTATCCGACGAATTCGTGCAGTTGGTACGCGAACTCGAGACCCCACCGACAGGCGATGCCACCCCGAATGCGCGCGTCATCGTCGAACAGCGGGCCTCTGTTCCTACCAAACCGGTCACCCCGAAAAAGCTTCGTAATCTGGTGCTCGGGCTTGCGGCGGGAGTCATGCTCGGGGTGGGTCTCGCCCTCGTTCGAGATCGGCTGGACAACACCGTCAAGGACCGCGACACCCTCGAAGCGATCACCGGTGTTGGACTAGTCGGCGCCATTCCGATGGATAAGGAAATCCACAAAAGGCCTGCAATATCGTTCGAGGGCGACAACTCGTCCGCCGCGGAATCATTTCGTAAGCTGCGAACCAACCTGCAGTTCCTGGCAGTCGACAATCCGCCGCGGGTAATTATGGTCACTAGTGCGTCTCCTGGCGAAGGCAAGTCCACCACAGCGATCAACATTGCGTTGGCACTCGCAGAGGCCGAACACAATGTGGTTCTGGTTGACGGTGACATGCGACGGCCGTCCATCGACAAATATCTCGACCTAGTTGGGGCGGCGGGGTTCAGCACTGTACTGAGCGGCGCAGCTAGTCTGTCGGATGTATTACAGAAGACAGCGTTTCCCAACCTGACGGCCCTGACCTCAGGCGCCACTCCCCCGAATCCCAGCGAGCTCCTCGGATCGCAGGCAGCCGAGAGTGTCCTCAAAGAACTGCGCGAGCAATTCGACTACGTGATCATCGACTCTTCACCGCTTCTCGCAGTTACCGACGGCGCGATACTTGCGGCCAATTCCGATGGCACGCTCATCATGGCCAAGTATGGGCAGACTAAACGCGAGCATTTGGCGCAGGCCATCGGAAACCTCAGGGATGTTGGGGCTACGGTGCTCGGCTCGGTGTTCACGATGACATCCACCCGCGGGGGCAACGCTTACAGCTATAGCTATGGCTATTACGGCAATGACCGTCGCAAGCCGGCCACGGAATCGGCGGCGACCTCGCATACGGACGTCTCGGTGGTGGAAGACGACACCGCGGTTTCAGACCGCGCGCCGGTGCACGGCAGCGAAATAGCTGAAGTCGCTCGGGGGCACCATTCTGGACCTTCCGGCGCCAGGACACGGGATCCGCGGAGCAAATGAGCAAGCGTGCTCTGATCACGGGGATCACGGGCCAAGACGGTTCTTATCTTGCAGAACTGTTGCTCAGCAAGGGTTACGAAGTTCACGGCCTGATTCGCCGTGCGTCGACGTTCAACACCTCCCGCATCGATCATCTGTATGTCGACCCACACGCCTCTTCGGCCCGCATGTTCTTGCACTATGGCGATCTCGGAGACGGCGCCCGCCTGGTCACGCTGCTAGCCGGCATCGATCCCGATGAGGTCTACAACCTCGCCGCGCAGTCTCATGTCCGGGTGTCGTTCGACGAGCCCGAGCACACCGCCGACACCACCGGCACCGGAACCATTCGGATGCTCGAGGCCGTGCGTTTGTCTGGCATCAAGACGCGCTTCTATCAAGCGTCGTCTTCCGAGTTATACGGCGCCACCCCACCGCCGCAGAACGAGGACACGCCGTTCTACCCGCGCTCGCCGTACGCGGCGGCGAAGCTCTATAGCTTCTGGATCACCAAGAACTATCGCGAGGCCTACGGCATGTTCGCGGTGAACGGGATCCTGTTCAACCACGAATCACCGCGTCGGGGCGAGACTTTCGTGACCCGGAAGGTCACGCGAGCTGTTGCTGCCATCAAGGCCGGCCTGCAGGAACACGTCTATATGGGCAACCTCGACTCTGTCCGCGACTGGGGGTACGCCCCCGAATATGTCGAAGGCATGTGGCGGATGCTGCAAGCCGACCAACCCGACGACTTTGTGTTGGCTACCGGCACCGGCATCACGGTGCGGGAGTTTATCGAGATCGCCTTCGAGCATGCGGGCCTCGATTGGAAAGATCATGTCCGCTTCGATGAGCGGTATCTTCGTCCTACCGAAGTGGATGCCTTGATCGGCGATCCCAGCCGTGCGCGTGATCGACTCGGCTGGATCCCCACAGTGCACGGCCAGACGCTCGCCCGCCTAATGGTCGACGCCGATATCGAAGCGCTCAAACACGCGGGGCAGCCATGGGTGGATAAGGTCCAACTGGCGTCCTGGAACACGCCGATGGCCACAGGCACCATCTGATATGGCCGATGACGTTCAGTTTTCCCCCGCTGAACTCGACCGTGGCGCAACGTTTTATGTCGCCGGCCACCGCGGCTTGGTCGGCTCTGCGATAAAGAGACGACTTGAGCTAGCCGGGTTCGAAGCCATCGTCGGGCGAACGTCAGAGGAACTTGACCTGAAACACCGAGACGCGGTTTTTGGTTTATTCGCCGACGTCAAGCCGCGATACGTGGTGCTGGCGGCGGCTAAGGTCGGCGGCATCCTGGCCAACAGCACCTATCCCGTCGATTTCCTGAGCGACAACCTGCGCATTCAGCTCAACGTGCTCGACGCCGCCCGCGAGAACGACGTTGAACGTCTGCTATTCCTCGGGTCGTCGTGCATCTACCCGAAGTTCGCGCCGCAGCCCATTGTCGAGGACGCACTGCTCACCGGGCACCTCGAACCGACCAACGACGCCTATGCCATTGCCAAGATCGCCGGGATCCTGCACGTTCAAGCCGTACGCCGGCAGTACGGGCTGCCGTGGATCTCAGCGATGCCGACCAATCTCTACGGGCCGGAGGACAATTTCTCACCGAAGGGGTCACACGTGCTGCCGGCACTGATCCGCCGCTACGACCAGGCAGCTGCCACCGGGGCGGAGTCGGTCACCAACTGGGGAACCGGCACACCGCGCCGGGAATTCCTGCACGTCGATGACCTCGCCGACGCATGCCTACACCTGCTCGAGCACTACGACGGATCTCAGCAAGTGAACGTCGGCACCGGCACGGATGTCACGATCCGCGAGATAGCCGACATGATCGCCGGAATTGTCGGCTATAGCGGTGAAACCCATTGGGACACAACAAAACCGGACGGAACGCCACAGAAACTCCTCGATGTCTCCAAATTGGCCGGAACTGGTTGGACATCTCATATCACTTTGCAAGAGGGCCTGGACCGGACGGTTGCCTGGTATCGAGAGCATGTACACGCGCTTCGGGAGTGACTAATCAGCAACACTTTTTGATGGCGGGAGGAGCGGCAAATAGCTCTGGTTTGCAGATGTCCAACTGCTTTACGCAGCCTTGCCCCCTCCCACCAAACGACGCACGACACACGCGATAGGATTCTGGATAAGTTCCATGGACCGAGATAATTCACCGCAACGTCCTGCGGTCTTGCAACTTATATCGTCCCTTGAGGTCGGCGGCGCCGAGCGTATGCTGGTGAATTTTGTCAAGAGTTGCACCGAGCTGCCGCTATTTCCTCAGGTCGTCGTCGTGATGAACAATCAAGTCGATCCCGACTTAGCTTCGGAGCTTAACGCCACGTCGGATTGCACGTACTACCTGGGCCGGCCTGAGAGCAGCTGTAACCCCAGATATATTTTTCAACTCATAAAGATAATTCAACGCCATAATGTAGCCATTATACATTCGCACAACCGCGGATCGAAATATTGGTCCATGGCTTGTCGGCTTCTAAAGTCCAATCTCAAGTTGGTACACACGCTTCATGATACTAGAATCGGCATGAGCTCTCTAGACGTTTTATTCCATAATTTGACTATCGACGCGACGATTGCGATCTCCCAAGCAGTTTCCGATGAGGCTGCCGCGTTGCCCATAAAGCGGGTAAAACAGATCGAAAATGGGATACCGATTTCTCTCTTCCGGTCGATCTCGCCCCAGCAGAACGATCCAAAGGTCAGAATAATATCCGTCGGGCGGCTTTTTCCTGAAAAAAAGGGGCAGGACGTTCTTATCCGGGCAGTCAAGCGGTGCGTCGATCGCGGACTGGATGTCGAGTGCATATTTGTGGGCAAGCCCGCAGCAGGGGATCTGCACACGTTGCCGATGCTTGAAGCATTGACTTCAACTTTGGGTCTGACCGGCCGCGTTAAGTTTGTGCAAGGCAGAACCGATGTCGCGTCGTTACTCGCCGATGCGGACATATTTGTTTTGCCTTCCCGATGGGAGGGCTTCGGGCTCGCGTTAGTCGAGGCGATGGCCGCAGGTTTACCGGTCATCGCCTCGAACATAGATGGCCCCGCGAATGTCATAACTGACGGATCAGATGGGCTGCTTTTTGAATCCGGCTCTGATGAGCATCTCGCCGAGAAGATAACTACTCTAATTCAGTCGCCAACGTTGGCCCAGACACTGAGCACGAACGGCCGACTAACATCGGGCAAATACGATATTTCAACGATGCGCGATCGATACGTGGCAGTTTACAAGTCGTTGATAGCTGGTGGGTAGCTATCTGCCGTCGCAAGTCAGTCAAGGCAAGAGCCGGCAAATGCAGATAGGCCCATTCTTCTTTGCACGCGAACGATCAAAAGGCATCATAGCTAAGGCGAGATTCCCTCGGAAGACTCGCGTGCGGCTTTCCCGGCACAACTTGCACATTCGCGCCGCGCAAGGGCCTTCGACGGTCGGAAGTGTTGCGCACGGCGGGATGCATGACGGGCCGGCTTGTTCGCTGGGCCGAAGGACTCGAGACATTATCCCGTCTTCAAGTCCTAATAAAGTCGCGATTTACCCGATGGGCCTGCTTCTTCGAAAGGCTTCCTGCGTTATTGCCAAGGTCAGCAACCGCAAACTGGCTTGGTAGACCAATTGGCGTTCGATGGTGACCACCGGTCGCTCGTATGCTGGAGTGCGGAGGCGACCTTGAACTGGGGTAGTTATGTCGCCGCAGGGGGAGAAAAGAGTTCGCTAGATGCCCGCGCCGACGAGCCCATCTCGGCTGCGTCGACGCTGTTCGCTGCTTGCAGCCGCGGCCCTGACGTTCACATCGCTCCTTATTGTGGGCATGGTAAGCCCGGCGGAGGTAAGCGCAGGCGGTCCCGATTGGGCGTCGGCGGCGTCCGGACTCTTGACTCACACGGATTACGGAAGTGTGCCGCCAGGTGTCGAGAACTACGATTACTGGGGTGAACAGGTAGAGGCGCCAGATCGGGTGCGGTATGTCGACGATCCCACCGATCAGCGGGGAATCGTGCAGCGCATCGAAGTGCGGCCCGGCGACAACAGCGCTGTGGGGTCAAGTGCCGGTGAGCGCGCCGAAGTGATCAATACGGGCGATCTCGGCGGCTTTCAGGACGGCCAGACCATCGTGATGTCGTGGGGCCTCATGATCGACTCCAACTTCGCGAGCCCACCTGGGACCTGGAATAGCTTTGTACAGATCCACGCCGGCGGGCCGGGCAGCAATCAATCGCCATTGTCTCTTCATCTCGCCGGTGACCAGGCTGATCTGAGTCTCAAGCTGTTCGGTGGTGGAGACTGGAATCCTTCGACACAGCCGGATGACGCCGTCTGGGAGATGTTCGATCTCGGCCAATTGCCCAAGGACCGATGGCACGACTTCGTTATGGAAGTCCGGTTCGGTTGCACAGGATCGGGTTACGTCCAGCTTTGGCTTGATGGGCGAAAGTTGGTGGATGCCCACTATAGAAAGATCGGATATTGCGGTGACCCTGGTATGTACTGGAAACAGGGCGTCTACCGTTCCGCATATGACAAGCCCACGCGGCTTTGGTTCAGCGACACCTACCGGTGGGCTTCTCTTTCAGATGCTTTCGGCTATTACAGGGCCCGCTCTTGACGATCATAGAATGGGAAGGACCCCGACTCTGCGCTAGATCTACTGAGACGCGACGTCGAAAAGCCTCTGTGGTTCCGAAGCTCGGCAATGCACCCTTCAGGATGTCTGTGAGGGACCCAAGGCGGTCCACTCGCTACGCGACTTAAGGTCGCGGGTCATGACGCACTACGGCGAGCTCGTCTGCGTGGGCCGACCATGGCCCTGTTCATGCTGTAGTCCCGGCGGCGGTCTTCGATGATCGCGCTGGCTTCCACAACGAACCGACGCGCAACTCGTTGAGCAGCTGTCACGCGGTCGGGCCCGTTCAACGACTCGTTCGTGGGGTTCTGTCATGCGATCCGGATCCACGAATCGCGAAGTGGCCCTGTTGAAGCGACCAGTCATGGGACGAAGGTGCGCTACGCGGTTGAGGCCGATGTCAAGAGCACTCGGCCGGGTCGCCTCGCTGTAGGGCGACGTGGCCAAGACGGCGATCTTGTCGTTGCCGATTCTTCCTTGCAGAACATCCTGGCGACAGACGGACGTCGAAGGAGCACCGGCCGCATCTGCTTCGCAAGCTGTGGCAAGCTTGCGCACGGCGCCCCGCCCCTACGGTGGGCATGGACAGGATCTTCAGTTCGGCCCTGCGCACTATACAATGCTCCGCGGAAAGCGACGGGGGGTCTATGGGTACCTTGCGAACTCTTTTTGCCATATCGGTTGTATTTGCGCATACCATCGGATACGTGTTCGTTGGCGGGCGCAACGCCGTAGAACTTTTTTATATGATTTCTGGGTTTCTTATTTCGTATGTACTTGTCGAAAAGAAAGTATACTCAAACATCAAAAGCTTCTACATCAACAGGTATCTCAGGCTCTATCCTATTTACGTTGTAGTGGCCCTTCTCACACTCGTCGGCTTAACCGTCGCCGCTCTTGCGCTTAAGGAAGACGTAGCGTTCTTCAGCGTTTATCAGAGGGCACCGTTGGCGGCAAATGCGCTACTGGTATTTTCAAATCTCACACTATTTCTGCAAGACTGGGTCCTGTTTTCTGGCGTCGAACACGGACAGCTGGTATTTTCCGCGAACTTCAAAACAAGCGATGTCGTTCTCTGGGAAGGGCTTCTGGTTCCTCAAGCTTGGACATTGGGCGTAGAGCTCAGCTTCTATCTCATAGCACCGTTTGTGCTTTTCCGCAGGAAGCTGCTGTTGGTACTCCTATCTCTGTCAATCTTAGTGCGCATATACTTGATCTATATCGGACTAGGTGCTCAGGATCCTTGGGACTACAGATTCTTTCCAGCCGAACTGGCCCTGTTCTTATTGGGCGCCCTTTCGCACCAAGTGCTAATGCCCATCTATCGCAGTCGTTTTTCGCGCGACCACATCGACAGATTGTCCGCTCTTTCGACTTATTTTTTGATTTCGATAACTCTTACATTTTGGCTGATCCCGCTCCCTGAAAAGCTAAAGAGTGTCGCGCTGTTTGCCGTTTTTCTGACACTGATGCCTCTCACATTTTTATTCCAATCCAGGAGGACCTGGGACAAGCGAATCGGCGAGCTGAGCTACCCCGTCTATATATGCCATATGCTTGTAATCCATGTGCTAAATTTTTTAATGCCAAGGTTTGCAATCGAAAGTGTCATTGCCGAAGGCCTCGCCGCCGTCGTTCTGTCAATCTGTTTTTCTATACTATTGAATAAGTATATTGGCGACCCGGTTGAAGGCCTTCGTGACAAGTTGAGAGCGCGGCCCCGATAAGTGGGTACATCTTGGTTAGCCAGTCGAAATGGGCGCAACTGGCCGGGCTCGCAAGGTACTTGGTGGCGTAGGTTCGCCCGTCGTGCTACCAGATCAGGTGGACTTGTTGCCTGGTGGGGTAAGCAGCGACCGTCTGTGTGGGCACTCGACCGAGGTCGCCGAACTGGCCAGGACCTGCTCGTGTTAGGCCTGAGCGGTGAAGCGCCGATAGACGGACAGAAGGTACTGGAAGTTCCGCTCGCCCTCGCTGGAGTCGGCCTCCCAGTCGACCGAGCGGACGTCGAGCATCTCGCGGAGTCGTGCCGCGAGGTCCCGGTGGTCGGCCGGGCGGAAACGTACGACGCCGTCCGGTCGGAAGCCGACGTCGCTCGCCACGACGGGCGTGCCAACGGCTAGGGCCTCACGGACCGAAATCGCGTCCCCCTCGTGGTGGGGGGTGCGAACGAAGATGTCCACCCGGCGCAGGATGGGGAACACCGCGCGCTCGTCCTCGCGGACGAGGACCGCGTCGCTAAGGCCGTAGCGGGTCAGGAGATCCAGCAACTCGGCGCGGAAGCGGGCGTCTCCCCCGCCCTTGACCATCAGCACGAGCCCCACACGCGGATCCGACGAGCGAAGCTCGCGCATGGCCTCAACGAGGTCCTGGCTGCCATAGAAGCCGTACCACCCGCTAATCGAGCCGATCAGAGGGGAGTGAGCGTCAGCGAAGGCCTCGACCTCCGGAGGCAAGGCCTGATGTGCGCGGGGGTCGAGCCTTAGTGGCAGGGCGTTGGAGACGGTGACTATGCGCGACTCGCGCACGCCGATAACCCGGAGCGCCTCGGTGATCTCGTTGGTGCAAGCCACGAGCAGTCGCGGGCGGGTGAGAATGAACCGGACGATTCGCCGGCGGACACCTCGGTAGCCGGTGACCGCGGCGTGGAACTCGCCGCCTGCTATCGAGAGAATGCTTGGCCGGCGTGCGAACTCAGCGGCGAGCAGCGGCAAGATGTTGCCGATTAGGTTCGGCTGGCTACCCGTCACGCAGTGGACCACGTCGGGCCGGGTCCGCAATACCGTGAGCGCGGCGCGGACAAATATCGCGATCCGTCCCAAATGGCGCCTCCAGCCGCCCACCCCCGCATACGGGACCAAGACGCGCAGAGGTTCCATCCCCTGCTGCCGCAGACCGGCCTCGATCGACGACAAGTAAACGGCCATCCCGCCGTAGGGCGGCGGGAACGGGCCGACGAGCGCGACAGTGATCGATCCGCGCGGGGTCACTCCGTCGGGACCCCAGCGCCGAAGTGCTCGAACGCCGGACGTTCATAACTGGCGCCGCCGATGAAAGGCGAGGCGTGTGCCAACGACGGCAGGCCTTGGAGATCATCAAGTTCCCAGATCCACTTGACTTCGCCATTAGAGACGCGGCTGTTCATCCGTGGGGATGGAAGCACCGGCCGGTGAAGGTCAGCGACTGGCTCATACTGCCAGTCGTAGGGTCCATCCAGTCGTTGGCGACCCAAAGATCCCTGCCCCTCGACGAACAATCCTGGCCCACCTGAACATGGCCGAATCAAAGCACTAAACCGAAGGTCCAAACTCAGGCGGACTTCCAAGACTGAACCCCCTCGAGATGTGGAGCCTACCGCGACCGAGGCGTGCCCAACCACGGCCTGAAAATTGTGCGCGTCCGGGAGTACTGAGTCGCTCCTGTCGGCCGCTGAGACGGACGCCAGCCCATTCCGCGCGCCACGGTCACCAGACCCGATCGGCGTCAGACTCCTCTAGTGTTGTTGCAGCCCGTGTGGTGATGAGCGCAATTCCGGACGCTCCTGACCAGAAGAGGCCCTAGCCTGTGGACAAACCGACGGCGGATGGGCTCAGGCGGAACCAGGGTGTCTCAACTCACCCCGGCACCCACATCAAGTCAATCTTCCCCTAGTGATAATCATGTGAACCTGAAACCTGGCGGTCGAGTCTTGAGGCGGGGCTGATATGAACATTCTGAGTCGAATCACGCAGCGTTATTCGACACGAGCTCGCGTCCGTCGGGCCGAGGTATTCGGCGAGTGATCCGGGAGTAGGGCAATGAAGCAGGTCGTTCAGGATCAGGCCCGAGGGGAAGTCTTGGTCGTCGATTGTCCAATTCCTCAGATAGACGACTACACAGCCCTTGTGAGAGTGCGCAACAGCGTAATTTCAAGCGGGACAGAGAGAGCCAAGTTGGTTCTAGGGGAAAAGAGTCTCTTAGGCAAAGCTCGAGCGCGGCCTCAAGACGTCGCGGTCGTGCGCGAGACGCTTCGTCGAGAGGGAGTGAGACGCACTTTCGAGAAAGTGCAGGATCGACTCCACACCCTGCAGCCCCTGGGGTATAGCGCGTCAGGCGTAGTAGTCGGCGTAGGAAATAAGATACAGGACCTCAGAGTCGGTATGCGAGTAGCTGTCTCAGGTGCGGGCATCGCCAATCACGCCGAATACGATGCAGTTCCATCGCAGCTGTGCACTCCACTTCCGGACAATGTTTCTTTCGAGGACGGGGCGTTCGTCACGCTAGGTGCCATCGCACTTCAAGGCATAAGACAGGCTGACGTACGTCCAGGCGAAAGCTGCCTCGTCATCGGACTCGGACTGATCGGTCAGATGACCGCCCGCCTTCTGGACGCCTACGGATCACCTTCCGTAGGCGTAGATCCCAAGCCCGCAGCACGCGAATTGTCGGCCGAAGCCCTCCTCGCGGTGCTTCCCGAGTTGGACGAGTCGGTGAGCAGCGACTTCGACCATGTGATCATTACAGCATCGTCCTCGGACCAAACCCTGGTTCGCCGCGCTGCGCGATACCTTCGGGACCGCGGCACCATCACAGTCGTGGGAGACGTTCCACTCGTGTTGGACCGAAATGAATTCTTCAACGGCGAGCATGACCTAAGAATCTCCCGTTCATACGGGCCTGGACGTTACGACCCGCAATACGAAGAGAAAGGCATCGATTACCCAATAGGTTACGTGCGATGGACGGAGAAACGGAACTTCGCCGAGGTCGTTAGGCTGTTGTCTTCAGGACGATTGGACGTCGCGTCGCTAGTCGATCGACGCTTTCCGGTCGAGGAGGCACCCGCGGCATACGATCGCCTCAAGTCGGTACCAGGACCGCACGCAATCGCGCTGACATATTCAACGTCCGACCCCGATCTTCCCCCCGTTCGCGCGCCGCAGCAACGAGTCAAGCAGCGGGATACATCCGGAACATTGCGAGTGGGAGTAATTGGAGCGGGAAGTTACGCAAGGAAATTCGTTCTTCCCACCTTGGCACGTGACACGAGAGTGTCACTTGAGTCGGTGGTGACGGCGTCCGGTCTCAGCGCGGTTCAAGCGCAAAAGAAATTTAGGATCGATAAATCAGCATCTTCCGACAGTGAAATTCTTGACGACCCCAACGTCCATGCGGTCGTGATCAGCACGAGGCATGATTCCCATGGCCGCTTGGTCAAGGAAGCGCTAGATCGGGAGAAGTGGATTTATGTTGACAAGCCCCTCTGCATAACGGAAGAGGAGCGCATCGAGATTGCCAACCACCCCCTCCGCAACCAGGTGGTCGTGGGTTTCAACCGACGGGCAGCTCCAGCGTTGGAAAAGCTCCGATCCCTCGTGACGGGCTTCAGCGGATTGCAGCTCATCTACCGTGTGACGCCGGACCCCGCGCCGGAGCACTGGTCGCAGGACTCAGCGCAAGGGGGTCGAATCGTCGGCGAGGCTTGTCATTTCATCGACTTCGCCGTAAGTCTGCTAGGCGCAGACTTGGACACCGTGTATGCGTCCGGTCCCACTGCCTCCGACGGCCGCGGTGAGGAGCGTCTTCAAGTACAACTTGCCTGGCATTCGGGTAGCACTGCACAAGTCTCCTACGGACCTTCCCGCTCGATCCCGAACGAGAAGGAGCGGATCGAAGTCTGGGGCCAGGAATGGTTCGCCGAGATTTCACGGGACTTCCGGCGGCTGCAATTTTGGCGCGGAGGAAAAAGTCATGTACACAAATTCGCTTCTGATAAGGGCCAGACCACGCTCGTCAAGAGCTTCATAGGCTTCTGCTTAGGAGAAGTTCCATCTCCGGTCCCTTTCGAAGAGGCCAACCTCTCCACGCGCGCTACCTTCGAGACCCTGAACTCACTCATATCTGGGGAGCCCAGACACCTGTGAGTATGCGGCCCGGGCGATCGGGTGAACTCCGGCCCACCCCATCGGTGCGGGGATCTTGGCCCGATCCGGTGGGATCTCGCGCGTTACCCGGATCGCTAGGCGTCGAAGGAGTTTCGCAGTATCGATCCATTTGCGGAACAGGCCGGACTAACCCGGTCACGGCTATCAGACGGATTCTCCCGAACCCGTCGATAAGGTTCTCGAAACCCGAGGTGCACGAGGCATATTTCGCGGCTAGCCAACCTTAGACCCACTTGTGCGCCCAGCGGAAGCGGCAAACTGCAAGCTCGCTGTCTGTATAGCGTCGCCTTCTGCCCAGCAAACATTGATGTAGTCACCCCGCAGCTCAACAGATAGGTCATCGGGGCGCCGCCCGTCCACCGGAGCGATCAAGGTGGCAATGACGACCGGAAGTTCGGCCGTGGCGACCGCGCCCAGCCACCACGCGGGTTTGCGACTCTCCAATCGATCAGACCACCAGCCCAGATTTTCCCGCACGTCGCCGCGCACCTCGTCGATCATGAGTGGCGCGGTCGATGCGTACAACAGTTGCGCAAGCGCAGAATCCTCCCGGCTAGCTTTGTGGCCGAGTGGAATTCGCTCTACCTGCAGACTGGGGTGGAGCGGCCAGGAAGCCCTAACTTCATGGTGTCCGCTCCCGGTGATCATGTCCACCACCAGTTGCGACTGGTGATCAGGGGGTGCAATCAGCCACCGCCTATGTATGGGCTTTCCGCGCAATCGCGTATAGCCGTCGTGTTCGGCGTCGACAAACCCCGTTACCAAATCCACTTTGTGTACACGAGTGCGCGCATGGCGCAGCCAAAGGAACGGGCCCGCATAAATTGACTGGTCCTGGCCATCGATGCACACCGTCGCGTGGGCGCGGGTCGAGCGCATAATTGGGCGCCACTTCGGGTGCCCGTGGTAACTACCCGTTCCAGGGTCGCTGATGACTTCGTGGCCATCGATGCTCAGTGTGAGGGCCAATGCGTCGGCGTGGCCATGAGCAGCGATTGAAAGATATCCCAGCGCACCCACATCCATCGTGGTCCTGCGTCGACCGCTTCGTAACACAACCAAGCCCCCGTCGCGGGCAAAGAAGCTCGCGGGACCTTCGGCTGAGCACGCGGAGGGCGCCGTCGGCTTGGCAGGCGAACTCTGCCCCATCGCTCTATACCATTGGGCGGTCAACGAATCGTTGCCTGATGCCTCCGGTGTCGCGTACCAGCCGCACGCTGACACGATGCCGAGATGGTCGCGTACCGTCCGTACCGGCTCGGGTCCCAATCTCAATGCGAACCCTTCGTCATCGTCCCCGTAACGTGGGGCCGGATCCCGATCCCCCATTACAGCGGTGAGAAACGATGAACTTCGGTCGATGGCCTTGATAATTTCGTTGGGCGCGTGGCCGTCTCGCTGGGTTAGTAATGCTGCTACCAGGTACAGCAACTCGACTGTGAAAGTCTGGTAGCCGATAGCCTGTTCAGAGCTGGTGCCGTCGGCCAGGATCTGCTTGCCGGCCTCGAGGGATAGCATCCGGACGGCCAACGCCTCCCATTCAGACGCTGCAGCCAATTCGGGAAACATCAATGCAATGACGGCAAGTCCCGCCATCTCACCAACCAGATGATTGTTGGCCGAACTGAACAGGGACCGGTCTTGCCAGCATCGGTGGGCACTTTCAGCGGCGACCATGAGGATTCGTTCAAAGCGATCCTCTGTTAGCTCGGCAGAGTCGCGCAGTCCCTGCACCGCCGTCGCGATGGAGATGGCCCGAATTCCGGCCTCGAAGGCACCGCGCCAGGCGATACCGCGTCCGGGAGGGTTTTGTTCTATCCAGGAATCGAGGTGTTCGAATGCCGCGCGTTCATAACGGGCGTCCCCGGTGAAGAGCCAAGCCTGAGCCAGCCACGGAAGATGCTGCAGACGATTGAGTTCCCAGATCCACTTGATGTCGCCGGCAGAATTACGATAGTTGATTCGTTCGGATGGAAGATCAGGCCAATGAACATCGGCCACTGGATCGTAATGCCAGTCGATCGGGCTACTCAAAACTACGGCGGGATACCCGAAGAAGCGGAACGAACGTTGCACTGCGCGATCTGCCGCGCTCAGGAGCAGATCAACGAGCGCGGGATCTTCTTGGTAAATAGCTTGGGCGCGTTGACGATCCAGAAGGATAGGGCGGTCAACCCCTGACTGGAAACGCTCCAAAGCAGTTCGCAAATCCAACGAGCCACTCAGCGCGAACGCCCCATCACCGCGCATTCGCCCGCTGCGAACCGCCTGCAGGGGTTTGGTTGCGCGCCAAAGCACTTCGCGGGCACCCATAGTCCGAATGCGGCGTCCGTACCAGCCCAGACCATTCATGAGAAATCCCCTCGGCCGCGTTAGTTGAAATCAGATTTGTGCCTGAACGGTCTAGTTGTGCTTCACGCGCTTGCAGCAGTGGTCCACTGGCTAACCATGATGCTGCCGAGAGTGATCACGCGCCACGTGGCTGCGAGGGCACCTGTGCCATTCATTTCGGGGACCACGCGCGGGTTGATACAACCCGACTAATCGTTCATGCCGAGGCTTCATCGCGCCAACATCGCGGCAGAGAGCGTCTGCCGTGACAGGGGTTTGCCGCAAGCCATGACCGCGACGGAACTCGGGCAGCAGGGGTGGTCGAAGACCGTCCGCCGAGGGGGCGCTGAATGCAGCGACGAGCAGAACAGGACCGGCGGATTGCACGTATGCATAGCATCGATTGGGTCCTGCCGCCGGACGGTCACCGTCAACTCCAGCCTGTGCCACAGCGCCGGACCGTACACGCGGAAATAACCCGCCCGTCTGCGCTCGGGGGACGCAGGGGCTAGTGCGGATTGGTACCCCGCCAAGACATCCAAGAGATGCTTCTCGCGGTTCGCTCCTGTCAGGCAGACGACCGTCACCATAAAGTGGGCAATCGTCAGCGCGCGACTCTCCTGTCATACGCCGACCGTCAAAAGATACCGAGAGGTACTCGACCACAGTGAGAGTGTGCCGTCCCAGACCCGGCTGCGTACTATTCATGAACCCCCTCCGCCCCAATGCTAAGGTCCCGCGTTGAGGCGACATCGTGGCCCCGCGCAGAATCGCCGCAACGATAACTCAGGGGGATCTTTGCTCGGCGACCGGCAACGCGAAGCGCACAGCAACAGGCGTCCTGATATTCAGGGGATGCGCTCGATCGCCGTCCTCGTCGTGGTCGCATTTCACGCAGGGCTTCCATTGCGCGGCGGCTTTGTCGGTGTTGACATCTTCTTCGTTATATCGGGATTCGTGATAACTGCGATGCTGCACCGGCAGAGGCAACACTCCGGCCGCATCAAATTCGGCCGGTTCTATTTGCGCCGCTTTAAGCGACTAACACCGGCATTGGCACTGATGATCTCGGTGACCATGGCGCTGTCGGCCCTGTTCGTATCTCCGTTGGGTCCTCAACAGACAGCTGGCCAGACCGCTATCGGCGCCATGATGCTCGTGGCGAACCTCGTGATCGCCACCACGGTGGGCAACTATTTCGGTCCCAAAGCCGATACCAACCCGCTGCTACATACTTGGTCGCTGTCCGTCGAAGAGCAGTTCTACCTGATATTTCCCGCGCTGCTGGTTCTGGGCTGGATGCTGGCGCGATCGCGACGGCGTCTCGAAGCACTAAACCCGTTGCTCATCGTGGCGGGCTTTGGTGCGTTCTCCTTCACCTTGGCCGTTACTAGTTCGTACGGCGTAAGCGTCCCTGGCTTTCAACGCATCCTCGGCTTCTACAGTCCGGTGACCCGGGTATGGGAGTTCGCCGCCGGGGCCCTGTTGGCGCTAATGCTCACAGTTTGGATCCCTGCGTCGACTCGCGTCTGTCACGCGCTAGGCGTCGTCGGCCTCGCCTTCGTCATCGGCTCCGTCCTCGTCATCGATGAACGAACACCATTCCCAGGAACCTGGACGCTGCTTCCGGTTGCCGGCACACTGCTGCTCATTCTCGCCGGAACGCGCGCCACAGGTCCGACGTATCGGTTGCTGTCCACTCGCCCGATGGTCAAGGTTGGTGACTGGTCCTACTCCATTTACTTATGGCATTGGCCATTCATCGTCGTCGCTGCCCTCCTGTGGAACCAGAATGCCCCTGCGTTGTTCGGGGCAGCCGTCCTGTCGTTCATTCCTGCCGTTCTGTCCTACCGGTATCTAGAAGAGCCCATCCGAAAAATTAATGGGCTCAACCGACGTCAGTGGACTGGGTTAATAGGTGTGGTGCTGGTCATTCCGGTATTTCTGGGAAGCGCCCTCTGGTTCAGTGCTTCCCACGGGTGGTGGTCGCAGTCTGTGCGTCATCTTCAGGCGGCGACCATCCCGCTCCATACCGCAACCGTCGCGGGTTGCGACAAGCGCAAACCGCTCGACGCAGCGATCAAGAGCCGCTGCACATGGATCCCGGATGCGGCTGGCACGCCGATCTACCTGGTCGGCGACTCGAACTCTACCCAGTTCAGCGAGGGCATCATTGCAGCGGGCAGAGACCTCGGCCGGCCCGTGATTATCGCTGCGGCGGTTGCGTGCCCTTTCGCCGATATCTATATCGACACCCCTCCCCCATCAGACGGAGCAGTCTGCCGCCGATACTTTGAAGGGACTCTTGGTTATCTGAAAGGGGCCGAGGCTGGCACTGTATTAATCGCTAATAACGACGGGTACTGGTCTTCCAACGACATCAAGGCCGGCAATGCGATCGATACGCTGTCGGCCGATTCGACGCGAAAGATCGAAGCGTTGCGTACGGGCCTTGCCCGCACCGTTCGCGCCCTGCACAACGCTGGGCACCGAGTGCTGTTGGTTCAGACAATTCCGCACATCAGCTGGGACCCAAGCCGCTGTGGCTTCCTGGTGATCATTAGAGGTCAGTGCGCCGCATCGACAACACTCGACAACGCGATCAGGCCCGGGTTGGCTGCACGTCGTGTGTTAGCGGAAGTTGCACGTGACGTCGGGGCTGCCATCTGGGATCCGGCTGAGCCGCTCTGTCCAGCAGGAACATGTTCGACGGTGGCACCTGCCTTCGTACGCTATAGGGACTCGGCCCACATCAGCGTGCCGCAGTCCGTCGCTCTCGCCGCGGAGATCCGCACGGCCATAGCCTCCGCGGGTGCCTAACAAATTGACGCTCCCTGCGGACTTCCGTCGCTTCGAGTTGACCCACCATGGCGATGGGTCATCCTCGTGGCTAGCCGACACACGCCTCTACTAACCCGAAGGGTTCCTTCGGGTTACTTTAGGGACTTACGCGAATCCGGGTTTCGGTGCGACTCACTCTGTGGGAAAGTCGGCGCTGAAGAGTTCGGCAAGTAATGCCGAGGCTGTCACATTCAAAGGGGGACTCGTGACCGAAAGTGATAATGGCCGACTCGATGGGACCCAAGCCACATCACAGTCCCTAGACATACAGGGGCGCTCCGGATGCGACTCGCAGTTGGCGCACTGGAAGCACAGACGAACGTTAGTGGTCCTCAAGACGCTGGGTGTGGACCTTCCGACGTCGGCGCGGGTCCTGGATTTTGGTTGTGGAAGCGGCGAGACCATTAGGACTATGCGCGAACAAGGCTACTTAAACGTTGAAGGCTACGACATGGTTGAGTCGACCCAGTTGAGCGAGCGACGTGACCACGTCACCCTGGGTACGTCTATGGATCTGCGACTGCCGTACGAGGACAACTCGTTCGATTTGGTCATCTCCGACCAAGTCTTCGAGCATGTCCTCGACCAAGTCACCGCATTTTCGGAGTTGTACCGAATCACCAAACCGGGCGGTCACGGACTGCACTTCATCCCGGCGCGATATATGCCAATCGAGGGGCACATCGCCATTCCGTTTGGTGGTGTCATGCAACACCGGTGGTGGTACAAGCTGTGGGCCTCAGCAGGCGTCTGCAACGAAGGCCAGAAGCAGCGCGAATGCTCCAGCGACGAGATTGCCGACGAGGACGCATACTTCGCTGTCGAGGCGACCCGGTATGTGCCGACCTCTTGCTACCGGGTGGTCTGGAACCGGATCGGCTTCGAATACCGGTTCGTCGAAGAGGAATTCCTGCGCGGCCATGAGCGCCCATTGATGCGAAACCTTGGTCGTGTCGGTCTGCCGATTATCTGGCTGTATAGGACATTCCGATCCCGAGTTGTGTATCTACACAAGCCGGGCCCTTAGGAGCTTGCCGTTGCGCTTTCTGGTGCGATGCTCATCGCATCGGGCTCGGTATCCGGTAATCGGTAATCGTTGAAAGAAGTGGGAAAGGCGGCCGCCCTCACGTGCGTCCTGCCGTCCGGAACCTTTCGCAATACACCTCAGTCCATACGACGTCCGGCGGGAGCCGACGGCGCCTGCACCGTCAGCGACAGATCAGGTGGCCAGCTTCTGATCAGTGAAGGTCAAAGCCGCCACACTCGAATGCCCAACGCCGACAATGCATTCACATCGAACGATGCCTTCACGTCGATAAAGCATCCCCCTCTGGTTAGCTTTTTCTGAATATCATCGAGCGGCAGCGAAACGATCTCGCGGTGTGAGACAGCTGCCACAATAGCGTCGGCCCGCGGCAGCTCGTCCCACTCGAACAGGCGCACCCCATATTCGTGTAATGCCTCCTCGGGATCGGCCCAAGGGTCGTAGGCGAACACCTCTATTCCGTAGCTTGTCAGCTCTGCAATTACGTCTGCTACTTTGCTATTTCGGATATCGGCACAATTCTCCTTGAACGTCAGACCCAGAACGATCGCGCGTGCGCCTTTGACGTAACTGCCGCTTGCGATCATGTTTTTTACCGTTTGTTCGGCGACATACTTACCCATGCCATCGTTGATACGTCGACCCGCCTGAATTACCTGAGGTAAGTAGCCCAGCATCTCCGCCTTATGCGTGAGGTAATACGGGTCGACTCCGATGCAGTGGCCTCCGACGAGGCCGGGGCTGAACCTCAGGAAATTCCATTTCGTGCCTGCGGCACGGAGCACCTCGGTGGTATCGATACCAACTTTGTCGAAGATGATCGCCAATTCGTTCATCAACGCGATGTTCAAGTCACGCTGCGTGTTTTCGATTACCTTGCATGCCTCCGCGGCCTTGATGCTCGAGCACCGATGTACACCCGGCTCAACGATGCGTTCATACAACTCCGCCACCTTCTCAAGAGTCTCGGGCGTATCACCCGAGACCACCTTGATCACGTTGGTCAGCATGTGTTCACGATCCCCAGGATTGATGCGCTCTGGTGAATAGCCAACGAAGAAATCCCGCTTCCACGTCATCCCCGACGCCTGTTCCAGCGCTGGGATGCACACTTCTTCGGTAGCTCCGGGATACACCGTCGACTCGTACACGACAATGGTGCCTGCCGTCAGGTGGGCGCCGACCGCTCTACTGGCCTCAACAAGCGGGCCCAAGTTCGGTCGGTGCGCATCGTCGACGGGCGTAGGCACTGCAACGACGATCACGTCGGCCTCGGCCACGATGCTGGGATCACTCGAATACTCTGCGTGGACGGCAGCGGCCATTTCCTCGTCAGGAATCTCCCGGGAGGGGTCTAGGCCTTGCTTACACGATTTCACCTTCGCGGGGTCGATGTCGAAACCGATTGTGCGCGTGCGCTTTCCAAACTCGACCACTAAGGGCAGTCCGACATAGCCGAGGCCGATGACGGCAACAGTTGAGGGCATCGGTCTCCTTCAAGGACCAACCGCGAAGATCAACGGCGCGCAACTTCCTTGACGAACAGCCACACGAAGGCCATGTCGTCGATGAAGTAGCGTTTGAACATCCGTCGCGGCTCCTGCAAAAAGCGATAGAACCATTCCAGCCCCCACTTCTGCATCCAGAGCGGGGCGCGTTTCACCTTGCCGACGGCAACGTCGAAGGTACCGCCCACCCCCATCGCGAAAGGCACCTTCATTTCGGCTTGGTAGCGGCCGAGAAACTGCTCCTTCTTAGGCGAGCTAATCGCCACGAACAATAAGTCGGCTCGCGCTGCCTTAATCTGCTCGACTACGCCTGCTTCTTCCTCAGGCTTCCAGTAACCGTTGCGGTAGCCAGCGATTCTGAGGGCAGGATATCGGCGCTCATAACGGCGCTTCACCTCAGATACAACGTCTTCTTTCGCCCCGAGAAGATAGACGCGCCAAGCCTTCTCGGCGGACCGTTCCATCAATGCCTCGAACAGATCGACGCCGGCGACGCGTTCTTTCAGGCCCTTCCCCAGCAGTCGGGACGCCCACACCACCGGCATACCATCGGCATTGACCAACGCGCAGTCGTTGATGATTCGCCGCAGGTCTGCATCTCGACTGGCCTTGACCAGCTTGTCGACGTTAACAACTACGTGCTGCTGATGAGTTCCACTGTTGATGAAGCTCTCAATTTTTTGGAGGGTTTCTTCCATCGACAAGTTGTCGATCTGGCATCCCATCATGTCGACGCGATCGGTCATGCCAGTTCCATCGCCAGAATCTCCACGATGCGCTCTGCTGCTTTGCCGTCCCAAAACATCGGCCGCCCCCCCTGCTTGCCGTCGCCAAGCAGCACCTTACGCGCCTCGGCGACGATGCGAACCGGGTCCGTTCCAACAAGTGTATTTGTGCCTTCGGTGACCGTCACGGGGCGCTCGGTGTTCTCCCGAATCGTGATACACGGGACGCCGAGTGCAGTCGTCTCCTCCTGCAGGCCGCCGCTGTCGGTCAGAACTACCGCAGCATCCTTCCAAAGATCTAGGAACGGCATATAAGCAAGTGGGGCAACCACAGTGATGCCCGGCCCCACGTCAATACCGAACCGTTCCAAGTTTTGACGCGTTCGCGGATGCGCGGGAAAAATCAGTGGCAACTCGGACGCAATTTCCCGCAGTGCCCCGATGATTCTGGACATCGTCTCTACATTGTCGACATTGCTCGGCCGGTGCAATGTGACCACCCCGTATCGACCACTATCCGCTGTGGCCTGCCGCTTGAATGCGGCCGTGTCGAAGTGTGAAGTATCCGTGTGTGCCAGCTTCTCTGCCTGATACAGAAGGTTGTCGATCATCACGTGGCCGACGTAGTGAACAGCCGACGCCGGCTTGCCTTCGTTCTTCAGGTTTTCGACACCCGCGGGTTCCGTCACGAAAAACCAGTCGGAGATGCTGTCGGTCACCAGACGGTTGATCTCTTCGGGCATGGCGAGGTCACCACTGCGAAGGCCTGCTTCCACGTGCGCCACAGGAATGCACAGTTTTTTGGCGACGATCGAGCAGGCCAACGTCGAATTGACGTCGCCGACCACCATCACGGCGTCCGGTCGATGCGCTGCGCAGTATTCCTCAAAAGCGACCATAATTTTGCCGGTCTGCTGGGAATGTGAACCGCCACCAGCTGACAGGAACACGTCGGGCGCCGGAATTCCCAGCTCTTCGAAAAAGACGTCATTCATCTCGCGGTCGTAATGTTGACCGGTATGCACTATCTGGTAATCGAGGTCACCACGCTTCTCAATAGCGCGGACCACTGGTGCGATCTTCATAAAGTTCGGCCGTGCGCCGACAACTAGGTAGATCAGTCGCATGATATCCATCATCGAAGCGGTTTGTCGGATGGTGGGACAGGGCTGGGCGTCGGCGGATCAAGGCTTATACAGCCGCACAGGCGCCGCAGCTGTCCCAGCAGGATACCAACGCCCCGGTAGATGCGGACCTTCAGCTTATCGATGTTGATTTCGGGCGCTTTCCGATATCCAACCCGTCCCACGTACAAGCAACGCGTGAGCTCGCTTCGGTCGCCGCTCCCTCGAATGGTCACACGAGATATGTTGGTGTCGCTTTGCCCGACGGTAGTCCGCAGACTCCGCCGTCTAGCCGAGCTTCATCAGGTACTTCGCGCACATGAGGGTGCCCGACCCTGACGGGCAACAGCACGACGATCTCGCAGTAGCCGCTCAGAGTAATCGGCGACGGAACACTCTGAGATAGGGTTGCTCCGCAGGTGGCAGCTGACCCCCACGTCGGTGGTGTCATCGGGCAACGAACGGCTGAAGGCGTCCCACGAGGCGGTGACTAAAGTGCGACCAATCGATACGGATTCGCTGGCGCCGCAACCGTCGTGGTTCACGTCCTCGCGCATTTCCTCGGCACTCAATCGGGTGCTGATGCGAGTGCTCACTCACCGATGGTGATGACCGGCCAACCGCGCGGGGTCATTCGTGATCTTCTTTCGGGAATGTCCGCACGTGTCCTTGTGCTTCCCGCCGCAGGACTCGCTGCGATCTTCACAACACGGCTGGTAAACGCCACGCTCGGGCCGCAAACGTTTGCAGTCTATGCGCTCGTCGCCGGATTGCCCCTACTATTCCCCGTCGCCGATCTCGGGCTGGGAGCTGCGATTACGAACGCAGCATCCGCCGCGCAGACAGACCCTGCTCGCTTCCACTCTATTCTGCGCCGGAGCCTCCTCATCGCGTTCTCCGTCGCGTCCCTCATCGCGGCCGCTTCGATGTTGCTCGGCGTTTCGGGCCTCTGGCCCAAAATGCTCGGACTCTCTGACCCGAGCCTCAACGCACCGATCAGCCTGGCGCTGATCGTCTTCGGCTTCTCCGTACCGGGCGGGCTGGGATTGAAAATCCTCCTTGGCATCGGCCGCTACGTACCAGGCATCATCATCCAAGGACTCACGCCGCTTCTTTCACTTGGCGTCGTCGCGTCGGCTATCGGCTTCGGCGCGCAGGTCGAAGGCCTCGTCGCTGTTTCGTCCCTTGGCGTATTCTTGGCCAACTGGATCGGATTCCTCTTCGCCGCCAGATCGATGCCGTCCGCCCCCCCGCGTTATGATCGAGCTCCGCAACGCGGCGTGATGGGTGAGGTGATCCGGACAGCAATGCCGATGATCGCGATGACATCAGGTAGCGCCGTGGTCTATCAGAGCGGGCGTTTGGTGTTGTCCCATACTTCGTCACTGCAACAGGTCGCGGTGTACTCAGCTCTGTGGACGTTTTTTCAGCCGCTAATGTCAATCGTCGGAGCCGCGGCGCTTGTACTATGGCCCCGGTTCGCTGCCGCCCGCTCAGCCGGACGCACTGTGCACCGTGATTTCCGAGTCGCTACGTTGACATGCGGGCTGATCGGATTATGCGCAGGTCTCGGGCTGACTGTCCTCGGCCCGTTCGCCGTGCATATTGCTACCGCAGGAAAAATCGAAGTCGATATCACTCAATGCGCTATTCTCGGCGCCACGCTTACGGTGATTGGCGCAATGCTGCCGGCCGGAATGGTCCTTACGTTCCCGCGGGGCCTGTGGCTGCAAGCAGCGGCGGTGTGGGTCGCGGCCGCCATTGTGGTCGCAGTAGGCGCAGTAGGGTCTGCCAGTTTCGGCGCCACCGCCCCGTTGCTGGGCCTATTGGCAGCGATAACCTTCGGCGAAGCGATTCCGATTGCCGCTGCAGCCGTCATTTTCATGCACCGCCGGGAACCTGCTCATGCCTAGCTCGCAGCGCTTGCCCGATCTGATAAACCCTAACGAGCGTCATTTAGGACTCCCCCCGATCGACACGCTGGTGCCAGGCATCTTGGCAGTGTTGATTGCGGTCCCCTCCCCGGTATCCGTCAGCGTAAGCGTGGGGGGAATTCTCAGCCTGATTCTCGCTCCGGTCACATTCGCAGCGCTTTGGCGTAATACGCGCGGTCGTTGGTTGCTAATTGCGCTCCTTGCACTCGTGCCATCCGGCTGGCTTGTCGCCCAAACAACACTGCAACAAGACCACGGCCGAACCTTCAGCAGCAAAATTTTCCTCTACGAGGCGGCGATGCCCGTCGGCCTACTCGCGAGCGTCATAGGTGCCTACTGGTGCATCACAAAACTTGGGCTTCAGCGTTCCCTGCTGTGCTTCTTTGCGGGCCTGCTCGCGGCAGCGCCGTTCACGTTTAGCCTCATCAACAACAACCCTTGGAAATACGGCCTAGCGCTCCCCGTTTCGATGTTGGTGGTGCTGCTTCTCGCACGGAATCGCGTACTGCTCGGACTCGTCATCACGCCACTCCTCATCGCCGTGTCGATTGCATCCGACTTTCGAGGTTGGATAGCGTTTCTCGCCATCGCGACAATCCTCTCTGTCTTCTCGTCCAGTCGGCGGACACGACCATCAGCTTCGAGAGTTGCCTCAATAGGGCTCGCTACGGTCGCAACCACCACCCTCGTGGCATGGCTAATTTCTCAGGCCGCCACTGCAGGCATCTTGGGCGGCTACCTCGAGCAACGCACAAGGGACCAACTCGAGAATTCGAACGGTAACCTGCTCCTGGGCGGGCGCCCGGAGTGGGGGGCGGCGATCGCCCTATGGCGACAGAACCCTCTTGGCCTTGGTATCGGCGTGGTGCCGTCCGCCGATGACTACTGGTTGGCGATTCGTGGCATGCCTCTAGGCGCGCAAGCTCGGCAGGAGATCAGCACCGTCGCGGAATCCTTCCAGCAGGGGCAGCTCGGCTTCCACTCGACGTTCTGGACATTTTGGGGCATCTACGGTGTTGCAGGAGTTGTCTTCGTGGTCCTTGCGCTCGTTTATGCGGGGCAAGCGACCATTGCCGCGACTGCAGCGATCAAATGGGTCGCCTTAAGAGCATCAGTGGTGCTCCTTTTGCTGTCGTGCATCTGGGACATTCTTTTCAGTGCCACACTCGTCCCTCAACTAGCAATCGCGATCGCAACGGCATTGCACATCCTCGGTCGACCAAATGTCGAACCGATTGAGACGAAGGATCCTAATTGTGAGAGAAGCTCCGCTCATCAGCGTCGTCACAATCACGCTCAATGATCTCGCCGGCCTCATTTACACGGTCAAAAGTGTCGAGAGCCAGACGTATCGTAACTATGAACACATCGTCGTTGATGGACTGTCCAGCGACGGTACGGTTGACTTCTGCGAAGCTACCGCAAAGCGGCTCTCTAATTTTTCATATACTTCCGAGCAAGATCGCGGGATTTTTGACGCAATGAACAAGGGTGCGAGAAGGGCGCGTGGTGATCTTCTCGTTTTCGTTAACTCCAGCGATGGCTTAACCGATCCGTCCGTCCTCGAATTCGTTGCACATCAATGGTCAGAACACGACGATTGGCAATGGGGGTACGGTGCGCAACGGTTTACTGATTCGAACCGAACGCCTTTTTCCGGCACGGTCCAGGCACCCTTTGATCGTCGGAAGTTTGAGTTTGGGCGGCAGTACATTCCCCACCCTGCGAGTTATGTAAGCCGAAAACTCTTTCTCGAGAGTGGCGGCTTCGACGAGTCCTTCGGCACAGCGGCCGATCAAGAATTCTTCGTCCGTGTATGCCAGACGCACGCCCCAGCTGTATGGATACGATTCCTCGCAGACTTCATGGCCGGTGGCATCCACAGCAAACAATCGGTCTGGCACGTGAGAACTCTTTGGCATCTGATGCGCGTGAAAAACGGAGCTGCGATCGCGAATAACCGATACGTCGACCGAGTGGCTTCAGGAGCTCACGCATCTCTCGAACGCTTGACGAGCGCCGCGCGAAAACAACTTCGACGCATCTAGTGATACGCAACAAGCCGATAACGGTCAGGCCAGGATCGATCTGCCACCGGCTCTCGCAACGGTTAATTAGCAACACAGCACAGATCTATGGATCACAAAGCGGGCTGACCTCCAGGGCGCTCGGTCCTGCAACCTAACCGTTCGATGGCCTTCGCCGCTTTAGACTTCCCTCATGAAATTACGGGTGCACCTACTCATCGGCCCTCGACGAATTTCGGTGACAAGAACTGGGTGGTCCCTTCTGCGACGTCGGCAGATCCTTGTCGGCCGAAGGTTTCGCGTTCGGGGAGTGCGCAATATCTACGTCCCGCGCGGCCATCTCTCGCTTGGTACATCTTTTTTCGGCTTTGCCGACAATCGGACGCCCAGTTTCTTGCACGTCCGAGGAAAGCTCACAGTTGGCACTAACGTTAGAGTCGGGACTGGCTCCCGGTGGGACATCGGTCCAAACTCCAAGGTAGATATCGGGGACGACACATATTTCTCGCCCGATACTCTCCTCATCTCCTCGACAGCGGTATCGGTGGGCACTGGGTGCGCCATATCGTGGCAGACACAGATCCTCGACGACGATTTTCATACTCTTGAAATCGATTCCGTGCCACGAAATCGAAGCGCGTCAGTGATTATCGGCAACCGCGTTTGGATTGGCACACGATGCATCGTTCTTAAAGGCTCCGAGATTGCTGATGGGTGCGTGGTGGCCGCTGGCAGCGTGATTGCGGGTGAGTTCGCGGAGCCGAACTGCCTTATCGGAGGAGTGCCGGCGAAAATCATTCGGCACAATGTCCGTTGGGCCACTGATTAGAGAAGTTGTCACCCCGCATGACCGGGACCCCGTGAGCTGGTCCACGGCGGACGAGAGTCTTCATCGTTGCTACAGGTGGGAGCGTAGCGGGCACGTGTTGGTAGCCGCGCGATGACTTCCGCCGGTCGTGTGCTGTCGTCGCGATTCCTCGCTGACGACGACGCGGGCACGCGCCGGTGAGTGGAAGCTGTTGCTGCTCAGGGATTCGTCGTGGATGCGGGAGCTGAAAGGGTCGATATCGTTGCACCACGGCTGATCGGGCGGAACGAGATGTCCACCGACCTGGACTGTGCGGGTCGAATCGCTGGGTCATGCCCCTGAGTCGAGGATGAGTGCCCCAACCCCCTATCCTCGGTTCGCCGAGGGGTTCTTGTTGGGCTTTCTGCGTGACTACCCCATCCGGCGATCCGGGCAACGCCGGAAGATTTCGAGACTGACCCGCCGACATAACTCTTTAACTGCGCAACAACTATGGGTAGCCGTGAGTAGGCTAAATCCCTTATGCGCCCGTTTACCCGTGCTCGAAATTTAATGTTCTTACCTTCGCGTTCGCACTCGCCGTGCAACCCGCCGGGGCTCCATTGTGCATTTCCGATAATCTTTCGACATCCAAGGCCTGCCGACCGCTACTGCGTAGGCCCTCTGCGTCTGGTTACATGTCGTTTAATATGTACCAATCATCGAAGTACGTGATCTCTTGAAACACTCTCGAGTAGCCCTTCGCCGAGAGCAGTTCAAGAATTTTCTCTCGCATTGGCGTATAGTTATGTTCGCAAGTTATAACCCTGAACTTGTATTTTGAGAAATCAAAGGCTTCCAGGATCTCGAATTCACTCCCTTCAGTGTCAATTGACAGGTAATCGATAACCTCAGGCGCGTTGTGCTTCTCAAGTAGGTCCATCAAAGAAATTGTTTCGACCTGATATTCTCGGCCAATTCTTCGTATCTCCACATGCGAGTCGGTACCGCTATAAGTGCTCACGGTCGAGTACTCAGCAGAGCGGACTTCATTGAACAGTAGCGAAGAGGTGGAGTCCCTCCACACGCAGTTGGTTTCGATACTGGCACTTCTATTTTCCCTTAGGGGCCCGTGCCAGCATCTTGCGGGCTCGGCCAAAATCCCGGTCCAATTGAATTCTTTCTCTAGCAGATAGGTATTGGATAAATCGAGCCCGTTCGTCGCCCCGAATTCGACGAAAAAGCCACCGGTTTTGAACCCCAAACAGGACAGCACAAATAAGTCTTGACGTAACTGCGCTTTCGAACTGGGAAGATATTGCAGTGTCTTGAGGAGTGTCTCCGGCTGGTGAATCGTGCTAAGGAAGGCGATATCGCGTGACGCGGCCGCCCCTAGGCGCGCCTCCGATCGGAGTTTCTCCAATGCCGCGTACCGCGCGATGCCGATATCGAATGATCTGAGTGCTCTGTTGACCATGTCCTTCAAGAATCCAGATTCACGAAAATTGCGGAGCTTCTTCATTGCCTCGAAACCCTCACTTGAATTTGGATCACGGATGTACAGCTGACGGACCGTGTTTCTAGCGCCCGTCTATAGGTTGCAGCGGGCGGACAATGCACGTCGCGAAGTTCGGCGCGGCGGACCCACCCAGCCTCGTCGCTAAATCGCATCGACAGCGGAATGACGATTTCGGCTGTATGTCGCTTCTGTGGCGAAGCACAGAGGGCGGGCCGGGTAACGTCTAGGTAATCGACGACAGACCCCTCGGTCGGGTTGCCAACTGATCGTCCCATGCGCTGGGTTCCGACGCTTTCGGCAACCTCCCCTATCGTTCCGCGCAAGGCCAAACCCCCTGTAGCGACTTGTCGGGCCAGGCCCTCTGAAAGGTCAATCATGCCTCACGCGCATCAGGTATTCCGTCCCAACGCGGCCTTGAAGGCAACGCTTCGTCAATGGCTGGCTTTCACCCCAAGAATTTGGAGCGCGAGCGGCCGCGTCTATCCTCCTCTGATGCGATTCAATCAAACGCTCCGCCCAGCAGCTCGAAAAATCGTTGAGCGGATCCGCCCGGCTGCCATCGGGGTTTTCCACGACTGGGCTTACCTTCGCCACAATGCCCGTCGACAGGAGCACCTCGCCACACTGGGCCTCGACCTCAGCGACAAGAGCGTCCTCGAAGTAGCGGCCGGAATCGGCGACCATACAACCTTCTTTCTTGACCGCGGGTGTCAGGTAACGAGCACGGAACCAAGAGCGCAGAATCTGGACGTGTTGCGCCGTCGTTTCCTTTCGGAGTCGGCCGTCACCGTCGAGAGCCTGGACCTCGATGGAGAACTCCCCACAGATGCACCGCGCTACGACGTGGTGTACTGCTATGGCGCGCTCTACCACCTATCTCGACCTGCAGAGGCGATCGCCTGGATGTGCGACCGCACCGAGGGCCTTCTTCTGCTCGAGACATGCGTCAGCATGTCCACCGAGGACAGCCCGTTTCCAGTCAACGAAATTGCCTCCTCGCCGAGTCAGGCGATAACTGGCATTGGGTGCCGGCCTTCGCGTGTGTGGGTGATGAATCGGCTGAAAGAGAAGTTGCCGTACGTGTACGTAACGGTCACCCAGCCGTGGCATGAAGAATTCCCGCTCGACTGGACTGCCGCGCGACCGCCAAGTTCGAACGGCTTGACTCGTGCGGTGTTTGTCGCCTCGCGCAACCGGCTGGACTTGCCGAGCCTGTCCGAGGAGCTGCCGATCACGCAGCGTCGGTGTTGACAGGCAGGCTACTTTTCCCGCTATCCGAGCGCATATGGGTTCGGGACGTGGGCGCCTGACGGTACCGGTGCAGCCGGGCCGCTAACGGGCGCAGCTATCCGTTGGCGAATGTGGAATTGGGTAGCAATCCGGGAAACGCAGCCGACCCCCTGTGTAGCGGCACACGGTTTTCGTACGCGTCGTCGGATGAGATGGGAACGGCGCGGCCGTCCATCAGCCTCGATTTGGCTCGGTGCTGTAGCGGTTGACACGCCGAATCGAACGGCACACTTCATCCTTGAGAACTCCGTATCGGCAAAACGCCCTGACCTCCGCAGTTCCTGTCAACATTAATATTTGTTATGAAACCTGGCGCCGCAGCGATTAAGATCAAGACAGCTCCCTTGGGGGGACAGAGAGCGGGTCTTGGGGGAAGTATGACGGCGATAGGTGAGCCCTTCAGGCAGCCAATAATTGACTCTGGCGCAAAAGCTCGGCCATCTGGCTGGCAGGAGACTTACGCCCGGCGCCTGGTCGCCGTCGACTTCGTCGCCGTCGTCTCCGCGGTGGCCCTTGCGCAGTTCGTGCGCTTCGGCGGACCGCTGGCCATCGCCCGTCCCCGCGGGAGGACCAACTACTGGGCGGTCTACTTCTCCAACTATCTCGTGGTGTCCGCCCTGATCGTCGTCGGCTGGATGCTGGTCCTGTCGATCAACCGTTCTCGGTCTCCGCGGGTCATCGGCGCAGGCGTCGAGGAGTACCGGCGTGTGTGGGTCGGCACGGCCGCAACGTTCGGCAGCATCGCGATCATCTCGATGGCCTTCAAACTCGAGCTCGCCCGCGGCTATCTGCTGATCGCTCTACCCAGCGGCATCGCGCTGCTGGTTTTCTTCCGATGGCTTGCCCGCCGCGTCGTCCTCGAAGCCCGGAAGAGATACGGCAACTGCATCACACGCATTCTGGTGGTCGGAAGCCCTTCGGCCGTCCGGGATCTGACCCGATCCCTTAGCACCGACTCCGCATGCGAGTACGAGGTCGTCGGAGCGTGCATTCCCGGCCGAGCCATGCGGACCAACCTCGACATCCCGGGAGTCGGGAACATCCCCACCTACGGTGACGAGTCGAACATCGTCGCGGCCGCGACTGCAACCAACAGCTTTGCCGTCGCCGTCACTGCATCGGACCACCTCGACGGCCGTGCACTGCGCGAACTTTCCTGGGAGCTCGAAGCCCTCAACATCGACATGTTCGTCGCCCCCGGCGTGATCGACGTCGCCGGCCCACGACTGCAGATGCGTCCCGTCTCCGGCCTCTCCCTCATCCACATCGAAAAGCCCACCTACCACGGCGCCAAACAGTTCGAAAAGCGGCTCTTCGACGTGGTGTTCTCCAGCATGGTCCTGCTCTGCGGGCTGCCCGTCCTCACCCTCATCGCCCTGGCGATCAAGCTGACCAGCCGCGGCCCCGTGTTCTACCGGCAGGAACGCATCGGAGCCGATGGCCAGCCCTTCAAGATGATCAAGTTCCGCACCATGGTCGACGGCGCAGACACGATGCTCGGCGGGCTCGTTTCGCTCAATGACAGCCCCGGCGGGGTCTTGTTCAAGATGCACGACGATCCGCGGGTCACGCCGATCGGTCGCCTACTGCGCAAATACAGCCTCGACGAGCTGCCGCAGTTCATCAATGTCCTCAAACGGGATATGAGCGTCGTCGGGCCGCGCCCGCCGTTGGCCCGCGAAGTGGCGACCTATGACGATTGCACACGGCGGCGCCTCCTGGTCCGCCCCGGCATCACCGGTCTGTGGCAGGTCAGCGGACGCTCCGACCTCACGTGGGAAGACTCCGTCCGGCTCGACCTGTTCTACGTCGAAAACTGGTCGATGATCTCCGACCTGCTGATCGCGGTGAAGACTGTGAAGGCCATCCTGAGCCACGCCGGCGCTTACTGAGGATTACTCAGAGCGCCGACACAGCTCCACAATCGGCGGCAGTAGATCGGCAATCCGTGCGCCCACTTCGGTGAAGACCTCGGAGCTCTGGCCGATGGGATCCGCGATGTCCCACCGTTCGTCGGCCGCCACATGCGGGCGCAGCGAGGCCAGATCGGCCACACTGGCAGGCGCGAACTCGGTGACAAGCGCCGCCGCCTGGGCCAGGGTGAAGGTCCTGCGCAATTGCCTCGGCGCGGTCTCCAGCACGATGTCGCTGTGCGCACGTGTCATCGTCAGGATCAGGTCGGCCCCCGACGCGATTTTCGGAGACAAGCGTCGCGCACTGAAATTCGATGCGTCCCCGCCCAGACTCTCGATCACCCGCACCGAGTCCGGATGAATCGGGTGGCCGACGAGCGCCCGCGTTCCCGCGCTTGACGCCGTGAAGGTCGGCGCCTGCGACTGCCGGGCGAACAACACCGCGAGCCGCTCTGCGATCGGCGACCGGCAGATGTTCCCCGTACACACAAACAAGACGTGCAGAGCAAGTCCTCCTCGACTCCGGAAACGCCAGAGGCCGCCTACCGAAGTAGACGGCCCGCTGGACGAAAAGGCTTACGCCTCTTCGGTGAAGTTCCGGGTGACGGCCGGGTCGACCGGGATGCCCGGGCCCGTGGTCGTCGACACGGTGATCTTCTTCAGGTAGCGGCCCTTCGACGACGACGGCTTGGCGCGCAGCACCTCGTCGAGCGCGGCACCGTAGTTCTCGGCGAGCTTCTTCTCGTCGAAGGACGCCTTGCCAATCACGAAGTGCAGGTTGGCCTGCTTGTCGACGCGGAAGTTGATCTTGCCGCCCTTGATGTCGGTGACAGCCTTGGCCACATCCGGGGTGACGGTGCCGGTCTTCGGGTTCGGCATCAGACCGCGCGGGCCCAGCACGCGGGCGATGCGACCGACCTTGGCCATCTGGTCGGGAGTGGCGATCGCGGCGTCGAAGTCGAGCATGCCGCCCTGGATCTGCTCGATCAGGTCGTCGCTGCCGACGATGTCCGCACCGGCTTCCTTGGCCTGTTCGGCCTTCTCCCCCACTGCGAATACTGCGACGCGCGCGGTCTTACCCGTGCCGTTCGGCAGGTTGACCGTGCCGCGGACCATCTGGTCGGCCTTGCGCGGGTCAACGCCGAGCCGGATCGCCACCTCGACGGTCGCGTCCTGCTTCTTCGACGAGGTCTCCTTGGCGAGCTTGGCCGCCTCGAGCGGGGTGTAGAGCTTGGTGCGGTCCACCTTCTCGGCGGCTTCGCGATATGCCTTGCTGGTCTTGCTCATTGGTTATTCCAATCTGTTTCGTTGGACTCGTGGTTCGCGGGCCGATGCCAGCCCTCCCACGCGTTCGTTCTTATTCGACAGTGATGCCCATCGACCGGGCGGTGCCGGCGATGATCTTGGCGGCCTGGTCGATGTCGTTGGCGTTGAGATCTTCCTTCTTGGTCTCGGCGATCTCGCGCACCTGATCCCACGTCACCTTGGCGACCTTGGTCTTGTGCGGCTCCGCCGAACCCTTCTGCACACCGGCAGCCTTGAGCAGCAGCTTGGCGGCGGGCGGGGTCTTCAGCGCGAAGGTGAAGCTGCGGTCCTCGTAGACGCTGATCTCCACGGGGATGACGTTGCCGCGCTGGTTTTCCGTCGCGGCGTTGTACGCCTTGCAGAACTCCATGATGTTGACGCCGTGCTGGCCGAGCGCAGGGCCGACCGGCGGGGCGGGGTTGGCCTGCCCGGCCTGGATCTGCAGCTTGATCAGCCCGACGACCTTTTTCTTGGGGGCCATTGGGTTTCTTTCCTTTCTGAGTTGGCGCGCTCGTGTGCGCTGTGCGCACGTTTGCGCGCCCAAATCCGATTTAGATCTTGGCGACCTGGTTGAAGGTCAGTTCGACGGGCGTCTCGCGGCCGAAGATGGACACCAGCACCTTGAGCTTCTGCTGCTCGGCGTTGACCTCGCTGATCGAGGCCGGCAGCGTCGCGAACGGACCGTCCATGACGGTGACCGACTCGCCGACCTCGAAGTCCACCAGGATCTCCGGGCGTTCCAGCGTGGCCTCGGACGAGGCCGCTGCAGCCGTTGATGCCGCCTTGCCGGGCTTCTTGGCCGCGCCCTGCGGCAGCAGGAACTTCACCACGTCGTTCAGCGACAGTGCGGTCGGCCGGGACGTCGCGCCGACGAAGCCCGTGACACCCGGGGTGTTGCGCACCGCGGCCCACGAGTCGTCGGTCAGGTCCATGCGCACCAGGATGTAGCCCGGCAGCACCTTGCGGTTGACCTGCTTGCGCTGGCCGTTCTTGATCTCGGTGACCTCTTCGGTGGGTACTTCGACCTGGAAGATGTAGTCACCGACGTCGAGGTTCTGCACGCGGGTCTCGAGGTTGGCCTTCACCTTGTTCTCGTAACCGGCATACGAGTGGATGACGTACCAGTCGCCCGGCTTGCTGCGCAGCTCGGCCTTGAGCGCGGCGGCCGGATCGAGCTCCTCCTCGGCAACCTCGCCGGCGGCTTCCGTCGCCTCAGCTTCAGGCGCCGCCTCGGGCTCAGGTGCGGCAGTGTCCTCGTCGATCACATCGACGAGCGCCTCACCCGTGGGCGTATCGCCTTCGGGGGTAGTCACGGTAGTCAGTCCTCTCTAAAAACGTCAGCGTTCGTTAGCCGAACACCCACAGCACAAGCTTGGCCAGGCCGAGGTCGACCCCACCGATCAGGGCGACCATGAAGGCCAGGAACAGCAGAACCACAGTGGTGTAGCTGACCATCTGCTTGCGGTTGGGCCAGATCACCTTGCGCAGCTCGGCGACGACCTGCTTGAGGTAGTTCCAGACGAACAGGATGGGGTTGCGCGACGGCCCGGACTTGGCGTTCTTCTTCTTGGCCTTGGCCTTCTTGCCGGGCTTGTCCTCGACGCCGAGTTCTTCGGCGGTCGATTCGGCTTCCTCCGGCTCGGCCAGCGCAGTGGCCCCGGCGCGCCGGGACCGCTTGCCGGTGGGACGCGCGGGTCGGGTCACGACGACGGTCTGACCGCCGGTGGTGTCCTCGGTGCCGTCGCCTGCGGCGTCAGCACTTTCGCGCTCGTCGCTCACCGCATGCTCCTTCGTGTCGAGTACGTGTGGGCTGGAGTACCCAGCCCGGTGTGCACCCTCCAGTGTCCACCATGTTCATTCCAGCTTTATTCAGTTGGAGCAGGGGCGACAGGACTTGAACCTGCAACCTGCGGTTTTGGAGACCGCTGCTCTGCCAGTTGAGCTACGCCCCTCTGTCTGATTGCGACACTCCTCACCTTCGCAAGCTCAGGTTCGTCGTTGTCGCGGTACCTCGGGAAGTCCCCACACAATTCGCGCGCTCCCCGTTCGGTCAAACCCGAACCGACGGACAGCGCGCTTATCTGGGAAAACCCCGAGGTCCGAGTGTACAACGGCACACCAAGCAGGTGTTAATCCGTCGTTAGTCGTGACTGACCGGCTTGCGCAGCACCTGCCCGGTCTCCGGGTCCCAGCCCGCGTTGATCGAGTTGTCGCCTTCGTGGCCCATCAACGTCGTGAACGACTCCATGACGACCTCGCCGTGCTGGTCGACCAGGACGTTGCGGGTGGTGACGATGTCGGCCCCGAACCGTTCATCGACGGACTCGATGTACATGGTGCCGCGCAGGGCATCACCCTCGACGATCGGCCGATTGAACTTGAACTTCTGGTCCACCTGGACGATCTGCAGCGTCTCCAAACCGACGTCGACGTGCTGGAAGAAGTGGTTCTGGATCATCACCGCCAGGATCGACATGAACGTCGGCGGCGCCACCAGCCCGGAGTGGCCCAGCTCGGCCGCGGCCTTGTCGTCCATTGAGCCCGGATCGGTCGATTTCACCGACTTCGCGTATTGGCGGATCTGCTCGCGGCCCACCACGAAGGTGTCGGGGTACTCCCAGACCATTCCCCGGATATCGGTCTTGAGTGCCATCGTTACGCCAACTTCGCAATAGCGACGGCGCGACCGAAGATCTTCTTCCCACCCGTGGTGGCGATCAGCGCGATCGTTACCGTCTTGGTTTCGGGGTCGGCCGACTTCACCTTCCCGGTGAACACGATCTCGGCGCCGACGCCGTCGTTGGGCACCGGCACGATCGCGGTGAAGCGGACGTTGAACTCGGTGACCGCGCCCGGGTCACCCACCCAATTCGTCACGTACCCGCCGCCGAGGCCCATCGTGAGCATGCCGTGGGCGATCGCGGTGTCCAGACCGACCTGCTTGGCGATTTCGTCGTCCCAGTGGATCGGGTTCAGGTCGCCGGACACGCCGGCGTAGTTGACCAGATCGGCGCGGGTCAGGGTGATGACCTTTTCGGGCAGCTCCTCACCCACCTTGACCGAGCTGAACTCACGCAGTGCCATCGTTGAAGCCACTCTCTCCGTCTCCCTCACTCCGCCCGGCGAGCGTCGTGTAGGTCTCCTGTACTACCTCGTCGTCCTGATTGCTGACGACATTCTTCGTCACAATGATGTCTGTTCCGTGCGCCCGCCGGATGTCGTGCACGTAGACGTCGCAAAAGAGCTTGTCGCCGGCCTTGATCGGCTTGAGGAACTTCAGAACCTGGTCGACCTGCACGATCTGCTTGTCGGAAACCCCGATGTTGGCATGGTCGAAGAAGGCCGTCTGAGCGGCGTAGCCCAGCATCGACGTGAAGGTCAGCGGTGCCAGCAGACCGTCGTAGCCCAGCTCGGCGGCGGCCTCGTCGGAGAAGTACGACGGATCCTCGTTCTTCACCGCTCTGGCGTGCTCGCGGACTTTTTCACGCTCGACCAAGTAGTAGTCGGGGTAGCGGAAGTGCCGCCCGACGAGATCTTGGGACAAAGCCACGGAGCAGGACCTATCTAGTCAACCTCGACACGGTTCACCGGCCGTCGTGCCGACGGCCGGACGAGATCAGCGCGACTCTTTGTGCGGCTGGTGCTTGCCGCAGTTCGGGCAGAACTTCTTCAGCTCGAGACGGTCGGGGTCGTTACGACGGTTCTTCTTGGTGATGTAGTTGCGGTGCTTGCACACCTCGCAGGCCAAAGTGATCTTCGGCCGTACGTCGGTACTGGAGGCCACGTCCGTTGCCTTCTTTCACGTTCTCGTTTGCGTCTACCTGTAGCGGTGGGGAGGCTCGATCTCCCGACCTCACGATTATGAGTCGTGCGCTCTAACCAGCTGAGCTACACCGCCCCGATGGGCACTTGCGGAGCTCCGCGGCGCCCAGAGGTCAGCCACGAGATCCGAGTGTCCACCGAGCCCCCTAACGGAATCGAACCGTTGACCTTTTCCTTACCATGGAAACGCTCTACCGACTGAGCTAAGGGGGCCTGACCCGCGAAACCGTCGTGGGCCTTAAAGAGGGTACAGCCTGCGGCTCGGCTCAGCCAAACCGCTCGTCGGGCACCTATTACTGTTGAGCCATGGCTTCGACGGACCGTCTGTATTTTCGCCAACTGCTCTCCGGCCGGGATTTTGCCGTGGGCGACATGATGGCGCAGCAGATGCGCAACTTCGCCTACCTCATCGGGGACCGGGAGACCGGCGACGCCGTCGTCGTCGACCCGGCCTACGCCGCGGGTGACCTGGTCGACGCGCTCGAGGCCGACGGCATGCACCTGTCCGGCGTGCTGGTCACCCACCACCACCCCGACCATGTCGGCGGCTCGATGATGGGCTTCACGCTGGCGGGCCTGGCCGAGCTGCTCGAGCGGGTCGAGGTCCCGGTCCACGTCAACACCCACGAAGCCCTCTGGGTGTCGCGGGTCACCGGCATCCCGATGAGCGGCCTGATCGCTCACGAACACGGCGACACCGTGTCGGTCGGAGCCATCGACATCGAGCTGCTGCACACTCCGGGCCACACGCCGGGCAGCCAGTGCTTCCTGCTCGACGGGCGTCTGGTCGCCGGGGACACGCTGTTCTTGGACGGCTGCGGGCGCACCGACTTCCCCGGCGGCGACGTCGACGAGATGTTCCGCAGCCTTCAGCAACTGGCCTCACTCTCCGGCGACCCGACGGTGTTTCCCGGGCACTGGTACTCCATCGAGCCCAGCGCCAACCTCTCGGAGGTCAAGCGGTCCAACTACGTCTACAAGGCCTCGAACCTGGACCAGTGGCGCACACTCATGGGTGCCTGAGGTTCGCCAGTCTTCTTGGCGGGTAACACTTTCTCCCGTGGCCGACACTCTCTATGCCGACGTCTCGGAGTGGCAGGTCGGTGTCAACGACACCTATCCCTACCCGGTGTTGTGCATCCGCTCCAATGACGGCACCTACCGCGATCGCCGGTGGGTGAACAACTACACCTGGTGTCGGGCCAATGCAGACAGCGGACGCCTGACCTTCTTCATCGTCTACTTCGTGTGGCGGCCGAATTGGAGCGAGACCGTCGAGACGTTCAAATCCCAAGTGCGAGCACCACATCCGCAGATGGCGGTGATGATCGACGTCGAATCGTGGGGCGGACAGATTTCCGGCGACCAGTCCGCCGGCATCAACGCCGCATATGAAGAGGTGGGCGCCTACGTGGGCTCGATGGCGAGGGTGATCGGCTACGGCAACGTCGGTGACCTGAACCGCCTGTGGCCCATCAAACCCGAGGGTATCCGGCTGGTCGTCGCGTCCTACGGCTCCAATCCCCCGTACCCCGGCAAGGTCGCCCACCAGTACACCGACGGCCAGGGCTACGGCGGCGGACTGCCGGAGGGCGCGCCGCCGTTCGGCCGCTGCGACATGAATTCCGCGGACGGGCTGACCGCACAGCAGTTCGCGCAGGCCTGCGGGATTTCGCCGGTGTTGCCGGTGACATTGGCGGCGCGTCGGAGACGGGCATTCGCCGCCGCCACGCCAATGGCCGCACTGCGCCGACAAGGCCAGCGCGACAAGAACTTTCGACCTCGTCAATACTGAGTACGCAACTTTGCTGTGATATAAGCATGGGGTGGAAAACGCGAGAGATCTCGCGGATCTGTGGGGAGATGTCACCGGAGTCGGGGCCGGCACGTGGTTGGCGGTAGCCGCCTGGGCAGCAGTGCTGCTGGGGCTGGCGGCGCTCATCTACGCGCATCGGCAGATTCGTCGACAACAGAGAGTTAACGCCAAGCAGGCGCGGCCGCACGTCGCGATGTTCATGGAGCCGCATTCCGCGGACTGGCATGTCATCGAACTGGTCGTCCGCAACTACGGCAGCACGGCCGCCTACGACGTGGGCTTCGCCTTCCCGAAACCGCCTACGGTCGCCCGGTACGAGCACACCGAGGACGGGTTCACCGACATCGTGGAATTGATTCTGCCCCAAAGTCTTCCGGAGCTGGCACCCGCCCAGGAATGGCGCACGGTGTGGGATTCGGCGCTGGACCGCAGTCAGTTCGGCGAGTCCATCGACTCACGCTTCGACGGGGTGGTCACCTACTACGACCAGCCCGAGCCGCAGGGCTGGTGGGCGAAGACCTTCGGACGCAAGCGCACGGTGTATCGCACCAAGGTGGCCCTGGACTGGGACACCCTGCAGCCCGTTCACCGCGTCGAGATGATGACCGGTCATGACCTGGCCCGGCGCGAGCGCGAGAAGCTCGAACTGTTGCGCAACGTGCTCGACTACTTCCATTTCGCCACCAAGGAGACGCGCGTCGACGTCCTGCGCGAGGAGATCGCCCGGATGAAGCGTGCTGCCGAGGAGACCCAGAGCCGGTGGCGGCGGGAGCGGTTCGAGCATCCCACCGAGGTCGTCCGGCTCCCCCGGCACGGGTAGGCCGCGATTGCCTCTTGGCAATCGGAACTTCGTTACGTAACGTCGGTACGAAAGTAGACGCTGCGACGAAGGAGCCTCCATGAGCGGGTCGGTCAGTTATCGCAAGGACGACGCTGTCGCCGTGATCTCGATGGACGACGGCAAGGTCAACGTGCTGAGTCCGGCCATGCTGACGGAGATCAACGACGCGCTGGATCGCGCCCAGGGCGAGAACGCCGGCGCGGTGGTCATCGCCGGCAACGACCGCGTGTTCAGCGGTGGCTTCGACCTGAAGGTGTTCCGCTCGGGTGACATCGACGCATCCGTTGAGATGCTGCAGGGCGGGTTCAACCTGGCGCACCGGCTGCTGTCGTTCCCCAAGCCCGTCGTCGCGGCGATCACCGGTCACGCCATCGCGATGGGATCGTTCCTCGCGTGCAGTGTCGACCACCGAATTGCCGGTCCCACGTACAACTTTCAGGCCAACGAGGTCGCGATCGGGATGGTGCTGCCCTACCCCGCCCTGGAGATCATGCGGCTGCGGCTCACCCCGTCGGCCTATCAGCAGGCGGTTGGTCTGGCCAAGAACTTCCTCGGCGAGACCGCGCTGGCCGGCGGCTGGGTGGACGAGATCGCGATGAACGACCAGGTGCTCGCGCGCGCCGAAGAAGCCGCCCACGAGTTCACCACGTTGAATGCTGGTGCGCACCTGGCGAGCAAGCTGCGCGCCCGCCAGGCCACCCTCGACGCCATGCGCGAAGGTATCGACAACATCCGTTCCGAATTCGGCCTCTCCTAGTCCGTGCCCAGGGTCAAGCAGCGCACGCCCGAGCTGCGCGACCGCGTGGTCGACGTGGCGGTGAGCACGCTGTGCGAAGACGGGATGTCGGGCTTCACCACGCGCCGGGTCGCCGAACGCGCGGGTACCTCGGTGCCCGCGGTCTACGAGCTGTTCTCCGACAAGGACGGACTGCTGCGGGCAGTGTTCTTCGAGGGCTTCCGCCGACTGGGCGGTGAGCTCGTCGCCATCCCGGAGACCACCGACGAGCTGAGCGACCTCCGCGCGGTCATCCCGGTGTTTCGCCGATTCTGCCTGGACTACCCACCGTTGGCGCGGGTGATGTTCAGCAGGCCGTTCCAGGATCTCGACCCCGACCCCGAACAACTGGCGGCTGCGCCGACGGTGCGGGAGATCCTCGTCGGCAAGGTGCAGCGGTGCATCGACGCCGGGCTACTGGCGGGCGACCCGGTTGACATCTCCCACGTATTGCTCGCGCTGGCACAGGGTTTGGCCGTTCAGGAGGCCGGGCGCTGGCTGGGCACGTCAGCGGACTCGGTCAACCGCCGCTGGGATGTCGGTGTGCAGGCGGTACTTGTGGGCTTTCAAGCCTGACCGCGCTACGACTTCTTGCTCGGGATCACGATGATCACGATCAGCGTCAGGATGGAAAAGAACAGCCCGAGGATGCCCCATCCGAACGGATTTCGTCCTTTCATCCCGGCGATCACCGCGCAGATGACCGCGGCGATGATGCTGCCGATCGCGACGAAGATGCCTTTGATGCCGCGCAGGATGAACCCCGCGGCTTCGATGTTGTCGCTGGCCGCCAACACGACGCTGTGCAACATTCGGGCCTCCTTGGTAGGTCGGGTCTGGGTTCCCCATCCGAGGCCGAACTAACCTGCGCGTCAGCTGAGAGTGATCGCCAGCCACTGGTCGATGTGGTCGGCCACTGATTCCCAGCCGGGCTCGAGCATCATGTTGTGGCCCATTCCGGCGAACATCACCGGCTCGGTCCGGTAGGCCCGCGCGGTCGCCGCCACTTCCTTCGGCGTGAAGAAGCCGTCCAGCTCGGCGCCGAGCACCAGCATCGGTGCGGTGACCCGCTTGGGCCGGGCGAGGTGGCGGTAGAGCAGGTCCCGGTACAGCACGCGGGCGCTTTCCGCGCTCAGCCGCGACGTGCAGGCGGTGACGATCTCCTCGGGGGTTGCCGAATTGTAGAACGTCGCTCGCGAAACACCCGGCGCTGCAAAGAAATCCAGCGGTCTACTAAATGAGCGCGTGCGCAGCGAGTCGCGCCAGTGCCGGCAGGCCACCCGGACCGTCGCCGGCGCAATACCGGTCGGCGGGGCCGAGGCGACCAGAACCGCGGCGGGTGCCTCATGCACCGCCAGATACTTCTGCACCACGAACCCGCCCATCGAATGACCGATGACCACCGGCGGCACCGGCAGCCGATCGGCGACGGTGCCGACGTCCTGGACGTAGTCGAGGACACTGCACGCGTTGATCGGCACCGAGCACGGGCTGCCACCGTGGCCGCGCAGATTCAGCGCGAGCGCGTGATAGCCGCGGTCGGCGAAGTAGTTGAGGAAGTGGTCGTCCCAGCACCACGCCCCGTGGAAGGCGCCGTGCACGAACAACAGCGGTGTGGCGTGGGCGGCAGTGGCCCTACCCTTGTCGATCACCTCCAGCACAGCCGATGACCCTATCGGCGGCGCCGCAGTTTGGCGGCCGAACGCTGCGGTAACACGTAGGTTCGTGCTCTGGCTACTGCAGCTTCCCGCGCCGCTCGTCGGGCTGATGGTCGTGATCATCACCGTCGGGCTGGCCGTTTTGGGCCTGGTGCTGGCACGACGGATCCTTCCGCAGCGGCGATTGGCACGGTCCGGAGACCTGGCCGGCCATGTCTTCAATCTCGCCGGTGTGCTGTACGCGGTGCTGGTGGCCTTCGTGGTCGTGGTGGTGTGGGAACAGCTCAATCAGGCCGAAAAGGGCACCGAGGCAGAGGCCGCCGCCATCTCCGATCTCCTGCGTGACTCCGCCGGCCTGCCGGTCGCCGATCGGGCGGAGATCCAGCACAGCCTGATCGCGTACACCAACGACATTGTCGACGACGAGTTTCCGAGGATGCGTCACGGCGAGACGGTCGAACAGCAGTCGGAGCACCTGACGGCGGTATGGCAGAGCTTCCTGCACATCGAACCGGTGAGCCAGAGCGAGATCTCGTTCTTCCGGCAGTCGATCTCCCGGCTGGACGAGCTGGGCAGTGCCCGCAAGACCCGCATCTCAGGAAGCCAGGCCGAGATCCCCGGCGAGTTGTGGGTGCTGCTCCTCGGCGGCGGGATGGTGATGCTGTTGTTCACCTACCTGTTTCCGTCCACCGACGTCGTCGTCCACGGCGGACTGATCGCGCTGGCCGGCTCGCTACTGGCGTTCGTTCTGTACTTGATCTTCGCGATGGAGCATCCGTTCGTGGGCTCCATCGCCGTGTCGCCTGCGGCGTACGAGAACGTGCTGGACACCTGGTCTCAGTTAGCGGGGAAGTAACCCGTCGGGACGTTGGCGGCCGGGTACCGTGCGCCCATGGGACGCGTCGACGGCAAGGTCGCCCTGATCACCGGGGCCGCGCGCGGGATGGGCGCGGCCCACGCCCGGCTCCTGGCCAGCGAAGGCGCCAAGGTCGTCCTCGGTGACGTGCTCGACGAGGAGGGCGCCGCGGTGGCCGCCGAACTCGGCGCCGTTGCCCGCTACGTTCATCTCGACGTCTCCGATCCCGACGACTGGTCGGCGGCGGTGGCGCTGACAGTGGCCGAGTTCGGGCTCCTCAACGTTCTGGTCAACAACGCCGGCATCGTCTACCGACGCACCCTGAAGAACCTCGAACGCGAACGCTGGCAGCGGGTTATCGACGTCAACCTCACCGGCACCATGCTCGGTATCAAGTCGGTGATCGAGCCGATGACCGACGCGGGCGGCGGCTCCATCATCAACATGTCGTCGATTCAGGCCATGCGCGGCACTCCGGGCAACCACGGCTACGTCGCGTCCAAGTGGGCGATCCGCGGGTTGACAAAATCGGCCGCACTCGAGTTGGCGGCCAACAACATTCGGGTCAACTCGTTGCACCCCGGGATGATCCGCACGCCCATGACCGCGCACATGCCCGACGACCTGGTGGCCGCCCCGATGGGCCGCCTCGGCGAGCCGAATGAGGTCTCGATGTTCGTGCTGTTTCTGGCCAGTGACGAGTCGTCGTATGCGACCGGCGCGGAATTCGTCATGGACGGCGGGCTGATCACCGACGTTCCGCACCGCATCCCGTAGCTTTCCGCTCAGCACGATCAGAACTGCGCCGACTGACGCAATGGTGGCGCAATACCCCCTGAAAGATGAGTATCGGCAGGTCTGAGTCGCTTTCGACCGGCGCAATGCAGCAGCACCTCACTGCCCCCGCAAGCACCCGGCTGGTGGGTGTGCGCAGCGGCTTTACCGTGTTCGACGGGAGTCATGGTCAGTCAGGAGGGCACGATGGGCGACGCCGAGCCGGTGCCGATCCGCCGCGCGCGGGCCGATCAGGCTCGCCTGGTGGCCGACGTGCTGCGTCATCACATCCATGACGGCGGCTACCCGCAGGGTCTGCCCACCGAAGCCGAATTGTCGGTGGAATTCGGGGTGTCACGCAACGCCGTTCGCGAGGCCTTGGCCACGCTGAAAGACGAGGGGCTGATCGACCGGGGCCCCAAGGTCGGCACGCAAGTGGCCATCCGCAAGTACGACCACGGCCTGGATACCCTTGTCGGACTGAAGGAGACGTTCAAAAGTTACGGTGAGGTCCGCAACGAGGTGCGCGCGGCGATGTCGGTGGCCGCTCCCCCGGCTGTGGCGCGTCGGTTGCAGCTGCAGCCCGGCGAGCCCGTGCTGTTCATCGAACGCCTGCGCTTCCTCGGCGATCTCCCGCTCAGCCTGGACAAGACCTACCTGGCACCCGATGTCGGAGCCGACGTACTTCAACATCCCTTGGAGACCAACGACATCTTCGCGCTGCTCGAAGACGTCACCGGACAACGACTGGGATCGGCCAGCCTGGCCGTGGAAGCGGTACCCGCCGACTCCCACTCTGCGGCGATCCTGCAGGTACCGGAGGGCGCCGCAGTGCTTCTGCTGGAACGACTGACCCACCTCGACGACGGCCGGCCCGTCGATCTCGAATACATCCGCATGCGGGGCGACCGAATCACCCTGCGCGGCAACCTCGTCAGGGAGTTGTGATGACACTGATCAATCAGCGGGCCGATGTCCCGGTCACCATCGACGAGTCGCTGTGCATCGACGGATGCACGCTCTGCGTGGACATCTGTCCCCTCGACTCGCTGGCCATCAACCCGGACAACGGGAAGGCCTACATGCATGTCGACGAGTGTTGGTACTGCGGCCCCTGCGCGGCCCGCTGTCCCACCGGCGCCGTCACCGTCAACATGCCCTATCTCCTTCGCTGAAAAGCCCAACTCCGAAAGTCATTCAATGAAGAACCGCTTTGCGGTCGCGCTGGCGGCTGCCCTCGTCCTGACCTCCGCCGGCTGCTCGTTGGACTCGAAGGCTCCGGTGGCCGGTGAGGTCAACGTGGTGGTCGGTTACCAGTCCAAGACCATCAACACCGCCACCGCCGGTGCCCTGTTGAAGGCCAAGGGTTTCCTCGAGCAGCGCCTCGCCGACATCACCAAGCGCACCAACGTGAAGTACACGGTGCAGTGGCAGGACTACGACACCGGCGCACCGATCACCGCCCAGATGCTGGCCGAGAAGATCGACATCGGCTCGATGGGTGATTACCCGATGCTGATCAACGGCTCCAAGACTCAGGCCAACGCGCGCGCCAAGACCGAGGTGGTGTCGATCACCGGCTACAACGCCAAGGGCGCACTGAATATGGTTGTGGTCAGCCCGAATTCAGCGGACCGCACGATCGACGATCTACGCGGCCAGAAGGTGTCGGCCTCGGTCGGTTCCGCCGGCCACGGCACCTTGGTGCGGGCGCTGACCAAGGCGGGCATCGACCCGAAGACCGGGGTCGAGGTGCTCAATCAGCAGCCGCAGATCGGTGCGTCAGCGCTGGAAGCCGGTCAGGTACAGGCGTTCGCGCAGTTCGTCGCGTGGCCGGGACTGCTCGCCTTCCAGAACAAAGGCCGGTTGCTGTTCGACGGCGCCGAACTGAACGTCCCCACTTTCCACGGTGTGGTCGTTCGCCGCGACTACGCGGCCCAGCATCCCGAGGTGCTCGACGCATTCCTACAGGCGCAGATCGACGCGACCGACTTCCTGCACGAGAAGCCGCTCGAGGCAGCCAAGTTGGTGGCCGAGGGTAGCGGCCTGCCGCAGGAAGTGGTCTACCTCTACAACGGTCCCGGCGGCGCCGTGTCCTTCGACCCGACGATCAAACCGTCACTGGTCGCGGCGTTCAAGAGCGATATCCCCTATCTGAAGTCCATCGGTGACTTCGCCGACCTGAACATCGATCAGTTCGTCAACGACGGCCCGCTGCGCAAGGCGTTCGCCGACCGGAACCTGAACTACGACAACGCGGTGGCCGCGACCACCAACCCGATCACGGTCAGCGGCCAGGATCCGGTGTGCAATGTTCCCGTGACCGATCCCGCGCTGGCCGGTGAACTGTGGATCGACGGTCACCCCACCACGCAGCCCGCCGCCAACCCCGGCTGCCTGTTGCGGGCGCTTCGCGAGGCGAACGCCAAGGGCGAAAAGGTGATCGCGGCCTACATCCCGGACACCGAATTGGGCACCCGGTGGCTGGCCGACCGCTCGGTGTGGGTGCAGTCCGATGCCGGGTACCTGCCGTTCGACACCGATGCCGGCGCTCAGCGCTACATCGCCGCGCACCCCGGGTCGACGGTGGTCGACTACCAGGCGGCGTTGGCGGGTGCGGTATGACGACTCCACCGGCCGTCCTTGCCGGTCCGGTGGGCGTCGGCGTCGACGCCGCCGCCGCACCGACAGCGGCCCGGTCACGGCGCCAGCCATGGCGCTCGTGGGTGGTGCGGGTGGCCTCGGTGGCTGCGGCGGTCGCACTCTGGCAGCTGCTGACCGCCAACCACGTTCGGCTGTGGGTACGGTTCGACACCCTGCCGACGGTGACCGAGATCGTCAGCTCATTCACCAAACGACTTGCTGCGCAGGACTACTGGCTGGACCTCGGACAGTCGCTGATCAGGATCCTGACCGGCTTCGCGCTCGCGGCGGTGGTCGGGGTGGTGACCGGCATACTCCTGGGCCGGTCGAATGCGTTCGCCAACGTCTTCGGCCCGCTGACCGAACTCGTCCGGCCGATCCCGGCCATCGCGATCGTTCCGGTGGCGATCCTCTTGTTCCCCAGTGACGAGGCCGGGATCGTCTTCATCACGTTCTTGGCCGCTGTCTTTCCGGTCCTGGTGAGCACCCGGCATGCGGTGCGCGCGCTGCCGACAATCTGGGAGGAATCGGTGCGCACCCTCGGCGGCAGCCGATGGGATGTGTTGGCTCGCGTGGTGCTGCCGGGCATTCTGCCCGGAGTTTTCGGCGGATTGTCGGTCGGTATCGGGGTGGCATGGATCTGCGTCATCTCCGCCGAAATGATCTCCGGCCGTCTCGGGGTGGGGTATCGAACGTGGCAGGCCTACACGATGCTGGCGTACCCCGAGGTCTTCGTCGGCATCATCACCATCGGGGTGCTCGGCTTCACCACCTCGGCTGCCGTCGAACTGCTCGGTCGGCGGGTCACCCGCTGGCTCCCGCGGGGCGAGGAGAAGGCGCGATGACGCTCACCGCCCCGAAGACGGGAATGACGTTGCAGCTGAGGGATCTTGTGCTCAGCTACGGCGGCCAGCCCATCATCAATCACCTAGACCTTCAGGTGCGACCCGGTGAGATCCTGGTCCTGACCGGCCCGTCCGGATGCGGCAAGTCCACCGTGCTGCGTGCACTGGCCGGCCTGCTTCGCCCGGACGCCGGCGAAGTACTCGCCGACGGTGAAGCTGTGCACACCACCTCCCGCGACCGTGCGCTGGTGTTCCAGGACAACGCGCTACTGCCCTGGCGCACAGTGCAATCGAATGTCGAACTGGCCTTGAAGCTGGCCGGCACACCCCGGGCGGGGCGGCGGGAGGAGGCTCTGCGCTGGATCGCCGACGTCGGGCTGACCGGCTTCGAGAAGTACCTGCCCAAGAGCCTGTCCGGCGGCATGCGCCAACGGGTGCAGCTGGCTCGCGGGCTGGCCGGAGCACCGCGGGCGGTCATGATGGACGAACCGTTCGGGGCGCTGGATGCGCAGACCCGGTCCAGCATGCAGAAGCTGCTGATCGACACCTGGCGGGCCCATCCGACCACGATCGTCTTCGTCACCCACGACGTCGACGAGGCGTTGCTCATCGGCGACCGCATCGCCGTGCTCGGTCGGGCGGGCCACCCGCTACGGGGGCTGCCTGACGTTCCGACGCCACGCGATCCTTCCGTCGACCGCAGCGCCCTACGCTCGGAACTCATTGCCGCCCTTGATACCCCGGAGCTGTCTTGATGCACATCCCTGACCTCGCCAATACCACGCGCCTGGAGTGTGACGTGCTCGTGATCGGCGGTGGTACCGCGGGCACGATGGCGGCGTTGACCGCCGCCGAGCACGGCGCCCGGGTGCTGTTGCTGGAAAAGGCGCACGTCCGGCATTCGGGTGCCCTGGCGATGGGCATGGACGGCGTCAACAACGCCGTGATCCCGGGCAAGGCGGTGCCCGAGGACTACGTCGCCGAAATCACCAGGGCCAACGACGGGATCGTCAATCAGCGCACCATCTACCAGACCGCGACCCGCGGCTTCGCGATGGTGCAGCGACTCGAACGCTACGGCGTCAAGTTCGAGAAGGACGAGCACGGCGAGTACGCGGTGCGCCGAGTACACCGCTCCGGGTCCTACGTCCTGCCGATGCCCGAAGGCAAGGACGTCAAGAAGGCGCTCTACCGGGTGCTGCGACAGAAATCGATGCGGGAGAAGATCCAGATCGAGAACCGGTTGATGCCGGTGCGCGTGCTGACGTCGGGTGGCCGCGCGGTGGGAGCCGCGGCCCTGAATTCCCGCACCGGCGAATTCGTCGCCGTCGCAGCCAAAGCCGTGATCCTGGCGACCGGCGCCTGCGGTCGCCTGGGCCTACCCGCATCGGGGTATCTGTATGGCACCTACGAGAATCCGACCAACGCCGGTGATGGCTACGCGATGGCGTACCACGCCGGGGCGGAACTCTCCGGCATCGAGTGCTTCCAGATCAACCCGCTGATCAAGGATTACAACGGGCCGGCCTGTGCGTACGTCGCCAACCCCTTCGGCGGCTATCAAGTCAACGCCAACGGTGACCGGTTCGTCGACTCCGACTACTGGTCGGGTCAGATGATGGCCGAGGTGAAGCGCGAGATCGAATCCGCGCGCGGACCGATCTACCTGAAGGTCAGCCACCTGCCGGATGAAACGCTGACCGCGCTGGAGAACATCCTGCACACCACCGAGCGGCCCACTCGCGGCACCTTCCACGCCAACCGCGGGCACGACTACCGTACGCACGACATCGAGATGCATATCTCCGAAATCGGTTTGTGCAGTGGCCATTCCGCATCGGGTGTATGGGTTGACGAGCACGCCCGCACGACGGTCCCCGGGCTGTACGCCGCCGGCGATCTGGCGTGTGTCCCGCACAACTACATGATCGGTGCGTTCGTCTACGGGGAGCTGGCCGGCGAGCACGCCGCCTCCACGCTTGCCGATCTGCAAGCGCCGCAGGCACTTCCCGACGAGCAGCTCCGCGAGGCACACGATCTGGTGTACCGGCCGCTGCACCATCCCGACGGACCGCCGCAACCCCAGGTCGAGTACAAACTGCGGCGCTTCGTCAACGATTACGTCGCCCCGCCGAAGACGGCGACGAAGCTGTCGATCGCGGTCGACACCTTCGAGCGGATGCACGACGAGATCGAACAGATCGGTGCCCGCACCCCGCACGAGTTGATGCGCGCCGTCGAGGTGTCCTTCATCAGGGACTGTGCCGAGATGGCTGCACGGTCGTCACTGACGCGCACCGAATCTCGCTGGGGCCTCTATCACGATCGTTCCGACGTTCCCGACCGCGACGACGTCAACTGGCGCTACCACCTGAACCTGCGCAAGACCGCGGACGGGACGATGGAGTTCCTCAAGCGGCCGGTCGCGCCGTACTTCGTCCCGGTCCCCGGCCTCGACGATCTGCCGAGCGGTGAGACCGACCCGATCCCGGTGGAACAACCGACGATCGCCCACGACCGGCACTGGGACGCGGCGCCGGTGGCCACCGTGATCCAGCCGCCGACGCATCCGCCGTCGCCGCGGATCGCCGCCGTACTCGCACTGGATTCGCCCTCACTGGAGGACCTCGCCGAGTTTCTGGCCGACGCCGACCCGTCGGTGCGTCGCACCGCTGTGGATGCGTTGAGCGAACATCTCTGCGACGGGTATGCGGGCGCGTTGATCGCTGCTCTGGCCGACGACGACGCCGGCGTCCGCAGTGCCGCCGCAGACGGTGTGCGGGAACTCGTCGAGGTCTTGCCCGATCCCGCTGCGGCGCAACCCCTTTTGTCCTCGCCGGATCCGGTGGTGCGCAGCTCCGCGCTCTACCTGCTGAGCTTCCGGCGAGTGGGCGACGTCGACAGCTTCCGGGCCGCGCTCGCAGATCCCGATCACCGGGTGCGGATCGAGGCGGTCCGTGCGCTGGTGTCGGTCGACGACGCCGAGGGTGTCGCTTCAGCCGCCCAGGACGAGAACCGCGAGGTTCGCATCGCGGCCGCCAACGGATTGGGCACCCTCGCCAGTGGACCCGCTGCGGTCCGGCAACTCGCCGGTGACCCGGACCCGTTGGTGCGCGCCGCCGCCCTGGCCGCCCTCGGCGAGGTCGGCTGCGAGGACTCCGATCTGATCGTCATCGAACGGGCGCTACGCGACACCGCGTGGCAGATCCGCGTCGGAGCGGTTCGCGCGTTGTCCGGAGCGGACGAGGCCGGCGTGGAGCTGTTGGTCCGCGCGCTGGTCGACCGGCACCTGGACGTACGCAAGGCGGCGGTGCTGGGCTTGACCCGGTGGGTCTTCCAGCCGGCCGCCCGCGACGCACTGCTGGGGGCCCTGGACGACACCGACGCCGACGTGCGCGCCTACGCGCGGCAGGCGTTGGCTCGATCCGCGGAGTTCGCCGAGATCTCGGACTAGGCGCTGGCACAAACACATCGGTGGGGACCATGCGGTCCCCACCGATTGTGTGTCAGGTCTTCTCCGATCAGAACCCGGGGTGCTGATCGAACTGGTTGTGCGCCGACAGGTCGGTGCTCGCCTGGCTGTGCGCCGCCGCGCTGTCGTGGCTCGTGTCGTACAGCGAGTGACTCGAGTAGTCGGTGCTCGCGTGCGACGACTGGTCGTACGTCGAGTGATCGGGCACCGGAGTCGCCGCGGCGTGGCTCGACGCGTCGAAAGCCGAATGCTGATCGACAGTCGCCGAGTTGTGGCTGCTGTCAACCGAGCTCGATCCGGCGGCGTGAGCACCGCCCTGCGACGTGGTGATCACCGAGCCACCGTTGGAGCCTGCCGCGACCTGTCCACCGCCGGTCGCAGAACCACCGGTATGGATGACGCTGCTGCCCTGCGACGGGGTCGTTGCCGAGCCCTGAGCCGTCGTCGACGCGGACCCGCTGGCACCGGTGTTGACAGAGCCGTGGCTGCCGAGCGCCGCGGTGTCGTGACCCAGGATGCTGCCCTGACCACCAAAGGTGTTCTGGAAGGCGGTATTTCCGCCCGCCGACACATGGTCGGCCGACGCTGAGCCGCTCGTCGAACCGGCGCCCTGAACCGAGTTGTGCAGGTTCAGGCTCGTCGCCTCGTGGTTGAGGAAGTTCGCGCTGCCACCGCCGGAGGCATTGGCACCGCCGGTGATGCTCGAGGCGCCGGTGATCCCGGTCTGGCCACCCACGTGAGCCGCCGAGGTCTCGGAGGCGGCGACGTGCGTCTGCCCGCCGAAGGCGCCACCGAAGCCGGTCTGCCCACCGACGACACCGCCGAGGTTGGTCTGTCCACCGAACCCGGCAGCGACGTTGGTCTGGCCACCGAGGGCCGCACCGTCGTTGTGCAGGAAGCTCGCTGCCGCAGTGTTGCTCGCAGCTGCCTGCGCACTGGCGGTCGCACCGCCGAGCGGACTGGTGAACGCGGCAGCGGTCGTGCTGCTCGCCGCGGCATTGCCAGCCGCGGTCACACCGGCGCCACCCAGGCCGATCGCTCCGCCACCGGCCGCGGCGGTCTGGTTACCGAGGCTCGCACCGCCGAGCGGGCTGCTGAAGCCGACATTGGAGGTGCTGCTGAAGTTCGCGTTCTCCTGTGCGCTCAGGCCTGTGCCGACATTCGCCGAACCGCTTGCGCTGCCACCAGCATTCGTGCTGCCACTGAGCGTCGCGCGACGTTCGGCGTCAACCTCGCTGTTGGTGTCGATGACGCGAGCGCGATCGTTGATCTGCGCGCCGCCAGCGAGCTGGCTGCTGCCACCGGCGGCGAAGTTGCTGCCTACGTTGGCGCCGCCACCGAACTGGCCTCCGGCCTGAGCGCCAAACCCGCTCTGCGCATTGATGTTAGCGCCGCCACCGACGGCCGCACCGGCACCGGCGGCTGCAGCGCCACCGAGCTCAGCACCGGACTGGAAGCCACCACCAAGTTCAGCACCACCGTTGAAACCGGTGTTCACACCAAACCCGCTCTGCCCACCAAGCTCAGCACCGGACTGGAAGCCACCACCGAGCTCAGCACCGGACTGGAAGCCGCCGCCCAACTGGGCGCCACTCTCCAGGCCGCCACCCAACTGGGCGCCGCTCTCGAAGCCGCCGCCGAGCTCAGCACCACCGTTGAAACCGGTGTTCACACCTCAGCACCGGACTGGAAGCCGCCGCCCAACTGGGCGCCACTCTCCAGGCCGCCACCCAACTGGGCGCCGCTCTCGAAGCCGCCGCCGAGCTCAGCACCACCGTTGAAACCGGTGTTCACACCTCAGCACCGGACTGGAAGCCACCACCGAGCTCAGCACCGCTCTGGAGGCCGCCACCCAACTGGGCGCCACTCTCGAAGCCGCCACCAAGCTCAGCACCACCGTTGAAACCGGTGTTCACACCTCAGCACCGGACTGGAAGCCACCACCGAGCTCAGCACCGCTCTGGAGGCCGCCACCCAACTGGGCGCCACTCTCGAAGCCGCCACCAAGCTCAGCACCACCGTTGAAACCGGTGTTCACACCAAGGCCGCTCTGCCCACCGAGGTGAGCACCACTCTCCAGGCCGCCGCCAAGTTCGACGCCGCTCTGGAAGCCGCCGCCAAGTTCTGCGCCACCGTTCAACCCAGTGTTCACACCAAGGCCGCTCTGCCCACCGAGGTGAGCACCACTCTCCAGGCCGCCGCCAAGTTCGACGCCGCTCTGGAAGCCGCCGCCAAGTTCAGCGCCACTTTCAAATCCACCGTTGACACCGAGGCCGGTGCCGAAGCCCGTGCCCAGACCAACCCCAGTCTGGCCACCGAGTCCCGCACCACCGCCAACTTCCAAACCGGAGTTGAAGCCGGCACCGATCTCAGTGCCGAAGCCGGTGTGGAAACCGCCACCGAGCTCGGCGCCGCCACCGGCACCAATACCCGTACCGAAGCCGCTGCCCAGACCAACCCCAGTCTGGCCACCAAACTCTGAGCCAGCGCCAAGCTCGGCGCCCAGCCCGGCGTTAAAGCCTGCTTCGAACTCGACGTTCATCCCGGCCTGGAAGCCGGCGCCGATTCCGGCACCCAGTCCCGTCTCGAAACCTCCGCCGGTGTTGAATCCGCCACCGAGACCGGTACCGAGGCCGATTCCGGTGCCCAGGCCGAGGCCGGTCTCGACGCCACCGCCGAGAGCCGCACCGAGGCCGGCACCGAGGCTCTCGCCCAGGCCGATGCCGATGCCATCGCCGACCGCCGCGGCCAGGTTCGAGCCACCGTCCACGCCAAGATTCAGCGCCTGGTCGGCGAGCACGCCGGCAGCCGCACCCGGTGCCGAAAGAAGCCCTTCCACCGGGGCGAAGCCGAACTGATTCGAAACAGCGTGCGCCAGGCCGGAAACCGGATCGGCACCGACGAGGTCGAGACCGGGAATTGCGGACGCAGCGACTGACTGAATTTGCTCAGGGCTGACGTTGGATAGACCCGCGTTCGCCAGAGCCGCATTCGGGTCGGCGACAAACGACTGCGCGGCAGACTCGTTGTTGAACAGGTCAAGGATGAATTGAAGCAGGGAGTCCATTGGACGTTCCTTCCTAGTCTTCGGAAAGCTCGATCGCCGGCCCCGCCCGGTGATTACTAGCAACGGTATGGACATGACGCACACCCCGAAATGGGGCGCGGTCCCCTACCCCATACGGGTAGTACCGGGATATCCCAGCAATCCCCATTAGGGGATTAGGGGATCGCAAGGGTGTCCACCGCGACTTCGCAGAACATTTTCAGTCGGATCGCCATTGATACTGTTCAAGGCGCCAATCGTGGACAAGTGCAAATTGTGAACTGATTCACAACCGTTACCGATATATTGACATCCAGGTAAGTATCAGCAAATCGCTAATTTGCATATCCCCACGTCGAAGGCGGTCTTGCGCGGGCGCGCTGGCCAGTGCGCACCCCGTGCCGCCTCGGGTGCGAGCGGACCAATCCGCTAGGCCGCGTGATGCGGCGGGCGGTTGTGATGGTCCGCCAGCCAGCGCCGCTCGACACGCACCACCCGGTGGTGCTCGGCCATGATCAGCAGGGCGCCGACTATCAGCAGCCCGGCCGCGATCGAGCCCAGCGCCAAGAGCATCTCGTGATGGTTATAGGCCAGCGCCGCGATGACGCCCACCAGTCCCACCACACCCAGTGCAATGAGGAACAAGCCGGGAAGCCACAGCGTGTCTATGAATGATTCGCCGGCGTGCGGTTGTGTTGTGCGGGAGTGATCGACCGGATCGCGATAGGCACCCTTCATCCCGTCTCCCTTCCGAGCAGGAACACTCTTCACGGTACTCCGGATGTGAGCCAGATCACAGCGCACACAGGAGCCCGCGGCGTACTGCCGATTTACGTGTACGTCATTTAGACTGTCCCCATCGACGCTTCCCGGGGGGGACCAATGAATGGCTCGATCAGCAAGCTTGATGCCACATACCGCATCGCCGCCGCCGGCATGGCCGCCGCAGTCGCCATAAGTCTTTTCTCAGCACCCAACGCCGCGGGTTGCACGCCCACGCAAACACCGCACATCCGCGGGACACAGGTGCAAGCCGATGCCATCGAGCTGACGGCTGCAGCCCTGAGCATCAACCCGACTCCGACGACACCCGTGCGCAGCGCTTCGGCGACACCGCAGGCCAACGTCACAGTCCAACAGCTCCAGTCTGCAGTGACCGCGGTGGCGTCTACCGCTGCCCTCATCGCCTTGACCCCGGTCTGGTATGCAGCGTTCCCCGTGACAATTCCCGCGAGCATCGTCATCGCCGCCTTCTTCGGAGGGGTTGTGCAGATCACCGGTGTCAGCATCAACCCGATCACCCTTCTCGGGCTGGGCCTGGCGGGGTGGGCGGTCGGTCCGATCGTGCTCGTCAGCGCGGTCGCAAAGGCGGCGGGCGACTACCTCAATTCACTTGGCGCGCCGCCAGACCCAAGCCAGTCGACCGCATCGTCCGTCGTCTCACCGACCGTGCGCCAAGCTCGCCAGCCGTTGCAAGGTCTGGCGGGCTCGAAACGAACCGGCAGCCCGAGCACCAACGCGAACCGGACTCCGTCGTCGCATCGGACCGCCAAGGACACTGCTACCCACCCAGACCAGAAGAACCGCGCGACAAAAGCCAACTCGGGTCGTGGCACGAGCAAGAGGACTCAACCTTGAGGCTCACCGCCGCCACAGCCGCCGCAGTTCTTGCCGCCGTTCTCGTAACTGCCACGGACACAACAAGTCTCGCTGACCCACGGCAGGCACCGGCGATCGAGGTGCAGACGCATGCGGTTGCACTGACCGCAGTGGAGCACTTCACAACAGCGACCACGTCACCGAACCGCACCGCTTCCGCCACCCCGCAGGCCAACGCGTCCGGGCCGAATGTCGACAATCTGACCAGGGCTGCGCTGCTGATCGCGCTGGCGCCGGTTTGGTATGCAGCCTTCCCGATCACCCTGCCGGCGACGGTTGCGCTCTTCTACTTTGCGGAGGTTGCGATCTCCTGCATCAGCGCCTGCGGCGTCGGCGTCGACCCCCTCGCGGCACTCGAATTCGGCGTCTCGGCCTGGGCGATGGCCCCCGTCGACCTGATTCAGGACGCAATCAGAAACCTTGTCCCACAACCCATATCAGCTGCAGCAGCGCGAACCAAGCTGGCGCCGAGCCCGCCCAGAATGGCTGCGTCGTCCCGTCGAGACCACAATCGAGGCTTGACCGGCAGCGCACGCATCAACACCAAGCGGGCATCGTCCCAGCATCGGGCCGCCAACGATACGTCCACACCCGGCAGCACAAAGCGCGGCGCTACCGCCCGCTCAGGCCGAAGCACCAGCACGAGGCCCTGAGCTGCCTACGGCTTTGGCGTCAGTGCGCTGCCCTTCAGCCACTCACCCCAGGGCAGTGACCAGTCGCCGTTCTGCCAGATCTCCAGCTTGGGACCGCCGGTGTTCTTGACCTCCACCACATCACCGGGCTGGGAGAAGTTGAAGAACCACGACGCGTTCGCTCCGTTGAGGTTCAGGCAGCCGTGCGAGACGTTGGTGTTGCCTTGCGCCCACGTGGTTTCGTTGAGCTGGTGCAGGTAGATGCCGTCGGTGCTGATCCGCGTGGCGTACGGGATCTTCACCTTGTAGCCCATCGACGAAGCCACCGGAAGACCGTAGGTCGACGAGTCCATGGTCACCGACTCCGCCTTGTCGATCACGGTGTACACCCCGGGTGGCGTCCAGAACGAAAACGTCCGTCCCGCAATGGTTTGGTAACCACCTTGGCCCATCGACGTGGGCATCGCCCGGACCAGCTTACCGTTGTCGAACACGCTGACCGTCTTGGTGGTGTCGTCGGCGATGGAGACGTGCGCGTCACCAATTGTGAAGGTGGCCTTCTCATTTTCGTCGCCGTACATCCCGTCGCCGACGCGCACGCCGAAGATGTTGGCGGCCACGGACACCGTCGTTCCCGGCGCGTAGTACTTGGCCGGCCGCCAATGGGCGGTCCTGTCGTCCACCCAGTACCACGATCCCTGCACGGGCGGGTTGGTCGTCACCACCAGGTTGCGTTCCGCGGCGGCCTTGTCGGCGATGTCTTCATCGAAGCGCGCGGCGATGATCGTGCCGATTCCGTAGCGCGTCTCCTCGTGGATCGGCAGCCCACCGGGCGTCTCGAGATACACGTGGGTGAGGTAATCGGGCGAGGCGGTCGAGAACTTCGTCGTCCGCGCCAGCGGCACACCGCTCGCCCCCTGGCTGTCCACCTTCATCGTGTAGGTGCGCCCGTACTTGAGCGGCTGGGCCGGCTGCCACGACGCGCGGTCCGGCGACAGCGTGCCCGGCAGCGTGTTGCCGTAGTCGTCGACCAGCGAGACGTTGGTCAGTCTGCCCCCCACCACCTGGGCGGAGACCCGGCTCAGCGGACTGAGGTCGGTCGAGCCGTTGGCCGGTGTGATGCCGAGCAACGGTGGCCTCGGCGGTGCGGGCGGCAACTGCACCTGGGCGGTCGCGGTGGCGGTCTTGCAAACGCCCTGGCAGCCCGGCAGCCCGGCGACGTCACTCACCAGGACGCTGAGGAGTAACACCCCCACCACGAGGCCGATCGTGCGTGCACGACGGGAAAAGTCCACCGAAAATCACTCCAGAACAGGTCGACGATGAGTTGCCGGCGTCACCATTGACGCCTGAATCATAGACGTCCACCGGCCCCTGATGTCACCTGGCGAAGCACGCTGTTGGGCCCACCTGCAGCAAACATCCAATCATGAGCGAAATCTAACTTTTCCGGCCCCCGACGCGGCTAATGTGGACCAAGAAGATCGGGGGATTTTCAGATGAGCAAGCGCATGCGCCGCGCAAGCCACAGCCTGATCGCCGCGACTGTGGTGGTGGCCGTCGGCGTGTCGGCCCCAACGCCCGGCCCGGTGGCTTCACGGCGCGCCGTGACCTCGAGGATCGAGCTCTCGGCGGTCGTGACACCCGGCACCGCCACCAACCCGGACGCTACGGGCATCGACGACTTCTACGGCGTCGATTGGAACGCCACCTACGGGCCGACCGTGGTCGCGACATTTCATCTACTGCGCGATCAGATCCAGGTCGATGCCATCGACGACGCCCTCAAGAGCAACCCCGAACCGAACGTCGTTCTGACGTCCGGTCGTGGCGCCGGCAACGCCAGCGCACTCATCAGCTCCTATGTCCGCGACGCCGACCCGACGCTGTATCGCACCCAGTGGCTGCTGGACAACAACATCGACCGCCCCAACGGCGGGTACGCCACCCGGCTGCCGTTCTTCGCCGCGGTGGGGGTGAACCCGTGCCCGACGCCGACGACCACCGGGGCCGACATCATCGACATCGGCTACGAGTACGCCTGGAACTCCGATGTCCCCCTCTACATCACCAACCCGCTGGCGCTGCTGAACTCGATCACCGAGTACGCCTACCGCTACCGCAGGCAAGACTCCGTCGTCCTGCCCGATGCGCTGCTCAATCCCGACGGGTCAGTGAATTTCGGTGCCGCGCCGGGCCATTACGTCGTCGACACCGACGGCGCCGTCAGCTTCGCCCCACTGTCGGCCGACAACACCACCGTCTACGTGACCTACAAGTCGAACGGGCTGGCCATCCTGCGCCCGTTCCGCGACTTCGGCGGCAAGGGCGGCCAGATCTTCGCCGACCTCGTCGAGCCTGCACTGAAAGTGATCATCGACGCCGGATATCCGAACAACGACCCGCTCAGCGCGCCGGATGTCTATACGCCGATGCGGCTCTTTGCCCCACCGAAGGTGCTGCTGACCGCGGCCGAACGGCTACCCGCTGCCATCGAACAGGGAATCGCGGCGGCCATCGCCGACCTCAAGTCCCGTCCCAAAGCGGCCCCGGCCACCAACAAGCACGCAACCACCAAGAAGCACGCAACCGTCAAGAAGGCCGCCGGGTCGACCGGCACCGGGCACTCCAAGCGATAACTCAGTGCAGCGCACTGCCTTTGAGCCACTCGCTCCACGGCAGTGTCCAGTCGCCGTTCTGAGTCAGTTGCAGGGGCGGGCCGCCGGTGTTCTTGACCTCGACGACGTCCCCGGGCACCGAGAAGTCGTAGAACCAGGCGGCGTTATCACCGCTGAGGTTCAGGCAGCCGTGTGAGGTGTCGGTGTTGCCCTGCGCCCAGACCGTCGCGTTCAGCTGGTGCAGGTAGATCCCGTCCGGACTGATCCGTGTGGCGTACGGGATGGTCTCGCGGTAACCCAGTCGTGAGTTGATGGGGAGACCGTAGGTGGAGGAATCCATGATCACCGGGTTGGCCTTGTCCATCACGGTGTAGACGCCGGGCGGCGTCCAGAACGTCAGCGTCTGGCCGCCGATCGTTTCGCTCCCGCCCCTGCCCATCGAGGTCGGCATGGTGCGAATCAGCTTGCCGTTGTCGAACACGCTGACCTGCTTGGTGGTGTCGTCGGCGACCGAGACGTGCGCATCGCCGATGGTGAACGTCGCGGCGGAGTCCTGCGCGCCGTAGAGGCCGTCGCCGAGCGGCACCCCGTAGACGTTGGCGCGTACCGTCACCGAAGTGCCTGGCGCATAGTACTTTTCGGGACGCCAGTGGGCGGTCTGGTCGTCCATCCAATACCAGGATCCGCGCACCGGCGGGTTGGTGGTGACCGACAGGTGCCGCTCGGCGGCGGTGCGGTCGCTGATCGGCTCGCCGAAGTGCGCGACGACGACGGTGCCGATCCCCAACCGGGCACCATCGATCGGCTGCCAGCCGGCCGCGGTGAACGACACCTGGGTCTGGTCGCTGGGCACCAACGTCTGGAAGGTCGACGACATCGTCGACGGCACGCCGCCGGGGCCTCGGGCGTCAACTGTGAGGGTGTAGGAGCGCCCGTAGCCCAGCGGCACGGTCGGCTTCCAGGTCTTGAAGTCCGGAGTAACGACGCCCGGGACCGGTTTGTCGGCGTCGTTGACCATCGTGACGTGGGTCAGCACACCGGTCTTGGCCACCACGTTGATGCCACCGAGCGGGTCGACGTCGGTCGCGCCGTCTACGGGGGTGAGGGAGACGGCGGCCGGATCCTTCGACGGCGCCGGCTGCGGGTTGCGGGCGGCCGCCTCGGTTCGGCAGTGCTCGGGGCAGCGCGGCGCGGAGGAGACGACGACTCCACCGAGGACGGCCAGCACCGCCAGAACCACGCCGAGGCAGGCTCCGCGCGCACGACGACTCAAGGTCAACTTGTTTGCTCCATGCGAATTTACGAGATTGGCCACTGTTGGCGGGATACCCAGATCTGCGGGGCTCCTGAAGCATAGACGTTTCGGGAGCGCCTCGCGTTCGAGCAAATGCGCGTGCCGCGTTACAACATGGACAAGACTTGAGCACATGACCGAACCCGGTGCTGCACGCGTTGCGGTGTACCTCGACTTCGACAACATCGTGATCTCCCGCTACGACCAGGTCAACGGCCGCAACTCTTTTCAACGCGATAAGGCCAAGGGCCTGGAGCCCGCCAAGCTGGCCCGGGCACGCGTGGATGTGGGCGCGATCTTGGATTTCTCGTCGTCGTTCGGGACGGTGGTATTGACGCGGGCGTATGCCGACTGGTCTGCCGACGTCAACGCCGAGTACCAGCAGCAGCTGGTGGGCCGTGCCGTGGATCTGGTGCAGCTGTTCCCCGCCGCGGCCTACGGCAAGAACGCCGCTGACATCCGACTGGCCGTTGACGCCGTCGAGGACATGTTCCGCTTACCCGACCTCACCCACGTCGTGATCGTGGCCGGCGACTCCGACTACATCCCGCTCGCGCAGCGCTGCAAGCGGCTGGGCCGCTACGTTGTCGGCATCGGCGTGGCGGGTTCGTCGAGCCGCGCGCTGGCGGCGGCCTGCGACGACTTCGTCATCTACGACTCGCTGCCCGGGGTCCCGGTATTCGAACCGGCCGCGAGCGACGATGCGCCGAAGCGGACCAAGCGCACGAAGTCCGCCGACAAGGAGCCGCCCGACCCGCAGACCGTGGCCACCGCGCTGCTGCAGCGGGCGTTGCAGATCGGCCTGGACAAGGACGACGCGGACTGGCTGCACAACTCGGCGGTCAAAGCACAGATGAAGCGGATGGACCCGTCGTTCTCGGAGAAGTCGTTGGGTTTCAAGTCGTTCAGCGACTTCCTGCGATCACGCACCGATGTCGTCGAGCTCGATGAGAGCTCTACGACCCGGATGGTCAAGCTGCGCTGACCGCCGACGGTCCGCTCATGGCCGCTCCCCTGCCTTCCGCGCAATCAGCCAGGCCGCGCCGTCGCGTTCACCCGCACCCAACGTTTGCAGATCGGCGAAGGCGTTCTCGAGCTCGCCGGCGCGGGCGCGAAACGGTCCCGGCTCGGCGCCGACCTCGCTGAGCACACTGATCGCCAGCACGCCGTCGGGCGCCAGTCTGTCGATGATCGACGGATACACGGCGGGATCGCGGAATCGATGACAGAGAATCACCGCGGCCGGCGGACCCGGCGGCAGCCCGTCATCCAGGTCAGCTACCCAGAACCGGCACCGCTCGGCGACTCCGCGACGCGCGGCCAGGTCCTGCGCCTGCCCGATCGCGACGGCCGACACGTCAACACCCCACACGGTCAGGCCGCGCTCGGCCAGCCATACCGATGCCGCCCCGAACCCGCAGGCCAGTTCCAGCGCCAGACCCGTCGTCGGGATCAAATCCGCGTACGGCGCGAACACCGCGGGCAGTTGCGGCGAACCCGCGATCCGGCCCGCATACTTGCCGTCCCAGCGGACCCGGTCGGCGTCGGACACGGTTCTCACCGTAGCCGCCGAAATCTCCCCGACCGTCGGGGATTGGGATCAAGCTGAGTGGGTACACCATCGGGTCGAATCGATACCCCCCTGCCTTGAGGACGGAAATCTGTGACTGACGCATCCCGTACATCGCCTCCCTCGTCCCAGTGGCTGTCGAAGTCGGCGTCGCAAACCCGCGGTTCGGACAAGAAGGAAGTCCAGTTCCACTACGACATCTCCAACGACTTCTTCAAGCTCTGGCAAGACCCCACCCAGACCTATAGCTGCGCCTACTTCGAGCGCGACGACATGACGCTCGAAGAAGCGCAGATGGCCAAGGTCGATCTCTCGCTGGGCAAGCTCGGCCTGCAGCCCGGCATGACGCTGCTGGACATCGGCTGCGGCTGGGGCTCCACGATCCAGCGCGCCGTGGAGAAGTACGACGTGAACGTCATCGGACTCACGCTGTCGGAGAACCAGAAGCAGCACATCGAGCAGAACCGGTTCCCGAACATCGACACCGACCGCAGCATGGAGGTCCGGCTGCAGCCGTGGGAGGAATTCGACGGCAAGGTCGACCGGATCGTGTCGATCGGCGCGTTCGAGCACTTCGGCTTCAACAAGTACGACGACTACTTCAAGAAGACCTTCAGCTGGCTGCCCGACGACGGCGTGATGCTGCTACACACGATCATCATTCCGGAGGACGAGGAGATCAAAGCCAAGGGTCTTCCGCTGACGATGTCGCGGGTGCGCTTCATCAAATTCATCATGGACGAGATCTATCCCGGCGGCCGGCTGCCGCTGGCGTCGATGGTCCGCAAGCACGCGGTGGACGTCGGCTACAACGTCACCCGCGAGCAGCACCTGCAGCCGCACTACGCCCGCACGCTCGACACCTGGGCGGCCAACCTGCAGGCCAAGAAGGACGAGGCGATCGCGATCACGTCCGAGGAGATCTACGAGCGCTTTGACAAGTACTTGACTGGATGTGCTGATCTCTTCCGCAACGGCTATACCGACGTATGTCAGTTCACGTGTGAAAAGGCAATCAGCTAGCCTCTTTTCATAGTCGGCGTCGTTACGGCGTGCACATCTCAAGAAGAGGGGGTCGGCCGACGATGGCGGAAAGTGGTTCGGGCTCAACGCAGCTGCGCCCGGCCTACGAAGATGTCCAAGCGCACTACGATCTGTCGAACGAGTTCTTTGCGCTGTTCCAGGATCCGTCGCGCACCTACAGCTGCGCCTACTTCGAGCGCGAGGACTCCTCGCTCGAAGAGGCGCAGCTCGCGAAAATCGATCTGGCGCTGAACAAGTTGGACCTGATGCCCGGGATGACGTTGCTCGACGTCGGCTGCGGCTGGGGTTCGGTGATGAAGCGCGCTGCGCAAAGATTTGACGTAAACACTCTCGGCTTGACCTTGAGTCGTAACCAGCGCGCATTGGGGCAAGAGGTGCTGGACGCGGTCGACACCAAGCGATCTCGGCAAATCCAGCTACGCGGCTGGGAAGAGTTCGACGAGCCGGTCGATCGGATCGTCAGCATCGAGGCGTTCGAAGCGTTTCCCAAGGATCGCTATGCCGCGTTCTTCGACACCTGCTACCGGGTGATGCCTGACGACGGACGAATGGTGTTGCAGACGATCATGGGTCATCCGCTGAAGCGCTGGCCGGAGCTCGGCATCCCGATCGTGATGTCCGATCTGAAATTCATGCGCTTCATCGCCAAGGAGATCTTCCCGGGCGGGGCGGTGCCATGCGACGAGGACGTCGTCGAGTTCTCCGAGAAAGCCGGGTTCTCGGTGGCTGAGCTGGAGTACCTCACGCCGCATTACGTGCGCACGCTGGACATCTGGTCGGAGCGGTTGGAGGCCGCACGCGACCGCGCAATCGAGGTGACGTCGGTCGAGGTGTACGACCGCTACATGCGCTACCTCGTCGGCTGCTCGGACTTCTTCAACCGAGGAGTGTCCGAGGTCGGGCAGTTCACCTTGGTCAAGCGCTGATCACGCCGCGCCGAACGCCAGCACCACGTTGTAGCCGCCCATCCCCATCGTGTTACTGACCGCGTAGCGGTAGTCCGCCCGCCGCGGCCGGTCGACCACCACGTCGAGGTTGATCTCGGGATCGAGGTCCTTCACGTTGCGGGTGGCCGGCACGACACCGTCGCGCAGCGCCTGCACGGTGAGCACCGCCTCGACCGCGCCCGCGGCACCCAGCGAGTGCCCGAGTGCCGCTTTGGGTGCGTACACCGCGGGACTGTGCTCGCCGAAGGCGCGCCGAATAGAGCGAGCCTCGGCGAGATCGCCGAAGGTCGTCCCGGTGGCGTGCGCGTTGACAAGATCGATGTCGGACGGCTGCAGCCCGGCCAGGTCGATCGCGTGGGTGATGGCGGCACCCGCGATCTCACCGCTGGGATCGGGTTGGACGTCGTCGTAGGCGTCCGAGTTCGTCGACGCACCCATCAGGCGAGCCAGGATCGGCGCGCCACGGGCCTTGGCGTGCCCCTCGGTCTCGATGAGCAACATCGCTCCACCCTCGCCGAGCACCATCCCGTCGCGGTGCCGGTCGAAGGGGCGGCATGCCCCGGCCGGGTCGTCGTTGTTGGTGGACAGGATGCCGAGCTCGTTGAACGCCCCGACGGGCACCGCCTCGACCCGCGTCTCGACGGCACCGCAGATCGCGACGTCGGCTTCGCCCAGGACGATGTGCCGCCACGCCTGCGCGATCGCGCCCGCCCCCGAGGCGTCGGCCATGATCGGGGCGATGACACCCGCCTTGGCCTTGCGTTCCAGTCCGACGGCCGCGGCCGGCGCATTGGGCATATGCATCTGTACGGCTAGTGGCGACATCGCCTTCAGACCGCGAGCGTGCCAGTCGACGGCACCCTCGGCGATCTCCTCGGTGTTGGCCAGGGCAGTACCGATCGAGACCAGCAATCGGTTCGTGTCGACCTCGGGTGTGCCGGCCGCCTCCCAGACTCGCCGGCCCAATACGGTGGCCATTTTGCCCAGATAGGACAGCCGGCGGCGTTCGACGCGGTTGAGCTGTTCATCGAAGTCCTCGCGCAGCGATCCGCCGATCCGTACCGGCGATTCGTACTGGTCGACGAACCATTTGTCGAGCAGGCGAATGCCGCTGCCGCCATCGAGAAGCTGCTGCCAGGTCTCCTCGGCGTCCGCAGCGATGGCGGTCGTCGACGACACGGCGGTGACCACCACATCGGGAAGTCCGTCGCCGGTCCGCAGCGCTGTCATACCCGCTGACCCCCTCGGTCGCGTCTAGTGCGGCGAGTGATACCCGTTACCGCTTGAGATTATCCTCGCTCGATGCTGTTATGCTGATGACAACGTTGGCTGCTCGACAGAACCGCCAACACGTCGTGGAACACCTTCACTTCACCGGCGCATCCGCCCTGCGGAGGCCGAGTTCAGCTGATCAGTGCACCCAAGCACACAGTCTCGCGGCGATCGATTTTGCCCACCGGCAATCTCGCCACATCTCGATGCCTGAAAGGCTTCATGAAACCCGAATCAACGTTCGCCGACCTCGGCGTGCGCCCCGCTTTGGTGCGCGCACTGACCGACAACGGCATTATCCATCCCTTCCCCATCCAGGTCTCGACGCTGCCGGACACTTTGGCCGGCCGCGACGTACTGGGCCGGGGAAAGACCGGCAGCGGCAAGACGCTGGCGTTTTCCATCCCGCTGGTCAGCCGCTTGGCCGACAGCACCCGTCGGGCCTCCCGCCCCTCTGGTCTGGTGCTGGCGCCGACACGCGAGCTGGCCACCCAGATCACCGCGGCACTGCAACCGCTGGCTGACGCCTGCGGTCTGAAAGTCACCACGATCTTTGGTGGCGTGCCGCAGAACAAGCAGGTCAAGGCGTTGCAGGCGGGTGTCGACATCGTGGTCGCGTGCCCGGGCCGCCTGGAAGACCTGATGCGGCAGCGACTGATCACGCTCGACGCGGTCGAGATCACCGTAATCGATGAGGCCGACCACATGGCCGATCTGGGCTTCCTGCCCGGTGTCACCCGGATTCTCGCTGCCACTCCGGCCGGCGGGCAGCGTCTGCTGTTCTCGGCGACGCTGGACAACGGCGTGGACAAGCTGGTCAACCGGTTCCTGCGCGACGAGGTGTCGCACGCGGTCGACTCCGACACGTCCCCGGTGGACGCGATGACCCATCACGTGTTCCATGTGGCCGGCGTCGAGGCCAAGAAGGACTTGGTGCATGCCCTGGCTTCGGGTACCGGACGCCGAATCCTGTTCCTGCGCACCAAGCATCACGCCAAGAAGTTGGCCAAGCAGCTGACCGAGGCCGGCATTCCGTCAGTTGACTTGCACGGCAACCTGTCTCAACCGGCCCGCGATCGCAACCTGGCGGCGTTCACCGCCGGTAAAGCCCGCGTACTGGTAGCCACCGACATCGCTGCGCGCGGCGTTCACGTCGACGACGTCGAGCTGGTCGTCCACATCGACCCGCCGGCCGAGCACAAGGCGTACCTGCATCGCTCGGGCCGCACCGCACGTGCGGGGCGGACCGGTGACGTGGTGACCGTGGTGCTGCCCGAGCAGCGCCGCGACACCCAAGCGCTGCTACGCAAGGCCGGCATCAAGGCCACGCCGCAACACGTTTCGGCGGATTCCGAACCGGTGCAGGCATTGGTCGGCGAGGTCGCCCCCTACCAGGCACCGGCACCCGCTCCGGCCGTGGCGCAGCCGCGCCGTTCGTCGGCACCGGGGCGTGGCCGTACTGGTGGGCAGCCTCGCGGTGGCCAGCCTCGCGGTGGGCAGTCGCGTGGTGGACAGTCCACCGGCAACCAACCCCATAATGGTGGTGGCCAGCCCGGCCGCCGCCGGTCCCGTCGGCCGCGTTCCGCGGTTGGCGCCAAATAGATTTCGTTCCGGCGGGCCCGCCAGAACGAGCAAGGGATGCCTTCGGCATCCATCTGAATGAGAGAAGAAGAATAGATGGCACAGGGAACTGTGAAATGGTTCAACGGCGAAAAGGGCTTCGGCTTCATCGCTCCTGACAGTGGCGAGCAGGATCTGTTCGTGCACTACTCGGAAATCCAGGGCAATGGCTACAAGTCGCTCGAGGAGAACCAGCGAGTCCAGTTCGAGGTTGGACAGGGACCCAAGGGCCCCCAGGCAACGCGGGTTTCCGCGGTCTGACTCGGACCCCATACCACAAGCAAGGGCTGGTACGGCAATGCCGTACCAGCCCTTGGCTTTTGAAGAGCTTTACTGAGTCTTGGCCACCGGGCTCGCGATGGTGCGATTGGCCGACGCCGCGCTTTGCGTTCGGGCGGCCTCCACCACCAGACGGGCTATCGCGCTGGCCGGGACATCCGGGTCGTCGTCGACGTCCGGCACGGCAGCGGCCTGACGCAAAACCATCCGGGCGAACGTCTGCGTGGTCATATGCGGGATGACTATCAGCCGGGCGCATCCGCCCCGGCCGACGACGACCATGATGCGCTGACGAATGTCGTTCCAGCGCATATTGCGTACCGCGGTTGAGAAGTGCCCATCCAGGATGGGCGCCGCATCTGTCGGTGACCAGTTGAGGTTGATGTCGAGGATTTCACCCAGCGGGGTGTGCAGCACATCGATCAGGTCCGGCAACTCACTGGCCATTGAGCCGGAGTGCGGCCACCATGCTCCGTCAATGTCACCGCCCAGCACTGGATTCAGGCTGAGGCGAACCGGGCGGGCAGTTCGGCGCGGGCCGCTCATCCCGTTCATCAGAAGTCCTCACGATTGCCGGGTGATCCGCGGACTGCGACGACTGCTGAGCGCGAAAGGTTTCCTGTGAACAGTACCTCAGTTCGGGGGTTCGATCAGTTGCCGGATCGTGTCGCACACCGTCACCAGCGTGTGCTCGTCCCGGGTCGACAAGGTCAACACGAACGAACCCTGGATCAGCGCGAGCACCACGTCGGCGAGATCCGCGGCCGGGCGATCCCGGCGGACGTCACCGCGCTCTTGGCCCGCCGCGAACAGCGCTGAAAGCCGCGCTTTCCACCCCTCGATCTGCCCGGCGAGCTGCGGACGGAAGACGTCGGAGGTGGCGGCCACCTCGGTGGAGAATTTTCCGGTCAGGCAGGCCGTCTGATAGCCCGACTTGATGAAGACCTGGGACATGTCGCGGTAGTACCCGGTCACCTGGTCGGCGGTGGACAGGTCAGTTCTGGCGACCCATTTGGCGACCAGTTCGCCCTGGGACCCCATGTACCGGCTCAAGACGGCTTGGCCGAACGCATCTTTGGATCCGAAGTGGTGGTAAAACGACCCCTTCGGCACGCCGGCCTCAGCGAGGACCGCGTCGATCGTGGTCCCGTGGAAGCCGTTTTCGTAGAACAACTTCGCGCCAGCGCGGAACAGTCGCTCCTTGTGCGAGAGCGCCGCTTCCTGCTGCGTCGTCATCGAACCGCCTTCGAACCATCGGTGAACTGGGCTTTCCCAACTATAGATCGCTTCGGACCGCGATTAGACGATGTGGCCTAGACCACATCGTCTAGACCAAGACGACTAGACGATCTAGTCTAGCGCAGAGGGGGTTGACCGAACGGAGAACCGTCAATGAGAACGACTTGCGAGCGGCCCGGCATGACGCCTCGGTACCTCACCGCCTGCCCAGAGGCCCGGTAATGGTCGCCATCGGAGCCGGCGGTCTGTCGCCGGCACGCTTCCTCAGCCGAGTCGCGGCGTGGTTTCGGGCACCGGCGTTCGGCGAACGTGAATCCCGGGACAAGACAGCGCATTTCCCGCCCCGGCGGCCCGGCTTCGTGGAGCAGGCGTCGATGTCACGGGAGATGTACCGCCTCTGATGTGACACTCGGTTCCCGAGTCCGGCCCCAGGTCCACTGGTCGACCGCTGAGCTATGGTTTGTGTGCGGTGGCAGGCAACCGCGCACCGCGCAGCCAAGCCGTCGAAGCACCGAGCTCGGGAACAGAGGCCTATTGCATGTCTAAAAGCTCTGAGGACTCCAAGCTTTCACTGGGCGTGCTCGCTCGGTCACGCAAGGAGAACGAGCTTCGGCTGCCCATCCATCCTTCGCATATCGAGAGAATCGACCCCGCACTGCGGCAGCGGATGTTTCTCGAGCGCGGCTTCGGCGAGCACTTCGGCGTCACTGACGAGACGCTCGCCGGGCAGGTCGCCGGAATCAAGCCGCGCGAGCAGCTGATCGCCGAGTGTGACGTCATACTGCTGCCCAAAGTCCAAGCCGAAGACCTCGCGGACATGAACGTCGGACAGGTGGTCTGGGGATGGCCGCACTGCGTTCAGGACACCGCCTTGACGCAGGCCGCCATTGACCGGCGGTTGACGATCATCGCCTTCGAGGCGATGAATCACTGGAATGCCGATGGTTCCTTCGCGCTCCACGTGTTCCACAAGAACAATGAACTCGCCGGCTATTGCTCCGTACTGCATGCGATGCAGTTGGCGGGCACCACCGGCAGTTACGGCCGACGGTTGCGGGCGGCGGTGATCGGATTCGGCGCGACTGCTCGCGGTGCGGTCACCGCGCTCAACGCGCACGGCGTCGACGATGTGCGGGTGCTCACCAACCGCGATGTGGCCGCGGTCGCCTCGCCGATCCACTCCACCCAGATCTTCAAGATGTGGCAGGACTCCGACGCCGGCGGGCGTACCTGGGTGGACACTCCCGACGGTCCCGTGCCCGCAGCGACCTTGCTCGCCGAGAACGACATCGTCGTCAACTGCGTCCTACAGGATCCCGAGGCGCCCCTGGTCTTCGTGACCGCAGACGAACTCGATGCGTTCGCTCCCGGCAGCCTGATCATCGACGTCTCCTGCGACACCGGGATGGGCTTCAGCTGGGCCCGGCCGACATCGTTCACCGACCCGGTCATCACGGTGGGTTCCGACGTGTATTACTACGCGGTCGACCACAGTCCGTCCTACTTGTGGAATTCGGCAACGTGGGAAATCAGTGAGGCGCTGCTGCCGCATATCTCAACAGTCCTGGCCGGACCGAACGCCTGGGACAGCAGCCCGACAATCTCCCGGGCTGTCGAGATTCGCGACGGCGTTGTCCGCAACCCGACGATCTTGTCGTTCCAGCATCGCGCGGCCGACTACCCGCACCGCGCAGAGCGGTAACCACCAGTCCCGGCTCGGGTCTGCCGTTATCTCAATGGGTTCAGGTTGACGTTGAACGGGTCCGAATCGGTAGCTTCGACCGCGAATTGGAGCCAGAACCGGGAATTGAAGAACAGCGGGCTTCCATCAACATCAACCTTGAGCACCGCATCGGCCATCAGCTCATAGCCGGTGGCGTCCGGGTAGCGAGTCACGCGCCCGTCGGCTTGGTGAATCTGTATATCCATACCGCAATTGTCATCCCAAAGCGGGGACAGGACGGACGATCGACTCGTTTCGATGACGCCGGCGGCCTTCATCGCTGGGCTTACTGGATCGATACCAATTGATCGATCGAGTCCCGGGGCAGATCACCGTCGACGATCGCCATGACCTCCAGCCTGTTCAGCGTGATCGCGCCCTTGTGGTTGTCCAGGAAGGCGATGTCCGCCGCGTCACGGCCGGTGGCAATCCGCACCAGGGATTGCCGCGGCGCCAAGAGCGTTCCGTCGACGACCCTCCACTGTCCCCGGACGTACGCCTCGGCGACGGCGTGAAAATCCATGGGGTACAGGCCCGGTGCGTACACCGAGACGACGCGGGCGGGGACATTGACCGCCCGCAGCAGTGCGACCACCAGGTGGGCGTAGTCACGGCATACCCCCGCACCCGCCAGCAACGTGTCGACCGCTCCGTCGATCGGGTCGCTGGAGCCGGGCACATAGTTCAATCTGGTTCCCACCCAGGACGCCACGTGCTCCAGGAGCGATTCCGAATCGAGGTAGGTGCCAAACTCCGTTGCGGCGAAGCCGTAGAACTTGTCCGCCTCTGCATAGCGGCTGGGGCGCAGGTACATTGACAAGTCGTATTCCGTCACCGGCGCAGGGCTTGTTTGGCCCGTGATCGTCGCCTCGTACGCGACTGTCAGGGTTCCCTCCCGAACGTCGAGTTTGTGGATTCGGTTGCCATGCTCACCGCTGATCTCCACCGCTGAGGCCGGGGACCCATCCAGAACGAATGACAATGCCTCGGACACCTCGGCACCCGGGTGTGGTGCGACGGCGATTTGGAACTCCAATGTCGTCGGACCGGTGATCTCGACCTCGAGCTGGGCGCCCACCTCTCGCTTCATACCGGCCATGATGCCCTGCCGGGCTGCTCGGCGCTCAACTCGACCGGACTCGCGAAGGAGCCGACGTCAAGGCGGGTAGCCCGCACAAGCTCCGCCCGACGCCTTCGGAATCCCAAAACGCCCCGGCTGCAGTAGTTCCCGCTGCCATTCAAGCGTCGCGAGCCATCCGGCGGACGGTCATCGCACCCCGAGCGCCGACATCAGGTCCGACATCGCAACAGTCGCAAACCCGATCGAGACGTCGCCGATCCCGTAGGGCACCACCAAGGTGCCGGCGTGAACGATTGCGCCGCAGGAATAGACGACGTTGGGGACATAACCGTTCTGCTCGTCGGGCGCGGGACTGAGCAGCGGCTCGTGCAGGCGGCCGATCACCTTCGTCGGGTCATCGAGGTCGAGCAGCAATGCCCCAATCCGGTAGGTGCGCATCGGGCCGACTCCGTGAGTGAGCACCAACCATCCGGCATCGGTCTCGATCGGCGAACCGCAATTTCCCAGTTGCAGCAGCTCCCATGCCTCGACCGAGCGCTGGCACGCGCGCGCGTCCGTCCACACGAATGGGCGATCCGAATACGCGATCGAGTTCGACTCGCGATCCGCCCTCGACAACACCGCGTACCGGCCGTTGATGCGACGTGGAAACAATGCCAAACCCTTGTTGGCCGCGGCGCGCCCAACCATCGGCCTCGAGGTGAACGACTGGAAGTCGGTCGTCTCCAACAGCTGTTGCCTGATGTGCGACCCACTGTAGGCGGTGTACGTGGCGTAGAAGGTCACGGAGCCGTCGTCGTCGACAAAGCGAACGAAGCGCGCGTCCTCCATACCGGCCTGTTCGGCGTCCATCGCCGGCCACAGCACGCGTTCGGAAATAGGCATCTGGTAAGGAAATTCGACCGCGTAGCTCCTGTCGGCGATCGCGCGGATCTCAGAGATGGTCTCGAGCGCTCGTCCACGCGTACGCGAATGAGACTGCAGTTGGACCAGCCTCTCCTCGAGGTCGGCGCGGGTGAATCGCTCACCGAGGGTTTCCAGGACGTAGTCGGCCGCTTCCCCGTCATCGTCGAGCCGCTGAAGTTCGCTGCGGAACACTGCGGCGTCCAAAAGTCCGGTCGCCGTCGCGCCGACAGTGGCGAACGGACCCAGAGGGTCGATCCGGGGACATCCCGTCGCATCAACCACACCGGTCCGGAACCCGATCGACGACCGGTGACCTTCGCCAATGCCTCGCACGCTCAAGATGATTCGTAATTCACCCGCGGCCGTCCCGGATTGGTCAGGGTGCGCCACGACGCTGGGATTGCACAGCGCGGCGCCTTCGATCGCGTACTCGCTGGTGAAGGTCGCGCCGACTAGCACCATCCGGGCGTCGGACACATGCGCATCCGGCCGCAACCGGTCGGCGAGTTCGCGCGCATGCCGGCGGAACGTCCCGCCCAGATCACGATGCCGGCTGTCGAATCGGCTGATCACGTCATCCAGCGAACGCAAAACCTCGTCTTCACTGAGCGCGAGGATGCGCGCGAGCACCGCTCCCGCCCGCGAGTCCTGCTGCTCGAAACCTTCCTGCCCAGGCACGAAGAGTCGGGTGACGACCCGCGAGCTATCCGCCGCCAGCCGCAATGGGACGCGTCTGGCGAGATCAACCTCCATCGACGTCATCTCTGCAGCAACGATATTCGCCGGTTGTGCTGCATCGTCGAGATCATTGCCAACGTCGACTCAGTGCCTTGATTGAGGTTGACCCCGTCGGCCCGCAGTCCGTCATATCCACCGCCGGTCACTGGATCCCACATGGGGTGGCCCGCGTCGTTGTCACCGGTGAACCAGGACAAGGCACTTCGCAGTCCGTCGTTCCATCGAGCGCCGGGGTCGACGGCAGCAGCGCGAGCACACGCGTCGGCCAGAGCCGCGACCTCGATCGGCTGCTGGTCGAAGGCCGGTCTGGTGTCGCCGGGGCCTCGTCCGGCGACGGGAGTGGGCGACAGGTGCCCGTCGAAGGTTTCGATATCCAGGAGCCACGCCAACAGGTCCAGCCCCTGTTGCCACAGCTTCGGTGCCTCCAGCGCGACGCCCACGCCGATGATCGCCTCGGCCAGCACCGCATTGGCATAACGCAGGCGTGGCTCGGGCCAGGGCCAGTCGGGATCGCCGTTCGGCTTGGGTATCGAGACCGCGTAATCGGTGGCCAACTTGAGGGCAGCATCATGGTCGGGATGGACCGAAAGAACTTCAACGGCGCCTAAAGCTGCGTATGCCATCGCGCGCGGATAGCTCGAACGTCCTTGCGCGGCGCGCTCGAACTGCACGAGCGCCGACTTGCGCACCCACACCACGTCGCTGTGCGCTACCGCTGTGCCGAGTCCCCAGATGCATCTGCCCCAACAGTCGTCGAGGCTCGGCTCGTCTAACCAGTTGCCGGCAGCGTCCATTCGGTTGCGGCAGGCACCACCGAGGGCTTGGGCCTCGTTCAGGAACCGCACGGCAACGCCGGCCAGCCGATTGACCTCGCCGGAAGCACCCGGCTCACGAGTGGCGACGACAAGCACGCGGGCCATGTCGTCAGTGCAATAGCCGTGCTCGGGCCGCGGCTGATCCAAACATGCATGCTCGAAGGTCCCACGATGGTCCGTCATCCGCAGCAGCTGGTCGAAGTTTGGAGTCGGTGTGTCGCTCATACGAGAGCCGACGTCCTGGAACACAGACGGTGCGACAGAACCAGATAGTCTTTGGCAACCACTGGCCAGGCCATCGTGGGCGCCAAGAGGCGTGCCCTTGCCGCCATCTGTCCGGCCATCCGCGGCTGCGTGAGCACCGAGTGCAGGGCCGAGGTGAGTGCCCCCGTGTCACCGTGCGGCACGACGATTCCGGTGCCGTCACCGAGCAGTTCGGCCGCGTGCGGGAACGCGGTTGCCACGACCGGACGTCCGTTCGCGATGGCGTCAACCAGTACACCCGACGTGACCTGTTCGGTGGAGTCGTAGGGCAAGACCACCGCAGCGGCCGACTGGATCAGCGCGCCAAGCGCCTGGGTGTCCCGGTAACCGACGTCGAAGCTCACTGAGTCCGCGACTCCACGGGCGATCGCCCGCTCCCGCAGTGAATCCAGGTAGGCGTTTCCATCAGCAGCGAGAACCTTCGGATGGGTGCGGCCGGCGATCAGATAACGGGGCCGGCCGGGTAGTTCACGAAGCGCGACCATGGCATCGATCACTCGCTCGATACCCTTGCCGGGCCCGAGCAGGCCCCAGGTCAGGAGCGTCGGGCGACCGGCGCGTTTGACATGAGCCTTGGCGGTCACGATCGCCCCATGCGGGATCGTGGTGATCTTGCGGTCGTCGACTTCGTAACCCCGACAAAGACGTTCGCGCGCAGCGGTGGTCATCACGACAACCTGATCCGCTTGGGCGACTATCGTCTCCAGCACCCAACGTTGGTGTGGCGTCGGATCTTTGAGCACGGTGTGAGCAACAACGATCGTCGGAACCTGTACCCCACGGATGATGTCGACGACCTCTTCGCCGTCAGGTCCGCCATAGATCCCGTACTCGTGTTGGATGACCGCAACGTCGGATCTGTTCAGCAGTTCCACGCCGGCGGTCACCGATGCCGGCACACCGTTGACCAACTCCCCGATGACCTGGACGTCGCCACTGGGCGGTCCATCGGCAATCCGAATTACGTCGACGGCTGCACCGTTGGCGCGGAGGCCCTCGGCCAGCGCTGCGCTGAAGGTGGCCAGTCCGCACAGTGTGGGCGGATACGTACTCAGAATTCCGACTCGCGGCACACCGGAAAAGCCTTGGCGGTGAATGCCGATCGGCATGCCTGCTGGAAGGAAGGGTTGAAAGTTCAAGGTGATCCCGTCTTGCGGTCTATCACCGACGTGCCCGGCATGAGCGGATGCTCGGCGAGTCAGCGGCGGACGGCTGAGTCATTCCGGACTGGCTGAATTCCCAACACCACCTACCCTACACCCCGCGACCAGGCGATGAACCACCTCGACGGCCGGCCCGACAATCGAACGGCGCTGTGAAGAATCCGCCACCGCTGAGCGCACGTCGCCGCTTGCGTCGTCGATTTCCACTGGGAACGAACAATTTCCGAGCAATTCACCGGACTCGTCAGTTGATGCGTGAGTCATCGACTATGCGAGTAGGCTCGAACGTACAGCGGTGCTTCGCGCGATCACTTCTCGCGTCACGTCCGGCCATCGATGTCGGTTTCACGGCCGCAGTCAGGAGCGTCCGATGACGCAACCAGAAGTTCGCCCATCAGTCGGCTGGAAAGAGCCACCACCACAGGCGACACCTCGTCTACGACTCAAGCCGAAGGGTCCCCGGACGGGTCGCGTCGACGGGGCCTGGTGGCCGCACAGCGGAGACCTCGAGGCGGAAGTCCCCGATCTACTCGCTGTGCTGTCGGTGCGGCTTGGACCGATCAGCGACGTCCTCTACAAAATGACGGACTGGGTGAAGACCCGCAGCAAGATGCGAATCGGCGGACGGCTCGTCCGGCTCGCCGGCTACAACCGCCAGCGAAGCAACACGGTTGAAGTGCAGGGGCTCGGCGGCGGGAAGCTCGTACTGCTCGTCGTGCCGGCCGGGACGGATCCCGATCAGGCGCACGCCGTCATGATGGCGGCCGCGGCTCCGGACAATGCCAATACCGTCGACGAACTGCTGGCAGCGGGCCACACCCGCTAGGTGAGGACCCTGGCGCCGTCGTCTGATCGGGGGACAGCGTCGTCAACCGCCAGGTTCCGCCGCTCAGCCGATACCCGTGGCGCCCGCGCCAGCCGACGATTGCGGCATGGATACACGCATCCGCCGGGTCGCTCTCGCCAGCTATGTCGGCTCGGCGATCGAGTACTACGACTTCTTCATCTACGGCACCGCGGCAGCGCTGGTCTTCCCGCATGTCTTCTTCCCGCACCTGAGCCCGCTGACGGCGACGATCGCTTCGCTGGGCACCTTCGCGGCGGCATTTCTGTCCCGGCCGATCGGCGCCGCGGTGTTCGGACACTTCGGCGATCGCATCGGACGCAAGAACACCTTGGTGTTCACGCTGTTGATCATGGGTGCCTCCAGCGTCGGCGTCGGCCTCATCCCGAGCACCGCGACGATCGGTGAGGCGGCCCCGCTGTTGCTGATCACCATGCGGCTGCTGCAGGGCTTTGCCGTCGGCGGGGAGTGGGCCGGCGCGGCATTGATGAGCGCCGAGCAGGCGCCCGGAGGCAAGCGCGGCTACTACTGCATGTTCACCCAGTTGGGCCTCGGCACTGCCCTGGTGTTGGGCAATCTGGTGTTCCTCGGGGTGCACGGCGCCTTCGGTGACGCCGAAAACGCTTTCCTGCAATGGGGTTGGCGCATCCCGTTCCTGATCAGTGCCGTCCTGCTGGCGGTCGCGATCTACATCCGGCTGCACGTCGAGGAGAGCACGGTGTTCACCGAGTCGGCCGCCGAAGAGCACCGCGGTGTACCGATCGCCGATGCAGTGCGCCGGCAGGGCCGTGAGGTGGTCCTGGCGGCCGGTGCGGTGATGGGATTGTTCATGCTCGCCTTCCAGGTCGGCACCTACTTCCCGAACTACGCGGTGAACCACCTGCATTACGACGAGGACTTCATCCTGCTGGTGGGAGTGGCAGGCGGCGTGTGCTCGCTGGTGTTCGTCGCCGCTTCAGCGATCCTCAGCGACACGTACGGCCGCCGGCGCATCCTCGGACTCGGAGCCGCTCTGGCCCTGCCATGGACGTTGGTGCTGTTCCCGCTCGTCCAGTCGGGGGACCCCGTCCGGTACGGGCTCGCGATCATCGGCACCTACGGCATCATCGGAATCATGATGGGGCCCTTGGCCGCATTCATTCCAGAGATCTTCTCGGTTCGCTACCGCTACAGCGGTGCCGGTCTTTCCTACAACGTCGGCGGCATCCTGGGTGGCGCGCTGCCCCCGGTGCTCTCCCCCATGCTGCTGTCGTCGTACGGCAGCTGGTCGATCACCGCGATGATGGCCGCCTTCGCCGTGGTCAGTCTGGTCAGCGTGCTGCTGCTGACCGAGACAGCCGGACGCGGCATGGGCATGCCGGATGCAGCTGGATCGGATGAACCGGTGAACAGCGATGCGCCGGCGCCGGCTAATTCGTCAGGGCGCGGCGACTTTCACGTCGGTGGCCGTCCCGGAGACCTCGGCCGACCACGCGGAGCACTCGAGCTTTGCGGTGCGGACCACGGCGTTAGCGGTGTCGCATAACGAACTGTCGTGCTCCTCACCCAGAGGCATCGACGCCGCACGGCGCATGACCAAGCGCGCCAGTCCCGCGGATGTCGAGCTGGGCACCACCATCAGCCGTGCGCAGCCGATGCGGCCGGAGACAATCATCAGCCGGTGCTGTCGGTCGTTCCAGCCGTGCATCGACACCGAACCCGACGTCAGCTTCTTGAGAACGGGGGTGCCGGACGCCGAAGACCAGTTGATGTTGATGTCGACGATCTCACCCAGCGCCGGGTGCAAGGCCCCGATCAATTCCGGCAGTTCGCGCGCAAGCGCGAAGGAATGCGGCCACCAGGCGCCATCGATGTCGCCCCCGAGGAAGGGGTTGAGCGTCACACGTACCGGGCTGGCGAGGCGCCGAGTCCCGGACATGCCGTTCACGACGACGCTGGTTCGGAGGCGTCGTACTCGGTTCGGCCGGAGAAAATCGGGTGCCGGACAGGCTCGTTGGCCGTCTCGTAGGCGACGTCGGTCTTGTCGACAGGATGAGAGAAGAGGTCGGAGCTTTCCATCTGGGGGAATTCCTCACGCGATAGCAGTGTCGATCCGTGGACGTGACGTAACAGGCCGTCCCCGCCAATGCTGACCGGATCTACGCCCCACACTACACCCCGGGGCGCTTTGGGCTGCCGGTCGACGCCGGGTAGCGGTCCACTGCCGCCATTGGGCCAATTAGGACATCCGGGATTGTGGGTGCAATCGAAGTAGCGCCGCCGCATGACCGGTCGTCCGCATCGGCGTGCTGCTGTCACCAATCCCGTTGGGAGAGTTGCTCGTTCAATGCCCCGAATGCCGGGCAGCACACCCTGGTGTCGGCGATACCGATGCGCTGATCGCGCGTGCACGAGCGAAAAATTTTGCGGGACAGCCAAAACTCGATTGGCAGGGATTGCATTCCCGTTTCGGGAATCCGGCGTAGAGTCCAAAGGACCGGGACCACCATCAGGCCCCCTATTGAAGGGCCGACGATGTCCGACAAATCCCCGCGACAGGCGATGTCCAAGAAGTCCGGCAAGTCCCTGAAAGAGAAACGGGCCGACAAGCGCTCCAAGTCCGATGGGCCGCCGATGCAAACCGTGGCGAACGCCAAGGCCCGCTAGTCCGGAACGGCCGATGCACGGAGATCGCATCGGATCACACTCGCGGACAACACCTTTCGCGACCGATCGCTCGCGGAGCGAACAGCCTCGTTCGTCAGGACCCGCGTGAGACGGTGACGTGTGGGGAAAAGCTGTTGCCGCCCGACGTCCCGCCGCCACCGGCCGGGACATGGCTCTGCCGGATCGGAAACGCCGGCTGCGACTTCGTGCTCGGCGCAGGCGCCGGTGCCGGTGCCGGTGCCTGTTCCTGCACTGTGGCCTTCGGGGTGTAGGCCGGCTTCTGGACGTAGGTCGGCTGGGGGGTGTAGGTCTCTGTGGGGGCCGGCGCGGCGCTCGGCTCCGGGCTCGGTGGCGCCGGTGTCTCCGGCGCGGGAACCGGCGCCGGGGGTGGTTCGACGACGGAAGGCTGCGGGGGCAGATTCACGGCCGGATCGGTCGCGACGGGCTCAACCGCCGGGAGCTCGCCAACGACAGGCTTGACGGTGTCGCCGTAGGCCAACGCAGAAGCGCCCGCTACTCCCGCGATGCCGATCCCGGCCAACGCCCATGAGGTCACGGCGGCCCGGCGAAATCCGGAACGAGGTGAGTCCATGCACAGATGGTGGCGATCGATTCTTTATGAACTCAAAGAACTGGGGCCCGCGCGGGCGCGATGACGGAGGTTCGGGCCGCTGGTGACCAAAGTCCCCGTGGCCGCGCTCCGGCGTCGTGCCATTCTGGAGCTGTGACCAATTGGGACGACAGCACTGACACCGGCGAATACAGCGTCGAGGACGACAACCAGCTCCAACCCGAGGACACCCTCGTGGATCGGGGCGTCGACGACATCCTCGACGAAGGCATTTCCCCTCCCGAGCGACCGGTCGCCCGCACGAACTTCGACCACCCGGGCCCGGAGACGCTCGACGAGCTGCTGGCCGAGGAGGAGCCCGATCCGCTGTCCCGGCTGAACAACGTGCTCGACGAGCTGGACGGCAAGCAGCCCGACGACTCGGAGTTTCCGGAGGACGACGAGGTCGGCCGGACGCGATCGGGCAGGCTGGTGGCACCTGATGCGGGGTTCGGCGAGGACGACGAGTCCGAGCTCGTCGCCGAAGACGTCGGCATCGACGGCGGCGCGGCCTCCGCGGAGGAGGCTGCCATGCACGTCATCGACAACGAAGACTGAGCGGTCCGTCCCGGGCTGAGCGGTCAGCGCACGGCGCCGTTGATCGACGGCTTGTCGATCATTCCTTTCTCGACTCCCCAGATCGTGGCGATGGTGCGGTACTCCCCGGTCGCGATCAAGTGCTGTAGCGCCAGCCGCAACGGCTCCGCGAGCCCGGAGTCCTTGGCCACCGGCCATCCGTAGGGCGCGGAGTCGAACACCGCCCCGGCCGCTTCGAGTTGTCCACCGCTGGTCTTGATCGTGAACCCGGTGACCGGCGAATCGGCCGACATTGCATCGACCTCGCCGGCCATCAGGGCGCTGTTCAGATCGTCCTGGCGGGTGTAGATCACCTTCTTGATGGGCGGCTTGCCCGCCGCCACGCAATCCTTGCTCTTGGCCGGCAACTCCTCGGACTCCTGCAGGGAGGGATAAGCCACCCCGACTCGGAGGCCGCACGCGTTGTCAGGATCGATCGCCTTCCCGGGGCGCTGGGCCCACAGGGTGCCGGCCCGGAAGTAGGTGACGAAGTCAGCCGCGGCTTCGCGTTCCTTGGTGTCGGTGAACGACGACATGCCCAGGTTGAAATCTCCCGCGCGCACCGAAGGAATGATCGCTTCGAACGCCGTCTGCCGGTACTCCGGCGTCAGCCCGAGGACGCGGGCCACCGCATTCATCAGATCGACGTCGAAGCCCACGACTTTGCCGTCCGCGTCGATGAATTCGTTTGGTGCATAAGGGATATTGACGCCGACGATCAACCGCCCCGAATCCCGGATCTTCGCCGGCACCGTCGCGGCGATGGCCGGCACAGCACCGTCGGCCGGCGGCAGGGGCTGCGAACTCGACGCGGTGCCGGCCAGGCTGGTCGCACTGCTCGAGCGGCCGTCGGATCCGCGCCACTGCCAGGCGCCCACACCCGTGGCGGCCACCAGCAGCACGGCCGCGCCCACCGCGAACAGCACCCGCCGCCGATGCGGCGCCGGTGAGGCGGCCAGGGCGTGGCGTCCGGAACTGCCACCCCGGCGAACCCTGGCGGTCAGTGCCTGGCGCGCGGCGGCGGCCAGCTCGCTGGCACTCGCGTAGCGCTGCGCCGGTTTCTTGGCCATGCCCTTGGCGATGACGTCGTCGAAGGCCGCGAGCTTCGGATTCTTATCCGACGGTCGCGGCGCCGGTGTAGTCATGTGCCCGGCGATCTGCTGTTCGAGGCTGTCGTCGGGATACGGCCGATCGCCGGTGAGGCATTCGTAGAGCACACAGGCCAGGGCGTAGACATCGGAGCGCGGATCGGCCTGACTGCCGCTGAACCGTTCGGGGGCCATATACGCCAGCGTCCCCAAGGTGCTGCCGGCCGTCGTCAGCCCGGCCTCCTCGGCGGTCCGGGCCAACCCGAAGTCGATCAGGTAGGCGAAGTCGCGGCCGGTGACCAGGATGTTGGACGGTTTGACGTCGCGGTGGATCAGGCCGGTGGCATGCGCGGCGTCGAGGGCGGCGGCGACCTGCTCGACGATGCTGACCGCGAGCGCGGGCTCGAGCGGCTTGCCGGATTCGGAGAGGATGGCACTCAGTGTGCGGCCCTCGATCAGGCGCATGTCCAGGTAAAGCCGCCCGTCGATCTCGCCGTACCCGTGGATCGGGACGACGTGCGGCTCGTTCAGCGCGGCGGCTGCTTGGGCTTCTCGCCTGAAACGTTGCTGGAACACCGCGTCCTCGGCGAGGCGGTGCGGCAGAACCTTGAGGGCGACGACCCGGTCGGTCTTGGTGTCGAAGGCGCGGTAAACCTCACCCATGCCACCGCGGCCTATCAGCTCCTGCAGCTGATAGTGCCCGAATGGTGTCGCCTCCACCATCTACTCCTCGGCAGCTCCCCCGACCGTCGATTGAAGCTACATCACCTTTGCCAGCGACGCCGCCGGTCGGTGGATGGAACCCAGTCGTGACCTCAATCGCCTGCGAGTCTTCGACTACCAGCGCCTTCACACGGTACGGTCAGAGCGGCTGACCCACCAGCCTCGCGGAAACGTCACGGCGGCGATCTGCACGCCCCGCCGCACCGGTGCCCTCCGGACCGACGTAAACCGACCGCAAGTTCTGGCGCCCAACGTGGGCGCGTGGCCGATCACCAGCGCCGACCGAGCGCTGCTTCACACGACTATTCGCGGCAGTCACCTGCGGCCACAACATCGCACGTCGCACTCCGCGCGGCGCGCAGAGAGAAGGCTCCGTTGAGCCAGTTCACCGAAACCATGCTCAGTAACGCCCAATGGAGCATGAAGGGCATGGTCACCGGCGAGCCTGACGCTCCGGTGCGCCACAGCTGGGCCGAAGTGCATGCACGCGCCAGCCGGATAGCCGGCGGCCTGGCAGCAGCCGGTGTCGGTCACGGCGATGCCGTGGCTGTGCTCGCCGGGAATCCTGTCGACATCGCGCCGACCGCTCAGGGCGTCTGGATCCGGGGCGCCTGTGTCACCATGCTGCACCAGCCGACGCCGCGCACCGACCTGCTGCGCTGGGCTGAGGAGACGATGGCGGTACTCGAGACGATCGACGCCAAAGTCGTCGTCGTCGGCGAGCCGTTCCTACCTGCCGCGCCGCTGCTCACCGAGCGGGGAATCCGGGTGGCCATCGCCGGGGAACTGCTGCAAGCAGCCCCCGTGCGCCCCGTGGACTCCTGCGACGACGACCTCGCCCTGATGCAACTGACCTCGGGCTCGACCGGCTCCCCCAAGGCCGTCCAGATCACGCACGCCAACGTCGTCGCGAACGCCGAGGCGATGTTCGCCGGCGCCGAGGTCGACGTCGAGTCCGACGTGATCGTCAGCTGGTTGCCCTGCTTCCACGACATGGGCATGACCGGCTTTTTGACCGTGCCGATGTACTTCGGCGTTGAGCTCATCAAGGTCACCCCGATGGACTTTCTCCGGGATAACTTGTTGTGGGTCAAGCTCATTGACAAATACAAGGGCACGATGACCGCGGCCCCCAACTTCGCCTACAACCTGCTGGCAAAGCGGCTGCACAACCTGGCTTCACCCGGCCAATTCGACCTGTCGTCGCTGCGGTGGGCGCTGTCAGGTGCCGAGCAGGTCGATCCGGCTGACGTCGAGGCCCTGTGCGCAGCAGGGGCACCGCATGGCCTGCGGCCCGAAGCGATCCTGCCCGCCTACGGCATGGCCGAGACAACCGTCGCCGCGTCGTTCTCCACGTGTGGCGCAGGCATGACCGTCGACGAGGTCGACGCCGATCTCCTGGCCGTCCTGCATCGCGCGGTACCCGCAACCCGGGGGAACACCCGACGCCTGGTGACGCTCGGTTCCCTGCTGGACGGGCTGGAGGCCCGCATCCTCGACGAGGACGGCGCCGAGCTGGGCGTCCGCGGGGTCGGCGTGATCCAGCTCCGGGGTGCCCCTGTCACGCCCGGGTACACCACGGTCGCCGGGTTCATCTCGGCGCAGGACGAGCAGGGCTGGTACGACACCGGCGACCTGGGCTACCTCACGGAGAATGACGAGATCGTCGTCTGCGGCCGGCTCAAGGACGTCATCATCATGGCCGGGCGCAATATCTATCCGACCGACATCGAACGCGCCGCCGCCCGGGTGAGTGGAGTGCGGCCGGGTTGCGCGGTGGCCGTCCGACTCGACGCCGGACACTCGCGCGAATCGTTCGCCGTCGCGGTGGAATCCAAGAGTTTCGATGATCACGACGAGGTGCGCCGCATCGAGCACGAGGTGATCCACGAGGTGGTGGTGGAGGTCAATGCCCGGCCGCGCAACGTCGTGGTGCTCGCGCCGGGAGTCATCCCCAAGACGCCGTCCGGCAAGTTGCGGCGCGCTCACGCCCTGGCGTTGGTCACCTGAGGGCAGCGAGTACATTGATCGCGCGGGGATCCCGCCGTCTCCGCCCAGAAACCCGGGAGGGGGCCGATGGACGATTACGACGCGCAGCCAGGCCGCAAACCGCCCCCGGAACCGGAGCTCTCCGCGGCCCAGCTCCAGGCCGACGAACTTGACCTGAACGCCGGTCTCAGCGGCTTGGCCGGGATCGTCGCAGATGCCGCCAGCGTCGATGAAATACTGCGCCAGGTAGCACAATTCGCGGTCCAGGCAATACCGGGCGCCGACGGCGCCGGGGTCACCCTGATCCAACCCCATGGGCCGGACTCACCTGGCGACCTATGCATCCAGGCGTGGTCGGTGACCGCCGAGTTCATCGCGGCCATCGACACCCTGCAATACGACAAGCTCGGCGAGGGGCCCTGCATCACCTGCATTCGGTCCGGACGGCCGGCAGTCAGCGGTTCGCTCGGCAGCGACCGCCGCTGGCCGCGCTTCGGTGGATCTGTGGCCCGCATGGGCGTGCACTCCGTACTGGCACTGCCGCTGGCCATCGGTGACCGGGTCATCGGCGCGATCAATTCCTACGCCCACGGCCGGGACGCGTTCACCGAACACGCCGTCCAACTGGGGACCCAATTCGCGCGCCCCGCAGCGGTATCGGTGTACAACGCGCAGCTGTTGGCCAACACCCGATTGCGCACCACGCAACTGCAACAGGCACTGCGCAGCCGGGCGGTGATCGACCAGGCCATCGGCATCATCCGCAGCCGGTCCGGCGGCACCGCGCAAGAGGCCTTTGACCGCCTCACCCGCATCAGCCAGCGGGAGCACATCAAATTGGCTGACGTAGCCGAGCGCCTCGTCGACGAGGCGGTCCGACGGGCTCGCGCGCGTCAGCAATGACCATCATCAATGCCGGTCGCGGGTGAGTTCGGTCAGTGCCCTGATCAACTCCGGCCGGGTGTGCCGGTCCCTCATCAGCGCCCGCGCGACATCGGTCAGATGCTCGCCGTGTCCCCGGCTGTGGGTGCGCAGCAGCCGGAAGGCCTCATCCATCGACACACCGAGCACCTCGCTGACAAACCCCTTGGCCTGCTCCACGACTATGCGGCCGGTGACAGCGGACCGTAGCGGCGACACCACGGTGTCGGGGCGGGGCGAATGTTCTTGCAGCACAGCCACACACGCGATGTGGGCCAGGGTCTGAGCCACCAGTACGTCTGCCTCTGTGAGCTCTCCGCGCCGAGTGTCGAACAGACCGAGCGCTCCGAGCACGACGCCGGCCGCACGCATCGGCAGCGCATGTACCGAGGCGAAACCGGCCTCCTGCGCAGCCGCGACAAACCGCGGCCACCGATCGATCTGGCTACCGAGGTCGGCGACCAGAACCGGCTCACCCGTGCGGTAGCAATCGATGCACGGCCCCTCCTCAGCCTGCAACTGGAACAGCTCGAGGTCGCGCGTCCGGTCGGAGGTGGCGGCCAGCAGATGGAGTCGCTGCAGCGGATCGGCCAGGAGAAAGCCTGCCGAAGCGATGTCGAGGAGTTCCGCGCAACGTTCGGTCAGTTCGGTGAGCAGATCGACGACGTCGAAATCGTCGAGCAGGCTGTCGACCAGCGACACCACCGCGCTCAGCACCCGGGTTTCGCGAAGGTTCTCGCTCATCGGTCCGTCTCCAGTCTCAGCCGGCGATTGATGATGTCGCGGGCGACGTCGGTGGCGCTTCGGCCGGTGGCATAGGCATGCGCACGCAGGCGCACGAGTGCCTCGGTCGGGTCTACATCCAATTGCGCCACCAACATTCCGGTGGCCTGGCTGACTTCGGCGCGGCTGAGCGCGTACAACTCCGCCCACGCATCGCTGGCAGGATCGTCGACCGCGGCCCGTAGGTCACCGGCGAGCAGATCCAGCACCGGGATGCCGGCCAGGTCCGCGGCGGCTGCCGCACCGGCGAGTTGTTCGCGCCCCAGCGCACCCGGCTCGGCGCGAAATAGGTCCAGAGCACCGACGTACTCGCCCGCAGCAAGCACCGGCATCGCGAAAACGCCGCGGATGCGTTGTTCCAGCATGGCGATTCCGTAATTGGGCCAGCGCGCCTCCCCGGGGTCGGCGAGGTCGACCACGACCACCGGAGCCTGCAGGCTGACCGCGTCTAGGCACGGCCCCTCCCCGTAGGTGAACTGCAACTCGTCGAACGCCCGCGCACTGTTGCTGCTGGACCCCAGCGTGCCCGCATTCGCACCGTCGAAGACAAGCGAAATCGCTGCGGCGTCAACGTCGAGCAGCACCACACACGCTTCACACAGCCGGTCGGCGGCCTTCACTCCACGCTGGCCGTCGACCGCCGCGATGAGTTCCTCTTGGATCGTCAAACTAGCCGAACCAGGCGGATGAGGCCGGTGCGGCGCGTAACGTTCGCGCAGCCATCCCTTCAGCCTTCCCTAGTTGCGGCGTGGCTGCATGGGTTTGCCCAAGGCCGGCGGCAATCGTGTCACTCGGCAGCCGAGTAGGCTGGAGTTGCTGGCACCCACAGCCGGCCCGAAATCGGCGCCCCATCTCCGCGCGGCTCCGCGAGCAACCGCTCATAGCCGGGCATGATCTCCAATTCCGTTGTCGTGCAAGCACACGACCGGTCGCGCTTTCGAGGACTCATCATCGCGATCACAGATGTCGCCGGCTATGCCCACCTGAGCGAGCACGAGATCAGCGCGCTCGGGGCCGCTCTCGATGCTATCCGCACCGAGATCGAGGACTCCCGCGGTGCCCGCGACGCCGCCTACATTCGCCGGACCATCAGGTTCCAGAGGGTGCTGGATGCCGGTGCGCGGCTCCTGATTTTCGGCAGCCGATCCCGCGGTGGGTGGGCTCTCGGCATGCTCTCGCTGGCCGTGGCCAAAAGCATCGAGAACATGGAAATTAGCCATAACGTCGTTCACGGGCAATGGGATTGGATGAACGACCCCGAGATTCACTCGGCAACCTGGGAATGGGACATGGCCGGGGTCATGTCGCAGTGGCGGTACTCGCACAACTACCGACATCACGTGTTTGCCAACGTCGTCGGCCTCGACGACGACCTGGGTTTCGGCATCATGCGGGTGACCCGTGACGATCCGTGGCAACCGCGCCACCTGGCCCAGCCGTTCCGCAACGTACTGTTGGCCGTCGTCTTCGAGTGGGGCATCGCGCTGCACGGCCTGCATTCCGAACATGAGCGCGCAGCAAGTCCCGGCGAGCGCGTCGCGCACAGCCGCGCGCTGCGGGCCAAGATCAAGCGTCAGGTCCTCAAGGATTATCTGCTGATCCCTGCGCTCAACGGATCTCGCTGGCGTCGGGCGCTGGCGGCGAACGCCGCGGCCAACGTCCTGCGCAACCTCTGGGCCTACGCGGTGATCTTCTGCGGGCATTTCCCGGACGGCGTCATGACGTTCACGCTGGAGTCCCTGAAGGACGAGAGCAAGGGTGAGTGGTACCTGCGCCAGATGCTGGGAAGCGCCAACTTCCGGGCCGGGCGGGTGCTGGGATTTCTGAGTGGGAACCTCTGCTACCAGATCGAGCACCATCTGTTCCCTGATCTGCCGAGCAACCGGTATGCCGACATCGCACCCCGGGTGCGGGCGCTCTGCGACGCCTACGGCCTGCCCTACACGACGGGTGCGTTGTTAGGCCAGTTTCTCCAGACCCAGCGCAGCATCTTGACGTTGGCGCTGCCCGACCGCCGCGCATAATCCCCGTTCACCGCGCTCTCCGACTGATCCGGTGTTTACTTCCTGGCCGCCATAGGTCCGATTATGTTAATGAATATTCTTCATTTTCTTGACGCCGGGATCGCCCGGGTCCTACGGTGACGACAGGTTGGGGAGGTCGACACCGCGAGTCCCGGGCATCGTCAGGTGATGGGTCAATGCACGTATCCATCGCTGTCAATGCCGCGGTATCTCGCTGAATGATTTGAGGCGCAGCATATTTAGGTCCAACGATGACGCCGCGGGCTCGTGGCGATGACTGATCGTCAGCCGTCCCCAGTCGCTGCCCCCACCCCCGGCGGTGTGGAGGTCATCGAGAACTGGACCGTCGGTTATGTGAAGCGACATCCGCTCGCGTCGCTCACCACGGTCGGGGAGCAGTTCGTTCTCGGGGTGAGAACTCTCCAGTACTTGTTCGTCGACCTGGTCACCGGCCGGTTTCCGCTGCAGGAGTTCGTGCGCCAGGGCGCCTTCATGGCCGGAACCGCCGTGGTGCCCACCGTGCTGGTGGCGCTGCCGGTCGGGGTGACCCTGTCGATCCAGTTCGCGTTGCTCGCGGGGCAGGTCGGCGCGACCTCGCTGGCCGGGGCGGCCAGCGGTCTGGCTGTCATCCGGCAGGCTGCGTCGCTGGTTGCGGCGATCCTGATGGCGGCCGCCGTCGGCTCGGCCATCACCGCCGACCTCGGCTCGCGCACGATGCGCGAAGAGATCGACGCCATGGAGGTCATGGGCGTCTCGGTGATCCGCCGCCTCGTCGTCCCGCGGTTCGCCGCCGCGATCATGATCGGCGTCGCCCTCACCGGGGTGGTCTGCTTCGTCGGGTTCCTGGCGAGCTACCTGTTCAACGTCTACTTCCAGAACGGCGCCCCCGGCAGCTTCGTGGCCACCTTCGCGTCGTTCACCACCCCGGGTGACATGGTGCTCGCGTTACTCAAGGCCGTGGTGTTCGGCGCGATCGTCGCCATCGTGTCCAGCCAGAAGGGGCTGTCCACGAAGGGCGGCCCGACCGGGGTGGCCAACTCGGTGAACGCCGCTGTCGTCGAGTCGATCCTGATTCTGATGATCGTCAACGTCGTCATCAGTCAGCTCTACAACATGCTGTTCCCGCGAGTGGGGTTGTGACGTGACCGCGTCAACGTACAACCCGTTTCGGGTTCCGTGGGCCCGGTTCTCCCGGACGCTCACCTCGCCGATCATTCGCATGGGCCACATGCTGGTGTTCTTCATCCGCGCGGTCGCGGCGGTGCCGATCGTGTTGCGCCACTACCGGACCGAGTTCGCCCGGCTGCTCTCCGACATTGCCTGGGGCAACGGATCTTTGGTGGTCGGCGGCGGCACCGCGGGAGTCGCGCTGGTGCTGGGCGTGACGGTCGGCGCGATCGTCGGCATCGAGGGCTACAACTTCCTGAACCTACTGGGCCTGGGACCGGCGACCGGAATCATCTCGTCGCTGGTGAACACCCGCGAGCTCGCGCCGATCGCGGCCTCGCTGGCGTTCGCGACGCAGGGCGGCTGCCGGTTCACCGCGCAGCTTGGCTCCATGCGGATCGCCGAAGAGATCGACGCGCTGGACTCACTGGCGATCCGGCCCATCCCCTATCTGGTCACCACCCGGCTGATGGCATCGGTCGTCGCCGTGATCCCGCTCTACGTCCTCTGTCTGGCGGTGAGCTACCTGACCACCCAGATCGTGGTCGAAGTGATCAGCGGCGGATCGAACGGCGCGTACCTGCACTACTTCACGCTGATGCTGTCCGGAACCGACGTCCTGTACTCACTGCTCAAGGCGGTGGTGTTCGTCTGGATCGCCTCGACGATCCAGTGCTACTACGGCTTCTACGCCAGCGGCGGACCCGAGGGCGTGGGCATCGCGGCCGGACATGCGATGCGCGCGGCCATCACCGTGACGATCGTGGTGAACATGCTGCTGACCATGGCGCTGTGGAGTGTCGATGCCGGAGCGAGGTTCGGCGGTTAGATGGCGAATTCCTTTGACACCGACGGGCGCGGCCCCACGGAGCGGCAGCTGTTGTTCTGTGGCTTGGCCGTGGTCCTGGTGGCGGCGTTGGTCACCACACTGCTGCTGCTCAAGTCGAACGGCAAGCTGACCAACTACGTGCGGGTGGTCGCCGATCTGCTGAACGTCGGCGACGGGCTGCCGCAGAAGTCCGACGTGAAATATCACGGCATCCTGGTCGGGGCCGTCGACAGCGTGATCCCCGCCGCCAACGGCCATCCCAATTACGTCCACATCGACCTCAAACCCGAATACGCCGGATCCATCCCGGCCTCGGTGACCGCGCGGGTGGTGCCCTCCAACGTATTCGCCGTCTCCTCAGTGCAATTGGTTGCCGATGGTGCCGGCCCGGCGATTCGGGCCGGCGAGCACATCCCCGAGGACACCGCGCTGCCGACCGTGTTGTTCCAAACCACCATCAGCAAGCTGCGCGACGTGCTGGCCGCCACCGGCCGTGGCCGGGAGGACCGCAGTGTCGGCATCCTCGCGGCGGTCAACGCCGCCACCGAGAACCGCCGCGGCAAACTGCTCACCGGCGGCGCACAGCTGAATCGGCTTCTCGACCAGCTGAATTCGATCGTCAGAACCGACGACGGACCGTCGACGGTATCGGCGCTGATCGACGCCACCCACGGGTTGTCGGCAACCGCACCCGATCTGGTCGACGCACTGCACCAGGCGGTGCGGCCCATGCAGGTCCTGGCCGAGAAACGGTCGGCGCTGACCACGCTGGTCACCGGCGGCACGCACACCTTGGGCACCACGCGCACCGCGGTCGACAATCACATCGATCAGCTGACCGGCATTTCCCACGACCTGACCCCGGTGCTGGGCAGCCTCGCGATGAATGCCGGCAAGTTCGTGCCCGCGTTCACGAAGATGAACGAGTTGTCGCGCAGGTTCTTCGACGAAGTATGGATCCCCGAACTGGACACCGGCAACATGCGGGTCAACCTGTCACTGACACCCAGCTACGACTACACCCGCGCGGATTGCCCCCGCTACGCCCAGTTGCTGGGGCCGAGCTGCTACACCGCGCCGAAGATCGTGGTGCGCCCCGATCTGCCCGAGATGCTGCTGCCGCAGAATTACCAGCCACCCAAGGATCTGGCGCCGACGCCGGGCACGGTGGTCGGCCCGGACGGCAACCTCGTCGCAGTCGGGCCCCCGCTGATCAACCCGAACCCGAACCTGGCCGACCCCAATCCGCCTACACCGTGGTGGGCGCCGCCATTCCCCCGAGTGCCCGGCACCGCCGATCCGGACGATGCGCCGCCACCACCGGCTGCGGCGGCGCCGCTGCCCGCCGAAGCAGGGGGATCCCGATGAGATTCCGTGCCCCGCTGATCGGGCTGTCACTGTTCATGGTGGTGGCGGTGACGCTGACCTGGCTGGTGTATGCGACGCTGCGCCGCGACGTGGCAGGCCCGACCACTCCCTATGCCGCGATGTTCACCGACGTCTTCGGGCTGCGCGAAGGTGACGATGTCCGGATGGCGGGCGTGCGTGTCGGGCGGGTCGAAAAGATCGAACTCGCAGGCAAATTGGCGAAGGTGTCGTTCGTTGTCCAGAACGAGCAGCACCTGTTCGGCAACACCGTCGCGTCGGTGACCTACCAGAACATCGTCGGCCAGCGCTACCTCGGATTGTCGCTCGGCAAGATCGGCAGCCCGGGTCCGCTCCCGCCGCACACCACAATTCCGATCGAGCGCACCGACCCGTCCTTCGACGTCGGCACACTGCTCAATGGTTACGAACCGCTGTTCAGCGTGCTGAACCCGCGTGACGCCGACAACCTGACCAAAGGCGTCATCCAGTCGTTGCAGGGTGACAACGCCTCCATTTTCAACCTGGTCAGCCAAACCTCCACGCTGACCGACACATTCGCCGGGCGCGATCAAGTCCTCGGCGATGTCATCACCCAGCTGAACACGGTGATGGCGAACCTCTCGACCCAGAACACGAGCCTCGATCAGGTGATCTCCCAGACCAGTAAGGTGGTGTCGGACTTCAACGCCCGACGGACGGCGTTGGTCGACTCGACCGGCACGATGGCGCGGGTGATCCGTCAGCTGTCGACCATCTCCGACACGGTCAATCCTCAACTGAACGACATGATCACCCGCCAGCCGGGTTTCACCGGTCATCTGGTCGACATCGAGCCGCAGCTGGCGTTCACCGGCGACAACCTGCCGTTGATGCTCAAGGGGCTGGCCAGGATCACCAACGAGGGCGCGTTCGGCAACGCGTACGCCTGCGACCTCAACGCCACGGGGTTCTTCCCCGGGCTCAACGACATCACGCCGATCATCGTCAACGCGGCGACCCCGGGCAACAACGCGATGTACACCCCGCGATGCAGGAACATGGCCAATGGCTAGGCGCCGACTGGAGAGCTACAACATGACCTGGATCGGCCTGATCGCCGTCGCCGTGGTCACCGTGATCGTCGGCGCCATGTTGATTGCCAACGCGGCCAACGTCGGTCACCGCCACTACACCGCGCAGTTCCTCCAGGCCGCCGCGCTGCAAACCGGAAACCCGATCACCATCGGCGGCATCCAGGTCGGCAAGGTCACCAGCATGAAGCTGGCCGGCGACCACGTCGAAGCCGGCCTCGAGGTGCGCGACGATCTCGCGCTCGGCACGAACTCGAAGGCCGTCATCAAGGTCACCACGATCCTCGGCTCCCGCTATCTGGCGCTCGAGCCCGAAGACGGTGGGACGTTGCCCGACAACACCTTCGACCTGTCCCACACCGAGGTTCCCTACGATCTGCAGGCCGCGCTCGCCGATGTGACGACCACTTACGAGCAGGTCGACACCGACGCGTTCGCGACGTCATTGGGAATACTGGGCAAGCAGATGCAGGGTCTGCCCGAGCTGGTGCCGCAGGCGATGCGAAACATCCAGACTCTCTCGACGGTGATCGCCGACCGGCGAGACCAGTTGGGCGCCTTGCTGAAAAGCACCGACATGATCAGCACCACCCTGGAACGGCAGCACGCCAACATTGCCGCGATGATCAACCAGGGGCAGGAGCTGATCAGCCGGTTCGTGGAGCGTAGCGCCACCTTCCACGCGATGATGGCGGCGCTGACCAATCTGGTGAACACGATGAGCACCACCGTGGTGGCCAACCGCGGCGAACTTGACCAGACCATCAGGAACCTGCGGCAGCTGTCGGACCTGCTGGCTCAGCATGACGATCTGCTGCGCAGCACGCTGCAGGCCGGCCCGGTCGCGCTGCGTGGCTTCGCCAATGCGAGCGGCACCGGCAACGCCTTCGACTTCAACGCGCCGAACGGTCTGGCCGTGGACTCCTGGATGTGCGCGATCAGCGGGCGGGCCAAGCAGTTCGGCATGATCCAGTACTTCAAGGACTGCAAGTGAGCGCGCGGGCCAGGCTGCTGGCTCTTGTGACGGTCGTCGTGGTGGTCGCGGCGTCGGCGGTCACGGTGGCGTGGGTGTACTTCCGCTCGACGACAGACCACATCATGCTGACCGCGCAATTCGACAGCGCCGCTGGGCTCTACGTCGACAACACGGTGGCGGTGCTGGGGATGCCGGTCGGGAAGGTCACCGCGATCACACCCAAGAGCGGCTACGTCGAGGTGCAGTTCACCGTCGACCGCGGCGTGAAGATTCCGGCGGACGCTCAGGCCGTGACGATCTCGACGTCGATCCTCACCGACCGGCAGATCGAGCTCACCCCGCCCTACCGTGGGGGTCCGGTGCTCAAGGACCGCGACACCATCGGGTTGCCGCGGACCAAGACGCCCGTCGAATTCGCGCGGGTGCTCGGCGTGCTGGACAAGATCTCGCTGTCGTTGAAGGGCGACGGCAACGGCAACGGCCCGGTGGGCGACGTGGTGAACTCGGGGGCGGCGATCGCCGACGGCAACGGTCAGAAGATCAAGGACGCACTCGGCGAGCTGTCGAATGCGTTGCGCCTGTCCGCCGACGGCGGCGCGCAGACCCGCGATCAGTTGACCACGATTGTGCGCAACCTCAGTTCGCTGCTGCAGGCCGCCGCGGACAACGACGCGACGCTGCGCGACTTCGGCTCCACGGTGCGTCAACTGAGCCAGATCGTCAACGACGAGGACTTCGGCGGCGGCACCACCGGCAAGACGATGAACACCCTGCTGGCCCAGGTCGGCGATTTCCTGGAGAAGAACCGCGACAACATCAAAGCTGTTGTCAACAACGGCAACACCACCGCCAACACCCTCGTCGAGCGTCAGCGCGATCTCAAGGAGTTCATCGATGTCGCGCCCCTGACGCTGGACAACCTGTACAACGTCGTCGACCGCAACAACGGGACGGCGAGGGCCCGGGTGCTGACCGACCGGGTGTTGTTCGACAACCAGGCCACCAAGGAGCTCTGCAACCTGATGGGATTGCGCCAGTTGGGTTGCAGCACCGGCACCTTGCAGGATTTCGGACCGGACTTCGGGCTGAGCTACGTGCTCGACGGTATGGCCGCGATGGGGCAGAAATGAAGCGGGCGGTAGCGATTCTCGTCGTCGCGGTCGGCGCCACCGCGTGCTCGTCCAACGGGCTGTCGAGCCTGCCATTGCCTGCGCCGACGGTCGGCAGCGGGGGTTACCGGCTCACGGCGGTGTTCGCCAACGCGCTGAACCTGCCCGCCAACGCCAAGGTGAAACTCGCCGGCGCCGACGTCGGCCAGATGGAGACGATGGTGGCGCGCAACTACACCGCCGTCACCACGATCCGGGTCATGGACGGGGTGCGGCTACCGCGGGGAAGCACCGCCGAGCTGCGGTCGGCCACTCCGCTGGGTGATGTGTTCATCGCGCTGAAACCACCGGCCGACGCCTCCCCCGCCACGCCCCTGCTCAAAGACGGCGACGCCATCGGGCTGGACTCGACGATGGCCGCGGCGACCGTGGAGTCGGTGCTCAGCTCGGCCGCGGTGATGGTCAACGGCGGTGCGGTGCGCAACTTCACCAACATCATCAACGGCCTGGGCAAGGCGACGGGTGATCAGGGCCAGGCGTTCGGCGACATCATCGCCAAAACCAACACCACGCTGTCCAAGCTGACGGCCCGCTCGGGTCAGATCTCGGACGCGCTGACCGAGACTTCACACCTGGCCAAGGATCTCGACGCCAAGAATCAGCAACTCACCGAGGTGCTCGCCGCGGCAGGCCCGGCCACCGACGCGCTGGCCGCCAACGCCGACAGCGTCGCCGACGTCGTGCAGCAGGCCGGTGACATCGGCAGGCAGCTGCAGAAGTTCCCGTCGGTCGCGGGCACCGACACCAGCGGGCGCAGCGTGATCGCTGACGCCAACACGATCGCCCGGTCGTGGAACGACTTGGTGTTGGCCCCGGACGCAAACCTGGCCGCCCTGAACCGGCTGATGCCGCCGTTTATCAAATCGACTCCCAGCAATGCGATTTCAGTGCGGGCCAGCATCGACCGGCTGGTGCTCGGATCGATTCCCGATGCCGGGTTCGGCGGCGATGTCGGATTCCACGGACCCAAACGCTACGACTGGGCCCAGATGGCCGGCACGTTCAAGTACACCCTGTGGCGGCTGCAGCAGCGTGTCGTCGGGCAGGGTCCCGGTGTTCCGCAGGTTCCGGTGCTGCCGAGCCCGACTGATCCCGGGCAGCTGATCGTCGCGCCGCCCGGACCCGCACCGTTGGAGCCGCCGCCATGATCGATAGAACGGCTCGTCATGTCGTGTGGGTGGTCGGATTCGGCTATCGGCACCGATTATGGCTGTCGACAGCAGGTTTGGTGCTGACACTGGTCATCGCGACGGCTTACGTATTGGTTGGTGCGTTGCGGGTGACGCCGTTCGCCTCGGCGTACCGGGTGACCATTCAGCTGCCGGAATCCGGCGGCCTGCTGCCCAATCAGGACGTCACGCTGCGCGGGGTGCCGATCGGGCGGGTGCAGTCGCTGGCGGTGACACCCGATGGGGTCGCCGCAGTCGCCAGCGTGCGCTCGGATGTACGGATCCCGACGGCGAGTCCGGTGCGGGTGTCGGGGCTCTCGCCGGCCGGTGAGCAGTACATCGAATTCGTGCCGGATTCCGACACCGGCCCGTACCTGCACGACGGCAGCGTGATCGCGCAGAGCAAGACCTCGGTGCCCGTCAGCCTGGCGCAGGTGCTGGCCGACGCAGACGGGATGTTGAAGCAGGTCGACCCGGCCAAACTCGAGCTGGTCAAAAAAGAGCTGAGCCTGACCAGTGCGGGGCCGCAGAAGCTGGCCAACATCATCGACGGCGGCACCTTCCTACTCTCGACGCTGGATTCCGTTCTGCCGCAGACCACGAGCATCCTGCGGACCAGCCGCATCGTGCTGACGACGGCCGCCGACAAGAACCCCGGGATCAAGGTGGCCACCGGGAACCTGAGCCGTACGTTCGTCGGGGTGAACAAGATGGTCGACGGGTACCGCCGGTTCGTCGACCAGACGCCGCAGACCTTTTCGGCCACCGACAATCTGTTCACCGACAACTCCGACACCATGGTGGGGCTGCTCACCAGCATGGCGACCGCGTCGCAGCTGCTGTATGTACGGGTTCCGGCGCTCAACGCCTTGTTCCCGGACTACCGCGGGTCGCTGCTCGATGCGCTGGGCAGCATCATGCACGACCACGGCTTGTGGGTCACCGCGGATGTCTACCCGCGCTACACGTGTGACTACGGCACTCCGCGACGCCCACCATCGTCGGCCGACTATCCCGAGCCGTACCTGTACACCTACTGCCGCGACGACGATCCCGCGGTCTTGATCCGCGGGGCCAAGAACGCACCACGGCCGGCCGGTGACGACACCGCCGGTCCCCCGCCGGGTGCTGACCTGGGCCAGACCACCGACCCGACACCCAAGGGCCGCTACACCATCCCGACCCCGTACGGCGGCCCGGTGCTGCCGATCGAACCGCCGAGCTAAGGAGAATGCGGTGACTGCTACGACCGACATCGAACCCGACGTCGATGCTGAAGACGACGCCGAGATCGAGGCCGCGGCCGAGTCCGAGCCCGTCGAAGAACAGCCCAAGCGCCGGCGGTGGCCGCTGTTACGTCGAGTGTTGCTGGGCGCGTTGATCGTTGCGCTGCTGGGTGGGTCGGGCTTCCTCGGCTGGCAGGCCTGGCAGGCGCACCGAGTCGACGCGGCGTCGCGCGACGCCCAGGCGGCGGCTGTGCGTTACGCGCAGGTGCTGACGAGCATCGACTCCAACAACGTCGACCAGAACTTCGCCGAGGTGCTCAACGGCGCGACGGGTGAATTCAAGGACATGTACTCGCAATCCAGCGCGCAGCTGCGCCAGCTGCTGCTCGACAACAAGGCGACCGCGCGCGGCGTCGTGATCGACTCGGCGGTGAAGTCGGCGACCGCCGACAAGGTCGTCGTGCTGATGTTCGTCGACCAGACGGTGGCCAACAAAGCCGCGCCGGATCCGCGGATCGATCGCAGCCGGGTCAAGATGACCATGGAGAATGTCGACGGCGCCTGGCGGGCAAGCAAAGTCGAACTCCCCTGATGCTTGCTCGGACGCTCTGGGGTCTCGCGGTGGCTTCTCTGGTCGCCGCACCGGTGGCGTCGGCGTCGGCACCGGACTTCTGCGGAAGCCTTGGCGCCGAATGGGACGGCGCCTACTGCCACACCTCGGTGCTGTCGGAACGCAAGGCCATCCGCGACATCAAGGTCGCGGTGCCCGGTGACCTGGTCGACAATCCCGTCACCGGCCCGACGATCCGGGACTACCTGACGCAACTGGTCAACAACTGGCGCACCGTGGGTCTGCACATGGTGGCCGACAGCTTCGGTGAAGAGAACTTCCAGATCCTGCAGCGCGGTGATGTGTTGAGTGTGGTGTTCCACGAGGACTACCACGCCGATGGACCCAAGCCCAACAACGCCTTTCGCACATTCACCTGGGACATGAGCCGCGGGGTTCGGCTGGGGCTGGCCGACGTGCTGAAGCCCGGGGCGGACTTCGGCGCGATCGCCTCGCTGGGTCAGCCGTTCATCTCCGACGCACTGGATCAGGCGCCGCCACCGCATCAGCCGGGCACGTACCCGTTCGTGGTGGATCGGTGGGGTCCGGACAAGGTGTACTCCGGCGGGTACAAGGCGTGGGCGTTGAGCGGTGACGAGCTGATCCTGTACATGCCGGACTATCCGGTCGCCCACGATACGCCGATCAACTACACGCCGGGCGTCATGCAGTGGTCGATGGACGGCGGCACCGTGCAGGCGCACATTCCGTTGTCTGCGTTGAGTCCGGTGCTGCGCCCGCAGTTCGGTGGGACGTGAGCGGGCTAGACCAGCCGCTTGCCGCGGCGGGCGCGCCAGCGCAGGTCGGCCAGCAGGACGTGCGGGCCGGGTTGGCGGACGAACGACGGCAGGAAGCGGTTGACCAGGGCGACGAACCGGAAGAGCAACTCAAAGCGGCGTTGCTTGCCGGCGCTCCAGGTCAGCCCGAGGGCGTCGCGGAACACCGGGGGCAGGAAGCCCGCAGTGAGGAACTTCAGCAGACCGCGAAAGGGCAAGCGCAGCAACGGGTTGATCATCTTGAGGTCGATCAGGTCGAACAGGTAGGCGCGGACGGTGTCGTCGAACTGGACGCGTTGGCAGGCGTCGTTCCAGTAATCGTCGAAGGCGGCGCGGGTGGGCGGCCACTGGTCCTCGCTGACTTGCAGGGTGGTGCCCAGCGGCCAGGCCGATCGGTAGAAGCCCTCGGCTTGGTCGGGGGTCATCTCGCCGCGCAGCAGTTGGTAGGTGTCTTCGAGCCCGACGAACAGGCAGGCGGCTACCCACATCTGCAGGTCCCGGTCAAAGGCGTTGTAGCGCACCGGACTTTCCTCGGTGGACTTGACGTGGCGGTGCGCGGAATTGACGGCCTCGCGGTACAGGAGCTTGTCGCTGTCGGTGCCCACGACCGCGACGGCGATGTAGGTGAACGTGGTGCGGGCGCGTTTCCACGGGTGGATGAGCAGGTTCCCGGAGTCGACCTTGGACTCGACGACGCCGTAGCCGACGCCCGGCCGGGACAGCTGCATGATGACGTTGGCGGCGCCGCCGGCGAAGGACCAGAAGTCCAGGGCGTCGGCGGCGGTGACCGCCTCGTCGCCCCAGCGAGCGGTGCGCTTGTTAATCGCGATGCGAGTAGCTGCGGTGGTCAGCGATGACGGCGGCATGCGAGCATCTCCCCTTATCTAGCTGTATTAAGCGTCTCACAGCGCAGTGGTTGAGGACAAGATTAAGTGAATACTGGTTCTCACGGATTTGTGGACTTTCAGTGGTGCGGCCGAGGAGCGACTAGCGTGGAGTCTGTGTCAGAGGGCGAACCCGCTGTTCGGCGGCGGCCGAAGGATCGCAAGGCGCAGATCGCGCGTGCGTCGGCCGACGCGTTCGGGTCGCAGGGCTATCACGCCGTCAGCATGGAGGACATCGCGGCGCGGGTCGGCATCACGCCCGCCGCGCTGTACCGGCACTCGCCGAGCAAGTACGACCTGTTCCGCGATGCGGTGCTGGGCCTGGGGCAGCTGCTGGTCGATGCGACCGCATTCGCCGACCAGCGCGACGACGAGGACCCGGCTTCGACTCTGAGGGCGTTGACGGCGGCGTTGGCCGACGCGACGATCGCGAACCGGACGGCGGGTGGGTTGTACCGTTGGGAGGCACGGTATCTGCGCGACGAGGACCGGGTGCTGCTGGCCGAACAACTGCGGGTGGTGAACCACCGGTTGCAGCGTCCGCTGCTGCAGCTGCGGCCGAAGTTGACGTCGTCGCAGCGGTGGACGCTGTCGTCGGCGGTGCTTTCGGTGATAGGGAGCATTACTGACCACTCGAATCAGCTTGCGGCAGGCGAGATTCGCTTGGTGTTGACGTCGATGGCGGCCGACGTGCTGGCGGCTGAGTTGCCGGCTTCGCGGCGTCGTGCGGCGCCTCGGACGGAGCCGATCAATGTTGGACCCGAGGCCGGAATGTACGAGCATGTGCTGTACGAGTCGGTGCGGTTGTTCTACGAGAACGGGTATCGCAACACGAGCATGGAGGACATCGCCTCGGCGGTGGGCATCCAGGCGTCGGGGTTGTATCGGTCGTTCCCCGGCAAGGCCGACATTCTGGCATTGGCGTATCGGCGGGCGGCAGACCGGCATTCGTCGGATACCGCGGATGCGTTGTCGCGCAACTCCGATCCGGAGGAAGCGCTCGACGATGTGGTCGACGAGTACATCGGCCGGGTGATGGAGTGGCCGGACCTGCCGTACGTGTATTACACAGAGCGACACAATGTGCCGGACGCAGACCTGCGGGTGCTGGAGACCATCGAGAGTTCGACGATGGACGCGTGGGCGCGCCTGGTGACGGCGGCGCGGCCGGAGATGAAGATCGGTGCCGCGCGGTACGCAGTAGGTGCGGCGTTCGCGTTGACGGTGGACTTCCGGCGGCTGTTCGCGCGGGATTCAGGGCCGGAGTCGGTGGCGACGATCCGGCGGCTGATGGAGATCACGCTGCTGGGCCGGCCGGCTAAGCGTCGTTAGGACCGCTTCACGCGTCGAGCGTGGGGTTTCCCGTCGATTTCGGCGCGACTCTTCAACGACGTCCCCCACTCTCGACACAGCTGGGGATGGGTGTATTCACGTGACAGGCGAGTCGCGCAAGGTGGGGGCGTGCACGACGAGCCGTTCCTCGGGACGTCGGCGATAAGTACCGGACAGGTCACCGACTACCAGTTGCGCACTCGCTATCGCGCCGTGTACCGCAACGTGTACCTGGCCAATGAGGTGAAGCTGACGGCATTGCGACGAGCGCAGGCCGTGTGGTTGTTCGCCGGCCCCGACGTCGTCCTGGCCGGGATATCGGCGGCCGCGGTCCACGGCACCAAATGGTTGGACGGCGCCGCGCCGGCGGAAATCATTCGCGCCGATCGCCATGCGCCGAAGGGCATCGTGGCCCGGTCGTATGCGATCGCGGATGACCAGGTGTGCACGCGCCGAGGTATGCGTGTCACCACTGCACCGCGCACCGCGTTCGATATCGGACGCAGCCTGCCACTGGACACGGCCGTCCCAATCCTCGACGCCTTGATGAAGGCCACCCGCCTACACCCCAACGCCGTCTTGGCCATCGCCGATGCGAGTCATGGCGTACGAGGAGTCCGTCGGCTAAGGGCTGCAATGAAACTGGCGGATGGCGGCGCCGAATCACCGCAAGAGACTCGGCTCCGCCTTCTGTTGATCGGCGCGGGCCTTCCGGCACCGGAGACGCAGATCGAGTTCTTCGACGCCTACGGCGACGCAATGATCCGGGTCGACATGGGCTGGCGGAAATGGCAGGTTGCAGTCGAATACGACGGCGTACAACACTGGGCCGACGGCCGACAGCGGTCCTGGGATATCGACCGCATTGCCATCCTGGAATCGATGGGGTGGGCGGTGGTTCGGGTCAGCGCTGACATGCTCAGGCGTCCTCAGGTGATCATTGAGCGAGTTACGGCCAAACTGCGCGCTGCTGGCTGCCCACTCTGACACCGAGCGTGTGAGGTATCGGTGGTGGAACGTCGATCCGTCAACGACAACCCGCACGTTCGGTGCTCGTTACTAGACGCGGACCTCGGCACGGCAGTTTGGCACTGAAAATCGACACCGACATCTCACGTTGTCATATCGTCGGATAGATGACGGTACAAACGCAGCGCCGCGCCAGCCAATGGAAGCGGACAGCGTCCCGTTGCAGCCTGGCCACGTTCGCGGTGGGCATCGGGTTGGGCATCGGAACTGTCGGCGGACAAGCTGCGGCCTGGGCCGATACCGGCCACGCCGGGTCGTCGACGACGTCGTCAAGTCAGTCGCAGGCGAGCGGCCCCGGGAAGGCGGCCGACGGTCACGACAGTCATCGCGGCAGCGGCCTGGCGACGGCCCGCCGCTCGACGATCCGGCCGGATTCGACTGCGTCGCAGCGTAACTCGCCTAGGCCAGCGAGTGCGTCCGCGGTCGCCGTTCCGATCAGCGCGCCCGCACCGGGTACGGAAGCGTCGGCCACGTCCACCCGTGCCGTGGCGACCACGGCGAGGAAGACCACGGCGAGCGCTGCGCTCGCGGTGACGGTCACCTCGCCGACGACCCCGACTCCCCCGGCACCGCTGTCCCCGATCGCCAAGCTGATCGCACTGCCCGGCCACATCGTCAACACCGTGCTGCAGTCCCTCGACCTCACCGCCGCAGTCGGCGGCCCGCAAAGCCCGCTCGACTTCGCGCCGTTCGACAACCTGATTTTTGCGGTGTTCCGGAGAATCGAGCATGCGGTGGGACTGGACGCGACCCCGACCACGCAACCGGTACCGCCCACCCTGACCTACACCGGCCCGACGACCGCACTGACTCCGACCGTCGCCCAATTCCTCAACGCCGCCGCGGCGGAATACGTGCTGGGCGGTGTCCCGGGCGGGTTACAGCCGTTCACCGTCAACGGGGTACCGGTCACGTCCACCAACATCCTGTCGGGCGAGCGAGCGCAGGTCTGGGTGACCCCGCAGAATCAGATCATCATCGCCTATCAGGGCACCACCGGCGGGACGAACCTATTGTTCAATCCGCTGATCGCCATCTCGCAGATCATCACCGACCTGCAGGTCCTCTACACCCACACCACTCCGCAGGCTTTCGTTGACGCGCTGGCCTTCGCGCAACGGGTACAGGCTGACGCTGCGCTGCAGGGTTACAGCGCTTCTGACATCTTTGTCACCGGCCACTCACTGGGCGGCTGGGAGGCCGAATACGTTGCGCAGCAGACGGGTTTGGACGGCATCGGCTTCGAGAGTCCCGGGATCAACACCATCGTCGCGCGCAACGGCGCCGACTCCGGGTTCGTCAACATCGAGACCTATGGTGACCCGGCGGCGTACTTCGCTACCGATCTCCCGGGTCTGCAGCCGTTCATGCCGAGCTATGAGCCCGCTGGCGGAAGCAAGCCGCACTACGGCCCGATCGTGATGATCGGCGACCCGAATGCCGTTGCGCCGCTGTTCAATGCGTCGGCGTTGTACGGCTACGGCCCGATCGGCGATCTGATCTTCATGGTCGACACGTTGGGTAATTTCTTTGAGCATCATCTGCCGGGCATGCAGGCTTACAACCTCGACGTCGACCCGGATCCGACGGTGGTGCCATGGCTGGGGTTGCCGATGGGCCCCGTGGAGACGGGTTACGGCGCGCTGACCATTTCCCAACTGCTGCAGGCGGCTTCGGACGCCGGGCAGCTGATTGCGCCATAGCGCGAAGGTAGGCCGATCCTGTCATCAACCCGGGCTGGACCGCCGAGAGTGGGCGCTGTTGTCGATTTTCGGCGCATTCGCACCGATAGCCCGCACGCTCGGCGCGAGTTACCAGACGCGGATGTAATCGATCAGCATGTTGGCCGGGTAGCTGCCGCCCGTCGGATCCCCGCCGCCGGAGCCGGCGACCGCGAGGTCGAAGACCGGCATCATCGAGTAGCCGGGGTCGTTGAACTGCCAGTCCGGCAGTGAGCGGGCGGGCACGTTGAAGTAGGGCGCACCGCCGTCCTTGGAGAAGCTCATACCGGCGTCGTCCCACACCACGCGCCAGGTGTGCCAGGCGCTGTCGACGGAGATGGTTTGGCTGACGTGTTCGCCGCCGTTGAGCTTGGCGTGCACCGCCGTGCCGGGCGCCCACTTGCCGTTGCCGTACCACTCCATGACGTCGACCTCGCCGCCGTTGACGGGGCTTTCGTTGGACAGGTAGAAGGCGGGCCAGCAGCCGGGGGTCAGGCAGTCCATCTTCATGCGGGCTTCCCAAGTGTGGCCGATGCCGCCCTGCCACTTCCCGAAGATCTTGCCGCTGTAGTAGGTGGGCCCGTCCTTGGCGGCGTGGAAGACGAGGTTGGAGTTGCCGTCGAGGTAGACGTTGCGGCGGTCGTCGCGGTATTGGCCGACGTTCTGGGGCAGCTCCCAAAAGGTGGGGTCTTCCATCGATTCGCGGGCCAGCGCGGTGGTCCACTTCGACGGGTCGGGGGCCGAGCCGGCCGGGCCGTCGAACTCGTCGTGGAACAGGTAGTTCTGCGGGGCCGGGGCTAGTGGGGCGGATGTGGTCGGTGCGGCGTTCGCCTGCGGGATCTTGGTGGCGGCGACCATGAGGCCTAGGCCTGTGGTCATGAGCATCTGGCGACGATCCATGACCCCATGAAAGCCGCTGCGTGCGGCGAGGTGCAACCCGGCGGTTGCGGATATGCGCATTGAGCTGCGGTTATGCGGATTGCGGTCGTACCGTTGTCGGGTGGCAGATCAGACAGCGGCGATCACGCCGGCGCCTCCGCCGGACGCGATCATGCGGGCGGTCAACCCGCTCATGCGGTATCTGTTGCGCACCCCGCTCGCGGGCGGGCTGCGTAAGCAATTCATGGTGCTTTCGTTCAAAGGGCGTAAGACAGGGCGGGAGTTCGTGCTGCCGGTTTCTGCGCATCGGATCGACGGCGATCTGTATGCGTTGGTGGGCTCGCCGTGGAAGGTGAACTTCCGCGGCGGGGCTGCGGCGTCGGTGTTGGTGGACGGTGTTGAGCGGTCTATCCGCGGCGAGCTGGTCGAGGGTCTGGATGCGACGGCGGAGCTGTTTCATCGATGCGCTGAGTCGTATGGGGTGAAGCGGGCGCAGCGGATGATGGGGCTTCAGTTCCGCGACGACCGGATTCCTTCTGTGGAGGAGTTCCGTGAGGCGATCGAGGTGAACAAGCTGGCGGCAATTCGCTTTACGCCGGCCTAAGGTTCGACGCTCGCGGGCTCGTTCTCCTGCGTCGTCTGATGACTTGCCGCACCGAAGACGGCGACTGCTACCGCGCCGGCGACGGCGCCGACAAAGCCGAGGGCCACCACCCAGCCCAGCCCGGGCCGTGCGCTGTCGCCGAGGAACACCACACCGATGAATCCGGGGACCACCGTTTCACCAACGACGAGGGCTGCGGTGGCCCCGTTCACCGAACCGAGTTGCAGCGCAACGGTATGCAGGTAGAAGCCGCCGATGCCGGCGATGGCGACGGTCCACGCGGCGGGGTCGGCGAGCAGGACGCCAGGTTGCAGTGGTTCGAGGCCGTCGAGCACCCGGACACCGATGGCGAGCATGCCGAACAGCACACCGGCGATCAGTCCGGCCATGATCGCGCTGCGTGATCCGAGGACACGGGTGAGGGCGATTCCGGCGAGCAGGATTAGCACGGACGCCGCCAGCACAATCCAGTGGACGAGGCGGTCGGGGTTCACCTCGCCGCGCTCCCCCGAGCCGAGGCCGAGCACGAACAGCGAGACGATGACCGCGGCGATGGCGATCCAGTCGCGGGTGCGCAAGCCGATGCCGAGGACCGCGATACCGAGCACGGCGGTGACGACCAGGTTGGCGCTGATGATCGTCTGGGAGAGGAACAGCGGGATCAGCCGCGCCGACACCGCACTTCCCACGAAACCGACGACATCCAGGACGATCCCGACGATGAAGGCTGCGGTGAGTGCGGCGTGCAGGGTCGAGAGGAGGGTCGGGCCGCCGGTCGCGGTGACGTGTCCGGTCGCGCCGCGGTCGCGGGCTGCGGTTGCCGATCGGCGCGCCCCGTAGGCCTGCAGCACCGAGGAGACCCCGTACCCGAGGCACGCCAGCAGCGCCGCGACGACACCGATCACCATTGGTCGAGGTTACGGCGGGACGACTGTTCCGGGGGTTAAGCGCCGGCGCACACTCCGGAGTCGCGGATGGTGTTGCCGTAGACGTTCGCGGTGGCGATGTGCGCGTTGAGCTGACCGGATGGCAGCTGCTGCTTCATGTTGTCGCTGATCTGGGTGAGCTGGTACCAGAGGTGGAACATCGAATCCCCGTTGTAGACAGGCGAATACTCGCTCTGGTCGGGGTAGTTGACGATGAAGAGGGTGTGGGCGCGGGGTTCGAGGAAGGCCGCGGACTGGTCGAGGTTGGCTTCGATGGTGGTGGCGGCTTGCTGGATGCCGGGGGCTGTCCAGTTGTCGTGCTGGCTGTCGAGGAAGTGTTGGAAGCCGAAGACCTGGCTCATGAGCGGATCGTATTGGGCGTTGAACCATTGGCAGGAGTCCCGCATGGCGGTGACTTGCTCGGGGGTCGCGCGGTTGTGCCACAAGTTGTAGGGATAGACGGTGGTGTTGGGCTGCCAGTCGGATTGGTGCGGGATGAACTGTGGGAGCGACGGAGTGGGGTTGTCGGCGTTGGCAATTGGCGTGATCGTCAGTGCTGCCGCGGACAGTGCTGCCGCGAGACCTGGCCAGATGCGCATAGGCAATTCTTTCGCGTGACAACTTGCGTTGTCTAGGCGTTCGGGCGACCTAACGTGGGTTATGCGGGTGGCGGGGTGTTGATGAAGCGAAGAGAGTGCGGGGTATGAGTCCACAGGAACACGACGGCGTCCGACTGCTGCGGCCACTGCCGCAATACGACCTTGCTGTCGGCGCTCAGGGCACTGTCGTGATGGTCTACCACAAACCGGGGCTCCCGCCGGCCTATGAGGTGGAGTTCGCCGACGACGACGGCCTGACCCAAGCGCTGGTGACTCTGAAAGACGAGGACGTCGAGGTCACTTGGCGGGCCGACACCTGATCAGTTCTGACCCGGCGGCGGGGTGCCGATGAGGACGGCAGTCATGCGGTAGCCGTCGGGGCCGGCTTTCCACGCGTGGTCGACGCCGGTCATGACGACCATGTCGCCGGCTTCGATGCGGTGCGCGCCGTCGTCGAGGATGAGGTCGACGCTTCCACTCAGGACAAGTTCGAGGTCGAGGGTGTCGGTGTGGTGCTTGGGAGTCTCGGTGTCGGCGCCTTGGTCGACGACCATCCAGCGGACGTGGCCGGGCTCGAGGAACTGGTCGATGAGGTCCGCGTTGCCCTGCGGCCGCGCGGGCGGCGGGCTTTGGGTGGTGTTGTACGGAATGGCGATGCCGAAACCGGGTGCGACTGAGTTGATTTCGACCTCGTCGCTGCTGACGATGCAGGACTTGCCGTCGGCGTCGACTCCGGTGATGAACAGTCGCATGTGTCGCCCTCCCGTTGTGGTGGTGTCAGCGTAGTCGGACCCACCGGAGGCGACGGCGATTACGTCAGCGCAGCGAGTACCGGATCGGCAGATGCTTGAGCCCGCCGACGAAGATCGTCGAGATGAACTCTGGCTCGCCGGCCAACTCGATGGAGTCCAGTCGTGGCAGTAGCTCGGTGAAGAAGCTGTTGATCTCCATGCGCGCCAGGGCGGCACCGAGGCAGAAGTGGACGCCGTAGCCGAAGGACAGGTGCTTGTTCGGGTCGCGCGCGACGTCGAATGTGGCTGGCTGGTCGAAGATTTCCTCGTCCCGGTTGGCCGAGACGTAGGACAGCAGCACCGATTCGCCCTCACTGATCGGGATGCCGCGCACTTCGGTGTCGGCGGTGGCGGTGCGCATGAACTCCTTGACCGGGGCGGTCCAGCGGATGATCTCCTCGACCGCGGTGCCCATGAGCTCCGGCTGTGCCTTGAGCCGAGCGAGTTGATCTTGGTGCTCGATAAGTGCGAGCAGACCACCCGAGATCGCGGCGCTGGTGGTGTCGTGGCCGGCGCTGGCGACGATCACGTAGTAGGACAGGCAATCGATGTCGTTGAGGAATTCGCCGTCGAGCTTGGCGTTGGCGATCGCCGAGGCGAGGTCTTCGGTGGGATGGGCGCGGCGCTCGGCGGTCAGCGCGGTGAAGTACTGGAAGAAGTCGAGGATGACCGCGTGCAACTCCTCCGGGTCCTTGCCGCGACTCATCTCGTCGTCGTCACCGCCGAACAACTCCTGGGTGAGCTTGAGCATGCGGCCGAAGTCGGATTCCGGCAGACCGAGCAGCGACAGGATGACGTACAGCGGGAAGTTGACCGCGACCTCTTGGACGAAGTCGCACTCGGGGCCGTTGGCGACCATCTTGTCGACGTAGATCTTGGCCAGCTCGTCGACACGGGTCTTCAGTGCGCGCATGGCCTTGGGCCGGAACCAGTCGGCGCCGATCTTGCGGATGTCGCGATGCAGCGGGTCATCCATGTGAATCAGCGTGCGCAGGCCACCGCCGGCGGCGAGGTTGGCCGCCGACAAATCGTCGGTGGCGGCGGTCTGCAGCATCGGGCGGGGGGCGTTGATCCACAGCTCGTTGTCGCGTTCGATCGCCATCACGTCGGCGTGCTTGGTGATCGCCCAGAATGGCCGATAGTCGGGCACCTCGACGTAGGACACCGGGGCGTGTTCACGCAGGTGAGCTAGGGCCCGGTGGAGGCGGGCCTCCTCCGCGTAGGCACGGGGCTCGGCCAGAACCTTGGCGGCGTCATCGACGATCGAACTGCTCATGCATCCTCGCTCAGACAGGACTTGACGGGTGTCAATAAGTGAGCTTATGTGGTGTGCGTCGCACGAGGTAGTTGGGGTCACCGCTTCCGACGGAACAGCTCGGCCGGGCGTCCTCGTGTTCCGGTGTTCTGCTCGAGGGTTCCGGTGCCGGCAAGGCGCGGCTCCATCGTGCGACGGAACTTGTCGCGCTGGAGTTTCCTGCCGGCGACGGCCTCGTGCACCTGGCGGAGATCCCGCAGGGTGAACCTGTTGCCGAGCAGACGCTCTGGGTCCGGGTCTGCTTCGTAGCGTGCGCGGATGTCGTTCTTGGCCAGGCGGATGATTTCGGGGTGGTCCCACGCCAGCTCACCCGGACGGTCGACGGGGGCCAGACGGGTCTGGTGCGCCGAGCCCGAGCCCAGGTCGACGAGTTGGTCGGGCCGCACCACGGCGACGTGGGCGACGGACAGCACCCAATCGCGATCGTCGCGGTCCGGATCGTCGAATACATGAAGCTGACGGGGGCGCATCCTCTGCACGCCGAGCTTGTCCCGCAGGCAGCGCTCGACCGCTTCGGCCAGCGTCTCGCCTTTACGCAGAAACGCGCCGGGCAATGCCCACTTCCCGATGTCGTCGCGCGCCATCTCTACCACGAGCAGGCCTTGATCCGGGTCCCACGTCAACAATGCGGTGTCGACGGCGACCGTCGGTCGCGGATAGTTGTGCACCGGGCGCTCAGCCATGGTGGAGAACCTAGCATTAAGCGCGCATCTTGCGCTAAATCTGGTTTAGTGCGATTGTTGCGCTAAATAGTGGGCGCGGGGAGGACGATGATGAACTGGTTTGAACGCCTCACCGGCTTTGTCGAGGACGGTTACGAGTCCACTCAGCGCCGGCTGAGCGTCGAGGGCGACGAGTTGGTGTCAAGCGTGAACGGCAAGCGTTATGGAATCGGTTCGTTGACGATGCCCACGCTCGCCGAGTTGCGGGAGCGAGCGAATCCATCGAGGGGACAACGCACCTCGGTCAGCGCTCTTGTCGGTGACGCGCGGGCGTTGCACACTGATCCTCGCTTCGAGGGCGCGTTGTTCCAGGTGGCGTCGCAGTTCAACCTGTTGGAGATGACCTCGGAGAACGTGACGCCCGAGGCGGGCGTCACACGCTACGCCTCAGATCCCACCCAAGGGCCAGCGTGTGCAATCGCCGCTGGTGCAGCGACGATCTATCGCAACTACTTCGTCCCGGTAGACGGCGGGGTCGGCCAGACTGCCCGCCGCCAGGTGAACACATTGGAGAATCTGGGATCGGCATTGTCAGAAATGACCGGGCTACCGGTGGACGCGCTGTGGGAAATGCGGAACGGATACGCCCTCTGCACCGCGGAGGGTCTGACGGCGATCAACCGTGCTCTGGCGGACGTTTCTACGGACGTGTGGGATTCGCTGCGCGGACGATTGGCGATCGGTCTTCACCGCAACGTGGAAGTCACCGATGTCGAGGGACCGGAGCGCCGGCTGGTGTCGCAGGCGTTCTGTTCGGCGCTGCCGCTTGGGTATTCGCGGTTGGCGCCCCGGCAGTGGGAGTTGTTCGCGCGGTTGGTTCTCGAGGCAACCTACGAGGCGACTTTGCGTGCCGCGGCGGAGCAGGCTGGGGCGGGTGGGTCGAACGTCGTGTTGCTGACGCGCGTCGGCGGCGGGGTGTTCGGGAACGACGGCAGCTGGATCGACCACGCGATCGAGCGGGCGCTCGGTGTCGTCAAGGATCCCGGTCTGGATGTTCGAATTGTCGGCTACCGTGGCGTCGAGCCAGGAGTCGAGGACCTCATCGATCGCTGGAACGCCCAGTCCTGGGAGGTGGGTCGGTGATCGACTGGCTGGCGACCCTTGGTGGCTCCGCTCGTCAGTACTCCAGTGCACACTGATGCCGTGCGCGCCATCACCGCAGTCCTCGGCGATATCACCAAGCAAAACGTCGATGCGATAGTCAATGCTGCGAACACCGCCATGCGAGGGGGCGGCGGCGTCGACGGCGCGATCCATCGTGCAGGTGGTCCGGCAATCCTCCGGGACTGCATCGAGCGTTTTCCGAACGGTTTGCCCACCGGCGACGCAGGGTGGACGAGAGCGGGAAACTTGCCGGCCCGGTGGGTGATCCACACCGTGGGTCCGAATTATGCCGTAGGCCAACGTGATCGATCGCTTCTTAAGTCTTGTTACCGCCGAGCTCTTCAGGTTGCAGACGAGCTCGGTGCGCGAAGCGTCGCATTTCCCCTGATCAGCACGGGCTCATATGGTTGGCCACGCCGTGACGCTATCGCCACAGCGATTCAATCTGTCGCCGACGCCGAGACCGACGTCGCAGAAGTGAGGTTCATAGCTTTCGACTCGACCACTCACGAAGCAGTCGGCAACCACATCGCGTTATCGACCCCAACTCGCATCCTCCAAGGAGTGCGGACACTTCACGAGCGCGGCTACGACAGGATCCGCGTTCTGCCGGGGATGAGTCCGTCGGGCGTGTACTGGCGGGTGACCATCGCCACCGTCGACAACACGGACCCCGGTGGCGGCAGAAGCGTGAGCGATTACGAGGCCGCCGTCACTTATACAACGGGCAGTCTCACCGAGTTTGCGGGTAGCGAGGTCACCGTCACGACAAGTCCCGAGGTAGTCGCCGACATCATTCTCAGCGCGCTGCCCAGGATCGTGCCCACAGCTGACGACCCCGCGTACGTCGCGTGGTACGCCGGTCTAGTGCAGCTCGTCGAACGAACTGGCGAGTTGCCCATTGCCTACGCCGAGTATTTCGACAGCACCGAAGGTTGGGAGGTCGGCTGGGGCGGCGATATCCGCTATCCCAACCCGCCCAAACCGCATAAACCGGCGAAAGACACGCGTTGAGGGTGTGAACGGCGGTCGAGGGCCTCCAACGCGGCTGACGCCCTTTCCCTCATCGAGCCGCTGTCGGCGAACTGTTCGGGCGCGGGCAGCAACCCGTGTCAGTGATCGCCGCTGAGGTCGCCTTCACGAAGCCCTGCAAGGAATCGGGTGTTACGGCCGCCCACGCGCGACGCGGCGTTGTCGGCATCTCGGTGAATACTCGCAGTTTGGCCTGGAATCGACGCCGGATTGGTCGCTATCACGCGACAAACCGCCAAGGTCGAAGCACAACTAAGTAAGTTTGTCTCTGCACACTGCGACGAGGGGGTACCGAACCGGTGAAGGACGGACGCTGGGTCCAGATCGCCGAGTCGCAGTTCGCCCACGAGCAGCAAGGCCTCGACGCAATCAAGGAAGCCCTGCCCGACGCTCCCCCGTTCCGCGCTTGGGCGAACTTCGAGTTCCGCGACAACCGTGGCCGCTGGCACGAGGTCGATCTACTGGTCCTGGCCCGCGACACGCTCTACCTCATTGAACTCAAGCACTACCGCGGCATCCTGCGCGGCAACGACCACGTGTGGATGCGCAACGGCAACCGCGCCGAGGACTCTCCGCTACTGCTGGCACGCCGCAAGGCCCAGTACTTCGCTTCGCTGCTGAAGGACTCGCTGCGGCAGAAAGCTGGACACCTACCAAAGGGCGTCATCCCCTACGTGCAGGAGTTGGTCTTCCTCAGCCACCCCGAGTTCGTCTGCGACCTCTCGCCGAGCGCGGCGATCAACCTGTACGGGCTCGATGGGGCCACCAAGACCACCGGACTGCCCGGCATCTCCGAGCGCCTGCTCGCCCCCGCCCGACACGAGCCAATCACCGAACACAACAGCCTGCTCATCGCCGGGCTGATGAAGGCGATCGGCCTGGCGCCACGGCGACAGCGCGAGGTCGGCTCGTGGATCATCGACGAGCAACCGCTCGCCGACGGCGACGGCTGGCAGGACTGGCCGGCGTTTCACCACGTCGACGCCGAGCGCCACGCCCGCATCCGCTTCTACCTGACCAGCCAGGGCGCCCCCACTGCTGAGCAGCACGCCCGCACCCGGGCCGTGACCTCCGAGTACCACCTGCTGTCCCGCCTGCGCTTCGACGGCTTGCAGGTGCCTGAGGACATCGTCAACGAGCCTGAACTCGGTGTCGGTCTGGTGTTCCCCCAGCCAAAGGGCGACGTCCCGCTCGATCTCTGGCTCGCGGATAACAAAGGCAAGCTCTCGCTGGAACGGCAACTGGACCTCATCGGCCGCATCGCCGACATCGTCCACTACGCGCATCGCAATCGTGTTGTGCACCGCAGCCTCAACCCTCGCGCCATTGCCATCCGAGAGAAGGGCTCACAGCTTCTGCCCCAGGTCACCGACTGGGACAGCGCCGGAGTACTGCCCGCCAACCCTGACACCGCCGTAAGCAGGCTCTCCTCGGGTTCACTGAGCCTGATGGCGGCTAGCCCTAGTGATGCCGCACAGCTGTATTCCGCGCCCGAAGGCCACCGTCCCACCGATCCGGCGCGCGTCGACGTCTTCGGTCTCGGCGCGCTGGCGTTCTATATCCTCAGCGGTCAGCCGCCAGCTACCGAGCGCGGCGAACTGATTGATCGACTGCGCCGCGACCGTGGCCTCGACCTCGCCGCTGAGATGCCGCAAGTTCGGACGCCCCTTCGGCAGCTCGTCCTCGACGCCACCAACCCCAGCCCCGCCGACCGCATTGCCGACATAGCCTCGTTCCTCGAACAACTCACCGCCGTGCGCGAGGACTTGCTGGGCAAGGCCACCGGAACCGATCCGCTGGAGGCAGGTCCCGGCGCTGAACTCGACGGACGATTCGTCTACCGCCAACGACTGGGTGCTGGCTCGACCGCCGTCGGCATCCTCGTCACCGACAAACAGGTGGGCGACGCCGAGCGGGTCCTCAAGGTCGCCAAGGATGCGGACGCCGCCGAGCGTCTACTGGCGGAGGCGAAGGTGCTGGGCAAGCTCGAGAACGAAGAACGCATCGTCACACTGCACGACTGCCTCGATGTCGGTGGACGCACCGCACTGCTGCTCCGGTACGCGGGCCGGACCACGCTTGCCGAAGAACTCAACAACCGCGGCCGGCTGTCCATCGACGTCCTCGAACGTTGGGGCACCGACCTGCTGACGGCACTGCTTGCCCTAGAACGCGCTGGCGTCACCCAGCGGGATATCAAACCGTCGAATCTTGGTGTCTATCAGACAAGTCCGCGCGCCGACTCGCACCTGGTGATGTTCGACTTCTCCATGGCAGGTGTGGACGCCAAGAACGTCGACGCCGGCACCCCGCCGTACCTCGACCCCTTCCTCGGCATCGGAGAGCGCCGCCAGTACGACACCGCGGCCGAGCGCTACGGCGCTGCCGTGGTGCTTTATGAGATGGCCACCGGCAAGACACCGTGGTACGGATCCGACGAAAACGCCAACCCCGCCACCGTCGACGACGACGTCACGCTGCGGCCCGACATGTTTGAGCCGACGATCACGCCCGCGATGACCGAGTTCTTCGCCGCCGCACTGTCACGCCGCGCAGAGAACCGACCCGACACTGCCGAGGACATGCTGCGAGCCTGGCGCGCAATCTTCAGCACCCTCGCTAACGAGCCGGAGGACCAGGTTGACGACGAAGCCGCCGAGAACGCCACCATCACAACCCCTCTGGCGAATTCTGGCCTGAGCGCCCGGGCGGTGTCGGCGTTGGCGACTGTGCAGGTGACCACCGTGGGCGAACTCCTGGCACTCGATTCGACGCGGTTGAATCGCCTGGTGGCCCGTGAGGCCAAGGACACCCGTAAGGAAATCACTACTCGCTTCCGCGCCTGGACAAAACGGCTGGGCAAGGAACGCAAGCAAGCTTCCGGCGACGCACTGATGGGGCTCGACGACGCCGTGGATCTGCTGCTGTCTGCAGTCTCTGGAGCACGAGCCTCGACACGAAAGGACGCCGCCGAGCTGCTGCTTGGCGCGAAACCCGGACTCGATGCCTTCGCCAGTAGCACCGAACTCGCCGCCAAGCTGGGCAAGGCGGCCCAACGCGGACCACAGCTGCTCAAGGAGTTACAGGACGACTGGGCCGAGCGCCAAGACACCCGCGAACTCTTGGACGCGGTCAGTGAGATCACCCGCCAGGTGCTCTCCGACTTCGGTGGCGTCGTAGCCATCGACACCCTGACCGCGGAGATTCGCGCCCGCCTGCCCGAGGCACCGGTGACGTCGACCGACCTGTCACAGCGGGCGCGCGCCGATCGTGCCGCCGGTGGGCTGCTCCGGGTCGCCCTAGAACGACTCAGCGAACACGAAACTGCCTCGGGCACCAAGGAATTCGTTCGGCGCAGACACGGGCGCCGCCTTGCCCTGCTCGCGACCGACGAACTCCTGCTCGCTGCGGCGGAATCGGCAGCCAAGCGCGCCGACGAGTTGGTGGCCGCTGATCGCAACATCGTCATCCCCGCACCAACAGCGGCCCGGGAGCTGGGCAAGGCCTTCCTGGATGGCTACCGCTCGGTCAGTGACCCGGGTGCGCAAACCGCGCTGCCCACCGACGGCCGGCTGATCCGCTTGGCTGCGGCCATTTCCAAGCATGCCGCTGTGTCCGGGCGCACCGAGCTGCACAATAAGGACATCGCGCCGTCTGCGGCGATTCAGACTGCGCTCACTGGCCTGGCGCAGTCGGAGTCGTTGTCGCCGTCGCAGATCCGTAGCCGGGTGAGCGCGCGCTTCCCCGAACTCGACCGTGTTCCTGCACCACCGCATCTGGATACGTTCCTTAAGCAGACGACGCTGAACCTGGAGTGGGACGCCGCGTCGAGCACGTACCGGTTTCGGGACGCTCAACCTCCCAGTGCGACAACGATGCACACCCGCAACCCAACAACGATCCCACCGACGACAGAACCGCCTGCCACGATTGTGCGAGACGACGCCGGCGAACGAGCGACGCTGCGCCGCTCACTGGACGAGCACGGGTTCGTCGCGATCGGAGTGCCGATTCCGCCGGACAGGCCCGGCGAGCACGAGCGGGTCGCGCGGGAACTTGCCGACGCCTACGACGGACTTGTCGTCGATGTCACGACTCGGCTTATCGACTCAATGCGCAAGTTGGCTAGCCAACAGGGCATCTCATGGGACCTGGTGCGCAGCGCGGACGCCGCCGATGCCGGCAGCCTGGACGCTCGGGGCTTGCGCGCCGTGATCGATCGTGTGGTCCCGCAGTTGCGTGACGACCTGAGCGCAGAAGTGTTCGACGGCAAGCCGAGTGAACAGCCGCTAATTCTGACTGAAGTCTCACCCCTTGCGCGTTACGGCCACCTCGACGTCCTTGCTGCGCTTAGCGATCTCGCCGCCCCACGGCGCCGCCCACTGTGGGTGGTATTGCCGCAGCTGCGCGGCCAGCACGGCGCGTTGGTGGATCGCAAACCGATTCAATTGGGCTCTCCCGGCGGGCAGTTCATTATGTGGCGTCCGACTGCCGATCTCGTGTCTGCGACTGAAGATGAAGGAGTGGTGTGATGGCTGCGGCCACATCAGATCTGGTGGCGGCGCTGCGCCGGCAAGTGCTTGACCTCGAAACGGATCTGCGCGCCCGAGTCGACGGTGCCGACGCTGACATTCGACAGGTCGACGTGTACGACGCATGGAAGCGTGACTACGACAAAGCTGCCTCGGCCAATCGCACTGCGGCATCGTGGCAGGAATGGCGCAACGATCGAGTCACGCAGGCTGCCGTCGCGTGGGTGTTGCTGACCGTCTTCGCGCGCTACTGCGAGGACAACGCACTAGTCACGCCGCGGTGGATCTCCGGCGCGACCGCCGACGAGCGCACGCATGCCTTGGACTCGCGGCGGGCGTACTTTCAGCAGAATCCCGAACACACTGACCGGGAGTGGCTCGGTCAGATCATCGCGCACTTCGCGAAGTTCCCGGCGACTGCCGCGCTCGTCGATTCGTACTCGCCGATCCATTTGGTCGCGCCGTCTGGTGATGCAGCTCGCGCAGTGTTGGAGTTCTGGTGGCAACAGAACGCCGACGGTGAACCAGCATTTACGTTCCACGGCATGGACACTCGATTTCTTGGTGATGTCTACCAAGATCTTTCCGAGCACGCCAAAAAGACATTCGCGCTACTCCAAACACCTGAGTTCGTAGAGGAGTTCATCCTCGACCAGACGATGGAGCCCGCCCTCGCCGACCGGCCGCTGAAGGGTTTCACAGTCATCGACCCAACGTGCGGTTCGGGACACTTTCTGCTCGGTGCATTCCACCGTCTGCATGATCGGTGGCAGCGCCACGCCCCAGCGCTCGGCCCACGCGAACTCGTCGAGAAGGCCCTCGAGGGCATCTACGGGGTCGACATCAACCCGTTCGCCGTCGCGATCGCACGATTCCGACTACTCGTCGCAGCCCTCCAAGCGGCCGGCGACAACAGCATCGAACAGCACATCGCCTACAAGCCGCATCTCGCCGCCGGCGACAGCCTGCTGTGGGGAGCCAATCAGCAACTACTCCCCGAAGATCTTCTCGCGAGTGGACATTCAATACGCGCAGACACCACAGAGAACGCGGAGGCCCTGACGGAGATCTTGCAACGCGAACACGATGTCGTGGTGGGGAACCCGCCGTACATAACGGTGAAGGACGCGGCGCTGAATGCGACGTACCGACAACTGTACAAGACTCCTTATCGGCAATATGCGCTGACAGTTCCTTTCATGGAGTTGTTCTTCCGCCTTGCGTACGTACCAGGCCGCGCGCGACCCGCTGGGTGGATTGGGCAGATTACTTCAAACTCGTTCATGAAACGCGAGTTTGGTTCCAAACTGATCGAAGACTTCCTGCCAACCGTGGATCTTCAACTCGTGATTGATTCTGAAGGCTCGTGGATTCCCGGGCACAACATGGATGGCACTCCAACTGCCATCCTATTCGGACGCAATCGCCCCCCAGCTGCAGCGACAGTACGCGCTGTCCTCAGTAAGGGAGTGAGGGAGACCCCCGCCGACGCCCTTGAGTGCGGATACGGCCCGTACTGGGCATCGATCGTTAAGCACATTGGCCAAACTGGCTACGAAGACGCATACATCAGCGTTGCCGACCTGCCGCGCAAGACACTGAAAACTCATCCCTGGAGCTTGTCGGGCGGGGGTGCGGTCGAATTGCTGCAACTGATTGATGCGAGATCTGACAGGCTCTCTCTGCATATCCGCGAGATCGGCCGCACCACCCACACCGGTTCCGATGACGCCTTTTACTTACCGATGCACACGTCGAACACCCTCAGGCTCAGTACTGATGCCGTGCCTGTGATCCTGGGCGAAGACGTCCGCGACTACGCCCTAGACGCCAAGCTAGACACGATCTTCCCGTACGACGCCAAAGGTAAACCGAAGGGTCTGCGCGCCAACACCGCTCACTATCTGTGGCCGAACCGCGCATCGCTCTCACAGCGCATCGACTTCCAGCAGACGCTTGAAGCACGCGGGCTAAGATGGTTCGACCATTCCATGTTTTTCCCCAAACGCTTCACATCACCCCTTTCCATCGCATTCGCCTTCATCGCAACACACAATCACTTCGTGTTGGACCGCGGCGGCAAGGTATTCAACCGTTCGGCGCCCGTGATCAAGCTGTCCGAGAGCTCGTCGGTCGATGACCACCTGCGTCTGCTCGGGGCGCTGAACTCGTCAGTGGCATGCTTTTGGCTTAAGCAGAACAGCCAGCCCAAAGGTGGTGCAGCGGAGCATCCTTGGTCACGAACGTATGAGTTCACCGGGAGTACCCTCCAAGGCTTCCCTCTACCGGAAAATGCATCTGCCGAACGGCCTATGGCACTAGACGATCTCGCCCACGGGTTCCAAGCTCAAACCCCTGCCCAAATCGCCAATATCGAAACCCCCTCTGCCGCATCACTCGAAGCCGCCCGCACCGAGAACGAGCGGCTGCGTGGGCTAATGGTTGCGCACCAGGAAGAACTCGACTGGGAGTACTACCGCATCTACGACCTCACCGAGGACGACCTCACGTATCACGGCGACCTCCCTGAGATTGTCCTCGGGCAGCGCGCCTTCGAGATCGCCCTGGCGCGGCGGATGAAGGAAGGTGAAGAAACCGCCTGGTTCGACCGCCACTCGTCAACGCCCATCACCGACATTCCCGGCCGCCTACCCGCCGACTACCAGGAACTCCTGCAGCGTCGACTGGACGCAATCGAATCCAATCCAAACATTCGCCTTTTGGAGCGTCCGGAGTACAAGCGGCGCTGGGCCGTTGAGCCGTGGGACAAGCAGGTCGAGTCAGCATTGCGTGATTGGCTGCTCGACCGCGTCGAGAATCGCTCGTTGTGGTTCGATCGCGAAGGCCGCCCGACCACCATGTCTACTGCACAGTTGGCCGATCTTCTCGATCGCGACGACGACTTCCGAAACGTTCTGCGGCTCTGGGCCGGTGACGCCAACGTCGCCACCGGCACCGCCTTGGCGAAACTCCTTGCCGACGAGGGTGTTCCCTATCTTTCGGCGTACCGCTACAAGCAATCAGGACTGGAGAAGCGCGCAATCTGGGAAGACACCTGGGCTTTGCAGCGCCGCGAAGACGACGGCGACAAACTCGACGCTCCGATCCCCGTGCCGCCGAAGTACAAGCCCACCGACTTCGCCAAGGCCTCGTACTGGTCGCACCGCGGCAAGCTCGATGTGCCGAAAGAAAGGTTCATCTCCTATCCGGGCGCCGGGCGTGACTCAGACTCCACCGAACTGCTCGGCTGGGCCGGTTGGGATCATGCCGACCAAGCACTGGCTCTCGCTGGGCTGATCAGCCAGCGCATCGAAGAAGGCTGGGAGACTCCCAAGCTCATCCCGCTGCTCGCCGGACTCAACGAACTACTGCCCTGGGTTCTGCAGTGGCACAACCAGATCGACCCCGAATACGGCGAGTCCGTCGCCGATACCATCGCCGACGAGTTGACCACTCGCCTGGCCGAACATCACCTCACCGTCACCGAGCTGGCCACGTGGCGGCCCGAACCTACCGGCCGAGGACGGAAGGCCAAGACATCGTGACCACACTCCTGCGCGACGTCATCGACATTCCCGAACGCGTCGGCGCCGACGACTACGTGCTGCGCCTCACCGACAGCACCAACGATGACGCCCACATCGAGGCCGCCCTCGACCAGTACGTGCTCACCGCGTCCCTGCGCGACAACTTCAACGCCGCCGTCGACATCGTCGCCGACGCACTGACGAAGGACACCTCGCGGGCGGCCTACCTCACCGGCTCCTTCGGCTCCGGCAAGAGCCATTTCATGGCGGTGCTCTACGCCCTCCTCGGCAACCACAAGGCGTTACGCACCGAGAAGTTTCGCGACCTCACCGGGCGCTATGACGGAGAACTCAACGGCAAGAAGATCCTGCGGCTCACGTACCACCTGCTGGGCGCCAAGAGCCTGGAGCAGGCCGTACTCAAGGGGTACGTCGAACAGATCAAGGCCCTGCACCCCGATGCCCCGCTTCCTGCCGTGCACGTATCCGACTCACTGCTGGATGACGCCGACAATCTCCGCACTCGCATGGGCGACGACGAGTTCCTGGCCGGACTGGGAGGGGGTCAGGCACAGGGCAACGGTTGGGGCGGCCTTCTCGGTGCAGCGTGGGACTTGCCGCGCTACCAAGCGGCACGCGCCGCCACCGCTGAGGACGCTGAACGCCGTGAACTGGTGTCCGCACTCGTCAACAGCTACTTCACGTCGTTCTCCGAGACCGCCGACTATGTCGACCTTGATCGCGGCCTCGTCGTGATCTCCGAGCATGCCAAGAACCTGGGTTACGACGGCGTCGTGCTATTCCTCGATGAATTAGTGCTGTGGCTTGCGTTCTCCGTGCGTGACGCCGAGTTCTTCGCCCGCGAATCCCAAAAGATCACCAAACTCGTCGAGTCATCGGGGCGTCAGCGGGCAATCCCTTTGATTTCATTCATCTCTCGTCAAATGGACCTCCGGAAGTGGTTCGCCGACGCAGGGGCCTCCGGTGCGGAGCAAGAAGCGCTCGACAGTGCGTTCCAATTCCAGCAGGGCCGGTTCCGCGAGATCCAGCTTGGCGACGACAACCTCGCCGAAGTCGCCCACGCGCGGCTACTGAAACCTAAGGACGAGGCCGCCCGAAAGATTCTCGACGACGCCTTCGACAACCTCACCCGCACCGCTGCAGTATGGGATGTGTTGCAGGACAGTCTCAATACCGACGATCGGCATCGAGGTGCTTCCGAACAGGAGTTCCGGCTTACCTACCCGTTCTCCCCGGCGCTGGTGTCGACCCTGCGCAACCTCTCCTCGGTGATGCAACGCGAGCGCACCGCATTGAAAGTGATGCAACGCATGCTGGTATCCCTGCGCGACACACTGACCGTCGACGACCTCATTCCTGTCGGCGACTCCTATGACTTCATCGTCGACGGCAGCGACCCCATCGACGGGCACGCCGGGGCCATGTTCAAGGCGGCATCAGACCTCTACAAGAACCGTCTGCTGCCCAGCCTGCTTGACAAGCATTCCGTTAGCCTCGACCAACTCGAGAAGGATCCCGCCTCGGTTCCATCGGGCTTTCGTGGGCAGGAACGCATCGCGAAGACCTTGCTGCTCTCCGCGATTGCACCGAAAGTCCCTGCTCTGCGTGATATCACCGCCGCACGGCTTGCCGCGCTCAACCATGGATCTATCAAGGCACGCATGGCAGGCGGCGAAGCCCGCGTCGTACTCGGTGTCGTCCGCGAGTGGGCGCAGAAAGACGTCCCCGAGATCACCGTTTCCGAAGGCGCCAACCCCGTCATCCGGGTGCAGCTCGCCGACGTCGACTACCAGTCGATCATCGAACGCGTTCGTGGCGAAGACAATGCGGGCCGACGCCGCGTCCTCATCCGTCGCCTTGTTCACAAGGCCCTCGGAGTTCCGAGCGGACAGGACGATCTCAGCGGTGCCGCGACTCGGACGGTGATCTGGCGCGGATCACGCCGCGAAGTCGACATCGTCTTCGGCAACGTCCGCGACGCCGGTTCCACACCCGAACAGGCCTTCGACCCCCGACCCGGCACCTGGCGGGTGGTGGTCGACTACCCGTTCGACGAGGCCGGCTACACCAGCGCCGACGACGTCAACCGCATTGACCGGCTGTTGACCAACGGCGACCGAAACACCCTCGTGTGGCTGCCCCGGTTCTTCTCTGAGTCCGCAATGGACGATCTGGCGTTGCTGGTCAAGCTCGATTGGCTCTTCACCGGCAGTGGTGACCGATGGACGGAGAACTCCGATCACCTCTCAGCGACCGATCGAGCCCAGGCCCGAGGCATCCTGGAGAACCTCCTCAGCGGCACGCTGACCAGCCTTGAGAGTCTGCTCAAGCAGGCCTACGGCATCGAACCGGCCGATCTGAAGCGAATCTCTGAAGAGTCAACGCAGTTCGACGTGCTCACGTCGCTGTCGCGAGACTTCAGCCCCGCCCTGCCCCCGGCCGCGAGCCTGGAAGACGCGCTGCTGAAGATCATCGACCAAGCGTTCTCAGCGATCTACCCGCAACACCCTGCCTTCGATCCCCCGTCCGACGAAGTCACCGCCCGCAACTTCGAGACGGTGCGTGACTACGTCGAGAAAGCCGCCACCAACCGGGACGGCCGGGTGCCCACCGATCCGGGCACCGACCGCAAGATCGTCCGCCGCGTCGCGGGACCACTTCGCGTCGGCAAGGCCACCGAAGACCACTACCTGTTCGGAGAGGACTCCTTCGCGTACTGGGCGGGTGAACTTGATCGCGCCGCGCTCACGGCTGACCCGCTGACGGTGGGCGCGATGCAACAGCACATTGAGGCCATCACACCGGCATGGGGTCTACGACCGGAGGCGCGGGATCTCGTGATCAGCGCATGGGCACTGCTGCGGAAACGTGCCTGGTTCAACGCTGGCGCAGCCTGCCCAGCGCCTGCTTTGGGGCGGATGTCGCCGAACATCGAGCTGCGGGCCGAAGAGCTCCCAGAGCAGCAAGCGTGGGATGCCGCGCGCTCGAATGCGTCGAAGCTGTTCGGGTACACCATCGCGCGTACCTACCTCACCGGTGCGAACGTCGCCGACTTCGCCACCCAGGTTTGCGCGAAGGCGGCCGAGAGTACGAACCAACTGGGCTACCTCGTCGAGGAAGTCGGACGCGCCTACCAACGACTCGGGCTAACCCAAGGCTCCGGCGACCGACTCGCCTCAGCCATCGCGTTGCGCAGTCTCACGGAGCGCTTGCAGGGCTTGTCGGGGAACGTCGCCGTGATCAACACCATGGCGGGCGCCGAGCTTCCGGTCGCGGCCGAGACCGCCGGCCAGATCCGCAACGATGCGGGCCGGGACACCCAGGCGCTGCGAAGCTTCAAGTGGAAGCTCGTCGAACGACTCCTGCAAGGCGTACAACGCGGTGACGCAAGTGGCGACAGTGCGCGTGCCATCGAAAAGTCCCTCCACCAAGCTATTTCGGTCCCCGGACGTTCGCTCAGCGACGAACTCACCTCCGTCGAGAACAAACTCGTCGCATGGGTCGTCGACGAAGACGGTGGTGGCACGCCTCCACCACCGCCGCGAACGATCAAGGGCGATGTCACGTTGAGTACCGCCGAGGACATCTCGACTCTCGTCGCCGACCTCCAAAAGGCAATCGACGCGCACGGCAAGGAAGTTCACGTTCACTGGTGGGTCGATTGAGCATCCTGAACGCCACCGAACCGATCATTCGGGCTCGCCTGAAGAAGGCTCGCGACAAGCACTACAGGAGTGGTGTCCTCGGGTTGCGCGCCAAACCGTCATGGGATGGCGACGCCTTCACCTATGAAGGCACACCCGTCATGGTCGTGGCATGTCCGTCGGTGTTGGCACTCTGGGAAGCCATCGACCAGCGCAACCCTGATCAGTGGACGATTGTCCTCACCGACGTCGAGGACGACGATCTCGGTGACACCGTGCTCGCGCATCTGCTTGACGGTCGGCTCATCACGCCCGACCCGTGGGATGCGTTGAAAAGCAACTTCTCTGCCACCACCATTGAGCCGGCGTTGTATCGAACCCACAACGACCGGGCGATCGCCAACGGACTTCTCACCGCCTTGTCGCCCGACGCCTACATTCCCGCACCCGGCGGTGTCCTCACCCGCGACCACGCCATGTCGACGATCGCGCGCGACGTCCTCAACATCGTCAAAGACGTCGACGTGGAGATCGACGCGTTGGCCGTGCTCGAATGGAGCCGGTCCCAAGATGTTACGAACGGACTTGTCACGCTGTCTGCTTCGGGTGGGCCCGAACTCACGTCGGCGTTCCAGTCCTGGTTGTCCGAGCGTTCGGGTCGGCTCCGCAAACCGGTCGATGCTCTGTTGTCTGCGCAGCGAATCACCGACCTGGTTCCGCTCGGCGTCGTCGCGGGGCTCTTCGACGAATCCGACGGCAAGGCCCTCGGCGTCTTCCTCGGCAGCTATGGACTCAGTGACCTCGACGGTGAGGACTTGAACTCCTGGTACCAGCACACCCGCGGGCTCGTCACCAACTCTCTGAACACGCAACAACAACAGACCGTCCTAACCACAGCAGCGTCGATCGTGAACGAACTCGGAATCAACGCCGCCGCAGCGACCTCCGAACTGTTGCCTCAGGGACTCGATGCGCGGCTCGTCACGTTGTCCGACGCAATCACCGAAGCATTGCCGAACCCACTTCCAGCCGAGCTCGATGCCCGGTTGCTGCCCGACGACGCGCTTCGCGACATCGAAACGCACTGGACGCACGTGCAACAGCACTTCCTCGCGGACCGCGACCAGAGCTGTCGCGCGTTCGGGGGTGCCGTCCGCCTGGCCCGCTGGCTGGCAACCCCCGTCGCCCCCGCACAGGGGCTCGCCCCGTCGTTCGAGCGGTACGTCCGCATCGACTCCTGGGTGGACACCGCACTGGTGACGGCGCGACGAGGGGCCGACCAACCCATCCCCGCAGCGGCCCTACGCGCCATCATCGACGTCGTTCTCGCCCGCCGAGCACAGCACGACCGCTCCTTCGCCGCCGCGCTGGCCGACGCACCAACACCGCCCGTGCAGACTATCGAGAACCTCATGCACGACCTCGTCATACCGATCGCCAAGAAGTCACCCACCTTGCTTGTCGTCGTCGACGGGCTATCGATGGCAGCGACAAATGATCTCGTCCGGTCCACCCAATTGGAAGGCTGGACAGAGCTTTCCGCGAATCATGATGCACGCCGCGCATCGGCACTCGCGGTGCTCCCTACCCTCACGCAGCGCAGCCGGTGCTCGCTACTCTGCGGGGAACTGCGCGAAGGCGGCGACGGGCCGGAGCGCTCCGGGTTCCTATTGCTCCTCCACAACGCACAGCTGGAGGCGACGGGGGGTGTTCCCGACCCCATCTTCCACAAGAAGGCCCTCGATGCGGTGCCTAGCGGGGCGAAACTCGCCAGCGACGTGCGCAACGCCATCGCCGACGTCACACACCAGTCGTTGGTCGCCGTCGTCCTCAACTACGTCGATGACACTCTGCACCACGTCGACCCCGGCGGTACCGACTGGAATTTGGAAACCATCACCTACCTCGGCCCCCTGCTGAATGCCGCCAAGAACGCCGGGCGAACTGTCGTAATCACCTCTGACCACGGGCACATCATCGAGTACGGCTCCAGCGCGAAAGTGACCCGCGCCAATACCTACGGCCAGCGGGCGCATGGGGATCTCGCGAACGTCGATCCAGACCGCGAAGTCGTCGTCACGGGTCCCCGGGTAATGACTGAGACCAACACAGTCGTCCTCGCTGTCGACGAGACGATTCGCTACGGCGCCCGCAATGCCGGCTACCACGGTGGCGCGACCCCGGCCGAAGCCATCGTCCCGGTAGTGGTCCTCGTTGCCGGCGAGCTTCCTGACGGCGCCTCGCGGGTCGTCGGTGCCGAACCTCCCTGGTGGTATGCCGAGCCCATCAAAGCTCAAGTGGCACCGACAAGCCGAACCACGAAGCCACCCCGCAAGCCCGCACAAGACGGCCCCAGCCTGTTTGATGACGGCTCCGATTCAGGCCTGATTATCGTGCAGCAGAGCCGACTTGCGGCTGACGTGGTGGCGACCAAGGTGTTTGCCGAGCAGCTAAAGCTCGCCGGCCGAATTGTGTTGCAGCACACCCAGATCAAGGGATTGCTGCAGGCCCTGATCGACACCTCGGCGCACGAGGTCACACTCGCCCAGGCCGCTGCCGCGCTCGGCGTCGCCACCGCCAGCGTCAACGGCGCTCTCATGCAAGCCAAGCGCGTCCTCGACGTCGAGGGCTACGAAGTGCTTCGAGTCGGAAACGGCATCGTGCGCCTCGATATCGCGGTCTTGAAGGAACAATTCGGAGTGTCCGAATGACATCGCCGGTCTCTGCGCGGCGACGACGAGAGATTCTCGACGCTCTACGCCGCGGCACCGTACCGTCCAACGGGCTCGATCAGTTGGCTGTCGGCCTCGGTCGCTTCGAGGCTGAACTCGACGCCGAACTCGACATCGTCGCTGGCGGTGGTGCGGTGTTCAAGGCTGTGCGCGGCGAATATGGTTCCGGTAAAACCTTTTTTGCGCGTTGGCTCGCAGACCGCGCGATGAAGAAAGGCTTCGCCGTTGCGGAGGTGCAGATCAACGAGATCGACACCCCGCTGCATAAATTGGAGACCGTCTACCGACGCAGCATCGAGTCACTGCGGACAGCGTCGATCCAGCCGAGCGCACTGCGACCGATCCTCGATGCGTGGCTGTTCACCATCGAAGATGATGCGCGCCAGCAAGAGATCAACGTCGACGCTTTGTTGGAGCGGCGTCTAGCGGATGTCGCAACCCGCGCGCCCGTCTTCCCGATTGCCATCCGCGCCTATCGGCGTTTCGTCGCGGACGGGGACCACGACGGGGCTGACGGGTTGGTGGCGTGGCTTGGTGGGCAACCTCACGTCGCCGCTGCGGTCAAGCGCCGGGCAGGGATCAAGGGCGACCTCGACCATTTTTTGGCCCTTGGTTTTCTGCGCGGGCTGTTGGCGGTGCTTTCCGACGCGGGAAACCCGGGCTTGCTTCTGGTGCTCGACGAGGTGGAAACACTTCAGCGCATTCGCAGTGACGCGCGCGCGAAGGCATTGAATGCGCTACGCCAGCTGATCGATGAGGTCCACGACGGGCACTTCCCCGGCTTGTATCTGTTAATCACCGGAACGCCTGCGTTCTTCGAAGGGCGCCAAGGCATTCCCCTGCTACCACCGCTGGCCGATCGTCTGCACACGGAGTTCGCGAAAGATGCCCGGTTCGACAACCCGCGGGCGCCGCAGCTCCGACTGACCGGGTTCGACCAGACTCGTCTGATCGAGCTCGGCGCCCGGGTACGGGATCTCTACCTGTCAGGCGTGCCGGATGTTGCTCGCGTTGCCAGCGTCGCCGACGACGACTTCCTTGCGCAATTCGCGACCGCCATTGCCGGCGAACTTGGCGGCAAGGTGGGCATCGCGCCGCGACTGTTTCTGCGCAAGCTCGTCGACGTGCTCGACAAGATCGAACAGTTCCCCGACTTCGACCCGGCGCGCGACTATGAGATCCGGATCGCCCCTGCGGAACTCTCCGACGCTGAACGCGCGGCGCTTACGGCTGACGACGTGACGCTTGATCTCTGATGGACGCCTTCGACCAGCTACACCCTGGCCTGCAGTACCACCTCGCGAACACGTTGCGCTGGAATGGTCTTCGACCCACCCAGGCTGACGCGGTCGAACCCATTCTCGCCGGCCGCGACGCTCTCGTCTTGGCGCCGACGGCTGGTGGTAAGACCGAGGCAGCAGTGTTTCCGTTGCTGTCGAGGATGGCAGGCGAAGACTGGCAGGGCGTGTCAGTGCTGTACGTGGCGCCGCTGCGAGCGCTGCTCAACAACCTGCAACCGCGGATCGACGGGTACTGCAAGTGGCTGGGCCGATCAGCCGCGGTGTGGCATGGCGACGTGAGCCAGGCGCTGCGGCAGCGGATTCTGACGGATAGACCCGACGTCCTGCTGACCACTCCCGAGTCGATCGAGTCGATGCTGGTGTCGACGAAGGTAGATCCGCGGGTGCTGTTCTCAGGTCTGCGTGCGGTCGTCGTCGATGAGATCCACGCGTTCGCCGGGGATGACCGGGGCTGGCATCTGCTCGCGGTACTGGAACGGCTTTCGCGTGTCGCCGGCCGCGATCTGCAGCGTATTGGGTTGTCGGCGACCGTGGGTAACCCCGACGAACTTCTGGCCTGGCTGCAAGGCAGCTTCCACGGGCGCGATAAGACTGTCATCACGCCCTCTGTGGAGGCTGCCTCCGCCAAGCCTGATATCACCGTCGACTTCGTTGGGTCAATAGCCAACGCCGCGAAGGTGATCGCCTCGTTGCATGCTGGCGAGAAGCGCCTGGTGTTCGTGGACAGTAGGCGTCGGGCCGAAGAACTTGGTGCCGGGCTGACCGCTCACGGAATCGAGACATTCATTTCGCACTCCTCCTTGTCGGCGGCTGAGCGACGGCGCTCAGAGGCCGCGTTCGCCGACGCACGTGACACGGTGATCGTCGCGACGTCGACGTTGGAGCTCGGTATTGACGTCGGTGACCTTGATCGTGTCATTCAGATTGGCTCTCCCCGCACCGTAGCGTCGTTCCTGCAGCGGCTCGGCCGGACTGGTCGAAGGCCCGGAATCGAACGCAATTGTCTGTTCTTATGTCTCGACGATGAGTCAGTGCTGCTGACTGCCGGAATGCTGCACCAGTGGGCCCAGGCTTGGGTCGAACCCATTGTGCCTCCCCCACACCCCCGGCACATTGCCGCGCAGCAGCTAATGGCCTTGTGCCTGCAGGAGCACCGGATCAGTTCAGCTGATTGGAAGTCGTGGTGGGGCGAGTTAGCCGTCTTTGACTCAACCACGCCCGCGATCCTCGAACATCTCTTGTCAGAAGGCTATTTCGAGCAGGACGGTCCCTTTATGCAGATTGGTCCGGAGGCCGAGCGGCGTTTCGGACGACGGTACTTCTCCGATCTCACTGCCGTGTTCACCGCTCCCCCGGAATTCGTGGTACTCGCCGGACGTGTCGAGGTGGGGACGATCGGGACAGACCTGCTGACGGATGAAGTTGCTGGACCGAGACTTCTCTTGCTCGGCGGACGGTCATGGAAAGTCACTCATGTCGATTGGGAGCGCCGGCGGTGCTTCGTTGAAGCGGCCGACGGCGGTGGGAAAGCAAAGTGGTCTGGCACCAGTGGAGGGTTGTCCTTCGACATCGCTAGAGGGATGCGCTCTGTATTACTTGGCGCCGTCTTAGAAGGTGTGTCATTCACGGCGCGCGCGACGAAAGTGCTTGCAACTCTGCAGCAGGAGTATGCCGATGCCGTCGCACCTGGTCGACTCATCGTCCGAATTCCCAAAGACTCAGCAGGCCGGTGGTGGACTTGGGCCGGCACTGCCGCGAACCGCACCCTTCAGGCGTCGCTGCCATCCGCGATCGATCCGCGACAGCGGATCGATGAGAAATCCGTCCGCCTCATCCCGGGAATTTCAGTAGACGAGTTTTCCGAGGCACTCGCCTCGACCGAGTGGGCTAGCCCCGACGTGGACCCCAATGCGCTTCGTGGATTGAAGTTTTCAGCGGCACTGCCTCCGCGTTTGGCGAAAGCGACACTCAGCGAGCGACTCACCGACCTCGCGAATGCGAAGCTCGTAGCAGCGCAAGACCGTGTGTTAGTCAGGCAAGTAGACGAAGTGGGGAAACGATCGTGATCAAGTCGGTTGCAGACGAACCGGTATACAAACTTCTGAGCTCTGAAAACGATGTCGTGTACGAGATCCCTAAGTACCAGAGGGAGTACGCATGGTCTAAGCAGCAGTGGGACGAACTCTTCGATGACTTACTGGAAGAGGAAGACTCAAGCTCTGGTCACTTTCTCGGCACAATAATATGCATAAACCGCACCGCAAATGCGACGAAAGAAAGCGTTCTGGAGCTCGTCGATGGTCAGCAACGAATGACGACGCTGTCAATCCTGCTCGCCGCGATCTACAAGTTCTTAAGCGACCGCAGTGACCAACTAGACGAGGACGGCGTGGTTGACCTCAGCACGCTGCGTCGCCAACTCATCTTGAAGGATCCGACACGGCTGCGCGTTCGTCCCCAGTTTCAAAATAGCAATCACGCCGATTACCTGAACGTCTTGAAGACGTGCGGATTGGACGTGAAGGCGCCAGCAGTCAAGTTTCTCGGCAATCGCCGGATTATGAAGTCATACAACCACTTCGGCGCTCGCATCGACCAACTCGCGGGGCCGAGGTCGACAGTCCTCCCAGTCCTCCAACTACTCAAGCGGGTCAAACACGCGATCCTCGTGAAGCTGGAGGTGGAGAGCACCGCGGACGCCTTCACCCTGTTCGAGTCCTTGAACAATCGTGGAATTCCTCTGACGCCCATCGACATCATCAAGAACTCGCTACTTGCAGCTGCCGACAAGAAGCAGCTGAAGGGACTGACTGCAGACCACGTCTTCGACCAATGGAACGAGTTACTCGACGATCTTGGCGATGATTACAAGATCCAAGAGCGATTCTTCCGGCACTACTACAACGCATTCAAAGATGAATTGCCTTCGATCCCGAAGGCGCCCATAGCAACTCGGTCCAATCTCATCAAAATCTACGAGAAGGTCATCGACGCGGACCTGCAAGGACGACTGAAAGACATTCTGCTCTGTGGGAGCGTCTATCGCCGCATAGTTGGCAACCTAGACGCGGACGAGTCAACCAATAAGTTCGACGATGCACTGGCCAACCTGGCCCGCGTGCAAGGCGCGCCTTCAGAGGCGCTTCTCCTTTATCTGATGACATACCGTGACGACTACGCACTAACCGACTCCCTGCTTCAGTCAGTCACCGAGACGCTGGTCAGCTTCTTCGTCCGACGGAACCTGACAGGCGATCCGGCGACCAACGTTCTTCAGCGACTCTTCATGTCAATCATCTCCGACGTCGCCGGATCGACCGGAAAGCAGGTCGTCGACGTAGTCAAGCGACGACTTCGCAACGTCGTGTCCGATGACCAGACGTTCGAAGCCAAGCTCACCGGCCCGCTCTACAACGAGAACGCCGATGTCACTCGATACATACTCGTTGCTCTCGCCCAAGCAGATATGACGAACGAGACCTTCACTGATTTGTGGGAACGCGAAGGCAATCACTACAAGTGGACGATCGAACACATCCTTCCCCAGGGGCCCGGGCTGCCGAAGGAATGGCTGACGATGCTGGGCGGGGCCGAGAAGGCTTCAGCGGTCCAGCAACAGCATGTCCATAGACTCGGAAATCTCACGATTACTGGTTACAACAGCACTCTGAGCAACAAGTCCTTCCAGTCGAAAAAGAACCGCAAGGACGCAAACAAGAAGTTCGTTGGTTTCCGGAACGGATTACCGCTCAACGCTGACGTCGTCGAGGCGTCGCAGTGGACTGAGTCGGAGATCGATGCCCGGACGCAGAGGCTAGCCAAACGCGTACTGAAACTTTTCCCTCTTTGATGCTCCAAGCTCAGGCACAAGGTCAAACAGGTACGGACGTCGCCGCTATACGGAGTACCAAGCGCGCCGCTTCCCGTGTTCAGGCAGGCTGATGAATGGTTGGGGCCCTCCGACAAGGGCGCCCGCCCTACTAGAGCCGGCGTTGCCTTTTTAGCCGAAGCCTCCGCGAAATGTTTTTAGCAACCCTAATGTCACTGTCCCTGGGACTGAGTATCGTCTGAGCGGCCGGCCAGTACTGACCTGGTCGAAAATTATTCGGTTCGTCGCAGGCGGGGGTTTGGGGTGCTAATCGGTAGCAGTACTGCGCTGCGACAATTGTTCGAGCCTCTTGCGTGCACGGAGTGGTCATGAGCACCGCGAACCGTCCTCTTCCTCCGGCTGCGGAGGCAGCCCACCGCATCCTCGCCGACGATGGCCCACTCACCGCGAGTGAACTTCGCGATCGCTTGCGGAAGGAACAGTTCGTTCTCCCTTTGGAACGGCTCCTGCAACTGCCGGACCGGTTCCCCCTCCGCTTTCAAGTCGCCGCCGACGGCCGGCTGTCGATCGCGGCGGCGGACCGCGACGAGAATCCCGAGGCCGATGAACCAGAGCCCGAAGCAGCGGATTGGTACGTCGCACGGCCGGAGCGCATTTCGATCGACCGTGTAGCCGTGCTGGACATCGAGACGACCGGGCTACACCGCGCGAGCGACTTCATCACCGAGATAGCGCTCGTCCGCATGGACGGCACGGTCTTGGTCGACCTCGCCGTCGAGCTACCTGACGGACTGGAACGACCGGTGCCCGCGGCAACCGAAACCGTCTCACTTGACAACGCCCTACGCGCGTTGACGACGCAGCTGGCAGACATTGACCTTGTCATCGGCCACAATCTGCTCGCATTCGATCTTCCGTTCGTAGCGCAAGCCGCCAGCCGTGCCGGCGCTCCGCCAGTTCGCTTTCCCTTGAGTGCTGACAGCATTCATCTGTCATTGCTCGTGGACGTCGCACTGCCCAACCGCCAGCTCGCAGATCTCTGCCTGGCCTACGAAGTCAACAACGACAGCCCACATCGAGCAGTCTCGGATGCCACTGCCACATCTGAAGTTATTCGAGCATTGCTGGCCTCAGTCGATGCGCGTGATCCAAGCTGGCAGCTCGCCATCGCTGCCCTCGAAACCCACGATCACTCCCTCGCGAAGCTCCTCCCCCAGTTGACCGACGCGCCGACGCTGTCAGCGCTGACACGACCGTCCGATCCCCTACTCGAGGCAACGGGGTCGCCGTCACCGGACGCGTGGTCGGCCGCGCGCGATGACTTTCCAGCTCTTCACCAACGCCATGGACTGCGTCCCCGCCCAGCACAACAAGAGATGGCGCATGCTGTCGCAGAGGTTTTCGATCGGGGCGGTCGGCTAGCCGTTGAGGCTCCGACCGGAACCGGTAAGTCCCTGGCGTATCTGCTTCCCGCCCTCGGCCGTGCGTCGCAAGCAGGTCGCCCAGTCTTGGTCGCGACGGCAACGAAGGCACTCCAAAACCAACTCCGTGCCGATGCGACGCGCCTCCATGAGGATGGCTTGCTGCGCGCACCATTTCGACAGATCCAGGGTGTAGGCAACTACGTCTGCGCGCGGGAGCTAGAAATCGTGCTCACTGACACGGAGGCGTCCGGACTTGCACTGGCCGTGGCCATCCGGGGCTTGGCTACATCGGCATCGGGCACGTGGGACGACGTCACGGATTACACATTGCGTAGCACGGATGCTCGTTACGCAAGAACACGGGCTCGACTCCGTACCAATTCGGGAGGTTGCGATCGGCGCAATTGCGCGTGGGCAAACGTCTGCCCTCTTATGCAACAGCTGGTAGGTCTCGAGAAGGCGCCAGGCGTCGTGTCGATCAACCACGCACTTATCGCGAGCTGGATAAAGCTCGAGCAGCAGGGTTCGCGCGCTCCAGGAGACGTGCTTGCCGAAGGCCGAGCTGATCTGGTCTTCGATGAGGCCCACGCCCTCGAAGACTCCTTGACCGCCGCGTGGACCGAACATGTGGACGCCCTCGAGCTCGAGATCCTCGTGAACAGCATGTCGCCACGTTCCAGACTGATCAGAGAGATTCGGTCGAAGGCCAGGGCTCAATCAGGCATCATCGACGCACTCGAACCAATCGCGACGGTGACCGCCCAAGTACGTTCAACCGCTGCAGAACTCGCAGAGGCAATTGACACGTACCTTCATGAGTACGCCGGCAAAGCCGACGCCGTAGTACTGCAGGCCGGTGTGGTAAACAACCGCCCGGAGTTCCGAAATCTACGGCAAGCTTCATCGACCGTCCGCTACTGGTTGATTCAGCTGGCCAAAGCTGTTATTAACCTTCGGGACTCGCTGTCGGAGATCAGCGGATTGAGGTCAGCCAAGCAACGACTTCGGGGCTATTCCGAGCGCCTCGACAACGCCATTGCCCTGCTAGAAGCTATGGGGACTCTGCCCGACAGCCACCTTTGGGTTTACCGACTCGCTGCGGAAGAAGACGACCCTGCGGCGTGGACGTTTGAGCGCATGCCCATCCACGTCTTCCCTGAGTTCAAGCAAAGTGTGGTTGACCGTACTCACTCTTCGGTGCTCTGTTCTGCAACGCTGACAGTGGAACGTCGTTTCGATTACCTCGGCTCACGTCTAGGCATCCGTATCAACCCGGACCCGGACGACGACGCGTTCCGAGCGTTGCTGTTGTCGTCGCCGTTCGACTATCAGAATCAGTCGGTAGTGGTGCTCACCAACCATCTTCCGGTGCCCGTGCCGGTCAACGAACGAGAATTTTGTGAGGAGATGGCCGCGGACCAAGCTGGCTTTCTGTCACTGTCTGGCGGTAAGACGTTGACGTTATTCGCTGCCCGTAAGCGCATGGAAGCGGTAGCCCACGGCGTCCGGACGAGAGAGAAAGAGCTCAAGGATCGCGGGGTTGAGATGCTCGTCCAAGATGAACTCGGACGCTCTCAGATATCTCATCGCTTCCGGACTGAGCCTGGCACCGTGCTCTACGGGCTCAAGTCGTATTGGGAGGGATTCGATGCCCCGGGCGAGACGCTTTCGTACCTGTTCATTGAAAAGCCGCCCTACCCTCATCCCGACGACCCTCTCGTATCGGCACGGCAGCGCGCCATAGCCGAGCGGGGTGGCGACCCGTTTCTCGACTACGTGCTGCCGATGACGGCCATGCTCTTCACGCAGGGCTTCGGCCGGTTGATTCGTTCCGAAACGGACAGGGGCGCAGCCTTTGTATGCGACCGACGGCTGCACGCACCGACGCAAGCCCAACGGGTAATTCTTGGCTCACTGCCTAATCCAATTATTCACGAAGCCATCGACCGAGACGACGCGTGGACACGGGCTATCGAGTTCGTCACCGGCGAGCCGCCCAATCTGTCGGAGGCCCTTTCGTTTGGTCGTGACGACGTCACGCAACTACTAGAGTCCCTGAGACTCGTCGAGGGGGAGGATCCCACTGCGAAGCTCACCGAGGCGGCGGAGAAGCTCTTCGGCATTACTAAATTGCACCCAAAGCAGCTTGAAGTAATGCGCGCCATCGTCGATGGCAAAGACGTAATGGCTGTCTTGCCTACAGGGTTCGGAAAGTCATTATGTTTCCAACTGCCTGCGCTACTTGCCCCGCAGGCTCGCGCGACGGTCGTCGTCTCGCCCCTCGTCGCGCTCATCAAAGATCAAGTCAACGACCTTCGCGGTCGACGCGGAATCCGACCAGTACAGGGCATCACTGGCACCACCTCGCGAGTGATTCAAACTGAAATATTGCGCGATACCGCCAACGGTCAAGTGCGCCTGCTGTATGTATCGCCCGAGCGCCTGGCGCGCGATCCCATCTTGCGCGGAGCCCTCGGTCGCCAGCAGCTCAACGGTGTCGTCGTCGATGAGGCGCACTGTGTGTCCGTTTGGGGACATGACTTCCGGCCGGAGTTCCGGCAAGTCCCTGCGTCCGTTGCAGCATTCGAAACTCGACCGCCGCGAGCGGGTCTGACCGCGACAGCCACAACCGAGGTGGAAACGGACATCACCACCGCGATGGATATGCACGATCCCATCGCCATCCGCGAGCCGAGCGACCGGCCCAATCTTCGCTTCCGCGTGGTGAGATGCGCGGACGAGCGAGATCGCGCACGGGAGTTGCTCCGGTTCGTGACATGGGCAGGCGACAAATCGGGAATCATCTACGTATCCAAACGTGCTCTGGCAGAGGAGATTGCAGCGCTGCTTCGTCGCGCTGGTCACGCTGCCCGGCCGTATCACGCGGGCATGGTCCCGGAACAACGCGACGCTGTTCAAGAAGACTTCGACTCCGATACGACAAAGATCATCGTCGCAACCAAAGCCTTCGGGATGGGTATCAACAAGCCCAATATCGGGTGGGTCGCGCACTACGACTTACCAGATTCACTCGATGGTTATGCCCAGGAAGCTGGCCGTGCTGCCCGTGCGCGCGATATCTCTGGCGACTGTGTGCTGCTGTACACCAACGCCGACCTCACCCGCCGCCGGCGACTTATCGAGGCCCACGGCACCAAGGCCGACGCGACCATCACCCAACGGTTGCTGGCCGCCTTGTGGGACTGCCCTGAACGAGGCGATAGCCGGGTCTTTGATATCGACGACATCGCCGACAGCCTGGGAATTGAGGACGATGAGATAAACGTGCACCTCGCTCAGCTAGAACGCGTCCATGCAATCGAACAAGGACTGGACTGCTCGGCACGAGGAATGGTTGATGTCGGGTTCCGGGAGCCAGACGATGAAGTAGAGCGGCGCCTCTTCCGCGATCTCTTTTATAGAGATCACAGGGCTCGGCCGAATGTCCGCATCCAACTTGATTTTCAACAGCTGAAGGATGAGCACGGATACGATCCCGACAAACTGGAGCAGCAGCTTATTGATTGGTCGCTAGACCGCCTGGTCACCTTCTCCAGCTCGCGCCGACTGCGCCGCGTCCGCACGCTTACGCGTGTCGCGCCTACGCAGGCGTTGGAAAGCGAATCCGCGCGATGGAAGTGGTGGCAGAAGCGTCGTCTCCAGGCGATGATCGACTACGCCACGGACGATTCACACTGCCGTCGGGTAGCGGTCGCAGAACATTTTGGGGACGTGGTTCAGGATTGCAAGAGCAGGGATGTCGAGCCCTGTGACATATGCAGCAGCGAGCCGGCCCCGTGGGCGGCGCTGGCGGACCACATGGTGCCAGATCCAGAGCTACTCGTGAACGTCGACCTCATTGCGTTGCAGTCCGTTGCTTGGGCATCGGCCTTCCGACGTGGGGCATATGGCGAAGCCAGCCTCAAGGCGGCCGTGCTTGGGCGAGAATCACTCGGCGAGGGCCGGCCGCTAGGCGCCGGCGTCCTTAGCTGTCCGCAGTTCGGTGCGCTGCGCCACGTTCGCAACGGCGAGCGACGCTGGGATGAAGCAGTCGCGAAGCTCGTCGGCCAGGGATTGATTGAGCGCCGTACCGCCATACGCGAAACCTCTCAAGCCGCTTACCAGTCCCTCGCCCTCACGAACCTCGGCGCGAAAACCCTTGGCATCACGGAGCCTCAATGATCGAAAAGCGAATCACGCAGCAGTTGCTGGAGACTGGCCAACTCGCTCTGACCGAGCGTGAATGTTCGGTGTTGGCTCTCCCAGAGCACAGCTCAAGCATTCAACTCGAACTCGAGAGCGAACCGTTTCTCGCCCAATGGAGCGGGCGCAGCCGACAACTCACCGGCGAGCTTCTCGGTGAGCGCCTTCAGGATTACGGTCAAGAGGGTGGCCTGCTGCGGCTGCGCCTCGTCGATCATGTGTATCGACTGCAGCTTCTGCCTCCCGGTACCCCCAGCCAAATCAGTATTGCAGCACCACCACCTGTCCCTGTCGCCAAATCGAGCGGGGCGAAGGCGAAACGACGCCGAGCGACGGTAGACCGCCAGTTCCACCCAGACACTGAATATGACTGGGGCGCAGGGGCAGACAAAACTATCGGCTTTCTCAGCACGGCACGCGAACTGCTGGCCGAACAGCTGAAGGCCGCTGGTTTCGACACACTCGACCTTGTCGAGCTACGCCTTCAGGGCGAAGAGCTAGCAACACTCGACGATTTCGAGGAACTCTTGGCGGTCGACGTCTCGAATGTCGACCGGATGCCTCACCAGGAGGCGGTGGCACGACACGCGTTGTCGCGACTTCGTGGCCGAGCCGTCCTCGCTGATGAAGTCGGTTTGGGTAAGACGATCGAGGCTGGGCTCGCCATCAAGGAACTCGCGCTGCGCGGTCTCGCGAAGAGGGTCCTTATATTGTGCCCAGCACCTTTGCGCGACCAGTGGCGTGAGGAGATGAACAGCAAGTTTGACATGAACTTCGACGTCGCCGCCCGTGGCCCTGAGATCCACCAGCAGGACAGGTTGATCCTCAGCTTGACGCTGGGCCGAAGCAACGCAGAGAAGCTCACAAAGAAGCCGTGGGACATTGTCATCGTCGACGAGGCTCACCGCGCGGCCGGCTCTGGCGCGCGCAAGACTCGCGACCTCATCACTTCACTAACTACCGCGTGCCGGTACGCCTTCTTTCTTACCGCGACGCCGGTCCAGAACGATCTACTCGAGCTCTACCGGCTGGTCGAGCTATTGCGTCCTGGCACTTTCAACTCGGTAAACGATTTCAAGCGCCAGTTCATGCGCGGCTACGACCCACGCACGCCAAACGACCCCGCCGCCCTACGGCGACTCATCAGCAGCGTGATGATCCGGACCACCCGGGCCCAAGCAGGAGTCGACCGAGTGGTGCGTCGCGCCGTCGATGTCCCCATCACGCTCGGGTCTCGTGAGAACGAACTGTATACGCTGGCAACGCAACTGCTTCGCAACGTAATGCGTGAATCGGGCGACACAATGCGGCGTCGCAGCCTTGCATTACGGTTGACGGCCAGTCCTTTCTCGATGGGAACCACAGCACTCAGAATGGCGGACCGCCATCCCGACGCCCGCGTGCGCGAAGTGCTGCACGAAGTTGGTCACCTTGCGATGGACATCAAAACGTCGGCCCGGGAAGACAAGGCAATTCAGATAACGCGGGATTGGATGCAGGAGCATGGCCGTGTCCTGATATTCACCCAGCACACGGATACAGTCACCGGGTTGCTTCGACGGATGGAAGCCGAAGGGCTCAGCGCGCGATCGTTTCACGGCTCGATGTCTGCCGGCGAACGTGCAGCTACGATAGCTGCTTTCAGATCCGGTGACGCCCCCATCATGATCTCGACGGACGCCGGAGCGGAAGGTCAAAACCTCCAGTTCTGCAACTGCGTTCTGAACTACGACTTGCCTTGGAATCCAATGCGCATCGAGCAGCGCATAGGTCGCGTGGATCGCCTGACGCAGCCCAAAGATGAGGTGTTCGTCGCCAACCTCTACGCTCAACGAACAATCGACGAAAGCGTCTTCCGGCTGCTAGCTGAGAAGCTTCGCATGTTCGAGCTGCTCTTCGGGCAGGTCACCACGATTCTCGGTGAACTCGACGACTCAAAGACTGCGAGCTTCGAAACACGCGTCATGGAGGCCCTATTCGCCGAGAGCGACGCGAAAATGAATACTCTACTTAACAAGCTGGGCACTGAGCTTGTCGACGCTCGCAAGAAGGCATCGCAACTAATCGCCGCAGATGCCGGTATGAGCAAGTGGATGGCGACGGGTTTCGAGCATCGCAAAGAGCTTACGAAGGCGGGCAGCACGGAGCTGGCTCCCGAGGTTAGCGAGCGTGCACGGATGCGCCAGCGTCGGGTACAGGCATGGGTGAGGAATGTTCTCCAAGCGCTCGGCGCGGTCATTGTGCACGACACTGGCAGCGGTGATGGAGCATTCATTACTGTGAAGTTCGACGAGGAATTCGATCAGGAACTTGGCGGCCGCACTCTCATGCATTTGGCGTTCGACCGCTTCGGACTGGAACACCATCCTGATGCTGAACTGTGCGCTGTCGGATCACCGGTCTTCGACGAGCTGCTTGGCCTGCTCCGTGTACGCGGGGACATGCACGCGACCGTGCCGGTGATCCCCGATGACATCGGACCTAGCCCGTATCGACATGCCGCCAACATCCGACTGCTCCGCCGGCGTCTCGTACCTTCCGGCTCATGGAGCGGGCAAGCGACGTTCCGAGCGACAGTGGGCGAAGCCGAGACAACTGAGCACCTCATCACGGCGGACATCAACGGGCACAACGAACGCCGACTCCCACGACGTCCACTCGAGGACGGAGAATCACTGCCGCCGGCATTCGACACCGCTCCGAAAGTAATCGCTCAGTTTGAACGTGCAGCGAAGGCCCAGCTCGAAAAGCTTCGTCGTGAACGCTCGACGCTGGTGGAGAAGGAGCAAAGTCAAGAGCTATCTCGAATCACCACAGGTTACAAAGCTCAGATAGCCGAGGCAGTCGCGGAGGATCGGACACGCCTGCAACGCGCTCTGCGCTCCGAGGAGGCTCGCCTCAGTCGGCGTCCAGACATACGCGCTAGAGCCAAGATCCTCGCGGTAACCCTCGACGAAGACGACTGGTTGGTCGAAGAGACTTGGCAGGGGCCCAGCGGCGACGAAGCTACGTTGACCTACGAGTGGGGTACCAATGAACCCGTAACGGTGGAGAGCGACTTCTCCGGTCAAGCAATCGAGATACTTGCGCTCTGCTCCGCAATGCATTGGGTCGACGAATCAGAAGTAACCCATTGCGAGTCGTGTGCCCGCTCATTGTGCGAGGGTTGCGGCGACGATGCGGTCTTCGCACCATGCGCCGTATGTGGACAGTCGAGCTGTGCTCAATGCCGCCGCGATACAGGGGGGCTCTGCCAAACGTGTGCCTCACCGGAGCGCGTGCCTGAACTGGATGACGAATTTTCTATCGCTTGGAAGCTCAACCGAGGCAACATCCTTCGAGTGGGCGATCGAGTCGCCGAATTGGTCCGACCCGACTCAACTTCAGCGGTTATTGTTCACGAGTCTGACGCGGCCGACCCCCAACGGGTCCGCCTGCGTGCGTACGCAAGACAGAACGGCCTGCCGTTGGACTGCGGCCTTATTACTCGGGACCTGACCGGGCGTCGATTGCAAGACAGCAATACGCGGGCCCGGCTGCATAGCACCGAAAGGGTCGCGGTCGAACGGTCGATTGCTTTCGATGCCGGTTCGTCGATCGACAGCAAGGCCGTAGCCGACCTACCGACCTCGGCACCGGAGGTTCCTGTCAGCTCCGAAGCGGAGTCCGGACTTGCCCATCTGTTGAAGAAGCTACGCGGTGATGTCGTGCCGCCACCACGTCCGGCCGTGTTGATCACGCGCCGTTCGTATTTCGTGGACACCTATCTTGAAGCACATCAGATCGTGCAGGAGGACTCCTCCGTCAACGACGAAGGAGTCCCCGAGACATCAGATGTGCGGAGTGCCGGCATTCACTGGCAGGCGCCATCGACTGACAGTCCTTCAATCGCCACTGCCGAACTCCCCGGACTTCACGTGACTTTGGAACGCAGGAACGAGGCGGTGCTAGTCAGCGCTCGCCACGCGAACGACAAAGTCGGCACGTGGATCGCATGCCCGCATGGATTCACACCTGCGGAACAGTTGGGTGCTCACGAATATCTCTCCGCGATCGGGATGCCGGGAGGACGGATCGGTAAGCGAAGTGACGAGATTGTTCGAATAGTCGGAGACTTCCCGTCGCCGTCGGAATGCACATTACAGAAACGAGACATACGTCCGGTCGCAGAGCTGGTCGAGCTCACTGCCGATGCAGAAATCGTCGCAGCCGACAACGCTTCGCTTCTGGCGCTGGGCGTGGTTTCCAATCCATCAGCAATACAGGGTATCTCCTTACTGCCGAGTGAATTGGCCTCGGAGCTGATCGCCCAGAGCACGCGTAGCTTTACTGCTGCGCTGTGCAATGGTCTGGAAGTTGCGGAGACCTGGCAAGGACACGGCACCGCAACGCACGTCTACCAGACATTCGATGGCTCTCCGCTGACTCCCCAGGTAAACGACCTCGGAATCCGGCAATCGAATTTCGGGGTGTGTCGGGACGGACACTTCTACGCCGCCGGAGCGGCTGCCCTGTGCTCATCTTGTGATTCTTGGGCATGTCGCGCCTGTGACGACTTCGGCCAGCTGGCCTCGCTTACATGTGGGGGTTGTTCACATGAGGTTTGCCGACGATGCGCATCTACTAGCCACAAAGTCTCCCCGGTTCGATGCCTTCTGTGTGGTGACCACGCCTGCACCGATTGCGGTCGGGACCCGCAGGTCGCTGCATGCGCGATGTGCGAACGAGCCATGTGCATGTCGTGCCGAGTGGACGATCTTTGCCCAGCCTGCGACAGGATGGCACCGATAACAGACGAGCAGCGGGCGACGCTGCCTGCAGCTCTCGCGGCGCACGGGACAACGATTCAAGCAGGTACGGACGACCACGCGCTTGTGGTCCTCATCAACCGCGGACGGGCCTACGAGCAAGCCATCATCCGCCACAGCGCTGTTACACGGTGGGTTGCGTTCGACCGCGGTCACATCGACAACTCGTACTCCTTGCGCTTGTCGGCAAGTCGCGCGCTGCAGACTCAGGTCGTCCCGGCTGCCCAAATACTCCAGCCCGAGTCGACACGCACAGACCCTCGGCTCGTCGTGCACTCGAAACGCGAATTCCGCTCGGTCTGGTCGGCTCCAGAGCTCGATGCCTCCGGGAGAAGCCCCAAACCACAACCGTCTCCTACGGATGACCTAGCTGCAGCTGTCGTAGAACTATTCCCGCCGTTGGCGCACTGTCCGGAGGCGGCCCTGCAGACGCCGAATCGGCTTAGGCCCGTCCTGCACGCTATGGACCAGCCCTCGACCACTCCGCTGATCATGCGCTGGGAGCGTTCGGGTTTCGAGGTTGCGATCACGCCTGAGGGAATCAGCGAGATAACCATTGTTGACTCGGACGAGCACGAGGTCACCGTAGAGTGGGGTGCGGCCGAGCCGCGGCCGCCGTGGGTGACTGATGCATGGAATCCCGAGCCGACGGTCCGGGAGATGGTCATCGGAACTGACACCGAGGCAGTCATTTCCAGCATGGCGAACCTGGTCACGCTCGGTGTGCGCCGCCTCGAAGAGGTGCACTGGTACCTGATTTCAATGTCTGAGCATGCGCCTGCCGCCACGCTACTGTCGCGGCAGATGGGCTTGGGTGACGCCGACGAGGTCGGTGTCTACACCGATCCGAACAAGGTCACTTTGTCTACTCTCTCGAACGCCACGGCGGTTGCTCACCACATCGAGCCGCGTGGACAGATCAAGACCGGGCCAAGGTCGGTCGCGGACGGCACGAACGATGCCCTCGACGCGTGGATGCCGGGCCAACTGGTTGTCATCCCGCAGTTCAGTGAGCTACCGCAACGGCTTCGAGGCCTGTTGCAGACGCTCATCCCGCCGACGCCGCGGAGCCGCCTGGATATTGGTGCATCGGTAACGCAGAGCGTCACTGTTGCCGGCGGCCAAGAGTGGCGTTATGACGTCGTCCTCGCGCCCGGCCAGACCGACGCCCGCCGAGTTGATCACATCACCAGGCAGATTCTCGATTGGGGTGGGATTGACCGGGAGGGGCATTTCGGATCAGTTGCTGCCCAATGCGGTTACTGCCAACAGCCAGTCTGCCCCGCATGCACAGACGGCATTGTCGTGTGTGATTGCTGCGGGATCGCCATTTGCAAGAGATGCGTACACACGCCATTCAGCGGAATGTGGCTCTGCCACGGGTGTTCGTCGGTGCGTCCGCCTAGCCGTCAAGAGGCTCGCGAACACGGGCGACTCTTGTTTAAGCGTGGCATGCTCATTGGCGTCGATCCTCTGCATACCGTCGTGGTCGAACACTCGAAGTCCCACTGGGAAATTCACGGTCCGGACGGAAAAAAGCGCCTGATCGCCAATCCGTCAGTAGCTCGATATCTCGACCAACGATTGGCGGAGATGGACTAGCAAGTGGTGTGACATTCGTCGACGCAAGAACGGGCGTCGCGCTTATCGGGGAGCACCACGCCGGGCTGCCCGCCATAGCGCAACGTCCATTCGCCTCAGCAGACTCACGTGCGCAGGCGCGGCCTGGCAAGCCTCCGCGATTACTTCGCGGCGTGCAGGATCCGATAACTCGTCATGCATAGCCACCCAAAAGAGGTTCTTCGGAGGTTTCAGGTAGTTGCGGACCTCATTGTCGAGGATCGGAATCAGCTTGGGGCGTTTCGCCGCCATCAGCTTGCCCGCGATGACCCACTCGATACCCGGCAAGGTGCGCAGCTCCGCGTGCAATCTGTCGGCGGCGCTTCCCACGTTGACATCCAGCCGACTCACCTCCCAGAGGTTCTGCTCGCGGGGGATGTCCCTGAGCAGCGAGTTGAAGCGCTCGCTCTCTGCGACGAGAAGCGACGCTCCAGCCTCGGTGGGCACCGTCACGCTCAGCGCTTCAACAGCCAGTAGGTCCGAAGCTTCAAAGCGGTTCGGATCTCCTATGGCCGCAAACTCCTCGAACCATCGTCCGGTGAAGGGTTGCTTCCCTCCTCCGAAATAACCGGCTAAGTCACTGCGGACTTGGTCCGCGTTGTCGGAGAACCACTCGGCTAGGTCGAACCGAAACTTTGTCATTGAGTGGCCGCCCCGCCGAGTGCGGCGACCAGGGCATCCCGTAGGGCTCGCGCTTGTTCGGTCGACATCTGCATCGCAGTAGGCCAGTGCGGGAACACAACATCCCACGCCGTCGCGGTCCCGTCCGGCAATTCATAACTTGCTAAGCAGATGCCTTCGCCCCGAAACACCACCTTCCGGTCTGGCGTCGTCAATGCGACGCCGGCCGCGGCGGCAGTCGGCAATGCTGTTGGCGTCGCAGCGATGCCAACCACGATCTCGTTGCCGGCGGCAGGATCAACGCTGACATGCATACCGAGTTCCGTGATCCGTCCATCGCGAGGATGCCATGCACGACTCGGGTTGGTACGTCCAAGGATTGGCTCAAGTGAGTCGATCGTCTGCTTCCACAGGTTGACCCAGTTCCTCCGCGGGCCGACGACGAAAGAAAGCTCCAGCCTGACAGGTCCGGGCGGAAGTTCTTCCGCCGTCGCAACGGCGGCGCGGATCTGCTCCTTATACGCGACCGTCGACGTCGACCCGGTTGTCCTCGCGACTAAGACTTCAGTCGACGGTGAGGCCGCCTCATGTGCCGCTTCGATTCGTACGAATGATCGCTCGCTGTACTGCTTCGTGCACCAGACGGAAACCAGCCCGGGATCCCTCAAGTGATAGGCCAGGGGGTAGGCGAAATTGTCGAGGTCTGACATCCCGAGGAGGTCCCGACTGGGCGGCAACCCAACGTCGAGCCTTAGTGCCCATTCACCGTCGACCCTTGACTCAGAGAGGAGAGACTCGGTGTCATCCAGATAAGCCCTCAGCCGAACCTGGTCGGGATCGTCGGCCTTGTTCCATGAAGCTAGACGCGGTGGCACTCTCAGGGAGAGGGGTTCGTTTTCGGGGCGGGCGTACCAGCGCACTGCCACAACGTAGCGCGGCTCACCGATGGTTTATCGGATTCCCGAGACGGCGCAGCCCCTCCCAACCCCTAAGCAGGCACCAACGTAATCGGAAGCTGCGACTGCCCGGGCCGGGTCAACACGCAGTTGCCCTGCTGGATCTCGGTCACCTGACCGGTCAGCGTCTCCGAGCTCCATGTGAAGACCATCGCGCCCTTGGTCTTGGACCTGTCCGGGCACACCGGCACCTGACCGACGACTCGCATCATCCAGGTATGCGCGCCTTGGTAGACGGCCTGCCCCGTGATCAGCGGTGAGGTGACGTTGGCCAGACAGCCCGTCTCGATCACGTTGCACAGGTTCGAGATCGTCCAGGTGTCGATGATCTCGTTCGGCCCCTTCACGGTGAAGCTGCCGCTCATCAGATCGTTGGCGGCCGACGCCGTGGGCGCACCCGCCAACACAAGGCAGCCCACGACGGCGCCTACTACGACACGGCCAGCACGCATGAACAACCCCTTCCAACACTCGACGGCTGTCAACGGTATCTCGACAACCTAAGAACCCGCAGCTCGAAAATTTGCGGTCACGCCAAAACCGCCTCCGACCCGCGCTGTTCAGCCATTACATCGCCGGGGAGTGGGCTACCGTTATCCCGATCCTCATGGCGCACGATGACGAACTCCAGGCTGCACGCAGCGCCTACGCCCACGGCGACTGGCGCACCGCCTACGACCAGTTCACGGCAGCCCAAGAAACCCAAGAACTGAGCACCGACGACCTGTCGTCCTACGGCATGGCCGCCTGGCGACTCGGCTACGGCCGGCAGTCCATGCAGCTCTCTGAGCAGGCCTTTAACCGTCTGAACGCCGCCAACGACGTCCAGGGCGCGGCGATGAAAGCCGTCGAGGTCGCACTGCAGTGGCTCAACGGCGGCAACTGGGCGATTACCCGGGTCTGGCTCAACCGCGCCCGGCGCCTCAACGAAAAGCACCCCGACGACCAGGTCCTCGCCTACGTCCTCTATCTGGAGTCCGCCCTCGCCGGCGAGGAAGGCCACCGCGACCTGGCGGCCGAACTCGTCGAGCAGCTCGGCGAAGTCACCACCCGGCTGAACTCTCCCGGCTTCAACGCGCTGCTGTCGACGGCCACCGGCGTGACCATGCTGCCCTTCGCCCGCACCACGGAGGCCTTCGCCCAACTCGACGAGGCGATGATGCCGGTGCTCGCCGACCAGGTGCCCGTCGACTGGGCCGGCGACATCTACTGCGCGGTGATCCACGAGTGCCATCGGATGGCCGACCTGAGCCGGATGAGGAGCTGGTTCGAGGCCATGGAGGTGTGGCGCCAAGGCCCCAAGGTCTCCTCCTCCTGGTACGGCACCACCTGCGAGGTCCACAAGATGGACCTGCACAGTGCCACCAAGGACTACGCCCACGTGGAGCAGCGGCTGCTCGACGCCCTGGCCAAGCTCGGCGACTTCCCGTCCACCGCCGGGCAGGGCTACTACGAACTCGGCGAGGTGCGTCGCCGCCGGGGCGACATCGCCGGCGCCCGTGAAGCCTTCGATAAGGCCCGCGACCTCGACCACGACCCGCAGCCCGGCGAAGCGCTGCTGCGCTGCCAACTCGGCGAGGACACCGCCGCCGCGACCGACCTGCGGATGCGCATCGACGCCGAGCACGACAGCATCAACCGCGTCCGGCTGCTGCCCGCCGCCGTCGATATCGCATTGGCGCGCAACAAGATCGACGAGGCCGACCAATGCTGCACCGAACTGGAGGCAGACGCCGAGAAGTTCGACTCCCCCGGCTTCCGAGCCTGGGCGCTGCAGGCCCGCGGCGCAGTGCTGGTCAAGCAGAGCCGGGAAGCCGAAGCGCTGCCCATCTTGCAGGATGCGCTGCGCCGCTACCGCAGCACGCAGTGCCGCTATGACATGGCCCAGGTCTACGAGTGGATGTCGCTGGCCCGCCGCGGCACCGGCGACATTGCCGGCGCGGAAGCCGACGCCGCCAACGCCGCGGCCATCTATCAGCAACTCGGCGCTGTGTCGACCCGAGCCGTACCCGCCGCAGCACCCGGCGGCCTGACCAAGCGCGAACTCGAGGTGCTCGCCGGCGTCGCCGCCGGCCTGTCCAACCGCGACGTGGCCAAAAAGCTCTTCATCAGCGAGAAGACCACCGCCCGGCACCTGGCCAACATCTACGTCAAGATCGGCGTCTCGTCACGCACCGCGGCCGCCGCGTGGGCACACGAGAACAAGGCGCTGCACGGCGCCTCTACATAATTTGCACCATCGCCTGCCTGCACAAACGCATACTTCGCCCGATGATGCAGGGTGCCCGCGCCCCATAACTTCGGTATCAGCCCAGTAAGGGCGGCCCACCGAAGAACAGGGACACCATGACCATCACCGTCACCTCCGCCAAGATCGCCCTCGCCGCGCTGGCCGCCCCGGTTCTGGCCGGCCTGGCCATCGGGCTTGCGTCGACCGCCTCGGCCGAGACTCCTGACACCGACGGTGGTACTGCCAGCGCCAGCGACATGATCGGCCAGCTGCGCGACCAGGGCATGCACGTGGTCGTCAACAAGGACGGCAACGGCCCGCTCGAGAACTGCTCGGTGATCTCGGTGCACCAGGACCGCCACGAGCACCACGGCGGCCAGGAGCGCGACGCCTTCGAAACCGCGTACGTCAACGTGTTCTGCCACGCATGACCACACGACACCGCTGGCTCGCGCTGGGTGTGCTCAGCCTGGGCGTACTGCTCATCGGGGTCGACGGCACCGTGCTGGCCGTCGCAGCCCCGATCTTCGGCCGGGATCTCGGAATGTCCGCCACCGAGATCCTCTGGATCGGCGACATTTACTCATTCGTCCTCGCCGGACTGCTCGTCACCATGGGCAGCCTCGGCGACCGCATCGGACACAAGAAGCTGTTGCTCTGCAGCGCAATCGGTTTCGCGCTCGCCTCGGTGGTGGCAGCCTTTGCACCGACGGCCGGAATGCTGATCGCGGCCCGCGCACTTCTGGGAATCGCGGGGGCCAGCCTGGCGCCGTCGACTCTGGCACTGATCCGCGGCCTGTTCCCGACAGCTCGGGAACGTGCTCTGGCCGTGGGCATTTGGGCATCGGTGTTCTCGGCCGGGACCGCACTCGGCCCCGTGATCGGCGGGTTGTTCCTGGAGCACTTCTGGTGGGGCTCGGTCTTTCTGATCAACGTCCCGGCGGTCGTCATTCTGGTGGTCGGCGGTTGGTTGCTGCTACCCGAGCTCCGCGACCCGACGCCGGGACCGTGGGATCCGATCGGCGTCGCGCTATCGCTGGTCGGCATCCTCGGCGTCGTCTACGCCGCCAAACAGGGCGCCGCCCATGGACTCCACGCCGACATCGTCGCCGCCGGGTTGGTGGGCGGGGTCTCGCTGGCGCTGTTCGTCCAACGCCAACTGAGGGCGCCTCACCCCCTGCTCGACATGCGTCTGTTCGCCAATCACGCGTTCTCCGGGGTCATCGTCGCCAACATGCTCTCGATCTTTGGCCTGTCCGGAGTCGTCTTCTTTCTGTCCCAGTTCTTCCAGCTGGTCGATGGATACAGTCCGCTGCAGGCCGGCCTCGCCGAATTGCCTGCCGCACTGGCCGCGATGGTGTTCGGTGTGCTCGCCGGCATCATGGTGCGGTACTGGTCGCAGCGAGTGGTCCTCACCGGCGCGCTGGCGTCGATCGGTGTGGCGTTGGCATCGCTGACGCTGATCAGCCCGACGACCCCCTATCTGCCGCTAGGCGTTGCCCTGTTCGTCGTCGGCGCAGGCCTTGGGGTGGCGTTCGCCGTGGCCAACGACGTCATCATCACCAGCGTGCCGCCGGAACGCGCCGGCGCCGCGGCGGGCATCTCCGAGACAGCGTACGAGCTGGGCATGGCCCTTGGTATCGCGTTGCTCGGCAGCGTGATTGCAGCCGTGTACCGCGGACTGGCCAGGCCGCCCGGCATCCACGACGACGTTGTGGCCCATGCCGAGCAATCGTTGGCCGCCGCCCACCGGGCCGCCGCCACGCTGGGCGGGGATAAGGCGCACGCCCTGCTGGGCGCCGCTCAACGCGCGTTCGCCGACGGGCTGGCCGCCGCCGCGGGAATCGGGTCCGTTCTGCTGCTGGCGTCGGCGGTGGCGGTGTGGGTGTGCCTCAAGCCGCCGCCCGAGTGCGAAATTCTCCCTTCTCGTTGCCAGAACTTCGAGGAAGGCCCAGTGCCGCAATGACATCGACGTCGCCCGGCTGATCACGTTGGCGGTGTTGCTCACTCAGACGATCCTGGCGGCGAATCTCGCTGAGGAAGCCAAGGATCCGTTCCGCAGCGTACCTCGCGCCATCGTCTCGTTGGTGGTGGCCTCGGAGACGCTGGGTTGGTGTTCGTCATCATCGTGACGCTGGCGATCAAGGACATCACGGAAGTGGCGACGATCATCCGCGATCAGCTGGATCCAGTGAGGGACGAGTTCTGTTGACCGGCATCGTGTTTGCGATGTTCGGCGCCGGCATGGTGATGATCGCTGCCTGCTCGCGGCAGGCGTTCGCGCTGGTGCGTGACTCGCGCTTCCCCGCTCACCACGCCTGCGCCGGGTCAGCCCGCGCACTCAGACCCCGGTTTTCGCAACGATCCTGATCTTCGTGATCGGTGCCGTGCTGATCGTCGCGCTGCCCGGTGCGGAGCTGCTGCAGTTGATCGTCGTGTTGTACCTCTGCGTGCGCAACCGCCTCGAAAGTAAGGAAGGGGGATTCAGCCTCGGGCGGTTTGAAGTACCAGTGGCCTACGCCGCGCTCGCCTGGGTGGTGTCCTCGATCTTCGCCCTTGTATCACCGAGTGAGGCACGGATTCCCGGCTTGATCGTTCTCGGCCTGATCGCGCTCGGCGGAGCGTATTTCGTGACATTACTGCTCACCAACCGCGAGATACTCGAGAGCGAACCCGGTGAGCCCGGGGCATTCTGAGCCATCGCTCTTGCGCAAACGCACGACGCGGCGTAGTACTATGCACAAACCGAAGTTCGGGGAATAGGGGTGGCGGCCATGCGAAAGACTCCTTGCTTCTTGGCGTTCGGATTGATCATCGCGACTGGGTCCGTCGGTCTCGTGCAGGCGACCCCGGCCCTGGCGGACTGCACCAGCGCCGGTTACGCGACCGTGTGCGCGCAGGGCGAGGTGCGCGGCGGCGGCCCTACACCGCCGAACGCCGGTCCGGTGTACCCCGGCTACTGCGCTGATCCCTGGTACTGCGACGACGCCTGGGGTGTCGACATCGATCTCAATCCCCGGCCGCCGTCACGTCCACCCATCCGGCCGGGTCGACCTGGCATCGGCCCTCGCTAACCCGTCAATCCACATCCTTAGGAGCAGTCGAATGTTGATCCGCAACTTGGTCGGCGCAGGCATCATCTCAGGCGCAATGCTGATCGGCAGTGCGGCAACCGCCGTCGCCGACGAGCCCAACTGCACGGCGGCCGACCTCACCCAGGTCCTGTCCGGCGTCAACGCCGGCATGTCGGTCTACCTGTTCACCCATCCCGACGTGAACGCCTTCTTCACCAGCCTCAAGGGAAAGTCACGCGACGATATGCGCGTTGCCGTCGCCGATTATCTGCAGGCGAACCCTGACGTCCGCGATCAGATCAAGGCCGTGCGGCAGCCGGCCGCCGACTTCCGCGCGCGTTGCGACGCACAGCTGCCCGACGACATGGGGCCGACGGGCTAGAACCCGCCCCGAAAATGAAGTAGCGCAGACGTGCATTCGTCTGCGCTACTTCACTTTTGGCGTGCGGGTACGGCTAGCGGTTACCTCCGCGCGCTGCCCGCGGTTCCCGACTTCTTCGCCGTGCTGCCGGCTTTCTTCGTCGCCGGCGCCTTGCTGCTCGTGCCGCTGGTCGCCTGCGCCCCGGGAGTGCGGAAGTTGTTGATCGCGATGCCCGTCGACTGCTTGGTGACGACTGCGCCGTTCGTGAAGATGGTGCCGGCCAGCGCCAGCGGTCCGGGACCGGCCGTCACGGTGTTGGTGCCGCCGAGCACGTTGAATCCTGCGGTGAAGTTCCCACCGGTTCCGCCAGCGGTCACCTGGTTGCCGCTACTCAACGTATTGAGAGCCAGGTTGTAGTTACTGCCCGCGCCGCCGACGGTCAACGTGTTGTTGCTGCCGACGATGTTGTACACCGCGTTCTGATACCCGCCCTGAGATGTCAGCGTATTTCCGTTGCCGCCCAACAGATTAGTGGCGGTGTTGTAGATGCCGCCCGTGATCGTCACGGCGTTGCCAGTGCCGAACCAGTTCTGCGCGAGGTTGCCGTTGCCGCCGTTCGTCTCCACGGTGTTACCGCTGCCGAACAAGTTACGGACCGCATTGGCGTAGCCACCGGTGATCGTGACGGTGTTGCCATTGCCCAGAAGGTTGCGGCCCCAGTTCGCGTAGCCGCCGATGGTCTGCACGGTGTTGTTGCTGCCGAACAGGTTGCTGGCGGTGTTCACCAGGCTGCCGTTCGTCTGCACCGTGTTGGTGTCGCCGAGAATGTTGGTGGCCCAGTTCCAGATGCCGCCCTGCGCCGAAACAGTGTTACCGCTGCCGAAGAGGTTGGTGGCCAGGTTGATGATCGAGCTGTTCGCCGCGTCACCGGATTCGATGACGTTGTCGCGACCGCCGACGTTCGTGGCGATGTTGAAGAAGCCGTGCGAAGTGACCTTCATGGTGCCGGCTGCAGTGGCCCCGCCGAACAGATTGGTGGCGATGTTTCCGCCGCCGCCGGCACCGCCGGCGGTGACGGTGCTGCCGTTCGCCGCCGAGTTGAGCGGAGTGATGTTCGTTGCGATATTGAGCCCGAGGTTCCCAAGCACTCCCGAGCCTTGGGTGATCGCGGCGCCGTTCGGCCCAAGCTGCGTAGCTATACCGAATACGCCGTTGGCAGTGGCGACCGATCCGTCGCCGGCCGCGGTGGCGAACGTGAACGCGTCGCCCGTGGTCGCGGCGGCATTGGTCCCAACGGCGAACGCCCCGCCGAACAATCCGCCGGCGTGGGCAGTCGCGCCGTTACCGACCGCGATCGCGATGCTCAGCGGGGTACTGCTGCAGTCAGCGCTGTTACCCAGGCCGAAGAACGATGCGCACGTGGCGTTGGCTGTGGGCGCTGATCCCAGCGCGGCTCCGGCCAGCAGGGAGCTGGCGGCAGCGCCCGCGGCGAGGACGCCGGCGACGGTGTAACGGGTCTTTGCGGTGGTGTTCATGACGCTCCCCCGATCACATCAAGATCGCTCTTGACGGATTTGCTGATTGATCGGGTTCAGTATGGCTCAACCGGCCACGTTTGACGCCGTTTCTCGGTCAGGCGATTTGCAGCGTCACAAAATACGAGCTCCCGCTCGGGACGCTCGACGCCGTCAGCGCCCCGGTCAGCCCGAAGAGGTTCGCCGCTCCGAAGCCCAGCACCAGAACCAGCGCCGTGCCGATTCCAGCCAGCTGACCCACGGCGAAGCTGACCGGATTGTCGCCGAGCAGCGCGCCGAAGGCCTGACCCAGTGCCTGACCGAGAGCGATCTGCAGCGCCGGGCTGGTGACGACCTTCGAAATCACGGTCTGCACCACGTCCGCCGGCGGCGTTCCGTCCAGGAGATCACCGGCGAGGTCGCCGATCAGGCCCTGGGCGGCCGGGTTAGCCACGAAGGCGTCCACCGCAGCTTTCGCCACCTGGCTCACCACCGGATCCAGGACCGTGTTGTTCAGTGGCGTCGTATCGATCAGCTGGGCGACGACCCCTTGCGCGACGGTGCTGATCACACCCCGCACGGCGGGAGCCTGCAGCACACCCTTGAGCGCGTCGGGGACCGTGGCGTTGAATGCGGCCACCACGGCGGGGTTCGACGCCAGCGACTGGATGACGTTCTGCACGGCGAAAACCGGTGACATCCCGCTCAGCAGCGCCGTGACGATCTGCTCGGTGGCAGCCGCCAACGCGTCGGTCACCCCGTCCTGGCCGAGGAAGTTGGTGAGGACCGAGCCGACCGTCGCACCCAGTTGAGCCGCGGACGCCGGATCGGCGAGAGCCTGGGCAAGCGTGGGACCGTACTGGGGCCCGAACAGTTCACCGACGACCGCGCGGAAACCCGCATCGGCGGCCAGGTTGATGACCAGTGTCTTAGCGGTCGACGCCAGCGCCGCAACCACATCTGCGTTGGTGGCCAACGACGCCACCGCATCGCCGGCGACGGGACCCAGCGCCGACAGGAATGCCGAATTCACCTGCAGCCCTTGCCAAGCGACGTCCAGCGCGTCGATCCAGCTTTCGCCTGCAACGAGGGCGGTACCGAATTGGGTGATGTAGTCAGCCAGGGCCGCGGTAACACCCGGCGCCGCCAACAGATTCGAGACTGCGGCACCAGCGACCGTGGCCACACCCTGCACCGCCTTGGTGTTGCTCAGCAAGCCCTGTACCGCCGTCCCCAGCGCATTGCCGACGGCAGTCGCGGTGGCACCACCGCCGAGCGCCGATGTCACCCAGCCATCAACGACATTGCCGAGCCACGTCGGGATGACGCCACCGTTGGTGAGGTCGACGACCGCGCCGGCAATGCCAGAAGCCAGCGCGCCCCGGACCGCCGAGTTATTCAGGAAGGTCGCGATCTCGTCAGTGGAGTTCGTGACTACCGATGTGAAGTAATTCGCAAGGGGCGCAACGTCACCGGCCGCTGCCGCCGTCAAGATCGCGGTGACCTGCGCACTGTCCGGCTTCACGCCGGCCGCGAGCACGTCGAGCGCGGTCTGGACACCGGCGGTGCCGAGTACGGTGCCGGCGAAGCTGACTGCCGCGTTGCCGACGACGGTGCCGACCGACGTCGGTACACCGAGGTAGGTGTTCAGGGCCGCCGAGATCTTCGCCGAAACGAATTGGCGAATCGCGTCGTTCGCAACCAGCCGCTGAACCTCGGCGCTGACCGCACCGTTGGTGAGCAGATCCTGGAGACCGTCGGCGACGATCGGCGCCAGCTGGTCGGCGATCGGACTCCACCCGGGCAGGTGGGTGTCGATGAAGTTGCGCACAGCGGTGCCGAGGACAGTGCCGGCGGTGGCCCCGGCTGGCTGCGACACACTGGCGGCGGAGCTGCCGCTGGGCACCGAAGCTGCTGCGGCAGAAGCTGTTCCACTGGTGGTAACCGACCGCGCCGATCGGGCGGACCCGTCGCGGCGCGTCACCGCCAGCACCGCGAACGACAGCGGCTCGGTCACGGGAGCCAGCGGATCTTCGCCGCCGTTCAGCCGGTCCAGCGCTGCCCGGCTCGCCGCGGGCTTGACCGTCGCGGTGGCCGTTGCGGTAGGTGCCTTTGAGGCACGGGGTTTCGCCGCATTCCGCGGAGCGTGCTTGCCCGCCGATGACGTCGTCTTACCCGAGTCCCCGGCGCCCGTGTCGGCGCCTGCCGCCGCCGGCAACGCAACGATCAAACCGCCGACACCCAGAGCCACGGCCAACGCCCCGACTCGACCGATATAGCGACCCTGCTGTACCTGGCCCATGACACCATCCCCGACTTTGACGTTGACGCAAGTTTGCTAGGGGTATAGCACACGGCGGGGGTGACGCGAACGTGTACGGATAAACGAACTTATGCAAATTGTTCATTGCCGCTGCTGACCAGGATGAATTCAATTAGCATCCCGATCGTGGGGGGCAGCCCGGAGCTGGCGACGTTGCAGACCATTATCAAGGTCCAGCAAGCCATCAACGACGCCGACGTCACCGCGGACGCGGTGATGAAGATCGTCGTGGAGCAGGCGCGCGACGCAACGCGCGCCCAAGGCGCCGTGATCGAGCTGGCCGAGTTCGGTGAAATGGTGTACACGGCCACGGCCGGCACGCTGGTGGGCACCGAAGGGCTGCGGCTGGCGATGTCGGGCAGCATGTCCGGCGAGTGCGTCAGGACCGGCAAGATCCTGATTTCCACCGACACCGAAACCGATCCCCGAGTGGATTTGGCGGCCTGTCGGCGCGTCGGCGCCCGGTCGATGATCGTCGTCCCCCTGGTCGACGGCAACCGCACCCAGGGCGTGCTGAAGGTCATCTGCGGCCAGCCGGACGCCTTCACCGACAACGACGTCGACCTGCTCGAGCAGCTCGCCGCTTTCATCGCCAAGGCATTGGCGCGCGCCAACGTCATCGAAGAGAAGTCCCGCGCCGCCTCCGTCGACGCCTTGACCGGCCTGGCCAACAGGGCGGCGTTCCTCGCCGGGCTGGAAGGGTTGATCTCCAACGCCGCCGGTAACGGCATTCCGGTAGCTGTCGTGTTGTACATCGACCTCGACGGGTTCAAGCCGATCAACGACGTCTACGGGCACGCGGTCGGCGACGAGGTGCTGCAAGCCATCGGTCATCGCATCGCCCACACCTGCCGCTCCGACGACCTCGGAGCCCGTATCGGCGGCGACGAGTTCGCCGTCCTGCTGGCGGCCTCGGCGGCTCCGGACCCCTTCGGGCTGCGCGATCGCCTGGTCATCGCGCTTCAGAAAGACATCCCCACCAGTGCCGGGATCGTCAACGTCGGGGCCAGTTGCGGCGCGGCCGTGGTGGGTGGCGGCGACCTCGCCGAAGCCGTTCTGGCCCGCGCGGATGCTGCGATGTATGCGGACAAGAGAACGAAGTCCGGGCCTCGACGTTAGCGGGTCCGTTCAGGTCGACACCTCTGCAAGACTGAACCGATGGATGCCGCCACCCGCAACAACGTCACCCGGGTCGGCGACACCACCGGGCCGACACTCATGTTGGCCCACGGCTTCGGCTGTGACCAGCAGCTGTGGCATCCGGTGGCCGCCCGATTGCGGGACCGCTTCGACATCGTCCTGTTCGACCACGTCGGCTCCGGTCGGGCCGACCCAGCTGCGTGGGACCCCGCCAAGTACGCGTCCTTGCAGGCCTACGCAGACGACATCGTGGACATCGTCGAGTCGCTGGACCTGCGCGACGTGGTGTTCGTCGGACACTCGGTGGCCGCCGTCATCGGTGCATTGGCGGTGGCGGCCACGCCAGCCCGATTCGCCAAGCTGGTGATGGTCACGCCCTCTCCGCGCTACATCGACGACGACGGGTACCGCGGCGGCTTCACCCGCGCGGACATCGACGAGCTGCTCGAGTCGATGGACAGCAATTATCTGGGGTGGTCGCAGACGATGGCACCGACGATCATGGGCAACCCTGACCGCCCGGAGCTATCCGAGGACCTCGCGGCGACGTTCTGCCGCACCGACCCCGCGGCGGCCAAAGTCTTCGCTCGCGCTACGTTTTTGTCGGACAGTCGAACTGACCTGGCGAAGGTCGCGATACCGACGCTGATCATCGACTGCCGACACGACGCCATCGCGCCGCCCCAAGTCGGCGCTTACGTCCGGGATCAGATCCCCGACGCGCGATTGGTCACTCTCGACGCGACCGGCCACTGTCCGCATGTCAGCGCACCGGACGACACCGCCGAGGCGATTGCGGCATTCGCCCAGCCATGACCGACGCCGAGGAACTGTGGGAAAACGCGCCCTGCGGCCAGCTGGCCGCGACCCCCGACGGTGAGATACTGAGGGTCAACGCCACCCTCGCCTCGTGGTTGGGTGTCGCGCCGAAGACGTTGTGCGGCAAGCAGATCGTCGACTTGTTCACGGTCGGCGGACGGATGCACTTCGAAACCCACTTCGCGCCGCTACTGCAGATGAGCGGTCAGCTCGACGAGATCAGCATGCAACTGTCGACCGCCGACGGCTCGCGGCGGCCGGTCTTTCTCAGCGCGAATGTCAAGGCCGACGACGGCGGGCGGGCGGTGCTGCTGCGCGTGGTCATCCAGGACGCCCGCGAACGGCGAACCTACGAACGGGCTCTGCTCGACGAGCGGCAGCGTGCCGAAGCCGAGGGCACCAGGGCACAGGCGCTGGCGGACACCTTGCGAAGATCACTGCTGCCGCCGACGTTGTCGATACCGGATGGTCTCGCCGCGGCCGCTCATTACCAACCTTCCGTTCAGGACATCGGCGGTGATTTCTACGACCTGTTCCCACTGTCGCGCGAATCGTCCGGATTCTTCCTGGGCGACGTGTGCGGCAAAGGCCCGACAGCAGCGGCGATCACGTCGTTGATGCGCTACACAATGCGCGCCGCCGCCGTCGTCGACCCGGACCCCATCACTGTGCTGCACCGGTTGAACTCCGTGCTGGCTCAGGAAAGCGGCGCCGAGACACCCCGGTTCTGCACTGTGGTGTTCGGCACCCTGACTCAGCGAGACGGCGGGTTTGCCGTGCGGTTGGCCGGTGGCGGACATCCACCGCCACTGCTGCTCGAGCAGTCCGGCGAGGCGAGCTATCTGGACGTCACCGGCGGCATGGCGGTCGGCCTCAGCGACCAACCCACGTTCGTCGACGCCTCCCTCTGGCTGGGCCCCGGTGACACGATGCTGCTCTACAGCGACGGTTTGACCGAAGCCCTCATCGGTGACGGTACCCGACGTTACGACGACGACGGCGCCCTGCGCAGGTTCGCGACCACGCACGCGCCCGCTACAGCAGACGCACTGGTCGACCAAATCCGTTATCTGCTAACCGGTTTGGGCTCCGGTGTCGAGGACGACACAGCGGTACTGGCGCTGGGTGTGCCTAGATGAGTTGAGACGAATGGGTTTAGTGTCGGTGTGACCGGGCATAGCTGTCGTACGCAGGAGCTGTGGGCGCCCACATGACCTGCTTAGATCCCGTCGGTTCAAAATCCGTGCCGGCGGGGTCGTAGGGGAATCATTTCCTTCGTTGTGGGTACTCTTGGTCGGTGTCTGCCCATGCCAGCAACGAGTTGGCCCGAACCCTGGGCGACCTCGCGGTGCGTCTGCAAGCCCAGAAGGGCACTGGCGACACCCTGCGCGTCATTGTCGACGCGGCCGCACGGATCGTGCCTGGAGTGCGTTGGGTGGGAATCTCACTGATCCAGCGCGGCAGCGTGGTGGCACAGGCCCCCACCGATCCGATCGTCGCCAAACTCGACGAACTGCAAAGCGAGCTCGGCGACGGCCCCTGCATCACCGCGTTGCGGGAACATCACACCGTCCTCATCGACGACATGTCGCGCGAAAGCCGCTGGCCTGAATTCGTCCGGCAGGCAATTGCGCTGGAGGTGCACAGCCTGCTGTCATTTCAGCTATTCGTTGAACCCGAAACCCTCGGAGCAATGAATCTCTATGGCGCTCAGCCACACTGCTTCAGTCAAGAATCGGTTGATGTCGGCACGATTGTCGCCCAGCACGCGGCGGTGGCGATGTTCGGCGCGGCCGCTGCAACTCAATTCCATGCCGCGCTGGCTAGCCGCGACGTCATCAGCCAAGCCAAAGGCATTCTGATGCAACGTAACAACATCACCGGTGTGGAGGCATTCGCGATGTTGACGCATGCATCGGCGGACACCAACATCAAGCTCGTCGACGTGGCCCGCTGGCTCGTCGCGGAGCATGAATCCGGGCTTGACCGACCAGCGCCTTGAGCCTGGTCAGGCACGTGGGACCAGTTCCGCGAGTGCGGCCAGGATGCCCGCGCGCCGCGCGGGTTGACCGACCACCTGTCGAGCCACGTCGGTCAGATGCTCGGGGTGGCTCTGCGCGTACCGGCGCAGGAGATCGAATGCGTCCTCCATGGAGGCACCGAGGACCTCACTGACGAAGCCCGTCGCCTGGTCGACCACCACGCGATCGTTCAACGCCGCTCGCAGCGACGGGCCGATGGTTATCGGGCTCGGTGAATGTTGTTGCAGGATGGCCACACACGCCACGTGGACCAGAGAGTGCGCGACGAGCAGATCGGCGTCGTTCAGCGACCCTTGTCGCGTGCCGAACAGGCCGAGCGCCCCCAGCATCGTGCCGCCGGCACGCATCGGAACCGCGTGCACCGAGACGAAGCCGGCCTCGGTGGCAGCGGCGACGAAACGCGGCCAGCGAGCCTGCTCGACGTCGAGATCGGGCGCCGAAATCGCTTGGCCGGTGGTGAAACAGTCCAGGCACGGACCCTCGTCGGCCTGGAGTTGGAGGATCTCCAGATCGTGCGAGCTCCGCGAGGTTGCCGCCATCAGATGAAGATCCTGACGCGGGCCGGCAAGAAGTAGGCCCGCCGCGCGCACATCGAGAAGCTGTGCGCATTGTTCGGTGAGGTCGGTCAGCAGCTCGACGATGTCGAAGTCGTCGAGCAGACTGTCGACCAAACCGACGACTGCTCCCAGCACCTGCGTTTCCCGGGGTGCGCTCATCATTGCCCACTCTCATCGCTCTGGGGCGGCAGCGCCGGGCGGCACTGGTTCGGAAAGGGCTCGTTCATCAGTCTGCCTCCAGCGACAATCGACGGTCGATGATGTCGCGGGCAACGCTGGTCGCGCTGCGCCCCGACGCGTACGCGTACGCCCGCAGCCGGGCCAACGCGGAAGTAGCGCTGAGGCCCAGCTGAGCCATCAACATGCCGGTGGCCTGACTCACCTCTGAGCGCGACAGCTCGTTGAGGTCCGCCCATGCGTTGCTCGTCGGGTCCGAGAAGCCGGCCTGCAAGTCTTCGCTCAGCAGATCCAGCAACGGCAGCTGAGCCAACTCGGCGGCGACCAGCATCCCGGCGATCTGCTCACGGGACAGGTCACCGGGATCGCTGCGGAACAAATCGAGCGCCCCGACATACTCACCGGCGACCACCACCGGGACGGCGTACACGCCGCGAATCTCATGGTCGATCATCATCGGTCCATACGCCGGCCACCGCTGCTCACCGGCATCGGCGAGGTCGGCGACCAGCACCGGCGCGCGATGTGCGACAGAGTCCAGACAAGGTCCTTCACCCACAACGAATTGCATCTCGTCGTACACCCGCGCCTGCGGGTCACTGGCGCCGACCGTACCGACGTTGATGCCGTCGAACACCAAAGACACCGCGGCCGCGTCGACATCGATCAGTTCGACGCAGGTTCGGCACAGCCGGTCGGCGGCCTCGACGCCGCGCGACTCGCCCAATGCGTCGAGGAATCGGTGCTCGATGTTGGACACCGACTACGCCGCGTCGGGCATCGTAATGACGAATTCGCTGCCGGCGTCAGCCGGAACCGCAGGCATATCGATTGGTCCTTCGCCGGATCAGCGCCCTTACCCGGCGGCCGCCAGCCATGGCTCTGCGGCGCGGTTGCGCACCGTCTCCAGCGCCCTGGTGAGCAGGCGCGAGACATGCATCTGCGAGCAGCCGATGCGTTCGGCGATCTGACTCTGCGTCATGTTCTCGAAGAACCGAAGGTTGAGGACGGTCCGCTGCCGCTCGGGTAAAGCGGCGATCAGGGGCCGTACCGTCTCGATGTCCAGAATCTTGTCCAGCTTGGGGTCGACCCTGCCGATCACATCGCCGACGGGTCGGTAGTCGTCACCATTCCCGGTCGGCATATCGGTGGATATCGTCGAGTACTGGGCGCCACCGATGGTCCCTTCGACGACGAGCTCGCGTGCGATGCCGAGATGTTCGGCGATTTCGACGATCTTCGGCGCCCGGCCAAGACGTTGCGCTAGTTCCGCACGGGCCTTATTGAGTTGCGGCTGAAGCTCTTTGACGCGTCGCGGCACCTTGACCGCCCACGTGTGGTCGCGGAAGTGGCGGCGAACCTCGCCCATCATGGTAGGCACGGCGAACGACAGGAAGTCCGCTCCGTTGTCGACGTCGTAGCGGTTGACCGAGTTGACCAGGCCGGTCCGCGCTGCCTGCACGAGGTCGTCGAACGGTTCTCCCCGGCCGCTGTACCGCCGCGCGATGTGATCGGCCAGCGGCAATGCGCATTCGATGATGTCGTTGCGCTGACGGCGGAATGCCGGCGACCCGTCTTCGAGGGTCTTGAGGTGACGGAACATCGCCGTCAATTCCGAATATTCCGACATGAGCAGGCTCCATCACATTCGTTCGCGGTACCAGGGCTGCGCGGCCCGACTCTGAACCTGCGGTCACCCGTGTACCCATGCCACCCGCGCGGCAAACGTCGGCCCCGGTAGAACCGGCTCTGCCAGCGCCGATGCCCCCGCGCCTTACCCCACGGATAGGTGACCCTTCCCTGGGGACAGGGGAATCTGGTCTCGGCGGCGATTACGCCCGTGGCCTCGGATCACGACCATTTGTGTCATGACCACGCACCTGCACGAGACGGCACCCGAGCGTCGTGACGCACTGAGGCCCCGGTTGCGCAACGTGGCAGGGATCCGCCTCGCTGAGGACCTCGATTCGTTGTCCCGCACCGAGATCGACGACATTCAGCAACACAACCTGCGTGCCACGCTGGGGGCCGCACGCCAATCCATCAACGTGTGGCGTAGCTTCCCCGCGCTTGCGGCCGTCGACACCGTCGACGACTTCTCTTCGCTGCCGCTTCTGTCGGCCGCGGATGTGGCTGCGGGCTGCCCGCCGCACTCGGCGGCTCTGCTGTTCGACCAGAGCCCCGGGCTGGTGCTGCGGTCGAGCGGGACCGCCAGCCGGCCGAAGGTTCTCTACCACTCGTGGGACTTCACCGACCGGGTTGGGCATCTGGGCGTGCGTGGTGTGCGCGCCGCCCTGCAGACACCACCGAGCCGGGTGGCGAACTGCCTCTGGCCCGGTGACTTGAACGGCGCGTTCCTGTTCGTCCAAGACATCACCCGCTCGCTTCCGGCGCTCTCCTTCGCGATGGGTGAGCTGACCGCGACCGCCGACGCCGCGGCCGTCATCGCCGCCCACGGCATCGACACCTTGGTGGCGTCGCCGGCTTACGGCGCCGAACTGGTGGCCGGAACGCCAGACCTGCCGTTGCGCAACTTCCTGTTCATCGGCGAGTCGTTGGGAGCCGAACGGGAGCGCGTAGTGCGCTCGGCCGCGCCGGATATCACCGTGCGATCGCTGGCCTACTCGACGTCGGAAACCGGTCCCATCGGATACCAGTGCCGACACCAGAGCGGCTCCGTGCACCACATCCACGAGGACGCCGTTCTTCTCGAGGTCGTCGACGAGACCGGCCGGCCGGTGGCTCCCGGTACTCCCGGCGAGCTCGTCGTCACCCCCCTGACCACCTCGGGGATGGCGCTCATGCGCTATCGGCTCGGCGACCGCGGCCAGCTGCTCAGCGGCAGTTGTGCCTGCGGTAGCACCGCCCGCACGGTCAAACTCCTTGGCCGCATGCCGAATTCGATGACCGTGGACACGATCACGTTCTCCAGCGATCACCTGCTGGCAGCGTTGGCCAGCCTGGGCGTGCATCAGCCGAGTGACTGCCAATTCCAGGTCCTCTGGGAGGCCCACCGCTACCGGGTTCGCATGCTGCTGTCACCGGCCATCCCCGAGGTGACTACCGACACGGTGCGCGCCGCCCTGCACCACGCCCACGAGATCAACGAAATCATCGTCAACCCGCGCTGCGCGGCCTTCGAGGTGCAGCACGCGGCCATCGATCAGTTCGCCCGCACCCAGCGGGGCAAGGTGCCGGTCCTCTACCAGCACGGAATCACTGGTTAACGGAAGTTCGGAAGAAAAGGAGATCGAATCATGCGAGAACTGGCAGACCTCAAAGTCGTTGCGGCCAAAGAGGACCACGACATCCTCGCGATGCTGCGCGCCGAGCTGGACCGCATCGACGTGCAGTTCCTCGGGGCACTGGGTGCGCGGGTTGCCGTGTGCCGCAGCATCGCCCACTACAAGCGCGAGCACGGGGTGCCGATGATGCAGCCGCACCGGATCGGCGTGGTGCAGCAGCGGGCAGCCCGCTTCGCCGAGGCCCACGACCTCGATTCCACCTTCATGAAGCAGCTGTACGACCTGATCATCAACGAGACGTGCCGCATCGAGGATCTGATCATCGATGCCGACCTCGACGGGAGCGCCGCCTGATGCGCGTCATCCTGGTCGACAACTACGACTCCTTCACCTACAACCTCTATCAGCTGATCGGCGAGGTGAACGGCCAGCCGCCGACCGTCGTCCGTAACGACACCCCTTGGGCTGAAATCCGATTCGACGAATTCGACGCTGCGGTCATCTCACCCGGCCCCGGCCGGCCCGACCGCGACCGCGACTTCGGCGTGAGCGCCCGGGTGATCCTCGACAGTGGCCTGCCGGTGCTCGGCGTCTGCCTCGGCCACCAGGGTCTGTGCCACCTCTTCGGCGGCGCGGTGGTCAATGCACCCGAGCCCATGCATGGTCGCATCTCCCCCGTCCACCACACCGGTGTCGACCTGTTCGCCGGCATCCCGTCACCGTTCGACGTCGTGCGCTATCACTCGCTGGCCGTCACGTCTCTTCCCGAGGACCTCGAGGAGCTGGCGTGGACCGAGGACGGCGTCGTGATGGGGGTGCGACACCGACGACTTCCGCTGTGGGGCTTGCAATTCCATCCCGAATCCATCAGCAGCACCTACGGGCACGAGTTGCTGGCCAACTTCTTTGCCCTCGCCGCAGACCACTCGGCGTCCGCCGTCTCCACCCCCACGGCGGACGCCGAGTCTCCCCGCTACGACCTGCACGTGCAACACCTCGATGTCCATCCCGATGCACTGACGGCCTACAGTTCGCTGTTCGCCGGTGGCGACTACGGCTTCTGGCTGGACAGCAGTTCGGTGATCGACGGGTTGTCCCGGTTCTCATTCATGGGTAACGGTGACGGGCCGCTCGCCGAGCATGTCACGTACAGCGTCACCGACAGCACCGTCACCGTCCGGGGCTCGGACGGGAGCGCCAAACGGGTTCGCCAGTCGTTCTTCGACTATCTGGACGATCAACTGCGCGCCCGTGAGGTGCCGGCACCCGACGGCCTGCCCTTCGAGTTCAACCTCGGCTACGTCGGCTATCTGGGCTACGAACTCAAGGCCGAGACCGGGGGCACCGCGGCGCATGAGTCCGACGCGCCCGACGCCGCCCTGCTGTTCGCCGACCGCGCCCTGGTCCTCGACCACGCCACCCGCACCAGTTACCTTCTGGCGCTGTCATATTCGGGTGATACCGCCGAGGCCGAGGCCTGGCTTACCACCACCGCCGAAGCGCTGCGTACCCTGCCTGCGGCTCCCACGGATCCGGCACCCAAGCTCACGCTGTCCGGCCCGGCCATGACCGATCCTGACATCGGCATGAACGTCGAATTGAGGCACGACAAGGCCGCCTACCTCAAGCGGATCGACGAGTGCTTCGACGAGATCAACGCCGGTGAATCGTATGAGATCTGCATGACGAACATGGTCACCGTCCACACCCAGATCGAGGTGTTGCCGACCTTCGCCCACCTGCGACGGGTCAGCCCGGTTCCGTTCGGCGCCCTGCTCGACTTCGGTGACGTGGCCGTGCTCAGCGCGTCACCGGAGCGGTTCCTCTCGATCGACCTGCACGGAACCGTCGAGGCCAAGCCGATCAAGGGCACCCGCCCCCGGGGCAAGAACGCTGACGAGGATCGTGCGTTCGTGGCCGAGCTGCGCGACAACCCGAAGGACCGCGCCGAGAACCTCATGATCGTGGACCTTCTGCGCAACGACCTCAACACCGTCTGCTCGGTGGGATCGGTCCACGTGCCGAATCTGTTCGACGTCGAAACCTATGCGGCGGTGCATCAGCTGGTGTCCACGATCCGCGGCACACTCGCCCCAGGCCGCTCCGCGGTGGACTGCATCCGCGCCGCCTTCCCCGGCGGTTCGATGACCGGTGCCCCCAAGGTCCGCACGATGGAGATCATCGACCGGCTCGAGCAGGGCCCACGGGGCGTGTATTCCGGTGCGCTCGGCTGGTTTTCACTCTCCGGGGCCAGCGACCTGTCGATCGTGATCCGCACCCTGGTCGTCGACTCCGGGCGGGTGAGCTTCGGCGTCGGCGGCGCGGTCGTCGCCCTCTCCGATCCCGACGGCGAATTCGACGAGACGGTCGTCAAGTCGCGGGCGATGATGACCGCGCTGGCCGCCAGCTACGAGGACGCGAAAGCGTCCTCCGACGCAGGCCGGACGTGACAGGATCGTCACGCGCTGCATCTCGGACACAGCCGTAGCCGAGAACCAGCGCGGGAGGAGCGCGCGCGTGCGCATCATCAGAGCCGGTGCCGGGCGTCCCCCGCTGGTCTTCGTGCATGGCTTCGCGTGCGACGGGACGGACTGGCGCGCTCAGCTCGACTCGTTGGCTCCCAGGACCACCGTCATCGTGTGCGACCTGCCCGGCCATGGTCCGAGCCCGGTCATTCCGGCCGAGTGCACCATCGAGGCTTTCGGCGCGGGCCTGGCGAATGTGCTGGCGGAGTTGGCGTTACCACCTGCGATCCTCGTGGGGCACAGCATGGGATGCCGGGTGGTGCTGGAGGCGAACCGCGTGCGGCCCGACCTGGTGTCCGGGTTGGTGCTCGTGGACGGCAGCCGGATCGCAGCGGGCGACCCCGCGGCCGCCAGACAGGCCATGGCCGATGAGATCGCCGGCGACGGCTACCCGCTATTCGTGCGGCAGTTCTTCGAATCGATGTTCTTCCCGGCGAGCGATCCTGCTCTCGCCGAAGCGATCGTCGAGCGCGCACTGCGGCTTCCAGCCACGGTGGGCAGGGCCCTGATGACCGACCTGGCCGGCTGGGATGCCGACCGAGTGGAGGGTGCGCTCGACGGGGTGACTGTTCCGTTGCTCGTCATCCAGAGCACGACGATGGACGCCGCACGCGAACGGATTTCGCTCACATCGGACTCGAGCTCGGGGTGGGTCGACCTGGTTCGCGCGCACGTGCCTCAGGCAGTCATCGCCAGACTGCATGGATCAGACCACTTTCCGCACATCGCACTGGCGGACGAGGTAACCCGGCTGATCGCCGACTTTGCTTCTCTGGAACCGGTGTCAGCCGAACGGTGACCGGTCTCGGCGGCAGGCGGTGCCCTCCGGTGGCAGCACACCGGTAAACAGATAGCTGCGTTTGACCCGCTCGGTGCACGTACTCGCGACGTACATACTGGTGTGACCGGCGCCCTCGGTCACGACGACGCGGGCCTGGGCCAACTCACTGGCACCCGCGTACGCGCCGTCCAATGGAGTGGCGGGGTCGTTTCTGGTGTTGAGCACCAGGATTGGGGCGGCGGTGCGGCGGTTCCACGGGCCGGTGTAGCGGTCGGCGTCGCGGCCCTGCCAGAACGCGCACGGGATCGTGTCGAACACCGAGATGCGCCCGAAGTCCGGTGCCGACCCGGCTGCGACGCTCGATGCGCGACGGTAGTCCTCGGGGTCGGTCGGCACGATGCTGTCGCTGCATTGGATGGCGTTGTAGGCCTCTTCGCGATTGGCCAGGTACGGCTGCTCGGTGTTCTCGGGCGCCGGGCTCACGCCGGTGACATCGTCGATGAGTTCCGGTGCCGCAGTGCCGGTGCCGTAGAACTGCTGAAGCAATTCCGCGAGCTCTGGATAGCTGTCCGGTACAGCCAGTGTGGAGGCGGCGATTTCGGGAAGCGTCCACGGGCGGCCGTAGATCAGAACGGACGAATTGCGAAAACGGTCGGTCAACGTCCGCCACTTGGCCCTCGGGTTTCCGGAGGAGAACGCGCAGCGGTCGCCGGCCGCCGAACAGTCGGTGAGGAATTGCTCGAACGCCGACGCCGTGCCGACCGGAACGTCTTGGCGGGTATTCAGTGGGATGGTGGTTCCCTCGGTGCCGTGGCCGGAGATGTTGCCTTCGAAGTCGATCGATCCGTCGAAGACCATCGCCCGCACGCGGCCGGGGAACAGATTGGCGTAGATCGCACCGAGCTGCGTGCCGTACGAAATGCCGTGATACGTCAGCGCCGGATCCCCGACCGCGCGGCGCAACAGCTCGAGATCACGTGCGGAGTTGGCGGATGAGGCGTGATCCAGGATCGACCCCGCCCGGTCCCGGCAGCGGTCCGCGAAGCCCTGAGCCCATGAGAAGAGCTGATCCTCCCCCGCGGCGTCCGCCGGCAGGCCCGGAGTGGGGACGAGATATCGCCACTGTTCGACGTTGTCGGGAAAGCAGCGCACGGCGGCGCTGCGGGCTACGCCGCGCTGGTCCCAGGAGACGAGGTCGAAGCGTGAACGCAGCTCCTCGGAGAACAGCCACGGCCATGTCGCCCGCTGCCGTAACCGATCCACCCCGGAATTGCCCGGACCGCCGAAGTTGATGAACAACGTGCCGATTCGCTTACCCGGATCCCTCGCCGGCAGTTTGATGACCGCCAGACTCACCTGCTCGCCGTGTGGCGCGTTGTAGTCCATCGGGACTGTGGCTGTCGCGCAGAGGAATCCGCCGTCACACGGGGTCCAGTCCAGGGCTGGTGTATCGGCGGCCTCCGCGAGCGGGTCGACGAACGAGTCGGCTACACCGATGTCAGCGCCGGCCGGCGTACACGGATTGACCAGCGTGGCGACGCTGAGGATCACCGCCGCGAAGACCGCCTGCCACAGGCGTCGCCATGGCGCTACTTGGTGACGTTGCCGCACAGGATCGGCGCGAACAACAGGGCGGGCTTGCCGTCCTTTTCGATCTGGTCGTGGTCGCCGAGATGAACGTTGACGTACCAGCCGCTCGTCGGTGGGGCCTGATCGACATCCTTGACGACAGTGGTGGTCTCGGCGACGCCGTCAGCTTTGGCGACCAGATCGTTGAGGTGGTAGACCACCTTGCCCTGCGAGTCACACGAGCCGGCGTGAATGTGCACCGCGTGCGCGCTGCCCGGGACGAGTCCCGTGGCACGGGTCGACACGGTGAGCGCCTTGGCCGTCGGGTCGTAATTCAGAATTGCCTGACTCTGCGGGTGATCGCCGAACTGTGGCAACGGCGCCATCTGCAGTGTCGCCCCGGCCGCCGGGTCGATATTGGCACAAGAAATCGGCATGTAGGTCTGCGATCCCGGAGCGCCCATCTCGTTGGCGGGCGCCAGATGGATGTTCAGTAATGTGCCCGCGACCAATCCGGTATTCGAGGGCTGCGCACTCAACATCGAATCGTTGATCTTCCCGGTGTCGTCGGCAGTCACGTCGAGGAAGGGGACCAGTACGTCGCCCTGCTTGTCGCAGGTGCCCTGATGGATGTGCATGGCGTGAGTGCTACCCGGCGTCAGACCGACCATCGCGATCTTCGCGGTGATGTACTTGGTCTGGGGGTCCCAGGTCAGCGTCACAGTTCCGGACGGCTCGTTGCCGAGCGGGACGATGATCTGGGTCGGGCCGCTCGCGGCAGCGCTGGTCGTCGTCGACCCAGACGGCGTGGCGCTCGAGGTCGTGGGGGTGGCACTCGACGACGTGGCTGATGGTGCCGAATTCGAGCTGCACGCCCCCACCATCGCGGCGACGACCACGCCTGCGATCACGATCGGTAATGCGCTCGATCTGGTTGTCGGAGAAGCCACGCTGATGTACCGCCTTCCACTGGCGCGATCGCCCTCGGCGGCGAAGGCGGTTGACTCGATCAGGGTACGGGCCGCGGAGGCGGACCGGAGCGAATTCGTTTCAGTTGAGCAGGATCGAATCACCCTGGACAGTAATCGACTTCGTCGGCAACGGCAGCTTGGCCGGCCCATTGGCAACCGAGCCGTCAAGGTTGAACTTGCTGCCGTGGCACGGGCAGTCGATGGTCCCGTCCGCCACCCGGTCCAACTTGCAGCCTTGGTGGGTGCAGATTGCCGACAATCCGTTGAAGACGCCCTGCGATGGCTGCGTGAGCACGATGTCGTCGATGATCACTCCTGAGCCGACGGGCACCTGCTCGGTCTTGGCGATCACCTTCGGCGGCGCGGGTGGCACAGACGTGGCCGGGGTGGTCGCGTCGACGGTGGAGCTCGCCGCCGGCTGAGTCTTGCTCGTCGAACAGGCGGCAACGACGAAGCCGATCAGGCCGACACCTGTGCCGATGAACACGGTGCGGCGACCAAGCCGCACGTAATCAGGACGCATCGAAGCCTCTTTCTGTGGGTGCACGGGCCAACGCCTCACTGTTCCAGGAGTTATCGCACACGTCTACCGATCCGATTTCTGCGATGCGGGCGCGTGATCCGAAACCCTCGACCCTTACCCCGGGGACAGGAAAGCCTTACCCATCGACAACGGGAATCTGGTATCGCCGGCGATTACTGAAACACGGCGCGATCGCGACTATTTGACTCATGACCTCCGACCAGTACGGCGTCACCGCAACTCAGGACGAGCAGCGATGAGCGGCAGCATCGGGCGCGTCGTCATCGCCGGCGGCTCGGGAGCGGTGGGAGCACTGTTCGCCGAACGACTTCAGGAGTCCGGCAACGACGTCGTCATCGTCGACCGCACCATCCCCGGGCCCACCCATCGGGTCACCCGCTTCGTCCGCGGCGACATCAGCGATCCCGGAGCCGAAGTCGCGGACGTCGTCCGCACCGCCGACGCCGTGTTGCTCAGCGTTCCCGAACCGGTGGCACTGGTCTCGATCGGCCGGCTGGTCGGCACGCTGCGGCCCGACGCCCTGATCGTCGACACGCTGTCGGTCAAGTCCGCAGTGGTTCCCACGCTGCGCGCGGCCACCACGATCGCCCGGGATGTCGAGGCACTGAGCCTCAACCCGATGTTCGCTCCCGCGCTGGGCTTCGCCGGGCATCCGGTGGCATCGGTGACCGTGCGTGACGGCCGACGCGGCCGTGCCCTGCACGAACTGATCGCGCAATGGGGCGCGCGAGTGGTGCCGGTGACCGCCGACCAGCACGACCGAATCTCAGCCGCGTCGCAGGCGCTCACCCACGCCGCGGTGATCGCCTTCGGGGCCGCGCTGGCCGAATTGGACGTCGACATCGCCGATCTGGACCGGATAGCCCCACCACCCCACCGCGCGCTGCTGTCGTTGCTGGCGCGCATCGCCTCCGGTGCGCCCGAGGTGTATTGGGACGTCCAGGCGGCCAACCCATATGCCCCGGCGGCCCGCCGCGCGCTGTCGCGCGGGGTGTCGCAGTTGGCCGGTGTTGTCGAGGACGGCACCTGCGGCGAGTTCGGTGACTTGCTCGAGCGGCTCAGCGGGTTGTTCGGCCCCCTGCGGGGCTCCTATCGCGAGCGCAGCGCACAAGCGTTGCGCGCCATGACAACTGACCTCACAAAGGAGAACATGACATGACGGAACTGATGAGCCGGCCCAACTGGGTCGCATCGCGGGTCAGCAAGACCTCGGACTCCCTCGATCGCGCCTTCGCCGAAGGCCTGACCGGGCACGTCATTACCGCACGCGACGGTAAGCGAGTCACGCTGGCCGACGGCGGTGACGCGGTGGAGTTCGTCTCCTGCTCCTACCTCGGCCTGGAGTCGCACCCCGATCTGATCGCCGCGGCGACCGAGGCGATGAGCCGGTTCGGACTGCACTTCTCGACATCGCGCAACCGTGGCCGGCCGCCGTACCTCGCCGAGCTCGAGGAGCTGCTGTCGGTCATGTACGGCGGTGCGCAGGTCGCCGCGTTCACCTCGGTGAGCAATGTTCATCTGGGCCTGCTGCCGCTGCTCGGCGCGGGTGCGCTGCCCAGCTATCCGGTGTCCGAGGCCGGCGTCACGTTCCTCGTCGAGAAGACCGCGCACGCGTCCATTCAGGTGATCCGCGGCGTTCTCGAGCAGATCGGGCCGACGAAGCGCTTCGACATGACCGACCCGACCGCGCTGCCCGAGGCGGTGCACGAGGCCGCCGCCACCGGGCGCACCCCGATCGTGTTGGTCGACGGTGTCGGTTCGATGGGCGGCCTGATCGACGTGGCGTCCATGCGCGCCATCCTCAAGCCCTTCGGCGGGATTCTGTATGTCGATGACGCCCACGGCGTTTCGATCGAGGGAGCACTGGGCGCCGGATATGCGTTCGAAGCTCTGGGTGGCAGGTTGCCGCGGAACGTCGTCCTAGCCGGGTCACTCTCGAAGGCCTTCGGCGGCGCCGGTGGCTTCGCGGTGGTGCCCAGCGACGACGACATGCGGGTGTTGCGGAAGTTCGCCAACCCCTTGGTGTTCGGACACTCGATCATGCTGCCAATGCTGGCCGCCAACGTCGCCGCCGCCCGGCTGCACGTCGACGGCCAGGTGGCGAAGCTGCAAACCCAGCTGTGGGACAACGCCGCCGAGTTCGACCGGCTGACCGGCGGGACTCTCGTCAACGCCGGGCTGCACTCACCGGTCCGCGGCGCGGTATTCAACACCGAGGAGAAGGCGTTCGCGGCCGCCCGCCGGCTGAAGCGGGCCGGTGTGCTGGTCCTGCCGGCCTTCTACCCCACCGTCGCCAAGGGCACCGGACTGATGCGCTTCGCGGTGTCCAGCCTGCACCACCAGCACGACCTCGAGACTGCCGCCCACGCCCTCGGCTTCTGATCCCCCAATCACACCTACCGACAAGGAGTTACACCCATGACCATCACCACCCACGCTGTGCTGACCCCCGAACAGCGTTCGCACCTGGCGGCACTGCCCGAACTCGGTGGCGGCAACCTGCTGAAGACGGCCATGGCCGTGCACCCCGATCCGCACATCCCGTTCATCCGCACGGGCCGGCCGGTGATCAACACGGCGGGCGAAGCGCAGACCGAATTCACCCTCGCCCAGATCGACGCACTCGTTCAGAGCTGGTCGGTGTGGTACCACGACAAGGGCGTCGGCCCACGTGACCGCGTGGCGCTCTACATGGAGGACACGTTCGCCTACACGATCCACCTGAATGCGCTGGCGCAGTTGGGCGCGATCGGAGTGCTCATCAACAGCAAGGCCTCGCCGGCGCTGGCGCTCGGCCTCTGCGAGCGCACCACACCGGTGGGGATTTACACCACTCAATCACGCCTCGCCGCGATCGACCACGGGCTCGGGTCGCTGACCAGCCTGCAATGGATTCAGCTCGTCGAGGATCTGCCTGCCCCGCAGGCAGCCGCACTGCCCGACGACTGGCGCTTCAACCATGCGGGCGAGGACCCGGTGTCGATCATGCACTCGTCCGGGACCACGGGAATTCCCAAGGCGGTCACCCAGACTCACGCATCCAGCGTCGCAGGGCCGCGTTTCCGCCTGGCGAACTACATCGAGCCCGCCCAAGAGCGGATGATGACCGCCCAACCGCAGTCACATCTCGGCTGCATCGTCTACACCACCTATTCGATCCTGGCCGGCACACCGCTGGTCGCGCTCTACGACCCGACCGGTGAGGAGCTGGCCGCCGCCGTGCATCAGCACGAGCCGAAGGGCGTCATGGCATTCGCCCACGCCTACTCCGAGCTGGCCGCAGTCGAAACAGCGCCCGGTGTGGTCGATTCCGTCGACTACTGGGTCAACATGGGCGACGCCATCCACGAGGCCCACATCGGGGCGATCCTCGCCAAGCGCAGCGCAGATCAGGAACCACCCACCTTCTACGACCGGTTCGGCACCACCGAGCTCGGCTGGGGTCTGGTGGTCCAGCCCCGCACGCTGGCATCGGAACGCTCCGACCGTCGCATCGGCAAGCCCGACCCCGTCGCCGAGGTCGCAGCCCTGCGGCCCGACGGCAGCAAGGCACCCATCGGCGAGGTCGGCTTTTTCGGCGCCAAGGGCCCGTCGATCACCGCCGGGTACTGGAACGACTCGGACACCACATACCGCTCCAAGTTGGGCGGCTACTGGCTGACCGGCGACCTGGTCTACCAGGACGAGGACGGCAACTACTTCGTGGTCGACCGGACGAAGGACGCCATTGAAACCGCCGAGGGCACCGGCTATTCGGTGCTGATGGAGGAGGTGCTGCTCAGCGAGATGAGCGCCATTTCCGACTGCGCGGTCGTCGCCGGGCGGGTCGGTGAGCAGATCGTTCCGGTCGCCGTCGTCATCAGTCGTGATCCATCGGCCGATGCTGAAGGCCTTCTGGTGATGGCCAACTCGGTCCTGGAGAAGGCCGGCGAACATCCGCGGATCGCCATCCTGGACGTCGCGTTGACTCCGGAGGACTTCCCGGTGGGCGTGACCGGCAAGGTGCTCAAGCGCGAGCTGCGGGAGCGGTACAACGACATCGCACTGTGCTCGGTACCGGAGAACCGCGCGGTCGCCGCGTTCATGTCCGAGCCCGATAGCGCGGTCGCGTGATGGGCAATTGGCTGTCCGCCCTGGTGCCAGAGCCCGGCGCGCGTCGCCGCCTGGGCTTGGGCACCGGGATCTACAACATCGGCACCGGCATGTTCATGACGTCCTCGGTCCTGTACTTCACTGAGGGACTAGAGCTTTCGGTCTCCGAAGTAGGTCTATGGCTGGCGGTGGCGGGATTGATCGGGCTGTTCGCCGGCGTCCCGATGGGCCACCTGGCCGACCGCCGGGGGCCCCGCGGGGTCGCATCGCTGAGCCTGGTGGTGCTGGCGGTGACGATGGTGGGCTACATCTTCATCACCAGCATCTGGATGTTCGTCGCGGTGACCGTGGTGGAGATGTTGGCGACGGCGGCGTCGAGGGCCTCGCGCGGCGGGCTCATCCGCCGCGTCGGCGGCGAGGGTGCGGCGGCCTACCGCTCCCAACTGCGAGCCATCGAGAATGCCGGTGTCGGCATCGGTGCCGCCGTCGGGGGCTTGGCGCTGACGCTGCACAGCCTGTCCGCCTATCAGATGCTGTTCATCGCCAACGCCGCAACGTTTCTGATCGGCGCGTGGGTGTGCGCCCGGCTCCCGCACTTTCCGCCGCTGCCTGCTCCGCCTGGTACTCGGCCCGGCGTCGCGCTGCGCGACAAGCCGTTCGTCGTGTACACGATTCTCAACGGGGTGATGAGTCTGCAGTATGCGGTGATCACGTTCGCCCTGCCGTTGTGGATCGCGATGAAGACGGACGCGCCCCGCTGGATGGTCGGCGCCGTGCTGATCGTCAACACGATTGGCGTGGTGGCACTGCAGGTTTGGGTCGGCCGTAAGGTCAAGACCGTCGGCCAGGGCGCCGCCGCGATGCGGGTCGCCGGGTTCGTCTTCCTGCTTGCCTGCGGAGGTGTCGCGGTGTCAGCGCACCTGCCGGCATGGGCCGCGGCCGCGGTACTGCTGGTGGCGGTCGCCATCCATTCGGTGGGCGAGATGTGCCATGCTGCTGCGGTATTCGCGCTGAGCTTCGAGCTGGCACCTGCTCACGCACAGAGTGAGTACGTGGGCCTGCAGGACATGGGCCTGGGTGCGGCGTTCGCGGTGGCACCGGCGGTGCTGGGCGCCCTGTGCCTGGGCATCGGGCAAGCCGGCTGGTTGCTGCTCGGCGGGTTGCTCACCGCAGCCGGTCTGGCGACGGTGCCCGTCGTCAAGTGGGCGCTGCGCAGCCGGCCCTTCCCGATGTCGGAGGTGGTAGAGACTGTGGTTGGCGACGAACCCGCCACCGTCGTGCTGGCCACCGCCCCGTTTGCCGTCCGTCCGCCGGCCCGTCGGCAGATTCCTGCGCAGACCACCGTGCAACTCCACCGACGCCCTGAATGCGTTGTCCTCGACGACAATTCACGGTTCGTGCTCGACCGCGACTGCGTGGTCGGGCGAGATCCACACGGCAGCGATGCGGCGCGGCGTGGGCTGCGCCCCATCCAGATCGAGGTCCGCTCCAACGGGATATCCCGAGCCCATCTGGAGATTCGCAGCGTGTTCGGGCGGGTGTACATCATCGACCGGCAGTCGCGCAACGGTGTCACCATCCGGCCGGCCGGACACAGTCAATGGACCCGAATCGCGCCGTGGAAGCCGGTCGTCTGGCTGCCCGGGATGTCCGTGCGGATCGGCAGCCGAGTCCTGCGGCTGGAAGGCAACACCCTGCGGGGTGCGGTCGCGGCGCCGCCGTCGAGTGCGTCGACCGTACGGATGAAGAACACCAACAGAATTCCCGTCGCATCAGTGAGGAACTCGTGATGAAACCCCGCGCCTTTATCCTGACCGGATACCTGCCCGTCGTCTGCCGCGATTCGGTGTACATCGACGACGTGCGGCGCCGCGACCTCACGGTCCTGGTGATCACCCCGGCCATCTCACGGTCGTATGCCCAGGCCCACCGCGGCGATCCCGCCCATCCAGCCGCCGCGATCGACGAGATCGCCTTCGTCGATGGGTCGGTGGCGAGCGAGGGCTCCTACCTCCCCGGGGTCATCGAGCACGCCGAGCGCTGGCGCCAGTCGTATGAGATCGTCGGCATCTATGCAGTCGGCGAGACGCTCGTCGAGCCGACCGGCCTGGTCGCCGACTACTTCGGGCTGCCGTTCCCGGGGTTGCGGGCGGCACGCGCCTGCCGCAACAAATACCTGCAGCGCTGGTATCTACCCGACCTCAGCCCGGTGTCCGTGCTGATCCCGCCCGGGGCGCGCGAGTCTGTCGGCTCCGTGCCATTCCCCGCCGTGGTCAAGCCTGCGACACGACACTCGAGCGAAGGCGTGCAGATGGTGCACGACCGCGCCGAGCTGGCCGCTCAGTTGTCCGAATACCCAGCGGAGGAAACCATTCTCGTCGAGCAGATGATCGGCGGTCAGGAGTACTCGGTGGAGAGTCTGACGCAGGACGGCAAGACCCTGTTCTCCTCGGTCACGCGCAAGGAGACCACAGACGTCGACTCGCAGTACTTCGTCGAGATGGCGCACACCGTCCCGGCTCCACGCGACGACAACTGGGATGCGGTGCAGCGAGCCACCTTCGAGATGCTCGACCGGCTTGGCATCGAGAACGGGATCACCCATGCCGAGTGGCGACTCGACGAACGCGGCGACCCCCGCCTCATGGAGGTCGCCGCCCGCACACCCGGCGACGGGATCATGGTGCTCTACCACTTGGCGACGGGCCGGCGGATGGAGCCCGAGATCCTGCGGATCGCGTTGGGCGAGGCTGCCGACTACCCCGCGGCCCGGCGCTACACCCGTCAGGTGTACGTCGCTCACACGCCAGGCACACTCGTCGACGTTACGATCGACTGGAATGGCGTCGCGCCGGTGTGGGTCGACGACGGCAATCCCTGGCCGGACATGGCGCCCCTGCCCCCCGACCATCCACCGGCGCTGCGTGCGGTCCTGGTTTACGAGCCGCGCGGTGCGACGCTGGGCCCCATCCGCAGCTCCGACGACCGCGCCGTCACCTTCTTCATCGACGCGCCAACGCTGGCGGAACTCGACGAGATCGAGGCGCGGGCGCGGGCGGCCATCCGCATTCACACGAGGTAGCGCGCAACGAGATCGACACTAGGGCTGCGAATCGACCAGATTCACAGCCCTAGTGTCGTTTTCGCGCGATGTCGCAGCCTTGCTTCACAGCTAGGAAAACCTATCCGCGCGACAGCAAGACTCTGGTATCGCCGGCAATTACGCAGAAAAGCCCTGGTCACGACTATTAGGGCATGACCAACACACTGCTCGTGTTCGACCAGACCGTCAGCCGCGCCGGCATCGAAGGATGGCTGCGCCACCTTGAGAAAGACAACGACGCCGAGATGTACCGCCTCGGCGAGGCTTACGTTCTCTCTGTCGCAGACGCCGACCTCATCGACACCGCAAGCCCCCAGCTGCCTGCGCCGACCCATCGGGTGGCCAAGCACAGCGAGGCGTGGCTGGGGCGCAGGGACTTACGTCCCGGTGGCACCACGGTTTCCTTCGGGCCGACGACGATCGGCGACGGCTCCGTCGCGGTGATCGCCGGGCCGTGCGCGGTCGAGTCGCGCGAGCAGACGCTGGCCACCGCGGCCGTCGTCGCCGCCGAGGGCGCCGTCGGGTTGCGAGGCGGCGTGTTCAAGCCCCGCACCTCCCCGCACTCCTTCCAGGGCCTGCAGTGGGACGGCCTCGAGCACCTGGCCGAGGCACGCGAACGCACCGGCCTGCCCGTCGTCACCGAGGTGATCGACCCGGAGCACGTCAAGCGTCTGGCCGGTGTCGTCGATGCCCTGCAGATCGGTGCGCGCAACATGCAGAACTTCGCCCTGTTGACCGCCGCCGGCCAGAGTGGCCTTCCGGTCGTCCTCAAGCGCGGCTTCGGCTGCACCGTCGAGGAGACCCTCGCCGCGGCCGAGTACCTGCTGCTCGAGGGCAACGACCAGGTTGTGCTGTGCGAGCGAGGGATTCGCACCTTCGAGCCGTCGGCCCGCTTCACCCTTGACCTCACCGCGGTTGCGCTCTGGAAGCAGCGCACCCACCTGCCGGTCATGGTGGACCCCAGCCACTCCGGTGGACACCCCGACCTGGTGGCACCGCTGTCCTTGGCCGCGATCGCAGCCGGCGCCGACGCGCTCATCATCGATGTCCACGTCGCGCCGGAGCAGGCATTGTGCGATGGCAAGCAGGCATTGATGCCCTATGAGTTCGCCGACGTGATGAACCGGCTCGCACCGCTGGCGGCCGGACTCGGGCGGCACCTGAGCGAGGTGCCCGGTGTTCACTGAGCAGCTGCACGTGGCGATCGTCGGCCTCGGGCCGCGCGGCTTGTCGGTCGCGGAACGCCTGTGCGCCAACGCGGAATCGCTTCTGGCGCGTGGGCAGGAGCTCGTCATCCACCTCATCGACCCGCATGTCTTCGACGGCGGCCAGGTATGGCGGAGCACCCAGGACCGGGTGCTGCTGATGAACACCGTCGCCTGCCAGGTGACGATCTTCGTCGACGACACCGTCGACTGCGACGGACCGGTCGTTGCAGGGCCGAGCCTCTACGAATGGGCCCGCTCGATCGCATTGGTCGGCAGCCCGACGGTGCCCGAAGATGTTCGCGCCGAGGCCCTTACGCTCGGGCCGGACGACTACCCGTCGCGCCCCTTCTATGGCGCGTATCTGCAGTGGGCGCGTGACCGGATCATCTGGACGGCACCCCCGTCCGTCAGCTTCGTGTCGCACCAGGCAATCGCGGTCGACGTCCGCGACACCGCCGATGGATTGCAGCAGATCGAACTCGGTAACGGGGAGACGATCGGCGAGCTGCAGTCCGTGGTGCTCGCGCTCGGTCACATGCCGCACCACCTCGGTGAGCCCGAGGCGCGCTTGAGCGAATTCGCGCATCAGAACGACCTGCGCTACATCGCCCCCAACAACCCGGCCGATGTGCCGCTGGATGCGATACCCGCCGGCGAGCCAATCATCCTGCGCGGCATGGGTCTCAACTTCTTCGACTACATGGCACTGTTCACCATCGGCCGCGGCGGCACTTTCGTTCGCGACGCCGACAACACTCTCACCTACATCCCGTCCGGCGACGAGCCCCGCCTGGTGGTGGGATCCCGTCGGGGTGTCCCCTACCACGCCCGCGGCAAGAACCAGAAGGGCTCGTTCGGCCGCCACACGCCGCGATACGCGACCGCCGATGTGATCGAACGGCTGCGGGCCCGCGCCGACGCCGGCGCACCGGCTGACTTCCGCCGCGACATCTGGCCGCTGATCGACCGGGAAGTGCGCACCGTGTACTACGCGACGCTGGTGCAGGAGCGGCGATGCGTCTGCGACGCAGACGAATTCACCAGCCTATTCGCCGCGGCGGAGCCCGCGACGATACCGCTCTTCGGTGACCCGCTGGCCGTTGAGGAGAGCGAGGCGCAGCGCACCGTGCTCGCCAAGTTCGACATCGACGCCGAAAGCGGTTGGGACTGGCGGAAGATCGCGACTCCCTTCTCCGACGACGACATCGCGTCGACACCAGAGTTCCGCAGCTGGCTGCGGAAGTACCTGGACGACGAGGTTCGCGAGGCCGACAAGGGCAACGTGGCCGGTCCCCGCAAGGCCGCCATGGACGTTCTGCGCGACCTGCGCAACGAGATCCGCCTCCTGGTGGACCACGGCGGTCTGTCCGGCGACTCGTACCGCGACGAGTTGCAGCGGTGGTACATGCCGCTCAACGCGTTCCTGTCGATCGGGCCGCCGGCAGAGCGGATCGAGCAGTTCTGCGCCCTGATGGACGCCGGCGTGCTCGAAGTGCTCGGCCCGGATATGCGGGTCGACGCCACCGACGGAGAGTTCGTCGCCCACTCCGCGGTCTGCCCCGACATCACCGTGCGGTCGGCGACGCTGATCGAGGCACGCCTGCCGGAGACCGACCTGCACCGCACGGCCGATCCGCTGCTGCAGGCATTGCGCGACCGCGGTGAGTGCCGGGCCCATCGCATCCCGATCCGCAGCGGCGGGCACTGGGTCGCCGGTGGGGTCGCTGTCACCCGCCGCCCATACCGGCTGCTCGACGCGCACGATCGCGCGCACCCACGGCGTTTCGCGTTCGGTGTCCCCACCGAGTCGGTGCACTGGGTGACCGCGGCAGGCATTCGCCCCGGCGTCAACTCGGTGATCCTCGGCGATTCGGATGCCATCGCCCGCGCCAGCATTCGGATGGCGACTGACAACCTCACGGAGAGATCTGCATGACGGACTACGGAATCCTGGCCCCGGCGTGGGCCGCGACGGGAGCGGCGGACCTGGTCGACGACGACGCGCTGCTGAGCGCCATGCTCGCGACCGAAATCGCACTGGCCGAGGCGCAGGCCGAATTGGGCGTGATTCCTGCGGGCGCGGCGGTGGCCATCAGAGCCGCCGCTGCGCCTGCACACATCGATCTCGCGAAACTGGCTGCAGGCGTGCGTGATACGGCCAACCCGGTCGTCGGTTTCGTCGAGCAACTCACTGCGGCGGTCCGATCCATTGACCCGGCCGCCGCCGAGTATGTGCATCGGGGCAGCACCAGTCAGGACATCTTGGACACCGCTTTGACCCTGCTGTGCGCGGCAACGCTGGAGCGCATCGTCGACGATCTGCAGGCGACCGCCGACGACCTCACCACACTCGCCGCACGGCATAGGGACACACCGATGGCCGGGCGCACGCTCACCCAGCACGCCGTACCGGTCACCTTCGGCCTGAAGGCCGCGACCTGGCTGCAGCTGGTGCTCGACGCGCTCGAGAGAGTGCGCCAGACGCGCGCAGCGCTGCCGGTCTCGGTCGGCGGTGCCGCGGGAACCCTTGCCGCATATCACCAATACGCCTTGGACACCGAGGATCCGGACGGTGTGACGCTGCGGCTGCCGGCGTTGGTGGCCACACGGCTCGGTCTGGCCGAGCCGGTCCTGCCCTGGCACGGGATCCGCACTCCGTTCGCCGACGTCGCGGCGAGTTTGATGATCGCCACCGGAGCGCTCGGCAAGCTGGCCGCCGACGTCCTCGTTCTGAGTCGAACCGAGATCGGCGAGGTCACCGAGCAGCCGGCGCCGGGCCGCGGTGCATCTTCGGCGATGCCGCAGAAGCGCAACCCCGTTTTCGCGACGCTCGTCGCCACCGCCGCACGGCAGCTGCCCCCGATCGCCGTCGTCCTGTTCAGCTCGATGGCGGTGGAGGACGAACGGTCCTCGGGCGGCTGGCACGCCGAGTGGCAACCGCTGCGGGAGTGCCTGCGCATCGGCGCCGGTGCAGCCGCCAACGCCCACCAACTGATCGAGACGCTTCAGGTGCGGCCAGAAAAGATGGCCGCGAATTTGGAACTGACTCGTGGCGCCATCGTCTCCGAGCGGGTCAACGCGGTGCTGGCGCCGTTACTCGGCAAGGGCACTGCCAAACGCCTGCTGGCCGAGGTCACCGCGGCGGCCGAGCGCGACGGCACCGACGTCGCCGAGCTGCTCGAGGTCGCGCTGCAGGAGGCCGGGGTCACGTGCCCCGGCGTCCCGGGGCTGTTCGACCCGTCCGGCTACACCGGGATTTCCGGTCGACTGGTCGACCGGGCGCTGAAACACTTCGCATCGATGAAAGAGAACTGACATGAATCGCATTGCCGCGCTTGCGACACCCGGATTCGGCGACGTCTTCACCGATCACATGGTGACGATGCAGTGGACGGCAGAGAGGGGCTGGCATTCGCCTGCCGTCGGACCGCTCACCCCGATGTCGTTTCACCCGGCCACCATGGCATTGCATTACGGCCAAACGATTTTCGAGGGAATTAAGGCGTTTTGGCGGCCGGGCGGTCAGCGAGCCGTGTTCCGGCCTCGCGACCATGCCCGCCGCTTCAACAACTCGGCGCGCCGGATGGCCATGCCCACGCTGCCCGAAGACGACTTCGTCGCGGCGGTCGAGACGCTGGTCCGCGCCGACGCCGCCTGGGTGCCCGAATCCCGCGGCCACAACCTGTACCTGCGGCCGTTCATGATCGCGTCGCAGGCCGCGCTGGGCCTTCGGCCCGCCGAGGAGTACCTGTTCACCGTGATCGCCACCCCGTCGCGGCCGGCCACCCTGGAACCGAAGGCGATGCGGTTGTGGGCGGCACCGGAATACATCCGTGCGGCGCCGGGCGGTACCGGCGCGGCGAAGTGCGGCGGGAACTACGGCGGCTCCTTCATCGTCCAGCGCGAGGCGGCAGCCAACAACTGCGACGAGGTCGTGTGGCTGGACGCCCGGGAGCGTCGCTACGTCGAAGAAGCCGGCGGCTGCAACCTGTTCTTCGTGGAAGCCACTGCCGGCGGCCCGCGGCTGCGCACCCCGCCACTGAGCGGAACCCTGCTGGCGGGCATCACCCGCAATTCGATCCTGCGGCTGGCAGAGTCGCTCGGCTACCCGATCTCCGAGGAGCCGCTCACCCTCGACGCGTGGGAGCAGGGCTGTCGCGCCGGACGCATCACCGAAACGTTCGCGTGCGGCACCGCCCGCTCGATCGTCCCCGTCGGACACGTCGTCTCCACCGAGCAGGACTGGACGGTGGGCGACGGCGTCGCCGGTCCGGTGACGACGCGGCTGCGCCAGGTGATGCTCGACATCTGCCACGGCCAGGCACCCGACACCTTCGATTGGATGCGGGTCGTCCGCCCTCGCATACGCGAGACTTCCCACCCCCTAAGCTGTTGACATGCCTTCCCACCTGGAAGTCTGGAAGCCATCCGGACGGCAGCTGATCCCACTCGGCAGCGAGCGAGTGACGGTCGGCAAGTCGTCGTCCAATGTCGTGTCGCTGGAGCATGACTCGACGGTGTCGCGGCTGCATGCCGTGCTGGAGAACCTCGGGTACGCGTGGTCGATCCGCGATGTGGGCAGCCGCAACGGCACCTACATCAACGGGGAGAAGATCTCGGCCGAACGAGTCCTGCGCTCCGGTGACGAGCTGCGGGTCGGCAAATCGAAGTTGGTGTTCTGGGAGGTACGGGACGCCGACGAAGTGACGATCGGTGAAGCGACGGTTTCCGTCGCCCCCACCCAGCCGGCTCCGCGCCTGACCCCTCGGGAACTCGAGGTGCTCGTGGTGCTGTGCCGCCCACTGGTTTCCGGTGACCCGTTCCCCGAGGCCGTGTCGGTGCGCCAGATGGCTCAGGAGCTGTTCGTCACCGAAGCCGCGATCAAGCAGCATCTGCAGAACCTGTACGACAAGTTCGCGATCCCGCCCGAGGGTGAGCGCCGCGTGCGCCTGGCCAACGAGGCGATCCGTCGTGGCGCTGTCACCCTGAACATGCTGCGGGACAACGACACTAAGTGAAGTCGAGGGCCTCCACCGTGGCCACCGCTCCCTCGTGCGTCGGCCGGTTCGCGCCGCCGATCGCGTACACGGTGTTGCCGACCGACGCGACCGCCTCACCGTGCCGCGCCGTCGGCATCGGCGGCAGTGAAATCCATTTCGAGTCGGCGATGTCGTACATCTCGGCCGTCGTCAGCACCTGGGTCGGCTCCTCGCCGCCGAGCGCGACGATCCGGCCGTCGATGAGGGTGGCGCCGTAGCTTCCGCGCGGAGTCGGCATGTCGACCAGCTTGGTCCATTGCTCGGACTTGGGGTCGAAGCGCTCGAACGCCGCGGAGTTCTTGTCGGCGGAGAGGAATCGTCCACCAATCGTGTAGACGTACGTCCCGTCCGACACCGCGGCCAGGTGCTCGCGCGGCGTCGGCAGGTCGGCGACGTCCTTCCAGGACTGGCCGTCGAACACCTCGGTCTGCGCGACGAGCTGCTTGGCGTTCTGCCCGCCGACGACCACCAGTTTGTCGCCGACCACTGCGGCGGCGCTGGCGGCGCGGGCATGGGTCAGGTTCGGTAGCTCAACCCAGGTGCCGCCACGCAAGGCGTAGACCTTGTTCGAGGCGTTCGCGAGTTCCTCGGTGGCCCCGCCGATCACCACCATTTCGCCGCGGTAGGTCGTGGCGGTCGCATGGTGCAGGGGCGTCGGCAGCGGCGGTTGCGCCTGCCACGCCCTGGTCTGCGGGTCGTAACTCTGGACGAGCGCAAGGGTGTCGCCGTGGCTCATGCCGCCCGCGATGAAGATCTTGTCGTCGAGCACCGTCCACGCCATCATCAGCCTGGCCGTCGGCGCATCGGGCAGCGACCGCCAGGCCGGCGCGGGCTGCAATTTGCGCGGCGCCAACTTGAGCATCTCCGCGGTCGATGTCACTTGGCTGGTGCCGACGTCGGTCGCCCCACCGATCACGTACACCGACTTCTCCACCGCCGCGACGGCCATCCCGTGCCGAGCGGTGCTCAGGTCCGGCAGGTCGGCCCACGTCTTTGACGCGAGGTCCATCACCGAGACGGACTTGAGCACCCGCCCCGCGGAGAGTCCGCCGACCGCGACGAGCCGCGCGTCGGCGATCGCGACGCCGAGGTCGCTGCGCGGCTGGGTCAAAGCCGGCAACGCCGTCCAGGAGTCGGCGGCCGGGTCGTAGGCCTCCACCGTCGGCAGGTCGTTCGTTCCGTCGGTTCCTCCGACGGTGTAGACCACCCTGTCGTCCGACGCCACGCCCAACATCTTTCTCGGCGTTGGGATTTGGGCCGCCAGCTTCCACGCGGTGCCGTCGAACACCTCCGTTGTGTTCACCAGCTTGCCGCTGGCGTCGACACCGCCGGTGACGACGATGCGGCCACCGACCACCGCCGCGACACCCGCCGCACGGGGCTGCAACAGCGGTGGCAGTTCGACCCAGTGACTGTTGACTACCCGCCACACCTTGTCCGTCGCGATCTGGGTGGTGGTGCCCTCGGCCCGCCAGCCGCCCATCACGCACGGGGTGCCCTGCCACGTCACCGCCATCGCATGCTGAACCGGAACGGGAAGCTCGTCGCCGCCCTTCCAGCTGTCGATGGCCGGGTCGTAACCCTCGTGCCGTCCGCTGACGCCGCCATCGCTTTCCAGGCCGCCGAAAATCCAGATGGTGCCGTCAGCCTGTGTCGTCGCGGCGGCCTCGCGGGCCACCCGCGCATTGGTGATCGGTTTCCAGCCGGCCTGAGTCTCGGTGGTCGGTGCGCTGGACGTCGCCGTTGCGCTGCCACCGCCCCCGCCGTTGTCGGGCTTCGACGCGTAGTAGATGCCGCCGGCCACCAACGCCAGGATGCCGACGAGCGCCGCCGCGACCACCAGCCAGGACCGCCGAGTTGTCGGCTTCTTGATGATGCTGGTCGGCCCGTCGTGCCCGGGCGTGTGCGGACCGTGGCCGACGGGGGGAAACGGCGGGCCCGGTGGGATCGGTCCCGGCGGGTTGGGCGAGATCGGTCCGCCCGCGCCACCGAGGTTGGACACCGGTGGGGGCGGCGGTGTCACCGGCGGTGCGGCCATGGCGAGGGAGGCCGGATCGGGCAGTTCGCTCTGCTCGGCGGTCGCCAGCGAAATCGCCGCGGTCTCTGTCGCAGGTTTCGAGTGGCCGGTGGATTCGCTGAGCACCATCGTGTCCGCGATCAACCCGTTGTTACGCTGCGCCGCCTGCAGTTCGCGGCCGAACTCGGCCGCCGACACGTGCCGCTGAGACGGATCCAGCGACATCGCCTTCTCGATCGTGGCGCAGATATTGGCGGGAATTCCCTGGGGCCGCATGTCCGGCACCGGCGTCGAACTGATCCGCAAGTAGTGCGCGACCAGATCCTCGCCGTCTTTACGCTCGTGGGCCGCGGCTCCGGCGATCACCGCGTAAATCGTGGCACCGAGGGAGTACACGTCCGACACCGCCGTCGGTGGATTGCCGGCCAGCACTTCCGGTGCGGTGAACGCGATGGTGCCGGTGAAGAATCCGGTCGCGGTTTCGTACCCGCCGACGATGCGCGCGATCCCGAAGTCGCTCAATTGCGGTTCGCCGTAGTCGTTGACGAGGACGTTCCCGGGTTTGATGTCGCGGTGCAACGTGCCGACGCGGTGTGCGGTCTCCAGCGCCCCGCACAGTTTCACCCCGATACGCAGCGCGTCGGGCCAGGCGATCCGGCCCACCCGCTGCAACCGCTGGGCCAGGGATCCAGCCTCGTGATACGGCATCACGATGTAGGGCCGATGGGTCTCGGTGACGCCGACCTGGAGAATGTCTTCGATATTCGGGTGACCGGAGAGCTTGCCCATCGCCAGGCCTTCGCGCAGGAACCGCTCGCGATTGTCTTGGTCGAGGTCGGACATCAAGACCTTGATGGCGACGGTCCGCGCCAGCGACGTCTGATAGCAGCGGTAGACCACCCCCGCGCCGCCGCGGCCTACCTCGACCGCGTCTAAAAATCCTGCGGCTTCGAGCTCAGCAGCGATACCGCCCCCACCGGATGGCTTGGCGCCCTCCGCACGTTCTCCGGCCATATCGCCGATGTTCCTCCGATGTGATGCGGCAGATTCGCGATCTCCAAAAGTAACGAGGTTTAGCTCGTCGACGTTCGGATTCACCCTCCGCCGCAGCTTACAAATCCAGTCGCCCCCAGAAAGCTGTAGCTAGATAGTGGTCTGGGTTACGACAAAGCTCAAGGGTTCGCCCGACATCATGACTCGGCCCGCCACCAGGCGTCCGGTGACGGGCCGAGGGGTGGTTGGTCGGGGGTCAGCGGGTGGCCGCCGCGCGCGGCAGGTCGATGAGGACACCGATCTTCGAGGGGCTGTTCGGCTTGATTCCACCCGTGGTGGACCCCGCATTGGCGACGACGATCGATCCGCCGCGGCAGGTCACGGTCTTGCCGTCGACAATGACGCTCTGGCCCTCGTCGATCGGGATGTCGTAGCCGTCCTTGTCGGTGTAGTGGCAGCCGCCGCTGTCGGTGTTGTTGACGGGCAGCGCATTCGCGGTGGCCGGGGCCAGGGCGACGACGGCCAGGGCGCCGAACACGGTGGCTGCAAATTTGAAGCCGGTCAGAGTGCGGGTCGATGCGGTCATTTCGGTATTTCCTCTCATGGGGTGTTGAGAAGAAATGCTCCCGTTTCAGACGTGCACAGGTAATCGCCCGGCAGCCAGACTTCCTCGTGCACAAAGGAAGGATTTGCTATCCCCGGGGTAAGGTCGCTCGCTTTCGACGCTCTGGGTGAAACGCATTTAAAGGCGGCATGGTTCAACCACAGCCCTGGTGTAATGCAGCGAGACGACGGGAGAAACCGATGGTGACGAACTTCGTGGTGCGCCGCAGCAATCTGCGAACCACCCACTGGGAGGAGTCAACGGCGCCGCCCCTCGACGACGGCCAGGTCCGCCTGCGCGTCGACGCGTTCGCGCTGACATCGAACAACATCACCTACGCCGCCCTGGGCGACGTCATGAACTACTGGCAGTTCTATCCGACCGGCGATCCGGATACCGGCCGCGTCCCGGTCTGGGGCTTCGCCACCGTGGTCGAATCACGCTGTCCGGGAGTCGAAGTCGACGAGCGCTTCTACGGCTATTGGCCGATCGCCGACGAGGTTGTCTTACCGGCCACCGATGTTCATCCGGGTGGTTTCGCCGACGGCGCTGAACACCGGCGCGGCCTGCACGCCGTGTACAACCAGTACGTGCGGTGCAGCGCCGACCCGGGCTATCGGGCCGACCGTGAGGCGCAGCAGGCACTGCTGCGGCCGTTGTTCGCGACGTCGTTCCTCATCGACGACTTCCTCGCCGACAACGACTTCTTCGGTGCGCGGACGGTGATCCTGTCCAGCGCCTCCAGCAAGACCGCCTACGGCACGGCATTCCGGCTCGCGCAGCGCGGCGAAGAGATCACGGTCGTCGGGATCACGTCGCCGGCCAATGCCGAATTCACCCGCTCGCTGGGCTGTTACGACGACGTGGTCCTCTACGACGACGTGGCGTCACTTCCTCAGACCGCGTCGGTCTACGTCGACATGAGTGGCGACACGGCGGTGCGCGCGGCCGTGCACGGCAGGCTCGGTGATCTGCTGGCCTACAGCTGCGCGGTCGGCGCCACGCATTGGGATGCACTCGGTGGCGGCGGCGACCTGCCGGGCCCGCCCCCGCAGTTGTTCTTCGCGCCCGAACAGGCCCGCAAGCGCGCGGCGGAGTGGGGCCCGGACGGACTGCAGGAGCGGATCGCCTCGGCGTGGGCGGCATTCATGGCGCGCATCGACGATGCCGAGCACCCGTGGATGACCGTGGTGACGCGGCACGGTCGCGAAGCCGTCGAGCAGTGCTACGCCGCACTGCTCGACGGCGCGGTCCCCGCCAATGAGGGTCACATCCTGTCGGTGTGAGATGCGACTAGGCCACTACGTAGAGGGTTCGTAGTCTCGTTCGACGGCAGAGGGATGCAGTAGCTCACTACTGAGTCGACTCCCACTGCCCGCGGATACCTTGGGGTCATCGCTGGCCAGGACACACAATGTTCGGGGGAACAATCATGGTTGGTCAAATCGCCGACTCTTCAAGGCTTCTGAGCGGGATCGCGCTCGCAACACTGACTGCCGGCGCATTGACCGCAGCGGGGCTCGGAGGCGCTACCACCGCTTCTGCAAGCTGCGCGTCATTCTTCGGTATCGGTAACAGCACCGAATGCTCAAGCAACTTGACCAGTATCGCGATCGCCATAGGTACGAACGCTCAAGCTCACGCGGACGGCCTGTTCGGTGCAGCACTGGCGGTCGGGAATCAGGCGAACGCCACCAACGAGGGCAGCAGTTTGTTTGGAGGGGCCCTCGCACAGGGTGATGGGGCCGCTGCCTTCAACAGGACCAGCAGTCTGCTGGCTTCTTCAATTGCGTTGGGCAACAGAGCCGTCGCATCTTCCGGTGGCGCAATCGGCATGACATGGGCGGCCGGTTCCAATACCTATAGCTACACAGGTGGGGACATCTCCACCGGGGGTCCAGCGTTCGGCAATATCGCGATCGTGATCGGCGACAGCAACGCGTACCAAGCAGGGGCCGCGGCGCAGGGAATTGGCAATGTTGCCGTCAGCCTGTTCAGCCCTTCGTCGGCACACGATTTCGGCAGCAACGTGGTGGCCGGCGGAGTCGTCAACTTCGCTGCCAATCTGTTTGGGCCCAACAGCAAGGCCTACGCGGGCTACGAGGGATTCGCTCCCCTTCAACAATCGGGAACATTCAATACTGCGTTCAGCAGCTTCAGCGCCGGCAGTACCGTCAAGGCAATCGGGCCCCTGTCCACCGCAGGGTCGCTATTCCAAACTGGTGCAACAGTCACCAAGCACGGCCCCGGCTTCAACATCAACGGCGTCAGCGTCGGAGGCGCCGCCGCAACGGGACAACCCGCGGCTGCAGCGGCACCCGGTGCTGCCAACGCTCCACGGCCAACGGCAACAGGGCACCGCAAGCCGCATGCAGCGACCAAACGCCGAGCGGGCCAATAACCAAGACTCACCATGGGCTGCATTGCAGCGAAGGCGGTCGGTTGAGCTGCGAAACGCAATCAGGCCCGGTCAAAAACCGGGCCCGACGGAGTGGCAGGTACAGGATTCGAACCTGTGTAGGCTTCCGCCGACGGATTTACAGTCCGCAAAGAGGAGTCTCCGGGTACGTCCTGCGATCGCATCTTGCTCTCTGAGCTGCGGGAACGATCCCAAGCCGTGCCACCAGATGCCCGAGTGTTTCGCGCGTGTTGTGACAACCCCGTGACAATCAAACCGACCACTCGACGCCTCGTTTCATGGTCGCGTGACCCCTTGATACGGAACTTCGGCGATGCACAACGGCAGCCAAGCTTTCGCGTTGTGCGTGGCTCTTCGTCGGTTTCGCCGACAGTATCGAGGAGCCGAGCCGTTCCGGCTGGTCTGCGGACTCTGTATGAACGTGAAGTTAGCGGGGGTTGGGTTCCAGCGAGTTGCGGGCCGGTCCGCGAGCCAAGCCCATGCTGTTTGGCGGGGTGCCTACGCTCAACTGATGACATCCCCGCCACCGCTGACCGGCCGGCTGACACCACCGGAGTTCGAATACTTCGCCGACGTGGTGATGCGGTTCGTGGACGCAGCGGAGAGCCTGCTTAAGGCAGAACTATCGCACCCGTTCAACATTGGCAGCGAGGCGATGAGAGACAGAGCCGCGAGTGGCGACCACCCCGGGACGCGGTCCAAGCAGACTCTGCTGACCTTGGCGACTAAGCAGGGGGCCGTCGGGCTCGAGCAGTGCGACCTGCTCCGCGGGATCGCCGCCATCCTGCGCACTGACCTCGTCACCTTGGCGCCGTTCCCGCTGGCACGCACGTCTGCCGTCATCGCGGCGAAAGCGTGGTACGTCCTCACCGCGGGGTCCAAAGAGGAGCGACTGCGACGGTTCCTGAACGAAGAGCTGGCGGCGCTGTACGGCCTACCGTTCCCGTCGGACGATGAAGAAGCGGTTGCCGAACGCGACGCCCGCGCCGCCGACTACCTGGCAGTCGGCGCGACCGCCGGGCTCGAAGCGGTCTATCGGAGGAAGCCAAAGCCGTGGGACGCCCCTATCCTCGCCCGGGAAGGTCAAGGCCTCACCGATGCGCCGCCGTCGGAGACCCAGCTGGTGAAGGATTTCTACCGAGCATCGGGCTTACAGGAGGACGAGCTGGCGGGACTGCCGTACTCGCTGCTGTCAGCGGCGACGCACGGACGCTTCCGACAGGCAGGGCTTGTCGGGTACGCGGCTGCTGGCCCGTCGGTGGGAGGCGTTTCGACAGCGGCGATGCACGTCACGCTGGCGGTCACTGCGCAGACCACGATGTATGCGGCGATTGCAATGCGGACCTACCTCTGCTCCCTCGCGCGGTACACCGCCGTATCCGAGGCGGTGGTGCTCGGCCGCCTGCAGGAACCGAACCGAGAGTGGTTAGCGATCGCGCAGCAGGTGGCCGAGCAGCCTCAGCACGACGAGTAGCCAGACACAAAGGGCCCGATCGCTACGGTGTAAATGGTTTTTTGACGTATTTCTGGCGTCTCGTCTGTTGCGTTGAATACGGGTCTGTGCAGGTCAGCGCCTCGCAATCGTTTCACGGCGTCGACGGCCTATCGCCTTTTTTGCGCGTCTTGGCACACTCTCGGCACAACGGGGGGTCGACTCCCGCCCGTCTAGAGAGTTGTACGCCTCGTCGATGCGAGAAAGGCGAATGCCGCAGGGCAAGGAGCTTGTTAGGTCCCGGCAAATTCAGCACCAATGGGGGTCAGCCGCCCCTTTCAGCAGAGTGACGGCAATGTTCTCGCCGAGTACACCTAGGGCTTGCCCTTGGTGGCGAAGGAGGCGATGTGGTCGATGGTGGTATTCAATGCTGCTCGGAGGGGCTCAGGGTCGCGCGCGGCCTTGGCCACTAGCAGGCCGCCCTGGAGGGCGGTCAGCAGTGCCAACGCGAGTTGGTTGACGTCGGCATTGTCGTCCAGTTCGCCACGCTCTTTCATTGCGGCCAGGCCGTCAGCGATGGCGCCGTGCCATCGCCGGTAGCCCTCCACGACGCCGTCTCGAGCCGCATCGTCAACGTCGGCGAGCTCGCTGGTCAACGAACCCAGCGGGCAGCCACCCCGAAAGCCGTTGGCGCGCTGTTTGTCCACCACGACCTCTGCCCAACTCCGCAACGCGTCGATGCCATCGAGGCGCGCCAGTAGAGGCTGCTGGAACCCCAGGATCGCCTCGCTCCAATATCCGATGACGGCCCGCGTCAGCGAAGGTTTGTCTTCGAAGTAGTGGTAGATCTGCGACGCGCTGACGCCGGCAGCGGCCCGGACGTCCTCGGTGCTGGTACCGGCCACTCCCTGCTCATACATCAGGGCCGCGGCGGCGGCCACGATGCGATCCCGGGTGGCCTCGCCCTTGCGCGTGATCACCACTCCAGAATAACCGTTTCTGGAGTTGACATTCCAATGTTAGGGGCGCAGCGTTATGGAGCGTTCAATCCATTCTCTAGAAGGGCCCTCCGATGACCACGCACACTCCCACCATCGCCGAACAGGCACAGCGGCATGCAGACGAGTCGGCTGCGAGTTTGCCCGGCGAGGTGATTGGCGCCTTCACCGCCGAGCAGGCCGCGCTGCAAGCGCACGGCGTGCCCACCGGGGTCGCGCCGCTGGGAACTGCCCTGCCCGATGTCGAGCTGCTCAATGTGAACTCTGAACTGACTACGTTGGGACGGATCCGCGGCGAGCGGCCCGCGGTCGTGGTGCTCTACCGAGGGGCGTGGTGCCCGTATTGCAATATCGCTCTGCGGACCTACCAAACCGAGCTGGTGCCGGCGTTGCTGGAGCGGGGCGTCGGATTGATCGCAGTGAGCCCGCAGAAGCCCGACGGGTCGCTGAGTTCGGTCGAGTTGAATGAGCTGACCTTCACCGTCGCCTCGGATCCGGGGAATCGGCTCGCCACTGCGCTTGGTGTGCTGACCCAACCCTCGGCGGACGCCCTTGCCGCACAACAGAGTTTGGGCTTGGACCTCACCGAGGTCAACGCCGACGGCCAGACCACCTTGCCCATGCCCACGGTCGTGGTCGTCGATCATGCCGGGGCGATCCGATGGATTGACGTGCACCCGAACTACACGATCCGCAGCGAGGTGGCAGACATCCTGGCCGCCGTTGACGCAGTCCTGTAGGCACCTACGAGAACCTGCGCGCGTCAGAACGACATGTCACCCGTGACGCGAACAGCGTTCATCGTGGTGCCGCCCATCCGGGTTGTCCAGGTTCCGTAGGTCATGGGTGGCGCTTGGTGCAGCTGTAGATTCACTCGCATCTGTCGTACCTGGTCCATGAAGGCTTGATTTTGAGCCATGATTGCGTCGGTGATCTTGTGGTCACCGGGTGCGCTGTTGTTCATCACACCGGTGAGGGTGTGGTCGGGGCGCACCACCCAGGTGGCGCGCATGTTGTCGTGGGCCGCTGTATAGATCCCGGCGGGTGCGGGGACCGAGGCGGCCTTGAACTTCGTCGGGACGGAGTTGCTTTCATTCATCAGCACTGTGCCGCTGACGACGGTGCCGTTGAAGGAGGCTTTGAGGGTGTCCCCGTACATTGATGTCAGAGTCATCGTGCCGTCTTTTTGGGTGCCCTTGAAGTAGGCCTCGTCCTTGACGCCGTCGGTGGTGAACGCGACCACCTTGTCCCCCTCGACTGTGATCGCCATGGTCATCGTCGTTCCGTTGGCTTCGGGCACGTCGGCCATGAACGTTGCCGACTGCGGCATCGCAGCCACCGTGCTCGATGTGATGCCGGTGGGCGATGTGACTCGGTTTGAGCTGTCAGAGCATGCGGTGAGCATGCCTGCGGCGACTACTGCGCCGGCTGCGAGTGTCACTGCACCGGTGTATCGCTTCATATGTATTCGTCCTCCTTGTCGGCCGATCACCGCGCTGGGTACCGGCATCTCTTGTGTGATCGATAGTGCGCCTGGGCATTTGATGCGTTACATCGCTCGGCGCCGTGGCCGGGACGTCACCGATGGGTAAGGATTCGACGACTTCGCCCGACGATCCCGCGAGGTGTGGCCGTCGCGGCGGGGCAAGCCTGACCGTCGCGAGAGTTATCCGTTGGCGACGGAGTGTCCATCGAACCCAAAAAGGCCCTTGGCCGGGCCCGCTGAAAAATTGCGGCCTAATTGGGCGTAACGATGTGGGTGCGACCCGGGACTGTGGATGATGAATGGCGATCGAAGGGACGACAGCGTGACCAACCCTGCTGACTATGACTTCACCGGCTTGCGGGCGTTGTTCATCAACTGCACGCTGAAGCGTTCACCGGAACCGAGTAATACTCAGGGGCTGATCGATATCAGCAGCTCCATCATGACTCGGCACGGCGTAGCCGTGGATGTGGTGAGGGCCGTCGACTACGACATCGCCACCGGTGTGTGGCCGGATATGCGGGAGCACGGCTGGGCCACCGACGACTGGCCCGACATATTTGAGAAAGTCCTCGCCGCAAACATTTTGGTCCTCGCCGGCCCGATCTGGCTGGGCGACAACAGCTCGGTGATGAAGCAGGTGCACGAACGGCTCTATGGTGGTTCACATCTGCTCAACGATGCCGGCCAATACCTGTACTACGGTCGCGTCGGCGGCTGCCTGATTACTGGCAACGAAGACGGGGTGAAGCACTGTGCGCAGAATGTGCTTTACACGCTGCAACACATCGGCTACACGATTCCCCCACAAGCCGATGCCGGATGGATCGGAGAAGCAGGCCCGGGACCGTCGTATCTCGATCCGGGTTCGGGGGGACCGGAGAACGACTTCACCAACCGGAACACGACCTTTACGACGTGGAATCTCCTGCACGTGGCCCAGATGCTGCGCAGCGCCGGCGGTGTGCCGGCGTACGGCAACATCCGCTCGGGCTGGGACGCGGGCTGCCGCTACGATTTCACCAATCCCGAATACCGCTGAGCAGCTAGTATTCCGTCTCGATGACCTCGACGGAATACGACGAATCGGAGCTTGTCGCGGCACTGACTGCCCGCGACGAGTCGGCATTCGCCACGCTGGTCGACCGCTACACCCCGGCGATGCTGCGGGTCGCTCGCGGCTACGTCCGAAGCACCGAGGCTGCCGAGGACGTTGTTCAGGAGACATGGATCGCCCTGATCAAGGGCATCGACAAGTTCGAGGGCCGATCCTCGCTGCGCACTTGGCTTTTCACCGTGATGATCAACATCGCGAAGTCACGCGGCATCCGGGATCGACGCACTACCGATGCCGAACTGACCGCGGCGGGTGCCACCGTCGATCCGCAGCGATTTCGCCCCGCCACCGACAACGAGTGGCCGGGGCACTGGAAGGACGACCGCGCGCCCTGCCCGTTTCCCGACACCCCGGAGGGTTCAGTGCTCAGTGCGGAATTCCTTGAGCTGACCCGAGAAGAATTGGACAGGCTGCCGGAACGGCAACGAACGGTCGTCACTTTGCGTGATGTGCTCGGCTTCGAGTCTCATGAGGTATGCGACCTGCTGGGCATATCCGTGGCAAATCAGCGAGTGCTATTGCACCGTGGCCGTGCGGCCATCAGGCAAGCACTTGAAACGTATATGACAGGGGTGTCGTGAGCGCCGACAGCATGGATTGCATCGAGCTGGTCGAACTCGTCACGGCTTACCTTGACGGCTCACTCGACCCGCAGACGCGTGCACGCTTCGACCTGCACCTCCTCGACTGCGACGGCTGCGAGAACTACCTGCAACAATTCCGGGTCACGATCGACACGGTCGGCCGCATCACCCACGAACAGATCGATCCCGAGTTCCGTGGCAGGCTGCTCAGGGCATTCCGCAATTGGCGCTGAGCATTTTCTCACTGACCGTGTAACGCCAGGGCAGCTGCTGATCACTCCAGGTCGTCACTGAAGCGCTTCCACCGGATGAGGCGCACGACCCAGAGGAGCTCATCGTGAAACTCACCCTCATCGCCGCCACAATCGGCATCGCCGCCGGTGCCGCTCTGGCGACTACTGCCGTCGCCAGTGCTGTTCCGATCAACAGCGGCTCGGCCGCCGACGTGGTGAAGGCCTTACAAGACCAGGGCTACAGCGTGCAATTCAACCAACCGTCGACCATGGCACTGTCGCGGTGCACCGTAAACGGTGTGCACGGACTGACCGTCATGATGATGACCGACGGCAGCCTCATGATGCGGATGGACCCCGCCAACAACGGAGTCGTCTACGTCGACTTGTCCTGCCCGAACAGCAACAACTGAGGCCGGCAACGATGAGTGGTACGGACCCGGACAACGAACCGCCGCGGTACGGTTTTCCAAAGTCCTTGTGGCGCACCCTCGACCAGCATCCACCGCCAGGAGCGCAGCGGTTCATGCGATGGCGCAGCCCGCTGCGCGGTCAATGGTTGACGTCGGTGTTCGGGGCCGTACTTCTCGTGGCGCTGCCGATCGTCATTGTGACCGGCCTGCTGTCCTACATCGCCTACGGTCCTCAGTTCGGGCAGGCGATACCTGCGGATGTTGGTGTGCTCAAGTTGCCGACGTTCAACTGGCCGGCCAACCCGTCTTGGCTGTATCGGCTCACACAGGGTGTGCACGTCGGACTGGGTCTGATTCTGATCCCGGTAGTCCTGGCCAAGCTGTGGTCGGTGATCCCGCGATTCTTCGCCTGGCCGCCGTCGCGTTCAATCGCTCAACTGTTAGAACGCATTTCGCTGATCATGCTGGTCGGTGGAATCCTCTTCGAGATCGTCACCGGTGTCCTCAACATCCAGTACGACTACATCTTCGGGTTCAGCTTCTACACCGCCCACTACTTCGGAGCGTGGGTATTCATCGCAGGATTCGTGGTGCACGTCGCCATCAAGTTCCCCAAGATGCTCGCCGGCCTGCGAGGGTTGTCACTACGACAGGTCATGAAAACCCGAGTCGCGGACACCCGCCCCGAACCAGCCGATCCCGACGGACTCGTCGCCCCCAACCCCGCCCCCGCCACGATCAGCCGGCGCGGCGCTCTGGCGCTCGTCGGCGCAGGCTCGGCTTTCCTTGCGATCATCACCGCCGGACAAACGATCGGCGGGTTCACCCGGCACGCAGCACTGTTGTTACCGCGCGGCCGAAATCTCGGGGAGGGCCCCAACGCCTTCGAGGTCAACAAGACCTTCGCCGCATCACTCATCGACCCCCGAACAACAAGCGACACATGGCGATTGACGTTGACCGGCGGCCCACATCCGGTAACCCTCGACCGTGTGGCGCTACTTGCCATGGCGCAACACACCGCAACGCTGCCGATCGCCTGTGTGGAGGGCTGGTCAAGCACACAGGTCTGGACCGGCGTACCCCTGCGGAATCTAGCCACACTGGCAGGTGTCTCCAACCCCGCCTCGGCCTATGTCCGATCGCTAGAGCGTTATGGCTTCAACCAGGCGACCCTGCAACAGAACCAGGTCACGCACCCGGACGCGTTGTTGGCCCTGAAGGTCAACGGCGTCGATCTGTCCCCCGACCACGGATATCCGGCTCGGATCATCGTGCCAGCCCTGCCCGGCGTGCACTGCACAAAATGGGTGGCCGCGATCGACTTCCGAAAGGCGTGACATGCCCACCCCATCAACATCATCGAGTACCGCGTTCCGCGACATCTACGGATCTCATCCCCTACACCTACTGTCGATGATCGCCGGCTTCGCCCTGTTCACCTACGTTCTCGTCACGGTGGGACCAAGACAGCTGTGGAACCCAACCACCTGGTGGCAGTCGATCGCGGTGTGGTTCGCCGCTGCGATCATCGCGCACGATCTCGTGTTGTTTCCCGCCTACTCACTTGTCGACCGGATCTTGGTCGCCGCGTTGCCACATCGGCGATCCGCCGCCACGACCCGGCGATTGCCCGTGATCAACTACGTTCGTGTTCCGTTGCTGGCGTCAGCTCTGAGCTTCGTTGTGTTTCTACCCGGAATCATCCAGCAGGGTGCGTGGAACTTTCAGTCAGCCACGGGTCTGACTCAGCAGCCATACTGCGGGCGCTGGCTTCTGTTGACCGCCGCCTTCTTCGGCGCCAGCACCGCAATCTACGCAATCCAACTAGCCCGACACAGCGTCGTGCGCGAAAACCAGGGCCCGACTCATTCGGTAAACGGGCCGCCACACTGATCACATCACAACCTCGACGGGTTAGTCAGTATCGCGCTGCCCTCGATGCGGCATTACCCCCGCCCCCAACAAGCACTCGCTGAGCGCTTTAGGACCGGCTGTAACCGTGGAAATCTGCCGGCAGTGCGGACATAATGAGTTCACCGACAAGAACACAGGACGACGACCGTCTCCATGAAGTTGACATTTCTGCGGGTGGCACGTGGCGCACACGAGTGAGACCGGACATCTTGTTGTTGTTCCACGGCGCTCGTTTTATGCGAGTGCACTCCATACCCTAGGCGGTCCCCTGGTCGACCACGCCGACGCCGCGATCCACCGGTTCGTCGCGGCTCAGGCGGAGTCCCGTTCATGAGCGCCCGGGTCGATGAGCCGCCCTCCGAGGAGCGCCGGGCCGACCTGGATTTCTACTTCGACCCCGTGTGCCCGTTCGCGTGGATGACCAGCAAGTGGGTGCGCCTGGTGGCCGGCCAACGCGACTACGAGGTGGATTGGCGGTTCATCTCGCTGCGAATGATCAACGCCCACATCGACTATGACGCTCACTTTCCGCCCGACTACGAAGCCGGGCACACCGCCGGGCTGAGGTTGCTGCGCGTCGCGGCCCGGGTCAGGGCCGAGTATGGGCGCAGCGCCGTCGGCCCACTGTATCTGGCGCTGGGACAACAGATCTTCGACACTGCACCCGACGAACTCGCCTTTTTGGCTGCAGGCTATTACGGCACGCGGGAGTTCCTCGAGCCGATTCTCACCGAAGCCGGACTGCCCCTCGAGCTGGCCGACGCCCTCGACGACGACACCTTCGACGCCACGCTTCGCGCCGAAACCGATCACGCTCTGGGGCTGACCGGCAAGGACGTCGGTACCCCGATCCTGCAGTTCCGCCCACCAGACGGCGTGGCGTTCTTCGGTCCGGTGATCAGCCGGTTACCCAAACCCGAAGAGGCAGGCCCGCTTTGGGACAACGTGTTGGGGTTGGCGAGCTTCCCGGGTTTCGCCGAACTCAAGCGCAGCCTGCGGGAGCGTCCCCAGCTCGCGAGTTTCGGCCTCGACCCCGCGACGTCAGGGATCGAAGAGGACTGGCACGGCGGAAGCCGACGGTTAAAGAAGTAGCGAACGGTCAGCGCTTCAGTGCGGTCCACGCGTCGAGCAGGCTGCGGTCGCCGGCCACGACGGCGTCGGTGTGCCGGTTAGTCAGCCACAACAGGACGGCCGACGCCGTGCCCCGAACGGTGGTGTCGACCTCCGTCGGGCCGATCAGATCCGTGCCCTGATCGTCGAGGTCGAGCCATCGGTCGGTCATCACGTCGGTGATGTGCAGACGCAGCGTTCCCGATGGCCGCTCGGCCGCCGGCTGAGCCAGCAGCCCGGGCAGGAACTCCGCCACGAACTCCTCGATTCCTGCCATCGCGACGGCACTGTCGAGCGGCCGCGGTGTCGGCCCATCGGCGATAGCGACGGCATACTCAGCGTCCCAGCGGTGGATGGCCATCTCTACCCCCAGCCGTCGCCACCACCACGACGCCCGGTGATCGCCGAGGCTGGAGAACGTCCACACCGTCCTGTCAGGGTCGCCGTTGCGCATCACCGTTAGGGTGCGCTCCAGGTTCTCGAGGAACCACGCCGCCAGCTCGGCGTCCTCCTCGGGAGGCGGCGGCAATGACCGGAAGCTGGTTCGCTCACCGGTTTCGACGATGCGGGCCATCCACGCGAGGATTCCCCCGGTGTGACGGACCAGGCCTGCGGCGTCCCAGTCGGGGCAATCCGGCACCGGCCGAGCCCATTCCGAGGCGGCCGCCGCGACCAGTGCTCGACCGTCGCGCGCAATGACGTCCAGCACCGCGTTAGTTGTCACCATGTCCCCACTCACATCGGCCGGACGTCAGCGCGTGCGTCGGCGCGTCTTGCACACTGTACCGTTGAGTACACCGAAACGAGTGGCACAGGCTCTGTGGCGATCGCCGCCCGTGGCCGCCGATGCAGCCAAGCGCGGTCGCGTAGCGAACATGGGGCCACGTTCTACCGCGTCGGCGATGATGCCGTCCCTCGCACATAACGTTCGAGGGCTTGGCGGACTGCTACGCGGCCACGGTGCAGCAAGACTCGTTGGTTCCCTGCGCTGATGTCGAGCAGCTCGCACACCTCGGATGCGTCGAAGCCAAGCATGTCGCGCAGGGTTACGACCGCGCGTTGGGCCTCGGGTAGCTTGTCGATTTCTCGCTGCGCCACCGTGCGCAGCTCACCGCGCAGGACAGATCCTTCAGGGCTGTCAGGAAACGACGACGGCGGCTCCCTCCATGCTCCCGCACGGGGATCGTCGGCGCTGTAAAAACGCGCCGGATCCTCCACGGTGCCAAGCACGGCCACCGCGTCGTGGTCGTAGTGTTCCCGGATCCCGCGCGACTTGGCGATGTTGATCAGGACCGCAAACAACCACGTCCGTATCGACGATCGGCCTTCGAACGTGCCGATCCCGCGCACCAGCGCCATCCACGTCTCCTGCACAACATCCTCGGCGCTCGACTGGCTTTTCACGTATCTGCGAGCCACGCGCAACATCGCCATGGTGTGTCGATCGACAAGCTGGGCGAAGGCTCTCTCATCCCCGAGCCGCAGGGCGGCGATCAGTGCCGATTCGTCGGCGGTCACGGTCACCACGTATCCGTCGTGTCGGCGAAGGCCACCAGAAGGCGGTCGCGGAACACTGGGTCGAGGTGTTCCTCGCGGATCTCCCCCACCAACGCCACGGTGAGACGAAGTTGTTCGAGGTAGGCGGTACAGCCATCGCACGTTCGCAGGTGGTCTTCGAACCGCTGGCGCTGGGCGTCGTCGAGGGCCCCCTCGAGGTAGTCGGTGACCAAACGGACCATTTCCTGGCATGTCAAGGGGCGCGATCGACGCCGCGAGGCCATCCATCTCCAGAGCGCTGCCGGACCCCAGCGCCGCGACCCCGAGGGTTCGATGGTGTTCTCCGGCACGCTTGTCCTTCCCGTTGATTGCGACGAACCAGCCGTGCACTCAACCTCTTCGGACGAACGATCGCTAGAGGTCGCGGTGAATCGTCGCTTGCGCCTTCAACACATGGTGTTGGCGATCGGCGAGACCGTTACACAGTGGCCGGTCAAACCTGAACACGCACCACTGCAACCAACGCGAGGCTGTCCCGCGATCCGCCGGCGGACCCGACGACGGACGCCGTAGGCGGTATCCCGTCAGCGGGTGCGGGTCTGGATTCCGGTGTACCCTTCGGTACAAAATCGGCTGCCAGGCCATCGAATTGATGCCCGCCGAAACCCACCGGACTGCGCGGCAGCGAGCGAAGGGACCGAAGGATATGGGATTGCGCATGGACGCCGCGTCGAGGGGGCATCGCACTGCTCGGAGTCGCTCGGCGATGAACGACGGTTCGGCAGATCTGGTGTCCCCGTCCCGGCGTCGCTGTCTCCGCCGTTGACTGAGACGGGCGAAGCCACACCGGTCGACGCGATCTATCGAGCCGGTGCCGCGGGGATGTCGTGCTGGTCGCGCAATCACCGCGGGCTGGTACGGGAATTACTGATGAACCGCTGGCTTGGCGCACCCGGCGTGGCCGCCCATGATCGGCTCGCCGACGAATTGGTGATGACCGAGTGCTCCGGCGGCACGACCCTCGATTTAGGTTGCGGCCCAGGACGATTCACCGCCGCTCTGCAACACCGAGGGTCAGCGGCACTAGGTGTCGACGCGTCGGCGGTGGCTGTGGCGTTGACGCGTCACCGCGGAGGCGCCGCGATGCGCCGTGATCTCTTCGGGTCGCTGCCAGCCCAGGGGTGCTGGGACCGGGTGCTGCTCGCCGATGGAAACATCGGCATCGGTGGGGACCCTGTCCGAACCTTGCGCCGGGCGGCCGAATTGTTGGCACCCGGTGGGCGGGTCATCGTCGAAGTCGACTCCTCGGGTACTGACACGGCGTCGGTATCGCGCGAGTTGCTGCGCTGGGAGACCCACTCGGCTCGAGGAGCCTGGTTTCGATGGGCGCGGCTGGGTGCCGATGCGCTTAGCGCGGTCGCCGACGCGGCCGGGCTGGAGCTGCACAAGATCGTCACCATTCCCCCGCACATCATCGCCGTTCTGGGCCCAGTGCGCAGTCCGGCCACCCCGTAGCCGAACCCGGGCGCAGCCGTCGACACCCCGGTGTCGCGTGGGGCCCAGCTGCTGGGGGCACCACGTGGTTGATACCCCGCGAGACAGCATCCCGGTGCAGGTCATCGAACCCAGTCCCCTGGCGCAGTCGCTGAGAGATCGCGAGCAAAACCGTCGGTGTCGCGTCTCACGTGAGGACCAATTCGACGCCCGTCATCGACTTTCGCCATCCGAACCTGTACTCATCAGTACATGGATGATGGCCACGATGAGAGGGAACGTGATGCACACCCTTAGGACACCTGATGACAGGTTCGCGGACCTGCCGAACTACGCTTTCGAACCGCATTATGTGCATGTCGAGGCCGGGGACGGTGACCGCCTGCGGGTCCACTACCTCGACGAGGGTCCAGCCGACGGTGAGACCGTGCTGTTGTTGCACGGCGAACCATCGTGGTCGTTCCTCTACCGCTGGATGATTCCCGTGCTCGTCGAAGCCGGCTTGCGTGCGGTCGCCCTCGACCTCGTCGGCTTCGGGCGCAGCGACAAGCCCGCCAGCCGAGCCGACTACACCTATCAAAGGCACGTGGACTGGACCTGGGCGGCAATCGAGGCGATCGGCTTGTCCGATATGACGTTGGTCTGCCAGGACTGGGGCGGCCTCATCGGACTACGCCTTGTGGGTGAACATCCGAACCGATTCGCTCGAGTCGTTGCGGCGAACACCTTCCTGCCGACCGGTGATCGGCATCCGGGTGAGGCCTTTCTCGCCTGGCAGCGATACAGCCAGGAGACCCCCGCCTTCAAGGTAGGACAAATCGTCAACGGCGGCTGCCTCAGCACGCTGTCTGCCGCCGTGGTGGCCGGCTATGACGCACCCTTTCCCGACGACTCGTTCAAACAGGGGGCACGGCAATTTCCGCTGCTGGTCCCCACCTCACCCGAGGACCCAGCCGCACCTGCCAACCGCGCGGCCTGGGAATCCCTTCGAGCATTCGACCGCCCGTTCTTATGCGCCTTCTCCGATTCCGATCCCATCACCGGAGGCGCCGAAAAAGTCTTGCATGCCGAAATCCCCGGCGCCGCAAGGTTTCAGCCCGTAACCATCACAAATGCCGGACACTTCCTCCAGGAGGACAAAGGCGAGGAACTCGCCAACGAGGTCGTCGCCTTCGTCACCGCCACCCCACGCAGGTAAGCCGCGCAGCGGTTGCACGAGAACATCGGCCACACACGGTCCGGCCATCGAGAATGGCGTATCGGCAGTAGCCGACACGAAGGCAGGCCGGGGCCGCAGCTCAATTGGCGCCGATGAGGTGAATGCTCGGCCCTCGTCGGCGTGGCGATAAGATGACGCGTGTCCAGTTCTGTGCCCGACAATGCCGGACGGCCACTGCCGGCTACCACCCGGGGACGCCGGATGCGGGCGCTCATCGTCGACGCCGCTGCCACGCTGATGTACCAAAGAGGGGTAGGCGCCACCAGCCTGGACGATGTCCTGGCCGCTGCCGGCTCCGGCAAGTCTCAGCTCTACCACTACTTCGTCGATAAGGCCGACCTAGTTCGTGCCGTCGTCGAACGGCAATCCCAGATCGTGCTCGCCCAGCAGCCCCTGATCAACAGCGCGGACTCGTGGACTGGACTGGAGGCGTGGGTCGAGGAGATCCTGCGCGCCCACTCCGCACCCGGCGGTCCGTTCTCGTGCCCATTGGGAACGATGGCGGCCGAGCTGAAGAACGACGACGCGTTTCGACCGAGCCTGGATGCTGCGTTCCGTCGGTGGGAGGCCCCCTTGGCGCGCGGGTTGCAATCCATGCAGGATCGGGGCGAACTAGTCGACACGGCCGATCCGGCCCGTCTGGCCACCGGCGTCATCGCCGCGCTGCAAGGCGGGATGCTGCTGGCCAGGGTCCACGGTGATATCGCGCCCCTGCGCGATACCCTGCGCGCAGCCGTGGCACACCTACGGAAATGGCAGCCAGAAGACTCTGGTCATCGATCGCTGTAGACGACGTTGGGGCGGATGTGCACCGCTGCTCGGCCATCATCCGATCGTGTTGGCGCCAGTCGTGTTGTCCGCCGGCTGCGGTGAAGATCGCTCGGGACCAAAGGCTCGCAGTCGTCGCCGTCCAGCCAGGGTTGGGGAGCCGCCTAAATCCGCTGCTCTCGAATATGTTTCGGTCATCACCATTCTTGTCGTTGTATGCTGCGTGGTCGACTTTGACGACGCAGAGCATCGCTATTCGGACCCGTCGGCGACATCCGGCAGACGATGACGCTGATGAAGACTCTCGTCGTCCCCGTGTTCGTCGTGCTCCTTTAGGTGCTAAACCGTTAGCGCCTGAACGGCGCGAGAACGGGCAGATCGTGGACGTCGGCTCATCACTCGAAGTGGACGATCGCTGCGACGATTGCACCCATGCCGCACGTTGGACGCGAGGTACTCGGTGGACGAATCGCGAGACGGTGACGGAGCGTTCAGCATTGGCTCGGTGACCGCCGTGATAGCGGCAGGGAAATTGCTCACCATGGCCGGCGCGGAGCCGTCACCGGATCAAGTCTTGCAATACCTAGTTCGGTTGGCCGCGAACTTGATTGGGGCAAGTTGTCGGATCAGAGTTCAAGCCCGTGGTCGTTGCTTTGGTGTTGGCTTCTGTCGATGTGTCGTTGCTGGGCTTCTTCAGTGTGGCGCGCGTGTTCTTGCCGTTCGGTTTTCCAGGCTTGGTATGTCTCTCGTCGGTGTTGAGTGGCGGCGGTGCGGATGGAGAGCAGAGAGCGGACGCGGTCTGGTAATCCTTCCTCGGAAGTGGATGTGGCGTAGTCATGGGCGGTGACTGCGGGTTCGTCGTTGGCGAGGATCAGACGCAGCAGGGCGGTCGCTTCGTGGCTGTTGCCCCGTTGAGCGACGTGGGTGTCCGAGGGTTGGCCGTGGCTGAATTCGCTTGCTTCGGTGCTGCGTTCGTAGATGTAGGCGTGGTTGGCGTGGCGTCCGCGGGTCATGGCGACGTAGAGCAGTCTGCGAGTGGTGGTCTCACTGAGGACGGCGACGCTGGTATCCGCGGTGACTCCTTGCGCGGAATGCGCGGTAACGGCGTAGCCAAGGTTGACGTGCTCGCGGAAGTAGTTCTGGTCGAAGAGGGCACGGGCTCCGTCGTCGAGCCGTTCGGCGCCCAGGAGATTGCGCTTGGCGTCGATCCCGGCGACTCGCCATCGGTTTCCGTTGCGCACCGACGGGAGCGATTCCGCATTCGGAGTTGAGTGGTGGAAGGAGATGGTGGGGTCGTTGCGGCGACTGATGATCACATCGCCGACCGCCACCTGCTGCCCTCTGGCCACCGTGACTGTGGGCGCCTCAGTGTGGATGCGCTCCCGGTGGATTCGCATGTTGAGGACGTCGACCATTTCGGTGGTGTCACACACCAGCAGTGCATCTCGCCCTAGCGCTGTGTGGGCGGTGTATGCCTTGAGCGCATCACTGGCCATGGTGATGGCATCACCGCTGTGCAGCCGATCGTGTTGGCGATACCAGTCCACCGCCGGGCGAACGTCGTTCGCGTCACCGTCGCGCAGCGCGAGCGATGCCTCGCGTTCTTGCGGGTCGGTCATGCGCCACACTTCGGATAAGTGCTGGGTCCAGGGCAGGTCGGTGCAGAGTTGGGCGAACATACCGCCGCGGGCTTTGACCGGGGCCAGTTGGTGGGCGTCGCCGACCAGAATGGTTTTGACCCGTGCGGCGGTGGTCGCGGTCAGCAGCTTGCGCAGGTCGTCGGTGCCGACCATCCCGGCTTCATCCACCACGACTAGGGTGTTGGGCCGCAGCCGCAGCTGGTCTTGGTCCAGCAGGTGTAGGGCCCGGGCGAGGGTGTGGCCCTCGTGGCCAGCGCCTTCCCGCATGGCGACGTCGACCGCCTGACCGGTCGGCGCCAGCACCAATACATGGGAGTAGCAGCGTTGGGCGGCCGCGCGTAGCGAGCGTAATGAGGTGGTCTTGCCGGCGCCGGCCGGGGCGGACAGCGCCTGCACCAGCCAGGGTGACTGGGCGATGTTGGTCACCGCGCGGCGTTGATCTTCCGACAGCGCGGCCGTGGCCGGGTCGCGGTCGTCGAGCGCCCACAGCACGGCGCGGTCATCGCGCGCGTCGACCAGATTGAGTATCGCGGCTTCTTCGGCCAGGATCCGCGCCAGCGTGAACCGCTCGTGTCCTTCGCGCTGGTGCGCGGCGCGTGGCGCGGTCAACCGCATCCCAAGCGCGTCGACCGCGGCCTCCACCGCGGCGCGCGGTGACTGCTCCCCGTCGACGGGGAGTTGCGCGGCGACGATCTCGACCAAATCCGCGCGCGTGAACACCGCCTTGTCGATTTTCTCCGCCGCCTCAGCCAGGCGCGAGTGATTTAACGCGGCAGGCGCGGCAGCGCGGCGCGCCGCCCGCGCCTCCTCAAGTGCGGCGCGGTCCAGCCCCAAACCCCGAGCATCGGCGCGCCACTGCTGCTGTAACTGGCTCCAGGCCAACTCCTCGGGTTTGGCCGGGCGCGTCGCTTTCTGCGCCGCCGCAAGCTGCGCCGCGCTGGGCGCGCCATCCACTGATACGAGGTTGTGGGCGGCCCAGTCCCGCAATTGCGAGGAGCGACGTGACCACGCCTGGATGTCGCCGCGACTGATTCCGGCGATCTCCGCCATGCCGGTCGCGGGATCAACCGGAGCCCACAAGATGCCCAGCGACTGGTGCAGTTCACGCCGCAGGGTGGCCTGATAGATCACCCCGGCGGCGCGGGCCTCGTGATACAGCGACGTCCCATCAAGCGACACCAATCGCCCGTCGGCGCGAGCCTGTCGGTTCGGCACGATCACATGGGTATGCAGATGCGGATCCCCGCACCGCGACGTCTCATGCTGATACGCCACCGCCACCAACCCCGGCAGGCGCACCAGATCCTTCTCCCCCGTCACCGGGTTATGGACGCGGGTGTAGCCGGCATGATCGGCCAGATACTCCATCGCCTCCCCCAGCGCGGCAGTGTGCGCTGCGGCGAACGCCTTCTGCGCCACATCACCACCCTTGAGCGCCCGCACCAACGACACACTCTTCGGGGCGGCGAACGTCAAATCGAAACCATGCACACTGCGAGCCCCTAACGCGCGCCCCCGCGCACCGTTCGGTGCGACTCCTTCGTTCAGCCAACGCGCCACCACCGCCGCGTCCGCTTCGCCGCCCGCGCGCTGAACATCACTCAAGCCCACCAACCGTGCAGCCGTGTGCGCGTCGCCCGCGCACGCCCACACCGGAGTTCGGGTCTCATGCTCGGAGTAATACTCGCCTAGTCCACCATTCGCGCGCCGCAAATCAGCGCTCGCACGCGAAGCTGTTGCGGCGGTGTCGATGTAGTAGTTGATCGACCACCGCTTGAGCTTCGAGATTGTTAACACCAGCGCGCCCACTAACAAACGAGAGCTTCGACGCTTGCTGCGCCACAACCATTCTCGCACCGTTGTGCAAATGTGCCAACAGAAATTTGGGGCGGACCTGATGGAGATAGGGGCTTGTTATGTTGAGAGACAGATGATTTGGATAGAGACGTGTATGGATTATGTGGGATGAATGTGGCGGTTGAGACGACATGGGATGAGAATTGTTATGTGGTAGATGGTTTGAAGTTGGTCGCGCTCGACGCGAAGCAGCGGCGGCGCATCATTTTCGTTTGTGAACTGCTCGTCCGAAACCACGGATTCTTCACCGGGACAACCGCATAGCCGGACACCGGCGGCCTGCTAGTAGCCAAGAAGTAGTGCATGAAGCGTCAGACCGCGGAATTACACTGGTGGAAACCGACTACACGCGAGGAGACCGCATGATTCCCATACACACTCGAGGCGACAATGACCGACTCACTGTGGCCTGACGGCACCGCTCCTGGCACCCGCCGGCTGCTTACCGTGCTTGAGGCAGCCGATGCGCTGAGAATCTCGCGCTCGTCCGTCTATCGCCTCTTCGATGCGGGCCAACTTGCCTGGGTCCAGATCGGCTCTTCCCGGCGGGTGGCGTGGAAAGAGATCGAACGATTCATCTCCGCGCACACCGAAGAAGCGGCATCGTGAGATTCGAGACTACTGCACGCTAGGAGACTGCCATGGCCGAGCGACGGCAGTTGCCACCGCAAATCAAGCGCGTGGAGCTTACGCAGCGTGACGGCGGCCGAGCCGTCGTGCGATACCAGTTGACCGTTGACGTCGGGTTGGTCGACGGGAAGCGCAAACAGCTGCGCAAGCGCTTCCCCACCGAGAAAGAGGCGCGAGCGGCCCTGGACGCAGTGCGCGGTGAGGTCTCCCGAGGGACCTACGTTCATCCCACCAAGGTCACGCTGGGTGAGGCGTGCGAGGATTGGCTGGCCGCCAAGCATGGGCTCAAGCCGTCGACGCTTCACGGGCATCGCGTCAACCTTGCAGCAGCTATCGCTGAACTGGGCGATATCGAAGTACAGAAGCTAACTAAGCGAGACATCGACGATCTCGTCACTACGCTGCGCGCGGGCGGCCTGCCCTCGCCTACTGGAAAGGTCCGCAAGCCTTGGTCGCCGCGATCGATCAATTACATGCTGGGACTGCTCACCGCCGTGTTGAAGGACCAGATGCGCCAGGGCCAAGTCGTGCGCAACGTGGCAGAACTCGTTGACCGCATTCCCGCCGACCCCAAGCCGCCGGAAACTTTCACGTCGGCCGAACTGCAACAAGTACTCGACCACATCGACGGTGACAGGTATGCGATCGCGTGGCAGCTGGCACTTACCGGACTCCGCCGCGGTGAGGTGGCCGGCTTGCGTTGGGGTGACGTCGATTTGGATGCTCGGACTTTGCAGATCGCGACGACGCGATTGCGCTTCGGCAAGAACCTCATCGAGGACACGCCGAAGTCGCGCGCTGGGCGACGCACCTTACCCATCCCTGACCATTTGGCAGCGACCCTGCGGTCGGCTCGCGCGATCCAGGCGACGGACCGCCTCGCCCTCGGCGAGGAGTACCAACCGAGCGGCTTCGTAGTCGTCAACGAACTCGGCGAGGCGCTGAGTCCGCATGCGCTCACGTCGCGATGGGCCCGAATGCTGAAGGCCGCCGGCGTCAGGCATATCCGCTTCCACGATGCGCGCCATACCTGCGGGACGTTGATGCACCTCCAGGACGTCCCCATAGCGCTGATCTCTGCGTGGCTGGGTCACGCTTCAAAGGCGTTCACGATGGCAACGTACGTGCATTCGCAACCTGAGGCACTGAGCGCGGCGGCACAGAGCTTCGCGAAGGTCGTCGGAGATAAAAATAGTTGATCCGGCGCCCTACGTGTGACTGCCTATCAATCCAAGGCTCGGTTCGACGGCGTTGAACCCCACTATCATCGATCGATGACATCGGATCCCGTTCCGGCTTGGTTGCGTCTGTGACACGACTGCCGCGGGTTCCCATCTGCAAGCATTCGGACGTGCGGCGATGAGCACTTCCACAGACGAAGAGCGCAGGGCAGAGGTCAACCTCATTGTCGAATCATTGGGTGGGCCGGCCCTTTACGGCACGTCAGCTGGCGGGTACGAGAACAGCTTTCTCATCCTCGAAGCAACTCGTTGCTACCATTTTGGGGCTGATCTTGCTTGCATACTCTGCGCCCATGCCTGCTGCGAGCGAGAGCTTGCTGGCATCCTGAGATGGCAGGAACCCGCGACGCTCAAATCCGATCGCTGGGGCTTGGGCCGACTCATACGCACGGGAAGGGAGCGGGGCTGGTTCGACGCTGACCTCGCCGTGCGGCTAGAACGGGTCAACGAGAACCGACGCACGCTGTATCACCTACAGGACCTTGAGACACCCACCGGCCTTTGGAGGCGTGCGATCAGTAGGGCCGACAACCCCGTAACCAAAGACAATGTCGCCCAAGCAATTCCCGGCACGATTCGGCAAGAGGCGCTGGAAGCGCTTGCGTGCGCTTTCACCGTCAGGACCATCGAGGTGGAGCGCAGGTGGCGCTAGACCGGGTTCCAGTCGGGGCTATCGAATGCAAAAGAATTGCAGTGCCCGTCCAACCGTAGAAGTAGCCGCAGATGCGGATGGGTCTCGGCAGGGTTTGCACGCACAACCGTGAGCTCGTATGTGCCGCTGTCCATTACTGAGTGGACGTAGTCGAGCAGAGGATCGGGCACGAATGCCAGATGAATGCCGTCATCGACGATCCGGAGAGCCTCAGGGTTGTACGGGTTCTCACGATCAACCTCAAGCCAAAGGCGATGACCACCCTGGAGTTTGGTTATTCGATCGCTCGCTTCGGGGCCGCGATGTCTGACACCGTGGCCCAGGAAGTGCGCGGAAGTCTCGCCCGTAGCGCTATCGAAGCGCGGCAGGGATATCAGCTCGATCGGGTCACCTTCGCGATGTCCACCAGACGCGGTCAAGATCTCCCAGGCATCAGCATCGGCGTCGAGATCTAGGGCTTCCAGGTACTGAGGTCGATCAGGACGCTTGGCGCTCATCACTCTGTCGGCGAAGGACGGGAACAACCGCTCCGAGCGGTAGATCCGCCTGATGTCCCGAAAACCGACAATGGGGACGAAACCAGGATCAACCACCGCACGTGCTAAGTAAGTGAACTGATATGTCGGCGGTTTATCTGCTCCTGTGAACTTGTCGAGGTAGCCGATAGCCCGATAGACGCCATCATCTGCAGCGCGACGCGTGACGATCAGTCTCGACCGATGAAGATCCGAGCCGGCATCTGTCGACTCCATCAAGAGGTCAACGGATTGCATCACTGATTCGCTTTCGATTGGTGGCTAGCGCTGTCCTTAAGAACGTACGGGTCGAGTCCGACAGATTTGGTGCCGCTGCAACGATATCGTTGCATATATCCAGGTCAACATCGATTATTTGAGCGGCCCAATGCTGTCGCGCCATGTTCCCGCATACTGACAACGCCTGCATGGCCACATCTACTAGATCGAGCGCCTCGCCGGCATTAAACCGCTTGGTACGACCGTGCTCACACCAGTGATCAACTGTCCCCTGTTCGACCCGTTGGGCACGGACCCTATCCTCATCGCCGCTGGCTAGCGCAGATCCGTGATCAAAGCTTGGACCGAGGCATATGTCGCCAGTCCTGAGGTCCTGCAATACCCCCCAATTGTGCGCGTGCCGATCGGTGTTAGCGATCCAAGCATCGAGGACGAGGTAGCCGGCGAAAACGTCGAATGCGGGCCAATCGACATAGCTTGTGCCAACAGGGCCTCGCAGCCCTTCCAAGGCCTCACGAATAGCTGTGATCGTATGGCCGCGGCAGGATTTGGCATCGAACTCGTCGTCGCGCTCGGCAAGCAACGCCGCGCCCGGTGTCCATGCCCAACCGCGGGGCCGCATGTCTCGGCTCATCGAGCCGTAGACCCGCTCGTCGGTCCGTAGCTGGATAACCGTCGCCAGCTCTGTCTCCGCCGCGGGCAACTCGATCAGCTTGGCCATCTCGTATGAAATTTTCTCCGCCCAGTCCTCACCTCGTATGAGGACGTCGGGCTCATGGCCGAGACGCTGACGCTCCTTGGACAGCTTGAGAGTCTTGATTCGGCGCGGTTTGAACAGCCAGTGCCCGGCATGTCGCGAAGACTCAGGCGCTATAAACCATCGCTTCGCCTCGTCACCCCCCGGTTCGCTCTCACCGCGAGTCCAGCCGGCGAGGTCGACGACTTCGTAGCTGTCCACCACGGTGCGAACTCTAAGTGGGTGTTCCGTCAGCCAGGGGCAAGTGGTCCCCGGCGCGTTCGTTCGACGCCGTGCGCGGGGGCGGAGAGCGGCCGCGAAGCCTGCACCGCTTCGCGCACGAGTTCTGAATCCTCCCGGCATCTCATCAGCCATGGCGAGCTCGCGGCTTCTGTTGGATTGCACGCAAAAAACCCGGGTCCTTTTCAAGACCCGGGTTCCTGCCGAAGCACCAAAGAGCCAAACAATTGAAAGACGTCAGCGCCCTCCAGTGAGGATTGCGTCTGCAGCAACATGCTCTACGCAATCGACTGCCATCCAGATCATTTTTCCTTGCGGAGGCGCTAAGTACACCTCTGCAAGACCTACCCCTGCTCCAATCACGCAGTTACGGAGGGCATTACGAGCCCACTCCGGGGTGTCGTGCGGAGTGTCGTCCACCCACCTGCGAGCTCCCTCAATCGCGCATCCGTCGCCGTGTGGACCCCTGCCGCTCGCAGCCGGCAGGATGCACGTCTGTTCGACGTGCCCGAGCGAGCCGGCGTGCGCAACCGCCGTTCCGTCGATCGCCGATATGGGCAGAAACAACGTGATCGCTAGCAGTGGGGCGCACAACAGGACCTTTGTACGGGTCATCACTCGTGAAACAGTCACCAACTTTCTCCTAACAGAAGGGGCATACGCCCGCGAACCGGACAGAGTCGATCATACAGACAAGCCTCATTAATCACCATGTTTCGATACTAGGGACTCTAAATTTATTGCTTTGCCATAGCGCTAGCTGTCTAATCGACATATTCCTATACGGGTGCGCCCAATCCTGGGTAGAATGCGGTGCGATACCTCGAAATAGGCCGAAGAACTGAGCCTATGAACTGCGCCAACCGGAGGCCGTTTCGCTGTGCAAGACCCGTTGATGCAGGCAGACGCCGTGCAGTACCAGTTAGAACGGAAGAGCCGGGCAGCCGCGAAGATCCTCCGGAACCGCAAGCTCCACGACGATGCGATGAAGGACAAACGCCGCCAGAACACCTACCTCAAGCTCTGGCGTGCCTACCTCCGTCTAGTTCGCGACGCGTCCGCACCAGAAAATCCCATCACCGTTGCTGACCTCTGCCGGAAGGCAGAGGTCAGCGAAGCCGCATTCCATAAGAATCTCGCTGCACGGACTGCAGACGGTGTCATCGTCAATGAGTCAACGGCCGAGGCCGAGGAGGCCGTATTAGCGCCGGGCGATGTTCTAAGCGGCACTTTCATCCTAATGCTCGCAATCATCGATCGAATCGAGCGAGCTGTCCTTCAAGGACTACGACGCGAGATCCTGCGTGCAGGAGAGGAAGAGGGGCGGACGTTCGATCGCGCCGAGAGGGCGACTATCGCCGTTGCTCGCTTGGTCCAACACGTCGGCCGTTACCCGCGTTTGTTCCAGGTTGATGGGGTGCTTCCACGGGAGATCATCCTGTCCCTCAGTGACGCCCTGGGCGAAGCCATCATCTTGAATGAATCAGCCACTCTTCAAGATAAGGCTGACGCGGTCGCGATGGCCAAGTACCACACGACAGCACTAGTCGGGATCCTGCGTTCACATCTCGGCGCCCAGCACGACCGCGAAACATTCGAGAAACGCCTTGTCTACGTCATGGTTTCGCAGGTCGTCCCTCCTCTGCTCCCCGCGAGGGGACAACCCCTAGATCACTTCTTGGATCTGGCGATGGAATCGCTCGGTCGTGCAAAACGTCCCTAGCCAATCCATACGGCTGCCTTGAACACATCGCGGGTCTCACCGACACGAGCCGGACCAATGTGACACCGGGCAGCAGCGAGTCAACGGTGAGTTTCCAGCAAGTTGTGACAATCCGTGACAACTGCCAACGGCGGAACGGATTTTGCCCCCTCAGCTGAGGGGGCCTGACCAGCGTGGCAGGTACAGGATTCGAACCTGTGTAGGCTTCCGCCGACGGATTTACAGTCCGCTCCCATTGGCCGCTCGGGCAACCTGCCTGGGTGCGCCGCACCGGAGATCCGGTTTGGTGCGAGTAGCAGGGTACAACGAGGATGTACCCCAAACACAAACCGGCCGATCACACCGAGGAGGGGTCCAATGGCGGATTCATCGTTCGACATCGTGAGCAAGGTCGACCGCCAGGAGGTCGACAACGCGCTGAACCAGGCGGCCAAGGAGTTGAGCACCCGGTTCGACTTCCGCGGCACCGACACCACCATCGCGTGGAAGGGCGACGAGGTCATCGAGCTCGTCAGCTCCACCGAGGAGCGGGTCAAGGCCGCCGTCGACGTCTTCAAGGAGAAACTGATCCGCCGCGACATCTCCATGAAGGCCTTCGACGCCGGCGAACCGCAGGCCAGCGGCAAGACCTACAAGGTCAGCGGCACCCTCAAGCAGGGCATCGACTCCGAGCACGCCAAGAAGATCAACAAACTCATCCGCGACGAGGGCCCCAAGGGCGTGAAGTCGCAGGTACAGGGTGACGAGATCCGGGTCAGCTCCAAGAAGCGCGACGACCTGCAGGCCGTCATCGCACTGCTGAAGGGCGCCGACCTCGACGTGGCCCTGCAGTTCGTCAACTACCGGTAGACCAAAGCCCCTCGCCCAACCAACCGGTCAGTGCCTAATGTGGTGAGCGTCACCACCCATGCGAAGCGAGGACCGCGATGACCGCAACTCCGGAGACCGAGCCCGTACCCGCCGAGGCCGACGGCGGGTCCTATGACGTCGTGATCATCGGCGCCGGGTTCTCCGGGATCGGCGCGGCCTACCGCATCGCCGAGCGCAACCCTGGCACCCGCTACGTCGTGCTCGAACGGCGCGACCGCATCGGCGGCACCTGGGACCTGTTCCGCTACCCCGGCGTGCGCTCGGACTCCAGCATCTTCTCACTGTCCTGGCCGTGGGAGCCCTGGCTCCGTAAGGAGGGCGTGGCCGACGGCGACCACATCCGCGAATACATGGAAGACACCGCCCGCAAGCGCGGCATCCTCCCCCACATCCATTTCGGGACCCACGTGCAATCGGCCGACTGGGATTCGGCCACCGACACCTGGACCGTGCACGCCGAAGAAAACGGCAAGCCCACGACCTATCGCGGTCGCTTCGTGTTCTTCGGCTCGGGCTACTACAACTACGACGAGGGCTACACCCCCGACTTCCCGGGCCTGGAGAACTTCACCGGCACAGTCGTGCATCCGCAGTTCTGGCCGGAGGATCTCGACTACACCGGCAAGAACGTGATCGTCGTCGGCAGCGGGGCCACCGCCATCTCGCTGATCCCCGCGCTGGCCCAGAAGGCGGCCAAGGTGACGATGCTCCAGCGGTCGCCGACGTATCTGCTGGCCGGTTCGCGGGTCAACCCGATCATCGAAGCCGTCCGGAAAGTCTTCCCCCGCAGGATCTCTCACGCGTTCGGCCGCTATTTCGCGGTCGCCTTCGAAAGCGTCGTATGGTTCCTGGCCCGCACCGTCCCCGGCGTCGCCCGCAAGATCATCCGCGCCCAGAACGTCAGCCGACTACCCGCAGGCTATCCGGTCGACGTGCACTTCAAGCCGCGTTACAACGTGTGGGACCAGCGGCTGTGCCTGGTGGCCGACGGCGACTTGTTCGAGGCGATCTCCGACGGCCGCGCCGAGGTCGTCACCGACCACATCGACCGCTTCGACGACACCGGCGTCATGCTGAAATCCGGTAAGCACCTGGCGGCAGACATCATCGTCACCGCCACCGGCCTGCAACTGCAGGCTCTCGGTGGTGTGCGAATCACACTGGACGGCAATGAGATCAAGCCTCAGGAGCGGTTCTCCTACAAGGCGCACATGCTCGAGGACGTGCCGAACCTGATCTGGTGCATCGGCTACACCAACGCGTCGTGGACGCTGCGCGCCGACATGACCGCACGGGCGGCGGCCAAGCTGATCGAGTACATGAACGCCCACGGCTACACCCACGCCGCCCCGCATCTGGGCGGTGAGCCGATCGCCGAGAAGCCGGCGTGGGACATCCAGGCCGGGTACGTGCTGCGCAATCTGCACGCCCTGCCCAAGTCGGGCCTCAAGCGGCCGTGGGTGGTGCGGCAGAACTATCTCGCCGACGCCTTCGACCACCACTTCATCGACAAAATCGACGAGGACATGACCTTCGGACGGGTGGCGAGCCCCGCGCGCATCGCGGGTTAGCGACCGATTGCCCGAACTCCCCATGAACAACCGGGTATTCGCAATACGCTGAACCCCATGACTTCTGAACGCCGCGAACCCAAGGTCGTCGTACTCGGTGGCGGATCCTGGGGCACCACCGTCGCATCCATCTGCGCCCGCCGCGGGCCGACGCTGCAGTGGGTTCGTTCAGAGGAGACCGCCAAGGACATCAACGAGAACCACCGCAACTCCCGCTATCTGGGCGACGAGGTCGAGCTCTCGGAAACCTTGCGCGCCACCACCGATTTCAGCGAGGCCGCCAACTGCGCCGACGTCGTCGTCATGGGAGTGCCGTCGCACGGCTTCCGTGGCGTGCTGGCCGAGCTGAGCAGGGAACTGCGCCCCTGGGTGCCCGTCGTGAGTCTGGTCAAGGGCCTCGAGCAGGGCACGAACATGCGCATGAGCCAGATCATCGACGAGGTTCTGCCCGGTCACCCGGCCGGCATCCTCGCCGGTCCGAACATCGCGCGCGAGGTCGCCGACGGCTATGCCGCCGCCGCCGTGCTGGCCATGCCCGACCAGCACCTGGCCGCCAATCTCGCGAAGATGTTCCGCACCAAGCGGTTCCGCGTCTACACCACCGACGACGTCGTCGGAGTCGAGATCGCGGGCGCACTGAAGAACGTCTACGCCATCGCGGTCGGCATGGGCTACTCGCTGGGCATCGGCGAGAACACCCGGGCGCTCGTGATGGCTCGTGCGGTGCGCGAGATGTCGCGGCTCGGCGAGGCCATCGGCGGGCATCGCGACACCTTCGCCGGCCTGGCCGGCATGGGCGACCTCATCGTCACCTGCACCTCGCAGCGCAGCCGCAACCGCCACGTCGGCGAACAACTCGGCGCGGGCAAGACGATCGAGGAGATCATCACCTCGATGAACCAGGTCGCCGAGGGCGTCAAAGCCGCCAGCGTCATCATGGAGTTCGCCGAGAAGTACGGCCTGAACATGCCGATCGCCCGCGAGGTCGATGCCGTGGTCAACCACGGCGCCAACGTCGAACAGGCCTACCGGGGCCTCATGGCCGAGAAGCCCGGCCACGAGGTCCTCGACTCACACTTCTAGCCCGGGAACGACGGGAACAGCGGGTTGGAGTTCTTCGGCCGGTCCAGCATCGGGCTGGGTCCCGAGGTGAACGTCGCCGACGGGCCGACGACGAATCCGACTTGGTCGTGGTTGTTCACGCACGCCACCACTCCGCCGACGTCGACACCGCAGCTGATGTCGCGGAAGCTCAGCCGCGTGTTCGGCGGCAGGGGCTTGACGTCTCCGGCAGCCGCATAAAGCGATGCGCCGCTGCTGGAGAATCCGGGCTCACCGGATGGACCGGCGCTGACCAGGTTGGCGCCACCGGGCGCGCCGGGCAGCGCGCCGCTGCAGCCGTAGCTGGCGTTCTGCTTGTCCAGAACGCAGACCACGCCCGGCGGGCCGGCGAAGGCGTACCAGTTGCCGCCCATCGCCGTGTAATCCACCGGGCTGACCGGCTTGTAGGCGTTGACATTCGGAAGGACCGGGGCAGGAGCCGGGTCGGGATCGGCCGAGGCCACTCCCGGTACGCCGATCGCCGCCGCCCCCGCGACGCTCACCAGGCCGATCAGGATTCTGCTCAGCATCACCACACCCTACGTAAGCGCCACTCCTGGCGCAGTCTGCGCATTCACCTGGTCTTCGACCACGCGGTCGTGATTCGTTACCGCCAAGGCCCCTTCGTTTCCGTCAATTACGGCCTAGAATTGACCGAATCCGGCTGATCGAGGCCGTTGGGGTGGTGGGGCAATGACGAGCACGCTGCGCGGCGGCGCTGCGGCGCTCAGCCTTGCCGTCGCGACCATGGTGTTGGCTTCCACACAGCCACAAGCCCTGAGCACGCCCGACTTCGACCTGGCCGCGCTGATCATCCACGGCACCCCGGAGAACCCGACCGGGGACGCGCTCTTCGACTTCTTCGACGGCGAATTCAAGCACAGCGCCGATGGCGGGATCCTGTACGCGAACTACCTGGGCGGACCCGTCGGCCTCTATGGAGCCATGCAGGCCCCCGACACCGACAGCGAGGTACTCGCCGACGACGTCCCCACTCTCGAACTCATGGCCCCGGCCGACCCGTCCGGCAACGTCTTCCACATCAACTACGAGTTCGACGCGCACGCGCAGACGCAGGTGGTCAACGTCTTCACCGACGCCAATGCGATGGCCAACCACGACTCCAAGCCATCGGTCGACAAGTCCGGCGGGGTGGACTGCACCGGCACCACGTCCTGCCAGACCGATCCGCGCACCCAGATCACCACGCTGACCTACCCGGACGGCGTCGTCGCGATCATCCAGCGGATCAACAACATCACCCTGGTCGCCTACAAGACCCTCGGCGCCGCGGTACGCGGTGAAGCCCTACCCGCACCCATCCCCGACGCGCCGCCCGCGCCGCCCGCGCCACCGGCGGTGCAGCCGGGCCCGGCCGCCGCGGTGCAGACCAGTCCAACGGCTCCCCCGCCCAGCCCGACCCCAGCACCAGTCGGCGCGCCCGCAGCGCCCGCCACCAGCACCGGACCCCGCCTGAACGTCGTGCGGCCTGCGCCGAACTTCACTCCGGGACGCTCCGACGACTCGGCCTCGACATCCGGCGCCGGCACCAGCCTGTCCGACAAAACCGACAAGCTGGTCAATGACGTGCTGACGCGGGTGTCGGACACGGTAAAGGGGTTTTTCGACCACACCGCGACGGGTCCGGGGGCCGGCCGGCCCCGCCCGGTCCCCACGGCCGACGAGCCGTGATCCACGCCACCACCAAGGTGTAGAACCCGGCGGTTCGGGAAACGCAACAACGGTCCGATGCTTCACACACATCAAACGAGCGCCATGACAAGGCAATTCGCGTAAAGGACTATGACTTCACTAACGACGACGTACCTCGCTGCCAACGAACTTCACGACTTCTGGAACGGCAATCTGGGCGAGTGGCTGCGCACCAAAGGCCTGCACATCGTGCTGGTGATCATCGCCGCGTTGATCGGCACCCGGATCATCAACTGGGTCGCCAGCAAGATCGCGCGCCGTCTCAACACCGGCCATGAATTGGTGCGCTCGGAAAGCGCCAAGCACCGCGCCGCGGTCGCATCGGTGATCTCGTCGGTGGCGATCGCGATCCTCTACACCGTGGTGGCCGTCGACGTCTTCGACCAACTCGGCCTGCCTATCGGCTCGCTCGTCGCGCCGGCTGCCGTGCTGGGTGCCGCCCTTGGTTTCGGTGCCCAGCGGATCGTGCAGGACCTGCTCAGCGGATTCTTCATCATCACCGAGAAGCAATACGGTTTCGGCGATCTGGTGGCACTGACGGTCAGCGGATCGTCCGCCGAAGCTCAAGGCACTGTCGAGGACGTCACCCTGCGCGTGACGAAGCTGCGCACCAGCGACGGTGAGGTCTTCACCATCCCGAACGGGCAGATCGTCAAGGCGTTGAACCTGTCGAAGGACTGGGCGCGTGCCGTGGTCGATATTCCGGTGCCCGCCACCGCGGACCTCAACAAGGTCAACGACGTGCTGCACGAGGTGGCGACTGCCGCCACCTCCGACAAGCGACTTGACGAGTTGCTGCTCGACGAGCCCGCCCTGATGGGCGTCGAGAGCATCAAGGTCGACACCGTGAACCTGCGCATGGTGGCTCGCACCCTGCCGGGTAAGCAGTTCGAGGTGGGCCGCCAGCTGCGCGCGATGGTGTTGCGCTCACTTCGTCAGGCCGGCATCGTCAGCCCGACCACGAAGACCAACGTCGCTGCGGTGGCTACGTCCAGTTAGTGGCCTAGTGTCCGGCCATCTTCTCGAGCCGGGCGATCCGGTCCGAAATCGGCGGATGGGTGGAGAACAGCTTGCCGATCTTCTCACTGGCGCGAAACGGGCTGGCGATCATCAGGTGGGCCTGGTCGGCAAGCTGAGGTTCGGGAGGCAGCGGCGCGTTCTCCACCCCGCCGCTGATCTTGCGCAGCGCCGATGCCAGCGCCAGCGGATCACCGGACAGTTCGGCCCCGGACTCGTCGGCCTGGTACTCCCGCGACCGGGACACAGCCAGCCGGATCAAGGTGGCAGCGATCGGCCCGAGCAACGAAACCAGCAGCAGCGCAAACGGATTGGGACCACCTTCGCGGTTGTTGCCGCCGAACATGCCGGCGAACATCGCGATGTTAGCCAACGCGGTGATCACCGACGCCAGCGCACCGGCCACGCACGAGATGAGGATGTCGCGGTTGTAGACGTGGGACAGCTCATGGCCGAGCACCGCACGCAGTTCACGCTCGCTGAGGATGTTGAGGATCCCGGTGGTGACGCACACCGCCGCATTGCGCGGGTTGCGGCCGGTGGCGAACGCGTTGGGGTTGGCCGTGTCGCTGATGTAGAGCCGCGGCATCGGCTGGTGCGCGGCGGTGGCCAGTTCGCGGACGATCGAGTAGATCTGCGGCGCCTGAACCTCGGTGATGGGCTGGGCGTGCATGGCGCGCAGCGCAAGCTTGTCGGAGTTGAAGTACACGTAGACGTTCATGCCGATGGCGAAGACCAGCGCCAGGAACATCACGTTGCGGCCGAACAGTGAACCGATGAAGACGATCAGCGCTGACATCCCGACGAGCAGCGCGAACGTCTTGAACGTATTGGCGGTCGGGTGCCAAGTCATCAAATCCTCCTACGAGCAAACGCACTGTTCGGGAGATTAACGCCTCGCACCAACCGTCTGGTTCCGCGAATCGCCGGTCAGCCGTGGCGGTTGATCGTGTAATCCATCAGTGATGCCAGTGCCCGACGGCCCGGCCCGTCCGGCAAACCGGCCAGCTCCTCGCCGGCCTGCTCGGCGTAGCGCTGCACGGTGGCCTTGGCTTTGGTGATGCCGTCGCCGGCGCGCAGCAGCGCCAGCGCCTCGGCCAAGGTGTCGTCGTCCTCGACGGGACCTTTCACCAGCTCACGCAGCCGATCCGCATCGTGGCCGGTGTCTTGCAGCGCATACAGCACCGGCAGCGTGTGCACGCCTTCACGCAGGTCGGTGCCCGGGGTCTTGCCCGACTCATCGGGGTCGCTGTCGATGTCGATGATGTCGTCGGAGATCTGGAATGCGGTGCCGACGATGCCGCCGAGCCGGCTCAGCCGTTCGATCTGGTCTTCGGTGGCACCGGCGAACGTGGCCCCGAACCGACCGGACGCCGCGATCAGGCAGGCGGTCTTCTCGTAGATCACCTTCAAGTAGTGATCGACCGGATCCACGCCGTTGGTGTTGCCCTTGGTTTCGCGCATCTGGCCGGTGACCAGCTGGGCGAACGTTTCAGCGATGATCCGCACCGCGTCCGGGCCCAGGCGGCTCACCAGCCGCGATGCCGTCGCGAACAGGTAGTCGCCGGCAAGAATCGCGATGTTGTTGCCCCAGCGGGCGTTGGCACTGGGCGCCCCGCGGCGCATCTGCGCCTCGTCCATGACGTCGTCGTGATAAAGCGTGGCCAGGTGCACCAGCTCGATCACCGCGCCGGCCACCGTGACCTGCCAGGCGTCGGGCTCCGGGCCGATCTGGGCCGACAGAACCGTGAACAGAGGGCGGAAACGCTTGCCGCCGGCTTCGAACAGGTGGACAACGGCTTCGGTCATCAGCTCGTCACCGCCCCGCAGTTCGGTGCTCATGAGCTCTTCGACACGACCAACCCCGTCGCGGACGCTCTTGGCGAACGCCGGGTCACCAAAGTCCACCCCTGCTACCACCGTGGCCGGAGTACTCACCCTGCCAACATACTGGTGGCATGGACTTGCGGTCAGACGTGGTCATCGTCGGGGCCGGGCCGGCCGGCTCGGCGGCGGCCGCCTGGGCAGCCCGCCGCGGCCACGACGTGCTCGTCATCGACGCCGCCGAGTTCCCACGCGACAAGCCGTGCGGCGATGGGCTGACCCCCCGCGCGGTCCTCGAGCTGCAGCGGCTCGGGCTCGGCGAGTGGCTCGACGGCCACATCCGTCACCACGGGCTTCGGCTCTCCGGGTTCGGTGCCGACGTCGAGGTCCCGTGGCCCGGGCCGTCATTTCCGTCCGGCGGATCAGCAGTGCCGCGCACCGAACTCGACGACCGGATCCGCAAGGTCGCCGAAGACGCCGGTGCGTCCATGCTGCTCGGCGTGAAAGCCGTTGATGTATCCCGTGATTCGCGCGGTAACGTCGATGCGGTGGTGCTGGCCGACGGGTCGCGGGTGTCGTGCCGCTGGGTGATCGTTGCCGATGGCGCTCGCTCTCCGTTCGGTCGGGTGCTCGGCAGGCAGTGGCATCAGGAGACGGTGTACGGGGTGGCCGTGCGCGGATACCTCGCATCGCCGCGGTCTTCGGAGCCGTGGATCTCTTCCGATCTGGAACTTCGCTCGGTCGACGGGCAGGTGCTACCCGGGTACGGCTGGATCTTCCCGTTGGGCAATGGCGAGGTGAACATCGGCGTCGGCGCGCTGGCCACGGCGAAGCGGCCCGCCGATGTGGCGTTGCGGCCGCTGATCAAGCACTACACCGACCTCAAGCGCGCCTCGTGGGGGTTCGAGGGTGCGCCGCGTGCGGTGTCCTCGGCGTTGCTGCCGATGGGCGGGGCGGTCTCGGGCGTCGCCGGACCCAACTGGGTGCTGATCGGTGACGCCGCCGCCTGCGTGAACCCGTTGAATGGCGAGGGCATCGACTACGGACTGGAGACGGGGCGACTAGCGGCCGAGATGCTGGGCTCCGGTGATCTGTCGTCGGCGTGGCCGTCTGCGCTGCAGACGCATTACGGGCGCGGCTTCTCGGTGGCCCGCCGCCTGGGGTTGCTGCTGACGTTGCCGCGCTTCCTGCCGCTGACCGGGCCGATCGCAATGCGGTCCGCCCGGATGATGAACGTCGCGGTGCGGGTGATGGGCAACCTGGTCACCGACGAGGACGCCGACCTCGTGGCGCGGGCGTGGCGCGTAGCCGGGATGGGATCGCGAAAACTGGACCGCCGCAAGCCTTTCAGCTGACCCCCGGCGCGTTGAGTGAGCGCTGACGCAGCGATTTGCGGCAGTTTCTCTGCGTCACCGCCCAGGTAATGGAGTCGGTGCCGCCGGAATGGCAAATTTGACAAAACTTTGCAGGATTGGCGCTAGGCTGCCGCGCATGAGTGATTACGACGCGATCATCGTCGGGGCCGGACACAACGGCCTGACCGCAGCGGTGGTGCTGCAGCGGGCCGGTCTGCGCACCCTTTGCCTGGAGGCCAACACCTACAGTGGCGGCATGTCGGCCACCGTCGAACTGATCGACGGGTTCAAGTTCGAAATCGCCGGCTCCGTGCGCTTCCCCACTGCCCAGAAGATCAACAGCGAGCTGGGTCTGGACACCCTGCCGACCATCGAGTCGGAAATCATGTCGGTCAACCTCGGGGAGAACGGCGAGGAAGCGATGGTCTTCCACAGCGACCCGATGGCGATGATGACCCATCTCAACGACAAGCACGGCATGGAAGCCGTGATGGCCATGGCCAACCTGTATGCCTGGAGCACCGGCCCCGGTAAGGCGCTCGGCCGCTTCGACGCCTTGGCCCTGCCGAAGACCATCGACGAGATGTACGCCTGTGCCGCAGACGAAAACGAGCGGCGCGCCATCCACGAGATGCTGTTCGGCTCGGCGATGGACGTCGTCGACCGGTTCCTGCCCGACAAGGACAAGCACGCCGTGATCCGCGGCATGCTGGCGTTCCTGGCGGTCAACTCCACCTACCGCGGGCCGTACACCCCCGGCAGCGCAACGTGTTTGGCGTTCGCGATGGCCATGCCGCCGGAGGGCGGCCAGATGACCACCAAGCTCAAGGGCGGAATCGGAGTGCTCGCCGATCATCTGCGCGACCTGTTCATCGAGGCCGCCGGCGAGATGCGCTACCGCACGAAGGTCGAACAGATTCTGGTCGAGGACGGCAAGGTCATCGGGGTGCGACTTCGCGGCGGCGAAGTGATCACCGCGCCGGTCGTCGTGTCCAACCTTGCGCCCGAGACCACGCTGCTGGATCTTGTTGGCGTTGACCATCTTCCGTCATCGCTGGTGACCCGCCTCGGCGGGCGCGACCACCGGGCGTCGTTCATGCAGATCCACTTCGCCCTCGATGGCCTGCCCGAGTACGCCGCACCCTATGACTTCCTCAACGAGCCGGGAATGCAGATGTCGGTGGGCATGTTCGGTTCACCCGAAGAGCAGCAACGCCAATGGGAAAAGGCCCGTGGCGGTGAGGTGCCCGACAACCCGGCGCTGTCGATCCAGATGCCCACGGTCGGCGACCCCGAGATGGCGCCTGAGGGCAAGCACGCCGCCAGTGTGTATGCCTACGGCTTCCCGGTCGAAGCTCCGCGGGATCAGCATGGCCACCTGAAAACCGTGATGGCGGAGCGGGTTGTCGACAAGATCACCCGCTACGCGCCGAACTTCAAGGACATTCTCATCCGCGACATCACGTTCGCGCCGTATCACATGAACACCATGTTCGCCGCGCCCAACGGCGACTTCTGCCACGGACTGCTGCAGCCCGAGCTGATGGGCGTCAATCGGCCGGGCCCCAAGGGGTTCATCGACGAGCCGATCCCGATCGAGGGTCTCTACCTCGGCGGAGCGGGCTGCCACGGCGGGCCGGGCATCACGTTCGTCCCGGGCTACAACGCCGGGTATCAGGTGCTGGCCGACGCGGGCCGCTAGCGATTTTTAGCGATTTCGGCGCGGTTTCATTCGCTCAGCGGCGGTTTGCGCGCCGAAATCGCGAAAGAGTCAGGCCTTGACGGCATAGTGCAGCGCGACGATGCCGCCGGTGAGGTTGCGCCACCGTACGTCGGTCCAGCCCGCGTCGCGGATCTGCCGGGCCAGCGTCGCCTGGTCGGGCCAGGCCCGAATCGACTCGGCCAGATAGACGTAGGCGTCTGGATTGCTCGACACCGCACGGGCCACCCGCGGCAGCGCCTGCATCAGGTACTCCTTGTAGACGACGGAGAACACCGGCACCACGGGGGTGGAGAACTCGCACACCACCAGCCGGCCGCCCGGGCGCGTGACCCGCGCCATCTCGCGCAGGCCGACGGGATGGTCGACGACATTGCGTAATCCGAAGCTGATCGTCACCGCGTCGAACACCGCGTCGTCGAAGGGCAGCTTCGTCGCGTCGGCGGCGACTTTCGGCACCGGCCGCTCGGCGCCGGCCCGCAGCATCCCGACCGAGAAGTCGGCGGCCACGCACCACGCGCCGGACTTCGCCAGCTCGACCGTCGACACCGCAGTGCCGGCGGCCAGGTCCAGTACCCGGTCACCAGGTCCGATGCCGAGCGCCGAGCGGGTTGCCCGGCGCCAGGAGCGGTCCTGCCCCAGCGAGAGCACCGTGTTGGTGATGTCGTAGCGACGGGCGACGGCGTCGAACATCGACGCCACATCGCGGGGATCCTTATCCAACGTCGCGCGGCTCACGATGCCGACGCTACCCGAGCGGGAATGCTTCGCCCGTCCATGCGTTGGCTAGACGCATGAGCGAAAAAGTTTGGTTCATCACCGGCACATCGCGCGGCTTCGGCAGGGAGTGGGCGATCGGCGCCCTGGACCGCGGCGACAAGGTTGCTGCCACGGCGCGCAACACCGACACCCTGTCCGACCTCGTGGACAAGTACGGCGACGCGATCTTGCCGATCCAGCTCGACGTCACCGACCGCGAGGCCGACTTCGCCGCCGTCAAGCAGGCCCACGACCACTTCGGCCGGCTCGACATCGTGGTCAACAACGCCGGCTACGGGCACTTCGGCTTCATCGAGGAGCTGAGTGAGAAGGACGCGCGCGACCAGCTCGAGACCAACGTCTTCGGCGCGTTGTGGATAACCCAGGCCGCCCTCCCCTACCTGCGGGCCCAGGGCAGCGGCCACATCGTCCAGGTGTCCTCGATCGGCGGTATCACCGCGTTCCCGCTCGTCGGGATCTACCACGCCTCGAAGTGGGCGCTGGAGGGTTTCTCGCAGGCGCTGGCCCAGGAGGTCGCGCCGTTCGGCATTCACGTCACGCTCATCGAGCCGGGTGGCTTCGACACCGACTGGTCCGGGCCGTCCTCGAAGCGCTCGGCCGAACTGCCCGACTACGCCGAATTGCACCGCCAGGTTGACGAGGCCCGCAAGCAGCGCTGGGCGGTGCCGGGCAATCCCAAGGCGTCGGCGGCAGCCATCCTCAAAGTCGTGGACGCGCAGACGCCCCCGCTGCGGGTGTTCTTCGGGGAGTCGCCGCTGCAAACCGCCAAGGCCGACTACGAAAGCCGCATTGCCAACTGGGAGAAGTGGCAGCCGGTCGCCGTCGAGGCCCAGGGCTGACTACATCGCGTGTGCGTCGACTCTCTGTAATTGACGCGCACGACTCGCCATCCGTTCACTGAGGTGAATGAGTCGATCCTCATGCCCAGCGGGCATGGTGTAAGCCAACTTACGGAGTTCGACTGCGAATTCGCTGAGATCTTGGCGATACGTCGCATCGGTCATTCGGACGCCCCCCGAGTCTTGGAGAGGTGATGTTTGCATTTGCATTTAGCTTCCCCCGCTTGGCATTAAGTGTGCGCCAGCCCACAGGCTAAGAAAAGGTTTCTCAGGAACAATTAAGGAAAGTGGTTGGCGTGGCGCAGGACTCAGGCCGCACGGCTCCGCCGCCCGTCCCGGCGCACCGCTTCGTAATGGCCGAGGAGCTCGTCGCAGATCGCGGGCCACGTCCGGCCGAGCACGCTGCGGCGGGCGGCCGGCGAATAACGGGCCCGCTCGTCGAGCAGATGATCTACCGACTGGCCAAGGCGCGCTTCGAATTCCGCGACCGTCAATAACAATCCGGTTCGGTATGGTGCCACCAGATCGCGGGGGCCACCCGCGTTCGGCGCGATGACGGGCAAGCCAGAAGCCATCGCCTCCTGCACGGCCTGACAGAAGGTCTCGTGCTCGCCCGGGTGGACGAAGACATCCATGCTCGCGTACGCGGCGGCCAACTGCGCGCCATACAGCGCGCCGGTGAACACCGCCGACGGCATCAGCGACTGCAGCTTTTTCCGGTCGACACCGTCGCCGACGATCACCAGCTGCAGATCGTTCCGGCGGGCAAGCACGGCCAGCCGTTCGACGTGTTTCTCCGGCGCCAGCCGCCCGACGAAGCCGACGATCGGCTTGCCCGCCGGTGACCAGCGCGCTCGCAAGTCCCCACTGCGTGCCGACGGCGCGAAGCCGGTGACGTCAACACCGCGGGCCCACTGATGCACCCGGGGGATGCCATGTGCGGCAAGATCTTCCATCGCAGCGGTAGACGGTGCCAGCGTGCGGTCGACGCGGGAGTGCAGGTGCCGATTCCAGGCCCACGCGGCCCGAGAGGCGACGCCGACGCCGTAGCTCTCGGCGAATCCGGCGATGTCGGTCTGGTACACCGCCACCGTCGGCACCCCGAGGAACCGGGCGGCGTGCAGCCCGCCGTACCCGAGCAGTGCCGGCGAGGCCAGGTGCACCACATCCGGATCAAAGCCGCGCAGCACTCCCACCATGCGCGGCCGGGGCACCCCCAGCGGCAGTGACGTCACCTTGGGGAACATTTTCGAGGGCACCCGGTGCACCCGGATTCCGTCGTGAATCCGCTCGGCCGCAGGTTCACCGCGTGGGGTGTCCGGGGCGATGACGAGCGCTTCATGACCGGTGCGGCGGAGATGTTCGAGCACCCGCAGCACCGAGTTGGTGACTCCGTTGACGTTGGGCAAGAAGGACTCGGCGACAATGGCAACGCGCACGACTTCGAGGTTGTCAGCGGCGTCTGTCACCGAGGTTGCGCTCAGGCATACCCGACACGAAAACCAGGTGGAACGCGGTACCGTGCGAGCATGCGGTTCTGGTCTGTGCTGGTGGTCGCGCTGGTGGTGCTGGTCACAGGTTGCAGCAGGGAAATAACCGGTGTGGCACAGGTTGATCCGCACGGGCCGGGGACGGCGTTGAGCAAGGACGGTTTCGGCATCGTGGCGGGCGACCCCAGTGCGCGGGTTCACATCGAGCTGTACACCGAACCGCAATGCAACCACTGTGCGGACCTGCAGAAGGATTTCGGTGATCAGATGGCCCGGTACATGAACCTCGGCCAGCTGGTCGTGACCTACCGTCCGCTGACGTTTCTCGATGACCAGCCGGGCGGTTATTCCGACCGGGTGAGCAACGCCCTGTTCCTGGCGGTCGGCCCGAACACGTCCGCCAAGACATTTCAGGCGTTCGTCGAAGACCTTTGGGGCCACCAGGATTCACACGGCAAGGGGCCCAGCGACGCCCAGATCGCCGACATGGCACGAGAAAGCGGTATTCCCGCCTCAGCGGTCGATGCGATGCGGGCGGCCAAACCCGCACTGGACGTCCAGCAGATGGCCGACACCAACTTCGAGTATCTCTACGAGATCGACCCGGTCAACTCCGGCACCCCAACGGTATTCGACTTGAACACCAACGAGAAGATCGACATCTACGACAACAACTGGTTGTCCAAGCTGATGTCGACCTGAGTCACCCGGCGCTCCGCCAGAACCAGCCCGGTCAGCACCAGCCCCCCGATGAGCCACGCCACCACCGCGATCGACCCTGCCGGGATGATGGCGAGTGCAGCGGTGCGGTGTTGCACCCGAACGAGATCCGGGTTGTTCCGGTCGTACTCGACGTAGATCCGCATCCCCTCGGCCAGCTCCGACGGATAAAGCACACCGAGCTCGGGGCGGTAGGTGACGCGGTCCGGGGTGACGAACTCGATCGTCGAGCGGCGGGGGCCGGCGGACAACACCTCTGCCTGTGCGACGCCCATGTTGCGTTCGATCTGACGATCATTGCGCCAGGCCCCGGCCACCAGCAGAAGCGACTGCAAGGTGACCAGTCCGATGATGATCCATACGGCGCACTTGGTCCAGCGCAACACTTTTCGCCGTGTCGTGTCGGCGACATCAGGATCGCGCCGGGGCAGGGCGGCTGTCAGCAGGGTCAGCAGGCGGGCGATCACAGTGCCGCTCGGATCGCGGCGTGCAGTTGCCGCAGCGACGAGCGGTCGGCCTTGACCTCCAGCACCCGCATGCCCTCATGCGTCTCGGCGAGCGCACCGCTGAGCTCGTCGACCTCGATCTGGCGGGCATCGATGTGATACGCCCGGCACAGCGCGCCGACGTCGACGTCGTGCGGGGTGCCGAAAATCCGCGACGACACGTCGGAGAACCGTGGGTCGCCCTGCTCGAGGAGTTCGAAGATGCCGCCACCGTTGTCGTTGGACACCACGATCGTCAGGTTCTTCGGCGTCGGCTCGGTGGGGCCGATCAACAGGCCCGAGCTGTCGTGGACGAACGTCAGGTCCCCGATCAGACCGATGGTCCGGCCCGTGTGCGCCAACGCGGCGCCGATGATCGTCGACACGGTGCCGTCGATACCGGCCACCCCACGGTTGGAGCGGACCTTGATGCCCTCGGTATTCAGCCCGACGAGGGCCGCGTCGCGGACCGGGTTGGAGGCGCCGAGGACCAGCTGGTCCCCCGGGCGCATCGCATCGGCGACGGCGGCCGCGACGTGCAGGCCGGTCGTCAACGGGTGGGCGGCCAGCTGCTGGCGCACGGCGTCCATCGTGTGCGCGTTGACCTCCGCGCAGCGCTGCAGCCACGCCGGGTCCGGCGTACCGGTGGTCTCAGCGCGCGTGCCAGTGGCCGCGGAGTTACCCGAGACGTCCGGCCAGCGCGGCCCGGTGGTCAACGCGTAGACCGGCACCGACGGGTCGGCCAGCAGCGTCGACACCGGCCGGTGCAGCGTCGGGCGGCCCAGCATGATCACCTGGCGGGGTTTGAGCAGCGGGAGCGCCAACGGGTGCAGCGGGTTGGCGGCGGGCGGGGCCGTCGGCTCGGCGACCGTCGGCAGCGCGGCCAGATTCGGATGGACACCGGCGCCGTGCCCGGCGATCACCACGGTGTCGGGGGTGAGGTCGATCTCCAGCGGCTGGTCGAACGCCACCGGCGGGGTGTATGTCCACGGCTTGCCGTCCGGCCGGCCGGGCGGGATGTCCGCCGCGGCGGCCTCGGCGTCCGGCACGAGCGGCTCGCGCAGCGGGATATCGAACTGCACCGGGCCGGCGTTGGCGGTGCGGGCGCCGGTCGCGGCGGCCAGTACCCGGCAGGTCGCCGAGCGCCACTGCGCGTTGAGCGAGTCGAGCTTGTTTGCCGACTCCTCGGCCAGACCCAGACTGATCGCGGCGCGGACCTGCGTGCCGAAGTAGCCGAGTTGCTCGAAGGTCTGGTTGGCGCCGGTGCCCAGCAGCTCGTAGGGCCGGTTGGCCGAGAGCACGATCAGCGGCACCCGTGCGTAGTTGGCCTCGACGACCGCGGGTCCCATGTTGGCCACCGCGGTGCCCGATGTCATCGCCACGCACACCGGCGCGCGTTCGGCCACCGCCAGCCCGATCGCCAGGAAGCCGGCGGTGCGCTCGTCGATGCGGACGTGCAGGCGCAGCCGGCCGGCCCGGTCGGCGTCGGCCAGTGCGAAGGCCAATGGGGCGTTACGCGAACCCGGACACAGCACGACGTCGCGGACGCCGCCGCGGATCAATTCGTCGACGACGACGCGCGCCTGAGCCGTCGATGGGTTCATTACTACAGCGTGTCACACGTCGATCCGGCGTAGGTCACACCAGCGTGCCGGCGAAGAAGTCCAGCATCGCGTTGTTGACGGTCTCCGGGCGCTCCAGGAATCCGAGGTGGCCGGTGTGCCCGATCTGCACGTACCGGCCGTTGGGCAGGGCGTCGGCCACCTCGCGGCCGAGCGCCGCCGGGGTCAGCAGGTCGTCGGCGAACCCGATCACCAGCACCTCATTGGTAATGGAACGGTAAGCGGGCAGCCGGTTCTCGTGGGGGTATACCTCGAGCTGGGCACGCAGACCCGGGGTGCGCTTGATCGGGAATGCGGTGAACATCTCCATCCAGTCCCCGATGGCCTTCTCGTCGTTGATGGTCTTGGGTGAGAAGTTCTCCAGCACACGCACTTTCGCGGCGTAGGCAGCCGGGACCTGGATCTCGGCCTTGTTCAGCTCGACGTCGGCGGCGCGGAAGGATTTCCGGATGCGATCCAGCCGTCCACGGGTTCCCATCAGCACGGCCTGGCTGATCAGCTCGGGGCGGACCAGCATCAACTCCTGGGCGATGTAGGCGCCCATCGACATGGCCACGATCCGGGTGGGCCCGCCGACGACCTGCTCGATGAGTTCGGCGGTGTCAGCGACCATCTGCTCGGTGCCGAAACCGCCGGCGTTCTCGGTGGCCCCGATTCCCCGGTTGTCGAACGTGATGCAGCGGTAACCCGCCGCCACGAACTGCGGGATCTGATGGATGTGCCAGGTGCGGCCGGCGCCCCCGGTGCCGGCGATGAACAGCACCGGATCGCCGGAACCGTTCTCCTCGTAGGCCAGGTTGATCACCTGGCAGAGGCTACGCGACCCCGTTTCCGCCTGGCCCGGGACCGCGCCGCGTCGATAGCGCCGGTCCACAGCAGCGACGTCATGGCCTTGAGCTGGGTCGGGTTGGCGATCTCTCTGGCCATCAGCGCGGTCGCGGTGGCTTTCGTGGACGCCGAGGCCTTCGACATGTGCCCGGAGTCGAACGGCGGTTGCGGGTCGTATTCCATCGACAGCTGGATCGCTTTGGCGCGCTCCTCGCCACCGATCTCGCCGGCCAGCCACAGCGCGAGATCGATGCCGGCCGAGACACCCGCGCTGGTGACGATGTCACCTTCGTGGACCACCCGCTCATCCTTGACCGGCGTCACCCCGAGCGTCTTGAGCGCGGTGAGCGCCGCCCAGTGCGACGTCGCCCGCTTGCCCTTCAACAATCCGGCGGCCGCCAGAATCACCGACCCCGAGCACACCGACGTCGTCCACGTCGAGGTCTCGTGTGCCCGGCGGACCCAGTCGAGCAGCTTCTCGTCGCGGGCGTGTTCCATGGTCGTCATGCCGCCGGGCACGAGAATGACGTCGGGAGAGGGTGTTTCGTCGAATGAGTGGGTGGCGCCGACGACAAGCACGCCGGAGTCCGCGGTGATCGGACCGGGTTCGTGCCACACGAAGCGAACCTCGGCGTCTGGCAGCCAGCGCAGCACCTCGTAGGGGCCGATGAAGTCCAGGGCGGTGAACCCGGGATAGAGGACGATGGCGATCTGCATGGGACTCTCCTTTAGACGAACGTCTTGCGGTATTGATCGGGCGAGATGCCGATCCGGCGAATGAAGTTGCGGCGCATGGTTTCCGACGTTCCGAAACCACACCGCGCAGCGATGGTGACGACGGTGTCGTCGGTTTCCTCGAGCTGACGGCGGGCGGCTTCGGTGCGAACCCGCTCGACGTAGGCGCCGGGCGCCTCGCCGACCTCGTCGGTGAACACCCGGGTGAAGTGTCGCGGGCTCATCGCCGCGCGACGGGCGAGGTCGGTAATGCTATGGGCGGCACCGGGTTCGGCTTCGATCGCCTCTTGGACGTCGCGAATCGGTTGTCGGCGCGCTCGCGGCATCCACACCGGGGCGGCGAACTGGGTTTGGCCGCCGGGCCGGCGCAGATAGAGCACGAGGTAGCGCGCGACGGTCTGGGCGACCTCGGTGCCGTAATCGTCCTCGACCAGCGCAAGCGACAGGTCGATGCCGGACGTCACCCCGGCCGCCGTCCAGACGGTGGCCGAGCTGCGCAGGAAGATCGGCTCGCGGTCGACGGTCACGTCGGGAAACTCGCGGGCCATCCGGTCGGCGAACGCCCAGTGCGTCGTGGCGCGGCAGCCGTCGAGCAGTCCCGCCTGGGCAGCCAGGAACGACCCGGTGCAGACGCTGACGACGCGGCGCGAGTTGGCGGCGGCCCTGCGAATCCACGCCATGGTCGCGGGATCACGTCGGGCGTCGTCGACACCCGCACCACCGGGCAGGACCAACGTATCGATGTCCTGCGGGTCGGGCATCGCCTCGGCGACGAAGGCCAGACTCGTGTTGGTGGTCACCGGCCGGCCGTCGCGCGAAGCCACCGTCACCCGGTAGCCGCCCTCGGTGAGCAGCGCGGCGCCGGTGAACACGTCGTGCGGCCCGACCAAGTCCAGCGCCTGCACGCCGGGAAAGCCGAGGATCACCACCGATCGCGCCATGGGTTCAGTGTCGAGGCTTGCCTCGATGGCGTCTAGGCCATGGACCCCACAAATCAGGACATCACAGCTTCTTGAGGCGTCGCACGGCCTGCATCAACGGCAGCATCGACGCTGCGCCCTTGCGCAGGCTGCGCTGCAGTGGACCCACGTTCGCCAGCACGACGTACTCGACGCCGCAATCGCGCCACTGAGCAGCCCGGTCGACGATCTCGTCCGGCGTCCCGCACAGTAAGCAGTCGCGCACCACGTCGGTGGGGATCGCTTTCACATGCGACAGCGCGGTCTGCTCGTCCATGTCCTGCGGGAGGATGTCCTGCGCCCCGGTGAAGCCGATGCCGAGTGGATGCTGAGCGCCGTGCCGCGCGAAAAAGTCATCGGGCGCGTTGAGTGCGGCGGCCCGGATCACCTCGGAGTCGAGCGCCTCGTCGAGGTCCTCCTGGTTTCGCGCGGCCAGCGTCATCAACCAGATCGCCGGCTTGATCGACATCGGGTCACGTCCCGCGTCGGAGGCCGCGGTGCGCACGGCTTCGAGCCGCTGCGCGTACTCCTGGGGAGTGTGCGGAAAAGCCGGATAGAACCCATCGGCGTAACGGCCTACGGCTCGCAACATCCGCGGACCGTGTGCGGCGATCCAGATCTCGGGCCACTTGCCCTTGTACGGCGGAAGGTCGAAGAGCGCATTCCGCAGCGGGAAGTAGGGCGAGTCGCGATTCACCAACTCTCCCTTCGAATTCCACAGTGCACGGATGGTCGCCATCGCTTCTTCGAATCGGGCCACCGGCTTGGACCACTCGACGCCGTACGGTTGGTTGCCCTCCCGTTCACCGGTGCCGATTCCCAGGATCGCGCGGCCCCGGGTCAGCAGCTGCAGCGTTGCCGCCGCTTGGGCGGTGACCGCTGGATTGCGTCGGCCGGTGTCGGTGACCCCGATGCCCAGGCGCAGCCGTGCGTGGTTGCGCGCAGCGATGTTGCCGAGCATGGTCCACGGCTCCAGATACGCATCGCCGCGGGGCAGCAGACGAGCTCCGCCGCAGTACTTCGGGTTGTTCCACAGCGACCGCGGAAACAGCGAATTCAGGTGATCGGGCACCCAGAAGGAGTCCACCCGGGCGGCGGCTGCGGCTGCGTAGTTGGCTCTGGTGAGGAAATCGATCGACGGGCGTGCCGCCACAATGGGATCCATCATTCCGACGCGAAGCGTTGACATTGCTTCAGCCTCAGGGCGGTCACTGCGGATGGCTAGCGTAGTGGCCTACTTAAATCCTGCCGAGGCTGTAGGTGCCGTCACGAAATGCGAGTAGCGGTGTCGGCAACTACAGCCTGGGCGGGCCCTGGTCAGCCGGGCTTCTGATCCTCGCGATCCTCCCGCAGGTACTCGTCCATCAGCGGAGTCTCCGCGGAGATGGGGTAATCGCCGGTGTAGCCGATCCGCTCACGCGCCATCTCCAGTACCCGGCCGCGAACCGCGTACCAGCCGATCGTCAGCAGCGGAACCAACGCGACGATAGCCACCAGATTCCAGTAGTTCTCCTAACACATCAGCCCCGTGACGACCGCAAGGAAGGCCAGGGTGGCGTAGCTGGTGTAGGGCGTTCCCCACAACCGGAACGCCGGCCGCGCGAGGATGCCTTTCTGCGACCAGCGATACAGCTGGATCTGGCAGATGACGATCGTTGCCCACGACGCGATGATGCCCAACGCCGAGAGGTCCAGCGCAATGTTGAACGCCTCGGCAGGCACCACGAGGTTGAGGAATACGCCGAGCACGGTGAAGCACGCGGTGAGCGCGATGCCGGCGAAAGGCACGCCGCGTTTGGACATGCGCCCGGTGAGTTGCGGAGCGCTGCCATTCATCGCCATCGACCGCAGGATCCGGCCGGTCGAATACAGGCCGGCGTTGAGGCTGGACAGCGCCGCCGTCAGCACCACGAAGTTCATGATCGTGCCCGCGGCGGGAACGCCGATGCGGGAGAAGAACGTGACGAACGGGCTCTCCCCCTGCTTGTAGGTGGTGTACGGCAGCAGAAGTGCCAACAGGATCAGCGAGCCGACGTAGAACACCGCGATGCGGAACACCACAGAGTTGATGGCCTTGGGCATGACCTTGGCTGGATTCTCTGTCTCTCCCGCCGCAGTGCCGACCAATTCGACTGCGGCATAGGCGAATATGACACCAGATGTGATGACGACCAACGACAGGAGACCGGTGGGGAGGATGCCGCCGTGATCGGCGATGACCGAGGGCCCGGTGGTGGCGCCCTCGACGGTGAAGCGACCCGCGAGGAACACGATGCCCACCACCAGGAATGTGACGAGTGCGATCACCTTGATGAGCGCGGCCCAGAACTCCATCTCGCCGAATACCTTCACCGAGATCATGTTGACGGTCAGCACGATGACCAAGGCGATGAGCGCGATGGTCCACTGCGGGATCGCCTTGAAGGCGCCCCAGTAGTGCATGTAGAGCGCGATCGCGGTCACGTCGACGATCGACGTGCAGGCCCAGTTGAAGAAGTACATCCACCCGGCCACGTAAGCCGCCTTCTCGCCCAGGAATTCGCGGGCATAGGACACGAAGGATCCCGACGACGGGCGGTGCAGGACGAGCTCCCCGAGTGCTCGCAGGATGAAGAAGACGAACACGCCGCAGACCGCGTAGACGAGGAACAATCCTGGGCCCGCGGTGTGCAACCGTCCCCCGGCACCCATGAACAGACCGGTGCCGATCGCTCCCCCGATGGCGATCATCTGCAACTGCCGGGGTTTGAGCCCCTTGTGATAGCCCTCTTCTTCGTGGGCCAACGCGGAATTGTCGTATGTGGTTGGCGCTGCCATTGAGCGGGTATATCCAGCCATCCAGTTGCCCGAAACGCACCTGGCGTTAAACCTCTGTAACGCAACATTTCCCGGGTGTCACGTGAGAGTTCGGGCTATCAGCCGGACGAACTCCACGCACGTCTGGTACCGGGCTTCGGGCCGTTTCGCCATCGCCTTGGCGAGAATGGAGTCGAACGCGCGCGGCACCCACACGATCTGATGTGAGACCCGCGGCGGCGGATGGCGCAGATGCCGGTCGACCAGGCCCGTCGGGGTGGCAGCTGTGAATGGCGGCGATCCGGTGAGCAATTCGACTGCAGTACACGCTAATTCATACTCGTCGGTCGCCGGGGACGGCACGCTACCGGTCAGAAGCTCCGGGGCGGCATAGGGCAGAGAGGCTTGTACATGGGACGGCCGCGCGGCGATCGGAGGGGGCGGCTCTCCCGCGACGTGTGCGACACCGAAATCGATGAGGACAGCACCGCCATGCGCGAAGTCGTTGGCGACGAGAATGTTTGAGGGTTTGACGTCACAATGCACGACACCTTTGGTGTGGGCGTAGTCGAGCGCATCGGCGACCTGTGCGAGCGCCATCAGCTTGGCGGTGACCGATGTCAATGCGGTGGCATTGCCGCCGTCGACGTACTGCATGGCCAGCCATGTGGTTCCGTGGTCGAACATCGCGGCGATACGTGGGTGATCCAGGGTTCGGGCGATATCGAATTCGCGTTGCAGGCGTGCGATCGACGCTGGGTCACGATGGTCGTCGGCGAGGATCTTCAATGCCACGCTGGGTTCGGATTGCCGGTGGGCGAGGTACACCACTGCATTACCGCCGCGGCCCAGCGTCCGTTCGATGACATAGTCAGCGAACGGATCACCGGGACGCAGCACACGCCAAGCCTATCGACGGCTGACTTCGGCGGCGAAGTAGTGACCTTGATCGAGGTCTTCGAGTAGCCCGACGTTGGTCGGCTGCCAGCCGAAGCGCCGTTGGGTGATGACGCTGGAGGCCGGCATGTCGATACCGAAAAACGCTCCGATCCAACCGAAGTGCTCAACTGCGGCCTCCGGCGCGACGCTGGTGACCGGCACACCGAGGTGACGGCCGAAGTTCTCGGCGATGTCGCGGGTGGGGACCGCTTGCTCGCCGACCGCATGCAGAATGGTCCCGGCCTCCGCGGACTCGACGGCGAGCCGGAAGAGCACCGCGGCATCGTCGCGGTGTACCGCCGACCACCTATTGGCGCCGTCTCCCGGAAAAGCCGAGACACCTTTGGCGCGGGCCACGTCGATCAGCACGGGGATGAACCCGTAGTCGCCGTTGCCGTGCACCGTCGGCGCCAGTCGCACGATAGACACGCGCACATCGCGGTCAGCAAAGGCCAGCGCGGCGGACTCGGAGACGCGCGGCGACTGCGGGTTGGCGGGCTGGTCCTCGGTGAGGATCTGGCCAGGCGCATGTCCGGCGGTTCCGCTGGTGACGACCAGGGGCCGGCCAGAACCGGCGAGCGTCTCACCGAGGGCGGTGATCGCGCTGCGGTCGAGCTCGCCAGCGTTGGTGAAGTTGTCGAAGTCGTGGTGGAAGGCGAGGTGAATGACGCCGTCCGCGTCGTGCGCGCCGCTGCGCAGACTGTCCAGATCGTTCAGGTCGCCGCGATGGACGTCTGCGCCGGCGGCGGCGAGCTTCTCGGCGGACTTTTCGGAGCGAGCCAGGCCCAGCACGTGATGGCCGGCTGCGAGCAGCTCGGGCACCACCGCCGAGCCAACCCAGCCGGACGCACCAGTTACGAAAATCTTCATCGAGGAACCTCCATGTCAGTCGCTGTCATCGAGCCGTAGAGCTGATGTCAGCAACTGTCATCCCGCTAAAATTCCCGCATGGGCCGCTGGGAGCCGGATGCGCAGGGCCGCCTGCAACAGGCGGCCATGGCGCTGTACACCGAGCGCGGATTCGATCAGACGACGGTCGCCGAGATCGCCGAGCGGGCGGGGCTGACCGAACGCACCTTCTTCCGTTACTTCGCCGACAAACGTGAGGTGCTCTTCGGCGGGCAGCGTCACCTACTCGAGCAGTTGACGAAAGGTGTTGCAGAAGCACCTGATTCGGCCACTCCGCTGGATGCGATCAGCGCGGCGTTGCAGGAGGCGGCCGCGATCTTCGGCGACCGGCGAGGGGCACGGGCGCGACAGGCGGTGATCGACGCCAACCCGGCGCTGCAGGAGCGCGAGCTGACCAAACGTTTCGCCCTGGCCGCTGCGATGGCCGACGGCCTGGTGAGCCGCGGTGTCGCTGAGACGACTGCCCGGCTCACGGCCGAGGCCGGCGCGGCGGTGTTCCAACTCGCCTTCGAGCAGTGGCTGGCCGATGACAGGCACGATTTGGCGCACTTCGTGCGCGCCGGGATCGCGGACCTCAAGGCCGCCACATCGGGCTGATCCAATCAGCCGTGCCGGCCAGCCTTGCCGTCAGATCCGGTCGACCCCGTGGCGCCAGTGGCCCCGTTCGCGCCATTGGATCCGCTTCGTCCGCTGACCGTGCTTCCTTGGTTACCGCTGCCTCCGTGCCCACCGATGCCCCCGTTGCCGCCGGGCCCGCCGGCTCCGCCCGGGCCGGCGGCGCCGCCGCTTCCTGCTGTGCCGAACGGTCCAGCAGCTCCACCGGCGCCACCCGATCCGCCAGGGCCACCGGCACCACCGGCGCCCCCGCTGCCGCCGGCACCGCCCGCACCGCCGTTTCCACCGGTCCCGCCGACGGCCTGGCCGCCCAGGCCACCAGATCCTCCGGTTGCCCCGGTTGCACCTGCACCGCCGACGCCGCCGTGACCACCAGCACCCCCGACGCCGCCGTTGCCTGACAACAGCCCGCCTCGGCCGCCGTCACCGCCGGATCCCCCGGCCCCACCGGCCAACCCGGGCGCGCCGTCGCCGCCCGTACCTCCGTTGCCGCCGGTGCCACCGGTGTTGCTACTGCTCGACGTCGACTGGACCGGTCCGCCGTAACCGCCATCGCCGCCGCGCGCACCGATGCCGCCGTTGCCGCCGTTCCCGCCGGCGCCGCCGGCGTTGTTGGCGAATCCGCCATGACCACCCAGGCCGCCGGTGCCGCCGGGTCCGCCATTGCCCCCATTGCCCCCGTTGCCGCCGAGGCTGAAAAACGCGGTACCGGAACTGTCGCCGCCGGCTCCGCCGTCCCCACCGGGCGCCCGATCACCGCCGTTTCCGCCGTTACCCCCATAGCCACCGGTGACGACGACGGTTCCCGACGCCGTTCCGCCGTTTCCGCCCGTTCCACCGGCCTGCCCGGTGGCGGTGCCCGCGGACCCGTCCTTGCCGGTGCCGCCCGTCGCGAAGCCCGATGTGCTCACATTTGCACCATTCGACCCGTTGGCCGCGACCGAGCTGACTTGCTGTGTCGGGTTGACGCCGCCGGCGCCCGCGGTGCCGGTGCCCCCGGCTCCGCCGTCGCCTCCGTTCCCGATCAGTCCGGCCGCACCACCTTTGCCACCGTTAGCGCCCGCTCCGCCATCCCCACCCTTGCCGCCATTGCCGAACCACCCGGCACTGCCGCCGTTTCCGCCGGCGACTCCGGCAGTCGTGCTCGACCAGCCGGCGCCGCCATTGCCGAACAGCAGGCCGCCGTTCTGGCCATCGGGATGCGACGCCGTCCCCGCGGCCCCATCGCAGACAAGCCCGCACGAATTTTCGAAAAGGGTCAGCTTTGCACTGGCCGAAGCGGTGGGAGTCCCTGCAGCGGCTTTGCCCCCGACAAGCTCACAGAAGATGCCGCTGCACGTCGTCGACGGCGTCGCCACCGCGGGCGAAGCCCCGATGACTCCCCAGGCTCCGGCCAACGCGGCGACCACTCCGACAAGAGCTGACTTCGTCATGACATTCTCCCTGCGATGCGCAGCGCTGTTCGAATGGCGAACGGACATGATTTTGCCAGGACGAGCACTGGCGGCGCGGGCTTTCGCTGTCTTGGGTCAGCCGCGTTAAGAGGCGCCGAGATCGACGTTGCGCAGAGGTTTACTCGCGATTGTTCTGCGACTCGTCGGTTTGGGCGAAGGGGGCTACAGCAGGGGGAAGCAGGCTCGGACGCGGTCGATCCACCAGTCGCGGCGGTCGGCCGGTGCAGCGAGTGCGGCCAGACGCGCCGGGTCGGGCACGACGTCGCCGACGGGCAGACCACCGTCGACGGGCGTGATCTCGGCGACGTCCTCGACGAACAGTCCGCCGGTGCCGAGTCCGCAGGCATGCTCCAACCGCGGCAGCGCGGCCGCCGCGGCCAGTCCGGCCGCGATGCCGACCGCGGTGTCGAGCGCGCTGGAGATCACTACCGGGATGTCGATGTCGGCGGCGATGTCCAGCAGCGCGCGCACACCCCCGAGTGGCGGCACCTTCAGCACGGCGATGTCGGCCGCCCGTGCGCGTACCACGGCCAGCGGGTCGGCGGCCTTGCGGATACTTTCGTCGGCGGCCACCGCGACGTCCACCCGACGGCGCACCTCAGCCAGCTCCGGCACCGTCTTACACGGCTGCTCAAGGTATTCCAGCGGACCGTCGGCAGTCAGCGCGGCCGCGGCGGCCACCGCCTGCTCGACCGTCCACCCGCCGTTGGCGTCCACGCGCACCGTGGGGATCGCCGCACGCACGGCGTTGACCCGGGCGACATCATCGGCCAGGGCCTGACCCGGCTCGGCGACCTTCACCTTGGCCGTGCGCGTCCCGGGAAAACGCGCCAGCACCTCGGGCACCTGTTCAGCAGGCACCGCAGGCACCGTCGCGTTGATCGGCACCACGTCGCGCACCGCGGACGGCCATGAGCCATAAGCGGATTCGATGCCGGATGCCAGCCAGTGCGCGGCCTCGGGCGGCTCGTACTCGACGAACGCGCCGAACTCTCCCCAGCCGGTCGGCCCTTCGATCAGAGCCACCTCGCGAACCATGATGCCGCGGAAGCGGACCCGCATCGGCAGCGCGAGAACGTGCAGCCGCTCCAGCAGGTCGTCCAGCGCGGTCGCCATCAGATCGCGCGGCCGCGGTTCTCCCAGTACGGCGTGCGCAGGTCGCGCTTGAGCAGCTTCCCGGTGGGATTACGCGGCAGCGCCTCGGAGATCTCCACGCTGCGCGGACACTTGTAGTGCGCCAGCCGCTCGCGGCACCACGCGATGAGTTCCTCCTCGGAAGTCTGTCCGCCAAGCGACAATTCGACGACCGCCTTGACCGACTCGCCCCACTTCTCGTCCGGGATGCCGAACACCGCGGCGTCGAGCACGGCCGGATGGTCGGTGAGTACCCGCTCGACCTCGACGGAGTAGATGTTCTCGCCGCCGGAGATGATCATGTCCTTGAGCCGGTCCTCGACGAACACGAACCCGTCTTCGTCGACGCGCCCGATGTCACCGGTGCGAAACCACCCGTCGTCGGTGATCGCCGAAGCGGTGGCCTCCGGCTTGTTGTGATAGCCGATCATCAACTGCGGTGTGCGGAACCATAATTCGCCGGGCTGGCCGACCGGTACCTCGGCGAGGGTGTCGGTGTCCACCACCCGCACCTCCACTTCGCGGGCCGGCTGGCCTGCGCTGACCAGTCGGTCCGGGCGGGAGTCGTCGCGGTGCACCTCCGGCGAGAGCTGAGTGATCGCGCCGCATACCTCGGTCAGGCCGTAAACCTGGATGAAATCGGTATCGGGCCACGCCTTCAGCGCCGACTTCAGCAGCGCCGGCGGCATCGGTGACGCGCCGTACACGAACGTCCGCAGCGAGCTGAACAGCTTGACCGCGTCGTCGCCGGACTCCAGCACCTTGCCCAGCACGGCCGGCACCAGGAATGTGCGGTTGGCACCGGCGAGAATCGCACCGGCCAACGAAGCACCGTCGACGTCGCGCGTCATGATCGTCGGGATGCCCGCGTGAATGCCGTACTGCACGTATGCCGACCCGCCGACATGGAACAGCGGCATCGCAACCAGATTCTTGTCGTCGTCGTCGAACTCGAAGGTGCCGGCATTGATGGTGTGCGCCAACACGTTCCGGTGCGACAGTGTCACCCCCTTGGGTCGGCCCGTGGTGCCCGAGGAGTACATGATCAACACGGGGTCATCCGGCTCGACGTCGGCGGCGTGCGCAACAGGGGTCGCCGCGGCCAGCAGATCTTCGTACTCGTCACCGTCCGCACCGTCCGGCGTGACCTCGATGACCTCCGAAACGTGGACGAGCTTGTCCCGAATCCTGGTGACGGCATCCATGAGCTCGGTTCCGACGATCAGCAGCTTGGCGCCGCAGTCGTTGAGGACGTAGTCCATCTCGTCGGCGGCGAGCCGGAAGTTGATGACGGCGGTGGCCGCGCCGATCGACGCCGCCGCCAGCGTCAGCTCCACACACGCCGGATGGTTCTTGTCCAGGAACGCCACCACGTCACCGCGGCCGATGCCGCGATCCACCAGGGCGCCGGCCAGCCGGCGGATCCGGTCGTCCCACTGCGCCCAGGTCCAGCTGCGGCCGAGGTAACTGATGGCCTCACCGTCGGACTTGTGCTGCGCCCAGTACGCCGGCCGGTCGTCAAGAAAGCGTGGTTCGGGTGGTTGCATACCGGCCAGATTGCCATGTCGGCGAAAATCAGGAGTCGGCTCGTCGGATCCTGATGGGCCCGCGCCACTCCCCGTCCGGGTTGAGCACTTCACCCTTCTGCGTGATCACCACGTCGCCGGTGCGCGCCAGTTCGCGGGCGAGGTCGCGCGTCGTGTCCATCAGCTCACGCCAGTCGTGGGGCGCCACGGCACGTGCGGCGTCGGACGGACAGATCGTGCGCGGCGCGCGCTCGCTGGACATCCTCAGGATCGCGGCGCGCAGCCGATCGCTGATCTCGGTCATGAGGACGCCCTTTCTTCCGAACTGGAACACGTTCTAATGTGGTTCCCATGAGTGAGCACCTGCTGCGCCATCCCCTCCATTCTGGCCACCTGACCGTCGGCGCGCTGAAGCGCAACAAGAACAAGCCGGTGCTGCACCTGGGTGACACCACTCTGACCGGGGGGGAGCTGGCGGACCGCATCAGCCAGTACATTCAGGCCTTCGAAGCGCTCGGCGCGGGCTCCGGCGCAACGGCGGGGCTGCTGTCGCTGAATCGTCCCGAGGTACTGATGATCATCGGAGCCGGGCAGACCCAGGGTTATCGGCGCGTGGCACTACACCCTCTCGGCTCGCTCGACGACCACGCCTATGTGCTCAACGACGCGGGCGTGACGTCGCTGATCATCGACCCCAATCCGATGTTCATCGAGCGGGCGCAGGGCCTGCTGGAGAAGGTGCCCGCCCTCAAGCAGGTGCTGACCCTGGGCCCGGTCCCTGACGCGCTGGGCGATTCGGCGGTGGACCTGATCGCCGAGGCCGCCAAGTACTCGCCGAAGCCGTTGGTGGCGGCCGACCTGCCGCCCGATCACGTCGGCGGCATGGCCTACACCGGCGGCACCACCGGCAAGCCGAAGGGCGTGCTGGGCACCGCGCAGTCGATCACCACGATGACGACCGTTCAGCTCGCCGAGTGGGAGTGGCCGGAGAATCCGCGGTTCCTGATGTGCACGCCGCTGTCGCACGCCGGCGCCGCGTTCTTCGTGCCGACCGTCGTCAAGGGCGGCGAGCTGGTCGTGCTGACCAAGTTCGACCCGGCCGAGGTGCTGCGGGTGATCGAGGAGCAGAAGATCACCGCGACGATGTTGGTGCCGTCGATGATCTACGCGCTGATGGACCATCCGGATTCGCACACCCGCGACCTGTCGTCGCTGGAAACGGTCTACTACGGCGCCTCGGCGATGAACCCGGTGCGCCTCGCCGAGGCCATCCGTCGCTTCGGCCCGATCTTCGCGCAGTACTACGGCCAGTCCGAGGCGCCGATGGTGATCTCCTATCTCGGCAAGAAGGACCACGACGAGAAGCGGCTGACCTCATGCGGGCGGCCCACGCTGTTCGCCCGCACCGCATTGCTGGATGCCGACGGCAACGAGGTGCCCCAAGGCGAAGTCGGAGAGATCTGCGTATCCGGGCCACTGCTGTCCGGCGGGTACCACAACCTTCCGGAGGAGACGGCCAAGACGTTCAAGGACGGCTGGCTGCACACCGGCGACATGGCGCGTGAGGACGAGGACGGCTACTGGTTCATCGTCGACCGGGTCAAGGACATGATCGTCACCGGCGGATTCAACGTGTTCCCGCGCGAAGTCGAAGACGTCGTCGCCGAGCATCCCGCGGTCGCGCAGGTGTGCGTGATCGGCACGCCCGACGAGAAGTGGGGCGAGGCCGTCACCGCGGTGATCGTGCTGCGGCCCGACCACCCCAGCGACGACGACGCGGTGGCGAAGCTGACCGGTGAAATCCAGGCCGCGGTCAAGGACCGTAAGGGGTCGGTGCAGGCACCCAAGCAGGTGATCGTCGTCGACTCGGTGCCGGTGACCGCACTGGGCAAACCGGACAAGAAAGCCGTCCGCGCACAGTTCTGGGAAGGCTCATCCAGAGCCATCGGCTAGGTGTGCGGCGCATACTTGAGTGATGCTGTCTCGGGTCGTCCCGCTCGAGTACCTCAAAGAGCGCGACGTGATGTTCTGGCTGCCACCCGGCGGCCGGGACAACGAAATCTGGGCCGACACCTGGGTGATCCTCGCCGACCTCGAACCCGCTGACGCACAACCGCTTCTTGACCTCTTGCACGATGCCGATGTCGGCGCCTACGTAGCGAGTCCGAGCGGACGACGAGGCGCACCCGCAACCGGCGTGCAGCTCTATGTGGACCGCGAACAGCACAATCGGGCCACCGATGTGGTGATGCAGTTCTTGCGCGGCAAAGAGCAACCGGTGATGCCGCGTGCGGAACGGATCGCCCCGAAGATCCGCAGCAAGATCAAGATGCCGACTCCCCCACGTCCGGTGGTGATCGCAGTCCAGATCGCGCTGATCGCCACGATTTTCGCGGTCGGTCTACTCCTGGCGTATTACCGCGGGCCCACCCTCTACCCGGGCGTGCATCCCGCTCACCACCCGACGAACTCCGAGGTACCGGCCATCAAGGGCAGTACCCCGTAGCGCAGTGCAACGATGGGGCCATGCCCTTGCGCGCCGTGTTGTTCGACTTCTCCGGCACCCTGTTTCGTCTCGAGGAGGACGACAGCTGGTTCACCGGAATGGAACTGATTGACGCCGACGGCCGTCGCCACGTCGACGAGCACGTGCAGGCCGAGCTGATGGAACGCTTGACGCATCCCACCGGCCGATCGGTGACGATGAACGAGGACGCCTACCAAACCTGGATCAACCGCGACCTCACCCCCGCACTGCATCGGGAGGCGTACCTGCACGCGCTGCGGCAGACGGGCCTGCCCGACGAGCACGCCGAGTCGCTCTATCAGCGCACTGTCGACCCGGCGTCGTGGGTGCCCTATCCCGATACCCTCGAGGTGCTGCGATCGCTCAGCGCGAGCGGCTTGCGCACCGGCATCGTCTCCAATATCGCCTTCGACATCCGGCCGGCGTTCCGCGCCGCCGGGGCCGACGCCGATGAATTCGTGTTGTCCTTCGAAGTCGGTGCGGTCAAACCCGATCCGCGGATCTTCGAGATCGCGCTGCAGCGTCTCGAGGTCGTGGCTCAGGACGCGGTGATGGTCGGCGACAGCGAGGAGAACGACGGCGCCGCGCGTCACCTCGGCTGCGACTTCATCCTCGTCGACCCGCTGCCGGTCGCCGAACGCCCGACCGGGCTCGTCGACGCGCTGCGCGCCCGCGGCATCACCTGTTGACCGTTCGGCCCGCCAGCGCATCGAGTCCGCTCAGCATCCGGTCCACCTCGTTGAGTTGTCGCTCCAACTTACGCATGCGATGGCGGATCGACTTGACCCCGCAGGTGCTGCCGGCCCGGCGCCGGGCCGCAAGCCGTTGCGCATCTTCGGCCAAGCGCGCGTCGAGTTCGGCTCGGCGCTCGGCAAGAATGCACCGGAAGTGCTCCGCCTGACCGCTGTCCGACGCTGACGCGCTCGTCAAATGTGACATATGTTTCGATCGCGCCTGTTGGGGCGGGTGTTACAGCACTATCGGCCCTCCGGTCGGCCTGAAATCGGTTGGCGTACCTTTTGGACATGGCCGACTCCGAGCGCATCAGGCCGCCGTGGTGGCTCAAGCCGATGAACAAGATCTTCATGGCGGCGATGCGTCTGAGCCTGGCCAACTTTGGCGGCGAATCGCCGGAGGTGCTGACAGTGCCCGGCCGAAGATCAGGCAAGCCACGGTCGACGCCGATCACCCCGTTCACCGTGGACGGCAAGCGCTACGTGGTCGGTGGTTTCCCCGGCGCCGACTGGGTGCGCAACGCCCGCGCCGCCGGCGTCGTCACCCTGACCAAGGGCCGACGCCGTCAAACAGTCCGCATGGTGGAGCTGCCGGCCGAGGAGGCGCGGCCACTGCTGCGCGCATTCCCGATCCTGGTTCCGACCGGTGTCAGCTTCATGAAGAACGCCGGGCTGGTCACCGACGGCAAGCCCGAAGAGTTCGAGGCGCTCGCCGGCCGGTGCGCGGTCTTCCGATTCGATCCCCCGAATGATGGAGTTCAAAACCCTTGACTGACAATCCGTTTGACCCGTCGCAGTGGCAAGCCGTCGACGGCTTCGAGGATCTGACCGACATCACCTATCACCGGCACATCGCCGACGGCACGGTGCGGGTCGCATTCAACCGGCCCGAGGTGCGCAACGCATTTCGTCCGCACACCGTCGACGAGCTGTACCGCGCACTGGACCACGCCCGCATGTCCCCCGATGTCGGTGTGGTCTTGCTGACCGGCAACGGCCCCTCGGCCAAGGACGGCGGCTGGGCGTTCTGCTCGGGCGGCGACCAACGCATCCGCGGTCGCAGCGGGTACCAGTACGCGGCCGGCGAAACCGCCGACACCGTCGATGCGGCGCGCGCCGGACGACTGCACATCCTCGAAGTGCAGCGGCTGATCCGGTTCATGCCGAAGGTGGTCATCTGCTTGGTCAACGGCTGGGCAGCCGGCGGTGGGCACAGCCTGCACGTTGTGTGCGACCTGACGCTGGCCAGTCGCGAGCACGCCCGGTTCAAGCAGACCGACGCCGACGTCGGCAGTTTCGACGGGGGTTACGGCAGCGCGTATCTGGCGCGTCAGGTCGGGCAGAAGTTCGCCCGCGAGATCTTCTTCTTGGGCCGGCCCTACACCGCCGAGCAGATGCACCACATGGGTGCGGTCAACGAGGTGGTCGACCACGCTGAGCTCGAGAACGTGGGCGTGCAATGGGCCAAGGAGATCAACGGCAAATCACCTCAGGCCCAACGCATGCTGAAGTTCGCCTTCAATCTGCTCGACGACGGGCTCGTGGGCCAGCAATTGTTCGCCGGCGAAGCCACTCGGCTGGCCTACATGACCGACGAGGCCGTCGAGGGCCGGGATGCGTTCCTGGAGAAGCGCGATCCCGACTGGAGTCCGTTCCCCCGGTACTTCTGAGATTCTCCCGTTCACCCTGCCGCGCTCAGAGCAAATACTTACCAGCACCACGATCAGGCGAACACCCAGTGCGTTTCACGCCCAGAGGAAGGCAGTCGTAGCTACCATCACGTGAGTTACGCGCGGCCGCGCGTCGGGTCAAGGGGGCTTTGGTGGCATCAGCACGTCGTATCGGCCAGGCCGGAACGCTCGCGTTCGGGGTAGGCGTCGGATTCCTGATCGCACTGGGCTGCGACGGCGGCGTCGCATCGGCCGCGCCCGGCGATACCGGCCACTCCGGGGCCGGCTCGGCCAATTCGTCGCACGCCGCCTCGTCGGGCCGCGACCACGCCACCACGCGGTCGGCGTTGCGCACGGCCAAACCTGCTGCGGCACAGAACTCGTCGCCGATCAGCGCGGTGCCGGCCAGCGTCTCGACATCGTTGGCCACCGCCAATGCCACGCCCGCGGCGCCGCATCTACCCACACCGGTCGAGGTGCAGCAGGCGGTGGAAGGCGCGGTGCAGAACGCCCGCCGAGACCTCGTCGCCCTGGAACAGCGCGCCGAGACCGAGATCAAGCGCGACATCGCCGGTCTGACCCGCGTGCTGAGCGGCAAGCCTGCGCCGCAGAAGATCTACGGAAACCTGGACAACGCCAAGTACTGGGCGACTCAAAGCGCCGAGAACTGCGTGCTGATGGCGACGGCCTCGGTGATCGGCCAACTCAAGGGCACGATGCCGTCCGAACAGCAGATCGCCGACCAGGCAACGAGCACCCAGAGTGTCGTCGACCCCACCAGGAAGATGTACCTGGGCCTCAACACCGAAGACCGCGTTGCGATCGGAGACGCCGAAGAGCTGTTGCGGCTCAACGGTATCGACGCGACCACGAAAGACGACTACCGGAAGACACAGGGCGCCAAGGCCCTGCACGATCTGGAAGCGGCGCTCCAATCCGGTAAGGCGATCATGGTCGGCGTGAAAGCAGACGCGATCTGGAAGTACGTCAACGCAACCCCGCCGCCCGGTGCCGTCGCCGAAGCAGCAGACCACGAGATCTCGGTGATCGCCGTCAACGCGACAACCCACACCGTGTACATCAATGACAGCGGCATGGACAGGGGCGGCGTGGCCGTGCCGCTGAAGGTGTTCATGCGGGCATGGCAGGCGGACAGCTACGAGACCACGACCGCGGTGCTTGCCGAGGCGGCCAGCGCACCACTGGCTGCCTGATCTTCGGCGCGGCAACCCCGGACAGCGCCGGTAACCGCGCCCAAGTCTGGCGGACATAGACTCAGCAGCCGTGAATCCCCTGCGCCGCAAACTGACCGAGGCCATCGCCCTGACCGGCATGCGGCCGCCACTGAGCCTGCCGACCGGGATCACCATCGACCTGCGTGGCAAGCGAGTGCTCATCACCGGCGCCTCCTCCGGAATCGGGGCCGCCGGCGCTGAGCTGTTCGCCGCCGAGGGGTGCGACGTCATCGTGGTCGCGCGGCGCGAAGACCTACTCGCCGAGGTCGTCGACCGCATCACCGACGCCGGAGGCTGCGCGACCGCAATGCCCTGCGACCTGTCCGACCTCGACGCCGTGGACGCGCTGGCGCAGGACGTGGGCGCGGTCGACATCCTGGTGAACAACGCCGGCCGGTCGATCCGGCGGCCGCTGGCCGAATCGCTCGACCGTTGGCACGACGTCGAACGCACGATGATGCTGAACTACTTCTCCCCGCTGCGCCTCATCCGCGGGCTGGCACCCGGGATGATGGAGCGCCGCGACGGGCACATCATCAACGTCGCGACCTGGGGTGTGTTCAGCGAAGCCTCGCCGCTGTTCGGCGTGTACAACGCATCGAAGTCTGCGCTCAGCGCGGTCAGTCGCGTCATCGAGACCGAATGGTCCAGTCGGGGCGTGCATTCCACGACGCTCTACTACCCGTTGGTGGCCACCGCGATGATCGCCCCTACCAAGGAATACGACGGGCTGCCCGCGCTGACCCCCGAGGAGGCCGGCGAATGGATGATCGAGGCGGCCCGGCACCGCCCGGTGCGCATCGCCCCCCGCATGGCCGTCACCGCCCGCGCGCTCGACGTCGTCGCGCCCGGTGCGATGAACCGGGCCATGAAGCGTCAGCGCCTACAGCCGAACTGAGGTAGACACGACGGCATGGAGATCCTCGCGAGTCGGATGCTGCTCCGCCCGGCGGATTACGAACGGTCGGTGGATTTCTACCGCGACGCGCTCGGCTTGGCCATCGCCCGCGAATACAGCGGCGGCACGGTGTTCTATGCCGGCCAGTCGTTGATCGAGCTGGCGGGTCACGGCGCACCCCCGAGCCTCGGCGGCCCGTTCCCCGCGTCGCTGTGGCTGCAGGTGCGCGATCTCTACGCCACCCAGGACGAGCTGTCGGGCCGCGGAGTCGAGATCGCGCGGGAGGCCAGGCGCGAACCGTGGGGGTTACACGAAATGCACGTCAACGATCCCGACGGGATCACATTGATTTTCGTGCAGGTCCCCGAGGATCACCCGCTGCGCCGCGATACGCGAGGCTAGTGGGATTCGAGCGGCCAGCCCACCGAAGCCAGCCGTGCCGCAACCTGGTTCAGCTCATCGGGACTGGGGTCCTTCGCGGTGACCTCGCGGATGGCGTCGCGGATCTGCTCCTCCCGCACCGGGGTGTCGAAATCGGCTGCGCGCAAAATCGATTGGGCCGCCTGAACGACCTCGTCTTCCGACAGCGACCTCTTCAGCAAGGCCAGTAGTGGGTAATAGTCCGTGGGCGGCACGCCCTCGGGGTAGCCCTTGTGCAGCCAGCCGAGAACGTTCTCGAGGAATGCGGGTTGCTGTTGGATGGTCATCGCAATCTCACTTCTTGGGCAGCATCGGGAACAGGTCGACACCGAAGTGGTGGATGATCGTGGCCCGGGTGATCCAGGCGACGGCCGTCAGGATCACCAGCGCGACGAAGAGGAACAGCAGGATGCCCAGGGCCTTGAGCGCCGGGTTGGGCTTGTGGATCGCATGGTCGGCTTCCTCGCCGCCGGCGCCGAACGAGTACGCCAGCATGCCGGTCGCGAACAGTGCAGGCAGGCCCGCGCCGAGGATCAGCCCGACCACCAGAACCTTGAAGATGGCTTCGAAGTACGTCATCACGTGTCCTTATTGCTTGTCGCGGTGATCAGACTGAGGCCGTGGGCTCAGCCGTCTTCGCATCCTTCGTGGCTGCCCGAACCTCCGCGGGCACCACGGAGTTGGTCGACGTGTCCCAATCCGCGTTGACGTTGCTGTGGTCGACCTTCTGCTGCTGGGCGCGCCACCACATGTAGAAGGACAAGCCAACCAGGACCAGGAAGATCAGGCCGTCGCCCATCAGCTGCGAGCCACTGACGTCCTTGACGATGTAGGACAACCAGTACGCCAGCGCACCGACGAGGGCGGCGGCCGGCAGGGTGACCAGCCAGGCCACCGCCATCCGTCCGGCCACGGCCCAGCGCACCTCGGCGCCGGGCTTGCCGACGCCGCTACCGAGGATGGAGCCGGTGGCGACGTGGGTGGTGGACAGCGCCATACCGGCGGCGGACGAGCTGAGAATGATTGCGGCCGAGGAGGCTTCGGCGGCGAGGCCCTGCGGCGACTCGATCTCGACGAGACCCTTGCCGAGCGTGCGGATGACGCGCCAGCCGCCGATGTAGGTGCCCAGCCCGATGGCCAGCGCGCAGCTCAGGATGATCCAGAACGGCAGGCCGTCCTTCTTCACGTCGCCGGTCAGGTGACCGGTGGTGATCAGGGCCAAGGCGATGACACCCATGGTCTTCTGCGCGTCGTTGGTGCCGTGCGAGAGAGCGACCAGCGACGCGGTTGCGATCTGACCCCAGCGGAAGCCTTCTTCGCGCCGGCGCACCAGCACCTTGCGGGTGATGCGGTACACCAGCCAGGTGCCTGCCGCGGCGACGAGGCCCGCAATGACCGGTGCGGCGATGGCGGGGATCAGCACCTTCTGGGTGACACCGGTCCAGTTGACGCCGCTGCTGCCCAGCGCAGCCAGCCCGGCGCCGATCAAGCCACCGAACAGCGCGTGCGAGGAGCTCGACGGAATGCCGAACAGCCAGGTCAGCAGGTTCCACAGAATGCCGCCGATCAGGCCGGCGAAGATGATGGTCAATCCCATCGACGCGTCGATGCCGGACAGCAGGTGGCCGGTCTTGGCGTCCTGAACCTTCAGGACCGACGTCGTCACCGTGACCGCCACCTCGACGGACAGGAACGCGCCGACCAGATTCAGGATTCCGGCGAGCAGCACAGCAGTCTTGGGCTTCAACGCACCCGTGGCGATCGACGTCGCCATGGCGTTGCCCGTGTCATGGAATCCGTTGGTGAAATCGAATGCCAACGCGGTGGCAATCAATAGCACCAGGATGATCATCTCCGTGCTCATGACTGAGATTCTGGTGGTTCGGAGGGTCCTTTGACCAGTTGCCAAAAGTCCTCGAACTGGGCATTTGCGAACGTCCCGCAGGTGTTCATCGACAGTTAACCTACCAGCCGTCAGTGCTTCCCCCGGGCCGACACAGCGGGGGTACACCGGAGGCGCGGCAAATCGATGCCGACTAGAATTCTCACGAGTCAACCGGGCGCCTAACGCCCCCCGCAAGGGAGATGCTGCGGTGACCAACTTCATCACCAAGATCGTGGCCTGGATCAAAGCCGGTTACCCCGACGGGGTCCCGCACCCCGACCAGGTGCCGTTGTTTGCCCTGCTGCGGCGGCGGTTGAGCGACGAGGAGGTCATCGCGGTGGCCAACGCACTGCTCGAGCGGGGGGCGTTCGACCACATCGACATCGGGGTACTGATCACTGAGATCACCGACGCGTTGCCCACTCCGGAGGACATCGACCGGGTCCATGACAGGCTGGCCACCTACGGCTGGCCGCTGGACGATCCGCGAGACAGTGAGGACGTCGAATAACCACTCTGCGAGCGCTCGCCATCCCGCCCGGCCCGTCGGCGCAGTCACTGATGGCTGCCCTGGATGGCGTCCTCGACGGACGAGACGCGCCGCTGGTTCCCATTCCCGCCGGTGACCTGCGCGAAAGCGAGTTGCTGACAACGTCTTTGCGAGTCGGCGAAGAGATCGATGACGCCGTGGCACTGGTGGTGTCGACGTCGGGAACCACCGGAACCCCGAAGGGTGCGATGCTGACGCCGGCGGCGCTGATCGCCAGCGCGTCGGCGACCCTGGACCACCTCGGCGGCCCGGGCACCTGGTTGTTGGCGTTGCCGTCGCATCACATCGCCGGAATACAGGTGCTGGTCCGCAGCCTGCAAGCCGGCACGGTTCCCGTCGAGCTGGACATCTCAGCCGGTTTCGACGTCAGCCAATTGCCAACGGCGGTGGCCCAATTGGGCTCCGGCCGGCGATACACCGCATTGGTCGCCACCCAGCTGGCCAAGGCGCTGCTGGATTCCGAGGCCACCGCGGCCCTCGCCGATCTCGACGCGGTGCTGCTCGGCGGCGGTCCCGCACCGCGGCCGGTCCTCGACGGTGCGGCGGCCGCCGGGATCGAGGTGGTGCGGACGTACGGTTCCAGCGAGACAGCCGGGGGCTGTGTCTACGACGGCGTACCGCTGACCGGAGTGACGATCCGACTCGACGACGGCGCCGAGCCAGGCGAGGGCCGCATCGTGATCGGCGGCCCCACGCTGGCCATGGGCTATCGGAATCCACCGGATCCTGATCCGTTCGCCGAACCCGGTTGGTTCCGGACCGACGACCTCGGCACGATCGACGAGGAAGGCCGCCTGCGGGTGCTGGGCCGGGTCGACGAAGCCATCAGCACCGGGGGCCTGACGGTCATGCCCGCACCGGTTGAGGCCGTGCTCTCGCAGCATCCGGCGATCGCCGATTGTGCGGTGTTCGGGCTCCAGGATGACCGGCTCGGTGAGCGGGTGGCGGCCGCAGTGGTGCTTCTCACTGGCGCGCTCGAACCCAGTCTGGACGACATTCGGGAGTACCTCGCGGAGTCGCTGGATTCGACTGCCGCACCCCGTGAGCTGCACATTCTCGACGAGCTGCCGCGCCGCGGCATCGGCAAGCTGGACCGCCGGGCGCTGCGCGAGCGGTTCGCGAACGGCGGGGATCTGCCTGGCGGCTACGGCTGGTGAACAATGGTTTACGCAGTCTTATAGAGGGGACAGACAGGTATGGACGAGCTGAAGTATCTCGACCTGCACGGTGACCAGGTGGCTTACCTGGATGAGGGGCAGGGCGAGGTGATCCTGCTGCTGCACGGCATGGCCGGCAGCTCGCAGACCTGGCGTTCGGTGGTGCGCCCGCTCTCGCGCAAGTACCGGGTGATCGCCCCCGACCTGCTCGGTCACGGCCACTCCGCCAAGCCGCGCAGCGACTACTCGCTGGGCGCGTTCGCGGTGTGGCTGCGCGATCTGCTCGATGAGCTGGGGGTGGCGCACGCGACGATCGTCGGGCACTCGCTTGGCGGCGGGGTGGCCATGCAGTTCCTGTATCAGCACCCGGATTACTGCCACCGGCTGATACTCGTGAACAGCGGCGGCCTGGGGCCCGACGTCGGATGGACGTTGCGGCTGCTTTCAGCACCCGGCGCGGAGCTGATCATGCCGATCATCGCTCCCCCGCCGGTGCTCGCGCTCGGCGAGCGGGTTCGGTCGTGGTTCGGCAAGGCCGGCATCACGTCCCCGCGAGGCGCCGAGATCTGGAATGCCTACAGTTCATTCTCCGACGCTGCGACCCGAGCGGCCTTCCTGCGCACGCTGCGCTCGGTGGTCGACTACCGCGGCCAGGCCGTCAGCGCGCTGAACCGGCTGCACATGAAGGCCGATATGCCGATCATGGCGATCTGGGGCGACTCCGACGCCATCATCCCCGTCGAGCACGCGTACTCCGCACACGAGGCGCGGCCCGATGTCCGGCTCGAGGTGCTGCCCGGCGTGGGGCACTTCCCCCAGGTGGAACGCCCGACCGAAGTGGTCGAACTGATCGACGACTTCATCACCAGCACCGCCGGCGCAGACATCGAACAGCCCGCCACCCGGGCGTGACCGATCCGGCGGATCGCTTCGCCTCCGCGAAGGTCGCCAGCCTGGCGACCACGATTCCCGACGGCCCCCCGCACGTGGTGCCGATCGTGTTCGCGGTGGCCGAGTCGATCCTTTACACCGCGGTGGACGGCAAGCCGAAATCCGGCCGACGACTACGGCGACTGGCCAATATCGAAGCGAACCCTCGGGTGAGCATCCTGGTCGACCACTACGACGACGACTGGTCGCAGCTGTGGTGGGTACGCGCCGACGGGATCGCGACGATCCACGACAACGATTCGCCGGCCGAGCGCGGCTATGAGCTTCTGCGCGCGAAATACCCCCAGTATGAGTCGGTTTCGCTCGACGGTCCGGTGATCGTGGTGGACATCGATCAGTGGACCGCTTGGGGCGTCTAGGCCGCGCCGCGGTACGCGGCGAGGATGCTCTCCCAGGCGCCGGACGACTTGAACGTCGCCTGCATCTCGGCGGCGCGCTCCCCGAACCGTTCCAAATGCCCATGGCGCAGAAGAACATTCGTGCGGCATGGCTCGGTCTCGGTGAAGCTGACCTCGACATCGGTCTCGAACTCGGGATCGTATGTCCAGTCGGCGTTGAGCTGCCAGGCGAGGACCACTCGGTGCGGTGGCTCCCACGCCAGCACGCGGCCCCACGAGCACTCGACGCCGTCCGCGCTGCGCTCGTACCAACGGCCGCCGACTCGGGGCTCCATCTCCACCGCTACAAAGGGATTGGCTCCGATCGAGTGGCTCGACGGCCAGAATTCGGTCATCCGGCTGGTGAACAGATCGAAGGCCGCCGCGGGTTCCAGGGGCACCGTGATCGAGCGGGTCACGTGCACGTCTGGCGTGGACTGGATCGTCATGTTGGCTTCCCTGCCTTCCGGTGCGCCTCGGCCTCGGCCAGCAGCGCGAAGTTGTCGAGGGTGGACTCCCAAAACCTGTCCAGATAGGACCGCACGGCGGCCAGCCCGGCTGGACTGACCCGATACAGCCGACGAGTCCCCTCGGCCGCCTCTACCACGAGGCCGGCTTCTTTGAGCACCCGAAGATGTTGCGAGACAGCAGGCCTCGAGATTGGTAGCTGATCGGCGAGGACGCCGACGGCGACGGGACCGTCGGCCAGTTTCTCGAAGATCGACCGCCGGGTCCGGTCGCCGAGTGCGTCGAGGACGGCAGCTGCAGATTCGGACACATCGGTAAGTTACAGCTAACGGTAAGTCTGTGTCAACCGTTAGCGAACGCTTACCATTTTGAATCGATTTCGGAGCGGAGGGCCGCGATCTCTTTTTCAACAAGTTCGACCATGGCCTGCTTCGACATCGCCGCCCCTTTAGCCATTAGAGCGTCCAAGGCCTCGCGGCCAAGGTTGTCACGCAGGTGGGCCACGGTGGTCGCGATCTCGGGCATCGTCACACTGACAAACGGATTGATCGCAAAGCCTGCTAACAGGCCAGCTGCGGTCGAATGCCCCCATCGGTGAAGCAGGCCAGCGAGGACAGCCAGGGCGTTGCGCAGATTAGCGAGGTTGCCGGAGTCGAGATAGTGCCGGATCACCGTTGACAGTTGGTCCAGAGCTTCGCGCGGTTCCCCGTGGCTTGCCGTGACACGCGACAGGCCGGACGTGAGATGGGTTGCTAGGCTGCGGTTCCCGCTGTGAAGGGCAACCTCAATACCCCGGCGCAGCACCACCATTGCGCTCGCGGGGTCAGTGACCGCGAGGGCTGTGCTCAGCCCCAGCACTGCGTACGACTCCAGGTACGGATTCTCAATCACTTCGCCATCGTTCAAAACGGCTGATGCGACAATCCCCGCTTCGTCCACTTCACCCGCGGCAGCCAACGCCACTGCGAGTGTCACCTTGACGAGGGTGGTTGGGGCCGAGCTGGATTCGATCCGGTACCGGCAATAGTCGAGCGCACGTTGCGGCTCACCACCAGCCAAAAAGCCGGCGGCGAGCAAGCCTTCGATACCGAGCGGGAAGCCGGTGTGTGGGTTGACGCGGAGTTCATCAAGCGCGGCGCTGGCGAACCGCAGTGCGTCATCACTGCGACCCAGGGTCCAGCACTGGGCAGCCGATGCCAGCAACAGCGCCAGCCGAGGATGGTGGGCGGCACGCGCGGCCGGAATGAGCTCCTCGGGCCAGGCGAGGGGTTCGAGGTTCTCAGTCGACAGGCCCAGAAACGACGCATATACCGCTAACGTGATTGCGGCATCGAGCTGTGATTCGTCGGCAGCCCACCGGAAAGCGCTCCGCAGATTGGGCAATTCGCAACTGAACCAGTCGTATGCCTCTCGCTGACGTGGGCTGTCCCACAATGCTTCGAGCGCGGCCTCCTGCCCGGCGAAGTAGGCGGCGTGGGCCGATCGGGCTTCACTGGCAGAGCCGCTGTCGATGAGGCGGTCCTCTGCGAATTGGCGGATCGTTTCCAGCATGGAGTACCGGGTGCGGCCGGAAACCCGTTGGGCGACAAGCAAAGATTTTCGTACCAGCGCGTCGAGTAGGTCAAGCACCACAAACTCATCGGTGTACTCGTCCGCGGCAACCGAGTGTGCACCGGCAAGGTCGAAGCCACCGGAAAACACCGAGCAGGTCTGCAATAAAGCCATCTCAGCGGGTTCCAACAGGTCGAAGGACCAGGCTACCGTGTGCCGCAACGTCTGATGACGTTCCAGACCGCGCCGCGATCCGACCAGTAACCGGAACCGTTGGTCGAGTCGATCGCGAACCTCGGACACGGTCATAGACGCCATCCGGGATGCGGCCAATTCGATCGCGAGCGGGATCCCGTCGAGCCGGCGACAGATCTCCACGGCCGTTGCCGCTTCTCCGGAATCCGCCAACTCGAATCCCGCGGAGACTGTCCGGGCGCGATCGACGAAGAGATCGACGGCCGCAGAGTCGATCCCATTGTTGACGTCCAATGACGGAACCGCCCACAGACGCTCACCGACGACTCCCAAACCTTCCCGGCTGGTCGCCACGATGCGAACGGCTGTGGCGTCCGCTAGAACAGCGTCGATCAATTCGGCTGCCGCATCGCGGACGTGTTCGCAGTTGTCGATGACCAATAGCAGTGATTTTTCTGCGATGGCGTCTGCCACGTTTTCGGTAAGGTCTCGACCCGGCTGCTGCGTCACGCCGAGGACTGCAGCCACCGCATCGGGCACCGCACCTGGATCGGACACCGACGCCAGCTCCACCAGCCACATGCCGTCGGCGAATTCGTTGCTCATCTGGCGTGCCGTCTCGAGAGCCAGACGCGTCTTGCCAACCCCACCAACGCCGGTCAGCGTTACTAACCGACAGCTCTGCACCGCCGCAACAACGTTCGATAAATCCTCTTCGCGGCCCACGAAGCTTGATGCCGGTGGCCGAAGGTTGCCGAGCCGACGGCTCAGTGTTCGCAACGGTGGAAAGTGCGTCTGCAGACCGGATCCATACACCTGAAACAAACCAATCGGTTCGGGAACATCTCGGAGTAAATGGGGGCCGAGGTCCGCGACGTCGATGTCAGTCACCAACCGCATGGTCGAGTCGGCTAGAAGAATCTGTCCGCCGTGGCCCGCGGCCATCACTCGGGCCACCCGATTGAGCACCGGCCCGAAGTAATCACCGCCGCGAAGTTCGGCTTCGCCGGTGGCGATACCCATCCGAACCGGCAACGCGAGTCCACGTTGAGCTTCAATCGCCGCTCGCGCCGCCGAACTCGGTGAGGCGAAGGCCGCGCAGACGCCGTCACCGGTGTGCTTGAACAGATAACCACCGTGCGTCGCGATCGAGCGACTCAAGACGTCGTCGTGGTCGGCTAGGGCAAGCCGCATCTCGCCCGCATCGGACTCCCACCGACGTGTAGAGCCTTCCACATCGGTGAACAAGAAGGTCACCACCCCCGACGGTGGTGCCGCCCCTGCGGACACACACGGAGGATCCCACATTCGGCCGTCCGTACGCTGGGGTCTTGTGAGCATCGGGCGCAAAGAAGCGGTCGCGCTATCTGTTGGCGTGCTGCTGGTGGTCGCGGCATTCGTCGTTCCGCACCTGCACCTGGGCATCGTCACCCCGCTGATCAACAGCTCGGCCGCCGAGATCACGAGGTTCGCCGATACGGCGCCGATTTTCGGCTGGTGGAATGCCCATGTCGGCTGGGGCACCGTTCCCGCCATCCTGATCGGCACGGCGACCGTGGTCTGGGGCGCCTCGATGGCACGGCGGCTGTCCTGGCGGTCGTTGACGCTTACGGTGTGGGCGACCTCGATGCTGTGGGCGTTCGCGCTCGCGATGATCGACGGGTGGCAGCGCGGATTCGCCGGCAGGCTCACCGCTCGCCACGAATACCTCCAGCAGGTGCCGACGATCACCGACATCCCCGAGGCCGTCCGCACGTTCGCCAGCCGCATCCTCGACTTTCAGCCGAATTCGTGGATCACCCATGTCTCCGGCCATCCGCCGGGTGCGCTGCTCACCTTCGTCTGGCTGGACCGAATCGGCCTGGGCGGCGGGGCCTGGGCGGGCCTGTGGTGCCTGCTGTTCGGGTCGTCGGCCGCGGCGGCCATTCTGGTCGCGGTCAAGGCGCTCAACGGCGAGGAGATCGCACGTCGGGTCGCGCCGTTCGTGGCCGTTGCACCGACCGCGATCTGGATCGCGGTGTCCGCCGACGGTTACTACGCAGGGGTCGCGGCCTGGGGAATCGCGTTGCTGGCCTTGGCGGTTCGCCGATCGGGACGGTGGCCATTGCTCGCCGCCGTGGCCGCGGGCCTGGTACTGGGCTGGGCGATCTTCCTCAACTACGGGCTGGCGCTGATGGCCCTACCCGCGGTCGCGGTGTTGGTTTGCGCGTCGTCCTGGCGCGACGCGGTTCGGGTGCTGATCCCGGCGGCGCTGGGCGCGTTGGCGGTGGTCGGCGCGTTCGCGATCGCAGGGTTCTGGTGGTTCGACGGCTATACCCTTGTGCAGCAGCGCTATTGGCAGGGTATCGCGCTGAACCGGCCATTCCAGTATTGGAGCTGGGCCAATCTGGCGTCTGTGGTCTGCGCGATCGGGCTGGGCAGCGTGGCCGGTATCGGCCGGGTGTTCGACGTTTCGGTGATCAGGCGTCGGTCCGGCCTGCACCTGTTGATCCTGGCCGCCCTGGCGGCCATCCTGTTCGCCGACCTGTCAATGCTGTCGAAGGCCGAGACCGAACGGATCTGGCTACCGTTCGAGGTTTGGCTCACCGCCGCCGGAGCTCTGCTGCCCGCCCGGGCCCACCGATGGTGGCTGAGTCTGAACGTCCTCGGGGCGCTGCTGCTCAACCACTTCATCCTCACCAACTGGTAGCACGCGGTCGCCGACTAGGTAGAGCAGCGCCGAGCCCCACACGACCGCCAGCGCGATCCAGAATCCGGACTCATAGTCGCGGTCGAGGACAGTGAGATTGTCGAGATGGAGTCCTGGCTTGGCGTATACCGGAATCGCCAGCAGCACCAGGACGACCGTCAGCAGTGCAGCCACCAACACCGGCGTCCACCACTTGTGCGGCAACAACCGCCGGCCGGCGAAACCGAGCGCAACGCACACGGGGGCGAACACCGCATCGTGCAGCAGCACACCGATCAGTGCCCACACCACGATGCGGATGATGACCTCGGTCGAGTTCTCCGCGACCAGCACCACGCCATAGGCACCCAGCGCCAGACCGAGGGCCACCAGGAAGACCCGGGCGGACGTCACGTCACCACCTCGATCCTGGATAGCCATTTGGTCTGCAGGACACCGGGTCTCGTTGGAGCGATCAGTCGGCACGGATAGCCGTGGTCGATGTCGAGCGTCTGGCCGTTGAGCTTCAGCGCGATCAACGTCTGCGAATCACCGGTATGCCGTGCGGGCAGCACCGTGCGTGAATACGGGCCGGGTGGCTCGAGCGAGATCATCAGTACGTCAGAATGCGGTTCGGCCGCAACTGATCTGAGGAGGTCCGCGAGCACCACGCCGGTCCAGTCCGCGGTGGCGCTCCACCCCTCGACGCAGGCGATCGGCAGCCGATGCGTGCTCTGCGGCATCGCCGCAAGGTCGCCGACTGTGAACGTTTTGACGGTGGAGCCGTTGACGACGGTCAGCCGGTAGTCCGGTGAGCGCGCGCTGTCCAGCACCCCGGCGGCGAACGCTGACCGGTTCACGGGAACGCCCTGCGGGCCACGTCCCGACCGTGGTGACAGCAGCGAGACGTGCCGAAGCCACGGAACCGTCTGCCCGGCAGTCACCATCGTCGCCGCACCGACGGCCAGCCAGGTGCCGCCCAGCACCGCACGCCGGCTGGGCCCGGCGCGCAGCTCACCGGTCGGCGCCTCCTCCAGCGGTTCGCCCAGGGCTCGGCGGATGACCGGCAGTTTCACGCCGACGTGCACCAACACCGCACCGGCCGCGACGTAGGCCATCGCGTAATGACTGGTGGTGAAGAAGAACTTGAATGCGTACCACTGCGCGATGTTCATGACGCCCGTGGAGAGCTGAAAGATCATCGCCCCCACCAGAACCAAGATCGACGCCCGCTCGATCTGCCGGGTCAGGCCGCCGATGATGGGCCGTTCGAACAGTTTGGGGTACACCGACCAGAGCTTGACCACCAGCAGCGGGATCGCGGCGATCCCGGAGATCACATGCAGGCCCTGGGTCAGCTGATAGAGCCAGACCGGACGGGTCGGCCAGAAGAACCAGGGCTGCGGATGCTGGATGAAATGACTGATCAGACCCGTGACGAAGCAGACGGCCACGGCGATACCGAGGGCGACCCCGACCCGAGCCGTCACTGCTGTTCCACGCAAGGAAGCCTTGGTGGTCGATCCCTTCTGCGGCGTCACGTCAGCGTGAGTGTAGCTACCACGCGTTCACCGATCGGGTGAATCCCGACCAGTGCCAGACCAGCTTCTTCGGCCAGCACGGCCGCACAGTCGACGCCCACCGTGGCCCACTTGAACCATGGCCCGATGCTGCGTGAGGACTCCAGCCGGACCCAGCTGGCCCGCACGCCGACTGAGCCCGGGTCGAATTCGGCAACGCAGCGGCCGCCGGAGCGCAACAGCTCAGCGGCCCTACGCAAGACCCGGCGGGGATCGCCGGCCAGGCCGACATTCCCGTCAGCGAGCAGCACCGTCTGCCAGCGCCCGGTGCCGGGCAACGGCTCGAACACATCACGGAGCAACGCCGGTGCGCCGCTGCGCCGCGCCAGGCGAACCGCCGTCGGGGACTGGTCGACGCCGAGGGCCGGAATCCCGCGCTGGACCAGATCGGCCACCAATCGTCCTGGGCCACAGCCTAAGTCGATCGTCGGGCCGTCACACAGCGCCACGATGGCCGCGTCGAAGACCGTGTCGGCGCCATGGCCGCCCAACCAGCTGCTGACCGGAAGCCGGTGGCACCGGCCGTCGTCGTGGCGCAGCCAACATCGTTCGCCGTCGAGCGCTTCATCGTAAAGCTGTCCCAGCATTTCAGACCCCTTGGGTTACTTCGGCGAACCGGCTCGACGACCGGCAGGCGGCGCGGACCGGCGGGATGTCGTCGACGGTGTCGAAGTCGTGCAATTCCTCGGCAAGCGTCACGGACATACCGGTGTCCTCGAGGGCCGCAAGCGTTACAGCCCCGGTGTCGGATTGCGACATCGGCACGTCACGCAGGCATTCGGCCATCGCGCCATCCGCCACCCCGAGCACCCACCACCCGCCGTCGCATGCCATTCCGAGTACCGCCCGCGCGCTGAGTAGCTGACGGGCGCAATCACCGAGCAGATCCGCGCTCACCTGAGGGGTGTCCATGCCGATCTGCAACACCGGCTGTTTCAGGGCCGCGGCGTCGGCGTGGGCGTTGGCCAGCCGGTCGGCGAAACCGTCGCCGCGCTGCTCGATCACGCTGAAGTCGCGCAGCCGCGTTCTGATTTCGTCAGCCCGGCACGCACGGCCGAGATCACCGGTCATCGCGACCACCCGCTGCGTGACTGGAGTGGCGGCCACCGCGTCGAGGGTGTCCAACAGGGCTGCGGCCGCGATGTCGGCGGCGGCGTGCTCCCCCAGCGTCACCGCCAGTCGCGTCTTGGCCAGACCGGGTACCGGCGCCTTGGCCACCACCAGCAAGGTGACCGCTACGGGCCCCGGGCGTGGTGTCACGAAATGGCCTTCCAGAAGTCGACAGCGGCGGTAAAGCTTCCTCGCACCGATCCGCTGACCTTCGACTTCCCGCCGACGCGCGGGCCGTAGTCGACGTCGACCTCCACCACACGCCATCCTGCGGCCGCGGCACGAACCAGTAGTTCGAGCGGATACCCGGAACGACGGTCGGCAATCCCAAGCGTCAGCAACGCGTCACGGTTGACCACCCGCATGGGTGCGATGTCGTGAACCGGCAGCCCGTGCCGGGTACGCAGCCGCCAGCACACCGCCGCGGTGCCCACCCGCGCATGCCACGGCCATTTCAGCCCGCTGACCGGCCGGCGCCGGCCGGTCACCATGTCGGCGCCGCGCTCCAGCTCGGTGACCAGCCGCGGGAGGTCGGCCGGGTCCAGCGAACCGTCGCCGTCGAGCACGGCCACGATCGGGGTGCGGGCGGCCTCTACCCCGGCGTGGACCGCCGAGCCGTAGCCCGGCCGGCTCTCCCTGACGACGTCTGCACCATGTCGCCGGGCCACCTCAGCGGTGCCGTCGGTGCTGTTGTTGTCCACGACCAACGCCCGATAGCCAGGCGGTATGGCGGCGAGCACCGTGGGAAGCGAGTCGGCCTCGTTGAGGCAGGGCAGCACCACCGTGACCGGACACTCGGGCATAGGAGCCAACCTAGGTGAGCATTCGCGGCTGTGCGCCGCGAGGAATGACAAAACCGTGACGTTGGTGCAGGTGGAGCCTGGTGTTAGCTAATCTTTCACTATGCCGGCCCGCGTACTCATCGCCGACGACGACACCGTCGTGCGTGACGTCGTGCGCCGATACCTCGAGCGCGACGGCCTGGAGGTGGCGGTTGCGGGCGACGGCAACGAAGCACTGCGGGTGCTGGGGACCCAGCGCATCGACGTCGCTGTGCTGGACGTAATGATGCCCGGACCCAACGGTTTGTCGCTGTGCCGCACCCTGCGCCAGCATGGCGATTACAGCGTGCCGGTCATCCTGCTGACCGCCCTCGGCGAGGAAGACGACCGCATCGCGGGGTTGGAGGCCGGCGCCGACGATTACCTGACCAAACCGTTCAGCCCGCGCGAGCTGGCGCTGCGGGTGCGTTCGGTACTGCGGCGGGCACCGTCGACGGCGGCGACTCTCCCGCTGGAGATGACGGTGGGTGACCTGACGGTCTCGACGGCCGCGCGCGCGGTGCAGATCGACGGCCAGCCGGTGGGGTTGACCAACCGCGAATTCGACTTACTGCTGTTCTTCCTGACCCATACGGACACCGTCTTCTCCCGCGAAGAGTTGCTGCAGCAGGTGTGGCACTGGGACTTCGGTGACCTGTCGACGGTCACCGTGCACGTCAAACGGTTGCGGTCCAAGCTCGGCGATCACCACCGCGTACAAACGGTCTGGGGCCGTGGGTATCTGTGGCGCGGTGAAGCCGGCGGCGGTGACCGTGCCACCGCGTGACCTGGCCCAGATCGCGGTACTGGCGCTGGCCTGCTCGCTGCCCGTAGTCCTGTTGGGCGCGTTGGTGATTCGGCTGGCCCGGTCCTGGTCTATGACCGTCACGATGGTGGCGTTGGTGTTGATCCCGACGTTGGCCACGCTGACCGGTGTGCTGGGCGCCAGTGGGTTCATGATCACCAGCACCTTCGCGTCGATCGTCGTCGTCCTGCTGATCGTGGCGATCGTGACACTGCCCGCGGCCGTGATGCTGGCGCGATATCAGGCCCGCCGGACGGTGTGGGAGCAGGAAATCCACGACGCCGAGCGGCTGGCCGAGCAATCCCGGCGCCGGCTGGTGGCGTTCGTCAGCCACGACCTGCGCACACCGCTGGCCGGCATCCGCGCGCTGGCCGAGGCCATCGCCGACGGGGTGGTCAGCGACGGCGAGGTACGAGTGCAGGCCAAACACATTGAGCAGGAATCGGTGCGGCTCTCCGAGATGGTCGACGACCTGTTCGAGATGTCGAAGATCAATGCCGGGGCGGTCCACGCCCCATACGAGAAGGTTGCGCTCGACGAGGTGGTCGACGACGTGATCGCAGCCCACCGGATCACTGCCGAGCGCGCCGGGGTACAACTGTCGGCATCGGTTCCGGTTGACCCGGTGCGGGTGATGGGCAGCGATCGCGCACTGGTACGCGTGCTGTCCAATCTGGTGGCGAACGCCATTGCGCACACCCCCTCGGGTGGGGCCGTGACACTGGCGCTCGGCAGCGACGCGGGCGGGGCATGGGCCCGGGTGGACGACACCGGCGTCGGCATCGACGAGACGGACCTGCCGCGGGTGTTCGACGTGGCCTACCGGGGGTCGAATGGCCGTGTGCCGCGCGAGGATTCTTCGCTGCCGAGTGGTTCGGGCTTGGGACTGGCGATAGCGGCCGGCCTGGTGCACGCCCACCACGGCACCCTGTCGGCACACAACACCGCGCATGGTGCGCGGTTCGAAGTCCGGCTGCCACTGTCGGAGTGAGGCGGGCGCCGAGATCGACGTTTTGTAGCGATCTACTCGAACTTGTTCGGCGAAACGTCGGTTTGGGCGTAAGAGTAGCGTGAGCGAGATGTCCGTAGCTCAGCGTGAACGTGCCGCCGTCGTCGCCGCCCTGCGCGATGTCGGTCCCGACGCCCCAACCCTGTGCGAAGGCTGGACGGCTCGAGACCTAGCCGCGCACTTGATGGTTCGGGAGTACCGCGTCGATGCCGCGCCGGGCATCCTCATTCCGGCGTTCGCCGGCCACACCGCCAAGGTGCAGGACGCCGTCGCGGGCAACACCGCGTGGGATGATCTGGTGGACAAGGTGGCCGCCGGCCCACCGCTGTACTCGCCGCTCAAACTCGTTGATTCGGTGGCCAACGTCGCCGAGATGTTCATCCACCACGAGGACATCCGCCGCGCCCAACCGGGCTGGCAACCGCGCACCCTCGACGCCGAACTGACCGGCAAACTGAGCCGCACCCTCGGGCTGATGGCCCGGCTGACCCTGGCCAAGATGCCGGCCCGGGTGCAGCTGCGCACTCCGGACGGCGAGACCGTGCTGACCGCGGGCCGCGGTCCGGCCGTGACGGTGACCGGCGAACCTCAGGAGCTGCTGCTGTTCGCGACCGGACGCGTCGCACATGTCGACTTCAGCGGTGACCCGTCGGACGTGCAGGCGGTGAAGGCAGCCCCCAAGGGGCTCTAGATCAGTCGTCGAGCGATCGGCTCAACCGCTCGGCGGCGGCGAGGTAATCCTCGATGAATTCCAGAACCACCTCGCGGGCGGGCTTGACCTTGTTCATCAGCCCGACTCCCTGGCCCACGAAGTACGTCGCGAGCGCCTGAGCACCCGGATGGCCGCCCTCGGCCAGCTTGTCGATCCGGCGCAGCACCGGCTCGGCGATCATGTTCTGCAGCGGCAGCGGCAGCGGTTGGCGCCCGCCCTCGTGCGGCGCCCACGCATCCGTCCAATCCGAAACCAGTTGGCGCGACGGCTTTCCCGTACGCCCAGCGGATCGGACCGTATCCCGCGACGTCGCGGCCAGGAACTTCTGCACCGTGTACGGCGCGGTCTCGGCTTCTTCGGTGGTCAACCACACCGAGCCGGTCCAGGCGCCCGCGGCGCCGAGCGCCACCGACGCAGCCATCTGCCGGCCGGTCACGATCCCGCCCGCCGCGAGCACCGGCACTTCGCGGATCGGCTTGATCGCCTCGATCACCTCCGGGATGAGCACCAAGGTGGTCACCTCGCCGCAGTGACCGCCGGCCTCGGTGCCCTGGGCGACGATCAGGTCGACGCCGGCGTTCACCTGCTTGATCGCATGCTCTTTGGCGCCGACGAGCGCGGCGACCGGAATGCCGGTCTGCTTGCCTGCTTCGATCATGTAGTCCGGCGGCACGCCAAGTGCGTTGGCCATCAACTTGATCGGGTGATCCAGTGCGACGTCGAGCAGGCTGGCGCCGGTATCCCCGCTCAGCGACGATGCGGCCATCCGCGGCTGATCGCTGATGTCGATGTCGTGGGCTGCCAGCAGGTCGTTGATGAACCCGCGGAAATCCTCGGGGATGCGGTCGGCAAGCTGACCGAACGACAGGTTCTCGCCCTTGCCCTCGAATTTCGCCGGCACGATGATGTCGACGCCGTACGGCTTGCCCTTCACCTGCTCGTCGATCCAGCTGAGTTCCTGGTGGAGCTGATCGGGGGTGTACGCGGTACCGCCCAGGACACCGAAGCCGCCCGCGTTGGTCACCGCGGCGACGACGTCGCGGCAGTGGCTGAAGGCGAACAAGGGAAACTCGATGCCGAACTGGTCGCAGATCTCAGTCTTCACCGGCCAATTATGCGCTCGACCCCCTTCCCGACCAACTACCGGGTTGGGAAGGGGGTCGAGGCGATATTCGATCAGGCGGTGGCGAGCGCCTGGGTCGTGAGCAGGGCCTGGGCGACGCCGGACATGATCGACGCGACCCGGATGGCCTCGAAGATCACCGTCCGCGAGACGTCGGCGTCCCGGAGTTCCTTCTCATGCGCGGCCAGGCACTGATCGCATCCGTTGATGGCGGATACGGCCAGCGACCACAGCTCGAAGTCGGCCTTGGCCACGCCGGGATTGGCGATGATGTTCATCCGCAGCCCGGCCCGCAGGTCGTCATAGCGACCCTCGAGCTGATGCTTGGTGCGGTAGAAGACGTTGTTCATCCCCATGATCGCCGCGGCGCCCAACGCGGCGTTATAGGCCTCTTCGGACAGCACATCCAGAGCGTCCTCGGTGACCTCGCGCAGCAGCGGCGCGGACTTGGTCGCCGCGGCGGTGGCCACCAGCGCGCCCCAGAGTTGCTGTTCGGTCAGCTCGGTCGAGCGGACAATGCTGCCCAGGTTGAGCTTGAGATCCTTGGCAAACTCGGGCAATGCCTCTTTGACGGCGTCGATGCTCATCCTCAGACCGCCTCGGCCAGCAGCTCGCCGGCGTCGATGGTCGGGTCACCCTTCTTCCAGTTGCACGCGCACAGCTCGTCGGACTGCAGCGCGTCGAGCACCCTCAGCACCTCGTCGACATTGCGGCCGACCGATCCCGCAGTCACCGACACGAACTGGATCTCGTTGTTCGGGTCCACGATGAACGTCGCACGATCGGCCACGCCGTCGGCGTTGAGCACGCCCGTTGCCAAGGACAGCTCGCGCTTGAGATCGGACAGCATCGGGAACGGCAGCTTCTTGAGGTCCTCGTGCTGGGCACGCCACTGGAAGTGGACGAACTCGTTGTCCACCGAGACGCCGAGCACCTGCGCGTCGCGATCCTCGAACTCGTCGTTGAGCTTGCCGAACGCGGCGATCTCGGTCGGGCACACGAACGTGAAATCCTTGGGCCAGAAGAAGATAATGCGCCACTTGCCCGGGTTGTCCGAGCTCGTCACCTGAATGAAGTAATCGTCGGGCTGCTTGGCGTCGACCTTGGACAGGTCACCGCCGACAACCGCCTTGAGGTCGTAAGCCGGGAACTGATCCCCGATTGTCAACAGAGCCATGATTGGCACCACTCCTTGAATAGCTAAATTGGAACCGTTCCAGATTCTGCCACTCGACGCGCCGTTAGTCAGGCCTCGACGGGGCGAAGGTGACGATTGTCACCAGATCCGGGGACCGCAGTCACCGCGCCTAAATACCCACGGAGGGAAGGGATTTACGCGCTGTGGCGCGGCTCACCCACGCAAGGGGGCGAACGCGAACTCCCGCAGACCTTGGTCAGGGTCGACCCGGGCGCGGAAACCCAGGGATTCGGCGGCCTGTGCCGGATCGGCAACGATGTGACGGACGTCGCCGCTGCGATACTGGCCGGTGACCACCGGCGATGGGCCACCGCGGGCCTCGCAAATCCGAGTCGCGACGGTCATGATCGAGACCGGCCGCCCCGAGCAGACGTTGGCAGCCACGAAGCCGCCTGCCTCCGAGCGCACGGATGCGACGTTCGCAGCCGCGACATCGTCGACGTGAACGAAATCGCGCATCTGCCCGCCATCTTCGAAAACCCTTGGAGAATCGCCCTTTTCGAGCGATGACCGGAAGATCGCGGCCACCCCCGAGTACGGGGTGTCCCGCGGCATGCCCGGGCCGTACACGTTGTGATAGCGCAGCGCGACGACCGAGCTGCCCGTCGACTCGGCCCAGGCCAACGCATAGTGCTCCTGGGCAGCCTTGCTGGCGGCATACAGGCTGCGCGGACGAAGCGCAGCGTCCTCGCCCACCAGCTGCCAGTCCAGCTCCTCCCCGCCGACCGGGCAGCGGTGCTCGAACACACCGGCGTCGAGATCGGACCGGCTGCGCGGCAGCGGATCGACGACGCCATGCTCCGGGCACCGGTACCCGCCCTGGCCGTACACCACCATCGACGACGCCAAAATCAGGCGCTGTATCCCCGCGGCATACATCTGAGCCAGCAATACCGCCGTGCCGTAGTCGTTATGACTGGCATAGGACGGCGCGTCGGCAGCGTTGACACCCGCGCCGACCACCGCGGCCTGATGACACACGACATCGATCCCGGACAGCAAGGGCGCCAACGCGTCCGCGTCTCGCACATCGACCCGATGGACGCCCTCGGGCAGTACGGCACCGGGTCCGTGGGCAGCGTCGAGCATCACGTCGGCCGCGACCACCTCGTGCCCATCAGCCAGCAGGGCGGCGCGCACCCGGCTTCCGATGAACCCGGCCGCGCCGGTGAGTAGAACCCTCACGGCAGGTCGAAGGGCAACTCGACACCTTCGTGCGCAAGACAATGCCCGCAGACACGCTCGGTGGCTACCTGATCGATCGCTTCGAGCACCAGCTGTTTGAACGGCCCCAGGTTCTTCTCGAACTCCGCGAAGACGTCGACGGCCCGCACACCCGCTCCGACGTCGACACCGGCATCCAGGTCGGTCACCAAAGCGATTGCCGCATAACACATCTCCAGCTCACGGGCGAGCACCGCCTCGGGGTAGCCGGTCATGTTGATCAGGCTGAACCCTTCGCGGGCGAACCACTGGCTCTCAGCGCGGGTGGAGAACCGTGGTCCCTGCACCACCACCATGGTGGCGCCGTCGACCACGCCGGGCAGGCCGGTGACCGCCGAGCGCAGCGTCGGGCAGTACGGGTCGGCGAACCCGACATGGATACCGCCGGAGTCGAAGTAGGTGTCCAAACGCCCCCGGGTGCGGTCCACCAGCTGATCGGGGACGACGATTGCTCCCGGACCGAGCTCGGGCGTGAGGCTGCCGACCGCGCACGGCCCGAAGACCCGTCGGACGCCGAGGGCACGCAATGCCCACATGTTTGCCCGGTAAGGCACCTTGTGGGGCGAGAACTCGTGACTCATGCCATGCCGGGGCAGGAAGGCCACCTCGTGCTGGCCGACGCGTCCGACCGTGATCGGCGCACTCGGCTCGCCGTAGGGCGTATCCAGGTTGACGCTGCGCGCGTCGGGTCCGAAGAAGGTGTAGAAACCGCTGCCGCCGATGACTCCGAGCATTCGCCCATTGTGCCGGGCGTTCAGATCCCGTCGATGATGTGTTGGCGCTTGGCCGCGTATTCGGCATCGCTGATCACCCCGGCGCGCAGCAGCGTGTCGAGCTCCTGCAGGCGATCGACCGCAGACTTCGGCTCCGCCGTCGGCGTCGCGGCACCTGCTCCGGGCCGCTGCCCGACTCGCTCGGCCACCGCATCCCTGCCCTCGGCCAAGATCGACGAGCCCAGATTTGTCGCCCGCCAGTTGTCTTCCCTGTCGGTACGCACGGTCAGATACACCAGCTCAGCGTGCTCGAGCACCTGCAACGCCTCGCGAATCGGGCTGCGACCACGGCGCAACATCGCCGAGCACAGCACTTTCTGGCGTCGGGAGGTGAACTCGTAGCGGTCAAGCCACCACTGTGCGAGATCGCTTTCGGTCAGTGGCTTCCCCTGCCGGGGTCCGCTGGCACCGAAAGCCGTCATCAATTCGACCGCGAGTTCAGGCACCGGCGGGAACTTCATCACCTGCGCGAACTCATCCTCCCGGTCCGCGCCCGCGTCGGCCCACGCTTGCCTGAAGCCCTTTTTGAACAGAGGCATGCCGGCACCTTAAATTGGTGCCCGCTATCTCACTGGCTATCCGACGAGTCCGAGGTTGTGTCAACAGCCTTCAACCTGGTGCTTATCCGGCGGCAGCCGTCGCCGAGGGCGATCATCTGGTTCCTGCTCAGCTCGTTCAGGAAGTGCGCGCGCACCACACGGGCGTAGGTCGCCAGCGACGCGGTGCTCAGTCGCAGCCCCTCCCGGGTGATCGTCGCCAGCACCCGCCGGCCGTCGTCGCTGCTGGCCTCCCGGTGCACCAGCCGGCGCCGCTCCAGACGCTGGATCTGTTGGGTGAGCGCGCTGGGGGTGACCATCAGCATCTCGGCCAGCGCTCCCATCGCGCTCGGGCCATGACCTTTGAGATGCGCCAGCAGTTGGACGTCGGCAAGACTCAACTGGTGATGCTGCGCCAAGGCGCGGTTGACGGCCGAGTGCAAGGCGATTGCGACCGATTCGAAATGCACCCACGCACCGGCCTCGACGTCATCGAATCCGAGCTTCACATACCGCTGATGGGTCGACCGGGAACCGTTGCCCGCAGCATCATGATGCATCGAGTGGTCTACCCGGCTGCGCTCCGACCTCCGCCGTGGCCAGTGCCCTTGCCCCGCCGGGCGCTCTTGGCGCCGGTCGACGTCGTGGCACCCGCCGGCTTCTTGGCGGCAGTGGCTGTCTTGGTTGCCGACTTCCCCTTGGTCCGCAGTGCCCGGGCGGTCGACTTCGGCGACGACGATTCGGATCCTGCCTCGGTCGCATCGGAGTCGGTTGTCTGCGAGCTGGCCGCTTCACGGCTTGCGGCAGGCGCGACGACGGCGGCGGCGGTTGGTGCCGGCGCGCCCAGCGCGGTGGCGATCGTCCGCGGAATGGACACCAGCAGGGTGTAGCCCAGTCCGGCATTGACGCCCTGAGCGTCCGGCGGCGTGAGAAGACCGGGATACAGCGTGCCGTCGGTCGTCGTGTAGCCGTTGACGATCGCAGTCACGATGTTCGGCGCGACGTCGAAGACAGCCTGTGCCGCGGCGCTGTAATCCCTGACGCTGATCGCGTCGACGAACTGCTGCGCCGTGTCAGCCACTGCCCGAATCACTCCGCCCACCGGCCCCGCGGCACCGAGCACCAGACCGACGAGAGTGTTGATGTCGGTGGCGGCGACGACGGCTGCGTTCAGGTTTTGGGTGATCTGGCCGGGAATCGCCGCGAGCGGAAACAGCGGGCCGCCGACGTACAAGATCGTCCCGAGGACGGCATCGCTGAGCGTGGAACCGGCCGCGGACAGCTGGCCGTCCCGGATCTGCTGGAACGCCGTTTGCAGCGCTTGCGGAAAGGACGTGCCGAAGTAATCGATGGCTCCCTGGACCGCCTGACCGAGTGCGGTCGCGGTGGTCTGGCCGTAGCCGATCCAGTTCAACGCCAGCTGCCGTGCGACCGGCGCCGGGTCGTCCAGCCACGCCGAGCCGAGCACGCCCGCGTTGGTGACGGCGGTGGTGAAGACATCGACCCAGGGCGTGATGGGGTTGGGCAGCGCCGCGAGTTCGACCTCCATCGTCGAAATAGCAGCGGGGACATTGATTTCCGACAGCGGCAGGGCGACCGGGCCGATCGGGTGAATCGGGGCCAGGGCGATGGCACCGGCTCCCACCATCGCTACCCCAGTCGCAACGGTTGACCGCACAGCTATGTGCATGATTTCTCCCGTCAGAGCACTCACTTGGACGCGGCAAACCATATCTGAGCAAATACTGAGAACCAGCAGCATTATTTGAAGTGCTGACGTGTCCGTCAGAGTAGTCCGACTTTGCGCAATCGCCGCGGGCCCTAGATGCGCAGGTGGACGGACCGTTCGGCGATTACAGCAAACAATATCGGACGGCTAATTTACTTTAGGTCCGCAAGTACACCGCAGCAGAATGAAACTTGTTATCGGACGCGATTCGATTAACTACACAGAGCCGTAAACCCGTCACCTGAGCCTATGAGGCTGGGTTTACTTTGCTGAATCGGAACCGGTCCGACATGCCGTCGTCTTTGTGTCACGGGTCGGCAGAGCCCTCGCCCGCTATCCCGTAGATCGACCGACGGCAAAGTCGACAATGACCGATGTGCGAATTTCAGCAGCGGCGCGCACAATGCCGATCGGGGCCGACAGGCCGCCAGGCTACGTCTCGACGGGTGGTCCGCGGCCGACACCAGCTACGTCTGGTGAGTCGGCCGCACCGGGACCGGGCAAACATCCATCTGCCCGTGACGATGCCCCGGCGCCCCCCGTCACCGCGCGTGGGACGATTGCGGGCATGGCAAGCATCCCCCAATGGGTCGAGGGGGCCAGGCCCAGAACTCTGCCCAACGCGGTGGCGCCGGTGATCGCAGGCACCGGCGCGGCGGCGTGGCTGGGCGCGGCCGTGTGGTGGAAGGCGCTGCTGGCACTTGCGGTTTCGCTTGCGCTGATCGTCGGGGTCAACTTCGCCAACGATTACTCCGACGGCATTCGCGGCACCGACGACGATCGTGCCGGGCCGCTGCGACTGGTCGGTTCGAAGCTTGCGTCGCCGCGCGCGGTGCTGACGGCGGCCGTCGTCAGCCTCACCGTGGGCGCGGTCGCCGGGCTGACTCTTGCGATCGTCAGCGCGCCGTGGCTGATCGCAGTCGGCGCGATCTGCATCGCGGGGGCGTGGCTGTACACCGGCGGATCCCGGCCCTACGGCTACGCCGGATTCGGCGAAGTTGCGGTGTTCGTGTTCTTCGGCCTCGTCGCGGTGCTGGGCACGCAGTACACCCAGGCACTGCGGGTGGACTGGGTCGGCCTGGCCCTGGCCGTCGCGACGGGTGCGCTGTCGTCGGCCGTACTGGTGGCCAACAACCTGCGGGACATCCCCACCGACCGGGTGGCGGGCAAGGTCACGCTGGCGGTTCGGCTCGGCGACGGCCGCACCCGGATCCTCTACCAGTCGATGCTGGCCCTGGCCGGCGTGCTGACCCTGGTCCTCATGCTCGCCACGCCGTGGTGTGCGGTCGGTCTGATCTCGGCACCGCTGGCGCTGCGTGCGGCCGGCCCGGTACGGCGCGGTCTCGGCGGCCGCGAGCTCATCCCGGTACTGCGCGACACCGGCCTGACGATGCTGGTCTGGTCGATCGCGGTGGCGCTGGCGCTGGCGTTCGGCTAGTCGCTTTTCTTGGGCTCGGAACCGCGCAGCCGCGCCTGCAGCTGCTCGCGGTCGCGGCGGCGGCGTTCGTCTACCGACGCGATGCTCGCGGTGGCGCGTTTGCGCAGCGGAGCCAACAGCCAGATGCCCAACGGCAGAGCGAGCACGATCGCGAACAGCAGCGCGACGATGAGCGGGAACTCGGAGATTCCGATCAACTTGGCGATGTAATAGATGGCAGCGGTCAGAGCGACCACCAAAACGAGCCGCGCGAAGGTATAAACGACGACGTCGAGGACCAAGCGGCCACCCGTGCCCTGGGTCTGATTGTCCGATTTGTCCGACACCGCGCCGAGCCTACCGACGCGCGTATATTCGGACAAAGGAGGTTTTCGTGCTGTACCTGCTGTTGGTTCTCATCATTGCGGCGGCCCTCTACGTCGGCTGGCGTGCAATTCGTGCTCAGGCGCACCGGCCGAAGACCAGGGTTGTCGGTCCCGACGACGATCCCGACTTCCTGTGGCGACTGAGCCACGGCGACAACAATCCTCGCTAGCCGAACCGTTCGTTGACGTCGACGGCGGGAAAGCCGTCGGCCACCACGGCAGCCAGCTGAACCAACGCCTCCCGGGTCTTCGGCTTCAACCGATCCAATTCGATCTCGGCACCCTCTTCGAGGTGCGGGTCGAACGGCACGACGCACACCGCGCGGCAGCGCCGCGAGAAGTGGTCCACCACCTTCTGCATGTCCACCTTGCCCGACCGCGGCCGAACCGCGTTGATCACGCACACCGACCGGCGCACCAAGTCCTGATGGCCGTGGGCGTCGAGCCAGTCCAGGGTCGCCGAGGCGCTGCGCGCGCCATCCACCGAACCCGAGCTCACCACGATCAGCGCGTCGGCCTGGGACAGCACCGACGACATCGCCGAGTGCAACAGGCCGGTCCCGCAGTCGGTGAGCACCAGGCTGTAGAACCGCTCGAGCACCGCGATCGCCTTGTCGTAGTCCGCGGCGCTGAATGCCTCGGACACCGCCGGGTCGCTCTCCGAGGCCAGCACCTCCAGCCGGCTCGGGCCCTGCGAGGTGTAGCTGCGGACATCGCTGTAACGCTCGATCTTCTCGGCGTCGCGCATCAGATGGCGCACGGTGGCCGGAGTTTCGAGCGGCACCTTCTGGCTCAGCGTTCCGCGGTCGGGATTGGCGTCGACCGCCACCACCCGATCACCGCGAATGGAAGCGAACGTGCCGCCCAAGGTGGCGGTGATCGTCGTCTTGCCGACACCGCCCTTCAGTGACAGCAGAGCGATCTTGTAGCAGCCCGGCAGCGGACGGTTCACCTGTGCGACGAGGTTGGTGTGGTGCGCGGCCCGCTGGCCCTCGCCGACGTTGATCAGCTTGCCCGACGCCAGATAGAGCCACTTGCGCCAGCCAGAGGCCGGCGCAGGTTTGGCCTGGCGCAGCAGCGCGCTCGTCGACAAATCCGGATACGGGGTCTGCGGCACCGTCGGCCGGTAGGACGGCACCGGATGCTCGGCGACGTACTGGTTGAACAGCGGTGCGGCCGACGTGAGCGGATCCATCGGGATACCGATGGGTGGCGTGGACGCCAGCCAGTCCGGCTCGGACTCCGGCGCCGAGCCGGCCGGATCGCTGAACCGCTGTTCGGCGCGGAATACCGTTGTCGCATCAGTTAATTCATGGCCCTGACGGGACCCATGAGGAGTGGACACGTGCACTTCCCCCTGACATATCGTTTCGGGTCGAGTGGGTTTTCGTGGTCCTTTGAACCCTAGCGCACGCCGGTGTCAGCTCACTCCGGCGTACGAGTGCAGGCCGACCGTCACCAGGTTGATGAAGAACAGATTGAAGACCATCGCGATGAAGCCGACGACGTTGATCCACGCGGCCTTCTTGTCGCGCCACCCCGCCGTCGAGCGCGCATGCAGGTACGCCGCGTAGACCACCCAGGCGATGAACGACACCGTCTCCTTGGGGTCCCAACCCCAGTACCGGCCCCATGCCTCCTCGGCCCAGATGGCGCCGAAGATGACCCCGAAGCCGAAGATCGGAAACGCGAAAATCGTAGTGCGGTAGGCGATTCGGTCGAGAGTCTGCGCGTCGGGCAGCCGTTGCACGATCTGCGCCAGCCGACCTTCCCGGCCCGGATCGGCCAACGGCGACATCTTGAGCAGGAACAGGATGCTGGCCACACCGGCGACCAGGAACACGCCCGAGCCGAGACTGACCACCGACACGTGAATCGGCAGCCAGTAGGACTGCAGTGCGGGCATCACCGGCGCGGCGTTGGTGTAGAGCCAGCGGCCCGAGACCGTCAGCAGAATGAGCACAGGAACGAGTACGAAGACCCACAGTGCGCGGTACTGCGGCTTGCGCAGCACGATCGCGGCGGCGATCAGGCCGCAGAAGCTGGTCAGGTTGATGAACTCGTACATGTTGCCCCACGGCACACGGGCGGTGGCCAGCCCGCGCAGCACGATGCAGACGAACAACAACGCGATGCCAACGTAGACCAGCGACAGGCCGGCCTGGCCGATGCGTTCGTCGGCCGGGCGCTTTTGCCTGTCGACGACGACGCCGGGGCGGTCGCTGTCGGCGGTGACTCCGGCCGAGACGAGCTCGCGGGCCTCGACCTTGCGGCCGCGGCTGTAGGCGAGTTCGACGGCCAGCAGCAGCAGCGCTGCGACCAGGACCACGACCGATGACGTGAACGCCCAGTCGGAGTAGCGGGCCAGCCCGATGTCGATGTGCTCGGTATTCATGCTCAGACCTTCTCTTTCGACGGCTCCGGCAGGTCGGCCAGCATCCGTTCGGTGAGCTTCTCGAACTCGTTGCCCCAGCCGGAGTTGTCGGTGCGGGCCAGACCGCCCAGCTCGACGTTCACCGTACCGTTCGAACCCAAATCCATCCCCGGGTCGCTGCGCTCCTGCCCGCCGCCAGTAGAAATCCTCGCCCACACGCGCCGACGGCGCACAATCAGTGACACCAGCAGGCCGCCCATCATCGACATCGCGAACACCAGCACCCACACCTGACCGGGATCGTGGGAGACCTGCAGGTTGACGAACGGCGTGGCCCCGTCGAACCGGACCACGGTGCCGTCGTCGAGGCGCACTTCCTCGCCCTCGCGCAGGTTGGTGCGCTTGACCTTGGTCAGCCGCTTCTGCTCGATGAGCCGCGGGTCGAGCGTGAACAGTGACTGGGGCCGGCCGGTGTCCAGCCCGGTGTCGCCGCGGTAGATGTCGATGGCCACCGCCGGGTCGTTGGCTGCCGGATACTTCGACGACAGCAGGGTGCCGTCGAGTTCGGCGGTGGGCGCGAACAGGCCCATGATCGCCAGCTGATGCTTACGCCGCTCCCCGGCGTCGGGGTACATGCCGCCGGGCGGGTCGACGCGGATCACGCCCGAGGACAGCAGAGTGTGCTGATCGTCCGGGCGCCACTGCAGGGTCTGAGTCCGCTTCTGCCCGTTCGGGAAGGTGACGGTGAACGTCGGGGCGTAGCCGTGGCCCTGCAGGTACACCCGGTCGCCGCCGATGCGCAGCGGATGGTTGACCTCGAGACGGTAGGGCCGCCACGTACCGCGGGCCAGATCGTCCCCGGCCTGGTAGTCGATGTTCGACGCGAAGGACAGAGCCTGCCCGTTGGGCAGGTAGTGGGCTTGGAAGTCGTTGACGCGCAGACACATCGGATACAGGGAGGTGCCGTCGACGCTGTTGCCGGCGCGGAAGGAGTCGAACGCGGCCGGCGAGGCCGAGCAGAACCCGGGCCCGCCGTTGGCGATCACGATGACGTTGCCCTCGTAGCCGAACAACTTGCCGACCGCGATCGCGACCAGCAGGCCGAGCAGCGAGAAGTGGAAGACGATGTTGCCGAACTCGCGCAGGTAGCCCTTCTCCGCCGACACTTCGGTTCCATCGTCGGTCTGGCGGGTGACGCGCCGCCAGCCCTTGAGCCGTTCCGAGATGGTGGCGGCGACGCTCTCGGGCGTTCCCGAGACCTCGGCGGTGGCGTACTTGGGGAGCCGAGACAGGTTGCGCGGGGCCGGAACCGGGACCGCACGCAGGCTCTTGGCGTGTTCGATCATCCGCGGGGTCAGACAGCCCACCAGCGAGATGAACAACAGCGCGTAGATGGCGGTGAACCAGAAGCTGGAGAACACTTCGAAGAACTGCAGGCGATTCAGCCACGGCCCGATGATGTTGTGTTCGGCGATGTACTGCTCGACCTTGGCGTCGTTGAGGCTGCGCTGCGGAAGCAACGCGCCGGGCACCGCGGCGAGCGCGAGCAGGAACAGCAGCACCAGCGCGGTGCCCATGGACGTCAGAGCCCGCCACAGGGTGCGGGCTGACCTGCCGAGCAGACGCAGAATCGCCCCAAAACCCCCGGTTTTGGGCGATTCTGCGTCTGCTGGCGGTGGCGAGTTGGTCAAATCGGCAGCCTCACGTCGGAGACGAACGCGTCGCGCACCCAGGAGATGAAGTCGTTCCAGATCCCGGTGACCAGGGCCAGCCCGACGATGATCAACAGCACCCCACCGACGACCTGGATGGTCCGGGTGTGACGGCGAAGCCAGCTCAACCCGTTGGCCGCCCAACTCGACCCGAGCGCCAGAACCACAAACGGGATGCCCAGACCAAGGCAGTAGGCGATCACCAGCGCCACACCACGGGCGACGCTCGCGCCATCGGTGGCCGAAGCAACAGCGATCACCCCGGTCAGTGTCGGCCCCAGGCACGGCGTCCAGCCCAGCCCGAACACCGCACCCAGTAACGGGGCGCCGGCCACTCCGGCGAGCCTTTTCGGGGTGAAGCGGGCCTGCCGCTGCAACGCCGGGATGAAGCCGATGAACGCCAGGCCCATGACGATGGTCAGCACTCCGCCGACACGTTGCAGGACAAGCTGATTGGTGATCAAGGTGGTGGTCATGCCCAGCACTGCCACTGTCCCGAGCACGAACACCACGGTGAAGCCGGCCACGAACAGCAGCGCCGATCCGGCCACCCGCAGACGCTGAGTCCGTAACGCGACCGGGCCGGCCGTGTCATCCACCCCGACGACGGCCGCCAGGTAGGACAGGTAACCGGGGACCAGCGGAACCACGCACGGCGAGGCGAACGACACCAATCCGGCGAGCACACAAACGCCCAGGGCCAGCAGTAGCGGACCCGCAGCGGCGGTCTGGGCGAAACCGGTCACGGTGCAGCCGGTTTCGGTTCGGCGGCCAGCCGCTGCACCACCGGCAGTAGATCCTCGGCCAGCAGTTCGCGCAGGAACACGGCGGCCACCCGGTGCTGACGGTCGAGGACCACCGTCGACGGGATCACCGTGGCGGGGTACTTGCCGCCGAAGGCGATCATGGTGCGCATCGCCGGGTCGTAGATCGACGGGTACGTGACCTTGCGGTCAGTGACGAAGTCCTGGGGCGCGGTGATGTCGTTGTCCCGCACGTCGATCCCGAGGAATGCCACACCCAGATCACGGGTCTGCGCGTAGACCTGCTCCAGCTGGGTGATCTCGGACCGGCACGGACCGCACCATTGGCCCCACACGTTGATCACCACGACCTTGCCCTCGAAGTCCTTCAGCGACACGGTTTTCGAGGGATCCGTCAGCTCTGGCCCGGACAGCGGCCCAGGGGTGCCGCGGCTGGACGGCGGGTCGTAGAAGATATCGGTCTTGCCCCCCGGAGCGACGAACTCGAACGTGCCGCCCTGGGCGACCGCGTCGTCGCCAGTGGAGCAGCCGGCCAACACCGACGCCGCCACCAGGAGGACCAACAGCCACTTCACCGCCCGGCGAGCTCCGCGTAACCCCAGCCGACGTAGTCGTCCCCATCGAAGTAGAACGAGGTCAGCGATGCCAGGTTGCACAGCCGCCGGGTCGGAAAGTGGTGCAGCTTCGCACCGGTCATCGACCTGCGCAGTGTCTCGACGGGCAGTTGATGGCTGACGCAGACCGCCTCGTGACCGGCCCCGTGGACCCGGGCTCGTTCGACGGCTCGTTTCATCCGCACGGCGATTTCGCGGTAGGGCTCCCCCCAAGACGGTGAACGCGGGTTGCGCAGGTGCCACCAGTTACGCGGGTCACGCAGAGCGCCGTCGCCCGGGGATACCCGCTCGCCCTGAAAGACGTTGTGCGACTCGATGAGTTCGTCATCGGTATCGATCTCGAGGCCGTGGTGGCGTGCGATCGGGGCAGCCGTTTCCTGCGCTCGCTCCAGCGGCGAGGCCACGACGTAGACGATGTCACGGGCGGCCAACCAGCTGGCCACTGCCTCGGCCTGGGCACGTCCCCGCTCGGAGAGGTGGAAGTCGGGCAGGCGTCCGTAGAGGATGCCCTCCGGATTGTGGACTTCGCCATGGCGCATCACGTGCACGGTCGTGCGCTCGGTCATTGCTTGGCTCCCGCGGCCGCGCGTGCCGCCGCCGGCAGGGCGTCGGCGATTCGGTCGAAGGCGGCGTCATCGAGTGCGGCTGAGACGAACCAGGTTTCGAACGCGCTCGGCGGGGCATAGACGCCGGCGTCGAGGAGGGCGTGGAAGAACGCCGGGAATCGCCAGGTTGCGCTGGCCTTGGCCTCGGCGAAATTGTTGACCGGGGCGTCGGTGAAGAACACCGACAAGAAGTTGCCTGCCCGCGGGACCTGATGCGCCACACCGGCTTCGGTCAGGGCAGCAGTGAGCAGTCCGGCCAGCCGGTCGGCGTTGGCATCGAGGGCGGCGTACACCGCGTCGTCGGCATTGCGCAGTGTCGCCAGTCCGGCGGCCACCGCCACCGGGTTACCGGACAGGGTGCCGGCTTGGTACACCGGGCCCAACGGCGCGAGTCGCTCCATCACGTCCCTGCGGCCGCCGAATGCTGCCGCGGGCAACCCGCCGCTCATCACCTTGCCGAAGGTGAACAGGTCGGCATCGACGGGATCGATTCCATACCAACCACTTCGGCTCAACCGGAAGCCGGTCATCACCTCGTCGACGATCAGCAGAGCGCCGTACTCGGCGGTGATGCGCCGCAGGGCGGCGTTGTAGCCGGGCAGCGGCGGGACTGCGCCCATGTTGCCCGGGCAGGCCTCGGTGATCACCGCGGCGATGGTGTCGCCGAACGTGGCGAAGGACTCCTCCACCGCGGCAACGTCGTTGTAGGGCAGCACGATCGTGTCAGCAGCGGTGGCGCCGGTGACGCCCGGGGAGGACGGCAGGCCCAGGGTGGCAACGCCCGAACCGGCGTCGGCCAGCAGGGCGTCGACGTGGCCGTGGTAACAGCCGGAGAACTTGATGACCTTGGAACGGCCGGTGAAACCACGGGCCAGGCGCACCGCGCTCATGGTGGCCTCGGTACCGGAGTTGACCAGCCGCACCCGCTCGACCGGCTTCACCCGGGCGACGATCTCGGCGGCCAGCTCGGTCTCACCAGGAGTGGGCGCCCCGAACGACAGCCCGTCGGCGGCGGCGCGTTGCACGGCCTCGACGACCGCCGGGTGGGCGTGACCGAGGATCATCGGACCCCAGGAGCAGACCAGATCGATGTAGCGGTTGCTGTCGGCGTCGGTCAGCCAGTAGCCCTTGGCCGAGGTGATGTAGCGAGGCGTGCCGCCGACGGAGTTGAAGGCCCGGACCGGCGAGTTCACTCCGCCGGGGATGACCGCACAGGCGTCGGCGAACAGCCCGGCCGATATCGCCGTGGAGGCGGCCTGATCCGTACTGCTCATGGCCACCAGTGTCCCAGACTGCGGGGATGCTCAACTACAGGGTGTAGGACACGCGAGATTGAACTCACGCAGCCAGAGTTCGAGTGAACCTCTGCGTCATGCCAATCTCGCGCGAAGGGCCGCGCTCAGACCGGGTCGAGCGAGAAAACCGGGTGGTCAGCAGCGTCGGGCAGCTTGGTGAAGTAGCCGTCGACCGTCTTTCCCGCCTTGGCGCGGTAAGCGGCCAGCACCGGTGGCCGCGCATCAACCGGCACCTCCGCGGCGGTGAACCGGGCAGCGCCGACTTTGGTGTCCAAGATCACCACCGGGTTGGCCCGCACGTTCTTCACCCACTGCGACTCCCCTCGCGTCGACACCAGGTACCGGGTGCCGTCGACCTCGACACTGATCACCGGAATCTTCTGCTCCTGTCCGCTGCTGCGGGCCGTCACCGTGAGCGTCTCGGTGCCCGAGACGCCGGTGGCCATCGCGATCTTGTTGAACACCTTGGCGGTGAACCACGGAGGCTTGAGGTACGCCATGGGTCAGAGTTTGATCGTCTGATGCAACTGCCGCAATGGCTGGCCAGGTTCAACCGGTACGTCACCAATCCGGTGCAGCGGTTGTGGGCCGGCTTCGTTCCTACGATGGCGATCCTCGAGCACGTCGGACGCCGCTCCGGCAGGCACTATCGCACTCCGCTCACGGTGTTCACCACCGACGACGGCATCGCGATCCTGCTCACCTACGGGCCGGATCGGGACTGGTTGAAGAACATCACCGCGGCCGGCGGCGGCCGGCTCAAGCGCTACGGCCGGACCTTCGCCGTCGAAAACCCGCGGATGATGCCCAGAGCCGAAGCCGCCCAACATGTTTCGTCACCGTGGCGCCCGCTCTTCACGTTGTTGCCGTTCGAGACCGCCGTACTGCTGACCCGGTCCTGAGCAGCGACCACGCGCACAGCGCCACGGTGATCGCCTCGGCGAGCACACTGATCAGGGCATGCGGCGCCGGCTGCCAGCCGCGCTCGAGGAAGCCCTGCAGCCCGACGGTGCGCGACAGGGCGAACGCCACGATCGAACCGAGCGCCGCCACCAACGCCACCGCACGCAACCAGGCCGGGCCGCCGACCGCGATCAGGATCGCCAGCGCGACGAAGAGGCTCGTCAGTACCAGGAATCCGCGGCCGATGCTCGGGATGGACGAGTACCCGTGCAGGTAGAGGTAGCCGTGGCTGGCCGCACTGACAAGCAGGCTGGCAGCGATTCCGAGACCGATCAGGCGGGTCACTGCAGCGTCTCCTCTTTCAGCGCCAGCATGGTCTGGCCTTTGGTGTAGCTGACCTCGCGGATGCCGAGGGCATCGTGGAGCCGGCCGGCCGGCAGGGTCAGCGGCTTGGGCGCGGGCCCGTCACCGGGATGCGGCAGCGGGTATGCGGTGGTCGTGCCGCTGTAGAACGTCACGTTGTCCTCGGTCTTGGAAAACAACTGGTGGACATGGCCATTCAGACAGGTGACGGATGAGAACCGGCGCAGATAGCTCAGCGCCTGGGTGGCGTCGTCGGTGCCCCACCCCCAGTCCGGGTACATCGCGAACAGCGGGATGTGACTGAACACGATGATCGGGGTGTCGGCGGACAGCGGTGCCACATCCTTCTCGATGAACTCCAACTGATCGGCCCCGAGGTGCCCGAGCTTCTTGAGGTTCAACGTGTTCACCAATCCGATGACGTGCACGCCGGCGATGTCGAAGCTGTACCAGCCGTCGCCCCGGGTGCCGGCGCCGAACACCGCGCGGTACTTCTGCCCCGCGTCGTCCACCGAGTCGTGCTCGCCCGGCACGGTGAACACGTGCGGGGTGTTCAGACCGCCCATCATCTGGTTGACCTGGTCGAACTGAGCCGGTGTGGCGAGATGTGTGAGGTCGCCGGTGTGGATGACGAAATCCGGTGTGTACCCGAAGCTGTTGATCTGCCGGATGGCCCGCTCGAAAGATCCTGTGACGTCCGGATTGGCCGTCCCGTTGAACCCGAGGTGGCTGTCACTGATCTGGGCGAATCTAAGGGTGGGCCGGGCGTCGGTCGCGGCCGGCGCGCTCGCGACATGGGACAGCACCTCCCCGCCGACGACGGCCAGCCCGACCGCCGCACCGAACCAGGCGCCGTGCCGGATCAGCTGTCGCCGGCTCATCTGATGCGGGTCGCCGGTCACGGGTTCACCACCACGGTGCCGCGCATGAACGGGTGGATGCCGCAGATGTAGTCGACGGTGCCCGGTTTGGTGAACGTGTAGCTGTAGGTGCCGTTGGCGTCCATGCCCGGTGAGCGGAACGAACCGTCGCTTGCGACGACGTTGTGCGGCTCTTCGTCCTTATTCGTCCAGGTGACGGTGTCGCCGACCTTGACGCTGAGGTTGGCCGGGGCGAACGCGAAATTGGTGATGCTCACCGCGGTTCCGGCAACGGGCGGGGCCGGGACCGCCGTCGTCGCTTGCGGCATCGTCCCGGGCATGCCGGGCATGCTCGACATTCCCGGCATGCCGACCGACGTACCACCGTTCGGTCCGAAGTCGACCGACGGTGGTGGGGCCTTCGCCGGCGTGGAGCACGCGGCGACGCCGACAGCGACCGCCGCGCACGTCAGCGCGATACGGGTGTGGTGCATGAACCTGCCTCCTGGGCTGAACCAAGTCCGCGGCGCGGACCGTCTCATCAAGAGGTAGGGCGGCGGTTACACGCCAGGGTCGTGTAACCCCGCCGCCTATCTCTTATCGATGAGCGGAAGGCACACCACGATGGCGGCCGACGACGATCGACGCCCGCGACCAGACCTGCGTCTGGTCGCGGAAGCGCGCTATCCGGACTGGGAAGCCGTGTACGACGACAACATCACCTGGGTCTACCGGTTGATCTTCGGTCGGGTGGGAACTCGCGCCGACGCCGAGGACCTGACCTCGGAGGTGTTCCTGGCCGCGATGCGGCCGCTGCGCCTGACGGCCAGCATTCCCGAGGTGCGCGCGTACCTGCGGGCCACCGCTCGCACCGTGTTGGCGGCGCACTGGCGAGCCACCCTCGGCACCGAGATCACCACGATCGAGGACGTGCCCGACACCGTCTTCGGTCCCGCCGCGCCGAGCACTGCCCCGCAGCGCGTCGCCGCACTTCTCGACGCCCTGCCCGACAACTACCGCCGCGTCCTGGAACTGCGCTTTCTACAGGGCTGTTCGGTACGGGAGGCGGCCAGTACGCTCGGCATCAGCGTCGCGAACGCCAAAGTACTGCAACATCGGGCGTTGCGGCTGGCCGCGCAGATCAGCGAGGGGGCACTGCCATGACCCGCCGCGATCTTCGCCGCTACATCGACGACATGCAGGCCGGCCGTCAACCGAAGCCCTTCACCCCGAACGAGTTCGAGGCGGCACAGCTGCGCACCGCGATCGACCTGACCGCCGCCCGCGAGGACGCCGGTGAGCCACGACCGGAATTCGTCGACGGCCTCAAGGCACGACTGGCTGCCGAAATGTCCTCGGATACTGCGCCTTCGCCCGGTACACCATCCCCGAAGCCGAGAATGTCGGCCACTCGCAGGCAGGTGATTGTTGGCACCTCCGCGGCGGCAACGGCTGCGGTGGCCGGTGTGTCGGTGGATAGATTGGTGGTCCGTCCCCATACCGATGAGCAGCAAGTCGCCGACCCGCATCTGGTGCCGACCGACGGCTCCTGGCAGACCGTGGCGTCCAGCGGCGACCTGCCCGAAGGTGCGGTGCATGCCTTTGACCTGGGCTCGGTCAGCGGATTCGTCCGCCGGGTCAACGGCCGGGTCGATGCGGTGTCCGGGGTGTGCACCCACCAGGGCTGCAAGCTGTGGTTCGACCAGGGCGACGACCGGCTGCGCTGCCCGTGCCACGCGACATCGTTCTCGCCGGCCGGCGCAGTCGTCACGCACGCCCTGCCGATCGCGCCGAAGCCGTTGCCGCACTTCGAAGTCCGCGAACGCGACGGCGTCGTGGAAGTGCTGGCCCCGCCGACCCGGAGCACCTGACGGCTGTAACCTGCATACCTATCTAAAGGTATGTACAGCAACATAATTGGCGCAGCACTCATAAGCGTCGCGCACATCGTGTCCTCGTCCGGAACCGGTTCTGCGCCCGACATCATCAGCCAACTGCAGAGCCAGGGCTACGATGTCCAACTCAACGGCCAGCCCAGCGGAGGGCTATCCCAGTGCACCGTCACCGGTGTGCATCAGTCGATGCCCACCGCGTACGTGGATCTGGACTGCACCAGCAACGACTAAACCGGCACCGCACGCAGTGCTTCGGGCAGGCTGGGTAAGAAGTGCTTGGTGGCGAATACGCGGATGTCGTCCGCCGTTTCGAGCGGCACCGGGCTGGGCAGTAGCATTGCCATCAGCGCGTAGCGCCAGATGTTGTCGGCCAGCTCATGGACCGCTTGCGGCCCGATACGTTCGGCGAAGCCGGGCGGAAAGATCACCTGCAGCGCCGCCTCGATGCGCTGTACCGCGGCAGCGTAGTGCAGCCGGGCCAACTCCAGCGTCAGCGCCGGCTCATCGACGACCATGCGGTTGAGCACCCGATGCCGTCGGGTTCGCAGAATCGCCTGCGTAAAGGCTTCGACGTAGTAATTCGATTGCGGCCGTCCGGCTTTGAGCTCATCGGCGATATCGGTGAACAACCGCAGGTTTTCCCGGTCCATCACTGCGGACACCAGGTCGTCCTTGTTGGCGAAACGGCGGTAGATCGTGGTCCGACTCACCCCGGCCCGGCGCGCCACGTCATCGAGGGCGACCCGCCGGATGCCATACCGATCGAACTCGACGAGCGCGGCGTCGAGGATCGCTTCGGTCGCCTGGTCAGGCATGCCCCGCCCGCGCGAAACCCGCTCTGGCGTAACCGTTGTAGCGGATGTTCATCGGCAGATGATCCCACAGCCAGTTGACCGGTCGCGAGCGCCAGAACGCCGCGAATCGCTGGTAGTTGCGTTCTTTGCGTGCACTCCAGGGCAGCCCGAGGATTTCGCGCGTGCGCGGCGGCATGCCCCCGGTGGTGAGAAACGCTGCGGCGGGATTGAACACCGGCGCCACCAGCCGCCAGACGATCGGGTTGACGGCCTTGGGCTTCGGGAAGCCCTTGGTGACATAGCCGACCCCGTATTTGGCCGTGGAGTGGGCGACCAGCACCTCGTCGATCATCCGGTCCCAGTAGCGTTCGAACTCGGCATAGTCGGCGGGCATCGGCCGATCGCTGACGCCGTACCGGCGGTACCAGGTCTTGGATTCCAGGTACATCTGCTCCTTCTCGGCGCGGGTGAGCTTCTTGACGAAGGTGTCCGCGAAGTAGAGCGCCTGGTCCAAGAACGTCGCGTGCGCCCAGAAGTAGGTGTCGGGGTCCAGCGCGTGGTAGCGGCTGCCGTCGGGCATATCGCCCTTGATGTCGTGATGGAAGTCGCGGACCTGGGTGCCGGCGTTGTCATCATCGCTGCCGTACACGGTGCGGAAGATCGGCGGCAGCGATCGCTTGACCCGGGCGGCGGTATCGGCGAAGAACACCGAGTGGTCGAGGACGCCCTGGCCGAGCTCGGCCAGCATGTTCTGCAGCACCGCCGGGCGCGGTCCGATCAGGAACATCCGGTTGTCGCCGAAGTATCGCCACACCAGCGACTGCGGGCCCAGCGGAAGTGCGTCGGTCGCGGAGTGGGATTCGGCGAGGTCCGTCATGTGCAACAGTGTTACAGATTTCGCACTTTGTACCAACAGGTTCGTGACCAGCGTCACTGCACCACCGAGATCGACGAAATGCAGGGGTTTTCTCGGGCGGATTCGTACGGTCAGGGAAACGTGTCTGATCGTGGAGGTTTGCTGTGCCCAGAGGAGTTCCAGCTGCGCGGTCGGTGAAACGGGAGTTGTTCGACCGGGTCTGCTTAGGGCAGTCGGTGACGGCGGCTGGGGCGGCGTTAGGCGTGGCGCACGGGCTGGGTCATCAGTGGTGGCATAAGGCTGGCGGGATGAAACTGGCGACAGGGCAGCGCGGGGGCGTGGCCGATGCGATGGATCGTGACGGGCCGGGAGGTCGGGGGCATCGGGTCAACTTGGCCGAGCGGGTCGAAATCATGCGAGGCATGGATGACGGGCTGGGCTACGCCGAGATCGGGCGTCGGATCGGTCGCCACCGGTCGGTGGTGTTCAAGGAGGTCGCCCGTAATCGCGGTGATGACGGGGACTATCACGCGTTAATGGCTCATGCCCGTGCCGGCGATAAAGCCAAGCGTCCCAAGGATTTCAAGCTTAAAGATCCCCGGTTGTGCGCGGCGATCGAAACGTGGATGGATGAGGGGTGGAGTCCGCGGCTGATTGCACAGATGTTGGCTCACGATCACCCCGATGACAAGCTGATGCAGGTGAGCCACGAAACCGTCTACAAGGCGCTGTATGTGCAGACTCGTGGCAGTCTGCGCGCCGATTTGCACCAGTGTCTGTCCACGAAGCGGTCGGCCCGCAAACCTCATGGTCACCCCGGCCGCACCGGGGTGTATGGCGCCGAAATATTCACCATCAGTGACCGCCCAGCCGAAGCCGCTGATCGGGCCGTGCCAGGTCATTGGGAGGGCGATTTGATCATGGGGGCCGGAAATACCAGCGCGATCGGCACTCTGGTCGAACGCAGCACCCGGTTCACCATCTTGTTGCATCTCCCTATCGACCACACCGCGGAGTCGGTGGCCGCAGCGATGATCGAGGCCATGGGCGAGCTGCCCGCGCATCTGCGTCGGTCGATCACCTGGGACCGGGGCAGCGAGATGGCCGACTGGAAGAGGATCCAGCTACAGCTCACAGCGCCGGTGTTTTTCTGTAACCCACATTCGCCCTGGCAACGCGGCACCAACGAGAACACCAACCGGCTGCTGCGGTTCTGGTTCGAAAAAGGCACCGACCTGGCCGGCTATACCAAAGCCGATCTCAAACGCATCCAGGACAAACTCAACACCCGACCACGGCCCACCCTAGGGCTACAGACTCCAGCCCAACGACTCGCCGCCCTCATTAGCCAAGCCGCCTAAATGTTTCCATCACCGCTTGACATCGCCTCGCACTTTCCCGGCGGATCGTCGGTTTGGGCGGGATCAGGAGAAACGCTTGAGGCGCAGGCTGTTGGTCACCACCAGAACCGAAGAGAAGGCCATTGCCGCACCGGCGATCATCGGATTGAGCAGGCCCAGCGCGGCCAGCGGGATGGCCGCGACGTTGTAGCCGAATGCCCAGAACAGGTTCTGCTTGATGATCCGCAGCGTGCGCGACGACAGCAGCAGCGCGGTGGGCACGGTCCGCAGGTCGCCGCGGACCAGCGTGATGTCGCCGGCCTCGATCGCGGCGTCGGTTCCGGTTCCCATCGCCATGCCGACATCAGCGGTGGCCAGCGCGACCGAATCGTTGACCCCGTCACCGACCATCGCGACCTTGTGGCCCTGCGCCTGCAGTCGGGCGATCGCGTCGGCCTTCTCCGCAGGAAGCACGCCCGCGATCACGTTGTCCGACGCGATACCGACCTCGGCGGCCACCCGCGCCGCGACCGCTGGATTGTCGCCGGTCAGCAGGATCGGCGTGATGCCCATGGCCTTCAACTCAGCGATCGCCTCGGCACTGGTCGGCTTGACCGCGTCGACCAACCGGATCACCCCGCGACGGTCGCCGTCGGCGATGACCTCGACACTGGTGCGCCCGTCGTCGTCCGAGGCGCGGACCACCCGCACCCGGACCCCCTCGACGATGCCGCTGACCCCGGTCCCGGGGTCGTTGGCGAACTCCGTCACCGCCGGCACGCGCAGTCCCTGCTCGCGGGCGGCGGCCACGATCGCCGCGGCCACCGGATGCTCGGACGCCGATTCGACGGCGGCCGCCTGCGCCAGCACGGCGTCAGCATCGGTGCCGGATTCGGTCTCGACGGCCGCGACGGCCATCGTGCCGGTGGTCACCGTGCCGGTCTTGTCCAGGACGACGGCGTCGATGCCCTTGACGGTTTCGAGGACGCTCGGCTCCTTGATCAGCACCCCGAGCTGAGCACCCCGGCCGGTGCCGACCAGGATCGCGGTCGGCGTCGCCAGGCCGAGCGCGCATGGGCAGGCGATGATCAGCACGGCCACCGCCGCGGTGAACGCCGCCGTCGCCGAACCACCGGCCAACAGCCACGCACCGAGCGTGACCACCGCGATGACCAACACGACCGGCACGAAGACCGCCGACACCCGATCGGCCAGCCGCTGGATGGACGCCTTGCCGCTCTGCGCGTCGGCGACCATCCGGGCCATCCGGGCGAGCTGCGTGTCAGCGCCGACCCGCTTGGCGCGCACCAAAATCCGTCCATAGGTGTTCACCGCCCCGCCGAGCACCTCGTCACCGGGGCGCACATCCGCGGGCACCGACTCGCCGGTCATCGCAGAGGTGTCCAGTGCCGAAGCACCGTCCACCACGACACCGTCGGTGGCCACCCGCTCACCGGGTCGGACAACGATCACGTCATCAACATGCAACTCCCCCACCGGGATTCGCACTTCGGCGCCATCTCGCACGACGGTCGCATCCTTGGCGCCCAGCGACAGCAGCGCTCGCAGTGCGGCGCCCGCCGAGCGCTTGGCTTTGGCCTCGGCATACCGGCCGGCCAACAGGAACACCGTCACCGCAGCAGCGACCTCGAAGTACACATGGCCATGACCGTGCGTGGCCGCCCCGGTCACAACCTCGTAGAGCGACCACAGGTAGGCGGCCAGCGTGCCAAGCGACACCAACGTGTCCATCGTCGACGCCCCATGGCGTGCGCTGTTGATCGCGGCCTTATGGAAGGGATAGCCGCCCCAGAACACGATCGGCGTCGTCAGCGCCAGCACCACCCACAACCAGCCGGTGAACTGCCACGGCATCACCATCGACAACGCCAGCACCGGTACCGCCAGCACCGTCGAGCCGATGAGCCTGGGGCGTAACTGTTCGGTAGGGACGTCATGGTCCATGTGGTTCTGGCCGTGACCGGAGTGGTCGATCACCGAGGCGTGGTAACCCGTGGATTCGACGGCGTGAATCAGGTCGTGCTCGGAGACCTGCGGCCCGTGTTCGACGTGCGCGCGCTCGACCGCGAAGTTCACCGTGGCCTGCACGCCGTCCAGGTCGTTGAGGCCCCGTTCGATCCGCGCCGCGCACGACGCGCAGCTCATACCGCTCAACTGAAGGTCGGTCGTCGTCATGCTTCGATGATACCCCTAGGGGGTATATTGTCCAGTGTCTACCGGATCACCACAACAGCACCCGAGTGTCCGTCTCCTCCGGAGGTTCGGGATCGTCGCCGTCCGGTGGCTCGGGGTCGTCGTCCGGACTGTTCGGCGGGGGCACCGACCGCAGGTGCCGGGGCTCGCGACCGGTCACGATCCACCCGCGATCCACGTACGGCTGCCGCCGCGGTGATTCCGGATCGCCTCGGCCAACCCGGAGACCGGCACCAGCGCACCGCTCGCCAACTCGTCGAGGCGATCCCTGTCCTGGACATCGGCCATCGTGGGTAGCTCGGCCAGCGCAGCGAGCAGTGCGCATCCCACCGACCATGGCTCTGCGGCAAGGCCCGCGATCGCGTTTCGAAGCGCTCCGCCCACCTCGTCGGCCAGTGCAGCGACCCGGGATTCGTCATAAGGCTCGAGGCGGGCATCGCACACGGCGGACCCAGGCTGTTGGCGGGTCCGCAACCAACCCTCGTTGACCAACTGCTCGCGGACTGCGGAGATCGCTTCGTGCTCGTCGCCGGCGATCAGCTGCGTCCAGGTCGCGCGGTTGTGCACTCCAATCTGAGCGAACGCCGCACGCAAGATCGGGTTGTCCGGGCTGGCGGCTCTGGCCGGGACCGCCCAACCGGCACGCTCCGTCAGAAATCCCCGCAGATGGAGTTCGGTCAACATCGCAGCACGGAGCGCGAAACTGAAGAGCGTGGGGTCGTAACCGTCGAATCGACGGCTTTTCGGATCGAAAGCCAGCAGAAACAGCTGCCCGTGAAGGGTCGGAGGCACCTGCGAGAACTCAGCCGGCGGACCGCCGATGTTCTCCATGCCCCCTCCTCGCTCCCCGGATCCAACTCTGAACTACCCAGCACGAGAGAACATGCGTAGGCGACTACTCAATTTTTTCCCCGAGCGCCGTCGGGTGGAGTGGGACAATGGACACACCGACGACGAAGAGAAGACCGGATGACTCTGACCCACATCGAACAGCGGTCAGCACCGACCGAACACGTTGCGGTGCGGTGCGTGGATTCCGACGTCCACCCGGTACCGCGCCGCGGCGTACTGATCGACTACATCCCTGAACCCTGGCGCACGAAGTACTTCCTCTCCCACCCCATCGGTGAGCAGATCTATTACGACGCGCCCGATTACGCGCACGCCTACGCGATGCGTACCGATACGTTCCCGCCCGACGGCGAGTTCGCCGGCAGCGACCCTGACCTGGCCTTCCGTCAGCTGGTCATGGAGGCCGGCGCCGACATCTGCATTTTGGAGCCGCTGGCTCCCGGTGGACGGCTGCCCGAGGCATCGCACGCGTCAGCCATCGCGACCAATCGCTGGCTCGACGAACACTGGCTGGACAGCCGCAACAACTGGCACCAGCGCTGGCGCGGATCGATCACGGTGGCGATCGAAGATCCCGACGGCGCGGCCCGGGAGATCGAGCACTGGGCGGGACACCCGTTCATGTCCCAGATCTTGATCAAGGCCGAACCGCGCCCGGCGTGGGGGCATCCGCAGTACGACCCGGTGTGGAAGGCCGCCACCGAACACGACATCACGGTCAGCTGTCATCTGGGCCGGGGCAAGTTCGAGACCCTGCCGATCCCGCCGGTCGGCTTCCCCAGCTACAACCACGACTTCATGGTCACCTATTCACTGCTGGCCGCCAACCAGGTCATGAGCTTGATCTTCGACGGCGTCTTCGACCGCTACCCGACGTTGCGGATCGTGTTCGTCGAGCATGCGTTCAACTGGATCCTGCCGTTGATGTGGCGCATGGACGCCATCTACGAAGCCCGCAAATCCTGGGTCGACATCAAGCGCAAGCCGAGTGAATACGTCAAGGACCACATCAAATTCACCACCCAGCCGCTGGATTATCCCGAGGACAAGACCGAACTGCTGCGGGCCTTCGAGTGGATGGAATGCGAGAAGATCCTGCTGTTCTCCTCCGACTACCCGCACTGGACCTACGACGACCCGCGCTGGCTGGTCAAACACCTGCCCGAGCAGGCCCGCGACGCAGTCATGTGGCGCAACGGTGTCGAAACCTACAAGCTGCCTACGACGGTTCCAGTACTGGAGGGTCAGACGCGGGTGTTCTGACGGCGCGGGCGCGCCTGGTGCGAACCAGCCCGGCCACTCCAAGCACCGCGAGCACCCCGGCCGCGGTGATCAGCAGCCAGGTCAGCAGCATCAGCGGCGGGTCGAAAGCCGCCGACGTGGTCGACGGCTGACCGTCGGCGATCGGTGCCACCACGACCACGCTGCGGGCGGCCAGTCCGGTCACCACGGCGCCGGCTATGGCCAGCGCGGCCACGATCAGCTGGATGACGTGCCTCATGAGGCGTCCGCCGTCTTGCCCTCGACCAGCTCGTTGAGCGCGGCGCGAAGGGCGCGGTGGTTGCGCGCCCAGGCTTGCGCGGTGCGTTTCCCGGTGAGCTCGACGCCGATCCCGGTCCGGCCGCGGGGCACCCCGGACAACTCACCGAGCGCACGCGAGGTTTGCCACTTCTCCAGTAGCTCTTTGGATTTCGCCGAGTGTTCGGCCGGCGGGAACACCCGCACGATGTGAATCAGCTTTGTGACCTCCGTGCCCTGACGCAAGGCATCGCGGGTCAGCTCCACGCTGGTGTGGATGCGGGCGGCCTTGACCTGGATGGCCAGGAAGCCGGTCACGAGAACCAGGAAGATCAGCGGCACGACCGGCTGGAATCCCACCCCGCCCTTGATCTGGATCAGCAGCATCGCGATCGCCGATGCCGGGCCGGCCAGCAGCCAGTACCAGCTGGCGCCGGTTTCGACGAACAGCGGTGGCTCGGGCTGCTCGAGCAGCTGATCCTCAGACATCGGACTTCGGCGCTTCGGTGGACCAGCCGGCCGCCGCAGGACGGCTCAACAGCATCGCGCCCACGATCAGGGGCAAGACCGACAGCAGCGCCAGGATGTGGACAACGCCGAGCGCGGCGACAACACACACCAGGACGACGACGGTCAACGTCAGCGCCAGCGTCGCACGGCGGAAGCGGGCGTCACCGTTCTTGCGGACCTGCCCGGCGAGGAACGCGATCGCCGCGCCGGCGAGAACGCAAACGATTCCGGCTCCGCGGAAGATCGCGGGGATGCTCGCGGTCACCGCGACCAGCCCACCGCCCATGAGCATCACAGCACCCACTACGAGCAGCCAGAACGCGGTGGTCAGGGCGCGCGGCCGGGGTTCGGTTGCGGTCATGGTCGGGCCAGCCTATCGGTTCACTTGGTGAAGAACCCCTGCGCGTCCGGCCGGTGCAGCAGGAAGGCGCCGCCGACAATGAGCACCGAGCCGATGATTCCGGTGACCGCGAAGATCAGGGCTTGCACCGTGTCCCGGTCGGTGCTGAACAGGCTGGCCGCGGTGTAGATGACGCTGGCCAGCCCACCGCCGGTCAGGACCGTGCGGGTCCAGCGATACCCGGACCGCATCAAGAACAGGAACGTCACCACCACGGCCGATACCGTGACCGCGAACAGCACGGTGATCCCGATGACGAAGTACGACGAATGCTTGCTCGCGGTGAAGTAGGCGTCGGCGAGATAGCCGATGACCATCAGCGGCAGGGCGACCAGCCACAGCCAGAATCCGGTGTCGACGTCGGCTGGGCGCGTAGGAGCCCCGGACGGCGGTTGTTGGGTCACGCCAGCCAGCCCGCGACGTCGGCAGCCCAGTAGGTCAACACCACGTCGGCGCCGGCGCGCCGGATGCTGGTCAGCGACTCCAGCGCGGCCGCCCGGCCGTCGATCCATCCGTTGGCCGCCGCGGCGCTGATCATCGAGTACTCCCCTGACACCTGGTAGGCGGCCACCGGAACCGGCGAGACGTCGGCGGCCGCGCGTACCACGTCCAGATAGGCCATGGCCGGCTTGACCATGATGATGTCGGCCCCCTCGTCGAGGTCAAGAGCGATCTCGCGCAACGCTTCCCGGGCGTTGCCGCTGTCCTGCTGATAGGTACGCCGGTCGCCCTGGAGGCTGGAGGCCACCGCGTCGCGGAACGGGCCGTAGAACGCGGAGGCGAATTTGGCTGCGTACGCCAGGATCAGCACGTCGGTGAATCCGGCCGCATCCAGCCCATCGCGGATGGCCGCCACCTGGCCGTCCATCATGCCGCTCGGACCCACCACGTGGGCACCTGATTCTGCTTGTGCCACAGCCAGTTTGACGTATTGCATGTTCGTGGCGTCATTGTCCACCCTGCCGCGGGCGTCGAGCACACCGCAGTGCCCGTGGTCGGTGAACTCGTCGAGACAGGTGTCGGCCATCAGCACGGTGTCGTCACCGAGGTCTTTGGCGAGGTCACGTAGGGCGACGTTGAGTATTCCGTCGGGATCCACACCGCAGGAACCCAGGGCATCCTTGTCCGAGTCACGCGGAACCCCGAACAGCATCAATCCGCCGACTCCGGCGGCCACGGCCTGTTCCGCCGCGCGGCGCAACGAGTCGCGGGTGTGCTGATGCACCCCCGGCATGGAAGGTATGGGCCGGGATTCCGATATCCCGTCGGCGACGAACATCGGGAGCACCAGATGCCTTGGTTCCAAGGTTGTTTCGGCCACCAACCGGCGCAGCGCCGGGGTGGAGCGCAACCGGCGGGGGCGCTGTCTCGGGAAGCCCGGCAATGTCACGCCTTCTCCCCGGTTAGCGGCGTCGGCTCTTCTTGCGCGGCGGCGGCAAAGCGCCCTCGGCCCGCAACCGGGCGGCGTGCTCGGCGAGCGCGTCGACCAGCGGTCCGACCGCGGCCGTCTCCGGCTGGACGTCGACCCGCAACCCGAACTCCGCGGCTGTCTCGGCGGTCTTGGGCCCGATGCACGCCACGATGGTGCGAGCGTGCGGCTTACCGGCGATACCGACCAGGTTGCGCACCGTCGAGCTGGAGGTGAAGCACACCGCGTCGAACCCGCCGGTCTTGATCATCTCGCGGGTCTCGGCCGGCGGCGGTGCCGCGCGCACGGTGCGGTAGGCGGTGACGTCCTCGATTTCCCAGCCACGGTCGCGCAGACCTTCGGCCAGGGTCTCGGTGGCGATGTCGGCGCGCGGCAGCAGCACCCGGTTGACCGGGTCGAAAATGCTGTCGTACTCCGGGAATTCGTCGAGCAGACCGAGTGAGGACTGCTCACCGGCGGGCACCAGCTCGGGGCTCACACCGAAGGCGCGTACCCGGTCGGCGGTCGATTCGCCCACGCAGGCGATCTTCACACCGGAGAACGCCCGGGCATCCAAGCCGAACTCGCCGAACTTCTCCCACACCGCACGCACCGCATTGGTGGAGGTGAAGACCACCCACTGGTAGCGACCGTCCACCAAACCCTTGACGGCCCTTTCCATTTGGGCCGGGCTGCGCGGCGGTTCGACGGCGATGGTCGGCACCTCGACGGGCAGCGCCCCGTGGCCGACCAGCCGGTCACTCATCTCGCCTGCCTGATCCTTGGTGCGCGGCACCAGCACGGTCCAGCCGTACAGCGCCCGGCTCTCCCACCAGTTCAGCTTGGCGCGATGCGCCACGGTCTTGCCGATAGTGGCCACCAGGGTGCCGGTCAGCGGGCCGGCCGGATCACTGTTGCAGGCCAGGGTGGCGCGATCGGTGAGGCCGTGCAGGGTTGTCTCGACCGAACGCTGGCCACACGTGGTGCCGTTGGAGGTCACCACGCAGGGGGTGCTTTCGGCCAAGCCGTACTCGATCAGGGTGCGTGCGGCCTCCGGCAGGTGCGAGGCGCTCGCGGTGAGGATCAGTGGACCGGGTGCGGCGGCCAGTGCCGCCCAGTCGACCTCGCCACGCACGTCGGCAACGGTGTGCGCCGAGCCCAGCGGCAGACCCGCATAGGTCGGGACTGCGCTGGTGGCCGGCAGGCCGGGAACGATCTCGAATTCGGCGTGGGCCTTGGCGACGGCGTTGACCTCGGTGATGACCGAATCGATCGACAGCGGGTCACCGGCGACCAGGCGCACCACGTCGAAGCCGGCCTTGGCCTCATGGACCAGCGTCTTGGCCACCTCGGCCGGGTCGCCGAGCGCGGGGCGGATGTCCGGGCCGACCGAGACGACCGGCGGTGCGGTCTCGTCGTGGCCCTCGGCGGGTGAGCCGTCCGGCGCCGGCGCCGGGCCGACTGCCGGGGGCAGTTCGGTGCCGACCACGTTCAGGACGGCCGGCGGCACGTCGGGGTCGGTGAACACCAGCGCGGCGTTGGCCAACACGGTGCGGGCTCGCGTCGTCAAGAGGTTGGGGTCGCCCGGACCCGAGCCGACGAACGTGATGTGTCCCGGCTTCGCCTTGCGTCCCCGACCGCTCATGTGACCAGTCATCGCTTCACTCCCGCTCTACTCCACGGTCATTGCGGAGTCTGTGCCGACATGACTTCGCGCGCACCCAGCTCGAACAACTCCGCGGCGACCGAGAGCCCCAGCTCTGCGGACCGGCCGGGCGTGCCGATACCGGACGCACGAATCACGTCGGATCCGTCTGCTGCCGCCACGCATGCGCGTAGTGACAGCTCCTCGAAGACGCGACCGTCGTCATCGATGGATTCGACCACCTCGGCGATCGCGCCCACCGGTGCGGAACAGCCCGCCTCCAGTTCAGCCAACAGGGTTCGCTCCGCGGTGACCGCGGCGCGGGTGTCGGGATCATCGAGTGATCCCAACAGCGCCGCGAGCTCGGTATCGCCCGCGCGGCACTCGACCGCCAGCGCACCTTGGGCCGGCGCTGGCAACATCTGCACCGGCTCCAGCGTCTCGGTGACATCGCCGAGTCGCCCGAGGCGGGCCAGGCCCGCCCGGGCAACCACGATGGCGTCGAGATCACCACTGCTTACCCTGTTCAACCTGGTATCTAGGTTGCCTCGTAGGGGGCGGATTTCCAAACCGAGACCCAGTGCTCTAAGCTGCGCAGCCCGTCGCACGGAGCTCGTGCCGATCACCGAGCCCGCAGGCAACTCCCCCAAAACCATCCCGTCGCGGGCCACCAACGCGTCGCGGGCGTCCTCCCGGCGGGGGATCGCCGCGATGGTGAACCGGTCGTCGAATGCCGTCGGCAAATCCTTGTACGAGTGCACGGCCATGTCGACGCGGCCGTCGGCGATGGCTTCACGCAGGGCGGCGGTGAAGACCCCGACCCCGATTTCGGCGACGGGCGCCTCCGATCGGTCACCCTCGGTGCTGACGATGACCAGCTCGGCGCGGTGCCCGCGCTCGATCAATTCGTCTCTAATGGTCCCGGCCTGCGTGGTCGCCAGCAGACTGCCCCGGGTACCGATCCGGATCACCGCGTCGTTACTGCCGGCCAACCGTGCTACCCGGTACCGTCGGCTCGGCGCTGATCGAATTCCGGTGCCAGCAGGGGCAATTCACCTGCGGCCACGGCATCGACGGCCTGTGGATCGAGTTCGAAGAGTTCCCGCAACGCCTCGGCGTAGCTGTCCCCGCCGGGCGCGCTGGCCAGCTGCTTGACCCGCACCGTCGGGGCGTGCAGCAGCTTGTCGACCACCCGGCGCACGGTGCGGGCGACCTCGTCACGCTGGGCCTCGTCCAGGCCGGGCAGCCGGTTGTCCAGCCGCAGCAGTTCGGACTCGACCACATCGGCGGCGCGCTGGCGCAATGCGGTCACTGTCGGCGTGACTTCCGACATCCGCTGACCGGTCAGATAGCTGGCAACCTCGGCGGCGACGATCTGGCGGGCGGCTTCGGCATCGGTGGCCGCGGCCCGCGCCGATGGCTCGCGCTGCACCCGGTCCATGTCGATCACGGTCACACCGGGCAGTCCGGCCACGGCGGCGTCGACGTCGCGAGGCATCCCCAGGTCACAGAGCACAAGCGGCGGGGCGGTCTCGTCGCGACGGACGCTGGCCAGCGCGTGGTGCACATCAGCCAGCGTGACCACCGGACGGACCGCGCCGGTACAGCTGACCACCACATCCGCAGCGGCCAGCGCGGCCGGCAGCTCCTCGAGGCTCAGCGCCCGTGCCGTCGCGCCCTGGGCGCGGATGTTCTCGGCCAACCGCTCCGCACGCGGCAGGGACCGGTTCACGACGTCGATGTGGGTGATACCGGCCCGCAACAGGTGCGCGACCGACAGCCCGCCCATCGATCCGGCGCCGACGACGGCGGCGGTGCGACCGGCCAAGCCGTCCAACCGGGAGGCGGCGATGTCCAGTGCGACGGACACCACGCTGGCGCCGGCGGCGTCGATCGCGGTCTCGGAGTGCACCCGCTTGCCCACCGAGAGCGCGCGCTGGGACAGGTCGTGCAGGATGCGGCCGACGGTCTTGTTGGCCTCGGCGGTGGCGTATGCGCGGCGGACCTGGCCGAGTACCTGCTGTTCGCCGATCACCGCGCTGTCCAGGCCGCTGGCTACCGCAAACAGGTGCTCGACGGCGGCCTCGGCGTAGCGGACGTAGGCGTATTTGGTCAGATCGCCCATCGACATGCCGGAGTGCTCGGCCAGCACCTGGCCGATGGCCGACAGGCCGCCGTGGAAGGCGTCGACCACCGCGTAGACCTCGACACGGTTGCAGGTGGACAGCACCATCGCCTCGGTCACCAGCGACGACTGCAGCAGCTGGTCGATGATCTTGAGCTGGTCCGACTCATCGGTGGACAGTTGCTCGAGAACCGACACGGGAGCGCTGCGATGCGACACTCCGAACAGCAGCACGCTCACGGCACGATCACCTGGCCCGCTCCCTCGCTGTGACGGAATGCTCCGTTAGTGAAACTTACTTCCACGGTAAACGCTGCGCAGGCGGCTGGCCAAATTCCGCCGGTGTTCACCGCTGGGACAGGTCGGCGCGAAGCCGCTCGACGTCGACATCCCAGTAGCTGTGCTCGCGGCCGTCGAGCAGGACAACCGGCAGCCGGTCGCCGAATTCGGCCCGTAAAGCGTTGTCCCCCCCGGCCGCAGCCGCATCGACGTCGGTGGCCGTCAGCTCGAAATCCAGCTCGGCGGCCAGCTCGGCCAGGCGTTGGTACACCTGTTGGCAGATGGTGCACCCGGCCCGGGTCAACAGCTCGACGTGTGCGCGGCTCACCTGATCCAGTGTCGCAGTTAGGGTTGTCCCATGGGTTCTGGGGACCACGACCAGGAGCTTGCAGGCGATGCCAGCGCCGCGCGGGCCGTCGACGAGTTGGTCGCCGAGCAAGCCAGTGCTGTGGCACGCGATGCCAGCATGGCCGCGCATCGTGAGCCGGGGCCGCAGGCCGCCGAGCCGAGCCTGCCACCGCCCGCCGACCTCACCGCCGCCGCGTTCTTCGACGTGGACAACACCCTCGTGCAGGGCTCGTCGCTGGTGCACTTCGGCCGCGGCCTGGCCGCGCGCAAGTACTTCACCTACGGCGACATGGCCAAATTCATCTACGCACAGGCCAAGTTCCAGCTGACCGGGCGGGAGAACAGCGATGACGTCGCCGAGGGCCGGCGCAAGGCGCTGGCGTTCATCGAGGGACGGTCGACCGCCGAGCTGATCGCCGCGGGCGAGGAAATCTACGACGAGATCATCGCCGACAAGATCTGGCCCGGTACCCGCGCGCTGGCGCAGATGCACCTCGACGCCGGCCAGCAGGTGTGGCTGGTCACGGCGACGCCCTTCGAGCTGGCCGACACGATCGCCCGCCGGCTGGGCTTCACCGGCGCGCTGGGTACGGTCGCGGAGTCGGAGAACGGGGTGTTCACCGGCCGCCTGGTGGGCGACATCCTGCACGGCGTCGGCAAGGCGCATGCGGTGCGCCAGCTGGCCGTTCGCGAAGGGCTGAACCTCAGGCGCTGCACCGCCTACTCCGACAGCTACAACGACGTTCCGATGCTGTCGCTGGTGGGCACCGCGGTCGCGATCAACCCGGATGCCGACCTGCGCGAGCTGGCCCGCGAGCGCGGCTGGGAAATCCGCGACTTCCGCACCGCGCGCAAGGCGGCGCGCATCGGGGTGCCCTCGGCGCTGGCGCTGGGAGCGGTCGGCGGCGCGCTCGCGGCAGCGGTGTCCCGTCGGCGCTGATTCACAGGCGCCGGAATAGCCGCTGATAGGCTCCCCGGGTGTCAATCGCCAGCGACATCATCGGAACCCACTACCGCTATCCGGACTATTACCTGGTCGGCCGGGAGAAAATCCGCGAGTACGCCAAGGCGATTCAGTCCGACAATCCGCTGCATTTCAGCGAGGAGGCGGCCAGGGCCGCCGGTTACCCCGATGTGGTGGCACCGCTGACCTTCATCGCGATCCCGGGACGGCAGGTGCAGCTCGACATCTTCCGCAACTTCGATGTCGGCATCAATATCGCCCGCGTCATTCATCGCGATCAGAAGATCAAATATCACCGCCGGATCGTGGCGGGCGACAAATTGTTCTTCGATTCCTGGCTGGATTCAGTGGTCGAATCGCACGGCACGGTGATCAGCGAATTGCGCAGCGAAGTCACCGACGAAGAGGGCAAACCGGTGATGACGACCGTCGTGACCATGATCGGTGAAGCCGGCGCCGAGGAGACCAACGCTCAGGTCGCGGCAATTGCCGCGGCAGCGATGGGCCGGCAAACCTAAAGCTTTTTCGTCGGCTCCGAGCAGACCTACGGCCGCTCAGCCGAAGAACATGTTGCGGCGCTTGGTCAGCAACTGGTACAGCGTCTGCTGGATGGTCTCCCGCACCTGGTCGGTGAGATCGAAGGTGATCATCGGGTCGTCGGCCGCGGCCTCGTCGTAGCTCGCCGTCTCGATCGGCTTGCCGAAAGCGATGTGCCACTTGGACGGAAGCGGGATGAGCCCGGCCGGGCCGGCCAGCGGGAACAGCGGCGTGATCGGGAAGTACGGCAGTCCGAGCACCCGCGCCAAGAGCTTGACGTCGGCGATCATCGGATAGATCTCCTCGGACCCGACGATCGAACACGGGATGATGGGCGCCTTGGTGCGAAGTGCCGCGGAGACGAACCCGCCACGACCGAAGCGCTGCAGCTTGTACCGGTCCCGGAAGGGCTTGCCCAAACCCTTGTATCCCTCGGGGAAGACGGCGGTCAGTTCGCCGCCCGCCAGCAGGCGATGGGCGTCGGTGGTGCACGCCATCGTGTGCCCGGCCTTGCGCGCGATGGGTCCGAGCACCGGCATGTCGAAGACCATGTCCGCGGCCAGCAACCGCACATCCCGGTTCGCCGGGTGATGGTCGTGTACCGCCACCGACAACATCATCCCGTCGATCGGCAACGTTCCGGCGTGATTGGCCACCACCAGTCCGGCGCCCTTTTTCGGCAGATTCTCGATGCCACTGACCTCGACCCGGAACCAATTCTTGAAAAACACCCGCAGCAAAGGCATGACGACGGCGTCGTTGAACATCGGGTCGAAGCCGAATTCGTCGACCGAATAGTCACCGGTGAATCGCTTGGTGACGTAATCGGCGACTGCCGAAATACGTTGCGCCAGTTCATTGGGAGCCTCATCGATGGGCCCCATTCCACTGGCTCCGCGGCGCGAATCGATTTCCCGGACGACGGCGGCGATCTCCTCCGCCGAGGCGCGAGTACCGGGATCGGACAGCAGCGAGGGATGTCGGCGCGCGGCTTCGGCACGCTGCGCGGCGCGGCGAGCGGCCGCAACCCGACTCGTATTCGAGTGCAGCGGAATCACTTTCGCTTTTGATTCACCCGGCACTTCTTACCTTCTCCCCACCATCGGTCTCAGCCGCCCCACCGCTGCGCAACGGCGACCGCGCGACTCTCCACAGATCGTACCCATTTCGGATCGATGATCGGGGTCAATCCTCGGCCGCGCACGTAGTCGTCGAATGCCTCCATCGTCGTCCATTTCGGCGTAAAGCCCAACTCGGAGCGCATCCTGGTGGTGTCCATGACGCGGCCGTAATTTAACCAGTCCATCTGGTCACGGTTGAGGTCGGAGGTCCGGCCTGCCCTGCGCAACGAATACAGTGCCCAAACCGCGGAATTCGGCAGTGGAATCGCAACTCGCCCGGACCGCCGGATTGCCTGCGACATCATGATCACGCCGTCGGCGCCGATGTTGAAGGTGCCCGATTTGCCCGCCATCGTGGCCCGCTCCAGCGCGCCGAGCGCATCCTGCTCATGCAGCAGCTGCAGCCGCGCATCGTGGCCGAGCACCGTGGCCACCAGAGGTCCGGCCAGATAACGCGAGAGCGCGGTATCCATCCCCGGGCCGATCATGTTGGCCAGCCGCAGGATGGTGACCGCGATGTCGGGCCTGCGCCGGCCCAGGCCGCGCGCATAGCCCTCGATGTCGATGCTGTCGCGGGCGAAACCCTCCGCGGGCGGACGGCGGCTGCTGCTGTCCTCGGTGAAGGCCACCGGATCGTGCGGATGGGAGCCATAGACCTCGGAGGTCGACTTGAGGATCACCCGTCGCACCGACGGCGCCTTCTGACAGGCGGCGAACAACTGCATGGCGCCCATGACGTTGATTTCCTTCAACGTTGCGCGCCCACCAGAGCGCGGAGCGTAGGAGGCTGCGGCCGCATGCACCACGGTGTCGACCTCGCCGTTGCGAATCACCTTGGCGATGAACGGATTTCGAATGTCAGCGCGGACGAACTCGGCGCGGCCCATCCGGCGCAGCAGGTCCTTGCTGGGCGCGACGGCGTCCACGGCGATGACCTTGTTGATCAACGGGTTCTGCGCCAGGCGCGCGGTGAGGTACCCACCGAGGAACCTGCACGCCCCGGTGACCAGCACGACCTTCGGGTAATGCGGAGCTTCGTTGTCGATACCGCCGGAAGACATCTTCAACAGCCTATCGGCTCATCCGAAACCCGGCACGGCTCGACGGCGGCCGAGCCAGACCGGGTTGCGACGACTACTTGCCGAGTTTTCTGCGCTGGACCCGGGTACGACGCAGCAGCTTGCGGTGCTTCTTCTTCGACATGCGCTTACGCCGCTTCTTGATGACTGAACCCATGAAAATCCGCTACCTAAATCCTCGCAGTGCCTGCACCAGAGCAGGCTTCTTGTGTCCCGGACACCTTACCTAAGCAGGCATGCGGAACGGAAAACGACCTGTTGCCGACCAGCTGGTCACCCAGCGATGAGCGCCTGCGCGACGACCGATCAGCCGGCGTCGAAGTACGACGTCTCCAGCAGGTCGTGGACGGCCTTGGCATGCACCCGGAACGACCGGCCCACCCGCACAGCGGGCAACTCGCCGTTGTGCACCAGGCGGTAGACCGTCATCTTGCTGACGCGCATCAGCGCGGCGACTTCGGCGACGGTGAGAAATTGAGCTCGAGCGGCGGGCGGGCTGTCGGCGCCGCCGGCATCACGCGCCGATTTTCCAGCCGAATCCCGCGCCGATGGCCCGTTCATAGACGTCATCGCAACCCAATCCGTCAGGCACGGGCAGTTCCAGCGGCTTCCCCACCGCTGGCACCCAGCCGTGCATACACGAGGAGAATAGCGTGGCGGATGGGGTTACTGCGACGGGTGTGGGTCAATCCATCAGAAATTTCTTGAACTACTCTGATGTAATTCCTAGCTGCTCAGAGCGGGTTTTTGCGGCGTCGACGGCGGCCGCCACAGCCGCACGCACCCCACCAATCTCGAGTTCCCGCAGGCCAGCGGCAGTGGTGCCGCCCGGGGACGTGACCATCGCCCGCAGCCGGGCCGGAGAGGTGTCCAGCCCGGCGTCTTCGCCGGCCGCGCGCTGGCCGTCGAGGCGTTCCAGCAGCATCGCCGCTGATCCGGCCATGGTCTGCACGGCGAGGTCGGTCGCGACCGCCCTGCCGAGCCCGTTGGCGACCGCCGCGTCGACCAACGCTTCGACGAACAGGAAGAAGTAGGCGGGACCCGACCCGGAGACGGCCGTGACGGCGTCCAGCTGGCTCTCCGGGACGGTCAACACGTCGCCGACGCATCGGAACACCGCCGCGACGTCAGCGAGCTGCTCAGCGGTGGCGAACCGGCCCGCGGCCATGGCGCTGACGCCTGCACCCACCAGAGCCGGCGTATTGGGCATCACCCGGATCACCGGCGACCCGGCGGGCAGTCGCGCTTCGTAGAAGCCGATCGTCACTCCCGCGGCAACGGTCACGAAGACCTGCTCGATGGTGTCGCTGTCGGCCCGGGCAGCAGCCTCGGCGATCTCCGCGACGACGGTCTCGGCATCGCCCGGCTTCACCGCGACGATCACGAATGCCGCGGTCTCGACCGCCTCGGACACCGAAGCGAGCTGAACCGAGTACTTCTCCCCCAAATAGCGGGCACGCTCCGGCATGCGCTCGGAGATCACGAGATCCTTGACCTGCCGGCCCGCTCGAAGCAGTCCCGCAAGGATCGCCTCGCCCATGCTCCCGCCGCCGATGATCGCGATTCTGGCCATGCGGGGAACCCTAGCGGGGCGACGATGCGTGCCGCTTTGCGGCACGAACGACCCCAGCGATTTCGGCGCGCGTTCGTTCGCCCGGCGGCGGGTTGCGCGCCGAAATCATTCGCTGGGCACCAACGCCAGTTGGCGGGTCTGCACGACGATCCGCCCGGCGCTGTCGACCACGGTGTGGTCCTCGTCGAACCAGTCCTGGCCGATCTGCGCCGTCGTGCACGCCACCCGCAGCCATCCGTCGTCGGGCATGCCCCTCAGGTATGCCGTCATCTGCACCGTCGGGGCCCAGCCGCGGCGGCCGACGGCGTAGCAGGCCGGAACCGAGATGTCGCCGCACATCAGCGCGAACAGCACGTCAACCGGGCCGTCCTTGGGCCGCACCCAGATCTTGTACACCGGCGCGCCGGCCTCGGTGCGCGTCTCGTCGAGGTCAGGCCGAATATCGCAGCCGCGGGCCAGGTTGTTGATCGCCGCCGCCGGATGGCCGGGACCGATCGGCTCGATGTGCGCGGGCGGCTCGGCGCTCATCAGCGGTGTCACCGGGTTGGCCGACAGCAGGGGCTCGACGTGGTGCTCGGGATCACCGAGGGTGACGACGGTCCGCACGCAGGTCCGCTCGCCCTGGGTCAGCGCGACGTCGACCAGACCGATCCGGCGGCCACGCTTCTGCACGGTCGTGATCAGTCGTACCGATCCGGGATCGGGCGCGGACAGAAAGTCCGCCGACACCGCCACCGGCTCGGCTGTGTTCATTTCCCGGTCGCTTCGATCCAGGCCGCCGGACTGCTGCGCGTACGCCGCCCGGGCGGCGTTGGCGCACAGTGCCAGCATCACCCCACCGTGGATCTTGGGCCCAATTGTCCAGTGCTCGTTGAGGTTTGCCTCGAAGCCACCGTCGACAGGGTGCAGCGTCATCGCGTCAGCGAACCGGGGATACATCAATCCTTTCTCAGACAACAGGTGTGCGCACCGCGGTAGTCACCGCAGCAGATGGGTGCGCGCGAACTGAAGCGACTCGACCAGGAGCGCCTCGCGCTCTGCCTTGGTGCGGGCACCCGAGGTGGTGACCTCCAGGATCACATGCCCGGTGAAGTCACTCGCGGCCAGCCTCTGGCAGACCTCGACCGTCGGCTGGGTTCCCCGGCCCGGCACCAGATGTTCGTCGGTGGATGCACCGTTGCCGTCACACAGGTGCAGGTGCACCAGGCCGTCGCCCATCCGCTCGGCCATGTCCAGGGCATCGGTGCCCGCCGTGGCGGTGTGCGACAGGTCCAGCGTGTAGTGCGCATGGTTGCCGTCCAGCGGATCGTAGGACGGCGCGAACGCCGAAATACCGACACCGGGTCGGCCGCCACGTTTGCGCATCCGCTCGATCGACGGGTCTCCAGAGCCGAAGAACCGGTCGGCCCGGAACGGGAACATGTTCTCCACTGCCACCAGAACGTCGCTGCGGCTTTCCAATTCAGCCACCTGCTCACTGAACCCCTCGGCGTAGCGGCGCTGCCACCGGAACGGCGGGTGGACCACGACGGTCTGTGCGCCGAGCCGCTCGGCGGCCTGCACGCTTCGGGTCAGCTTCGGTATGGGATTGGCTCCCCACACCCGCTGTGAGATCAACAAACACGGCGCGTGCACCGACAACACCGGCACGTCGTACCGACGAGACAGCTTGGCGATGGCGCCGATGTCCTGGCTCACGGTTTCCGCCCAAACCATGAGTTCAACTCCGTCGTAACCCAATTCGGCCGCGTACTCGAAAGCCGCCTCGGTCCTCAGTGGATAGACCGAGGCCGTCGACAGACCGACCTTGATGGCTGGGCGCACTGACGAATCAGGTCGACTGCAGCAGCGCCAGCGGTCCGAGTGTCACCAGCGCGCCGACCGCCACGGCGATCAGCGTGCTGGCGATGTCCTCGGTCTTGCGGACGATTCGGACGGCCACCACCAAACCGAGGATGACCAACACCGACAGCACCAGTGCGACGATGTTGTTCCACCGCCACAGTTGGTCGAACGCGATGAACAGCCCGGCACCGAATGCGACGGCGAGGATCGACTGGCCCACCACCAGCAGCCCGCGCCACAACGCGGCGAGCTTGCCCTCGCGCGGATAGTCCTCGGCTTCGGTCTGGCTCGCCCCCGCGTCGCCGTCGCGCTCATCGACCGTCACGCCGCCGCGGGCGATGTCGTCGGCCACGGTGCCGCCGCCGAACAGGGTGCCGGCCGAGGATCGCAGATAGGACTGCAGCTCGGCGGCTTCGTCGACCTGCTCGTCGGCGCCCAGGTCCAGCACGGGTGCCGATTCGTCGACCGGGTCGAAGGTCATGTGCTCGGCGTCGGAGTCCGCGTCAACGTCGGACTTGAAATCGGGCCGGCGCAGCGGACGGGGGTCGTAGCTGCGTTCCGGGCCCACCTCGCGACGCGGAAGCGGGCTCTCCGAGCGCGGGGGAGGTCCATCGAACGGCCGCTCCGGCCCTTCGTCCTCGTGCTCGACCTGCTCGTCCTCGACCAGCTCTGTTGCGGCGGCCGAGCCGTTGGTGGCGGCGACCGGCGGCTCAGGGGCCTCGGCCGGTTCTTCCGTTTCCGGTTCCTCGGTGACCTCGACGTCGCGTACGACGGGAATCTCGCCGGTCCGGATGATCGGGATCTCGCCGGTCAGTTCGGCGACAGTCACCGCATCGCTGTTGCCGCGTCGGCGGCGGCGGCGGCCTCCGACCGGCGGTGAGCCGATCGTTCCGTTCTTGGCGAGCAGCTCGGCCACCGAAATCGGCCGGCTGTTCTCGCTGTCGTCTGGTGCTGTCATCGTGTGCCTCTCGATCGGGCAGTCGACCGATCAAAATTCTTGCTTCCAGCATCCCCCACGGCGGTTTCCACCAGGGCGGTTCCGTCAGCTTCACTATCGAGTCGGCGCAGGATGAGACCCTCGCGCAGTGCCCACGGACATATGTCTACGGATTCCAATGACAGTGCTCGCATGCTTGCCTCCGCCACCAGAGCACCGGCCACGATCTGTGGCGCCCGCTCGGCACTGACTCCCTCCAACTCGGCACGATCTGTCGTGGTCATCCTAGAGATGAAAGATATGAGTTGCCTCAGGCCGTTGGCAGTCAGCGTTCGCTTGACCCTGGGCCCGGCAGCCGATGGGGCCGCACCGGTGAGGCGGGCCAGCGATCGGAACGTCTTGGATGTCGCCACTGCGAGGTCCGGCACGCCGGCTTCCAGGACGAACGTGCTGGCCTCGGCCAGCTCGTTGTCCAGCCAGTCGCGCAGCATCGCGACCCGGCGCCGGCCGGGCGGATCGTCGGGAAGCCACTCGCGGGTGAGCCGCCCGGCGCCCAGTGGCAGGGACAGCGCCACCTCGGGCGCCTCGTCGACGCCGTTGGACAGCTCCAGGGAGCCGCCACCGATGTCGAGGTTGATGATCCGGCCCGCGCTCCAGCCGTACCAGCGGCGCACCGCGAGAAAGGTCAGCCGAGACTCGTTGGCACCGGACAGCACCTGTAACTTCACGCCGGTCTCGGCGAGCACGCGGGCCAAGACGTCCTCGGAGTTCTTGGCGTCACGGACCGCCGAGGTGGCGAACGCCATCAGATCGGCGCAGCCCGAGCTGGCGGCGATCTTGGCGAATTCGTCGATGGTGTCGATCAGCTTGTCCGCACCGCGGCGGGTGAGCTTGCCGGAGTCGTCGATCGCCTCGGCGAGCCGAAGCGAGGCCTTGGTCGAGCTCATCGGAGTTGGATGCCCGCCGCGGTGGGCATCGACCACCAGCAGATGAACCGTGTTGCTGCCCACGTCGAGCACGCCTAATCGCACGTCAACAAAACTAGCCTGCGACACCTGCCCGGCACTTGCGACATGGGGCAAATGCCCACCGAGAAGGTGGCGCGCAGGTGGACTACGGTTGGGCGCTGTGACGCATGGGCACCCTGGCGAGGTTGACTTGGACTTCCCCCGCGAGTGGGTGGAGTTCTACGACCCGGACAATCCCGAGCACCTGATCGCCGCGGATCTGACTTGGCTGCTGTCGAATTGGACCTGCGTGTTCGGCACGCCCGCCTGCAAGGGCACCGTCGAAGGCCGCCCGGACGACGGTTGCTGTTCGCACGGGGCGTTCCTGTCCGACGACGACGACCGCGCCAATCTCGACGACGCCGTCAAGCACCTGACCGACGAGGATTGGCAGTTCCGGGACAAGGGGCTGGGCCGTAAGGGCTACCTCGAGTTGGACGAGTACGACGACAAACCCAGCCTGCGCACGCGCAAATACAAGGGCGCCTGCATCTTCCTCAACCGCCCGGGCTTCCCGGCCGGCATCGGCTGCGCGCTGCACACCAAGGCGCTCAAGCTCGGGGTCGAGCCGCTGACGATGAAGCCCGAGGTGTGCTGGCAACTCCCCATCCGGCGCGTCCAGGAATGGATCACCCGACCGGACGGCACCGAGATCTTGAAATCCACCATCACCGAATACGACCGGCGCGGCTGGGGCGAGGGCGGTGCCGATCTGCACTGGTACTGCACCGGTGATCCCGCCGCCCACGTGGGGGCCAAGCAGGTGTGGCAGTCCTACGCCCCTGAGCTCACCGAGCTGCTCGGCGAGAAGGCGTACTCGGAGCTGGCCGCGATGTGCCGGCGACGGGCAGGTTTCCCGCTGATCGCCATCCACCCGGCGACCAGGGCCGCGCAGTGACGCAGCCGGTGGCCTAACCCGGCCTGCGCACCGGCGGCAGCGCCCGCAGGAACCGCTCGGCGACCTCGTCCCACGACGCTCCCTCGACAAGGCTCTCGGCGCCGGCTTTGCCCATCGATGCCGCCAGTTCGGCATCGGTGAGCAGCCGGATGACGGCTCCGGCGAGCGCAGCCGGATCCTCGGGAGCGACCAGCAGACCGGAGACCTCGTCGCGGACGACCGCGGGGATGTCGCCGACCCGCGTCGCGACCACGGGTCGGCCCATGGTGAAGGCGAGGTGCGCGACGCCCGATTGCGAGCTGCGCTTGTACGGCAGGACCACGCAGCGGGCCCGTGCGAAACAGTCGGCCACCTCGGGCACCGGCACGTAGCCGGTCCGCAGGCTGACACCGGGCAGAGCGGCAACTTGCGCACGCAGTGCCACCTCGTCGATATCGGCGCTCAGTGCGCCTGCGATGACCAGCTCGGCGGCGGGCACCCGCGCCCGCACCGACGGCCACGCCTCGCACAGTGTGTCGATGCCCTTGTAGGCGGTTATCGTGCCGAACGAAAGTGCCACCGGCTCAGTTGTTTCCGCACCGGGGAGGGCGTCCCGGGCGAAGATGCCCTCGTCGCCGTGCGGAATGACGTGCACAGGCGCCGAGATCGGCCAGGTTTCGACGAGCACGTCCTTGGCGGATTCGCCAAGCACGAACACGGTGTCGAGGTCGGCGTAGGCCGGGGCCAGTGCGCGTGCAGTGGCGCTCGAAGTCTTGTACATGCCTTGGTGCCCAGGCTGTTCGACCAGCGGACGGGGCTCGTGGGCCACCAGCGCGAGCACCGCCTTCGGGAGGAGTCGTCGCGCGACCCGAACCCCCCACCCGTCGATCGGGAATCGCCATGCCGACCACACGATGACATCGGGACGGACTCGCGCCAGGTACGCCCACAGCACGATCCATGCGGCGGTGTGTTGTCCGGCGCGCACCACACGCCGCGCCTTGCGCCACCACGCCGGCGCATCCGCACCGGCGGTCGGATGCCATGTCGGCAGAATGCTGCGAACCCGGCAGTTCGGTTCCCGGGAGTCCAATTCCGGTGACGGACCGGTGACCAGGTCGACGCTCATGCCGGCGCGGGCCAGTGCCTCACCCAGTTGAAGCGCGAACTGGTACAGCCCGCCGGACGGCGGAAACTCCACCAGCACGATGCGACGCTGAATACCGTTGCCGCTGATCACCTTTTCGTACAGTGCGCGAAGCTTCGACACCCAGACGTCCGAGCTGAACAGGGTCTCGTAGCGCTCGCGAGCGGCCCGGCTGATCGCGGCCAGCGCTTGGGCATCGGTTCCGATCGTGGTTGCCATCTGCACGATGCCGGCACTGAGCGCGGACGGCTCCCCCGGCGCAACCAGAACTCCGCACCCTGGTCCGACGATGTCAGGAATACCGCCGACCCGTGTCGCGACGATCGGCCGACCGCCGGCCAGCGCGGCGATCAGCGACGTCGGCAGCGCGTCCTCCAGCGACGGCTGGACCACGAAGTCGGATGCGGCGATCAGATCGGCGATATCGCTGCGGAATCCCAGAAGCCGAATCCGTTTCTTCAGAACCGGATCGGTGTCGACCGCGGAGCGAATCTCCTCGAAGAGCGGACCGTCACCGGCCATCGCAACGATCACCGGGCTGTCGGCGGGCAGCAGACGCACCGCGTCGAGCAGGTCGGCATGGCCCTTCTCCGGACGCATCAGGCTCGCGCTCAGCGCCAGCACACCGTCGTCGGGCACCCCGAGTTCGGCGCGAACCTGTTCCCGGTCACGGGTGGCCTGTGGTTCGACGATGCCGTTGGGCAGCAGCACGATCGGCGCTGCCGCGCCGGCATAGTGGGCATACCAACTTTGTTGGGCACTGGACAGTGCGATCACCGCACGGGACAGGAATCTTCGGCCCACCAGCGCCACCTTGACGCGCAGCCGATGCATACGCGACGTCGCGATGTCGATCACATGCAGAGTCGATACCGACGGCACCCCGACCAGACGCGCGGCCAGACCGCCGACCAGGTCGGCGTGCTTGAGGTGGGTGTGCACGATGTCGACGCGTTCGTCGCGGAACAGTTTGGCCAGCCGGGCGGTCGCGGTCACATCGTAACGGCCCGAATGCATTTCGTGGACGATGGCACCCTGTTCGCGCAGCAGCGGTACGACGCGGTTGTCGACACCGTCGTCGGACACCGCATCGGACAGCCCGACGACGATCAGCCGCATCCCGGCGGACGGTGCCGCGCGAGCCAGCTCGACGAGCACCGCTTCGGCGCCGCCGGCGCCGAGAGAGTGGATCACATGAGCAACAGTCAGCGGTGCCGGATTGTCAGGGGTGCCCATCGATGACCTCCCGGTAGAGCGCTTCCAGCCGGGCTATCCACGTTCGCATCGAGTACTTCTCCTCGGCCTGCGCCCGGCCGGCCGCGCCGAATCGTGCTGCCAGGTCAGGGTTTCCGATGACTTCCACCAGCGCTGCGGTCAGCGCGGGCACGTCGCGCAACGGAACCAGTCGGCCGGTGACCCCGTCGACGACGATCTCGCGGGTACCGCCGGCATCGGAGGCAACGACCGGCAGACCGCATGCGCCGGCCTCGATGAGCGCGGTCGGCAGGGCTTCGTCGACGGATGACGACACCACCCCGTCGACGGTGCGCAAGATGTCGGGGACATCCTCACGACGACCGAGGAGCTGAATCGAATCCTCCAGCCCCGCATCGGCAACTGCCCGCTCGATGTCACCCCGACTCGGACCGTCACCGATGATCAGCAGTGTCGCGCCGGGATAAACCTCGACAACCCCGCCCCAGGCGCGGATGAGGTCCACATGGTTCTTGTCCGGGCGCAGCGCCGCGACCATCGCCCAGACCGGCCGGTCCGTCGAACGCGGCCCGCCCCGTGCGCTATAGCGCGTGATGTTCACCCCGTTGGGGATCGCCCGCCACGTGGACCGGGCCGGGCCGTGCCGGCGAGCATACTGATCGAACGCATGTTGAGAGACCAGCACCAGTCGGCCCAGGCGGGCCGGTATCCGCACCGACATCCGTTCCTTGAGCCACTCTCCGCGGCTGCTGTGGGGCTGCGGACTCAGATGCAGGGTCGCGACCACCGGCTTGCCCACCAGTCGCGCGGCCAGGGGGACCAGGATCGCCGAGTAGCCCAGATGCGCATGGACGACGTCGACATCGGCATTCCGCAGGGTGCGCACGAGCCGGAGAAAACCTCTGAAATCCAACAGCTTCCGCACCGAAATGTACGTCGGGTTCAGGCGCGCGTCGGCGAGCCTGCCGAACAGCGCATTGCGCCCGCTGGTCTCCGGTGCGAGGCTGGCAACCGACACCTGCAGCGCCAGGGGTTCGAACCGGCCGAGTTCGGCGATCAGATTCTCAGCACCGCCGAAGTTGTACGAATCCAGAATCATCAGCACCCTTAAGGGCGATCGCTTGCTGTGCGTCAACGCGATCCCCCGATCACCTTGCGAGCCACGCCCGCTCCGGCATCGTAGAGCGCACGCGCGGTCAATCGCAGTCCGAGAGCGTATGTCAGCAGGCCGGCCGGGATGGCGATCAGCAGCACGACCGGTGCCGGCAGACCGGCGGCCAGCCAGGTCAACCCGAACATCACCGCGCCCATCGCGGCTGCCGCGGGCAGCGGGCGCACCACGGCAATCCCGAGGTCGCGCAGGCCGATTCCGGCGACCCTGCGCACCAGCAGCGTGTTCACCGTGAACATCACCGACTCGACCGCGAGCAGCATCAACCCCACCAGGACGATGCTGTGACCCGCCGCCCACCAGACCGGACCGACCATCAACGCGAGTCGCCCGGTGCCGGTCGCGATGAGAAGGGTCGGCCGGCCCATGGCTTTGAACACGTCGCCGGCGTGCCATGAGACCGAAAAGAGCAGGGCGTAGAGGGCCAGCACCACGAGTACCGGTGCGGCACCGGCATATTCGGGCCCATACAGGGTCCCGATAACAGCGGGCGCCGCGGCGGCCAGGGCGACGCTGATCGGCGCGCTCAACGCCATCGTGGCGGCGATGACTTCGAGGTAGTGACCACCGAGGCGTTCTCGATCGTGCTGCAGACGGGAGAGCGCACTGAACAGCACGTCACTGATCACGCTGCAGAGGGCGAGGACCAGAAGGTCGGGAAGCCGGTAGGCCAGGGTGTAGAGACCCAACTGCTCGTCGCCGCGGCGCATGCCGATGAACAGGTAGTCCATGTTGAACATCGCGAAGCTGAGCAGGGAGACCCCGGTGAGCGCGGCTCCGTACCGAACCAGGCCTGTTGCTTGTTGCCGGTCGAAGCCGAACACGATGGGGGTCCGGGCAACCCACCAATACAAGACCGTCAACACGACGGTTCCGGCGAGCTGCCCGTAGACCAGGCTCCAGACACCATGACCTTGGGCGGCCAGGACGATGGTGACCGTGGCCTTGACGACCGAACCGAGGAATTCCGGCCACATGCGCTGCCGGAAGTCGAGATCGCGTCGCAACCGGGCAGCCGGAATGGCGCTGAGCGCGGAGATGGTCAGCCCGATTGCCAGCACCCGGATCAACGGTGACAACCCCGGCTGATGCAGCAGCGCGGCCCCCAGCGGCGCGGTGAGCGCGAGCAGTGCGCCGGCGACGACGCCGAAGATGACCGTGAGGGTCAACCCGGTGGGCGCAAGGCGCTCCCATTTGCCGGGGCTCTGCACCAGCGCAGCCCCTACTCCGAGGTCCTTCATGTAGTCGAAGAGGTTGACCACCAACAGCGCCAGGGTGAACAGGCCGAAGTCAGCAGGGTCGAGCAGTCGCGCGGCGACGATCGTCATGATCAGGGTCGAGCTCTTGCTCAGCCCGAAAACCAGGTAATTCCAAGCGGCTTGGCGCCCGGTCGCTGGCGTTGCATCCGCAGCGGGCGCGACGCTATCCGTGCTTTCGCCGTCTACATTCCGCTGCTCAGGCCCCACCCGCGCGTCCCCGGCCGATCTCAGCGGGACGCGAAGAGGTAGTCGGCGGCCCAGGGGCGCGGATCATCGGGCCGCGTGGTCACGGTGAACCCCGCCTCGATCAACAAGGCGCGCACCGCGTCCTTGGTGCGGTACGAGTCGTCACCGGTCTCCCTGGCCAGGAAGTCGTGGCATCCGATCGCGGCGTGCCGCACGAGGGGCAGCACATCGGTCGCGCCGCGAAGGGCCGGCAGTTCGGCCCCTTCGATGTTCATCTTCAGAAAGTCGATGCGGTCGAGCTTCAGCCGGGAGACCAGATCTGCGAGCGTGAGCGCGGGAACCTCGACCCCGTCCGCGCCGATCTTGTTCTCCAGATAGTCCTCGGCCTGGAGGTCACTGATGTACACCGGGTCGTTGGTGTCCATCACGGCCGCGTGAAGCAGCGTGACGTTGCGCAGATCGTTCAGCTCGCGAACCCGCTCGAGCCGGCGATACGTCGCGGGGTGCGCCTCGACGGCGACGACCTTGCCGGAGTCCCCGACGATTCTGGAGAACGGCAGCATCTCGGTCCCGATCCCGGCGCCGATGTCGAGCACCACGTCACCGGGGCCGAGAGAATACCGGTGCAGGAACATGTCTTGAGCGGCGTCGGCGCACTGCTCGGCGCTCATCCCGCCGCCATTGCGAAGATCGGACATCAGCATGGCACCGGCCCGCGTCCGCTTGAGCCAGTCCCCGGTCGGCGCGTCGTAGGTGATCCAGGCACGCTCGTCCCCCAGCACGGTGCGCGCCGAGGCGGCGACGCCGAGCAACCACCGAGTCGAAGGCCGGTTGAGCGCTCCGTACGCGGCGTGCTTGATGTTCACCCGTGCACGATATCCCGAAGAAGTCACTGTCATCCCAACACTCGTAGCTTGTCCCATGGGACGCGCTCCATCGCGTCGTAATCCCAACGGAATCCCGCGTCCTGATAGACCTTGCCCAACGTGCCGGCGGCCGCCGAGCGATCCAGTTCGAAACTCACACTGAGCGGTGCGCCACCGACGTCGACGACGTAACCGCCGTACCGCTGCATGGCGGTGGCCACGGCGAGCTCACCCTTGTTGAGACCGAGGGAATGCAGATCCAGCCCGGGGTCCAACTGCAGCCGAGCGCCCTCCGGGATGCAGTCGGGACGTCCGGAGGTCCCGTCGGCTTTGATGGCGGGTGGGCGAAATGTCTTGCAGGCGTTGCTGGTCTGCAGGGCCAACGCGTGGGAAACCTTCCCTGCGGCGACCTCGTCGACGCGAATCACACCGGCCAGCCGCGATGCGCCGGACCCGGTCGACGACCCACCCCAGCCGGGCCCCTTCAGACTGTTCACCGCTCCCCATTCCGACGACCACCGATCACCGTGCTTGGCCGCGCGCCAGAACTCGTAGACCTTCGACGACGACTCATCGACGATGACCATCGCGCCGTCGGACCCCGAATTCGGCGCAGCATCAGCCGGAATCGGCACTGCCGTACCGCCGAAAGGACACGCACCCCAGTCACCGCCGGTGCACTCCACCGCGTGGCTGGGCTTGTCCCCGTGCACCTGGTAGATCGGAATCCCGAACTCCACGAGGTTTGCGTGCAACGCGCGTTCGGACTGGATCCCGGCGATCATTGCCGCACTGTTCGGATCGATCGCCGGTTTCGGCGGAATCGGTTGCCGCCAGGAACTATCCGAGGCGAACGGGGCGTTCAACGCAGTGGGACCGGATTTGGAGCAGCCCGTCACGCCGGCCCAGAGCACCGCTGTCGCCATGGCGACGACGGTCAACGTCCGCCCGATTGCGCGGTGCTGGTTCATCCTGATCTGAGGGCAGCCAACGGACGAACCGCGGCATGCTCTTCGGGTCGCCGCCGTCGGGCGGTGACCGACGACAGTGTCAGCCCGGTCACCAAACCCGCGGCCACACCGAGACCGATCCCGGTGACCACCGTCGAGCGGTCCCGCACCTCGGTCAACTCCATGCTGGCGATCCCCTGCATCACATACTGGTTGAAGCCGATCGAGTCACTGAGCCGGTTGCCGGCCTGGGCCACGGCCAGTTGCAGCTCGTCGCGAGCCTGCGACGCGGTGTCGGCCTCGACCGTGAAGACCAGCAGACCACGCACCGAGTCGGCGTCGATCGAGACCGGTGACTTCTCGTCGCGCAAGACGACGGCGAAGGTCGGCAACATCTGCATTCGGGACCGGATGTCGAGTGCGTAGGCGTACCACCCGTCGGTCGGAACGGCCGGAACCAACGTCGCGCGCTGAACGGCCCGCACCTTCGACGGACCGGTCACCGACAGATACGCCCAGACGACGCCGAATCCCACGACGGCGGCCATCAGCCAGACCCCCGCGGCGCGCCAGAAGGTCCGTAGCGCCTCGGCCGGAATCGGTAAGGCGGGGGCGACAGCAGCCACCATCGCCAGCACGACGGCGAAGGTGCGGAAGTAGGCCAGATGTAGCCAGGCGCTGGACACCGACCACCCGATGATCGCCGCAATCAACGCCGCGACCAGGACACGATCCGGCGACCGTGGCTGCGCGGTGTTGCGCATCACGAGCACGGCGAGGAACCCGACGACCATGACCACCCAACCGGTGATACCGAGGAGGCCGGATTCCGCTGCCAATGAAAGATAGGTGTTGTGCGCACCGTCGGGCGCTTCCAGCTGTGCGGTGGCAACCCGGCCGGCGAAGTTGAACACCTGGCCCGGGAAAGTGCCGGGACCGAAGCCGAAAAGCGGTCGCTCGTCCCACATCATCCCCGCCTGCTGCTGGGCGGCCAGTCGGCCGAGCAAGGACGGATCGATGTGACCACTGTCCGGACCCTGACTGATTTCGGTGAACATCTTCTGAAGCCGGTTGCCGACGCCCGGCACCAGCACCAACCCGAATGCGAGCGGCAGACTCACCAGTCCCCAGCGGCGCACCGGACGCTCGGTCGCAAGGAACCACACGACCATCGCGATCGCCGCGGACAGGAACGTGCCGCGCGACTGGGTCAGGTAGATACCGGCCAGCAGGGCCAGGATCGAAAAGCCCCACGCGAACGCGACCGGCCGCTGGGAGGCCCTCAGCGAGCGCGTCAACAGGGCTGCCGCCATCGGCAGCCCCATGATCAGGTGGCGTCCCCAGAAGTTGGAGTCCGGTAGCGGGCCGCCGTATCGCAAGGTGGTCACGTCTTCGCCGGAAGACGTTGTGACGACCGAGAATCCGCCGAACGAGGTCGATCCCGCGTAGACCACCTGGTCGATCACCGTCAACACCGACAACGCGGCGAGCACCACCACGAACACGGCGGCCACCAGCCACGGCCGTGCCGTCATCTGGGTGAGCATCAAGACGATCAGTAGGAAGACCAGATCGATGGCGGTGCGGCGCGCAGAGGCCAGCGACGCTGTGGCGTCGACACTTCCGATCACCGAAACCAATTGTGTGGCAAGGAAGATCCCGGCGAAGCCGGCACAGATCGCGGTCCACGCGTTGAGGCGTCCACGAAGTTCGGGATCGCGGAGGGCCAACCCGATTGTGACCACTCCGAGCAGCATCGACCCTTGGAACACCGGGATGCTGCCGTACTGGTCGAGCACCCCGGACAGGTTGCAGACCTCGATGAAGACGATGACCGCAAGGGCGAATACCGGTCTACGCGCTGCGAACACCAGTCCGACGCCACCGATCGTCGCCGCCGCGAGGAGCAGGGGATTCCGCGACCCGAACATGACGATTGCACCGAAGGTCGCAGCCCCGCCGGCCAAAGCCATGGCCGCGTACTCCCCCGGGGAGGGTGCGAATCGGATCAGCCCGGTCATAACCGGGGTAGCACCTCTTCGTCGATCGGACGGGTGTCGTCGTTGAGGGAGCGGACGCGCGTGACCGGCGCGGTGTCACGTCGCTGGCGGCGGGCCCGCAGTACCAGCCACCCGACACCGCCACCGATCAGCAGACCGCCCAAGGCGCCGGCCGCCGCGACCTGCGTCGCGCCGGGAACGGGAACCGGTGCCGCGCTGCCCTCCGGCGGCCACAGCACCTTCACGGCGTAGGGCGCGCTCAGCTGGGTGACTTCCGGGGTCGCTTTGGTGAGCACATCGTTCAAGGCCGCCTCGGCGGCCTTCGCCGAACCGGCATCGACCGTCACCGTCAGGATCGTGGTGTCCGGCAGCGCGGCGGCGGTGAGCGACAACTCGCCCTGCGGGACCTTCGCGGCGGTCGCGGCCGAGGGCAACCAACGCTGGTCGTTGTAGAGCACCGCCGCGGTTCGGCTGATCTGGCCGCGGCTGAGCACCTCCCAGAACGGGGATGCTTCCCCGATCGTCAGATCGGGGGCCGGAAGCAGCGCGACGCGCGCCGCGGCCTGGTAGCGGTGCGGTTGGGGAGCTAGGACATACCCCAGCGCGGCGCCGAGAAGAGCACCGATCACTGCGAAGGCCGCGATGGTGAGGCGGTACTTGGCCATGGTTGTTCCTTAGTCGGGTTTCGTTGGCGACCGAACCGTGCTGCCATGCAGCTTAATAGCGAAGCGCTCCGCGGCGACGCCACCGGCCCAGTCCTACCATGTGGGTTAAGTGTGGCAAATTTTTTGAGATTAGCTAATATCACCGGGTGGCTGTCGCCCTGATCAGTGCTGTCGACCCGTATCCGACGGATGCGGGCAAGAAAGTGGTCCTCGCAGGGTTCGTCGACTACCTGACCGAGCGGTACGGGCACGACAACGTGCACTACATAAAAGTCGGGTCGGTGCCGAATCAGCAATTTCCAGTGCGCATGCATGTCGTGCCCGGCCCCAGCCGGCGCGAGGTGCTCGGCAACGTCATGACCCGGGTGTTGACCGGGCGTATGAGTTTGCAGGAGGCTTTCCTCGGATCGTCGCAGACGGCGGCCGGCATCGCCGAATTACTCGATCAGATCCACCCTGACCTGCAGATCTACGACACCGTCCGAATGGCCCAGTACGCGCCGAACGCGATAGCTGCTCAGCAGGTGTGTTATCTCGACGATCTGTTCTCCGAGCGCTACGACCGGATGCTGCGAGCCGCCGACGAGTTCGGCGACATCAACATCAGCCCGCTCGGCAATTTCGCCGAACACGTGCCGGCGAAACTGCGCCCGCTGGCGACCCACCGTCGCAGCCAGACGATGCTGCTGCGGGCGGAACGCTCCCTGGTCCGCCGTAGCGAGGACCGCACGGCGCGTCGCTTCCGGCGGAGCCTGTTGGTCAACGCCGACGAGGCGGATGTGCTGATGCAGCGTACGGGCATGGGGCCCGACCGAATTCAGAGCATTCCGCCGCTGATCGCCGTCCCGGCCGGGCCGGAGCGGCATTACGACGGCGCCCCTGAATTCGCGTTTCTCGGACTGCTGTCGCTGCCCCACAATGACGACGGACTCAGATCGTTCCTCGAGACGGCGTGGCCGCTGATCCTGAAGCGGCATCCCGATGCCCGGCTGCGGATCATCGGCCGCGAGGCACGGCCCGAACTGCTGGCCCTCGCGGCGAAATGGGGTGACAGCGTCGTCTTGGAGGGCTTCGTCCCGGATCTGGGTACCGCTCTTGCCGGCGTCGCGGCATTGGTCAATCCGCTTCGCTTCGGGTCTGGAATCAAGCTCAAGGTGATCGAGGCGCTGGGCCGGGCGTTACCCGTGGTGTCCACGCCCATCGGCGCAGAGGGCATCGCCAGTGGACCGGGCACCGGAGTGCTCCTCGGCCGCCAACCGGCCGAATTCGTGGAGCTGCTCTGCTCGCTCACCGAGCCCGCCGTCAATGCCGAGATTTCGGCGCAGGCGCGCGAGCATTTTCGTACGACGTACTCCCGGTCAGCGGTATTCGCGGCGTACGACACCGCGTTCTCAGTGTGCCGCGACGAATTCAGTCTTTGCTGAATCTGCACCCGCTTGCACAATTCTAGTGATGTACGCCATCCGCTCCAGTGGTTGCGCTCTGGCCTAACCGGAGTTACGGTGCAGTTAATAGCAGTTCGGTGACTACGAAGGCAGAATTTCGCTGTGTTGGCTGAACAGTCCGATAGCCGGATCTCAGTTGATAACGGTCGCGCCGAGAATGTTCGCCAAAACTCGACCTCGCCGTTATTTGACGAGAACAGCATCCCCCCGCTCTGGCAAGAAGCGCGGGCCTCACGGCGCGAGACCCGGCACTTCCGGCATTCCAAGCGGCTGATCTTGAGCGATGCGGCAATTATTTGCCTCACCCTGGGACTTGCGACCGCGGTCCTGTTCGCCGAGCAGCCGACCGCCCTGCTGACCTACTCCATCGGTTCGGTCGCGCTGGCAGCGCTCTGGATGGCGGCGCTCGGCATCAACGGGTACCGCGCACGCCGCGTCGTCGGCCGGGACGTTGGTGAATACATGAGCGTCGTGCTCGCGACGCTCCAGCTGTTCGGCCTCATCGCCATCGGTGCGCTGCTACTGCACGTCGACGTGTCACGGCCCTATCTCGCGATCGTCTTCCCGGCCGGACTGCTCGGACTCCTCGCGAGCCGCATGCATTGGCGCCGGATAGTCACCGCCGAACTCAGCCGTGCCGAACACCAGATCTCGGTGCTCGTCGTCGGCAGCCCCCGAACCGCCGAAGAGGTCGCCGCCACCTTCGTTCGAGATCCGGCCGCCGGTTACCGCGTCGTCGGCATCTGCACTCCGGCGGGACCGACCGCCCAGAACGACGCTATCGAGATCGACGGCCAAGCCGTCCCGGTCGTCGGGATCGACCAGGCGATTGCCGACGCCGTCCGGCGCACACATGCCCATACCGTCGCTCTGGCCGCCACCGACCACCTGCACCCCACCGAGATCCGCCGATTGATCTGGGAACTCGACTCATTGGGCGTCGATCTGATGATCGCCCCCGGATTGGTGGACATCGCCGAGGATCGGTTGTACAGCCGGCCCGTCGCCGGCATGGCCATGTTCGAGGTGGCCAAGCCGCAGTACGACGGGGCCAACTCGGTGGCCAAGCGGGTCTTCGACATCGTCTTCACGATCTGCGCGATGGTCGTGGTCGCACCGGTGTTCTTCCTCGCCGCTCTCGCGGTCCGCCTGTCCAGCCCCGGGCCGGTGTTCTACGTGTCGGAACGAATCGGTCTCAAGGGCACCACGTTCAAGATGCTGAAGTTCCGCAGCATGGTCGACGGCGCCGATGCGGTAGCGCCGGCGATGATCGCGGCAGACGGCAGTGATCCGCTGTTCTGGAAGGACAAGCACGACCCACGAATCACGCGGGTGGGCAAGATTATTCGCAAGTACAGCATTGATGAGCTGCCGCAGTTCATCAACGTGCTGCGTGGCGACATGAGCGTCGTCGGACCGCGGCCGCAGGTTCGCCGTGAGGTCGACTCGTACGACGATCTGGTTCGCAGACGGCTGACGGTGAAGCCGGGGCTGACCGGCCTCTGGCAGGTCAGCGGCCGCTCGGATCTGGCCCTCGAGGACGCCGTCCGCCTCGACCTCAGCTACATCGAGAACTGGTCGCCCATCCGTGATCTGGTGATCATCGCCAAGACCATCAAGACCGTGTTGAGCGGCGACGGCGCGTACTGAGCCCAGCCGCCGAAGCGGCTGGGCCTCGTCACTAGCCCTCCAGCTTGTAGCCCAGGCCGCGCACTGTGACCAGGTGCACCGGGTTGGCCGGATCGGCTTCGATCTTCGAGCGCAGACGCTTGACGTGGACGTCGAGGGTCTTGGTGTCACCCACGTAGTCCGCACCCCATACCCGGTCGATGAGCTGGCCGCGAGTGAGCACCCGTCCGCTGTTGCGCATGAGGTACTCGAGCAGGTCGAACTCCTTGAGCGGCAAGGTGATCGGCTCGCCGCCCACGGTCACGACGTGCCGCTCGACATCCATCCGCACCGGGCCGGCTTCGAGGATGGCGTCGCCGATGCCGGCGTCCTCGGCGTCGCTGCCACGGCGCAGCACGGCCCGGATGCGCGCGATCAGTTCGCGAGCCGAGTACGGCTTGGTGACGTAGTCGTCGGCGCCCAGCTCGAGGCCGACGACCTTATCGATCTCGCTGTCGCGTGCGGTCACCATGATCACCGGGACGCTGGAGCGGGCACGAAGTTGCTTACACACGTCGGTCCCGGTCATCCCCGGCAGCATCAGATCGAGCAGCACGATATCGGCTCCCGACCGATCGAATTCGGCCAGCGCCGACGGGCCGTCGCCGACCACGGTGGCCTCGAACCCCTCCTTGCGCAGCAGGAAGGCCAACGGATCTGCCAGCGACTCTTCATCTTCCACGATCAACACATTGGTCATTGGCGTAGCGCCTCCTCGTCAATGGCCGATTGGTCGGCCGGTTCGTCGTCATCGGTATGCGGATAGGCGGGAATGGACAGGGTGAACGTCGAGCCGGTGCCCGGCTGGCTCCACAGCCGGATGCTGCCGTTGTGATTGGCGGCCACGTGTTTGACGATGGCCAGCCCCAATCCGGTGCCGCCGGTAGCACGCGAACGCGCCTTGTCGACCCGGAAGAATCGTTCGAAGACCCGCTCTTGATCTGCGCGGGCAATGCCGATACCCCGGTCGGTGACCGCGATTTCGATGTTGTCGCCGCGGCGGCGACGACTGATCGACACCTTCGACCCGTTGGGCGAGTACGCGATCGCGTTGGAGATGAGGTTGGCCAGCGCGGTGACCAACAACGACTGATCACCCAGCACGCGAAAACCGCTGGGCGCGTCGGTGGTGACCGAGATGTCGGCGTTGTCGGCGGCCACTTTGTGACGTGAGATCGCCTCACTGACAACGGAATCGACGTCGACGCCGTCGAGGTCGGGAAGCGGCTCGGCACCCTGCAGACGGGACAGCTCGATCAGCTCGCGCACCATGCTGGCCAGCCGTTGGGATTCGGTGAGGATCTTCTGGCCGAAGTGGTGCACGGTCTCGGCATCGTCGGCGGACTCCAGCAGCGCCTCGGCCAGCACGCCCATCGCGGCGACGGGCGTCTTGAGTTCATGGCTGACGTTGGCCACGAAGTCGCGCCGGCTGGCCTCCATGCGCGCCTGCTCGGACTGGTCGTCGACGTAGACGACGACGAAGCGCGGGTCCTGCTTGCTCAGCAGCCGCACGTGCCCGCGCACCGAGAGCCCGGACCGGCCGGCTGCGGCGCGCTGCGGCTGGGACAGGTCGACCTCGACGCCCTCGCCGGTGGCAAGAACCCGTTGAGTGGCGGTCCAGGCCCGCTCGTCGAGCTGGCGGTCACGCACGATGCCCAGTTCCGTGGCGCGGTCGTTGATGAACACCACATCGCGATGCGAGTCGACGACCACCATCCCGATCGGTGCCAACGACACGACATGCTGCAGCATCTGCGACACGGTGATCCCAGCTTCGGTGATCGCCCGGCGCTGCTTGCGCTCCAGAATCCGTGGGGTGAGCGCGGCCCCGATCCCGAGTCCGAAAGCAAGCGCTACCAGCGCCGCGGCCGTGGCCAGTACTGCCACCGAGCCAACACTCACAGGAGAAGGGTACGCATCCGGTGAACGTCATCCCAGCAGCGTGCGGCCAATTCGGGACACGTCACACTCTGAGCGCGCATGTATTCCGCCGCCGTTTACCCTGCGTTTGCCGAATTCACGGCAATTGACCCGCTTATTTGGCGCCCTGGCTGGCCACCGCGGCAGCGCCGGCGGCGGCGGCCTCGGGATCCAGGTAGGTACCGCCGGGCACCCGCGGCTTCAGATCGGCGTCCAGGTCGTAGCGCAGGGGAATGCCGGTCGGGATGTTGAGGCCCACGACGTCGGCGTCGGACATGTTGTCCAGGTATTTCACCAATGCCCGCAGCGAGTTGCCGTGCGCGACCATCAACACCGTCTTGCCGGCCTGCAGGTCCGGAACGATGGTTTCGGTGAAGTACGGGACGAAGCGGGCCACGACGTCGGCCAGGCATTCGGTCAGCGGGCCGCCGTCGATGTCGGCGTACCGCGGGTCGGCATCCTGGCTGTAGGTGCTGCCCCGCTCGATCGGCGGCGGCGGCGTGTCGTAGCTGCGCCGCCACAGCATGAACTGCTCCTCGCCGTACTTCTCCTTGGTCTCGGCTTTGTCCAGACCCTGCAGCGCGCCGTAGTGCCGCTCGTTGAGTCGCCAGTTGCGCGTCACGGGGATCCACAGCCGGTCCGCGGCATCCAGCGCCAGGTGCGCGGTCGTGATCGCGCGACGCAGCAGCGAGGTGTACAGCACATCGGGCAGCAGGCCCTGTTCGGCCATCAGCTTGCCGCCGCGCACCGCCTCGGCGCGGCCCTTGTCGGTCAGGTCGACGTCCACCCAGCCGGTGAAGAGGTTGAGCGCGTTCCATTCGCTCTCGCCGTGCCGCAGCAGAATCAGTGTGGAGTCAGCCATGCCGGAAATCTTCTCACGGCACCGATCAGTCGTCGTCGTCGATCAGATGCTCGAACGCGGCGAGGTTCTTCAGCGATTCACCGCGCGACACCCGCCACGCCCACTCCTTCTGGATGGACGACTTGAAACCGAGTTCCAGCAGGGTGTTGAAGTCGGTGTCGACGGCCTCGAGCACCTGCCCGAGCACCCGGTCGAGCTCGTCGGGGTTCACCGAGTCCAACGCCATCCGCCCGATCAGGTAGATGTCGCCGACGTTGTCCAGCGTGTAGGCCACCCCGTAGAGCCGGCGATTGCGCTTGAGCAGGAAGCGGTACACACCCTCGTGGTTTTCATCGGGCTGGCGGCAGACGAACGCCTCGACGCGCACCGAATGCTCGCCGATGCTGAGCAGGGTGTTGGTCTTGAGCTTGCGCTCCCCGGGCAGCTCGACGATCAGCCCGGGCAAGCCGCCATGCGCGCCTTCGTGGCGGCTGTAGACCAGCCCGTGCTCGTCGAGCGTCTTCTCGATGATCTGTTGGACGTTGCCGGTCATAGCCGCACGCCCCGCCGCATCGTCCAGCGCCGGCCGTTGCGCCGGGCCAGCGCGTCGCCGGCCGCGTGCCGCCGCCGGACGCTGGCGTAGTCGGTGATCGCCCGGGAGTAACTGGCCAGCAGGCCGTCGACGGTGTGTGCCCAGGAAAATCGCTGGGCGTGCGCCTCGGCGGCGGCGCTGAGTTCCCCGGGGTCGCGGGCCAGCAGACCGTCGATCGCATCGGCCCACTGGCCGGGCTCGTGGCCGGCGACCAGGGCGCCGCTGACGCCGTCGGCCACCGCCACCGGCAGACCACCCACCGCCGCGGCCACCACCGGAGTCCCGCAAGCCTGCGCCTCCACGGCGACCAGGCCGAACGACTCCGAATAGCTGGGCACGGCGACCAGGTCCGCGGCGCGGTAGACGTTGACCAGTTGCTCGCGCGACTGCGGGGGAAGAAAAGTCACCCGGTCTGCCATACCCAGTTCGGCAACGAGACCCACGAGCGCGTCGGGTGCGGCCAGTCCACTGCCGGACGGGCCGCCGGCGACCAGCACCCGCACACCGGGCAGCCGCGCGGCCGCACGCAACAGCACATCGGGTGCCTTCAGGGGCTGGATGCGCCCGACGAAGGCGACTACGCGCTCGCCGTCAGGGAGGCCGAGTGCCGCGCGTGCGGCGTGCCGGTTCCCTGGGGTGAACGTTTCCAGGTCGACGCCCGGGTATACCACGTCGATGCGTCGCGGGTCGGCGTTGTGCAGCGAAATGAGTTGGTGCGCTTCGTCTTCTGTGTTGACAACCAGGCGGTCGGCCTCGTCGACCACCTGCTGCTCCCCCACCGAGCGCAGCGGCGGTTCCGGTGCGTCGCCGTCGGCCAACGCCGCGTTCTTCACCGCGGCCAGCGTGTGGGCGGTGTGCACCAGCGGCACTGCCCAGCGGTCGCGAGCCAGCCAGCCGACCTGCCCGGAGAGCCAGTAGTGGGAATGCACGATGTCGTAGTAGCCGGGCTCGTGGTTGGCCTCGGCCCGCAATACCCCGGCGGTGAACGCACACAACTGGGTCGGCAGGTCGTACTTGTCGAGCCCTTCGAAAGGACCTGCCACGACGTTGCGCACCAGCACCCCGGGTGCCACCCGAACCACCGGCTGATCCGACGACGACGTCGCCCGGGTGAAGATCTCCACCTCGACCCCGCGCCGCGCCATCTGCAGCGCGGTCTGGAGCACGTAGACGTTCATCCCGCCGGCGTCCCCGGTCCCGGGCTGCGCCAACGGGGAGGTGTGCACGGACAACACCGCGACGCGACGCGGCATCCCATCGGTCGAACTGTCGGTCAGTTCCCGGGCGTGCCGCACGCCTCCATCTTTACACCGCGGCTTCGCGGCGATTCTGGGCCCGTCTCAGTGCGCCGATCGGGTCGGCATACAGACCACCCAGCGAGACGATGCCGGCGCCGGCCTCCTGCACTCGGTTGCCGAACGCCGTCACCCTGATATCGCGGGCCGGCAGCACCGACCGCTCGGCGAACGCGGCCTCGACCAACTGCATGCCCTCGGGGTACTCGGTGAACGCCTGGCCGCCGACGACCAGGTCGTCGGGGTTGAGCATGTCGCGCAGCAGCGCCACCGCGCCGCCGAGAACACGGGCTCGCTCGGCCAGCAGTTCCTGCGCCCCGACACCGGCAGGCGTATCGCCCTGGCGGGCGGCCCGCAGCAGCGTGGCCATCGAGGCGGCGGGCCCGGAGACCGGCACGATGCCGCGTTTGCGAGCGGCGGCCAGCACCGCCTCGTCACTGACCGTCGACTCCAGTTGCCCACTGCCGCCGAGCAATTCGGAAGACACCGGCAGCGCGGCGATCGTGCCCGGGCCGCTGATCGGGCTGTGCACCCGTCCACCGATCACCAGGGCGAAGCCGACGGTCTCACGGGCGTAGACATACAGGCTGCTCGACGCCGGGGCAGGCGGGCGACGCAGCCCGAGCAGAACCTCGGCACCGGCCATCGCATCCACGTGGGATGCCACCGACACCGGCAGGCCCAGCGCTTCGGCGAGCACGGGTCCCACCGGGGCCTGCGTCCAGCTCAGCCTGCTGTGGTCGACATGTCCGGTGACGCTGTCCACCACACCACCGATCGCGACGCCGATCCACAGCGGGCGCCGTCGATGCCAGCGGCTCAGGTAGCGACGGGCGCTGCCGGCCAGTGAGGCCAGCGCGGCAGCCTGTCCGCCCCGCGGCGTCGGCGTCTCGACCGCGTCGAGGGTGCGGCCGAGCAGGTCGGTGGCGACGATGTTCGTGGTGCGCGCACCGATGTGGATACCGAGGGTCAGGAACGGTTCGTGATTGACCTCGACCGGCACCCGCGGGCGGCCGATGGCGCCCGAAACCGCCAGATCGGCGCGCTCACGCAGGATTCCAGCCTCCAGCAGGGAGGTGACCTGGCGGTTCACCGTGGCGATCGACAGGTTGGTGACCTGGGCGATCACATCGCGGCCGATGGCGCCGCGCTGGCGCACCGCCGCGAAGACCGATGCGGCGGCGGCATCGGGGATCCGCAGCGAAGGAGCCACGATGTGGTGCCGGGTTCGCAGCGGATGCGGGCGGGCTCCGACGCGGGCCGCGTCACGGGCGGAAGTACGGAGCGGATCGTGGGAGGAAAGTGCGACGGTACGCATTGGGTGTCCTTCTCGAGTCGGGGTGGGGGCTTGTGCCACACCTGGCGACGTGAGCGGGACGAGAGAAGAAGAGTGTCCGGGTCTGTCAGGCGCAGCGAATCGCGTGACAACAACACGCGGTGTGCGCGACCAGACAGCTGGTCAGACCGATTCGGATCACGAGAGGAATTTAGCACAGTTACTAGAGTTGGTCCGATGACGTTTCCAGACGCCCATTCCCGCGTAGCGGTAGTCACCGGCGCCAGCTCCGGTATCGGCGAGGCGACCGCCAAAACCCTTGCCGCCCTTGGCTTTCACGTTGTCGCAGTAGCGCGCCGGGCTGATCGCATCCAGCGGTTGGCCGACGAGATCAGTGGTACCGCCATTGTGGCCGACGTCACAGACGACGACGCCGTCGCCGCCCTGGCGGCCGGTTTGCCCCGGGTCGATGTGCTGGTCAACAACGCCGGCGGCGCCAAAGGACTGGAACCGATCGCCGAGGCCAACCTCGACCACTGGCGCTGGATGTGGGAGACCAACGTGCTCGGGACGTTGCGCGTGACCAGGGCGCTGCTGCCCAAGCTCGTCGAATCCGGCGACGGACTGATCGTCACCGTCACCTCGATCGCCGCACTGGAGGTGTATGACAACGGCGGCGGATATACCTCGGCCAAGCATGCCCAGGGTGCGCTGCATCGAACGCTGCGCGGTGAGTTACTCGGAAAACCGGTGCGGCTCACCGAGATTGCGCCCGGTGCGGTGGAGACGGAGTTCGCCCTGGTGCGCTTCGCCGGCGACGAGCAGCGCGCCGACGCCGTCTACTCGGGGATCACGCCGCTGGTGGCCGCCGACGTCGCCGAGGTGATCGGCTTCGTCGCATCACGCCCGTCGCACGTCAACCTCGACCAGATCGTGCTCCGGCCCCGCGATCAGGCCAGCGCCAGCCGGTTCAACCGCCGGTCGTAGCCGAGCGCGACGTCGTCGGCGTCGTCGTGGGCGTACCCGACAGGGTCGGGGCATCGGTCGGGGTGGCCGGCGCGCTGCTCGGAATGCTGGTCTCGGGCTTTTGATCCGACAACGCAGACATCGACTTCCACTCGTTCCAGTCCACCGCCCAGTCCCAGATGTCACCGTCGGCGTAAGACAGCTGGATCGACGTACCGGTCACCTCGACAGGGTCGCCGTACATGGCCGTTCCGAAATACTGCTCGGCGTCGCCGGTGGACAGATTGATGCAGCCGTTGGTGACGTTGGTGTTGCCCTGAGCCCCGGAGCTGGCCGGGTTGGCGTGGATGAACTCGCCGTTGTTCGAGATCCGAACCGCCCAGCGCTCATGGACATTGCTGTATCCGGCGGCCTGGTTGGTCATGTAGAAGTCGGCGTACTTCTCGCTGACGACGTGGATGCCGCTGCGGGTGACGTTGCGGGGCTTGTCGGCTTCGCCGTAGCTGCAGGGGAAGTCCATGGTGACGCCCTCGTCGGTGATCACCTGGATGCGGTGCGAGGTGGCGTCGGCCTTGACCACCTGGCGACGGCCGATCTCGAAGTCCAGCGTCGAGTCCGAGGCGCCGAAGGAGTCGTCGCCGAACTTGACGCCGTAGAGCTTGGCGTCGACGTGGACCTTGGTGCCGGGCTGGTAGTACTCCTTGGTGCGCCAGTGCACCCGAGAGCCGCCCACCTCGTCGGGCAGCCAGGCCCAGCTGCCCTCGGTCGGCGGCGTCGTGGTGACGTTCAGTGCCTTCTCGACGTCGGCTTTGTGCTCGTCGTCGATCGCGGCGTCGAACTGCAGGATGATCGGCACAGCCACGCCGACGGTCTGCCCGTCAGAGAGCTGGAACTGCCCGTTGACCTGTTTGGTGGGGTTGATCGTGGTGAACGCCGCGGCGATCGGCAGTGCCTGCCCGTCGCGCCCGACCGCTGAACCGGTCCAGCTGTAGGACGCGCCGTAGCCCAACGGTTCGGTGGCGGTGAAGGTGGTGCGGTCCCGGTTGAGCGTGCCGGCAACGGGCTTGCCATCGGCGTTGGTCAGCGCGACGTGTTGCAGCCAGCCGTCCTTGACCTCGAGGCTCACCGGGGTCGTGGGCAGCACATCCTTGGCGTCCTTGGCCGGAGTGAAGTTCAGCGTCGCCTTCGGCGGAGCTTCCTGCTTCGCGGCCTGTTTGCCGGCGCCGTTTACGCAGGCCGCCAGCGCGCTGGGCGCGGCAACGCCGACGACCAGCGCTGTCAAAGCGCGTCGCCGGTTGATCGGCGGTCGGTCGGCTGGGCTCACGTCAATCCAAGATACGGAACCCAGCCGTCCGGCTGCCAATCGACGGAGTGTGGGCTTCGCCCCACCCCGTCGGTGTCAGAGGCCGAAGATGGCGAAGAAGGCCGGTGCCGCCCCGCCGAACTTCGTGCCCGCGAACGCGATGTTGCCGGCCGCCAGCTTGACCGTGATGCCGGATTGGGTGGTGCTGTACTCGTCCCAGCTCACCGACAGCGACTGGGCCGGCGAGAACAACCCACCGACGGGGATGTGCGCCACGATGGCGGGTCCCGTTCCGCCGGTCGGCAGCGGCAGGTCGAGCGTCTGGCTGCCGAACAACAGAGCGTTGGCGAACTTCGGCGCGGCCTCGGCCCAGGCGAAGATCGCGCCCCCGATGTTGCCACTGCTCACAGCCGAGACGAAGGTGTTCAGGCTGTTGTAGGCGGTGAGCCCGGCGCCGAGGAACGCGCCGGCGGTGCTTGCGGCGAATGCGACCACCGAGGGCACCTGGAGCGTCCCGCTGGTCAACGCCGTCGTGTACGTGAGGGTGGGCGCGTCAAACGTCGAGTTCCCGGCCAGCCCGAACTGGGCACCGCCGATAGGCGTACTCGCGTTGACGTCCACCGTGACGGCGCCCGGGTCGGGCGGCGTCGGGGCCGTCACGTTTGCCACCAGCGAGATCGGTCCGAACGGGGTGTTGATGGTCTGGTTGATCGGCGGAAGGCTCGCGTTGGCGGTTGCCGTCCTGCCTCCGGTGGCCGGCTTGGCACTGGCCGACGGCTTCGCGACCGCCGCGCCGGCCGGGGCCGTCGTCACCTTGGCGACGGTCCGAGCCGATCCGGCCACCGTGCGCTTGGGCCCGGTATCGGATTTGGTCGACGGGCTCGACGCCGAATTCGGGGCCGAATGACCGCCGGTGTCGGCCGCAGCGACGGCCGTCGCCCCCGCAAGGGCGGCACCCACGCCCAGGGTCACAGCGCCCGCGCCCAGCCAAGTCTTGACTCCGAGCGTGCGGCCGCGCGCGCGCTTGACGGTTTGATTGATGTCAGTGGTCATTTCACATCCCCCGTAGATGGTCTAAGCAAACCCGTGAGCGGGCTGCCACCGACCATTCTCCCCATTTTTCGTCGCGCGGGTTAATTTTGCCGATATTCGCCGATTCGTGTCGCCGAGGCGTCCATGACTACGCCGTTCATCGACGATATGCGGTTTTACAGCGAACAGCCGACGAGCACCGGTTCGGGCCTCAACGTGATGCCGAACGCGTCGCGCACACCGTCGCGAACGGCACGTGCCAGGGCCAACACGTCGGCGGTGGTTGCGCTGCCGCGGTTGGTCAAGGCCAGCGCATGCTTGGTCGACAGCCGGCACCGCGCATCGTCACGGTCCGGGTAGCCCTTGCCGAAGCCGGCGTTCTCGACCAACCAGCCAGCCGCCAGCTTGACCCCGTCGTCGGCCGGGTAATGCGGCACCGGACCGTCCCAGCCGCGTTGCAGTTCATCGAACCGGTCGACTGCGACCACGGGATTGGTGAAGAACGACCCGACGCTCCAGGTGTCGTGGTCGTCGGCGTCGAGCACCATGCCCTTGCGGGCGCGCAGCGCCAGCACGGCGTCACGCACCTCGGCGGGCGCCGCGCGCTCCCCCGCAGCCACACCGAGCCTGTCCGTCAGCTCCGCATATCGCAGTGGCGCCGAGCGGCCGTCGGCCTCGAGGGCGAATTCCACCTCCAGCACCACCGCGTCCGAGGAGTTCTTCAGGTCGCTGTGCCGGTATCCGAGCCCGAGCTCGCCGGCGGGGACCCAGCGCACCTGTGAGCTACGGCGGTCCAACAGCCGAACCCGGGTGAGATAGTCGGACACTTCCACGCCGTAGGCGCCGACGTTCTGCACCGGCGTCGCTCCGGCCGACCCGGGAATACCGGACAGACACTCCAGGCCGCCCAATCCGGCCGCCACAGCCGCACCGACGACGTCGTCCCACACCGCGCCGGCTTCGGCCCTCAGCAGTCGCCCCTCCACGCTGATGGCCCGATTGGCCAGCAGAACGACGGTCAGGTCGGCGAGGTCGTCGGCGAGCACCACGTTGGAGCCGCCGGCCAGGACCAGAACCGGGCCGCCGGCGTCACCGTCGACGGTGCGCAGCGTGTCGACGACCTGCCCGGTGGTGGTGCAGGTGACGAGGCGTCGCGCGACCGGACCGACCCGCAGGGTGGTCAGCGGCGCCAGCGGCACGTTCTCGGCGACCGTCGCGCCGCCATACGCCATCCCTGGGTCGCTTCGCTGCACCCCGCCGCGCCGGTCCCCTGCTGCCACGGCCCGTAACGGTAGCCTCACCAGCTATGCCTCGCTCATTCGACATGGCCACCGAGTACGAAGGCAGCGTCGAACAAGTGCATGAAGCATTACGCGACGAGCATTACTGGCTGGCCCGGCTGGCCGATTCCGGTGCCGACCACGCCTCCCTCGACTCGATTCATGTGACGCCCGACGGGGGCGTCGACGTGGCCACCACCCAGGTGCTGCGGGTCGACCGGCTCCCCGCCGTCGTCACCCAGTTCCACCACGGTGATCTCGAGATCCGCCGGGTGGAAAGCTGGACCGGACTCCTCGAGGGCAAGGCCGACGCCACCGTCAGCGGCTCCATCCCCGGAGCGCCGGTGTCGCTGTCCGGAAGCGCCCTCTTGACGCCGTCAGATCTGCGGGCGCACTTGTCTTTTCGCGCCACCGTCGAAGTACGCGTCCCGCTGGTCGGCGGCAAGATCGAGAACTTCATCGGCCACCAGCTCGTCGACCTGCTGATCGCCGAGCAACAGTTCACCACCCGATGGATCGCCGAGAACGGCTGACGCCCCAGGTACCGTGGGCACATGTCCCGCCGCATGGACTACGTCATCGCGCTCGACAAACCTGTCGCCGAGCTCTACCGCAGCTTCACCAGCCGTGCGTACTGGGAAGATCTGATCGCCGAACATCAGCAGCACACCGATTCCGAACTCACCCGGTTCGACTCCCATGCGGGCGGCACCGACATCGTGTTCACCCACACCGTGTCGCGCCGGGACATGCCGTCGATGATCGCCGCCGTGGTTCCGTTGCGGCTCACCATCACCCGTGAACAGCACTTCGATCCGTTCGACTCCGCGACCAGCTCCGCAGACGGGCATTACCGGGCGTTGGTGCCCGCCGCGCCGATGAACTTCGACGGCACCTACGTCTTGCAGCAGACGGCCGCGGGAAGCGAATTGCGCCTGCGCAGCCTCTGCAAGGTCAACGTGCCGCTGGTCGGCGGCAAGATCGAGAAGTGGGTGCTGGACGGTCTACGCGGATTGTTCGACAACGAACGGGATTTCACCCGCGACTGGATCGCCCGCCATCACTAGACCACCACGCCCGGTCGGTGTTCCTACCCGCGGCACCACCAATGCCAACCGGCTGCGCCGCGCCGATCGCTGGCTGGTGAACTCTTCCCGCGTCCGCGCTGCGCTGGAGTCGTCGACCGCCCCGGTGATCGTCGACCTCGGCTATGGCCGATTGCCGGTCACCACACTGGAATTGGCGACGCGCCTGCGTGCAGTGCGGCCGGACGTCCGTGTGGTCGGATTGGAGATCGACCCCGCGCGGGTGGTACCCGACGCCGACGGTGTCGAATTCCGGGTCGGTGGTTTCGAACTCTCGGGTCTGCATCCGGTACTGGTGCGAGCGTTCAATGTGCTGCGCCAGTATCCCGAAGATGCGGTGCAGCAGGCTTGGGCGCAGATGCGCGCGCAGCTGGCTTCGGGTGGGCTGATCCTCGACGGCACCTGTGACGAGCTCGGCCGGCGTTGCTGTTGGGTGCTGCTGGACCGTGACGGTCCGGTCAGCCTGACGCTGGCCTGCGATCCCCGGCATATCGACCGCCCCTCGGATTTGGCTGAGCGGTTGCCGAAAGTCCTTATCCACCACAATGTTCCGGGCCAGCCGATTCATAATCTGCTGGCCAAGGCGGATCGTGCGTGGGCAACGGCGGCCGGGCACTCGGTGTTCGGCCCGCGAGACCGCTGGCGGGCGATGCTGGCCGACCTGCGTGCGAGCGGTGTCCCCGTCGAGCCGCAACGGCGCACCGTTCGCGATGCCGTGCTCACCGTGCCCTGGTCGACGGTCGCCCCGGACGTAGGCTGAACACATGCGGATTGCGCTGGCCCAGCTGCTCTCGGACACCGACCCGGCCGTGAACCTGAAGCTGGTCGAGGACTACACCCGCCGCGCGGCCGACGCCGGTGCGCGGTTGGTGGCCTTCCCCGAAGGCACGATGTGCCGCTTCGGTGTGCCACTGGCTGCCGTGGCCGAGCCGCTCGACGGCCCGTGGGCCGACGACGTCCGCCGTATCGCGCAGAGCGCGGGCATCACGGTGCTGGCCGGGATGTTCACCCCCGCACCCGACGGCCGGGTCACCAACACGATCCTCGCGGTCGGACCGGATGTCGACGCGCACTATCACAAGATCCACATGTACGACGCGTTCGGATTTGCTGAATCCGACGCGGTCGCACCCGGCCGCGAACCGGTGGTGATCACCGTCGACGACGTCGGTGTCGGGCTGACCCTGTGCTACGACATCCGCTTCCCCGCCCTCTACGCCGAACTCGCGGATCGCGGGGCGCAGCTGATCACCGTCCACGCATCATGGGGCGCAGGGCCCGGCAAACTGGATCAGTGGACTCTGCTGGCCCGCGCTCGGGCGCTGGACTCGCAGTCTTTTGTCGCCGCGGTCGACCAGGGCTACCCGGGCGACGAGCTGGCGACGTCGACCAAGGCGCCGACCGGCGTCGGCGGCAGTGTGGTCGCCTCGCCGCTCGGTGAAGTGGTCGCTTCGGCGGGTGATGATCCGCAGCTCTTGGTGACCGATATCGACATCGACCGGGTCGCGCCGACGCGGGAAACGCTCGCGGTGCTGCGTAACCGCTCAGAGTTCGCTCAGATTGATAAGGCAGAATCGCCCAGGTGACGAATCCGCCACAGGGCCCCAACCATCCCGTCGGCCCCGGCGACCCGACCACGCCGGCTTGGCCCGCGCAGGGTCAGGGCACCCCCACCGAGTACATCCCCCGGCCGGGTGGCCCCGCCGACGCACCGACCCAGCACATCCCGCATCAGGCGCCGCCGTCGCAGACGCCGCCGTCGTCGCCGGGTGAGGAGCCCGCCGAGGGCAAGCGCAGATTCCTGCGTGACCCGCTTTCGATCGCCCTGGTGCTGATCATCGTCGTGGCCGTGGTGATCGCCGGCCTGCTGGGCACCGAGCTCTACGTGCGCCACGAGGCCGACACCGTGGTATCCCGGGCCGTCTCCTGCGTGGTGCAGGACCAGGCAGACGTCTCGTTCGGCGCTCGGCCCTTCGTGCTGCAGCACCTGTCGAAGCACTACAGCGACATCCACGTGGAGACGGCGGGTAATCAGATCCGCGGGGCCAAGGGCATGAAGCTCGACCTGTGGCTCGATGACATCCGGCTCCAGCAGACCGCGGAGTCGGCGGGCACGATGGGCTCGCTGGACGCCACGATCTCGTGGACCAAGGACGGCATCAAGGAGACGGTGCAGAACGCCATCCCGTTCCTGGGCAGCCTGGTCAGCGGGGTGTCCACGTCGCCGTCGGACGGCACCATCGAGTTGCAGAGCGCGATGGGCGCCGTGACGATCAAGCCGGCGGTCTCCAACGGCGGTCTCACTCTGCAGGTGGTCAACCTGACGGGGTTGGGTTTCACGCTGCCGAAGGAAACGGTGCAGCCGGCGTTGGACGCCTTCATGTCCACGCTGACCAAGAACCTGCCGATGGGCATCCACGCGCAGAGTGTCGGGGTCACCGACGCTGGCGTCACGGCCAAGTTCGTCACTCAGAACGCGACGATCCCCAACGGCAAGCAGGATCCCTGCTTCACCGGCGTCTAGCCGGACAACCCGTCGAGCACTGCGCGCGTCCCGGATAACCCGAGCCTGGTGGCACCGGCGTCGAGCATCGCCAGCGCGTGCTCGGCGGTCCGGATCCCGCCGCTGGCTTTGACACCGAGCCGGCCGCCGACGGTCGCCGCCATCAGTTCGATCGCGACCACCGACGCCCCACCCGCGGGATGAAATCCGGTCGAGGTCTTGACGAAGTCGGCGCCGGATTCTTCGGCGGCCCGGCACACCGCGACCAACGTGTCCTCGTCGGCCAGGCTCAGCAGCACGGCCGATTCGATGATGACTTTCAACACTGCGCCGGGAACTGCAGATCGCACCGTCGCGATGTCGGCTGCCACCTGTGCGAAGTTGCCTGCGAGCGCGGAGCCGACGTCGATGACCATGTCGACCTCGGTGGCCCCTTCTTCGACCGCCGCCGCAGCTTCCCGGGCCTTGATGGCCGGTAGATGCTTGCCGGACGGGAAGCCGGCGACGCTCGCGATGACCAGGCTCTCCGGATGCCTGCTCGCGGCCGCGTGAGCGGTTGCCACCATCGACGGGGAGACGCAGACCGCCAGCACGCCCAATTCGGCGGCCTCGTCGACGAGCGCGACGACGTCGGCGTCGGTGGCTTCGGGTTTCAGCAGCGTGTGGTCCACCAGCGCGGCTATTGCAGCCCGCGAACGCATCAGAACGGCTCCTCGAGACCACCGGGATTGCAGCCGGTGGCCGTCATGGTCTGGTCGTCGACGACCGGTCGCCACGGCTCCAGATTCCAGCTGGTCTTGCCGGGCTGGGCGATCTCGGCGAAGCGGAAATGGCAGACGAACTGGTCTCGCATTCCGGGCAGGTCGGCTTCGGGCGCCAAAGCCAACACCTCACCCCACGCCTCGTCGATATCGTTCTGCGGCTTCAGCAGCTGCGCCGCCACCACGCGGCCGGCCGGCGTCGGGTAGACCCGGAGGCTCTTCAGATCACCCCAGTCCGCCCACGTGACATGGTCGATGTACGGCGTGGCTGCAGTGGGGTCAGCCGCGGCCGGGGCGGCGAGGCACAGCCCCACCGGGACAGCGACGAGAACTGCGGCCACGCGGTGTCGAGCGCTCAGCGCGACTTCCCCTGAACCTCGAGCAGCTTGGGCCGGACGTCCACCAGGTAGACGCCGGTGGCCACGGCGGCAATCGCCACGCCCGTGACACCCAGGAACAGCGACAACAAACCCGCGACACCGAGAATCACCAGCCAAACCGGCTTGGTGAGCTTCTCGGCCGCGGTGTAGGCATCAGGCCGCTGCATTGCCGCATTGACGAACGCATAGATGGTCACCGCGGTGACCACCCAGAAGACGACCTGAAGAACAAGACCCGCCACACCTTGCAGCATCACGGCTACAAGCGTAGGCGGGTCTTGTCCCTAGGACGAGCCGGGCTCGCCTCTCGGGTCGCTTCGCTCCTGCTCTCCGATTACTTCTGGGTGACCTTCTTGGCCGGAGCCTTCTTGGCCGGAGCCTTCTTGGCCGCAGCCTTGGCCGGAGCGGCCTTCTTGGCCGGAGTGGCCTTCTTGGCCGGAGCGGCCTTCTTGGCCGGAGCGCCCTTCTTGGCGGGCAGCTCGACGCCCACCAGCTTGGCGGCGCGCTCACCCACGGCGCGGGTCTGCGACGACACGTTGCCCAGGGCTTCCTGGGTCAGCTCGACGGCCTGGTCGACGTAGCCCTCGGCACGAGCGGCGACATCCTTGAGGTCGGACTGGTTGCGCAGGCGCTCCAGAGCCGCCTCGCCGCGCTCGACGAGGGTGTTGTAGGTCGCGGTCGCCTGCTCCACGTAACCCTCGGCGGCCTTGCGCAGTTCCTCGCTGGACAGCCGGCCGCGCAGCTCCTCGGCACGCTGCGGCAGGTCTTCCTGCAGCTTGGTCAGCGCAGCGCGACGCTCCTCGACGCGGGTGCTGGCCTCGCTACGAGCCTCTTCGGCGCGATCACGAAGTGTCGCGAGGATCTCGTTGACGGTGGCCAGGGCCAAATCGGCCGCGCCGACGGCGGCGAGAAGGGGGGCCTTCAGGTCTTCGACATTGGGGTTGTTCTCAGCCATCGGATGGCTCCTTTCGGGATTTGAAATGTGTTGTCAGTTAGGGGTTTTCGTCAGTTGCTGGTCTGTTACTCAGTGAGGAGCTCCTCACGGGCAGCTTCGTTCTGTTGACAGAACGACGTGTAGATGTCGAGCAGCACCTGCTTCTGACGCTCGGTGATCACGGTGTCTCCGATGATTGCGTCGTGCACCTTGCTGACCTCCCCGGGCTCAAGGATTCCCGCCCGGATGTAGAGCACCTCGGCCGAAAGCCGCAGCGCCTTGGCGATCTGACTCAGCACCTCTGCGGAGGGTTTCCGTAACCCCCGTTCGATCTGACTGAGGTAGGGGTTGCTGACACCGGCCTTCTCGGCCAACTGCCGCACCGAAACCTGAGCGGCTTCACGCTGCGCCCTGATGAAGCCACCGATATCCTGCGCGGCATTCGACACCACGGCATGAAGATCGCCGTCTTGCGCCATGGGGTTCACCTCCCGTCGCGATGGATATCCGGTGCGTACCATCGCCACACTACGTGGGGGTGCTAACTTTTGCAAGCACTCCTGCTAGCGCTGGTCAGAACAGTAATTGCGCCACGGTATAGATGATCAAGCCGGCCAGCGCACCCACCACGGTGCCGTTGATCCGGATGAATTGCAGATCGCGGCCGACGTGCAATTCGATACGGCGGCTGGCTTCATCGGCGTCCCAGCGCTCGATGGTGTCGGTGATGATCGTGGTGATCTCCGCGCCGTATTGAGCGACCAGATGCTGCGCCCCGCGAACGATCCAGTTGTCCACCTTGTCGCGCAGCTCGGCGTCGTCGCGCAGCGACTCCCCGATCGCGACCACCGAGTCGGTGACGCGGGTGCGCAGGGTGCTGCTCGGATCGTCCACGCCCTCGAGCACCAGGCGCTTCAGCGTCTTCCACGCCGTCTCGGCCGCACGCGTGACCTCGTCGCGCTCCATCAGCTGCTCTTTGACCGCCTCGGCGCGGGCGATGGTCGCCTCGTCGTTCTGCAGATCGTTGGCGAACTCGAACAAGAATCGGTTAGCCGATTGGCGCAGTTCATGATTCGGGTTGCGGCGCACCTTGTCGGTGAAGTCCATCAGCTCGCGGTGGATCCGGTCACCCACCAACTGGTCGACGAATCGGGGGGACCAGCTGGGTGAGTCACGGGTGACGACGCGTTCGATCGTGTCGCCGGCGTTGAGCGCCCATTCGAACGCCCGGTCGCACAGCAATTGGATGAGTGCTTCCTGGCGATTCTCGGCGATGAGTTGGCCCAGCACGCGCCCCACCGGCGGCCCCCACTGCGGTTCTGCAATGCGCCGGACGATGGTCCGGTCGATGACCTGTTGGATGTCGTCGTCGTTGAGTAATTCGACCACGACCCGCAACACGGTGCCGGTCTCGCTGGCCACTCGTTCGGCGTGCGACGGTTCGGACAGCCACTTGCCAAGGCGCCCAGCCACTTCCGCGTCGCGCAGCTTGGTCTCCACCACCGCGGGCGACAAAAAGTTCTCCCGGACGAAAGCGCCGAGGCCCTCGCCGAGCTGATCTTTCTTCCGTTTGATGATGGCGGTGTGGGGGATCTTCAGCCCGAGCGGATGGCGGAAAAGCGCCGTGACGGCGAACCAATCGGCAAGCGCGCCGACCATCCCGGCTTCGGCAGCGGCGCCCACGTAGCCGATCCAGGGCGGCCCGCCCTGCGACTGGCCCCACCGGCAGGCCAGGAAAATCAGCGTCGCACCGACCAGGAATCCCAGGGCGACGGCCTTCATCCGGCGCAGCGCTCGGCGTCGCTGCGCGTCCGCCTCGGGGTCCGCCCCAGCGAACGACTCCGCAATCGACGTACCCGCGCGCGCTACCTCATTCGGCAACGCCGGAAGGCGATGTTTGGCTGCCACACCACCATCATCCGCTATCGCATGACCCAGTTAATGTGACGCTGCCGTTTGATTAGACCGTAGAATCGTTGAGAACGAGGGGAACGGACTCCGCGATAGTGGCACCGAAGACGAGCCATGGCCTGGAAAATGCCCGGGCCAAGACCGACGGTCGCAAAAGACGCTGGCATCAGCACAAGGTCGAGCGACGCACCGAGCTGGTAGACGGCGCGCTCGAAGCCGTCCGCCAGCGCGGCCGCGACGTCAGCATGGACGAGATAGCTGCGGAAATCGGTGTGTCGAAGACCGTCTTGTATCGATATTTCGTCGACAAGAACGACCTGACCACCGCGGTCATGATGCGCTTCGCGCAAACCACGCTCATCCCGAACATGGCGGCAGCGCTGTCGTCGAACATGGACGGTTTCGACCTCACCCGGGAGATCATCCGGGTGTACGTGGACACCGTCGCCGCCGAGCCCGCCACGTACCAATTCGTGATGGCAAACAGTTCCGCTAGCAAAACCAAAGTCATCGCCGACTCGGAGCAAATCATCGCCAGAATGCTCGCGGTGGTCCTGCGCAGGCGCATGCAGCGGGCCGGGATGGACACCGGCGGTGTCGAGCCGTGGGCCTACCTGATCGTCGGCGGGGTGCAGCTGGCGACCCACTCGTGGATGTCCAACCCGCGGATGACCAGTGACGAGCTGATCGACTACCTGACGATGCTGTGCTGGAATGCCCTGTGCGGCATCGTCGAGGCGGGCGGATCGCTGGACAGGTTCAGCTCCGGCCCGCATCCGTCGCCCGAGCTGCCGACGCTTACTTGAAGTACGGGCTGAGCAACTTGTCCCAGGAGCTGCTCAGTTTCGTGTACTCGTCCTCGCACCCGTCGGCGCGATCCTGGGGCAGCCCACCCTCCTTGACCAGATCGGCATTGCCGACGGGGTCGGCGCCATAGACCCAGCATTCGAGGTTGTACATCCGCGCCAGATCGAGGGTGTGCACATCGGCCAGCTGGCCCTCATCGATCTGGCCGCCCTTCTGGTCGCTGTAACCCTTGAACTCGCGGGCGAAGTCCTTGACCGCCTGTAGGGCTTGCGGGTCGATCTTGCCGTCGGGTCCGGGCGTCAGCAGGATGTAGGCGGCCAGCTGGTCGGCGACATCCTCCTCCCTGCCGGTCACCGGCAAGTCATAGAGGTCGATCACCATGTGGCCGGTCTCGTGGAAGAACGTGGCGAGCTCGGAGTTGATCGCCGCGGTTCTCGGGTCGGCGTCGCCGGCCTTGGTGTAGATGTCCAGGGCGTCCGCCGCATCTTCGTAGCAGATCGTGATCGACTTGGCGTCGGGACTCCAATAGGCGTTCGCCGTACCGCACTGCTTGCCGATCAGCGGAATGTCGTAGGGCAGCTTCAACGACTGGCTGACATCGTCGGCGAGGTCCTCCAGCAGATGGTCGTTCTTGATGAGGTCACGACCGGTGATCGCCTCCGGCGAGGTGGCGTCCTCGTAGGTCGCCGTCATCTTGCCGGGCCAGTCCCTGTCGTCGGCCGACGCATCGGGCACTCCGTTGCGGTTGACGTCCGGTTGTCCGGACGGTTGTGCCGAGGCCTGGGCCGTCGACGTCGAAACCGGCGCTTGCGACGACGGCTTCGCCGGCTTGTCGCTCCCGCAGCCTGCTGCGGCCACGACCAGCAACAGCATCGCGACACCCATCGACCAGCTTCTTGAGCACACCGATGTCCCCAATCCCCGTCCACGCAATAAGCCAGATGATGTTAACTGCCCGGGCGTCAAAAAGAGGCGCAAAAGCATGGGACGCTCAACCTCCCGTGAATCCGCCGCAAATCCTGTAGAACAACTCTTCGGGGCAGCCCGTGAGATATGTCTTCGGGCGGAATGATTTCGCGTCATGTGGGTCGAGGAGGCCGGGGTGGACAACGACAACGCCGTTAGGTTCCGTAGGCCGGCAGCGGTGATGGCCGCCGTCGCGATAACGACGTCGGCTCTGTTTGCTGGTACTGCGATCGCCGCGGCAGACCCATTTGGCGACGACGACGGTGGCGGCAGCAGCTTCAGCGGCGACGACGGCGGCAGCGTGCCCGAGGCCCCTTCCGGCGGCGGCGAACAGGAACCCTCCGGTGGCGGGCCGCACGAAGAGCCGAGCGGCGGCGTTCACGACGAACCCGGCGGTACCCACGACGAGCCCGGTGGTGTCGAGGTGCCCGGCGGCGGAGTTCACGACGAGCCAGGCGGAGCCGAACCGGCCCCCGGCGGTACCCACGACGAGCCCGGCGGCGCAGAATCCCCCGGCGTCGCCGACCATCCGGCGGGCAGCCCAGTCGGCGGGAGCACAGCGGAACAGGCACCCGACGGTGGCATCGTCGAGCCCGCGGAACCGGAGGTGACGCGCGAGGACGTCACCGCGGCCCAATCCTCAGAGGTGACGACAACGTCGACCACCGAGGTGACCTCGGAGGAGGTCACCACCTACCAGGAGTCGGTCTCGTCGGTCGTGAGCACCTCGACCCTGACCACCGGGATGACACTGAGTAGTCCTGTGACACTGTGGAATTCGAGCTGGATCAGCTACGACCGCTTCTACCGACCGGTGTTCACCAATCCGTACCGCACGCCCCTGAGCGTGCTGTACGACTACGGCGGCCACACCCAGGTCTTCACCGTCGCCCCGCTACAGCGGGCCGCATTGAACGTCCCCAACACCGGTACCTACAGCTTCACCGCGATGACGCGTCCGGCGTCGGGGCCGGCCTCCAACCTGTCCGTGGGTAGCTTCTCGGGTGGCGGCTACGAGCCGGCGCCCGGTCAGGCACCACCGCAGAAGCCGGCACCGGTGAACACCCAGAAGAACGTGCTGGTCCAGGTCAAGTTCGACCGGGGCCAGTCCGAGCCCTTCCGGGTGAAGTCGCTGACCGACCTGGGCAAGGATCCTGGGAACAACAACGCCATCAAGGTGCTCCTCGACGAAGAGGTACCTGCGTGGGGGCAGTGGTCGAAGACCGACAAGGGCGAAGCGGTGTTCGTGATCAACCAAACCCAGCTGTTGCCGGGCATTGAGCGCCCGGGCCAGGAACCGCTGCCCGGCTACAACGTGAAGCTGACGGCAGCCTCGGAGTCGACCTCGTGGATCGACAAGAACAAGACGGTCCTCATCAGCGTCGCCGTCGCGGCGGGCGTGCTGGCGCTGGCAGTCGTCGGGTTCATGCTGGTTTCGCGCCGCCGCGGCGCAGCAGGGTGATCGAGGGTTAGTCTCGTCGGCTATGAGTGATCTGCCGTCGCCATGGACCCATGAGCCTCGTAAGGTCCTGCGGTTCAACCCGGGCGACAAGGTCGCCGACATCGACACCGACTCCTCGCCGGGATATTCCGACGGTAAGGACGGATCGGAGGAGCTGCAGGCCGAACGCAATGAACGGTTTGCCGAGCTGCAGGAGATGCTCTACGCCAACGGCCGCGCCGGCGACAACCGCTCACTGCTGCTGGTCCTGCAGGGGATGGACACCGCAGGCAAGGGCGGAACCGTCAAACACGTTGTCGGAGCAGGCAATCCGCAGGGCATCCACTACACGAGTTTCGGCGTGCCGACCGAGGAGGAGCGCGCCCACCACTATCTGTGGCGGATTCGCAAGGCGCTGCCCGCGGCCGGCAACATCGGGGTGTTCGACCGTTCCCACTACGAGGACGTACTGGTCGTCCGAGTGCACGAACTGGTTCCGCGCGACGTCTGGGAACGGCGTTACGACGAGATCAACGCGTTCGAGAAGGAGCTCGTCGACTCCGGGACCACCATCGTCAAATGCGCGATGTTCGTCTCCCTCGACGAGCAGAAACGGCGGCTCTCCGAACGCCTCGAGCGGCCGGACAAGTACTGGAAGTACAACCCCGGCGACGTCGCCGAACGCAAGCTGTGGCCGGCCTACCAGGAGGCGTATCAGGCTGTGCTGGACCGGACTTCGACCGACTACGCGCCGTGGTTCGTCATCCCCTGCGACAAGAAGTGGTACAGCCGTCTGGCCATCAACGAGTTGCTGATCGAAGCGCTCAAGGGCATGAAGCTGCAGTGGCCGCCGGCCGACTTCGACGTCGAGGCGGAGAAGAAGAAACTCGCAGAGGCCTGAACCTCAGTAGCGGTAGAACCCCTGGCCGGATTTCTTACCCAGCTGGCCGGCCTCGACCATGCGCAGCAGCAACGGCGGCGGGGCGTAGTGAGCGTCCTTGAGTTCTTCGTACATGGAGTCGGCGATGAGCTTCATGGTGTCCAGACCGATGAGGTCCGAGAGGCGTAGCGGGCCCATCGGGTGCGACAGTCCTGCAACGATTGCGGTGTCCACGTCCTCGATGGTGGCCACGCCCGCCTCGACCATGCGGATGGCCGACAGCAGGTAGGGCACCAGCAGAGCGTTGACGACGAAACCGGAGCGGTCGCCGCAGCGCACCACCTTCTTGCCGAGCACCTCACTTGCGAACTGCTCGACCCGCGTGATGGCCTCCTCGGAGGTGACCAGCGTGTTGATCAATTCGACGAGCGGCAACACCGGTACCGGGTTGAAGAAGTGCAAGCCGAGCACGCGGCTCGGATTCTTGGTTGCCGCAGCGATTTTCATGATCGGGATGCTCGACGTGTTGGACGCGAGCACGGCGTCGGGGTCGGTGATGAGCTCGTCGAGCTGAGCGAAAATCTTGCCCTTGACGGCTTCGTCCTCGACGACGGCCTCGATCACCAGCTGGCGATCGGAAAGTTCCGCGAGATCCGTGGTGAACGTCAGCCGCGCCAGCGTCGCGTCGCGGTCGGCTTCTGAAAGCTTGCCCTTGCTCGTCGCTCGCTCCAGCGAGGAGGTGACCCGGTCCCGGCCGGCGTTGATCAACGCGTCGGTCGGCTCGTAGACGACGACGTTCGCACCCGCCTTGGCCGACACCTCGACGATGCCGGAGCCCATCTGTCCGGCTCCGACCACACCTACTCGTTCAATGCTCACGAAGACACTTTCTACTAGAGGCGCCAACAGACACAAACTCGCACTCTCGGGTGTCCGATCGTGCGAGTTTGCGTCTGCTCAGCGTCTAGATCAGTGGAACTGACCCTCTTCGGTCGAGCCGCTCAGTGCGGTCGTCGAGCTCGTCGGGTCAACGGTGGTGGCAATCCGGTCGAAGTAGCCGGCGCCGACCTCGCGCTGGTGCTTGGTCGCGGTGTAGCCCCGCTCCTCGGCGTTGAACTCGCGCTCCTGCAGCTCGACGTAAGCGGTCATCTGGTTGCGGGCGTAGCCGTAGGCCAGATCGAACATCGAGTAGTTGAGGGCGTGGAAGCCGGCCAGCGTGATGAACTGGAACTTGAAGCCCATCGCGCCGAGTTCCTTCTGGAACTTCGCGATCGTCGCGTCGTCGAGGTGCTTGCGCCAGTTGAACGACGGCGAGCAGTTGTAGGCCAGCATCTGGTCCGGGAACTCACTCTTGACGCCCTCGGCGAACTTCGCCGCCAGCTCGAGGTCCGGGGTGCCGGTCTCCATCCAGATCAGATCGGAGTACGGCGCGTAGGCCTTGGCGCGGGCGATGCACGGCTCGAGGCCGTTCTTGACCCGGTAGAAGCCTTCCGAGGTCCGCTCACCGGTGATGAACGGCTGGTCGCGCTCGTCGACGTCGGAGGTGATGAGCGTGGCGGCCTCGGCGTCGGTACGGGCGATCACGACCGTTGGCACGTCGGCGACGTCGGCCGCCAGACGGGCCGAGGTCAGGGTGCGGATGTGCTGCTGGGTCGGGATCAGCACCTTGCCACCGAGGTGGCCGCACTTCTTCTCCGAGGCCAGCTGGTCCTCCCAGTGCGAACCGGCGACACCGGCGGCGATCATGGCCTTCTGCAGCTCGTAGACGTTCAGCGCGCCACCGAAGCCGGCCTCACCGTCGGCGACGATCGGGGCCAGCCAGTTCTCCACCGAGGTGTCGCCCTCGACCTTGGCGATCTCGTCGGCGCGCAGCAGCGCGTTGTTGATCCGGCGCACGACCTGCGGCACCGAGTTGGCCGGGTAGAGGCTCTGGTCGGGGTAGGTGTGACCGGACAGGTTCGCGTCACCGGCGACCTGCCAACCCGACAGGTAGATCGCCTTCAGGCCGGCGCGGACCTGCTGGACGGCCATGTTGCCGGTCAGCGCGCCCAGCGCGTTGACGAACTCCATGTCGTGCAGCTGGTTCCACAGCACCTCGGCACCGCGGCGAGCCAGGGTGGCCTCCTCGACGACGCTGCCCTGCAGCGCGACGACGTCGGCCGGGGTGTAGGTGCGGGTGACACCCTTCCAGCGGGGGTTGGTGTCCCAGTCCTTCTGGATTTCTTCTGGGGTCTTCGGCTGGCCGACGTTGGACAGTGTCATGGGCGCCTGCGCTCCTTCTTTCGATCGAGTGGCCACCTTGACGACACACGAACTGTTAACGTCAACGCGGCTTGGCTGGTGTGCTGACTCGAGCATGCCTCGCACCATTAGCGCAGTTCAAGCCATTAAGAGTGCCAATTTTCGCCAACGCGATCGGTAACTCTGCGAAGGTTGCGAAGGCAGCCATCACCTGAACCGGTTCAGAAGTTACCGTCCAGTAGCGGGTTTCCGCTGGTCAGTACGCCCGTACTGTTAAACCGCGGACCTCAGAGCGCGAAGATCGACGCGACGGCTTTGACCTCTTCGCCGACGACGTATGTGAGCGTTCTAACAGTCCGATCCGCGAGCTCGGGGCCGAATTTGTCGGTCGAACCGGATGGATACACGTGCAGAAGGATCTCGAGCTTGTCGCCGAACGCCACCGGCGCATCGTGCTCGATCGTGACTCGCAGGGGCGCCTCGAGCAATTCGGGGTGCGGGGCCAGGAACTCCTCGACCACCTTCCAGTACACCGAATTGTTGACGTGATCGAAGAGGTCGATGTCGCTCACCCGAATCGGGAAATCGCGGATCTCATTGGCGTCGTGCCGGGAGCCTGCGCTCAGATAAGCCTTCCACCGAAGCCGGTTGACGTCGGTGGTGCGCTGCAGCCCTTCCAGGAAGTCGTCGGCGATGCGGGCCGGCCCCTGTGTCTCGCGATTGATGTTGATCCAGAAGGCTTCCGACTCGATCAGTCCGCCTTTGCGGCCGTCGATGCGGACACGCATCTCACACCAGCGATTCGAGGTGCCGGAGCACCAGCGACGTAACCGGAGCATCTCCGGGTATTCGAGCGGCCGGATCAGGTCGACCATGGTGCGCCGGACGATCCACAACGGATGCGTCTCCTCGTGGCCCATCTCGCGCAGCTGGTCCTGGCCGATGTCCTGGATATGGCGGCAGGCGGCATCCAGGCGGAGCCTGCCCACGCGGTCGATATCGCCGACACGAAGGGGCCATTCGCGGCCGAAGACGTCGGGATGCGGGTCGGGAACGGGCATCAACACCTTGGCCAATCCGGTGTTGGTGATGCTGGTGGTCATGTCGCTGTGGTCCTTCCCATCCCGTCCCAGCGCGATCATGCCAAAGGCCCTGTCCAAAACCAACCAGCCTGCGTTGCCAACGCTGCGAAGCATCCTTCGCAGGCCTGGGTAGGCTGGACGCGTGGCGAAGACGTTCGTCGGCTCCCGGATACGACAGCTGCGCAGCGAACGCGGATTCAGCCAGGCCGCGCTGGCCCAGATGCTGGAGATCTCGCCGAGTTATCTCAACCAGATCGAGCACGATGTGCGACCGCTGACCGTCGCGGTTCTGTTGCGCATCACCGAGGTGTTCGGCGTGGACGCCACGTTCTTCTCGTCCGAGGACGACACCCGGTTGGTGGCCGAGCTTCGCGAAGTGACGATGGATCGCGACCTCGACCTCGACGTCGACATGACCGAAGTCGCCGACATCGTCGGCACCCACCCGGCGATCGCCCGCGCGATCGTCAATCTGCACCGCCGCTACCGGATCACCACTGCCCAGCTCGCGGCGGCGACCGAGGATCGGTTCAACCTCAACACCGGCGGCAGCGGCTCGGCGTCGATCTCGATGCCGCATGAGGAAGTCCGCGACTACTTCTACCAGCGGCAGAACTATCTTCATGAACTCGACACCGCCGCTGAGGATCTCACCATCCGGATGCGGATGCACCGGGCGGAGTTGTCGCGGGAGTTGGCCGACCGCCTCACCATGGTGCACGGCGTGCACATCATCCGCCGCGTCGACATGGGCGACACCGTGCTGCACCGTTACGACCCCGTCGCACGCACACTGGAAATCAGCAATCATGTGTCGTCGGGCCAGCAGGTCTTCAAGATGGCCACCGAGCTGGCATACCTGGAATGCGGGGACTTGATCGACAAGCTGGTCGATGAGGGCAAGTTCACCAGCGAGGAGTCGCGCAAACTGGCCCGGCTCGGGTTGGCCAGCTACTTCGCGGCGGCAACGGTGTTGCCCTACGGGCAGTTTCACTCCATGGCGGAGAGTTTCCGTTACGACATCGAACGGCTGTCGGCGTTCTATCAGGTCAGCTATGAAACGATCTGCCACCGGCTCTCGACGCTGCAGCGGCCGTCCATGCGCGGCGTTCCGTTTTCGTTCGTCCGGGTGGATAAGGCCGGCAACATGTCGAAGCGGCAGTCCGCCACCGGTTTTCACTTCTCCTCCGCCGGCGGCACCTGTCCGCTCTGGAACGTCTACGAGACGTTTTCGAACCCCGGCAAGATTCTCGTCCAGATCGCTCAGATGCCCGACGGGCAGAACTACATGTGGGTGGCGCGGACAGTCGAACGCCGGGCTTCGCGTTACGGTCAGCCGGTCAAGACCTTCGCGATCGGACTGGGCTGCGAAATGCGGCACGCCAGCCGACTCGTGTACTCCAAAGGGCTGGACCTGTCCGCGGATAGCGCGACACCGATCGGCGCCGGCTGCCGGGTGTGCGAACGCGACAACTGCCCGCAGCGCGCTTTTCCGGCATTGGGCCGGGCGCTGGATCTCGACGAGCACCGCAGCACGGTGTCGCCTTATCTGGTCAAGGAGTCTTGATGGGTCAACGCATTCCGCCCGGCAGCCGGCGCGAACTCGGCGTACTCAACTGGGGCATCTCCCGGTTGGGCGCACGGTCGATCAGGGCTCCCCACATGCATCTGTTCGAGGTGCTGGGCCAGCACAAGCTGCTGTTCCTGTCGTTTCTGCCGTATTCGGGCGTGCTGCTGAACTGGGGCAAGCTGCCCAAGCGGGACAAGGAGTTGGTGATCCTGCGAGTGGGCCACCTGCGCGGTTCGGAGTACGAACTGCAGCAGCACCGCAGACTGGCCCGCAGCCGCGGGGTCGATTCGGCCTTGCAGGACAAGATCTTTGCCGGCCCCGCCGCCCAGGGCCTGACCGATCGTCAGCGCGCCCTGCTCACGGCGGTCGACGAGTTCGTGCTGAACCGCGACCTGTCCGACGAGGCGTTCACCGACTTGTCGACACATCTGACCCGCGAGCAGGTGATCGAATTCTGCGCCCTGGCAGGGCATTACGACGCTATTGCCGCTATTCTGGCGACGCTGCGGGTGCCGATGGACTTCCCCGACTAGAGGTGGGACCGGCGCCCGCCTGGCACGTCCCTGCCGATCAGCTGAGAGAAACGGCTATAGATAGGTGACGCCCAGAACGATCAGGGTGAAGATCACCGGTGAGACCGGCACACAGCCCAGGAACGCCGCCCACCTGGAGTTCTTGCGCTGATAATTCCGCCACGCCAGATAGCCGATCACTGCGGCCAGCACTGCGATCACCGCGGACAGGATCAGCACCCAGAAGCTGACATCTTCTCCGTCGGTGGCCAGGGAAATACCAACCAGCCACAGGATGTGGCCGAGCACAAGTCCGCCGATGCCGGCGATCAGTGTCGGCCTCAAAAGTTGATCATGTGGCCGGCGAGACCGTGGAAGCATTCCTGGAGAGCCTCCGACAGTGTCGGGTGGGTGTGCACATTGCGGGCCAACTCGTTGGCGGTCAGGTCCCACTTCTGGGCCAGGGTCAGCTCCGGCAGCAGCTCGGAGACGTCAGGCCCGATCAGGTGCCCGCCGAGCAGCTCCAGGTGCTTCTTGTCGGCAACCAGCTTCACGAACCCGGTGGGGTCGGCCAGGCCGTGCGCCTTGCCGTTGGCGGTGAACGGGAACTTCGCAACGACGACGTCGTAACCCTCGTCGCGGGCCTGCTCCTCGGTGAGACCGAAGCTGGCCACCTGCGGCTGGCAGAACGTCGCGCGCGGCATCATCCGGTAGTCGCCGAATGCCAGCGTCTCGGCGCCGGCGATGGTCTCGGCGGCCACCACACCCATCGCCTCGGCCACATGCGCCAACTGCAGCTTGGCGGTGACGTCGCCGATCGCGTAGATGTGCGGGACGTTGGTGCGCATGTAGTCGTCGATCCCGATCGCCTTGCGGTCGGTCAGCTCGACTCCGGCCTTGTCCAGACCGAATCCTTCGACATTGGGTCCAAAACCGATGGCCTGCATCACCTTTTCGGCTTTGAGCTCTTCGGTCTTGCCGTCCTTGCTGACGGTGACGGTGACGGTCGATCCGTCGTCTTCGATCTTCTCGACCTTGGTGCCGGTGAGGATCTTCACGCCGAGTTTCTTGTACCGCTTCTCGATCTCCTTGGAGACCTCGGCGTCCTCGTTGGGCAGCGCCCGCGGCAGGAACTCGACGATGGTGACGTCGACGCCGTAGTTCTTGAGAACGTAGGCGAACTCCATGCCGATGGCGCCGGCGCCGGCGATGACGATCGACTTCGGCAGCTCCCGCGACAGGATCTGCTTTTCGTAGGTGACGACGTTCTCCGACAGCGACGTACCGGGAACCAGGCGGGTGCTCGATCCGGTCGCGATGATCGCGTTGTCGAACTCGAGCTTCTCGGTGCCACCCTCGTTGAGATCGACCTCGATGCTGTTCGGTCCGGTGAACTTCCCGTAGCCGTGGATCTCGGTGATCTTGTTCTTCTTCATCAGGAAGTGGACGCCGGCGACGCGGCCGTCGGCGACCTTGCGGCTGCGATCGAACGCAGCTCCGTAGTCGAACGTGGCCTCGCCGCTGATGCCGAACGTCTTGGCCTCTTTGGTGAAGATGTGGGCCAGCTCCGCGTTGCGCAGCAACGCTTTCGAGGGGATGCAGCCGACATTGAGGCAGACCCCGCCCCAATACTTGGGTTCGATGATCGCGGTGTTCAGTCCGAGCTGGGCGGCGCGGATAGCCGCGACGTACCCGCCAGGGCCGGCTCCGAGGACGACGACGTCATAGTGAGTCACGACCTCAGCTTATCGTCGGGCGGGCGATCCATTCGAAGTAGTAGGCGCCGTGTAGCAGCGCAGCGGTGGCCACCGAGGCCAGTGGCGCCGACATCAGGGCGATGGCCAGCGCTGTTAGCGATGGACGGTTCTGCACCATGGACATCAGCATGCTGCCCACCGAGCAGACGATCAGGTAGATCAGCACGCAGAAGACCGCCGGGGTCTTGTGCAGCGAGGTGTACCACCAGAAGTAGAAGCCCAGGCCGGCTGCCGCGGCCAGCACCCAGACCGCGGCCACGAGGAACACGAACTGCCACCGCTTCACGTGTTGGTAGGCGCCCTCGACCGCCTTCGACGCGGGAGGCACGACGACCGGTTCGGCATGCGGGATCCCGTCGAGCGGGCGCAGGAACGCGTCGGTGTCGAAATGCTCCAACTCGCTGAACGCGATGGACTCCTCCGAGACCTCCGCCTCGGGTTCATCCGTCAGCGACCTGAGCACGTCAGGATGCGGGCCGGTATCGAAGATCGGGGCGTGATGGGGCTCGGTCGACGGAAGGGACGTTTTTTCACCCACTGGACACCACCTGAACGAGAACCAACGCCCCCAGCCAACCTGGCGCCATCGCCAGAATGAACGCCCCCACCGTCGTGATCCAGCGCCGGCCGGAGAACAGGATCAGCAACATTCCGATGACGCTCGGGACAGCCACCACCAGGCCGACGACCAGATCGGGGCGAATCGGCGTCTTGACCAGCAGGGTGGCCACGACCGCCGCAATCAGACCGGTCACCGTGCCGACCAGCAACGCACTTGTGAGCAGCCATGCCCGGGGCAGGGGTATCACCCTTTTGAGGGTACTTGCAGTCGCCCGGACTATTGCTGAACGACTCCGGCGCGCCGACCAGGGATTGCACATGCGTCGGCAGCCTCGGCGACCACCAGATCGAGGCGTTCGGTGGGGCGCGCGCCACGCTCGTAGTCGGCTCCGGTCAGTACAGATTCGCTGGCCAGCAACTGGTTTTCGGCGTCGGTGAAGGCCCGGCCCCGGCTCAGAAAGCGCATGCCCTCGGGGGCTTCCAGGCTGAAGCCGCCGCCGCGACCGGGCACGACGTCGATGACCAGCTGGGTGTGCTTCCAGGTTTCGAATTGCGGGCCGGAGATCCACACCGGGGCGCCTTCGAGCACCCCGAGCAGCACGTCACGGTCGCCGACGATGAAGTCACCGTCGGGGTAACACATCGGCGAGGAGCCGTCGCAGCAGCCGCCGGACTGGTGGAACATCACCGGCCCGTGCCGTTGCTGCAGGCTGTGCAGGAGCTCGGCGGCCGCCGCGGTGATCAGTGCCCGCGGCGGCGCATCACTCATCAGAAGAATCCTTGGGCTTTGTTGGAGTAGGAGACGAGCAGGTTCTTGGTCTGCTGGTAATGGTCGAGCATCATCTTGTGGTTTTCCCGGCCGATGCCGGACTGCTTGTAGCCGCCGAACGCCGCGTGCGCGGGATAGGCGTGGTAGCAGTTGGTCCAGACCCGGCCGGCCTTGATATCGCGGCCCGCGCGGTAGGCGGTGTTGCCGTCGCGGCTCCACACCCCGGCCCCCAACCCGTAGAGGGTGTCGTTGGCGATGCGGATCGCGTCGTCGTAATCGGTGAACGACGTCACCGACACCACCGGCCCGAAGATCTCCTCCTGGAAAATCCGCATCGCGTTGTCGCCGGTAAAGATCGTCGGCTGCACGTAGTAACCGCCATTGAGATCGCCACCCAACTCGGCACGTTCCCCGCCGGTCAGGATTTGAGCGCCTTCGCTCTTGCCGATCTCGATGTAGGACAAGATCTTCTCCAACTGATCGTTCGAGGCCTGCGCCCCGATCATCGTCTCGGTGTCCAAGGGATCACCCTGGCGCACCGCCTTGGTGCGGATCGCCGCCATCGCCAGGAACTCGTCGTAGATGTCGGACTGAATCAGGCTGCGCGACGGGCACGTACACACCTCACCCTGGTTGAGGGCGAACATCGTGAAACCCTCCAACGCCTTGTCCTGATAGTCATCGTTGGCGGCCATCACATCGGAGAAGAAGATGTTCGGGCTCTTGCCACCCAACTCCAACGTGACCGGGATCAGGTTCTGGGAGGCGTACTGCATGATCAACCGGCCGGTGGTGGTCTCCCCGGTGAACGCGATCTTGGCGATCCGGTTGCTCGAGGCCAGCGGCTTGCCGGCCTCCACCCCGAACCCATTGACCACGTTCAACACCCCCGCCGGCAGCAGATCGGCGATCAACGAGATCAGGTACAGCACCGAGGCCGGGGTCTGCTCGGCCGGCTTGAGGACGATCGCGTTACCCGCGGCCAGTGCCGGCGCGAGTTTCCAGACCGCCATCAGGATCGGGAAGTTCCAGGGAATGATCTGCCCCACCACCCCGAGTGGCTCGTGGAAGTGGTAGGCGACGGTGTCTTCATCGATCTGCGACAGGGCGCCTTCCTGAGCGCGGATCGCGGCGGCGAAATAACGAAAGTGGTCCACCGCCAACGGAATATCGGCATTCAAGGTCTCACGGATCGGCTTGCCGTTATCCCACGACTCAGCCAACGCGATCGACTCCAGATTGGCCTCGATACGGTCAGCGATCTTGTTCAGAATGACCGACCGTTCCCCCGCCGAGGTCTTGCCCCAGGCGGGGGCGGCGGCGTGCGCGGCATCCAACGCCTTCTCGATATCAGCGTCGGTGGAGCGCGCCACCTCGGTGAAGACTTCGCCGGTGACCGGCGTCGGGTTCTCGAAATACTGACCACCCGCGGGCGCCACCCACTCACCACCGATGAAGTTCTCATACCGAGCCTGAAAAGACATGGCAGACCCCGAAGCACCGGGGCGGGCGAAAACAGTCATGGCAGACTCCTCGTCGATCCGACGTGTAACACAGCTCACACTACCGCTGCCCGCAGAATGGACACATGGCCGACGACCCCTACCTCTGGCTCGAAGACATCGCCGGCGAGGACCAGCTCGACTGGGTGCGCAAGCACAACGATCCGACCGTCGCGGAGTTCAGCGGAGAGCTGTTCGAGCAGATGCGCGCCGAGGCCCTGGAAGTGCTCGACACTGATGCGCGCATTGCATACGTGCGCCGGCGCGGCGAGTATCTGTACAACTTCTGGCGCGACGCCGCCAACCCGAGAGGCTTGTGGCGACGGACCACGCTGAAGAGCTACCTGAGCGAGGATCCCGACTGGGACGTCATCGTCGACGTCGACGAGCTCGCGGCGGCTGACGGTGAGAAGTGGGTCTGGGCCGGCGCCGACGTCATCGAACCGGACCTCACGCGCGCACTGGTGTCGTTGTCGCCGGGCGGCTCGGATGCGGCGATCGTGCGCGAATTCGACATGGCGACGCGGCAATTCGTGGTCGGCGGGTTCGAATTGCCGGAGGCGAAATCACGGGTCTCGTGGGAGGACGTCGACACCCTGCTGGTGGGTACGGATTTCGGACCCGACTCGATGACCGAGTCCGGTTATCCCCGGATGGTGAAGCGGTGGCGGCGTGGCCAGCCGTTGGCCGAGGCGGAGACGGTGTTCACCGGTCCGGTCACTGACGTGGCCGTGGGGGCGTCAGTCGACCGGACGCCTGGGTACGAACGCACCCACGTGAGCCGAGCCGTCGATTTCTTCAACGACGAGGTGTACGAGCTCCGATCCGGTGAACTCATTCGCATTGACGCCCCGACCGACGCGAGCTTGTCGATTCACCGCGAGTGGTTACTGATCGAATTGCGCAGCGACTGGGATACCGGCACCGCGTCGTACCGGACCGGATCGCTGCTGGCCGCGAAATACGAGGAATTCCTCGCTGGCACAGCCGAATTGGCTGTCGTATTCGAGCCCGACGAACGTTCCAGCCTGCACCAGTACTCGTGGACGCTCGATCGGTTGCTGCTGGTGACACTCGTCGACGTGGCCAGCCGGGTGGAGGTCGTGACGCCGGGATCCTGGCTTCGGGAACCGGTCGTGGGCGTGGAGGGCAACACGGTGATCGTCGCCACCGATGAGCACGGCGACGAAATCTTCTTGGATTCCAGCGATTTCATCACGCCGTCACGACTGCTGTACGGCAGGGCAGGCGGAGAGCTGACCGAGATCAAACGGGCCCCATCGTTCTTCGACGCCGCGGACTTGGCGGTGTCCCAACATTTCGCAACCTCCGACGACGGCACGGCGGTTCCCTACTTCGTCGTCGGCCACAAACACAATCAGACCGCAGGCCCGACGCTGCTGGGTGGGTACGGCGGCTTCGAGGTGTCTCGCACCCCGGGTTACGACGGAGTGTTGGGTCGGTTGTGGCTGTCGCGGGGTGGTACGTACGTTCTGGCCAACATCCGGGGTGGCGGCGAGTACGGACCGAGCTGGCACACGCAGGCGATGCGCGAGGGCCGGCATAAGGTGGCCGAGGATTTCGCCGCGGTGGCAAGCGATCTGGTCGCCCGCGGGATCACCACCGTCGCGCAGCTGGGTGCTCAGGGCGGGAGCAACGGCGGGCTGCTGATGGGCATCATGCTGACGAAGTACCCGCAGCTTTTCGGCGCGCTGGTGTGCCAGGTTCCGCTGCTGGATATGAGGCGGTTTCATCTGCTGCTGGCCGGAGCATCGTGGGTCGCCGAGTACGGCGACCCGGACGATCCGCAGGACTGGGAGTTCATTTCGGAATACTCGCCGTACCAGAACATTTCCACCGACAAGCGGTATCCCCCGGTGCTGGTGACGACGTCGACGCGTGACGACCGGGTGCATCCCGGTCATGCCCGGAAGATGACGGCTGCGCTCGAAGCGGCGGGACATCCGGTCTGGTACTACGAGAACATCGAGGGCGGCCACGCCGGCGCGGCCGACAACGCCCAGACCGCCTTCAAGTCAGCGCTGAGTTACTCGTTCCTGCATCGCATGCTGGGGTGATTGGGTGAGTTGACCAGCGCGGATGACGTAGTACCCTCTAGCTGGCAGCTAACTCGTCAGGGGGTGTTCAGTGCAGGTCGACGTCGATGAGATGCGGTCGGGCGCAAACCGCTCGTACAACGCTGCCTCTTTTGCGATGGAGGGCGCCGACCAGCTGAGCCGTGTCAACCCGGCGTCGGGCATCTTCGGTGCGTTCCCGGCAGCGGAGTCGTTTCACGGCGCGCTGTCCGACGCGCACAGCAACCACATCCAGCGGCTACGCGACCACGAGAACCGACTTGGGGTCCTCGGCGATAAGGGCCACAAGACCGCGTCGGTGTTCGTCGAGATGGAGGAGCGCAACGCCGAGGCTCTGCGTTCGGTGCTGTGACCGAATACCCGAGCCTGGTCCACATCAGCGTCGGCGCCCTCATCGGTGAGGCCGGCGGTAATCCATGGAAGGTCGACGAGACGCTGCAGAGCGGAGACCCGGGAGCGATCGCCGACCTTGGCCGTGCGTTTTACAGCGCTGGTGCCTGCACGGCCGAGACATACACGGAGTTCGAACAGGCACAGCAGCGCTTCCGGGCGTCGTGGAACCGGGAGAACGGCGAGCATCCGATCAATGACAGCGCTGAGGTTCAGCGCGCCACCACGCGATTGATGGTTCAACGAGATCAGCTGCCCGCGATCGGTACAGACCTATCCAATATTGCCGCGAACCTGGCTGAAGCGCAGCGCTTTTCCGGCATGCAGGTGGAAACTCTCAACACCCAGTTGCACTACATCGACGCGCTGATCGATCAAGCGTTGGCCCACGATCAGGACACTTCGGCATTGGAGGACAATGCAATCGCCGCGACGTCCGGGGTGCTACATCAGGTGGAAGCCCTGCGTGACGACTACGGCACCAAGTTGGAGTCGTCGCTGACAGACCTGCGTGCCGAGCACGGCTACGATCCCGCGCCGATCGAGGACGTCGACGGTGACGGTGAGCCTGGATCCGAGCAGCGCGGGCGGGAGTCCACCGACTACTACGATGCAAACCAGCGCGCCAAGGATGAGGCACTGGTCAATAGCGACGGGCCGATGACTCAGGAAAAGGCCGATGCCGCAGCACGTTTGCGCGATTTCGCCACGGTGACGAATCCGGCGGCCAATACGGACGCGCGTCGGCTCGCGGGCGAACGACTCGACGATTTCCGCATGGCGCACTTTGTCGGGCCGTTACCGAAGGATCCTGTTCTGGGTGGAGATGCGCGAACACAGGCACAGAAGCGGCTAGACATGCAACGAAATTTGGAGCAGGGGCTTTACGGTCTGCCGCCGATGTCCGCTGACCAAGCGACACAGTCCCTAGACGAAGGAGACCAGTTCGGCCGCGTCGTCGCTGTCAAGCAGGCGATGAACGCCCTTACCAGCCAAGGCATGTCGGAGGATGGCGCTAAATCGGTGATCAGTGACTTGGTCCATAGAGTAAGCGATCTCACTGACTACACGGGTCCTGCATCCGCGGGCGTCGAAGCCTACGGCGAGCGGGTGCCCGGCGGGCGCCACGCGAAGCTGGAAGACCTGCTGTCACCGGCCGACGCGGAGAAGTGGGCACATATCGCCGGAAAAGTCGGACGAGTTGGTGACATCATTCAGCTCGGCTCTGCAATCACCGATCGCATCCAGGGCGAAAGCAATGAAGAGCTAGGCAGTGCCGTCGGCGGGTTCGCGGGTGGCTCTGCGGCCGCGTGGGGAGCCGCAGCCGTCGCCGGGTCCTTCACCGGCCCTTGGACGACGGCGGCGATCGTAGTGGCGGCCAGTGTGGTGGGAAGCAGTGCCGGCGAACAGGTTGGCGGTGGCATCGGGTCGCTTTTCGACCCAGCATTGAGGTCTACTGGCGGCGGTGGAGGGAGTTGGTAATCATGGCGCACACTTTGGCCTACGCCGGTCTGATCGCAATAATCGCGGGGGGAATTCTCAGCATGTTTCCGCTGTGGAAATCGGCGACTTTGTCGCCAGACTCGATCGAGCGCCGCGTGTACTGGATTGGGTGCACACTTGGTATCGCCCTGTTGTTCTGTTCTCAGATCCCCAACTGGGGCCAAGGAATGTTTTTCGCGCTCGGCACGGGTGTCGCCGTGCTGGCGATTGCATTCCAGTGGACCAACCACATCAAGATCAATGGCCGAGTCTATTCGGCCTTCAATAACAACCGTCGTCCCGACCGGCCGCCAGCACTGGCTCCCGAGAGTGCGGATGATTGACCGCTCGATACGGCTTGCGGGATCCGGTCGCCCGGCACTACGCCAAAGAGGACAACGAGTGCCCCTGGCGAGCATGGCAGCCGGAATCTAGCCGGCGGCAAGTAGCGCCTGCGCGTCGCTCAGCGACCGAAGCGTGTCGTTGAGATGGGTGCACGTCGAGATCCCGGTGAACTCGGTGCGGACTCGGTCGCGCACCTCGCCCACCGCCATGCCGACAAGTCGCCGCGCACTGGCCAAGGCACCCGGGCATTCCTGCCACGGCAGCACCCTTGCCTCGGCCGTCAGCTCCGAAATCGATTGCGAGGCAAGATCTATCTCGCCGACAACGGTGTACTCGTGCACGATTGTCTCGATGCCGTCGCCGTCGACGTGGGAGTCGCGGAAATGCGCGTCGAATGCGGCTGTCACGCCGCTTGGGAGAACGTCAAGCCTCCGCATCCGCCGCATACCGTGCGGGCGAAGCGGCTCCACGGGGTGTATCCCGTCAACGCCGAGCGATGGTGCGAGCGGCCCACGCACGCATGGCAAGAGCAGGTTGCGGCGGGTGAACTGGATGATCGAGGCGTCGGGAGCGAAGCCCGAGCAGACACCCGCCATATGGTCGGACATGGCATCCGGCACCGGCCACTCGACCCCGCCGGTGACATCGGCGTAGTGGGCACCGTAGCCCGTCACCAGCGACGCGCCGACCCAGTCGTCGAGCAGAAGGTACAGCGCGGGTGAGCGGGCGGTGGCGGTTCCGAGCAGTTCCCGGACCCTGGCACGAAAACCCTGCGCCACCCTTGCGCCAAGCAGCCGATTCAATCGTGGATCATCGCCGCTGATTTCGTCGATCATGCCATCGGTCAACCGTGCCAGCACGACGACGTCGTCGAGCACCTCCTGGTCGCCTGACGAATCCACCCGGATGTCACGGGCGCGCAGTTGTGCACGGGCCACCTGTGAGTTCTGCGGATGTGTGTCGATCGTGCTCGTCCGGCGAAGCGTGCCTGGGTGCAGCGGTGGCCACTCGGTGACGGGCTCCTGCGGGCCGACGATATCGGTGACGAACGGCATCTCTAACTCGACTTCGCCAAGCTCACCAGCAGAGACACGATCACCCCGATGATCACCAGACCTCCACCCACCACCAGCGTGATGTTCAGCCACTGATGCATGCTGTCCTGCGCCGTACCAACCATCACCTCGGCGATTCGCCGAATCTCACCAGATGAGTTGTCGAGCACCGTGTTCAGCCGACGCCGGCCGAATTCGATTGCCGCCCAGCCTGAAGCACCGACCAGCAGAGCCGACACGCCCAAACCCACCAGCATCTTGCCCCGACTCCGGGCTACGAACAGAGTCAGCAGGGCGAACAGTCCGGCCACGACGGCCGCGCCGACGCTGACCCACGGGCCAAAAGTCGCCACCGGACGCAACGCCCCGGGCCGCAATGCCGATGGAGCGTTGTCGGTCAACGGGATTGGCATCGAGGACGGCAGCGTGACGTTGTACTCGCTGAGCGTCTCCTTGAACGCAGCATCGGACAGCATCGGCGCGACGTCGATCACCCAGCGGCCCTGCGAATCGACAGTCGAACGAACCCGGTCGGTGAACAGCCATCGGTGCGCGAATCGATTCGCCTGGGCGAACTGGCCCGGGAACGTCGAACTCGCGGTGTAGGCGGCAGCGACCAGGCTCACCGTCTGTGTGTTCACGCCGGTGCCCAATCGGCCCACCTGTGACGTCAACTCCGAGGCCATCGCCGACTGCAGCCCGGGATCGGCCGCCGCCTTTTGCGCCAGCGCTGCGTAGCCGTCTTCGTCGACCAGATGCTGCTGCACCCATGCCGCCGGCAGCGCGACCGCCAACAAGAGCGTCGTGACGAGCCACATCAGTAGCGTCGCCGCGAACCGCACGCGTCCTCCTCGGTGGGGACGCGAGGCCTCAGTCGGAGTGAGTTGCGCGGCCCACGATCAAGGGGTCGGGGGTGCCGACCACCTCATGGTCTTTGTTGTCGTAGTTGAACTTACTCAGCACGTGGCGCATCGCGTTGATCCGTGCGCGTTTCTTGTCATTGCTTTTGATGACGGTCCACGGCGCGATCTCGGTATCCGTCCAGGCGAACATGTCTTCTTTGGCCGCGGTGTAGGCATCCCATTTGTCCAGCGAGGCCAGATCCGTCGGAGACAGCTTCCACTGCCGCACCGGGTCGACCTGCCGGATGGTGAACCGGGTGCGCTGTTCGCTGGACGAGACCGAGAACCACAGCTTGGTCAGGCTGATGCCGTCGTTGACCAGCATTTGCTCGAACAGCGGCGCCTGTCGGATGAACTCGGCATGCTGCCTGGGCGTGCAGTACCCCATCACCCGCTCGACCCCGGCGCGGTTGTACCAGGACCGGTCGAACATCACGAGCTCGCCGGCAGCCGGCAGGTGATTGACGTAGCGCTGGAAATACCACTGAGTGGTTTCCTTCTCGGTCGGCTTCTCCAGCGCGACGACCCGCGCCCCCCTCGGGTTGAGGTGCTCCATGAACCGCTTGATGGTGCCACCTTTGCCCGCGGCGTCGCGCCCTTCGAAGACGATGACGTGCCGCAGGCCGTTGGCCTGGCTCCACTTCTGCAGCTTCAGCAGCTCGATCTGCAGGAGGCGCTTCTGCTCTTCGTACTCATTGCGGGTCAGCCGCTCGTCGTAGGGGTAATTCTCCCGCCACGTGTCGACGGCCAAACCGGCCGCGTCGAGCAGCACTGGGTCGTCATCGTCGTCATCGAAAACCGTGTAGCCATGGCTGTCTAGTGACACGCGCGGAAATTAGCAGCGTGAATGAAACCGGGGGTGACGCCATGGTGAACGACCCGGGCTCAGGCGGCGTTATCGGACTTCCCGGGACGCGCTGAGCGGCCCTGGCCGCTCGCATGACCATCGGACTTACCGGCTTGCCCCTGCTTGGCCGACTTGTGTTCCGGGGTCACTGCCTTGCGGCCGGGATGTACCTGCGCGTGGGTGTTCGGGGTCTCGGCGGCCTGCACGTCTGCGTTGGTGCCGTCCACGTCGGTCGACGTCTGGTCGGTCGACGCCGAATCCTCTTTCACCGCAGTGTCGTTTGCCTTAGCCACCGCCGAAGCTGTTGGTGTCGCCGAAGCCGCTGCCGCAGCCGCAGCCGCAGCGAACGGTGTCGGCGTGATGGGCGCCGGAAGTCTGCTCAGCAGTCCGTTGACGGCGGTCGCAAAACCGTCGTAGAGGTTCCAGGCCAGACCATCATGGGCTCCCAGCGAACTCTCCCCGATCGGTGCCGGAAGGAAGAGTGCAGGCTTGATGAGGTTGTAGGACAGGTTGCCCAGCAACCCATCGTAAAGATCAGGGTCCAACGCGTTGTAGACCAATTTGCTCAGCAGTCCCGGGATTTCGGCGGGATTCTGAATTGCCGACTCGGCCGTCGCCTCAACACTCGCCGGCAGGTACGCCAGGTAGTACGTCACGGCGGTCAGCAGCGTCACCGGAAGTGCAATGGCATTTTGGACCGCATACACCGCCCGCCCAGCCGGAGTGCTGTACATGTCGGCAAGGGCGGTAACGGCTGCGGTCGGGTCGGGCAGTGCGCCGAAGGCATCGTTGATGCCGTCGGCGACGCCGTTGACAGCGTTGCTGACCGCCGAGGCCAACGCGGTCGGCAGCAACGCGACCAGTGGGTCAACGACCGCGGTCTTGAAATACCAGGGATATGTGTAGTTCGCGTAATTGTCCGAGGGGTTCAGCAGCAGTTGCGCGAGATAGCTCACCGCACTGCCAGGATTCTGCAGCGCGGCGGCCGCCAAGAACACCGGGTTGACCGGGACTCCCGCACCGAAATCGGAGTCGTCCCAGTAGTAGTTGAGCCCGAGGGCGAGGTCGGTGCCGATGGAAACAGCCTCGGCGACGGCACTCACGACGTCACCGGCCCCGTAGAGCGCGTCGGTGACGAACGACACTGGGAGCACACCCAAGCCGCTTCCTACGGGCAAGGCCGCCGGCGCGACGTTAACTGCCGCCGGCGCTGTCGCCACGACGCCGGCGGTCATCACCGCGGCAGCGAGCTTGGTATGCAGACGTACAGCACTAGACATGGATTCCCCCCGAATCTGTTGGCACGGCAATTTCCGCCCCGGGAGCATCGCACGCTGTGACGTCGACGTCAACAATCTCGTGCGATTACAGCAAACGCGCCGCAGACGATCGCGCTGCCCAGCAGGAGCCCGCCGACCGCGTCGGTGAAGTAGTGATAGGTCACTGCCTGACCGAGCATCCCCAGCAGCGCCCAGGCGATGGCGGCCACCGCGACAACCAGCCGCGCACCCACCACCAGAAGCACCATGCCGAGCGCCACCACCATCAACGTGGTGTGTCCGCTGGGATAGGCGACCGCCCCACCCTTCTGCCGGCCGAACCACTGCTTGGCCACACTCGAAAGCCACACAGCCGCAATGGGACTCACCCCCACCAAGGCGACCAGCAGCCAGCGCCGCCGGTAGGCGGCCAACATCATTGCCCCAACCAGAATCACCAGCACCGTGCGTTGATCGGTGAAGAACAGCAACCAGCCCAGCACGCTTCCGTGCGCTCGCTGAAACCAGTCGTCGACCGGAGTCGAGCCCTCCCCCACAGCCCAACCGAGCAGCACCATCGCCACCAGCCCGAGCGGCGGCCACCAACGGACCGCGGTGGTGGTCAGCGAGCGATGCCCCGCACGTAAGCCGCTTGGCCCAGATGCTGAGCGCAGTCGTCGATGATGCTGACCAACCGCATGCTCGCTGTGACCGGCGGATCCCAGTTCGTGTCGACCACACGAGCGAGCTCGTCGGTGGTGACGCTGGCCAGGTACTCCAGGGTGACCTTGTGCACGGCGTGGTAGTAGCCGGCCAGAAGATCGGCGGGTGCTCTCACCTTGCCCACATCCTCGGCGGTGTGACCGTAGCCGTGCGCGTCGCGGGGCAAGTCCAGATCGAAGCGGTCGACCCATCCGCCGGTGAACCACACCTGCTCGGTTCCGGCGATGTCGGCGAGCTGCGCATCCTGTACCCGCGCGCTGTGCCACACCAGCCACGCGATGCTGTTCGCCGTCGACGTCGGCCGGAAGAACGAGACCTCGTCGGTCAGGTCGTCGGTGATGTCCTGGACGTGCTCGATGATGCGGGTGAAGGAATCACGCAGGAGTTCGCGGGCCGCATCCGCGTCGGACAGTGAGTCAGCCATGGTTGTGACGCTACGCGGAGTTCGTCGGGACCTGAGCTTCAGGCTGGGCACCGTGGAACACCGCTTCGACGTTGTTGCCCTCGGGGTCGCGCACGAATGCGCCGTAGTAGCCGGGGTGGTACTCGGGCCACAGCCGCGGCGCGTGCAGTGGCTCGACACCCAGCGCCAGAGCCGTGTGGAAGAAGGCCTGCACCGATTCGGCGTCCTTGGCCTCGAAGGCGATGTGCACCTCTCGGTTGGGCCCGTTGGCCTCGCCGGCCGAGGCATCGGCGATCCAGAACGTCGGCTTGCCGTCGGTGCCGTAACCGATGGCCTCACCGAAGTCCATCACCCGGTGGTAGCCCAGGACGTGGAGGACCTTGTCGTAGAAGTCTTGGGACTCGGCGTACTTGTCGCAGTTGATTCCGAAGTGATCGATCACAGCTCCCATACTGGCAGCCGACGTAATCTGAGCCCATGAGTTACGACTTGGTCATCCGCAACGGCACGATCGTCGACGGCTTGGGCGGCGAGCCCTACTCAGGCGACGTCGCCGTGTCCGACGGCGTCATCGCCGCGGTCGGCACCGTCTCCGAGCACGGCGACCGCGAGATCGACGCCACGGGACTGCTCGTCACGCCTGGATTCGTCGACCTGCACACCCATTACGACGGGCAAGCAATCTGGTCGGACCGAATGACGCCGTCGTCGGCGCACGGCGTGACGACCGCGGTGATGGGTAACTGCGGTGTCGGGTTCGCGCCCTGCCGCCCCGAGGACCACGACGTCCTCGTCGACGTCATGGCCGGGGTCGAGGACATTCCCGGCGTGGTGATGGTCGACGGGCTGCCGTGGACCTGGGAGACGTTCCCCGAGTTCCTCGACGCGCTGGATGCGCGGCACCGGGACATCGACGTCGCCGCGTTCCTTCCGCACTCCCCGCTCCGCGTCTACGTCATGGGTCAGCGCGGCGTCGACCGCGAGCTGCCCACCGCCGAGGATCTGGCGCTGATGCGCAAACTGGCCGAGGAAGCGATCCGTGCAGGCGCACTGGGCTTCGCCTCGTCGCGTCTCACCTTGCACAAAACCTCTGGCGGACAACCTATTCCGAGTTACGAGGCGCAGTACGAGGAGATCGAGGCGATCGCACGCGGCGTCGACGATGCCGGCGGCGGACTGTTGCAGTTCGTGCCGGACCTCATGGCAGGCGATTACGAGGGTGCGCTGAGTGCCGTGTTCGACGTCGCCTCGGACGTGGGCCTGCCCGTGACGTTCACGCTCGCGATCGGCAACGCCGGACCGCCGATCCACCTCGACGCCTTGCGCATGGTCGAGAAGGCCAACGCCAACGGTGGCGACGTGACCGGACAGATCTTCCCGCGCCCGATCGGGCTGGTGCTCGGGCTGGATTTGTCCGGCAACCCGTTCGTCATGTACCCGTCGTACCGGGAGATCGCCGACCTACCGCTGGCCGAGCGCGTCGCCGAGATGCGCAAACCGGAAGTGCGGGAACGCATTCTGAATGACAGCCCGGCCAGCGACGGGCATCCGCTGATGTTCGCGGCTCAGGCCTGGGACTACATGTACCCCCTCGGCGATCCGCCGAACTACGAACCAGCGCCGGAGGACTCGATCGGCGCACGGGCCCGCGCCCGCGGTGTCACGCCACTGGAGGAGGCCTACGACCGGCTGCTCGACGATGACGGTCACGCCATGCTGCTGGTCACGCTGGCCAACTTCCGCGACAACTCGCTGGACACGGTGGCGGAGCTGATTCAGCGCGACGACGTCGTCCTCGGCTTGGGTGACGGTGGCGCCCACTACGGAATGATCTGCGACGCAAGCTTTCCCACCTACATGCTGACGCACTGGGTCCGCGACCGGGAGTCGGGCCGGCTGTCGGTGCAGCGGGTGATCCAGGAGCTGACATCGGTGCCTGCGCGTGTCGCCGGCCTGGCCGACCGCGGCCGGCTCGCGGTGGGCTACAAGGCCGACGTCAACGTGATCGACCCCGACGCCCTGCGGCTGCACCAGCCGACCGTCAAATCCGATCTGCCCGCAGGCGGGCGACGGCTGGATCAGACTGCCGACGGTTACGTGGCGACGATCGTCTCCGGTGAGGTGATCTCGCAGAACGGGGTGCCCACGTCGGCTCGGCCGGGCCGGCTGATCCGTGGCCGGCAGCCGGCGCCCGCCCTGTGAGCCGGGTGGCGCCGCTGGCCCAGCCGTGGAGCGACTCCGACGCCAACGACATCGGCAGCTGGGGCCATCCCGACCGCACCTACGAACCGCTGCTGCTGGTGCGGTGTCTGCAGCGCCATCCCGACATGGCCCGCAAGCTGCGCAAGATGGGCGAGTCGCTCTACCTCGACACGAAGCTGCCACCGCGGGTCCGCACGATCGCGATCCTGCGGATCTGCGGACTGGTGCACTGCGCCTACGAGTGGGGCGGGCAAGCCGCGTTCTGGGGTCCGATCGTCGGGGTGTCCGGCGAGGAGGCCGACGCACTGGCGATCGGCGAGACCGACGATTCGCGGTGGAGCGCCGAGGAGCGGGTGCTCATCGAAGCGGTCGATGAGCTGGAGCGCACCGGGTCGTGGTCGTCGTCGACGTGGGAGGCGCTGGGCGAGAGCTTCGACGACGAGCAGCGCATGGAGCTGTTGATCGCTGTCGGCTGGTACCGGACGGTCTGCACGCTGTGCAACGGGCTGGACCTGCCGGTCGAAGGATGGATGCGGCCCTGGCCCTCGTCAGCGGCGTGACGCGTCGCGCTTGAGGGCCGGGTGCTGCTTGGCCAGCAGCGGCAACAGCACGCGGTGCGGCAGCGCCTGAAAGATCCGGGTGCTGATCACGTTCTGGATGCCCGCGATCACGTCACCGCGGTCGCCGGCGAGCGCGTCGATACCGATCTTGGCGACGGTTCGCGACGGCATCCACATGAATTTCGGGAAGGCGTCGGCGAATACGCGCTCGTCCATCCCGGCCGCGGTCAGGAATTCGGTGCGCACCGGCCCGGGGTGCAGAACCGCGGCGGTGACGCCGGTGCCGGCCAGCTCGCCGCGCAGGCCCGCGGTGAAGTAGCGGACGAATGCCTTGGTGGCGCCATAGCCGGCCTGGCCGGGGAAGGGCTGGAATCCCGCCGTCGATCCGACGTTGAGAATCGCGCCGCGACCGCGCGGCACCATCTGCTGCACGGCGCGCGAAGTGAGGTCGATGACAGCCTCGACGTTCACCCGCACCTGTGCGATCTCGTCGGCGACCGGAGCAGTGGCGACCGCGCCGACCACGCCGATGCCCGCATTGTTGACCAGGATGTCGATGGTCAATCCACGCCGTTCGACTTCGTCGAACAATGCGGCGCGGGCATCGGCGTCGGCGACGTCTGCCGCGATGACCTCGACGCGGACCTGGTCGGCGAGTTCTGTTGCGAGCTCTCGCAGCTTGTCCTCGCGGCGGGCGACGAGCGTGACGCCGTGTCCGCGGGCGGCGAGTTCGCGGGCGAGGTCGGCGCCGATGCCGGAGGAGGCCCCGGTGACGACGGCGGTGGACGTGGGTGAAGGCGTAGGCAGCGGCATTTGCTTGAGAACCCTAGGGCACAGTGCCGGTATTCCCCAGGCTCCGACGGATTGGCAGCAGTATCGTCGGCCCATGAGCGTCAAGGTGGACCTCGGTCAGCTCGCCGGCACGCTGGCCGACTATATGTTTGGCTATTTGATCACCGTCAGCGACGACCACCGTGCGCACACGGTGGCGGTGGACCCTCAGCTCGTGGGGGGTGTGCTCGACGTCGGCTCGGTGGGCAACAGCACGCGTCGCAACGCGCTCGCCCATCCCGACGTCACGGTGGTGTGGCCGCCCCGCGAGGCGGGCGGATACAGCCTGATCGTCGACGGCCGCGGCGAGTTTGCCGACGAACGGCTGCGGGTGATTCCACAGCGGGCGGTGCTGCATCGCCCGGCCGTGCCAGGGGCGCCGACGGCGTCCGGCTGCGGCGACGACTGTGTCCCGCTGAGCGGCTAGCAGCAGGCCTCGAGTGTGCGGTTTCATCCGCAACACGCCGTCGTTCGCGGATGAATACGCACACTCACCACGTGCGCGAGCAACCACGCGCCGTGAGGGCGGCACCGACCCGGTTGAGGAACACCCCCGGGTTGTTGTGCAGCATCGAGCTCGTCACGCGTACGTCGATCCAGCCGAGCTCTGGCAACCGTGCGTAACGTTCGACGTCGTTCGATCGCTGTCGAGGGTCGGTCCAATGATGGGCGCCATCGAAGTCGACACCCACTCGGTACTCCGGCCATCCCATGTCCAGCCGGGCGACCACGAAGCCCTCGTCGTCGCACACTCGGATCTGGGTTTGCGGCCGCGGAAAACCACTCCTGACCAACATGATTCGGGTCAGTGACTCGTACGGGGATTCGGATCCACCGTCGACCAGATCCAGCACCGACCTCAACTGCTTCAATCCGCGGACGCCGGCATGCTGCGCCATCACCGCGTGGACGTCATCGATCTTCACGTCCGTGGCCTGCATGAGGGCGTCGATCCGTTGCACTGCCGCGTCGAAGTCGAGGCGTCGTCCGAGATCGAAAGCCGTCCGAGCCGGTGCGGTTACCGGCAGCCCGTGCGCTTGTCGAATCTCATTGGCCGACAACGTGTCCGAGTGGACGGCGATCAATCGAGGCGGACGCCGATTGCTGTGCACCAGTTCCGCAGCCGCATCAGCATCGATCCATTTCGCGCCCCACAACGCCGATGCCGACAAGCCGGCCAGCACACCGCTGCGGCCCGACCACAGCCAGGCGGCACGCGCTCGATCGATTGCCGAGAGCTCGACGCCGCGGGGCGCCCACACGCCCGGATAGACCGCGGCATGGAATCGCCTCAGTTCGCGGAAGGTGAGCGCCTTCGCGTCGAGCACCTCCTCCGCAATGAACGGCCAGGGAACAGTCCGCATCCGCGAACAGTGTCAGCACTTCGCGAAATACGTCTCGCCTGTCCACAGCCGGTCGCCAGAGTGCGACCCGATACGTGAGCCGCGGCGTGTTGCGTATGAAACCGCACACTCGCGGCGACAAGGGGCGGGGATAACGAAAAAGCCCCGACTCGCCAAAGCGAGCCGGGGCTTTTCGTTGACTTACTAGAAGTCCATACCGCCCATGCCACCGGTCGGGTCGCCCGCAGGTGCGGCGGCCTTCTCCGGCTTGTCGGCGACGACGGCCTCGGTGGTCAGGAACAGCGCCGCGATGGACGCCGCGTTCTGCAGCGCCGAGCGGGTGACCTTCACCGGGTCGGCAACGCCGGCCTTGAGCAGGTCCTCGTACTCACCGGACGCGGCGTTGAGGCCGGTTCCGGCGGGCGAGTTCTGGACCTTCTCGGCGACAACGCCGGGCTCCAGGCCCGCGTTGAAGGCGATCTGCTTCAGCGGAGCCGACAGCGCGACGCGCACGATGTTGGCACCGGTCGCCTCGTCACCGGTGAGCGACAGCTCGTCCAGTGCCGGAGCCGACTGCAGCAGAGCCACGCCACCACCGGCGACGATGCCCTCCTCGACGGCGGCCTTGGCGTTGCGCACGGCATCTTCGATGCGGTGCTTGCGCTCCTTGAGCTCCACCTCGGTGGCAGCTCCGGCCTTGATCACCGCAACACCGCCGGCCAGCTTGGCCAGGCGCTCCTGCAGCTTCTCGCGGTCGTAGTCGGAGTCGCTGTTCTCGATCTCGGCACGGATCTGGGCCACCCGGCCGGCGATGGCGTCGGAATCACCGGCACCCTCGACGATGGTGGTCTCGTCCTTGGTGACGACGATCTTGCGGGCCTGACCCAGCAGCGAGACATCGGCGGTCTCGAGCGAGAGGCCGACCTCCTCGCTGACGACCTGGCCACCGGTCAGGATCGCGATGTCCTGCAGCATGGCCTTGCGGCGGTCACCGAAGCCCGGGGCCTTGACGGCGACGGACTTGAAGGTGCCACGGATCTTGTTGACCACCAGGGTGGACAGGGCCTCGCCCTCGACGTCCTCAGCGATGATCAGCAGCGCCTTGCCCGACTGAATGACCTTCTCCAGCAAGGGAAGCAGGTCCTTGACGGTCGAGACCTTGCCCGAGACCAGCAGGATGTACGGATCCTCGAGGACCGCTTCCTGACGCTCGGCGTCGGTCACGAAGTAACCCGAGATGTAGCCCTTGTCGAAGCGCATACCCTCGGTGAGCTCGAGCTGCAGGCCGAAGGTGTTCGACTCTTCGACGGTGATGACACCCTCGTTGCCGACCTTGTCCATGGCCTCGGCGATCAGGTCACCAATGGTCTGGTCGCCCGCGGAGATCCCGGCGGTGGCCGCGATCTGGTCCTTGGTCTCGACCTCCTTGGCGCTCTTGAGGAGCGTCTCGGTGATCTTCTCGACGGCCTTCTCGATGCCGCGCTTCAGGCCGAGCGGGTTGGCCCCGGCGGCCACGTTGCGCAGACCCTCGCGAACCAGGGCCTGGGCGAGGACAGTCGCCGTCGTCGTTCCATCTCCAGCGACGTCGTCAGTCTTCTTGGCGACTTCCTTGACCAGCTCAGCGCCGATCTTCTCGTACGGGTCCTCGAGCTCGATCTCCTTGGCGATGGACACACCATCGTTGGTGATCGTGGGGGCGCCCCACTTCTTCTCCAGGACGACGTTGCGACCCTTGGGGCCCAACGTCACCTTTACCGCGTCGGCGAGGGCGTTCAGGCCCCGCTCGAGGCCGCGGCGGGCCTCTTCGTCGTAAGCAATGATCTTGGACATTGCGAAGTGAATCCTCCGGTTGGGGATGGCACGTCTTCGGTCGGGTGCAGTGCCCGCGACGGACGGCTGGAGAGTGCTCCGCGCGTACGCGGCCCCGGCCTCACCGTCCCGACCTAGCACTCGCCGGTCGCGAGTGCCAACCACCTTTTTAGCACTCGACCATGGCGAGTGCAAGGAAACTGTTTACGCCGTCAGCGTGCTGCCCGGACCAATCCTGACGATGGTCAGGGTTGCCGAGCACTAATCCGGAATGCCGACGCCGGGAGTCGGTCCGACAGCCGGCCCTTCGGCGAGGAACATGTTGGAGTTCAAAAATTGGTCCGGGTCTTTGATGTCTTCGAGGTGCTCGCCGACGGCCCTGACAGCTTTGATCGCCAGCTTGACCTTCCGCGCGCCCTGCACAGCGGTGAATACCCCGGTTTCTGGATCGACGGCCATCGAACCGAAGATGGACGCCAGGTTTCCACCAATTTCAAGACCGGTATGGATGCTCTGGTAATAGTCGAGGACCGATCCCACGCCCTCGGTATATTGCTTCTCGACCTCAGGAATCATTGCATCACTGGGCAATTCGTTGTCGAAGATGAAGCCGCCGACATCGCCGGGATCGCGCTGGTAAAACCAGTCTTCTGGGAAGGTGCCCGGCACGACTTCGATGGCGTCGTAGTCGATGAAGGCTTCTGTCACGACGCCGGTGTCACTGACGACCCTGCTCTTGGTAACCATGTCGGATTTGACGTAGATGGCGTCGTCTTTGGCCATCTTTCGGTAGCCGATCACATAGCCCTCGTAGTACTTCATACCGGGCACATGCAGGAGGCTGATCACGTACACCTCGGCGTTGATCGGTGTGCCGTCGGCGTCATGGGTAAGGTCGGGGTGGCCGGTGTAGGAAATCTTGTACTCGGTGTAGTCCCAATCCCACTCACCGTGACCGCTGCACGGACTGCAGTCTTCAAAATTTCGTCCGTCGGTCAGTACCTGGTGGATAACGGTCCATTCCAGCGCGGGTTCGCCGAACCAGGAACTGACGACACCGGCCTGACTGAGCAGAGCATCAGGGTCACTACCCCACGTCGGTCCGGCCCCGTAGGCCGTGTGCAGTGGATACAGCTGCGGCGTTGACGGGGTCACCGGGTAATTCGTCGGCAGGAGCGGCACGTTGAACGCGATCGTGTACGACTCACCGGCGCTGTTGGTGGCGGTGAACGACCCGATGACGTTGTACACCTTGCCCGATTCCTCGGCATAGGCCCGCGCGGCGCCACTGGGGGTGAATGTGAAGGTTCCGTCGGGGCGCACGATAAGGCTGCCCAGTGCAGTGGTGGTCGAACCGGACCAGGAGACGCCCTCACCGAGCTTTGTGCCCGCAGTGATCTGTCCGGTGACGACGCCAGTGGCTCTGTTGACGGTCTTCGTGATGGTCGTCGACGGCTCAGCGGCATTGGGAACCGCTGGGAGAGAGACTAATTGAGTACTACCCAAGCTACCGTCGGAGCCTATCGACATGACGAACGTGTAGAGGCCGTGATCGGTGGCCGCCATCTGGGCCGTGATTCCGTTTACCGTGGGTCCCGTCGTAGCTCCGTAGGAGGTGATCGACACGATGGTCGTGCCGAAGCTGCCGTCGCCGTTTTGTCCGATCACGCCCACATACGCCGTGCCGTCGGGCCCAAATGCAAATCCCCCGACGCCGGCGCCGTTGACCGGAGAACTGATGATCGTCGACCCGTCGGGCGTGTAGGTGAGGATCTGCACGGGAGAGGAACCGCCCGCCGTCTTCGTCGGCACGAAGACGGCAGTACCATCCGGGCCGACGGCCAGCACCGCTCCGTCAGAAGTGCTGTCGGACTTGGCCAATGGGCCACTGGTAGCACCGGTGGTCAGATTCTTGATGACGTAGCCCGTGCCCGTGTCGACCGCCCGGAACGGTGTCCCGTCCGGCCCGAACACCAACGGTGATGCACCCGTTCCGCCGAGCGTGATATCGGACGTTGTTCCGCCGGTCGTGATTACGGTGACGTGGTCCGCGGTGGGTGCGTAGCCCTTCCCGTCCGGACCCAACACGAAATTCGTGGCATCGACGGTCACGGTCTTGGCGCCCCCGCCCGGACTGATGACCAGGACTTCGCTGTACGAAAGCGCCTGGAAGGCACCGCCATCCGGTGCGACGAGCAACGGCTCCTCGAGCCGCACCGGTACATCGATGGTCGTTCCGCCGATTCTGGTGATGTGGCTGACGGGGCTGCCGTCATCGGTGGAGAACGTGGTGGTGACCAGATAGGCGGCTTCGCCGGCGCCGACAACCACCGTCTCTAACGAGGTGCCGACCACCTTGTCCGGTCGGCCCACGATATGCCCGTACAAGTTGGTGGTGTGACCCGAAAGCTTCATCACCATCGTCGAGTCGTCGTCATCGAGGAACGTGACGTACGCCGTGCCAGCGGGAGTGACCACCACCGGGCCGGCTAGAAACTTGTCAGTCACCAGATCCGACAGGAATGCCGTCCCCTGCGCCGGGATGACCATGATGCCCGCCGCATAGGCGAAGCTGGTCGAATTGATCGTCGCCCCACCGAAAGCCACATACCCATTGCCCTGGGCATCGGTGACAACGTTTCCGGTCGGGTGCCCGTACACCGTGCCGCTCGGTACTGCGCCCAGGGTCTGCGTACTGACCGCGCCACCCTGGTCCACCCGCAGGACCACCATCGTGTGGGCAGTTGCCTGCGTGCCGTCCGGGGCCACAACACCGGTGTCGACCGTCGTCATCACCATTTGGTAGGCAGTGCCGTTCGCAGCGACGACGGGATTGCTGATGGCGAGACCGGCGACTTCCGTAGTGGAGATAGCGCCATTGGGTCTGATCACCGATACGAGCGTGTGGTAGGAGCGGTCGTCGAACTCGTCCTCGCCGATCTGTTTGAGGGTGGTGACGATGACGTCCCCGCCAGGCCGGGCCAGCAAGACGTTGGCGCGTGATCCTGGCAACGCCACGACCTTGGTCGCGCCGTGCCTGTCGATGATCGCGACGCTGGCAGTCACAAAGTCCAGGTTCGTAAGCAACTGGTACACAGTGCCATCGCGCGTCACGACCGGTGCAGTGAACAACGGGTATCCGTCGACGGGAGTACTGCTCGGCGGCGTGTCGGTCACGGTTGACACGGTGATGTTGACGGTGGCGGTCGCCGTGCCGCCATTGCCGTCGCTGATCGTGTAGGTGAAGCCGTCCGCGCCGTGGTAGCCGGTGTTCGGGGTATACGTGACGCCGGTATCGCTGTGTGTGACGCTGCCGTGCGACGGCGTTGCCGTACCGGTGATGGTCAGGGTGTCGCCGTCAGCGTCAGAGTCGTTGGCCAGCACCGAAATCGACACTGGCACGTTTTCCTTGGTGGTCGCTGCATCGTTGCCGGCCGCCGGCGCATGATTGACCGGAAGGGACGGTGCCACCGTCACAGTGACACCGGTCGTGGTCGTGCCGCCATGCCCGTCGGTGATGGTGACTGCGAACGAGTCTGTCACCGATCCGCCACTACCCGCCGCGTGCCGCGCATCGTCGGTCGGCTTGTAGGTGAAAGCGCCTGTGGTGCTGTTGAAATCGAATTGCTGCGCATGGCCGGGCTGCGTCGAGACCGTGTACGTCAGCGTGTCAAGGTCAGCATCGGTGGCGTGCACTGATCCAGTCACCACGCCGGTGGTCGCGTTCGGAGTGCCGGGGTCGACCGACACACCGTCTGGCGCCGAGTTCTTCGAACTGACCACCACTGACACCGGCACCGCCAGTGTGCCGCCATTGCCGTCGCTGACCGTCACCGTGAAGCTGTCATGCACCACACCCGCACCGTTGGCGGAGGCAGCATGGCGCGCGTCGGCGGTGGGGGCGTAGGTGAAGGAGCCGTCCTCGTTGACCACCACGGAACCCTTGCTGGGCAATGTGGTTCGCGAGTATTTGAGGGTGTCGCCGTCGGCGTCGGTGGCCGTGACGGTCCCGGTCACCTTGCCGTCGCCATCCGGATCATGCACGTCCGCAACACCGTTGGTCGGGGCGTGGTTGACCGGGACCACCGGCGCCGCCACCGTGACCGTGACCGTCGCCGTGCCCGGACCGCTGAGGCCGAGCAGGCCAGCCAATCCATGAGTGGCACCGTCGTCGACCTGGATCGTGAACGTGTCCTTGCCGCCTGTGGCGGCGATCTGCTCACCGGGTTTGTAGGTGAAGCTGCCGTCCGACTCCACCGACACCTCACCCTTGGTCGCCGGCCCGGACACCGAGTAGGTCAGCGGGTCGCCGTCGAAGTCCGTGGCGTTGACGTTGCCGCGAATCGTGCCGTCGGGATCCGGTTCGAGCAGGGTGGGGTGGACTCCGGGGCGCTGATTGTTGACCGTGCGTTGGAAGCCACGCATGCCGAGCCAGAGAGCTTCAAAGAACGGCGGGACCGGCACGTTGGGGATCGGCAGCGCGGGTGCCAGACCGCCCAGCCCGATCCAGGTGAGCGCGTCGGTGACGATGCTCTTGAGCGTGATCGGCGCCGACACAGGTCCGCTGGGATCAGCGGGGCCGCCATCACCGGGGAGCGCTGCCGCGGGCGAAACGCTGACTGTCACCGACGCCGGCGACCCCTCAGCGCCCTCGTCGGTCTTGTCAACTGCCGCCGAAACCGCGCCGTGCCGTTGCTTCGGCGAAACGGTCTCGGATTCCGGCGATGCATTGGATGCGGCACGGGGCGTGATGGAGTGACGCTCCGGCGCTTGGACTGCGCTGCCGGACTTCGACACATCGCGGGTCGCCAGATGCGGATGTGCCCTCTGTCGCCCACTGTTCCCCGTGCCGCTTCCGCTGCGGCCGCTCGCTGCTCCCCCGTCGGCGCTCGAGCCCGCGTCAGGTCCCGTGGCGTTGGCGACGCCGCAGGCAAGCGGAGTGCCAAGGCCGAAACCGACACCCAACGCCACCGCCAGCGCACCGATCCGTCCAACCGACTTCTCGAATCGAAGCCGTCCGTCCGTCGCCGGCAGCTGCGCTTGTGAATCCCTCGATGACGTCATGCTCTGGCCCCCGCCCCGGTATTGCGTGTTGTTACGCAGTTACAGATATAGGGACGCGGGACCTTACGCCGATACAGGGATTTCCCTGGTATCTCTCAGCGAGTGATCAGCCTGCGCGTAAACCGGCCACGATCACGTCGGTGATCCGGTCGGCGACGTCGTCGCCGTATTCCTGGCCGCTCTTGCACACGACCAGCAGTGCCTTGAGTTCGGCGACGCCGACGTCGGCTCGCGCGGCACCGGCCTTTTGCGCCGCCACCAGCATCTCCCCCAGCACCCCGAGAAACTCCGCTTCGGCGCCGGGCGCCGCGGAGTCCAGGTCGATCCCGTACCTCGCCAGCGCCTCGACCATCCCGTGGTCGGCAGCGCCTGAACGCACCATCTCGCGCAGGAATTCGAACAGCGCGGTGGACGGATCAGCGGCGAGTAGCTCGCGCCCTCGCGCCACGACCAAGCGCACCCGCTCGCCGATGACTGCTTCGAAAAGCGCTTCCTTGGTCGGGAAATGACGGTAGACGGTGCCCGCACCGACGCCGGCGCGCCGGGCGATCTCGTCGATCGGCACGGCCAGCCCCTGCTCAGCGAAGACCTCGTAGGCCACCTGCAGCACCCGAGCGCGGTTGCGCGCGGCATCGGCCCGTAACGGCCGGCAGCTCAGACCCACCTCACACCCCTTACGCGTTGACAAAGCGGGGCGCACGTTCCGTATAGTCGAAGAAACCGGGGCGCGCGCTCCGTTTATTGAGTTTAAACGAGGAGAAGCTGTGCCCTTTCAAAGGCCAATCTGGAGCCTTGCCGACATTCCGGACCAAACCGGCCGCACGGCCGTGATCACCGGCGCGAACACCGGCCTGGGCTACGAGACAGCGCACGCGCTCGCCGGAAAAGGCGCTCGCCTGGTGCTCGCGGTACGCAACCTCGACAAGGGCAAGGCCGCCGCCGATCTGATCGGCCGGCGATACCCGGGCGCCGACGTCTCGCTGCAGGAACTGGATCTCACCTCGCTGGAGTCGATCCGAGCCGCCGCCGAGCAGCTGCGCGCAGGCCACGACAGCATCGACCTGCTCGTCAACAACGCCGGCGTGATGATGAGCCCCCGACAAACCACCAAGGACGGCTTCGAGCTGCAGTTCGGCACCAACCACCTCGGCCACTTCGCCTTCACCGGATTACTGCTGGATCGCCTGCTCGCCAGCCCGGGATCCCGGGTGGTGACCGTCAGCAGCGTCGGACACCGCGGCGGGTGGATCCGGTTCAATGACCTGCAGTCCGAGCGCAGCTACAACAGAGCCCTGGCCTACGGCCAGTCCAAGCTGGCCAACTTGCTGTTCACCTACGAACTGCAGCGACGACTGGCCGGAACCGGCACTATCGCTGCCGCCGCGCATCCCGGCGGATCGAGTTCGGAGCTGTCGCGCTATATGCCCGGGCCGGTCCGATCGGCGTTCGGACTGATCGAGCAGAGCACCGAAATGGGTGCACTTCCGCAGCTGCGCGCGGCGACCGACCCGACCGTGCGCGGCGGCCAGTACTACGGACCGGGCGGATTTCTCGAGATGCGGGGTTATCCGAAGCTGGTTTCCTCCAACCGCCGTTCCCACGACACCGCGGCGCAGCACCGACTCTGGGCGATCTCCGAAGAGCTGACCGGAGTCGTGTACCCGCTCGGCTGAGGTGCAGACTAGGGGCAATGTCTCTCCATGTGCCGCCCTATCCCCCGCCCCGGTACGACGGCAACGGCGAAGTCAGCGCCAGCCTGCGCAAGGCCGACACCCCGGCCGACTTCGAAGTCGGCCCGATCAAATACACCTACCTGGCCACCGAGAAGTCGACCGGCGGCGACTTCGGCCTGTACCGCGTCGACTTAGGGCCCAAGGCGGGCGGCCCGGGGCCGCACTTCCACAAGGCCATGTCGGAGTCGTTCTTCGTGCTGTCCGGCCGGATCGAACTCTTCGACGGCAGCGGCTGGACGGTCGGTGAGCAAGGCGACTACCTCTACGTCCCACCCGGTGGCATCCACGGCTTCGGGAACCAGTCCGACGAGCCCGCCTCGATCTTGATGTTGTTTGCTCCAGGGGCACCGCGTGAGTTCTATTTCGAAGGGTTGCCCAAGCTCGGCGAACTGACCGACGAGGAACGTCGCGAGTTCTTCATTCGCAACGACAACTTCTTGGTCTGACGACACGCCGGATCGAAGTGCGCAGGCGGATCTGCTTGCGTTAGAGTCCATCTCGACCGAGAGGAGTCCCAGGGGTGCGGGCAGTTGATGCGCCCAGCACCCAGACGTTACGGGGCTGGCAGCGACGGGCGTTGGTCAAGTACTTGGCTGCCAAGCCGCGCGATTTTCTCGCCGTGGCCACCCCCGGCGCCGGTAAGACCACCTTCGCCCTGCGGATCGTCGCCGAACTTCTCGCCGAAGGCACCGTCGAGGCCGTCACCATCGTGGTCCCGACCGAGCACCTCAAGATCCAGTGGGCACAGGCCGCGGCCCGGCAGGGCATCTCCCTGGACCCCAGGTTCTCCAACTCGAACTCGCAGACCTCCGCGGAGTATCACGGGGTCGTCGTCACCTACGCCCAGGTCGCCAGCCACCCCACCCGGCACCGGGTGCGCACCGAGAACCGCAAGACCCTCGTCGTCTTCGACGAGATCCACCACGGCGGCGACGCGAAAACGTGGGGCGACGCGATCCGGGAGGCCTTCGACGACGCGACACGGCGGCTGGCGCTGACCGGGACCCCGTTCCGCAGCGACGACAGCGCGATCCCGTTCGTCACCTACGAAGTCGGTCCGGACGGCTTTGCCCGCTCGCAGGCCGACCACACCTACGGCTACTCCGACGCGCTGGCCGACGGCGTCGTGCGCCCGGTCATGTTCATGGCCTACTCCGGTGAGGCCCGCTGGCGCGACAGTGCCGGCGAGGAACACGCCGCCCGCTTGGGTGAACCGTTGACCGCCGAGCAGACCGCCCGGGCGTGGAAGACCGCGCTCAACCCCGCCGGCGAGTGGATGCCCGCGGTGATCGCCGCGGCCGACACCCGGCTGCGCGGCCTTCGCGAGCACGTGCCCGACGCCGGCGGCATGATCATCGCCTCCGACCAGACCGCGGCCCGCGCCTACGCCGACCTGCTTGTGAAGATCACCGGCGAGGCACCCACCGTCGTGCTGTCCGATGACAAAGGCGCCTCGGATCGCATCTCTGCGTTCTCGGCGAGCACCTCGCGCTGGCTGGTGGCCGTGCGCATGGTGTCCGAAGGCGTCGACGTGCCGCGACTGGCGGTCGGCGTGTACGCGACGAGCGCGTCGACCCCGCTGTTCTTCGCGCAGGCGATCGGCCGGTTCGTGCGGTCGCGGCGGCCGGGCGAGACGGCGTGCATCTTCTTGCCGTCGGTTCCGAACCTGCTGCTGCTCGCCAGCGAGATGGAAGCCCAGCGCAACCACGTGCTGGGCAAGCCGCATCGCGAGAATCTCGACGACGACCCGCTCGAGGCCGAGCTCGCCAAGCAGAACCGCGACGAGCCGGACGAGGGCGATAACAAGATCGAGTATCTGGGCGCCGACGCCGAGCTCGATCAGGTCATCTTCGATGGGTCGTCGTTCGGTACGGCCACGCCCGCGGGCAGCGACGAGGAGGCCGACTACCTCGGCATCCCCGGCCTGCTCGACGCCGAGTCGATGCGAGATCTGTTGCGGCGCAGGCAAGAAGAACAGATCGAGAAGCGCACCGCCAGTGGTGAGGTTCCACGACTGACGACGCACGGCCAACTGCGGGACCTGCGCCGCGAGCTCAACGCCCTGGTGTCGCTGGCGCACCACCGGACCGGCAAGACGCACGGACAGATCCACAACGAATTGCGCCGGGTCTGCGGCGGCCCACCGGTGGCCGCGGCCACCAGCGATCAGCTCAGGGCCCGCATCGAAGCCGTTCGCAGCCTCACGTCGTCGTAAACCAGCTACGCTGCCGCCATGACGGCTTCCGGCCTCTCTGGAATCCCCACGGCGCCAGGGCGTCTGCCGTTGATCGGCCACGCCCACATGGTGACGGGTGATCCACGCGACCTGCTGCTGCGCGCTCCTGAGATCGGTCCCATCGTCCGGGTGTACCTAGGGCCCCGGGCGTCGTACCTGCTGACCACCCCGGAGCTCATCCGCGACGTCAGCCTCGGGCGCGCAGGCGCTTTCCATCGCGAACCGATGCGCGAGGCCATTCACGAATTGGTCAGCGGCGCGACCAATGTCCTCAGTGGACCCGAACACGATCTGCGCCGCCGATTGATCGCTCCGGTCTTCCGGCAGCGCCGCCTGGGCGAGTACGGGCTCACCGTCGCGACGATCGCCGACGACTGGTCGAGCTCGCTTGCAAGCGGCGCCCAGAAGGATTTGCGGTCGAGCGTGCATCAGCTGGTGATGCGGACCATGCTGGCGACCTTGTTGCGCGCCCAGACCGACGCCGAGGAGATCGACGTCATCCGTGAGCGAACCCCTTGGCTGCTCAGCGAAGTCATCATCCGCGGCGCCCTGCCCAAGGCCGCGAGACAGTTGCGGGTGCTGGCCAACCGCCGGTTCATCGCTCATTCCCGGCAGGTACGTGCGGCCCTGAGGTCGCTGATCGAGCGCCGACGCGATGAACCGGACGAAGGCGACATGTTGTCGGCCCTCCTGCACCATGTCGATGAAGAGACCGGAGCAACACTGTCCGACGACGACCTCGTCGACGAGTTACTCCTGTCGCTCGCGGCGAGCATCGGGTCCCAATCCTCGATGTTCTCGTGGCTCATCTACGAAACGAGCCGGGCACCCGACGTCGCCGCGAAGATCCGCGACGAGCTGGATTCGGTAATCGGCTCTCGCCCGGTGGAAGTGGGCGATGTACCCGCATTGAGCTACCTGCGCAATGTTCTGACCGAGACGCTGCGTCTGTGGGCGCCGTGGATCAGCATCCTCACCGCCGACGGCCCGGTACGGATCGGCTCGGTGGAAATTCCGGACGGCACCAACATCTTGTTCAGCCCGTTGATGGTGCATCTGCAGGATCGATACTTCCCCAATGCTCGAGCGTTCGAACCCGAGCGCTGGGAATCCGGGTCCGGCGATCGTGAGCTCATGATGGCGTTCGGTTTGGGTCAACGGCATTGCCCCGGAAGCCAATTCGCGCTGCTGTCCATCACTCTGCAGGCCGCGGCCCTGTTCTCCCGGTGGGATATCCAGCTGCCCGCCGGGTTCGAGGTCAAGCCGCAGGCCAAGGATTTCGTCCTGTCGCCGGCATCCCTGCCGGTTACGTTCACGCCCCGACGCCGCGGCTAGCGCGCCGCGGTCTTCTCCACGATGTCGCAGACCCGCGGTACACCGTCACCGGTCGCCTGCAGGCGGGCACCGAAAGCTTCTGCCCGGGAGCGCATCTGGGGATCCAACACGGCGTCGATCCCGGCGCCGAGGGTCTCCGCCCGCAGCTTGGTGAACGGAACGTGGGCGCCGACCCCGAGTTTCTCCACCTGGTGTCCCCACACCGGCTGGTCGAACGATACCGAACAGACCAACGTCGGCAGCCCGGCCCGCAGACTCTCGAAGAGAGTACCGATTCCCCCGTGGTGGACGGCCGCCTTGCAGTGCGGGAAAACGAGATCGTGCGCCAGCGAATCGACGATCTTCACCCGGTCGGAGGTATTCCGCATCTCCGCGCTCAGGCTGGCGCCGCCGACGCTGACCAGCGCCCGCTCGCCGGTCCTGACGCAGATCTGCTCGATCATGCCGAGTACCGATGCGAAATCCAGAATGGGCATGCTGCCGAACCCGAAGAAGATCGGTGGCGTCCCCTCGTCCGCCCACTTGAGCACCTCGGTGTGGTCTTCAGCCGCTTCGCCGATCGCCGCCCGGGCTGACTGGGGTAACCAGAGGAACCCGACCATCGGCCGCGACGAGCCCCACTCCTCGGCCAGACCAGGCACGAATGCCTGGTCGTACATCTGTAGTTCGGGGACGTTCCGCCCCGCCAGAATCGATTCGGTGCTGGCTCGCGATCGTGGCAGGCCGAGCTTGACGCGAAGGTTGTTCAGGTACTTGCCGAAGACGACGGTCCGCAGTCGCTCGATCGCAGCCCAGGCCACCCGGTTGAAGACACCGGGCACCGGCCAGCCGGCAGGCACCGATCCCGGCGGGGCGTAGTGACTGTTCTTCCGGCACGGGTAGGTATGCAGTGTCACCATCGGGATGCCCAGGGATTCAGCGATGATCGCCGAGCGGTCCTCGCTGAACGTGGTGCAGACGATCATCTCCGCGCCGCGGGAGATGTCGATCAGTTCGTCGTCCATCCGGTCGGCGTATTCCGACATCTGCTTCGACACCATCGACATCAGCTTGAATGTGCTACCGGCCGCCAAGGCGCGCTGGCCTTCGGGAGAGGAATACAGCGCATGTACATCGGGACCGAATTGCCGGGCTGTCAGACCGGTTTTCGCGACGAAGTCGACGAAATTCGGTGGTGCTCCGATGATCACGTCGTGGCCGCGGCGCTCGAGTTCCAAACCCAGCGCCACCCCGGGCTGGACGTCCCCCCGACTCCCGACCAATGGTATGAGGATCCGCACAATTGCACCCTTCTAGTGGTAGATCAAGCCCTGCCCGACGATGGAGAGATAGAAGATGATCACGAAAGCCGTTGGAACACTGCGAGGGTGGTGGTCGACTCGTCTGACAAAGAAGATCCACGCCGAAACGAGCGGCAGCACGGCAGCGGCGAGCGGCGACCAGGCAATCGGCCACCAGTGCGCCGCCCAGCTCCACGGCGCGGTGAGCAACAACTCCACCAACACGGCCGACAAACCCAGGACCAAGACCGCGATGCCGCTCGCAGCGGGGCCGATGACCCTGGAGTACGAGCGCAGGTCGCCGACGTCCGACACCCGTGTGGTCTTGCGCGCCAGCTCCACCTGCAGGAATGCGGCGGTGAACACCAACAGGACGGCGGCCAACTGCAGCGAGGACGCAGCACCGGTACCCGGCAGGCCGGTCATCGCGAAACCTGTTGCCAGGAACTGCGCGGGGCATGCCGCGGCCAAGTTCACGATCGGGTTGTCCCGTACCACCGGAACACGCGACTCCAGCCACCACAGGACGAGGCTGTACCCGAGGATCAACGCCACGAGCACCGTCGTCCAGACCGAGACCGTCGCTCCCAGCAGCAACGCCACCGCGGCCGCAGGAACCATGGCGATCCGCAACTCCCGGCTGCTGATCCGGCCCTGAACCAGTGGCCGTTGCGGGTTGTAGACGGTGTCGTATTCGAGGTCCTTCTGATCGTCGACCATCCGCAGGAAGGCGCCGGCAGCATTGAGCGCCAGGATCTTCAGCGCCGTATCCCAGGACGGACGCCAGGGGCCGGATGAGTCACCGACCACGACGACCATGCACTCGACCGCGACAACCCACAGCGCCAGGTAGACGGGATAGACGGGCAGGCATCGTTCGATCAGGAACGCGCCGACACCGCCCGTCCGTCGCAGGACCGTCATTCCATGAAGGCCAGTTCGATGGTTGCCCTGGTCTGACCTGACTGCGTGATGTCACCGCGGAAGATCAGCGGCTCGGCGGCGTCCTGGGTCATCCGAACTGTGCTGAGCGCGTCCATCTCGGCGAAGGACTGGAAACCGATCTTCAGCCACGACGGCCCCACCAGGTTCGGCGCGTGCGAGTCTGCGATCGCCAGTGAAAGCTGGCGAGCCGCCTCGATGATCAGGCCGCCGGGGAGGTGGTCGAGGGGATGGTCGAACAGCGTCGCATGCCCGATATCCACCACCAGCGGTGCACTCGCCGAGCCACCCTCGACCGCGTGATCGGGTGTACCGATCACGACATTCTCGGTCCGCGTCCGGCCGACCGACGAGGGAACAGCAGGGGCAGGCTGCGGTCCGGGATCCCAACTCGATCCTGCCCTCATCCGATCCCACTTCTCCAACGGCATCCAGTTGAATGCCGCCCCCAGTTCCATGGTCTTGGCGCCCTGGTGGGCCGCGACGGCACGGACTTCAAGGCCGTGGACGGCACCGTGTTCGTCCCGGCGGAACTCCTTCTGCACCACGATGTTCAACTCGAGATCCAGCATCTCCGCGCCGCACTCCAAATGGTCGAAGTCGACGACGGACAGCTCGTACAAGCGCACGGTGTGCCGAGCGTCGGGCGGCGCGGCATAGAACAGGTGGCTGCCCGCGATGCACCCCTGCCGGAATGCCTCGAGAACCAAGAGCGGGTCGTAATAGGTGCGTTGCCGTCCCACCCCGTCAGAGTGGAAGCTGTGCAGGCGCGGCAATTGCGCGTGAACCAACCACGCTCCGCCCTGATTCGCCACCGACGTGACCAGCACTTCGGAGACCGCTCGTTTGTGTACCAATTCGCGGCGAATTGTCTGAGAATGGTTGTCCTCGTTCATGTCCGATCACTTTCCTTCGCGGTGCATCGGGAGGTAGGACGACTCGATCACGATCCGAAACCATGGATCGACACCGATGTCACGCTTGTCCGCGTCCACCAATGCAGCCAGCCATTCCTCGCCGGTTTGAGGTCGGTCCCAGGCACCGAGCCCCCCAAGGTCTTGCCAGACCGCATCCTGCGCGGCGGCGAGGTCACCGCGCTTGAGGTCCAGGCCGGACTCGATGCCGTCGACGATGCGAACGGCATCAACTGTTGCGTCGGCGCCATCGACGCATGCGGAGATCACGGCGCGCAGTTGCGGCTCGGGAAAGTAGATACTCAACTCCCGCAACACATCGTCCGGGTCGTCGGGAGTATGAACTTTATTGAGAAGGTACGTTCCGGCCGCCAAGGCGTGTCTGAGATGGTTCGGTTGCCGCTCAGCAGGATCGGCAGGTCCCTTGTCCGCCGTCAACCGGACCGAGACCGGCTGATCGCTGTCCGGATGTCTAACGACGAGGACCAGCGACGGTGACAACCTGGCCAGACGATCCGCAACCCGGCGTCGCTCGGCGGTGGCGCGGTGCCAGTTGAAGTACCACAGCGCCCGCAGATGCAGATACGTCAGTTGCACCGGGTACGCCCCGACGATGCGGTAACCGTGGTCGACCAACCAGGTGATGGCCGAACCCATCGCCCCGGTGACGGCCGCATCGGGTTTGAGCAGCATCAGCGCGTTCTCGTGAGCGAATGCTTCGCGATCGATGTCCATCGCGGCCAGCGCATCGCAGGTTTCGATGAAATAGGTATCCGAGTCGTAGCGGCTGTCGGTGCGGATCATGCGGAGCTCCTCTTCGCCTGCAGGCCGGCCAGGATCTCGGCGACGGATGGCTCGGGCCGGCCTAAATAGCCGCTGCGCAAACAGGAATCGAGCAGGCGTCGGAAGTACCCGGGACCGATTGCAGGCGGTGTCAACCCGAGGCGCTCGCGGGTGTTGGTGCTGTCGAAGTCCAGCCTGCGCCGCAGATAGCTCGTATACAGCGTCCCGACCTTCTGGTAGTACCGGCGTTCGATCTCATCGAGTTCGAATTCGCTGAAGGTGCTGGGCGGGACGAAGTCGGGGATGCGGAACGACGGATACTCCGCGAGGACATCGGAGACCGTACGCAACGACAGCGAGTTGGCGCCCACCGCATGGAAACGGCGGCCGACATTGTCGTCGAACTTCTCGACCGCGGCCACGACCACGTCGGCGACATGGCCGATCGGAACGAGTCCCAATGTGGCGGAATAGTTCCCGGGCAATGTTCGCAGTTTGCCCTCGACTATCACCTTCAGCAGTTGATAGATGTGCTTGTAGCTCTGAGTGTTTCCGGTGCGGTACTCACCGGTCACGATCCCGGGCCGGACGACAACCGATCGAAGTCCGGCGGCGGCGACCAGTTGTTCGGCACGGTACTTGCTGCGTTCGTAGTCATTGCTGAACTGTTGGCCGATGTCGAGCTGGTCCTCGCAGAACACTCCCTCTGTCTCGCCGCACACGTAGGTCGTGCTCACGTAGACGAAGCCGGCGCCGACGCGGCGCGCCAGTTCCAACGCATTGGCGGTTCCGTCGACGTTGATCTCGGTGTAGCGCTGCTCCGGCAGTCCGAAGTCGGTGACCGCGGCCGAATGCACCACCAAGCCGACCTCGCCGGCCAGCTCCGACACCGTCTGCCGGTCGAGACCGAAATCTTCGTTGCGAATGTCGCCCGTCAATGTTCGTGCCGCAGGGACCGGCCGATCGTGGGTCAGCCCGATGACGGTGTGGCCGCGCCGCGAGAGTCGGGCGACGACGTCGCCGCCGACATGTCCGGCGGCGCCGGTGACCAAGACAGTCCCGCTCATATCGGCTCCTTCTGAGCCTGAACGAGATTCACCAGGTCCCCCACCGTGGCGACGCCGGCAAGCATTTCCTGATCGAGCTGCGGTAGCTCGAAGGCGCGCTCGACCGCGATCGACAGTTCGAGCAACCGCAGCGACGTGTAGCCGAGGTCACCGACCAGGGCACTGCTGAGTTCCGGCTCGCCGGCGGTGTCGGGAGCCATCGCGGCGACCAGGGCCAGCACCTCTTCGCGGATGTCGGTCATTGGGTCGGCCTCGCTGATGGTTGGGCGCCGCCGCTGGCCAATAGATCGCGCGTCTCGTCGAGTTCGGTGTAGGCATCGAAATATCCGCCCATCCGCAACCAGTGGTATCCGTATCGGATGGTCCGCTGCCACTCGTCGCGGGACGAGAACGAGGAGGGGAAATTCTCCCCGCAGGTCACCTTCCGTACCTGCGCAACGAACGTGTCGAGTTCGGTTTGCGCCGAGGATGCTTCGTCCTGATCACCGATCGAGAGCTCGATGAGGCTACGAGCGCATTCCGCCAGCTGTGGATGCTCCGGCACCAGCATGTCCAGCCTGTTCAGCAGCACCGGATCAGCAGGTAGCGGGGTGATCCCCCAGGCACTGGCCAAGATTCGCACCGCCATCAGCACGATCCGGCGCCCGCATAACGATGCCACCTGCCACTGTTCGTTTTTGATCGCACCGTAGAAGTCTTCGCGCGCGTTCTCGAGCACCATGTTGGCCAGCAACAGTGCGCCCGCACATTCGGCGAAAGCCCTTGCACCCAAGGGTGATCGGACGATGCCGGCGGCGGTGAACGCGCCGTCGATGGTGACCACCGGCCGTTGATTCGACGGAAGCGGCGTGAGTGGGCGGCCGGGGGCGCACATCGCCGCCACCGGTGTGATAGCTCCGCCACCACGCCAGGCCAGGCCCACCAGCCCGTAATCGGCGAAAAGCCGAAGGTGTTGCGGGGCCGCCCGTGTCTTGGCGATCGACTCACCGAAGATCACCTGCCGCCATGAGGCGGCGCAATCGGCGGATAGCACGAACACGTCGGTCCTGTCGCGCACGACGTGGGTGGCGGACCCGATAGGCCAGGTCGTGACACCCGGTACGCGCCGCAGGACGACGTTCGCGGGATCGATCGCGAGCCTCGGCCCGCCCAGCCGGACCGCCAACGCCAGCGCCCGCTCGATGAAGTCGCGCCTCGAATCCGCCGAAGGATGCGTGGCGTCGAGGACCTGGTAGTCATCGAGGAGGGCGACGACGTTGTCGTCGGCATCTTCGCGCAGCCGGGCGATCTGCTCGGGCAGCCATTTGATCTCGATGTACCCCTCGCCGCGGATAGCGAGGAACGCTTTCATCTGCTGCGCCAGGCCTTCTCGTGCCCAACTGACAGCCTCGTACTCGTCGCCGAGCAGCGTCAGGGCGACGGCATGGCGCAGGCATCCGCTGGCCCGCCGACGCCACCACGAACTCATCAAACCGGTCAGCTCCGCGTAGGAGACGACGTCGCGCAGCTGCGCGTAGTCGGGTCCCACGAACAGCGGGATGCCGCGCAGGAACCGCTGCACCCGGTTCAGCAGGTCCTCGGACACCCCGCTGATCGAAGCTCTGTCGACGGCCCGTCTGACTTTCAGCAGCCGCTGGAGTATCTGCTCGTGCGACTGCGCCCGGACCTCCACCCGACGACCGTCGACGAACAGGACCGTCGGCATCACCGCCTGCTTGGCCGTGCCGGGCACCAGTAACAGGAAGTCGATGTCGGAGCCCTCGTTCCCGAAGCCCTCGGCGAGCGAACCCTCGAAATGCACTGTCGCATCATCAGGAATCACGGCAAGCTCGCGAGTCTTCTCGAACAGCGTGCGGATCCGCTGGAGTCCCTGTACGTCTCGTTTCGCTCCACCGATGGCGAGCAATCGGGCCCTGGTGAATCGGCCCGCTTGCCACTGTTGCCACATGTGTGCCCGGCGCGGCTTGCCGCTCGACGTACGTGACAGCGATCCCCGCGGAGTGCTGATCAGCCACAGCGGCGCTTCATCGCCGACGTTCGCCTGCAGGGCTCTGAGGGCCGCGGTGATCATGTCGGGGGTCACCTTCATGTGTTCGATGAAGACCGCGACACCGGGCCGCTCGGCCTCGTTGACCGCAACGGTGACAACGCGACTCGGCGCTATTCCCAGGGCGGCAGCCGTGGTCACGTCGAGGTCTTCGGTGAAGACGCTGCGCCCGTTGATCTTCAGACTCGTCCCCATCCGGCCCAGCACGTGCAAGTGCCCGTCGAGCAGGAATCCGGCGTCGCCGGTCCGCAACTCCCCGGCGACGAATCGAGTTGTGCTGTCCGAATTTCCGTGATAGCCCTGAGCCACAGACGGTCCCGACAGCACGACCTCACCCAACATGCCATCGGGCAACCGGTCACCGGACTCGTCGGCGATCCAGACCTGATGCCCAGTTGCAGCCCTGCCGACCGAGACCACCCAGTCGCTGCCGGAGTCAGCAGTGATGTCACCGGTGACGCGTGCCAGCACCCGAACCGGATGGCCGTAGCGCAGCGCGGATCGGTCCACCCGAACCATCGTGTGCGGCTCGCCCAGCCGGTGTGAGGTGGCGAACAAGGTGTGCTCGGCGAGGCCGTATGACGGCATGAACGCATCGGGTGAGAAGCCGTTCGCCGCAGTGAGTTCCGTGAACGCGCGCAGATGGGCGGGATTGATGGGCTCGGCGCCCACGACCAGCGTGCGCAGCCCGGACAGATCGAGGTCGCCGAGATCCGCCGGCTTGAGCCTGGTGCTGGTGTACACCAGCCCGAACGACGGCGAGGCGGTGTGCTGCGAGGCGGCCGCCGCTTTCAGCCACCGAAGGGGGTCGCGGACGAACTGATCGGGGCGCATCAGCTGCAGGTTCCGTTGCCGCGTCATGGCCTGGAAGAGCACTCCGATCAGCCCCATGTCGTGATACAGCGGCAGCCAGGACACGCCGACCTGACCATCGGCCATCCCGCAGAGTTCTTCCATGACGTTGAGGTTGGTGGCCAGGCTGTGCCAGCTGATACTGGCCCCGCGGGGTGCGCTCGTCGATCCGGATGTCATTTGCAGCAGAACCGCGGGCGCCGGCGGCGCCAGTTCCGCCAGCGGTTCACGCTCCGGAACGTCGTCGAGTGCAATCAGTTTCGGCCCGTGGGCGAGGCCCCCGATCGCACGCCGAGCTAGTTCGGCGAAGGCCGACGAAGCCACCATGGCATTGCATCCCGACGCGCCGAGAATTCCCTGGAGGTGCGCGGTGTACTGGTCAGGGGGTTGAAACATGGGCGGCACTATCGGTGTGAGCGTTGCACCGGCTGCCAGAACGCCGAACATCGTCGCCAGGCACAGATCCGATGTCGGCATCAGAACGCTGACGACGTCACCCGTGCGGACACCCTCGTCGATCAACCGGGCCGCGATGCGTAGCGCCTGGTCCGCCAAGTCAGGGTAACTGGCGAGGTCCCAGCCACCTTTGTCGTTCGCGAGTCGGATCCAGGTGTCCTCGCGCGGGGCCATCAGCCATCCGCGAATCCTGTCCACGTCGTTCATGATCAAGGCTCTTCCAGCAGGACGACCCGGCCACTGGCGCCGTCGACGCTCACCGTCATACCGGTGCGAATCGCGTTGGTCAGCCCGTCGATCTGTACCACGGTCGGCACTCCCAATTCGCGAGCGATGATCGCGACGTGGGTGAGCGGGGATGCACGTTCGATGAGGAGAGCGGACGCGAACGGCAGTGCGGCCGCCCAACCCGGATCGGTCCGGTACGCCACCAGGATGCCGCTGGAGAAGTCTTGCGGCTTCTCCACCACCACCGCGCGACCGGTCACCACTCCCGGGCTGGACGGCGTCCCGGTAAGCACTGTTCCGGCGGGCGCATACGTCGCGTCCTCGGATAGCCGCCAGCCGGCCTCGGCCAACTCCCGTTCCGTGTATTCCGACCCTGTCGTGGTGAAGCGGGCGGGCGCCGCGTATCGAGAGTAGCTCTCCTGCAAAATCTTCCGGCGGCGGATTGCAGCTTGCGCGGCGGCCGCTGTCATCTCGCTTTCGTGCAGGCCGAACAGCTCGTCGATGCGCAGCAGGAAGACGTCGGAGCGACTGTGAATCGTTCCCCGTTGCTCGAGCTCCCGGGCCATCACGCCCACAAGAGATTTCAGGATCCCGAAGCCCTGGGTGCGGCAGAAGCGAAGGTGTTCGCGGTATGTCGCCGCTCGTTGGATCTTTCGTCGCAACGCGTCGAACATTTTCCGGCGCGGCCCGCGCAGGTGCGTATCGAGGTAGTCCTGAGCGGAGTCACCGGTGTGCTCACGCTGGCCGGCAGCGTCCATTCGCAACAGATGGAAGATTCCGGCGGGATCTTGCCGCAAATCGGGCGTCTCCAGCTTGAGTTCGTCGAGGCACCGATACCCGAACCTGTCGATGTAGTCCTCGATCTTGCGATGCAGCTCTTGCCATTCCGGCGGCCCGGCCTCCGCGGCCCGCCGGGCGAGTTCGGCGTAGGCGACGGTGGGCTCGACCGCCGCGATAAAGGAGTCGAGGTCGGGATGCTCTCGGACGAATGCGGCGATGTCGGTCAGTTCCCTGGCCGGCTCGACGGATATGACGTCGGGTTCGGGATTGACCACGGCGAACTGAACCCACTCCGGTGCGCCGCGCAGAAACACCTTGGTGAGGACGGCCAGCGATCCGACCATTGTCAGGAGCATGGCGTCGAGCACCATCATCGGGCCCCAGAGATCGGCGACTTCATCGTAGATCTGGCGGAACATCCGATATGCCGACTGCCCGTCCATGGCCGAGACGTCCATCAGTCCGTGGCGCTCGATGAAGTCGACGAACGTTTCGTCGAAGTCCTCGATCATGGCATCGACGGTCCGGATGCTGCGGAAGTAGGTGATGGTGGTGCGGGCCCGCGAGATCGCCTTCTCGATGGGGTTCGAGAAGGTGAACGGGTGCAACAGTTTTGCTGTCTGGCGGTCGAGTGGCTCGCTGACGCCGAGCGCGACTTCCAGGACGCGCCGATTCAGCGGATACCCCGGTGCGATGCCCACCATCCGGTACCAGTGCAGCAGGTTGTAGTAGACATGCCCGTTGAACTGGCCGAGCATCACCGGCAGCCAGGACTCCATTTGTTCGAGTTGCGCGGGCGGGACTCTGAGGCTGCGCGCATACGACCGGTAGACGTCGCCGTAGAGTTTGCGCGCCGTGGTGAAGGTCAGCGGCGACGTGACTCCGGCGAAGCTCTCGATGATGTTCGAGTTGTCCCAGATGCGAGCGTCGTTGCATACCTCACCGGAATGCTCCGGTTCACAGCCTGTTTGGAGCTCGAGAGTGGTCACTGGACGGGACTGCAGGATCCACGTGCCGGTCTCGTCGGCGGCCCATTCGACGTCCTGGGGGCAGCCGAAATGCTGCTCCAGTCGAATTCCCAAGTCGAACAACACGTCGCGTAACGCGGGGTTGATGCTGGCTTGACGTTGGCAATCGGCCGGGACATCAACGGTGGCTACTCCGCCACCGGCGGTGCCGACCATCATCTCGGTCTTGGCGCAGACCAGCTCCTCTACGACCAGACCGGTGCCTTTGTCGATGCTCACGGAGTCCGAGTCCACAGCGCCGGAAACCAATCCTTCGCCCAGGCCCAAGACGCCATTGATCACCACTCGCTCAGTTGAACCCGTGAGCGGGTCCGCGGTGAACATGACCCCGCTGCTGTGCGGCTTCAACGAGCGCTGCACGACAACGGCGAGGGCAACATCGCGGAAGTCGAGCCCGCGCACATGGCGGTACTGCGTCGCACGTTGCGAGAACGCCGAGGCCCAGCAACGCCGGACGGCATCCTCAGTGGCATCGAGTCCGGCGACATTCAGGAACGTGTCGAACAGTCCTGCGAAGGAATCGCGGACCCCGTCTTCTTGCCGCCCCGATGAACGCACGGCCACGGTTTCGGCGCCCACATATTCCAGTGCCGCGACAATCGCCTCGCGAATCTCGCCAGGCATGGTCAATTCGCGAAGGGCGGACTCGGCGATCGCGGCTTCCCGAAGTCGCTCGGCCAACGTGAGCGGCGCTTCGCTGATGCTCAATCCGGCGGCCGCCAGAGCTGCGTCGAAGGCGTCAGTTCCGAGGACTGCCCACCGTGGCACCGGAAAACCGGCAGCAGTCAGCTCGCACAGGTTGTGGGCTTTGCCGCCCGCCTGCGCTCGCATCTGCTCCCCGGGCGCTTGCCCGGTTAGAAGGATTGGCACCGCGCGCCCCTCGTGTCCGTTCTCCGAAATCTCAAGCGATGAGATCGGGTGCCGACGTTAGGGGTGTGGCTCTGCTACCGGTTCCAATTTTCGCGCGAATTGAATTCATATATGGCATGACCGTTCCCCCGACAGGTAAAGCCCATGGTCCCATTTCGGCACCACCATTGGCTGAATGCTTACCACACGGAAGGGTGCCGCGGCGGGTAGACGCAGCAAATTAACACGCACCCGCGCGGCGGGTCCGTCAGACGTAGTGCGTCAGTCGAACAGCCGCATCACGCGGCCCGCGGCCTCACGCCCTGACGACGGACAGTTTTGCCAGATTGGCCAGCGAATTGTCCAGGTGCGAGACCGGGAACGGCGGGAACATGATGTTCTTCCGGATCTCGGCGGTGGCACCTGACCAGTCGTAGGTCAACGTGACGTTGGTCTGCTGCTCGCCGACGGGCTCGAGGTCGTAGCGCCACGTCCAGCCGCCGAGCTCGATGCGGCCGTCCTCTTGCAGTCCCCCCGGAGCCCAGCCGATGGCGCGGTCAGGTTCGAGCGCGGTGACCTGGTTGGCCATCTCGTAGTGCTTGTCGGGATGGTTGTCGTGGTACATCGCGATGCGGAAGATCTGCCCGACCTCGGTCAGCTCGCGCCCGTCGTCGAGCGGTTCCCGCACCCAGCCGGTGCCGTCGATGTCCCCATGAGTTTTCGGGTCGGCCAGCACGCCGAACACGGCGTGAGGGGGTGCGTCAATGATGGTGGTCACAATCAGAATTTCGGTCATATCCAGGTAGACCTGTGCGACCGGGAAAACTCATCGCCACCGAACTCCGCTAGTCGCCGCGCTCGCCGCCGAGCCCGAGCAACTCTGGCAGGTCTGCTACGGAGTCGATGACGTGGTTGGGCTGCATCGCGAATTCGTCTGCTGCCCAACGATCCAGGGTGTCCTGACGGAACTTGCCGGTGCGCACCAGTACGCCGGTCATCCCCACCACCTGGGCGGCCAGCACGTCGTTGTTGAGGTCGTCGCCGACCATGTACATCTCGTCAGGATCGACACCGAGCCGCGCTGCCGACGCCAGGAACCCCGCCGGGGCCGGCTTGCCGACCGCGGTGGCCTTGCGTCCGGACGTTTCTTCCATGCCGATCAGGTACATGCCGGTGTCGATGCGCAGGCCCTCGGTGGTGGTCCACGCGGTACTGCGGTGCATCGCCACCACCGGCACTCCCTGGGCCATCCACTCGTACACCCGGCTCAGCGTGCGATGGCTGTACTCCGGGCCCGCCCCGCCCAGCAGGATGACATCGGGGACCCCGAGATCGGCACCGTCGTAGTCGCTCGAGTCGACGATGTCGATGCCCGGCATGTCATCGGTGATGTCGCCGTTGTTGACCAGGAGGCAGCGGGCGTCGGGGTAGTTGGCCCGCACATAGTCGGCGGTCAGCGCGGCTGCGGTGATCACCTCGTCGGGCCGCACGTCTATTCCGGCATCGCACAATGCCGATGCGATCTGCTGGCGGGTACGGGTGGTGGTGTTGGTCAGGTAGGACCGCGCAATCTGGCGATCGGCCAGCACCGCTACCGCCTGGGCCGCGCCGGGGATCGGCTTCCACGAGGTCACCAATACGCCATCGATGTCGAACAACACCCCACCGATAGCCATAGGGCGACAGTAAACCGCCACCGATTGTCTGCAACTTGAGCCCGTCTATCGTCATGCCATGAGCGCAGGAAAGTGGACCGAGGCCGACGTCCCCGATCAGAGCGGACGCATCGCGATCGTCACCGGCTCCAACACGGGGCTGGGCTTTGACACCGCGCGAGTGCTGGCGCAGCGCGGCGCCCGGGTGGTGATGGCCGTTCGTGACACCGCGAAGGGCGAGGCGGCAGCCGGCCAGATCAGGCGCCTCGCACCGTCGGCCGAGGTGACGGTGCACAAGCTTGATCTCGGGTCGCTGGCATCGGTGCGCGAAGCCGCCGCCGAGCTCGGCAGCGCCTATCCCCGGATCGATCTGCTGATCAACAACGCCGGGGTGATGTACCCGCCCAAGCAGACCACCGCCGATGGCTTCGAATTGCAATTCGGCACAAACCATCTGGGTCACTTCGCACTCACCGGGCTGTTACTGAACCACCTACTGCCGGTCGACGGGTCGCGGGTGGTCGTGGTGGCCAGCGTCGCGCACAACATTCGCGCCAAGATCGCATTCGATGATCTGCAGTGGGAACGTCGCCGCTACGAGCGCGTCGCCTCCTACGGGCAGTCGAAGCTGGCCAATCTGATGTTCGCGTACGAACTCCAACGCCGGCTCGCCGCCGCCCAGGCCAAGACCATCGCGGTTGCCGCACACCCGGGCGTCTCGGACACCGAGCTGATCCGCCATGTGCCCGGCTCCTCGCTGCCCGGCGTCAAGCTGATCAGCAGCCTGCTGCTGAACAGCCCGGAATTGGGCGCGCTGGCCACGCTGCGGGCCGCCACCGACCCGACCGTCACCGGCGGTCAGTACTACGGGCCCGACGGGTTCCGCGAGTTGCGCGGCCACCCGAAGCTGGTGAGCTCCAGCACGCAGTCACACGACCGGGACATCCAGCAGCGCCTGTGGACGGTGTCCGAAGAGCTCACCGGCGTCACGTTCGGCATCTGATGCGCACCGTCGAAGAACATCAGCGGGTCGTTGCCGACCTGATCACCGCGCGGGCGGCGGCGACGGTCGGGTTGGCCGAGGCCGAGGGATTGGCCCTGGCCACTGACGTGGCGGCGCCGCTGTCACTGCCGGTGTTCGACAATTCCGCCATGGACGGCTATGCCGTGCTGGCCGACGATGTCGCCGCGGCTTCCGAGGCCAAGCCGGTGAAACTGCCTGTCGCCGAGGATATTCCGGCCGGACGCGTCGACCCACTCACGTTGGCGCCGGGAACCGCGCACCGGATCATGACCGGAGCGCCGCTGCCCGCGGGTGCGACGGCGGTCGTGCCGGTGGAGGCCACCGATGGTGGGATCGACACCGTCGAGATCCGATCGGCGCCCAAACCCGGCCAGCATGTGCGGCGCGCGGGCGAGGATGTGACGGCGGGGACGACGGTGCTGCGGGCTGGGCAAGTCGTGACCCCGGCCGCGCTGGGGCTGGCCGCCGCGTTGGGTCTCGGTTCGCTGACGGTGCAGCCACGGCTGCGTGTTCTGGTGATGTCAACCGGTTCGGAGTTGGTGTCCGCGGGCACCGAACTGCAGCCCGGCCAGATCTACGAATCCAACGCCATCATGCTGGCCGCCGCGGTTCGCGAGGCCGGCGGCGAGGTGGTGGCCACCCCGACATCGAGTGATGACGTTGCCCAATTCAGCACGGTGCTGGAGGGCTACTACGGCCAAGCCGATCTGATCATCACCACCGGCGGCGTCAGCGCCGGCGCGTACGAGGTGGTCAAGGACGCGTTCGGCGCGGGAGCGGTGGAGTTCGTCAAGGTCGCCATGCAGCCGGGGATGCCGCAGGGCGCTGGACGCGTCGGAGCCGCCGGGCCGGCGACATCGGGCAGCGCAGGTACCTCGATCATCACGCTGCCGGGCAACCCGGTCAGCGCGCTGGTGTCCTTCGAGGTGTTCGTCCGGCCGGCCCTGCGTGCGGCGATGGGCCTGCCCAACCCGCAGCGGTCCCGCCGGACCGCCGTGCTGGCCGACGATCTGACGTCACCCAAAGGCAAGCGCCAGTTCCGCCGCGGCGTGTACGACCCCGTGGCAGGCACCGTCACCACCTACGGGCCGCCGGCTTCGCATCACCTGCGCTGGCTGGCCTCGGCGAACTGCCTGCTGGAGATCGCCGAGGACGTCACCGAGATGTCCGCCGGCGACCAAGTCCAGCTCTGGGATCTCTCCTAGGTCCTCGCCCGAGCGTTCACAGCGCGCACGTAGAATCGTCGCCGATGGCCAGACGCCCCCGCACCGCGGAAGACAATATGAAGTCCGGCCCCCAGCGGCTGGTCGCGCTGGTGCGTTCCTCCGTTCCCCCTGTTCACCCCGCCGGCCTGCCGTTCATCTCGGCGGGCCTGGCCGTGGCGGCCGTCGGCCGCAAGAACCGATGGCTGCGCCGCGCGGGCCTGTTGGCAGCCGCCGCCAACGCCGGCTTCTTCCGGCATCCGCCCCGTAACCCACCGCACCGCCCCGGCGTGGTGGTAGCCCCGGCTGACGGGCTGATCTGTCTGATCGAAGAGGCCGAGCCCCCGGCCGAGCTCGGCCTGCCCGCCGGTTTGCGTCTCCGCGTGAGCATCTTCTTGTCGCTGCTCGACGCCCATGTGCAGCGCCTCCCGGTCGGCGGTGAGGTGATCGCCGTGGAGTACCGGCCCGGCCGCTTTCATTCCGCTGACCTTGCGGCGGCCAGTGAGGACAATGAACGCAACAGCGTGCTGATCCGCACGCCGGAAGGACGGGAAGTGGTGGTCGTACAGATCGCCGGCCTGGTCGCGCGTCGAATAATCTGCGATCTGCACGCCGGTGACAAGGTCGCGATCGGCGACACCTACGGGCTCATCCGGTTCGGGTCCCGGTTGGACACCTACCTGCCCGCCGGCTCGCAGATCCTGGTCGAACCCGGTCAGCGTGCGCTCGCCGGCGAGACGGTGTTGGCGCAGTTGCCGTGATCAAACCCCGCCCGCGCCCGCTCATCAGCACCCGACTCCTGCCCAGCGCCGTGACAGTGCTGGCGATCTGCCTCGGGTTGACGTCGGTGAAGTACGCCCTGGACGGCCGGCCCACCGAATCCATGGCTTTCCTGGCGGCCGCAGCCATCCTGGACGCTCTCGACGGACGTATCGCACGGGTGCTCAAAGCCACCTCCCGGATGGGCGAGGAGATCGACTCGCTGGCCGATGCGGTGAATTTCGGTGTGGCACCGGCATTTATCGTCTACGCCCTGTTGCTGGCCGACACCCGCATCGGCTGGGTGGTGGTGCTGCTCTACGCGGTGTGCATCGTGCTGCGGCTCGCCCGCTACAACGCCTTGCTCGACGCCGATCTGCCCGCGTACACCAAGGAGTACTTCGTCGGGATGCCCGCGCCCGCCGGCGCGATCGGTGCGATCGGCCCGCTGGCCGCCAAGATGCAGTGGGGCGACGGCTGGTGGACGTCGTACTGGGCGGTCTCTATCTGGATGGTGGGCGTCTCGCTGCTGGTGGTCAGCCGAATCCCGATGCGCAAGGTGCACACCTTCACAGTGCGGCCCAACATGGTGGCTCCGCTGTTGGCCTTGCTGGCGATCGGAGTCGCCGCCGCGTTCGTGTTCCCCTATCTGGTCATCCTGCTGATCATCGCCGCCTACGTGGTGCACATCCCGTTCGCGGTGCGGAGCCAGCGCTGGGTCGCCGCCCATCCCGAGGCATGGAACGACCAGCCCCGCCAGCAGCGCGCCGCGCGCAGGGCGATCCGCCGGTCGAGGCAACCCACGCGGCGGCGGTCGGTGGCCAGGCTGGGCCTGCGCAAGCCGGGCGGTTAGCGCGTGCCCTCGAATTTGGCGCTGACGGCACGGTTGAACACCTCGGCGCTGGACTCCAGGCGCGGCGTGGTGCGGTTGCATCCGGAGGCCATCGCCGCGCTTGGCATCCGCGAGTGGGATGCGGTGTCGCTCACCGGCTCCCGAACCACCTCCGCTGTCGCCGGGATCGCCCCGGCGGGCACCCCGGCAGGCACCGCGCTGTTGGACGACGTCACGCTGTCCAACGCCGGTCTGCGCGAGGATACCGCGGTGCTGGTGGCGCCGGTGACCGTGTACGGCGCACGCTCGGTCACGTTGCGCGGGTCCACCCTGGCCACCCGCTCGGTGTCGTCGGCGGCGCTGCGCCAGGCGCTGCTGGGCAAGGTGATGACCGTTGGTGACACCGTGTCGCTGCTGCCGCGCGACCTGGGCCCCGGCACCTCCACCACCGAGGCCAGCTCGGCGCTGGCGTCCTCGGTCGGCATCACCTGGACCTCGGAGCTGCTGACGGTCACCGGAACCGATCCGGCGGGACCGGTGAGCGTGCAACCCAATTCGTCGGTCACCTGGGGCGACGGCGTGACCCCGGCGCCCGGCGGCCCCGGACACACCGCAGCGGTCAGCCAGCCCATGGTGTGGCCGCAGGCCCCACCCGTGTCGATCGACGACCTCAAGGGTCAGCACGTGCAGGCGGGCCGGCTCACCGAGTGGCTCAAGCTGGCACTCGATCAGCCGGAGCTATTGGAAAAGCTTGGCGCCAAACCGAATCTGGGTGTGCTGGTCACCGGTCCGGCCGGGGTCGGCAAGGCCACTCTGGTGCGTGCGGTGTGCGCTGGGCGCCGGCTGGTCGAGCTCGACGGTCCCGACACGGGCGCGCTCGCTGCGCAGGATCGACACCGCGCCGTCGCCGATGCGGTCGCCACTGTCACCAATGGCGGTGGAGTCCTGCTGGTCACCGACATCGACGCGCTGTTGCCCACCCCGGCCGAACCCGTCGCGGCGATGATCCTCACCGAGCTGCGCAAGGCCGTGGCCGCACCCGGCGTGGTTCTGGTGGCAACCTCCCAGCAGCCCGACGCGGTCGATCCGCGCCTGCGCGGACCGGACCTCTGCGACCGCGAACTGGGCTTGAGCCTGCCCGACGGCGCCACCCGCAAAGCACTCCTGGAGGTGCTGCTGCGTGAGGTACCCGCCGACGATCTGATGCTCGACGAAATAGCTGATCGCACACCGGGATTCGTCCGCGCCGACCTGGCCGCCCTGGTCCGCGAGGCGGCCCTGCGGGCGGCTGCCCGCGCCAGCGAGGACGGTAAGCCGCCGGCGCTGACCCAGGAGGATCTCAAGGGCGCGCTGAGCGTCATCCGGCCGCTGTCGCGCTCGGCCACCGAGGAGGTATCCGTCGGGTCGGTCACCCTCGACGACGTCGGCGACATGGTCGAGGTAAAGCAGGCACTCACCGAGGCCGTGCTGTGGCCGCTGCAGCACCCGGACACCTTCGCCCGCCTCGGCGTCGACCCGCCCCGGGGAGTACTCCTCTACGGGCCGCCCGGCTGCGGCAAGACCTTCGTGGTGCGTGCGCTGGCCAGTTCGGGTCGGTTGAGCGTGCACGCGGTGAAGGGTGCCGAGCTGATGGACAAGTGGGTCGGCTCGTCAGAGAAGGCCGTCCGCGAATTGTTCGACCGGGCAAGGGATTCCGCGCCCTCCCTGGTGTTCCTCGACGAGATCGACGCGCTGGCGCCGCGGCGCGGGCAGAGCTTCGACTCCGGTGTGACCGACCGGGTGGTGGCCGCGCTGCTGACCGAGCTCGACGGCATCGAACCGCTGCGCGATGTGGTGGTGGTCGGTGCGACCAACCGGCCGGATCTGATCGACCCGGCGTTGCTGCGACCCGGCCGGCTGGAGAAGCTGGTGTTCGTCGAGCCTCCCGACGCCGATGCGCGTCGCGAAATCCTGCGCACCGCAGGCAGATCCGTGCCACTGTCACCGGAAGTCGACCTCGACGCGCTGGCCGGCGACCTGGATGGGTACAGCGCAGCCGACTGCGTGGCGTTGCTGCGCGAGGCCGCACTGACCGCGATGCGCCGCTCGATCGACGCCGCGGACGTCACCGCCGCCGATGTGGCCAAGGCCCGCGAAACGGTGCGGCCATCGCTGGACGCGGCGCAGGTGGAGTCGCTCCGGGATTTTGCCGCAGGACGCTAGTCCCGTTCGGCGAGCGCGGCGAGCCGGTCGACCGAGGCCTGCAACTTGTCGGCCGTGGTGGCCTGCGCCCGCGGCAACCGCTCGGGGTCGCGCAGGTCGGTGTAGTCGTAGGTGTGTGTGACGTCGGTGGTGCGGTCGTCGATCGCGTCGAGCTGCCAGCGCCACAGGTGACCCGGCGGGGTCTCCCCCGGCGGGGCGGGCCGCCACGCGATCAGCCGGCCCTCGTCGAACTCGACGACATGGTTCTCCCGGTCCGCACCCAGGGTGAGCGTCGTCGTGAACACGTCTCCCACGGCGTGCACCCGCTGGTCTGCGGCCGCCTGCGCGAGGTTGTCGTTGCCGTCCCATTCCGGCTGACGGGCCGGGTCGGCGATCAGCTCGAAGATGACCTTCGCGGGTGCGGCGATCCGCCTGTTGGCGCTGACGATTCTGTTCTGCTCGCTCATGCCGCAATTCAACAACACCCATTGACAGTCCACTAATGACATGTCAGAGTTGGACGGTATGAGCGTCGCCGCTGTCCGAGTCGGAGATCACGACCGGGAAAATACCGCTGACCTGCTGTCCCTGGCTCTGGCGCAGGGTTACTTCGACCTCGCCGAGTACGAGACCCGCATCCAGGCAGCCTTCGCTGCACAGAGCGCCGACGAGCTGCACCGCGTGCTGGCCGACCTACCGGTCGACTATCTGCGACGCACCGACCCCCGCCGCGTCGCCGCCCGGAAGAAAGCCGCCCGCGCGTCGGTGCGGATCCACCTGGCCGGCTACTTGGCGATGGTGGCGATCGTCCTCGCGGTGTGGCTGGCCGTGGCCCTCACCACCGGCGAGACGGCGTACTTCTGGCCCGTGTGGCCGATTCTCGGCGGGGCAATCGGGTTGCTGGGGCATGTACTTCCGGTACGCAGCCTCTGCCGGTAGCGCACAAGTACTCCGATAGGGGGACAACAGTTTCCTCCTCATCACCCACCGATCAGCCGACGCGCAACAGCGGGCTTCTGCGGGATCCTTGGTGCCACTTGGCACGTGAGGCATCGGCAGAAGGAAAACCGTGAACGCGACGATGAACGTGATGCGCAATCAGCTGGCCCAATTCGGCTGGGGCCGCAACCATGACGGTTGGGAGTTCGAGATCCACAACCAAACCCCGGTTGACCTCGTGCCGATCTACTTCGGGAACTCGAACATCGACAGCGCCGACGGCCCGATCAAGGCGGGCCGAATCGGTTACGCCAAGGGCACCAAGAGTTCGTCGCCGCCGTTCCTGTTCGACGGGCCCGCCAACGCCGATCTGGGGTACCGGTGCGGATCGACCAGCGCCCGGATCTTCATTCAGGCGTCCGCCGACGGCACCATCACCCGCGAGACCGCACAAGACAGCGACCAGCGCATGTTCGTCGACTTCCCCGATACCCCCGGCGACCGGCCCCAGGTCGTCGTCTTCAGTTGGCCGGATCTGTGGGGACCGAACTACAACGGGTGGGAATTCGAGCTGACCAACGCATGCGAACACGACCTCGTCTTCGTGCCGGAGATCACCACCAACGTCGCGAGCTGCCCGGCCCGGATCGCTTCCGGCGCAACCGGTTTCCTCAAGGGCAAACGCCGCGCCAAGGGTGGACCGGCGAACTGCAATTTCGCGTTCCGGCATCCCGACCACCTGTCGAACGCCGGTGGCATCGCCATCGCTGGAGCACCGACGCCAGCAGAGCCCGGATGTCCGGAAGTGCATCGGGCACGACCGATGTCCTCTACACGGCGAACCCGGCCGCCAATGCCGTGCAAAGCGTCACGTATCGGCAGCGCTAGGCGCGCTCAAGGGGAATGCGGTCAGCAAGGCCCGAACTGACGCCGCGACATCTGCCCGCACCCAGGGCGGCATCCCGGCGTCGTGCGCGTGCCTGCGGACCACCGCGTACGGCAGGTCGACCACCGCCCTCGTGACAGCGTCGACGCTGCGGGCGTCACCACGCCCGTACAACTGGCGGGCCAGCTCGGCAACCCGATGGGTCAGCGGAGCATTCATCGCAGCCAACGTCGCCGTGAAGTCCGGGGCGGGCTCGGCGTCGCGCAGATCACCCGGCCGGATGGCCAACAGCAGCCGCGCATCTTCATTGCAGTCCTGCGCAAAGTCCAGCGCCGCCACTGCCATCTGAACCGCGACCTCCATCGGCTCCGAGCCGGACGCCGCCATCGCACGGACCTGGAAGCGCTCCAGCGCTCGCAGCCATACCGCCGTCACGACCCCGTCGCGATTGCCGAATCGGTGATACAGGGTGCCGACCGGCGCGCCGCTGGCTTTGGCAATGGCAGCGACGCTGGCCGCCCGCGGCCCCTCGGCCAGGATCAATCCGCGCGCCGCATCCAGGATCGCGTCGGTTCCGTGCTTCCGCGGCGGCGCCATGATCTAGTACAGTCCTTCTATATGGAACGTTTACCCTATATCGACGAGCATGCCATAACCGTCCATGCGGATCGGACGACGACATGGCACGCAGTGTTGTCAACGATGTGTAGCAACCCCGACGACCCCGAGACGGTCCCGTTCGGGTTCGTCCTCGGCGCCGCCGAGCAACCGGAACGCTTCGCGTGCACGGGCCGGCACTGGTTCGCGGTCTACGAATTGACCTTCCTGCTATCGGAGACCGACGGCGGAACCCGCGTGGCGGCGCAGACGCGCGCGGCCTTCCCGGGGGTGAAGGGAAGCATCTACCGAGCGCTGGTGATCGGATCGGGCGGACACCGGGCGGTCGTCCGCCACATGCTGAAACGCATTGCCGAACAGGCACTTTCAGCACCGGCACCACAACGCTGAGCCGCACGAGCCTCCGACCGACAATTCTGCCGCACCGTCAACCACGTAGACTGCACTGAGGACATAGCCGAAAACCTTTGGCTGACACCCCGACCGACCGGTAGATCACCGACGCGCTGGCGCGTCACAACATCGGAGTGCCATGCTCGCCATCCTGATCGCGCATGCGATAGCCGCCGCCGTGGCGCCGGCGCTCGTGTGGAGATGGGGGCGACTGGCCTTCTACCCGCTGGCTCTGGTGCCCGCGGGGTCGCTGGTCTGGGTCGGGCTCAACTGGCCCGAAAGCGGACGACCCGCCCCGACTGTCGACATCCCGTGGGTCCCGGAACTGTCGATGAACATCACACTGCGCTTCGACACCCTCACCGCGATCATGAGCGTGCTTGTTCTGGGGATCGGCGCGTTGGTGCTGTTCTATTGCGCGGAATACTTCCACCACCGCGACGGCCACGAAGAGAACCGGCTGCCCAGCTTCGCCGCGGAACTCGTCGCATTCTCCGGAGCCATGTTCGGCTTGGTCGTCAGCGACAACATGCTCCTGCTCTACACATTCTGGGAACTGACCACGGTGTTGTCGTTCCTGCTCGTCGGGCACTACGCGGAACGCGCCACCAGCCGTCGGGCCGCCATGCAGGCCTTGCTGGTTACCACCGCCGGCGGCCTGGCGATGCTGGCCGGCATCGTGATCCTCGGCCACTCCGCGGGCACCTACCTGCTCTCCGAACTGATCGCCGACGCCCCGCACGGCACCGCCGTCGCGGTCGGTATCGTCCTCGTGCTCGTCGGCGCGCTGTCCAAGTCGGCGATCGTGCCGTTCCACTTCTGGCTGCCCGGCGCGATGGCCGCGCCCACCCCGGTCAGTGCGTACCTGCACGCAGCCGCGATGGTCAAGGCCGGCGTCTACCTGATCGCGCGGCTGACGCCCGGGTTCGCCGACTCACCGGGCTGGCGCCCCACCGTCATCACGCTCGGTGTGCTGACCATGCTGCTCGCCGGCTGGCGTGCAGTCCGCGAAAACGACCTCAAGCTGATCCTCGCCTTCGGCACGGTCAGCCAGCTCGGCTTCCTCACCGTGATGGTCGGTGCCGGCGGTCGGGATCTGATGCTGGCCGGCCTGGCCATGCTGTGCGCCCACGCATTGTTCAAGGCGGCGCTGTTCATGGTCGTCGGTGTCATCGACCACTCGACCGGCACCCGGGACATCCGCCGGCTGGCCTGGCTTGGTAACCGGATGCCCGGGTTGTTCGTCATCGCCGCGGCCGCGGCCGCCAGCATGGCCGCGTTGCCGCCGTTCCTCGGGTTCGTCGCCAAAGAGGCCGACTTCGAAACCCTCGCGCACAGCCAATCGCTTGGCGCCTGGGCACCTGTCGTGCTCGCCGGCGTGGTGACCGGGTCGGTCTTCACCACCATCTACAGCCTGCGATTCCTGTGGGGTGCGTTCGCGCGCAAGGGATCTCACGGTCCCACCATCCTGGTGGCCAACCTCCACCGCCCGCCCGCCGCGTTCCTGGCGGCGCCGGCCGTCCTCGCCGCGGCCGGACTGGTCTTCGGTCTGGTGCCCAGCCGCCTGGACACCACCCTGGACAGCTACGCCGCGACGATGCCGGCGGCCGGCGCCGACGACGGCCACTACACGCTGGAACTGTGGCACGGATTCGGCCTGCCGCTGCTGCTCTCGGCGCTGGTGCTGGCGATCGGAATCGGGGCGTTCGTCAGCCGCGAGCGCCTGCGCCTGGCCCAGCTGGGTTCCTGGCTTCCGCTCGGGAACGCCGACCGGATCTACGACGCGGTGATTCGCGGCGCCGACGTCGCCTCGGTGCGGCTCACGGCCGTCACTCAGCGCGGATCGATTCCCGTGACCCAGTCGGTGATCCTGTCGACGCTGGTGTTGTTCCCCGTCGTCGTGCTGGCCTTCGGTCCGCGCGACCATCCCCAGCTGCGATTGTGGGATTCACTGGTCCAGCCGGTGGTGGGCCTGCTCATCCTCGCCGCCGCGGTGGCCGCCACCGTGATGCGCAACCGGTTGGCTGCCGTGCTGCTGGTCGGCATCACCGGGTACGGCTGCGGCGCGATCTTCGCCTTCCACGGCGCCCCCGACCTGGCCCTGACCCAATTCCTGGTGGAAACCCTGACTCTGGTGATCTTCGTGCTGGTGCTGCGCACCCTGCCCGCGGAGGCCGAGGAGTCCAGGCGCTTCCGCCTCCCCCGAGTCGGGCTCGCGCTCGCCGTCGGCGCCACCGTCACCGCGCTGGCCACGTTCGCGATGGCCGCCCGCACCGGCACCCCCATCGCTGACCTGTTGCCGGACGCCGCCTATGACCGCGGCCACGGATCGAATACCGTCAACGTGCTGCTGGTCGACATCCGCGCCTGGGACACCCTCGGTGAGATCTCCGTGCTGGTGGTCGCCGCCACCGGTGTCGCGTCGCTGGTGTTCCGTCACCGCCGCTTCGGCGCCGCGCCGCGAGTAGCGGACGCCGGTCAGCCCGATATCGGGGCGCTGCCCGCGATGGCGTACAGCCCCGCCGTCGGGGACACCACCTGGCTGCGCGGCAGCGAGCTGCGCCACCCGCGCAACCGCTCGCTGGTGCTCGAGGTCGCGACCCGGCTGATCTTCCCGCTGATCATGGTGCTGTCGGTCTACTTCTTCTTCACCGGGCACAACACCCCCGGCGGTGGGTTCGCCGGGGGGCTGACGGCCGGCCTGGCGCTGGTGCTGCGCTACCTGGCCGGCGGCCGCTACGAACTCGGCGAGACGTTGCCATTGGACGCCGGGAAGATCCTCGGTGCGGGACTGGCGTTGTCGGGCGGCACCGCCGTCGGCTCGATGCTGCTGGGCGCTCCCGCGTTGTCCTCGGCGGTGATCTCGCTGCACCTGCCGTTGCTGGGCACGGTGAAGTTCGTGACCGCACTGTTCTTCGACCTCGGCGTGTATCTGATCGTCTTGGGCCTGGTGCTTGACGTGCTGCGCAGCCTCGGCGCGCGCATCGACGAGGAACTGGCCGCCGCGTCGCGGCCCGCCCTGAGGGCGAGGGCGTTATGATCGTCTACCTCGTTCCGCTGATCATCATCGGCGGTCTCACCAGTTGCGGTGTGTACCTACTGCTTTCGCGTAACCTGACCCGAATGCTGTTGGGCCTGCTCCTGGTTGGCAACGCAGTCAACCTGTTGATCCTCACCGTCGGCGGTGAGACGGGGAATCCGCCCATCCGCGGACGTACCAGCGGCTCGGAGAGGACGACGGCTGACCCGCTGGCGCAGGGGATGATCCTGACCGCGATCGTAATCGCGATGGGGATCGCCGCGTTCGTGCTGGCGTTGACCTACCGCTCGTTCCGGTTGACCACGAAGGAAGAGGTCGGCAACGACCCGGAGGACGCCCGGGTGTCGAAGCTCTCCGACTCCGAAGCTGCTGCGATCGACGAAGACGCACCCAAGCATGTGCCGGCGCTGGACACCGACGAGCCCGACGAACTAGACGCCCTGCCCGGGCACGACGGGTCGCGATGAGCACCGCTGCGGTGTTGATGCCGCTGCCCGTGCTGATCCCGTTGGTGGCAGCGGCGCTGACGTTGATCGCCGGCCGCAAGCCGCGGCTGCAACGACTGATCACGCTTGCCGCACTGACGGGTGTGCTGGCCGTGTGCGCGGTGCTGCTGTACCTGACCGACCGCGACGGCACCCAGGCACTGCATGTCGGCGGCTGGGGCCCGACCGAGGCGGGGCTGGGGCCGTTGGGCATCACGCTTGTGGCCGACCGGCTTTCGGCGCTGATGTTGGTGGTGTCGGCGATCGTGCTGCTGGCCGTCGTGTTCTACGCCATCGGTCAGGGCATCAGGGACGGCGACACCCACCAGCCGGTGTCGATCTTCCTGCCCACCTACCTGGTGCTGTCGGCCGGAGTGTGTACGGCGTTCCTGGCCGGCGACCTGTTCAACCTGTACGTCGGGTTCGAGGTGCTGCTGTCGGCGAGCTTCGTGCTGTTGACCATCGGCGCCAGCAAGGAGCGGGTGCGAGCCGGCATCTCCTACGTGATGGTGTCGATGGTGTCGTCGCTGATCTTCCTGATCGGCCTCGCGCTCATCTATGCGGCCACCGGGACGCTGAACATGGCCGAGTTGTCGCTGCGCCTGCAGGACGTCAACACCGGCACCCGCAGCGCGATCTTCGCGGTGCTGTTGGTGGCATTCGGGATCAAGGCCGCGGTGTTCCCGCTCTCGTCGTGGTTGCCGGACTCCTACCCGACCGCACCGGCCCCGGTCACCGCGGTGTTCGCCGGTCTGCTCACCAAAGTCGGTGTGTACGCGATCATCCGGGCACACTCACTGCTGTTCCCCGCGGGCCGGCTGGACGACGTGCTGCTTGTCGCGGCGCTGCTGACCATGCTCGTCGGCATTCTCGGTGCGATCGCACAGAGCGACATCAAGCGGCTGCTGTCGTTCACCCTCGTCAGTCATATCGGGTACATGGTGTTCGGCATCGCGCTGTCCAGCCGCGTGGCCATGTCCGGTGCGATCTACTACGTCGCGCACCACATCGTCGTGCAGACCACCCTGTTCCTCGTCGTCGGCCTGATCGAACGGCAGGCCGGCGCCTCGACGCTGCGCCGCCTCGGTGGGCTGGCCGCCGCCAGCCCGCTGCTGGCCTTCGTCTTCATCGTGCCTGCCCTCAATCTCGGTGGTATCCCGCCGTTTTCGGGCTTCATCGGTAAAGTGGCGCTGCTACAGGCGGGCACCGCCAACGGATCGGTGTTGGCCTGGCTCCTGGTCGCCGGGTCGGTGGTGACCAGCCTGCTGACGCTCTACGTGGTATCCCGGGTGTGGACGAAGGCGTTCTGGCGCTCGCGTGTCGACGCACCCGAAGGTGCGCTCGCCGACTCCGCACCGTCGGTGCTGCTCGACGATTACTCCGACGACGTCGCCTTCGACGACCGCGGGGACGTCGGCCGGATGCCTGTCGGAATGCTCGTTCCGACAATGGCTTTGATCGCGGTCGGGCTGTCGCTGACGGTGGCGGCCGGCCCCATCTTCGGCTACACCGACCGGGCTGCCAACGAGGTGCTCGACCGCAGCCAGTACATCACCGCAGTGCTGGGGAGCCACCGATGAGGTTGTGGGCGCTCCGGGTGTGGACGCTGGTGTGGCTGACGTTGGTGTGGCTGCTGCTCTGGGGCACCGTGTCGGTAGCCAACGTGCTCTCCGGGCTGGCTGTGGCACTGCTGATCGTGGTTCTACTGCCGCTGCCGCCGGTGCCGGTGCAGGGCCGGTTGCATCCGCTGTCGCTGCTGCGGTTGGCGCTGCACGTCACCTGGTGGCTGATGCAGTCCTCGGTACAGGTGGCCTGGCTGGCGATCCGGCCGGGTAAGCCACCGCTGTCGGCGGTGCTGCGCGGTCACCTGGCGCTGAAGTCGGATCTTGTTCTGGCCTTGGGCGTCAACATCATGAACCTCACGCCGGGGACGATCGTGCTGGAGATAGATCAGACTCGCCGGCTGGTGTACGTCCACGTGCTCGACGTGGGATCCCGGCGCTCGGTGGAGCAGTTCTACCGGCAGCTGGCGCAGCTGGAACGGCTGCTGATCGCCGCGTTCGAGCGAGACTCCGAATGGCAGCCTGCGGCAGGCGAATCCGAAGAAGATGGTGACGACATGACGTCCGAGCGAGGAGCGGAGGCGGATCGCGCATGACGATCGTGTGGGTGCTTTCGGGCGTGATGCTCGTCGCGGCGGCCGCGGTGACGATGATCCGGTTGCTACTGGGGCCCAGCACGCTGGACCGGCTGGTGGCGGTCGACACCCTGGTGGCGGTCACGATGTGCGGCATCGGCACCTGGGCGGCGTTCAGCCTGGACACCACCGTCACCTACAGCCTGGCGGCGCTGGCGTTGATCAGCTTCGTGGGCTCGGTGAGCGTGGCCCGATTCCGGGTGCCCGACGCCGCGGGGCGGGACGACACATGAATGTCCAGGATGTGCTGGCCGGCGTGCTGGTGCTGGCCGGTTCGGCGCTGGCGCTGACCGCGGCCATCGGCGTGCTGCGCTTCCCGGACACCCTGACCCGCATGCACGCAGCAACCAAACCGCAGGTGCTGGGCCTGGTGCTGGTGCTCGGAGGCGCGACGATCCGGCTGTCCGGCAACGTCGACGTCGGCATGCTCGTCCTGACCGCGTTGTTCACTCTGATAACCGCGCCCGTGATCGCGCACCGCGTCGGGCAACTGGCCTACCGTGAGCAAAAGGTCAGTGACGAGCTGACGGTCGACGAGATGCGTGACGATAACACCGAGGGAGCGAAGCGGGAGCCGTGAGCCGAACCGACGACGACAGCTGGGACATCACCGAGGGCGTCGGCGCCACCGCATTGAGCGTGGCCCGCGCGCGAGCGGCGGAGACCGACGCCGAATGCCCGCTCTACCTCGACCCGTACGCGCACTTCTTCATCGAGGCCGCCGTCGAGGCGGGCTGGCGCTCACCGATTCTGGTCGACAACCCGGTGCGAGTACAGGCCCTGGCGGCCTACATCGCCTCGCGCACCAAGTTTTTCGACGACTTCTTCACCACCGCCGGCGCCAACGGACTGGACCAGGCCGTGATCCTGGCCGCCGGCCTCGACACCCGCGCCTGGCGGCTGCCCTGGATCAGCGACACGACTGTGTACGAGATCGACCAACCGAAGGTGCTCGAGTTCAAAGAACGGGTGCTCGCCGAACACCACGCAAAGCCTGCCGCCGAGTATGCCGCGGTCGCTGTCGATCTGCGTCATGACTGGCCAACTGCATTGCGGCAGGCCGGTTTCGATCCGCCCACCCCGACCGCATGGTCGGCGGAAGGGCTGCTTCCGTACTTGCCCGCCGCGGCCCAGGACGCGTTGTTCGAGCAGATCGACGAGCTCAGCGCCGCTGGGAGCAGGCTATCCGTCGAGGCGTTCGGTGAAGTCTTCTACTCGGCCGAACAGCTGGCCCGCCGCCAAGAGCGGATGGCGCAGGCCCGCCGCGCCGCTGCCGAGGCCGGCGGTCCGGAAGTGCCCGACGTCACTCGGCTGTGGTACATGGAGGCCCGCACCGATGTCGAGAAGTGGCTGACCGAGCGCGGCTGGGAGGTCACCGCGACCTCCGCGGTCGACCTGATGGAGCACTATAAGCGGCCAGTGCCCGACGACCTCGAGGATCCCGTGCCGGACACCGTCCTGCTGGATGCCAGGAAGCTCTGAGCGCTACTCGTCGGAAATCTGGAATTCGACCAGAGCCGAGACGGTTTCGATCGCGTCGGCCAGCACGTCGACGCGCTCAGACAGCGTCGGCGCCGCCAATACCGCGTAGCGGTCGGCCTGCCCCATCGGCACCCGCGAGGCAAGCGTGTAGATGTGCCGGGACGGATCGTCGGCGACCTCCGGCGCGACCGCGAGCGCATCGGGCGGCAGCTGCCCACCCCGTGCGCTGACGATCCGCTCGAACAATGCCAGAATCTGGTCGACGATCCCGCCGATCCGCTCATGCGTCACCGGCGGACCAGGCTCGTCGGGCCAGGGGTCGATGACGGCGCGCGGGTAGGGGTCGTCGTCGAGCCATTCGCGCACCCGAATCCGTTCGCCCACAACGGTGGCCAGCTGGTAGCGGCCCATGCCAAGGTCGGCGTACTCGGTGATGCGGGCCAGTGTCCCGACATCGCTGCGGACATCGCCGCCGCCGACCTCGCGACCGCGGCTGATCAGCACCACCCCGAACGCCGGGTCGGTCATCTCCAGGCAGTCGAGCACCAGCTGCGAGTATCGCGGCTCAAAGATCCTCAGCGGCAACGATTCCCCGGGCAGCAGCGCCGCCTGCAGCGGGAACATCGGTTGGGCGGTCATGGCTACCGGATGCCCTGCCCCATGACCACGTCTTTCACCGGTGCACTGGGATCGACGAATCCGCACAGCGCGCTCGCCACCCCAGCCCACAGTTGCGGATTCGAGGCGACCAGTTGATTTCCGCTCTTGCCGATCGCCACGATCACTTCGCGCCGCGTGACGGTGTCCATTGTCAAGAACTCCCGGCACGTCGTGGTGAGCAGATCCGCGGGGACCATGCCCTTGCCCGCTTCGCCCGGTGTGGCCACCGGGGTGCCGGTGATCGCCTTGGCGCAGCCGGCACCGGTCAGGACGACGGTCGCAGCCATCACCGCACATCCCAGTCGTCGAATCCTCATGGGTGCCTCCCTCGGGTCCATTGCGCCACTCCTCCTCGGGCTGGCGCCCGCATCGGTCGTGGCGCGGCCTAGATGTCCAGCTCCCCGACCAACGAGTCAACCACCGCGCGCAGGTCGCCGCCGCTCGCCTCGGCTACCCGGTGCTGGCGCTGGTATGAGGCACCGCGCTGCGGAATGTCGGCCACCGCGGCCAATTCGTCCGCGCAGTGCAGCGATTCGGCCACCGGCTGCAGCCGGGTCAACAGGTCGTCGAGATCCTCGGTGACCAACCGTTCGTTGCTGTCCGCGTCGAGGATGATGATGGCGTCCAGGCCGTACCGGGCCGCGCGCCATTTGTTCTCCTGCACGTGCCAGGGCGGCATCACCGGCAGCTGCTCACCCGCTTCCAGCCGACGATCCAGGTCGACCACCAGGCAGTGCGTCAGCGCCACCAGGGCCGCGAGCTCCCGCAGGTTGGACACGCCGTCGAACACCCGGACCTCGATGGTGCCCAGATGCGGTGACGGCCTGATGTCCCAACGGACCTCGTTGATGTGGTCGATGATGCCGGTCTTCTTCTGATCGTGCACGAACCGCTCGAATTGCCGCCAGGTCTGGAACTGGAACGGCAGACCCGCGGTCGGCAACTGCTGGAACATCATCGCCCGGTTGCTGGCGTAGCCGGTGTCATCGCCGGCCCAGAACGGCGAGGAGGCCGACAGCGCCAGCAGATGGGGATATTGGTTGAGCAGCGAGGAGATGATCGGCATGACCTTGTGCGCCGACGACACCCCGATGTGCACGTGCACACCCCAGATCAGCATCTGCCGTCCCCACCACTGCGTCCGCTTGATCAGCTCGGCGTAGCGCGGCGCATCGGTCAGCTTCTGGGTGGACCAGGAGGCGAACGGGTGGGTGCCCGCGCAGAACAGCTCCATACCCCGTTCGTGCACGATGTCGCGCGCGCCGCGCAGGGTCCCCCTGAGATCGGCCATGGCCTCGTCGACGGTGTCACAGACGCCGGTGACGACCTCAATGGTGTTGCGCAGCAGCTCTTTATGGATGTGCGGGTTCTCGCCGACGTCGGCGATCACGGCGGCAGCCTCATTGCTGAGGTCCCGGGTGGCCGTGTCGATCAGCGCGAACTCCCACTCGACGCCGAGTGTCGGCCGGGGTGAACCGGCGAAGTCGATTCGGCCGGGCTTCTCCGCAGGCGGTTTAACCGGTGCCGACGACACCGCACGCCACCCGCTTGCCGGCGTCGCCGGTGGCCATCGTGGCTTCGTCCGGACCGGGCGCGCCGCCCTGGATCTGCTGGTAGCGCTCCGGCGGGATGTTGGCGAAGTTGTCGGCGTCGGCGTGGATGATGATCGCCGTGCCGTTGCCGCCCATCAGATCCTGTTTGGTGAACGAGTTGGTCGTGGTCACCAACATCGCCGAGCCGTCCTCGCGTACCTGCAGCGAGGCCAGGTCGCCGCTCGCGGGATGCCCGGTATGACCGCCGGCCTGGAAGTGGCCCCCCGCGGACAGGAAGTCACCGGGAGCGCCGCCGGCCGGGGCGACGGAGTTGGCCTCACACTTGGCGAACGAGTGCAGGTGCAGGCCGTGGAAGCCCGGCGCCAGCTTGCCGGTACCGGTGGTCTGCACGGTGACCGTGGCGAAGCCGTCCTGGAACTCGAAGGTCGCCGCGGCGACCTGGGTGCCGTCGGCAGTCTTGATCTGAGCGGTCAGGGTGTCGGCGCTGGACGCGGACGCCTGGGGCGCGCCGTGGGTGCCTTCACCGTTGCCCGCGGCGTGGGTGCCTTCACCAGCGGCGGCGGGCGCCGGGGAGCCGGTCCACACCGCGGGCGGTGTACCGGGCTGCGAGGCGATCGGTTCGTTCGGGCTGCACGCGCTCAACACGGCGACGGGAGCGACGAACAGGACGGCGGCGGCAGTTCTCAGCGGGCTGACGGTCGTGACCATGAGCCGAAGCCTATCCGGTCACCAGAACGATCACGCCCGGTGGCTGCTCGGCGATTTCCGGGATTCTCGGGGCCACCGGCGCGTTGAGCACCTTGGCGACCGACTCGGCGGCGGCCTGCTCACCGTCGGTCGTGCCGTAGTAGACCGTCGTGGCAGACAGCGGCGGCGCCTGCAGGTTGCTGGTCTCGGTGACGTTCCAGCCCGCCTCGCGCAGCCGGTCACCGATGCGGCTGGCGGCGCCTTCACCTTCGCCGACGTTGAACACCCGCACCTCGGCTTTGGCCGCCGGTGCGGCGGATGTCTTGGACGTCGTGGTGGTGACCGTCCGCGTCGACGTGTCGTCGCTGCTGCTGTCGTTGCCCGAGCCCATGGCCTGGAAACCGACCAGCAGGAAGATCACGCCGAGGAAGAGCAGCACCATCACCATGGCGCGCAGCGGCAGCCCGGAGGAATCAGGTACGCGGTCGTTCATCGCGCCCACTGTAACCAGCGGGTCCGCAAACGGAGAAAAATCAGGGGACCTCGAAGCCGAGTCGGCGGGCCGCGCGTGCCTTCTGCCGGCTCGCCCGGAGCCGCCGCAGCCGTTTGACCAGCATCGGATCGGCGGCCAGCGCCTCGGGACGGTCGACCAGGGCGTTGAGCACCTGGTAGTAGCGGGTCGCCGACATCGAGAAGAGCTCCTTGATGGCCTCTTCCTTGGCCCCGGCGTACTTCCACCACTGTCGCTCGAAAGCGAGGACGTCGTATTCGCGGCGAGTCAACCCATCGGGAAGGTCAGCGTCGTCATTAGACCGCTCGGCCCGTGCCATGGCGCCGTCCATTTCGATCTGCTGACCCTTTCGAAGACCTGAAGGAGACATCCCTTTGCTTGGCGCTCATTCAATCACGGTGGAGCCGGTTGGGACGGCAGCCAAGCCCGCGCGTCGGCTGACTTAAGCTTGCCGACCATGGCAGTGCGACCAATCGTGATCCTGGGTGATCCCGTCCTCCACACCCCGACCCAACCTGTGCCGGTCGCTGACGACGGTTCATTGCCCGCGGATCTGGCCGATCTGATCAAAGACATGTACGACACGATGGACGCGGCCAACGGAGTCGGACTGGCGGCCAACCAGATCGGCGTGGGCAAGCGGCTGTTCGTCTACGACTGCGCCGACGAGCGCGGCAAGACCTCGCGCCGCCGCGGCGTGGTCATCAACCCGGTGCTGGAAACCTCGGAGATCCCGGAGACGATGCCCGACCCCGACAACGACGACGAGGGTTGCCTGTCGGTGCCCGGCGAATCGTTTCCGCGCGGCCGCGCGAAGTGGGCCCGGGTCACCGGCCTGGACGCCGACGGCAATCCGGTCACGCTGGAAGGCCACGATCTGTTTGCCCGCATGCTGCAGCACGAGACCGGGCACCTCGACGGGTTTCTCTATGTGGACCACCTGATCGGCCGGCACGCCCGGGCGGCCAAGCGCACCATCAAATCGAATGGCTGGGGGGTGCCCGGCCTGTCGTGGACACCCGGTGAGGTGCCCGACCCGTTCGGTCACTGAGCTCATGACCAGTCTGCCGCCGACCGGCAGCCGGGTGAGCATCCGCTACCGCCTGCCGGCGGGCACCACACCGCCGATGACCGACGTGATCGGTGAGTTGCTGGCCCACGAACCCATGATCGTGGTGCGCACCAAGTCCGACGGCCTGGTGGAGATCCCGCCGTCCGAAGTCGTCGCAGTGCGCGAGCTCAGTGCGGTGCCGGTGCGGACCTCACAGATCCGGGCCCTCGAGCACGCGGCGGCGCTGGCCTGGCCGGGGACCGAACAGCACTGGCACGACGGTTGGTTGCTGCGGGCCGCGGGCGGCTACACCAGTCGGGCCAACTCGGCTGTGCCGCTGGACTTTTCATCGACCGTTGCGGCATTGCCTGCGATCGTCGACTGGTACGCGCAGCGAAACCTGGCACCGTGGCTCGCGCTGCCCGAACGGCTGCTGCCCATTCGGGCCGACGGCATCAAGCACACCCGGGTGATGGTCACCGACGTCGCCGGCGGCGAACCGGATCCTGCGGTGAGCTTCCTCGACCGGCCCGACCCGGTGTGGCTGGCCTGCTACGAGCGTGACGTGCCGGCCGAAGTGCTGACCGCGGTGGTCGACGGCGAGGTCGTGTTCGCCTCGATCCCCGACGCTGCGGTCGGGCGCGGCGCGGTGACCTCCGCACCGGACGGCACCCGTTGGCTTGGCATCTCGGCCGTGCACGTCAACGCCGAGCACCGCAGGCGTGGGCATGCCAGGCGGCTGTGCATGGCCTTGCTCGGCTGGGGCGCGCAGCACGGCGCGACCCGGGCTTATGTGCAGGTGCTGACCGAAAATGCCGGGGCCATCATGCTGTATCACTCGCTGGGCTTCCGACTGCATCATCACCACCGCTACGTCGATGCCCGCTCGTTGACCGCGTGACCGCCGTTCGAGTTGTTCGTCGGTTGATCGCTCCTACGACTCCGCGAGTTTGTCGCGGCGCGCTGCATGCTGCGCGAGCTGCACCCGGGATGTCAGTCCGAGCTTGGCGTATACGTGCGTGAGGTGCGTCTGCACCGTCCGCGTCGAGACGAACAGCCGATCGGCGACCTCCTTGTTCGCCAGACCCTCACTGACCAGCCGGACCACATCGAGCTCGGTCGGGGTCAGCGACGCCCATCCGCTCGATGGCCGTTTGCGCTGACCGCGACCACGCTGGGCATACGCGATCGCTTCGTCTGTCGACAACGCGGCACCCTCGGCCCACGCAGCCTCAAAGGCCTTCTCGCCCAATGCTTCGTGCAGCATCGCGACAGCGGCGTTGTATCCGGGGTCGTGGATTTTGAACCTGACGATGCCGCGCCGTTGCCGTGCGGCATCGGCGCTCCCGAACAGTCGCACTGCCTCCGCGTGACTACCGGCCGTCGCGGCCAGGGCCGCCAGACACTCCAGGATGTCCGGAACACCGAGGTACAACTCCACTGCGACACTCTGGCGCAACGCCCGGTGGGCGCAGTCTTCGGCCATTTCAGGCCGGCACTCTGCGATCGCGACACGGGTGCGTGCCGTTAACGCCATCACCTCGTAGGCCGGCCTGTCGATGTTCGCTGCGACCGCCTTATCGGCCCACCGCCGTGCCTCGTCGAGATCGCCTCCGGCGAGCGCTGTTTCAGCGGTCAGATACCAGCCTGTCACCGCAACTTCCGGCTGCAGGTTCATCAGCGGTGACGCCAGTGCGCCGGCGTGTTTGGCCCGCTCGACATCGCCTGCGGCCAGCGCGGCCAGCGCAAGCACCCAATACGCAAAACCCAACGGCATCCCACGAATCTCGGCTGAGGCTTCGATTGCCAGCTCGATCGCCTTCTCAGCGGCAGATGTCTGGCCCTGGTAGGCCAGCGGCCAGCCCTGGCTGGCCCGCACCATCGCACCCCACAGCACGTCGTGAGCGGCTTCGGCCTCGACGGCGGTTTCCTCGAACTCAGCGACGGAATCGGTCAGGTCGCCACGCCACAATTGGGCGAGTCCAAGACACCAGCGACACTGCCGCGACACAAATCGATCGCCGATCTCGTCGGCAAAACCGCGTCCCTCCTCCGCCGCCGCGTGAGCCGCACGCGGGTCACTGATCATCGTTGCGCCGTAGGCCTGCCAACCAAGGATTTGGCTGACCAGCCACGCGTCGTCAACCGAGCGGGCAAGTTCGAGTGCCTCGGCAAAGTACGGACGAGCCTGCTCGGGGTCGTGCCCACGGACACAACCGTTGGCCGTGAGCGCCCGCGCCAGCAGCGCCGGGTCAGCGACTTCGCGAGCGATTGTCAGCGCCTCTTCCGCTTGATCTGCGTTTCCCGCGGCCATCCAGGACTCGAGCATGGCCTTGTCGGCCAGTGCACGTGCTCGCGTTGCCTGCGGGGAATCGGCATGGGCGTCGACCAGTGTTGCCCCCAGCCAGGACAGGCCTTCTCGGATGTGGCCACGCGCCAACCACAGCGGTTGCAGCGCCGACGCCAAGGTCAACGCTTCAGCCATGTCCGCGCGTTCGCGACTCCACGCGAATGCGGCACGCAGATTGTCGATCTCGAGTTCGGCATGGTCCAACCGCTGTTCGTGATCAGCGTGTTCGGGCTTGTCCAACGCGACCGCCAGTGACATGTAGTAGTCGCGGTGCCGTGTTCGGACGGCGTCGGCCTCACCGGACTCGGCCAGCTTTTCCAGCGCGTACTGACGTACCGTCTCCAGCAATCGGTATCGCGTTGGGCCCGTGGCGCTTTCGACGGTGACAAGCGACTTGTCGACAAGCAGCGTGAGTTCGTCGAGAACCTGGTAGCGCTCGAGACTTCCACCACCGCCGACGGCCTGCGCCGCGCTGAGGTCGAAGCCACCGGTGAATGCAGCCAGTTGCCGGAATAGGATGCGTTCAGGCTCGGTAAGCAGCGCATGCGACCAATCCACGGATGCTCGCAGAGTCTGCTGGCGCCGCACCGCTGTGCGCGCCCCGCCGGTTAGCAGCCGAAACCGGTCATGCAGGCTGTCGACGATCTCCACAACGGACAGCGCCCGCACCCGAGCCGCGGCAAGCTCGATCGCGAGCGGCATGCCGTCGAGCCGACGGCATATCTCGGTTACCGCCGACGCGTTGTCATCGGTGACCACGAAGTCGGGCCGCACCTTGAGGGCGCGGTCGCGGAACAGATCGATCGCCTCGCAGTTCAGCGACAGAGACGGGACTCGCCACGTCGCCTCGCTGGCCACCCCGATCGGCTCACGGCTTGTCGCCAACAAAACCAGCGCGGGACATTCGGCCAGCAGTGTGTCGATGAGAGTGGCACAGGGGTCCAGCAGGTGTTCGCAGTTGTCCAACAGGATGAGCAGATGGCGGTCGCCGACGTATCGGACCAGGGTGTCGGTTGCAGAGCGGCCCGGCTGATCGGGCAGGCCGAGCGCCCGTGCCGCGGCCACCGACACGAGGTCGGGATGCGAAATCGGGGCAAGATCGACATAGGCGATCCCCCCGCTGAATTCGCCGGCTGCGCGCGCTGCGACTTGCACCGCTAGTCGCGTTTTTCCCGAGCCGCCCGCGCCCGTCAGAGTGACCAGTCGGTTCTGCGCCAGGAGAAGTCGAACTTGCGTCATCTCAGCGTCGCGCCCGATGAAGCTCGTCAATTGAGCTGGAAGATTATGTGCCGCAGTGCTGCTCGCCGTGCGCAGCGGCGGGAAGTCGTTGTGGACGTCCGCGTGACACAGTTGCACCACGCGTTCCGGGCGTGGCAGGTCCCGCAGCGGATGCATGCCGAGCTCGCTCAGCCACGCGTCGGCAGGGAGCCGGTCGACGACAAGATCGTGCGCCGTGCCGGACATGACCGTCTGGCCACCGTGCGCCAGATCGCGCAGCCGCGCCGTCCGGCTGATGGTGGCGCCCATGTAGTTACCCTCGTCGCGCAGCTGGATCTCACCGGTATGCACGCCGATCCGTAAGCGGATTGGCGTCAGCGGGGCGCGTTGCAAATCCAGGGCGCATGCCACGGCATCACTGGCGCGGGCGAACGCGACGACGAAGCTGTCGCCCTCACCTTGCTCTACAGGTCGCACGCCGTCATGCGCAGCGACGACGTCGCTCAGCGTGCGGTCAAGACGCGCGACGGCGGCCGTCATCTCGTCCGGCTGGGTCTCCCACAGCCGGGTAGATCCCTCGACGTCGGCCAGCAGCAACGTCACCGTGCCGGTCGGCAGTCCGCTCACGCCCAGCTCGCTCCACTCGGTTGCGCTCATGTTAGTCAGGGTGCAGCGACGGCATAGCGCAAAACATCAGCGCAACCGCGTAAATGTACGACCCTCCGTTGCAGAAATACGATGTTCGACCGATCTTGTTCGGACGCCGAAACCACATGGTCGATGTATGACCATAGGCACAAGCACCGTCACCGACTTACCAACCATCGCCTACGAGCAGGCCGATATCCCCGACGAGGCGCACGAGCTGATCCGGCAGGCGCGCCAACACGGTCCCATCGCCCTGGGCCCCCACGGACCGGAGGTCCTGACACACGACCTCGTCCGCACCGTCCTGCGCGACGACCGGTTCGTCATGCCGAAAGGATTTGCCCTCGCCGCGCAAGGTATAACTTCGGGCGAGCTGTGGGAGATCGCTGTTAAGGGTCTGTTGAGCCTCGATGGCGCCGAACACCATCGGCAGCGGCGACTCGTGTCGCGGGCCTTCACACCCAAGGCGGCCGAGCAGCTACGGACGATATGCGTCGATGTCATCACTGAGCTCACCGACCGCCATGCCGACGCCGGCCGATTCGACGTGGTCGCCGACATCGCCAAGCAATATCCGATTCCGATCATCTGCGCGCTGGTCGGCACACCCCGCGAAGACTGGCACCTGTTCTCCGATTGGGCCGATGACATCTTCAAGTTCTTCGACTGGAACGTCGCCAATGACGGTCCTGACATCCTGCGCGCTTGGAATGAACTCGAGGCCTACCTCGACCACATGGTTACCCTGCGGCGTCACACTCTCACCGACGACCTGCTCTCGGACATGATGCGGGCCGAGGTGGATGGTGATCGCCTGACCCACGACGAACTGCTGACGTTGACCGCGACCCTGCTGATGGCCGGCACCGACACCACACGCAACCAACTGGCCGCCGCGGTGCAGGTGTTCTGCGACCACCCCGACCAATGGACGCTTCTGGCAGAGCATCCCGAGTTCGCCCGCCAAGCCGTCGAGGAGGTGATGCGCTATTCGCCGGTCGTCTTCACGACGATGCGTGTCGCCCAACAAGACGTCGAACTGGCCGGAGTCACCCTCCCGGCTGGCACGTTGGTCATCGCCAACACTGCCGCCGCGAACCGCGATCCGGCCGTCTACGACGAACCTGACCGCTTCGACATCACGCGCAACGGTGCTCCGGCCATGCTCACGTTCGGCGGCGGTATCCACTACTGCCTGGGCGCACACCTGGCGAGAATTGAACTCGCCGAGGCGCTGACGACCATGGCGCGCCGTATGCCCATCATCCGCCGCGCCGGCCCCGCCCCATGGAAGCCCGTGACAGGCATCACCGGTCCAGTCAGCCTGCCGGTCGAAGCTGACAGCCGCGTCGTCATGCGGCGTACGAGAGCAGATTTGACCGCACGTACGCTGTAGCCCATGCCCGACGACGTCTTGCGCCTGGCCACCTGGAACGTGAATTCGATTCGCGCGCGGGTGGACCGGGTCACCGATTGGCTGCGCCGCGCCGACGTCGACGTGCTGGCCATGCAGGAGACCAAGTGCTCGGACGACCAGTTCCCCACCATGCCGTTCCTCGAGGCCGGCTACGAGGTGGTGCACTGCGGGTTCAACCAATGGAACGGGGTGGCGATCGCCTCCCGCGTCGGCTTCGACGACGTCGAAGTCGGCTTCGAAGGACAACCCTCCTGGGGCAAGGACGACGACGCCAAGGCCGAGGCCCGCGCCCTGGCGGCCACCTGCGCCGGTGTCCGGGTATGGAGCCTGTATGTGCCCAACGGCCGCACCCTGGCCGACCCGCATTATCAGTACAAGCTGGAATGGCTTGCCGCCCTTCGCGATACGGCCGAATCGTGGTTGCAGCACGATCCGAAGGCCCCGATCGCCCTGGTCGGCGACTGGAACATCGCCCCGACGGACGAAGACGTCTGGGATATCGCGGTCTTCGATGGCGCCACGCACGTGTCGGAACCGGAACGCAACGCCTTCAACGCCATCGTCGAGACGAAGTTCACCGATGTGGTGCGCCCGTACACGCCGGGCCCCGGGGTGTACACCTATTGGGACTACACCCAGTTGGCCTTCCAGAAGCGCCGCGGCATGCGCATCGACTTCATCCTCGGCTCACCGGCTTTGACGGCGCGGGTCACGCACGCCGAGATCGTCAAGGACGAACGCCGCCCGGGCAAGAAGGGCGACCCCTCCCCCAGCGACCACGCGCCGGTGCTGGTCAACCTGAGCCGTTAAACCCTCGACGGTTCGCTGACCTTCACCAGCATCTTGCCGATGTTGGCGCCGGTGAACAGCCCGTTGAGTGCGTCGACGCAGGTTTCCAGGCCCTCGAAGACGGTCTCGCGGTGAACCAGCTTGCCCTCGGATTCCCAGCGGCGCAGATCGGCGAACGCCTCGTCGAAGCGACCCCACATGTCCAGGGCGTTGAACCCCTGCATCGAGGCGGTTTTGGCCAGCAGGTTGACGTAGTTGGCCGGTCCGGGGTGCTCACCGGTCAGGTAGCTGGAGATGACGCCGCACAGCACCACCCGGGCCTTGGGCGCCAGCCGGCCCAGCACGGCGTTCAGGATCGGGCCGCCGACGTTGTCGAAGTAGACGTCAACTCCCTTGGGGCAGTGCTGTTTCAGTGCGGCAGGAAGGTCGTCGCTCTTGTAGTCGATGCAGGCGTCGAAGCCGAAGTCCTCGACCACCGCCCGGCATTTGTCAGGACCGCCGGCGATGCCGACTACCCGGGCGCCTGCGATCCTGGCGATCTGCCCGGCCACCGAGCCGGTGGCGCCCGCCGCGGCCGACACCACCACCGTCTCGCCCTCTTTCGGTCGGCCGATGTCGGTCATGCCGAAATAGGCGGTGGCGCCGGTCGGTCCGTACACGCTCATGATGGCCAGCTGGTCGGTCTCGCCCGGTATGGGGGTGCTGAACAAGTCGTCGCGGATGATCGCGTAGTCCTGGAAGCCGGTCAGTGTGGTGACGATGTCACCGACCGCGAAGGCTGCGCATCGTGATTCGACGACCTCGCCGATCCCGGCCGCGCGGATGACCTCGCCGAGTTGCACGGGCGGCAGATAGCTCGGCTGGTCGTCCAACCAGGTGCGGACGGCGGCGTCGAGGCCCACATATGTGGTGCGCAGCAGCGCCTCCCCCTCGTCGAGATCGGGTGCGGGTGCGGTGACCAGCTCGGTGTCGGCGGGTTGCACCAGGCCCGAGGGGCGGCGGCGAAGGAGGATCTGGCGGTTCGTCAGCGCGGGCACGATCTCCGAAGCTACCGAAGGCGGCGCCGATCCGGAGCCAGAGTGGGACAGACCCGCTGCGGCGCAGGACACGCCGGTGTGGGTGTGGGTCATGGCGGGCGCCTTGAAAATGCAGACATCTCCACGAAGTCCGACTGACCGCGCTACCGTGTCCCCCGAACATTTGGTCGGGGTAAGGACACGGTGATGTTCGAATCGGTCACGCGCGGCTGGGGCATGGTCAAGGCCAGTTGGGGGGTACTCAAGGACTACCCGAAACTGGCGGTGTTCCCGGTGTTCTCCGGTATCGCACTGCTCGGCGTGACCGCCGTGATGGTCATTCCCACCGGCGTGGGCGCCGCCTTGGGCGTCGGCATGAATCTGTCCGACAACGAAATTCAGGGCATCGTTTACGCCGCGTTGTTCGTCTGGTACTTCCTGTGCACGTTCGTCGTGGTGTTCTGCAACGCCGCGCTCATCTCCTGTGCGCTGCAGAGTTTCGCGGGCCAGCCACCGACCATCGGATCAGGATTCGCCGCGGCGGCCAAACGACTGCCGCAGATCCTCGGCTGGTCACTGCTTGCGGCCACCGTCGGAGTGATCCTGCAGGCCGTGGAGTCACTTCTGACTGAAAAGCTCGGATTCTTCGGCGACCTGCTCAGCGGCATCTTCAGCGCACTCTGGGGTGTGGCCACCTACTTCGCGATCCCAGTTGTCGTCACCGAAGGCGTCGGACCGATCCGGGCCATCAAACGGTCTTCGGCGCTGCTGCGCCGCACCTGGGGTGAATCCCTGGCCGGCGCAGGCGGACTCGGCCTGATCTCGACGCTGTTCGCGCTCCCGCTGATCGGCATCGTCGCCCTCATCACGGTCTTGGCGGGTGGTGTCGGCGGGCAGGCCGCGGCGTGGACGCTCGGCCCGATCGCGGCCGTCTACCTGCTGGCGTTGATCCTCGTCTTCACCGCCCTCGGCGCGATCTTCCGTGCCGCGGTCTACGTCTACGCCACCACCGGCGCCACACCCAGCCACATGGACTCCCGGCTACTGCAGTCGTCGTTCCGGCCCAAGTAAGCGTCGCCGGGTTTCCGGCAGATGAACATTCGGCGATTCGTGTGGCGACCACGAGTGAGCGGAAGGACCATGTTCGGGATGGGGTCGTTTGTTTCGGTGTATGTCGATTGGTCAGCCACGATCGAGCATGTGCGTGCCGCCGCCCGGGAACTGCCGATGCCCGCCGGCGTGCTCGGCGTCAACGTGGTCGAGGCCAGCGATACCTTCGGCTGCCGGATCGCCGTCGATCTGACCGGTGATTTCGACGAACAGCGCGACGGCCCCGCCATCGCGCGCTCGTATGCGGCTCAACTCTCCCACGCGCTCGCCGTGCCGGCCTTCGCGCTTCGCGACCTCATTTTGGTCGGCCGTTCGGATTCGTGATTCGCGGCCGTATTCGGCTCGTCACGATCTGTTCGGGCTGGTGTGCTGGGCTGCCACAGTGAGCTCGGACCTCAGCATCCCGATCCCGAAAAGCACTGCCCATCAGGCGTTGACTTGTATCGACGCGCTCATCGAAGAGTATCGACGGCAACGCCCGGCCGGCGGTTCCAGGACGGTCGGCGATCTCCTCGAATTCCGGGAGGCGATATCGCAGAGTATGCGAGCCTCCCGGGATCGCACCGCCCGGATGGGTGCACTCACCGTGGCCAGGATCTCCGACCGTCTCACCGCGAGTGCTCAGGCCGAGGTGGGTCCGGCCGAGTTGCAGGCCGCGATGTGGCGCACCGCGGGCCGCCTCCATCGCTGGGTCGCCGAGGGCACCGCCCCGCCGCCGGCTACTCGGTCGTCGTCGCGGGCACCCGGTCGCCGGTGATCTCCTCCGAGCCGTAGCGGCCCGGGTTGAACATCGACGCGATCGCGCCGATCACCATCATCACGGCGGCGGCGCCGAACACCACCACCAGACCGGTGTGGAACGGCTCGGTGATCAGATTCGGGAAGAACGTCTGCCCGGTCAGCACCTCGGTGTTGACACCCGGCTGATGCAAGGCGTTGTACGGCGCCAGGAGTTCGCCGATCGGGTTGTAGCCGAGGAACGCCGCGAACAGACTGCCGACCGGCGGCAGGTTGGCCACATCGTGGGCGACCGACGCCGAAATACCCTGTGCCTGAAGACCTTCGCTCATCGCGGCGGGCAGGGTGTGGGCCAGCCCGACGATCATCAGCGAGAAGAAGATGCCGATGGACAGCGAGTTGCCGGCATTGAAGAACGTCGAGCGCACTCCCGAGGCGGCGCCGCGCTGTGCGGCCGGAACGCTGGACATGATCGCAGCCGTGTTCGGCGCGGTGAAGATGCCGCCGCCGACGCCGTTGAGGAACACCAGCCCCGCGAATACCCAGTAGTCGAAATTGACCGGAATCACCAGCAGCGCAATGAAAGTTGCGGCCATCAAGAGCATGCCACCGACCGTGAAGGGGCGGGCACCGAACCGGTCGGCAAACGATCCGGCGATCGGAGCGGCTGCCAGGAAGCCGAAGGTCGCCGGCAGCAGGTAGATGCCCGCCCACAGCGGGGTGGACTCGAAGCTGTAGCCGTGCAACGGAAGCCAGATGCCCTGCAGCCAGATGATCAACATGAACTGCAAACCGCCGCGGCCGACCGACGACATCAACCCGGCGAGATTGCCCATACCGAAGGCCGCCGAACGGAACAGCCGGATGTCGACCATCGGTTGCGACACGCGGAGTTCGATGAAACAGAACGCCACCAGCAGCAATAAACCGCCGATGATCGAACCGAGCACCATCGGGCTCGTCCACCCGGTCGTCGAATCGCCATAGGGCTGTATGCCGTAGGTGATGCCGATCAGCAGGACGGTCAGGCCGACACCGAACGTGACGGTGCCCGCCCAGTCGACGCGGCCGGGATTGCGCACACCCAGTTCCTTCAGGGAGCGCACGCTCCAGAGGGTGCCGATGATGCCGATCGGCACGCCCACCCAGAAGATGGCCTGCCAGTGGATCTCGGAGAGCACGCCGCCGATGAGCAGGCCCAGGAACGAGCCGGCCACCGCCGCGACCATGTTGACGCCCAGCGCCATGCCGCGTTGGTTGGCCGGAAAGGCGTCGGTCAGGATGGCCGAGGACGACGACATCAGCATTGCGCCGCCGACGCCCTGGACCACGCGCCAGGCGATCAACCAGATCGCGCCGCCGTCGAGATGGAACGGATCGAACGACAGCGCCACGGCCGCCAGCGTGAACACGACAAAGCCGATGTTGTAGATCTTGACCCGGCCGTACATGTCGCCGAGCCGGCCGAACGGCACCACCAGCACGGCGGTCACCACCAGGTAGCCCATCAGCATCCAGAGCAGATAGCTGACGTTGCCGGGCGCCAGTGGGTTGAGACCGATGCCCCGGAAGATGGCAGGCAGCGAGATCAGGACGATCGAGGCGTTGACGGCCGCCAGCAGGATGCCCAGCGTGGTGTTGGACAGGACGACCCACTTGTAGTGCGGATGGTCGTGGTCCATCCGGCGGCGGCGCCGGTCGGTCTCGGCCAGTGCAGGGTCAAGCTCGGTCGTCACGGGCGAATCTCGTTTCGTATGCAAGCGTGGAGCAAATCGCAATGGGCGCCACCCGGCGCAATAACGCATATGTTAGCTATACAAATCATTTAGGGCCAATCGTTATTCCCGCTCGAAATTCACCTTTTGCAGCGAAAGATCCAGTGCACGCGTGCGAAACATGAAAATCGACGCGCACCCGTCGGTTACCGCTTCCAGCCGCGGGACCGCAGCAGTGCGGTGGCGCGCCCGACGATCTCGTCGTCGCGGTCTTCCTTGATGACGTGATCGACCGCCCAGCCAAGGCTTTCGACAATCGGGCGGAGTCGCACGTCCTTCACATACGCGCGACGGTTCGTGCGATGCACGTCCCCGTCGTACTCCGAGCCGACACGAAATTGCTCCCAGCCCAGGTCGAGAATCCGAAGCGCCTGCCAGCCGTTGAGCACCGGCACCTGAGTCGTTGGACGTGGCAGGCCCGCGTCGATGTACAGCAGCCGCAGCCGCGTCTCCTTCGGTGCGGCCGCTCCGCCGTCGACCAGCGGCAACACGTCGGCCAACTGCCTGAGTCCCCGCGCACCGGGATACCGCTTGGCGAGGATGAGCACGTCCTCGACGGAGAACACTTGGTTCCGCATCAGCGCGTCCATCTTGGCGAGAGCTTCACCGCGGCCCAGATGCCTACCCAGATCGAAGGCCGCGCGGGCGCGCACGACGACGGGAATGCCTGCGACTTTCGTGACCTCGTCAGGTGCGATCGACTCCTGCCGGACAACCAGACCTGGTTGCGGCCGCGCATGCCGCGTCGAAATCAACTCGATGGTGGCCTGTGGGTCGACCCAACTCGCGCCGTACAGACCGGACGCTGCGACCCCGGTGACCACGGCCTGACGGCCGGTCGCCAACCATGCCGCCTTCGCCCGGTCCCACAACGTCACGGGTGAATCCTTTGGCACGTAGACGCCGCGGAACACCGGCCGATACCAGCGGGCCAACTCACTCCGGGTGAGCCGGCCATCCGCCAACGCTTCCCGGCCCAGGAACACCTCCCGCTTGGCCACGACGGGAGCATGCCAGCGGCGCCCGACAACGATCCGGCGCTGGGCCCGGCGAGCCCTATCGAAGTTCACCTTTCGCAGCCAAGGTTCGAGTGGACCGCTGCGAAACGTGAAACTCGTGGCTCGTCCGCGCGCCCGGCGGCGTGGGTTACTGTTGGCGACGGAAACCAACCACACGGGAGCGCACACGACAGTGCGCTGAGAGGACGGCTGACGGCCGTCGACCGTAGAACCTGTCCGGGTAATGCCGGCGTAGGGAGTGAAAATGACCGATCTCTTTGTCGATCCCACCGTCACCACCGGCCCGATCGCCGGTAGCACGAAGTTCTACCGCCTCCTCGACGACGGAGCCCGGGTGCCGTTTCGCCGGGTGAACCTGACCGACGGTGACCACCTCGATCTCTATGACACCTCCGGTCCGTACACCGACTCCGAGGCAGTGATCGACCTGCACGCCGGGCTGCCCGCCCGGCCCGGCGTCGTGACCGACCGCGGCACCCAGTTGCAGCGCGCCCGCGTCGGCGAGATCACCGCGGAGATGGCGTTCATCGCGGCCCGCGAGGGAGTCCCGGCCGAACTCGTCCGCGACGAGGTGGCGCGCGGGCGCGCCGTGATCCCCGCCAACCACCGTCACCCCGAGAGCGAACCGATGATCATCGGCAAGGCCTTCGCGGTGAAAGTCAATGCCAACATCGGCAATTCGGCCGTCACCTCCTCGATTGCCGAAGAAGTGGACAAGATGGTGTGGGCCACCCGATGGGGCGCAGACACAATCATGGACTTGTCCACCGGTGCCGACATCCACACCACCCGGGAGTGGATTCTGCGCAACTCGCCGGTGCCGGTCGGCACCGTGCCGATGTACCAGGCACTGGAAAAGGTCAACGGTGACCCGACCCAGTTGACGTGGGAGGTGTACCGCGACACCGTGATCGAGCAGTGCGAACAGGGCGTCGACTACATGACCGTGCACGCCGGCGTGCTCCTGCGCCACATCCCGCTGACCGTCAAGCGGGTCACCGGGATCGTCAGCCGCGGCGGGTCCATCATGGCCGCGTGGTGTCTGGCTCATCACCGAGAGTCGTTCCTGTACACCAACTTCGAGGAACTCTGCACGATCCTCGCGCGCTACGACGTCACCTTCTCGCTCGGTGACGGCCTGCGGCCGGGTTCGATCGCCGACGCCAACGATGCGGCTCAGTTCGCCGAGCTGGCCACCCTGGGTGAGCTGACGAAAGTCGCGAAAGCCGCTGGGGTGCAGGTGATGATCGAAGGCCCGGGCCACGTTCCGATGCACAAGATCGTGGAGAACGTGCGCCTCGAAGAGGAGCTGTGCGAGGAGGCCCCGTTCTACACGCTGGGACCGCTGGCCACCGACATCGCACCGGGCTATGACCACATAACGTCGGCGATCGGCGCGGCGATCATCGCCCAGGCCGGGACCGCGATGCTGTGTTACGTCACGCCCAAGGAACATCTGGGCCTGCCCAACCGCAAGGATGTCAAGGACGGGGTGATCGCCTACAAGATCGCCGCGCACGCCGCTGATCTGGCCAAGGGTCACCCGCGTGCGCAGGAACGCGACGACGCGCTGTCGCGGGCCCGGTTCGACTTCCGCTGGCACGACCAGTTCGCGCTGTCACTGGATCCCGACACCGCGCGGGAGTTCCACGACGAGACGCTGCCTGCCGAGCCCGCCAAGACCGCGCACTTCTGCTCGATGTGCGGACCCAAGTTTTGCTCGATGCGCATCACGCAGGACATTCGCGACGCCATGGCCACCAAATCCGAGGAGTTCGCCGCACACGGCAACCGGGTGTACATCCCTCTGGAAAACTCGACGCCGTGAATTTCCTGCCGTTGACCCCGCCGGGCCAAACCCCGCTGCGGGTCATGACCATCGCCGGCTCCGACTCCGGCGGCGGCGCCGGCATCCAGGCCGACATGCGCACCTTCGCACTGCTCGGCGTCCACTCACTGGTCGCGGTCACCGCCGTTACCGTCCAGAACTCCATGGGAGTCAAGGGCTTTCACGAGATTCCGACCGACATCATCGGCGGACAGATCGAGGCGGTGGTGAGCGACATCGGCGTGCAGGCCGCCAAGACCGGCATGTTGGCGTCGTCGGCGATCATCGAGACGGTCGCGGGCGCCTGGCGTGACCTCGGCCTGGCCGGCACCACGCCGTTCGTCGTCGACCCGGTGTGCGCCTCCATGCACGGCGATCCGCTGCTGCATCCCTCGGCGCTGGAGACCCTGCGTACCGAGCTCTTCCCACTGGCCAGCCTCGTCACGCCCAATCTCGACGAGGTGCGGCTGTTGGTCGGTATCGACGTGGTCGACGAACAGACCCAGCGCGATGCCGCCAAGGCGCTGCACGCGCTGGGGCCGCAGTGGGCGCTGGTGAAGGGCGGTCATCTGCGGGGGTCGACGCACAGTCCGGATCTGCTCTACGACGGCACCGACTTCCACGAGTTCGACGCACCGCGGGTGGACACGGGTCACGACCACGGGGCGGGTGACACGTTGGGCGCGGCGACCGCGTGCGCGCTGGCGCACGGGTATTCGATGCCCGAAGCGGTGGCATTCGGCAAGGCCTGGGTCACCGAGTGCCTGCGTGCGGCCTATCCACTCGGCAACGGGCACGGCCCCGTGTCGGCGCTGTGGCGGCTGCAGGCAGATGAGTGACCTCGACGAAATCGCGGGAATCACACACGAACCCGAAGGCACACCGGCCGGAGTGGTGATGCTCACCCACGGCGCCGGCGGGAGCCGGGAGTCGCCGCTGCTGATCCGGATCTGCGATGAGTGGGCGTCCCGCGGCTGGCTGGCGGTGCGCTACAACCTGCCCTATCGGCGACGCCGGCCGAAGGGGCCGCCGTCGGGGTCGGCCGGCGGTGACCGGGATGGCATCGTCGACGCGCTCACGCTGGCCCGCTCGCTGGCCGACGGCCCGGTAATCGCGGGCGGGCACTCCTACGGTGGACGGCAGACCTCGATGGTCGTCGTCGAGAACCCAGACCTCGCCGACGTGTTGACCCCGTTCTCGTATCCGTTGCATCCCCCCGGCAAGCCCGACCGGTTGCGCACCGAGCACTTCGGCGGCATCACCATCCCGACGGTGTTCACCCATGGGACTGCCGACCCGTTCGGGACCATCGAGGAGTTGCGCGCGGCGGCGACGCTCATCAGCTCGCCGGTTTCCATCGTCGAGGTCACCGGAGCACGTCACGACCTGGGCTCCAAGAAGCTCGACGTGCCCACCCTGGCGGTCGACGCGGCGTTGGCGGCGCTGTCCTGACTGTGCGCCCTCGGCATCGAGTGTGCACACGACGGTGGCGACATTGGTCCCCACGACTCGGGTCCAACGGCGTATATTACTCGAGAGTAAGTTACGGTATCCTGTTTGCATGGGTACCCAGCTCGACGCGATCATCGTCGGCGCCGGTTTCGCAGGAATCGGTGCGGCAATCCAGCTCAAACGCCTCGGAATCGAGAACTTCGCCGTGTTGGACCGCGAAGACGATCTCGGCGGCACCTGGTACGTCAACCATTACCCCGGGTTGACCGTCGACGTCCCCACCACGACGTACTCGTACTTCTTCGAGCCCAACCCGAACTGGAACCGGCTCTTTTCCACCGGGGCCGAGATCAAGCAGTACGCCGACGATGTCGCCGACAAGTACGACGTGCGCCGTCACATCCGGTTCAACACGACCGTCGAGAGCGCCCGGTGGGACGAGGAAGACAAGCTGTGGCACGTCACGCTCGCCGACGGTGACACGTGCGCGGCGCGGTATCTGATCACCGCGACGGGCTTCCTGTCGCAGCCGCACACACCCGAGATCCCGGGCATCGAAAGCTTCGAGGGCAAGGTCGTCCACACCGCCGATTGGGACGACAGCTACGACCCGACCAACCGCAAGATCGGGATCATCGGCACTGGCGCCACCGCGGTCCAGTTGATCCCCGAATTGGCCAAGGACGCAGCCGATCTCACCGTCTATCAGCGCACCGCGATCTATGTGGTCCCCAAGATCGACATCAGGTTCGGCGCGCGGGCAAAGCGGCTGTTCGCTCGTGTCCCGCTGGCCCAGCGCGCTATCCGCGCTGTCACCGACTTCATCTATGAGGTGCTGGTCGACTGGGGCATCCTGCACTACAGCCGTTTCCCGCTGGGAAATCGCGCGGCGGCCGGACTGTCCAAGGTGTGGCGCTTCACCGTCATCCGCGACAAGGAACTGCGGCGCAAGCTCACCCCGGACTACGACTTCGGCTGTAAACGGCCGACGTTCTCCAACAAGTTCTATCGAGCCTTCACCAGACCCAATGTGCACCTGCAGGCCAGCGGGATCGACCACATCGAGGCTGACGGGATCGTTGCGAAGGACGGCACCAAGGCCGTCATCGACACCCTGGTGCTGGCAACAGGTTTCGACCTCTGGGAGGCCAACTTCCCGGCCATTGAGGTGATTGGCCGCGACGGCCGGAACCTGGGCAAGTGGTGGCGCGAGACGCGGTTCCAGGCCTACCAAGGCGTGTCGGTTCCCTACTTCCCGAACTTCCTGAGTCTGGCCAGTCCGTATGCGTTCCTCGGGCTGAATTTCTTCAACTCGATGGAATACCAGATGCGGCACATGGACCGGCTCTTCGGTGAGCTGAGGCGCCGCGGGGCGACCACGTTCGAGGTCACCGAGGAAGCCAACACCCGGTACCTCGATGAGATGACCGAGTTGCTCGGCACCTCTTTGTTCACCCTCGGCGACTGCGCGTCCTCGCGGTCGTACTATTTCAATCCCAGTGGTGAGGCGACGCTGTTGCGCCCGATGACTACGCACCAGGCTCTACGCGAGGCATCGACGTATCCGGTGTCCGACTACCGCGTCAGTTAGACCCGAGAGGACGTCGATGTCTGCAGAGCCGTTGATCAAAGCGACCGGGGTGGTTGTGGCCGCCACCGGGTTGTCGCATTTCGTGCGCCCGGAGTTGTTCGAGTCCGCCACCAAGTCGGCGTTTCCGGACAACACCGTGCAGCACACGTACATCGACGGCGGCATCGAGACCGCGATCGGGTTGGCCCTGATCGCGCCAAAAACCCGCAAGCTCGCGCTGGTCGGGCTGCTGGCTTACGGCGCGTACCTGGGTGCAAATATCGCCCGCAATCGCTGATCTTTTCAAGATCACAATTCTGACAACATTTACGGCCTCGTCAGATTTTTGGCTTACATTGATCTGGCACGGCGACGCGTACGTCGTTGGTTTTTGAGGATGCCACGCGAAATGGGTCGGGGGACCGTGCCGGACCGGCTTGGGCGCGGGAAACCGCTCCCACGCCGGTCCGCATTCATCTCCAGGGCTTAACATCCCGCCGGTGAGCACGCTGCAGCGACGCCTGGGCACCACCGACGCGGTGATCATCGGGTTGGGTTCCATGGTCGGCGCCGGGATTTTCGTCGCGCTGGCCCCCGCCGCCGCCGCCGCCGGATCCTGGCTCTTGGTCGGTCTGGCGGTCGCCGCGGTCGTCGCCTACTGCAACGCCACCTCGTCTGCGCGGCTGGCGGCGATGTACCCGCAATCCGGCGGGACGTATGTCTACGGCCGGGAACGGCTCGGCGACTTCTGGGGCTACCTGGCCGGTTGGAGCTTCGTGGTCGGCAAGACCGCCTCGTGTGCGGCGATGGCATTGACTGTCGGCTTCTACGTCTGGCCCGCCTACGCCCACGCCGTCGCGGTTGCTGCGGTGGTGGCGTTGACGGCGGCGAACTACCGCGGCATCCAGAAGTCGGCATTGCTGACACGCGTCATCGTCGCCGTCGTGCTGGCCGTGCTGGCCGCGGTCGTGGTGATCGTGGTGACCTCGGGGCATACCGAGGTCGCGCATCTGCGGCTCGGCCAGGGCACCCTCCCCGGCGTGCTGCAGGCGGCCGGTCTGCTGTTCTTCGCCTTCGCCGGCTATGCGCGGATCGCGACCCTCGGCGAGGAGGTCCGCGATCCGGCCCGAACCATTCCGCGGGCTATCCCGATCGCGCTCGGTCTTGCCCTTGTCGTCTATGCGGTTGTCGCGGTCACCGTGCTCGGGGAGCTCGGTCCCGCCCGATTGGCAACGGCCGCAGCACCATTGGCCGACGCCGTGCGCGCCGCCGGGGCCGGCGGCTTCGAGCCGGTGGTGCGAGTCGGTGCAGCGGTGGCGGCGTTGGGCTCGCTGCTGTCGCTGATCCTCGGGGTATCACGGACCACGCTGGCCATGGCGCGCGATCACCACCTGCCAGGTGCCCTGGCCTGCGTGCATCCGCGTTTCGGTGTCCCGCACCGGGCCGAGGTAGCCGTCGGTGTGGTGGTCGCGATAATCGCCGCGGTGGCCGATGTCCGTGGGGTGATCGGCTTCTCATCGTTCGCGGTGCTGGTGTACTACGCCGTCGCCAACGCCTCGGCATGGACTCTCGGCGGCCGGGTCATTCCCGCGCTCGGACTGGTCGGGTGTGTGGTCCTGGCAGTCGCGCTGCCGCTTGCGTCGGTGCTGTCCGGCGCGGCGGTACTCACGCTCGGCGCCGCTGTGTACGCCGTCCGGCGACATCGCGTCTAGCTACCCGTGCCTGCCCGCGGTTCCGTCGCCGCTACCGGGGGTGCCGGTGCCGGTGCCGCCGGGACCGCCAGCACCACCCGGGGCGCCGATGCCGCCGGCGCCACCGTTGCCGCCGCTGCCGCCATGGCCGACGCCGGCCGTCGACGCGGCATGTCCACCGGAACCGCCTTGGCCGCCCACTTGTCCGGGGGCACCAGCCGCGCCTCTGCCGCCGGCGCCGCCGGTGGCGGTTCCCGGGGCATTCACTCCTCCGGCGCTGGTGGCGCGTCCACCGGTGCCGCCTGCCGCACCGGCGCCCGGACCGTTGGTCAACACACCACCTCCGCCGGCGTCTCCGCCCGCGCCGCCGGTGGCATCGCCACCGCTGGAGACCGCGCGTCCCCCGTTGCCGCCGTGCCCGCCGATGCCGGAGATAACGCTGTGGCCACCCCCGCCGCCTGCTCCGCCGACGACATTCCCGACGCTGGTTTCGACATTGCCGCCGACACCGCCGTCGCCGGCGTTACCTGACGCGATCCCGCCGTTTCCGCCTCGCCCGCCTGCCCCGCCGGTCGCATTGCCGGTTTCGCTGAGTCCACCGCCGCCGTCGCCACCGGCTCCGCCATTTCCGCTCACCAGCCCGCCATCGCCGCCGCGCCCGCCGCGGCCGCCGACCACGTCCTGGTCATCGCTGAGACCGGTTGCACCACGGCCGCCGCTCCCGCCGTTGCCGGCGATGAGCCCGCCGTGCCCGCCATTACCGCCGGCTCCGCCGATGGCGACGCCGTTGGTTGCGCTCACCGATCCGCCCGCACCACCGTTGCCGAACAGTCCCGCATTGCCCCCGTTGCCGCCGGCCTGGCCGCCCACGCCGGTACCTCCGTTGCCGCCGTTCCCCAACAACAGGCCGCCACGGCCACCGTTCTGCCCGGGCAGGCCGTCACCGCCGTTGCCCACCAGCAAGCCGGCGTTCTGCCCCGGCCCGCCGTTCCCGACGAAGAACCGGACGAAGTCGCCGACCACATCGCTGGGAGCCATCGCCGCGATCGGCGTCGTCACGACCGCCCTGTCTGCCGAACCGGTGTGAGACGCCGCTGGGTGCACCGACGGCGCCGCCGCGACTCGCGGACGCGTGACACGCGTATCGAAAGTATTGCGCGAGAACAGAATCAGATTGCTTAGCGAAGGAGTGACCGAGATCGCGGCCGGAACGCCGGCGTCGGCGCGGTGGAAGCCCGGGCCGCGGACCGGTGTCACCGCCGGTGTTGGAGCCACGGTCAGCGGATAAGGCGTGACGAGGGCGATCAATGCCCGATCCGAAATGCGTTCGCCGCCGATGGCGGCCGGGCGCACCGGAGATTGTGGCGCAACGGTCTGTAGGATAACGCCGGCGCCGGCCATCATCCCCACCGTCAACACCGCAGCACTCAGTTTCTGTTGTGACGCAACCATTTACTCGCAGCCTCTCCCTCGTCGAAGAGGGTTTCGGACCCTCGACCGCCTACCGTCGATGGCAAGCAGCAGAAGCCTGCGTCATATGAACATCAACATGCCTCTACACGGTGCACCGGGCCCACCGGTTCAATCCGGCCCCCATGACCGACCACTTCGTGGATACGGCGTGCGGCCAAGCCCTCAATGCGGTTGAGTTTCAGACCGTGATCCCCTTGACCTGGACGCCAGTGGAAAGCCGCGCCGATGAGAATTTCGTCGTCGCACCGCACGAGCGGCTGAGCTGGCCCCGCACGCTGGGAATCGGGGCCCAGCACGTGGTGGCCATGTTCGGCGCGACGTTCTTGGTCCCGGTGCTCACCGGCTTCCCGCCCGCCACCACCCTGCTGTTCTCCGGCATCGGCACGCTGCTGTTTCTGGTGATCACCGGCAACCGGCTGCCCAGCTATCTCGGCTCCAGCTTCTCGGTGATCGCTCCGGTAACCGCCGCCGTGGCCTCGCACGGGGCCGGCAGCGCGCTGGGTGGACTGATCGCTGTCGGGGTGTTGCTGATCGTCATCGGTCTGGCCGTGCACCTGGCCGGAACCCGATGGATCGACCTCGCGTTGCCGCCGGTCGTCACCGGTGCCATCGTGGCGCTGATCGGATTCAACCTGGCACCGGCCGCCAAGACGAACTTCGAAAAGGGACCGTTGGTCGGCATCGTCACGCTGGTACTGCTGGTCGCCGTGCTGGCGTTCTTTCGCGGCATCGTCGGGCGGCTGGCGATCTTCCTGGCCGTGGTCGCCGGGTACCTGCTTGCCCTGGCCCTCGGCGAGGTGGACACCGCGGGAATTGCAGCGGCCGGCTGGATCGGACTGCCGAAGTTCCAGACGCCGACGCTGAATCTGTCTGTGCTACCGATGTTTTTACCGGCAGTGATCGCACTGATCGCCGAGAACATCGGGCATGTGAAATCGGTTGGTCAGATGACCGGAGTCGACACCGATCCGCTGACCGGCCGCGCGTTGGCCGCCGACGGTCTGGCGACGGTGCTGGCCGGGTGCGGCGGCGGGTCGGCCACGACGACCTATGCCGAGAACATCGGGGTGATGGCCGCGACGCGCGTCTACTCCACCGCGGCCTACTGGGTGGCGGGCGCGACCGCGGTCCTTCTGGCGTTGTGCCCCAAGGTCGGAGCGACGATCTCGGCCATCCCACCAGGCGTGCTCGGCGGTGCGACGATCGTGCTCTACGGTTTGGTCGGCGTGCTCGGCGTGCGGATCTGGCTGACCAATCATGTCGACTTCAGTCTGCCGATCAACCAGATGACAGCCGCGATCGCACTGATCATCGGAATCGCCGACTTCACTTGGACCATCGGCAATCTCACGTTCACCGGCATCGCGCTCGGCTCGATCGCCGCGCTCGTCATCTACCACGGGATGCGGGCGTTGGGGGTGCTGCGCGGTAGGCGTTCGTCGTGATCCCGGCCGTCGAGGATCTGTACGCCGGCTTCGCGAAGTACCCGCTGCCTCGCGCGGTGGAGGTGTGCGAACAGTGCGGCCCGCAGTGGTCGGCCGCCGACATCAGGTCGACTCCGCTGCGGTCGTTGTCGCTGCTGCAGTTGGAGGCGCTTCATGTGATGTCGTTGGACGACGACGACTTTCGACACTTCTTTCCCCGGCTCATCGAAGCGCTGCTCGAGGAGCAGTCCCCGGTGTTCGCCTTTGATTTACGCAGGCTGCGCGAGCACGTCTCGTCCTGGAGCGCATCGGAGCGGGCTGTCGTCACGAACCTGGTCGACGACCTCTGGCGCGGCCTGCTGGGCGGTTATCCCGCCGCGCTGGGCTATTTCTCCGACAGTCCCACCCTCATCGACTTCACCTATTGGTGCGACCAGCCGCTGCCGGTTTACCTGGACCGCTGGCAGAGGATCGAGATGATCCCCGCCACCCAGCACCTCGGTGAACTCGTGGAGTGGGCATTCACGGTGCGCGAGCCGCTCGAGCCGGCCGTCAAACAGCCGGTACTGGACTGGCTCGCCCAGCCGGTCATCGGGCAGCGCCTCAAGGCAGCGAACCTCGAAGCCGCCGAGGAACTCTGGCGAGTGTGCTCACGCGTCAGTTGACCGCACCGGCATGCCGGGTGCGGTCATCGCGAACCGGAATACCGTTGCGGCCCTCGATGTCCTGGGCGTAGATCCCGACCGAGAACACCACTCCCCCGCCGAGGATGCCGAGCGCGGCCTTGTCGACGTGCTCGATGGTGTCGGTGGCCTTGTGATAGTTCGGATCGAATGGGGCGTCGGCGGTACCGCCCCACAGCTTCTGCTGATCGGCGGTCTTGTTCTCCTCGGCACCGGAGAACAGGCCGCCGGACGGAATGCCCGCCTTCGTAAACGCATCGTAATCCGACCGTCCGTCGAAAGACGTGTCCTGCGGGGTCTTTCCGGCCGCCTTCAGATACGCGACCAACGTCCGCTCGATGCCTGCCGAACCCTCCGGCACCCGCGGTACCCGGTCGCCCCGCCCCGGTGCCGTCGACTGGTCACCGTCGTAGGTGAAGTAGCCCGGGTTGGGTGAGCCGATCATGTCGTAATTCAGGTACAGCGCAATGTCTTTGAGCTGGTCGCCGTTCAGCGACTCAATGTATTTGTTCGACCCGATGGTCCCGAGCTCTTCGGCCCCCCAAAAGGCAAACCGCACGGCGTTCTTCACATCAGGATTGGACCCGAGTTGCACTGCGGTCTCCAGGACCGCGGCCACGCCGGAACCGTTGTCGTTGATTCCGGGACCTTCAGGGACGCTGTCCAGGTGAGCGCCGGTCATGATCACGTCACTGGTCGACCCGGTCTTGGTCTGCGCAATGACGTTGCGGGCGTTGACCACTTGTGTGCTGGCTTCAAGTTTGAGCATCGTCGGCCCGGGATTGGCCCGCAGCCGCGCCCCGTCGGCCTTGGTCACGCCGACCACCGGGATCTTGACGTCGGTGGTCTCGCCGAGGGTGGCTCCCATCGCTTGTTCGTCGACGTTGTCGGCGACGATCATCGCGATCGCGCCCAGCTTGGCGGCGATGGCCTGCTTGTCGGCGAAGGGGCAGCTACCCCGATCCACCAGCACCACCGCGCCCTGGACGGGGAGACCGTCGTAATCGGCCGGTGCGCAGCCGGGCGTGTCATCGGCGGGCGCGGCGACCAGTGGTCCCGTCACGCCCTGCGGCGGAGTGGACAGACTGAACTCTGCGGTATGCGCGGTGACGGTGTCGCCGCCGACCCGCAATTCGGCCGGGCCGGCCTTGAAGACTTTGGCCTGGAACTCGGGGGTCTGCACATCGAACCCCTTCGATCGCAGCACGCCCGCCACGTAGTCGACGCTGGCGTCGAAGCCGGGGGTGCCCACCGCCCTGGTGCCGTTGTTGGCGTTGGCGATGTCCTGAAGCTTCTGCAGGTGCGCGACCATGGCGTCGGTGGTGACCCGCTGACGCAGCTGGTCGGCGAACTGCGCGGCGGCCTGGCGCGGGGCCGCCGGCTTTCCGGGGTCGGCCGGCCGGTTGCACCCCGCCACGGCGACGACGGCGACGGCGAGCGCGACGCGGCCCGCGACGGCCAGGTGTCTGTGCTTCATCGCGCCCAGGTTACGTATCGGTCGGTGCGCAGGTTCGAGTGGCACCATGTCCTCGATGACCGTCACCTCCCCACGCCGCCGCCTCATGACCTCGACCGAGGTGCTGGTGGCCGCATTGGTGGTGTGCGCGCTGGTCGGCACCTGGATGCGCGACGGGGTCGCAGGCAACCCGCAGCTGGCTATCGCGGGAACGGTGTTCGCCGGGGTTTTTCTGCAGGCCGTGCCCTTTCTGGTGCTCGGCGTGGTGATCAGCGGGCTGATCGCCGCTTTCGTGTCCGCGGAGCGACTGGCCCGATGGTTGCCCAGGCGGGCGCCGGTAGCCGTGCTGACGGCCGGGGTGGCCGGCGCGGCGCTGCCGGGTTGTGAGTGCGGGTCTGTGCCGGTGGCCCGGCGACTGTTCGGCGACGGGGCGGCAGGAGCCGCGGCTCTGACGTTCATGCTCAGCGCGCCGGCGATCAATCCGGTCGTGCTGGTCGCGACCGCTGTGGCGTTCCCGGGTCAGCCACAGATGGTGGCCGCCCGCTGCATCGCGTCACTGGCCACCCCGGTGGTCATGGGCATCGTGTGGTCGCGCTGGGGTCGACCCGGCTGGGTCACCCGCATGCTGCCCCGCTCCCACGACGACGCCCCGTCCCGCTGGGTCGCCTTCACCGAGGCCGCCCGGCACGACTTCCTGCAGGCCGCCTCGTACCTCGTGATCGGCGCGGCGGCTGCCGCCACACTGCGGGTTCTGGTGCCGCCGTGGGTGTTCGAGCATCTGGCCGGCCATCTGTTGATCGGTGTCGTGACGATGGCATTGCTGGCGTTCGTGCTGGCGCTCTGTTCGGAGGCCGACGCTTTCGTGGCGGCCAGCCTCACCATGGTGCCGCTGGTACCGCGGCTGGTGTTCTTGGTGGTCGGCCCGGCAGTCGATGTGAAACTCGTTGCGATGCAAGCAGGTTTGTTCGGACGCGGTTTCGCGCTGCGCTTCGCGCCGGCCACACTGGTGGTCGCGACGGTGCTGGCGACGGCGGTGGGACTGGCGCTGCTGTGAGACGCGAAACCGAGAACACCCTGCTGCTGATCGTCGGCATCGCCCTGGTGATGGTCACGGTCACCGGGGCATACACCCGCTACGTCAAGCCCGGGATGCTGCCGTGGCTCGCGATCTCGGCCGCCGTGCTCATCGGGCTCGCACTGACCGCGATCGCGCGCGACATCCGGCGGGGTGAAGCTCACCAGCATACTTTTCACCATCACCGCAACGGCATCGTCTGGCTGCTGGTGCTGCCGGTGATCATGCTGATCTTCGTGGTGCCACCGGCATTGAGCGCCCGCGCCGCCGCGCCCGCGACGGTGTCCGTCGCACGATCGTTCCCGCCACTGCCGCCTGGACCGGCGCCGATGTTGTCGCTGCCGGAAGTGTTGATGCGGGTGGCTGTCGGCAAGGCCGGGGGGCTGGACGGTCAGCCGATCACCACCACCGGCTTCACCATGCGCAACGGGGAACAGACCGATCTGGCGAAGATCGTCATCATCTGCTGTGCGGCCGACGCGCAACTGGCCCGACTGCACCTGTCCGGGCCCGCCGCACAGACGGCGGCCTCGATGCCGGAAAACACCTGGCTGAGGGTGGAGGGCACTGTCCCCTCCGGCCAAACCTATTCCGGCACAGCGGCGATCCCGACGCTTGAGTCGATCCGCGTCGTGCGAATCGACCCGCCCGCCAACACCTACGGCTGACGAAAGCCCGCGACGACCAGTTCGGCCACCGCCTGCATGCCTGCGGCATTGGGATGCCACGGTTTCGGACGCCACGGCAACAACGAGCCGGCGCCGATCGTCCACGGGTCATCAGACCAGGCGTGATGATCGCGGCTCGCGTCGGCGGCGTGGACCACCTCACACCCGGTGGCCCCAGCCGCGGCAGCGGTTTCGTCCGCCAGCCGCCGCGCGACGTGGCGGCCAAGGTCGGCGACGTCGGTAGCCAGCGGCGGCGCCGGCGTTCCCGATGGCGGCAGCAGAGTCAGGTAGTCCACGAACATGATTCGCGCGCGCGGCGACCGACTACGCAACACCTCGCCGACTTCCCGCAGCGAGGCACCCACCTGGTTCAGCGCGGCTTCACGAGCGGCGGGATCCAGCAGCTCACGCAACGTGTCACCGAGCACCGGAAGCTTACGCAGCACCGACGGCAGCGTCGCCGCGAACAGCAACGGGACATACCCGACGTCGTTGCCGCCGATCGTGACGGTGACCAACTCCTCGGAACCATCGAGGGCCTCGATCTGGGGCGGCGCACCGCGTTGGCGGTCGCGCAGCACGTTCGCGGTGGTGGCCCCGGAGTAGGTGACGTCGACGAGGTCGAGGCTCAGACGTTCGGCAACCAGGTGCGGGTAGTTGCGCGCCGACCGGCCGGCCGGCAACGGCGAACCGGCCGCCCTGGGCTTGATCCCGGGGCCGGCCGCCATCGAGCTACCGAGAGCGACGTAGCGGCTCACGCATCCTGCCAGCTGATGGCCGGGCTCGATGCCTGTGCCCAGAACCGCTTCGGAATCCGCCCGGCGTGCCGGGCCAGCAGACCGGCGGTCACCGCTGCCGACATCGCTGCCGCCATCGCCGGCGGATCCGCAGCCCGGGTGACGGCGCTGGCCAAAAGTACCGCATCGCAACCCAATTCCATCGCGAGCGCGGCGTCGCTGGCGGTGCCGATTCCGGCGTCGAGTATCACCGGAACCCCGGCGGCCGCGACGATCATCTCGATGTTGTGCGGATTGGAGATTCCCAGCCCGGTGCCGATCGGCGAGCCCAGCGGCATCACCGCCGCGCACCCGGTGTCCTCGAGCCGGCGGGCCAGCACCGGGTCGTCATTGGTGTAGGGCAGCACCACGAAGCCGTCGTCCACCAATTGCTCTGCAGCGCGGACCAATTCGATCGCATCCGGTAGCAGGGTCCGCTCGTCGGCGATGACCTCGAGTTTGATCCAGTTGGTGCCCAGCGCCTCACGAGCCAGCTGCGCGGTCAGCACCGCCTCGGCCGCGCCGCGACAGCCCGCGGTGTTGGGTAGCGGGGTGATTTGCAGGCGGGCAAGTAGATCCAGCACGCCGGTGCCGCCCTCGGCGTCCACCCGGCGCATCGCGACGGTGGTCAACTCGGTGCCCGAGGCCACCAGCGCCTCTTCCAGCACCGTCAGGCTCGGCGCACCGCCAGTGCCCAGGATCAGTCGCGAGCCGAACGTACGACCCGCGATCGTGAGCTGCTCAACCACCTTGCACCGCCGTTACCACCTCGACACGGGCACCCTCGGGCACCACCGAATTCCATTGTGAGCGAGGCAGAACCGACCAGTTCACGGCGACGGCGATGCCGCGGTCGGGAAAGCCGAGACTGTCCAGTAAGCCTGACACCGTGGTGCCGTCATCGACTTCCAGTTCCTCGTCGTTGACCATCAGCTTCACGCGGGTGCTCCAATCAACTCTGCGGCGATACGCTCGGCGGTCCACGGCGCCAGCAGGAATCCGGACCGGCCGTGCCCGGTGGCCACCAGGGTGCGGTCGTCGAGCCGCCCGACGATCGGCATGTTGTCCGGGGTCATCGGCCGCAACCCCGCCGCGCACTCGGCCAGCTCGTACTCGCCCAGGGCCGGAATCACCTCGCAGGCGTCGTCGAGCAGCTCGCGCACCCCGGCCACCGACGGCGCGGTGTCGCGGCCGTGTTCGTACTGGGTCGCCCCGACCACCACCCCGTCGACCCGGGGCACCAGGTACACCGCACGGCCGTGCACCCGCGCCCGAATCACGCGCTGCGGCACCGGCATACAGCCACGTCGCCAGCGCAGCCGTAGCACCTCGCCCTTCACCGGCCGGACCTGAAGACCCGGCCACAGCGCGGGTGCATCGATGCCGTTGGCGATGACCACGGTGTCGACACCATCGCGGGCGTCGTCGAGGCGTTCGACCGGCGCCGCCCACCGAACCCCGAGTTGCTCACAGTGTGCCTCCAGGGCCGCCACCAGTTTGCGATTGTCCACCGCCAGCTCGTCGGCGGCGAGGAAGCCGTGCCGAATGCCTTGGGCCAGAAGCGGTTCGGTGTCGCGGGCGGTGTTCGTCACGGTGACCGGGTGGCCCTGTGCCGACAACCAGTCCGCGACGGTCCGCAGGTCGGCCGCGTCAGCCCGGTCGACACCGACCACCAGCGACTCGCGTGCGGTGACGACGTCGGCGGGCAAATCGTCGAGGAAGCCGGCATGCCACAGGCGCAGCGACTCCAAGCCCAGCTGCAGCAGCCGCTCCTCGCTCGGCCAGCCTTCGCTGTGCGGGGTCAGCATGCCGCCGGCCACCCACGACGCCCCGTTTGAGGAGGTCCGGTGCACCCGTACCGACAACCCGTCGAGCAGGGCGCGCCGTGCCACCGCGAGTCCGATGACACCGCCCCCGATGACGGCCAGAGAATCCTTCGACATATCCCTTTCGCTTCCTTCGCCGGCATGACCCGGATCAGGTGGTGACGGTCTGGGCGGGGTGCGCTCCACTCTCAGCCCCGCTCCCGGGGCTCCCGTGCCAACCATTCACGCTAGTCGCTACCGTCGCGGTGTGCACGAACCCCACACCAGGCTCGCAAGCGCACGGCTCTATCTGTGCACCGACGCACGCCGTGAGCGCGGTGACCTGGCCGAGTTCGCCGACGCGGCGCTGGCCGGCGGCGTCGACATCATTCAGCTTCGCGACAAGGGCTCCCCCGGTGAGCAGCAGTTCGGCCCACTCGAGGCCCGTGACGAGCTCGCCGCGCTGGAAATCCTGGCCGAGGCGGCTCGACGCCACGGCGCTCTGCTTGCCGTCAACGACCGCGCCGACATCGCCCGCGCGGCGGGAGCCGACATTCTGCATCTCGGGCAGGACGATCTGCCGCTGCCGATCGCCCGCGAGGTCATCGCCCCGCAGACCCTGATCGGGCGCTCCACCCACCAGAGCGGCGAGGCCGCCCGGGCGCTCACCGAGGACGTCGACTACTTCTGCGTCGGCCCGTGCTGGCCCACGCCGACGAAACCGGGCCGGCCCGCGCCGGGCCTCGATCTGGTTCGGGAAGTCTCGACCATGCAGTCGGCCAAGCCGTGGTTCGCGATCGGCGGGATCGACGAAACTCGCCTGCCCGAGGTGCTCGAGGCCGGTGCGACCCGGATCGTGGTGGTGCGGGCGATCACCGCGGCCGACGATCCGAAGGCCGCCGCCCAGCGGCTCACTGCGGCGTTGCCGACTAGCTGTACTGACCACGGACGTTGGTGACGGCGTGGCGTGGTGACATGACGAAGACCTCCGAGTGAAGTGCGAGCTGTCTAGGAACGCTTTCACCAACCGGAGGTCTTCGTGTCCCACCGTAATGCCCCTTTGTCCGAAACCGGTCGTCTGAGGCTGGCTCGTTGCGTCGTTGAGGACGGCTGGCCGCTGCGTCGAGCCGCTGAACGCTTCCAGGTCTCGGTCACCACCACCTCTCGGTGGGCGACTCGATACCGCGAACAGGGTGAGGCCGGCATGGCCGACCGCAGCTCACGGCCGCACCGAAGTCCGAATCAGACACCGACCCGCATCGAGCGGCGGATCATCAAAGTCCGGGTCCTGCGCCGGTGGGGACCAGCTCGCATCGGGTATTTGTTGGGCATTCACCCCTCCACGGTGCACCGGGTACTCACCCGCTACGGAGTGGCCAAGCTTCGGTGGCTGGACCGACCCACCGGACGTGTGATCCGCCGCATCGAAACCTCCCAGTGCGGGGATCTAGTGCATGTCGATGTCAAGAAACTGGGCAAGATCCCCGCTGGTGGCGGCTGGCGGATGCTGGGCCGCACGATCGGCCAGCGCAACTCCCAGGCCGACAAAGGCTCTGGACTTCGCAGTAAGTACCGCCATCCCTTGCACGGTCACCACTTCCTCCACACGGCGATTGACGCACACTCCCGGCTGGCCTACTCAGAACTGTTGCCCAATGAACGCAAAGAGACCGCGGCAGGCTTTTGGCTACGCGCCAACGCCTGGTTCGCCGAATGCGGCATCCCCGTGCGGAACGTGTTGACCGACAACGGGTCCTGCTACCGCTCTCACGCCTTCCGTGAGGCCTTAGGCGACGTTGAACACCGTCGCACGCGCCCTTATCGGCCGCAGACAAACGGCAAGGTAGAACGCTTCCACCGAACCCTGGCCGATGAATGGGCCTACGCCCGGCTCTACACCAGCGACGCCGAACGCTGCACCCAGTTCCCGATCTGGCTGCACACCTACAATCACCACCGCGGCCACACCGCACTCGGCGGTCAACCACCCGCCAGCCGCGTACCTAACCTCTCAGGTCAGTACAACTAGCTGACCTCGGCTGCTGTCGAGGTGCACCAGGCGAAGACGCCGGTCTGGATCTCCACGGTGTGCGGCACCGGCAGCACACAGTCCTCGTGATCGTGCGATGTCAGCATGGTGGTGATGCGCAGGCGTTCCCAGCTGGCGGCGAACCCGGGGTGCAGCGGCAGCTCGACCACTTCGTCCTCGGCCACCCAGCGCAACTCGGAACTCTCCCGGTTCGCAATGGTGCTCAGCAGTTCGGGGGCGTCGGCGACGACGGTGGTGTAGCTCCAATGCACTCCCCCGGCGCCGGCCACCTCCGCGGTCACGACCGTCGCGCGGACCTGCACGTGCTCGGCGAGCAGCCCGGCCTCCTCGTGGGCCTCCCGCACCGCGGCCTGCTCGGGAGTTTCGTGGCTGTCGCGCGCGCCGCCCGGAAGCGCCCAGGTGCCGCCCTGGTGACTCCAGGGGGCACGGTGCTGCAGCAGCACCGCAGGCGTGCCGTCGGGCCGAGGCGCCCGCAGCAACAACCCGGCGGCGCCATGCCGCCCCCAGTAAGGCGTGCCGGTATCCGACACCACCCAGCCGTCGCCATCGCCGCGCACGCGTTCAGGATAAGCACGCCACGCCGGACCCAGGTCGGTCGATCCCGCCCCATCCGTCACAGGACCTCTTAGGATTGTCTCAGGAAGCGCGCCCGGGTATCCGGGCACGGGGCAGCAGAGGATCCGGACAACAGGGAATGAGGTCCGCAAGCGGTGACCGTTGAGCTGGCGCACCCGTCGACCGAGCCATTGGGCCAACGGTCGACGACTCCGCCCGCTCACCCCCGGTGGTGGTTCGTCCGCACGACGCCGGGACGCATCCTGACCCTCGGCGTCATCCTCGCCACGCTCGGCATCCTCAGCGCCTTCGCCACCTCGACGACGATCACCGACCGGCAAACGCAGCTGACCGCCGTGCTCAACCACACCGAGCCGTTGGCCTTCGCCGCCGGCCAGCTCTACACCACGCTCTCGGTGGCTGATGCCGCCGCGGCGACCGCGTTCATCGCCGGCTCGGAGCCGCGCGCCGTGCGCCAGCGCTACGAGCAGGCGATCACCGACGCGGCTGTCGCGGTCACCCGCGCATCCAGCGGCCTCACCGACGAGCCCCTGGTGCAGCTGCTGGGCCGGATCAACGCACAGCTCGCGGTGTACACCGGCCTGATCGAGACGGCGCGAACCAACAACCGGATGGGCAACCCGGTCGGCTCGTCGTACCTCTCCGAAGCCTCGGCGCTGATGCAGCAGCAGATCCTGCCCGACGCGCAGCGGCTGTACGAGCAGACCTCGGCGCGCGTCGACGCCGAGACCACAGCATCCACCCGCATCCCGGCGCCGGTGATCTTGCTGGTAGCAGTGACGCTCCTGTTCGGGGTGTTCGGGCATCGATGGCTGGCCGACCGCACCAAACGCCGGGTGAACGTCGGCCTGATCGCCGGTGGTCTGGCGATCGTGATCATGATCATCTGGGTGGGTTCGGCGCTGATCGTCTCCACCGCCGGCAGCCGGGCCGCGAAGAACACCGCGGCCGAGTCGCTGAAAACGGTGACTAACCTGGCTATCACGGCTCAGCAGGCACGCGCCGACGAGACGCTGTCGCTGATCCGGCGAGGGGACGAAGACCTCCGTAAGCGCTCCTACTACCAACGTGTTGAAGCCATGCACACTCAGCTCGCCGACTATCTGGGTCGCAAGGACGCCATCGCCAAGGACGACCTGGCCAACGCCGACGCGTTGCTGACCAAATGGCGGCAAGCCGACGAGCGGATCAACGCCTACATCTCGGTCGGCAACTACCAGGCCGCCACCCAGGTGGCGTTGGGCACCGGCGAGGACGACTCGACGCCGGCGTTCGACAAGCTGGATGCGGCGCTGTCCAGTGGCATCCGGCAGAGCCGCAACCAACTGCGCAATGACATCCTGTCCGCCCGCCGGGTGCTGTCGGGCACCACCGTCGGCGGGGTGGTGCTCTCGGTCGGGGCGGCGATCGCCGTGGCGCTCGGACTGTGGCCGCGGCTCAGCGAGTACCGATGATGAGCGTGCGCCGGTTGCTGTGCATCACGGTCGCCGCAGCGACCGTGCTCAGCGGCTGCGGCAAGACCGAATTCATCGGCGCCCCGCCGGTGCCGACGCTGGCGCCGCCCACGCCCGCCGGGATGCAGGAGCTCGCCCCCGAGCCGCCCCAGCGCCCGGATCCCTCGGAGAACTCCTGCGATCGCACCGCCAGCCTGAAGCCGTTTCCCACCAAGGCCGAAGCTGACGCGGCGGTGGCCGGGATCCGCGCCCGGGGCCGGCTGATCGTCGGGCTGGACGTCGGCAGCAACCTGTTCTCCTTCCGCGATCCGATCACCGGCGAGATCACCGGGTTCGACGTCGACATCGCCGGTGAGGTGGCCCGCGATATCTTCGGGACCCCGTCGGCCGTCGAGTACCGGATCTTGTCGTCGGCCGACCGGATCACCGCGCTGCAGAACAACACCGTCGACATCGTGGTCAAGACCATGACGATCACCTGCGAGCGGCGCAAGCTGGTCAACTTCTCGACGGCGTATTTCACTGCCTATCAACGCATTCTGGCGCCGCGGGAATCGGCCATCTCGCAGGCCTCCGACCTGACCGGGCGGCGGGTCTGCGTCGCCAGCGGCACGACGTCCCTGGACCGGGTGCGCCAGATCGCGCCACCGCCGATCATCGTGACGGTGGTGAGCTGGGCAGACTGCCTGGTCGCGTTGCAGCAGCGCGAGGTCGACGCGGTCAGCACCGACGACTCCATTCTGGCCGGCCTGGTGGCCCAGGATCCGTATTTGCACATTATCGGACCGAACATGGCCCAGGAGCCGTACGGCATCGGCATCAACCTGACCAACACTTCCCTGGTGCGCTTCGTCAACGGGACGCTGGAGCGCATCCGGCGCGACGGCACCTGGAACACGTTGTACCGCAAGTGGTTGACGGTGCTGGGACCTGCGCCGGCTCCCCCGACACCGAGGTACCTCGACTGATGGCCGCGTCGGATCAGCCAGAAGTCGACGTCGGAACGCAGCCGGCGGCGTTCGACGACCTCACCATGGATTCGACGTCGACGATGTGGCCGATGGCCACTCAGGCGATATATCGTCCGCAGTTCGAGGACGACGATGACGACTCGATCGGCAGCGTGGGTACCGAGCCCGAGTCCATGCACCACGCCACCGTGGCCCGCAAGCTGTCGCCGACCCGGCGCCTCGGTGGTGGGCTGGTAGAGATACCCCGGTACCCCGAGATCGACCCGCTCGCGGCATTGATGGTCAATCCTGTTGTCGCCGAGTCGAAGCGGTTCTGCTGGAACTGCGGCCGCCCGGTGGGTCGCAAGACCGAGGACGGCGAGGCGGCATCGGAGGGGTGGTGCCCGCACTGCAACAGCGCGTATTCGTTCCTGCCGCAGCTGGTTCCCGGGGACATGGTCGCCGACCAGTACGAAATCAAAGGCTGTGTGGCACATGGTGGTCTCGGGTGGGTGTACCTCGCCGTCGACCACAACGTCAACGAACGACCGGTGGTGCTCAAGGGTCTGGTTCATTCCGGCGACGCCGAGGCGCAGGCGATCGCGATGGCCGAACGTCAGTTCCTCGCCGAGGTTGTTCACCCCTCGATCGTGAAGATCTTCAACTTCGTCGAGCACCCCGATTCCCACGGTGAGCCCGTCGGCTACATCGTGATGGAGTACGTCGGCGGCAAGTCACTGAAAGCGCCCAAGGGCGAGAAGCTTCCGGTATCGGAGGCCATCGCCTACATGCTGGAGATCCTGCCGGCGCTGGGCTATCTGCATTCGATCGGCCTGTGTTACAACGATCTCAAGCCGGAGAACGTGATGGTGACCGAGGAGCAGCTCAAGCTGATCGACCTCGGCGCGGTGTCACGAATCAACTCGTTCGGCTATCTCTACGGCACACCCGGCTACCAGGCGCCGGAGATCGTGCGGACGGGACCGACCGTCGCCAGCGACATCTACACGGTGGGTCGCACCCTGGCCGCGTTGACGCTGAAGCTGCGAACTCGCAAGGGGCGCTACGTCGACGGCCTTCCCGAAGACGACCCGGTGCTCAAGAAATATGATTCGTTCGCGCGGCTGCTGCGCCGGGCGATCGACCCCGATCCGCGCCGCCGGTTCGCCAGCGCCGAGGAGATGTCCTCGCAGCTGCTGGGTGTGCTGAGGGAAGTCGTCGCCGAGGACACCGGTGTGCCGCGGCCCGGCCTGTCGACGGTGTTCACCCGTACCCGCGCGGCGTTCGGGGTGGAATTACTGGTGGCGCACACCGACGTCTACCTCGACGGGATGGCCCATGCCGAGAAGCTGACCGCGGCCGAGATCGTCACGGCCCTGCCGGTTCCGCTGGTGGATCCGACGGACATCGCGGCGACCGTGCTCTCGACGACGGTGCTGTCGCAACCCGTCCAGACACTGGATTCGCTCCGCGCGGCCCGACACGGCGGATTGGACTCCGAGGGTGTCGATCTGACGGAATCAATGGAGTTGCCGTTGATGGAGGTGCGGGCGCTGCTCGACCTGGGTGATGTCGCCAAGGCCAACCGCAAGCTCGACGACCTGGCCGAGCGGGTGGGCTGGCGCTGGCGGCTGATCTGGTTCAAGGCCGTCTCCGAGCTTCTGACCGGCGACTATGATTCGGCGACAAAGCATTTCACTGAAGTTCTGGACATTTTCCCGGGCGAGTTGGCGCCAAAGTTGGCATTGGCGGCAACGGCCGAACTGGCCGCCACCTCCGACGAGCTGCCGTTCTACCGAACGGTCTGGCAGACCGACAACAATTCCATTTCGGCCGCCTTCGGCCTGGCCCGGGCGCTGTCGGTGGAGGGCGATCGCGAGGCGGCGGTCCGCACACTCGACGAAGTGCCTGCCGCCTCACGGCATTTCACCACCGCGCGGTTGACCAGCGCGGTGACGCTGCTGTCCGGACGGTCGGCCAGCGAGCTGTCCGAGGAGCAGATCCGTGATGCCGCGCGCCGGGTGGAGGCACTGCCCGACTCTGAACCGCGCGTGCTGCAGATACGCGCACTGGTGTTGGGTACGGCGATGGACTGGATGAGTGAGAACACCGCCAGTACCAACCACATTCTTGGCTTCCCGTTCACCGAACACGGCTTACGTCTCGGCGTCGAAGCGTCGCTGCGGAGCCTGGCCCGGGTGGCCACCAGTCAAGCGCACCGCTACGCGCTGGTAGACATGGCCAACAACGTGCGGCCCACCAGCACGTTCTGAGGGCTGCTGCGCCGGGTTTGCGGTACGGCGGCGAGTGCGCTCAGGGCACCCTCGACTCCAGCCTGCCTGCCAGCTGCTCGAAGGTGGCGATCCAGCCGTTGTGAAACGACTCGAATTCGCTTGTCGGCAGCAGGGAGTGCTCGATCGACATCAGCGTCTCGCCCGCCCCGACCGGTTCGAACGTCACGTTGACGATGCTGGCCCGGGTCGGGTCCGCCCAATTCGAGTTGCTCCAGGTGAACCGCAGCAGACGCGGGCGGTCGATGGTCAAGAACTGCCCGCTGATCAGCACCCTGGTGCCCGAGTCGTCGACGTCGAAGCGCACCGTGCCACCCACGCGCGCCTCGACGGTCACGTCGACGACCCGCACGGGGTCCGGGCACATCCACTCCTGCAGCGCCTCGGGATCGAGCCACTCGTCGAAGACCACCTGGGGCGACGCCGGCATGACCCGCTGCACGACGACGGTCACCGTCTCGCTCACCGGTGCTCGCCCTTCTTGCGGCGCAGCCGTGCGGCCAGTGCGTCGGCGCGCTCCGACCAGAATCGGGTCTGTTCGTCGATCCAAAGCTGGGCGGCGCCAAGGCCTTCCGGCCGCAGCGACACCCAGTGCTCGCGGCCGCGCACCTCCCGATGAATGAGCCCGGCCGACTCGAGCACCCCGATGTGGCGGGATACGCCGGCGAAGGTCATCGGCAACGGGGCAGCAAGGTCGGTGATCCGCGCATCACCATGCCGCAACGCCTCGATCAGGTGGCGACGCGTCGGGTCGGCGAGTGCACCATAGGCCCGGTCCAAGACTTGATCTTCAACCATCTTGTTGACTATAGCCGCTCCTCGTGGTTCGCTGAAGTCAGATACTCAACTGTTTTGTTGAATGTTTTTAAGGAGCGCACATGAAGACTCCCCACATCGTGTCGGCCGCCGAGTGGGAGACCGCCCGTCACGAAATGCTGGCAGGAGAAAAGGAATTGACCCGCGCCCGCGACGCGCTGGCCGCGTTGCGCCGGCGGATGCCGTGGACCCCCGTCGAGAAGCACTACGAGTTCGACGGGCCCGACGGCACCGTCAGCCTGCTGGACCTGTTTCAGGGCCGTCGCCAACTTATCGTGTACCGGGCGTTCCTGGATCCCGGAGTCCACGGTTGGCCCGACCACGGCTGCGTCGGATGCTCCCTGATGGCTGACCACATCGGCAACCTGGCACACCTCAACGCCCGCGACACCACGCTGGTCTACGCGTCCCGAGGGGCGCAAGCCGACATCACGCGCATCAAGGCCACAATGGGCTGGGACATTCCGTGGTACACCATGGTACCCGGGCCGGACAGCGCCTTCGACGTCGACTTCGGTGTCGACCAGTGGCACGGAACCAATGCCTTCATCCGCGACGATGACCAGATCTACCGCACCTACTTCATCGATAGTCGCGGCGACGAAATCTTCGTCAACACTTGGCATTTCCTTGATATGACCGCACTGGGGCGCCAGGAGACGTGGGAGGACTCACCGCAGGGCTATCCGCAGAGTAAACCCTACGAATGGTGGGCCTGGCACGACCATTACCCCGAACACACCCCGTCGCGGTGGTTCGGCGAGCCAGATCCCGATGACCCGTACGACCCGCGACCACCGCGGTAGACATCACCCCGGCCAACCGACCCGCCGCAAACCCCCGGCGCGATCGTCCCGGCGGCTACTAGCATCCAGTTGTGCGACGAATACCGGCCGCAAAGGCCCTCTTTATCCTGATGCTCGTTGCTCTTGTCGGTGCTGGCTGCAGTAGCCGACCGCCGCGGCCCACGGAAAAACAGAAGACCGCCTCGGAGAACTACGGCGATCTCGTCACCAGTGACGCGGTCACCGACCTCGATCCATCGCTGCAATCTGCGGTCGGCTGGGCGCAGCGTTTCACCTACGCATCGCGCTCAGGGATCAACGACAGCACCACTCACGTCACCGGAATACTCTTGGCCCCCAAGGGCCGCCCCCCGGAAGGGGGTTGGCACGTCGTCGCGTTCGGCCATCCCACGACGGGTTCGCTGCCCGGATGCGGGCCCTCGACTTCGCCTCAGCTCACTTCGCCCGCTGTCGTGCGACAGCTACTGCAGGCCGGCTATCCCGTGGTGATGCCCGACTACCAGGGGCTGGGGGACCTGGACAGAATCAAGGATCGGCCGGGCCGCGACAGTTATCATCCATACCTCGACTCGACGACCGTCGGCTACAACCTGATCGACTCGGTTAAAGCCGCCCGCAAACTGATCGAACGTGCCGTCACCCCGGCTTCGACGTCTTTCGCCGCCCTGGGCATCGGTCAGGGTGGCCAGGCGGCCTGGGCCGCCAACGAACTGATGGCGAACCAAGGCCAAGGGCTCACCTTGCTCGGCTCGGTCGCGATTTCGCCGGTTTCCGATATAACGGGCCTGGCCGATGCTGCCGAGGCGGGCACCCTCAACAGCCAGCAACAACTCGATCTCCCAGCGCTTCTCGCCGGACTGAAGAACTCGTACCCCGACGACTTCCACCTGGACGACTACCGCGGCGGGATCGTAGCGCAGAAATGGGATGCACTGCTGGCCTGCGACGCCGCCGGATTGCGGGAGCGCGCCACGATCGCAGGACAGATCACCCCCGCCGATCTGAGACCCCACTCACCGGCCGCCGTGACCACCCTTCGCGGCTTCCTCAAGAAAAGCAGCCTGCCGCAAGGGCCCACGCAGGCTCCGATGCTGGTGATCTACGGCGATCAGGATCCTCTGGTCCCCGCCGGGTGGGTGGATGCCGCGCTGAGCCGCGCGTGTCAGATGGGTGACGTCCTCACGATCCGCCGCCTCGCCGCCGATGCACCGGACCAGCTCGACATGACCGAGGCGGTGGACTGGATCAACCAGCGCGTCGACCTCGTTCCGACACACAATGATTGCGGAGGCCGTACATCTTGAGCCTCACACATGGCTGGCTATTGATCGCGCTGCAAGTCCTCGCCGCCGCGGTCCTGGTGGCGGCGATCGGCAGGAGATCACCGCGGTGGTTGAGGATCTGGCTGCCGGTCGCGGTGATCGCCGGCGGCATCTGCGCGGCACTGACGTTCTGGTTCATCGAAGACCAGGGGATGTCGCAGGATCCGGCGCCCGCGGCCTTCTGGTTGTGGATCGTCGGCATCGGGGTCGCCGTCGTCGTGCTTATCACCGGCTGGGTCGGTACCGGATGGCCGCGCCGCACTGCGGCGATCCTGGCCGTTCCGCTGTGTCTGCTGTGCGCCGCGCTGGCGGTAAACACCTGGGTCGGCTACTTCCCCACCGTGCAGTCCGCCTGGGACCGGGTCACCGGCAACGAGCCGCCGCGTTGGATTGACCAGTCAACCCTGGCCGACATGCAGAGCAACGGGGCCAGGCCGGCCCAGGGTGTCGTCGTCAAAATGACGACACCCGCTGCCGCATCCGGCTTTTCGCACCGGCAGGAATACGTCTACCTGCCACCGGCATGGTTTGCTACCTCACCACCACCCCAGCTGCCCGCGGTGATGATGTTCGGCGGGGAGTTCGGCCGTCCCGACGACTGGCTGCGGTCGGCCGATGCGCTGCTCACGCTGGACGAATTCACTGCGCGGCACTACGGCAATGCCCCGGTGATGGTCTTTCCCGACGTCGGCGGGACCTTCAGCAATGACACCGAATGCGTCAACGGCACCCGCGGCAACGCCGCCGACCATATCATCAAAGATGTTGTGCCCTATGTGGTCTCGACCTTCGGCGTGAGCCCGAAAGCCGCGAGCTGGGGCGTCGCGGGGTGGTCGTCGGGGGGAACCTGCGCGCTGATGCTCGGCGTCATGTACCCCGAGGTGTTCAATGCAATCGTCGACATCGACGGTCAGCTCGGCCCCAATGCCGGCACCCGGGAGCAGACCATCGCCCGATTATTCGGCGGCGATGCCGCGGCTTGGGAGACCTTCGACCCGAAATCCGCGGTGGTCCGGCACGGGCCCTACACCGGCATGTCGGCGTGGTTCGCGGTGTCATCGGATACCTCCGCCGAGTACCGGCCCGGCGAACACATCGGCACCCCACCCTCGGCGCCGTCCCAGTGGGATACCAATTCTGAGGACCACGCCGACATCGCTCATGCCTTGTGTTCGCTGCTGAGCAGCTACGGCATTGAGTGTGCGGTGGTGAACACCCATGCGTCCCACGACTTCCAGGGCGCGGGCTATGCGTTCGCCGACGCCCTGCCATGGCTGGCAGGCAAGATCGGCACCCCCGGCGTCAAGGAGATCCCGATGCCCGGCGCCAAGTAAGCAACCTCTAGACCACTGTCAGGCAGGCCTGCGCGATCGCCAGTTCCTCGTTCGTCGGGATCACGAGCACTGTCGTGGGCGACTTCTCGGCGGAGATCCGTCGGGCAGCTCCGGCCGGACTGTCGTTGAGGTGCTCGTCGAGTTCGATCCCCAGTGGCGCCAGCCCGGTCAGCGCGTCGCGCCGTACACGCGCATCGTTCTCCCCCACGCCCGCGGTGAACGTCACCACATCGGTATGGCCCAGGATCGCCAGATAGGCGCCGAGGTATTTGCGCAACCGGTGGATGTAGACGTCGTAAGCCAATTGAGCTGCGTCGTCGCCACTTTCGATTCGCCGGTGGATGGCGCGGAAGTCTATCTCACCGCTGAGCCCGTACATTCCGGAGCGCCGGTTGAGCATCGTCTCGATGTCCTCGACACCCATGTCGCAGGAGCGCCACAGGTAGACGAGCACGCCCGGGTCGATGTCACCGGAGCGGGTGCCCATCACCAGACCCTCCATCGGCGTAAGCCCCATCGAGGTGTCGACGGGGCGGCCACCGGCGATCGCCGACGCCGAGGCGCCATTGCCGAGGTGGAGGACGATCTGGTTGAGCGATTCGATCGGGGCGCCCAGAAAACGCGCGGCCTGCTGGCGCACATATTGGTGCGAAGTGCCGTGGAAGCCGTAGCGGCGAATCTGCCATCGTCTGGCCAGATCCCGATCGATCGCATAGGTGGTCGCGGCGGCGGGTAGATCGTGGAAGAAGGCGGTGTCGAAGACCGCGACGTGAGCCAGGTCGGGCAGCACCTTACGGGCCACCTCGATGCCCAGCACCGCCGGGGGATTATGCAGTGGCGCCAGCGGGGCGAGTTCCCGCAGTTTGGCGATCAGCGCGTCGTCGACGATCGTGGGCCGGTACAGATCCTCGCCGCCATGCACCACGCGGTGACCAACGGCGATCAGTCCCAATCCGTCCAACGCTTGGCCGGTCTCGGCGAACAGGTCGAACGCGGTCCGCAGGGCCGCTTCGTGATCGGCGATGCGGCCGTCGCGCCGAATCTCGTTGTTGCCCAGCACCAGGGTCGCCGTTGACGTCGACTCCCCGATCCGTTCGACGATCCCGTGGGCCAGCGACGCGGCGGTATCTGGTTCCAGTAGCTGATATTTCAGTGACGACGAGCCGGAGTTCAATACCAGAACAGTAGAGCTCATCACTTCCCCTGGGCCTGGATCGCGGTGATCGCAACGGTGTTGACGATGTCTTCGACGAGCGCTCCGCGGGACAGGTCGTTGACGGGCTTGTTGAGGCCCTGCAGCACCGGGCCGATGGCGATGGCGCCCGCACTGCGCTGCACCGCCTTGTAGGTGTTGTTGCCGGTGTTGAGGTCCGGGAAGATCAGCACCGTGGCACGGCCGGCCACCTCAGAGCCTGGCATCTTTGCCGCTGCGACGGTCGAGTCGACGGCGGCGTCGTACTGGATCGGCCCTTCCACCAACAGCTCCGGCGCCCGGGTACGTACCAGTTCGGTTGCCGCCCTGACCTTGTCGACGCCGGCACCGGTGCCCGAGGTGCCGGTCGAGTAGGACAACATCGCCACTCGGGGATCGATCCCGAATTGAGCGGCAGTACGCGCGGAGCTGATCGCGATGTCGGCGAGCTGCTCGGCGGTCGGATCGGGCACGATCGCGCAATCGCCGTAGGCCAGGACCCGGTCGGACAGACACATCAAGAAGATGCTCGACACGGTGGATACGTCGGGCTGGGTCTTGATGATCTCGAACGCGGGTCGCACGGTGTGCGCGGTGGTGTGGGTGGCGCCCGACACCATGCCGTCGACGATCCCGTTGTGCACGAGCATCGTTCCGAAGTAGGACACATCGTGGATGACTTCCCGCGCCTGCTCCAGCGTCACACCCTTCTTTTTGCGAAGTTCGGCGTACTGCGCGGCGAATTCGTCACACAGCTCGCTGGTGCGCGGGTTCAGAACGGTGGCAGCTGTCAGGTCGACGCCCAATTCTGCTGCGCGCGAGCGAACTTCAGACCCCCCGCCGAGAATCGTCAGTTCCGCGACCCCACGGCGCAGCAGCCGGCCGGCCGCCTGCAGAATGCGGTCGTCGTCGCCCTCGGGGAGCACGATTCGTTTGCGATCGGCCCTGGCCCGTTCCATCAGCTGATAGGTGAACATCTGCGGCGTGGTGACGGTGGGGATCGGTAGGCTGAGCCGTTCCTGCAGCTCGTCGATGTCGACGTAGCGCTCCATCAGAGCGAGCGCGGTGTCGATCTTGCGCTGCGACGAAGCGGTGACCCGGCCCCGGGTGCCGGCCACCGCGCTGGCGGTCTCGAACGTGCCGAGGTCGCAGGCGATGATCGGCAGCCGCAGGCCCAGGCCGTTGACCAGTTGGGCGATCGAGGGGTGCAGCGGCAGGCCGCCGTTGAGGATGATCGCCGACAGTGAAGGAAAGCCCTCAGCGGCGTGTGCGCTGGTCACCGCCAAAACCACGTCGGAGCGATCACCCGGCGTGATCACGGCGACGCCTTCGGTCAGCCGCTCCAGACAGTGTTCGGCGGTCATCCCCGCGACGAGCACATCCATCACCTCCCGGCCGAGCAGCGAGGAGTCACCATGCACCAGAACGCCACCGACGGCGTCACGCAGATCGGCGACCGTCGGGGCCACCAACAAGGGCTCCTCGGGCAGAACGTAGACGCGGGGCCCCAGATCCGCGCAGGCCTCGGCCACCGCCGCCAGCTGGGTGGGGTTGGCCCGGTTGGCGACCACCGCCGCTGTGTGGGCGTGCTGCGCGGCCAGCTCGGCCAGGCACAGCTCGATCACCTGAGCCACTTCCTGCGGAGTCCGGTCACGAGCGCGAACCGACAGCACCACGGGTGCGCCCAGGTTGGCCGCGATACGGGCGTTCACGCTCAGCTCGGTCGGAGTGGCGACATCGGTGTAGTCCGATCCGACGATCACCACGGCATCGCAACGGTCGGCCACCTCGTGGTAGCGGTCGACGATGTCGGCAATCGCCCCGTCGGGATCGGCGTGCAGCCGCTCGTAGCTGACGCCGACGCACTCTTCGTATGTCAGGCCGGCATTGCTGTGCGCCAGCAGCAGCTCGAGGATGTAGTCGCGATTCTCTCGCCGTGTGATCGGCCGGAACACTCCCGCCCTCGGCACCATCGCGGTCAACCGGTGCAGGATCCCGAGCGCGACGGTGGACTTGCCGGTGTCACCCTCCGGCGAGGCGATGTAGATCGACGTTGTGGTGCGAGCGGCGGTCACACCCCTAGCTTGTCGTACTCGAAGCGGAACCGACAGTTTCATCCGCCATCACCACGCCGTACCAATTTCGGTTGTCCAGACTTCCGCACTGAAATTGTCGTCCCGACAGTTAGATTCGCTTTCTTACGTGCCCACGCTCGGCCGCTCGCACATCACGTCGAATGACCAGGCTCGCGGATGAATTCAAAAGGGCCCGGACGATCGCCGGGCGAGAATATGCTGGCGGCCGGAGGACGTTTGTCCTGGCTTGTGACAGGCAACTGAGTCTGCAGTGGGGAGGTGAGACGTGATCGCAATCGTCCACGAACGGCTGACGGAGATCGCGGGGTCCGAACATGTCGTCACGCAATTGGCACGCGAGTGGCCCGACGCACCGGTCTACATTCCGATTGTGGATCGCCGGGTAACCGCCGAGTTCACCGATCGGGTGGTGACCGGGCCACTGTCGCAGGGATATCGCTACCTCGGCTATCGAAGCTATGCACCGTTGCTTCCGCTCGCAGCAGCCTGGTTCAGGCGATGCGATTTCGGGTCGGCGGAGGCCGTCATCATCAGCCACCACGCCTTCGCTGTGGCAGCCGCTGAAGTGGCCGGAACGCGACCGACGATCGCCTATGTTCATTCCCCGGCGCGCTGGGCGTGGAACAAGAAGATGCGTGACGCCGAGGCGGGCTCACTACCCGGTCGATTGGCACTCCAAGCGCTGTCGCACATCGCGGTCAACACCGAGCTGAGCGCCGCGAAGAAGCTGACCACGATTGTTGCCAACAGCACCGCCGTCGCCGATCGGATCAGAAAGCATTGGCATCGCGAGGCGGAGGTCGTTCACCCTCCGGTGGACACCGAATTCTTCACACCGGACCCGACCGAACCGGTTGAGGACTACTTCGTCCTCGCGGGCCGCCTCGTTGCCTATAAACGACCTGATATCGCCGTCAAGGCTGCCGCCGAGGCCGGGGTGAAGTTGGTGGTCGTCGGTGGCGGCCGGGATTTGGAGGACTGCCGAAAGCTGGCTGGCGGCAAGGACATCACGTTTCTCGGACGAGTCTCGAACGAGGAACTCCGGAGCGTCCTGCGACGCGCCAAGGCTTGTCTCATGCCTGGTGAAGAAGACTTCGGGATCGTGCCGGTGGAGGCTATGGCATGCGGGACCCCGATGATCGCACTCGGCGTGGGCGGCGTGCTGGACAGCGTGATCGACGGCGTCACCGGCACCTTGATTCCGCCGGGCGACGATGAATCGGTCATCGGTCGGTTCGCGGATGTGCTGGCACATTTCGACAGTGCTGCGTTCGATTCGGCGCAGATCCGCCGTCACGCCGAGACGTTCTCGCGCAGCGCATTCCGGCGCAACATGGCTGACGTGGTCAGCCATGTCCTGGCCGTTCCTCACCCCAGCTGAAAGTCCTAGCCGAGTTTACGCAACCGCGGCTCGAGGTCCTTCTGGAACAGCTCCAGGAACCGGCGCTGGTCGTGGCCGGGAGCGTGGAACACCAAGTGATTCAAGCCCCAGTCGACGTAGTCCTTGACCTTGGCGACTGCTTCGTCGGGATCCGAGGCCACGATCCACCGCTTGGCGACCTGCTCGATGGGCAGCTCGTCGGCTGCCTTCTCCATCTCGAGCGGGTCGTGGATGTTGGTCTTCTGCTCGGCGGTCAGCGACAGCGGCGCCCAGAATCGCGTATTCTCCAGCGCCAGTTCGGGATCGGTGTCGTAGGAGATCTTGATCTCGATCATGCGGTCGATATCGTCAGGGTTCTTGCCCGCCGCCTCGGCACCCTCTTTCATGGCGGGGATGAGCTTGTCCTTATACAGCTCCTCGCCCTTGCCGGACGTGCAGATGAATCCGTCACCGGCGCGTCCGGCGTACTTGGCCACCTGGGGTCCGCCCGCGGCGATGTAGATCGGGATGCCGCCCTCGGGCACGTCATAGATCGAGGCACCCTTGGTCTTGTAGTACTCGCCTTCGAAATCGACCCGGTCGCCCAGCCACAGCTCGCGCATCAACCGCACCGATTCGCGCAGCCGGGCGTAGCGCTCCTTGAACTCCGGCCATTCGCCCTCGTACCCCGTGGCTATCTCGTTGAGCGACTCACCGGTGCCGACCCCGAGGAAGATCCGATCCGGGTAGAGACATCCCATGGTGGCGAACGCCTGGGCGATCACCGCCGGGTTGTAGCGGAAGGTGGGGGTCAGCACCGACGTGCCCAAGATCAGCCGCTTGGTGCGCTCGCCCACCGCTGTCATCCACGCCAGCGAGAACGGCGCGTGGCCGCCTTCGTGACGCCACGGCTGGAAGTGGTCGCTCACCGTCGCGCTGTCCATCCCGTGCGCCTCGGCCAGCACCGCCAGCTCGACCAACTCACGCGGCGCGAACTGCTCCGCCGACGCCTTGTAACCCAGTTTCAGTTCAGCCACGCTCTCGTTTCTACTCCCCTTCGCCGGACGACGAGTGACCGAGTCCTAGTCGAGGATGCGCGCCTAGACTCGCGACATGGCCGTGGCCCTGACCGCAATCACCGAACACGTCCACATGGCGCAGACACCACTGGTCAATTGGACGGTGGTCAGCGACGACGCCGGTGTCATGCTGATCGACGCCGGCTTTCCGGGCAGCCGCGACGACGTGCTGACGTCGCTTCGCGAATTGGGGTTCGGCCCGACTGACGTGACGGCGATCCTGCTGACCCACGCCCACGTCGACCACTTCGGCACCGCGATCTGGTTCGCCAAGACCCACGGCACCCCGGTCTACTGCCACGCCGACGAGGTCGGCCACGCCAAACGCGAATACCTGCAGCAGGCGTCCCCGGTCGACCTGATGAGGCACGCCTGGCAGCCCCGCTGGGTGAAGTGGTCGCTGGACATCATGCGCAAGGGCGCATTGACCCACGAAGGCATTCCGACGGCGGGCGTACTCACCGACGACATTGCCTCGACGCTGCCCGGCCGGCCGGTGGCCGTGCCGACACCGGGCCACACCGGTGGGCACTGCTCCTACATCGTCGACGGGGTGCTGGTCGCCGGCGACGCGCTGGTGACCGGACATCCGCTGGCGCCCAACAAGGGTCCGCAGCTCCTGCACCGGGTGTTCAACCACGACGAGTCGGGCTGCGTGCGCAGCCTGTCGGCGCTGGCGATGCTGGAGGCCGATGTGCTGATACCCGGGCACGGTGACCTGTGGGTGGGGCCCGTGCGCGACGCGGCGCGTCAGGCGACTCCGGCCTGACGGCTGCGCTCCGGCGCATTCAATCCGAGGTTGTCACGCAGCGTGACGCCTTCGTAGGCGGTGCGGTAGACGCCGCGCTCCTGTAGTAGCGGCACGACGGTGTCGATGAACTCGTCCAGCCCATGCGGGGTCAGATGCGGAACCAGGATGAACCCGTCGCAGGCATCGGCTTGGACGTGCCGGTCGATCTCGGCCGCGACATGCTCGGCGGTGCCCACGAACTGCTGCCTGCTGGTGACCGCGATGACCAGTTCCCGGATCGACAGATTGTCGGCCTCGGACCGCTGCCGCCAGGCGTTGGCTAGCGCCTTGGGGTCACCGTGTCGCACCCGGCCCTGGCTGACGGTCGGGTCGTCGGCGGGTTCGACGTCGGGTAACGGGCCGTCCGGGTCGTAGCCGGACAGGTCGCGCTGCCAGACCTGTTCGAGCATCGCGATCGCGGTCTGCGGAGTGACCTGCTGGCGCCGGATGTAGTGGGCCTTCTCCTCGGCATCGGCGGCGGTATCGCCGAGGACGAACGTCGCCGCGGGAAATACCATGAGGTGGTCGGGATTTCGGCCGTGCGCCACCGCGCGGGACTTGACGTCGGCATAGTAACGCTGCCCGTCGTCGAGCGCACCGTGCCCGGTGAACAGAGCGTCGGCGTGCTTGGCGCCGAAATCGCGGCCCTCGTCGGAGTCGCCGGCCTGCAAGAGCACCGGATGGCCCTGCGGCCCCCCGGGCAACGTACTCACCCCACGGATGTCGAACTGCGGGCCACGGTGTGACACCGTCTTGATCCGGTCCGGGTCGACGTAGGTGCCGGTCTCCGGGTCGGCGATCACCGCGTCGGCGGCCCAGCTGTCCCAGAACTCACGGGCGACGGTGATGAATTCCTCGGCGCGCCGGTAGCGGTCGGCGTGCTCGAGAAAGCCGCCACGCCTGAAGTTTTCGCCGGTGAACGCATCCGACGACGTCACCATGTTCCACGCTGCACGGCCATCGGAGAGGTGGTCGAGACTGGCGAATTGCCGGGACACCTCGAACGGCTCGTTGAACGTGGTGTTGATCGTGCCGGCCAGGCCGATGTGTTCGGTGACGGCCGCGAGCGCCGCCAGTACCGTGAAGGTGTCGGGGCGACCCACCACGTCCAGGTCGTGGATCCGGCCGCGGTGCTCACGCAGTCGCAGGCCCTCGGCGAGGAAGAAGAAGTCGAACAGCCCCTCTTCGGCCTTACGGGCGAGATGGATGAACGAGTCGAACTCCACCTGACTGCCGGAGTCCGGATCGGACCACACGGTCGTGTTGTTCACCCCGGGGAAGTGTGCCGCCAGGTGAACCTGCTTGCGCTGCTTACCTTCGCGAGTCATCCTGCCACACCCCAACGTTTGGCCAATAGTTCGTATGAGCGCAACCGGTCGGCGTGCTGATGAGTCGCGGTCGTCACCACCAGCTCGTCCGCGGCGGTGACCCGTACCAGGGCGGCGAGCTTGTCGGCCACCTCCTCGGCGTCGCCGACGAATTGGGTGGCGAGCCGGTCCTCGACCACGGCCCGCTCCTGGTCGGTCAGCGGTTCGACGGTGTCGGGATCCGGGTACGGCACCGCCCCGCCCTGCGCACGAATCGAATACACCCATCGCCCAAACGGTTTCGCCAGATGGTGCGCGGTGGCGGAGTCGTCGGCGACGACGACGTCGGCGGAGACCACCACGTGTGGTTTCGACAGATGCAGCGACGGGGTGAAGGCGGCCCGGTAGGCCTCGACGGCGTCGAGCGCCGAGCTGGGCGTGATGTGATAGCTCGCGACGAACGGCAGGCCCCGCGCCCCGGCGACTTCGGCGCTCTGTCCCCTACTGCTGCCGAAAATCCAGGGTGTGAGACCGGAGTCCTCCCCGGGTACGGCGTGGACGGGGAAATCCTGCACCGTGTGGCTGCCGTCGAGCAGCGCCAGGACGTCGCCGACCTGGTCGGCGAAGTCCGGCGACACGGCCTCGGGCTGGGTGAGAACCGTTGACAGCGCCCGCATCCGCGGGCTGGCGAGCAATGTCCGCGTATCGAACGCCGACGGCACCACGACGCCGTCGACCTCACGCCAGGGTTCAGCGGGGCGCGGCGGCTGCTCGCCGCGCTCGGCTTCTTTTCGGCGCTGACCCGAGCGACCGAGCCCGAGGTCGATGCGCCCGGGGTGGAATTGCTCGAGCATACCGAAGCTCTCGACGACGGCCAGCGCGGTGGTGTACCCGAGTTGGACCGCCGCGGCGCCCACCCGGATCCGTTCGGTGGCCGCGGCGATCTGGCCGATCAAGACCGCCGGAGCCGAACTCGCGACAGCGACGAAGTGGTGCTCGGCGACCCAATATCGGCGGTAGCCCCACTGTTCGGCGTGACGCGCCAGGTCGACGGTGTTGTGCAGCGCGGTGGCCGCATCGCTTCCCGCGCTGATCGGCGAAAGGTCGAGGATCGACAGCGGGACGCTCATCACACACCCGCTTTCGCATAGCGGTTGACGGCGGCCGGTAGGCCGAACCGTTCCCGCAGCGTCTCGCCGTCGCGGTAGCGGGTGCGAAATTGACCGGCCCGCTGCAGCAGTGGCACCACCTCGTCGACGATGACCGGCAGGTCGGTAGCGTTGACCGCGGGACGCAACCGGAACCCGGACAGGCCGAGGTCTCGCCAACCCAGCAACACCTCGACCAGCTGCGCGGGGCCGCCGGTGAATATCAGTGCATCGGAACGGAAGTCGCCGTCGCCACCGAAGCTAACCACCAGGTCGGCGACGGGCTTCGCCGCGCCACTCAACTGACTCAGTATCTCCCGGACTGAGGCCTCGTCGGTCGGGGTGACGAATACCAGATCGGCTGCGGCGGCGGCGAAGTCATATACCCGCTGCGCGTGCGCGAGGGCCGCGACCACCGGCTGGCCCTGCGGAGGGCGAGGGGTGATCGACGGGCCCTTGACCGAGAAGTACCTGCCGGCGAAGTCGATGTAGTGCAGCTTGTCGCGGTCGACGTAGCGGCCGGTGGCGACGTCGCGGATGACGGCGTCGTCCTCCCAGCTGTCCCACAGTCGTCGCACCACATCGACGAAGTCGGTTGCCTCGTCGAACAATTCGGTTCCGTCGGGCACAGTTCGCCGGCCAAACACGGCTGCCTCGTGCGCGGTCGGGCTCACCCTGGCCTGCCAGCCGGCCCGGCCGCGGGTGACAAAATCCAGTGTCGCGATGGCTTTGGAGACGTGAAACGGCTCGGTGTGGGTGACCGTCGCCACCGGGATGAGCCCGATGTGGCGGGTCACCGGGGCGATCCTGGCCGCGACCAGAACCGCGTCCGCCCGGCCGGCGAGCCGGCGCGGACTGATCTGCGCCTGGCGCCCCGGTTGAGCGGTGAAGCTGTCGTCGATGGTGAGAAAGTCCAGCAGCCCGCGCTCGGCGGTGGCGGCGAGCTCCGTCCAGTACCGGCCGGACGTCACCGGACCGACCGTCGGGTCGGCGGCCAGCGTGTGCTGCCAGGCCCGCGGGTGCCAGCCGTAGCCGTCGAGCGCGACGCCGAGGTGCAGAGGGTTTTGCGCCATCACACAACTGTCTAACGTGCCGTGGCAGAACGCATTCCGGAACCGGGGGTTGTGATCACCCTGATTTCAAATGTGCCCAGCTAGCCGTCGAACAGGACTTTGACGAAAGCGATCGGATACTGGTCGGCAGCACTGGGTAGCGGCTCGGCCAGGCGGCTGTAGCCACAGCTGTCGTAGAGCGCCTCGGCTTCAGGTTGCCGGTTGCCGGTGGTGAGGTAGATGCGCCGGTAGCCGCGGCGGGCGATCTCGGTCTCCAGGGCCGCGAGGAGCGCAGCGGCATGACCCTGCCGGCGGTGCCGGCTGTCGGTCCAGATTCGTTTGAGTTCGGCGGTGTCGTCGTCGAAGCGGCAGAACGCCCCGCCGGTCACCGGCAGTCCGTCGAGCACCCCGATGAACATGCCTCCGTCGGGCGGGCTGAACTCACCGGCCGAATGGTTGCGTAGCCACGCCGCCACCGCCGCTTCCGGCGCCTCATAGCGGGTGGCGTACTCGACGGCGAGCTCCGCCAGCAGCGGTCCGGCCAGCGCGTCGTCGAGGTTGACGGGCACGAAACGCAATCCGCTCACTCATCGAGTGTGCATGCACGGCGCCATCCGAGGTGATTCTCGAAACACCCTTTCACCCGAAAGTTGACACCTGTAAAGTTCCCGGCCATGGACAACATCCGCGGCAAGACCATCGCGATCACCGGCGCCGCGCGGGGCATCGGTTTCGCCACCGCGAGGGCACTCCTGCAGCGCGGCGCGCGCGTGGTCATCGGTGACCGGGACGTGGCGCTGGAGGAGTCGGCGGTGGCGCAGCTCAGCAAGCTCGGCCCGGTCTCGGGCTATCCGCTCGACGTCAGCGACCCGGAGTCCTTCGCGACGTTTCTGGACAAGGCCCGCGCCGACGGCGGCGGCCACATCGATGTGCTGATCAACAACGCCGGGGTCATGCCGGTCGGCCCGTTCCTCGACCACACCGATCAAGCGGTCCGCACCGCCGTCGAGGTGAACTTCTACGGCGTGCTCACCGGCTGTCGGCTGGTGCTGCCGGAAATGGTCCGGCGCCGCAGCGGTCACATCGTCAACATCGCCTCGATGGCCGGCATGCTGGCCGTGCCGGGGCAGGCCCTCTACGCCGGCACCAAGTTCGCGGTGGTTGGGTTGTCTACCGGGCTGGCTGACGAATTCGCCCCCCAGGGTGTCCAAATCAGCTGCGTGATGCCGACATTCACAAACACCGAGCTGATCTCGGGCACGCACACCACCGCCGCGACAAAGCCGGTGCAGCCCGAGGACATCGCCGCCGCCGTGGTCAAGGCACTGGACAAGCCGACCACGTCGATCTCTGTTCCGGGCTTCTCGCGCTTCTTGGCCGCCGCGGTGATGTTCCTGCCACCGCGCGGACGGCGTTGGCTGTCCAAGCAGATGGGCACCGACCGGGTGTTCCTCGACTTCGACACGACCGCCCGCGCGGCCTACGAGAAGCGCGCCCAGAGCGCCACCGGCGTCGTGGAGACCCCGGAGCAGAACTAGCGGGCGCCGCGCCGGTGGTCGACGACAGGGCGACCACTTGACGTCCCGGCCCGGTCGGTGAACTCGGTGACGAGCAGTCTGACCCGCTGCGCCTCGTAACCGGGGCGGAGCCGCCCGGCGCGGCCGAGCGTGACCAGTCCGTGCAGCGCAGCCCAGAACACTTCCGTGAGGGTGTCGGCGTCGCGGGCACCAGCGACGTCGCCGACCGCCTGACGCACCTCGGCGAAGGCCGCCTCCATCTCAGCCGGGGTGTCGTCAGCGGCAAAGCGCAGGCTGGTCGCGCGGGTGAACATCGCGTCATAGACCGCCGGGTTGTCACGCGCGAAGTCCAGGTAGGCCAACGCGACCTCGGCCAACGAGTCGCCGGAATTCGCGGCGCCGGTGCGGGCAGCCTCGATGGCCTGTGCCAGCTCGCCGAACCCGTCGACCGCGACCGCATCGGCGATCTGATCCATGCCGGCGAAGTGCTTGTACAACACCGGCTGGCTGTATTCGATCTCCGTCGACAAGCGCCGGGTCGTGACGGCATCCCAGCCCTCGGCTTCGGCGACCGCACGTGCGGTCGTGACGATCAGTCGTCGCCGCGCAGCCCGTTCGCGCTCGCGGCGATCATCCAGAGCCATACCGTACGATAGCACAGCTAGAAAAAATAGCACTGCTATTGCGATTGACCCGCGCCCGGGGTTAGCGTTGCTAACACCTACGTCTGATCGGAGCGCGACATGGATTTCACCCTCATCACCAACAGCACGGCAGTGGTCGCGGTGCTGGCTACCGCCGTGGTCTATGGCACCGATGTGTTCTGCGCGATGGTGCTCAAACCAGCCCTGGCGGCCGTCGACGACGATGCCCTCGTGGTGGTCACCGGCCGCGTGCACCAATACGGAGACCGCCGCATGCCGGCGCCCGGCGTGCTCGGCGTGCTCGCCGCCACGGCTTGTGCGGTGCTCGCCGCGATGAGCGGACACCGTGCGCAGGCAACGGCGGCAGGGATCGCAGTGGTCCTGCTGCTGATTTGGCTCATCATCTACGCACGGGTGAGCGCACCGATCAATCGCCAGCTGACGGCGGCCGCAGTCAGCGGCCACCTGCTTCCGAACGCACGTGCGCTGCAAGCGAAGTGGGATCGCGTCATCAACGCTCGGGCGGCCCTGCAAGGCCTCGCGATCGCCGCTCTCTGTGTAGCACTGGCGATTTGACCATGTATCAGCTGCGGATCTACACCCTCCGGTCAGCCGAGGCGTTGCAGCAATACGCGACGGTGCACTGGGATCGGCACCTGGACACCTTCCTCACTTTCGGGGTCAGCACCCAAGCGGTGTGGGCGGAGCGATCCGGCGGCGCACACCGGCTCGTGGCGCTCATTCGCTACCCGGCCGACGCCGATCCCGACAAACTCGCACAGCGCATCATGGCAAGCCCCGAGTTCGCTGCCGACATGGCCGGCTTCGACACCCGCGGAATCGTCGATGTCGAAGCCATTCTGCTCGACCCAATTCACTGATATACGAGAGGTTTTCATCATGACCATCACCATCGGCTACGCGCTTTCCGGGCTCATCGCAGCGGCCATCATCGTCATCGGCGCGCGGTTCATCGTCGCCCCCCGCGTCGCTGCGGCCGGCTACGGTGTTCCGGCCGATCCACGCCAGCCAGCCGTAAGCGCCTACCTCTACGTCAAGGGGGTGCGCGATATCGCATCGGGGATTTTCGTGATCATCCTCATGATTGCCGGCGCCGCACATCTACTTGGCTGGATCATTCTGGCCGCCACGATGATCCCGGTCGCCGACGCGCTCATCGTGCACCGCGACAACGGTCCGAGATCAATCAGCCTCGGCGTGCACGGCGCCACGGCCGTCGTCATGCTGGTCACGGCCGCCCTGTTGCTGTTTTGACTAAGCCAGCACCGGCACGGCGCCGCCGGGCCGATAGCTCTCGATCGAATCGATCTGGGCGAGAAGCACTTCCGGTGCGACACTGTAGAGCGCGCCCTGCTCTTCGCCGGTGCCGACCAGTACCGCCTTGACGCCCTCGGGGAAGTCGTCGTCCTCGCCGGACGCGGTGATCCAGATCCGCGTGACCGGCTCGTAACGCTCGTCGGCCACCGCGGCGGCCGACGGTTCGAAGAACCAGCTGATCAAAGTCTCGGTGGAGAACTCGGCGTCGAACGTCCAGCCGCGGGCAACCAGCCACTCGTCGAATGTCTCGACCGCCTGGGCGAGTTCGACATCGATGTCGTCGACAGTGTCCTTCAGGTCACCAGGAAGCCAGCGCTGGTCGCGGACGATCTGCCGCTTCTTGCGACGGGCCTTCTTGGCGTCGGATTTTCGGGACACGTCAGCCCAGCGCACGTTCCAGGTCGGTGATCAAATCCTCGGTTCCTTCCAACCCCACCGAGATCCGGACCACGCCGTCGCCGAGCCCGATCGAGGCCCGGCCCTCCGGACCCATCGCGCGATGTGTGGTGGTCGCCGGATGGGTGATCAGCGTCTTGGCGTCACCGAGGTTGTTCGAGATGTCGATGATCTGAAGCTTGTCGAGCACCTCGAAAGCCCGCGACTTGCCGCCGTCCAATTCGAAGGTGACCACGGTGCCGCCGCCACGCATCTGGCGCTTGGCCAGGTCGAACTGCGGATGTGATTCCAGGAATGGGTATTTCACCCAGTTCACACCCGGCTGGGCTTGCAGGAATTCGGCGATCCGCTGCGCGGAACGGTTCGAGTAGTCCACCCGCACCGCCATCGTCTCCAGACCCTTCAGCAGCACCCAGGCGTTGAACGCCGACAGTGCGGGACCGGTGTGGCGCATCAGCTTCTGCACCGGTCCGTCGATGTATTCCCTGTCACCGAGGATCGCCCCGCCGAGCACCCGACCCTGACCGTCGATGTGTTTGGTGCCCGAGTACACCACCACGTCCGCACCGAGCGGGAAGCCCTGCTGCAGCAGCGGAGTAGCAAAGACGTTGTCCAACACCACTTTTGCTCCGGCAGAGTGTGCCATCTCGGAGACCGCGGCGATGTCGACCAGCGACTGCATGGGGTTTGACGGGGTCTCGAAGAACACTGCCTGCGTCGGCTTGGACAGCGCCTCCTCCCACTGCGACAGGTCATCGCCGTCGACGAAGACGGTCTCCACGCCCCAGCGCGGCAGGATTTCGTTGCACACCACGAAGCACGAGCCGAACAGGCTGCGCGCCGCCACCAACCGGTCGCCGGCGCCCAGCAGCGCGCCCAGTGAGGTGAACACCGCGGCCATGCCAGACGCGGTCGCGAACGCGGCAGGCGCGCCCTCGATCAGCCGCAGCCGTTCCTCGAACATCGAGATCGTCGGATTGCCGTAGCGGGAGTAGACATACCGGTCGATCTCGCCGGTGAATGCCTTCTCCGCCTCGGCCGCCGAGGAGTACACGTAGCCCGAGGTGAGGTACATCCCCTCGGCGGTCTCCTCGAACTCGGAGCGCAGCAGGCCACCCCGCACCCCCAGGGTCGCCTGGCTGACACCGTCGGGCAGCGGCGCGGGTATGCGAACCGAAGGCACCTCGTCGGTCATGACTGCTTCCAGGGCAGACCCAGTGCGCGCCAGCCATTACTGCCCCGATGGCCTTCTCCGTCGAGCTGGCCTTCGAAGCCGTCGAGCATGTTGTAAGACGGCGCGATCCCGGCGGCGGTCGCCGTCTCGGCCGCCGGGATGGAACGGTTGCCGGAGCGACAGATAAACACCACCGGACGATCACCGGGCGTGACACCCGCGGCGTTCAGCTCGGCGACGAAGTCCTCGTTGCGCTGACCGTTGCTGCGGTTCCACTCGACGAACACGACGTTGCGGCCCAGGCTGGTCAGATCGGGCACACCGACCCATCGCCATTCGGCGTCGGTGCGGCAGTCCACCAGCACCGCGTCGGGGTTCTCGCTGAGCAGCTTCCAGCTCTCCTCAGGGGTGATATCTCCTGCATAGCTCACGTGCCCGAGTCTCCCACAACTACCTGGCGCGAACCGAGCGCACCTAGACCGGCCCCGGCGAGCAGACCGTCCATTCCCCGTTCTCGCGGGCGAAGGTCATCGGCGTCTTGAGCAAGGCGCCGGCCGCGTGCTCGAAGTGGTAAGTGACGGTCGCGGTGGCCTTGTCACCGTCGATCTTCACATCGGTGATGTCGTCGACGTACCGCGCACCGTGGGCGTCCTTCGACTTGTGTTGGCCGGCAAGAACATCCGCTTCGACTCCCTGCTGGGCGGCGCAGGTGTACTTGCGGAAGTCCGAGTAGTTGTCGCGCTGCAGTGCGTCGTTCTGGCCGACGGCGGCGCGCCCGACCAAGACGTCCTCGCTCATCGGCTTCTTGTCGACCAGCCAAGCGATCCCCACCGCGGCAAGCACGAGCACCGCTACGCCCAGGGCGATCAGAATCGGCATCGGACTGGCGCCGTCGTCCTCGCGCTCGGTCACGGCTGCCACACCCGGTGCAATGCGGTCGACACCTGCCGCACCCGATCGCGGGCGGTGGTGACGTCGGAGGCAGTGGCCAACGCGACCCCGAGCCGCAATCGCGCGCCTCCCTCGTGCCGACCCAACAGCCGCACGTCGCTCTCCGGGACGACCAGCGCCTCGGCCAGAATCGCCGGGTTGATGTCCGCACTGCCGGCGCTCTCCTCGGCACCGCCGTAGGTGACCTCGGCTGCGCCGGGCGAAATCATGATGGTGTCCACCGTCAATCCCAGAACGGCACGGGCATGCAGCTCGAATTCCGACAAGCGCTGGGTTCGCAGCGTGACCAAGCCGCTGTCATACGGGCGGACGCTGACGTCGGAGAAGTACACCTCGTCACCGCGGACCAGGAGTTCCACCCCGAACACCCCGCGACCGCCGAGCGCCCGCACGATCCGGGCGGCCACCGACTTCGCCGCGCCCAGCGCTGCCACCGTCATCTGCTGCGGCTGCCAGGACTCCAGAACTCCACCGTCGACCTGACGATGCCCGATCGGCTCGCAGAAGTGCAGGGTCGGTCCGGCTGGACCGTCGGTCCGCACCGTCAGCAAGGTGACCGCATAGTCGATCTCGACGACGGTCTCGGCCAGCACTCGGTTGTGCGGTACCCGCCCGCCGGCCACGACAGCGCGTTGCCATGCGGGCTCGACGTCGTCGGGGCGCAGCAGCACCGACTGGCCTTGGCCGGGCACCCCGATCACCGGTTTCACCACCAGTGGGAAGCCGGCGTGGTCCGCGACGGCGGTCAGCTCGTCGACCGACCCGGCGAACCAGAACGGCGCGGTCGGCAGGCCCAGCTCGTCGGCGGCCAGCCGCCGCATCCCCTCCCGGTCCAAGCTCAGCTGGGTGGCGTAGACGCCCGGCACCACCTGGGTGGTGCCGCTGTCGGCCGCCGCGCGCAGCGCGTCGATGGCTACGGCGTTGGTGTCGACGACGATGTAGGCCGGTTCGACGCGGGCGATGGCGGCGGTCAGCTCTTCGGGGTCGGTGATCTTCACGACCAGCGCCTCGTCGGCGACCTCGTGAGCGGGTGCGTCGGCGTACCGATCGACGGCGATCACCTCGGCTCCGAGCCGCTGGAACGCCAGCACCAATTCGCGACTCAGCTCACCCGACCCGACCAGCATCACCCGCATGATGCCCAAGGATAGGTGGGCTCATCCCCGCGCAGGCCAGTGCCAGGGCGGCTCGTCGAGCAGGCCCTGTCCGACGATCGCGGTCCGGCCCTCGTCTTTGGTGAGTTCGATCGCGCTGACGTCGGGCTGATGGGCGCGCAATGCTGCGACCAACGCGCCGGAATGGGTGACGACGACGATCTGCGAACGTTCCGCGGACCGCGCGATGAGCGCGGCCAGTGCGGGCAACAGGTCGGGGTGCAGGCTGGACTCCGGTTCATTGAGCACGGTCAACTCGGCCGGTCGCGGGGTGAGCAGAGCGGCGACCCACAGCAGGTAGCGCAGCGTGCCGTCGGAAAGCTCGGCCGCGGTGAGGGCGCGCAGCATGCCGGGCTGGCGGAGCATCACCTCGAAGCGGCCGTCGGTGCGGATCTGCACCGTGCTGCCGGGGAACGCGTTGTCCACCGCCTCGGCCAGCGCACTGGCGTCGCCGATCTCCGAGATGGTTTGCAGTGCAGCGGCCAGGTCCGCACCGTCATGGCTCAACATCATTGTCCGCGTGCCGATCTGGGGCTGCCGGGCGGGCGCGTCGCTGTCGGTGCGGACATGGTCGTAGAACCGCCAGGACCGGACCCGCTCACGCAGTGCCAGCAGCTCGGGCGCTGCCTGCGGGTCGGCGAGTTCGCTGAGCATGCTGTCGAACGGCCGCAGCGTCCCCGCCGTGCGCCAGCCGTCGTCGACATCGCGGAGCAGGACCGTTCGCACCGACCGTTGGGCCAGCAGCGTCGAGGGTCGCAGCGCCGCACCCGCCCAGACGGTCTCCGACTTGATCTCGGGGTCCAGATTGAACGCCGTCTTCGTCTCCTGCGGCATGCCGAAGTCCACGGCGTAGCCGAAATCCTCACCGGCAAAGCCCAACTTGAGGCTGACCGGACCCTTGTCACCCGGCCCCGCCCACATCGTCGAACTCAGCCCGCCCTCCCGGGCCAGCGCGTTGACCGCGCCGTTGCGCGCCGAATCGGCCAGCAGCCGTAGCGCCCGGTACAGGCTGGACTTACCGGAGCCGTTCGGGCCGGTGACGACGTTGAGGCCGCGCAGCGGCAGGATCAGGCGGCGCAGCGACCGATAGTTCTCCACGGCGACGGTGTCGAGCACGCCCCCACCTAACCAGGGGCTGCTGACACCGGCGGGCACGAACACAGCGACCCGGGACGGCGCCGTGCGCTCAGACGGCGATGGCCTCCGGGGCAGGCACCCCGGCCACCGGCGGCAGCGGTTGCACGCCGGGCACCGGCGTGTAGGGCCACAGGTCCGGCGGGATGATCTGGTTGCCGGTCACGCCGGTCAGCCGCGCGATGATCTGCGCCGGGATGTTGGTCAGCTGATAGAGGACCGCGCCGACGAACTGGATCGGCAGCTTCAGCGGTGACGACATGTCCGCGGTGAGGCCGTTGAACAGGGTGTACACCACGTACGGGATGGTGGCCGCGATGGTCCGGACGACCAGCGCCACGTTGGTGGCGATGTCGGGATAGCCGTACATGGCGATCGCGTCGGTGAGGGCCTGATTGAGCGCTGCCTGGCCTGCCGCGACCGGCTTGTAATCATTCGCGGAACGGTCCATCAGGGGCATGCCCTCGGCTGAGAAAGTCAGACCGAACAGCGCCGCCACCGTCGGCGCGACGTCGATATTGAGGTAGGTGTTGTTGATCGCGCCCGCGGTGAAGCCGGTACCGTTCGCGATCACGAACGTCGTCGTCTCCCAGGGTGTTTGGAAACCGTGCGCGCGCATGTCGGACCCGATGCGGATGGTCGGCCAGGGCACCTGGCCGTGGTCGGTGGTCACGAGCACCGTCCACTTCTCCATCGGATGCGCAGCATTCCAGAGGTTGACCTCCTTCATGATGTCACCGACGTTCGCGTCGACGTTGCGCAGCGCGTCGCGGTACTCCTGTGAGCCGGCGTCGAACTCGTGCCCGGTGTTGTCGACCCCGACGAAGTAGCTGAACTGGAAGCTCGACGTGCCGGCCGTGGTGCCCTTGATCGCTTCGACGGACGCCTGGCCCACCAGATCGTCGGTGTCCAGCCAGCTGTTGTTGTACTTCGGGAAGAACTTGATCAGGTCCGCGGGCAGCGCACCGGCGCCGGCAATCTGGGCGATGTTCTCCCAGTCGGCGATCGCGGTGGTCTTGATCGTCGAGTCGAACTCCTCGAGCCGATTGAAGATCGTCGGCCAGGTGTTGTAGGTCCACGGCGTGAAGACGTTGTTGATGACGCCGGCAGTCTCCCCCCACACGCCCGTGAGAATTCCCGTCCACGAGGGGTTGGAGATCGTGGTGTGTCCGACGATCGTCGACGCGGCGGTGGTCCCGCCGTACATCAGGGCCTGCAGGTTCACATTGGCGGGGTCTGCCAGGATCGCGCTGAGGTTGGTGCCGTCGATTCCGATCACCAGCACGTGCGTTGGAGTGCTGACCCCCAGGGTGTTGACCGATCCGTCACTACCGGCCGCCGGCAATGCCGTCGCGGTGATGACAGCGCCACGGCGGCTACGCGCAAGCCCGGGCGATGCCGGGTTCGAGGCTCCGCCGGCCGAGGTCACCGGCGTGACGCCCAACGTCGACAGAGCCAACGAAAGCGCCTCTGCCGCGGGCGGTGTCGCAGTACGAGCCGCTTTTCGGCTGGCCGTCGCCGCCGCCGGCTCGTTGACCGTGCCGGCGCTTCTTGCCTTCGTCGCCGGCTGAGATGACAGATTCTGCGAGCGCGCGCGGGCCTTCGGTCCGGCACTTGCCGTGTTGGTTTTCGAGGAACTGGTCGACGGGCTCGCGTTGGATTCGGTCGAGTCGGCGTAGGCAACCGCGGTGGCGACCGTAGTCCCCAGGCCGAAGATGCCCGCGGCGGCGACTCCCACGCAGAGTTGTCTGGCTCGATTCATAAGCACCCGATTCCCCAAGACCCGTTAGACGCCAATAGTTTTGCCTACTTCAGCATGGCCCGCAGCAAAGTCGGCAAAAATAACGCGACCGGCAAGTGACCGGCTATGAACGCAGATCGGCGCGGAACGCGGTCATCGCTTCGAGAACCGCGGTGAAGACTCGGTGCGCTGCCGCGAGATCCCCATCGGGCAGTTCCGCCATGGCGCGATGGGTGTGGGTGGCCAGCGGTGTGAAGAACGCCCGACCCACCTCGATGCCGTGATCGGCGTAGCGCAGGATCACCTTGCGTCGGTCGGCCGGATCCGAGTCCCGCCGCAGGTGGCCGGATTCGATCATCCGCTCGACCAGGTAGGTGATAGCCGCCCCCGACAGTCCCATTCGGGTGCGCAGCTCGCCGGCGGTCAGCGGAGTACCGGCGTTCTCGGCGACCATCACATGCACCAGTGCGCGGAAGTCATTGGCCGATAGCCGGTGGATCCCGGCGAACGCCCGCCCGATCTGGTCGGACTCGGCCGACAGCGCCTGGACGTCGGCGACCACGGCGGACTCCAGAGCGGGCCGGCCGGATGAGTCCATGTGCCGAGGATATCCGTTAAGTAGATGAAATGTTAAGAAATTGAAGCTATCTTGGTGTCATGCACCGAGGACTCGACGGCCGGCGTCCCGTATGGGATCGCATCGGCGAGCTCGTCAGCAACCGACATTCTTGGCTATTAGCCCTGCTCATCGCGGTGATCGGTGGCGGCCTGATGGGCGTCATCGGTCAGGGTTCCTCGGCCGACCAGTCGCCGGTCGCGCTGCCGACCAGCGCCGAATCGGCGAAGGCAGCTGCGCTGCTCAAGGACTTCCCCGGCGGCGGGGCGGCCCCGGTGATCCTCGTCGTCAGCCGGTCCGACGGCGCGGCGCTGACACCGGCCGACCTGGCCGCCGCCGACGCCGCGCGAGTCCGGATGATCGCCATCACCGGCAAGGGCGGTCCGCCCATCCCGGTGACCGCCTCCGAAGACGGCAAGGCGGCGTTGGCACCGGTGCCGGTCGATGCGACGCTGTCCGGCTTCGCGCTCAACGATGAAGTCAAGTCGCTGCGGGACGCGGCCAAATCCGGACTGCCGGACGGCCTTGCGGTCAATGTCACCGGCGGTCCGGCGTTCGGCGCCGACATCGCCAACGCGTTCTCGGGCGCCAACATCACCCTGCTGGCCGTTACCGGCGCGGTGGTCGCGTTGCTGCTGATCATCACCTACCGCTCGCCCGTGCTGTGGCTGGTACCCCTTCTGGTCATCGCGTTCGCCGATCGGGTCGCCGCGGTGCTGGGCTCCGCCATCGCCGAAGCGACCGGCATGGCCGCCGACGGTTCCACGTCGGGCATCACGAGCGTGCTGGTCTTCGGTGCGGGGACGAACTATGCGCTGCTGCTGATCTCGCGCTACCGCGAGGAATTGCGGTCAGCCCCCGATCACCGCAGCGCCCTGCGCACCGCGGTCCGGTTCGCCGGGCCGGCGATCGCGGCAAGCAATGCCACGGTCGTGCTCGCCCTGCTGACGCTGCTGTTCGCGTCATCACCGAGCACCCGCAGCCTTGGTGTCCAGGCCGCCTCCGGCCTGGTGGTCGCCGCCGTGTTCGTGTTGCTGATGCTACCGCCACTGCTGGCATTGTTCGGCCCGAAGTTGTTCTGGCCGTTCGTCCCTCGCGCCGGTGGGGAGCAGATCACCGCCACCGGCGCGTGGCACCGGGTCGCGGACTGGGTGTCGAATCATGCCGGCCGGGTCACCGTCGCCTCCACCGCAGTGCTGATCGCACTGGCCGCCGGACTACTGGCAACCCCGGTGGGGCTGAATCAGATCGACCAGTTCCGGGTCAGTGCCGACTCGGTGGCCGGTTACCGGACCCTGTCGGCCCACTTCCCCAGCGGCCTCACCGACCCGACCCGGGTCATCGGTCACACCGACTCCGGCGCCGCAATCGAGCAGGCCATCCGGGCCACCCCGGGCGTCGTGTCGGTCAACCCCGCGGGCGAGTCGACTACCGGGCTCACCCAGTGGCAGGTCGTGCTCACTGCCGAGCCTGCCTCAGACGCGGCATTCGATAGCATTGCCGCCCTGCGCAATTCAGTCCACCGAGCCGATCCCGGCGCGTTGGTGGGCGGCTCGGACGCGCAGGCACTGGATGCCAAGAATGCCGCGGTCCGCGACCGCTGGGTGGTGATTCCAGCCATCCTGGTCGTGGTGCTCGCCGTGCTGTACATCCTGCTGCGGGCAGCGCTCGCTCCGCTGGTGCTGGTGGGAGCCACCGTGCTGTCGACAATGGCCGCACTTGGATTGGGCGGTTGGGTCAGCGTGCACCTGCTGGGCTTTCCCGCACTGGACAACACCACACCGCTGTTCGCGTTCCTGTTCCTGGTCGCACTCGGCGTGGACTACACGATCTTCCTGGTGACCCGGGCTCGCGAGGAGACACCGCAGTACGGCACCCGCGGTGGGATCGTGCGAGCGGTGTCGGCGACCGGCGCCGTGATCACCAGCGCCGGCATCGTGCTGGCGGCGGTGTTCACCGTGCTGGGCGTGCTGCCGTTGATCGTGCTGACCCAGCTGGGAATCATCGTGGGTCTGGGCATCCTGTTGGACACCTTCGTGGTTCGCACCGTGGTCATTCCGGCCCTGTTCACCCTGATCGGCCCGGCGATCTGGTGGCCGGCGTTCTCGCGCGCCGAGCTGGACGCCGCAGAGGGCGCGTAACGTCGTGGGATGACATCTGCCGCCGCGCTGCCACCACTGCACATGCGGCGCAACGGGTTCGACCCGACACCCGAACTGCGCGATATCCGCGAGGGCAGCGGCGTGGTCACTGCCGTCAACGCATTCGGCATGCAGGTCTACCTGATCACCCGCTATGACGATGTCAAGTCGGTGCTGGCCGATCACGAGCATTTCACCAACGCCAGACCGCCGGGATTCATCGTGCCCGGCGCCCCGCAAGTCCCGGAGGAGGAACAGGCCGGCGCCCGCGCGGGCAACCTATTGGGGCTCGATCCGCCCCAGCACACCCGGCTGCGCCGAATGTTGACCGGCGAGTTCACCGTGCGCAGGATGAAGGCGCTCGAGCCACGCATCGTCGAGATCGTCGAGGCACGGCTGAATGCGCTCGAGACTGCCGGTGCGCCAGCCGATCTGGTGGCCGAGTTCGCGCTGCCGATCCCGTCGCTGGTCATCTGTGAGCTACTCGGAGTGCCCTACGCCGACCGCGACGATTTCCAGCGCCGCAGCGCCCGCCAGCTCGACCTGTCCATCCCGATCCCCGAACGCCTGGAGCTGGTGCGCCAAGGCCGCGAGTACATGGGCGCACTGGTGGCCTCGGCCCGCCGCGCGCCCCGTGAGGACATGCTCGGCATGCTGGTGCGCGAGCACGGTGCCGAACTGAGCGACGACGAGCTGATCGGTATCGCCGCACTGCTGCTGCTCGCCGGCCACGAAACCACATCGAACATGCTGAGCTTGGGCACTCTGGCGCTGCTACGCAACCCCGATCAGCTCGCCGCGGTCCGCGACGACCCCGATGCGGTTGCCCCCGCCGTCGAGGAACTGCTTCGCTGGCTGTCGATCGTGCACAACAGCATCCCCCGGTTCACCACCACCGACACCGACGTCGGGGGGGTTCTGATACCGGCAGGCAGTCTGGTGCTGGCGTCCCTGGCGTCCGGCAACCGGGACGCCTCGTTCGTCGATGACCCCGATGTACTGAACATCAAGCGAGATATCGTGAGCCACTTGGCATTCGGCCATGGCGTCCACCACTGCCTGGGTGCACCGCTGGCCCGCATGGAGATGCGGATCGCGTTCCCGGCCCTGCTGCGCCGATTCCCGGCACTGACACTCGCCGGGCCGTTCGACGAAATCGAGTTCAAGCCGTTTCACTTCATCTACGGTTTGCGTTCGCTCGCGCTCGCCTGGTGATCCTCGAACACTCCCGCACGGGCGAGTAGCAGGATACTCACCACCAGCACCCAGATCGGGAAGCTCAACGTCAGCCACATGCTGATGTCACTGGCGATCAACAGCGCCACCGCGAGCAGATAGCTGGTGTACACCAGCCAGCGAGGCATCAGGCGAGTCCGCAACCAGATGGTCGCCAACGAGATCATGAACACCGCCGCCATCCGCAGCGCGTACGTCTTGGACAGCGCCAACACCACCATCTGCCCGAACAGTGCCACCTCGGATTGCCCGAGCAGCTCGTGACCCAGCGCGTTGTTTCCGGCGGCCAGACCCGCCCCGATCGCACTCGTCACGAACATCATCGCCAGAAACAACAGGCCGCTGCCCAGGAACACGGTGGCGAAGAACCGGTCTTCCAGCCGGCCAAGGCCGTCGCGCACGACGCCGATGAACCACAGGAAGCTGATGCCGGCGAACGGCATCAGCATGGCAGCGATCTTCATCTTGCCGCCGGCGGCATCAAGCCACTGCGAACCGGGTTCGGCGCCTTCGGGCAGGGACGACCGGATCAGGATGAGGTTGGCGCCGAACAACAACGCGAAGGCGACGCCCGCTGCCGCGGCCGCCCGGGGTGTGGTCAGGCTTTTCACGGTTGACGAGCTTTTGGTGCCATTGCTGAAGTCGGTCACCCGGTCATGGTGACAGACATCAAGGCTGCCCGGGCAGCAGACGCACCATCAACCCGTGCGCTTCGGCGCAGAGCGTGCCCTCCGGCGTTCTCATCTCTGCGTTGACGAAGGCCTTGCGGCCCTCGGCTTCTCGTAGCCAGCCACGAACGGTCAGCTCGGTGTCGATCGGGGTGACGTTGCGGTAGTCGACGTGCAGAAACGCGGTTCGGCTGATCGGGCGCCCGGTGGCGTGGATGACCATCCCGAACACCGAGTCGAACGTCAGGGGCAGCACCCCGCCGTGCACAGCGTAGTTGCCGCCGACATGAAACCGACTGAACCGGACCGTCAATTCCACTGCGTTGGAATCGAATTGGGTGACGCGGTAGGGCGGCATCAGCAGGCTACCGGCACCGGGCAAGCTCGGCACCCGATTGGCCGGGCCGACCCCCTCGGGCGCTTCGAAGTCCTCCAGCAATCGCACCAGCTCTTCGGCGCGATCAGCGGCCGCGGTCCAGGTGTCCGGGTCAGGGTCGGCCGACACGGCCAGGTCCTGCACCCGGCGCATCGCGGTCAGGAACCGGCCGAATCCCGGGCCGGGCTGGGCGACTTCGAATCTCGGGAAGCCGCCGTGTTTGTAGTAGTCAGGGTCAAGGTCGTATTCGTCGCGATCGGTCATCGCGGGGCCAGCACATCGCGACGCACGATCGTCTGGTCGCGGCCCGGGCCGACACCAATGCACGAAACATAGGCTCCAGCAAGCTCTTCCAGCCGCAAAACGTATTCACGCGCCTTGACCGGCAGATCCTCGAACTCGCGTGCGCCGGAGATGTCCTCCCACCAGCCGGGCAGTTCTTCGTAGATCGGCTCGGCGCGGGCGATGTCGCTCTGGGTCATCGGCATCTCGTCGGTGCGCTTGCCGTCTATCGTGTAGCCGACGCAGATCGGCACCGTCTCCAGGCTCGACAGCACGTCGAGCTTCGTCAGGAAGTAGTCGGTGATGCCGTTGACCCGGGTGGCGTAACGCGCGATCACGGCGTCGAACCAACCGCAGCGACGGCGGCGTCCGGTGGTTACGCCGATCTCCCCGCCGGTCTTGGCCAGGTACTCGCCGTGCTCGTCGAACAGCTCGGTGGGGAACGGTCCCGATCCGACCCGGGTGGTGTACGCCTTCAGGATGCCGAGCACGGTGGTGATCCGAGTGGGCCCGATGCCTGACCCGACGGCGGCGCCGCCCGCGGTGGGGTTCGATGACGTGACGTACGGATAGGTGCCGTGGTCGACGTCGAGCAGCGTGCCCTGCGAACCCTCCAGCAGCACCGTCTCGCCGGCCTCCAGCGCGGTGTTGAGCTGCAGGCGGGTGTCGGCGATGCGGTGCTTGAAGCCGTCGGCCTGAGCCAGCAGCGTGTCGAGTACTTCGCCGGCCTCCAGCGCCTTGCGGTTGTAGATCTTGACGAGCACCTGGTTCTTGAGCTCCAGCGACGCCTCGATCTTGGCGGCGAGCAGGTCGCTGTCCAGGACGTCAGCCACCCGGATGCCCATCCGGGCGATCTTGTCCTGATAGCACGGGCCGATGCCACGACCCGTCGTGCCGATCTTCTTGCTGCCCATGTAGCGCTCGGTCACCTTGTCAATGGCCACGTGATAGGGCATCAGCAGGTGCGCGTCGGCGGAGATCAGCAACCCCGAGGTGTCGACGCCGCGGTCCTCCAGCCCGGCGAGCTCGCCCAAGAGCACGCCCGGGTCGACGACGACACCGTTGCCGATGACGTTGGTGACGCCCGGGGTCAGGATTCCCGACGGGATGAGGTGCAGGGCGAAGTTCTCGCCCGTGGGCAGGACCACGGTGTGCCCGGCGTTGTTACCGCCCTGGTAGCGCACCACCCACCGCACGCGTCCACCGAGCAGATCGGTGGCTTTTCCTTTGCCCTCGTCGCCCCACTGGGCGCCGATGAGGACGATTGCCGGCATGGTGTTTCTCCTGCTTATTGTGGTGCAGCCGGTGACCTACCCTATCGGAGCGCAGCACGAGGAGTGTCGTTGACCAACACCAAGATCGCCGTGTTGCGTTTCGGGGGCCGCCGGCTGCCCCGCGCGCTGGCATCCCTGCCTTGCCACGATGGCGACGATGTGGCCGGGATCGACGCCGCGGCACAGGGGGCGTCGCGGGTGGTGGTCGTGGGATCTTCGGCCGACCTGGCGGCGGTCCTCACCCGGCTGATGCGCATCGACCGCCTCGATGTGGAAGTGGCGCAGGTGCCTCGGTGGCGGGGTGCCCGGCGCGCGATTGCCGGTGTGGCTCAACGCGTTCCATTGATCCGCGATGAGACCGGTTCGGCGGTCGTGGACGCCGCGTTCTGGCTGCCACCCGGCGAGGACCGGGTGATCCGGGGGGAAGCCGTCGTCGACGACGATCTGTTGTTCGACGGTGAGGTGACGGCCGTGCGAATCGAGCCGACAGCCGAGATGCCCGGGCTGCGGGCCACGGTGCTCACCGGCCGGATGCGGCCGCGGCGCTGGCTGGCCGGCCGTGCCGCTCAACTGGGCACCACCGGCGCACGGGTGGTGCGCGACGGGGTTGCGCTGCCCCGTGAGGTCACGCGCTCGGCGTTCTACCGGCACACCACCGGCTGGCTGCGGGTCTCGTGACCGCAGGTCATCGCGGGTGTCCGGTAGTTTCGTGAGGTGAGCGTTCGTCCGTTGCGCCAGTCGGTGCGGCCCAGCCCCGTCTTCCTGGTGATCGTCGCGACCACCGTCGCCGGCGGGGTGCTGGCCTGGCTGGCCGCCGAAACCGTGCGGCCGCTGGCCTACGTCGGGGTGTTCATTTTCGTCATCGCCGGCTGGCTGGTGTCGCTGTGCCTGCACGAATTCGGCCACGCGTACACGGCCTGGCGCTTTGGCGACCACGACGTCGCGGTTCGCGGCTATCTGACCCTCAACCCACTGAAGTACTCCAGCCCGCTGCTGTCGCTGGGTTTGCCGCTGCTGTTCATCGCCCTCGGCGGCATCGGGCTGCCGGGTGGCGCCGTCTACGTTCGCACCTGGTTCATGACTCCGCGTCAGCGCAGCATCGTCAGCCTTGCCGGTCCGGCGGCCAATCTCGTGCTGGCCGTCGTCCTGCTGGCGGCGACTCGGATGTTCTACGACCACGGCCACGGCGTGTTCTGGTCGGCGGTGGCGTTCCTGGGTTTCCTGCAGATCACCGCGTTGCTGCTGAACCTGTTGCCGATTCCGGGCCTGGACGGATACGGGGCGCTCGAGCCGCATCTGAGCCCCGAGACGCAGCGTGCGGTGGCGCCGGCCAAGCAATTCGGCTTCCTGTTCCTGCTGCTTCTGCTGCTCGCTCCGGCCCTGAACCAATGGTTCTTCGGGCTGGTGTTCTGGTTCTTCGATCTGTCCGGAGTGCCGGGCGGACTGGCCTCGATCGGCTCGCAGCTGACCCGGTTCTGGTCTGCCTTCACCTGATCCGGGCACCAAGACGGGGGGCAGCGATCCCCTCCGTCGTTGCCCCCCGGCTCGGTCCATCCCCCGGGTTGGCAAACATCAACTTAGCCAGCTACCCGCCGTCCGGCAGCGACTTGGCAAGAAATTTCCGTTTCCGTCAGTTCCGTGACGTCAGTCACGCGGAGGGCCAATGCTTGCGACATATGCGCTTTTCTGCATATATTTCTCGCATGGGAGCCGGACACGACCACAGCCACGGCGGTGACGCGCGGGTGAGCCGGATGCTGATCGCCGCGGGCATCCTGACCGTGTTCTTCGTCATCGAGCTGACGACCGCGCTGACGATCAATTCGATCGCCCTGCTGGCCGACGCCGGACACATGCTGACCGACCTGGTCGCCATGTTCATGGGCCTGACCGCCGTGCTGCTGGCGCGCCACGGTCCGGCCTCGGCGGCCCGCACCTACGGGTGGCACCGGGCCGAGGTATTCACCGCCGTCGCCAACGCCGTGCTGCTGCTCGGGGTCGCGGTGTTCATCCTCTACGAAGCGGTCGAGCGGCTGGGCAGCGCGCCGGAGATCCCCGGCGTTCCGATGATCGTCGTCGCCGTCGCCGGCCTGGTCGCCAACTTCGCGGTCGTGCTGCTGTTGCGTTCGCAATCCGAGGAGAGCCTGGCCGTCAAGGGCGCCTACATGGAGGTGGTGGCCGACACCGTCGGCAGCGTCGGCGTGCTGATCGCCGGCATCGTGAACGTGACGACGCACTGGCCGTACGCCGACGTCGTGGTGGCGGTGTTCGTCGCACTCTGGGTGCTGCCCAGAGCGATCGGGCTGGCCCGCGCCGCGCTGCGGATCCTGTCCGAATCCTCGCCCGCCCACATCGATGTCGAGGAACTCCGAGCGGCGCTGGCCGCCGTGGACGGGGTCACCGAGGTGCATGATCTGCACGTGTGGACCCTGGTACCGGGCAAGGACATGGTGACCGCGCACCTGACCAGTAGCGGGGACTCCGACCGGGTGCTCGACGATGCCAGGGCGGTGCTCTCCGCCCGAGGTCTCGAACACGCGACGGTGCAGGTCGAACCGCCCGGCTGCGCCGACGACTGCCCCGGCCAGACCGACTGGTGAGCTAGTTGAACACCCCGCCGCGCTGGCCCATCGGCCTGCGCGCGGCGATCAGCACCGCGATCCCCGTCACGGCAGGCTGGGCGGCCGGGGCGATGAGCTCCGGGCTGATCGCCACCCTCGGTGCCTTCACGTCGCGGTTCGGCGGCGACCGGCCCTACGCCAACCGCGGCCTCGAATTGGCGACGGTAGCGGTGGCACTCGCCGGAGCCGTCTCGCTGGGCGACTGGTCGGCGCAGGTGCCGTGGCTCGGCGTCCTCGTCGTGTCACTGGTCGCCGTCGCCGCGGTCTGGCTCTGTAACGCTCTAACCGTCGGACCACCCGGCGCCTACATCTTCGTCGTTGCCTGCGCGGCCGGAATCGGTGTCTCCGCAGCCCATTTGGCGCCGTGGACGATCGGGCTGCTGGTGCTCGCCGGCGGCGCGGTGGCGTGGTTGGTTCAGATGGCCGGCGCGTTGGTTCACTATCGCAAGCCCGAGCGTGCGGCCGTCGCGGCTGCGGCCGAGGCGGTTGCCGGCTACATCGAAGCCGCGAACTCGCCGCAGGAGCGCGCGGCCCGGCACCGCGCGGCCAGCGCTCTGCACCGCTCGTGGAGCGTGCTGGTGAATTATCAACCGCTGCAAGCACACCCGAGCAGCGTCCTGCACCGGCTGCGCGCTGCCAACCACGCGGTGCATGTGCTGTTCACGGCGGCGGTCAACGCCGCCGCGCAGGGGACCGCCCCGGAGCCGGAGACCGCCGAGCAGGCCCGCAAACTCGGCGCGCTGCAGTTGCCACCGGACGCGGTCGCGACCCGCGGCGCCGACCGGATTCCGCTGGGCAGTCCTCCACTGGTCACCGTGTTGCGCCGCGCGATCAGTCCGGGATCGCCGGTGCGCCACATCATGCAGCGCGTCGTTGTCGGAGCATTGTTATCGGGTGCGGCCGCGATGGCCCTCGGCGTCGACCATGCCTACTGGGCGATGGCGGCCGCAGTGCTGGTGCTGCATCAGGGCGCGGATCGCAGCCGCACCTTGCGCCGCGGCGGAGAGCGACTGCTAGGCACCTGGGTGGGCCTGGGGTTGGCCGGATTGATCCTGTCGCTGCACCCTCACGATCTTTGGCTGGTGCTGCTGTTGGCCCTGCTGAACTTCATCATCGAAGTGTTGGTGGTCCGAAACTACGCGCTGGCAACGGTTTTCATCACCACCGCGGCGCTGACCATCTCGTCGGGTACACATGCGATCGACGTCGGCCACCTGCTGCTGGCCCGCGGCATCGACACCTTGATCGGCTGCGCGATCGGGGTGGCCGTCTACCTGGTGGCGGTGCGCTGGCAGGAATCCACCCGGCTGACCGACGCAATCGGGCGCACGCTGGAAGCGGCCGCACAGGTGCTGCCCTACGTCGCCGCCGGTGACACGACCGGGTTGGCGGCTCGGGCCGCTCGCCGGGACCTGCAGCTCGCCGCGATCGCGCTGATGGAATCCGACGATGCGGCGCTGGCCGGGTCAGCCCGGCAGAAGGAGGTCGCCGAGCAGTTGTTGCCCGCGGTCACGGCGACCGAACAGCTGGCGTATCGCACGATCGCGGCCTGCTGGACGATCGAGCACCGCGCCGATGGTGTCGAGTTCGGCCGCTCGCTGTTCGGCGGCCGGTCAGCCCAACCGCATGTCGAGGCGCTGGCGGCGCTGGCGGCGGCGGTGCGCACCGGTGCGCCGGCACCCGAGCGGGGCGACCCGCTGGCGTTTCTGGCCGACGAGGTCACCGAACTGCGCCAGTCGCTGGCGCAGGACCGTTAGGCCAGGCCGAGTTCGACGCGCGCCGCCGGATCGCAGTCGTCGAGGAGGTCGAGGCAGCGGGCGAACTCGTCGGTCTCGCCGATCGTGTCGGCGGCCCGGGCAAGCGCCGCCACACAGCGCAGGAAGCCGCGGTTGGGTTCGTGACGATAGGGGACCGGACCGAATCCCTTCCAGCCGTTGCGGCGCAACTGGTCCAGACCGCGGTGGTAGCCGGTCCTGGCGTAGGCGTACGCGGTGACCGCCTTGTCGTCGGCCAGCGCTTCCTCGGCCAGCGTGGCCCATGCCACCGACGCGGACGGGTGCGCAGCGGCGACGATCGCGGCCTTCTCCCCGGCGAGCAGTTCGGCTTCGGCCTCGATATCCCCAGGCAGCAGCACGGGCTCCGGGCCCAGAAGGTCACCAAACGATGTCATTGCCCTATTGTGCCGGTGCCACCGCCAGCCGATGGCAGGACCCAACGGTTAGGGTCAGAAGCACCAGTACTTCAGGAGGACGGCAGCCCCCATGTCGAACCCATCCGGGCCCGACCACGACGAGGTCACCGGACCCGTCGCGCCCGCCGGCGACGAGCAGGCGCCTCAGGAGACCGACGCGGCCACCGAAGTGTTCGGGGCCAGCGACCCGCCGGCGGAACGTCGTTTCACCGCACCAGGATTCGATGCGGGGTCGACGCAGATCATTCATCGCGAACCCGATCCGGAGACCGAGATCTTCTCGACGCCGACCGAAGTGTTCCCGGCGTCGGGCACACCGCGAACCGGACCGCAGGCCATCCCGGCGCGACCGGCGGCGACGCGTCGGCGCAGCTGGGCGCTGGTGCTCGCGGTGATCGCCGTGATCGCGGCGCTGGCAGCGGTGGCCATCCTGGTCACGGTGCTGCTCACCCGCCGCGACTCCGCCAAGGCGACGCAGGAGGACATGGTCCGCTCGACCATCCAGCACTTCGACACCGCCGTCCAGAACGGCGACCTGGCCACACTGCGCGGTATCACGTGCGGCCAGACCCGAGACAGCTACGTCAAATACGATGACGCAGCTTGGTCGGACACCCATGCGCGGGTGGCCGCGGCCCGGCAGTACCCGGTGGTGGCCAGCATCGACGAGGTGGTCGTCAACGGCGACCACGCCGAAGCCAACGTCACCTCGTTCATGGCATTCGATCCGGCAACGCGGTCAACCCGCAGTTTCGACCTGCAGTTCCGCGACGACCAGTGGAAGATCTGCCAAGCGTCCTGAGGGATTTGGGCGCGCTTTCGTTCACTCAGCGGCGGTTTCCGCGCCGAAATCGCGGGAGTGGGAACCGCTCGGAACGCGCGGGTGTCCAAACCTTGAGTGATCGATGATCTCCTGCGACGCCACGACGGTGTCATCACGTTGGCTCAGGCGAACGACGCGGGCCTGACCGAGCAAGCGGTACGACGGCGTGTTCGTGCCGGGCGCTGGCGGCGGTGCTCGCCGGGAGTCTTCTTTGTCGACGACCGCGAGTTCACCGACGCAGCTCGCGTCCGTGCGGCGGTGTGGGGTTATGGAAACTCGGCGTGCGCAAGCGGCCTTGCGGCAGCGTGGTGGCTCGGGCTGACCCGATTCGCGCCCGACACCGTCGAAGTGACGGTGCCGCGCAACAGCCACGGACGTCGCCACTTTGGATCTCGGGTCCGGCGGCGCGACCTCAAACCCCTCGACGTCGTCGAATATCGAGGCCTGCGCGTCACCGCGCTTCCGCTCACAGCGATAGAGGCCGCAGTGCGCCGCGGCGGCGGCCCCAAGCTGATGGACGAAGCCCTGCAACGGCACACCGAACTGCGTCAGCTGTGGGGAGCGCACCTCCGCAACACCGGCAGATACGGCTCTCCGGCAGCGCGACAACTCCTGCAGGCGGCCGACGACGGCACGAAGTCCACAGCCGAGCGATTGTTCACCCAGTTACTGAAGACGTCGGGCATTTGCGGGTGGAAGGCGAACCAGACGGTCCTCGGTTACGAGGTGGACGTCCTGTTTCGCGCCGCGAAGGCGGTGGTCGAGGTCGACGGCTTTGCTTTCCATACCGGTCCCGAGTCGTTCGAACGCGATCGCAGGAAACAGAACGCTCTCGTTCTCGCGGGCTATCAGGTACTGCGCTTCACATGGCTGGACCTGACCGAGTATCCCGAACGCGTCATCGCGGTCGTCCAGCGAGCGATTTCGGCGCGCTAACCGCCGCTGAGCGAACGAAACCGCGCCGAAATCACAGCTAGCCGGCCGTGACGGATCGACCGGCGCTGTGGAGGTCCCGGCACGCCTCGATGACGCGCTCGGACATCGAAGCCTCGGCCTTCTTGAGGTAGCTGCGCGGGTCGTAGACCTTCTTGTTGCCGACCTCACCGTCGACCTTGAGCACGCCGTCGTAGTTGGAGAACATGTGCGCCGCGATCGGCCGGGTGAAGGCGTACTGGGTGTCGGTGTCGACGTTCATCTTCACCACGCCGTACTTCAGCGAGTCCTCGATCTCGGACTTCAGCGAGCCCGAGCCGCCGTGGAAGACGAAGTCGAACGGCTTGGACCCGTCGGGCAGACCGAGCTTGGCGACAGCGACCCGCTGCCCCTCGGCCAGCACCTCGGGCTTGAGCTTGACGTTGCCCGGCTTGTAGACGCCATGCACATTGCCGAACGTGGCCGCCAGCAGGTACTTTCCGTGCTCGCCGACGCCGAGGGCCTCGATGGTCTTCTCGAAGTCCTCGGGGGTGGTGTACAGCTTGTCGTTGATCTCGGCCTCGACGCCGTCCTCTTCACCACCGACCACGCCGATCTCGATCTCGAGGATGATCTTGGCCGCGGCCGCTTGCTTCAGCAGCTCCTGTGCGATCGACAGGTTCTCGTCGATCGGGACCGCCGAGCCGTCCCACATGTGCGACTGGAACAACGGGTCGGCGCCTTTGGCCACCCGTTCGGCCGAGATGGCCAGCAACGGGAGGACGTAGGTGTCGAGCTTGTCCTTCGGACAGTGATCGGTGTGCAGGGCCACGGTAATCGGGTACTTCGCGGCGACGACGTGAGCGAACTCGGCGAGTGCCACCGCGCCGGTGACCATGTCTTTGACGCCCAGTCCGGAGCCGAATTCAGCCCCGCCGGTGGAGAATTGGATGATGCCGTCACTACCGGCGTCGGCGAAGCCCTTGATGGCCGCGTTGATGCTCTCCGAGCCGACGCAGTTGATCGCCGGGAAAGCGAACGAGTGCTCCTTGGCGCGGCCCAGCATCTCCGCGTAAACCTCGGGCGTGGCGATGGGCATGGCACTTCCTTCCGACTCTCCTGCGCAACGCAGTCAGTATGACAAGAAGCCGATCGACTGGCACGGGTCGGCGTGACGCCGGTATCAACAGCTGCCACCGGTACCCTTGTCCCTCGTGACCACCACCACGCTGGCGCTCATGCCGGACTTCCTCGACCCGCTCAAGCTGATCGAGCAGTTCGGCACCTGGGCTCTGGTCGGCATTCTGGTTGTCGTCTTCATCGAGTCCGGTGTGCTCTTCCCGGTGCTGCCCGGCGACACGCTGTTGTTCGTGGCGGGCATGCTCGCCGCGGGAACCGCAGCGCAGGGCGCCGACGTCAGCGCCAATTTCCAGCTGTGGCAATTGCTGGTGTTCATCCCGCTCGCCGCGATCCTCGGCGGCCAGGTCGGCTACTTCGTCGGCCGCTTCCTCGGCACCGCGATGTTCAAACCGAACGCGCGGGTCCTCAAGCAGCGTTACCTCGATGAGGCGCACATCTTCTTCGAACAGCGCGGGCCGTTCGCGATCGTGCTGGCCCGTTTCGTCCCGATCGTGCGCACGCTGGCCCCGATCACCGCAGGTGCGGCGAAGATGAGGTACGGGGTTTTCACGCTGTTCAATGTCATCGGCGCATTGCTGTGGGGTATCGGCCTGACGCTGCTGGGCTACGGGCTGGGGCAGTTCGAGATCATTCGGAAGCTGCTCGAACCGATCTTCATCCTCATCGCGCTCGCATCGATCGCTCCGATGATCTGGGAGTGGTACAAGCGGCGCAAGGCCGACAAAGCGGCCACGGGATCGGTTACCGAGTCGTAAAAATTTGCCCGCGTGATCACCGCGGTATCGCGTTGACCGGCACGTGCGCCGCCGACCCAGCCGTTTACCAGCTAGCGCACAGCAAACCTCACAGGATCGGCGGCTAGTTTGCGCTGATCGCGTGAAAGGTCACAGCAAATGGTCAAAATCGTCCTCAGCGGACTCCTAGCTTCAGCGGGCATCGGCCTGGCAGCACTCTTCGGCGGGATCGGCATCGCGTCAGCCGGCAGCCCCACCACAACGTTTGCCGTACAGGACGGCGATAGCGGTGCCGACGGTGCAGCGATCGACTCCGACGGCACTCAAGGCGAGTTCAAGTCGGCGGTCGACGGGTCGATGAACGGCCCGATCATGGTCGCCACACCGCAGACCAAGAAATAAGGTCAGCCGCGGCGTCGCACGACGACCGCGATCAGGATCAGCAGCACCAGCGCGGCGACGCCTGCCGCCGCATACTTGGTCACCGACGTGCCGCCGGCGAGCGCCAGCAGGTCAATCGGTTCTGGCTCCTTGGCGGGCGTGGACGCGGGCGCTACGCGCGGAGTGGCCGTGGCTGCCGCCGTGCCCAGACCTGCGGCGCCGGGCGTCGCCGGGGTGTCCAGGACGGCTTCGACGGCGCTCTCGGGTGTTTCCGGTACGTCGTTGCCCCCGGCCAGCTTGGCCTCCAGCGAGTCGACGAACTGCCCGAGTAGCTTTTCGGATACCTGCTGCAGCATGCTGCTGCCGAATTGCGCCAGTTTGCCGACGATCTTCAGATCCGTTTCGACGGTGACCCGGGTGTGGTCACCGGCCTCGTGTAGCTGCAGAACGACGACCGCCGCCGCATTGCCGGTGCCGCGGGCCTCCTTGCCGCGGCCGTCGACCACGGCCCGGTGCAGGGCCTCGTCGCGCTCCACGAAGTGCGCCTTGCCGCTGAACTCACTGGTCACCGGACCGACCTTGACCTTCACCTTGCCCAGGAAGTCGTCGCCTTCCTGGCCGGTCAGCTGAGCGCCCGGCATCAACGGAACCACCTGCTCCAAGTCGCTGAGGACTTCCCAGGCCTTCGCAATCGGGACGCTGACGGTGAACTCGTGGTCGATCTTCATGGGCTCTCCTCATCCGGTGGCGAGTGCGGTGCGGTACTCGTTGTCGACAAGCCTGCCAGGGCGGTGGGGCGGCCCGATGCACCGGCCCCTGATGTGATAGAGCGACGTCGCTAGCGACTCAGATATTCGCTCAATTGCCCTGCCGCCGAGGGACTGTCGTGATCATCGTCGTGGTGGATCCGGCCGCTGGTCGCCGACAGCGGACGTCCGCCGCCGCCCCATCGGCGCGCGATGATCTCGGCGGCGATCGACACCGCGGTTTCCTCGGGAGTGCGGGCGCCCAGGTCCAGTCCGATCGGACTGGCCAGCCTGCTCAACTCCGCGTCGGTCAGGCCCGCCTCGCGCAGCCGCGCCAGCCGGTCGTCGTGGGTGCGCCGGGATCCCATCGCCCCGACGTATCCGACGTCGAGGCGCAGGGCCACCTCGAGCAGCGGTACGTCGAACTTTGCGTCGTGGGTGAGCACACAGATCACGGTGCGCGAATCGATCGCTCCCGCCTCGGCCTGGGCGGCCAGGTAGCGGTGCGGCCATTCGACGACCACCTCGTGGGCGGTTTGGAACCGGGCCGGAGTCGCGAACACCCCGCGGGCATCGCAGACGGTGACGCGGTAGCCGAGGAACGAACCCTGTTGAGCCACCGCGGCGGCGAAATCGATGGCGCCGAACACCAGCATCCGGGGGCGCGGCGCGTGACAGGCGACGAAAACCTCCATGCCCTCGCCCAAACGCTGACCGTCCGGACCATAGGTGAGCACCTCGCTGCGCCCAGCCGCCAGCAGGCCGCGGGCATCGTCGGTCACGGCGGCGTCGGCTCGCGGCGAACCGAGCGAGCCGTCGACACTTTCCGGTCCGAGGACGAGCCGGCGGCCCAGCCAGTCGTGGTCGGGGTGGGTGATCACGGTGGCGATCGCCACCGGGCGATGCTCGGCGATGGCGTCGACGACCCGGTCGAGCTGCGCAAAGCTGCGTTGCGAGACCGGCTCGACGAAGACGTCCAGAATTCCGCCGCAGGTCAGCCCGATGGCGAAAGCATCGTCGTCACTGACGCCGTACCGTTCCAGCCGCGGTACCCCGGTGGCCGCGACTTCGGTGGCCGACTCGTAGACCGCGCCCTCCACGCAGCCGCCCGACACCGAACCGCTGACGGAGCCGTCGGGCGCCACCACCATGGCCGCACCGGGTTGCCGCGGTGCCGACCGGAAGGTGCGCACGACGGTGGCGAGGCCGGCGGTTTCGCCGGTCCGCCAGATCGCCGCAAGCTCCGAAAGAACGTCCTGCACAACATCAAAACTAAGCGGATCCGGGGCGGTTGGCACACATTCGCCAAAAGCAATGGCGGAGCGCGCCTTTGCCTCGCACTTATCGACCGCCGGGTTAACTGGGGAAGTTCACGTCCTTGGTGACCGCTTCCCACTGGTCGATCGACGCCGACAACGCGGCGATCTTGTCGCGCATCGCCTTCAGGACGTCACGGCCGAGCAGCAGCCGCAGCGGCGGATCCTCCAGCTTGGTCACCATCAGAACGGCTTCGGCCACCTTGCGCGGATCGCCCGGCAGGTGGTCGGCGAACTGCTTGATGAGGTCCTTGCGTGCGGCGACGTCGGCGTACTCGTTGATCGGCGCACCGGACTCCTTCATCGACCTCGACGCCCAATCGGTCCGGAAGGCGCCGGGCTCGATGAGCGTCACCTTGATGCCCAGTGGGCCCACCTCGGAGGCGAGTGCCTCGCTGACGGCTTCGAGTGCGAACTTGGTCGACGAGTAGTACGCGTTCGGCGGATTGGCCACCAACCCGGTCATCGAGGAGATGTTGACGATATGTCCCGAGCCGCGGGCGCGCATCGCGGGCAGCACCGCCTTCATCATGTCGACCGAACCGAAGTAGTTGACGTCGAACAGCTTTCGCACCTCGGCGTCTTCACCCTCCTCGACCGCCGAGAGGTAGCCGTGCCCGGCGTTGTTGACCAGGACGTCGACGCCGCCGAAGGCATCCTCGGCGGCGCGCACCGCGGCCGCGATCTGACCGGTGTCGGTCACGTCGAGCGCGGCCGCTGCTGCCAGGTCGGGGAACTCCTCGACGAGATCAGCCACGGCATCGGCGCGCCTGGCGGTCACCAGCACCTGGTGGCCGTCTTCTAGTGCGGCGCGGGCGATCTCACGTCCGAAGCCGGTCGAGCAGCCGGTGATCAACCAGCGGGCCATCTCAGTTGGTCCTCTCGTTCGGGGTGCCTTCGGGTAGCCGGCGCAGATACGCCTGCCGCCGCAGCGCCAACTGTTCGGCCCGTTGTGCAGGTGTCACCCGCGCCAGTCCGGGCACCTCGTCATCGAGCCGGTCGAGCGGTACGACGCGACCGGTCGCGCCCAGATCGGGTGTCGGGCCGCCGTCGCCGAACTCCGCCATCCGCAAGGTCAGTACGCCTTCCCGCAGCCCGTCCGAGTCGATCCAGTTCGCAACCCCGGGATCGACGGGCGAGATGACGTAGGTGTAGCTGCCGTCCTCGTTGGGCACCGACTGGGCCTTGTTCAGGCTGCCGGTGCGGTCGACGATATTCAGCGTGGTGCCCCAGATGTTGCTGAGCGGGACCGTGAAGTATTCGGCGCCACCGTCTTTGACGTCGACGACGAAGGTTTCATCGGGTCCGAGGTCGAACCGGCCCATGACGTACACCTGATTCTTCATGGCGCCGACCTTGTCCGCGGACCAGGCCAAGTCGAAGTGGTTGGCCGGCATCTTGTAGATGCCGTGGCTGAGCTTGCCGGTGAAGTTGGCGAAGTACGCCATCATTGCCGCAGTGGCGTCCGCTTGTTCGTCGAGGGTGCGGGCCGGTGTTCCCGGCGCGCCACCGAGACGCTCGACGGTGATGTGGTTGGGATCGTCTGTGGCCCAGTCCAACAACACGTCGCGAATATAGAACTCGTGTGCCTCCGGCGTGGTCTGGACGTGATTGGGCCTGCCGTCGGCGGGATCAGCGTCCACGGTGATCGTGTAGCTTCCGTCGCTGTCGACGTCCATGGTCTTGCCGTTGAGCACGGCCACGGTGCCCATGTTGGCGTCCCAGAGGGTGAAGTAGTTCTCGGTCATCCGGTGCTCGCCGACACGGCCGCGGATCACATACCGCTCGTCGCCGGATATCGGAATCACCCGGTAGACGGTGTCGGGATTGTCGATGCCCCAACGTGATCCGGGAATCTGCCGATCACCCACCGGATGCGCCAGCCGGGTGATGCAACTGACTTTCGGCCGCAGCTTGTCCTGATTGGACGACCACACGGCTGCCGAGAACATCACCTCGGCGAAGGCGGCGTCGAACCGCTCCCGCATGGCGTCGGAGGCCTTGGCGCGGCTCAGCCAGTTCTCCGCGACCGTCCGATAGGCCTCCTTGACCACCGGGTGTTCGGTCAGCTCCAACGCGGCCAGCTCCTGCTCATGCTGGGACGGCGTCGCCACCGCATCATCGGCGATCATTGTTTGTCCTTTCGAAAGCGCTTGTTGTACAGCGAGAATCGTTCATCGACTTGTTCGTTTGTCAGCCCGTAGGCGCCCAGGTCGTACGGCGGGCGCGGGAGCTCGCGAGGGCGGTTGGCCAGCCAGTCTTTCATCGCGGCAACCGTTGTGTCCGTCAGGTCCAACCCGGCCGCGTCGTACACACGGCCCACCTGTCCGATCGGATCGGCGACGGCGTCCGCGTACTGGATGTCGGTGACCCGTTGCCCCTCGTCGGCCCAACTGTCGCGCACCGCCATGGCGCGGTCATTGGTCCAGCCCATCCGCTCCAGCCACTGCGCCCCGACCCGGTGGGTGTCGACCGCGTCGGCGTGCATGGCGTGCAGCGTCGCGTTGAGGCTGGCTCCGGAGGCCACCGTGGTGCGCGGGTCGCGATGCATGTGCACCACGTGCACATCGGGGAACTCGGCGCGCAGTGTGTCGAGGTAGCCGAGGTGCGCGGGGGTTTTGAGCACCCAGCGTCCTGCGGTCACTCCTCGACGGCGCTTCTGCCACTGCAGGAAACGGGCCATGCGGTGCAGATAACGGTAGGCGGGCGCGAAATCCTGTGTGTTCAGCCAGGATCGGTAGTTGGGCAGGTGAGCACCGGATTCGGGGACGTGGGACAGGAACGCGTCGGCGAGAAAGACGATCTCCTCCTCGGCCTCTCGCGCGTACATCGGATGGATGGCGAACAGTTCGGGCGCCAGCTCCCGGGACTTGTTCTCCCGCATCTCACTGATCGCGATGCGCGGGTCGGTGCCGGCGAAGTCGTAGCCCAGCTTGGGCGCGGCTTCCACGACTTCCCAGCCGCGGGCGCAATGCAGCCGGCTGTCGGCGGCCAGCAGCCGCTGCAGCAGCGTGGTGCCGCTGCGCATCATCCCGACGACCACGATGGGCGCCTCGATCTGCTCGTCGAGGATCTCGGGATGGCGGCGGACCCATTCCTGGGTGCGCAACCGCATCCGCAGGCTGTGCACGATGCCCGACCGCAGGATGTGCTCGCCGATCGCATTGAGCCCGGCACCGGGGTAGTCGTCGAGCAGGACGCCGAGGGGTCCTTCGAAGTCGCCTGGCCCCCAGTCGGTCAGCCCTTCCTTGTGCTGCGCGTCGGCCAGGACGGCCGCCATTGCAAAGGTGCCCGTCCCAGCCATGAGCTCAGAACTTCAGATGGTGGCTGACGTCGCCGACCTGGTCGACGAACATGGTGCGGGAGTCGAACCACCACTGACCGTCGACCCGATGGAACGTGTCGTGATAGTGGCCGGTGACGATGACTTGCAGCGGGAGGTCCGGCGTGGCCTGAGTGACGCAGTAGTAGGACCTGCTGCGCGCCGTGCCGGCCTCGTCGTCGACGTAGAGCTGCACATTGCTGGTGTTGTGCTTGGTCTTCGGCGTCCCGTCCTCGTAGAGGCGGGTCGCCATCTCATACATCTCGCGGACCCGGTCCCGGCCCTCGAACACGGTCTCCGGCGGGCCGTTCTCCACGCCGCAGATCCGGCCGTGCGTGAACAGGTCGGCGACCGCATCGAGGTCGCCGGCGTCGATCAGCTCGGCATAGACGTAGATGAGGTTGGTGATTGCCTGCGCACTGTCACTCATGTCAAGGGGCATGATCGCAGAGCAATTGGTTAGATGGTCTTGTTTGTCCAGAATTCCCGCTATGCTGCCCCGCGTGACGCAGTGGTCGCCGGCCCGGCTCGGCAATCTCACCGGTAGACGGATCATCGTGACGGGCGCGACCAACGGTGTCGGACTGGGCACGACGCGGGCCCTCGCCCACGCCGGTGCCCACGTCATCATGGCCGTCCGCAACACCGCGCTGGGAGCCCAGCGCGCCGCCGAGATCAACGGCTCCACCGAGGTGATCGAGCTGGATCTGGCGGACCTCGCCTCGGTCCGCAGCTTCGGCGACCGGCTCGATGGCGAGGTCGACATCCTGATCAACAACGCCGGTGCTCTGACCGACAAGCGCCGCGAGACCGTCGACGGCTTCGAGACCACGCTCGGCACCAACCTGCTCGGTCCGTTCGCCCTGACGAACCTGCTGTTCGCCCGGGTGCGGTCGCAGATCATCAACGTCGCCTCCGACGGTCATCGCACCGCGACGCTGCGTCTGAACGATATGCACATGCGCCAGGGCAAGTGGAGCCCGATGAGCGCCTACACGCACTCCAAGCTCGCCATGATGTTGTGGGGCCTGGAACTCGACCGCCGCCTGCGCGCCGCCAACTCCGGTGTCGTCACGCAACTGGTTCATCCCGGCTGGGTGGCCTCCAACCTGACCCACACGTCGGATTCGATGCTGATGTCGTTGGCGCACAAGGTGGCCAAGGGGGTGGCCGACCGGTTCGCCAACGACATCGACGAGGGCGCGGCACCGACGCTGTACTGCATCAGCGAACCGATACCGCCGGGCAGCTATGTCGGGGTCAGTGCTCGGCTGGCGTTGCGCGGCGAGCCGGCACTGATCGGCCGCTCACCAAAGGCGTGCGACTACGACGCCGCCGCCCAGGTGGTGCAATTCGCCGAAAAGGAAACGGGTACAACGATTCCGGTCTAGCGATCAGAACGGCTTGGCGGTGAAGCCCCAGCGCAGCAACGCGGCCTCACGCCGGGCCTGGCCGTGCAGCTGCGAGACGCGCTTGGCGGCGGGGGCTGGTCTGCCTTTCTCGCCGAACGCCCAGTAGGCCTGCAGGTACGGCAATGGGGTGGCATGGCCCGAGCTCAACCCGTCGAGCCCCGCCACGGCTAGCGCTGCCGACAGTTCCTCGCGAGTGAACGCCGCCGCCTCACTGGCGATCGCGTCCTGCCGCAAGCCCATCGGTGAGTCGGGATCCACGCACTGCAGCATGGCCGGGCATGCCGACGGATCACGCAGCCGCGCGAAATCGGAGATCCACAGTGCCGCGCCGCTGTCCCGCCGGACCGTCGCGATCTGGCGCAAGGCGGCACTGAGCACGTCGGCGTCCGGCAGTTGGTGCAGAGTCCACATGCACGAGATCGCATCCCAGGGCGCACCGGCCAGCGACTCCGGCAGGGCGGTGATATCAGCCTGCACCAATTCCACCCGCCCGTCGAGACCCTCGGTCGCGAACAGCTCTCGGGCCGTAGCCAGCATGTTGGGCGCCAGGTCGACACCGACGGCGTGGACGTCCGGGCGCCGGCGCAGCACCGCGCTCAACGCCCGCCCGGAGCCGATGCCGAGATCGAGCAGGCGTCCGCCCTGCGGCAGCATCGCGTCCAGCGCGCGGGCGCACAGGTCATACACAGCTCGCATCCCCGGGTTGGCCTCGCCGCCGGCGTGAAAGAAGGCAACGGATTCGGCGTCGTCCATCACCATCGGTTCGGGAATGCGTTGCCGGCCCGGCGGATGCAGCCGCTCACGCGCGACGATGCCCGGTATCCGCCACAGCGGTCGAATCCCCATCCAAGAACCTTCTTCCCGCGCCGTTTACGCCCTCATCATTAAACCCGGACTCGATCGGTAAGCTTTCGTTCCTCGTTGAAATAGTGGAGGACCACGTGACTCAGGCCCCAAGCAGCGGTGGCCTCGAATCGTTGCCGCTCGCGCCGGTGAACCCGATGCCGTTGCGCCAGCGTCTGAAAGCCGTGAAGGAGTTCAGCACCGGCACCGAGAGGCTGCGAGACGCCGGCGGCCCGGTGACCCGGTTCACCGTCGGCCCGCGCTGGCTGATGCCGCCGATGGTGCTCGTCACCTCCCCGGCGGCGTTGCGCGACGTGCTCAGCATCAAGGACGGATCGGTCGACAAGACCAGCCCGGTGTTCGACGAGATGCGCCGGATCATCGGCGCGAACCTGGCCGACCTGCCGTACGAGCCGTGGCGGCCGCGGCGGCGTACGATCCAGCCCGTCTTCACCAAACAGCGGGTTCGCGAATTCGGCGGCCACATGGCACAGGCCGCCGACTCCGTCTGCGCCGCTTGGCCAGACGGTGGCGAGGTGGACCTCGACGCCGAATCGCGGTCACTCACCCTTCGCGCCCTGGGCCGCTCCGTGCTCGGCATCGATCTCGAAGCACGCGCCGACGACGTCGCCGAGCCGCTGCGCGTCGCCTTGTCGTATGCGATCGCCCGCGCCACGCGTCCGGTCCGCGCGCCGCATTGGCTGCCGACACCGGCGCGACGCCGGGCGCGGGAGGCCAGCGCCAAACTGCACCGACTCGCCGGGGAGATCGTCAGCGAATGCCGCCGTGATCCGACCCGGGTGGCACCGCTGGTCCACGCGCTCATCGCCGCGGAAGACCCGGAGACGGGAAAGCGCCTGTCCGACAACGAGATCTGCGATGAGATCATCATCTTTCTCTTCGCCGGCCACGACACCACCGCGACCACGCTGGCCTACGCGTTGTGGGCGCTCGGACACGACCCGGCCTGCCAGGACCGTGTTCTCGCCGAGGTCGCGGCCCTGCCGGATCGGGCGCTCAACCCCGACGACCTGCCTGATCTTGGCTATACCGCGCAGGTGGTGCGCGAGTCGCTGCGGCTGTGTCCACCCGCGCCCACCGGAACCAGGATGGCCTGCCGCGACCTCAATGTCGGCGGTTACCGCGTACCGGCCGGGACCATGGTGGTGCTGGGCAGGATGGCGGTTCAGCGCGACCCGACCCTGTGGGACGAGCCGTTGCGCTTCAATCCCGACCGGTTCGGCCAGGACGCCGCCAAGAAGCTCGAGCGGTGGCAGTACATTCCGTTCGGTGGCGGCCCGCGCTCGTGCATCGGCGACCATTTCGCAATGCTGGAAGTCACCCTCGCTTTGGCGAGCATCATCCGCCGAGTCGAGATCACCTCTGTCGAAGCAGAATTCCCGCTTGCCCTGCATTTCACAATGATCGCCGGCGCGCCGATCCGCGCCCGAATCCGAAAGCGCTGACACATGGCCGTTGACGAAACAGCGAGCTACTCCGCCACCATCCTGCACGACGGTGATCCGGCCCTCGATGCACTGCGCCAAGACCCCGGTGTGGAATTCATCGACCACCGCGCCGCGTTGGCAGAGGATCTCCGGAAGCTGCACCCGGCCCCCGGGCCCGAGCTGCTCGACGAACCCACCGCCTGGGCGCACTACCCCTGGCGCCGGACTGTCGTTGCCATCCTGGGGCCGAACGGGTTTCGTGCGGTCCGCACCGACCGCAACCGCAACCTGATCACCAGCGCCGAACAACGCCGCCTCGGCACCGTTCGCATCGCGATCGCCGGCCTCAGCGTCGGCCATGTCATCGCCCACACGCTTGCCGCTGAAGGTCTCTGCGGCACATTGCGACTCGCCGACTTCGACCATCTGGAGCTGTCGAATCTCAACCGGGTGCCGGCAACGATTCTCGACATCGGGCTCAACAAGGCCGTGGTGACGGCCCGGCGGATCGCGGAGCTGGATCCCTACCTGCGCGTGGAGGTGATGACCTCAGGCGTACGTGCGGAGTCACTCGACGAATTCCTCGACGACATCGACATCGTGGTCGAGGAGTGCGATTCGCTGGACATGAAGGTGCGGATCCGTGAGGCGGCCCGGAACCGGCGCCTGCCCGTACTCATGGCCACCAGCGATCGCGGGCTGATCGACGTCGAACGCTTCGACCTCGAACCGGAACGCCCGGTCATGCACGGCGTGCTCGGCGCCGTGGACTCGGCGCAGCTGGCAGCGTTGTCGCAGCAGGACCGCATCCCGTACATGCTGCGCCACCTCGACGCCAGCCGGTCGTCGGGACGGCTGACCGCATCGCTGGTCGAGGTCGGTCACTCCCTGTCGACGTGGCCGCAGCTGGCCGGCGAGGTCACGCTGGGTGCCACCATCGTCGCCGAGGCCGCCCGCCGTATCGGTCTGGGCGAACCGCTGGCATCCGGACAGGTGCGCATCGACATCGGCCAGGCACTCGACGCGGTCGCCGAACCCGCACTCGGCGACCCGGGACAGCCGGAAACCGACGCGCCGCCGCCGGAGCCCGGCGATTACGGTGACCCGGTGACCGCGATCGCCCAGGCCGCGGTCCGTGCCCCCTCTGGCGGTAACGCCCAGCCGTGGGAGATCGACACAGACCCCGAAGCGGTGCGGATCCGCATTGCGCCGCAATACAAGTCGATGATGGATGTTGCGTTCCGCGGCAGCGCGGTGGCCGTCGGTGCGGCGACACTCAATGCCAGGATCGCCGCCGCGCACGCCGGTGTTCTCGGCCCGGTCGAGTGGACGACCGGTGGCTCCACACTGCTCGAGGCGACGCTGAGGCTGGGCGACGGAGGTGACACCGACCTCGCCGGGCTGTACGAGCCGATGTTGCGTCGCGAAACCAATCGGCGCCAGGGCACTCCACAGCCGTTGCGCACCGAGACGCTCGATGCGCTGCACGGATGGGCGGCCCGCGAAGGCGCCGGGCTGCATCTGCTCACCGAGCGCAGCGACATCGACAGGGCAGCAACGGTTCTGGCGAACACCGACCGGCTCCGGTTCCTCACGCCTCGCCTGCACCGGGAGATGATCTCCGAGATGCGCTGGCCCGGTGATCAACCCGCCGACAGCGGGATCGACGTGCGCGGACTCGAACTCGCGCCGGCCGACTTCGCGGTGATGGAGATTCTGCGGCGCCCCGACGTGATGCGCCTGCTGGCGGACTGGGACGCCGGCGAAGCCCTCGGTGACGATGTCGCTGACCGCGTGCGGGCGACGTCGGCGCTGGCGGTGATCACGACGTCCGGGGACCAGCTGGTCGACTATGCCCGCGGCGGCTCGGCCGCCGAAGCGATATGGATCGTCGCCCAGCAACACGGCCTGGCGGTGCATCCCATCTCGCCGGTGTTCCTGCATGCCGTGCATCGCCATGAACTCGCTGAACTGTCACCGGGTTTCGCCCCTGAATTGGTCGAGCTCAAGTCACAGTTCAGCGATCTGGCCGGGGTCCAACCCGGTGAATCGCTGGTCCTCATTCTTCGCTTGGCGCACGCCGGGCCGGCGTCGACCCGCAGCCGGCGACGCCCGCTGTCCCGGCCCGCCTGATTGGTAGGATCCATCCCACTCGACGCGAACAAAGGAGCCGTCCATGGTCATGGCACCGTTCGACAAGATCACCAACACCTACACCGGTGCGCACGCCTGGATGTACGAGACAGTGGTCGCGCCCGCCGTCTACGAATCGCGGCATGCCGTCGACGATCACTTCCTGCCGCACCTCCCCCAGAACGGCTATGTGCTGGACGTGGGTTGCGGCGGCGGACTGTTCACCAAATACCTCGCCGACAAGCGTCCCGATCTCCGCATCGTTGCCATCGACCTCGCCCAGCCGCAGATCGATCGCGTCCGCAAGCGGATGGCCGCCTACACCGACCGCGTCACTTTTCAGATCGGCGACGCCACCAATCTGGATTTCCCCGACGAGACCTTCGACGGTGTCCTCAGCTACGGCTCGATCAAGCACTGGACTGATCAGAGCCGCGGCATCGGTGAATGCATCCGAGTGCTCAAGCGCGGCGGACCGCTTCTGGTGACCGAGGCGGACCGCAGCGCCACCTTCGAAGACGCCGAACGGTTCATCACGTTCTACAAGGCGCCGCGATTCCTCGACCGGGTCAACCTCGCGATCTTCCGGACCTGGATCGCCGGGCGCGCGATCGACCTCGACGACGGCCGGGCGCTGGCCGACCGGCCCGATCTGGTGGACGTCAACGTGAGCCGGATACCCGGCTCGCCGATCATGATGATCGCCGGCCGACGCGCACCCTAACTATCCGGCCGGCCCGCTTCCAGAGCACGGATGAGGCTGGCCGCATCCCACGGCCCGCGATGCCGAACACCGTTGACGAAGAACGTCGGTGTCGCGTTGAGGTCCATCAACTCGGCATCCTGGGCGTCGTCGTCCACCCGGTGCAGCACCCGCGAGGAATGTAGATCGTCGTCGAATTGAGCTATGTCACAACCAACTTGGTCGGCATAACGATAGATGTGCTGCCATTCCAGGTAGTCCTGGAACTCGAACATCATCACCGCTAGGTCGAAGAACTTGCCCTGCAGGGCCGCGGCCTCACTGGCCCGGGCGGCGTCCACGGCCCGCGGGTGTACCCGCTCCAGCGGCAGATGCCGCCACACGTAGCGCAATTCGTCACCGAAGTACGCGCGGACTTCGTCGATCGATCCGGTGGCGCGACTGCAGAACGGGCACTCGAAGTCGCCGTACTCCACCAGCGTCAGCGGCGCGTCGGCCCGGCCTCGGATGTGGTCGCGGTCCGGATCGACGTCGCGCACCAGCTTCAGGCCGACCGGGACCGGCGGGCTGAGCTTGTCGGTGAGCCGGAAGACCGCCCACCCCAACGTGAATGCGATCACCGACGCGGCCAGCACGCCACACCGGGCCAGGTCGGCCGAACGCGGATCCGTGATCGCCAGGTCGACGATGAACAGCGAGATCGTGAATCCGATACCGGACAGGGCCGCGCCACCGGCGATCCGCCGCAACGTCAATCCCGGAGAAAGCCGGCCCAGCCCGGTGCGCTGCACGATCCAGGTGGCCCCGGTGATGCCGACCAACTTGCCCAACACCAGGCCCGCCACCACACCCCAGGTCAGCGGTGAATGGATCGCCGCCAGCACCGTGTCGGCGTCCAGCCGCACACCGGCGTTCGCCAATGCGAACAACGGCAGCACCCCGAAAGAAACGTACGGCCCGAACCCGGTCACCAGCCGCTCGTTGATCGATATCGAGTCGCGCAGGCTGCGGGTGGCGGCTCGGGCGTACTCCGAATTCGGCGACTGACGGAATGCCCGGATGACGTCGACGGCCGCCTCCACCCGCTGGCGCTCGGGGGTGAACACCGGTATCACCAGCGCCACCACCACACCGGCGAGGGTGGGGTGAACCCCGCCGGCGAACAACGCCAGCCACAGGGCAACGGCCAGAAGCGAATACGCGGCCCCGCGGATCGCGGCGGGCAGGTAGCGCACCCCGATCAGCGCGGCGACGATCACCACGGCGACCACCAGCGGGACGACCCGGATCCGTTCGGAGTAGAACAGCGCGATCGCGGCCAGTGCGCCCACGTCGTCGACGACGGCCAAGGTCAGCAGGAAGGTCCGCAGGCGCGCCGGGTATTTCGGCGCGATGATGGCAAGCGCCCCGACCAGGAACGCGGTGTCGGTGGAGATGACCACACCCCACGCGCTGGCGTCTTCACCGGTTGGGTTGAACAGCACGAAGATCAACGCGGGCAGCGTCAGCCCGGCGACCGCGGCGACCACCGGGACCAGAGCGCGGGAACGCTCGGTGAGTTCGCCGATGGTGAACTGTGCCTTGACCTCCAGGCCGACGATGAAGAAGAAGAACGCCATCAGCGCGTCGTTGACGAGCTCCTTCACCGTCAACTCGCCATGCATGTTTCCGAAGCTCAACCCGACGTGCGTTTCCCAGAACTCGGAATAGGTATGCGCCCAGGGTGAATTCGCCCACAGGATGGCCACCAGCGTGAACGTCAGCAGTAATGCCGCGGCGGCGTTCTCACCAAAGCGTTTCGCGGTCGGGTCACGCCCCAGCCTGCTGCCTCTCACGCTGTCACCGTATGTGCCGCCTCCATCAACATCCAACCCGACAGCTGCACAGACAGATCCCGTTCGGGCGTCTGCGAGGAATTCACCGCGCCCTCGACGAATCGTGCCTCGGCGCCACCGGCGGCGGGGACCTCGGCGATGCTGCCCCACGAGGGGCCGAACAACGGCAGACCGTCGACACTTTGGCGGTTGTCCCACGCCGCCTGCGCCGAGGTCAGCACGATGCCGCGGGCGGTGTCGCGGGCGCCGACGTCCTCCGCTGAGTCACCAGGCAGGACGGTCGCCGCCAACGCAAGGTACCGGGCGGTGATCCCGGCGAACAGCCCGCCGTCTCCGCCGCCGGACCCGTTGAGGATTCCGCTCGGCGCCATGTGCTCAGCGATCGCGGCCACCAGCCGCCGCACCCGTACCGGGTGCCGGTCATCATGGGTGCGCGCGGCCAGCTCGGTCTCCAGCCCCAGCACGACGCCTTGGCAGTAGGTGTACTGGGCGCGCACCAGCGATCCGGCCCGGATGCCGTCGAACACCAGGTGGGTTTCCGGGTCGATCAACGTCTCGTCGATCCAGTCGGCCATCTGCTGGGCCCGCCGCAACCGATCCTCGTAGCGGCTCAGGAAGATCCCGGCCGGTCCGTTGGCCGGAGCGTTGAAGAACTGATCCTGCTTGCGCCAGGGGATTCCGCCGCCGTCCTCGGGGACCCAGGCCGTGACGAACTGGTCGCTCAATGTCTTCAGGGCAGTCTTCAGGGCACGGGAACGGCCGGCGCCGGCCACCCGCTCGGCGCGCTCGAGCGCCAGGGCCAGCCAGGCCATGTCGTCGTAGTAGCTGTTGGTCCAGCGTCCGTTGTTGCGCAGCCGGTGCCCGCGGATCTGCCGCTTGATCCTGCCCAGCCGGTCGGGCTGCGGGTCGCGCAGCTGCGCGTCGACCAGGCAGTCGAGAAGATGGGCCTGCCACCAGTAATGCCATGTGCCGAACCACCGGTCGCGCCGGGTGGACGGCCAGCCGACGACGCCGAGCTGCGTCCCGGGTAGCTGCCAGAGCCGGCGCAGGTGTCGCGTCGCGATCGCAGCCTCGGCGCTGGCAGCGCGGTTCGCCCACAGCTGGTCCATGCGGTCAATCCTGCCCTACCAGGCTTGGGTCAGATCGGCCCATTGCCTGATCCAGGCGTGCATCGCGATGCCGGCGGCGACGGCGGCGTTGATGCTGCGCGTCGAGCCGAATTGCGCGATCGACACCGTGACGGCCGCGCCCGTCCGGGCGGCCTCCGAGATGCCCGGCCCCTCTTGGCCGAACACCAGCACGCAATTCCGCGGCAGCGCGGTGGTTTCCAGCGGCACCGCGCCCGGAATGTTGTCGACGGCGACGACGGTCAGTCCGGCCCTCGCGGCGAAGGCCAGCAGGTCCTCGGTGCTCTCGTGATGGGTCAGCCGCTGGTAGCGGTCGGTGACCATGGCACCGCGCCGATTCCACCGCCGCCGCCCGACGATGTGCACGGTGTCGACGGCGAAGGCATTGGCGGTGCGGACCACCGCGCCGATGTTGGCGTCGTTGCCGAAGTTCTCGATCGCGATGTGCAGTGCGTGCCTGCGCCGGTCGATGTCGGCGATGATCGCCTCCCGCGTCCAATAGCGGTAGGCGTCGACGACGTTGCGAGTGTCGCCCTGGCGCAACAGGTCTGCGTCGTAGCGGGGATCGTCGGGCAGGTCCCCCACCCAGGGTCCGACGCCGGGGGCGCCGGTGCTCCACTCGGTGGGACCGGCGTCAGTCACGGGTCACCCACAGACCGGCATGGGTGCCGATCACCGACACCGTCGCATTCAGCAGCGCGTCGTTGATGTCACCCTGCGTGCACAGTGAGGCGTTGACATGCACCGCGTCGAGCGTGGCGTCCGGCAGGATCAACACCGACGCGCCGTAGGCCGCGCACGCCGGGTTCAGTCCGGGCCCCGGCAGGCTGGGCGCCGCCAACAGCATCATCGGCCCGCCGCGGCGGGCCGAGTCGTCGCGGTACTGGGCCGCGGATGCGTCGGCCTGCAGTCCGAGGAGCATGTAGCCCTTTCCGGTGAACACCGTCGGGTCGCCGAGTGCCTGCTGGTTCAGCTGGGTGCCGTCGGCGCGCCAGGCGTCAACGCTGGTGGTGGTGACGGTGAGCCCCGTGTCGTTCTTGTTCGTCGGCAGCATGCCGACCGGGAACGCCGCCGGGTAGGCCGCGGTGGTGCCGCCGATCCGGTCTCGCGGTGAGTAGGCATACACACCGCGTGCCGCGCTGTGTTCCTTGACCGGCCCCAGGCACACCGTCCCGGTGAGTCGCTGCGGCGACGCCGACAGCGGTGTGCTGGTGACACCCTGCACAAGGTCACAGCTGCCGAGGCCGCCGGCCTCCACCGGATGGGCAAGGGTGCCGTAGAGGCCGAATCGAATGTCCTCGGGTTTTGCGTGCGGTGCGGCAGCCGGAGCCGCCGGGCCGGCGACATCGGGCACAGCGCTGGGCGCGGCGTCGATGTCGACGAGCACAAAATCACCGTTCCAGCGGAATTCAGCAACTCTGAGATTCCAGCCCAGCACTGCCAGCGAGGCACCGATCTTTGCCTGAGGCACGCCATAACTCAATTTGCTGGCGCTATCCGAGCATCCGCCGGCGCCGAAGAGGCTGCCGGTTACCAGAATTGCCACCGCCAGGGCGGTGATCATCCGCCGCGACGCCGCGTCCTCACCGGACCGCGACGCCGGTGCGATATCGGTCACCTACCGCCCTTTCTGCCCCCTCGATCGCACTCCGCACATACCATCCGCCCCTCGAGCGGGGGGTAATAACAGATTCGTCTCCGACGATGAAGAGTCTAGGGTCTCCAGTTTGCTTGACAGCTGCGCCGCCCTTGACCAGGAATTCTGTGCGCACAGGTGTTCACGCAAGCCGCCCGCGCGGCCTCCGTTGCCTGTGAATTTCGTCGGCTACCCCCTGGTAACCAGCGCTTTTCCGGCTAACGGCTGGAGTCTTGGCACCTGTCGGCGAGATACTGATATTTGCGAGTTCGAATAAATAACCCACGTTTCACCTCGGTATCCGCTGCGGGAACCCCTACCCCAGGCCCCCCGAAAGATGGGAAAAAATGAACGCATCAGTGCTGGCCTTCCCGGACCAAAAGCTTTACCGCCTGCCCGAAACCATTAGCTGGCGCGACACCGATACCGGGTGCACGATCGTGCTCGCCCAACCCGACAGCGAACCCGGGCTCTGGGAAGACTACCTACAGGGAGCGCTGAATAGTTATGCGAAGCACGGCGTGGAAGCGGCGCTGGACATCGACTCGTTCCGCGACGGCCGAGACACCACGTTGTTCTACACCGCGCTCGACGACAACGGGAACATGCTCGGCGGGCTGCGGGCCAAAGGCCCGTACCTGCAAGCCGACGAATCGCACGCGATCGTCGAGTGGGACGGCCAGCCCGGCCAGGACGCCGTTCGTAAGATGATCACCGACCGCCTGCCGTTCGGCGTGGTGGAGATGAAGTCGGCCTGGGTCAGCGACGACCCGGCCCGCAGCGGCGAGTTGACCCGCACCTTCGCCCGCACCGCGTTCCCGACGATGAGCCTGCTGGGCGCACAGTTCATCCTGGCCACCGCGGCCGCTCACGTCCTGGACCGCTGGAGCACCTCCGGTGGTGTGGTGGCCACGAAAATTCCGGCCGCGCCCTACCCCAGCGACCGCTACCGCACGAAGATGATGTGGTGGGACCGGCGGACCTTTGCCAACCACGCCGAGCCGAAGCAATTGGCCAAGATCGTCAAGGAGATGCGGATGCTCGCCACGATCTCCGACGAGTTCAGCGGCTTCGGCTTGCTGGCCGGGAGTGGAAGCTAGCCACATAGCAACAAACCGATACCATCTCCTAAGCTCCACTAATCACGAGATGGCAGGATGACCACACCTTCCGAGACCGGGACTGCTGACAGCCTGGAGAATCTCGTCACGCATGTCGCGACGCAGCTGATGGCTGTCGATGCCGCAACGTCGGCAAAGGTCTCGCAAGAGGTTCTCGGGGAGCTGGTCCGGTCATTCGGTGTGGACGTGAGCTTCCTGCGCTACAACGACCACAGCGTCCGCGCGACAAGACTGATCGCCGAATGGCCGGTGCGGCCGTTCATCCCCGACCCCGACCCCTTGGGCGTCGTTTACTTCGCCGATGCCGACCCGGTCTTCGCTGCCGCCGAGCATGCCAAGGAGCCGGTCTTCTTCCGTCCCGACCCGATTCCCGAGGACGATTACCAGCGCCTCGTCGAAGAGGGCACGGGCATGGCGCTGACCTCGATGGCCTCGGTCCCGCTGCTGTCCGGCGACACGACGACCGGGTGCATCGGTTTCATCAAGTTCGGCATCAAGGACTGGACGCCCGAGGAACTCAACGCGCTCAAGGCGATCGCATCGTTGTTCGCTCAGGTGCAGGCGCGGGTGGTCGCCGAGGATCAGCTGCGCTACCTCGCCGAGCATGACGACCTGACCGGACTGCACAACCGCCGCGCGCTGCTGGCCCACCTCGACGAGCGGCTGCGAGCCGGTCAGCCGGGTCCGGTCTCGGTCCTGTTCCTCGACCTCGACCGGCTCAAGGCCATCAATGACTATCTGGGCCACCACGCCGGCGACTGGTTCATCCAGGCGTTCGCCGAGCGATTGCGTGAGGAGACCGGGGAAGGCGACGTGATCGCCCGCCTCGGCGGCGACGAGTTCGTGATTGTGCCGGCCGGTCCGGTCGACGCCGAAGCCGCCGAGGCGCTCGCCCACCGGCTGCAGGAGGCGCTGCGCGACCGGGTGACGATCGGCGGTGAGATGCTCACCCGCACAGTCAGCGCCGGTGTCGCCCTGGGTGTTCCGGGCCGGGACACCACGTCGGATCTCCTGCGCCGTGCCGACCAGGCGGTGCTCAATGCCAAGAACGCAGGCGGGAACAAGATCGCGGTGTTCACCGACGAGATGTCGCTGAAGAGCGAGTTCCGCAACGACATCGAGCTGCACCTGCAGAACGTGATCGATACCGGCTCGTTGATCCTGCACTATCTGCCCGAGGTCGACATGCGCACCGGCGAGATCCTGGCGACCGAGGCACTGGTGCGCTGGCAGCACCCGACGCGCGGCCTGCTGCTGCCGGACTCGTTCATCCATGTCGCCGAATCCATCAACCTGGCAGGCGAATTGGGGCGCTGGGTGATGCGTGCCGCCTGCGAGGAGTTCAGCCGCTGGCAGGCCAGCGGCATCGGCAGGAATGCCATCATCCGGATCAACGTCTCACCCGTGCAGCTCGTCGCAGACGGCTTCGTCGAGTCGGTTGCCGACACGATCGCCGAGTTCGGTCTCGACGGTCAATCGGTGTGCCTGGAAATCACCGAAAGCGTTGTGGTGCAAGACATCGAAACCACCCGCATCACCTTGGCCGGACTCAAGGAGGTCGGTGTACGGATCGCCATCGACGACTTCGGCACCGGCTACAGCGTGCTCACCCATCTCAAGTCGCTTCCGGTGGACACCCTCAAGATCGACAAGGGCTTCGTCCTCGAGTTGGGCACCAATCCCGAAGACCTGGCGATCGTGCGCGCCATCATCGCGCTGGCCGAGGCATTCAACCTCGAGCTCGTCGCCGAGGGAGTGGAGTCACCGACCGCGGCGATGACGCTGCTGCAGCACGGTTGTCATCGCGCTCAGGGCTTCCTGCTGTCCCGTCCCATCCCCAGCGACGCCATGGCCAAACTGCTCGCCAAAGGCGTTATCCCGGTAGACTTTTCAGTGCCGAGCAGGAACTGACTCAGGAACTGTAGAGCAGTTCGACACGGCCGAAGCGGCTGGCGGTGCGGCTCACCACCGCCACCTGCGCGCCCATCCGCAGCCCGGATTGGACCGGCCAGTCGGTATCGGCAGGCGGCGCGCCGATCGACAGGGCCACAGCGAGGGTCGCACGGACCAGCTTCGTTCCGTCCGGCGTGGACAGGGCGGCGCCCGCGACGCGCCCCTCTTCGAAGATCAACCGCTGCAACGCCGTACCGGCCTCACCGAAGATATCCCGTTCGCCGGCCTGTCGGCGCAGCCAGTCGGTCAGTGCCGCGCCGGGGCGATCTTCGTCTGGTCGGTAGTCGCCCAGCGCCGCCACCCGGATGGTTTCGCCACCGTCTGCGCGCATGGGCGTCATCATCTCGGGTATCTGGCTGTAGATCACGCCGAAGGGCGAGGCCATGCAGCGCACGGACCAGTCGCGCAGCCGGGATCCGAAGAACGGCTCGATCGTCGCGCGGCGATCGGCCTTGACCACCGGGACCGGCTGGGCCCGTACGGTCGACAGCTCCAGATCGAGGGCCGGCGCGTCGGCCGACCCGAGATCATCGGTCATCGATTGCAGATAAGCCGCGGTGTCGAGATCAACTGTCTGCGAGGAGATCTCGGCGTCAGCGAGCTCGACGTCGAGGTCATGGTCGGCGCTCCAGATCGCGTGGGCGAGCGCACCGGGCCCGGCGCCGGCACAGATCACGTCGACGACGTCGTCCCACTGCCATTCCGAAGCCTCGATGGGCTCCTCGTCGATATTCACCGTGCGCGTCAGGGATTCGGCAGACCCAGGTCGGCCAGACCCAGCACGCTACGGTATGGAATCCCTTCGGCCTCGATCGCCTCGGCCGCCCCGGTGGCGCGGTCCACGACCGTCGCGACACCCACGACGGTCCCGCCCGCCTCACGCACCGAGTTCACGGCGGTCAGCGCCGAGCCACCGGTGGTGCTGGTGTCCTCGACCACCAGCACCCGCTTGCCGGACACCTCGGCGCCTTCGATGAGTCGTTGCATCCCATGGCTTTTCACTGCCTTGCGCACCACGAATGCATCGATGGGACGGCCTGGTGCGTGCATGACCGCGCTGGCCACCGGGTCGGCGCCCATGGTCAGCCCGCCGACGGCGGCGTAGTCCCAATCCGCGGTCAGCTCACGCACCAGCCTGCCGATCAGCGGGGCGGCCCGGTGATGCAGCGTAGCCCGGCGCAAGTCGACGTAGTAGTCGGCCTCTTTGCCCGAAGACAGGGTGACGCGGCCGAATACCACCGACAGCCGGCGCACCAGCTCGGCGAGTTCGGCGCGTTCAGTGGCGTTGAGTTCAGGTGCGACCACGGCCTTTTCCTATTCCGTTGTTGACTGCGCGGACCAGCCCTCGCGGAACCACCCGGCCGACCGAGGTCAGCACTTTGTACTGCAGGCTGGGAATCTTTGTACTGCAGGCTGGGAATGACGATGACCTTGCCCTTGGCCACATCGGCCAGGCTTTCGGCCACAACGTCATCGACGTTGAGCCACAAGATATTCGGGATCGACGTCATGTCGATACCGGCTCGCTCGTGAAATTCGGTGTGCACGAATCCCGGGCAGACCGCGTGGATGCTGACGCCGGTGCCGGCCAGCCCGTTGGACAACCCTTCGGTGAACGACACCACCCAGGCCTTCGACGCCGAGTAGGTGGACCCGCGGCCGGACAGCAGACCGGCGACGCTGGCGATGTTGATCACCGTGCCTGCGCCGGCCGCGATCATCGGCGGCAGTGCCGCACGGGTGAAGTGCATGACGGCGGTGACGTTGACGTCGAGCTGGGCCTGCAGCTGAGCGGGGTCGGCGGTCCAAAACTCGCCAGAGGTACCGAATCCGGCGTTGTTGACCAGCACCTGCACTCCGGCGGACAACCGGTCGGCGACCCGGTCGCGGTCGGCGGCGTCGGTGAGGTCGGCGCGCAGCACTTCGACGTCGACCCCGTGAGCGGCCCTCAGCTCAGCGGCGAGGTCGTCGAGTCGCTCCGCGGTGCGCGCCACCAGGACGAGGTTGTAGCCGTCGCGCGCATAGCGGCGGGCATAGCCCGCACCAAGGCCCGCGGTGGGGCCGGTGACGAGCGCGACGGGACGGGGCACGCCGCGACCCTACCGGCTCAGCGCTGGTAGTTGGGAGCCTGTGTGCCGGCCGGGGCGGAATTGCGCGGCTGCTGCGGGCGCAGCGGCGGCGGAGCGTCGACGTGACCCGGCGGCAGCTCGCGACGGCCCGCGGGTGCGAGCGGGCGACCCGGGGAGGCGTTGCGACGGCCGGCGGACTGGGTGAGCGCCGGCTGCACGGTCGGGGGCAGCACCCGCAGCAGGTCGTTGAACTGGCGCACGGTGCGCAGGCCCTCGTCCCACTGGGCGCGGGTGGACGAGATCGGCATGGAGACCAGCGTCCAGTTCTGCTCGTTCCACATGATCTCGGCGCAGTCCGGCGCGGTGTGGGCGAAGGTCACCATCCGCCGATCGCAGGCCCGGCGGGCGGCGTCGAGGTTGGTCGAATAGACCATCCGCGGGCCGATGGCGCCCAGCAGCCAGACGTCGCTCTCCCGCGGCTCGGCGATGCCCTTGAGCCGCAGATCCATCACGACGTTGGTGCCGACCTTGCGGTGCAGCGCGATCACGGTGGCTACGTCTTCGAGGTCGAAGATGTAGACCGCCTCGCCGCGGATCTGCCCGAGCACGACGTTGCGGGCGGTGACATCGCCGACGGTGGACATCACGCCGCGCTTCCAGCGGTCGATGATCTCGGCGGACTCGGGTTCGAAGTCGAACCCGTGCGACCGCGCCCAGGATTTACGGCGGCGGCCCAGACCACGCCGACGGCCGAGGTCGACGTACAACAGCACCGCCGCACCCACGAAGCAGAGCGCGGACAGCGTGAACCAGAACGGAACCATTACGCCTAGCGTATCTGCTCACTGCCGGGTTGCGAGAACTCCAGCAGGTCACAGACCTATTACGGGCCGGTCGCCGCGGCGAGTTCGAGTATTTCGGTGCGGTCGGCGGCGAGCAGGAACCCACCGGCGATCGCCTCGTCCAGGGCCGCGGTGAACCGCTCCAGGTACTCGGCGGCTCCGCCGGGGTACAACTTGGCGAGGGTCTCGGCGTCGAACGGCTCGCCGGAGCCGAAGATGGCGAGCAGGACGTTGTCGTCGCTGCTGGCACCCGAGGTCCGCGCCGTCGGGACGTCCACCCAGGGGGTTCGCAGGCCACCGGTGGCCAGACCGTTCGCGTCGAGCACGATGTCGACCGGGTCGGTGTCGGTGAGCGCAATCCGCGGCGCGCTCGGCGCCGGCCGCCCGGTACGCACCCAGTCGTGCAGCTGCGCGACCGCGGCCTGCAGCACGTAGTGGTGCTGGGGCGCGAAGTTGATGAAGTGCGGCAGCTGTTGGCCCATCAGGTCGTTGGTCGGCGCGTAGGCCGCCACGATCTGATCGAGCGGGACTTCACCGTTGTCGATGAACCCGACCCGGATCGTGTAGTTGTCGGCATGCGCCGAGCCGGGGATTTCCCAGACCCGCAGGTGCTCGGCGTCGGGAACGCGGGCGTGGCTGTAACCCAGCAGTCGCGCGCCGAGCAGATCGGTCTCGGTGATCACCGTCAACACCGGCACGCGCAGGTCGGCGCGGAACGGCACGGGCACCGAGTGGAACGCCCCGGATTCGTCGAGCAGGGACGTTCCGTCCAGCGGTGCCGCCGAGCCGAACCGGGAATGGATCAGGAAGCCGTCGAACACGGCGGCGTCCGGGTCGACGTCGTTGACGTAGGTGGTCAGGAAGGTGGCCGACTGCGACTCCCCCGCGGCGAGCACGACCTCTGGGACCAGGCCGTCGATGACACCGGCGCGAACCGCCCGGCCCGCCTGGGTGAAGATGTCGTAGGCGTACGCATCGCCTGGATGACTGAGTTCTGAATAGCGTTGCGGATCAAGCTTTTTCAGAGACGCGTCGCCGACCAGGCTGAGGCCGCCCTCGATCCCGACGCGTTGGGCGGAGACGACGACGTAGGCGTACCCGGCGCGGGCGATCTCCCGGTGGGCCATGAACCAGACGGCCGGGGCGTCGACACCGCCGCTGACGTTGAGCCATTCGACGATGGCCGTCCCGTTCCAGGCCGCCTGGTCGAGCGGTCGCAGGACCACGATGCGGGTGACGTACTCGGCAGTCCCGGTTCGGCGGGCAGGAGCGGAGCGACCCGGGAATTGGTCGGGCTCATACGAGGCTGCGGTGCCGGCAACGAAGAACTCGTCGGCGCGGTACCCCAGCGTCGCCAGGTCGTAAGCCCCGAGCAGTAGGTTCGGTCGCCCGGGAACCGCGGTGATGACGGGATCAATGGTCGGCACCATCAATCAATAGCAGAGGCCCCACGACGCGAGCAGACGCAGACTCGCATCCGCGGGAGGCGGATTGTGCGATTCTGCGTCTGCTCGGCCGTCGAAACTCAGCCCAGGATCAGCGATTCGCCGTCCGGACTGACGTTCACCGGCACGACGTCGCCGTCGTGGACGTCACCGGCCAGCAGCAACTTGGCCAGCTGGTCACCGATGGCCTGCTGCACCAGCCGCCGCAGCGGCCGGGCGCCGTAGACCGGGTCGAACCCACGCTGGGCCAGCCACTGCTTGGCCGCCAACGACACCTCCAGGGTGAGCCGGCGCTGCGCCAGCCGCTTCTGCAGCTGGGCCAGCTGGATGTCGACGATCGACACCAACTCGCCGGGCTCGAGGCCGTGGAAGATGATCACGTCGTCGAGGCGGTTGATGAACTCCGGCTTGAATGCCGCGCGCACCGCCGCCATCACCTGATCCTCGCTACCACCGGACCCCAGGTTGGAGGTCAGGATCAGGATCGTGTTGCGGAAGTCCACCGTCCGACCCTGCCCGTCGGTGAGCCGGCCCTCGTCGAGAACCTGCAGCAACACGTCGAACACGTCCGGGTGCGCCTTCTCGATCTCGTCGAACAGGATCACCGTGTACGGCCGCCGTCGCACCGCCTCGGTCAGCTGACCGCCCTGGTCGTAGCCGATGTATCCGGGCGGGGCACCGACCAGCCGAGCCACCGAGTGCTTCTCGCCGTACTCGCTCATGTCGATGCGGACCATGGCCCGCTCGTCGTCGAACAGGAACTCCGCCAACGCCTTTGCCAGCTCAGTCTTACCCACACCGGTCGGGCCCAGGAACATGAAGGACCCGGTCGGCCGGTTCGGATCGGCGACCCCGGCACGGCTGCGGCGCACCGCATCCGACACCGCCTGCACCGCCTTGCGCTGACCGATGACGCGCTTACCCAGCTCCTCCTCCATGCGCAGCAACTTGGCGGTTTCGCCCTCGAGCATGCGGCCGGCGGGAATGCCGGTCCAGGCCGACACCACCTCGGCGATGTCGTCGGGTCCGACTTCCTCCTTGAGCATTACGTTGTCGCGGGCCTCCGCCTGCGGCAGCGCGGCGTCAAGCTGCTTTTCGACCTCCGGGATCCGGCCGTACCGCAGTTCGGCGGCCTTGGCCAGGTCGCCGTCGCGCTCGGCACGATCGGACTCGCCGCGCAGCGTTTCCAGCTGCTCCTTGAGCTCCCGGACCACGTCGATGGCGTTCTTCTCGTTCTGCCAGCGGGTGGTCAGCTCGGCGAGCTGTTCCTTCTTGTCGGCCAGTTCGGAGCGCAGCTTCTCGAGGCGCTCTTTGGATGCCTCGTCCTCCTCCTTGGCCAGCGCCATCTCCTCGATTTCGAGGCGGCGCACCAGCCGCTCGACCTCGTCGATCTCGACGGGCCGGGAGTCGATCTCCATCTTCAGCCGGCTGGCAGCCTCGTCGACCAGGTCGATGGCCTTGTCCGGCAGGAAGCGGGCGGTGATGTAGCGATCGGACAGCGTCGCCGCCGCCACCAACGCCGAGTCGGTGATGCGCACACCGTGGTGCACCTCGTAGCGGTCTTTGAGCCCGCGCAGGATGCCGACGGTGTCCTCCACCGACGGCTCGCCGACCAGCACCTGCTGGAATCGGCGCTCGAGGGCGGCGTCCTTCTCGATGTACTTGCGGTACTCGTCGAGGGTGGTCGCGCCGACGAGGCGCAGCTCACCGCGGGCCAGCATCGGCTTGATCATGTTGCCGGCATCCATCGCGCCCTCGCCGGTGGCACCGGCGCCCACGATGGTGTGCAGCTCGTCGATGAATGTGATGATCTGCCCGGCCGAGTTCTTGATGTCGTCGAGTACAGCCTTGAGCCGCTCCTCGAACTCACCGCGGTACTTCGCCCCGGCGACCATCGAGCCCATGTCCAGCGAGATGACGGTCTTGTCGCGCAGACTCTCGGGCACATCGCCGGCGATGATCCGCTGGGCCAGGCCCTCGACGATGGCGGTCTTGCCGACACCGGGCTCGCCGATGAGCACCGGGTTGTTCTTGGTGCGCCGGCTCAGCACCTGCACGACGCGACGGATCTCGTTGTCGCGGCCGATGACGGGGTCGAGCTTGCCTTCGCGAGCACGGGCGGTCAGGTCGGTGGAGTACTTCTCCAAAGCCTGGTAGGTGGCCTCGGGGTCCGCGCTGGTGACGCGGGCGCTGCCGCGGACCTTCACGAATGCGTCCCGCAAGGCCTCGGGCGACGCGCCGTGGCCGGTGAGCAGCTTGGCCGTGTCGGAGTCGCCGGTGGCCAGGCCAACCATCAAGTGCTCGGTGGAGACGTATTCGTCGTCCATCTCGGTGGCGAGCTGCTGGGCGGCGGTGATCGCTGCCAGCGACTCACGCGAGAGCTGGGGCTGCGAGGTCGCGCCGCTGCTCGAGGGCAGCCGGTCGACCAGCCGCTGGGCTTCGGTGCGGACGGTGGCTGGATCGACACCGACAGCCTCGAGCAACGGCGCAGCGATGCCGTCGGCCTGCGTGAGCAGCGCCAACAGCAGGTGGGCAGGCCTGATTTCCGGATTGCCGGCGGCACTGGCAGCCTGCAACGCGGCGGTCAGGGCCGCCTGAGTCTTGGTTGTCGGGTTGAAAGAATCCACGACACCTCCATTTCGTCTAGAAAAGCTTGTCGAGCTTTACAACGCCGTCAATGTTGAGTGTGTTCCGCTCAAGTTTACGAAATTCCCGCCAATTTCCGGTAGAGGCTTCAGCCACCTGTTTCTGTGACCGTATTCGAACATATGATCGATCAGTGGGTGAGCTGACGTCGATCGGATACAACGGTCAGCCACTGCGGCCGCCCTTCCGGCCGGTGTATCCGGCCCAACCCGTGCTCGTCGATCTGACCGTGCTCTTCCCACGTGAACCACACCGGACCGGCCGCTATCACCCGCACGGACTCCAGATGCACAAGGTCGTCAAGGGCACGTTGTCCTGCTGGGGGTTGTGCGAGCAGGGCGACTGGTGGGGCCTGGTCACCTACGACATCGCCTACGGACCCAAACGCAAGGCAGTCACGCACTGGGTCCCGGCCTGGACGCTCAGGCGCATCTAGGTACGCGAAAAGTCCCAGTACTGCAGCCATTGCACCGCGGCGAACAGGGCGAGCGTCGCCAGGTAGCCGACCACGAGCACACCGGCGCCCACGGCACTGATACGGGTTGCCGCCCCGACGATCGGGTCCAGCCAGCGCCGGAACCACCGCCCGGCCAGCGGCATCAGGGCCCACTGCAGGGCAACGACGCTGACCACCTGGCTCAGCCACATCGCCAACCAGGGCGGAGCACCGACGTTGTCGAGGATCGGCCCCAGAAATCTCGACAGCAGCATCACCGTCGGTACAGCACCAACAGGATCAGCATTGCCGTCTTCCACCTCGGTGTGACCGCGGTGTGGCCGTTCTCGGTACGCACGGTGCTGCCGAACGTCGTCGTCGAAGACACCAACGAGAATTCGCGGGTCAGGCTCTCGCGCAACGGTCCGAGCGCCTCCGACCGCTCCGGAGACTCCAGCCATGTTCCGAGTTGTCGTTCGGTCCGAAACCGCAGCACCGCGAATGCCTCACCGCCGGCGGCGGGTGCGAAGGTGCAACATCCTTCGAATCCACTGAACTGCACACTCACCGCGGCCAGCCGCGCCTCGGCCGCCACGAATTCATCCGCCCGGCCCGGGGCGACGGTGTGCCGGAAGAACCCGACCCCAGCCGGCACCCCGCCATCTTCGCCGACCACCATATCTGCTGTGGCACAGAAGATTCCACGCTTTCGGCCGCTATCCAGCGCACGCTGGCGCGGGATGCTGTCCAGCCAATCATGGAGCGCCCGCGCGCTGGCAAACGTGACTGCGATCCCCCAATCCAGATGCGGATCGGTCAGGACGGAGATCCGGAAGTCGGTCGCCTCGGTGGCAGTGACGCACATTTCGCCGGCCCACACCGTGAAGTCCGCGGGGTGATTCGAGGGATGAAAGATCGTGACGACGGTCGCCGTGCCCATGGGTCAGGTCCGCCCGGCGTTCGGAGCCGAGGTCGTGGCGTACGGGTTGGTCATCGTGACCGTCGTCGTCGGCGTGGAGTACTCGGTCTCCGACGGGATGACCACTTCCGTCGTCGGCGTCTGCGTCGACGTCGAGGTCGACGATGCGGAGCCCGGGTTCAGATCCGTGGTGGAGATCCGCGTCGACGTGGTGCGTGACGTGGTGGATGTTTTCTTGGTCGAGGACGTCGCGGTGCTGATCGCCGGCGCATAGGTCACCGGCCCGTCGGGCCGTTGCGAGCTCTCCGAGGTGTCCAGTACCGCGTACACCAGTATCGCGAGCAGCACCAACGCTGCCACCCCGGAGACGTAGACCAGGGTGTGCTGTTGGCCGTCGTGGCCGCCATCACCCTTTTCTTCGTCGGCATCCATGCCCACGGGCAGAGATAGTACGGTCAGCCGTGACCGCGCGTTGTCTGTCTACAGCCAGGAGGCACCTGTGACGACCGGTCTGGGTTCGGAACTGACCGAACTGATCCCCCTTGCGCTGGTCATCACGTTGTCGCCGCTGACGATCATCCCCGGCATCCTGATGCTGCACACCCCCTCACCCCGACCCACCAGCCTGGCGTTTCTGACTGGTTGGGTGCTGGGCATCGGCGGTCTGACCGCGGTCTTCGTGCTGGTGTCCAACGCCCTCGGCGGACTCAACCGGCAACCGACATGGGCGCCCTATGTGCGCATCGTGATCGGGGCGGCGCTGATCGTGTTCGGGCTCTACCGGTGGTTCACCCGCAACCGCTCGGAGCACACACCCAAGTGGCTGACGTCGATGACGAGCATCGGCCCGCCACGCGCCTTCGTGACCGCGGTCGTGCTGGTGGTCATCAACCCCAAGGTCCTGTTCATGTGTGCCGCAGCAGGTTTGGCGATCGGCTCGGCGGGGCTGGGGACCACCGGGGCCTGGACGGCCGACGCGGTGTTCACAGCGGTCGCCGCGTCCTCGGTAGCGCTACCGGTGCTGGCCTACCTGGTGGCCGGTGAGCGGCTCGACGAACCGCTGACCAAACTCAAGGACTGGATGGAGGCCCAGCACGCGACGCTGGTGGCCGTGATCCTGGTCGTCATCGGCGTCATGGTGCTGTACAAGGGCATTCACGGCCTGTAGCCCGCGGGCCTACACTCGCGGCCGTGGGTCTGGAGGATCGTGAATCGCTTGCGGTGCTGCGGGCTGCGTTCGAGAACTCCGGGGATCCGCAGGCCGCATCCGACAAGCTGCTCCACGGGTTCTACACCCGGTGGTTCGCCCTCGATACCGAAGTGCGGGACCTGTTCCCGCCCGAGCTCGCGCCACAGCGGGCCGCGTTCGGTCAGGCCATGCACTGGGTGTTCGGCGAATTCGTCGCGCAGCGCGCTCAGGCCCCGGTGGCCTTCCTCGCCCAGCTCGGCCGCGATCACCGCAAATACGGTGTCACACAACGGCATTACGACAGCATGCGGCACGCGTGGTACTCGGCGATGCGCAGCCATCTGATCGACAGCTGGACACCCGCCGTCGACGACGCCGCCACCCAAGCCATCAATCTGATCACCGGCATCATGGCCGGCGCGGCCGATGCCGAAGACGGCCCCGCGTGGTGGGACGGCACAGTCCTCGAACACCACCGGGTGTCACGCGACCTCGCCGTCGTTCGCCTGCACCTGGACCGGCCGATGCCGTACCACCCGGGGCAGTACGTCAACGTGCAGGTCCCGCAGTGGCCGCGCCGCTGGCGGTTCCTGTCCCCCGCCATGCCGCCCGACCCGGACGGCTTCATCGAGTTCCACGTCCGCTCGGTAGTCGGCGGCATGGTCAGCAATTCGATCGTCGCCGAGACCCGGCCGGGCGATCGCTGGCGGCTGTCCAGTCCGCACGGCGCAATGGAGGTGGACCGCGACGGCGGTGACGTGCTGATGGTGGCGGGCAGCACCGGACTGGCCCCGCTGCGCGCGCTGATCATGGACCTGTGCCGATTCGGCGAGAACCCGCGGGTGCACCTTTTCTTCGGCGCTCGCTACCCCTGCGAGCTGTACGACCTGCGAACGTTGTGGGAGATCGCTGCCTCCAGCCCGTGGCTGTCGGTGTCGCCGGTCTCGGAGTATTCCAGCAACCCGCCGTGGGCCACCGACTATCCCGACGTTCAGCCGCCGCGAGGCCTGCATGTGCGCCAGACGGGGCGGCTGCCCGAGGTGGTGACGAAGTACGGCGGCTGGGGCGATCGGCAAATTCTCATCTGTGGCGGTCCGGCCATGGTCCGCGCCACCCGCGACGCGTTGCTCGCCAAAGGCGCACCGGCCGAGCGCATCCAGCACGACCCGCTGGGCTGACCGCCCAAAATTTACGCCTTCCTATCCGCTGCCTTTAGCGCGATGATGTCTGAGGGCGGGGTGGCAACAGTGAGGGGTTGGGGATGACACCTGCCGGTCCGGCTGACGAGAACGGCATCCGAGAACTCGACGCCATCGCCTGGGAATTCCTCTGCTCTCCCTACACGGAATTGACGTATTGGGACTGGCCGCTGGAACGGCGGCTGGATACCTACCTTCGTCATCAAGAACGGGATGACATCCTCAACAGCGGGGGCGCCTACGCGATCGTGATGGATCGGGTGATGGCCAATTTCGGCCGCGCCCGACGGGACGGTGTTCTGTCCCCGCCGAGTCTGTAGCGCATCGATAGGATGCGACGATGGCCGAGCTGCCGTCCGTCGTTCTGCGTGATCCGTCGTCACCGTTGACGGCGACCTATGTGCCCTCGGCGGGCATGGTCTGCACCTCCCTGTCCGATGACGGCGTGGAGCTACTGGGCCAGCGTCGAGGACTGCAGGCCTATCTGAGCGACGGTAAGACGCTGGGCATCCCGATACTGTACCCGTGGGCAAATCGGTTGAGCGCCAACGGGTATGAGCTCGACGGTGGCGCAGTGACGTTGACGCCCGGGAAGGGCGGTGTCCGCACCGACCCGCACGGCCTGCCGATCCACGGCGTACTTGCGGCCTACCCGGGCTGGCTGGTCACCGAGCAATCGCAGAACCGGCTGATCGCCGACCTGGACTACGGCAGCCGGCCGGCCTTGTTGGCCAGCTTTCCGTTCCCGCATGTGGTCACCCTCGAGATCGCGCTGGCCGACCGCGCGCTGACGGTGGAGACCACGGTTACGGCCACCACCTCCGCGGGGGTGCCGCTCTGTTACGGCTTCCACCCCTACCTGACCATTCCGGGGGTCCCGCGCTCAGAGTGGACGCTGGAAACGCCGCCGCTGCACCATCTGCCGGTGGACGACCGGGGCATCCCGACCGGTGAGGTAGTGGATTGGCCGGCCTACTCGGAGAAGCTGGGCGACAAGACATTTGACGACGGGTACGACGCGGTGCCGCCGGGCGGGGTGTTCGCACTCGCCGGCGGCGACCGTCGCATCGAGGTGGTCTTCGACCACGGATTCCCGGCCGCGCAGATCTTCGCGCCGGGCAATGACGACGTCGTGGGTCTGGAGCCGATGGCCGCGCCGACCGATGCGCTGAGTGCGGGTCGCTACAGCACCGCGGTGCCCGGGCGGCCCGCCGTCTCGGTGTTCACCATCCGCGTCAGCTAGCGCCCCAACCGACAATCCGTTACCGGCGCGGCTTCCACACGACCAGCGCCGTGCTCTTCGGCGCTACCACCAGATCACGACGCTGTTTGGCCCGCAACGACTCCAGCTCGGCCATCATCTCCTCGACGCGGGCCTGCAGGGCCTCGACGTGATTGGTGAGCTCGATGATCCGCTTGATCCCCGCGAGGTTGACGCCTTCGTCCTGCGACAGCCGCTGCACTTCACGCAGCAGCTCGACGTCGCGTTCCGAATAGCGCCGTCCGCCACCGGAGCTGCGCTGAGGGCTGACCAGACCGAGCCGGTCGTACGTGCGCAGGGTCTGCGCATGCATACCGGCCAGCTCGGCGGCCACCGAGATCAGAAACGTTCGGGTCTCCCGGGACTCGTTGGACGCGGCCATCAGCGGTTACCCGCCCATCCCGCCCGGGGGTCGAACCCGCTGGACCGCTCCGCGGCCGCGTAGGCCTCCAGCGCCTCCAGCGCCTGCCCCTCCAGGTTGGGTGGCACCGCCACCTTGACAGTGACCAACAGGTCGCCGTGGCCGCCGTCGCGCTTGGGCACCCCGCGCCCACGCACCCGCAGGATCCGGCCGTCGGCGGTGCCCTTCGGCACCCGCACACCGACCTTGCCCTCCAGGGTTGGTACGGAAAGCGTTGTACCCAAAGCTAATTCGGTGAAGCTCACCGGGACCGTCACGGTCAGGTCGTCGCCGTCACGGCCGAACACCTTGTCGGGCCGCACATGCACGGTGACATACAGATCGCCCGACGGCGCACCCCGCAGCCCGGCTTCTCCCTGGCCGGCCAGCCGGATGCGCTGACCGTCCTCGACACCCGGCGGGATCCGGACGTTGATCGTGCGGGTCCGGGTGGTGACCCCGGTGCCGCGACACTCGTCGCAGGGATGCTCGATGATCGAGCCACTGCCCCGGCAGTCGGTGCACGGCTCGGAGAACCCGAACGCGCCCTGGTTACGGTTGATCACCCCGGAGCCGTTGCACGTCGGACACACCTTCGGGCTGGTGCCCGGACGTGCGCCGCTGCCATGGCAATTCGTGCACGGCGCAGGGCTGGTCAGCCGCAGTGGCATCGCGACACCCTTGGTCGCCTCCAGGAAGTCGAGATCGGTCTCGGTCTCGAGGTCCTTTCCGCGCCGCGGCCGGCTGGGCCGTGGTTGTGCGCCGCGCCCGAACAGGCCACCGAACAGGTCGCCGATGTTGGTGCCGCCGGTTTGGCCGGCCGTGTCGAACAGGTCGTTCAGGTTGAACTCGCCGCCGTCGGCGCCGTAGCCACTGAAGCCGCCGAAGTTGCCTCCGCCGTTGCCGCGGCGGAAACCACCGCCGGCGAACATCCGCCGGGTCTCGTCGTACTCCTTGCGCTTGGCCGGATCGGTCAGGACGTCCCTGGCCTCACCGACCTCTTTGTAGCGCTCGTCGGCCGCCTTGTCGTCCGGGTTGCGGTCGGGGTGATTCTCGGCGAGCAGCTTGCGCGCCACCCGCTTGATCTCGTCCTCGCTGGCGTCGGAGGAGACGCCGAGCACCTTGTAGAAATCCTTCTCAACCCATTCTCGTTGAACCATGCCGCGTCACCTCCTCTCACCGTTTGTCACGTTGTTGATCCGATCTTGCGCTAATTCGATTCTGCGTTCTGCGCGCCACTCTGCTCGCCGTTGACGGGCGTGTCGGCGTTCTGAGACGCCGCCGGGCCGTCGTCGACGGTGTCGACCACCCCGACGAGCGCGTGCCGCAGCACCTGATCGCCGAGTCGGTAGCCCTGCCGCATCACGGTGCCGAGCACCGGCTTGGAGCCTTCGCCCTCATGCTGCACGGCTTCGTGCAGCGACGGGTCGAACTCGTCGCCTTCGGCGCCGAATGCCGTCAGACCGAGCCCGGCCAGCGCGGCCGTCAGCTTGTCGGCGACCGACTTCAGCGGGCCGGTTTCCAGATCGCCGTGGCTGCGCGCGCGGTCGAGATCGTCGAGCACAGTGAGTAGTTGGCTCACCACGGTGGCCTTGGCCCGTTCGCCGGCCAGCTGCTGATCGCGCAGTGCGCGCTTCCGGTAGTTGGCAAAGTCGGCCTGTACTCGCTGCAGATCGGCGGTGAGTTCGGCGACCTTGTCGGCCTGCTCCCCGCCGGCGCCCGCCGCCTCCGGCGCCGGCCCACTGGGGGCCGGGCCGGAGGACTCGCGAACTTCTCCGGTCTGGGGGTCGATTCGGCGCTTGTCGGTGACAGTTACCGGTTCTTCCTCGCGACCTTCACTCACTTGCGCTCCTGCTCATCGTCATCCACGACCTCGGCGTCCACGACATCGTCATTGGACGACGAGCCGCCCGAGGCGTCGGCGCCCTGATCGGCCTGCGTCGCCTCATAGATGGCCTGGCCGAGAGCCTGCGACTCCTGACCCAGCTTCTCCATGGCGGACTTGATCGCACCGATATCGGTACCGGCCAGCGCCGTCTTGGCTTCGCTGATCGCGGCGTCGACCTTGGTCAAGGTTTCCTCGGGAACCTTCGAGCCGCCCTCGGTTTCGCGCTGCTCCGAGACGAACTTCTCCGTCTGGTAGACCAGCGACTCGGCCTGGTTGCGGACGTCGGCTTCTTCGCGACGCTTGCGGTCTTCCTCGGCGTGCGCCTCGGCGTCCTTGATCATCCGGTCGATCTCCTCCTTGGAGAGGCCGGAGCCTTCCTGGATCTTGATCGTGTTCTCCTTGCCGGTGCCCTTGTCCTTGGCGGTGACGTGCACGATGCCGTTGGCGTCGATGTCGAAGGTCACCTCGATCTGGGGCACGCCGCGCGGAGCCGGCGGGATGCCGGTCAGCTCGAAGCTGCCGAGCAGCTTGTTGTGCGCCGCGATCTCGCGCTCACCCTGATAGACCTGGATCTGCACCGACGGCTGGTTGTCGTCGGCGGTGGTGAAGGTCTCCGACCGCTTGGTCGGGATCGTGGTGTTGCGCTCGATCAGCTTCGTCATCACGCCGCCCTTGGTCTCGATGCCCAGGCTCAGCGGGGTCACATCGAGCAGCAGAACGTCCTTGACTTCACCCTTGAGCACACCGGCCTGCAGCGCGGCGCCGACGGCCACGACCTCGTCCGGGTTGACGCCCTTGTTGGGCTCTTTGCCACCGGTGAGTTCCTTGACCAGGTCGGTGACCGCGGGCATGCGGGTGGAACCACCCACCAGCACCACGTGATCGATGTCGGACACCGAGATGCCGGCGTCCTTGATCACCTGCTGGAACGGCGCACGCGTGCGGTCGAGCAGATCCTGGGTGATCTTCTGGAATTCCGAGCGGGTCAGCTGCTCGTCGAGGAACAGCGGATTCTTGTCGGCGTCGACGGTGATGTAGGGCAGGTTGATCGAGGTGCTGCCACTGGAGCTCAGCTCGATCTTGGCCTTCTCGGCGGCTTCACGAAGCCGCTGCATGGCCATCTTGTCCTTGGTCAGGTCGATGCCGCTGGTGCCCTTGAACTTGTCGACCAGCCAGGTGACGATCCGGTCGTCCCAGTCGTCGCCACCGAGGTGGTTGTCACCGGAGGTCGCGCGGACCTCGACGACGCCGTCGCCGATCTCCAGCAGCGAGACGTCGAACGTGCCGCCGCCGAGGTCGAAGACCAGGATGGTCTGTTCCTTGCTGCCCTTGTCCAGGCCGTAGGCCAGGGCCGCGGCCGTCGGTTCGTTGACGATGCGCAGCACGTTGAGGCCGGCGATCTGGCCGGCTTCCTTGGTGGCCTGACGCTGGGCGTCGTTGAAGTAGGCGGGCACGGTGATGACCGCGTCGGTGATGTCCTCACCGAGGTAGCTTTCGGCGTCGCGCTTGAGCTTCATCAGCACGCGAGCGCTGATCTCCTGGGCGGTGTAGTCCTTGCCGTCGATCTCGACGGACCAGTCGGTGCCCATGTGTCGCTTCACCGAACGGATGGTCCGGTCGACGTTGGTCACTGCCTGGTTCTTGGCGGGCTGGCCGACCAGCACTTCGCCGTTGCGTGCAAAAGCGACCACCGACGGCGTGGTGCGGGACCCTTCGGAGTTGGCGACGACGACCGGGTCGCCACCCTCCAGTACCGCCACGACGGAGTTGGTGGTCCCGAGGTCGATGCCGACCGCACGAGCCATGTTGAATCCTCCTGATAGTTACGTCTTTGGGTCTGAGCGAACCAGGCTCAAGACTGCCCCTGCCGCCGGGCGGCTGTCAAGCCAGAGTTGAGTCGGTTTCACTCAAGTTGTCGAACGGGTCAACGGCGGGTGTTCCGGATTTGTTCCCGCCGGCTGCTCGACAGCGCTGACCAGCGGTGAAACGATCAACGCCGTGGACGTGAGCCGGGGAGGCGGCGGGGAGCCCACCGCAGCAGTCCCGATCTGTGGCTCATGCGGCGCGCAGTTCCACCCAGGCGCCAATTTCTGCAGCGAATGCGGAGCGCGACTCACCCGTGCGAGCCTTTCGGCGGAGTACAAACAGGTGACGGTCTTGTTCGCCGATGTGGTGCGGTCGATGGACATTGCGGCGACGCTCGATATGGAGCGGATGCGCGAGATCATAACCGAGCTCGTGGAGAGGTCGGCGACGGCTGCACGCCGTTACGGCGGAACCGTCGAGTACACCGGCGACGGCGTCATGGCACTGTTCGGTGCCCCAATTGCGCTAGAAGACCACGCTTTTCGCGGATGCCTCGCTGCTATGGCCATCCAGCAGGAGGCACATCGGCTGGCAGGAGACGTGGCGCGTCGCGACGGTGTCGCGTTGCAGCTACGAGTCGGCCTGAATTCGGGTCGAGTGATCGCCGGCGAGATCGGGTCGGGCGCACTGGGCTACAGCGCGATCGGCCAGCACGTCGGGATGGCGCAGCGAATGGAGTCGGCGGCTCCGCCCGGCGGGGTGCTGCTGTCGGAGTCGACAGCGCGGCTGGTTGAGCACAAGACAGTGCTGGCTGACCTGGAATGGGTCCACATCAAAGGAAGCGACAAACCGGTGGCCGCGCGGCGGCTCACGGGCATAGAGCTGCGTCACATCCCCGCCCGGCGCACCGAGGCAAACTTGGTCGGCCGGCGGTGGGAGATGGCAGCTATCGACGCGATGGTGGACCGCGCTCTCGGTCGTCGCGGCAGCGTCGTGAACATCGTTGGGCCGCCAGGTATCGGCAAGAGCCGCACGGCAAGGGAAGCAGCGGCGCTGGCGAGTTCTCGCGGCTTCGAGGTCTTCTGGAGCTTCTGCGAGGCCCATGCCAGCGACATTCCTTTTCAGGTGGTCACGCAACTTCTTCGGGTGTCCATCGGAGTGTCCGACCTCGATGCGGCCTCAGCGCGCGAGAAGCTGCGGGCACAATTCATCGAGGCCGATTCAGAGGACCTGTTGCTACTCGATGATTTGCTGGGCATCGCGGATCCAGAAGTGTCACTGCCACAGATTGATCCAGGTGTGCGGAAGCGCCGGCTAACGACATTGATCAACAACGCGACGCTGGGCCGTACCACACCGACGCTGTACATCATTGAAGACGCACACTGGGTCGACCCCGTGAGCGAATCGATGTTGGCCGATTTCATCAGTGTCATTCCGAATACCCCGTCGATGGTGTTGATCACCGCCCGCACCGAATACAGCGGCGCACTGCTGCTCGTCCACGAAGCGCAAACAATTTTCCTTGACCCACTGGCCGATTCGGACACCGCTGAGTTGATCGACGCGTTGCTGGGTCGAGACCCGTCGGTCGGCGAGCTAGCGGCGGTCATCGCCGACCGCGCTGCCGGCAACCCATTCTTCGCCGAAGAAATGGTGCGTGAACTCGACCAGCGCGGAGTGCTGATCGGTGAGCACGGTAGCTACATCTGCCGGACCGCTATCGCCGAAGTGAGCGTCCCGGCCACGGTACAAGCGGCCGTCGAGGCGCGGATCGACCGGTTGAGCGTCTCCGGCAAACGAATGCTCAACGCGGCTGCGGTGATTGGCATTCGTTTCGAAGCTGAACTCGTCACCGAACTCGGCGTCGACCCGGTATTCGATGAGCTGATCGGTGCGGAGCTGATTGACCCGGTGGGGTTCTCTCCGCAAGGCCGGTATGCGTTCCGACACCCGTTGATTCGTGCCGTCGCGTATGAGTCGCAGTTGAAGTCCGATCGCGCCGAATGGCATTTACGCGTCGCCGCCGCGATCCAGGCACATTCAGCGGATGCGTTGGAGGAGAATGCGATCCTCATCGCCGAACATCTGCAGGCGGCCGATGAACTGCCCGGCGCCTACGGCTGGCACATGCGTGCAGGTGCGTGGTCGACCAATCGTGACATCGACGCCGCCCGCCGCAGTTGGGAGCGAGCCCGCAGCATCGCCGATCAGCTGCCGGGCGAGGACGCTGACCACCTGTCTATGCGCATCGCGCCGCGGACCATGCTGTACGCCACCGTCGGATGGAGCCCGGCCGGCGAGGGCAGCCTGCGCCGGTTCGAGGAATTGCGGGAATTGTGCAACGCCGCCGGCGACAAGGTCTCGCTGGCGGTCGGCATGACCGGCGCGGCAACCGAACTCCTCTACGCCGGGCGTTCGCGCGAAGCGTCACCACTGGCCTCCGAGCAGATGGCACTGCTCGAGTCGATCGGCGATCCCGACCCCACTGTGGGGCTCGCGTTCGTTGCCTTCAACGTCTGGTTCGACGCCGGTGAATTCGGCGAGCTCTCAAAGTGGACGCAGGCCATCATCGACCTCGCCGACGATGATCCGGCCAGGGGTGCCGGCTTCGGACTGGGCTCGCCGTTGGCCGCCGCGTTGGCAATGCGCGGTGCGGCCCGATGGTGGCTGGGGCGTCCCCAATGGCTTGAGGACCTTCATGGCGCCGTCCTGATGGCCCAGAACGGCGACCCGGAAACCCTTGCTGCCATTGTCACTTGGTCGTACGGCCACGCGATCACATACGGGGCGCTGCGTGTCGACGACTCGCTCTTGCGGACGATTGAACAGGTGGTGCCCCTCGTCGAGGGGACGAACGACGTCGCCGCCTGCATGGTGTTGTACACATTGGCAATCGCGCTGTTGAACCGCGACGACGCGGGCGACCGTCGCCGCGGACTGGAAATGATGCGTGCGGTACGGGAACAATTCCTGGGTATCCCTACTCTGTTCCTGGTGCCACTCGCCGACGTGTTCATCGGTCAGGAAGAGGCCAGAAGCGGTGACCGCGATGTTGGCGTCGCGTTGATACGCCAAGGGGTGGACGTGCTTCGGAGGACCGGACGCCTCGGTTACGGCGTGTGGGGCGCGAGCGTTCTCGTCGAGGCACTGCTGGACCGCGGGCACGAAGGGGACACCGCCGAAGCCGAAGAGGCCGTCGACTGGTTAACCCATCTCGCGGCCGATCAGGATTGGGCGATTCTGGAGATCATGTTGCTTCGGCTCAATGCACTTCTGGCGCGTGGGCGGGGTGATGCCATTTCGTATCGGCAGTTGGCGATGCGTTATTGCACGAAGGTGGAAGTTGTGGGCTTCGACGGACACATCGCCAGGGCGAAGGCAATGGTCAGCGACGGATGAGCTGTCGGAGGTAAAGCCACTCGTCCGCTCGGCGATACTGTTTCGCACCGGAATCGACGTCAGCGGGGTTCGTTCTCGCACTTTCGCGCGCCAGCGTCGATCTCGACGCCGACGTCGGGGGTTCACCAGGTGCGCGAACCCGATCAGGACCTGATGAACGCCAGCAAGTCCGGATTCAAGACGTCCGCGTGCGTGGTCAGCATGCCGTGCGGATAGCCCGGGTAGGTCTTCAGAGCACCGTTAGCAAGCAAGTCGACCGCGCGGGGCACCGAGCTCGCATATGGCACGATCTGGTCGTCGTCGCCGTGCATCACCAGGACGGGGACGGTGATGTTCCTCAGATCGTCGCTGTAGTCCTCGAGCCACGAGTACACGGTCTCGTAGTGAGCCTGGGCGCTGCCGGCCATGCCTTGCCGCCACCAGTTGGCGATGACTGCCTCGGATGGCTTCCGCGCCTGGACGGTTGAATCCGTAAAAGGGGACCCGACGCGTCATCGGCCTCCCTCGTGTCGTGTGAGACCCGATCGTAGCTGCGCCACAAGCCGTCTCGGCCGACATCGGCCAATGCGCGAATTTTGACGAGTACGTCAGACTTGTCACAGGTTGGACCAACCGCCAGACATTACCGGTGCGTCACGCTACTTATAGACAAATGGGTGCAGGGGCGTTCGTCGGTCGAATCGGTGGGCTTGCGGTAGCGCTGGGAATCGGGGTTGCCGTCGTCTCCGGAGCCGGGCAGGCCTCGGCCACACCCGTCGGTTCCTCGGATTCGTCGTCGGCGAGTGTGGCCAGCTCAGGAACTTCGTCGCAACACAGCGGGGTGGCCAAGAGCGCCCGAAAGGCCACCACCGATTCGGGCACTGTCACCGGCAGTAAGACCACGTCGAGGTCGACCGTTCAGTCGGTGACGGCGCCGCGTGCGACCGCGACCGCGACCGCGATGCGCGGCGTGACCGACGATCCCGCGGCACCGGTCGATTCCCCGGTGACGCTGATGCTCGCAGCGGCGTCCCGCCGTGAATCATCGGCCACCACTGCACCGCAGCGCACCATGGCCACCGCGGCAACCACGGTGAGTACGGCGGACCTTCCGGCGATCCCGACGTCGGTCGTTGCCATCCCGCAGACCCCGCCGCTGGAATTCCTGCAGCACATCCCGGTGCTCGGGCCAGTGCTGTTCACCCCGATCGTGGCGTTCATCCACCAGATCCCAGTCCTCGGCGACATCCTTCATCCGCTGTTCGGCTACCCGGTGCAGCCGGGCGCGCCGACGAACGCGGCGAGGCCGCGCGACGTCAAGGTGGTCTCGCCTGTCGACGGCGCTCAGATCTACGTCCATTTCATGCCGGCGACCGGGCTGCAGCAGGGCGTCCAGGCGCCGACGATCTTCTACGGTCCGGGATTGGGGATGCCCGGCCAGACGAGCATCGACGGCACCTTTCTCGACGGAGTCCTCACCAACGCCCTGGGCATGCCCAGCATCCTCGCGCTACGCAATGCCGGCTACAACGTCGTGACATGGGACCCACGCGGCGAATACTTCTCGGGCGGCCAGTTGCAGATCGACTCGCCGGATTACGAGGCACGTGACGTGTCGGCGATCATCAGTTGGGTTGCGACTCAGCCAGAGGTGAAGCTCGACGGCGATCCGGCGGACCTCGACCCTCGAATGGGCATGGTGGGTGCGTCCTACGGGGGCGGCATCCAATTGGTCACGGCGGCAACCGATCACCGGGTCGACGCGATCGTGCCGACGATCGCGTGGAACAGTCTGACGACCTCGCTGTACAAGGCCCAGTCGTTCAAGAGCGGCTGGGGCACGCTGCTGTCAGCCGTGCTGGTTCTCACGCTCGCCCGCACCAACCCGGCCATCATTCCGGCCACCATCTACGGCGACCTCACCGGCAGTCTGACACCGACGGATGTGGCGTTGCTGGCGGATCGCGGCCCCGACTACCTGCTCGATCAAATCACCGCGCCCACGCTGTTGATCGAGGGCACCGTCGACACACTCTTCACCTTGGCTGAGGCCGACGCCAACGCGCAGGTGCTCATGGACAACGTCCCGACCAAGGTGATCTGGTTCTGCGGCGGTCACGGCCTGTGCACGAACGATCTGTTCAACACCGGCGGCGTACTGGTCCAACAGCGCACCCTCGCGTGGCTTGATCGCTACGTCAAGGGCGATGCGGTGGACACCGGCCCGCAGTTCGAGTGGGTTGACCAATGGGGACAACACCTTTCGTCGGCCTCCTACGATCTGACGCCGAGCGACTCAGTGATGCTGTCCAGCACCACGGCCCAGACGTTGCCACTCGTGCCCCTCCTGGGTGCGGGCGGTCTGTTCGGGCTGTTGCCCATCGGGTCGTCTGGAGCGATCGATGCACTGAACTACACGACGCCGGCCGTCACTACGACGACCTACGTCGTCGGTGCGCCTCACCTGACCTTCAACTACTCGGGCACCGGCACGGGAGATCATCTGTACGCCCAGCTCGTCGACAGCTCAACCGGCCAGGTGCTGGGCAACCAGGTCACCCCGATCAAGGTGACCCTCGACGGCACTCAGGGCATCGCCGACGTCGACCTCGAGATGGTGGCCCAGACGCTGCAGCCCGGCCAGACGGTCACGCTGCAGGTCTTCGGGTCGTCGGCGTCGTACCGCGCGGTGGGGGCGCTCGGCTCGGTCACCATCTCGAACGTGGCGCTGTCGCTGCCGACGGTCGACCCGTCGACCGTCACCGTCAACGCGGCCTAGCTTTCGCTGCTCTCCGGTATCTCGTTGCCGGGCAGGCGTTTCAGTGCTCGCGCCAGGGCAAGCTGCGCCAGGGCGAAGATGCCCAGCGCGCCGCCGACGATTCCGAACGATCCATATGCGGTGGTTCCTGCGGTGAACGCCCCGCCGACCAGACTGTCCACCCCCACCGACGCGGCCGTCCGGCCGAACTCCGAGGCAGCGGTCACGCCACCGGCGTGCTCCAGCGGCGTCAACTCCTGCCGCCAGCGCGTGAGGACCAACCGGGCGCAGACGTTGCTGACCCCGAACAGGAACACCGCCACCACCATGATCCACAGGTTCACCGGCATCCAGCCGACCGCGAGCAGCAACGTCCCGCCCACTCCCGCGAACATCCAGCCGCGGCCGGAGCCGCGGCGCACAGTGACCGTGTAAAGCAGTGCGCCCGCCACCCCGCCGAGGGCGAAGGCCGATCCGACGTGACCAGCCATATGCGGTTGGTGCAGCAGCCCTTTGGCAAAGAACGCACTCAGGTCTTTGCGTAGTTCGTAGAGGTGGAACAACATCAGACCTAGGACCACCATCAGCAGGTACCGGTGCTTGAGGATGTACTTGACACCTGCCCACGCACCGCCGTGGGCGTGGTTGCGGTCTTCGTCGGGGATGGCCGGTCGCTCGGGAATCAGTAGGTAGCACCCGGCCGAAAGAGCAAAGCCGACCGGAATGACGATGTGCGACACGATTTCTGCCGACCAGGTCATCAACCCGCTGAGCATGAGCGGTCCCACGACAGCGCCGATCTCGAAGGCCAACTCGTAGCGGGAGTTGATTTTATCCAGCAACCGCGGTCGGTGCCCGGCAAGTTCAAGGGGAATCGTGTGGACGGAGGTGTCGACATATCCGCGGATCAGCGCTTCCGCGCTGTAACACACCATGACCCAGGTTAGGTTGACCAAGCCGAGTGTCATCGCAGCGGGTATGCCTGCCAGGACCACGCCACGCAGAAGCGTGGCGGCGACCAGTATGCGGCGGGCCCCGAAGCGCTCAGTCGGCCAGCCGCCGAGGTAGGTACCCACCATGTGCAGTGCGGTGCCGAATGCCGAGAAGAATGCGGCGCTGCCCAGTGACCCGGACAGGTCTGCGACGAGCAGTGGCTGCGCCAAATGCACGGCGCTGTTGGCGATCTGGGTGAACAAGACGCCGCTGAGCAGTCCGCCCAGGCGCACCGAATTCGCCTCGCCGGTCCCGCGATTCACATCAGTGCTTCGGCATGTGCTCGAACGCACCGTGGCCGACGAATACGGCGGCGGCCAGCAGGAGCACGGCCACGATCCAGCGGCCGTGCACCTTCATGATGCGCTCGTAGCTTTCCTTGATGCGGTCGGCCGCACCCGGCCGGACGAGTTCGATGACCGTCGGCGTCAGAGCGGGAACGACGGCGATCACCGCGAAAACCACAGCGCCGAGCGCACGTTCGGGACGGTCGCCGATCTGCAGTATCTGGTGGCCGGCGGCGATCGCAATCGGAAAGACTTTGGGGTGCAGACCACACACCGCGAAGCCGGCCATTGCGGCGCGGTTGATTCGTTGATGGGCAGGCAGATCCGCCTTCGGGTCCAGCCCGGGGAAACGCTGGGTCAGCCGGGTCCGCAGCTTGCTCGGACGGTGCTCGGGCTTGGACACGTCGGCAATCGGCCGGTGCCGAAGCGCGCCGATCGCCCGGCGCACACCGATGGCCAGCAGCGCGGCGGCAATCAGGATCCGGACGATGAAGCCCGGCCATGAGGCGTGGTCAGCGCCAGACGCGGGCGTCCCGGTCAGCGCGGCGATACCCACCCCGATGCCGGTGGCGAAGGCGATGCCGACGACGGCGCCTCCGGAGAACGCGAGGGTCGCCTGCCGGGGCACCTTCTTGTCACTGGCGACCACCAGTCCGAGGACCAACGTCTCGGGGCTGAACAGCAGCGCGAGCGCAAGCGTCGCGATGACCGCGAGATGTGTGGTCACGGGCACATCCACGCCGGCATGGCGGCAGGCTACCGCGCCGGACGCCCGAGCGCGGTGCCTTGCGAGAGTTGTCGCGCCACCTCGCCGTAGCGCTCGAATCTCTCGCTGTCGCCCAGCGCGTTGTAGAGCACGATGCGGCTGGCGGTAGCGCCGTACTTGTCGGCCAGGGCGGCGGCCAGTCCGTCCCACGTCGACTCGGTGGCGAACGTGGCGATGTGGTCATCGGTGATCTGGGCCGCCATCCCGTTGATGTCGCCGGCCTTCTGCTTTTCCCGGATGCGGGCGGTGGTGCCTTCGAAGCCGGCCTCGTCCCAGATGAACGCGTAGTTGGGCGTGCTCCCGTAGAAGCTCATGGAGAACCGGACCCGCTCCCGCTCGGCTGCCCGTTCCTCGTCGGTGTCGCCGACGATCGTCATCACCGGCACGATCAGCGCGATGTCGGATGGTGAGCGCCCCGACTTCGCGGCTCCCTCAGCAACTTTAGGTACCACATGGCGCGCGATGTAACCGGGCTCGCCGATCGGGTGAACGTGCACACCGTCGGCCACTTCGCCGGCCATCCGCAACATCCACGGGTTCACCGCCGCGATGTCGACCTTCGGATCCGGCGCCTCAATGGGTCCGGCACTCCACTGCGGGGTGATGAAGTCCAAGTCGTAGAACTCGCCGTGATGATCGAGGGTACCGGTGCGGAAGGCGGCGAAGCACGCCTTGACGGCCAGCACATAGTCCCGCAACCGCGGACCCGGACGTTCGAACTGCGTGCCATAACGCCGCACGACGTGGGTGCGGACCTGGGTGCCCAGGCCCAGCCGGAAGCGTCCGCCGGTCCCCTCCTGAAGCTCCCACGCGGTCGCCGCGGTGATGAACGGGCTTCGCGGGAACGCCACGGCTACACCGGTCGACAACTCAAGGCCCGGCGCGGCCTGCGACGCCACCGCAGCGTTGAGGTAGGGCGTGCGGCCGGTCTCGGTGAACAACATCCCGGAGAATCCAGCGCTCTGAGTGCGCTCCGCGAGGCTGCCGATTTCTCCCAGCGGCAGCGCGGTGGTCATGACGTCGACGTCCACGATCGGAGGTTACGCCCGGGAGCAGCCGGCGACGTCACCGGTAGGCCATACTCGCTCGGTGGGTACCTTTGCAGTCACCGGTTCGGCATCGGGCATGGGCAGCGCGGTCGTGGAGCGGCTGCGGGCCAACGGGCACACCGTGATCGGGGTGGACATTCAATCCGCTGACATCGTGACCGACCTTTCGACGCCGGCCGGTCGACGGGCGGCCGCCGATGCCGTACGTGTCGCGTGCGACGGCCGGCTCGACGGGGCGGTGTTGGCGGCCGGGCTCGGGCCCACCCCAGGTCGGGAGCAGCCCAAGCGCATCGTCGAGGTCAACTACTTCGGCGTCGTAGAGCTTCTGCAGGCGTGGCGGCCGGCACTCGCAGCGAGTGAACGCGCGAAAGCTGTTGTCTTCTCCAGCAACTCGACGACCACGATTCCGGCGATTCCCGGTCGCGCCATTCGGGCGCTGTTGGCCGGTGACCGCGACAAGGCGGTGCGGACGCTTCGGATCCTCGGCCCAGCGGCGCCGTCGATGGCGTACGGCGCATCGAAGATCGCCGTCAGCCGCTGGGTACGCCGCCACGCGGTGACGCGCGACTGGGCCGGCGCCGGGATCCGGCTCAATGCCATCGCCCCGGGCGCGATCCTGACGCCACTGCTGGAAAAGCAGCTGGCCACCCCGGCGGAGGCCAAGGCCATTCATTCCTTCCCGGTGCCGATCGGCGGCTTCGGCGACCCAGGGCACCTGGCCGACTGGGTGGTGTTCATGCTGTCCGACTCCGCCGACTTCCTCTGCGGCAGCGTCATTTTCGTCGATGGTGGCTCCGATGCCTATTTCCGCGCCGATGACTGGCCCAGATCGGTACCGGCCTGGCGGCTGCCGCCGTATCTCCGAAAGTTCCGCCGCTTCTCGAAGTGAATTGCCATAGCCACCAGCTCGGGTAAGTTTGCTGGCTGTGGGGATTTCGCTGACGGATCTGGAGACGTGGGATCCGGGGTCGATACGCGCGGTGGCCACCGCTGCGAACAATCGCGCCGGCCAGGTGCGCGACGTCGCCCACAATCAGAACGCGATCATCACCAATCTGGAATGGCAAGGCATGTCGCAGGAGGCCGCGGCGAGCACGGCGGTAGCCATCAGCAACACGATGCTCGCGCACGCCGACGAGTGCGACCAGGCAGCTCGTGATGTCTCGGCTGCGGCTTCAGAGGTCGAATCCATCAAGGCAGAGTGGTCGCGGATCCAACACATGGCCGACCACTGGGGCATCGCGATCGACACCGCGACTGGCGAACTGCACTACATAATCCCCGACGATCCGGAAGAACGAGCCGAGGTCGAACATCACGTGCAGATCGTGCACGACGCGATTGTGGACCTGCTGCGACGAGCCAACTCCACGGATCAGCATCTCGCCACAGCGGTGAGCAACGCCATCTCGGAGACCGCCGACAGCATCGGCGACGATCCGAAGGTCTCGCCACAGGCTGCGAAGGAGACCGTCGAGCACGCCCTGGCGGGCGACAAATCGGCAGCCGCAGAGGTCAAGGCGGTACTGAACTCCATCAACGCCGACCAGCGAGCCGGCAACGAACCACTCACGCCGCTTCAGGCATCGATTTTGAGTCAGATGCAATCCCAGCAGGCTGGTATGTCTGTCGACGCCCTCGCCAACGCTGAACAGAACATGGGCGACGCCAAGTCGGCGATGGGCGATTCCTGGCAGCTGATGAGCAACCCGAACATTCACTTCCCGAAGACCGATGCAGGCGGGCTGGAAAACGCGAACAACATGGCCACCGGCGGCGTCGGCCAGCTGCCGTCCAGCGTCCAGAGCACGCTGCAGTCGAAGGGCATGTCCCAGCTCGGCGAGATGAGCAAGCTGACGAACATCGTCAAAGACGGGACTCCAGTGTTGCGGCAGGGCACCGCACTGGACCGCGGCATGCTCAATAAGGCGACAGAAATGATGAACTCGCCCACGTTCCACGGCACGCCTGTAGGCGGTAAGGGTGGCTATTCGGGTGTCACCGGCAACGGCGAACCAGTCGCTCTCGACGTACTGGCGACTGCCGGTCAGGACCATCTGGCCATTCACGACATCACTCGCGACACCGCTTACTCGGACAACTTCATGAAGGGCGCGCTGAGCACCGATTGGAGTGACAACGGGAAGGCGGTCGGCGACATGTTCAGCTGGACCGGTGATGCCGCCAACGGACCGGACGCCAAGATGGCGGCCGAGACGGCGTCGGCCTACGGAGCGTATGTGGGAGGGCACGAACAAGCTTTCCTTCACATGGACGGCGATCAAACACTGGGCCAGTTGAATCCCGAGGCGGTGCGCGGGCTTTCACACGGACTAGCTCCATACATTCCGGACATCGCCCAGACTTCCCCCGAGATGCGACACGACGGCTTCGCCGACATCGACTCCGCGCAGGACGTCGAAAGCGGAAAGATGACCAACGCCAAGGGTCTCTTCTCGGTGCTGAGCACCGACAAGCAGGCATCGGACTTCTTCAATGCCGAAGCCGGGCGCGATGCCGTCGCCGAACAGAACCAGTGGGCCAACGACTACAAGAACGGAGTGGATGTCTCCGGAGACAACGGTCATCTCAAGAACTCGATGACACTGCAGGGCTTGGTCGACTCCGGTATCCACAACGCCACCGATGCAACGGGAATGAACGACGACGCGAAGGCGGCGGCCGCGTATGACCTCAAGAAGTCCGCATACGAACTCGCGTTCGGGACAGCGGACATCGCGGCACCCGGCTCAGCCGTCACCGGCCAGGCTTTAGAGGAGTCACTGATCGGAGCTGCGCCGACGGATCAGTGGAGCCAACACGACATGTCGGACATGCAATCCGGCCAGGCCACCAAGCAGATGTTGAATGCCCTGGTGCACAACGGCGTTGAGGTTCAAGGGTTGCCTGACGGAATGATCGCTCCGGCCGACGCCAGTCATCCCGACGGGCCGTATGTGCGTTCGTATGAGGAGTACAAGGCCTGGGTGGCGGCAACTACGCCAAGGACGGACTCATCGCTCGGTACTTACGATCAGAAGGTCAACTCATCGGTCAACGACACCATCGACCACGGGGTGGACGGCGGTGTCGCAAGCCAACTCACGAACATGACCGACCGCTACAACGCCGTCACTAACGATGCTGACCCGCAAAACAAGAAGAAGTGAGATGGGTCGACACCTGACCACCCTCATCCGCCTAACAGCTACCCTTGCCATGGGCGCTGGCCTCGTCAGCAGCTGCGGCCACGCTGCAACGCCGAGTGCACCACCCAAACAGCCGGAGCGGTGGCCGCCCACGCTGTCTGATCTTCATTTTGTGTGGACCGCCGAGCCCGGCATCGACCTGTTGAGCCAGCCGGTTGTCGCCCTACGCGCTTACACCGAATCCAAGGCCCTAGTGGCCTCCGGCGGCAGCCTCGATTATCTATACCCCGGGTTCAATCGTGCCGTCGAGCCGAATGCACCACCAAACATGGGCAACCCATATTCTACGTTGAGCCGGTATCCCGAGCCGGGAGGCGACGGCAAACGATTGGCCGGCACCGCACTCAATCACGTTCTGCGCATTGCCGAGACCGGACGAGACGTCACCGTGATCCTCTGCAACTGGACCTACGGCGCTGCTTGGCAGCAGCGCGACGGCATGTACCGCATCCAAACTCCCAACGCCGGAGCAACGGCCGCATTGGTAGTAGAACGCATCAGCCTGCTCGCGCCCGCCGACCGCAACCTTGACGTGTTGGCACCTCAGAAGGGACCGTCGCCGTACTCGCTGATCGACGTGTTCGGTGGATGGAAAATTGTCGGAAGCTTGTGGGCCTTCAATACCAAGGGCTTCACCCAAGAGTGGAAAGAATGGCCGGAGTTCCCCCAGGACCAAGCCGCCTGCGCCGACCGCGCACCCGTCAGCGTCGAACGACGCGAATACCTGACATCGGCAGAACGACCACGCTCGGATTTCCCGACGCTGCCCAGCTATCCCGGCTGGCCCGTCGAAACGAAATGAGCGCTACGTAGTCCTGTCAGCCTGCTCGCCGACGGCCTTCAGCGTCTCAGCATTGCGCTCTTCCATGTAGCTGAACATCTTGGCGCTGGTGTCCATACCCGCCGCCTGATGGTCCAACGCGGCAGTGTGCTTGGCGGTCAATGTGTTCCAATGCTCGGTCAGCGACGACAGCGCCTGCGCCGAGGAGCCCACCCAGCCGCTCTGTGCCGCACCCACACTGCTCACCGACTGGCCGTGAGCCGCCGACAACGCGGTCGACTGTTCGGCCATTTTCGAACTGCCGGCCGACAAGCCGTCGATATCGACCTTCAACACGTCACTCATCGCATCTCCCACCCGGAACCAGCTGTATCGGACACGATATCTCGAAGACGCCGACGCTTCACTTCACTCGGGAGCGCCCTACGGGCGCATGGCGTACGCGCCGTCGTATGCCTTGACCTGCTCCCACACTCGGTCGAAGCGAGCGGCATCGGTCACCGGCTTGCGCACCGCATTCAACGCCCACTCCTGTTGCGCCGACGTCGAACTCGTCTTGCCGTGCAACGCCACCGCGTAGGCCGAGAAATCGCGGACCTGCACGTCGAAGATCTGATCCACCAGATCCGGATCAATGCCACGCAGTTGCGCCTGCTCCAGGATCAGCTGGCCGTACACCACGAGCGTGAACAAATGCCCGATCACGAGCATGAAGTCGAGGTCACGCTGCTGCTCGGCGTCGGGGGCGGCGGTGAGCAGCAGCTGTTGCAGCGCGCGCGCCTGCTCGAGAAAACGCGCGACATTCGGTACCGACGATGCCTTTTCGAATACCGGCACCCAGTCGGCGAACTGCACTTTGGAGGCACCGCGGGCAGGGCCCTGCGCCCAGAAGAATGTGTCGTCGGCCCGGTCGTCGCGGGTGGCGATCTCGGGGTAGTCCCCCGGGTTGAGCAGATAGTTGGGCATGAACTTGAGGATCTGAGCGACGTTGACGTGCACTGTGCCCTCCAGTCGCGGCAACGCCCCGATCAGCCGAGTGACCTGGGTGAAGTACGTATCGCGCTCAAAGCCCTTGGCGGCCATGATGTCCCACAGCAGGATCACGACCTTCTCACCCTCGGAGGTCACCTTTGCCTTGGTCGCCGGGTTGAACAGCAGGTAGCGACGGTCCTCGAGGCTGGCGCTGCGGAAGTAGTCGATCGCCCGGTCACTGAACAGCTTCATTGCGATCAGCCGAGCGTAGGCCTCGACCAGACCGGCCCGCACGTGCGGGAAGTCGGTGACCGGGTTGCCGTACAGGATGCGGTTGTTGGCGTGGCTGATCGCTTCGTAGAACGCGTGCTCGCACATCCCGATCGAGGCGGTGCACAGATTGAACTTCCCGACATTGACGGTGTTGAGTGCCACCGAAAACGCTTCTGGCCCAGTGCACAAGATATCTTCTTCGCGCACCGGATAGTCGTGCAGTGCAAAGTTACTGACGTACATCTGTCCGCGCACGACATTGCCGATCAGTTCGTAGGCCGGATGCGCACTGTCGGCGACGAACCACACGTAACCGTCGGGGCCCTCGATATCGGACCGGCGGGAGAAGACCGACACCATGCCGGCCACGTTGCCGTTGCCGATGTAGTACTTCTCGCCGCTGGCGCGGAAGGCCAGGCCATCGTCATCGGCCGGCGTGAGGATCATGTCGGTGTCGTAGATGTCGGCGCCGTGTTCGCGCTCGGACAGGGCGAACGCCATCACAGCGCCGGCTTCGAGCTGCGCAGCGGCCCGCTCCTTGGCTTTGATGTTGTCGCTCTGCCAGATTGGGCCCAGACCCAGGATCGTGACCTGCTCGGCATACCAGTACGCCAGGCCGTAGAAGCCCAAGATCTCGCTCAACGCGGCGTTACGCGAGGTGTCCCAGCGTTTGTTGTCATCCCCGAGGCCGAATTCCGATGGTGTCAGGAAGGTGGCGAAAATCCGCTCCTTCCCGACGAATTCCAAGAAGTCGGTCACCCACACCGCGTCATGGTCTTCTTGAAGCAACCGCGCCTTGCCGCGCTGCTCGAACCAGCCGATCAGCGCCTGCAGTTGGCGTCTGGTCTCGGGATCGAACTGTCTCGGGTTGTACGTGTTCGGGTTGAACAACAGGCCGCCGGTGTCGGTCATGGCTCACTCTTTCGTCGCTGCGTCGAATCTAACGCGATCACGGTCGCCGCGGCCGAAGGTTCGTCAGGCTCGACCAGCCTCACCCCGCGAGTCACTCGAGTCACTTCCGTCACTGCATGCGTACCCTGACATTCGACGGCAGGAGTTGGGTGTGCGGAAATCCCACGGCGTGAGAGCCGGAGTTGCGGTGATGTGGCTGGTGGCCGCGGGCGCGGCCGCCGCCGGGTGCAGCACCACCACCGACGGCGCGGCCCGGTGTCCGGGCTGCGGGCCGGGCGGAGAGCCGAGCTTCCCCAGCAGCAAGCCGACCGTGTCTACGCCGACCACGACATCGTCGGCCACCCCGACACCGTCGCCCATGGTGCCCAACCCGGGCGGGCAGAACCTTGCGCCCAGCGACACCGGCTACGTGTACATCGAAACCAAGTCCGGTCAAACCCGCTGCCAGCTCAACTCGCAGTCCGTCGGCTGCGAATCGAACTTCACCAACGCGCCCGTCGTCAACGGAATTCCTGCCAACGGCGTCGAGGTCACCGCGGGCGGCAGCCTGCGTTGGATCGTCGGCAACCTCGGCGACATCCCGACCACGACGCTCGACTACGCGACTTACCACGCGGTCGGCTGGACCATTGCAGCCGGCAGCGACGGAACCCGGTTCACCAACGACGGCACCGGGCACGGAATGTTCGTCGGCACCCAGGGGGCCGAGGTTTTCTAAGCTGGGCGGTATGGATTTCCGCGTCTTCGTCGAACCCCAGCAAGGTGCCAGCTACGCCGATCAGCTCGCCGTGGCGCAGGCCGCCGAATCCCTCGGCTACTCAGCCTTTTTCCGCTCCGACCACTACCTTGCGATGAGCGGTGACGGTCTGCCCGGGCCGACCGATTCCTGGGTGACGCTGGCCGGCATCGCCCGCGAGACCAGCACAATCCGGCTCGGCACGCTGGTCACCTCCGCCACCTTCCGCCATCCCGGGCCGCTGGCGATCTCGGTGGCCCAGGTCGACGCGATGAGCTCGGGCCGGGTCGACCTCGGCGTCGGTGCCGGGTGGTTCGAGAAAGAACATCTGGCTTACGCGATCCCGTTCCCGCCGCTGGGCGAGCGGTTCGAGCGGCTTCGCGAACAGCTCGACATCATCACCGGGCTGTGGACCACACCGGCGGGCCAGACCTTCGATTACGACGGCACCCACTACACGGTCAAGGACTCCCCCGCCCTACCCAAACCGGCTCAGAACCCCCATCCGCCGATCATCATCGGCGGCGACGGACCCAAGCGCACCCCGGCGTTGGTCGCCCGGTTCGCCTCCGAGTACAACCTCGCGTTCCCGGCGCTGGACTTCGTCGAACCCCAATACGACCGGGTGCGCGCCGCCCTGCGAGACGCCGGCCGCGCACCTGACGACATCGTGTACTCGGCGGCGTTCGTGGTCTGCGCCGGGCGCGACGACGCTGAGATCAGCCGCCGTGCGCAGGCCATTTCCCGCGAGGTCGACGAGCTGCGCACCAACACGCCGCTGGTCGGCACGCCCGGGGAAATCGTCGACCGCCTGGGGCCGTTCATCGAAGCCGGCGTGCAGCGGGTGTACCTGCAACTGCTGGATATGACCGATCTCGACCACATCGACCTGTTCGCCACCGAGGTGGTTCGGCAACTCGCCTGATTGCCGAACCCTGCATCGGCCCTGGCAAGCCGTTTAGCATGGATAGCCGTGGCGAAGCACGACCCCGCCGGGGATGTCGACGAGGCATCGCCCGTCCCGTTCGGTGACCCGTTCGGGCCGTATCCGGAGCAGCCGTATCCGGGGTCGGAGCGCGCGGCCGAGACTTCGCCCAGCGGCGACACCGACCCGCCGACGGATCCCGCCCTGCCCGTGCTCACCGTCGACGACGGGTTCGACCCGTTCGCCCCGGATGCGTTCTGGTTTCCTGAACGGCCGTGGTACCGCAAGAAGCAGGCCACGCTGGCGATAGGCGCGATAGGCGCGGGTGTCGTCGCGATCCTGGTCGCAGCGGTCCTGCTGGTGGCGCTGGACTCCGATGACTCCGGACATTCGAAGACCACGCCGTCATCGACGTCGACAACCCCGGCGACGACCACCGCGCTGACCAGTTCACAACCGCCCGAACCTCCGCCGCCTCCCCCGCCGCCACCGGGCAGCCCGCCGCCGGCACCGCCGCAGGGTACCTGGGCGCCGCGCTACCCCCAGCAAAGCGGCGGCGACCGCCCGAACGTGACAACCCCGCAGACGCGGCCGCCGCAGATCAGCGTGCGTCCCACCCACCGCCCCGCCTTCCCCAATCAACCGGGCAGCGGCTGACGGTTAGAATCGGAACCCGTGGCGCGCGACGGTTCCCCCGACGACCCGAACAACTACTCCGACAGTGACCCGACGCAGTACGCAAACTACGGCGGCACCGGCGGCGAGGCCTACAGCGACTACCAGCAGTCCGAATACGGAGCTCCGACCGGTTACGGCGACTACCCGCCGCCGCCGCCCGAGCCGACCCCCTGGTACCGCAAGCCTGCGGCGCTGGTCGGCCTCGGTGTCCTGACGGCGCTCGTCCTGGCCTTGCTGATCTACGCGATCGTCCAGTTCACCAGCGGCAGCGGCTCCAGCCCGACGACCACCACGAGGACCTCGCCGACAACGTCGACCACGGCCGCGACGTCGGCGACGGAGGCTCCGGCACCGGGTGTCACCCAGACCGTGACCGAGTCACCGACCGCGTCGGAGGCCCCCGCGACGACGACGCCGACCACCACGACGACCACCGAGGCGCCGTCGACGAGTACCAGCACCAGCACGAGTACCAGCACGAGCACGTCCACCTCGGTGAGTACGGTGACCGAGACGGTGACCACGACGCAGCGCGTGCTGCCGACGATCCCGGGCTTCCCGCGGCCGGGCGGCGGTTAAGCGCCGGCAGCGTACATCGCGACGAGCGCCTCAGCGCTGCGTACGGCGGCACGGCACGCCCTGCTGGTGAACGGGTCGTTGAGCGGGTGTTCAGCACGCCGGCGCCAGCGTTGCGCCGTGGCGAACGCGGCGCGCGGTCCGTCGTCGAGCGTTTCCGGGGTCAGCCCCAGCCGGCTTGCGGGATCAGTGCCCGATCCGCCGATGATCCGCCGCAGCGAAACCATCTCATCCTCGGTCAAAGTCGTTGGTCGAGAACGTAATTGACTGAGCAGCCGGAGTTCTTCGAAGGCATGGGTGTCGGCCAGCAGCGGGTCGATGTCGGCGATGATGTACGGCGTCGCGGTGATCGGGTGCATCTCGACGAACCGCCGGAGCGAGACCAGCGCGGTGTGCGCCTTGAGCAGTTCGGACCGCTGGGCGAACTGCTGGTCGATGACGTCGCGCAGCGCGATCAGCCCGCTGCGTTCGAGCAGTTCGTCAGCCAGGGTGACCGAATCGGTTGCGGCGCCGGCCCGCAGAACGGCGATCGAGATCCGCAGGCCGAACATGCCGAACCGGTCGAGCAGCTGAGCCCGGGTCTGCGCGTCGACCGGCAGTGCACTGTCCTCGCGAACGAAGCGGTCCACCGACAGCATCGCCTTGTTCAATTCGTTGGCGTCGACGGCCGCCAGCTTCTCCAGCGCGGCGAACTCGGATTGACGCAGAGTCCGCGCGGTGAGCGCCAACAGGCCCGAGACGGGAACCACTGCCTGACAGATGCCGGTCCGATCCAGTTCGCCGGTGAACCGCTGCGCGACGTCCTTGGCCGACATCATCGCGTCCAGGCGGCCGGCGCCGATCTCGTCGGCGCGGGAGGCCACCCCGATGACGCCGAGCGCCCCGGAGGACCCGCCGACCAGCTCGCCGATCTGCTTGAGCAGTGCGATGTCGGCGGCGTTCAGGGTGCGCAGCAGGAACACCACGGCATCGACTCGCGGCACACCGTCCTCGGGGACCAGCAGGCGCAGGGTCCGCTCGGACACATCACGTGACAACGAGGACGTGCCGGGCGTGTCGATGATCGTCGCGTCGATCAACTCGGCGGCCGGCCATTCCACGTCGAGGTCGACGATGTCGCTGGCATCGAGCCGGCCGAAGTCGAAGGTCAGTCCGGCCCACCCGGCTTGGCCGCGAGCGATCGGCACGTTGGAGCGCCGTCCGCCGACATGATTGGCGGTCACCTTCGGGATCGGGCCGTGCCGGAACCAGGTGACGATGCGGGTGGCCTCGGTGGCGTCGGTCGGCGCAATGTTCTCACCCACCAGCGCGTTGACCAGAGTGGACTTGCCGGCCTTGAGTGTCCCGGCCAACGCGATGCGGATCGGCTGGTTGAGCCGCCCGGCGATGCGGTCCAGCTCGTTGAACACATCGGGCCGCTCGCGGTACGCCGGTTCACCCTGGTATGCGCGACGGGTGCCGCCCAGGATGGCGCGAACCTGATCGCTGGTGCTCATCGAACGACGAGTCTACGGTCCGGCGGCCCGCGCGTATGACGGCTAGGATCAGCCGCCATGCCCCAGCACAAGGCTCCGTGGTACCGCTCGACGGCGGCCACCTCGGCTGCGGGGCTGCTCGGGCTGGCGGTCGTCGCTCTTCTCGTCTACGCGGTGGTCTCGATGTCGAGCAAGTGGAGCACCACCGACACCGAGACCGTGCTTCCTCCTGGCACGCGTCTGCCGGATGCCCCGCACATCGCGAAGACCACCGCGGGCTCGACGAGCGCGTCCTATCCGAGCGTGCGGCTGTCGACGACCGACATCGGGCTGCCCGGTGAAAGCACGACCAGCAGCACGTCATCCTCGAGCACCACGATCACATCGGAGGTGCCACCGTCGGAGCGGGTGGCTCCGACATTCCCGGGCACCTTCCCGACCCGCGTCACCCACCCGCCCGGCACCCGGTCGGGTCCGCGGCTCAACGAGACTCGGTCGTCCTCGCCTTAGAGAGTTCTTGCGGGAACCAGCTTTTCGACATTGTCGATGACCTGGGTGAGGATGTTGGCCTGCCGCTCGAGCTCGCGGATGCGGTTGTTGCGGTCGGTCTCCTCCATCCGCGCGGCGGCGATTGTGGACTGCAGCGACTCGTTCAGGGAGCGGGTGGTCTGATTGGCGATGTCGCGGTAGTGGTCACGAAGCTGGCGCTGCACGTTCTTGAGCCGATCGCGGGATTCCTTGGACACCACGAACAACACGTCGTCGACAAACCGGCGCAGATTCGTCTTGGCCTCGTTGCGGACCCGCATCATGCGGTTCTCCATGTCCTCCTTGTATGCCTTGCGCCCGAGGAGCAGACCCGCACCCAAAGACAGCGGGTTGAACATACCCAGACCGGCGACCGAGGTGAGCATGCCGAACATCAGCACACCGCCGTACGAACCCCTCATGCTGGTGATCACCTTGTGGCCCTTGCCAATCGGCTTGGATTCCAGGCGAGCCAGCGATTTGAGCCGGCCCAGACCGGCATTCATCTCGGCCGCGCTGACCTCGGGCATCTTGATGGCATCCAGGCCGGCCTCGACGAAGGTCCGGGCGACGTCTTCGGCCAGCTTCTCGGCGCGCTGGTAGGCCCACACAAAGTTGTCGCCGACCGCGTTGGCGACGGAATCTTCCACCTCCGCACCGATTTCCGCCCAGTGCTGGGTGGGATCACAGTCGTCGATGACGCTCTCGATGTGCTGGGTGATGGACCGAAATCGCGCCCGCAGATCGTGTTCGACGTCGGCAGTCAGGTCCGCGATGCCGTCGTTGAGGACCTGCTGCCACAGCGCGGTCTGCTGCAGGGCCTCCTGGGCTTCCTGCTTGCGGCGCTCGAGGTCCTCGGTGAGCCGGCGCGCCTGATCCGGGTCACTCAAGGCGGACAGTTCGGAATTTACCGACAGGCTGAGATGTTCAGCTGCGGAGCGTATTTCGGTGACAACATGGTCGCGCACCGCATCGTTCTCGCGGGAGAGCACCTTTTCCGAGAGCCATGAGACGAGCGCCGGAAAGTTGGATTCCTCGTTGAGTTCCTTGTCGTTGAGCTGGATCGCGTGGCTGCGCAACAGCGAGGATGCCGGAATGAGCGGCATCTGCAATCCGGCGCGTTGCAGGTGCGCGGTGTTGGCAGAGACGATCTCGCGCCAGAACGGATAGAGGTCGGTCTTGGTGGCGACGATCGCGCCGACCGGACAGATTTCATGGGCCTGGCGGATGAACCGCATCTCGGGTTCGGTGAATTCCTGGCTGGTGTCGCTGATCATCAGCATCGCGTCGGCGTCCGGGAGCAACCCGAGGGTCGACGAGAGGTGCGGCTGGCCGTGGCCGCCGACGCCGGGTGTGTCGATGAACGCCAGGCCGCCCTGCAGCAGCGGGCTGGGCGCGCCGACCTCGACCCGCAGCACCTCCCTGCCCTGCGCCTGAGGCGCGCGGCGAAGGTCGTGGCGGATGTCATCGATCGGGATGTCGATGCTCTGCGGCGGCACGCCCTCGCCGACGGAGACGATCAACGTCGCTGACGGCTGCTCGGCGTAGCTGATGACGGTGACCAGGGCGGTGGTCTCGTCGTCGCCGACGCGGGCGACCGGCATGTTGAGCAGCGAGTTGAGCAGCTGGCTCTTGCCCTGTTTGAGCTGTCCTGCGATGACCACCCGGATCTGCGGGTCGGTGATGCGTTCCCTGGCGACCGCGAGCCGGGCGACCAGGTCGCCACGGTCGTTGAGGTCGGCGATCGCCTTGGTGTGATCGATCAGCTCGACGATCACACTCACCCGGCGCGGGTCCTGCTGTGGTTGCGTCACATGTCCTCCCAGTGGTCCACCGTAAGCGCAGACGAGCGACGGGGACCTCCAGACATCCTGGAGATCCCCGCCGCCGTCGGATTGCTCTACAACCCCAGCAGGTGGTTGCCGGACGCCAGCGCCATGTCGTGGCTGTTGTCCAGATTGCTGTTCACCAGCGTGGTGTCGTGGCTGGCGTCGAAGAGCGAGTGGCTGGACGAGTCGTGCGTCGAGCTGTCGTTCGTCTGGTGCACCGAGTTGTCGGAGTGGTCGGTCACCGAGGTGGTGGTGTGGGTCTCGGTCTGGGTGTTGACCGGCGAGCTGGCCGTATTGCCGCTGTTGGTCGACGGATGGCTGTCGATGATGGTGATGCCACCACCGCCGGCGTTACCACCGGAGGCGTGGCCGCCGCCGAGGCCGATCAGGCTGCCGCCCGCCGAGGCGCCGCCGCCGTTGCCGCCACTGGCGTCCACGTCGTGCAGGACCGGGCCGCTGTTGTCCTTGATCACGGTGCTGCCGCCGGTGGCGGTGGTGCCGTTGTCAGAGACATGGCTGTGGCCGATCGCGACGTTGGAACCGGTGCCGGCCGCCACGTGACCGTTGTTCACCTCGTTGCCGTTGCCCAGGACAGCGCCGTCTCCGCTGACGATGTCACCCTTGTTCTGGCCGTCGACCACCACGCCGCCGTTGGTGGCGGTATTCGTGGTCTTGTTGCCGAAGGTGATGTCACCGAAGCCGAGGTTGAACGCACCCTGCTGGGCGTTGGCACCGGCATTCTGGTCCGGGCTCAACAGCGAGGTGTCGTTGTGGCTGGCGAGATCGGTCTGCGGGGCGAACGTCGGCGACGGCGCGTAGACCGGCTGGTAGGCCGGCGCGAAGCCGTAGTGGTTGGACACCGCGCGCTGCAGGCCGACGACCGGGTCGCCGCCGCCCAGCACCAGGCCGGGGACAGCGGTGGCCGCCAGCGTCGAGACCTGGGCTGCCGACACACCGGCCAACCCGGCGTCCCGCATGGTCTGCTCCGGCGCGGCGACGAACGCACGTGCGGCGTCCTCGTTGCGGAACAGGTCGAGAATCCAGTCGAGGAGAGTGAGCATTGTCGGACCTTTCGGTGAATTCGCCAGTGACTCCGGCGATCTGGAGACCACGTTATGGACGGCACCGTCGGGCGAAAACGGGGTCGCCACCCCTCGTCAGCGCGCTCCTACTAGGGTCGGCTAGGGGCCGAATCGTAGGGGATTAGGGGGTCCCTAGGGAAAGCTCCAGACGCGACGAATCCCCACGTCGCGGTGGACGTGGGGATTTGCCCGGGGATCAGAACAGGTCGAAGCCGGAGTGGTCGACTCCGTGGTCGTCGGCGGCGTGGCTGTGGTCCCATGCCGCGGGATCCGCCCAGTCGTGGCCGGCATCGGGAGACACTCCGTGGTCAAGGACGGTGTCGGTGACCTGGGCCGCGGCGCCCGGCAGGTCCAGCGCACCGGGGTCGACACCGAGATCGGTAATCAACGACGGGGCCTGATCCGCGTGCTGCGCGACCTCGGTGATGACCGAGTGGACCTCGGGTGCGGTGACAGCCGCGGGCAAGTGGTCGAAGGCGTCGAATGCGGCCGTCGCCGCGCCGCTCGCCCACACGTTCCCGTCGCCGGCTGCGGGGCCGGGGCCGAAGCCGCCTCCCGAGACCGGTCCCGACAGGGAGTCGGCCACCATGGGAATCAGGTTGCTGACGTCAGCGCTGGTCACATCGGTCAGATGGGCATCGGCGATCGCGCCCGCCGGGTCCGCGGCGTAGCGTGCGGCGGCGTCGGGATCTCGCACGAGCGACATCACGAAGTCGAGCAACGAATTTGCCATGGAAACGCCTTCTCTCCTGCCACCGATAGTCACAGTGGAATCCCAGCTGCTGCCAAGAATGTTATCGGCGGACGAGGGCGCCGTGATCGGTGTCGAAGCCACTCGAAGCGCGGCACCATTAGGGGGTGCGGCCTTAGGGGTTCTGAAGACATTAGGGGATATGGTGTTGACGGCAGCCGATCAGGCGGCGAAGGGATGTGCGAATTGAGCGACTCGCTGGGGTTGTCGATCGGAGCGACCAACCTGGCGGCTGCGCGCCCGGGCCGCCAGCCAGTCACCCGCCGATCGGTGCTGACGTTGTGGGACAACCGACCCGCCGAGGTCGGCGTCCCCTCCCAGAACCCGGAGCTGACGAGCCCGAACCTCACCGCGTCGGGCCAGGTGTTCCGCGGCTTCGTCGAGCGGGCAGGCGATCCGGTGCCACTGGTGGCCGCCGACGGGTCACCGCACCGCGGAGAGGACCTGATCGCCGACGCGCTCGAGGCGATGGCCCGCACGGTCGACGACGGCTCGCCGCCGTCCAATCTGGTCGTCGCGGTTCCCGCGTACTGGGGTGCCGGAGCGGTCGGCGCCCTGCGCGGTGCGCTGCGCACCCGACCTGTCTTGTCGCCCAACGGCATTCCGCCGATGCTGATCTCGGATGCGACGGCTGCCCTGGCCGCCTTGCAGGCCGATCCAGGCCTCCCATCACAGGGGGTGATCGCGCTGTGCGACTTCGGCGGCAGCGGAGCGAACATCACCCTCGCCGACGCCGGTGCGAACCTGCAGCCGATCGGAGAGACGGTTCGCTTCACCGACCTCTCCGGCGACCAGCTCGACCAGGCACTGCTGACCCAGGTGCTTGCGGGCATCCGCGACGAGGCCAATATCGATCCGGCCAGCACCAACGCCGTCGGCGCGCTGACCCGGCTGCGCGACGAGTGCCGACAGGCCAAGGAGCGGCTGTCCTCAGAGACCGCGACTGTGGTGCCGGCCGAACTGCCCGGTTTTCGCTCCGACATCCGGGTCACCCGACCGGAACTGGAGGCGCTCCTCGCCGAGCCGCTCGCGGGCTTCCTCGACACGCTCGGAGATGTGCTGGAGCGCAACAGGATCCCTGCGGTCAATCTGGCCGCGGTGGCAACAGTTGGCGGTGGTGCAGCGATACCGATTCTGACGCAACGACTTTCCGAGGAACTGCGCGTTCCGGTCATCACCACGGCGTTGCCTGGCCTCAACGCGGCGATCGGTTCTGCGGTGATCGCCGCGCGCGGCGGCGCGCCGGATGCGCCGACGGGCATGGCGGTGGCCGCCGCCGACGCCCCGACCGGGCTCGCTCCGGCCGCCTGGGCCGCCGGGGCAGCGGGCGTGGCCGCAACGGAATCGGCGACCGATGGTTCGCCGTCGGCGACGTTCCGCGCGCTGGCGTGGTCGCAGGACGATGCGCCCGGCGCGGAGCCGGTGCCGTATTCGGGCGAGGACTACACCTTCGATTACGCCCAACAGGCGGGTGCCACCGGGATGCGCCCGATGGTCGAGTTCGAGCCGCAGGACGAGGAGACCGAACTGGTCCCCGCTCCGGTGCCGTGGTACCGGCGCCCGCCGCTGCTGTTCGGCATTGCCGCCGCACTCGCAGCGGTGGCGGTGGGCGGACTGGCCATCACCCTCACCAGCGCGGACAGCACACCGACGACCACGACCACCCGGGTGACCAAGCCTGGCGACCCGACCGAAGCTCCGGCGACGAGTGTCATTCCGCCGCAGACGGTTACGATCACCGGCTCGGACGGGGTGCCCACCGAGTCGACGATTCCGGCGACCACCACCGTCATCCCGACGACGACCGCACCCACCACGACCACCACGACGACGACACCGTCGACCACCACGACGACAACCACCACCACGACGACCACGACCACAACGACACCGCCGACGACTACGACCACCACCCAGCCACCGACCACGACCACGCAACCGCCGACGACGACCCAACCGCCGACGACTACGCAGGCCCCGCCAACCACCACCGTCAAACCGGTTACCACCACAGCCGCGCCGCCGACCACGCGCGACATCATCACCGGCGTGACGTCACCTACCTCGGGCTAGTCAACAGTGCCTGATTCGGTTACGGTGCAGCATCTTTCGCCGGTTGCCCACGAGGCGATCAGCGCGCTGGGGTCGGGGCCGGTCAAGCTGTTGGTGACCGGCGGCGTCGGAACGGGTAAGACCACGTTGCTCGTCGCGGTCCGCGAAGCCCTGCGCGACGCCGGCACCGCCGTGCTGACCCGAGCGCCGGCGGACGGTGACCCCGCCGATGCCGCCGTGGTGGTCGACGACGCGCATCTGCTGACCGGCACCGATTTGCAGCGCCTCACCGAGCTCGTCGCCGAGCCGGCGTCGACGGTCGTGGTGGCCGCCCAGCCGCGTGACTACGACGACGCCCTACAAGCCTTGATGACGGCGATCGACAGGGAGCGGCCTCGAATCTCATTGGGGCCGCTGACTTCCGCCGACATATCCAGGCTCATGACCGATCCGTCCGGCCATCCCCCACGCACCGAATTGGTGACCAACATTTTCGTCGCGACGGCCGGCATCCCGTTCCTGATCGAGGCCGCCCTGGCGTCGGCTCGGCCGTACTCGGCTGCCCCGATCGCACAGGCCGCATTGTTTGCGCTCATCGACCGGCTGCGCCGGCTCGGCGAACCGGAGCTCGATGCATTGCTCATCGCCTCCCTCAGCCGTGATCTCGGCGCTGCGGATCTGGCTGCAGCGCTGGATGTTACGGCCGACGAAGCGAGGCTGTTGATTGACCGGGCGCGGGCCACCGGGCTGATCGAGCCCGCGCACAACCCGCACTTCCTGCGGGTCGTGCACCGCGCGGTGGCTCAGATCTTGGGCAACGCCCGCCATCACGACGTCGAGACGGCATTGCTGCGGTCACAGATCGCGATGTCGACACTCTCGCTCGACCTTGCGCTGCGACTGGCCGAACACGGCGTCCGGGACGAGCAATTGGCCGGGGTCTTGCGACGACAAGCCGGTGCGGGACGCGCCGACGCGGCCCTGTTCCGAGCCGCAGTCGACGCGGGCGCGGTCGAACTGCGGGCGCAGCTGGCCGACGCATTGGCCCTGGCCGGCGAATCATCCGCGGCGGCAACCGAAGCCGACGCCCTTCTGGCCTCCGACGACCCCGCCGAGCGGGCTGCGGCGGTCCGGGTCTCGGCCAGCGTCGCGATGCTCAACGGCAACTCCGCGCAGGCCGCTGAGTTGTTCGACTGGCTCGGCCCGTACCCCGACGCGGCGGTGGGCGCCGCAGCGGCGATCGTACTGACCGCGACCGGTGATCGCGCCGCCGCCGAACGCGCCCTGGCAGTACAGAGCGCAGGGCCGCCGACCGCAGCCTCCCGCGCCGCGCGCACCCTGGCCGAGGGACTTCTGGCGACGTTGCAGGGGCCCTACTCGACGGCGGCCCTCAAACTCGGGGCAGCGATGGCCGCGGAGTATTCGGCGGGCCAGGTGCTGCCGGACAGTCCGGCGGCACTGGTCACGCTGGCGGCACTGCACGGCGGGGATCCGGTCCGTGCACGCAGTGTCATCTCGAGGGCGGTGCGCGCCGACCGGGATAACGAGGACCCGCTGTACGCGCATCGGCACCGCCTGCTGCTCGGTTGGACCAAGATGCAGGACGGCCAATTCACGGCGGCCGCCGGTGACATCACCGGAATCGACGACACCCATCGCCGGGATGCGTTGTGGGCGGCCGGGCTGCGCACCGCGCTGGCGCGGCGAGGCGGGGATGCCGGCGCACTGCAGAAGTATTGGTATGCCGCGATGGAGGTGCTGGTCGAGTATTCGGTCGACTTGTTCTCGCTATTGCCGCTGGGCGAGCTCTGGGTGGCGTCCGCCCGGATCGGCCAGCAGGATCGGCTGGCCCCCGCTCTCGAGCAGGCGTTCGGGCTGCTGGATTCGCTGGGCAACCCACCCACCTGGTCGATTCCGCTGCGCTGGGCCGGGGTGCACGCCGGGATCCTGGCCAATGATCCCGCGGCGGTGGCCCCGCACGGCCAGGCTCTGACCGCTGCCGCAGCGCAGAGTCCGTTCGCCAAGGCCCTGGCGGTGGCCGGCCGGACCTGGCTGAGAGTGCTCGCCGGGCAGGTCGACGCCGACGACGTCGGTGCGGCCGCGCGCGGGCTGGCCGAGTTTGGGCTGACCGCGGACGCCACCCGGCTGGCCGGCCAGGCCGCGCTGCAGACCTCCGACCCCAAGGTGTCGGGACTCATGCTGCAGGTCGCGCGCGACCTGAAACTGTCCGTGGGTGACAGTGGGACCGACGACGCTCAGCCGGCGGTATCCGAGGCGTCGGCGTCGGCATCGACCGGCGCGCGGCCGACGTCCTCGCCGCTGTCGGACCGCGAGCGCGAGGTGGCGGAGTTGCTGTTGCTGGGCATGCCATATCGAGATATCGGCGCGCAGCTGTTCATTTCGGCGAAGACCGTCGAGCACCACGTCGCCAGGATTCGTCGTCGTCTCGGTGCGGAGTCCCGATCGGAGATGCTGTCGATGCTACGGGCGATTCTGTCGCCCCAGAGCTGAGACCCCAGCCACCTTGCCTGCTACTTAGGGCAGCCTTTGTAGCGGCGCTGATCAGCGGGATGTAACTATGAGCTGGATTGAAGTTAAGTTACCGATCGGTAACTTAACCTAAGTTACCATGGAGTAACTTACGACAGGGAGGCTCTCCGTGACCACTCTCGACTGGGCTCGGCTGATCATCGGCCTGCTGGCGACCGCCGTGGTGCTGCTGTTTGCCGCAAAGCGAGTGCAGTTCTTGTACCGGTTGATCCGGTCGGGTCAGCCGGTCGGCGACGAGAGCGGTCGCAAGGACGACATCCCTGCTCGCATCAAGGCTCAGTTCACCGAAGTCTTCGGCCAGAAGAAGCTGCTGAAGTGGTCCATCCCGGGCCTTGCGCATTTCTTCACCATGTGGGGCTTCTTCATTCTGGCGTCGGTGTACCTCGAGGCCTACGGTGTTCTGTTCAATCCCGAATTCCATATTCCGTTGGTCGGCCGCTGGAATGCGCTCGGCTTCCTGCAGGACTTCTTCGCCGCAGCCGTGCTGCTCGGCATCATCGTGTTCACGATCATCCGGTTGCGCTCCGAGCCCAAGGAGTACGGCCGTTCGTCGCGCTTCTACGGCTCGCACACCGGCGGCGCCTGGCTGATCCTGTTCATGATCTTCCTGGTCATCCTGACCTTCGCCTTCTTCCGCGGCGCCTCGGTCAATGCACTCGGTGAGGCGTTCCCCTATGGCTGGGGTGCGTTCTTCTCGCACGGGATGGCCGCCCTGCTGGCGCCGCTCGGCACCACCGCCAACGTGTGGATCGAGACGATCTCACTGCTCGCTCACATCGGCGTCATGCTGGCGTTCCTGCTGATCGTGTTGCACTCCAAGCACTTGCACATCGGTCTGGCCCCGATCAACGTCACGTTCAAGCGCCTGCCCAATGGCCTCGGTCCGCTGCTGCCCGTCGAGTACAAGGGCGAGCCGATCAATTTCGAGGATCCCGCCGAAGATGCCGTGCTCGGTCGCGGCAAGATCGAGGACTTCACCTGGAAGGGCTACCTCGACTTCACCACCTGTACCGAGTGCGGTCGCTGCCAGTCGCAGTGCCCGGCGTGGAACACCGGAAAGCCGTTGTCGCCCAAGCTCGTGATCATGAACCTGCGCGACCACCTGTTCGCCAAGGCGCCGTACATCCTCGGCGACAAGGAAAGCCCGATGGAGAACACCCCCGAAGGTGGTTTGGGCGAAGAGCTGCGGGGCGAGAAGCACGACGAGCACCACGCCGTCCCGGAGTCGGGCTTCGAGCGGGTGCTGGGCTCCGGTCCCGCGCAGGCGACCCGTCCGCTGGTCGGCACCGCCGAACAGCTCGGCGTGATCGATCCCGACGTGCTGTGGTCGTGCACAACCTGCGGCGCCTGCGTCGAGCAGTGCCCGGTGGACATCGAGCACATCGACCACATCGTCGACATGCGCCGCTACCAGGTGATGATGGAGTCGGAATTCCCCAGTGAGCTCGGTGTGCTCTACAAGAACCTGGAGTCCAAGGGCAACCCGTGGGGCCAGAATGCCAAGGAGCGCCTCACCTGGATCGACGAGGTCGAGTTCGACATCCCGGTCTACGGCAAGGACGTCGAGTCGTTCGCCGGCTTCGAGTACCTGTTCTGGGTGGGCTGCGCGGGCGCCTACGAGGATCGCGCCAAGAAGACCACGAAGGCGGTTGCCGAACTGCTGGCCGCTGCCGGCGTGAAGTTCCTGGTGCTCGGCGACGGCGAGACCTGCAACGGCGACTCGGCTCGGCGCTCCGGCAACGAGTTCCTGTTCCAGCAGCTGGCCTCGCAGAACGTCGAGACGCTGAACGATCTGTTCGAAGGCGTCGAGCGGGTAGACCGCAAGATCGTCGTGACCTGCCCGCACTGCTTCAACACGCTGGGCCGCGAGTACCCGCAGGTCGGCGGCAGCTACACCGTGGTGCACCACACTCAGCTGCTGAACCGCCTGGTCCGTGACAAGAAGCTGGTGCCGGTCAAGGCCGTTGATGGTGGAGCCAACGTCACCTATCACGACCCGTGCTACCTGGGCCGACACAACAAGGTCTACGACGCACCGCGTGAGCTGATCGACGCCTCGGGCGTGACCCTGAAGGAGATGCCCCGGCACGCCGACCGCGGCCTGTGCTGTGGCGCGGGCGGCGCCCGGATGTGGATGGAAGAGCACATCGGCAAGCGCGTGAACCACGAGCGCGTGGACGAGGCGCTGACGTTGGATCCGGCCAAGATCGCAACCGGGTGCCCGTTCTGCCGCGTGATGATCACCGACGGTGTCGGCGACCGCGATAAGGCGGACGAAGTCGAGGTGCTCGACGTCGCGCAGCTGCTGCTGGGCTCGCTGGACCTGAGCACGGTCACGCTGCCGGAAAAGGGCACCGCTGCCCGCGAGGCTGAAGCCGCCGCAGCAGCGGCACCGGCCGAGGCGCCCGCCGCGCCGGAGGCCGAGCCCGAGTCGGCACCGGAGCCCGCGGCAGCCGCGCCGTCGGCACCGGCCAAGGAGGCTCAACCGGTCAAGGGTCTGGGCATCGCCGGTGGGGCCAAGCGGCCCGGCGCCGGCGCCAAGAAGCCGGCCGACGCTGCTCCTGCCGCCGAGGCTCCCGCTGCCGAGGCACCTGCCGCACCGGTCAAGGGCCTCGGAATCGCCACTGGCGCAAAGCGACCCGGCGCGAAGAAGGCTGCCGCACCGGCCGCCGAGGCACCGGCTGCGGCTCCGGCTCCGGAGGCACCTGCCGCCGACGCACCGGCCAAGGCGGAGGCGCCCGTCAAGGGACTCGGTATCGCCGCGGGCGCCAAGCGACCCGGCGCCAAGAAGGCTGCCGCACCGGCCGCCGAAGCGCCCGCCGCCGAAGCGCCCGCCGCTGAAGCACCGGCCGAGGCCGAGCCGGCGAAGCCCGTTCAGGAGCCTGCGGTCAAGGGGCTCGGCATCGCCGCGGGCGCTCGTCGCCCGGGCGCCAAGAAGTCCGCTCCGGCGGCCGCACCGGCACCGGCCCCGGCTCCGGCCGAGGCTGAGGCTGAGGCACCCAAGGCTGAGGAACCGAAGGCCGAAGAGGTCAAGGCGGAGGAACCGAAGGCTGAGGCACCCAAGGCCGACGCGCCGCCGGTGAAGGGTCTCGGCATCGCCAAGGGCGCGAGGCCACCGGGCAAGCGCTAAGCCGACGAGGCTGTAGTGGGCGACACCGCTACTCGAACTTTCGTCCGATAACTACAGCCTGGGTGGCGTCAGCCGACCGTGACCGGCCATCATCGCCTATCTCGCGTGGCCGACGCCAGCGGGATGACCAACGGGCTTCTGATGTGCCGCTGAGCCCGAAAGTGTTGCGGGCGCTGCCTTCACAGTGACGTGACTGGCGGTGGTCGCGGCATGGACCTTGAGGACTCGCGCCGCAGCCGCGAGCGCCACCCTGGTGAACAGATTGATCCCGGGGGCGAACTGGGTGACGGTTGCCCCGAATTGGTTGAGAGCGCCCGCGATTGCGAGGGGACCCGAACCTGCTTGCACCAGGTTGCCGGAGCCCCCGATATTCAACGCCGAGCTGAAGTAGGCAGGCGTGCCGGTACCAACGCTTGCGCGAACCGCGTTGCTTGTTCCACCCAGATTGATGGCGATGTTGCCAAGCCCGATCGCCCGCACATCTTGTCCGGCGCCGCTTCCGAAGAGATTGACGGACACATTGCCCACGCCCTCTGCGACGCTCAGATTATTTGTGGGAGAGAAGCCCAGGTTGATGGCGACGTTCGCAACCGGCAGATAAGAGGAGAGGCCGGTGGCGGCCAAGGCTGACAAATTCTGTCCCGCTGCGAGAGCGACCGTCAAAAGGCCCCCCGCTTCAGCGAGCGCGTTATCCCCGAATGCGGTTGCTACGTCAACAAAATTCCGGCCACCGCTGGGGATGGAGGCGATGGAGTCGGTGCCGATGGCAACCGCGGTGCCGAGTACCCCCTCGGCGTAGGCCTGCGCGCCGGTCCCGACCGCAATAGCGATACTCGTCGGGCTACTGCCGCACCCTCCGCCGTTGTTGATGCCGAAGAACGACGCACACGTTGCGTTGGCGGTGGGAGCGATGCCGCAGGCCGCGGCCGTCAACGCACCGGACACTAGAACGCCCAGTAATGCCCCGCCAGTGGTCCGCGCCTGCATCATCGTGTTCACCTGCCGCTCGTTGGTATTAGAGCGGGAAGCTACACCGGCGCGGCGCCCATCTACCGGGTTTCGAGCTGTTATTTACGTGTGAGTCACTGCCGGGTCGCGGAACTGACGAGTGCGGACCGAGTCAGCCGACCTTGATCAGCTGGAACGGCGCTTGCGTGATCTGGCCGCCCGGGCAGTCACCGTTGGAGTCGGCGGTCAGCGTGCCCGTCATCGTCGCGGCGTTGACCGAGTAGGCGATGCGGACCGGCGCGTAGCTGCCGTCATCGCAGACCACTCCGTCCGGTTTGGTCACCGTGAAGTTCCACCGGCCGTCGGTGAACGTCGCCACGCTCGTCCAGCCCACGCTGCTGCTGAGGTTGGCGGTGCAGCCGTTGACCACCGGGACACAGGTCGACGACGAAGTCACGACGGCCCCGTCGTCCCCGCCTCGCACGCCGTAGGTGCCATTGATCGATGCCGGATCGGCAGACGCAGAAGCAGCAAAGCCCATCGCGGTAACCGCTGCTGCCGCAGCAGCGATCGTCAGCGTGCGTGTGATCTCCACGTTCATCCCTTTGCGCCGTAGTGACGCCCCAAGTTAGCAGTCAGTTCGCCGCTCGATCACCGCCGCCGTTCAGCCGAATCACAGTTGTATCCGAGGCGTCCCACAATTGAACTCGAACCGTGACATCTTTCGTCACAGCAAAGACACAAATCGGTGCGTGGGAAACCAGGTTGCATTGGAATGGGACACTTAACCCGTGAGTACGCACCAGTTACCGTGGCACGGCACCAGCCAGCACCCCCGGCAACGTACGTTCACGCAGTCCACCAAGCTGCAGGACGTTCTGTACGAGATCCGCGGTCCGATCCATGAGCACGCCACCCGTCTGGAGAACGAGGGTCACCGCATCCTCAAGCTCAATATCGGCAATCCCGCGCCGTTTGGCTTCGAGGCGCCCGACGTGATCATGCGCGACATGATCGCCGCCCTGCCCGACGCCCAGGGCTACTCCGACTCCAAAGGCATTCCCAGCGCACGCCGCGCGGTGTTCACCCGCTACGAACTGGTTGAGGGATTTCCCCGCTTCGACATCGACGATGTCTACCTCGGCAACGGAGTCTCCGAGCTCATCACGATGACGCTGCAGGCACTGCTCGACAACGGTGACCAGGTGCTCATCCCCGCGCCGGACTACCCGCTGTGGACCGCATCGACCGCACTGGCCGGCGGCACCCCGGTGCATTACCTGTGCGATGAAACCAACGGCTGGATGCCCGACGTCGCCGATCTGGAATCCAAGATCACCGACCGCACCAAGGCGCTCGTGGTGATCAACCCGAACAACCCGACCGGCGCGGTATACAGCCGCGAAATCCTCGAGCAGATGGTCGAATTGGCGCGCAAGCACCAACTGTTGCTACTCGCCGACGAGATCTACGACAAGATCCTTTACGACGACGCGAAACACATCAGCCTGGCCACGCTGGCGCCGGACCTGCTGACGCTGACGTTCAACGGGCTTTCCAAGGCCTACCGGGTCGCCGGCTACCGGTCGGGTTGGCTGATCATCACCGGGCCCAAGGAACACGCCAGCAGCTTCATCGAAGGCATCAGCTTGTTGGCCAACATGCGACTGTGTCCGAATGTGCCTGCGCAACATGCCATTCAGGTCGCCCTGGGCGGTCACCAGAGTATCGACGACCTGGTCCTGCCGGGCGGGCGTCTGCTCGAGCAGCGCGATGTGGCCTGGAGCAAGCTCAATGAGATCCCCGGGGTGTCGTGTGTCAAGCCGACCGGCGCCCTCTACGCCTTCCCTCGGCTCGACCCCGAGGTGCACGACATCCACGACGATGAGCAGTTGGTGCTGGATCTCCTTCTCCAGGAGAAGATTCTGGTCACCCAGGGCACCGGGTTCAACTGGCCGGCACCGGATCACCTTCGAATCGTGACACTGCCCTGGGCGCGGGATCTGAGCAGCGCCATCGAGCGTCTAGGCAACTTTCTGGCCGGCTATCGGCAATAGCTCACCCCGGCGCCGGCGCCGTAGCTTGGCCGTCGCCAGTTGAAAGATGAACGCGGGGTGCAGGAGTCGAGTCGGCGGGTCGAGAAAGTTGTTGACCCGGAAGAACTTCTCGGCGACAACGACGTCGGAGGAACACACGCTCAGAACCCAGTCGGCAATCCGGTTCGCCGCTCGCGTCGCGAGGGTCCGACGGCCCTCGACTTCCGGGAATGCGAGGTCGCTTCCGGCCGCCATTCGCCAGGCGATAGCAATGGATTTCGATGCCTTGCGGAAGTAGCGTCGCGGCAGATCATGGGTGCCCGAGCTCAGGCAGTCGCGCAGGGCAAGCGCATCCAGCGCCCCCACCGTCATCCCCTGACCGTAAACGGGGTTGAAGCTGCACAGCGCGTCCCCGCACACCACCAAACCATCCGGAAATCGCTGCACCTTGTCGTAACGCCGCCACTGGCTCCATGGCATCCGGTGCCGAACCACATCACCCAGCGGTTCGCCGGCACGCGCGGCGGCCCAAACATGCGGCGGCGCAAAATCGTATGCGAAGTCCAGCATGCCCGCACGATCGCACGGCGGCTCGTTGCCCAGCATGCCCCAGACGGTGAACATCCACTGGTTGTCCTCGTAGCTCGACAAGAACAGCCCGGTGGGCCGGCCGGGTGCGGCACCGATGACGACGACCTGCTCGACGAGTCCGGGTGGGATGCGCAGCAGCTGACTGGAATACGTGGTATGCACGACGACGTGGTCTTCGGTCGGCCGCTGGTAGCCAAGCCCTTCGAGTAACACCGGTGTGCGAGATCCACGGCCCATCGCATCGACGACGAGATCTGCGGTCAGGCGTTGTTTCGACCCGTCGGCGTGGCTTGCCACTTGCACGCCGGTGATGCGGGTCCGATCGGCGGTCGGTATCAGGTCGACGACGTCGTGACCCTCCAACAACGTCACGTTGCGCACGGCGCGTAACCGGCGCCGGACGTGATACTCCAGGAACGGCCGGCTGGACAGGTACATCGCCGCCTCGGGCCGCCGCGAGAAGCCGGACCGGACCACCGTGTGGCCGCCGAACGACACGTAGATCTTCGAGAAGTCTCCGTCGTTGAGTGAGACGCCCCCAGCGTCGACGAGTTCACCCAGAAACCCCGGGAACAGCTCGTCGATGATCTGGCCGCCGCGGCCGAGCAGGGCGTGGACGTGCCGACCCTGCGGGATCCCGCGCCGGTTGACGGGTTCGTCGGGTAGGTCGTCGCGTTCGACCACCGTCACCGTCCGATAGAAGTCACTCAGTACCCGCGCGGCCAGCAAGCCGCTCATGCTGGCACCGAGAACAATGGCATGGTCCCCGACGACGGCCATCCGCTCCTCCTTGACCCTGGTCAGCTGAGCATGCAGGCCATGACGGGAGCCGCTTAGCGTAGTCGGCTACTTAAGTTTCCAGTGAACGCCTCTACCCTGTCCGGGTGGCGCATTCGCATTCGCACACCGGCCCTGCGCCGCTGAGTCCGCTGGCCGCCCGCATCGTCGTGATCGCCCTGGCGGTGATCGGTCTGGCCGTGGTGTTGGGTGCGGTGCTGCTGTGGCCGGGCGGCTCGAAGGTCGACATTCCGCTGCCGTTTCAGAACGGCGCGGGCGGCGCGGTCACCACCGAGGGTGGTCACGTGGTGTCCAGCGGCCTGGCGGATTGTGGCAGCCCGTCGGCAGGCCAGGTGCTCACCGCGACGCCGGCCCCCGGGATCGCCGGCAGTGGCAGCTGCGTGCAAACGGTGGTGGCCATCGACAGCGGGCCCAATCGGGGGGCCTCCACCATGCTGGAGTTCTCTCCGGGCCCGGGTCAGCCAAACCTGTTGGCGGGTGACTCGATTCGGATCTTCCGCCAGGTCGACCAGCAGGGCACGACCAGTTACGCGTTCTATGACTACGAGCGCACCTGGCCGTTGATCGCACTGGCAGCTGCGTTTGCGGTCGTCATCGCGGCGGTGGCCCGCTGGCGGGGGCTGCGTGCGCTGGTCGGGATCGCCGTCGCTTTCGCCGTCTTGGTGGCCTTCCTGCTACCGGCACTGCGAGACGGCGCCCCCGCGGTGCCGGTGGCTCTGGTCGCGTCGGCGGCGATCCTCTACGCGGTCATCTATCTGGCGCACGGGGTCAGCCTCCGTACCAGTGCCGCCCTGCTGGGCACGTTGAGCGCGATGTTGTTGGCGGCCGGGTTGTCCTGGGCAGCAATCGAACTCGCCCACTTAACCGGTCTCTCTGAGGACCAGAACAACGAGGTCGCCGCCTATATGGGGCACGTGTCCATTCAGGGCTTGCTGCTGGCGGGGTTCATCATCGGCTCATTGGGTGTGCTCAATGACGTGACGATCACTCAAGCGTCGGCCGTGTTCGAACTGGCCCACGCTGCCCACGGGTCGCGCAAGCAGATCTTCCTGAGCGCCATGCGGATCGGCAGCGACCACATCGCCAGCACGGTCTACACGCTGGTGCTGGCCTATGCCGGCAGCTCGCTGCCGCTTCTGCTGTTGTTCAGTGTGGCCAACCGGTCGCTAGGGGACGTGCTGACCAGTGAAAGTGTGGCAATCGAGATCGCCCGCTCGGCGGTGGGCGGTATCGCGCTGGCCCTGTCGGTGCCGTTGACCACCGCGATTGCCGCGGTGCTGGCTACCCCTGGTCCAGCAGGTTCATCAGATAGCCGCCGTAGCCAGATTTGATCAGCGCTGCCGCGCGCTTGGCCAGCTGCTCGTCGTCGATGAAGCCCATCCGCCACGCAACCTCTTCGGGGCAGGAGACCTTGAGCCCTTGCCGATATTCGATGGTGCGCACGAAATCGCTTGCGTCCAAGAGGGAGTCGAAGGTTCCGGTGTCCAGCCAGGCGCTGCCGCGGGGAAGCACCTCGACCATCAGCCGGCCCTGGTCCAGATAGGTCTGGTTGACCTCGGTGATCTCCAGTTCGCCGCGGGCTGACGGCCGCAGCCCACGGGCGATCTCGATGACGTCGTTGTCGTAGAAGTACAACCCGGGCACGGCGTAGCTGGATTTGGGATTGACCGGCTTCTCCTCCAGCGACAGTGCCGTGCCGTCGGGGGCGAACTCGACCACACCGTATGCGGTCGGATCGGCCACCCGGTAGGCGAAGATGGCCGCTCCAACAAGATCTCGGAATCGGTTGAGGCTGGTGCCGACGCCGGGGCCGTAAAAGATGTTGTCGCCCAAGACAAGTGCGACGGTTCCAGTGCCGATGTGGTCGGCGCCGATCAGGAACGCCTGGGCCAGCCCGTCGGGGCGGTCCTGCACCGCGTACCTGATGTTGACGCCGAGGTGGGATCCGTCGCCGAGCAGCCGGTGGAACGCCGGCGCATCGTGCCCGGTGGTGATCACCAGGATGTCGCGGATGCCGGCCATCAGGAGCGTGGACAGCGGGTAGTAGATCATCGGCTTGTCGTAGACGGGCAGCAGCTGCTTGCTGACCCCCTGGGTGATGGGGTACAGCCGCGTGCCCGACCCGCCGGCCAGGATTATCCCGCGCAAGTCGATCAGACCTGCAGGTCTTCGTCGGACATCTCGGTAGCCGCCAGAGCAGCGGCCAGGTCGTCGTGGCGGAACACCGAGGTGACGTGGTCGTGGACCACCCGGAACGCCGCCGCCGTCGTGCGGACGTCTGACGGGTTGGCCTTTGGGGTCAACCGCTCCTGCACCACCACGACTCCGTCGCGGTAGTAGATCTGGCCAACCTCGAGGGTCGCCTCGAGTCGCTGGGCCCAGTCCCGCAGAGCGGCATGACCCTGCGCGGCGCCGCCGGCGTCACCGATCTCGATGTCGTCGCTGGACAGCGAGATCAAGGTGTCCAGGTCCGAACTGCTCAGCGCGTCATGCCAGGCCAGCACGGTGGCGATCTCTGAAGTGCTCATTTCGCTCAAACTACCGGTCTAGAAGGGTGTGCGTGCCAGCCAGGTGTCCCAGACACCCGCGTCGCCGAAAATCTCGATGCCTTCCTCGGCGGCACTGCGACGACGCACGACGGCCAGCAGCAGGTCGCGTGCCGGTCCTCGCAGCGCGACCGTGGCCTTGCCGTGCCCCTGTTCGACGGCGATGCCGTCGGGACGGCCGAGGATGGTCCACTCGCCGGCCCCACCGAGACCGGAATCGGTGGCGTGCAGGTGTATCGACAGGCCGTCCCCTACTGGCCGGTCGCCGCCGGCCGGACCTTCTTCGTCGGCCTGAATCTCGACGCGTTCCAGCCATTCGGTGATGGCGTCGGCGGCCAGGGCCGGGTCGACGGTGTAGTCGACGCCCAACGCGATTGCGGCGTCAGCTCGGTGGACGACGATCTCGTGCAGGCGCCGCCGGATCCACCACGCGGCAGGCCGCGGACCCAGGAATGTCCACACCAGGGTGTCGGCGCCGGTGGCGGCGACGGCGTCGATCAGTTGGCGCGGACCAGCTTGCAGCCAGGCGATCTCGTTGTCCCGGCCGGCCGGCGGCTTGCCGCCCTCTACGGTGCGCGGGTCGATGAAGTCCATTGACTGCTCGGCGACGATCTGGCCGCACCACCGATCGCCACGCCCGACGTGGCGCATCAGCTGCTCGAGTGTCCACTCCGGGCAGGTCGGCACCGGAATCGACAGGTCGGCATCGCGCAGAAGATCAGCGAACGCGGCATTCTCGGCGATCAGGGCTGTTGCGAAGTCCACGAAGGAAAACCTACGTCAAGACCGGGCGGCCCAACGCGTAAACCTTCCATCCCGCCGCAGCCCAGCTCGCTGCATCCAGGCAATTGCGGCCGTCGACAACAACTCTGGCCCGAACCGTCTGGGCCAGCTCGTCCGGATCGAGGTCGACGAACTCCTGCCATTCGGTGAGCACCAGCACCGCGTCGGCGCGATCGCAGGCCTCTAGTGCCGAGGTCGAGTAATTCAAGGTCGGGAACAAGCGCTGCGAGTTCTCCATGGCCTTCGGGTCGTAGACGTTCACGGTTGCGCCGTTGAGCTGGAGCATGCCGGCGACGTTGAGCGCCGGCGAATCCCGTACGTCGTCGGATTCGGGCTTGAAGGCGGCACCGAGCACCGCGACATTGGCGCCGAGCAGCGAACCACCGCATGCGGTGGTGGCCAGCTCGACCATGCGGGTGCGCCTGCGCATGTTGATGCTGTCCACCTCGCGCAGGAACGTCAGCGCGTGATTGGCGCCGAGCTCGCCGGCGCGGGCCATGAAGGCGCGAATGTCCTTGGGCAGGCAACCGCCGCCGAAACCCAACCCCGCGTTGAGGAATCGGCGCCCGATACGCGGGTCGTAACCCAGCGCGTCCGCCAGGACGCGGACGTCGGCGCCGGCGGCCTCACACACCTCGGAGATGGCGTTGATGAACGAGATCTTGGTGGCCAGAAAAGCATTGGCAGAGACTTTGACCAGCTCGGCGGTCTGTAGATCGGTGAGCAGGAAGGGCACATCTTCGGTGAGCAGCGGTGCGTAGAGATCCCGCAGCACGGCCTCGGCACGTCGCGAATCTGGTTGAACGCCAACGACGATCCGGTCGGGATGCAGGGTGTCCTGCACTGCGAAGCCCTCGCGGAGGAACTCCGGATTCCAGGCGATCTCGACGTCCACACCGTCGGCTGCCAGCGACTGCGCGCGAAGGCTCAGGGCGGCGGCCGTACCCACCGGAACCGTTGACTTGCCGACGATTACCGAAGGCCGGGTCAGCCGCGGGACCAATTCGTCGATGACGGCATTGACGTGGCGCAGATCGGCGCCGTATTCGCCCTTTTTCTGCGGCGTTCCGACGCCCAGGAAGTGCACGTCGGCGAAGTCGGCTGCCAGGTCGTAATCGGTGGTGAACCGCAGGCGACCCGCAGAGAGATTGTCCTGCAACATCTTTGCGAGCCCGGGTTCATAGAACGGGATGTCGCCGGAGGACAGTTTTGCGATCTTTCCGGGGTCGATGTCGATCCCGACGACGTCATGGCCGAGCTCGGCCATTCCGGCGGCGTGGGTCGCGCCTAGATAACCCGTACCAAAAACAGTGCAACGCACACTGCCATCTATAGGCAGCCACAATGATCTGACTGCATCGCGACACTGAGCGCGAGGCTAACGCCGGGTGAACTCCGGCGTCAGTGCCCGAAGCTGGGGAACGGCCACAGCGGACTTTGCGATCCCCCGCCGCTGCTCGATCCACCGGAACCACCGCTGGAGCGGGAGCCGTCGGACCCGGAGCTGGAGCTCGAGCCGCTGCCAGAGCCGGAGCCCGAGCCGCTGCCAGAGCCGCCTCCGTAGCCTGAGCCGCCTCCGTAACCGCCCGAGCCACTAGCGGCCGGCGGCTGCGTGGTCACCGGAGCCGAGGGAGCCGACGGCTCCTGCTGCTGCGGCGGCGTCGAAGGCTGCGATGGGTACGACGGCTGCTGCGTGGGAGGCGACGACGGGTAGGTCGGCGTCTGCGGCGGCGACGAGGGGTACGACGGATAGTTCGGCGACGACGGGTACGACGGGTAGTCCCGCTGCCGCGGCGGCCGTAGGAATGGCGGCAGGATCGGCGGCGGCAACACGATGACCGGCGGCGGCAGGATCGGCGCCGGGATGACCGGAGCGATCGGAACCGGGGCCGGCGCCGGTGCTTCCGGAGCGGGGGCGGGCGCCTCCGGAGCAGGCGCGGGCGCCGCCGGGGCAGGTGCCAGTACCGGAGCTTGCGGCGCCGGGGTCACAAAGACGGTCCGCGGAGCCTGCTGCACAACCGGGATGGGCTCCTGGATTGTGTCGGGCACCGATGGAGCCGACGGCGGGGCCGGCGGTGCGGCTTGCTGGACGGCAGGCGCGGCCGGCTGACTGCTGGGCACGATGACGCTCTCGGCCGGGCTGGGCCGTTGATCGACGGTGGGGCGGATGCTGACCGCCAGCGAAATCACCAGCGCCACAACACCGACCACGAAGATCGATGTCAGCGCGCTGCCGACCAGCAGGAACGGCTTGCGGCCGGAGTCGTCGGGAGCGAAGTCGAGCTCCTCGGGCAGGGAGTCGTAGCCGAGCTCGCCGTCGAGTTCGTCGAGGACCTCGCTGTAACCGAGCGGGGCCATGTAGCCCGCGGCGGCCATCTGAGTGCCGGCTTCCGACATTTCGGTGCTCGCGCCCGCCGGGTACATTCCGGCAGCCGGGTAGACCTTGCCGGCGGTGGTGCCGTCGGGATCTTGGGCGTAGGCCAGGCCAACGGTCGACGCGTCGTAGCGAGGTGCTGTGGCAGCGGCCAGCGCGGCGCCGCGGGCCAGCGCGAGCTCGGCTTCGTCGGGAGCGTGCACGGGCAGCGCGGTGCCGAGTGAGAGCTGGGATTTCACCGCCGCCACGTCGACGCCGGAGCCGAGGACGAACACGCCCTGCGGGGGCTCGGCGATGGTCTCCAGGCCGGCGATCATCCGCTGCAGTTCGGCGACCGCATCCTGGGCGTGCAGGTCTTCGGTCTGCACCTTGACGATGTCGCCGGTGGCGGTGTCCACCACCGAGACGGTCGCGGTGTCGCGCTCGAGGAACATCAGCGCGGTGCGGTCATAGCCGATCTTCTGCCCGACGGCTTGCGCCAGCGCACCGGCGGCGTGGAGTTCGGACACCAGGACAACGTCGTCGATCTTGCGCGCGGCGAGGGCGTCGCGCACTCCGGCCGCCGCGGCATGGTCGGTCCACGTGATACCGGTCGACACCAGGCGGTGCCCGCCTTCGGCGGCGCTTTCCCGGGTACCGAGAATTGCCGCGACGACCTGTTCGGCTGCGGTTGCTGCACCTTCGCCGGTCTCGATGTCAAAGGCGTCGTGGTCGACGGTCACGCCGTCGGCCTTCTCGCCTTCGACCAGCACCATGCGCACCGCCGTCGGCGTCATGGACACACCAAGTGCGATGTCCACTACCCCTCCAAGGTTGTTTGCTGGATCTCCCCGACCCGTTGCTGCGCTCCACCTTGCTAGAGCCGCTTAACCGTAGAGTTCATCGCCGCAGCTCGCGGCGTTGTTACAGCCAAACGGATTAGCTGGTGGGTGGCATCTGACCCCGGAGCTTCGAGGTTACTCGCCGGGCTTGGAGTGCAGGAAGTTCTGATACGAACGCGACGGTGTCGGGCCGCGTTGTCCCTGGTATTTGGACCCGACGCTCGCGCTGCCGTACGGATTTTCGGCGGGGCTGGTCAACCGCAGCAGGCACAACTGGCCAATCTTCATGCCCGGCCACAGCGTGATCGGCAGATTCGCGACGTTGGAGAGCTCCAGGGTGATGTGGCCGGAGAAGCCTGGGTCGATGAAGCCGGCAGTGGAGTGGGTCAGCAGACCCAGGCGGCCGAGCGACGACTTGCCCTCCAGGCGGCCGGCGAGGTCGTCGGGCAGGGTGCAGCACTCCAGGGTCGAGCCGAGGACGAACTCGCCGGGATGTAGGACGAACGGCTCGCCGTCGGCGGGTTCGACCAGGCTGGTGAGCTCGTCCTGCTGCTTGGCGGGGTCGATATGGGTGTAGCGGGTGTTGTTGAAGACCCGGAACAGGCTGTCCAGTCGCACGTCCACGCTCGAGGGCTGAACGAGGGCGTCGTCGAAGGGATCGATGCCCAGCCGGCCGTCGGCGATGGCGGCGCGGATATCACGATCGGAGAGCAGCACGCGAAGAGCGTATAGCCGCGCACCGGCGGTGGTGCGGTTGCTATCCTTCGTCAGCACCAGGCCGATGTAGTTCAATGGCAGAACATCAGCTTCCCAAGCTGAATACGCGGGTTCGATTCCCGTCATCGGCTCCAGCCGAGCAGCGTGAACGATGTCGAACGCAACGCGCCCTGCGGTATCACGCCTGGCTATTTCCCTGGCAAAGCCGGGCGGTCGGACGACCGTAAGTCCCACCTCGCGGTCCCGGTCTCGACTTTAAGCCCCCTGTTGAAGCCCTTCGAGCAGGCGGCGCACCGCTCGGCCGATGTCTTCGCGAGCCTTGATCGGGTCTTCCGCTCCGGCTATTGCGGCCACTCCCTGATTGCTGAGTCCCATGAGGAGTACCGCCAGCGGGGCTACTGGCTGAGGTGCGAGCGCGCCATGCTCGAGGAGGCGGACGAGACCGGCTTCGATGTTGGCGAGGGTGTATCGGGCGTTGCGTTGCTGCCATCTCTGCCAGCCGAGGACTGCCGGGGCGTCTACGACGCGGATGCGCTGCAGGGACTCGTCGATGGCGGTATCGAGCACCGCGTCCCATCCGGCGAGGAACACCGACCATGGATCCTCGTCCCGGTCGGTGGCCGCCTTGGCCGCCGCACGGACCCGTGTGCTCACCGTGCGGTCGGCCCGATCGAACACCTCTTCAAAGAGTGCCGCCTTGTCCGCGAAGTGGTGGTACAGCGAGCCGCGAGTAAGGCCACTGCGACGGACGATCTCCTCTGTGCTCGTCTGGTGGTACCCACGTTCACCGAACAGCTCGGTCGCCACTGCGACCAGCCGTTCACGTGCGTCCTGCTTACCCTTGACAGCTACCATACTAACTGTATGGTATCAGCATACAGTCAGTATGGTATTGCCAGGCTTCGACCCTGACGGTTCCGACTCATGTGGTGGAGAGGTCGACATGGTCGCGTACATTGCTGATTCCGGTCTGGTGTCCACTTGCCTTGGGCCGCTACATGTTGGACAGGCCGGCTCGGGTCCGCCAGCTGTGTTCTGGCACAGCTTGTGGGTCGACTCCCGCAGTTGGGGCCCTCTCGTGGACATGCTCGCCGAGAACCGGCGCGTGCTGACGATTGACGGTCCCGGCTACGGCCGCAGCAGTCCGATCCACCGAGACTTCACCCTCGACGACTGCGCCACCGCCGCCGGGGAGGTGCTGAATCAGCTCGGAGTCGACGAGCCGGTGGATTGGGTCGGCAATGCCTGGGGCGGGCACGTGGGCATCACCACGGCGGTCAGCCAGCCACATCGGTTACGCAGTCTGGTAACCATCGCCGCACCGCTCACTCCTGTCAGCCGTCGCCAACGATGGACCAAGACGTATCCCCTTGCGGCGATCTACCGCCTCGTAGGCCCAAACCGCTTCATCACCAAAGCGTTGTTCGATGCGCTGATGGGTCCGAAAGCGCTTGCAGCACAACCGGAACAGGCCGCTGCCATGATGACCGCGTTCAGAGAAACCGACCGGGAATCGGTACGACGGACCATCCGATTCATGCACAGCTGGCAGGCCCTCACCGACGACGTCCCCAACGTAACGGTGCCCACCCTCCTGATTGCCGGTGACCTTCCCGACCAGCACTGGCGACCAGCCGACGCCCAAACCGCGGCCGCGACGATGCCCCATGCGCGAGCCGTGGCTGTGACCGGGGCGGGACACCTCGGACCGCTCCTGCTCGACGTCGAGCTAATCGCCGAAACCATCCGCGAGTTTTGGAAATCGCTGCGATAGCGGCTTCTAGGCCTTCCACGGTGAGTTCAGCCGGGCTTCGGCCTGGCGTCTCGCGCCTGCGTTAAACACAGCCACAGCCGGATCACAAGGCGCATAATCCGGCGATGACGTCGATTTCACGATTATCCGGAACGGACAAGCTGCTCTGCGGCATCTACCTGGTGCTGGCAGTAGCTGCGCTGGTCTTCGCGTTCGGCAACACGGTCGCCTACGCGCTCAGTGCGGGAAATGGCGGCCTTATCGGCTTCTTCAGTGCCGGTTACGTCAACTATGCGACCTCGTCGCTGACGAACGACTTGCTGATCGTCGCCTTGGCGGCTGCCGTGCTCATGGTCGCCGAGGCCCGGCGGCTCGGAGTTCCCTACGTATGGGCCTACGTCGCGGCCGGAGTCGTGATCGCCATCAGCGTGGCGTTCCCTCTGTTTTTGATCGCGCGACAGCTCAAGCTGGCCGAAGGGAAAAGCGTTGACGTTCAATGAAGCCCGGCCCCCATGGCGAATGCGGATGCAGCCAGCGGGATAGTTCAGACCGCCGCCACCGCGACGCCCGGCGTGCTCGCCCAGTCCAAGACGTAGAGGCGGGTGCCGTCGGCGTTGAGCTTGAGGAACGATGGATTCACAAAGCCGGTGATCGTGTCGATGACCGCGGGAGTGCCCGTCACGTCAACCACCGATACGGTACCGACGGTCGCATTGTTCGTCACATACGCACGGGTTCCCGCGGAGTTGACCGCCACACCGGTGGACCGCTCCCCGGTGAGTACCTGTACGCGCTCCATGGTCTCGGTGCTGAGGACGGTAAGCGTGCCGGCCCCCAGATCGCTGGGATCGCCAGTACTACTGTCGCCGGTCTGCGCGACGAACAGCCGCTTGCCGTCCGCACTCAACGCCAGACCGAACGGCCCGTTGGCAACCGGGACCTTGCGTACCGCCGACGGCCACGCGGTCGTGTCGACCACCGAGATGGAGTTGTCGAAAGGGTGCGCGACATAGATGAAGCGGTCGTCCGGGCTGATGACCATGCTCATCGACCAGCCGTCGAGCTGGTAGCCGCCCAGCATCCGCGGACCAGCCTCGAGGTCGACCACGCAAAGCATGCGAGTGGTCAGGTCGAAGTAGTACAGATACTTGCCATCGCTGGAGACCACCATCGCGGAGACGGCTGGGCGGAAGGTGGATGCCGCCTGAGGCGAGAGCTTGAACTGGGTGACGCGATCCAGCAGCGGCGGAAGTATTTCGGCGGCTTCGAAGTCATCGAACGAGACCATGCCACCAGCGTCGACGAAGCTGTCGCTGACTGTCGCGATGTAGATCCGACCGTCAGGCGTCCCCGATCCCAGAACGTCGGGTGGCACCGGGAACGGACGGTGAAAGTCGACGACTGCTATTGCGCCCGAGAATGTCGCCTGCGGTCCGATCTGCACTACCGCATTGGTGTGCAAGTTAATTCGACGTGTTGTCCCACCCGTGCAGTAAAGGGTGTCGTTGAAGTACTCGAAAGAGAAGGCGCCATTGGGCAGCGGGATGTGATCGATAATTCTGTTCACCGGATCCGGCATCGACCCAGCTTAGAAAATTCGGAGGCTCAGGTCGGTAAATATCAAAATAACAATAGAACCCGATCACCTTTGTGCTGTCGCGCTCCGCGAATTAGCCCAACCCGCTCCGCTCGGCCGTTGAATCTGCGACCGTGTCAATTACTGGGTTCGCGGCAACGGAGGTCGGGGATATGAACACTCGCATTCTGCCGGTGTTGGCAATCGGGTTGATGCTGACCGCATGCGGTGGTGGCGGCGGGGAGGAGAAGGCCGAATCCTCGGACGTATCGGCGGCATCCCAGACGCCAAAAGCCAACGGCCCCACCGACACTCCTGCATCAGATGCCAGCGGCGGCAAGATGGTCGTGACCTACGACGACGCCGCGAGTCCCGACGCGCAGAACGGCAAAAAGCTGTTGCAGGACAACAAGGTCCTCGAGGACCTCGCCGAGGACATCAACCAATCGTTGAAGCTGCCCGTCGACATTCCCCTGCACGGGTCGCAGTGCGATCAGGCGAATGCCTTCTGGAGCCCCGACAAGAAGACCATCACCATCTGCTACGAGGATGCGGACCTCGGCCAGAAGATCTTCACCAAGGCGGGCGACAAAGACCCGGTCGCATCGGCCATCGGTTCCGAGGACGCGACGTTCTATCACGAGGCCGGCCACATGGCGATCACCCTCTACAACCTGCCGATCACCGGTAAGGAGGAGGATGCCGCCGACCAGCTGGCGGCCTACATCCTGCTGACGCCCGGCGACAACGGGAAAGTCGATACGGAGTCATTGAAGGCCATCACGAACTTCGCGCGGGCATTCCAAGCCTCCGCATCCGCGCGGACCGAGCTTGGTGCTGCGGACATGGCCGACGTCCACTCGCTGGACCAACAGCGCGTCTACAACCTGCAGTGCTGGATCTACGGCTCCAACCCGGAGGCCAATGCGGACATGGTTACTGAAGGCGGACTCCCCCAAGAACGCGCACAGGGCTGCGCCGACGAGTGGAAGCAGGTAAGCCACGCCTGGTCGACGCTGCTCGACGACCACTGGAAGTAGCGAGCTCGCATTAAGTAGTCGACTACCTCAATTTCCCTGTTCAGACCGTGTTGCTTGACGGCACCGCCGATCTCGGCGCACTGTGATTCAAGTCATATGACAACGGCTCAGCGGGCAGAGAGGCGGCAAGCAGTGACCACCAAGGACAAGTACACCGAAGTACCCACGCCGTACGCATGGGAGGTTCCCAGCGCCGGCGATGCCCGGTTCACGTGGGAGTACGACGAGGGTCGTTCCCGCCTGCTTTCCCTCTATCAAAAGGGCAAGGACAAGCAGTGGGATGCACAGTCGCGGATCGACTGGTCCCAGGACGTCGACCCGATGAACCCGGTGGGGCTGCCCGATGAGTTCCATCCGCTGTTCGGTAGCCCGATGTGGGAGGCCGCCGACGAGGCCCGTCACGCCGAGATGCGCCAGCACTTCCAAGCCTGGCAGTTCTCGCAGTTTCTGCACGGCGAGCAGGGGGCGATGGTGTGCGCGGCCAAGATCGTCGAAGTCGTCCCCGACCTCGACGCGAAGTTCTATGCGGCCACTCAGACGATGGACGAAGCGCGCCACGTCGAAGCCTTCTCACGTTTTCTCCAGGAGAAGGTCGAGTTGGTCTACCCGATCAACACGAACCTGACCTCGCTGTTGGAGGACACCCTTCGCGACTCCCGCTGGGACATGCCATATCTCGGCATGCAGGTGCTCATCGAGGGACTCGCACTCGCGGCGTTCGGCGTGCTGCGTGACATGGCGGCCCCAGACTCACTGGCCAAACAGGTCCTCGCCTACGTCATGCAAGACGAGGCCCGCCACGTCGCGTTCGGCCGAATCTCGCTGAAGGACTACTACTCCCAGCTGACCGAGGTCGAGCGCGCCGAGCGCGAAGAGTTCGTCGTCGACGCCTGCTACCTGATGCGCGACCGGTTCCGGGGCGAAGAGGTCTTCGAGACCCTCGGCCTCGACGTTCAAGCCTGCGCCGAGTGGGTGGACACCTCGCCGCTGATGATCCAGTTCCGGTCCCACTTGTTCAGCCGCATCGTGCCGATCGTCAAAGACATCGGACTGTGGGGCGACAAGGTGCAGGGGGCCTTCCGCGACATGGGTGTCCAAGACATGGCCGACTTCGACATCGAGTCGATGATGAAGGCTGACGAAGATCAGGCCGAGCAGCTCGACAAGGCGCACGCCGAGATGGCAGCACGGGCCACCGAGGTCGACGAGGTGATCGCCGCCGGCATGAGCTGATGCTTGTGCTCGCTCCGTGGGGCGCAGCTCAACCGAACAAGAGACCGTCGTTGCCCGTCGCGCCGAGCAGCAGTCCTCCCTGGCCGCCGGTCCCGGCCGGGTTGGTTCCGGCGGTGAAGCCATTGCCACCGTTTCCGCCGATACCGATGAGTTTGGCGTTGCCGCCGTTCCCGCCGCCGCCGTCGGTGACCACGCCGAACCCGCCGGACCCGCCCGCGCCACCATTGCCGATCAGCGCGGCGATTCCGCCCACCCCACCGAAGCCACCGTTGCTTGCGGCGCCGCCGTCTCCACCGGGGCCGCCGTTCCCGGTGAAGAATCCGGCTGCTCCCCCCGCACCGCCCTTACCTCCGGTGGCGGCACTCGTGCCGCCCGTTCCACCGGCGCCACCGTCCCCTGCGAAAACGCCGCCGGCACCGCCGGCACCCCCGGTTCCCCCGGTGCCGCTCACCGTCGCGGCGCCCCCCGCGCCACCGACGCCCCCGGCGCCGAACAAATTGCCGGTGGCGCCAGCACCGCCGGTCCCTCCGCCGGTGGTACCGCTACCGCCGACGCCACCTGCCGCACCGGCAGCGAAAAGACCACTGGTTCCGCCCTGACCGCCGCTGCCCCCAACGCCGGCGGTATTGAGGCCGCCGCTTCCGCCGGTTCCGCCGACGCCACCGAACAATCCACCGGCGCCACCGTTTCCGCCGGCCGCGCCGCCTAGGCCACCCGCACCACCGGCCCCGCCTGAACCGCCGAACAAGCCGCCGGCCCCACCATTTCCACCCTTCTGGCCGGTCGCACCGTAACCGCCGGCGCCACCATTGCCGAACAACCATCCGGCATTTTCACCGTCAGCCCCGGTGCCCGGTTTACCGTTGGCGCCGTTGCCAATCAGCGGTCGACCGGTCAACAGCACGCTGGGTGTGTTGATCAGGCTCAGGACGTCCTGCTGGACATTCAGATGCGGGTTGGTGACGGCAGTCTTCACCAACGCCCGAGGCGCTGTCGCCGGACTGCTTCTTCGGCTGAGGGCTACCGGTGCGGCGCCTGCCACCCTGGAATGGCCCACCGACCTGGAATTGGCGTGTGGTGAGCCGGCCGACGCTGCCGACCCGGTGCTCGAACCATCGGCCCAGGCAACGCCCTGCGCCGCGACGGCGCCCACGCCGAGCGCCAACGCCAATCCGCCGAACCGACCCAATGTTGCAGCACTCATTGTCCTGTTCCTCCCGTGGAACGCTGACCTGAGCGAAGGCTAACGCGCTGAGGTGGCTCGTTCTGCTGAATTCGCAAAACGCCGAAGCCGTTTTGGGTCCTGACTGGCCGCGGTGTTCACCGCGGCAGCAGGACTACGAACGACGCCCGCAATTCGGTTGCGGCATAACAGCACTGCCGCCAGCGGCCTACCAGACGCGCACGTAGTCGACGAGCATGTCCGCCGGGTAGGTGCCCGGTCGCGGATCGCCGCCACCCGAACCGCTGACGGCCAGGTTCAACACCGGGAACATCCGGTAGTCGGGAAAGTTGAACGGCCACTCGTCCAGGGAGTTCGCCGGAACCGTGAAGTACGGCTCCGCACCATCGACGTAGTCCTTCCAGAAGTACATTCCGGAGTCGCTCCAGGTGACTCGCCAGGTATGCCAGTTACCGTCTATCGAAGTCGGTTGCGTGGCAAAGGAAGTCCCGTCCAGACGCGCGTGAACGGTTGTCCCCGAGGGCCATTCACCGTTGCCGTACCACTCGGCCAGGTCGACCTCGCCGCCAACTTCCGGATGGTCGTTCATCAGCCACCAGGCCGGCCAGCACCCCGCGGTCAGGCAGTTGAATTTGATCTTGGCTTCCCAGGTGGTTCCGATTCCGCCCCACCAGTTTCCGATGACTTTTCCGCTGACGTACTTGTTGTTGTCGCGCGTCGCGCGGATCACCAGATTGGAGTTCCCGTCCAGGAAAACGTGCTGACGATCGTCGCGGTACTGGCCCATGTTCTCCGGGCGATCCCAGAACACGGGGTTCTTGATGAGCTCGCGCGCCTGCGCCATGTGCCACTTCGAGGGATCGGGAGCCGAGCCGGCCGGTCCGTCGAACTCGTCGTGGAACAGATAGGTCGGGGTGGCGGTGTTTTGCGGCGGTGCTTGCGGGCGGGTCGGTGTGGCTCCCGCCACCGGCATCGGGAGCGCGGCGGCTACCGCGCCGAACCCCGCCATGAGCATCAGGCTTCGACGATCAATATCTGGCACTGCTAAACCATAGAGCGAAATACTGCCCCGGCCTGCAACCGGGGCCATCACTGCTACTGCACCTCGCGTAACTGTCGGTAAACGGCCCATTGACCTGCGCAGACGACTCAGTAAAGGTCAGCCGACACTCTGGTAAGTGCCGTGCCGGCACGGACCACAATGAGCCTCCGCCACGCCGACGACTTACTTGCGCCGCCGCTAATTCACAGTGCTTGACGTCGACAAGACCAACGCCGCGCGGGCGCTCGCGCAAACATGCGGTGACCTCGAATTCTATTTCCGTCAATCGCCGATGACGGGTTCCTGTAACGGCGCTGGACTGCCCGCATGTCGGCCAAGGGCAAGCATTCAGAACCATGCCGTTCACCGTTTGGGGTGGCCCTGACCAGCCCCCTCCTCTACGATGCCCTAGAGCTAACGAAGGGTCAGCAAATGGGGTCACACAAATACGTTGGGTATGTTGGCGGGGTCGCGGTTGCGGTCGGGGTAGGCGCGGCTATTGCCGCGGCAGGCCAGGGCGTAGCAAGCGCTGATTCCGGCAAACCGGATTCGTCGAGCGCCTCGGAATCGGCCAAGCCCGACGCCGGGCCGAAGAAGTCCACGGCCGGCGCCGCCAAGCGCACCAAACCGGCATCGAAGCCCGCCGACAAGGTCAGCAGCGCAGCGGCTTCCGACTCCAAGTCCGTCGCGTCGACCCTCACGAGCACCACCACCACCACCACGACCGCCGCCGATTTCGAGGCGGCGCAAGTCGAGAAGCTGGAGGGCCTGTTCAAGGGCCGCAGCGCACGGAAACCGGCCGCAGCCGCCGACATCACCGGCACCACATCGGCCGCGACGACGCCCACGGCCGGCGTCACCGCGAACGCGACGGTCCCTTACAGCCCCAACCCGTTCCGGTGGTTGCCGCCTGAGCCGCGGCCACAGGACATGCCGGGCGCGATCTGGACTCTCGAAGAGTCGTTCATGAACGTCTTCCCGGACCTCGTCAAACCCGTTGCGCGCGAGGGCTTTGAGCTCGGCTATCGCCTGACTCAGATGATCCCGTGGGTCAACATCATCGTCCCGGTGACGAACATCATCACCGATCTGCCCGACGCGTTCCAGGGCGACAAGGCCGCCGCCCAGCGGGTGGTCAACAATCTCATTGCCACGATCCACCCGGTGGCGGTGCTGTATTACGGCTACAACGAGATCGCCGACGTCCTCAATCTGGAAGAGCCCGCCCTGCAGTTGCAGACCTGGGCCATCGCGACGGCGTGGAACATCCTCGATCCGTTTGCATTGCTGCACAACCGCGGTGAGTCCGGGTTGCCGTTGTCGACGACGACGCCGCCGCCCTACGACGAGGTTCAGGAGCCGGTGGCCGCCCAGCTCGCAGCAGCTGTAACCCCGTCGGCCAATGACGTCACGATCCCCGACCTGAACCTGCCCGACGTGCCGAACCCGTTCCCGGTCGACGACCCGCAGCCCTACGGCATGCCTGCCGCGGTGTACAACACCGAAAAGGGTTTGATGGCAGTGTTTCCCGCCGAGGTCCGGCCGGTCGTGCGTGAGCTTTACGAGGCCAGCTGGCGGATTACCCAGATGGTGCCCGGCCTGAGCGCCGCGGTGCCGATCGCCCAGCTGCTACCGGCGCTTTATCAGGCCGCCATCGGCCACCGGGACGTCGCGCAGGCGGCGATCAACAACGTGCTCCTGGCCACCACCGCGTTGTCGATCCTGTACTACGGCTACGACGAGCTGGCAGACCTGCTCAACGTCGAAGAGGCGGCGCAGGCGCTGAAGGTGCAGATCTATGCCGCGGTCTGGGATGAGGTCGATCCGAACGGCTACCTACACGTGCCCGGCCAGTCGGGGCTGACAACCGTCTGAGCCGGTGCGCTGAGGCCGCTCTGCGACTCGACAGAGCGGCGAGATAACCAGTGGTTGAAAAACCTGGTTTCGACCGGGCGTCTGGCGGGGAAATTAAGCCAGCACAACTCGACCACTGGGAGCAACAATGAACAACGGGGATAACGCTTCGGGCGAGGTTCTCCGCACGCTGGGCCTGATGCTGAATTTGTCGGCAATCGTGGCGTTCGCGCTGTTCCTGAGCACGTTGTCACCCAGTGGCTCGGGCCCTTCAGCACTGGCAGCGGGGATCACCATCGTCGCGTTCCTGGCCAGCCTGCTGTGCTTCGCCATCGACCGGCACCGGACTGAGGAAGAGAACTCCCGGCCCGCTCATGGGCCCGTCACCATCGCTGCTGAGGTCTAGACTCCCGCTGTGCCGACCGTCGCCCAGCACCTCATCGCGGCGCTGACCGCCAGTGGCATCAACCGTGTCTACGGGCTACCCGGCGACAGCCTCAACGGCTTCACCGATTCAATCCGACGCTCCGAGGGGATGACCTGGGAGCACGTCCGACACGAGGAGACGGCCGCCTTCGCCGCGACAGCCGAGGCGGCGCTGACCGGCCGCCTGGCAGTGTGCGCCGGCAGCTGCGGCCCGGGCAACCTGCATCTGATCAACGGCCTCTACGATGCGCAACGCACTCGCGTACCGGTGTTGGCGATCGCCGCGCACATCCCGCTCAACGAAGTGGGCACCGGTTACTTCCAGGAGACGCACCCGCAGGAGTTGTTCCGCGAGTGCAGCGTCTACTGCGAGTTGGTCAGCACCCCGGAGATGGCCCCGCGCTTGATCGAGATCGCCATGCGCACCGCCATCGAGGAAAACGGTGTCGCGGTCCTGGTGATCCCGGGAGAGGTTTTCCTGGCCAAGCTCCCGGACCGCGAATGGAACACCAAACCCGTGCTGCCGACCCGATCAGTGCTGCGGCCCGACGACGAGTCGCTACGCCGCGCCGCGGACATCCTCGACGAAGGAACGCGAGTGACCATCCTCGGCGGCGCGGGAACCGCCGGCGCCCACGGCGAACTGATCCGGCTTGCCGAAACGCTGAATTCGCCCATCGTGCATGCGTTTCGCGGCAAGGAACACATCGAATACGACAACCCATACGACGTCGGGATGACGGGGCTGCTCGGTTTCGCCTCCGGCTATAAGGCCATCAAGGAAGCCGACGTGCTGCTGATGCTGGGCACCGACTTCCCGTACTCGCAGTTCTATCCCGACGACGCCCGCATCATCCAGGTCGACATTCGCGGTAGCCATCTCGGCCGACGCACACCGGTCGACCTCGGCCTGGTCGGCTCGGTGAAGGACACCATTGATGCGCTGCTTCCGATGTTGTCACAGAAGGCCGATCGCACTCACCTGGACCGCTCGCTCAACCACTACCGTCGCACCCGCAAATCTTTGGACTCGCTGGCCGTCAATGACCGTGACCGCACCCCGATCCGTCCGGAATACGTTGCCGGAGTTGTGAATCGGTTCGCCCATGATGACACCGTTTTCACCTTCGACGTCGGTTCACCGACCATTTGGGCCGCGCGGTACCTGACGATGAACGGCAAGCGGCGGCTCACCGGATCCTTCACTCACGGGTCGATGGCGTGCGCGTTGCCGCACGCGATCGGCGCGCAGACCGCTCACCCGGGACGACAGGTGATCGCGCTGGCCGGTGACGGCGGACTGGCCATGCTGTTCGGCGAACTGCTCACCCTGGTGCAGAACAACCTGCCGGTGAAGGTCATCGTCTTCAACAACTCGTCGCTGAATTTCGTCGAGCTCGAGATGAAGGCGGCGGGGGTGGTCAACTTCGGCACCGAACTGAAGAACCCGGACTTCGGCGCCGTCGCGCAGGCGATCGGGTTGTTCGGGCGACGCGTCGAATACCCTGCCGATCTCGAACAGGCCGTCGCCGACGCGCTGGCCCATGACGGCCCGGCATTGGTCGATGTGGTGGTGGCCCGGCAGGAAATGTCCATCCCGCCAGCGATTTCCGCCGAGCAGGCCAAAGGCTTCACTCTCTACGCGATTCGTACCATCCTGGCCGGCCGCGCTGACGAACTGCTGGACCTGGTGAGCACCAACGTCGCTCGGCGCATCCTCGACTGAGTTGCCCACTCGGCCGGCACCCCACCGGGAGCCACATCAATCGCCAGAGCAACCATTCTCAAACCGGGACCCGCGAGGCAGAATCGGAATAACCACCCTTACGCTGGGTTGAGTTTAATGAACCCAGACTCTGCTTCGAATCGAGGTAACCATGGCCACCCACCGCGCCGTTCACGTGAAATCAGCCAATGCCCCGCTGGAGCTGACGGAGGTGGAGACCACCTCGCCGCCGCCGGACCATGTGCGCATCGCGGTCAACGCGTGCGGGGTGTGCGGCACCGACCACGCCTTCGTCACCGGCTCCTTCCCGAATCTGTCGTGGCCGATCACTCCCGGCCACGAGATTGCCGGGACGATTGCCGAATTAGGTTCGGGTGTAGAGGGTTTCGCAGTAGGCGACCGGGTGGCGGTGGGCTGGTTCGGCGGAAACTGCAACAGGTGCCTGCCCTGCCGCAAGAGCCAGTTCATGCAGTGCGTGAACCTCGAGGTGCCGAGCTGGAACTATCCGGGCGGCTACGCCGAGTCGGTCATCGTGCCACGCACGGCGCTCGCACGAATCCCCGAGGGCCTGTCGTTCGCAGAAGCCGCTCCGATGGGTTGTGCAGGGGTGACGACCTATAACGCGCTGCGTACCACGCGCGCAGTGGCCGGGGATCGAGTGGCCGTCCTCGGCATTGGCGGACTCGGACATCTGGGTGTGCAGTGGGCGCGTGCCATGGGGTTCGAGACCATCGCGATCGCGCGCGGCGCAGGCAAGGCCGACGACGCCAAAGAACTCGGCGCCCACCACTACATCGACTCCACGGCGAGCGACGTCGGGGAGGCGCTGCAGGCACTCGGAGGCGCCCAGGTGGTACTGGCCACGGCAGCCAACTCGGCTGCCATGGCGGCCACGGTCCCAGGTCTGGCGCCGCAGGGCGAGCTCGTGATCGTCGGCGCGACCTTCGACCCGTTGCCGATCACGCCCGGCGATCTGATCTTCGGCAACTTCAGCGTGGTCGGGCATCCGTCGGGTACATCCGCCGACGTCGAGGACACTCTGCATTTCGCGCTGCAATCCGGCGTGCGGGCCCGCATCGAAGAGCGTCCGCTGGCCGAGGCCGCCGAGGCCTACGCAGCGATGGACGAGGGCCGTGCGCGCTACCGCATGGTCCTGACGATGTAACTACTCGGGCTGGTCCTCGGCACCGTCTGCATTCTCGGACGCATCCAGGACGCTGACGTCGATGCCGTAAGGCAGGAACCGGACGTTGCGAGTGGGGTCGGTGTTGTGTTTGTTGGCACGCAAGGCGTCGAGCTCGTTTCGGTACACCTGCTCGACGTGCGCCTTGCCATCGGCGTCGGTGATGTAGATCGCCCACACCCCGTCGCCGGCCTCCCCCGCGGTCTCCGGCTGCGACCGGGGCCGTGACTGGCGGGTGAACTCCTCGAACAGGCCGCCGAACGCGGCACCCTGCCCCGAGCTGTTCAGGAATCGCCCGAAAGCGTCGCGAAGGCCCTCGCCGGCCTCCCTGACCACGCGGTCGATGTCGTCGGGATCGAACCCGAACGGTCCGTTGTTCTCCATGGTTGCCAGTGTGCGCGCAGATCGCCGTCCCGTCGACCAGGTGAACTTCGCGGACGGCGAAACCGTGTCCCGACTATGTCTGCGTCCGTGCGAACCCGTCTCCTCAGCAGCACCGCGGCCACCGCAATGGTCGCGATCTCGATCGCCCCGCTGGCGCCGCCGGTCGAAGTCCGTATCGCCAACGTCGCCGTGCCCGACATCGAACTGACCGCCGCCCCGATCGGGGCTATACCCCTGGCGTTCCTGCGCAATCAGTTGACGTTCTGCAGCCTGATCTGCCCGTTCATCGCGCAGGGCGCGGTGACAGTTCCGCTCGGTGTTGCCGAGGCTCCGGCCGTGTTCGTCCAAAGCCTCTTGCAGACCGGTAATTTCGCCGGGGCGCTCGGCGCGGCGGCCGCAGCGGTGACGATGCCGGCCGATACCGCCGTGGAGAAGATCATCGGCAACGACCTCAGTCTTGTTTTACCCAAGGCACAGGACACCCTGGAGGTCGCTGTCGTGCAGACGATGGATGTGCTGTCTGGCCAGACGACGCCCGGTGCGGCGCGCGACAAGATCCTCGAGGCGCTGAACCAACCGCCTGGACAGCCGACGGTTCCGACCGGGGCACATGGTCTTCTGCAGGTGACCATTGTCGAGGGCATCAATGTGGCCTCCGCGGTGGCCTTCCAAGCCGGCGAGACGCTGCTGCTAGGCATCGTTCAGACCGCCAACGCCGCGGCGACGACGCTTGCGAGCACCGGCAACGTGCGCACCGCACTCGCTGCTGGGATCACCCAGGCCCGCTCGGTGCTCAACGTGGTACACGGCCAGGTGTCCACAGCGGTGAATACCGCCGTCACCAATATCAGAGCCGCTGCAGGACAACCGGTCTCAGCGTCCGCGGTAAAGACTCAACGGCAGGTCCGCCATCGTGACGAAGCCCGCAGCAGCGTCGCACACAGCACCAACGGCGTTCACAGCCTGCATCGCAGTCGCCACGCTGGCTGACCGAACATGCTCGTCTAGCGATACGTCGCGGCGAAAGCTGGCCAGCGTCATCAGATGTGCCTGCATCGACGGGGTTCCTTCGATGGTGACGGTCCACCCGTGCTGCGGCGTCGGCCAATGCTTCGGTTGCGGTTCGCCTACCGTCCACAGGGTTTCGACCTCAACGACCGGGATGCCGTCGCGTCGGCCCGTCCACTGCCAGTGCTGACCGGCGACGGTGCCGGCGCGCAGGGTTCGGCCACACACGGCGCGATCAGCGCTGGCGGGAATCACTTCCAGCTCGGTGATGACCTCGTCGACGCTCAGGCCCAGCGCATCGCCGAGAAGCCAAACTTGTTCCTGGAAAAGCTGACTGGTGAACCGCAGACCTTCGGTCTGAGCATCGACCTCGTCGGGCGGGCTGCCGAAGTGCATTTGGTCGAACGTGATTTCGGTGCTGTCGTAGACCGACCAGTCGGCGCGCTCCTGCACCTTGACATGCTCGATCGTCCGCGACATCCCGGTCAGGGCCAACGGCACGACCACACCGAGGTTGCCGGGGTTCAGCCCGGTGCCGTGCAGCGAGCTGTTGCCCTGCGCGCAGGCCCGCTGAAGCCGGTTGCGATCGGCCGCCGCCATCCGCGCGGGGTGGAACGCGAAGGCGGTGGTGACCAGATTGGCGCCGGAGGCCAGGATCGCGACGGCGTCGTCGACCGACGGATGGCGCGGCGCGTACACGACCGCGTCGACGTCAGCGGTGTCGACGTCGAGCGCCGCCGGGACGCCGATCGGATCCCGCCCGGCCAGCACACCGGCGTCGTTCCCGGCCTTCGCCTCTGAATAGACTTTGACGCCAACCAGTTCCAGGTCCGGATGGTCCAGGATGCCGCGGATGGCTTCGACCCCCACCGCTCCGGTGCCCCATTGCACCACGCGGTAGGCCACCCGCTACACCACCGTCAGGGGAAGCGATCGCCGCTCTTCGAACTCGAAGGTGACGCCCTTGCTGAACTTGGTGACCTCAACCTCCGGCGAATCCTTCGTGGCGGTCTCGGTCTTCTCGAACTCGGCGGTCCACTCGGTGTCGGTGCCGGAGATACGGACCGCAATGTATGGATCTACAGCGGTGGCGATGGCCTGCAGCGGCGCCGAGGACGCCGGGGAGCACAACGAGATCCACGACCGGTCGTCGTGCGACGGCGACGGATGCACGTGCAGCCGGCCACCCTCCACCTCGGCAACGACATAGCCGGCCGGGTTGAACAACGGGTGCAGTTCGAGGACCTTGGCCAGGCCGTCAAAGTCGTTGGGCAGCTTGAGGGCTCGCTGAATCCGCTCCGCCGCAACGCCGGCGATGCCGGTGAGTTGTTTGGTGCAGATGTCGGTGGCCAGGTCGATGTTGTCACTGGCGCGGGCGCGCACGGCGATGCCGAACGAGAGGTTCAGCAGGTGCATCTGCAGCACCACCTCGTCGGCGATGCGCACCAGCGCGGAATGCGAAAATGCGCCGAAGTCGACGTCGGATAGCAGCGCTCCCGAATAGTCCGCTTGGCCTTCATCATTCGGATCGATGGGGGCAAGCTCCCAGTTGGCGGCTTTGGTCTTGGCCACGATGTCCAGTGCCGGGATGCCGGATACCTCCGGATACGACTCGTCGATGATGACGGTCCACGCGCAGTGCGGATGGCGGTCGGCGGGGGTGCGCGGCGGCCGGTGGATGGGACGCACCTGCGCTTTGGCGTTGGTGGCGACGGCGGTGGCGTCGAAGGTGGGGTCCTCGATGTCGTGGCACATGCCCTTGACGTATTCGGGGCCCATCGGCTCGACGTCGAGCAGGGCTCCGCAGTGGTCGAGGTGGAATTCGCCGTGCCAGCGGTCGTGAACGGTGTAGCGGAAGTCCATGAACTGCGGCGGGGCACCGATGTCGAGCTGGAGCCCCTTGAAGATGGTGAAGATGTCGGTGCCCTCGTACTTCAGGGCCTTCTGCATGCGCCTGGTGTAGATCGGGCTGGCGCCGGCCCACTCCTCGATGGCGATCTGCAGCATCTCGGGCCGGCCGAACGACTGAATGCACCAGGCCATCCCGGAACGGTCGATCAGCTGGCCGATCAACAGAAGCTCGGGCACCAGGGTGGCAAGTTCGGCCCGGGACAACTGGGCATAACGGCTGAGGGGCTGGCTCATACGCGAAACATAGTTGGCTCAATGTTATAAAGTCAACAATGTGAAATCGCTGGGCACTCCTCCCACGCGGCAGACCCATGCGCCGCGCAAGCGCGGAAACGACACCCGCGCGCTGATCATCGACGAGACCGTCCGCTGCGTGGTTGAAGAGGGATTTCAGGCTGCGACGGCCAAGCATGTCGCGGAGCGCGCAGGGGTCACCTGGGGCGTGATCCAGTACCACTTCGGCGACCGCAACGGTCTGCTCATGGCAGTGGTCGACGAAGGCGTGGCCGGGTTACTGAAGAGCCTCGGTGAGGCCGACGTCGCGGACCTCGGCTTGCGGGAGCGGATCGAGGTCGTCGTCGAGACGGCGTTCCGCTGCTACAGCAGCCCGACGTCGTTGGCGGCGTTCGAGATTCTGCGGGCCACCCGCGGCACCCATGGCGATGCCGCCAAACGACACCTGATGGAGATCAACACCGCGATCAATCAACTGGGGCGACTGATCTCCGATGATCCGGGAGTGGCCGAAGTGATCTGGTCGTCGCTGCGCGGCATGGTGCTGGTCGAGATGATCGTCGACTCGCACCTGGAGTGGGAGCGGGAACGTCGGCTCCTGGTCGACATGGTCACGCGGTATCTGCAGGGCTGAACAGCGAACTCCGTCACACCTGGGCGACCATCGTGCGCGGCGCCACACCGTCCCACGCCCACTGTTGCCAATCTCATATGGTCAAAGTTGATTTACGTGAAATTAACAAGGACCATCAAAGCGTTCCCCAAATGTAGGCGATCCCTGCATAGCGAACGTCAGTAGCAAACACCCCCGCAGACCCGGGGGTCATCGAGGAGTTGAAAAAGTATGTCCATCGCCCAGTTTCGCGACGATATGAAGCGGTCCATGCGGCGACGCCGTCTGTATGCCCGGATCAACGCGTTGCCCCAGTCGACGGTTCGCGAGGAGCTCGTGGCCATCGCTCAGCGCTACGAGGCCGGGCTCGACTAACTTCCCTGCAGGCGCCCAGCGACACTGACCACGCGACGGGCAAGATGGTCGAGTGCGGCCTCTGTTGCCTCGTTGATCTCGTTCTTGTTCTCCGGACCGGTGATGTGACTGACTCCGTAGGGGTTGCCGTCGCCGAACTTCACCGGATCGGTGTAACCCGGCGGCACGAGGATGCCACCGAAGTGCATCAGCGTGATGTACAGGGCGAGCAGGGTGGTCTCTTGCCCACCGTGGGCGGTTTGTGAGGACGTGAACGCCGCGTAGACCTTGTCAGCGAGCTTGCCCTGCGCCCACAAACCGCCCAACGAGTCGATGAACGTGCGGAATTGCGCTGCGGGAGAACCGAATCGGGTGGGAGTCCCGAAAATGACTGCGTCGGCCCAGACGATATCGTCGCCGGACGCAGCAGGTTTGTCCTTCGTCGTTTCGTAGTTGGCCGTCCACGCCGGGTTCTGAGCGAAGGATGCCGGGTCGCGGGTCTCGGCGATGTGCCGAAGACGCACCTCGGCACCCGCTGATTCAGCGGCCGCAACGACTCTGCTGGCCATCGCGGTGCCGTGGCCGGTGGCCGAGTAGTAGATGACCGCGAGCTTTGTCATGTCGTCTCTTCTTTCTCGTCGGGGAACAGTTTTCGCACGACGGCACCCGCGACGATGCCGACGACGATCAACGCGATGCCCACGCCCGCCGAGAACGAATCGCTGACCCAGCCGGCGATGCCGATGCCGATCACGAAACCGGGTAGCCAGTCGAGAAGTTTCCCGAATGATGGTGGTGTGTCTTCGGATTCGCCGGTGGATGCCAGGAATTTGGCGCGTGCGTAGTCGGGGTAGAACTCGGTGATCGCAACGGCGATCAGAGTCACGGCGAGCTGAACAATCCACCCGGTCCAGAAGTTGTCGCCGTCGTGCAGCACCGCGTCGCCGAGAGTCCCGACGGCCGTGTTGATCAGGAAGGCCCCCGCCCACACGGCGCTCAGGACGTAGTTGACCCGAATGAACAGCGGGCTGTCCCAGTGTGCGGGGTCAACGGTGTCGCGGGCGTAGGCGATGGTGAAGGGCCGGCGGATTGCGAGCGTGGTTAGCGCGTAGGCGGCCAGAAGGCCGTTGGTGATTTCGCCGGCCCACAGCTCGAGCCAGGTGACGAGTGTCGGGGAGCCGAAGATGCCGAGTGCGACGAACGCAGCGAAGACCACCGCGCCGAAGACTTCGAGCGAATGCACCTTGATGCCACGTCGGCTGCCCGCCCACATGACGATGAGGGTGAGCGCGAACGCAGCGGCTGCGGCCTGCCCGAAGCGGCCCGGCCCCGACATGATGGCCATGACGATCCACGGCGCGATGCCGGAGAACGGCGAGCGCAGGAAGCCGTCGATGAACTTGGTCCGCGGGACGGTGGCGTCGGGCTTATCCGATTCAGCCATGGGGACATTGTCACCGGGACAACTGCCCCCGTCGACAGATTCGGTGTGCTGCAATGACCGGCATGGCTGATGCGGAAGCAATCGAGGCGATCAAGCAGGTCAAGTACCGCTATCTGCGGGCACTGGACACCAAGCATTGGGACGATTTCGCCGACACTCTGACCGAGGACATCGTCGGTGACTACGGCTCCTCCCTGGGCGAGGAACACCGGTTCACCAACCGCAAGGATCTGGTCGAGTTCATGCGTAAGTCGATGCCGGCCGGGGTGCTCACCGAGCACCGGGTCACGCATCCGGAGATCAGCGTGGACGGTGACGAGGCCGAAGCAATCTGGTACCTGCAGGATCGGGTGATCGTTCCGGAATTCAATTTCGTATTGGAAGGCGCGGCGTTCTACCGCGACCGCTACCGCAAAACCCCTGACGGCTGGAAGATTTCCAAGACCGGATACGACCGCACTTACGAAATCACCATGTCGACCGAGGCATTGAACTTCAAGGCGACCCCGGGCGAAGCGATCAACAAAAATCCCTAGCTCTCTTCCGCGGCCCGACCGCCGAGCGTGTGGCTTGTCGGTGAGGATCAACGACGATTCCACCGACAACCCGCACGCTCGACGAGCGCTACTTGGCGACGGCGATCAGCGCGCCGGGCTGCAGCCAGCGCATGATCTTGACGAGGGTGTCGTCGTCGAGCGAAACGCATCCCGCGGTGGGGCCGCCGTCGGTGGTGTGGACGAAGAAGGCGCCGCCGTTGCCGGGGACGCGAGCTTTGTTGACGCCCATCACGATTGCGTGGGCGTACTGCGGAATGTAGAGGTTCTCGGTACCGCTGGCCGGGTTGGTGTCGAACGGGCAGTCGGCCTTCTTGCAGACCTGCATGGTGTTGTAGGTCGGGCTCTTCATATCGCCGTCCCACCAATGGTCGCGGGTGACCTGGACGTACTCGAGGCCACCGCCGGGGTTGGGCTGAGTGCCGAAGGCGAAGTCGAGGGTGAAGATGCCCATGGGAGTTTTCGATTCGCCGTCATGGGACTGCGGAACCATTCCGTTGGCGCCGACGTGGGTGGGGACGCCAACCAGGACGGGCTGCCAGCCGTTGGCACCGCGCTGCCAAACGTCCATCTTGGCGGTGGATCCGCCGGTGCTGACGACGGAGAGCACCTGGCTGGCATTGCCGACGTTGGCTTGGAACCACGGGGTTTCGGCATGGCTGGGCGGGGCCGAGGACAGCGCCAGCAGTGCCGCGCTGAAGGCAGCACAGATCGAGACGACGACTTGGCGCATCGGTTCATGGTCCCTGTGAAGTTCCTGATGGGTCAAGTCAAGGTTCGGTGACGGTTGCGTCTGGGCCAGCTAACGATGTGAGGACCCCTCGGATCATCTGGCATCGCTTCCAGAAGCACCTGAACTGCGTGTACTGGCTGGTGGGAGCGGGTATTGCCATTGCTGGTGAATAGCGGACCGGCAAACGCAGGGGATACGATTCCGACATGTCACAAGCGCCGTACGGACCCGGGCCAGCAGGACCAGCAGGGTGGCAGGGGACTCCGTCTTCGGGTGGCCCGTCGCGGTTGCCGACGATTATTGCCATCGTCATTGCGGTGATCGCGGTCGCGGTTGCCATTGGTGCATGGTTCCGGCCTATCCCCAAGCCTGAGGCGCCTGCCGCCAAGACGTATAGCGATCAGGAGATTGCTGACGCGAAGAAGGCTGTGTGTGACGCCTATGGCAAGGCCGACCGCGCTATCAACGCGACGGGGAGGAAGAACGGGGGCGAGGATCCGACAGCGATCGTTGCGGTCGCTGTGAACGTGCGTTTGGCCTTAAGCGAAAGCAGCAGCTTTCTCTTGCGAACTCTCGAAGAGTATCCAGCTACTCCTAGTGATCTACAGGAGCACGTGCGCGCGGCTGCTGGCGCATTCCAGAACGTAGCGATCGACCAACTCGGCGAGGCACCACAATCGGAACTTGATCCCTTCTTTAAGCAAGCCGACTCTGCTGACGCCGCGATAAAACAGGCGTGCAAATGAGTGATCTACCTCCGGGAGAATGGTCTTCACTGCTTGTAGGGCACCAGTGGCCTGGAGTCACGTCGCTGACAACTCTAACAACAGCCGCGGCCAATCGGGGGGCAATTAGTACCTCATTCGACAGCTATGCAGACCTATTGCAATCAATTCAGAACGGTCCACTGGGCGAGCAAGAGGGAATGACCGCCGATGATGCGCGCGGTGCCTTCAAGACGGGCGAAACCAGCGCTCGCGCAGTCTCCGAAAAAAATGCCATAAATCAGCAGGCATACGAGCAAACGCATCGCTCAGCACAGAACCTCCGCACTCAGCTAAGTGAAATTGCTGCACGCGGCAACGCGGCCATTGATGAGATTCAACAGTCGAAAGCACCCGCGCCCATCAAGTTAAGCCAAATAGTTAATGCGGTAATGGACGCGCAGTCACAAGCCAACGCTAGCGCAGCAAGTCATTGCGACACTGTCTTTGGCGCGGTTCAGAAGGTCCTCGACGGTCAAGGATCGGACTTATCAGCAAGGCAATTCGCCAAGCACAATGGCGTCGACCTGGACCAAGCGTTTCGCTCTCCAAACGAGGCGTCGGTCCGCGGCCAGGTTAGCGCTCTGCTTGATAAGACGGGACAGGGTTCGACGAACCCCATGAGCGGTGCAGGTGCAACCAATGGCACCGGCATGTCCACGTTGCTCAACACTGGAAATACTTCAACGGCCGACCTCCCTGCACCGGGCGGCCGAACACCAACCCCTGCGGCCGGTACTCCTTCTCCAGCTATGGCAACTGGTAGCTCAACGTTGGTGCAGGGAGGGTCGGGCGGTACGACCACCGGCCACGGATTGGAATCGGCTTCTAGCGGGGGTAACACACCGCCGACTGTCCTAGGTGGCCCTCCCCGAACGAGTGCGGGCACGGCGCAGCCTGCATTGACATCCTCAGCTTCAGGTGGCGCAACAAGCGGTCTGACTGGCAGCGTCAGTGGGGGCCCGCCCGCCGTCAATTCGCCCCAAAACCTTTCAGCCCTCTCCCCCTCCGCCCCCACGAACGCCCTCACCCCCGAAGGCTTCGCGCAGAACTTCAACGCAGGCTCCCAAGCCGGCAACCCGGTGTCGGCCGGCACCGAAGCGCTGTCCAACACTGCATCTCACGCAATGCAGCCGCAGGCCCCGATCCATCCGGAGAGCATGGCCGCACCGCCGATGGCGCCGACAGCGCCGACCGCAGCGCCGCTCTTCGAAAGCGCCCACGCCGCACCGACTTACGACGCCGCCCAGGCACCTGCCGCGCCGCCAGCCGAGGCGCCGCAGGCCTACGTCGCCGCCCCTGCCGCCCAAGCGCCTGTCATGCCGTCGACTGCTGCTCCCGTCGCTCCTCAAGGTCCGCTGCCCGCCTACGGCGCCGACCTTCGCCCGCCGACAGCCACCGCGCCCGCTGCCCCAGCCATGCCGACCGCCGCAGCACCGGGTAGCGCCCCAGTGCACCCGTCGGCAGGCACCCAGCTCAACCAGCCCGCCGTGGTCCGCCAAGCTCCACAAGGTGCCACAACTGCAGCCCCGGCACCCGCGGGTCTCACCGAAAACGCCGTCGCCGCAACCACAACCGGTGCGTTGGCCGGTGCCAGCGCCGTCCAGACCCAAGCCCAGCAGCGCCTCAACCGACTCCTCGACGCCGTCGCCCGTCAAGAACCCAAGCTGCGCTGGGCCATCGGTGATCGCGACGACAGCAACACCGTCCTGGCCACCGACCTTGCCAGCGGGTGGATCCCGCCGCACGTCGAAATCCCCACCGGCATCAAGCTTTTGAAACCCGGCAACCGCAGCAAGACACTCGACGCCCTCCTCGGCGAGACCACCGTCACCGCCGCCTACTCCCCCGGCCAATACCTGACACCAGCCGAGGACGCCGAACCCACCCAGATGTCCATCCGCGCCCGCGACACCGAAGAGGTCGAAGACCTCGGCTGGGAACTCTCCCAAGCCACCAAGTGGCGCGACGGCCTACCGCGACTGGCCCACACCCTGGCCAAAGCCGCATCGACCGGCACCGGCTACCTCGACTCCGAAGTTGAGCTCCTCCGCGAGCACCTCGCGGCGGTTTCCCGGCAAGTTCTGGGTGACTACCCCGAGCATGTCGACCCCGCTAATGTCGGCAACTGGCAGCTCTTGGCGACCATCGATGCACTGATCAAGGGCGAAAGGACCGCTGCCAACTACCACTTCGCGTGGTTCCAGGCCCTGAACCTGGCGCTGAAGGGAGAAGTGCACCGATGAGTGGCGGCGGACAGCTGAACTCGAATCAGGGTGGCTGGGTCGCGGCCAACGCTGGGAACATGCCCCCACCACCCATCACCTCCGACCCCCTCGTCGCCGGTGCGACCCCGATCGAGCAACTGCTCCGCGTTCTCGGCCTCGCCGCCAACCTCGGTGACCCGAAGGACAACAGCGAGAGCATCGAGGAACACGCCAAGCGCGACTCCAAGACCGCGGACGCGGCAGCGAAGTTCCCCGCCCAGGACGAGCAGGCCAGCGCCGAGATGAAGGGCGTCGCCGGCCAAGGCCAAGCCGATCAGATGGCCCAGCAACTCCCGCAGATGGCCTCCCAGCTTGCCGGTGCGCTGGCCGGAGCGATGGGCGGCGCTCTGCAGCCCCTGGCCCAGATTCCCCAGCAGGTCGCGCAAGGCGCCCAACAGATGATGCAGGCCGGCATGGGCATGATGCAGCAAGCGGGAGGACAAGCCGCCGAGCTCGACAAAGCCAGCCTCACCGATCCGGCACTCGGTGACTTCGGCGAGACGCCAGGCGAAATGGGTTCTGGCGGTGGCGGATCCGGTGGGGGCGGAGGTGGCATCGGCGGGACCTCGCCGACCGCAATGCTCGGCCCGCCGCCGGTCCCGGCCGCCGGTACGTCGCCGTCCGCAGCCAATACCCAGGTGCCGGCACCGCGAATGGCCACGCCCACTTCGGCGCCCGCCGGCGGAATGGGCGGCATGCCGATGATTCCGCCCGGCGCGATGCACGGCGCCGGTGGCGCAGAGAAGGACGCCAAGGCCGACACCAAGCGGGTGTCCGTCCCGACCGTGAAGAACGGCGCACCGGTTCAGGGCCGCATCACCACCCCGCCGCCCGCCAACCCTCAAGTCACCAAGAAGGTCGACGGCAAACCCGTCGCCACGAGGCGCATCATCCTGCCCGACAGCAAGCCCACAGACGAGGCATCCGGCGAGCCGAAGTCCTGACCCCGATACCGTGGAGCGATGACATCGCGAAGCTTGCTAGAAGGTCAGGGCATCCGTCAGATCACGGGCGGCCTCGGCACGCTGGACCGCGAGGTCTTCGAGGCCGTTGCTGAGTCGCCGAGCCTGCTGCTGGACAAGGCCATGCCCATCCTCACCCGCGCAGCAGACCGCTCCAAGCTGTGGTTCGCGATCGCGGCGGTCCTGGCCGCGACGGGTTCACCGTCAGCCCGCCGGGGCGCAGGCCGGGGGGTGATCACGCTGGGCATCACCAGCCTGGTGACCAATCAGGGCGCCAAGCGGGTGTGGAAGCGCGCGCGTCCCAACCGCACGCTGGTGCCGCTGGTCCGACGGTCACGCCGAGTACCTACCTCGAACTCGCTGCCCTCCGGGCATTCGGCCAGCGCAGCCGCCTTCGCCGTCGCCGTCGGCCTGGAGAATCCCCCGCTGGGCCTGGGCCTGGCTCTGCTGGCCGGGTTGGTCGGTCTATCCCGGGTGGCCACCGGAGCTCACTACCCCGGCGACGTGTTCGCCGGATTCGGCATCGGCGCTGGGATCGCCGTACTGGGCGGCCGGCTGGTTCCGCCGATCGTGCCGGCCAAGCTGCCCTCGACCGAACCGCTGGTGATCGATACCCCGGAGCGTCCCGAGGGCGACGGCGTCGTGCTCGTCATCAATCCGGCCTCGGGCAGCGGCAACGGGACCCGGGTCATCGACGAGGTCCGCGAAAAGCTGCCGAAGGCGGAGATCGTCGAACTCGGCGAGGACGACAACCCGGACGAAGTCTTGCGTGAGGCCGCCCAACGCGCCGAGGTGCTCGGAGTGGGCGGCGGTGACGGGACGGTCGCGTGCGCCGCGGGGGTGGCGATAGCAGAAGGGCTACCCCTGGCGGTCTTTCCCGCCGGGACCTTCAACCACTTCGCCAAGGACATCGGCTGCGACACCGTCGAGCGGACGGTCACGGCGATCCGTTCCGGCAGCGTGTCCTGTGTGGATCTGGTCTGCCTCAACGAGGACCAGATGGTGATCAACACTGCCAGCATCGGCGCCTACCCGTTGTTCGTTCAGACCCGGGAGAAGCTCGAGCACAAGATCGGCAAGCCGTTGGCGGGCATGTACGCGATGTTGCACGCGCTGCGTAAGGGCACACCGGTCCGAATCCGGTACGACAACAAGACTATTCAGACGTCGTTGTTCTTCCTGGGCAACTCCGTCTATCTGCCGTCGGGTTTCGCTCCGGCTCGGCGGACCCGCATGGACGACGGCCTGATCGACGTCCGCATCCTGGAAACCGGCAAGCGACTGAGCCGCCTGCGCATCCTCGCCGCGGTGACGCTCGGGCGCCTGGAACGCAGCCCGCTGTACCACGAGATCCAAGCACCGGAGTTCTCGTTCGAGGCTGTTGACGGCCCGACGCCAATGGCCCGCGACGGCGAGGTCGGCGACGACTACGAAAAGGCGTCGTTCAGCGCGAAGTATCGAGTGCTTCCCGTGTTTCGGCCGCTGAACTGAGCCCACGCGGCGGCACCAGCCGTACACAGAGCAGGAAGTAGACGTAGCCGAGGGCCCAGCCGGCCAGCACGTCAGACGGGTGATGGACGTTGAGCACCACCCGCGCCACTCCGACGACGAGGACCAACGCGCCCCCTACGACGGCCAGCACCAGCCTGAGCCGCTGGCTCAGGTGCGGCCACAGCACCGTGAGCAGGGCGAGCACGCCGACCATCACACCCAGTGCGTGCCCGGACGGAAACGACGTCGACGATCCGTGGGCCAGCGCCGTCGCCGGCCGCGGCCGGCCGGCAAGGTACTTCGCACCTTCGGTGACGGCGCCCATCAGTCCGATGCTGATCACCAAGAACAGCGCGGTGGCCACTTTGCGGCGCACCAACGCGACGATGACCAACACCAGCGCGACCACCCGAAAGCCATTCGGCCCGAACACCGCGCAGAACACCACCCAGAACGACACCCAGCTCGGGCGCGAGGCACCGATATTGTGGAACGCCTGCAGCAGGTCGGTGTCGACGGCATCCAGCCACGCCCAGCTCAGGGCGTACCCGACCCACATCGTCGCGTAGACGGCCACAGCGACGACGAGCGACGCGATCAGCCATGTTTTTTTCGATGCCATCTCTTCTTGAGTACCACGGGAGTCTGGCACGATCGTCGGCGTGGCCGTCTTCCTACGACGATTGTTCGGCATCGGTGCGCTTCCACGCGCGATGCGCGAGGAGTTCGAGCGCGAGGGCATCATCTATCTCGCCGAATATGTCGCGGTGAGCCGCCGGTTCAGCGGCAAGGTACCGGGCCTGCGAGCCAGTGGAGCATTCGCAAGCTATGTCGGATCAGTGGTGTTCACCTCGCAGCGTGCCGTCGCGACGTTGTCGAGTTTTCCCAAAGTGGCCGGGCGCACGATGGACCTCCCCTGGAGTGATCACCGAGAGGGCGCCGTCAGGGTCGAAATATCAGGCAGTGGAGTCACTTTGGACCTCGATGTCGCCGATGTCGATCCACAGTTCAGCGGTCACTTGTCATTGTCGTACAAGGTGGCCATCCCCGACGACGTGCTGAGTCGACTGCCAGCTCGACAGTTGTCATTCGATGTGCCGCCGGAATACGTCTACCGCGCGGTCGGAGTGCCACACAACCCGTGACGTGCACCCTGACCTGGATTCCGGCTGTGGAAAACCCTTGCGCCCGACGCCGGATGCGGGCACCGTCACCCGGCGGGGCAAGCTAGACCCGTGAGAGCTGAACGGAGGCATTCGTGAGCCGGGACAACCTGCTGATCGTCCACTGGCATGATCTGGGCCGTTGCCTGGGTGTCTACGGATATCCGGGGGTGTCGAGCCCGCGCCTGGACCAGCTCGCCTCCGAGGGCATTCTGTTCACCCGCGCGCACGCCACCGCTCCGTTGTGTTCCCCGGCGCGCGGATCCCTCTTCACCGGCCGCTATCCGCACAGCAACGGACTGGTCGGCTTGGCGCATCACGGTTTCGAATACCGCGCCGGGGTGCGTACCCTGCCCCATATTCTCCATGAGAATGGTTGGTACTCAGCACTTTTCGGCATGCAACACGAAACATCGTTCCCGGCGCGACTGGGGTACGACGAGTTCGACGTGTCCAACTCCTACTGCGAATATGTCGTCGAACGCGCTCAGGAGTGGCTGACCGAGAGCGCGCCACTGGCGCAGGTCAACCCCTTCCTGCTGACCGCCGGGTTCTTCGAAACCCACCGGCCGTATCCACATGATCGCTACGAGCCGGCTGATACCGCCGACGTCGACGTTCCCGATTTCCTCCCCGACACCCCTGAGGTACGGGGTGACCTCGCGGACTTCTACGGCTCGATTGCCGTCGCCGACGCCGCGGTCGGCCGCTTGCTGGACACTCTCGACGACACGGGACTGGCTGCCAACACCTGGGTGGTGTTCCTGACCGACCACGGGCCGGCGTTCCCGCGCGCGAAGTCCACCCTCTACGACGCCGGGACGGGGATCGCGACGATCATCCGGCCGCCACGGCGGCTCCAGAACGCACCACTGGTTTACGACGAGCTGTTCAGTGGCGTCGACCTGATGCCGACCCTGCTGGACCTGGTCGGCATCGGCCCCGGCGAGGATGTCGAAGGACTGTCGCACGCCGCCAATCTGCTTGCCGGGCAGCATAATACCGTCCGCGATCACGTATACACCGAGAAGACGTATCACGACTCCTACGACCCCATCCGCGCGATCCGCACCAAGAAGTACAGCTACATCGAAAATTACGCGCAACGACCACTGCTGGACCTGCCGCTGGATATCGAGGAAAGCCCATCAGGGCACGCAGTAGAACCATTCATCAACGGCCCTCGCCCGGCCCGCGAGCTCTACGACCTCGAGGCCGACCCGGCCGAGTCGATCAATCTGCTGACGGCCGGCGCGAGTGAGGAAGTCGAGACCATCGCCGAGGAGCTCGCGGTCCGCCTGAACGATTGGCGCCAGAAGACCGGCGACGCCATTCCGTCTGAGTTCGCCGGCACCCGTATCGCAGCCCGCTACACCGAAACTTATTTCGAGATCCACGGCTTTACCCTGACGAGCAGATCGGCTGTCGCCTCGGAACGAGGTTTAGAAGATGAAATCGGCTTCCCGCAATAGTTTTCGTCAGTGGGAGTTTAAATTCTGACGTCGGCGTCGACGTATCAGTGCTATTAGGCTTCAGCTCATGCCCGATCATCCGACCGCCTACCTCGTACTCGCCTCCCAGCGAAGCGGCAGCACGCTGCTGGTCGAGTCGTTGCGAGCCACCGGCGTCGCCGGAGAACCCCAGGAGTTCTTCCAGTACCTGCCGACCACCAGCATGTCGCCGCAGCCCAGGGAGTGGTTTGCCGACACCGATGACGAATCGATTCTGCGATTGCTCGATCCGATCGTCGAAGGCAAGCCGGACCTGGCCCCGGCGGAAATCTGGCGGGACTACATCCGCACTGTCGGCCGCACTCCCAACGGCATCTGGGGCGGCAAACTGATGTGGAACCAAACCCCGCTGTTGCTCAGCCGCGCCAAGGACCTGCCGGCGCGGTCAGGGTCGGGTCTGCTGTCGGCCATCCGCGACGTCGTCGGCAGCGATCCGGTACTGATCCACGTCTACCGCCCGGACGTGATCTCCCAAGCGGTGTCGTTCTGGCGAGCGGTCCAGACCCGAGTCTGGCGGGGCCGACCCGATCCGGTGCGTGACGCCAGAGCCGAATACCACGCCAGGGCGATCGCCTACGTGGTGCAGATGCTCCGCGAGCAGGAGGAAGGCTGGCGCAACTGGTTCGCCGAGGAGGACGTCCATCCCATCGACGTTCCCTATCCGGTGTTGTGGCGCAACCTGACTGACGTCGTCGGCCAGATCCTCGAAGCGCTCGGACTGGACCGCAGACTCGCGCCCGCACCCGTCCTGGAGCGCCAGGCGGATCAGCGCTCCGACGAATGGGTAGACCGCTACCGTGCCGATGCAGAAAGAGAGGGCCTGCCGACATGACCGCGGAAGCCACCACCGTGGACACCACCCACGTCGACGAATTGCGGCTGCTGGAAGCCGAATCCGTGCACATCATCCGGGAAGTCGTCGCCGAGCTTCAGCGCCCGGTGCTGCTGTTCTCTGCCGGTAAGGACTCGATTGTCCTGTTGCGGTTGGCGGAGAAGGCATTTCGTCCCTCTCCCCTGCCCTTTCCGGTGCTACACGTCGACACTGGGCACAACTTCGACGAGGTCATCGAGTTCCGGGATCGCCGGGTCACCGGTGAGGGCCACAAATTGATCGTCGCTTCGGTGCAGGAGTCGATCGACACCGGCCGGGTCGCCGACCCGGGACCCGGTGCGTCCCGGAACCGTCAGCAGACCCGCACCTTGCTCGACGCCCTGGAGGCCGGCGAATTCGACGCCGCATTCGGCGGCGCACGTCGCGACGAGGAGCGAGCCCGGGCCAAGGAGCGGATCCTGAGCTTCCGCGACGAGTTCGGTCAGTGGGATCCACGCGCCCAACGCCCCGAGCCCTGGTCGCTCTACAACGGGCGCATCAAGAAGGGCGAGCAGGTTCGGGTCTTCCCGCTGAGCAACTGGACCGAGCTGGACATCTGGCGCTACATCGAGCTCGAGGACCTCGAGCTACCGTCGATCTACTTCGCCCACGAGCGTGAAGTTTTCGAACGCGACGGCATCCTGCTGGCGGTGTCCGAATACGCCCAGCCGCAGGGTGACGAACGCTCCCGGGTCGAATGGGTCCGTTACCGCACTGTCGGCGATCTGACCATCACCGGAGCGGTGCGCTCCGAAGCCACCGGTATCGACGGCGTCATTGCTGAAATCTCAGCCGCGACGGTCTCAGAGCGCGGCGAGACCCGCGCCGACGACCGCACGTCGGTCGCCGCCATGGAAGACCGCAAACGCGAAGGTTATTTCTGATGACATCGGCGACACGTCAGCTGCTGAGAATCGCGACCGCAGGCTCAGTCGACGACGGTAAGAGCACCCTGATCGGCAGGCTGCTGCACGACACCGACAGCCTGCCGCTCGACCACCTCGAGGCGGTCACCGACGAGGAGGGCGTGGCCGACCTGGCCGCGTTGTCCGACGGTCTGCGTGCCGAACGCGAGCAGGGCATCACGATTGATGTTGCCTACCGGTTCTTTTCGACAGACACCCGCAGCTACATCCTCGCCGACACCCCCGGCCATGAGCGCTACACCCGCAACATGTTCACCGGCGCATCCAATGCCCATGTCGCGATCCTGCTCGTCGACGCTCGCGCGGGTGTCCTCCGGCAGACCCGGCGGCATGCCCGAATCGCCAAGCTCGTGGGCATCAAGCACTTCGTGGCCACAATCAACAAGATTGACCTCGTCGGCTTCGACCAGGCGCGGTTCAGTGAGGTCGAAGATCAGTTGCGGCAGTTGTCGGCTCGTCTGGGTGGCCTCGATCTGACGGTCATTCCGATTGCGGCCAAGCATGGCGACAATGTCGTGCACCGGTCGACGCAGACGCCCTGGTATGACGGGCCGACGCTGCTGGAGTACCTGGAGCAGGTGGAGTTGTCGGCGCCACAGGCCGAGCAGCGCCGGCTCCGGCTGCCCATTCAGTGGGTGTCGCGACCGACTGCCGAGCAACGCCGCCGATACACCGGGCGGCTCTCCGCCGGCACGCTGACAGTCGGCGATCCGGTCATTTCGCTTCCATCCGGCACTCGTTCGGTAGTGACCGCCGTCGATACCCTCGATGATGCGCGAACGACTGCCGTTGCCCCACTGTCGGTTTCGGTAGAACTCGCCGATGACATCGACGTCGGACGCGGCGATGTTCTGGTCAGCGGACTCGATGACGCGAACCTGCCGACCCTGGCGCGCGAACTGGACGCCACCGTGTGCTGGTTCACCGACACGCCGCTGCGGGCCGGCGACCGGGTGGCACTCAAGCAGGGCACGCGGACGGTGCGGGCCACCGTCCAGTCGTTGCACAGCCGCCTGGACCCCGAGACCCTCGACGAGCTCGACGGCCCAGTTGAGCTGGCCATCAACGACATCGGTTCGATCACGCTGCGCACCAGCTCGATCGTGGTGGCCGACCCTTACGTCGAGGACCGCGACAACGGCGCCTTCATCCTGATCGACGAGCGCTCGAACGACACCGTCGGCGCCGGCACGATCCTCGAGGCTCGTGAAGTCAAGCCGGGTGAGCAGACCCGCAATGACATCAAATGGCACCCATCCTCACTGGATCGTGAATTCCGCTGGAATGCAACGCAACAACGCGGCGCAACGATCTGGTTCACGGGCCTGCCCGCATCGGGCAAATCGACCCTGGCCGTCGCCGTCGAACGCGCACTCGTCGAGTCGGGTCAGGTGGCCTACCTGCTCGACGGCGACAACATCCGTCACGGCCTGTCCGACGACCTCGGTTTCTCAGCCGGTGACCGTGCCGAAAACATCCGCAGGGTTGGTCATCTCACCCGGTTGTTCGCCGACTCGGGAGTCGTCGCGCTCGCGTCGTTGGTGTCGCCGTTGAAGTCGGACCGTGACATCGCGCGCGCCCTCAACGACGCGGCCAAGCTGCCCTTCATCGAAGTGTGGGTGTCCACACCGGTGAGCGAATGCGAAAAGCGTGACCCCAAAGGGCTGTACAAGCGGGCACGTGCCGGTGAGCTGAAGGGGCTGACCGGCGTGGATGGCCCCTATGAGCCACCCGAGGACGCCGACCTGGTGGTCGACACCACCGGCGCCGACATCGACGATCTGGTCAAACAGGTGCTGGCGTTGCTCGACGAGAAACGTCAGCCTCGCACCTGAGCAACGACTCGACGCCACCTCGCCGCACACCGACCACCACATACACAGCGCTTTCCCAGCTGCGCGAAGCCTCGCCCGCCAGCAGCTTCATGCACCGTGGTGCGGTGACCGCCACCGCCGACCGCGCCGACGTGCTGGACGCTCCAGCGTCTGAGGGTTCGGCACGTGACAGGCGCCGGTGGCCGGCCGTCACCCTGACCGCGATGCTGATCGGCACCGCTGCGCTGTACCTCTGGAACCTGCCGATCAACGGCTACGGCAATACGTTCTATGCGGCGGCCGCCCAGTCCGGCGCCAAGAGCTGGGGCGCGTGGTTCTTCGGAGCGCTGGATCCCAACAACTTCATCACCGTCGACAAGCCGCCGGCCGCGCTGTGGGCGACGGGTCTGTCGGTGCGGTTGTTCGGGATGAACAGCTGGACTGTGCTCGTGCCGCAAGCCCTGATGGGCGTGGCGGCCGTTGCCCTGCTGTACGCCACCATGCGCCGCGTCATCGCCGAACCCACACGCGGTGTGATCGCGGGGTTGATCGCCGGCAGCGTGCTGGCCCTGACCCCGGCGGCCACGTTGATGTTCCGCTACAACAACCCCGACGCGCTCATGGTCCTGCTCATGATCGCGGCCGCCTACTTTCTGGTGCGCGCCCTCCCCGGAGCGTCATGGCGCTGGCTGATGCTCGTCGGCGTCGCGTTGGGACTGGCGTTCCTCACCAAAATGCTCGAAGGCCTGATGGTGCTGCCCGCCTTCGCTGCTGCGTATCTGCTGTTCGCGCCGGCGAATTGGTGGCGACGGCTGCTCCATCTGCTGGGCTGCACGGCGGCACTGGTGATTTCGGCCGGGTGGTGGGTCGCCGTCGTCCAGGTGCGGCCCGCGGACTCGCGTCCCTACATCGGTGGATCGACGAACAACACGGTTCTCGATCTCGCGTTGGGATACAACGGCGTCGACCGCATCGTCGGAGGCGGCAACGCGGTGTCGCACGGACATCCCAGCGGATGGACCACTCACGCCGGAGTACTTCGAATTCTCTCCGGCGAAATGGGCTATGAGGCGTCCTGGTTGGTGCCTGCGGTCGTCGTCGCGATCGCGGCCGGTGCATGTCTTGCGTTGCGCCGCAAGCTGAACCGCATTGAAGCCGCCGGGTTCACGATGTGGACGGTGTGGTTTGTCGTGTGCCTGACGGTGTTCAGCTACATGAGCGGCATGGTGCACCCGTACTACACCCTCGCTTTGGTGCCGGCCGCCGGTGCGTTGATCGGGCTCGCAGCCGTCCGAAGCCGATCGGCGGCCGTGTTGATGGTTCTGGCGGCCGCCGCTTGGGCCATCGTCCTGCTGCACCGCGCGCAGTTGGGGCCGTCGTGGACCCGCTGGCTCATCGGCAGTGCAGCGCTGGCGGCGGTCCTGCTGTTCGCCGCGGCGCGGACGAGATGGCCGCGGCTCACCCCCGTCGCGCTGGCCGCATCGTTGGTCGCGGGCCTCTGCGGCACCACGATGTTCTCCGTCGCCACCGCTGCCACCCCGCACAATGGATCGATCCCCAATGCCGCCCATACCGCCGACGTGTGGCCGACGGTCGGATCCCGCTTCGCGGAAACGATCATGATGGGCGCCGGTTCCAGCCGTGTCGACCCGCAGTTGGCCCAAATGCTGGCATCCGCGCACACCATGTGGTCGGCGGCCACATCCGGCTCCGAGGCGGCCGCATCGCTGGAAGTGGCGTCCAACAGCGCGGTCATGGCGATTGGCGGGTGGAGCAATGACCCGGTGCCCACCCTGGCGCAGTTCATCGACGATGTGCACGCTCAGAAGATCAGCTACTACGTCGCAAGTGGCCGGATGCGCAACCACGATCGCAACGGCGGGCAGATCGCTGACTGGGTGCAGCAGCATTACCCGCCGATGAAGGTCGGCGGCGCGACGGTATATCGCCTCGTGTGAGCCGCCCGCCCGGTTAGCATCCGAAGACAGAAGCTGACCGAAAGGCCGCGACGATGACGTCGAACGTCGACCTCCCGATCTCGGTGCCGGTACCCGATGTGCCGGGTGCCGACGCCGGTTACGAGGGATTGCCCAACCGCTCCGATCTGACCGCGCTGCAGCGGCTCACCACCGACGCCTCGGCGTTCGCCGACATCGGCCTACGCACTGCGATCGCCTCACTTGTCGGAGCGTCCATGCTCCCGACCGTTGCGAAGAGCATCGTCCGACGGTCAGACCTGCACCGCGAGCGCCGCAATCTGGGGTTCTACGCCGAATTGGCGGCCCGGCACGACCCAACGGCGTCGTTTCCGGCGCCCACCGACGTTCCCACCATCACGACCCGCCCCGCGAACCCGATCGCCCAGTACATCGCCCGCGGCAACGTCGAGAACATGCGGTTCGAGAGCAGCTTCGAACCGGTCAACCCGGACATGCGTAAGCAGTGGAAACGGCTGGAGCGCAACAATGTTGTGTGGGCGCAGCACTGGCGGCACGACGACGGTCCGCGGCCGACGTTGTGCGTGATCCACGGCTTCATGGGTTCGCCCTATCTGTTCAACGGACTGTTCTTCTCGCTGCCGTGGTTCTACAGAACCGGATACGACGTGCTGCTTTACACGCTGCCATTCCATGGTCGACGCGCCGAAAAGGGCTCGCCCTTCAGCGGATACGGCTTCTTCTCGCAGGGCATGGCCGGCTTCGCCGAGACGATGGCCCAGGCCGTGCACGACTTCCGGTCGGTCTTGAACTGGTTGCGCGACAACGGCGTCGAGCGCATCGCGCTCACCGGAATGTCGTTGGGCGGCTACACCTCGGCACTGGTCGCTTCGGCCGACGACAGGCTGGAGGCGGTGATCCCCAATGTTCCGGTGGTGACCCCGGAATCGACGTTCGACGAGTGGTGGCCGGCCAACAAACTGATCGAATTGGGCCGCAAGTTCGGCACCATCGGTCGCGATGAGTCGGCGGCCGCGTCGGCCTACCACTGCGCGCTGAACTACGAACCGCTGGTGCCGAAGGACCGACGGCTGATCATCACCGGTCTCGGCGATCGGCTGGCGCCGCCCGAGCAGGCCGAGGCGCTCTGGGAACATTGGGATCGTTGCGCGCTGCACTGGTTTCCGGGCAACCACATCTTGCACGTCAGCCAACCGGAGTACCTGCGCCGCATCAACCGGTTCCTGCGCCCGGTGATGTGGGACTAGCGTTTGACGGCACTCACCAAGGTGACGCCGGCCAGCATGTTGGCCGCCTCGCCATCCGCGGACTCGACCGAACGCCCGACGCTCTCGAGGTAGTCGATCAGCGTCATGTCTTCGGCCGTCCACCCGCGCTCGCCGAACCACTGCGCCGCTGGCGCGTGCTGCTCGTTGTAGACCAACTGCCACCACTGGCCACGCTCGTCGTCGACGGACTTCGCCTCGTGAACCTTCTCGCGAAATACGTTGCGATCCATCGGCCTGCCCTCCTCGACGGCCACGTGGCTGCCCGGACCAGCGAGCGCGTCAATGCCGGTGAACAGTTGCTCTTGCGCGCTGGCGGGTAGATAGATCAGCAGGCCTTCGGCTATCCACGCCGACGGCTGGTCGGCTCGGAAGCCGCTGTCACGCAGGGCTTGTGGCCAGTCGTCGCGAAGGTCGACCGCGATCTCCCGACGCTCGGCCGTCGCGGTGGCACCGTGCGCGGCCAGAGCCTCGCGTTTGAAGTCCAGAACCTGCGGCTGGTCAAGTTCGTAGACGGTCGTGCCGGGCGCCCAGTCCAGCCGGTAGGCGCGGGAATCGAGGCCGGCGGCCAGTAGAACGATCTGGCGCACGCCGGCCTGCGCGGCGGCGCGGAAGTACGTGTCGAAGTAACGGGTCCGCGCGGCTTGGAATGTGACGAAGTGCTGTCCGAACTCCGCCGTTTTCAGCGGATGGTCGGGCGCTTCGCCATCCAGCACCGCGGCCCACGGACCACCGACTGCTCGGCAGAACACTTCCGCGAACGGGTCGACGGCCAGCGGATCGGGTTTCTGGGCCTCGAGCGCTCGGGCGGCCGCGACGAACAATGCCGTCGAGCCGACGCTGGTGGTGATGTCCCAGGTGTCGTTGTCAGTTCGCACTGCCGCGAGGGTACCCGCGGAGCCTGGCAATGGTCAGTGTGAGGGAATCTGAATGTCGGAGAACAGGACTCGAACACCACCGGTTGACAGTCGCGCCATCGCCTCGAAGAATGCGCCCGCCTCCGGGGTGGTCACCGCCGCGCTGGCGGCAGCGTAGTCCGGGTAGTACAGGTCGATCATCCGGTAGGCCGGCGTGGGTGAGCCGTCCTCCTTCGGCCATACCTTCGAGGTCTCGAATCGAATGTGCCCGGGAATCCTTCGGGCGGCTTCGAGCTGCTCGGCCTGATAGGCCGCCTCGAAGGCGTCCGAATCGGTGGGGTTGTCGTAGATGACCGTGATCTTCGTTTCCGGCACCTGATCTCCTCTGAGGTTTGGCGTGCCAGCTCAGTATCACCGGTCAGCCGCCGTAGCGATACCCGGGCGGCCCGGCAGCGCTCAGACCAGCGGCCGGCCGGTGCGGATGCGCCGATCCACGTCGCGCAGAAGGAGATTGAACGGAAATTCGCGGATGACTCGCGGGGTCAGGTTGTTGACGAACCGGATGCGTGCCATCAAACGGTCGAACTTGCGCTGCTTGTCCACGTTCCACTCGAGTTGCATCTCATCGCGGAAGCGCTGAGGCAGGAACCCCGTGGTGATGAGCAGATTGAACTGTTCGAGGGTCTCCTGCAGCCGCTTCGGCAGTCGCACCCCCCGGATCCGCGACACCGCAAAGGGATACAGGTACTCGCGAATGGTGTCGTCGATGTGCAGTTTGTCCAGTGACTCCTGCCAGTACTTGTCGAACGCCGCGCGGTCGGCAGGCCACATCTCGGCGGGCACCTGAAGCGTGGTGGCCAGCGCCATGGCTTCCTGATATTGGCGGTCGGCGGTCTCGTCATCAGCCTCGCCGATGAAGATCCGGGCCACGTCGACCCCGCCCTTGTAGAGGCAGGCCGCCACCCAGAGCTGGAGGTCCTTGTCGAACGCGTTGTACTCCACCGGGCTGTCGGGCGTCGAGTACACCTGGGCGTGCGACTTGTTGACCGCGCGTCGATACGCCTTCTTCTGCTCATCGGTGCCGCGGGTGGCCACCGCGAGGTAGGTGAAGGTCGTTCGAGCCCGTTTCACCGGGTGCCGGTCGGCCCGCCCGCTCTCGACCCGGCTCTCCATCACGCCGTAGCCGACACCCGGCAAGGCCAACTCCATGATCACGTTCGCCGGGCCGGCCAACAGCGCCACACCCATCAGGCCATCGTCGAAACCCGGTCCCCACTTGCGGCGGCGCCGCGACGGCCTCGGCGGCTCACTGACCGGGCGATCGACGTGACTGATGACGGGTTCACGGATCACCACGGCGCGCCACCTATCAAAATCTGACAACGATTGTTTCCGAATATTGCCGCCCCGGCCGTAGCAATGTCAAGATGGGCTAATGACGCAGGCACGCCCCTACGGCGGCGTCGATGCCGCCGATCGGCTGGCCCGGCGCCGGGCGAGTCTGCTGGAGGCTGGGCTCGAACTATTGGGCAGTGACGTTGACCCCGCTGAGCTCACGGTTCGGGGCATCTGCCGCGAGGCCGGCGTGGCCACCCGATACTTCTACGAGAGCTTCGCCGATAAAGACGAGTTCGTCGCCGCGGTCTTCGACTGGGTGGTCGCCGACCTGGCAGCCACTACGCAGGCAGCGGTGGCAACGGCCCCGGTCGAGGCGCAGAACCGGGAGGCCATGGCCAACATCGTGCGGACGATCGAATTGGATCCGCGGGTGGGCCGGCTGATGTTCAGCTCGCAGCTGTCCAACACCACCGTGGTGCGCAAGCGGCAGGAATCCGGCGCGCTATTCGCGATGCTCTCGGGCCAGCATGTCGAGGCGCTGCTGCACCGGCCCGCCAACGACCGGATCAAGGCGTTCGCGCACTTCGTCGTCGGCGGCGTGGGGCAGACCATCAGCGCCTGGTTGGGCGGCGCGATCGCGCTGACCCCCACCGAACTCGCCGATCAGCTCACCGCGATCATCGACGAGCTCGGTGACCCGCGGCTGTTCCGGGACTAACCCGTGCCGATCGGCTGCTTGCGGTCAGCCGCGGTCTTGGGGGCGGTTACCGCCTCGTTCTCGCTGAATTCCCTTGTCCAACAGGCGAACTCGAGAACAATTCCGTCAGGGTCGTTGAAGTAGAAGGACCGTACGTACACCCCCGGGTGCAGCTCGCGGGTAGCGCCCTGGGGGCTGTCGTCGTGGTTGAGCACCGGCCCGACTCGCACACCCTTCTCCTTCAGCCGCTTGCGGTACTCGTCGAATTTCTCCTCCGGCACGTGGAAGGCCAGATGATTCATCGAGCCGACCGCGCTGACGATCGAGCCCAGGCCGGGCAACGCGGCAGGCAGTGTATTGCCCGCGGTGCCGTCCGGGGCCTCGGCGAACCAGAAGAACGCCACGCAGTCGCCGTTGCCGGCGTCGAAGAAGAAGTGCTGTCCCATGCCGTCGGGCAGATCCAGCGACTTGATCAGCGGCATACCCAGCACATTCGAGTAGAAATCGACCGTGCGCTCCATGTCGGAGCACACCAGCGCGATGTGGTTGATGCCCCCGAGCTCGAATTCCGGGTTGGTGTTGTGCGGCTTGATCATGGCGTGCCCCCACAGAAACTGGTCGACTCTCCCAACCGAAACTAACACCGGATTCAGCCGTGCACATCGACGCTGGCGAATATCGTCTATGAGCGATCTACCCCCGAGGAGGCCACCGACATGCCCACCCCCGGAGTCGTGCGTGAGTTCATCGGGGTTCCGTCACCCACCGCGCGCCGGGCGGGAGCCGGAGGACACCCATGCCAGGGCCTCTACCACCGAGGCGTGGGCCGCAAGCCCAAGGTCGCCGTCATCGCGACCCACTATCAGATCGACTTCTCCGAGCACTACCTCGCCGACTACCTGGCCACCCGCGGCGTCGGCTTCCTCGGCTGGAACACCCGGTTCCGGGGATTCGAGAGCAGCTTCATGCTCGACCACGCACTGGTCGACATCGGTGTCGGTGTGCACTGGCTGCGCGATGTGCAGGGTGTGGAAACGGTTGTTCTGCTCGGGAACTCAGGTGGTGGCTCGTTGATGGCGGCCTATCAATCGCAGGCTGTCGACCCCAACGTCACGCCGCTCGCAGGGATGCGGGCCGCCGCGGGGGTGACCGAACTGCCACCCGCCGACGGTTACATCGCCAGTGCCGCACATCCCGGGCGTCCCGACGTACTGACCGCCTGGATGGACGGCGCCGTCATCGACGAAAACGATCCGGTGGCAACCGATCCCACGCTCGACCTGTTCGACGAACACAATGGTCCGCCGTTCTCCGCGGACTTCCTGGCCTCCTACCGGTCCGCCCAGATCGCCCGCAACCACGCGATCACCGATTGGGCGGAAACCGAACTCAAGCGGGTGCAAGCGGCCGGCTTCTCCGACCGGCCGTTCACCGTGATGCGAACCTGGGCCGACCCTCGCATGGTGGACCCGGCCATCGAACCCACCAAACGTCAGCCCAATCTCTGCTACGCGGGTATTCCAGCCAAGGCCAACCGCTCCGCCCACGGCATCGCTGCAGCGTGCACGCTGCGCAGTTGGCTGGGCATGTGGAGCCTCAAGACAGCGCAGACCCGCGCCGAGCCGCATCTGGCCCGGGTCAGCGTCCCGGCGCTGGTGATCAACGCCGAACAGGACACCGGCGTGTTCCCGTCGGACGCCCAGCGCATCTTCGACGCGTTGGCCAGCACCGACAAGACGATGTGTTCCGTCGACACCGACCACTACTTCACCACGCCGGGAGCGCGCAGCGAGCAGGCGGACATCATCACGAAGTGGATCGCCAAACGGTGGCGGTAAGGGTCCTGGCGCATTTCCTGCCCGGCAATAACGTGCTGAATATCGTTGCCCCGGAATCAGATTGGCTCGACGTCCGTTGGTGCCACGAAGACGACGACGCGACGCTGCAGCGGGAACTGCCCGACGCCGACGTGATCTGGCATGTTCTGCGCCCACTGTCGGGTGACGACCTGCGCCGCGGACCACGATTGCGGCTGGTGCACAAGCTGGGCGCCGGGGTGAACACCATCGATGTGGAGACCGCCAGCGCGCTGGGAATCGCCGTGGCCAACATGCCCGGCGCCAACGCACCCTCGGTCGCCGAGGGCGCGGTGCTGCTGATGTTGGCCGCGTTGCGCCGGCTCCCCGCGCTGGATCAGCTGACCCGGCAAGGCCATGGCTGGCCGACGGATCCCAGCCTCGGCGAGACCGTTCGCGACATCGGCAGCTGCACCGTGGGGCTGGTGGGCTACGGCAACATCGCCAAGCGTGTCGAGCAGATCGTGCTCGCGATGGGTGGCACCGTCCTGCACACCAACACCGCCGACGACGGCACCGGCGCTTGGCGTTCGCTGCCCGACCTGCTCGCCGAAAGCGACATTGTCAGCCTGCACCTGCCGCTGACACCTGCGACGAACCAGCTGATCAGCCGGGCGGCGCTGGATGCGATGAAGCCACATGCCGTGCTGGTCAACACATCTCGTGGCGGTGTCATCGACGAGCCGGCCCTGATCGATGCGTTGCGTGACGGCAGGCTGGCCGCCGCGGGCCTTGATGTGTTCACCGAAGAACCCGTCGACGCGGACAGCCCGCTGCTGCAGCTCGACAACGTCGTGGTGACTCCGCATGTCACCTGGTTCACCGTCGACACCATGCGCCGCTACCTGAGCGAGGCTGTCGACAACTGCCGCCGTCTGTACGACGGCCGCGCCCTGGCCAACGTCGTCAACGGGAGGCAGGATGTCCGTCTCATCGACCGGTGAGAAGTCACTGGAAACGCGCGCATTGCGCAAGGTGATCGTCCGGACGGTGCCGTTTCTGATGGCGCTGTACTTCGTCAACTACCTCGACCGCACCAATCTCGGTATCGCCAAAGCCGACATCAGCGAGCACCTCCAACTCACCGCAAGCATGTTCGGCCTGGCGTCGGGCATCTTCTTCATCGGCTACGTTCTGGTCGAAGTGCCGTCCAACCTGGCCCTGGAGAGGTTCGGCGCCCGGCGCTGGCTGGCCCGCATCGCCGTGTCGTGGGGAATCGTCGCCGTCGCAATCGGATTCGCACCAAATGCACCCACCCTGCTGGCGTTGCGGTTTCTGCTCGGCGTCGCCGAAGCCGGCCTGTTCCCCGGGGTGATCTTCTATCTGACCCGCTGGTTCCCGGCCGCCTACCGTGCGCGGATCGTGGCGATGTTCATGATGGCCAGCCCCGTCGCTGCGGCGATCGGAACTCCTGTGGCGGCGTGGATGATCCAGGCCGGCGAGGGCGTACTCGGACTGGCCGGCTGGCAGTTCATGATGATCGGGGTCGGCCTGCCCGCGATCATCCTCGGCGTCATCTGCTGGTTCTATCTGACCGACCGACCGGCCGAGGCGCACTGGTTGGAGCCCAACGAACGGCAATGGCTGATCGACGTGCTGGCTGCCGAGGAACGCGAGGTCTCCGGCAGTTTCGACTTCCCGCTGCGCCGAGCGCTGACCAGCCCGCGCATCTGGCTGCTGTCCCTGGTGTACTTCGGTGTCGCCTACGGCCTGTACGCGCTGGCGTTCTTCCTGCCGTCGATCATCGCGGATTTCAAGAAGACGTTCGACGTGCACCTGTCGATCGTGCAGGTCGGCCTGATCACCGCAGTGCCCTACACCCTGGCCGCGATCGCGATGTACCTGTGGTCGCGCCACGCCGACCGCAAGGGCGAACACGTCTGGCATGTCGCGATCCCAATGGGGCTGGGCGGCTTGGCGATTCCGGTCGCGCTCTACCTGCACTCTCCGCTGCTGGTGATGATCCCGGTGTGCATCGCGGCGATGGGGGTGTTCAGTGCGATTCCCAGCTTCTGGGCGCTGCCCGCGCAGTTCCTCACCGGCGCGGCAGCCGCGGGCGGGATCGGGCTGATCAACTCGATCGGCAATCTCGGCGGCTTCGCGGCCCCGTATGCCACCGGTGCGCTGAACCAGTTCACCGGCAGCGACAAGGCAGGTATGTGGGCCGTGGGCGTCTTCATGATCATCTCCGCGGTTGTGGTGGTGGTCCTGCGCGCGACCCCTGATCGGGACAACGGCGTCGAGCGTGCGCGCAGATCGTGATTTTCAGCTGCAGAGCGATCGGTACGCACATTCGGGGGTACGCGCCGCCTGGCGGCCACATCCAACCGGGCAGGTAACCTGACTCCCAACCGACCGGTTAATAGGGAGGCACGCACATGCCCATCGCGATCACACCTGAGCACAACGACCTCGCGGACTCGGTGAAGTCCCTCGTCGCACGCGTCGCACCGTCAGAGGTCCTGCACGAGGCCCTGGAAACTCCGGTGCCCTCCCCGCCGCCGTACTGGAAAGCGGCCGCCGAACAGGGCCTGCACGGTTTGCACCTCGCCGAGTCGGTGGACGGCCAGGGCTTCGGTCTGCTGGAGCTGGCGATCGTGATCGCCGAATTCGGTTACGGCGCGGTGCCGGGACCTTTCGTGCCGTCGGCGATCGCCAGCGCGCTGATCTCCGCCCACGATCCCGCCGCGGAGCTGCTGAGCAAGCTGGCTTCCGGCGAGCTCATCGCCACCTGCGCGCTGGAGTCGGGCCTGACGGCCACCCGGCAGGACGACTCCCTGGTCATCCGCGGTGAAGCCCGCTCGGTGCCCGCCGCCGCGCAGGCCTCGCTGCTGGTGCTGCCGGTCGCTGTTGAGAGCCGCGTGGAGTGGGTGATCCTCGACGCCGACCAACTGGAGATCGAACCCGTCAAATCGGTGGACCTGTTGCGTCCGGTGGCGCATGTGCGCGCCAATGCCGTCGAGGTCACCGCCGACCGCGTGTTGTCCCGCCTCGCGCAGCCGGCGGGACGGGCGATCTTCACCACGCTGCTGTCCGCCGAGGCCGTCGGCATCGCCCGCTGGGCCACCGATACCGCTGCGGCGTACGCGAAGATCCGCGAGCAATTCGGCCGGCCGATCGGCCAGTTCCAAGCGATCAAGCACAAGTGCGCCGAGATGATCGCCGATACCGAGCGCGCCACCGCGGCGGTGTGGGATGCCGCCCGTGCATTGGACGAGGCCGCCGAAAAGGGTTGGAACAACGATGAAACGGCGTACGAGTTCGCCGCCGCCGTGGCGGCCAGCCTGGCGCCGGCGGCCGCCCAGCACACCGCCCAGGAATGCATCCAGGTGCACGGTGGCATCGGCTTCACCTGGGAACACGACACCAACGTCTACTACCGCCGCACGCTGGGTCTGGTCGCCGCGTTCGGGCGCGCGAGCGAGTATCAGCAGAAAGTCTTCGACACTGCGACGGGCACCGGCATGCGAGCGATCAACATCGACCTCGACCCCGAGACCGAGCAGCTGCGCGAGGAGATCCGCGCCGAAGTCGCAGCGCTGAAGGCGATTCCGCGGGAAGAGCGCAAGGCCGCGATCGCCGAGGCGGGCTGGGTGCAGCCGCATCTGCCCACGCCGTGGGGCCGGGGCGCCAAGCCGATCGAGCAGATCATCATCGCCCAGGAGTTCACCGCCGGACAGGTCAAGCGCCCGCAGATGGGCATTGCCGCCTGGCTGATCCCGTCGATAGTGGCCTTCGGCAACGAGGAGCAGAAACAGCGCTTCCTGCCGCCGACGTTCCGCGGCGAGATGATCTGGTGCCAGCTGTTTTCCGAGCCCGGTGCCGGGTCGGATCTGGCCAGCCTGACCACCAAGGCCACCAAGGTCGACGGCGGTTGGCGGATCACCGGTCAGAAGATCTGGACCACCGGCGCCCAGTACGCGCAGTGGGGCGCGCTGCTGGCGCGGACCAACCCGAGCGCGCCGAAACACAATGGCATCACCTACTTCCTGCTGGACATGAAGGCCGAGGGCGTCGAGGTCAAGCCGCTGCGTGAGCTCACCGGCCACGCGATGTTCAACACGGTCTTCATCGATGACGTGTTCGTGCCCGACGAGCTGGTCCTCGGTGAGGTGGACCGCGGCTGGGAGGTCAGCCGCAATACCTTGACGGCCGAGCGGGTTTCGATCGGCAGCAGCGAACCCGGTTTCTTGGCGAACCTTGACGGTTTCGTCGACTTCGTCAGCAAGGGTCACTTCGACCAAATCGGTCATCACCGGGCGGGTGAACTGATCGCCGAGGGGCACGCGGCCAAGCTGCTCAATCTGCGGAGCACCCTGCTGACGCTCGCCGGTGGCGACGCGATGCCGTCGGCCGCGATCTCGAAGCTGCTGTCGATGCGCACCGGGCAGGGTTACGCGGAGTTCGCGGTGTCATCGTTCGGCATCGACGGCGCGATCGGCGATCCCGATGAGCTGCAAGGCAAGTGGGCGGAGTACCTGCTGGGCAGTCGGTCGACGACGATCTACGGCGGCACCTCAGAGGTGCAGCTGAACATCATCGCCGAGCGGCTGCTGGGCTTGCCGCGCGACCCGTAGCCTGCGCCGAGATCGACGAAATGTCCCGATCTACTCGCACTTTCGCGGCGGTTCGTCGGTTTGGGCGGGGAAAGCGCGCTACTGGACCTCGATCTCGCGCAGTTCGCGCTTGAGGATCTTGCCGGTGGGGTTGCGCGGCAGCTCGGCCAGGAACACCACCTCACGCGGAACCTTGTAGCGCGCAAGGTGTTCGCGCACATAGTTCTTGACGGCTTCTTCGGTGAGCTCGGCTTCTTCCTTCAGCACCACGAAGGCCCGCAGCCGGGCACCCCAGTCGGGATCGTCGACACCCAGCGCAGTCGCCTCCACAACGTCGGGGTGGCCGCTGATGAGGTCCTCGACCTCGGCGGGGAAGACGTTCTCGCCACCGGAGACGATCATCTCGTCGTCGCGGCCGCTGACGAACAACAGGCCATTGTGGTCGAAATAGCCGACGTCACCGGATGACATCAGCCCGTCGATGATCTGCTTGTGGCCGCCGCCAGTGTAGCCCTCGAACGGGAAGCTGTTGCCGACGAAGATCCGCCCGACCTCGCCCTGCGGCAGCTCATTGCCGTTGTCGTCGAGGATCTTGACCTTGACACCCGTGACGACGGGACCGACGGTAGCCGGGTTCATCTGCAGATCCTTCGGCCCGGCGATGGTCGCGAACGCGACTTCCGTTGAGCCGTACATGTTGTAGACGACCGGGCCGAGGTCCTTCAGCGCGCGGGTGGCGAGTTCCGCGCCGAGCTGCGACCCGGAGACGAACACGATCCGCAGTGACGACAGGTCCGGCTTGGCGTCCATCTTCTCCAGCGCGTCGAGCATGCGCGAAAGCATGACCGGCACCACCACGATGGCCGTCACCCCGTGCTTCGGGACGTCGGTCAACACGATGTCCGGCTTGAACTTTCGATGCAGCACCAGCGTCGAGCCCATCGTCAGCGCGATGGTGGCATGCAGATAACCCAGCGCATGGAACATCGGCGACGGCAGCGAGGTGACCTCGCCGGCGCGGAACGGCACGGCGGACAGAATCCCGCCGATCGGCGCAAGGGTCGGCGGGGTGTTCCGCGTGGCACCCTTGGGAGTGCCGGTGGTGCCGCTGGTGAGGATGATGATCGACGACCGTTTGGTTGCCTTCGGCGCCGGCGCAGTGCTGCTGCGGGCGATGACCTCGGCCAAAGTTTCGTCGGTGCTCCCCGAGGGCTGGTCTTTGTCTGGGTTGGTGCCCAGTGCGCGCAGCATGCCCAACGGGGGCTCTGCGAGCTTGACGGCCTCGGAGTACTCGTCGTCGTAGATGATCAGCTTGGCGCCCTCGCGCTCGGAGACGTCCCTGATCTGCGGTCCGGAGAACTCGGTGTTCAACATGATCGTGCGGGCGCCGACCCGCGCAGCCCCGTAGTTGGCGATCACGAACCAGCGATGATTGCGGGCCAGGATCGCGACGCCGTCGCCGCCCTTGACACCTTTGGCCAGCAATGCGTTGGCGACTGCGTGGGCGGCGTCGTCGAGTTCCTTGTACGTCATCGACCCTTCGTCGTCGACGATCGCGAGCTTGTCGGGCGTGCGGCGTGCGTTGAGAGCCGGCACCATCCCGATCTCGCCCCAGCGACGGATGTCGGCCACCATCGCGACGAGATTCTGTGGGGGCTCGAGGCGGAACGCGCCGGACTCGATCATTTTGAACAGGTAGTGCAGCTCAGCGGAGCCGCGGTCGGCCAATTGTCGAGCCTTGGCCAGTGCCTGCACGGGGAGATCGAAAAGACTAGGCATGGTTCCAACCCTAGGTGACTCAGGTCGCAGCCAAGACGGAACGAGCTGCCTAATTACCATGGCTTCATGGACGTGGACGGTCGCCAGGTCACCATCAGCCATCCCGACAAAGTTGTCTTCCCGGCAGCCGACGGGCGTGCTCCGGTCACCAAGGCCGACCTTGTCAGCTACTACCTTGCGGTGGCCGACGGCGCACTGCGCGGTGTCGCCGACCGGCCGATGATCCTCAAACGGTTCGTCAAGGGCATCACCGAGGAAGCGATCTTCCAGAAGCGCGCGCCCGAAAAGCGTCCAGAGTGGATCGAGGTCGCCGAACTGCGGTACGCCCGCGGTACGACCGCCAAGGAGGCGGTGATTCACGAACCTGCCGGGCTCGCGTGGGCGATCAACCTCGGTTGCGTCGATCTGAATCCGCATCCCGTCCGCTCCGCCGACCTCGATCATCCCGACGAGCTTCGTATCGACCTCGATCCGATGCCCGGCGTCGAATGGCCGCAGATCCTGGAGGTCGCCCAGGTGGCGCGAGAGGTGCTCGAGGATCACGGGCTGACGGCCTGGCCCAAGACGTCGGGTTCGCGCGGCTTTCACATCTATGCCCGGATCGCGCCGCAGTGGCCGTTCAAGCAAGTGCGGCTGGCCGCGGAGACCGTCGCTCGGGAAGTGCAACGCCGCGCGCCCGACCTGGCCACCAGTCAGTGGTGGAAAGAGGAACGCCAGGGTGTGTTCGTCGACTTCAATCAGAACGCCAAGGACCGCACTGTCGCGTCGGCCTACTCGGTGCGGGCCCTCCCGGACGCGCGGGTGTCGACCCCGCTGACGTGGGACGAGGTCCCGGCCTGCCGGGCGGAGGATTTTACGATCCGGACTGTTCCGGCCCGTTTCGCCGAACGCGGCGACCCGTGGGAGTCGATGGACGACGCCGTCGGTTCCCTCGATGCGCTGCTGCAGCTCGCCGAGGAACTCGGCCCGGCCGAGAAACCGCCGAAAGGCAACAAACCGCTGATCGAGGTAGCTCGGACCAAGACCCGCGACGAGGCTTTGGCAGCGTTGGACGTCTGGCGTGATCGTCACCCCGAGGCCGCAAACGCATTGCAGCCCACCGACATCCTGGTCGACGGGATGCGCGGGCCGAGTTCGATCTGGTATCGCATCCGGATCAACCTCGAGCACGTTCCCGAGCCGCACCGACCGGCGCAGGAGGAGCTGATCGCGGATTACAGTCCGTGGGAGGGGTATTCGGGCCGCCAGGGCAGGCCCTGAGCACCACACCCCACGCACAGTCCGCACATAGGGTGAACCAAGCCGGGAGCTCTAGCGTGCAGGTCAGTAACACTTCGAAGGTAAGGATGTCACCGTGCCCGGCACCGCTCCACCCATCCCGGCAGCCATCGACGTTGTCACCCAGGTCGTCTACTACCTGAGCTTGTCCGTTCCGCTCGGAATCGGTCTGACCGTCCGCACGTTGGCCGAACCAGACGGTCCGGTCTCGCGACGGGTCCGAAGTCTGGCCGTACCTGCGGCGCTGTTCGTGACGCTTGGTCTTGTACTGCAAGTTCGTGCCGCCGCTCATGTCACCGGCCTCACGCTCGTCCAGTTGCTCGCGCTGGCGTTGGCCGCCTGCGGATTGGTATCAATGCGCCGGACGAAGTCTCGGGCATTGGCCGGCGGCGTCACCGCCCTCGCGCTCCTCGCGGCGGTCGTTCCCGAAATCCCGTTGCAGTATTCCAATCTGAGTCGAGTCGCCACCGATGTGCTGACGGCAGTGCACGTGTTGGGTGCGATGGTCTGGGTGGGCGGCCTCGTGGTGCTTGCGGCAACCGCAATCGCCATGCGCCGGAACATGACCTGTGATCAAGACGAAGAACGGATAGCGGCGGACTGGGCCCGGGTGTGGGAACGGTTCAGCCTGGTGGCAATGATCGCCGTTGGGGCTCTGATCGTCAGCGGCTCCTGGCTGGCGTGGAGCCACGTCGGAACGCCGGGCCAGCTTCTCACCACCGCGTATGGGCGTGCCCTCGCTATCAAGCTCGCGCTGGTGGTCGCGCTGCTGTGCGCCGGAACCTACAACGTGCGCGTGCTACTGCCCAGAATTCGCGCGCTGCAGCGCGACGGTGACCACCGTAGCGTCTTTCAAATTGCCGCCCAACACTTTCCAACGGTGATTCTGGGCGAAGCCCTGGTGGCGGTCGGCGTTCTGATTATCGTCCCGTTCCTGCGCGGCTCCGCGCGTGCACAAGCCGGCGGCCCGAACGCGGCGCCGTTCGATCTGAGCACCTTCGGTATCGGCGTCGTACTGATCGCTATCGTTGCCGTTGCGATGTGGGCGGGTTCCCGCCGCTCCTTAAGACCCCTTCAGCCCAGCGCCCTCACGCCTTAAGACGGCGATGCTCGTGGTGCCGTGCCGGGTCGTTCGTCGTTGCTGCCCTGCGGCCGTGTGGTTCAGGCGAGGCGTACACCCGACAACGGGTGTAGCGCAGCCAAAGCGGGGGCCTGCCGCCCGGAGAGCAATGTCAGTCCCTTCACCGGCGCCGATCCGGCCGGTCGGTGTTCGGTGCGGATCACCGCCCCGGACCGCAGCTTCGCCGGCGACGACGGTCCGGCGATTTCAAGCACCGTCCACACCTCCTGGGCGTCGGTGGCACTCACCGCGGCCAGGGCGACCTCCGGGTCGGCGACGGCGTAGGTGGTCAGATATCCACGCGCGTCGGTGACTGTCCGCCACCGCTCGCGGGCGTCGGCCGCGGCGAGAAGCGGAACTTCGTCACCGTCGATTAATGTTGCGGTCCAGCCTCTTTCATGCAGATGGTGGGCCAGCCGACGAGCTGCGTTCTCGGCGGTCTGACGCAGCGGTATCTGGGTAGACCGGGCTTGCAGAGCAGCCAGATTCCGGGCACCGCTGAGCGTCAGGCCGATCCACGTCGTGGTGGCATCCCCGGCCGTGCGAGTGGTGACGCGCACCGCGTCACACACCAGCCCATAGCGATTGAGGTAACCGGTCAGCAGTTGAAGCGGCAGATCGCCGTCGCGGCGGTCCACCCGCAGCAATGCAGTGGCCACCGCATCGGTGTCCGTCCAACGCACATCGGCGGACGGTCCCTGGGTTGTTCTGCGGCTCAACGTGACTCGCAGGAGCTGCAAGACGATGGTGGTCAGGAAGCGACCTCGCCACCAGATCAACGCCACCAGCACTACGGCGATCGCGACGCCCGGCGCCCACTGATCGGTGACCGATTGCCACGGGTAGGTCAGCACGGCCGAGACGACCGCGAGGACGACAACGGTGAGCCGACCGGCGCCCGGTCCAGGGAGATCAGTCATTCCAATTCTTCCTTGCGTCTGCGGGTGGCGACCGCCACCACGACGACAATGGCCGCGAGCACCGCCGTCCCAATGAAAGCCACGGTGCGCGGGGTGTGATCAGCCGGCGGTGGCAGTGCCGGCGCCGCCACGCTTTTGGTCGCCGTCTCCGTGTCACTGATGGAATTCACTCTCCAGGTGAGGGCACCGACCGGATCCAGCGCACCGGCACCGACCAGGTTGGAGGGGGCCTGCGCGCCGTTGTGCGCGGTCGCCGTGAGCCGCCGGACCACCTCGTCGGCGTGCATGCCCGGGTTACGGCTGCGGACCAGAGCGGCCGCCCCGGCGACGTAGGCCGCCGCGAAACTGGTGCCGTTCAGCGGTTTCATGTCGCCGCGCCCGTCGGGCATCCCGTTGGCCAACCCGCCCGCGGCATCGTTGCTCAGCGATACGACGTTCTCCCCTGGTGCGGCGATGCCGACCCACGGCCCTGCCATCGTGAAGTCGGTGGGTTGTCCGTCGGCCGTCAGCGCCGCGACGGACAGGACGTAGGGCTGCCACCAGGACGGCACCGATACCGAACTGACCGCAGCCCAGTTGCGTGGATCGGCTGGTCGTGCCGGGTCGCTCAGCGGATTCATTGCGCATTGCGTACCCCGCACACCGTCCATGGCGGCGCCGGAATTACCTGCGGCGGCGACGATGACGGCGTCTTTGTCGATCGCCGCGTATCGCAGGGCAGCGCCCAGAGTCTGCTGATCGCCGAGTTTGTCGGGGGTCAGGCAGATGGCGGTCGAGATGTTGATGACGGTGGCGCCGAGATCGGCAGCGTGAACCACCGCGCGGGCCAGTGTGTCGATCTCCACACTTGCCTGAACCGACGCCGGGTCCTTGCCGCCGGCGTTGGGTGTGAATCTCGGTGAAGCCTGCCGGATCGACAGCAGCCGCGCTCCCGGTGCAACCCCGCTGAATCCGTCGGCCCCGGGCTGACCGCCGATGATCCCGGCCACCAAAGTTCCGTGACCGTCGCAGTCGGTCAGCCCGTCGCCGGACGCAAGGTAGTCACCACCACCGATGACGTTCGGCAGGCGAGGGCCCGGGCGCACGCCGGTGTCGATGACGGCGACGGTCTGACCCTCACCCCGCGAATATTGTTCTACTCCGGCCAGATTGAGCATCGCCTGGTTGGCGGTCAGCGCGCCGGGATCGCTGCCCGGGCGCACCCCGGTCGTCACGCAGTCGGAGCGTTGGCTCGTCCCGGCGGTCGGTCCGGCCGTCCCCGCCGGAGGCTGCGCCCCCGGGTCGGCGACGGGCGGGTTCACGGCAACGGCCACCGGAGCGGTGACCACCAGCACCACCGCGACCACCGCGGCAGTCCGCATCATCGATCGAGGACCCAGGCGAAGATGCCCACCAGATAGGCCATCATCGGGATCAGCGTCGCGTCGAGTCCAGCGGCCAGGAAGCCGACCATCCGCCGCACCGGCAGCGAATAACGCTCCGCAGCAGCGATGTCCGGGTTGACGGCCACGAACACCCAGACCGCGGTGAGCACCCCGAGCACCCCGAGCGCCCACAGCGCGGGAACGAACCGGTGGTCGACGGTGAAGGCGACCAGCAACCCGCCGATGACCAGGAACGGCTGGGCGAGCAGCCAACCTTTGCACACGGCGGTGTCCCACACTCGGGCGCGCAGCACGGTGGCGGCCGCGGCGGCCGCCACCAGATACCAGCCCCACACTCCGGGGCCTTCGGTCCATCCGGCCACGAGTAGCGACCCGGCTGCCGACAGCAGAACGCTGCCGGCGATCAGTCCGGTCTGATGGGCTTCGCCGATTCGCACTCGGCGTGGGAGGTCGGCGAGCAACCGGGCCGCCGGGCTCGACGGTGTCGGATCACCGGGAGCCGGGATGACCGGCAGCGGGAACCGGGCCCACATCGCCGCCAGCGCCGGAGCCGACACGGTGAGCAGCAGGGCCGCCAGAATGAGGGCACAGCCAACGGTCCGGGCCGGTAGTTCCCACAGCGCCGAGGCGCCTGCGACGAGCAGAGAACTGACACCGACAACCGCTGTGGCAGTGAATAACCCGACACCGTCCTCGGTCTGGGTCAGCATTATCAACGACCACGCGGCCACCCCAGCCGCGGCCAACATCACGTGCGGCGCTGCCCACACTCCCGGCACGGCCAGCCAGAACGCCGCCGCGATCGGCAGCAGTGCCACCGCCGAGACCTGCGTGGCGAGTCGGGCCGACCGTGCCCGTAGTACCAGCCCGGTGACCGCGGTGAGGACCGCGAGCGCGGCGTCGGCGTAGAGGCCGATGGTCGAGGCGGTCACCGAACGGTGGATGATGGCCACTGCGGACAGCGCCACCACGAAGACAGCGACGGCCAGCCGGGCACCCAGCTGCAGGCAGTGCGGCCCCCAGGGCCGCTGGCGTGCGGCGGAGAAGATGACGGCTGCGTCGGCGATGTCCTCCACAACGCCGGGCGCAGTCGGCCCCGGCGGAACCGGTTGCAGCGCAAGCAGATCACCATCGACGACGCCGACGGTGTCCAGGGTCGCGTCGACGCTGAACGGCGCGCCGCCGATGGGAGCCAGGGTCATCGGGATGGGGCTCGCCGCTTCCTCGTGGGAGTCCGGCGGCGGCACCAGCCGCTTCACGGCGGGCAGGATCTCGCGCAACGGCAAGTCCACGGGCAGCGCCACATCGGTGATCCGGCCATAGGCCAGAACGGCGACCCGCACGATCGGCAGCACCGGAGTTTCAGTCATTGTTGTTCTCTCTCTTGTCAATTGCTGGAGAAGTCGCGGGCCAGCGTCACCGCGGGAAACCAGCGACCTCCCGCCAGAGTGCCGGTGAGCCGATCGAGAGCCAGCGCGATCGCGAACGGCGTGCCCGGCGAGAACGTCGACAGCCACTCCCCGTCGGCTGCCTGCTCCGGGTTGACCAGCACGCGCCCGGCCGCGGCGTCGACGATGCCCACACCGACCTCGCTGAGCTCGTGGACTCCGTCGCGGGCGCAGCCGGCGCGAATTTCGACATAGCTGCGCGCTCCGCTGAACACCGACCGCACCACCGGAACCGCAGAAGCCGGGATGCCCAAGTGCTCCAAGACACCGTTGAGATCTGCTCCGGCCCGCAACTTCTCGTCGGCCCGTACCCCGGCCCTTGTCGGGAGGGTGAATTCGGTGAATCGCGCGGGTGCGCGGGCCGCCAGGGCCGCCGAAACGACCCGGGCAAGCGAGAGCGGATCGCTGAGGTCGAGTTCGGTCAAGGTGATGAGCCCACCGCTGCGCAGCGCCACGACGGTGTGGTCGCCACGGCGGGCCACCAAACCGCGCAACAGCCCACTGCCGCGCACATAGCGGAGCTCAAGCCAACGGTCAGCTGCGCATACGGTGCGCGTCCACCGGACCACGGCAGGAGCCACCGTCCCGGCCTCTGACATCACCTCTGCACGAGTCAGTTCGGACCGCAAGCCGACCATGATCGCCGGTGCCTCGCGGTGGTCCGTCACGGCGGGCGTGATCGCCAGCACCCACGGAAAGGACCCGGCGCCAATGCTTTCGGCGACGAACCACGCGGCGTCGGCGGTCAGCTCGACGGCGTTAGGTGCGGCCAAGTGTCAGCCCCACTTGGCGCCCTCGGCTTGATCACGCGCATGCATCGACAGGGTATTGGTCTCGTGTGTGCCTGCCATCGCCCGGTAGGCCCGCACCAGCTCCTCCATCGCAAGGTTCCACTGCGCCTGCCAGGCCTGGTATGTCATGCCGGTCTCGCCTTGCCAGGCCCCCTGCAGCGCGGACTGTTCGGTGGCGATATCCGCGCCGACCGCCTGCAGCGTGCCGGCGTAGCCGGCCATGTCGCCGGCGTGCGCCAGCATGGCCGGGTAGTTGTACATGATCTGGGACATCAGAATCCTCCGTATGTCGTTGCCGCGGCCGCGTCTTCGGCGACGTAGGTAGCCCCGGCCTCGCCGAGGTTGATCTGCGCGATATCGAGCAGCGAATTGACCTTTGCGGCGACCTCGACGAACCGCGCATGAGCGGCCTGGAAGGCTGCCGACGACTCACCCATGTGGAAGGCTTGCGAAGCCATGGCAGCCTGTTCGGCGTGGGCGATAGTGCTGCGCATCAGCGCAGTCTTGGCACCGAACGCGGCCTCGGCGGCGAGGAGCTGCGGTATGTGGGCGTCCAGCATGCTCACGGTGATTCTCCAATCATTCTCGATGGTTGTCGGTTTCGGGTAGATCGGTCTCCCAGGTAGCCGGAAGCATTGGCAGGGTGGGCCGTTCGTCGGGCGAGGTACCGGCGAGCTCGGTCAGTCCGGCCGCGGCGACATCGCGCGATGTGGTTGCGGTGCCGGTGAATCCGATGGTTCCCGCTCCCCGGTCGGACTGCGACGTGGTGGCTTGCGGTGCCGGTTCCGATGGCGGGCCGGCGTCGGAGTCGAGGTTCATGTATTCGTCGCGGTGGCCGCGGTCCTTGAGCCGTTGCGCCCGGCGCCGCTTCGCGCGTTCTCTGGCCTGCGTCGAAGACAGCGCGGCCACTGCCGGGGCAGGCTCGAAGACAGGGGCTTTGGCTCCACTGCCCTCGATCAACGTCGGGCCGGGTCCGTCGTCGGGGTCGGCGCTGCCGACGGCATAGAACATGGCCTGGGCCGCGGGTGCCGGCGTCGCCGGTGCCGGGGCGGCGGTCGGCGCGCCGGCGGCGGTGGGCGCCGCGGGTGCTGTGGCGGGGACGGTCGGTGCCGCCGACGAGACCGGCCACAGGCTCGGTTGCCGCGCCGGGCCCGGTGCGGGGGCCTGCTCCGGGGTGACCGCCGGGGCGGGTGGATCCGGAACCAGCGTCAGCAGTCCCAGCAGCGGCAGTCCGGCGACGAGGAGCATCGGGGCCCACAGCGGTGAGCTCAAGACCAGGCCCCAGGTTGTCCACCCGACCGGCTGGAAGATCGCCTGGTACGCCAGCGCCGACAGCAGCGGCCCCCAGGTCTGCCACGCCTGGACCGGGTTGGTGAGGAAATCGGCGATCATCTGCTGAATGCTCTCCACCGGATGGGTGAGGAAGTCCCAGATGAGATCGCCGTCCGGGAGCGACTTGATGTAGGTCTCCAGCAGATCGAGGATGCTGTTGGAATTGGTCAGCGCCGAGCCGGATTCGTCGGCCTGCGGTTGCGCGGCGGTCGACAGCGCCGCGGCCGACGATGCCGCCTCACCGCCGGGCAGCACGATCGTGGGGGCCGGGGCACTGCGTGGCGTCGCCGCCAGCGCCGTGCCCGCGACGGTTTGGTACACGCTCATCGTGGTGGCCGCCTGGATCCACATCCGGACGTAGTCCGCCTCATTGAGGGCGATCGGGATCGTGTTGATGCCGAAGAAGTTGGTGGCCATCAGCACCCCGTGCACGGTGTGGTTGGCGGCCAGTTCGGGCAGTGTCGGCATCGCTGCCAGGGCAGCGGTGTACGCGGCGGCCGCCGTCTGTTGCGCGGCGGCGGCGCCGGCACTGTCGGCGCTGGCCTGCTCGAGCCACGCCAGATAGGGGGCGTGGCTCGCGACGTACTTCTCGGCACTCGTCCCTTGCCACGAACCGGCCTGAGCCGCGGTCAGGATCTGAGTGAGTTCAGCTGCTGCGCTTGTATATTCCGCGCTCAGCGCCTCCCACGCCGATGCGGCGGCCAGCATCGTGCCAGCACCGGGGCCGGCACTCAGCAGCGCCGAGTGGACCTCGGGTGGGGACGCAAACCAGATTGGCGCGCTCATCAGCTTCCCCGCGCGATCACGTAGGACGCCGCCGCGGCGGCATCGGTGGCGGCGTAGCCGGAACCCGACTCGGCGACCGCGGCACCCGAGCGACCGAGTTCGGTCACCCCAAGAGTGGTGGTCGTGGTGTGGTCGAGGCCTTGGGCGCTGAAACCGGCGGCGGTCTGCAACGAGACGGGGTCCGAGCCGGGGGGCAGCACCGCGGTGATCATCGGCGCGGCAGCCGCGTTGGCCGCGGCCAGGCGCGCAGTGAGCACCGCTACCTGAGCGCTGGCGGCGGCCAACCCCTCCGGGACGACGCGCAGGGTCATGACGGGTTCTCCTCTGTATATCGGACATGAGAGGCGCTGTGCGCGTGGGTAAACGGATTGACGAGCTGGACGTGGGCGAGGCCGTCGCTGTCGTTCAGCAGCATTGCGCGTCCGGCGGGCAACCTGGTGAACCGATGCCCACGGATCTTGGCGCCGTCGGCGGGATTGCCGGACAACATCAGCACTGCTGCCTGCAGGTCGCTCATGCGGCGCAGCAGGGGATTCGTCATCAGGGCGTGCGCCGACCCGCCGGCCCGGCCGGTGACGATGACGCGCAGGCCGAGATCACCTGCCGCGGAGAGTAGGCCGAGCAACGGCGTCCACGGGCGGTGCCCGGCGTACGGACCGCTCAGCGCCGGGCCGTCGGGAATCTGGTCGACGTCGTCGATGATCAGGTAGTGGGCGTGCGCCGAGCCGATGCGAGCGCGGTAATCCCAGGCCGACAGTTCACTCGCGGTCAAACCCGCCGGCGGACGCCGCTGCTCGAGCAGTGCCGACAGTCCCAGCACCGCCGGGGTGACGCGCTCGATATTGGCGCTGTATTCGTTCTCGGGGAACAGGGGCTCGTCGACGAGGTGCAGGCGACGGTCGAACACTGTGAACGCGACGTCCGCGGCGTTGGAGTTGTCGCGGACGGTGCGAATGACGTGCCGCAGCAGGGTGGTCTTGCCCGACTTGCTGTCACCGAACACCATCACCAGCGGATGCTCGGCGAAGTCGTGAACGACCGCCGCGAGATCGAACTCTCGCTGCCCCAACACCACTCGTTCGCCACCGCGATGCAGCGGGGCGACCGTGGCGGGGTCAAGGATGGCGGGCAGCAACCGCACCGCCGGGGCCTGCACTCCCGGGTAGGCGGCATTGATCGCCGGTATCCGGGTCAGATCCGGTTCGGCGAACAGGAAGTGCTCCCCCGCCATGGTCAGGCCGCGGCCGGGCTGGTCGTGTGGCACCGATTCGGCGGGCCTGCGCAGGCTGTCGGCGACCCGGACGTTGCTGTCTCGCGGATCGGGCAGTCGCAGCTCCAACCGCAACCCGAGACCGTCACGCATCGCCAGCGGCACCTCCAGCCAATTCGGCGTGGTGACCACGACGTGGATGCCGTGCGCCAGACCGGTATTGGCCAGCTCTGTGACGACGGCCAGGAGCGGGTTACGGGTGCTGAACGCGTCGGTGTTGTCGCGACCGAACGCATACAGATTGTCGATGACGAGGAAAACTTCGCCGTACTCGTCGGTGTAGGGGCCCTGGAGTCCCGCAGTGCGTTGCCGCGAGCACAGCAGCTGCTCCAGCTCGCCGAAGGTGCGCCGGATCCGCTCCGGTTCCAGCGGCGAGGCGACACCACCCACATGCGCCAGGTCTTCCAGACCACGCAGGCGCCCGCCCCCGTAATCCAGGACGTAGAACGTGACGTCGCGCGGCGAGTGCAGCTGTGCCGCCGACAGCACGAATGTCTGCAGCGCCGTCGATTTCCCCGACTTGGCGCCGCCGTGGATCACCACGTTGCCCGCCGAGGACGTGGCGTCGAACACCAGCGGGTCACGCCGCATCTCGAACGGCAGGTCGATCTCACCCAGCGGCCAGCGCCACTGCCGCGCCGGCACGCCGGCACCGGCGAGCACCTCGCCGAGCGCGATCGGCTCGTCAAGTGGGGGCAGCCACAGCGCCGGTGCCTTCGGACCGTACTGGGCCAGTTGTTCGCCGATCGTGGTGATGAGCTTCCGCGGCACCGCCGGTTCGTTCTCGTGATCGGATAACACCACGACGTCTTCGCCGAGCGCGGAAGGCCCGGCGGTGAACTTCACCGGTTCGGGCGCCGACGGCACGACATACGACGTGACCGGGCGTGGCGGGTCGTAGATCCCGTCGACGTAGGTGCTGCGGAACTTTACGGGCGCAGCACCCGGCGCGGGCACCAGGAAGCCGACTCCCTTGTGTTCCCTGCCTGATTCGATGTGATAGGCGTCCTCGACGCCGAGGATCTGCCGTGATGTCGCGGGGCTGGCCACCTTGAGGCCTATCCGGTAAGAGGTGTTCTTGTCGATGTCGCGGATGCGACCGATGTCAAGGGTCTGCGACGCGAACAGGATGTGGATCCTGAACGAGCGGCCCTTGCGGGCGACGTAGTCGAACAGCTCGGCGTATTCCGGATGCGCGGCAAGCATCAGAGTGAATTCGTCGGCAACCACGAACAATGTCGGCAGTGGCGGCAATTCGATCCCTACTGCTTCGGCGGCGGGTCGCGCGGCCTCGTACTCGGTGACGGAACCGAAGGCACTGCCCTGCACTCGGCGTCCGGCATCACGCAGCAGGCTCTCCCGGCGGGCCACTTCACCCCGCAGCGTGTCGGCGAACCGGTCGGCCAGCGACTTCTTCTCCGCCATATTGGAGATGACGGCAACTACCTGCGGGAAGTTGCGGAAGACGTCGGCGCCGGCCTCACCTTTGAAGTCGACGTAGATCACGATAAGCCGTTCGGCCGAGTGGGTTGTCAACAGCGACAACAGGATCGACATGAGTGTCTGGGACTTTCCGGAGCCCGTCATGCCGATCATCAGGCCGTGCGGTCCCATACCGCCCTCGGCTTCGTCCTTGAGGTCGAAGTACAGCGGCACACCGGTCGCGGTGACACCGATCGGCACCCGCAACTCCTCGTCGCGTGGCCGTGGCGCCCACACGTCGGCGATGTCGAGCGCCGATGCGTCCGGGATGCCCATCAGCGTGGTGAAGCTCGCCCCCCTGGTGGCCGGTGAGCGCAGTCCGGCGTGGGTCGGGTTGGAGTCCCATCGCGCCAAGCCACGCGCCAGGTGCGCGGCGTCGGCGGTGGGCATCCGGTCGGCGTGGTTGACATAGGTCTGCCAGCCGTCGCTCTCCCAGCGTTGGATTTCCCCGTCGGCGACCCGCAGTACCGGCCGCTCCGGATCGGCGTACTGTCCCGGTCGCGGAGCGGATTGCGCTGCCGCGGAGTAGATCACCGTGACCCCGGAAAGACCGGTGGCCAGAACGGAGTCCTCCGGGGCGTGGCGCGGGTCATCGATGACGACCAGCAAGTGACGCACCGGATCGCCCGAGTCGATACCGAACAGCGGGCGGTCGGCCAGCGCCGGACCGATCGAGGCGATGAGGTCGTCGGTGTTCGCCGCCAGGTAGCGGGCTGGTCCGCAACCGTCGAGCTGTCCGGGGATGTCGCTGTGCGGCAGCCATTTCAGCCAGTTCCACGCCGGAGATTCGAGGTCAGGGCTGGCCAGTGCGATTCCGAGGGAGGCGGCGTCGTGCCAGGTGACGGCCTGAGCCAGCCAGGCGCGCAACGCGGCCCTGACCTCATCGGCGTCACCGACGACAGTGATTCGCGACACCGACTTCAGGTCAATGCCCCGCGGGGCACCACGGACGGTGCGCTGGGTGTTGAGCAGGGCACGTAATGCGCTGTGCGACACCGGCTCGAGGTCTACCTCGTCCGCCGTGTCCTTGACCCGCAGCGTGGTCGCCAGTGGTACGTCATGCAGGCCGGCGCGCAAGACCAGAAAGTCACCGTCGTGTGGGTCACGCTCCCACTGCCTGCGCGTTCCGGGGATAGCGGTCAGCGCAGCCGGGTCGGGATGCGACCACACCAGCGCATCGCGCTGGGCGGCGGCCTCGGCGCGCACGTTGTCCCGGATCACCGACAGGTAGCGCAGATAGTCGGCGCGTTCGGCGTCGACCTCCTCGGTGCGCATCTTGTTGTCGGTGCCGCGGTAGAGCGCGGTGGCGGCGAGCAGGAGCACGAACGGAAAGAACAGGGTCTGCGCCGAAATGAGTTTCATCCCGGTGGCCACCATCGCGACGACCATGCCGACGATCAGGATGACGATCAGGAACGGCAACGCGCGGCGCAGGAGTGACGCCGGCACCACCCGTGGCAGCTCGGGTGGCGGCTCGATGACGATCGTGCCGTTATCGGTTTTGGGGGCCGGCAACCGCCGCCCCGCCTCGAAGATCAGCCGGCTCATCGGGTCTCCTGCTGGACTACGGGCCGGACGGCGTCGTACGCGACAAGGGCGTCGGTTTGGGACAGGGCCGGGCCAGGGGCGAACAAGGTCAGCACCGACCACGGAATCGGCAGCGGTGACTGGGTCAGACCCAATGCGGCCACCGTTTTTTCGGTTGTCGTGTGGTCGCCGCCGATGCCGTACCGAACGCCGGTGTCGGACACCCAGAACAGCGACCCCGCGGACGGCGACGTCGGCTGCTGGCCGACGGTCTGGACGAAGTAGCCGCGCCCCGGTGGCAGGACGACTCGGCTCGCCGTACCCGGATTGGCGCCGCCGACGAGCTCGACCGGATGTGTTCCGCCGGGCAGCGGGAGCATCGAACCCGAGAGCAAGGTCATCGAACTGGTTGCGGCGCCGTCGATCTTGGCCCACTGCGCGCACGTCACCGGTGCGGACGACGCGTCCACCAGCTTGACCGGCGCGGCGGGGAACGACGCCACATCGAGCAGCGACGAGACCGGCAGTCGGGCGATGTCGTCGGCCCCGAGTTGCGGCGGTTGTGCCAGCCCATAGGAGTTCGCGTTACGCAGCACCGCGGCCAGCACGGTGCTGATCGGCTGAAGCCCGTCGGGCAGCACCGCGTAGTTGATCGCAGTGCCGTCGTTGCGGTAGGCGATCACGACGGAACCGACCGGGGCCGCAGCGGGCAGCGGATAGCCGACGGGCAGACCTGCGTCTGGGATCGGGGGGATGCGCAATGCCGGAGCTTCCGGTATCGCGTTGAACAGCCCCGGCGAGATCGATCGGGCCGCGGGCGCCGCGGCGGGCAACCCCAACGCGTCGGTGACCGGCCGGTCGGCGAGGTCGATCGGGCTGCGTCGGCCGTCCCACAACAGCCAGGTCCCGCCGGCGTCGCCAACCAGCATGGCACGCCCGGCGCCCAGCTCGTCGGCGCGGGCGCCGCCGCGTTCGATCCGGCCGGCCACCACAGTGACCCCCGCGGTGTCCACAGACCCGCCGGCCCCATCACACACCGCCCAGTCGGCATCACGAGATGTGTTCTGCACCATGCGTTCCGGTGCTCCCGGGATGCCGATCAAACTACCGCGGGCGAACTTGTCCAGCTGCTCGCCGCTGACGGTGGTGGGATCCACCGGCCGTCCCACGGCCAAACGCGCGGACGTCAGGTTCAGCACCGGGTGCAGCCGGTCGTCGAGGCGAACGTAGAGCGCGGCGGTCGAACGGTCGGCCAGTACCGGGTCGCTGCCCGGAACTCCACCGGGACGCAATACCGAGAACACAAAGCAGCCGAGAACTGCGGTCACGACCAGCAGCACGCCCATGAAGACCGCGCGCGACTGGCTACGCAGCGGGTCGACAAGCATCCGGGTGTCGTGCAGGGCCAATCCGGATGCTATGCGGCGCATGACGAATCGCCAGCCCGTCACCTGGTGGCGGGTGATGAATCCGCGCCGGTACGTCACCCGCTCCGGGTTGTCATTCGCGGGTGTGCGGGACGAGAAAGACCGCCGGTCGTCACCGCCGCTGGTGCCGCTCATGCGGGCACCGTCAAGCCCAGGCCCCGCAACAGCGGCACGACCGAGGCACGCACATCGGCCCCCGTGATCGTCATCAGCTGCTCGTCGGTGAAGTCGGCACCGGCCAGGTCCGTGTGGTCCAGCCTGAATTCCCGTTCCTCTTCCGACCTTTCGACCACGTTGCGGACGAATCGGCCGTTACCGGCGATGTCGAGGCTACGGCGCGGCACCCCGGTCGAGTCGGGGGTCGACGAATTCGCCAACTGGCCGAACAGCTCCTCGAGATCGTGCAGCGCCGCGGGTTCGAAGATGCTGTCCCGGTTGGCTGCCATCGCGACGGCGATGTCGACCAGTTCGGAAGGCGAGTAGGACGGGAAGACGATGCTGCGGGTGAACCGCGATCGGAGGCCTTCGTTGGTGTCGAGGAAGCGATCGAGGTCGGCTCGATAACCGGCGATGATGACCACCAGGCGGTCACGGTCGTTCTCCATCCGAGCCAACAGGGTGTCGATGGCCACCAGGCCGAAGTCGTTCTTGGCTCCCGTCGCGACCAATGCGTACGCCTCGTCGAGGAACAGCACACCGTCAAGCGCGCTGTCGATCAGCGCGTTGGTCTTCGCCTCGGTCTCCCCGATGTGCTGACCGATCAGGTCGGCACGGTGCACCTCGCGGACGTTCTCCCGCTTCAGCAGTCCGAGGCCGCAATAGATCTTGGCCACCACGCGCGCGATCGTCGTTTTACCGGTGCCGGGCGGACCGGCGAACACCAGGTGATGGGTGCGTTGGGCGACGGTCAGACCGCGCTCCTCACGCCGCAATGCCATCGCCACCGAGCTCTTCAGGCGCGCCACCTGGTTTTTCACCTCGTCGAGGCCGATGAATTCGTCGAGCTCGCGTTCGGCTTCCTCGAGCAGCGCCGCTTTTCGTTCCCGGGCCTCGGGGTCGACGAAGTCGTCTGCGGTGGGCTCGGTTCCGACGTCCCACGGGTCGGTGCGGGCATCGATGCGGGCGGTGGTGGTGGTGACGATGCCGAAAGTCGGATCCGAGAGCGCATGCTCGACCTGGTCGTTGTCCGGGTTGGCGGCATACAGGTCCTGCAGGACCTCGGCGGCGGTGTCCTCGTCGCCGTATGCACGCAGCGACAGCGCCTTGACGAGTGCACCGTCGACCACGGCCACCGCGACCGGGCCGTCGGGTTCCTCCAGGTACGACAGCGCGGGCGCGAACATGCCGAGCCGGGCCAGTGCCACACCGAGGGCAACCTTGGCGGCATGGGCGAGGAACGGGTCGAGGCCCGCGTCGTTGACCACCGGGGTCAGCAGCTTGACGACGTCCGACCAGCGGTGCGCGCGGGTCCGCAGGGCGACGTCAACCCAGCGCGCCTCGCGCCATTCCGGCCGTCGCACACGGATTTCGCTGACGATCTCCTCGGCGGCCCGGAACGCGCCGTCGATCGCCAGCGTGGCGGCGTAGGCGAGCCGGAACTCGTCCGTGGTGGTCGCGCGGAACCGCAGATACAGCCCGGTGTCGTAGTCGAAACCCAATGCACCCGAGGGCAATTCGATGCGCCTCTGCAGCACACCACTGGTGTCGGCGGTACGGACCACCGCAGCCAGCACGTCCTTGGACGCCGAACCGGCGGCGGCCAGCCCCGTCCAGGCATCACACTGGTCGTAGGCCACGCGCGTCAGCTCGGTGAACGCCCGGCGTGCGGCCGGCATGTCGGCGGGCCTGCGCCGGTCGTACACCGGCAGGCCGAGGGCTTTGCAGGAGGCGGCGAATCGGCTCACCAGGTCTGCGTCCAGGCGCGCCCCACGCCCCGAAGTCACTACACCGTTGTTCATGCGCATCGTACAGGGGCGACGGTCGAGCGCGGCCCCAGCTCCTTAGGTTTGCCTAACCAATGTTCGGAGAAGTTAGCATCGCGTGACTTCACTGTCGAGTCGCTGACCGCAGACTCCTGGGCCGCATGTCCGACCAGCTTCGCTCGACGAACTCCACACACTCCGCACGGCCGGCCTCGCCGAACGCGACCTGCCAGCCGGCCGGGATCTCGGCGAACGCCGGCCACAGGCTGTGCTGTTCCTCGTCGTTGACCAGGACGTAGAAGCGGCCGTCCTCGGCATCAAATGGGTTGGTACTCAACGTGCCTCCCGTTGGATCGGTTTGGCTGGGCGCCGGGCCTGGCTCCGAGAATGCGATCGGAGAGCAGTCCCAGGCAGCTCAGGTTGGGAAATCCCGGACCCTGATTGAGTCCGGACAGGTTGGGCAGAAACAACTTCGGCGCCACGCCTGCCAGCGCCAGGTCATCACCGATCGCGTGTTGCAGACGATCACCGGTCAGCGGTCCGTTCAGCCGGACCTCGAGCAGGTCGGAGACGTCCGGCCCCAGCAGCGGCAAGAACCACAGCGAGTCGGCACCCGAACCGTCGATGACGAGGTCGAATCCGTGCACCGTCTCCAGCCGCTCACCGTGGCGGTCGGTGTGCATGGTGATGCGGATCCGGTCGCCGGCCGCCACGCCATGCGCGACCCGGCCACGCAGGTGCCGGATCCGGTCGTCGGCCAGCAACGAGTCCTGAACTCGTGCCGAGAACACCCCGCGGTCGGTGCGAGCCATCACATCGCGCCGTTCGGCGAGTGTCAGGCCGGCCCAATCGGTCGGATCGCTGAACATCCGGTTCTCGAAGAAGCTCTCACCCCGGGTGAACAGCGTGGCCTGTGGCGAGATCACGGTGATCGTGGAAACCCGATGCCGGAACAGCTCGTTGAGCATCGACGCCGCTGTCTCGCCGCCGCCGATTACCGCGACGCGCTCGGCATCGATTGCGCCCCGTTCGGAAGCCAGCTGCCAGAACTGTGCGATGGACAGCACCTGCGGATGCCCCGGCAGCACCGATCGACTCGGCTGGCCGGGCCCGGTAATCATCACCGCGTCGGCCCCGACGGTGCTGGTGTCGGTGTGCAGTAGCCAGGACGCTCCATCGAGTGACAGCCGGATGACTTCGCCGTCAACAACTTTCAGTCCGGCTGCGCCGGCCACCCAGCGCAGGTAGCTGGCCCACATGTCATGCGTCGGAGCGGGCTTGCCGCGGTCAACCCATTCCGCGAAACGACCCGTGGCCACCAGGTATGACTGCCAGCTCAACCGCATCATCCGTTGGTCGAGTTCGCCGTTGCGGCCGGGCAGGATCGTCGACCGGTACGGGAAACCGACATCTTTTTCCGGACTTGTACCCAGCCGGTGCTGACCGTCAGTCCAACCGCCGCCCGCCCGCCAGTTCGCCGCGACCTCCGTGCGCTCGACCGCCACGATCTCCGGTGTGGCGACACCCATGTCGCGTAATGTCGCCGCCTTGGCGGCCACCGCGACGGCCTTGGCTCCGGCGCCGATTATCGCCAGCCGCGTGGTCACGCGGACACCTCTGCCAACTCATGCAAGGTGTCACTCCACATCTGCTGCAGCACAGCGATATCGGTGTCGCTGAAGACATCCGGCAACGTCCGCCACTGAGTGACCAGCTTGCCGCCGGCGACGGCGGCGACGAGGGTCAGCTCGTGGCGCACCGCGACGTTCGGTTCGGTCATGACCGACAGGTGGGCGAGGAGGCCCCGATCCAGCAGCGAACCGGCGTCCATGTCGAGCCTGCCGAGATAGTTCAGCAGCACCTGGGGTCCGCGTAAGCCGCGTAGCCGTTCGGCGGTATCCGGTCGTAGATAGCGCAGCAGCGCGTAATCGGTGGATTGCCCTGGTATTTCGGGTAGCGGGTAACCGGGCCGGATGCGAAGCGGATAGATCGCACTGAGCAGTCCGACCGTGTCGTCGGCGTCATTGCGCCCGTGCGCTTCCAGTGCCAGCAGCGGAACCGGACTGACCTGCCCCCGCTGCTCGCGCCAGCGGACGATGAGGCGGGCACACGCCTGCGCCAGCACGTCCTGGATCGGCACCTCAGCGCGGAGCAGGGCGGCGGTGACATCGGTTTCGGCAACCGTGACGGTGATCGCGAGGTCACCGAACTGATCGACTCCGGGGCGAATTCGCCTGCCTCCCAGAACCGGATCCTCGCCGTCGACCTGCGCGAGCCAGAAGTCGGCGGTGTCGAGCTCTGCCGCTCGGCCGGCGAGAATATGGGCCCACCGGCGGTAGCTGATCCGCTCACCGCTGACGGGGACGGACTCGCAACCGGCAGTCGACCAGTTGGCCATCAACTCGCCCAGCACGATGCGCCACGATCCGGGGTCCATCACCAACACGTGGGCCACCAGAACGAGGACGCCGGCATCGCCGGCCTGGTGCAGCCACAGCGCTTCGGTGAGCTGCCCGCCTTCGGGATCCAGTCGTTCGATCGCGGCGGCAGCGTGTTCGGCGACGGCGTCGGCGAGCTCACCGGACACCACCACCTCGGCAAGCGGAATGGTGTCGCGCCCGGCCGGGACGAACGTCATCGTCGAGCGGTCGAGGCGGCTGCGGAACATCTCGTGCCCGGCGGCGATGCCGTCGAGCAGCAGGCGCAGTCGCTCCGCGGTGGCATCGGAAGGCAACCGGATCGCCTCCACCTGTGACAGGCGGCGCGGATCACCGTGCTCGTAAAGCCAGTGCACGGCGGGCAGTGCCGGGATCGGGCCTTCCGGTTCGGTCCCGACGACGAGGTCCTCGGCGGCGTCCCGATCGACGGCGGCGGCAAGTTCACGCAGGGTGCCACACTCGAGGACCAGCCGGGCGCGTAGCGACAGCCCGCTGCTGCGCGCGAGCTGCACCAACGAGAGTGCGGCGATACTGTCCAGGCCCAGCTCGAGCAGGTCGGCGTCGACGTCGACCGCGGAGAGGCCCAGCAACTCGGTGACGGCGTGGCCGAGCGCCAACTCCGTCGGGGTGGTCGGCGGCTCGGGGCTGTCGGCGGGTGCCGCGGTCGCAGCCAACGCTGACTCGTCGACCTTGCCGTTCGCGGTCAGCGGAATGGCGTCGACGACGATCAATCGGTGCGGAGTCATATAGCGCGGCAGTCTGTTTCGCAGCAGTCTGCGTAACTCGGGCACCGCGACGTCACCGGCAATGTACGCGGCCAACCGCGAGCCGGTCGCATGCCGCTGGACCGCGACGTGAACGTGCCGAACACCCGGGATGTCCTCCAATACCGCCTCGATCTCGGCCGGCTCGACGCGATGTCCGCGGACCTGTATCTGGGAGTCGGCCCGGCCGACGAAGGCCAGTGCGCCGTCGCGATTCCGGCGTACCAGGTCCCCGGTCCGGTACATCCGGCCACCACCCGCCGCGGCGACGAACCGGGCCGCGGTCTCGGCGGGTCGGCCGAGGTAACCCCGGGTCACCTGCTCACCCGCCAAGTACAGTTCGCCGACCACCCCGTCGGGCACGGGGTGCAGCCAGGAATCGAGCACGACGGCGGTGGTCCACCGGGTCGGGTAGCCGATCACCGGCGCCTCGTGGTCGGCGATCGCGGCGACCACCGCTTCGACCGTCGCCTCGGTTGGGCCATAACAGTTGTGGGCCGCCAACAGCGTTTCGGCACAGCACTTTCGGATGTCGGACCACTCCCCCGAGCCCACAGCCTCGCCACCGAGCGCGAGCACCGACAGCCGCCCCGAGTCCAGTACACCCGCCTGGCGCAGGCCAGTGAACAGCGACGGGGTGACGTCGAGCATGTCGATCCCGTACCGGTCGATGATCCCGACGAGCGCGTCGGCGTCCCTGCGGTCGGTTTCGGAGATGAGGTGGACGGTGTGGCCGAACAGCAGCCCGGCCAGGGGCTGCCAGGCGGCGTCGAACGCGAACGACCAGGCGTGGCCGATGCGTAGCGGGCGACCCAGCCGTTCGGCGGCAGGCTTCAGCATCCGCCCGGCGTGGTCATCGATGTAGGCCAGCAACGCCGCGTGAGTCCCGATGACGCCCTTGGGTTCTCCGGTGGTACCGGAGGTGAACACCGTGTAGGCCGCCTGGCCCGGACAGGTCCGCGTGGAGAATCGCCGCGCGGCGCGGGCCGCCGTAATGATGGCCTCGTCGACGACGATGGTGGCGCCGCTCTGAGTGAGAATCGAATTGACCCGGCCGGCCGGCATCGCCGGTTCGATCGGGACGTACATGCCGCCGGCTTTGAGCACACCGAGCATCGCGACCACATAGCCGGCGCCGCGAGGCAGCTGGATTGCGACCGGCGTTTCGGCGTGGACACCGGACTCGGCGAGAAAGCCGGCCAGACGATCTGACCGCTCATCGAGCTCCGCGTAACTCAGCTGGCCGTCGTCCCAGCACAACGCGATCGAATCCTGGTGTTTGACAACAGATTCAGAGAATCGCTGCGCCACCCCGATGCCGTCAGCGGTGGGTGCGGACAACTCGGCGGGGGGCACCTCATCATCGAGCAGAATGTCGATTCCGCCGAGCGGCCGGTCCCACCTGTCGATCAGGCGGCGCATCGTCTGCAGCACCCGCCGGCCAAGGCTATCGGGGGACATCGCGCCGAGCGCGTTGTCGGTGACCTCGACCAGCAGGGTCAGCTCCGCGGTATTGCGGTATGCGGCGACGGTCACCGGGAAATGCGTCAGGCTCTCCATCGCTGCGGGCCGGAAGCGGACGTCGTCGGCTGCGAACTCGTGGCCGCCGACCACGTCGCCGGGCGGGAAGTTCTCGTAGACCAGCAGGGTGTCGAACATCTCGCCGACGCCGGCCAGGGAGCGCAGCTGGGAATGGGTCAGATAGCTGTGGTCGCGCAGTTCGGCGGCCTCGCGCTGCAGCGCCGAACACTGTTGGCCGACAGTCTTGCTGGGGTCCAGGCGCACGCGCAACGGGAGAGTGTTGATGAACAGGCCGACCATGGTCTCCACACCGGCGAGTTCGGGTGGGCGGCCGGACACGGTCACTCCGAAGACGACGTCGTCACGGTCGGTGAGTCGGGACACGATCAGCGCCCAGCCCATCTGCAACACCGTGTTGAGGGTGACGCCTCGGACGCGCGCAGCGGCGGCCAGGCGATCGGTGTCGGCGGCCGGTAGCGAGAGCTCGGTTCGTTTGGGTAGCCCCGAGCCGTCGCCACCCAGAGCCGGCGACAGCATGGTCGGTCCGGACAGCCCGGCGAGGTGTCTGCGCCAACGGAGTTCGCCGGCTTGTGGATCACGCTCGGCGAGCCAGCCGATGTAGTCGCGGTAGAGCCGCGGCACGGGCAGTGCGTCGCAGTCTCCGTCGGCGCGGTACAGCGTGAGCATTTCACCGATGAATACCGGTAGCGACCAGCCGTCGATCACGATGTGGTGCGCAGTAACCACCAGGCGCCAGCGCCGGCCCGGCAGCTCGATGAGCAGGAACCGGATCAGTGGTCCGTCCTGCAGGATGAAACGTTCTTTGCACTGCCGTTTTTCGATCTCGGCGGCCTGGCGGTCATCCGAAGCGCAGACGTGCTGCCACGGCAGTCCTACCGCGGCCGGCACGATCTGCACGGGTCGCGGCAGGTCCTGGTGCCAGAAGCTGGCCCGAAGGTTGGGGTGGCGGACCAACATCGCCGCCGCACAGTCGCGCAACAGAGCGACGTCGAGAGGACCCGTCACATCGGCCGTCATTGCGATGACGTACGGGTCGTCGGCGTCGGGTCCGATCAGCGTGGCGTGCGAATACAGCCCCAATTGAAGTGGCGATAGTGCGAGGACGTCCTCGATGTCGGTCGCAGCTGTGGTCACGACGGGCGGACCTTCGACCACGACGACTTCAGGGCGGCCAGATCTCCCGCTGTCAGTCCCGACACGCTCATGGCCTCGTGCCGGGTGTCGGTGCGGTTCTCACGCTGACCCGAGGACCCGTCGCCGATCGCGGCAGCCAGCGATGCCACGGTGGGATGCGAGAAGATCATCCGGGGTTCGACCGTCAAACCCGCCGCACGTATCCGCGCAGCGAGCTGGACCGACAGGATGCTGTCCCCACCGAGTGCGAAGAAGTCGTCGTCTCTGCCGATCTCGGCGACGTCGAGCAACTGCTCCATCGCTGTTGCGACGGTCCGCTCGGCGTCGGTGCGGGCCGGCTCCCTTGCACCGGTGGTGTGCACCTCCTGCCGGGGCAGGGCGGGCCGGTTCAGCTTTCCGGACTCGGTAGCGGGCATCACGTCGAGCACCGAGATCGTCGCCGGTGTCATGTAGCCGGGCAGCGACGCGGCCACTGCCGCACGCACCGCGGCGGCGAATGCCGCCGGGTCGTCCACCGGGTCGCGCGGAACGACATAACCGGCCAACGCGGCGCCGCTGGGGCCGTCCCAGGTCCGCGCGGCCGCGACGGCAACTCCGTCCGCGGCTTTCAGGGCCGCTTCGACCTCGGCGAGTTCGACCCGGAATCCGCGGATCTTCACCTGGTGGTCGGTGCGGCCGACGAACTCGAGCCGCCCGTCCTCGGTCCACCGGCCCCGATCGCCGCTGCGATAGAAGCGCGAACCGGGCTCGGCAGCATAGGGATTCGCTATGAACCGGGACGCGGTCAGCACCGGTTGCTTCCAATACCCGCGCGCGATCTGTTCACCGGCGTAATACAGCTCGCCGACGACACCGACCGGGACCGGTTGCAGCGCCTCATCGAGCAGGTACACCTGCGAACCCTCCATCGGTTTGCCGATCTTGGGGATGGGCAGATCCAGGGGACCCCGGATCAACGCGCCGGAGGTCTCGGTGGCACCGATGGCATTGAGCAGCTCGACGGTTCGCGCCGAACCCTCACCCACGCAGGCGACCAACCGCTGCAACAGCGAGACGTTCACCGGCTCACCGCAGGTCACCAGCCGGCGCAGCGCGCGCACCGCGTTCGGTGCGCTGTCGACGAGCGCCGACACCAGGCTGGCCACACCCGTGACCTGAACCACGGAGTGCCGCTCGATCAGCCCCGCTATCGCCTCGGCGTCGCGGTGCTCGGCGTCGTCGGCAACGATGAGCGTGGCACCGGCGGCCAGGCCGGCCAGGGTTTCGATGCACCCCTCCAGGAAGGTCATCGGCGCCTGCGCGAGCCGGATGTCATTGCCCGGCACCGGGTAATGCTTGAGCTGCCAGGTCAGTCTGGTGCTCATCGCCCGGTGGGTGCCCACGACGCCCTTCGGCTTTCCGGTGGATCCGGAGGTGAACATCAGGTACATCGGGTCATCGGGGTGCGGCAGGGTCAGCGCGGCAACGGGATCCGTGGATTCCAGCTCGGCGCGGATCGCCGCGTCATCCATGGAGATCACCGTGACGCCCTCAGCGGCCGGCAGCGAGGCGCCGGCCTCAGCGGTGACGACCACGACGGGGGGCTCGACGTCATCGAGCATGAACTGCTTGCGCGCCATGGGATAGGTCGGATCGAGCGGGAAGAAACCAGCCCCGGCCTTCATGATCGCCACCAGCGCGACCACCAGATCGATTCCACGGCGCATCGACATCCCGACCAGAGAACCGGGTCCGGCCCCATGACCTACCAGCAGATGCGCGAGCCGATCCGAACGAGCGTGCAAAGCAGCGTAATCGAGCTCGTCGTCTCCGCTTCGCAGTGCTACCCGGTCATGTCCCCAGGACCGGCTCGCTTCGAGCAGACCCGGCACCGTGCGCGGCCGGTCGGGCGGTGACGCGATGCCCCGGCTCTGGCCGAGCACCCGGGGTAGCTCGTCGGCACCGAGCAGGTTCACATCGCGCAGTCTGGTGTCGGGATCGGCGGCGAACGCCTCGACGACCTGCTCGAGCCAGCCCGCGAAGCGCTCCATCGTCGACCGGTGATAGAGCTCGGTTCGGTAGATGACATGGCCGCGATAGCCGTTGTCGCCGACGAAGAAGTTCACGCTCAAGTCGGCGTGCGCCACATCGAACGTCGGCTCCAGTGCGCTGAACCGGGTGTCGCCCTCAGGTCCGGCTTCGATCAACTGGTCTTCGGGGAGTTCCTCGCGGACGTGGACGACGACCTGGAACAGCGGGTTGCGGGATAACGACCGCACCGGGTTGACCGCGTCGACCACCCGGTCGAACGGAAGATCCTGGTGGGCATACGCCGCCAGGGCCATCTCCCGGGCCCGCAGCAGCGTCTCGCGCAGGGTGGGGTTGCCCGTCAGGTCGTTGCGCAGTACCAGGATGTTGACGAAAAAGCCGACCAGCCGGTCCAATTCGGGGTCTGTGCGCCCTGCCACCGGGGTGCCCAACGGGATGTCGTGGCCGCCGCCAGCCTTACTCAGCACGACCGCCACGGCGGTCTGCAGCAACATGAACTCGGTGATGCCGAGCTCACGGCAGAGTGCGGTGAGCCGTTCCCGCACCCCGCTGTCGAAGTACAGCGGTAGGGCCGCGCCGGCACCGCCGGCGATCGGCGGGCGCGGCAGATCCGGCCGCAGGCCGGTGTCCTCCGGAAGGCCGTCGAGCTGGCGCATCCAGAACTGCCGCTGCGCGTCCATCCGCTGGGTGTCGGACAACAACTGGACCTGCCAGGCCGCGTAATCGCGATATTGGAGGGGCAACGGCGGCCAGGACGGCGCACTGCCCTCTCTCCGCGCGCGGTAGGCGGTGAGCACGTCGGTGAACAGCACACCCGCCGACCAGTGGTCGGCGGCGATGTGGTGCACGACCATCGACAGCACACATTCTTCAGGTGTGCGCAGCACGGCGATGCGAATTGGCAGCTCCGTTTCGAGCTCGAACCGGTGCGCGCGCTCGGCGTCGAGTTGCGTTGTCAGCCAACCGCTGTCGGGCCCGTCGAGACGCCGCTCCTGCGCGGCTTGACCGGTCTCGACCACCTGATGGGGCACACCGTCGATCTCGCGGTAGACGGTCCGCAGGATCTCGTGGCGGCCGATCACATCGTCGATCGCAGCGACCAGTGCGTCGACATCGCACGGACCGGTCAACCGGGCCGCGAACGGGATGTTGTTCACCGGGCTTGGACCGTCGACACGGTACTGGAACCAGCTGCGTAACTGGGCGGCCGACAGCGGGGAACGCTCCGGGTCGCCGGCGGCGGCGACCAATGGCGGCCGGGTGAGACGTGTCGGGCCGTCGCCGAGGTCGTCGATCAACGCGGCGAGCCGGCCGACGCTCCCGGCTTCGAAGACATCGCGGACGCTGACCTCGACGCCGCAGGCCTCGCGAATTGCGCCCACCAGCTTCGTAGCCAGGAGCGAGTGCCCGCCGAGTGCGAAGAACGAATCGTCGCACCCCACTTCGGTGGCGCCGAGCAGCCCCACGAACAGCCCGGCTACCGCGCGCTCGGTTTCGGTTACCGGCACCCGGTATTCGACCGCCGGCCCGATCTCGGGGGCCGGCAACGCCGCCCGATCCAGCTTGCCGTTGGCGGTGACCGGGATTTCGTCGACGACGACGTAGGCGGCGGGGATCATGTAGTCGGGCAGCGCGGCGGCGACGCGAATCCGGATCCGTTCGACGTCCACCACTTCACCTGCCGCCGGTGCCATGTAGGCGACCAGGCTCTTGCCGAGGTGCGGCAGCTCGGCGGCGATCACGACCGCGTTGCCGACGCTGGGGTCGACGGTGACGGCCGCGGCCACCTCTCCGAGCTCGATGCGGAAGCCCCGGATCTTGACCTGTTCGTCGGCGCGTCCGACGAACTCGAGGTCACCGTCGCGACTGCGCCGCGCCAGGTCTCCAGAACGGTAGAGACGCCCGCCGGGGTTGAACGGGTCGGCGACGAACCGTTCGGCCGTCAGCGCCGGACGGTTGTGATAGCCGTGGGCCAATTGTGTTCCACCGATGTAGATTTCGCCGACCACGCCGGGCGGAACCGGCTGCAGCGCATCGTCGAGGAGATAGATCTGTGTGTTGATCTTGGGTGTGCCGATCGGCACGATGCGGGTGCCCTGCCGGCCCTGAACCTTGTAGCGGGAGGCGTTGATGACCGTCTCGGTCGGTCCGTAGAAGTTGTGCAGCAGCGCGTCGAAGGTGGCATGGAACTTGTCGGCCAGCTCGCCGGGCAGCGCCTCGCCACCGATCGGCACTCGGCGCAGGGTGCGCCATTGCTCGACACCGGGCAATGACAGAAACAAACCCAGCAGCGACGGGACGAAGTGCATCGACGTGATCGCTTCGCGCTGAAGTAAATCGGTGAGGTAGCCGATATCGCGCAAGCCGTCACTGCGCGGGATCACCAGGCGAGCGCCCTGGGCCAGTATTCCGAAGATCTCGCCGATCGAGACGTCGAAACTCGTTGAGGCCACCTGCAGCAGGCGGTCGCCGGTTCCGATCTGATACTCCCGGGCGAACCACCGAAAGTAGTCGGCCACCGGCCGGTGCGGTACCGCTACCCCCTTGGGCAGGCCGGTCGACCCCGAGGTGTAGATCAGATAGGCGGTGTTGTCGGGACCGAACGGCCGCACCAGCTCCCGGGCGGGATCGTGGGCCGGAAGATCAGATACGTCGATCGGCTCGCGGACCACCATCTTGGGGTCGGCGTCGGTCAGGATATAGGCGATGCGGTCCGCGGGATACTCAGGGTCGACGGGCAGGTACACCGCGCCGGCTTTGGCGATGCCCAGCGCGGTGATCACCAGCTCGGGTGACTTCTCCAGCAGTACCGCGACCCGGTCCTCGGCGCCGACGCCCTGCGCGGCGAGCCAGTGTGCGTGCCGGTTGGCCGCCTCGTTGATCTCCCGGTAGCTGTAGGGGCGGCCCTCATAGACGACGGCCGTCGCCTCCGGTTGCCGCACCACCTGCTCGGTGATCAGATCACCGAGTGTCATTGCCGGACAATCGAAGTCCTCGCCGCGGGAGGTCCGGAACAACCATGCGGTGTCCGCGTCGTCGAGCAGTGCCAGATCGGCCAGCATGCGGTCGGGCTGGGCCAGGGCATCACCGAGCAGGACGACGAAGCTGTCCAGCATCTGCTCGGCCAGCCCACGGTCGAGCACCTCGGGGAGGTACTCCACCTCCACCTCCGCGTCGCCGCTGCTGAACTCGACCATGAAACCCAAGGGCAATTGGGCGAACTGGCCGCGAAATTCGGCCCGCCGGCAGCTGACACCGGGCGGGTTGAAGCCGTCCCCGTCCGAGTGGCGCATGCCGAAGCCGACCCGCGCCATCCGTTCGACACCGTAGCGCCGGTCCGGGTTCAGCTCCCGGACCACCCGATCGAGATTCACGCGTTGATGGGCGAAGGCACCCACGGCGATGTCGCGTGCGGCGTCGACCAGCTCGGCGAACGTGCCCCAGCGGTTCGGCCTCACCCGCAGTGCGACCGTGTTGCCGTAGTAGCCGATGACGTCGCTGGAGGTGCGGTTGAGAACCGGTGCGGCGACGAGGAAATCGTCGGCGTGGGTGTAACGGTGTACCAACGCCGAGAACGCCGCGAGCAGCACCATGTACGGCGTTGCGCCGCGCTCGTGTGCCAACGAGGTGACGGCGTCGACCACACGCGGGTCCAGTCGGGTGCTGCGCCGTTCGGCTCGCCACTGCGACGGCACCGCGGATCCCGCCGGGCCTGGGAGCTCCAGGGGTTCGGGCGGTTCAACGAGCAGCGCGCGCCAGTACGCCACATCCGCGTCGCCACTGCCCGAGACCGGGGGTTCGGCAGCCGGCGCAGGCGGCAAGGCGCCGCTCTGGTAGGCCCGGCTGAGGTCGGCGAAGAACACCCGCCACGATGCGTCGTCCCAGGCGATGTGGTGTGCCGTGAGCAAGAGCACATGTTCATCGGAACCGATGCGGACCAGAGTGATCCGCAGCGGTGCGTGCGCACTCAGGTCGAAGGGGGTGGTGAAGGCGCGCTGTGCCAGAACTTCCAGACGCAGGCTGCGGGCTTGCGCGCCGAGGTCGCGAAGGTCGTGTTCGGCCCAGCCCGGGGCGAGCTCGTCGTGGACCGTCGGGCGCGGTTCGCCGTCGGCGTCGGTCTGGTAGGTGGTGCGCAGGATCGGGTGCCGTGCGGCGACGGCGTTGACGGCCGCCTCCAGCCGGGTCGAGTCGAGCTGACCGGTCAACCGATACGACACGCAGACGTTCAGCAGCGCGCCGGTGTCGTCGATGGATTGGACGAACCACATCCGGCGCTGACCGTCGGACATGACGGCCGGGTCTGCCGGAGCATTCAGCTTCGCCAGCAAGCCGTTCTGGGTCAGCCTGTGGCGCAACAACTCCAGTCGCTGCGGATCGAACGGATCGGCAAGGGTGTCAGTCATGAGACCTCCGGGTGAGCGCCAAGGTGACCTCGGCGGTGTCCATGAGGGCCACTTCGAGGTACAGCTCGGCGATGGCCTCGAGCCGGTCGGCCGGCTCCAGCTCGCTGAGCCGGTGGGCCAGGGCTTCGACGGTGCGGCCGGCAAAGATGTCGGCGACACTGACGGCCGCGACGTCCAGGCGTTGCCGGATCCGTGCCACGACGGTGGTGGCCTGGACGGAATCGCCACCGAGGGCGAAGAAGTCGTCGTCGACACCGACCCGGGTCGCGCCGAGGACGTCGGTGATGATCGCGGCGAGGGCTGACTGCACCGGGCCGGACGGGGGCCGATGCTCGGTTCCGGCGGCGACGGCCGCCACCAGCCGCCGGGTGAGCGCGCTGCGGTCGACCTTGCCGCCCACGGTGTACGGGATCCGATCGACGGCCTCGAAGTGCTGCGGAACCATGTGCGTAGGAAGCTCTTTGGTCAGTGCTGACCGAAGCGAGCCCGCGCTGACATCGGCTGTCAGGTGAACAGCGGCCGCCAGCCGGCTCTGGGATCCGGTGCGCCCGGGTACCGTCAGCGCGACGGCGCCGAGCACGCCGGGTACCCGGTTCAGTGCCGCTTCCACCTCGCCGAGTTCGACGCGGTAGCCACTGATCTTGACCCGGTGATCGGCGCGACCGACGAACTCGCATGTCCCGTCCGGCCAGAAGCGGGCCAGATCCCCGGTGCGATACCAGCGCAGTCCATCGTGTTCGACGAACCGCTCGGCGGTCAGGTCGGGCCTGCCTCGATATCCGCGGGCCAGACCGCGACCCCCGATCCACAGCTCGCCGACCACCCAATCCGGACAGTCCGCACCGCCCGCGCCGACGACGCGGCACCGGTTGTTCGGCAACGGCTTTCCGAACGGAATCGCGGTCCAGTGCTCCGGAACGTCGGTCACTTCGCACATGGTGTTGTGAATTGCGGTCTCGGTGGCGCCGCCCAGCCCGGCGAACCGCACGTTCGGGGCACGGTCGCGCAGCGTGCGTGCAATCACCGGGGTGACCCAGTCACCTCCGGTCGGGACCACCCGCACCGTCGGCAGCGGACCGGCGACGTCGAGCAGCATCGCCAACCAGCCCGGCAGGAAGTGCAGCACCGTGACCCGATGGCGTTCGATGAGCCGCACCCAGTGGTCGGGGTCGCGGCGGTGTTCCTCGTCGACCACGACGATCGCCCCGCCGGTGGCCAGGGTGGCGAAGACGTCCAGCACCGAGATGTCGCACTCGAGCGTCGACAGCGCCAGGCACCGGTCCTGGGGCCCGAGCCCGAAATGCTCAGCGATGAACTCGACGGTGTTCATCGCGGCGTCGTGGCTGACCTCGACACCCTTGGGCTCACCAGTGGAGCCGGAGGTGAACAGTACATATGCCAACCGGTCCGGATCACCGGTGACAGGAGCGAATTCGGCTGCGCTGCCCCGAGTGATCGCGTCGCCGACGGTCATGCACCGAACAGGCACATCGGGCAGCTCGGGATCACAGCACAGCGCGATGTCGACCGTTCCGCCGGCGAGAATCCGCTGCGCGCGCTCGGTCGGCTGGTCGACGCCGATCGGCAAGTAGACCCCGCCGGCCGCGTGAATGCCCAGAACCGCCGGCACCTGTTCGGCCGTCTTGGGTCCCAACACCGCGACAGTTCCCCCGTCGGGAAGTCCGGCGGCCCGTAAGGCGGCGGCCACCGACAGCACCTGCCGGTGCAGGTCGCCGTAGCTCAGCTCGCCCATGCTGCTGAAGACCGCAGGTGCATCGGACTGACGCGCGGCCATATCAAAGAACCCGTCGTGCAACATCTTTCCGCTGCGGGCAACGGTGGTCGTCGCCGCGTCCCGGGCCGCGCGCTGCGCCGGTGGCAAGAGCGGTCCCCGGGGACTGTCCCATGCGTCGTCAGCACGAGCCAGGCGTTGCACCTCGTCGATGTGGTGGGCGAACATCGCGTCGATGACGCCGGGACGGAAGGCACTCTCCCGGACATCCCAGTTGAGCAGCACGCCGCCGGCGAACTCGGTGACCTGGGCGTCGAGCAGCACCTGCGGCCCCTGCGAGATGATCCACTCCGGTGTTCCGAATTGTGTTGTCACGTCCGCAGAGAACAGCTCACCGAGGCCGAGGGCACTGGTGAAGACGACCGGGGCCAGCACCTGTGTGCCGTGGTGCCTGCTGAGGTCCCGCAGCACCGACAGACCGGGGTACGAGGCGTGCGCCGCCGCCTCGTGCATGGTGTCCTGGAGCGCCTTGGCTCGCTGCGTCGGGGTGTGAGCCGCGGCGAGGTCGACATCGAGCAGCAACGATGAGGTGAAGTCGCCCACCACTTTCTCGACGTCGGGGTGCAGCGGTTCTCGCCCGAACAGCGGGACGTTGAGGAGGAAGCGTGGATCGGCCGACCAGCTGGCGACCGTATCGGCGAAGGAAGCCGCCAGGGTCATCGCGGGCGTCACGCCGCGGCGGCGGGCCCGTTCGAAGAGCTGGTCGCGGGTGCGGGAATCGAGCCAATGCCAGCGACGCCCGGGGCGCTGCGGGTCGGTCTGTTCGGTGACGGGTGCCACCGGCAACGCCGGTGCGTCGGGCAACTCAGGCACCCGCCCCGCCCACCAACGCCGGTCGGCGGCGAAGCGGTCCTGAGGCGAAAGGTGTTGGCGGTACTGCTGATAGGTGTATCCGATGTCGGGAAGTGCGTCCCCGCGGTACAGGGCGGCGAGATCGGCCATCAACGCTCGGTAGCTCATCGCGTCCGCGGCTTGCATGTCGAGGTCCACATGCAATCGACTGCGTTGCCCCGGAAGCAGAGTCAAGGCGAGCTCGAAGACCTGCCCGTCGAGCTGTTGCCGCGATTTCGCGGAGCGAATTGCGGCCAACCGCTCCTCGACGTCGGGACAGGCACGCAGATCCACGACCTCGACCGGGAACGACGTCGGTGCCGCGCCGATGCGCTGCGTCCCGTCGGGGAAGAACTGCACCCGCAGCATCGGATGGCGCCCCACCAGCTGGGTGGCGGCGCCACGAATCCGCTCGGGGTCCAGCGCGGGACCGTCAAACTCCACATAGAGATGGGCGGCCACGCCGCCGAGTTGCTGATCGACGTGCCTGCCCACCCACATCGCGTGCTGCATCGGCGCCATCGGGAAGGGCTCGCCCTCCACCGGGGGGTGGTCCGACAGCGGATCAGCGGGGGTGGCCGTCGCCAGCAAGCCGGCCCAGGCCCGGACCGACGGTGCCGCCGCGAGCCTGGCGAAGTCGATGTCGAAACCCGCACGACGCCACCGTCCAGCCAGCGTCATCATGCGGATCGAATCCAGCCCCTGCGCGATCAAGTCGCCGTCGGGGTCGATATCGGAGTGGTCGACGCCGAGGATCTCGGCGATCCGGTCGGTGATCATGGCCGCCTCAGTCGCGGTCACTGTCGCCTCCCTAACCCAGAACAGCCTCACCTAACTTTGGGAAGGCTACCCTATGCTGAATGCGCACACAGGCCTACGTCAGGAGGGCAATGACCGGCTTCATCCCCTTTCCGGCAGAGCGCGCGAAGTCCTACCGCGACGCGGGCTACTGGGCCGGGCGGCCCCTCGATGAGATCTTGCGGTCCGCAGCGCAGCGTTGGCCGGACCGCCCGGCGGTCATTGACGACTCGACCCGCTTGACCTACATCGAGCTCGACCAGCGGGCAGACGCGGCCGCTGCCGGGATCCATGCTCTGGGAATCGGCGCAGGGGAACGCGTTCTCGTGCAACTGCCCAACTCTTGCCGGTTCCCGATCGCGCTTTTCGGACTGCTGCGGGCCGGCGCCTTGCCGGTGCTCTGCCTGCCCGGCCACCGCGATAGCGAGTTGGCGCACTTCCTCGACGTCAGTGGCGCGGTCGGGATCGTCGTGGGCACCGACGCCGGCTTCGACTACGGCGCAACGGCCGAGCGGCTGCGGGAGCGCTCAAACCAGTTGCGGCACATCATCGTCGACGGTGTTGCAGGGTCGCACACGTCGTGGTCGCAGTTGTGCGGCGGTGATGCCCGACCGCCGCAGCTGCACCCAGACACCAGCGGTCCGGCCGTGCTGCTGGTGTCGGGTGGCACCACCGGCGCCCCGAAACTCATCCCCCGCACCCACGACGACTACGTCTACAACGCCACGGCCAGCGCCCAGTTGTGCCAAATGACCGGCGATGACGTCTATTTCGTCGTACTGCCCGCGGGCCACAACTTCCCGCTTGCGTGCCCCGGCTTGCTCGGCGCGATGACCGTCGGAGCCACGGTGGTGTTCGGCCGAGACCCCAGCCCGGAGGCGGCGTTCGCCGCGATCGCCCGCCACGGCGTCACCGTCACCGCGCTGGTGCCGGCGCTGGCGCGGCTGTGGGCGCAGGCCTGCGAGTGGGAGGAGCAGCAGCCGACCACCCTGCGGTTGCTCCAAGTCGGCGGCGCCAAGCTGGCCGCCGAAGATGCCCGGCACATTCGGTCGGCGCTGACGCCCGGACTACAGCAGGTATTCGGGATGGCCGAAGGTCTGCTGAACTACACCAGGCTCGACGACGCCCCGGAACTCCTCGAGACAACCCAGGGCCGCCCACTGGCCGACGATGACGAGTTACGCATCGTGGACGACTCCGGCGTCGAGGTGCCAGTCGGCGAGCCGGGAGAACTGTTGGTGCGCGGGCCGTACACCATCAACGGATATTTCCGGGCAGCGGCGGAGAACCAGCGCGCGTTCACCCGGGATGGTTTCTATCGCAGCGGGGACACGGTACGCCGCCTCCCCAACGGTTATCTGGAGGTCACCGGCAGGGTCAAAGACGTCATCCTTCGTGCCGGCGAGACAGTGTCGGCGCTCGATCTGGAGAGCCACCTGGTGGCGCATCCGCGGATCTCCGCTGCGGCCGCGGTCGGGCTGCCCGACCCGTATCTGGGCGAAAAGATCTGCGCGGCAGTTGTTTCTCATGGTGCACCGGTCACGCTCGCCGAGCTCAACGCCCATCTCGATGCGCGCGGCGTCGCCGCGCACTGCCGCCCGGACATGATCGCACCGATGGCGGTGCTGCCCACGACAGCAGTGGGCAAGATCGACAAACGCTCGATCGTCGCGCGGTTACAACCCTGAGCCGGTCAGCCAGGGCGTGCGACGAGGTAGGGCGCCAGGCAGGCCATCTTCTCGCAGGTCTCCTCGAACTCACGGTCGGGCGACGACGCGGCGATGATGCCTGCCCCGGCTCGCAGCCAGGTCCGGGCATCGGCCTCGTAGACCGCCCGCAGCGCCAGTGCCGCGTCCATACCACCGTCGGGTGTGAACGTCGCGACCGCGCCGGAATACAGGCCCCGGGGCATCTCGTCGAGGCGCAGGATCGCCTCGACGCCTGGCGCTTTCGGGATTCCCGACGCCGTCACCGCAGGGAACAAGGCGGCCAGCGCGTCCATCCGGTCGGTGTTTGGAAGCAAGGTGCCGCCGACGGTCGAGCCCAGGTGCTGAACACTGCCGCGCTCGCGGACCGTCATGAAGTCGGTGACCGCGACGCTGCCGGGCTCGGCGACTTCGGCGATCTCCTGCTGGGAGGTCCGCACCGACAGCGCGTGCTCGACGATCTCCTTGGCGTCGGACTGCAGATCGTCCCGGGCCGCGCGGTCGTGGATCGCACCGCGACCGAATGCCCTTGTGCCGGCTAGGGGTTCGGTTACCACCCCACCGTCGCTGTGCACCGCCGCCACCAACTCGGGACTGAATCCCAGGGCTCGAATGCCCCCGTGGCGCAGGAGAAATGACCGCGCAGGCGTGTTGTGCTTTCGTCCGAGGCTGTATGTCGCCGGGAAATCAAGCGAGAACGGCACGTCCACGGTGCGGGACAGGATGACCTTCTGATAGCGGCCGTGCCGGATCTCGGTGACCGCCGTGGCAACGCGGTCCCGGTACCCGCTGGGGTCGGCCGTGACGTCGACGATGCCGGCGCGCGTACCGAGCGATGCCGGCCGCAGCGCGCGGATCGCCGCCCCTAGCTGCGCGCCGCCGTTGATGATCTGAATGCCATTATCCGACACGATGACTCGGCTCCGCGGCGTGAAGATGCGGGCCAGCGGTGTGCCCGCCGGCAGTTGGTCGAACAAACCGTGGCGGTGCGCCCCGAACTCGAATGCAACCCACCCGAATGCCGGTTCTCCGTCGACCAGTGTGACCTTCAGTGCGTCGGCGAGCACCTGTGCCGGGCGTCCGGTCCACCCACGGGAGACGACTGCCTGCCCATCGCGGATTCGACATTCATCCCGATCCAGCTCGATGGACGTCCGCGCCCCGATCGCCAGAGTCCAGCTGCCATGCCGCTCATAGACGAGGTAGTCGGCTCCGGTGCGTTCGGGCACCGCGGCCGCCAACTGTGCGACCACGTCAGCCGGTGTCATGCCATCGGGTATCGCGGCCCGGCAGGGCGTTTCGAACGGCGCTCGCGGTGCTGCAGTCACGTCGGTCATGTCGACAGTCCTCACTTGAAAAGCCGGGCCCCACATGGGGGCCCGGCTCCTCATACCGTTACTTCGTGTCCGACGAGCCGGAAGCCGAGGCCTTGCTACGGGCGCTGCCCGCGACGCCTGCCTTCTTCACTCCGCCGGTGCCGGCCCCGGCCGCCGCCTTGTCACCCTTGCCCGTGGCCGCGGCCGGCGAAGGTTTCTTGGCAGCCTTGGTGCCGGTCGCGGCCAACGTGGAAGCGGCGCTGGCCGGAGCCTTTTCGGCGACCTCGGCCGTGCCGGCGGTTTCCGAAGAGGTCTCAGTGGATTGCACCCCCGCCGACACCGCGGTGAGAGCCGGGGTGCTGTTGGCCGTCGTGGTGGTAGTGGTCGGCGGAGTAATGGCCTTGGCGATCGCCTGCGGGATCGAGACCAGCAGCCTGCCCAGCAGGCCGATCGACGGACCGGTCACGGTCACTCCGTTAGCCGGGTCCGTCGGGGGTGCGACCGGAATGTAGGTGAGCAGAGCCGGGAAGGGAGAAGCCGACTTCGGGTTGTTCCAGCCGTTCAGTACGGCGTTCACGAACAACCCGGGGGTGTTGACCACGGTGTTGATCGCTCCCACCGCGTCGCCGGCGGACACCGACTGGACCAGTCCGCCGACGATGTCTCCGGCGGTGGCCAACACACTCAGCGCCGCACCGTAAACCGGTTGGAAGATGCCGTTGACCAGAGTCGTGCTGCTGAAGATCGCACCGACGGCATTCGCGAAGTTCTGCGCGATCTGTTGTGGGATACCAGGATTCGGCACGGTGCTGCCCCGAGGGGTGTACGTCAACAGGGCGTTGTAGATCGGCGTGATCGTCGCCAGCGCGCCGTACAGCACGAAGCTGCTCAGCTGGTTCACGATTTCGGCGTTGTTGCCCTGGTCGACGGCTATCTTGAGATTCGCCAGGAATGTCCCGCCGCGACCCGCCATATAGGTTTCCCAGCCAGCGGGGATTCCGGCGATGGCGCCGCCGATTTCGTTGGCGTAGCCGATCTGGTTGCGGGCGACCTGAGACAGAATCGGCAGCGGATCGGCCGCGATCGCCTGGGTCAGCGCGGCAATGTTGGTGACTGTATTCGTCACGATCTGGGGGTAAACGGTCAGCGGTGAGGCGGTGACCGACAGGCCGGTCAGCTCGACCGCCTGGACCGCGCGTCGCTGAATCTCGTCAGGCAGGGACTGGGTGGCGGGTCCGGCGACCAAAGCACCGGCGGTCACGATCGCCGCACCGGCGATGGTGAGTCTGCCGGCGCGGCGCGCCGAGATTGCTGGGCTGGCAACGAAATCAGCCCCCGAAAGGTTGACAGCGGCGTGCACGAAATCTCCTTCTCCAGATTATTGACGAGTTAATATCGCGGACGGAGATTAGCTAAGTCTTACCTAAGTTTCAATAGGTACGCCTAACCTTAGTTCCCGGGTCCGGCTGCCGCTCCAACGACGTCCGGAACCCAGCGGCGGTGGTCAGACCCCAGAGCGGTCGAAGGCGTAGAGGGCCATCCGCCGATTCGACATGTCGAACTCACCGAGGAACGTGCATCCTGCGGCCTCGCACACTCTTCGGGCGGCAGCGTTGCGGTGGTCGGGATCGAACATCACGCGCCGGCATCGCGGTTCGGCCGCGAACAAGTTGGCGATGATCTGTGGGAGCAGGCCCAGGCCAACGCCCCGGTTGAGAAGTCTCGTACTGGCGATCGCGGCGTGCAATCCGAGATCGTAGGGATCGGCGTCATAACAGGTCGCAATCAAATCCTTTGCTGCCCTGTACAATTCGAGATATCCATCGGCAACGCCATCGAGGCTGGCGATCAGCGGCACGGAATATGTGCCGTTCAGCTGCGCCTGCAGATGCCGTCGCCAGCGCCCGACCGGCCAGTCGTACTCCCACGCCTGCGCCAGATGCGGACGGTTCATCCACTCGGCGATCATCACGGCATCCGCGGCGGTCGCCACCCGTAACGCAAACGGCGGCTCGACCGCCGGCAGGACCGGCGCCGGAACTCGCGACACATCGTCGGGCAGGTCAGTGAGGGCACGGGCGAGAACAACCTCGGTCATCGCGCGCAGCGTAACCGATCGGCGCGTGTTCACGGTGGGCTCCACATTGCCGACATCGCAGGAGTGAGTGCGGTTCAATGATCCGGTGGCCGAGATTCGCCGCACCCGAGCAGTCGCCGCCGACCCGCAGATGATCTGGGACGTGCTGGCGGACTTCGGCGCGGTCAGCTCCTGGGTCGGCTTCGTCGACCACTCCTGCCTACTGGAGCACGGTGCCCTCGGCAGCCCCGTCGGCACCTCGCGTCGCGTCCAGCTCGGGAGATCGACGTTGGTCGAGCGGATCACCGACTTCGACCCACCGCACACGCTCGCCTATGACATCGAGGGCCTGCCCCCACTGGTGCGTCGTCTCCGCAGCTGCTGGACGCTGCGGCCGATCGCGCGGGGTCTCACCGAGGTCACCCTGACGAATGAGGTGACCATCGGTACCAATCCGGTGCAGCGGCTGGCCGAACGGCTGTTCAGCCGAGCCACCGTCAAACGGCTCGATCTGATGCTCGACGGACTGGCGAAACGACTGGAGGCCCAGCATGACTGATCGTCCCGACATCATCATCGTGATGACCGACGAGGAGCGTGCGACTCCGCCCTACGAATCGGGTGACGTGCTCGCTTGGCGGCAGCGGGTTTTGAGCGGGCGGCGATGGTTCGACGAGCACGGCGTCAGCTTCGGGCATCATTACACCGGCTCGCTGGCCTGCGTGCCCAGCAGGCCGACGATCTTCACCGGACAGTACCCGGACCTGCACGGCGTCACCCAGACCGACGGCATCGGAAAGGCATTCGACGATTCGCGGATGCGGTGGCTGCGTCGCGGCGAAGTGCCCACCCTGGGCAACTGGTTCCGCGCCGCGGGGTATGACACCCATTACGACGGCAAATGGCACATCTCGCACGCCGATCTGACCGACGCCGCGACCGGCGGGGCGTTGGCGACCAATGACGACGACGGCGTCGTCGATCCCGGTGCGGTGCGACGGTATCTCGATGCCGACCCGCTCGCACCGTTCGGGTTCTCCGGCTGGGTCGGGCCCGAACCACACGGCGCGGGACTGGCGAACAGTGGCGTCCGGCGCGACCCGTTGATCGCCGACCGGGTGGTGGCCTGGTTGCAGGATCGATACTCCCGCAGGCGCGCCGGCGATGCTGCTGCACTGCGGCCGTTTCTACTCGTGGCGAGCTTCGTCAACCCGCACGACATCGTGCTGTTTCCCACGTGGGCGAGGCGGAGCCCGCTGGAACCCTCGCCGCTCGATCCACCGCCGATTCCGGCTGCGCCCACCGCGGACGAAGACCTGCGCACCAAGCCCGCGGCACAGATCGCCTTCCGGGAGGCCTACTACTCCGGGTACGGTCCCGCGGCCGCCATTGAACGCGTCTACGCCCGCGGCGCGCAGCGATACCGCGACCTCTACTACCGGTTGCACGCCGAAGTCGACGTGCCCATCGATCGGGTGCGTCGGGCAGTGACCGAGGGCGGATCGGATCACGCCGTGCTGGTGCGCACCGCCGACCACGGCGATCTGCTCGGCGCCCACGGCGGTCTGCATCAGAAGTGGTTCAACCTCTATGACGAGGCCACCCGGGTGCCGTTCGTGATCGCGCGGATCGGAGAACAAGCGACTCGACCGCGGCTCGTCGAATCCCCCACCTCCCACGTCGATCTGGTGCCGACCCTGCTCAGCGCCGCCGGCATCGACGTGGAGTCGACTGCGACAATGCTTTCCGAGTCCTTCACCGAAGTGCACCCGCTGCCCGGCCGTAATCTCATGCCGATTGTCGACGGCGCACCCGACGACGAGAGCCGCGCGGTCTACATCATGACCCGGGACAACATGCTCGAGGGCGACACCGGAGCTTCCGGTCTGGCCCGTCGTCTCAGGCGCACGGTGAATCCACCTGCACCGCTACGCATCCGGATCCCGGCGCACACCGCGGCGAACTTCGAGGGGCTCGTCACGCGGGTGGAAGGCCGGCTGTGGAAGCTGGTGCGCACGTTCGACGATCCCGGTACCTGGACCGAACCCGGCGTTCGGCAGCTCGCTGCAAACGGCCCTGGCGGTGAGTCGTATCGAACCAGTCCGCTCGACGACCAGTGGGAGCTCTACGACCTGAGTGATGACCCTATCGAGACCATGAACCGCTGGCCTGACCCCGCCTTGCACGAACTGCGGCAACTACTCCGGAGGACACTCAAAGAAATTCGCGCACAGTCTGTCCCGGAGCGGAACAACCCGTGGCCGTACGCCGCCCGCCGAGTACCTGCCGCTCGGCGCCGCCGGCTGTTCGGTTAGGCGGCAACCAATTTCAGCGGCAGCCTACGGTGGCGCCGAATGATGTTGTTGACCGCCCACGTCGGTGCGTCGGTCAGCTCGATACGGTCGACACGCTCGACCAGGGCGCGCAACACGGCAGAGGTCTCCAACCGGGCCAGGCCCTGTCCGGCGCAGGCGTGGGCACCCTGACCAAAGCCGATGTGGCGACCGGCATCCCGGGTGATGTCGAACTCCTCCGGCCGGTCCCACTCCCGTTCGTCGCGATTCGCCGACGAGTACACCACCAGCACCCGCGCTCCGGCGGGTAGCTCGGTTCCCGCGACGTCGGTGCGGGTACGGACCTCGCGCGCGAAGGCCCGCAGCGGAGACTCGTAACGCACGATCTCGTTCACCGCGTTCGGAATCCGGTCCGGCTCGGCCCTCAGCAATTGCCACTGCCGCGGATGTCCGGCGAAGAGATGCAAGGCTGCAGAGATTGCGCTGATCGTGGTGTCCAGCGAGGGTGCGATGTAGTCGACGAGCAGTGCCGGGCACTCGTCGACCGACAGCACGCCGTCGTCGGCGGCGGTCAGCAGTTCGTCAGCCAAACTCCCGGCGAGAACGGTGCGCCGGCGCACGACCTGCCGGGCAAACCGGAGCATCTGAGCGGTCCCCGGCACGGACTTGATCGCTTCCCGATTGAACGGACCGAGCGCGTCGAAGGTGGCTCCGGCCCAGTCGATGAGGTGACCACGCTGGTCGCGGGGCCAGCCCACCAGATCCGGCACGATCGCGAGCGGCAGCGCAGAGGCCAGCTCCACTCCATCGACCTCGCCGCGCGCCACCGCGGCGTCCACGACGTCGGCAGCCTGCCGCTCGACGGTGTCGGAGATGGCGTGCAATGCCCGCGGCATCAGCCGGTGCGCGACGAGCTTGCGCCGCCGCTCGTGTTCGGCACCGTCGCTGTTCAGCGTGGTGCCACGGGACAGGCGGTTGCTGATCCTGTTGAGCGCCACGCCGTTTCCGGAGATGAAGGTTTCGTCATCGCGTAGGACCGACTTGCACTCGGCATAGCGCGGCAGCGCGTAGACCCGCTGACGAGGCAACCAGACCACGGAGCCGAGCGCCCGCATCCGCCGGTAGTGCGGGTAAGGATCCAGAATCGCGCCACGGGCGTAGATGTCCGGCCGGTATTCCGCTGCAGACCGCGCACGCCCCATCGAGTCTCCAAACCCATCTGACTGAGCTTTTCGTCGCATATGACGATTTCGTCATACACTAGGGCAACGCGCAGACATCAGGCAAGGTGGCGTTGTTTGCAGCTACTGAACCCGCAGCTCAGGCTTGCAGGCTGATCGACTTGCCGTTGGCGTCGGAACGCGCCGACCGGCGTGCGCGGGGTGAACTCAGTTACTCGGGAGCTATCTCGTGGCTGTCGACGAAGACAAGCGTGCCGGCGTCCAATAGGATCGCCCAGCGCCGTGCGGCATCCGAGATGTGCACGTCCCCGACATCGACGGCATGGCCGGCCAAGTCCCCGAAATCCTCGACAATGACGCCACGTACCTCGTCGTCGGTGTCGACATAGACACGGACGCGTTGATCGACGGCGATGTTCTCGTCGCCGTCAGCACGCTTTCCCGCTGACTTCTTGGCCACCCAAATACCTTCCCCGGCAACATACTCTCCGGCCAGTACAGCACGATCAGGGGAGATTCGGGTCGGAATTCCGTGGGATCGGGGGCGTGATAGACCACAACACTTCGCTCGACTCCGGTCCGGGGTTGTCCCAGGAATGCGCTGCCTTCGCCGAGAACGTGTAGCAGTCCCCGGCTTTGAGGACGGATTCCTGACCGTCCACCGTCAGGCGCAGGCACCCGCGCAGTACGAAAACAAAGACGGTTTCGGACTCCAATGTGTAGGCCCCGCCGGTCCCCCCGCCAGGATGCAACACCGTCCGCATCACCTGCAGATTACGTTCGGTTTCCGGCGTCAGTAGGTACTCTCGGATTCCGCTGCCGCCCATCTCGACTGGCGCACCACCGCCGCGAACCACCGGCGACTCCGGATAGTCGAACAGCGAACCCACTGAGACACTGAGGATTTCGCACACGCGAAGCAGGTTGGGCACCGATATGGTGGTCTGTCCGCGCTCCAGCAGGCTCAGGAAGCCCTTGGTCAGTCCGGCGGAGGAGGCGACCGCCTCCAACGTCATTGACCGCTCTTTGCGAAGCTGCCGCAACTTCGGGCCCAGCCTTGTCATCCAGCCGTCAACGCCGGCGAGAGCGTGGTCGCCGGTGCCCTCCTGCATGGGACACCTCACCTTCGGCAGACGGCCGGTCGACCGGACCTTGTGCGGCTAAAGTTTAGCGGTATATAACTTCGTTAGTTTTACACCACTAAACCCTGAGGACGGGACATGAGTCTGTACGCGGTGGTCGACCCGAAATCCGGCGATGTCGTGCGGGAGTACCCGACCGCGACCGACGAACAGATCGAGCAGGCACTGGCTTCGGCCGCCGCGGCCTACCGGACGTGGTCGAAGTCCTCGACGGTGGCCGACCGGGCCGCCCTGATCCGCCGGGTGGCCGCGCTGCACACCGAGCGACGCGAGAAGCTGGCCGAGATCATCAATCGCGAGATGGGCAAACCACTCGACCAGGCCCTCGGCGAGGTGGACTTCAGCGCCGCGATCTACGAGTACTACGCCGACAACGCCGAGAAGTTCCTGGCCGACGAGCCGATCGAGCTGCTCGACGGCGAAGGCAGCGCGGTGATCAAGCGCGGTCCGGTGGGCGTACTGCTCGGAATCATGCCGTGGAACTACCCGTATTACCAGGTCGCCCGCTTCGCAGGGCCGAACCTGACGCTGGGCAACACCATCGTGCTCAAGCACGCGCCGCAGTGCCCGGAGTCCGCCGAGGCCATCCAGGCCATCTTCGACGACGCCGGTTACCCCGCCGGGGCGTACGTCAACGTTTACGCGACCAACGAGCAGATCGCCGAGATGATCGCCGACCCTCGAGTGCAGGGGGTGTCACTGACCGGTTCGGAGCGCGCAGGCGCGGCGGTCGCCGAGATCGCCGGCCGCAACCTGAAGAAGGTGGTGCTCGAGCTCGGCGGCTCCGACCCCTTCATCCTGCTTTCCAGCGACGACCTGGACGCGACCGTCGAGGCCGCGATGGCCGGCCGTTTCGAGAACACCGGCCAGGCCTGCAACGCGGCCAAGCGTTTCATCGTTTCGGCGGACCTCTACGACGAGTTCCTCGACAAGTTCACCAAGAAGGTGGTCGAAGCCGCCGACGGCCTGGCGCCGTTGTCGTCGCTGGGCGCGGCCAAGCGTCTGGCCGAGCAGATCGACCGCGCGGTGGCCGACGGCGCCCACTTGGTTTCGGAAGGCAAGCGCGACGGCGCCTACTTCCCGCCGGGCGTGTTGACCGGTGTCACCCCCGATTCGGCGACGTACCGCGAAGAGCTGTTCGGCCCGGTGGCGATGGTGTTCAAGGTGAGCTCCGAGGACGAGGCGGTGGAGCTGGCCAACGACATTCCGTTCGGCCTCGGCTCGTACGTGTTCACCACGGATGAAGAACAGGCCAAGCGGGTAGCCGACAAGATCGACGCCGGAATGGTGTTCGTGAACGTGGTCGGCGCCGACGGGGTCGAGCTACCGTTCGGCGGAGTGAAGCGCTCCGGTTTCGGGCGGGAGCTGGGCCGGTTCGGCATCGACGAGTTCGTCAACAAGAAACTGATCCGGATCGGATAACCCATGAGCACCACGACTGCGCCGGCCAAGAAGGACGTGTACACCCCGCTGGAGCTGTTCGGCACGGACCGTCTGCTCGACTCGGACGAACGGGACATCGCGGCCACCGTGCGGAAGTTCGTCGACACCCGGCTGCGGCCGAACATCGAGGACTGGTTCGAATCAGCGACGCTGCCAAAGGAACTCGCCAAGGAGTTCGGCGAACTCGGCCTGATGGGGATGCACCTGCAGGGGTACGGCTGCGCAGGCACCAACTCGGTCAGCTACGGCCTGGCCTGTATGGAACTCGAGGCCGGCGACAGCGGCTTCCGCAGCTTCGTCTCGGTGCAGGGCTCACTGTCGATGTTCTCGATCTACCGCTACGGCTCCGACGAGCAGAAGAACGAGTGGCTGCCCAGGCTGGCCACCGGCGAGGCGATCGGATGCTTCGGGCTGACCGAGCCGGACTTCGGCTCCAACCCGGCGGGCATGCGCACCAAGGCACGGCGTGACGGCACCGACTGGGTGCTCGACGGCACCAAGATGTGGATCACCAACGGCAATCTCGCCGACGTCGCCACGGTCTGGGCGCAGACCGACGACGGGATCAGGGGCTTCCTGGTGCCGACCGACACTCCGGGATTCACCGCCAATGTCATCCACAAGAAACTGTCGCTGCGGGCCTCGGTGACCTCCGAGCTGGTGTTGGAGGGTGTGCGGCTACCGGCGTCGGCGCAGCTGCCCGAGGCCACGAGCCTGGGTGCGCCGCTGTCGTGCCTCAACGAGGCACGGTTCGGGATCGTGTTCGGCGCGCTGGGAGCGGCGCGCGACAGCCTGGAGACCGCGATCGCCTATGCGCGCGAGCGCGAGGTGTTCGACCGTCCGCTGTCGAGTTTCCAGTTGTCCCAAGAGAAGTTGGCCAACATGACCCTCGAGCTGGGCAAGGGCATGCTGCTGGCGGTTCACCTCGGTCGCATGAAGGACGCCGAGGGCGCCCGCCCCGAGCAAATCAGCCTGGGCAAGCTTAACAACGTGCGCGAGGCGCTGGCCATCGCCCGAGAATGCCGAACCCTGTTGGGCGGCAGTGGGATCACGCTGGAATACTCACCGCTGCGACATGCGAACAACCTCGAGTCGGTGCTGACCTACGAGGGCACCTCCGAGATGCACCTGCTGTCGATCGGACGCGCACTGACCGGCCAGGCAGCGTTCCGCTGAAATGACCCACGCCGTCGAACTGCGGCACCTCATCGCCGGTGAATGGCAAGCCGGCAGCGGAGACCACATCAGCAGCGTCAACCCGACCCGGCCGAGCGTGGTTGTGGCCGAGGGCAACTGCGCAACCGTCGCCGATGTCGACAGTGCCGTGGCCGCGGCGGCCGAAGCGCTCACGAGCTGGACCCGAACCCCGATCCATCAGCGTGGCGCTGTCCTGTTGGAAGCCGCTGCCGTCGTCGAGCGCAATGCCGAGGCGTGGGGTCTGGACCTGGCGACCGAAGAGGGAAAGACCAAGGCCGAGGGCATCGGCGAGGTCCGGCGGGCCGCACAGATCCTGCGCTACTACGGCAACGAAGGCGACCGACAGGACGGCGAGATCTTCGCCTCGCCGCGCACGGGCGAACAGATCCTGGTGACCCGCAAGCCGATCGGCGTCGTCGCGGTCATCACCCCGTTCAACTTCCCGATCGCCATTCCGGCCTGGAAGATCGCTCCCGCTCTGGTCTACGGCAACACCGTGGTGTGGAAGCCGGCAGCCACCGTTCCACTGCTGGCGGTCCGACTCGCTGAGGCGCTGACCGCCGCGGGGCTTCCGCGGGGCGTGCTCAATTTGGTGATCGGCGATTCGCCGGTCGGTGAGGCACTGGTCGAGCATCCGGATATCGCCGCGATCAGCTTCACCGGGTCGACGACAGTAGGACGGCGTATCGCCGCAGCGGCCGCTGGCCGTGGCGTGCCGGTGCAGGCCGAGATGGGCGGCAAGAACGCGGCCGTCGTGCTCGACGACGCCGATATCGAGTTGGCGCTGGATCAGGTGATGCTGGGCGCCTTCCGTTCCGCTGGCCAAAAGTGCACGGCAACATCACGATTGGTCGTCACGGACAGGATCGCCGACCGGTTCCTGGCGGAACTCGCCGCTCGGGCGGACGCGTTGGCCGTCGGCGACCCCGCCGACGACGCGACGCAGATGGGTCCGGTCATCACCGGGGCGGCCCAGCGGAATATCTACGGGGGCCTGGGCACCGCAATGGGACAGGACGCCGAGGTGCTGGCCGGCGGCGAGCCCTACTTCAAGGGCTTACTGGCTGAGGGCTTCTTCGTCGCGCCCACAGTGCTGGAGCTGACCGCGCCGGCAGATATCTGGTCGGCGGAACTGTTCGGGCCGGTGCTCGCGGTGCGGCGCGCCACCGATGCCGCTGAAGCTTTCGCGCTGGCCAATGACAGCGAATTCGGCTTGTCGGCAGCCGTCTTCACGCAAAACCTGAGCCGTGCGCTCCATGCGGTCGAGCACCTCGACGTCGGAGTGCTGCACATCAACTCCGAATCCGCGGGCGCTGATCCGCACGTGCCGTTCGGCGGTGCGAAGAAGAGTGGGCTCGGCCCGAAGGAGCAGGGCACCGCCGCCAGGGAGTTTTTCACTCACACGACGACGGTGTACCTGCGCGGCTAGTTCTTCTCGGCGGCCCGTGCCTGCTGCCGCTTCTCCTTCTCGACGTCGGCGAGTTCGTTCGCCCGGTCGGCGTCGCTGCGGATCGAGGCCGCCTCACTCCGCTTTTCCTGGGCGTCGTCGAGTTTTGCCTGGGCCGCTTTGGTCACGGTCTTCTCCGCGGCGCTGATGTTGGCCTTTTCGGTCTGCTTGGCGTTCTCCACCGCTGCGGTGCGCTGCGATGCTGCCTTGTCGACCCGCTCTTTGACGACGGCGGCACGCTCCGCCGCGCTCTGGGCCGCGTTCTGCTTGCGCGCCTCGGCTTGCTGGCGCGACTCGGAGACCACCTGTTGTTTCTTGTCCTGGGCATTCTTCCGTTGCCGGTCGGCGTCGTCGCGCCGCGCCTTGAAGTTCTCGCCGGCTTCGCGAACTTCGCTGTCGGCTTCGGCGTCGAGCTCAGCAGCCAGACGCAACGCTTCACTGCGCTCTGCGAGCGCTGCGCCCCGCTCGGCGATATCAGCGGCACCGAGCAAGTTGCCGACGGTCACGTCCAGCGCCCCGAAAGAGCGCTCATAGACCAGACGTGCCGGCGACTCGCTCTTCAACCGAACCATCACCTGGTCCTCGACGATCTGCAGCGGCAGCCGCGCGGCGCGATATTGCAGCCGCATAATGGCGAAAGGCATGTCAGAGATTTTCATTGAGCAATTTCCTCTATTTCGATAATCGTTGTGGCTCAGGGTAAATCGGCATCGTCGGTCAGCTTGTCGGCTTCGCCGCGCAGCTGCGCGGCCGCCGCCCGCGCCTGGACGGCATCGTGTACCGCATCCTGATGCTCCTCGGCGGCAGCCTCCACCTTTTCGCGGGCCTGCTCGGATTCCAGCCGCGCCCGCGCCTCGGCGCTGGTGGCTTCGCGCTGGGCGTCCTGCTCCGCCCGCGCCGCCTCGGTGGCCGCCTGCTGGTGGGCACTCTGCTCGGCCGCGCGCTTGCGGGCCTGCGCCTCGTTGTCGATAGCGTGCTCGGCCGTTGCGGCACGAGCGGTCACCTCGGCACGGGCCTGCGCTGCGTCCGCCGTGACTTCGGACTTTTGTTCCCTGGCTTCGGCCGCTTCGGCGTCGGCGAGCGCTTGCTCGGCGTTGGCCTCCTTGCGCTGGTTGGCCGCTACCTGATCCAGCTGACCCTCCGCGGTCAGCGAATCGTTGCCGGTGACGGCGCCGACGACCTCCTTGGCTTTGCCCTTGATCGAGTCGATCAAGCCCTCACGGGCCTGCTCAGCTTTGTTGTTCATCTGGTCCCCTCATAGGCGTGCGTACAGGGACTGCGTTCCACCTGAGGGGTGAATGAAACCCTTTGTGAGAAGTCCGACGTGATGAACTACGGCTCGACCGTGACCTTGATGGCCTCCCCGCTCTTGACGATGCCGAACGCGTCGAGCACGTTGTCCAGTGAGATGTGGCGGGTGATCAAGTCCTTGACGGGTACCTGCCCGGTCGAGATGTACTCGAGCGCGCGCTTGTTGTGCTCGGGCGCCGAACCGTTGGCGCCGTGGATGTGCAGCTGGCGGTAGTGCACGACGTTCGAGTCGCAAGTGATCGTCGGATTGGTCTTCGGCAGCCCGCCGAAGAACGAGATGCGGCCGTTGCGCGCGGCCATCGCTATCGCCTGCTCCTGGGTGATGTTGGCCGCAGTGGCGGTGATGATCACGTCGGCACCCCGGCCGCCGGTCAGCTCCATGACCTTCGCGACGACGTCGACGTCGGCGGCGTTGATGACCTCATCGGGGTCGACGGCGTCGGCAGACATCGCCAGGCGGCTGTCGTTGACGTCGACGAGGTAGACCGGACCGCATCTGTGCACGCCGCGCGCGATCCGGATGTGCATGCAGCCGATTGGGCCCGCGCCGAAAACGACCACGGTGTCGCCCTCCTCGATGCCCAGCAGTTCCTGCGCGTTGATGGCACACGCGAAGGGCTCGGCGGCCGAGGCCTCGTCGAAGCCGACGTTTTCCGGGATCCGGTTCAATCCGTCGACGGCCAGGACCTGCTTGGGCACGATCATGTACTCGGCGAACCCGCCGTCGTACTGGTATCCCACCGATGTCTGGTTCTGGCAGACCGCCATCCAGCCCTTGCGGCATTCATGACAGTGCCCGCACGGCACCGCGGCGATCACCTGCACCCGATCACCGGCCCGCCACTCGCTGCCGTACGTCTGGTTGACCTCGGCGCCGACTTCCACGATTTCGCCGGCGATCTCATGGCCGATCGTCCGCGGCGGGGTCAGGTTCTGGTGGCCGTTGTAGAAGATCTTGACGTCGGTGCCGCAGGTCGAGCAGTTGCGCACCCGGATCTTGACCTCGTCGGGTCCGCAGGTGGGCTCCGGGACATCCTCCAGCCGGACGTCCTCGGGGGCGTAGAAGCGCAGGGCTTTCATGGCGATCGTCCTTCCTCCGGGTGAGCTGACCCACACTCTAACGGCAATCCGGGCATAAAACCACAGCCAATTTCGCCCGTTTATGACCGAATCGCTTGCATTGCTGCCCGGTTGTGGGTTTTACTGATGGTCCGATGTGATCGGCATCACCGGAGAGATCGGAGGCCTCAAGTTGTCCACCACCGAGACGAAACCGCGGACCGGGGCACGAGTTCATGTTCAGAAGCTGGGCACGTCGCTGTCGAACATGGTCATGCCCAATATCGGCGCCTTCATCGCCTGGGGCCTGATCACCGCCCTGTTCATCAAGGCCGGCTGGCTGACCGGGATCTTCCCGGGGCTACGCGACCCGGGCGGTTGGGTGGCCAAGATCGGCGGCTGGGGGGACTTCGCCGACGGCGGCATCGTCGCGCCGATGATCACCTACCTGCTGCCGATCCTGATCGGAGCCACCGGCGGCCGGATGGTCTACGGCATCCGCGGTGGCGTGGTCGGCGCGATCGCGACCATGGGCGTGATCGCGGGCACCGACATCCCGATGTTCCTCGGCGCGATGATGATGGGGCCTCTCGGCGGTTGGGTGATGAAGAAGGTCGACGCCATCTGGGACGGCAAGGTCCGCCCGGGCTTCGAGATGCTCATCGACAACTTCTCGGCCGGCATCGTCGGGCTGATCCTGGCCGCCTTCGGCTTCTTCGGAATCGGTCCGATCGTGTCGGGCTTCAGCCACGGCGCCGGCCGGGTGGTGGATTTCCTCGTCGCCCACGATCTGCTGCCCCTGACGTCGATCTTCATCGAGCCGGCCAAGGTCCTGTTCCTCAACAACGCGATCAACCACGGGGTGCTCACGCCCCTGGGCACCACTCAGGCCCTGCAAACCGGTAAGTCCGTGCTGTTCCTGCTGGAAGCCAATCCCGGCCCCGGACTGGGAATCCTGCTGGCGTTCATGGCATTCGGACGAGGTGCCGCAAAGGCATCGGCACCGGGCGCGGCGATCATCCAGTTCTTCGGCGGCATCCACGAGATCTACTTCCCGTACGTCCTGATGAAGCCCAAGCTGATCGCCGCCACCATCCTCGGCGGCATGACCGGCATCTTCATCAACGTGCTGTTCGGATCCGGACTGCGCGCACCGGCCGCACCGGGCTCCATCATCGCCGTCTACGCCCAGACTGCCACCGGCAGCTACCTCGGTGTCACGCTGTCGGTCGTAGGCGCCGCCGCAGTCTCATTCGCGGTGGCCGCACTCCTGCTGAAGACCGACCGCTCCGACGACGACGGAGACCTGGCCGCCGCGACTGCGGGCATGGAGGCACTCAAGGGCAAGAAATCGAGCGTGTCCTCGGCGCTGGTGGGATCTACCGACAGCGGCCCCATCACCAACATCGTGTTCGCCTGCGACGCCGGCATGGGCTCGTCGGCGATGGGCGCCTCGGTGCTGCGCAAGAAGGTTCAGGGGGCCGGCTTCTCCGACGTCAAGGTGACCAACCAGTCCATCGCCAATCTCACCGACACCTTCGGTCTGGTGGTCACTCACCAGGATCTGACCGCACGCGCACGGCAGAAGACGCCGTCGGCGGTCCACGTCTCGGTGGACAACTTCATGAACGCGCCGCAGTACGACGAGATCGTCGAGCTGCTCGGAAAGGCCAACGGCGGCAACGGCATTGCGGCCGCCCCGGTCGAACAGGCCGACGAGGCGCCCGGCGAGGACGTGCTGGCCCTCGAGTCAATCGTGCTGGCCGGCACCGCCACCACCCGCGAGGGGGCAATCAGCGAGGCGGGCCGGTTGCTGGTGGCTTGTGGCGCCGTCGAACCGTCGTACGTCCACGCCATGCACGAACGGGAGGCCTCGGTGTCGACATACATGGGCAACGGACTGGCCATCCCGCACGGCACCAATGAGGCCAAGGACTCCATCCGGCGCACCGGAATCTCCTTTGTGCGCTACGCCCAACCGATCGACTGGAATGGCAAGCCGGCCGAGTTCGTCATCGGCATCGCCGGGGCCGGTAAGGACCACATGGCGTTGCTGACCAAGATCGCCGGGGTGTTCCTGAACTCCGGCGAGGTGGCCCGGCTTCGCGACGCCACGACACCCGACGAGGTCCGAGCGGTGCTCGGCGGCACCGGCGGGTGAGAATACCGACGTGGATTCGGACACCCGTCAAAGCCGCATAGTCGAGTTCGCCCGCGTCCGCGGGCGAGTCGAGGTCGCCGCCCTGGCCGAGGAACTCGACGTCGCGGCCGAGACGATCCGCCGTGATCTGAAGGTCCTCGCCGGGCGCCGGATGCTCAAACGCGTGCACGGCGGCGCCATCCCGTTGGAGACCGCGGCATTCGAATCGACCGTCGAGTACCGCAGCCAGGTGGACCTGGCTGAGAAGCACCGGATCGCCGGCGCGGCCACCGAGCTGTTGCACGGAGCCGAAACGGTGTACCTGGACGAAGGTTTCACACCGCGGCTGATCGCCGAGCGGCTGGCCGAGCAGGAGCTGACCGTGGTGACCTCGTCACTGCTGGCCGCCGAGGCGCTGGCGCACAGTGAGTCGGTGACTGTCCTGTTGCTCGGCGGCCGGATGCGGGGCCGCACACTGGCGACGGTGGACCATTGGGCTACCGACATGCTCGGCAGCCTGGTGATTGACGTCGCTTACCTTGGCACGAACGGCATTTCACGCGAGCATGGCCTCACCACGCCCGACCCGGCCGTCGCCGCGGTGAAGCACATGGCAGTCAAAGTCGCCCGTCGCCGGGTTCTGGTGGCCGCACACACGAAATTCGGCGTCAGCAGCTTCTGCCGGTTCGCCGACGTGGCCGATTTCGACTCGATCGTGACCGGCATCGAGCTGTCGCCCGCCGACGCACGCGGTTACGAGGCCATGGGACCGTCGGTCGTGCGGACCTAGTCAGGTCCCATCGGTGTATCGATAGGGCTCCGCCCCAGTAACTTTCGATATCCTGCGGCCTAGCCGGTCATCCCTCTCCCCCGAGTTCGCTCTGGCTGCGCTCGGCCTGGGCCGTGTCCGGCGTCATCGCAGACGAGTCGAGCCAGCGGCGAACATCACCCCCGAGGCGGTCCGCAGACAAATTGGCGAAGTCCAGTGCAAGCACCGCCATGGCTGCCAACACTTGCATGGCCCGTCCATTGCGGTGAATCTCGGCCATCAGCTCGCCTAACGAATGATCGTCGTCGTCGCACATCGCCGACAGGTACCGTCGGGCGTCGGCGAATTCACGGTCGACGTGGGCCGCCCTCCTGCGGAACTCCTCGATTGGTGGCAATCCGCCGGGCGTATCCGTGCTCATGGGCTTCTCTTTCGATGGTTCGCAGTGCCATTGTGCTGCTCGGCCGGGCCCGAGGGAGCCTTCTCGCCACATTGCCCACTCACCACGGCCCACTCACCACGGCCCACTCACCACGGCCCACTCACCACGGCCCACTCACCACGGCCCGCGCGACAAGGGTCCGCGACGGCGGACGGCGACGTACTGTTGACCAATGTTCGGCCACGGCACTGTCGACGGTGAGGCCACCATCGTCGACCGGCGCGGCAAAGTCACCACCGGGGACGGCATGGTGACCATCTACGAATACGTCGCCGACGTCCACGTTCCCGGCGAACAGCCGTACCGATGCATCATGCAGGAGCCCCACATCGCCACCGATTTCTGGGCGCCCGACATCGGGTCGGTCGTGCGGGTTCACGCAAACCCCGAACGCCGGACAGCAGCCTTCGACAAGAACGATCCGCAGGTGGACGCACGGCAGCGTCGGGCAGCGGACAGAGATCGCTTCGACCAGAGCGCCGGGAATCCTCCCGACTGATCCCGGCTTCGAGGATGCGGCCTTGATTCCGCGATTCAGTCGCAGGGGCCTCGACGGGTGAGCCGGTGATACAGCGCCGCGGCCTCAGTCCGGTTGCCAGCACCCAGTTTTCGCAAGATGCGCTTGACGTGTACCTTCACCGTGTTCTCGGCGAGAAACAGGCTGCTGGCGATCTGAGCGTTGGTCTTGCCGAGGGCGATGCTGCGCAACACATCCCATTCGCGCGGCGAGAGCCGCTCGGTGGCACGTTCCGCCCGGGGCAGCGACGACACCGCAGCCAACCGTGGTGGGGGCTGTTGATCCGGCCGACCGTGCAGGGCGTCCTCATCCGGGCGATGTCCCAGTAGGGTTGACGCCTGGTTGATCACTTTCAATCGATCAGCGAGTTGAGCCCGCTCGATCGCAAGGCCGAGGCCGCCGGCGAACAGACCGAGCAGCCGCCGGTCGATCTCTTGGACGCTGCGATCGGGATATCGGTCGGCGTGGATCATGGCCACCGGCACACCCCAGGCCTGGACCGGCGCGGCGACGTAATCGGTGGTGCGGGCGAACCTGACGAGCTTACGGAAGACCCGAGGATGTGATTGCGCGTCGCACACCAGGATCGGGATGCCGGTGAGCAACATCTCCGACTCCACGAGTTGGCCGCCCAACCGTTGGGAGTGCGCGGTACCGAATGCCACCAATTGCTCGGCGAAGTCGGGGTCATCGGCCGTATAAGCGTTGTGAGTCAACCAGGTTCCGTGATCAAGCCTGGAGAACAGCACCCGGGTGAACCCGATCCGGGCCGCCGCGGCTGCCGCCAGCGCGAAGAGCTCGTTCACCGATGACGCCAGGATGAGTCGATCGACAGCCTGCTGCACGCCCGCCACGAGATCCCCGGTGTCGGGTTCGTGCAGGCCGCTTCCTCCCCGGGCGGTGCCACCCACCACCGCCGGCAGGCAGCTCAGCGAAGCCTCGCCAGATAACTTCACCGTCGCTTCGAGACGACCGATCACCTTCGCGAGAGTACGCGGAACGCAGGTCTATGTCTATAGCTGATAACAGCTGTATCGGCTATATAGATACTGAATCACCCACTCAATTATGCAGTTTCTCGCAGCAATGTACTTTTTGGTTACGTTTATGGGTCGCGGCAGAGAGGATCTGCGAAGATGTTGCAATCCGGTGAGAGGAAGGGGCATCCAGCGATGCAGCCAGCCGTCCCGATCGTCAGGCGCAGGCCAAAGGACCGTAAGAAACAGATCCTCGACCAGGCTGCGCGGCTGTTCATCGACCGCGGCTTCCATTCGGTGAAACTGGAGGAGATCGCCGAGGCCGCCGGTGTGACGGCTCGCGCCCTGTACCGCCATTACGACAACAAGCAGGCCCTGCTCACCGCCGTGATTCTGAACGCGCAGGATGAATACCAAAGTGTTCGCAACCCCGAGGGCCGCACGCCTGAGTCGACCGCCCGTCCCCTGCATGATGAATTGCCGGACCTGATCTCTGCCGCCGTCGAGACCCGAGCGTTGACCGTGCTGTGGCAGCGAGAGGCTCGCTACCTCACCGATGGCGACCGTGCGGAGGTACGCAGCCGGATCAACGCCATCGTGGCGAGCATGCAGTCCGGCGTCCGCCTGGAGATGCCCGAGCTGAGCCCGGCGCACGTCGAGCTTCGGGCATGGGCAGTGTCGAGCACGCTGACAAGCCTTGGGCGACATGGCCTCAACCTGTCGGGGGGTGAGCTCAGGGAGCTCTTGTACCGAGCGTGCATGGCGGCCGCGCGCACGCCGCCGGTCGGGGCGCTCGGCCCGATCGACGGATCCGCCGGCCGGGAGGCGGCCGCGTTCTCGCGGTACGAGACGCTGCTGGCCGCGGGTGCGCAATTATTCCGTGCCCGTGGATATCCCGCGGTGAGCACCGCCGACATCGGCAAGACCGTCGGAATCGCGGGCCCGGGCCTGTACCGCTCGTTCTCCTCGAAGCAGGCCATTCTCGATGCCCTGGTACGTCGCCTCGACGAGTGGTCCGCTCTCGAATGTATTCGAGTGCTGCGTGCGAATGATCCTGCACCACAACGTCTCCGTGGACTCGTAGCCGGGCGGGTACGGATCAGTCTGGACGACCCCGACCTGGTCTCCGTGTCGATCACCGAACTGTCATCGGCATCGGACGAGGTTCGCGACAGCTTCGTCAAGAACCAGGCCGACCGCGACGGTCTGTGGATCGATCTCATCCGCACCGTGGTCCCGCAGACCACCGTTGCGCAGGCCCGACTACTCGTGGCCGCCGCCGTCAGTTTCATCGAAGACGTTTCGCGCACATGGCATCTCACCCGCCGCACCGACGTCGCGCTGGAGATGACCACGATCGCCCTGGCAATCCTGACCAGCCAGGCCGACGCTGCCGGGTAGGCCGGCGAAGAGACCGCTCACCACAGTGCCGCGAGTGTTCCACCGTCGGCGACCTGTGCCGTCCCGTTGATCATCGACGCGTCGTCGGAGAGCAGGAAGGCGACAACGCCGGCCATCTCCTCCGGCCCGGCCATGCGGCCCTGTAGGCGTCCGATCATGGTGGTGGCCCCGCCCGCACCGAGTGCCTCGTCGAACATCGTCATCGCGGTCTGCTGCATCGGAGTATCGACGAAGGCCGGCAGCAGTGCGTTGGATCGCACGTTGGCCGCGCGGAGTTCCGCGGCGGTGATGCGGCTCAGGTGGATGATCCCGGCTTTCGACATCCCGTATGCGGCGGTGCCCGCCGCCGCGACCTGCCCCCCGAGCGAGGACATGTTGACGATCGCGCCACCGCCACGCTCGACCATCCGGGGTGCGGCATGTTTGGTGCACAGCCAGGCGCCACGCAGGTTGATCCCGATCACCCGGTCGAAGTCGTCGGTGGTGGTGTCCAGCAGCGGGGCGAAGTGCACGACTCCAGCGTTGGCGACGAGCTTGTCGACGCCGCCGAACGCCGCGACGCATGCTTCGACCATGTCGGCCACCTGCGATTCGTCGCTCACGTCGACCTGGTGACCGACCGCGTCGCCGCCGAGCTCGGCTGCCGCGGCCTTCGCCGTGTCGGCATTGATGTCCGCGCACAATACTCGGCAGCCCTCGGCGGCCAGTCGCTTGGCGATAGCCAGCCCGATGCCGGCTCCCGCGCCGGTCACAATCGCGGATTTACCGGCCAGATCCGGATGCGTCATCGCGTCTCCTCTGCGATCCCGTTGTCTCCCAGGGCACGTGTCAGCCTGCCACCGGCCACACCGCGGCGGGCGACTCGACGTGCAACCCGTGCTCACGGATCGCCCCGAACATCAACAAGCCCAGCTCAGGTGCATCGTCGGACAGCCTGACCGTATACACACCCAGGTCACGCAGGATCCACGCGACGCTCCCGGACACCAGATCCGGTGCGGCGCCGCCGGTGAGGACACCGCAGGCATGTGCGGTGGGCGGGCGCAGGTAGATGATCATGCCGGTGCCGTTGGCTCGCATTGCGGCGACTGCACGGGCGAGTTCGGCACCGCAGGTGCAAGCCAGGGATCCGAACACGTCGCCACCGAGGCATTCGAGGTGGACGTGCAGCGGCATCGGCGTATCGGCGTCAGCGTTGCCGGCGATCACCGCCAGATGTTCACCCCCGTTTCGGGCGTCTCGATAGCCGACGACCCGGAAGGTGCCCGCCTCGGTCGGGAGTGTGGTCTCCGCCGTCCGCACGACCTGTGGTTCGGTACGACGCCGGTACGTCGCGAGCTCGGTGACCGAGAGCATGGGTATGCGATGCCGGCCGGCGAACGCTGCCAACTCGCATTCTTCGGCCATACCGGCCGGATTCCGTTGAGACACAATCTCGCACAACACACCCGCGGGCCGGCGCATACCGAGGCGGGCCAAATCCAGCACCGCCTCGGCGGCCCCCGGCGAAGAGCCGAGCACGCCATGGCTCCCGGCCTGCACCGGGATCACATGCCCGGGTCGGCGGAAGTCGGCTGCCGTGGCGTTGGCGTCGGCGAGGGCGGCAATGGTGCGGGCCCGATCGATCGCCGAGATCCCGGTGCTCGTCTCACGGAAGTCCACCGTCACCCGCTGGGCGGCGATGCCGGCCGGCGCGGTCTCGCGGTGACAGACCGGCGGCAGGTCGAGCCGTTCGCAGTCCGAGCCGGGTAGCGCGATTCGGATGTAACCGGAAGTGTGCCGGACCGTAAAGGTGAGCAGCTGCGGCGTGGCGGCATCCGCGGCGAAGACCAGATATCCCTGGTTCTCTGAGTCGTCGACGACGATGCAGCAGCGGCCGGTGGCCACGGCCGCGATGGCGCGCCGCACCCGTCCGTGAGCGGTTCTCATCCGCATGGCTCCATCAGCTCAGTCCGCCAAGGAAATCGAGCAGCAGCCGGTTGGTTTCCTTGGGCTCCTCCTGCTGGATCCAGTGGCCGACGCCGGCCACCATCTCAGTGCCGCAGTAGTTCGGCATCACTTCGTGCGCGCGTTCGGCCGCCTCGGCTCCCCACGTGGTGCCGACGTCATACTGGCCGCCGATGAACAGCGCCGGCGGGGTCAGCGGGGTGCCCTCGTATTCGGCGAGGTCGTGCCAGTCATTGTCGATGTTGTGATAGAAGCTCAGCGGGCCACCGAACCCGGATCGCTCGAATTCGCCTGTGTAGAAGTCCAGGTCGGCATCGGTGAACCATTCCGGCATCTTTTCGGGGTAGACGAACGCGTCCTTGAGCCGCGCCCCGTGGGGCATGCACAGCGGTCCGGAACGGATCACCTCGATCGGATCCATTGCGGCGAGGTCCACCCCGGCCGCCTCCGCGGCCTGCGTCGCCGCAGCCATGGCGTCGCCGGACACCGTGTATGTGAGACCGAGCAGCCAGCTTCGAACATCCTCTTCGATCTCGGTGATGATGCCGTCTTGTTCGGAGAAGTAGTCCTGGTACCAGACCTTGCCCGGGCCTGCCAACTCCAGGTGGTAGTCATTGGGCCGCTGCTCACCGAACGGACTGCCGGGGAGGCCGATCACGCCACGCCCGGCGAACGGCACGCTGATCCCGACCACACCACGACAGCGGTCTGGGTGCAACCACGCGAAGGTCCAGGCGACCGGGGCGCCCCAGTCATGCCCGACGACCACCGCCTGCTTCTCGCCACATGCGTCGATGACGCCGACGATGTCGCTGGCCAATTCCTTGATGCGATAAGCGGTTTGCACCCGGTACTTCGAGGACTGGCCGTAACCACGCTGATCGATGGCCAGCACCCGGTAGCCCGCCGCAGCCAGGGCCGGGATCTGATGGCGCCAGGAGTACCACGACTCGGGGAAGCCGTGCACCAGGACCACCAGCGGTCCTTCGCCCTCCTCGACGGCGTGGATCCGGGTGCCCTGGCAGTTCAGCATCCGATGGATCATCTCGGGCCTCTTTCCTAACGGGAGCGGCTGGTAGCCAAATCGACGGGCATCTCCGCCGTTTGGGCCAGGTACTCGGGCACCGGGATGGTGCGGTTTTCGTAGTTGCGCTCGATGAGGGTCTTCTGCCCCGACAGTCTGGTCCGGGCCCATTTTCCGATCACGCGGGCAGCGACCGGGGGTGTCATCAGCGCGGCCGCGGGTTTGACCAGATGCACGACGGCGAGGAATTCGTTGTAGACGTCGGGGTCGTCGTGCACCAGCTCCATCACCCGGTCCATGTACCAGGTGAGCGCACCGAAGTAGAACGGACGCTTCTTGTCGGCGTCCTTGAGCCAGTCGAAGCGCAGGTTCTGTTCGCGGATCACGAACCAGGCGGTGTCGGCAAGCTTGGCGATCTTGCGGAAATAGCGACGCGGCAGATCCGGATGGTTGGGCTCGTACTTCGAGAGCAACAGTTGCATTTCCCGGACTTCTCTGAGCGCCAAAGTCATTCCCAGTCCGGAGACGGGGTCGGCACTGGTGTAGGCATCCCCGACGACCAGCAGGGCGCGCGGCAGGTTGCGTTTGCGCTCGTAGTGCAGTCGCATCATGTTGGGATAGCGGAAGTTGTAGATCGGTGAGGCCGGTTCGAGGCCGTCGATGTTCTCCCCGATCACCGCTGACGGCATGCGGTCGGCGAACTGACGGAACTCGCGTGGCGTGCGCGGTGGTGAATAGCAGTTGTAGGCCACCAGTGATGTCGACAGGATGGTGCGTGAGCTGTCGGTGTAGTACTGCGCGGCATAGGTGTCCTCGTAGGGCCGGTATGCGTAACAGATGACCATCACCTTGTCGTCCCACTGCCGTTCGGGTGGCACCTTGTGGAACATCGTGGAGTAGAAGCAGTTGATGATGTCCTGCTCGACCTCGGGAGCGCCGACGCCGATGCGGTCCAGGAACTCCGGGAAGCGAGTATTCTTCCCCGAGGCGTCGACCACGAATTCCGCAGGCACGATTTCGAGTTCGTCGCCGTCGCCGGTGACTGCAACCCCGATGACGGTGTCGCTGGAGCTGTCGTAGACCAGGTCGGCCACTTCGGATTCATATCGGAAGCTGATCCGGGGTTCGTCGTCCAGACGGCGTCGTACACACCATTCCAGCAGCGGCCGGCCCGCACAGACGATCTGAATCGGCCCGGTGCCCGGTTTCTTCCAGGAGCCACCGAGGCGGATGCGGTACTGGGCAGCCATGTCGACGTCGAACGCGCCCTCGCGAACCATGTCGGCGACGATCCCGGGAAAGAACCGCTCGAGTTCGATGCGCCCTGCGGTGAGCAGATGGTGCAGATGCCAGCCCTGTGCCGCACCGGGCCTGCCCTCGCGGCGGGTGTGCGGCGGGTCCTTCTCAAGGACGATGACGTTCTCGAAGGTCTCGCTGAGCACCTTGGCTGCGGCGATCCCGGCGATGCTTCCACCGACCACCACCGCAGTGCCACGACCGCGGCGGCGGACGTCGGCGAGATCGACGGCTTGGTAGTTCAATCGGGGAGTGGTCCGCCGCCGCGCGGACCCGCTGGCCACGAACTTCTCATAGTAGAGGCCGACGCCGTTGATGCCGTTGTCGTCCAACCATTTTCGAGTATCGGTGACCAGACCTGCCGGGCCGCAGACATATACGTCGGCGTTACCGCCGTCGAACATGCTCACGTCGAGCACATCGGTGACCCGTCCCACCCGACCGGTCCAGGCGGCATCCGGACGAGACACAACGGTGTGGATTTCGAGCCCCGGCAACCGTCGCCTGAGCTCCTCTAGTTCCGCAAGCTTGCACAAGTCTCCGGCGTTACGCACGCCGTAGACCAGATGCACCGGGCCGCGATGATCATCGCGCAGGCTGTGCGCCATCGCCAGGATCGCCGACAATCCGGTACCGCCGGCCACGAGTACCACCGGACGCGCCGGCGTGCGGAGGTAAAAGCCACCCTTACTGCAGCGCATCGCGATTCGGTCACCGGGTTTGGCGTTTGCACGTAGATAATCCGACATCACCCCCTGCGGCAGCAGCCGGACAATGAACTCCACCTCGGTGCGTCCGTCGGCGGGGTGCGCGTACGAGTAATTGCGCCAGACGGCGGTCCCCGGCACCTGCAATTGGGCGAATTGCCCGGGCCGATAGACCAGCGGGGCGAGCCCGGAGACGTCGATACGTAGCAGCGCCGTCGTCGACGACACATGCTCGACCGCCGTCACCACGCCCGTGCCGGTGACCAGTCGCGCAGCGTTGTCATCTGCCGGGTATTGCAGGCTGATCACACAGTCGGACTTGGGGAAGGTCGAACACGTCAACACCTTGCGGGCGTCGCGTTCGACCTCGGACAGCCCCTCGGTGCGGCCCATCTCGTAATCGCCTGCCACGCAGGTGGCTACGCAGGTCCCGCAGATCCCGCTCTGGCATTCGTTGACGATCGCGATGCCGTGTTCCTCGGCAGCCTCCAGGATCGACTGGTCCGGCTGCACCGGCATCGCCTTGCGCGCTCCATCCGAATACTGCACGGTGATCTCGGGCACCTGCATGTCTCCCGTTCTCGAGTCAGACGATCGCCGAAGCGGGCTTCTTGGCGATGCGGGCATTGAGCCGTGGCATGACCTCCTCGGCCAGCAGTCGCATGGACTCCTTCCATGGGCCCGGGTTGTCGAGGTAGTCGAAACCGAGAATCAGCAGATGGCCGAATCCGCCGACCTGGTCATAGGTGGCTTCCAGCTTGTCGACCACGGTCTCGACGGACCCCACCACAAAGGTGTTCTCGGCCAGGTACTCCGGAGTGACGTCTTCGTCGGGCACCGACGGGTTGTGCTTGTAGAACTTGGTCATCCCGAACATCCGGAACGTCGGTAGAACGTACTCGCGCATATTGCGGCCCATCATGCCGTCGACGGCATAGCGGAATGCCTGTTCATCGGTCTCGGCGACAACGACCTCGCGCACCAGCCGCCAGTCCCGCCGGTCCGGTGTCCGGCCGGATCGCTCGGCACCTTCCAGCACGGCATCCCAGTGCGTCGCAACGTATTCGGTGTTGAGATCCAGACTCATCGGCAGGTAGCCGCGCTCGCCGGCCAGCTTGAGCGTCTCGGAGCCGGCACTGAATCCGGTCACTCCGATCGGTGGGTGCGGCGCCTGGAAGGGCTTGATGTGCCGCTTCATCAGCCCTTCGAACATCGGCGCAATTCCGTTGGCATTCCAGTATTTCCCGCGAAACTCCCACGGTTTGTCCTCGGTCCAGACCTTCAGCATGATCTCGAGCGCCTCGCGGGTCATCTCCCGGTGCTCGCCGTTCTGCCCGTCAACGTCGAACAGTGCCCAGTCTCCCGGAATGCCGCTGGCGCCGACACCGAGCATGAAGCGGCCCTGCGCGAGGTGATCGAAGTAGGCCACCCGATGGGCCAGCTCGACCGGATGGTGATAGGGCAGCAGATGTGCGCCGGGAGCGAGCTTGATGTTCTTGGTGCGCAGCAGCGCCTGAGCCAGCAGAAGATCCGGCGCGCAGATCGGCTCCCAGGGCACCGTGAAGTGTTCTCCGACCCACGCCTCCACGTAACCGAGCTCGTCAGCCAGCGTGATGAGGTCAAGGTCCCATTGGGTCGCGTCGTACAGGCTGCGCTCCGGCGGATGCGCCGGCATCAGGAAAATTCCGATCTCCATCTTGAACCCTCTCGGTAGTGGTCGAGCAAGCGCATCTAGTCCGTCGGCTGCGATTTACAACACAGTACTAGCAAGATACTTGATTGCAAGCAAGAACCATTTTTCTTGCTTGTTTACCGAGCCGAAGATTTTCATATTGGCGTACTGTCTATGGACATCGCCTCAGGTGCCCGCGTAGCGTGCTGCATCAGCAGCGGGCAGGCGCCGGCTTCGGAAGGGAGCATTCGTGCAGCATTTCGACTACATCGGCTACGACGTGATCGACGACGGCCGGATCGCGGCGATCACGCTCGACCGCCCGAAACAGCGCAACGCGCAGAACCGGGGGATGCTCGTCGAACTCGGAACGGCGTTCGAACTGGCCGAAGAGGACGACACCGTGCGTGTCGTCATCCTGCGCGGCGCCGGCCCGTGCTTCTCGGCCGGCCACGATCTGGGCTCCTCCGACGACGTGCGAGAACGCTCCCCCGGCCCCGGTCAGCACCCCACCTATCAGTGCAACGGCGGAACGCTGACGGGTGCCGACGCCCGCTACCGGCAGGAGTGGCACTACTTCTTCCAGAACACCAAGCGGTGGCGCAATCTGCGCAAAATCACGATCGCCGAGGTACACGGCATGGTGTTGTCCGCCGGTCTCATGCTGACCTGGTGCTGCGACCTCATCGTCGCCGCGCAGGACACGATTTTCGCCGACGTGGTCGGCACCCGGCTGGGCATGTGCGGGGTGGAGTACTTCGGTCATCCGTGGGAGTTCGGGCCGCGCAAGGCCAAAGAGCTACTGCTCACCGGTGACTCGCTAGATGCCGATGAAGCCCACGCGCTCGGCATGGTCAGCAAGGTCTTCCCGACCGAACAGCTCTCCGAGCGCACGATCGAATTCGCCCGGCGCATCGCCAAGGTGCCGACGGTGGCCTCCCTGTTGATCAAGGAGTCGGTCAACCAGACCGTCGATGCCATGGGTTTCTCGACCGCCCTGGATGCGTGCTTCTCCCTGCACCAGCTCAATCACTCGCATTGGGCTGAGTTGACCGGTGACCCGCTGGGCATCGGAACGCCTGAGTATGGGCTCGAGGACTGGCGGCTGGCGCCGGAGATCCTGCCCGCGACCAAAAGCCGGCCCTGAAGCGGAGCACAGGTGGACATCGACTATCCCCGGGAAACACAGTCGTTCCGCGACGAGATCCGGGCGCTCCTGGCTGAGCAACTGCCGCCCGGCTGGACGGGGCCTGGCGCGCTGCCGCCGAAGGAGCGGGAGCAACTCCGGCACCGGTGGCGCAAGGTTCTCGTCGATCGCGGCCTGGTGGCCGTGTCCTGGCCCGTCGAATACGGCGGCGGCGGACTTTCGGTGATCGAACAGGCGGTGCTGGCCGAGGAGTTCGCCCGCGGCGGCGCACCGGAGCGCGACGAGAACGATATGTTCGGCATCGATCTACTGGGCAACACACTGATCGCGCTGGGCACCGAGGAACAGAAGAGGCGTTTCCTGCCGCGGATCCTCTCCGGCGAGGACCGCTGGTGCCAGGGCTTCTCTGAACCGGACGCGGGTTCGGATCTCGCGTCGGTGCGTACCACCGCGGTGCTCGACGGAGATGAATGGATCATCAACGGCCAGAAGATCTGGACATCGGCCGGGCCCACGGCGAATTGGATCTTCGTGCTGGCGCGTACGGATCCCGGGGTCTCGAAGCACAAGGGCCTGTCGCTTCTACTCGTGCCGGTCGACCAGCCCGGCGTCGTCGTGCGTCCCATCACCAACGCGGCCGGGCACGCGTCGTTCTCCGAAGTCTTCTTTGCCGACGCCCGCGCCGCAGCCGTCGATGTGCTCGGCGGGGTCGGTGGAGGCTGGGCGACCGCGATGACGGTCCTCGGTTTCGAACGCGGATCCCAAATCACCACAGCAACAATAGAGTTCGGCCGCGGGCTGGAATGGCTACGACAACTCGCCAGGGAACGGGGCTCGCACAGCGATCCCCTGGTCCGTGATGAACTCGCCTGGTGCTATTCGCGCGTACAGATACTGCGCTATCAGGGTTACCGCGGTTTGACCAACCTGTTGAGCGGGCGCCGCCCCGGTGCCGAGGCCGCCATCAACAAGGTGATGTGGAGCGAGTATTTTCGCCGGTACACCGACCTGGCCGTCGACATCCTCGGTGTCGACGCGCTGTGCGCGGACGGTGCGGGCAACGGTGCCGCGCTGATCATTCCGGTGCCTGGCACACAGAATTCGGCGGCTTGCTGGCTCGATGAGTTCCTCTATGCGCGGGCGGCCACCATATACGCGGGCAGCTCGCAGATCCAGCGCAACGTGATCGGTGAACAATTGCTTGGTCTTCCGAAAGAGCCACGCTGACATGGACTTTCAGTATAGCGACGAACATCTGGCGCTGCGCGATTCGACGCGGGACTTCCTGTCCAAGCACGGCCGTGACGAGCGCGTCTGGCCGAGACTATGCCGGGAGTTGGAATTGCCCGGCTTGACCGTGCCGCCCGAATACGGCGGCACCGGCGCGTCACTGGTCGAATCGGCCGTTGTCTTCGAGGAGTTCGGCCGTGCCCTGGCACCACTTCCGGTGGCGTCACACGTGTTTGCGTTGCATGCGGTGCTGCACTTGGGTGGCGAGGAACAGCGTCGCCGCCTGCTGCCGGGCCTGCTCGGGGGAACGTGTGTGGCGGCGTTTGCGGCCACCGGGTCCGGCGTCGGCGACCCGGCGTCGGCGACGGTGTCGGCAACCCGACACCACGGCCGGTCTGTACTGGACGGAATCTGCGGCCCAATTCTGCACGGGCACGGTGCCGATCTGCTCATCATCGCGGCCCGCACCGAGGTGGAGGTGGGGCTCTACGTGGTCGACGCCCGCGCCGCGGGGGTCGACGTCCAGCCGCTGCCCTCTTTCGACATCACGCGCCCGATCGCGCAAGTGACACTACGGCGGGCCGACGCGGAACGTCTCGGGGCGACATCTGCTGATCTGAATCGGGTGGTGGACATCGCGCGGGTGCTGCTGGCCGCCGAGATGCTTGGCGGCGCCGAAGCCTGCCTGGCCCGCAGCGTCGAGTATGCCCGCAGCCGAACACAATTCGGTCGGCCGATCGGAACGTTTCAGGCCGTCAAACACATGTGCGCGGACATGGCGATCGAGATCGACGCGACCCGGGTGGCGGTGATGTTCGCGGCGATGAGCGCCGGCGACCCCCGCGAACTCGCAGTGGCGGCCCCGTTGGTGAAGGCGCAGGCCGCAGACACGTTCACCTTGTGCGCGAACACCGCCATCCAGATACACGGTGGTATTGCCTTCACCTGGGAGTGCGACCTGCACCACTACCTGCGCCGAGCCAAGGCATGCGAAGCACTGTTCGGCAGTAGCAGCCACCATCGAGCGCTGCTCGCCGATCGGGCCGGCTTATGACCTCTGCGTCGACGGGCATCACCCTCAGCGACGTCCTCGCCAGGCACGCCCGGGTGCGCCCTGACCGAGTCGGGTTCGTCGACGCCCACCGGCGCGGCACCTTCGGCGAGACCGACGCCCGGGTGACCCGGTTGGCCAATGCCCTGTCCCAGCGCGGGATCCGCCGCGGCGACCGGGTCGCCGTACTGGGCCTCAACAGCCTCGAGGTGGTCGAGACCTGGTTTGCCACATCACGGTTGGGTGCCATCGCCGTACCACTCAATTTCCGCCTGGTGCCCGACGAGATCGCCTACCTGTTGGCCGACAGCGGCGCGACGGCGGTCGTGGTCGATGCCGCGCTGGCCGCCGTCGTCGAGCGGGCACGGGCGGCATCGGTGCGCTCGGTGCTCACAATCGGCGGCAACTTCCAGTCCGCCATCGACAGCGCCTCCGACGAACCCGTCGAGATTGTCGTCGGGGATCAGGCACCTGCCTTCATCATGTACACCTCCGGCACCACGGGGTTTCCCAAAGGCGCCGTGCTGTCGCATCGCAACCTGCATCTGCACGCATTCAGCTCGATAGCCACGCTCGGTCACATTGTGGACGACCGTTGGCTGGGAGTGGCGCCGCTGTTCCACACCGCGGGTGTCTCGGGAATGTTGCCCGCGTTCTTCACCGGCGGCACGGTCGTCATTCCACCCTCGGGCGGCTTCGACCCCGAGGCATTGGTGTCCACCATCGTCAGCGAGCGGGTGACCTCCTGCTGGATGACGCCATCCCAGTGGCAGATGGTCTGTGCGGTGGACAGGCTGCGGCAACGGGACCTCTCGAACCTTCGGCGAGTGTGGTGGGGCGCCGCCCCGGCCTCCACCACGTTGCTGCAGAGCATGGCGGACGCCTTCCCGCACGCGGAGATCGTCGCGGCATTCGGCCAGACCGAGTGCAGCCCCATCACCTGCCTGTTGCACGGCGATGACGCTGTCCGCAAGATCGGTTCGGTCGGCACGCCGATGCTCAACGTCGAAGCCCGCATCGTCGACGACGATATGAACGATGTCGCACCGGGGTCGGTTGGCGAGATCGTCTATCAGGGACCGCTGGTGATGACGGAGTACTGGAACAAGCCGGTCCAGACAGCGGACGCTTTCAATGGCGGATGGTTCCATTCCGGCGACCTCGTCCGGCAGGATGAGGACGGCTACATCTACGTGGTCGACCGGAAGAAAGACATGATCATTTCGGGTGGAGAAAACATCTACAGCGCCGAGGTGGAGAACGTCTTGGCAGCGCATCCGAAGATCGCCGAGGTCGCGGTCATCGGCGTGCCGGACCCGACGTGGGGCGAGACTCCGCTGGCCGTGATCGTGGCGCGCGATCGTGACGAGCCACCGACCGAATCCGAGATCGAGGCGCACTGTCGCGAACACCTGGCCGGGTACAAACGCCCGAGGCGCGTGGTCGTCGTCGATGAGTTGCCGCGCAACGCCAGTGGCAAGGTGGAGAAGAATCTATTGCGCGAACAGCATGGTGCGCCGCGGTCGTATGCGGCCGGTCCCGATGTTCACGCGCTCCTTGACGAGACGATCGGCGCGAACTTCGAACGAACGGCGGCGGCATACCCCGACGTCGATGCACTGGTCGAGGTTTCCACCGGCCGGCGGTGGAGCTATGCCGAGCTGAATCGCGAGATCGACTGGGTGGCACGAGGGTTGATCGCCTCGGGTATCGGCAAGGGGGATCGGGTCGGCATCTGGGCGCCGAACTGCGCTGAATGGACCATCGTGCAGTACGCCACCGCGAAGGTCGGTGCGATCCTGGTGACGATCAATCCCGCCTACCGCACACACGAACTCGCCTTCGTACTGCGGCACGCCGGTGTCCGAATGCTCCTGTCCACCAGTGAATTCAAGTCATCCGACTACCGCAGCATGGTAGCCGAAGTACGGCCCGAGCTACCCGATCTGGCCGAAGTCGTATTCCTGGACTCGTCTGACTGGGAGGCGCTGCGCCAACGCGGCGAGAACCTGCCCGCCGACCAGTTGCGCTCCCGGATGAACTCGCTGACCCCATCGGATCCGATCAACATCCAATACACCTCCGGCACAACGGGATCACCGAAGGGCGCGGTGCTGTCGCACCGCAACATCCTCAACAACGGATTCTTCGTCACAGATCTGATCAACTTCGGCCGGGGCGACCGGCTGTGCATCCCGGTTCCCTTCTACCATTGCTTCGGCATGGTGATGGGCAACCTCGGTTGCACCACTCACGGGGCGACGATGGTGATCCCGTCGGCCGGCTTCGATCCCGCCGCGGCACTGGCCGCGGTGGAACAGGAGCGCTGCACAGCGCTGTACGGGGTACCGACGATGTTCATTGCGATGCTCGGGCATCCGGACCTGGCCCACCGCGACGTCTCGTCGCTGCGCACCGGCATCATGGCGGGCGCCCCATGCCCGGTGGAGATCATGAAGCGGTGCGTCGACACCTTGAACATGGCGGAGGTGTCAATCGCCTACGGCATGACCGAGACCTCACCGGTGTCGTGCCAAACGTTGCACGACGACGACCTCGAGCGGCGCACCGCCACCGTCGGCCGCGCGCATCCGCACGTCGAGATCAAAGTCGTCGACCCTGAGACCGGCACGCTGGTCGAACGCGGTGCGACCGGCGAATTCTGCACTCGCGGTTACTCGGTGATGCTCGGCTATTGGAACGACGAGGACAAGACCCGCGATGCGATCGACGACGACGGTTGGATGCACACCGGCGACCTTGCGGTGATGCGCGATGACGGCTACTGCACGATCGTCGGCCGGATCAAGGACATGGTCATCCGCGGCGGTGAAAACGTGTACCCCAGGGAGATCGAGGAATTCCTGCACACCCATCCCGACATCGACGACGTCCAGGTGATCGGTGTACCCGACCCGAGGTTCGGGGAGGAGATCTGCGCATGGATCAAGATGCGCCCGGGCAGCGCGCACCTCGACGCCGACGGCGTGCGCGCGTTCGCCGCCGGAAAGTTGGCCCATTACAAGATTCCGCGTTATGTGCGGCTGGTCGACGAGTTCCCGATGACCGTCACCGGGAAGGTGCGCAAGGTCGAAATGCGTGCCGAGATGGTGCGCTTGCTCGACGCACAGCCTCAGTGAATTCCCTCCATCAGCCGACTCACTCGAGGTGCCAACGCCCACACCAGCACGCCGACTCCGACCGCGACCGCCCCGAGGATGCCGAAGTACGCGAACTCGCGGTCCGGATGGTAGTAACCCGACAGCACACCTGACATCGAGGTGCCCAGCCCGACCGAGAAGAAGTACAGCGCCATCATCTGAGCACGAAAAGCGTTGGGCGCCAGTTGTGTGGTGACCGACAGGCCGATCGGAGACAACATCAGCTCGGAGATCGCGAAGACCGCCATGATCGCCGCCACGACCAGCGCGGGAACGGTGCGCCCCGTCGTCCCGGCCATCGGCAGGAACAGCAGGAACGCCACCCCCATGCCGATCACGCCATAGGCGAACTTGCGGGGTGTGGTGGGGGCACGCCGGCCCAGCTTGGTCCACATCGTCGCGAACAACGGTGACAGCAGGATGATCCACACCGGTTCGATGGAGCCGACCCAGTTCGAGGGCGCCCGCCAACCGAAGATCGACCAATTCATCCGTTCGTCGGAGTACACCGCGAGCACGGTGAAGATCTGCTGGAACAGGGACCAGAACACCGCATTCGCGATGAACAACGGGATGAACGCGCGCACCCGGGTTCGTTCCAGCGATTGCACGCGCGGGCTGCGCAACATCACCGCGAAGTACCCGATCGACGCGATGATCAGAATCCCGGTGGTCACCTGAGCGAGGTTGGCCAAGGTGATCAGACCGAACACGAAGGCGAGGACGACGACCACCACGATCACCAGCGCGATGCCGGCGGTGCGCGTGAATTCCCTGCGTGACAACGGATTCGGAGCGTCGTGGCCGCGGCCGCCCAGGTTGCGTCGGAACACCACATACTGCGTCAGCCCGAGCGCCATGCCGACGGCCGCAGCGCCGAAACCGTAGTGGAAACCCAGCTTGTTCTGCAGGAGACCGGTGATCAGCGGGCCCACGAAGGAACCGAGGTTGATACCGAGATAGAACAGTGTGAACCCGCCGTCGCGGCGTGGGTCGCCGTCTTCGTAGAGAGTGCCCAGCAGCGATGAGGCGTTGGCCTTCAGCGCACCGGACCCCAATGCGATCAGAACGAGGCCGACGCCGACGCCCGCCAGTCCGGGCAGCACCGCCAGCGCGATGTGGCCGCACATGACCACCACCCCGCCGTACAGCACGGTCCGCTCCATGCCGAGCAATCGGTCGGCCACCCAGCCGCCCAGCACCGTGGACAGATACACCAGACCGCCATACGCGCCGACGACGCCGGTGGCGGTGGCCTTGGGCAGACCGAGGCCGCCGTCGGTCAGCGAGTAGTACAGGTAATAGCCGAGGATGGTGAGCATCCCGTAGTACGAGAAACGCTCCCACAATTCGACGCCGAAGAGGTTGGCCAGGCCGACGGGATGGCCGAAGAAGGTACGTTGCGCGGGCACGTTCTCGGTTTCGACGGCGTCAGCCATGAATTTCACCCTGCCACATTCCTACCGGTCACCAGCGCAGGATGATCGTCTCCGACTCGCGCCGATCTGGTGCGGCCGGCGCCTGCGGTCACGGGTAGTCCTCGCCCGAAACGGCCCCGCACCGCGCTGCTAGCCCGATGCGGCCGACGTCGGCGTCGTGGTGATTTGCGGGGTGGCGACCGAGGCGGATACCGACGGCTGCCCGGGCGATGTGCTTGTGGTGGCGCCGGTGGTCATCGTGTTGGTTGCTGGGACGGTGAACGAACCGGGATCGGACATCACCGTTTCACCACCGCCACGCTCCACCTGGATTGCCACGAGAAACACACCCGCGACTACCGCGCTCGCGCTCACCAGTGCCGCAACGACCTTCGAGCGGGTCTGTCGGCTCGCGTTCATGCGGCTCGATTATCCGAATCAGCCGCATGTCAAACCTCGCGTGGGCCGCGATGCATTTGCTGTCAGCGTCGGCGCAGTGTCGCCGCCGCGGCCAGCACGGTCGCCGTCAACGACTCCATCAGGGGGCTGTCCAGCTTCCAGCACTGCCAGAACAAGGGGACGTCGAGGTGGACATCGCAGATTTGGACGAACGAACCGTCGGCGAGGGCGGTGGCCGCCGACTGTTCGGGGTACATCCCCCAGCCGACTCCGGCGTGCACTGCGGCACCGAAGCCTTCCGCGGTGGGCACATAACTCACGGGTCGGTCGACCGCATGACGAAAGACTTTGCGCACCAGCACATCCTGTAGCGCGTCATCGCGGTTCCACGCCAGTGACGGCGCGTAACTCACCGCGTCGGCAGTGAAACCATCGGGAAAATAACGCTTTACGAAATCTGCGCTGGCCACCGGCAGATACCGCATCACACCAAGCGGCTGCACCCGGCACCCCGGCACCGGTGTGCGCTCGGTGGTGACGGCACCCATGACGACACCCTCCCGCAGAAGCCGGGCGGAATGGTCCTGGTCTTCGATTCGGATGTCGAACAACACCTCGGACAGGTCCGACAACACACGGGCGAACCAGGTCACCATGGAGTCCGCGTTGACTGCCATGGCGATGCGTGGCCGCGGCGCCGACTCACCACCACCGGCCATCTCGGCGATGGCTTCGGCTTCCAGCATCGCGGTCTGGGCGGCCAGCCGCAGCAGAGGCGCGCCTGCCGCTGTCGGCAGACAGGGCTTTCCGCGGACGAGCAGCACCTGGCCGACGTGCTTTTCCAGCGCTTTGATGCGTTGACTGATCGCAGACGGCGTCACGTGTAGCTGATCGGCCGCCGCTTCGAAACTGCCGAGCTCGACTATCGCGGCGAAGGCTGCGAGTTGGCCCGCATCCAGGCGAGCCTCACGGGCGTTGCTCAGTAGCAGGGATCCGAACCGGGGGTGTAGTACGGGACCCCCTGCGGCGTGTAGCACGGCGGCTGGCCGGAGGCCGCCTGTGCCGCAGCGTCATCGTCGGTGGCCACTGCGCCCGCGACGGCGACGTCACCGGCGACGTTGGTGCAACCACCGACATTCACATGACGCCCTCCGACGTCGCCGCACACATCGGCTTGCGCACCGGGTGCGACAGTTACCGGCATCGCGATCAATGCCATGGCGCTCAACAGCGCCGCCGCCAACTTCTTCATGGTCAGTACTTCCCCTCTTGCGACCGACTCACCCGCATTATCGCCGCCGACGGGGAGCGCCGCGGCGTAATCACGCCAAGGAGTAGCGGATCGGCAGGTGTTTGATGCCGCCCACGAAGGTGGTGGCCATCAGCTCGGGCTCGCCGGCGAGTTCGATGGACTTGATGCGCGGGACGAGTTCGGTGAAGAAGCTGTTCATCTCCATCCGGGCCAGGGCAGCACCCAGGCAGAAGTGCACGCCGTAGCCGAAGGACAGGTGCTTGTTGGGGTCGCGGCCGACGTCGAAGCGCATCGGGTCGTCGAACACCTCGTCGTCGCGATTGGCCGAAACATAGGACAGCAGAACAGCTTCGCCCTTGGCGATCGGCACGCCGCGGACCTCGGTGTCGGCTTGGGCGGTGCGCATGAACTCCTTGACCGGCACCACGCACCGGATCATCTCCTCGACGGCGGTGCCCATCAGGCCGGGGTCGTTCTGCAACCGCTGCAGTTCTGCCGGGTTGCGGATCAGTTCCAGCAGTCCGCCGGCGATGCCGGCGCTGGTGGTGTCGTGGCCGGCGCTGGCGACGATCACGTAGTAGGAGGCGGTGTCCATGTCGGACAACGGCTCTCCGTTGATCGTGGCGTTGGCGATCGCCGAAGTGAGGTCTTCGGTGGGGTTTTCGCGGCGCGAGGCGGTCAGCGCGGAGAAGTAGCTGAAGAAGTCCAGCAGCACCGCGAGCATCGCGTCACCCGAATCACCGCGCTGAAACTCGGTATCGTCGCCGCCGAACAGTTCCTGGGTGAGTTTGAGCATGCGCGGGAAGTCCGACTCCGGCAGCCCCAGCAGGGTCAGGATGACGTACAGCGGATAGTTGACCGCGATCTCCTGGGCGAAGTCGAGTTTCGGTCCGCGCTCCACCATCTGATCGACATAGATCTTGGCCAGTTCGTCGCAGCGAGCCTTCAAGGCGCGCATGGCTTTTGGGCGGAACCAGTCGGCGCCGATTTTGCGCATGTCGCGGTGGTGCGGGTCGTCCATGTGGATCAGCGTGCTCAGGCCCATTCCGGCCTCCCGGTCGGCACGCAGTTTGTCGTCGAGTTCGGTCGCCACCAGGATCGAGCGCGGGTCGTTGGTGAACAGGTCGTTCTGCCGTTCGATGTCCATGATGTCGGCGTGCTTGGTGACCGCCCAGAACGGCCGGTACCCCTCGACGTCCACCCACGACACCGGCGCGTGCCTGCGCAGGTGCGCGAGCGCCGCGTGCAGGCCCGCCTCGTCGGTATAGGCCAGTGGGTCAGCCAGCACTCGAGCCGCATCATCCATGATCCGTGTCGTCATCGGTGACTCCTCGCGTCGGCCGCGTAATCTGGAACGATTTCGTTCTGGATTATGGCGTGGCCCACACGATGGGTCAAGATGGCGTCATGGTTGTCGAAGGACGCACCTACGGCGGGCTCAGCTCCCACCAGCGCTCGCAGGAGCGCCGTGAGCGACTGCTCGACGCCGCGCGCGCGCTGATCGCCGAGGTCGGGGTGGCGCCGCTGACCGTCGACTTGGTGTGCCAGCGGGCAAAACTGAGCAAGCGGTACTTCTACACCGAGTTCACCACGAAAGACGACCTGCTCGACGCCTGCGCCGAAGAGCTGTACGGCCGCCTCAAGGCGGCGATGGAGGTCGTGCTGACCACCGCTCCGCTGGCCGAACGGGCCCACGGCGTGCTGCGCACGGTGGTCCATACGCTGGTCGCCAGCGCGGCTGATGCCCGTCTCTACATGGAGTCGCCCGGGTTCCCCCGGCTGCGCGAGCTGCAACAGCGGGAAGTCGGCGATTTCACTGAGCGCATCGCCGCCGAGGCGATGCCCTTCACCGGCCCGCCCAAGCCGTCGGTGGACCGACTCCTGGCCACCAGAGCGATGGTGACCGCCGCTACGGAACTGATCATCGGGTGGCTGCACGGCGATATCGACACAGATGAGGACACGCTCGTCGCCACCCTCACCGCCACCACGCTCGGAGCGGCCGGGGCGGTGTGATGGGCTTCTCGACCGCAACGGTCATCGAGACGCTTCCGCTGAGCCCACGGCTGCGCCGCGTCAGCCTGCGCGTGGACGAACCCGAATCGCTGGTCGTGCCACCGGGCGCCGACTCGGCCGTCGGCGTCTACTTCGACCCCACACCAACCGGCGAGGGCCGCACCTATTCCGTGCGCCGCCACGCCGGGGACCAGATCGACCTGGACATCGCTGTACACGCCGGCGGGCCCGGCAGCAGGTGGGCGCAGGCAACCCGACCGGGCGACCGAGTCGGGCTTGACCATCCCCGCTCGTGGTACCGACCACCGGCGGGCACCGTCAGCCAGCTGCTGGTCACCGATCTTGCCGGCCTGCCGGCGGCCGCCCGCATCATCGAGGAAACACCCTTGACCGTCTCGACCACCGTCATCGTCGAGGTAGTCGACCATCACGACTTGGACTACCTGCCGACCCGCCCCGGTCTGGCCGTCGTCCCCGCCATGGGCACCGGGAACGGTTTCGCACCCAGTCGGCTCCCTGAACTGATTGGCCAGGTCGACCTCACGGCCTGCGATTACTGCTGGTTCGGCGGGGAGGCGGGGTCGTCCCGCGAGGTCCGCAAGTACCTGCGAGGGCACGCGTGGACCGTCGACCGATACGACATCGCCGGATACTGGCGGCTGGACTCCGAGACCTGGGATGCGAAGTTCGCCCTTGTCGGAAGCGACCTGTTTGCGGTCTATCAGCGAGCGATCGCCGCCGGAAAGAGCGAAAAGTTGGCGTCGGAGGAGTTCGACGACGCTCTGGACCGAGCCGGCCTCTAGCCCTGACGTGCGCCGACGCAACCCGCGCAGCACCCAATCGTGTTTTGTTTGTGATTTCCATCACCTATACTTCGAATGATGAGCCAGGTCACAACCGGAGGTGTTCGATGAGCTCCATGGAACGTCCTCAAGCACCGAGAGTCGTGCCGCTCCCCCGCGCCGCCATCAACCCGCACCCGGTGTTGATGGCTCTGCTGATGGTCGCGATCTTCGTCGCCGGTGTGGCCGGCGTCGTCGTGGCGCTGTCCATGGGCCACGCGGCCTTCGTGCTGAGCATCGTGCTCATCACGTTCGGGCTCATCGCGGCCGCCGCCATCTGCTGACGTGGCGACATTAGCTTCGCTTAATCAGCTGTAAAAGGTTTAGCTAGACTGCTTCGACGGGCGTTCCTACCGTCGTGGCATGACCTCGCCGCTGCTCGTCGGCTTCTTGACGTCCTTCACGCTGATCGCAGCGATCGGTGCACAGAACGCCTTCGTGCTGCGCCAGGGCATCCGGCGTGAGCACGTCCTCGCGGTGGTCAGCGTTTGCGCGGTCTCTGATCTGCTACTCATCACCGCCGGCATCGCCGGTGTCGGGGCGATCATCACCGCTCACCCGCACACCGTCACGGTGGCCAAGATCGGCGGTGCGGCATTCCTCTTTGTTTACGGTGCACTGGCGGCGCGGCGAGCCCTGAAGCCGTCGAGAATGGCGCCGGCGCAGGAGGGTTCCACCCGGCTGATCTCGGTGCTGCTCACGTGCCTGGCCATGACGTTCCTCAATCCGCACGTCTACCTGGACACCGTCGTGTTGCTGGGCACCCTGGCCAATCAGCACACCGACAGCCGGTGGTTGTTCGGCGTCGGCGCGGTGACTGCGAGCGTGGTCTGGTTCGTCAGCCTCGGGTTCGGCGCACGACGGCTGGCCGGACTGTTCGCTACTCCACTGACGTGGCGGATTCTCGACGGTCTGATTGCGGTCACAATGATTGGACTCGGCATCTCACTGGTGGTGGGTTAATCTCGCGTCAGTGTCAAGGTGAGATTGCCGCTCTTGCGGTGGTTGGATCCTTTACACCTGGTGTCTGGCTCGTAATCTCGGTGCCGCCTTCGGGTTGGCGTGCATGGGTTTTGTCGGCATTAGGTGTGAAGGACCGGCCGGCGTGACTTGATAGGAGCGTGGCATCGCCCCCACTGAGATGTGTCCGCCGACCGGCCCAACCGTCACCTCACAGTGAATGGAGGCAACCACCATGGTTGTTGTTGGAGCCGATGTACACAAGCGCACGCACACCTTCGTCGCCGTCGACGAGGTGGGCCGCAAGCTTGCAGAGAAGGTGGTCAAGGCCACCACTGACGGGCATCGTCAGGCCGTGCAGTGGGTCCGATCCCAGTTCGGGGTCGAGGTGGTGTGGGCGATCGAAGATTGCCGGCACTTGTCGGCGCGGCTGGAGCGAGATCTGCTGACTGCTGATCAGAAGGTGGTGCGGGTGCCGCCGAAGTTGATGGCCTATGCCAGAGCCTCGGCACGGACCCGGGGTAAGTCTGACCCGATCGATGCGCTGGCCGTGGCGCGGGCCTACTTACGGGAGCCCGATCTGCCGATCGCCTCACACGACCAGACCTCACGCGAGCTGAAGTTGCTGATTGACCGCCGTGAAGACCTTGTCGGGCAACGGACTTCGACGATCAATCGGTTGTTGTGGCGGGTTCATGAACTCGATCCCGACCATGCCCCGAAATCGGGCTCTTTGGATCTAGCCAAGCATCGCAGGTTGCTCGGCGACTGGCTGGACACTGTGCCTGGTCTGGTCGCTGAGCTCGCCCGCGACGAGCTGGCGGATATCACCCGGCTCACCGAACAGATCGATGTGTTGGCCAAGCGGATCGGTGAGCGCGTGCGGGTCATCGCACCGGTACTGCTGGCGATGCCGGGGTGCGGCGAGCTCACCGCGGCCAAGATCGTCGGTGAAACCGCCGGTGTGACTCGCTTCAAAAGCGAGGCGGCTTTCGCCCGTCACAGCGGTGTGGCGCCGATACCTGTGTGGTCGGGCAATACCGCCGGACGGGTCCGCATGACCCGCACGGGCAATCGCCAACTCAACGCCGCGCTACACCGCATCGCCGTGACCCAGATCCGCCTTCCCGGCCTCGGACAGACCTACTACCGACACCGACTCGCAGAAGGCGATTCCAGCACCGAGGCCTTGCGCTGCCTCAAACGCCGCCTGGCCCGCGTCGTCTACAGCCATCTCCACACCGATCACAGAAATCGAACACAGCCTTGCCAAACGGCAGCGGCTTGACATAGGAGAAACCCGTGAGCGCGCAGTGGACGAGGCGTGGATTCCTGGGGGCCGCCGGTGCGGCGGGGGTGCTGCTTGCCGCGGCCTGCTCGTCGAACGGATCCGGCGACGACGCCAACCCCAAGTCGGTGACCGTCAAGCACATCTTCGGCGAGACCACCATCCCGGCGCCGCCCAAACGCGTCGTCAGTGCCGGCTTCACCGAGCAGGATGATCTCCTGTCTGTCGGGGTGGTTCCGATCGCGGTCACGAACTGGTTCGGTGACCAACCGTTCGGCGTATGGCCGTGGGCACAACCCAAGCTCGGACCGGCTCAGCCCGTTGTTCTCAATCTGGACAACGGAATTCAGGTCGATCAGATCGCCGCGCTCAAACCCGACCTGATCGTGGCCGTGAACGCCGGGCTCGACGCCGACACCTACAAGAAACTGTCGGCGATCGCCCCGACCATCGCCCAATCCGGCGATGCCGCCTTCTTCGAGCCGTGGAAGGACCAGGCCGCCGCGGTGGGAACCGCGGTATTCCAGGGCAGGCAGATGAAGCAACTGATCGCCGACATCGACGGCAAGTTCGCCGACGTGGCGAAGAACAACGCCACCTTCAAGGACAAGAAGGCGGCGCTGCTGGCAGGCAGCTTCTTCGGCGGCACCCTGACCGCCACGCTGCCCGGCTGGCGTACCGACTTTCTGACTTCGATGGGTTTCGGAATTGCCGACGCCCTCTTGGCATACGCCGTCGACGACCACCGGGCTGCCATCCCCCGCGACAAACTCGCCGACGCCCTCGACTCCGCCGACGTGCTGATCTGGTCCACCGAGAGCGACTCCGATCAGGCGGCGCTGCTGGCTGACCCCGCCGTCGCCGCGCTGAGGGCAACCAAGCAGAACCGGAACGTCTTCACCGGCAAGGACCTCGCCGGCGCGATCGCGTTCGCCTCGCCGCTGTCGTATCGCGTGGTAGCCGATCAGCTGCCGCCGTTGCTTTCACGCGCGCTCGGCTGACCTGCCGTGCTTGGATAGCACCTGTGACAAGCAGCCAGGCTCCCGCGCGCACCGACTCCCCCACTCCAGGATTCGCGCAGGTCGGCTCCCGCTACTATCCGCTTTTCGTTTCGGTCTTCACGGCTCTGGTGATCATCTCGAACGTCACCGCCACCAAAGGCGTCGCTTTCGGGCCCGTCATCGGGAACTGGTCGATCATCACCGACGGCGGTTTCATCGTCTTCCCGCTCACCTACGTCATCGGCGACGTGCTCTCCGAGGTCTACGGGTTCAAGGCCGCGCGGCGCGCCATCATCCTCGGTTTCGCCATGAACATCCTTGCGGCGCTGGCATTCTGGGTGACCATCTACCTTCCGTCAGCCGACTTCTACACCAACCAGGAGCACTTCGAGAACATCGTTCACGCTTACACCCAGCTGATCGTCGCCGGTCTGGCCGGCTTCATCGTCGGACAGACCATCAACGCCTGGACCGTCGTCAAGATCAAGCAGCGCACCAAGGAAAAGCACCTGTGGGCCCGGCTGATCGGCTCGACATTCGCCGGCCAGCTCGGCGACACCCTGGTCTTCTGCAGCATCGCGGCCGGCGCCATCGGCATCACCAGCTTCGGTGACTTCATCACCTACACCGCGCTGGGTTGGGTGTACAAGACCGCGGTCGAAGTGGTCATGCTGCCGGTGACGTATCGAGTCATCGCCTACATCAAACGGCACGAGCCGACCTACACCCTGATGGTCTGATCCTGGGTCACAGATCGCATGGTGTCCAACCCAATCCGTGACTACGGCGACCGCGCCCTGCTGCTGGAATGCCCGTCCACCGACGAGGTGCTGGCAATGGCAATGGGCCTGCGCGCGGAGCGACTGACCGGTGTCCTCGACATCGTGCCCGCCGCCAGGACGGTGCTGGTGAAACTCGCCGATCCGGCCTACCAGGAGCCCATCCGGCACCGCCTCCGACAGCTGCGCGTCGATCCCTCCGATATCGGCCATCAGCCGGACGGCGGTGCCGACGTCACCATCGACGTCATCTACGACGGCCCCGACCTCGATGAGGTCGCCGCGCATACCGGTATGACGCCTGACGAGGTGATCGGAGCCCACACCGGCACGCCGTGGCGGGTCGGATTCGGCGGCTTCGCACCGGGTTTCGCCTATCTCATCGACGGTGATCCGAGGTTGGCGGTCCCGCGTCGCAGCGATCCGCGCACCACCGTGCCGGCCGGATCGGTGGGTCTGGCCGGCGAGTTCAGCGGCGTCTACCCACGTCCGTCACCCGGGGGCTGGCAGCTGATCGGACACACCGACGCGGTGTTGTGGGACATCGACCGCCCGCAACCCGCGCTGCTGGCGCCCGGTATGTGGGTGCAGTTCCGGGCGATCGAGGGCAGCCCGTCATGATCACGCTGGAAGTGCTGCGAACCGGCCCCCTGGCCCTGCTGCAAGACCTCGGCCGTCCCGGCCTGGCCCACGTGGGGGTGACCCGCTCGGGAGCCGCCGACCGCACGGCACACCGGTTGGCCAACCGCCTGGTGGCCAATCCCGACGACCGCGCCACCGTCGAGATCACCCTGGGCGGATTCGCCGTTCGGGTGCGCGGCGGCGATGTCGACATCGCCGTCACGGGCGCCGACACCGATCCCACCGTCAGTGGAATCCCTTTCGGTAACAACAGCATTCGCCATGTCCATGCCGGGGAAATGGTCTCACTCGGCACACCGCGGGCGGGGTTGCGCAGCTACCTCGCGGTGCGCGGCGGTATCGCCGTCGAACCGGTGCTGGGCTCGCGCAGCTTCGACACGATGTCGGCGATCGGGCCTGCGCCACTGCGCGCGGGCGACGTGCTTCCCGTCGGCAGCCACAGCGACGACTACCCCGAGCTCGACCAGGCGCCGGTGGCTGCGATCACCGAGTACCCGCTGGAACTGCGCGTCGTCCCCGGCCCGCGTGACGACTGGTTCACCGATCCCGATGCGCTGGTGCACACCGATTGGGTGGCCACCGACCGAAGCGACCGAGTCGGCATGCGCCTTTCCGCGCGACCGCTGACCTACCGATGGCCGGACCGCCAGTTGCCCAGCGAGGGCGCGACCCGCGGCGCGATCCAGGTCCCGCCCAACGGCCAGCCGGTGATCCTCGGTCCTGATCACCCGGTGACCGGTGGCTACCCCGTCATCGGTGTCGTCACTGACACCGATACCGACAAGGTCGCGCAGATCCGGCCCGGGCAGACCGTGCGACTGCACTGGACCAGAGCCCGTATCGCAGCGAGCGGCTCTCCGGGCTGGTAGAGCTGAGGGTGTGCACGCGCAGGTCCATACCGCCCGGCTGATCCACACCAGCGACCTCGACGACGAGACCCGCCAGAGCGCCCGGCAGATGCTCACCGAAGCCTTCGGCGGCCCGGCCGAGTTCACCGACTCGGACTGGGAACACACGCTGGGCGGGATGCACGCGATCATCAGCCACCGCGGTGCGCTGATCGCCCACGCGGCCGTGGTTCAACGCCGACTCCTCTACGGCGGCACCGCGTTGCGGTGTGGCTATGTGGAGGCCGTCGCGGTGCGCGAAGACTGGCGGCGACAGGGACTGGCCCACGCCGTGCTCGACGCGGTCGAGCAGGTGATCCGCGGCGGGTACCGGATCGGCGCCCTGAGTTCGACGCCACTCGGCGAGACGATCTACCGTCCCCGGGGCTGGATGCACTGGCAGGGACCGACGTCGGTGCTGGCGCCGGGCGGACCGACCCGCACGCCGGATGACGACGGCTCGATCTTCGTCCTGCCCGTCGACGTCGAGGTCGACGTCACGGCAGAGCTGGCTTGCGACTGGCGTGACGGCGATGTCTGGTAGCAACTCGATAGATAGTGGACAGCATGTAACTGGCCGACATGCATAGGCTTGGCAAAGCAGCCCTGCCGTCGTCATTGTCGCTGCAGGGACAGCAAACCTGGGAAGTCACTGTGAGTCCGGCGGCTGGGTCTGCCAATTGCTGCTACATAGCCCCCGTGATATAGATACCCGGTGGGAAAACAGCTGACAGAGCAGGACGTCAGCGACTGCGTAGGCGACGCCCTGGACCAGGCGATGGACCTGACGATCCGGTTCCTCAGCGACCGAGCCGATCTGAGCGCGTCCGCGGCCTTCACGATGAACCGGGTGTATCGCGAAGGGCCGATCCGGCTGACCACACTTGCCGGCAAGGAAGGCGTCAGTCAGCCCTCCATGACGCAGTTGGTCCAGCGGCTGGAGCGTGCGGGGCTGGTGACCCGACTTCCCGACCCCGATGACGGCCGCGCATGCCTGATCGGAATCACCGAAGCCGGTCAGGCGTTGCTCGATGATCGCAAGCGCTTGCGCCGGGAACGCTTGGCGGCATTGCTGACAACGTTGACGGCCGAGGAACAGTCGGCGTTGTGGCTTTCGGCGCGAGTGGCGCTGCCGCTCATCGGCCGGCTCGTCGCCAACGCCGACTGCGAGGCGGAGACGGTCGCACCGCGGCCTAATTGACGGAAGGTGTTCGGGTGAAAGCTATTCCGGTGGGCCGCGTGCTGAAGCGCATCTGGATCCCGTTGATTCTCATCGTGGTGCTGGCGGTGTCCGGCCTGGTCGTCTCTCGTCTGCACCGGATGTTCGCCTCCCAAGACCTCAACGCAGGCGCGGGTGCGGGCATCGAGATCGTGCAGTTCAACCCCAAGGTCATGGTCTACGACGTCTACGGCACACCCGGAACCACCGCCCAGATTAGCTATTTCGACCCCGAAGCCAAAGTGCACACGATCACCGCACCGCTGCCGTGGTCGGTCACCCTGTCGACAACCTTGCCGGCTGTCAGCGCCAGCCTCATGGCGCAGACCGACGGCGACCAGATTGGATGCCGCGTGACAGTGAACGGAACCGTCCGTGAGGAGCAATCGGCCGATGGCGTCAACGCCCAGACCTACTGCCTGGTGAAGTCGGCATGACCCACACCGCCACCGGGCCGCAATCCGCCAGCAAGCCGAAGCGGCCGGTCGTCCCGCACCTGCTCCGCATCCTCGCGCTGCCGATCGTTCTGTTCTGGATCGCGATCGCCGTCCTGGTCAATGTCGTCGCCCCCCAGCTCGAGGTTGTCGGCGAGATGCACTCGGCGCCAATGGCACCCGAAGACGCGCCGTCGATGAAGGCGATGAAGTTGATGGGCGCCAACTTCCAAGAGTTCAACTCCAACAGCACGATCATGATCGTGATCGAGGGGCAGAAGCCCCTCGGTCCGGACGCCCACCAGTACTACGACGAGATCATCCGCAAGCTGGAGCAAGACCCCGAGCACATTCAGCACATCCAGGACTTCTGGGGCGACACCCTGACGGCGGCCGGAGCTCAAAGTACCGACGGTAAAGCGTCTTACGTGATGCTGAACCTCGCCGGCGAGCAGGGCCAGACGCAGGCCAACGAAGGCGTGGATGCGGTCCGCAAGGTCATCAAGGAGACACCGGCCCCGCCCGGTGTACAGGCCTACGTCGCCGGCCCGGCGGCGCTCACCGACGACCTCCACGTCATCGGCAACGCCAGCCTCGCCATGATCACGCTGATCACTCTCGCCGCGATCGCAGGCATGCTGCTCATCGTCTACCGATCAATCCGGACCACACTGATCCAGCTGTTCCTGACGTTCCTGGCGCTGCTGACCGCCCGCGGCGTGGTATCGATCCTGGCGCTGCACGGCGCGTTTGGGCTGACGACGTTCGCCGGCAACATCCTGACGATGCTGGCGATCGCGGCGGCCACCGACTACGGCATCTTCATCTTCGGCCGATATCGCGAAGACCGTGGCATGGGGCTGGACCGCGACGACTCCTACTATGCGACCTTCAAGTCGGTAGCCCCCGTCATCGTGGGTTCCGGCCTGACGATCGCGGGCGCGACATACTGCCTGTCCTTTGCACGACTGCCCTACTTCACCACCATGGGCGCGCCCGTCGCGATCGGCATGCTCGTGATCGTGGCGATCGCGGTCACCCTCGGCCCTGCCGTGCTGTTCCTGGGCAGCCGCGTCGGGCTGTACGAGTCGAAGCGGCCGCCGCAGAGTCGCTTCTGGCGGCGCGTCGGCACCGCCGTTGTCCGTTGGCCCGCACCGATTTTCGTGGCCAGCCTGTTCGTGGTGCTGATCGGCATCGTGGCGATCCCCGGCTACAAGCCGGCCTACAACGACCGCTATTACCTGCCCACGGAAGCCCCGGTGAACCAGGGCTTCGCCGCCGCCGACCGGCACTTCACGCAGGCCCGGATGAATCCGGACATCCTCATGGTCGAAGCCGACCACGACATGCGCAATCCAGCGGACATGCTGGTGCTGAACAAGATCGCCAGCAACGTCATGCACACCGAAGGTATCGCGATGGTGCAGAGCATCACCCGGCCCCTGGGTATTCCGATCCAGCACAGCTCGATTCCGTTCCAGACGTCCGTGGCGGGTCAGACCACCAACATGAATCTGCCGTTCCAGCGAGACCAGCTGGACAACCAGCTGAAAACGGTTGACTCGATGAATGTTTCGATCGACATCCTGGAGAAGCAGTACCAGCTGTCGCTGAAGCAGACTCAGCTCACCCAGGACTCGGCGGCCAGATCACAGGATCTGCTGGAGACCACCAAACAGTTGCGCGACAACATCGCGAACTTCGACGACCAGTTCCGGCCGATGCGCAACTATTTCTACTGGGAACCGCACTGCTACGACATTCCACTGTGCGCCGCGGCCCGGTCGCTGTTCGACTCCCTCGACGGGATCGACGAGGTCACCGACAAAACCGAAGGCGTGCAGGGCAATACCGATCAGCTGGCGGCGATCGCGCCGCAGCTGACGGCCCTGCTCCCGCAGACGATTGCGTCGATGAAGGTCAGCCGGGACCTGGCATTGGCGTCGTACAACTCTCAGAAGGCCTTGCTGGACCAGATGCAGGCGACCAACGACACCGCGCTGGCGATGGGCGAGAGCTTCGACCAGGCCAAGAACGACGACCTGTTCTTCTTGCCGCCCGAGGCCTTCGGCAATCCGGACTTTCAACGCGGCCTGAAGATGTTCCTCTCACCAGACGGCAAGTCCACCCGCATGTTCATCACCCACGAGGGCGATCCCGCCACGGTGGACGGCATCGCCCGCGTGGAATCGGAGCGCAAGGCCGCCCAAGAGGCGCTGAAAATGTCGTCGCTGTCGAACGCGAAGATCCATCTCGGTGGTGTCGCGGCGACCTACAAGGACATGTCCGACGGTGCGCGCTACGACCTCCTGATCGCGGTCGTGTCGTCGCTGACGCTGATCTTCACGATCATGCTGATCCTGACCCGAAGCGTGGTCGCCGCGTTGGTGATCGTCGGCACGGCGGCCAGCTCGATCGCCGCATCGTTCGGTATCTCAGTGCTGCTGTGGCAGGACCTGTTCGGGATTCAGGTGCAGTGGCTGGTCATGCTGATGTCCGTCATCATCCTGTTGGCGGTCGGCTCGGACTACAACCTGCTGTTGGTCTCCCGGTTCAAGGACGAGATCCACGCTGGTCTCAAGACCGGCATCATCCGCTCGATGGCCGGCACGGGTGGCGTGGTGACGTCGGCCGGGCTGGTGTTCGCCGCCACGATGGCGGGCATGATGTTCAGCAAGCTCGTCGTGTTGGCCCAGATGGGCTCGACGATCGCGATCGGCCTGCTGATCGACACCTTCATCGTGCGCTCGCTGCTGATGCCGTCGATCGCGACGATGCTCGGCCGGTGGTTCTGGTGGCCGCAGGTGGTCTACCCCCGCGGCGACTACCACTTCCTGCCCCCGCAACCGCGGCGCCGCCCGAGCGATGACGCCGACACCGCGGCGCTCTCGGCGCAGGCTTAGGCGGTCAACGCCGAGCGTGGGGGTAGTCGAGGAATCCGCCCTTGGATCTCGACGAGATCCCCCACGTTCGGCGGCCGGTCAGCGCCACCGGTCCAAGATCTCGTTGGCCCGCACGGTCAGCGCGCGCTGCCAGAACGGCCCGAAGCTGATGCGCCCCACGCCCAGCGGGGCGAACGAGGAGGGATCGTCGGACTCCGGAATCGCGATGGCGTTGACCGGCAACGGCAGCTCAGAAGTCAAGCGGCGCATCGTGTCCGGCTCGTGGCGGCCCACCGGGTAGAGCACGTCGGCCCCGGCCGCCGCGGCCTCGCTGAGCCGGGCGATGGCCCGGTCGACCCGGTCGGCGTCGTCACCGTCGTTGCGCAGGAACAGGTCGGTGCGGGCGTTGACGACGACGTGCACACCTGCGCTGTCGGCGGCCGCACGCAGTGCGCCGACCAACGCCGCGTGCTCCTCGGACGAGCGCAACCGCTTGCCCTCACTGTGCACGGTGTCCTCGATGTTGAGGCCCACCGCGCCGGCGCTCAGCAGCCCCTCGATGAGGCGCTCGGCCGGTTGCCCGTAGCCGGACTCGATGTCCACCGAGACCGGCACATCCACCGCAGCGGTGATCTGGCTGACGCGCGCGACGACATCGTCGAACGTCATGCCCTCACCGTCGGGCTTGCCGACGGAGTCGGCCAGCGGGTGGCTGCCGACGGTCAGCGCCGCGAAGCCGGCCTCGACCGCCAGGTTCGCCGACCAGGCATCCCAAACCGTCGGCAGCACCACCGGGTTCCCCGGCTGATGCAGGGCCAGCAGCGCTTCGGCATGTCGGGCAAGACCGCTCTTCTCGGACACGGGGTCCCCTCTCTGTGGTTGTGATGATCCTGGGTTGTGCAACGCGACTGCCGCAATGTCATTTCCGACGTGACCTGTCTCACGTCGCGATCCAAATGTGGCTAGCATCGGGTGTCGTACTGTGATCCATAACACCTTCAGCCCGGGGAGGTCCCGTTGTCCACCACCACAGAATTGGCCGAACTTCACCATTTGATCGGCGGTTTGCGGCGCTGCGTGACCTCGTTGAAGAGTCGCTACGCCGACACCCCGGCAATGCGCCGAATCGTCAACGACGCCGAGCGCATCCTCAATGACGTGGAACTTCTTGATATCGATGCCAATGAGCTTGCCCTAACCCAGCAAACGGCGGTGATGTCCGGCGAGAAGATCGGAATTCCCGACACCCCTTACGACTCCGCCTTCTGGCGCGACGTCGACGATGAGGGTGTGGGCGGCCACCACCGTCACTGACCCGAATTTAGCCGGGTGCCGTGATCTAGGTACCCTCCGATGAGTTCATGCGAAGGGGATCACAGTAGATGAGCGCACCTGCGACTAATCGCGGTAAGACCGGCGTCTTCTCACCCGGCCGTGCCCAGATACCGCAACGCACACTGCGGACCGACAATTGGCTCAAGGCACCGATCTGGACGGACCTCGGCTTCGCGGCGTTCATCATCTATGCCACGGTGCGCGCGTTCCAGCGGGACCACTTCTTCGTCCCGCAGTACCACTACCTGACGCCGTTCTACTCGCCATGCCTGAGCAAGGCCTGCGGCGAGGCAAGTGACTTCTGGCCGCAGATCCTGCCCGCGACCGGACCACTGTCGCTGCTGCCGTATGCGTTCCTGTCGCTGCCGTTCCTGTTGCTGTTCCGGCTGACCTGCTACTACTACCGCGGCGCCTACTACCGCACGGTGTGGCAGTCCCCGACCGCCTGCGCCGTGGCAGAGCCGCACGCGAAATACACTGGCGAGACCCGTTTTCCGCTGATCATCCAGAACACCCACCGGTACTTCTTCTACATCGCCGGGATCATCTCGCTGATCAACACCTACGACGCGATCGTGGCGTTCCATTCCGAGAACGGGCCCGGCGGCTTCGGATTCGGGCTGGGCAACATCATCCTGGTCGGCAACGTGGTGATGCTGTGGGTCTACACGATCTCCTGCCACTCCTGCCGGCACGTGACCGGCGGCCGGCTGAAGCACTTCTCCAAGCATCCGGTGCGGTACTGGATCTGGACTCAGGTCAGCAAGCTGAACACCCGGCACAAGCTGTACGCCTGGATCACGCTCGGCACCCTGATGCTCACCGATTTCTACGTCGCGCTGGTGGCCAGTGGCACCATCTCCGACCTGAGATTCGTTGGCTGACAGAAACTTTGAATAACCACAGTTTGAGCGAGGTCAAATGACGGTGGAAGTCGAACGGCATTCCTACGACGTGGTCGTGATCGGTGCCGGCGGCGCGGGCCTACGAGCGGTGATCGAAGCCCGGGAACGGGGTTTGAAGGTCGCCGTAGTCACCAAGTCGCTGTTCGGCAAGGCGCACACGGTGATGGCGGAGGGCGGCTGCGCTGCAGCGATGCGCAACGTCAACACCAAGGACAGCTGGCAGGTGCACTTCGGTGACACCATGCGCGGTGGCAAGTTCCTCAACAACTGGCGGATGGCCGAACTGCATGCGCAGGAAGCCCCCGACCGGGTGTGGGAGCTGGAGACCTACGGCGCGCTGTTCGACCGCACGAAAGACGGCAAGATCAGCCAGCGCAACTTCGGTGGGCACACCTATCCGCGCCTGGCACACGTCGGTGACCGCACCGGTCTGGAGATCATCCGTACCCTGCAGCAGAAGATCGTCTCGCTGCAGCAGGAGGACAAGAAGGAACTCGGCGACTACGAGGCCCGCATCAGGGTCTTCCACGAGTGTGCGATCACCGATCTGATCAAGGACGGTGACGCGATCGCCGGCGCCTTCGGGTACTGGCGCGAGACCGGCAAGTTCATCCTGTTCGAGACGCCTGCCGTGGTGCTCGCCACCGGTGGGATCGGCAAGTCGTTCAAGGTGTCGTCGAACTCATGGGAGTACACCGGCGACGGGCATGCGCTCGCACTGCGCGCGGGGTCCGGCCTGATCAACATGGAGTTCATCCAGTTCCACCCGACCGGCATGGTCTGGCCGCTGTCGGTCAAGGGCATCCTGGTCACCGAGGGTGTTCGCGGTGACGGCGGGGTTCTGAAGAACTCCGAGGGCAAGCGCTTCATGTTCGACTACATCCCCGACGTGTTCAAGGGGCAGTACGCCGAAACCGAAGAAGAAGCCGATCAGTGGCTCAAGGACAACGACTCCGCGCGCCGCACCCCTGACCTGCTGCCTCGCGACGAGGTGGCCCGCGCCATCAACGACGAAGTCAAAGCCGGCCGCGGCACCCCGCACGGCGGCGTCTACCTCGACATCGCCACGCGCATGCCCGCCGAGGAGATCAAGCGCCGGCTGCCGTCGATGTACCACCAGTTCATCGAGCTGGCCGAGGTCGACATCACCAAGGACATGATGGAAGTCGGCCCGACCTGTCACTACGTGATGGGCGGTATCGAGGTCGATCCCGACACCGGTGCCGGCACCACTCCCGGGCTGTTCGCCGCAGGCGAGTGTTCGGGCGGTATGCACGGCTCCAACCGCCTCGGCGGCAACTCGCTGTCGGACCTGCTGGTGTTCGGCCGGCGTGCCGGACTCGGAGCGTCCGACTACGTCCGGGCACTCTCGCAGCGTCCCGCGGTGTCGGATGCGGCGATCGAAGAGGCCACCACACTGGCGCTGTCGCCGTTCGAGCCGAAGGCCAACCCCGAGAACCCCTACACGCTGCACGCCGAGCTGCAGCAGTCGATGAACGACCTCGCGGGCATCATCCGCAAGGAGGGCGAACTCGAAGAGGCTCTGGTCAAGATCAACGAGCTCAAGACGCGCTACGCCAACGTCGTCGTCGAGGGTGGCCGGATCTTCAACCCGGGCTGGCACCTGGCCATCGACCTGCGCAACATGCTCCTGGTCAGCGAGTGCGTGGCCAAGGCCGCGCTGGCCCGGACCGAGAGCCGGGGCGGGCACACCCGCGACGACTTCCCCAAGATGGACGCCGGCTGGCGCAATAAGCTCCTGGTCTGCCGGGTTGCCCCCGGCGACGCGGACGCCGTCGTTCCCGATGTCGATGTGACGCCCGAGCAGCAGCCGGTGATGCGGCCCGATCTGCTGGCCACCTTCGAGCTGTCCGAGCTCGAGAAGTACTACACCGACGATCAACTGGCCGAGCACCCGGACCGGAAGGGCTGACAATGGCTGCTTACGACGCGAAACTGCGCGTTTGGCGCGGCGACGAAAACGGCGGTGACCTGCAGGACTACACGGTCGAGGTCAACGAAGGCGAGGTCGTGCTCGACATCGTGCACCGCCTGCAGGCCACGCAAGCCGGCGACCTTGCGGTGCGGTGGAACTGCAAGGCCGGCAAGTGCGGTTCGTGTTCGGCCGAGATCAACGGCCGGCCGCGGCTGATGTGCATGACGCGGATGTCGACGTTCGGCGAGGACGAGGTCGTGACGATCACCCCGCTGCGCACCTTCCCCGTGATGCGCGACCTGGTCACCGACGTCTCCTTCAACTACGAGAAGGCACGGGAGATCCCGTCGTTCACTCCCCCGAAGGACCTGCAGCCCGGCGACTACCGGATGCAGCAGGAGGACGTGAACCGCAGCCAGGAGTTCCGCAAGTGCATCGAATGCTTCCTGTGCCAGAACGTGTGCCACGTCAACCGTGACCACGAGGAGAACAAGAAGTCCTTCGCCGGGCCGCGCTACCTGATGCGGCAGGCCGAGCTGTCGATGCATCCGCTGGACACCATCGACCGTCGCGACATGGCCCAGGAGGAGAACGGGCTGGGCTTCTGCAACATCACCAAGTGCTGCACCGAGGTGTGCCCCGAGCACATCAAGATCACCGACAACGCGCTGATCCCGATGAAGGAACGCGTGGCCGACAAGAAGTACGACCCGGTGGTGTGGTTGGGCAACATCTTGTTCCGCAAGAAGTAGACGTCTTCAGCCAAAGGGCCGCAAGAATCGTTTCCGAATCTTGCGGCCCTTTGCAATGCGCGGGATGTGAGTAGCCTCGAAACATGGGGACTGTCCATAGCGTCAACGACATTCGCACCGCGATCCGTGAGCTGTCCGCCCGCGCCGAGCTGGCCCGCAAGGAGGGTCGGCCCGAGGACGCGGCCGAACTCGAGCGGCGCGTCGCCGCCTATCGCGACGAACTCGCCGAGAAACCCTGAAGGCGGGTTGTCCGATCAGGCTGGGCTAGGCGCCCAGTCTGCGAAATGTGCTGCGGTGGAAGACAATCGGTGGCACATCGTGCACCGTGATTTCGTGAACGCGCATGACGACGATGGTGTGGTCGCCCGCAGGCACCAGCTGATCGATCGAGCTCTGCAACCACACGCTGGTGCCGTGTACGAACACCGCACCGCTGGAGTGCGAATGTGTCTCCAGTCCGGCGAACCGATCGCCGGTCTTGGCCGCCAGGGTGCGGGCGGCCACGTCGTGCGACTCACCGAGCAGGCTGATGCCCAGGGACGGCAGGTCCTTCAGCTTCGGCCACGTCTCGGAGTTGTTCTGCACGCAGAACGAGACCAGCGGCGGGTCCAGCGACACCGGCACGAAGGTGCTGGCCGCCAGGCCGACGCGGACACCGTCGACTTCCGCGGCGATCGCGATGACACCGGACGGGAAATGACCGAACGCCTCACGCAGCGAAGCGGGGCTCAGCTCTGCGTTGCTCATAACGGGTCCATTTTCACACGTAGCCACCCGATGCGGCCAGAATAAGTCCCGGCCAGAGGTCAATTGAGACGTCTAGGGCGGGGTACAGCTCAAATGTTCGTTGAGTAGCCTTGGGAAGTGCCGAACGTCTCCATCCTGTCCGTGCTGCGCGAACGCGCCGAGGCGACGCCGAACGACGTGGCCTTCACGTTCACCGACTACGACCGGGACTGGAACGGCGTCGCCGAGACCTTGACCTGGTCTCAGCTGTACCGCCGCACCCTCAACGTCGCGCAGGAGATCAGCCAGCAGGGCGTCCCCGGCGACCGGGCCCTGATCATCGCGCCGCAGGGCCTGGCCTACATCGTCGCGTTCCTGGGGGCCATGCAGGCCGGCTTCATCGCGGTCCCGCTCTCGGTTCCCGTGCCCGGGTCGCACGACGAGCGGGTCAGCGCGGTCGTGACGGATACGTCGCCGACTGTCGTGTTGACCACCTCCGCGGTGTTCGAGGTGGCCGCGCAGTACGTCGACGACGGCGCCGCCGTGATCGCCACGATCGCCGTGGACACCCTCGATCTCGATGCGCCGCCCGGGGCCGATAGCGCCGAGGTGCCCGACGGCCCCGACATCGCCTATCTGCAGTACACGTCGGGATCGACTCGGCTGCCCGCCGGCGTGATGATCTCGCACCGCAATATGTGTGCCAACTTCGCCCAGCTGATGGCCGACTACGTGCCGCACTTCGGCGGCGAGTTCCCCCCGGGTACCAGCCTCGTCTCCTGGCTGCCGTTCTACCACGACATGGGACTGATGCTCGGGATCGGTGCGCCGATCTTCAGCGGGCACCCGGCCGACCTGATGAGCCCGATCGCCTTCCTGTCGCGGCCGGCGCGGTGGCTGCAGGCGCTGGCCCGCCACCCCAAGGCCTGGTCGGGCGCACCGAACTTCGCCTTCGACCTCACTGCGCGGCGTAGCACCAACGACGAACTGGAGGGCCTCGATCTCAGCGGCGTCATCGGCATCATCAACGGAGCCGAACGCATCCACCCCGAGACCGTGGCCAGATTCAACGAACGCCTGGCCCCCTTTGGTCTTCGCCCCGAGGTGATGGCGCCCTCCTACGGCCTGGCCGAGGCCACGGTCTACGTCGCCAGCAGCACCGCGAACGAGGTGCCGGAAGTGGTCGAGTTCGACGCCGGCGAACTGACGTTGGGCAACGCCATTCGTAAACCCGGCGGCACCCAGTTGTTGCGGTACCAACTGCCGGTGTCGCCGCTGGTGCGGATCGTCGACGCCGAGACCTGCGAGACATGCCCGGACGGCACTGTCGGCGAGATCTGGACGCATGGCGAGAATGTCTCGGCAGGATACTGGCGCAAACCCGAGCAGACCGGTTCCGCGTTCGGCGCCACACTGGCCGGTCCGGCGGTGGACGTCCCCACGACCGGTTGGCTGCGCACGGGCGATCAGGGCTTCGTCTCCGAGGGCGACCTGTTCATCGTGGGGCGGATCAAGGACATGCTGATCGTCCGCGGCCGCAACCACTACTCCGACGACATCGAGGCGACGGTGCAGAAGATCACCGGTGGCCGGGTCGCGGCGATCGCGGTGTCCGATGAGGAGACCGAAAAACTGGTCACCGTCGTCGAACTCAAAAGGCGCGACGATGCCGACCTCGAATCGGTGAAAAGCGATGTGATCGCTGCTATTTCACGTTCCCACGGCCTGCAGGTGGCCGACATCGTCCTGGTGGAGCCCGGGTCGATTCCGACCACCACCAGCGGCAAGATCCGCCGGGCCGCGTGCGTCGAGCAGTACTGGCAAGGACAGTTCGTGCGGCTGGACGCGTAGCTGATCAGCCGATGTGGTTCACCCTGCTGGTGATGGCTGCCGCCGTCAGCCTGGAACCATTTCGCATCGGGATGTCGGTGGTGATGCTGAGTCGCCCACGCCCGCATCTGCAGCTGGCCGCGTTCCTGAGCGGCGGCTTCGTGATGGGACTGTCGGTCGGCGCGGTGGTGCTGTTCGCGCTGGAGTCGCACATACCGGCCTCCGCGCATTTCACCCTGCCGAGGGTTCAGCTCGTGATCGGTTCTCTGGCCCTGGCGGCCGCGGCCATTGTCGCGGTGACCAAGGGCCGCCGCGACCGAACCGTGCCGCCGTGGTTGAGCCGGTTACTCGACGGCCCGTCGTTGTGGGTCGCCGGCGTTGCCGGTCTTGGCATCGCGCTACCGTCGCTGGACTATCTTGCGGCGTTGGCTGTGATCGCCTCGGGCACAGTTGATTTCGCTGCCCGGTTCGCAGCCTTGATCGCGTTCAACGTGGTGGCGTTCGCGTTGGTGGAGATTCCGCTGCTGGCCTACCTGGTCGCCCCGCAGCGCACCCATGCCGCGATGACCTCACTCAATAACTGGGTTCGCGCACGGCGCCGCCGCGAGGTCGCTGTGCTGCTGGCAATCGTCGGCGCCGTCCTGCTCGCAGCGGGCCTTGTCGGCATCTGAGCTCAGTGTGCGCTCGGGCCGTGGTTCAGCACGTACTGCGCGCCGGCGAGCAGCTGCGACAGCGGATCGGTGCCACCACCGAAAGCGGCCTGGGTAGCCGGCGCGGTGACGGCGGCCGGGTCATACCCGTTGACGGGGTCGACCTCGATCGGCGCGGTCAGCGGATCATCGTTACGCGAATATCCGGAATCCACCATCGGTTTGAGCACCGCGTCCAGCTTGTTGAGGGTGCCTTCGTCCACTCCCGCGTACCTGAACGGCAACACCAGCGGCAGGTGCTGCTCGGGGATCATGTACGTCGTCGTCTTCGCGCCTCTGGAGTTGACGGTCGTCCTGATGTTCTGCGGCGGCACCATACTCGGATTGGTGAACGCAACGGCGGTGTGACCGGTGGCCAGTCCCACGACCGCGTTGGCCAGCGCCATCCAGTTGTCCTGCCGGTCCGGCCAGTCGGCGATGCTGTCATAGGCGGAGACGAACCGGTAAGAGTCGTACTGGCTGTCGATCTGCGGCGGCATCTGGTAGTCCAGCGCCGGGACGACACTGCCGACCGGGAAATTCTGGGCCAGGAAGCCCGACCCGAAGGCGTGCGGAGCGATCGGATCGCCGTAGGTGGCGAAGGACAACTGATCCGGTGGCGGCGCGTTCGGATCAGTGGCCAGCCGGTTCTGTACGGCGTTGAGCACCATCGCGCCCTCGGACAACCCGATCGCAGTACCCGGCCCGCCCGCCTGGACGGCCCGGATGACGTTGCCCTCACCCTCGTCGACCGATTCGCCGACACTCGGGCCGTCGATGCCGAGGCCGGGGAAGTCGGCTTCGAGCTTGCCGACACCGGGGAACAAGCGCTCCAGCGTGTGACCCTGGACCTGCCCGGCGGGGTAGTCGACGATCTGCCGATCCAGACCGGGGAACCACTCGGCACCCGTGCGGCGGATGTATTCGTCGTAGGGAATGCCCAGGACGTGGGCACCGCCGAGGGCGTATCCCCGACCCGCGGTGCCGATCGGCGTGGGACCGTCGCCCTGCGAACCGCCGGGTGACGGTTGATCGGCGCCGGCGATCCCGCCGGTCGCACACACCGTGATCACCGTGGTCGCTGCAGCGAGTAGCTTCTTCATGCCTTGACGCTCCCCTGCGAACTCGATCTCGACGGCCACCAGTTCGCGTTTCCGACCAGCGTAGCCATGGCGGGCACGGTCACAGTCCGCACCAGGAATGTGTCCAGCAGGATCCCGGCACCGATGACGAACCCGCCCTGGACCACGGTACCGATGCTGGAGAACAACAGACCCCACATCGACGCCGCGAAAATCAGGCCCGCCGCGGTGATCACACCGCCCGTCGACGACAACGTCCGGATGACGCCGTAACGCGTGCTGTCCCCGGACTCGTCACGCAGTCGTGAGGCGAACAACAGGTTGTAGTCGGCTCCGACGGCGACCAGAACCACGAACGCCAGTGGCGGCACGGTCCAGTGCAGCTGTTGGTGGAACAGATACTGGAAGACCAGGACGCCGATGCCAAGGGCCGCGAAGTACGAAAGCACCACGGAACCAACCAGATACAGCGGAGCGATGATCGCCCGCAGCAACAACATCAGTGTCAGCAGCACCACGATCATCGTGATCGCGATGATGAAGCGGATGTCCTGCTGGTAGTAGTCGCGGGTGTCGCGCAGCGCAGCGGGATAGCCGCCCATCGAGATCGTGGCGTCCGCCAGATAGGTGTTCGGCTGCGCGCTGCGGGCGGCGTCACTGATGGCATTGACCTGATCCATCGCCGCCGCGCTGAACGGGTCGAGTTTGGTCAGCACCAGATACCGCACCGAATGCCCGTCGGGCGAGATGAACATCTTCGACGCCATCTTGAAGTCGGGCAGCTCGAGAACCTCGGGCGGAATGTTGAACCCGGCCATCGCCGGCGACGCCGCGTTCTGCTTCATCGACAGCAGGAACGAGGCGGCCTGGTCGAGTCCGGTCCGCATCAGCTTGATCTGGTCGACGACGAGGTCGACGCCGTTGGCCACGTCCCGGCTGCCGCTGGCGGCGCGGTCGGCACCCTGCCGGAGCTTGGCCGTGCCCGCCTGTGCGCCGCCGGGCGAATCGAAGCCCATCTGTTTCATCAGCTTCGTCAGCCTGCTGAACGCGTCATTGAGCTGGTTGAGCGTCGTGTTGAGCGACTGCTTGTCCTGCATCGACTGCAATTGTGTTGCCAGAGAATTGATTTCGTCGAGCGTGCCATCGTTGCGCGCATCGGCCAACGCCTGGAAGTGGCCGCGGGTCTCGGCGCAGGACGGATCCAGGTCGCAGACCGCATTGCCGTGCAGCGCGACCAGCACCGGGCCGACCCAGGCGAACATGTCCCTGGCGGCGGTGAAGCTCACCCCCATCGAATTGCCGAGCCGGTTGACCGCGTTGACGAGCTTGGCCGCGACTTCGACGTTCTTGACCAGTTTGTCGCCGCCGTACTGGCCCTTGATGGAGCCGAACGCGTCGACCACGCTCTGGACGCTGGAGGTGATCTGACCGACCTGACCGCGCACGTCGCCGAGATTGTTCGCCAGCGTGTTGGCGCCGCCGGCCAGGCGGTCCAGGCTCCCCATGTTTTCGGCGATCATCGCCGAACCGGTGCCCAGCCGATCACCGACCAGACCCGCCTGATAGGTGGCGCGGAACTCCTGCGGCACCTCACCCAGCGGCCGGGTGATACCGCTGACCATCGCGATGTTCGGCACTTGGGTGATGCGCTCGGCCATCTGCTCGAGGTCGGCCAGCGCCCGCGGGTTGCGCAGATCGCGCGGTGATCGGACCAGGACGTAGGAGGGGATGGACTGGTTGAGGTTGAAGTGCCGTTCCAGCGCGGTGTATCCCACCGAGCTCGGGTCGGACGGTGAGACCGCCTTGCGGTCGTCGTAGTTGTACCGCGCCAACCCGACACAGCTGGCCAGCAGGATCAGGATCAGCACGCTGGCGACGAGGTGCAGGCGCGGCCTGCGCACGATGCGGATCCCGGACCGTCGCCACCACAGCGCGGTCAGCTCGCGCCGCGGCGAGATCCAGCCGCGCGGGCCGGTGAGGACGATGATCGCCGGCAACAGTGTGATCGCGGCGAGGAACGACACCCCGACCCCGACAGCGGATGAGACGCCGACGGTGGAGAACACCCCCATCTTGGCGAAGCTGATGCCCAGGAACGTGATTCCGATGGTCGCAGCGGATGCGGTGATCACCTTGCCCACCGAGGTCAGCGCCTGCCGCACCGCCCCGTCGGAGTCTTCGCCCCGTCGCATGTAGTCGTGGTAGCGGCTGATCAGGAAGACGGCGTAATCGGTTCCCGCACCGGCGATGATCGCGCTCAGCAGGATGATGGCCTGATTGGACACCCCCAGACCGGTGGTGTGGGACAAGCCCGCGACCACCGATTGCGCTATCACCAGCGAAATTCCGATGCCCACCAACGGCAGCAACATGGTGATCGGGTTGCGGTACACGATCAACAGCACGAGCAGCACGAGGACGCCGATCGCGATCTCGATCGGCAGCCGGTCGCGTTGGCCGGCAACGGTGAGGTCGGCGACGGTGGCCGCCGGTCCGGTCAGGTGCACGTCCAGCGGACTGCCCGCGGTCGTCTGTTTGACGATGTTGGACACCCGCTTGTAGGCGTCGTAGGACTGCGGGGTCCCCAGTGCGCCCGCGAGCCCGACCGGCACCACCCAGGACTTGTTGTCTTTACTCGTCAAAAACGAACGCAGAGCGGGTGTTTCGACGAAGTCCTGCAGCATCACGACGTCGTGCTGGTCGTCGCGCAGTGCGGTGACCAGCTTGCGGTAGGTCGCTTCGTGAGCGGGGCTCAAACCACGCTCGTCGGTCAGCACCACCAGCAACAGGTCGTCGCCGCCCGGCTCGGAGAACGCCTCGGTCATCTGCCGCGCCGCCACGCTGGATGGGGCGTCGCCCGGCAGCATCGACAACGGATGTTTCTGAGCCATCTCGTTCAGGCTCGGGAACGTCAGCGGCAACGCGACCGCCAGGGCAACCCAGACGCCGATAACAGCCCAGGGCCACCGCACCACAAAATCGGTCAGCCGTCGCACAATTTCCTCACACCGCGTGAGACCGTCAGGCCCCGCGCTCTTTCACTGCAGTCGAATAACACGTCACCATTGCCCGCTGTCGGCGATCCGTTCGCACACCGCCTTCATCGCATCGATGTAGCGGGCGACCGACTTCTGAGCGGTCGGGTTGTCCGGGAACATCACCGCCATCGCGGTACCGGCCTCGTACCGGAAAACATAGATCGTCAGCTGGTAGCTGAACCGTCCGTCGGAGTAAATCCCGATGTTGTTCGAATAGCCCATGTCAGCGGCGGCGAGCACGGCGTTGAGCGGCGCGGCGCCGCCGTGCAGGAAGTTCGAGACCGGGAAGTTCGGGCGCGGCTTGTCCAACCACGGGGCCAGTTCCAGCACCCGGTAATACGGCACGCGCGCCAGGCTCAGTCCCGAATCGAACGACGTCTGCGCCGCCCACGCGGCTTCGGCGAAGGTCGTCGCGGCGATCGGCACGGTGATCGGCACCAGACCGGTGAACCAGCCCTGGGTGGTGAAGTTGTCCGAGGTCCTGCGGGTGTCCCGGGGCGTGAGCCCGTAATAGGTTGTCGCACCCGTCAATTCATGTTCCACCATCGCGGTGCAGGCGTACAGACCACCCACGAAGCGAACACCGGCTGCCGTACACGCCGATTCGAATCGCGTGGTCTGATCGGCATCGAGAATCATCTCGCCGACCATGTCGGCGACCGTCGGTTCGAGCGCGTTACCCAGCGGCAGCGGGAACTCAGGCATGGTGCCGTTGTTGTTCTCGGCAAACTCGATCCAGGCTCGGACCTCCGGGGAGTCCACGGTCAGATCCGCCGTGGATTCACGCTCGTGGATGCAGAAGTCGTCGAAGCTGCCCGCCTCGGGCAGGGCCATGGGCTGGCCCGTCATCGTCAGCGACGTGTACATGCCGTGAGCTTCGAGCATGGTGATCCCGATCAGGGCCGCGTCGCCGTGGACATGGTCGATGCTGGCATAAAAATCGAAGTGATCTTCACCCTGCACGACGCCGAACGAAAAGCAGCCCCATTCCATCGGAGTGGGGATGTCGACAATGTGTTTACGAGCGTCCTCGGCGGCCATGACGCCGTTGTCGATCGGCTCGAATTCGATATCGGCGGCATCAGCGATGGTGCGCCGGACGATGTCGCCGGAACCGGAGTATTCGAACCAACTGCGGTAGGTGTCGTGGCGGCGCAGATACGCGTTGAGCGCGTGGTTCATGGCGTCGATATCGCACTTGCCTGGAACCTCACAGGTGGCGATGATCTGCCGTGAGTAATCGAGTCCGGCCGCGTCCTGCTCGTAGACACCGCGAATATGCTGACCCTGCATGTAGCTGACCGGCACCGAACTCACCGGCGCCTGCCGCGCCTTCTCCATTGCGGCTTTCGTCGGGTGCCAGGAGATCACCACACCGGGGCTCGGCGACCAATCATCGATGGTGCCGATCGTGATCTTCCCGATGTGCAAGATTCCCCTCCCCGGATCTGAGCGGCTACGGCCACGAGACCGGCCGCAGGTGGCCAGACCAAGATAGCCCCTGTCTCTGTGGCACTTGGCCGTCGACCCGTAAAACCCCAGGTCAAAAGTAGTGACTAAAGGCCCTAAATACCTGTGTTAGGCCTGGCCACGTACCCACGGGGAACGAATCGAAACCCGTTGGTTCAGCAACGTACATGCAATACTGACCGTCGGGAGATGAGCCGGCCGTCGCAGTCGGGGGATGACCAAGCCGAGGCCGATCGGAAGTTGTTCCTGGCCCTGACGTGGTCTCCCGAGCACAGCGACATTTCACCGGCCCGATGCGGAGAACACAACCTGATGGCACCTACCGAACGTCCGACGCAGCAGACGCCTCGTTTCGCGATCATCGGTTACGCGGCGCGTCTGCCCGGAGCGGCGAACGCGGATCAATACTGGGACGTCCTGCACAACGGTCGGGACGCGATTTCGGAGGTTCCTGCCGACCGGTGGGACGTCGAAGAGTTCTTCGATTCCGACCCGGACGCCGCAGGCAAGATGGTCACCCGGCGGGCGGGGTTCGTCGACGACGCGACCGGGTTCGACGCACCTTTCTTCGGGGTATCGGCGCGCGAAGCCAATCTGATGGACCCGCAGCATCGCCTGCTGCTCGAGACCTCGTGGCGCGCTGTAGAGCATTCCGGTACTGCGCCAACGTCTTTGGCGAACACCCGGACCGGTGTGTTCGTCGGTCTGGCAACCCATGACTTCCTGGGCATGGCGTCCGATGCACTGACCTACCCCGAGATCGAGGCCTACCTGGCGGTCGGTACGTCCAGCGCCGCCGCCGCGGGCCGGATCAGCTACCGGCTGGGACTGCAGGGCCCCGCGGTCACCGTCGACACGGCGTGCAGCTCGTCGCTGGTGGCCATTCACCAAGCGTGCCAGGCGCTGCTGCTCGACGAATGCGACCTTGCCCTGGCCGGCGGCGTGAACGTCATTCTCAGCCCGGCCACCATGATCACGTTCTCGCACTCGCGGATGTTGGCTCCCGACGGCCGGTGCAAGACCTTCGACGCCTCGGCCGACGGCTACGTGCGTGGCGAAGGTTGCGGCGTCATCGCCATCAAGCGTCTGGAAGACGCGATCCGCGACGGTGACCACATCCGAGCCGTGATCCGCGGCAGCGCGGTCAACTCCGACGGCGCCTCGGGCGGGCTGACGGTGCCCAATGGTGTCGCACAGCAGCGCGTGATCGCCGAGGCCCTGGAACGCGCCGGTCTGGCGCCCACCGACATCAATTACCTGGAGGCGCACGGGACCGGGACCTCGCTGGGCGACCCCATCGAGGTTCAGGCCGCGGCCGCCGCCCTCGGCATGGGCCGCGATGCGGATCAGCCGCTGCTGATCGGATCGGCGAAGACCAACATCGGCCACCTGGAGGCAGCCGCGGGTGTGGCCGGCGTCCTCAAGGTCGTCCTGTCGCTCGAGCACTCCGAGCTGCCCCCGCACCTGAACTTCAAGAACCCGTCCCCGCACATCCCCTGGGATCGGATCCCGGTGCAGGTCGTCGACAAAGCCCGCACGTGGGAGCGCTCCGAGCGGCCCCGCATCGCCGGCGTCAGCTCGTTCGGGTTCTCCGGCACCAACGCGCACGTCATTCTCGAAGAGGCGCCGGTTGCCACTCCGGTCGCCGCCGACGGACAGTCGGACGACCGCCGCTTCGCCGTGCTTCCGCTGTCCGCACGTACACCGGCCGCCCTGGTGCAGGCCGCTGAGCACTACCGCAGCTGGCTGGGTGAGCACCCCGATGCCACCCTCGCCGACGTGTGCCTCACCGCCGGCGCCGGCCGCGCCCACTTCGAGCACCGGGCCGCACTGGTGGTCAATTCCGTTGAGTCCGCTCGCGAACTGCTCGGCGCGCTGGCCGACGATCTGCCCGCGCCCGGTCTGGTGCGCGGTGACTGCGTCGACGCGCCGAAGACCGCATGGCTGTTCCCCGGGCAGGGCAGTCAGTACGCCGGTATGGCCCGCGAACTGTTCGACACCGAACCCGTGTTCGCAGAGACCATGACGCGCTGCGCCGAAGCCGTCGGTGATGTGCTCGACAAGCCGTTGCTGGACATCGTATTTGGAACTGGCCTGAGCGACGCAGACGGCGCGGAGACACTGAAGCAGACCCGGCATGCCCAGCCCGCGATCTTCGCGGTGGAGATGGGTTTGGCCAAGCTCTGGCAGTCGTGGGGCTTCGAGCCCGACGTCGTGCTAGGTCACAGCGTCGGGCAGTACTCGGCGGCGTGTGTCGCGGGGGTGTTCAGCCTCGAGGACGGCGCCCGGCTGCTGGCCGAGCGTGGTCGCCTGTTCGGCGACCTGCCCGCGGGCGGACGGATGTGCGCGGTCTTCGCCGACCCGGACCGGGTGGAGAGCCTGACCGACGAATTCCCGAGCCTGTCGGTGGCCGCCTACAACGGCGCCAACACGGTGCTGTCAGGGCCGGCCGCCGACCTGGAGCGCGCGATCGCCCAGTTGTCGGACGACGGTGCCCGCTGCGACTGGCTGGACACCAGCCACGCGTTCCACTCGTCACTGCTCGACCCGGCTCTGGACGCCTTCGAATCCTATGCCAACAGCTTCGAATTCTCGGCGCCGCAACGGATTCTGGTATGCAACCGGACCGGGGCCACCCTGGGCCGCAACGCCAAGCTCGACGGCCAGTACTGGCGCCGCCACGCCCGTCAGCCGGTTCAGTTCGCCAAGGGAGTGGCAACACTGGCCGAACTCGGCTGCGCGCTGCTCCTCGAGGTCGGCCCGCAGCCGGTGCTCACCGCCGCGGCCCTGCGGGCCTGGCCCGACCCGGCGACCGCGCCCAAGGCGGTTGCCTCGCTGCGGCGCAACGGCGCCGACCACCGCCAGCTGACCGAAGCCCTGGCGGGTGCGTACGTCGCCGGGCATGTGCCGGACTTCGCCGCGCTGGTGCGCGAGCCCGCCCGCAAGCTCGATCTGCCGACCTACCCGTTCCAGCATCGCCAGTACTGGTATCAGAGCAAGCATTCCCAGCCGGCCGCGAACGATGCCGCGCGCACCGAGGCCGTCCAGCTGCTCGAGGACGGGCGGATCGAGGAACTCGCCGCACTGCTCGGCGCGGACGGCAGCACGACGACCGCCGAGGTACTGAGCAAGCTTGCCGCTCAACACAATCGGCAGCGGAGCGCACAGTCGATCGCCGACATCCGCTACGAGGTCCGCTGGCAGAAGGCGCTGAGTACCTCGTCGGAGGTTGGCGAGGGTGCGGCCTGGCTGCTGATCGGCGATGACGCCGGCGTCATGCGACCCCTGGTCGACGCGCTGACCACCAACGGCCACCGGCACCGGGTTCTCGGTTTGCCCGTGTCCGACGCCGACGAGGAACGCCTGGTCGCCGAACTGACCGCCGCCGTGCAGGACGAGCCGGCGCTACGCATCCTGCACGTCGCGGCGCTGGACTCCGACGGTGCATCGTCGATGCGGTCACTGCTGCGGATGCAGCATCGCGTGCTGGGCGGCACCCAACGCCTGTTCCGGGCCGCCGCCGCCGCGGAACTGCGCACACCGATATGGGTGCTCACCCAAGGCGCGCAACGGGTTACCGATACAGACACGGTGTCGCCGGAGCAGAGCAGCCTGTGGGGATACTGCCGCGTCGCCGCGCTGGAATACCCGCAGGTGTGGGGTGGCCTCGCCGACCTGTCCGGCACCGGTGCCGACGATTGGTCGCGGCTGATCAAACAGGTCGTCTCGGCATCCCCCGGTGAAGACCAGATCGCACTGCGGGACAACGCCGTTCACGTCCCGCGGCTGGTCCGGCGGACCGGCCAGCCCAACGCGACGCCGCTGGAATTGCGTTCGGAAGCAACGTATCTGGTTACCGGCGGACTCGGCTCCCTTGGACTGGAGATCGCCGGGTATCTGGCCGAGCACGGCGCACGCCAACTGGTGCTGACCGGCCGGCGCACGCCCGGCGAGGCCGCGCAGCGCCGGATCGACGCACTCGGCGAACAGCACGGCTGCACGGTCCGGGTGATCGCGGCCGACGTCGCCGATCCGCACGACGTGGCCCGCCTGCTGGCCACCGTGCAGGCCGAGCTCCCGCCGCTGGCCGGCATCGTGCACGCCGCGGGCGAGAACAGCACCACCCCGCTGAGCTCTCTCGACAGCACCGAAGTCGACCGCGTGTTCTCCGGAAAGGTTTGGGGTGCTTGGTATCTCAGCGAAGCCAGCGCCGATCTGAAGCTGGACTTCTTCCTGTCCACCTCGTCGATCTCGTCGGTGTGGGGCAGCTACGGACAGAGCGCCTACAGCGCGGCCAACGCCTTCCTCGACGGGCTGACCTGGCGGCTGCGGGAACGCGGCGTCCCCGCCATCAGCGTGAACTTCGGCCCCTGGTCGGCGGGTATGGCCGACCAGGAGGCCCGCGCCCAGCTGGACCGGCGCGGAATCAAGACCCTGTCGCCCACCGACGCGCTGGCCGGCATGGCCGACGTCATGGCCGCCGCCGGTTCCCAGGGGCCGGCCGAAGCCGTGGTGGCGCGGATCGACTGGGCCCGTTTCCTGCCGATCTACCTGCAGGCCGGCCGCCGATCGCTGCTGGCCGAGGTCGCCCGCGAGGTTCCCGAATCGGTGCCCGCGGCGACCGGAGCATCGGGCACCACCCGACTGGTCGAACAGCTCACCGCGGCACCGGTGCAGCAGCGCAAGAAACTCGTCCTAGAGTACCTGCGCAACACCGTCGCGGAGGTGACCCGGGTCGACGCGTCGGAGGTCCGCGAAGAGGCAGGATTCTTCGACCTCGGGATGGACTCCCTGATGGCCGTCGAGCTGCGGCGCCGCCTGGAACAAGCTGTGGGCAAGGAACTTCCGGCCACCCTGGCCATGGACTTCCCCCGGCTGACCGACGTTGCGGACTACTTGCTCGGCGACGTGCTGAACCTCAACGAGAAGGCGGGCGCACAGCTTGCGGCCGCGCCGACGTCGCTGGCGGGCTCGGCGACCGACGAACCGATCGCGATCATCGCGGTGGCCTGCCGGTTCCCCGGGGCGCCCGACTCCGACGCGTACTGGAACGTGCTGTCCGGCGCCGTGGACGCGATCAGCGAGATCCCCGAGGACCGCTTCGACGTCGACCAGTACTACGACCCCGATCAGCAGACACCGGGCAAGATCTACACCCGCAGCGGTGGCTACCTGGAGAGCGTGGACGGCTTCGATCCGGAGTTCTTCGGCATCTCCCCGCGTGAGGCGGTGTGGATCGACCCGCAGCAGCGGCTGATGCTGGAGATCGCGTGGGAGGGCTTGGAAAAGGCTGGGTACGCGCCGTCCGCTTTGCGCGGCAGCCGCACCGGTGTCTTCGTCGGCGTCGGGGCCAACGAGTACTCGCACCTGCTGTCCGGCGAGTCGGTCGAAAATCTCGAAGCCCATTTCATCACCGGCAACGCGCTCAATGCGATTGCCGGCCGGGTGTCGTTCACCCTCGGCCTGGAAGGCCCGGCGATGGCGGTGGACACCGCGTGCAGTTCGTCGCTGGTGGCCGTGCATCAGGCCAGCCAGGCGCTGCACTCGGGTGACTGCGACATGGCGCTGGCCGGCGGGGTGAACGTCCTGCTGAGCCCGGCGTCGATCGTCGCGGCGTCGCGGGCCCGGATGCTGGCGCCCGACGGCCGATGCAAGACCTTCGACGCCTCAGCCGACGGCTACGTGCGCGGCGAGGGCTGTGGCGTGCTGGTGCTCAAGCGGCTGTCGGACGCGCAACGCGACGGCGACCGGATCGCCGCGGTCATCCGCAGCAGCGCGGTCAACCAGGACGGTGCGTCCAGCGGCCTGACGGTGCCCAATGGTGGTGCGCAGCAACGGCTCATCTCGGCGGCGCTGACGCGCGCCGGTCTCGGTGGCGGCGACGTCGACTATCTCGAAGCCCACGGCACCGGCACCCCGCTGGGTGATCCGATCGAGGTGCAGGCCGCCGCGGCCGTCTACGGCGCCGGCCGCGACCCGGCCCGGCCGCTGCTGATGGGAACGGCCAAGACCAATATCGGACATCTGGAGTCCGCCGCGGGTGTGGCCGGTCTGATCAAGGTCGTGCTGTCGCTGCAGCACGAACTGCTGCCGCAGAACCTGCACTTCCACAACCCGTCGCCGCACATCCCGTGGGCCTCACTGCCCGTGCGGGTGGTCGACGAGGCCACTCCGTGGGTGGCCGACGGCCGACCGCGGCGCGCCGGGGTCAGTTCGTTCGGCTTCACCGGTACCAATGCCCACGTTCTGATCGAAGAGGCACCCCAGCCCGCATTCAGTGACGATCCGGTCGACGAGCCGATCGAGGTCACCACACCCGAGCCGGTGCGCGAGCCGCTGAGCGTGCTGCCCCTGTCGGCACGCTCCGCACCGGGTCTGCTCGCGCTGGCACAGCGCTACTCCGACTGGCTGGAGGCGCATCCCGACGCCTCGATCTCCGATGTGAGCTTCACCGCGGGGTCGGGACGATCGCACTTCGAGCACCGGGCCGCTGTGGTCGCGAACTCGGTGTCCGAGGCGAAGATGCTGCTCGACGATCTGGTGGCGAACCGGCTGCGGCCGGGCGTACTCCGCGGCGAGTGCACCGACCCGCCGACGACTGCGTGGTTCTTCCCGGGTCAGGGCAGCCAGTACCCGGGTATGGCCAAGGAGCTGTTCGAGACCGAGCCGGTCTTCGCCGACACCCTGCGCCGCTGCGCGCAGGCCGTCGATCCGATGCTGCCGCGTCCGCTACTCGACGTGCTGTTCTCCGGTGACCGCGAGAACGCGGAAACATTGCGCCACACCTCGTTTGCGCAACCGGCGATCTTCGCCGTCGAGATGGGCCTGGCCCGGTTGTGGCAGTCGTGGGGCATCGAGCCGGACGTGGTACTGGGCCACAGCGTGGGCCAGTACGCCGCTGCGTGTGTGGCCGGCGTCTTCAGCCTCGAGGACGGCATCCGGTTGATTGCCGAGCGCGGCAGGCTGTTCGGCAGCCTGCCCGAGGGCGGCCGGATGGTGGCGGTGTTCGCCGACCCCGATTACGTGGAGCGCGCCGCGGCGAGCTTCCCGCGGGTCTCGATCGGTGCCTACAACGGCCGCAACACCGTCCTGTCGGGACCCGGCGAGGATCTGGAGCAGATCGTCGCGGCGTGCAGCGAGGACGGCGCACGGTGCACGTGGCTGGAGACGAGTCACGCCTTCCACTCCGAGCTGTTGGATCCTGTACTCGACGAATTCGAGTCGTTCGCAACTCAATTCGAGTACGCGGTACCGACCCGCCCGCTGGTCTGCAACCGGACCGGCGCGGTGCTCACCGCCGAGACACCGATCAATGCCCAATACTGGCGGCGGCATTCCCGCCAGCCGGTGCAGTTCACCGAGAGTGTGCGCACCGTGGCGGCTCTGGGGTGCTCGGTGCTGATGGAAATCGGTCCGCAGCCGATCCTGACTGCCGCCGCACTGCAGGTCTGGCCCGAGTCGTCGGCCACGCCGCGGGCGATCGTGTCGTTGCGCAAGGGCGCCAACGCTGCGCGCCAGATGACCGAAGCGCTTGCCACGACGTACATCTGCGGTCACCGGCCGGACTTCGCGGCGCGATTCCACACCTCGGGCCAGCGGCTCGAGTTGCCGACGTATCCGTTCCAGCGCCGCCGCTACTGGCCAAAGACCTCCGGCATCCGGCCGGATGGCACCGCGGCGTCGGGCATTCTGGGCAGTGCCAAGGATCTGGCTTCAGGCGACACCGTCTACACCAACGTGCTGTCGGTCAAGACCCAGCCGTGGCTGGCGCATCACGTCATCTACGGCACCGTGGTCGTGCCGGGCGCGACGTACGCGGCGATGGCCATGGCCGCGGCGGGAGCACCGGCGCGGGTCAAGGAAGTCTTCTTCTACGAGCCGATCATTCTGCCGGACAAGGCCTCTCGGGAGGTGCAGCTGACCCTACATCCAGTCGACGACGGCTGGAAATTCCAGGTGCACAGCCGCCCGTACGGGGTTCGCGAGGCTGAGTGGTCGTTGAATTCCGACGGCACCCTGTTGTCCGGTGTCGATCCCGACGCCGAACCGACCGAGGTGGTGGCCCCGGACGAGGCTATCGAGCAGATGAATCGCACCCGGCCGCAGGAACTGTTCGACATCTTCCACGACATGGAATTGGCCTGGGGCCCAACGTGGTCCACCTCGCTGAAGTCGCTGTGGGTCGGCAAGGGCGAGGCCATCGGCGACATCGCGATCGGCGAGGAACTCGGCGAGCACCTCGGCAGCGAGCCGATCCACCCGGTGCTGCTGGACCTGTGCACCGGCGTCGCCTTCCCGGCCTTCCCGGCGACGCTGGCGGCCGAGCAGGGAATGACCGACCTGTTCCTGCCGTTGCGGTACGGACAGGTCACGGTGACCGAGAAGATGCCGCGCCGTTTCTACTGCCGTGCTCGCTGGCACGAGAACACCATCAACAACGAAACTCAGGTCTTCGATCTCGATTTCCTGGACCGCGAGGGCCGCGTCCTCGGTGGAATCGCTGAGTTCACGGTCAAACGTGCGCCCCGCGAGGCTTTGATGCGTGGGCTCGGTGGCGACTCCACCCGGCTGCTCTACAGCCTGGGCTGGCAGGAGATCGCGGGCCCGGTTGCCGACGATGCTGAGAAGGCCGCAAGTGGCTCCTGGCTGATCGCCGGCTTCGACGCACTGGCGGCCGAGGTGCCCGGGACGGTGACGGTCGATGAGGCCGCCGATCAGCAGTCCTGGCAGCGGGTGTTCGCCGAGGCTGCCGAGCGTGGTGCGCCGGTCACCGGAATCGTGTGGCGCAGTGCCGGACAAGTGGACAGTGACGGGTCGACGGCCGAGCTGGCCGCTCGCCTGGAAGCGCAGATCGCCACCTTCCTCGGCGCCGCGCAGACCGCGCTGGCCGAGGGGAACCACACGCTGGCCGACGGGCTGTGGATCGTCACCGAACGTGCGGTCGCCACCGAGCCCGGGGAGCCGGTCGATCCGGTCCAGGCCGCGCTGTGGGGACTGGGCCGCACACTGATCGCCGAGCAGCCGAGCCTGCGGGTTCGCCTGATCGACGGGGACGGTTCCGACGAGTCGCTCAGCTGGCTGGCCGGTGCGCTGGGCACGTCGGTCGTCGAGCCGGAAATGGCTGTGCGGCAAGGACGTTTCCTGGTATCGCGGCTGTTGCACTGGGCGCGCAACGGCCAGCTGCCGATGCCGCGCAGCGACGACTACGCCCTGGCGCCCACCGAGCGCGGCGCGATCGACAACCTGCGCCTGAGCGAGGTCGAGGTGACCCCGCCGAAGTCCAACGAGGTGCAGGTCCGGATCGAGGCAGCCGGGCTCAACTTCCGCGACGTGCTCAATGTGCTCGGCCTGTATCCCGGTGATCCCGGCCCGATCGGTGGCGATCTGTGTGGTGTGGTCACCGAAATCGGCTCCGAGGTCACCCGATTCGAGGTCGGTCAGCGGGTCTTCGGCTCGATGCAGGGCGCCTTCGCCAGCCGGCTGAACGTGCCCGAGCCGCTGCTGGCGACGGTGCCGGACGGGATCAGCGCGGTGGACGCCGCGACGATTCCCGCTGCGGCGCTGACGGTCCGGCTCGCGTTCGACTGGGCGAAGCTCAATCCGGGTGACAAGGTGCTGATCCATGCCGCCAGCGGTGGGGTGGGCCTGGCGGCGGTGCAGATGGCCCGCGCCCATGGCGCGACCGTGTTCGCCACCGCGAGCAAGTACAAGCGCGCCACGCTTCGAGCGATGGGTGTCGAGTACGTCTACGACTCGCGCACAACGGAATTCGCCGATCAAATACTCGCGGATACCGGCGGCGAAGGTGTCGACGTCGTACTCAACTCGCTGACCAGCGAGGGCTTCGTCGAGGCGACGGTGCGGGCCACCGCCAAGAACGGTCGGTTCGCTGAGATCGCCAAGCGCGATATCTGGACGGCCGAGCAGATGGCGGAACTGCGTCCCGACATCAACTATGAGATCGTCGCGCTGGACGTCACGATGATGACCGATCCGGACCACATCCAGCGGTTGATGGTCGAGGTGTCCGACGGGCTGGCCAGCGGTGAGTGGACGCCGGTGCCTGCCGAGGTCTACCCGCTGACCGAGGCCAGGACCGCGTTCCGGCGGATGCAGCAGGCGCGCCACGTCGGCAAGATCGTGGTGCAGATGCCCAAACCGCTTCAGCCGCGCGGTGACCGGAGCTATCTGGTCACCGGTGGTCTGGGCGCCCTCGGCCTGCACACGGCGTCGTATCTGGCTCAGCTCGGCGCCGGCGACATCGTGCTCACCAGCCGTCGCGCTCCGGATGCAGAGGTCCAGCAGACCATCGACGCCATCGCCGAGCGGTTCCATTGCCGCATCCACGTCTTCACGGCCGATGTCGCAGTGGAGTCCGAGGTCGTCGAGTTGTTGGACAAGATCCGGGACGAGCTCCCGCCGCTTGCGGGCGTCGCCCATCTGGCCGGTGTGCTCGACGATGCGCTGCTTCCGCAGCAGGATCTCGACCGGTTCCGGACCACGTTGGGGCCCAAAGCCTATGGTGCACACCATCTACACCGGTTGACCAAGCACGATGACCTCGAGTTCTTCATCCTGTACTCGTCGGCGTCGGCTGTGCTGGGCTCACCCGCGCAGGCCAACTACGCGACCGCCAACGCGCTGCTCGACGGCCTCGTCGCGCAGCGCCGGGCTCAGGGGCTGCCCGCGACCGCGGTGAACTTCGGTCCGTGGGGTCACGGCGGTATGGCCAGTTCGCAGGCCGCCGTCGCCAACCTCAGCGCCCAGGGCATGATGCCGCTGGAGCCGTCGGCGGCGCTGGCCGCGCTCGGCGAGGCTATTCGGCACGGCGCGGCGCAGGCCACGGTGCTCAAGGCGAACTGGCAGCGGACGGCGAAGGTGCTCGGCGGCATTCGTCCGCCACTGCTTGATCAGGTGCTGCCCACCGGCGACGGCGCGGTGGTCGGTGACAGCGAACTGCTGCGGCAGTTGCAGGAACTCCCGGTCGCGGCACGAGCCGGCTTCATCACCGAGTTCCTGCAGAAAGAGGTGCAGGGCTTCCTGCGGCTCGCGCAACCGCCCGCCGCGTCCAGCCGATTCCTCGATCTCGGCACGGACTCGCTGATGGCCGTCGAACTGCGGAACCGGTTGTTCGGCCAGTTCGGCGGCAAGTTCGACATCTCCCCGACAGCGGTGTTCGACCATCCGACGATCGGGGAGCTCGCCGAGCACCTGGTCTCGCAGCTGCCCGATGCCGAGGCACCTGCCGAGTCCGAGGCAACTGCCGAGCCCGCTGCCGACTCCGAGGCACCTGCGCCACCCGGCTCCGAGGACTGAATCGCGGTACCGGCGTAGCGGTGTGATGAAAATCGCACCGCTATCGGCGCTCCCCGGGCCCGCCGGCTGTTCGTCGGTCAACCCTGCTCAATGCGCATTGACCAGCGAAATGTTTGGAATTGACGGACGGGGCAATCCCGCAAACCGACTAGTGGGTTGATTAGTCGGCTGAACTTGCTCACAGTGGCTTGCGTTCCGGTTACCGGCCGGTATAGTTAGGCGTGTTACTGGTGGGTAACTTAGACCCGAGTACCCAACCACAAATCCGGAATTTCAGATGACATTCTCGCTGAGGAGGAGCTGTCATGAGCCACTACAAGAGCAACGTCCGCGATCAGGTATTCAACCTGTTCGAGGTCTTCGGTTTCGACAAGGCCCTCGGCGAGGGTGAGTACAGCGATCTCGACGCCGACACCGTGCAGGAGATGCTCGGCGAGATGGCCCGGCTGGCCGAAGGCCCGCTGGCCGCGTCCTTCACCGACGGTGATCGCAACCCGCCGGTGTTCGACCCCGAGTCCCACACGGTGACCCTCCCCGAGCCCTTCAAGAAGTCGGTGAAGGCATTCATCGACGCCGGCTGGGACAAGGTCGGCCTCGACGAGGCGCTCGGCGGCATGCCGATGCCCAAGACCCTGGTCTGGGCCCTGCACGAGCACGTGCTCGGCGCCAACCCCGCGGTCTGGATGTACGCCGGCGGTGCCGGTTTCGCCCAGATCGTCTACAACCTCGGTACCGAGGAACAGAAGAAGTGGGCCATCAAGGCCGCCGAGCGCGGTTGGGGCTCGACCATGGTCCTCACCGAGCCGGACGCCGGCTCGGACGTCGGTGCCGGCCGCACCAAGGCCGTCAAGCAGGACGACGGCTCGTGGCACATCGACGGTGTGAAGCGGTTCATCACCTCCGCCGACTCCGACGACCTCTTCGAGAACATCCTGCATCTGGTACTGGCTCGCCCCGAGGGCGCCGGCCCGGGCACCAAGGGCCTGTCGCTGTTCATCGTGCCCAAGTACCACTTCGACTTCGAAACCGGCGAGCCCGGTGAGCGCAACGGCGTGTTCGTCACGAACGTCGAGCACAAGATGGGCCTCAAGGTTTCGGCCACGTGTGAGCTGACCTTCGGCCAGCACGGCATCCCGGCCAAGGGCTGGCTTGTCGGCGAAGTGCACGAAGGCATCGCGCAGATGTTCGACGTGATCGAACAGGCCCGAATGATGGTGGGCACCAAGGCTATTGCCACGCTGTCGACCGGCTATCTGAACGCGCTGGAGTACGCCAAGGAGCGCGTACAGGGTGCCGATCTGACGCAGATGACCGACAAGACGGCGCCGCGCGTCACGATCACCCACCACCCGGATGTTCGTCGCAGCCTGATGACCCAGAAGGCATATGCCGAGGGTCTGCGGGCGCTCTACCTCTACACCTCCACCTACCAGGACGCCGCGGTGGCCAAGGATGTGCAGGGTGTCGAGGCCGACCTCGCGGTCAGGGTCAACGACCTGCTGCTCCCGATCGTCAAGGGTGTCGGCTCCGAGCAGGCTTACGCCAAGCTCACCGAGAGCCTGCAGACCTTCGGTGGCTCCGGCTTCCTGCAGGACTACCCGGTCGAGCAGTACATCCGCGACGCGAAGATCGACTCCCTCTATGAAGGCACCACCGCCATCCAGGCGCAGGACTTCTTCTTCCGGAAGATCGTGCGCGACAAGGGTGTAGCGCTGGCGCACGTGGCGGGCCAGATCGAGTCCTTCATCTCCAACGAATCAGGCAACGGCCGCCTGAAGTCGGAGCGCGAGCTGCTGGCCAAGGCGCTCGAGGACGTCCAGGCCATGGCCGCCTCGATGACCGCCAACCTGATGGCCGCGCAGGAGGATGCCGCCAGCATCTACAAGGTTGGGCTGGCCTCCGTCCGGTTCCTGATGAGCGTCGGCGACCTCGTCATCGGCTGGCTTCTGCAGCGTCAGGCCGCGGTTGCGATCGCCGCGCTCGATGCCGGCGCGACCGGTGCCGACCGCTCGTTCTACGAGGGCAAGATCGCGGTCGCGTCGTTCTTCGCGAAGAACATGCTGCCGCTGCTGACCAGCACCCGTCAGGTGATCGAGACGCTGGACAACGACATCATGGAGCTCGACGAAGCCGCCTTCTGAGTTATCCGTGCACGACGGCTCCGGGACCTTCGGGTCTCGGGGCCGTTGGCATTTCGGCCCGATCCGGACGGTGACTTTGGACCCTTTTTGCCAACTGATGCCCGTTACCCACCTAGGTCGGGACTTTGGGCCCTGGCAGTTAGCTGGCCATGGGCTACATTACAGGTATGGCGATGCTTGACAGCAACGAAGCGATTTCCGGGCATCCCGCGCCGACCGGCAGAAAATCGGGCAACGCGGTACCTCTGGCGAATATTGTCGCGCCGTTCACGAAAACCGCTGGATACTACGCTCGTTCATGGGGCGCGTACCTCGACGGGGAGGGTGGTGAGTTGCCCGTCGCCCGGCCCACGCTCGCGCTGGCCACCCACGCACTGCGCGACGAAATAGTGCTGGTCGGCCTGCGCCTGCGCCGCCCGCTGAGCGACGCCGCGGTCTACGACCGGATCAACTCCGAAGTCCTCAAGGCTATCGACTTCTACGGCAAGCGGGGCTGGCTCACTCGGCCGGAAGGCTTCTTCGCTCGCCCCGCTGCGCCGACCGACGTCAAGATCCGGTCCTTCGGCCGCGGCAACCGCAAGCACGAGCGGCTGTCGTTCGACAGCGGTTACACGCCTTACTCCCGGGAACCCGGCCGCCAGCGCTGGCTCAGCTATACCGGAAATCAGCGCGAGTACGCGCTGATGCTGCGCCACAGCGAGCCCCGTCCGTGGCTGGTGTGCGTGCACGGCACCGAGATGGGCCGCGCCAATCTAGACCTCACGCTGTTTCGGGCATGGCACCTGCACGAGGCCTTTGGCCTCAACGTCGTACTGCCCGTTCTGCCCATGCACGGCCCGCGCGCCAAGGGACTGCCCAAGGGTGCAGTGTTCCCGGGCGAGGATGTGATGGACGACGTCCACGCCACCGCGCAGGCGGTGTGGGACATCCGGCGGGTGCTGGCCTGGATCCGGCTCCAACAGCCCGACGCCAAGATCGGCGTGAACGGCATCTCGCTGGGCGGCTACATCGCGGCCTTGGTCGCCAGCCTCGACGAGGATCTGACATGCGCCATCCTGGGCGTGCCGCCGGCCAACCTGGTATCGATCCTGGGCCGCCACGCCGGACTGAGCCCCGACGATCCGCGGCACCTCACGCTGGAACTGGCTGAACCGATCGGCAACATGATCTCGCCACTGTCGATGCGGCCGAAGGTGGCACCGGAGGGCCGGTTCATCTATGCCGGTGTCGCCGACCGGATCGTGCACCCGCGCGAACAGGTGCTGGGATTGTGGGAGCACTGGGGACGGCCGAACATCGGCTGGTACCGCGGTGGGCATACCGGGTTCTTCCAGGCCCGTCCGGTCCAACAGTTCGTGGACGCCGCACTCGTGCAGTCGGGGCTGGTGGATCGGGGATAGCCGAGAGATTCTCAGCGGAACGTGTCCTCATAGTGACCGCCGCTGGAATCCCCTCTTGTCCAGCGGCGGTCCTTCGTTCACGTCCGAAAGGACGCAAACAAAGAGGATGCCCCGTGTTGCCGTCGGGTCGGGGGGTCAGACGGCAACACGGAGCTATCCAATACATCTGTAGCCCGTACGGGTTCGTTACAAACCCACCGAAACTTTTTTTATTTTTTTCTACGCCTCGAGGATCGCGGTCACGCCCTGGCCGCCCGCGGCACAGATCGAGATGAGCCCGCGCACCGGCTGACCAGTCTCTTTACGCTTCGCTGCCAGCTGTTTTGCCAGCTGGGCCACGATTCGACCGCCGGTCGCGGCGAACGGATGGCCGGCAGCCAGCGAGGATCCGTTGACGTTGAGCTTGGAGCGGTCGATCGCCCCGAGCGCCGCGTCCAGACCGAGGCGCTCCTTGCAGTACTCCTCGGATTCCCAGGCCTGCAGATGGGCCAGGACCACCGATGCGAACGCCTCGTGAATCTCGTAGAAATCGAAGTCTTGCAAGGTCAGGCCATTGCGGGCGAGCAATCTGGGCACCGCATAGGTCGGTGCCATCAGCAGGCCGTCGGAGCCGTTGACGTAGTCGACCGCGGCCGTCTCCGAGTCGACGAAGTAGGCCAGCGGAGTCAACGAGTGTGATGTTGCCCACTCCTCGCTGGCGAGCAGTACCACCGATGCGCCATCGGTCAGGGGAGTCGAGTTGCCCGCCGTCATGGTGGCGTCGCCGTTGCGAACACCGAACACCGGCTTGAGCTTGGCCAGCTTCTCGGCGCTGGAGTCGGCCCGCAGATTGTTGTCCCGGTACAACCCGAGGAAGGGGCTGACGAGGTCGTCGAAGAAGCCGGCGTCGTACGCGGCGGCCATGTTGCGGTGGCTGGCAGCGGCCAGCTCGTCCTGATCGACGCGTTTGATGCCCATCTTCTTGGCGGTGATGGCGGCATGCTCCCCCATTGACAGCCCCGTGCGCGGCTCCCCGTTCGTCGGGATCTCGATGCCCAGGGACGCGGGCAGCTTGCCGACCAGCTTGAGCCTGTCGACGTTGGACTTGGACCGGCGCAGGCCGAGCAGGGTTCGACGCAATTCCTCGCCGAGGCCGATCGGGGCGTCGGAGGTGGTATCCACCCCGCCGGCAGCGGCCGCCTCGTAGCGTCCGGCGGCAATCCCGTCAGCAGCGGCGATGGCTGCCTGCAGACCCGTGCCGCAAGCCTGCTGCAGATCGATCGCCGGGGTGTAGGGCGAGAGCTGACTGCCGAGCACGCTTTCGCGCATGAGGTTGAAGTCGCGGCTGTGCTTGAGCACCGCGCCGCCGATCACCGCGCCGAGCCGCTCGCCGGCCAGGTCGAACCGGTTCACCAAACCGCCGAGGGCCGCAGTGAACATGTCCTGATTGGAGGCTTCGGCATAGGCACCGTCGGATCGGGCGAACGGAATGCGGTTGCCGCCGATCACGGCGACCCGGCGGCTGTTTCCAGTGGTAGAGGCCACGTCAATCTTCCCCTTTGGGTTCGGTTTGGGAGGGGTATACCCACCCATACTAAACTCGCTCCTTACTCTGGAGTAAGTTCGTTCCCGGTCCACCCGCATCGCAACTCGAAAGGCATGTCCGTGGCTTCCGACCTCTTCTCGCAGATCGTCAACTCAGCGCCGGGCGCGCTGCTGGCCAAGCAGCTCGGCATTCCGCAGCCGGAGACGTTGCGCCGGTACAAGGCGGGTGAGCCGCCGTTGGCCGGCTCGCTGCTGATCGGCGGCGACGGCCGCCTGGTCGAGCCGCTGCGCGCCGCCCTCGCCGAGGACTATGACGTGGTGGCCGACAATCTGGGCGGTCGCTGGGCCGACTCGTTCGGCGGGCTCGTCTTCGACGCCACCGGCATCACCGAGCCGGCCGGGCTGCGCGGCCTCTACGAGTTCTTCACCCCGCTGCTGCGCAATCTCGGACCGTCCGGACGCGTCGTCGTGGTGGGCACCACGCCGGACCACACTGACAACGCCAACGAACGCATCGCGCAGCGCGCTCTGGAAGGGTTCACCCGATCACTGGGCAAGGAGCTCCGCCGCGGAGCGACGGTGTCGCTCGTCTACCTCTCGCCGGCGGCGAAACCCGCCGCGACCGGGTTGGAGTCGACGCTGCGGTTCCTGCTGTCGGGTAAGTCGGCCTACGTCGACGGCCAGGTCTTCTACGTCGGGGCCGACGACTCCACCCCGCCGGCCGACTGGGACAAGCCGCTGGACGGCAAGGTCGCCATCGTCACCGGCGCGGCCCGCGGCATCGGCGCCACGATCGCCGAGGTGTTCGCCCGCGACGGTGCCAAGGTCGTCGCGATCGATGTCGAGTCAGCGCATGACGCGCTGGGTGAGACCGCGGCGAAAGTCGGTGGCACTGCCCTGCCGCTGGACGTCACCGCCGAGGACGCAGTGGACAAGATCACCGAGCATCTGCGCGAGCACTACTCCGACCACAACGGCGGCCGAGCCGACATCCTGGTCAACAACGCCGGCATCACCCGCGACAAGCTGCTGGCCAACATGGACGACGCCCGCTGGGACTCGGTGATGGCGGTCAATCTGCTTGCTCCGCAACGGCTTACCGAAGGCTTGGTCGAGAACGGCAGCATCGGTGAGGGCGGTCGGGTGATCGGGCTGTCCTCGATGGCCGGCATCGCAGGCAACCGCGGCCAGACCAACTACGCGACCACCAAGGCCGGCATGATCGGGCTCACCCAGGCGCTGGCGCCGTCGCTGGCGGAGAAGGGCATCACGATCAACGCCGTCGCACCCGGATTCATCGAGACCGCGATGACCGCCGCGATCCCGCTGGCCACCCGTGAGGTCGGCCGACGGCTGAATTCGCTGTACCAGGGCGGCAAGCCGGTCGACGTCGCCGAAGCCATCGCCTACTTCGCCAGCCCGGCATCGAATGCCGTGACCGGCAATACGATCCGGGTCTGCGGCCAGGCCATGCTGGGGGCCTAAGGTGAGCACTGTGACCGAACAGCCGAGCGGACTGCGCAACATGCTGCGCGCCGCCGCGGGCTCGCTGCCGTTCATCCCGCGTGGTGATCATCTGCCCAACCGCACCCTGACCGTTGCGGACCTGTCCATCGACCCGTCGAACGTCGCCGCCTACGCGTCGGTCACCGGCCTGCGCTTCGGTGACACCCTCCCGCTGACCTACCCGTTCGTGCTGGCATTCCCGACCGTGATGGCGCTGATCACCGGTTTCGACTTCCCGTTCGCGGCAATGGGTGCGGTGCACGTGGAGAACGAGATCACCCGGTACCGCCCGATCGCGGTCACCGACGCCCTCAATCTGAAGGTGCACGCCGAAAATCTTCGCGAGCACCGCAAGGGTCTGCTGGTCGACGTCGTCACCGACATTCACGTGGGCAACGAGCGTGCCTGGCATCAGGTGACGACGTTCCTGCACCAGCAGCGCACCAGCCTGTCCGGCGGCCCCAAGGCGGAGCCGCCGAAGCGGCCGAAATTGCCGCCGCCCAACACGATTCTGCGGATCAGCCCCGGCCAGATCCGGCGCTACGCGTCGATCGGCGGCGACCACAACCCGATCCACACCACCCCGATCGGCGCCAAGCTGTTCGGCTTCCCCACCGTAATCGCACACGGAATGTTCAGTGCGGCAGCGGTTCTGGCGAACATCGAGGCTCAGGTACCTGATGCCGTGCGCTACTCGGTGAAGTTCGGCAAGCCGGTCATCCTGCCGGCCACCGCCGGTCTGTATGTCGACCGGGTGTCCGACGGCTGGGACCTGTCGCTGCGCAACCTGTCGAAGGGCTACCCGCACCTCACCGGAACGGTTCGCGGGCTGTAGTTTCAGGCCGTCAACACCTGGCGCGTACAGCGTCGCGGGAACAGCACACCGGTACGGATCCGCGTGGTGCGAATTGGATTCGAGGCGAACAGCCCTCGGCTGTGCGCGGTTTCGGCAATGACGTGCAACGGCGCGAAGCCGAAGTCGTAGATATACAGCCGCCCGCCGGGCCGCAGCACCCGTGCGATTTCTGGAACCGCCGCGGCGGGGTCGTCCCAATGATGCGAGCTGAACGAGGTGACGACGAGATCGAAAGTGTCAGCGGCGAACGGCAAGTCGGTGACGTCGCCATGTTGTGCCGACGCTCGATCGCCGAACTCCTCAAGATTGTGTTGAGCGGCGCTGACCATGTCGGCCGACAGATCTACCCCGACCAGGTGCAGATCCGACCTCCGCCTGGCCAGTTCCGCCACCAGCGCCCCCGGGCCGGTCCCCACATCCAGGACCGCCGCCCCGTCGGGCAGGACGTCGACGAGATCGTCGGCGATCCGCTCGTACAAACCTCGCAACAGTTTCCGGGCAACCAGGTCGTAGATTCGGCTGCCCCGGCCGGAGAAGACGCCCGGGCAGTTGCCGTGATGGTGGACTCGCATCGAACCTCCAAACAGTTGTTCCAAGCAACTATGCGGCCGACGCTACCCGCTATAGTTGCTCTGCACAACTGTCTACCCGGGAGGACATCCCCATGAATCACGGCGACGCCGATCGGCTTCATGCCCTGTTCATGGATCTGGTCCGGGTGGCCGGTTTGATCCGGCCCGAACAGGAGATTCCAGGGTTTCCGATCTCGATGTCGCAGGCTTTCGCCGTGCACGAGCTCGACACCGCTGTTCCACTGTCGCAGCGCGAACTGGCCGACCGGCTGAGACTGGAGAAGAGCACGGTCAGCCGGTTGGTTGCCGATCTCGAGCGATTGGGGCTGGTCGAGCGTGAACGCGACCCGGCCAGCCTGCGCACCAAGCGCTTGCGGCTCACCAGTGAGGGGCGGGCGCTGCACGCCCGGATCGGGGCGAATTACGCCGAGCAGTTCCGCTCCTGGGCGGCCCGACTCAGCGCCGCGGAGTCCGCGGCCCTGCTGGTCGGACTGCCCGCACTCATCCGCGTCGTGCGCGAGACGATGCCGGACGGCGTCTCGGCGACTAACCCGTCGTGACCGACGTGGTCTCTTTGTCGGACGGCGCGCCCTTGAGTCCGCGCCAGAACAGGTTGATCAACATGTCGGCGGCCTCGTCGACGTCGGCGTCACCGGTGCTGACGCGCGTCGCGACGGCCTCGCCGGCGCCCACAAGTGCGACGGCCATCATGTGAAAGTCGGTGCTGGGCTCCGGGTTTCGAGTGCCGGCTTCCAGCAGCCTGGCGACCATGTCGATGATTTTCTCGCGGCCTTCGCGAACGGTGTGCGCGAACGCCTGCGAGCTGGTGGCCTGGGTGTAGAGCACGATCCAGGACGCGCGGTTGGCGTCGATGTACTGCAGCACCGACAGAATGACGCTGCGCAACAGGTCATGCGGGCTCTGCTTGAGGTCGATGTCCTCGCGCACCGCTTCGATGAAGCGGCTGAGTTCTCTGGCCAGGCAGGCCCCGAACAGTTCTTCCTTGGAGCCGTAATACAGATAGAGCATCGGTTTGGAGATCTGCGCCTCGCCGGCGATGACGTCCATCGACGTCTCGTGATAACCGTTGACCGAGAACATCTGTACAGCGGCGTCGAGCATCTGCTGCTCCCGCACGGCACGGGGCAACCGCTTGGTGCCACCCGCCATATCACCGCCTTTCGCCAAAGGTTGCGTCCAGGCTAACCGCCGCAGCGCGGACTTTGCCCCTTCAGACGCGCCATTCGCAGCACCGAAGTTTCGACGGCGGGCAGCGACAGCTCACCGGCGTTGACCGCCTTCTCCAGCCGGTCGAGCACCGCGGGCACCTCGTCGGTGGTCACCCACAGCGCGACATCGGTGCCGGCCTGCAGGCTGCGCAGGACCGCCTCGGCGACGCCGTACCGGTCGGCGATGGCCGCCATGCTGGACAGGTCGTCACTGAAGACGGGTCCGTCGAAGCCCGGTCCGCCGTAGCCGCCGCTGCGCAGCAGGCCTACCGCCGCGGCGCTCAGGCTGGCCGGCGTCGTCCCGGTCAGCCCCGGCACCTCGAGGTGGCCGATCATGACCGCGACGGGGGCTTCCGTCGTCAGCGTGCGGTACGGAATCAAGTCGTTGCTCTTCAGCGCATCCAGTGCCGGGGTGGTGACCGCCCCGGCGGTGTGCGAGTCGCCCGACCCGTGCCCGTGACCGGGGAAATGCTTGAGGACCGGGAGGAGACCGGCGTCGCGCAGGCCACGCGCGTACGCCCCGGCGTACTCGGTCACCTTGGCTGGATCGTTGGAGAACGACCGGTCCCCGATCACGGTGTCGTCGGCGGCGTCGGTGACATCGACCACCGGCGCGAAGTCGATGGTGATGCCGAGGTCGTGGATCTTGCGGCCGCGGTCGAGGGCCTGCTGATACACCTGTTCGGGCGTCTGAGTCTGGGCCAGCACCCGCGCCGACGGGGCCTCGCCGATCAGCTTGGACAGCCTCTCCACTCGGCCGCCTTCTTCGTCCACGCTGACGGCCAGCGGCAGCGGGCCCGCGTTGGCGTAGTCGGCCAGCGAGCCGTCGGTCAGCATCGACAGGTCGGTCCAGCTGCCGACGAAGATACCGCCGACGTGGTAGGTGTCCACCACGTTGCGGGCGTCGGCCGCGCTCTTCACCCCGACCATCAACACCTGCGCCAGCTTGTCGCGCGTCGACATCGAACCCAGCAACTCCGGGCCGGCTCCGCAGGCGGGCGGCGCCGGGGTGCCGGGCGCCGGGACCGGCCCGGCCAACGGCACCGTGCTGGCCGACGACGGCGCACTGACCGGCGCCGACGACGAGGCCGCCGGGCGTTGCGCAGGGCTTGAGCAGCCGACGAACAGCAGCGCCGACGCCGACAGGGCCGTGACTCCGCGAATCGAGAACAGGCGTGTGGGCATCCGCACATGCTGTCACGGCCCTCGCCGAGGGCCAACCAAGGTTGGCCGCATGCTAGGTTGGCCAGCGGGTATTCACCCAGTGACACTGCGGGTCTTCACCCGCTGATCCGCACCGTCCCAGCAACCGCGAGGAGAAGCGACCATGACCCGGTTCGTGGTTCCTGCCGCTGCCAGCATCGTGGTCGGTCTGCTGCTCGGGGCCGCCGCGATCTTCGGCGTGACGTTGATGATCCAGCAGGACACCAAACCGCCGCTGTCGCCTGGCGACCCCGCGTCGTCGGTGCTGAACCGCGTCGAGTACGGCAACCGCGGCTAGTCTGAGCACGTTCACCGCCGCCTCCCCGTCGGTCATGGAGGCGCCCATCACGACTCCGCCGCTGTCGCGGCGTTGGCTCGGCGGTGCCTTCCTCGTCGCGCTGGTGCTGGCCTTCGCGCAGTCGCCGGGCATGATCTCCCCCGACACCAAGCTCGACCTGACCGCCAACCCCCTGCGCTTCCTGGCTCGCGCGGCGAATCTGTGGAACAGCGACCTGCCGTTCGGGCAGGCGCAGAACCAGGCGTACGGCTACCTCTTTCCGCACGGTGCGTTCTTCCTGCTCGGCGACATCCTCGGGCTGCCCGGCTGGGTCACCCAGCGGATCTGGTGGGCGCTGCTGCTGACCGCCGGCTTCTGGGGGCTGCTGCGGGTGGCCGAGGCTTTGAACGACGGCCGGGGCATCGGCACCCGCTCGTCGCGCATCATCGCCGCCGTCGCCTTCGCCCTCTCACCGCGGGTGCTGACGACGCTGGGGTCGATCTCGTCGGAGACGCTGCCGATGATGCTGGCGCCGTGGGTGCTGCTGCCGGTGATCCTGGCGTTGCGCGGGGGTGACGGAGCCGCTGGGCCCGCGACGTTGGGCCGAAGCAGGTCCTTGCGGGTGCTGGCCGGGCGGGCCGGGCTGGCGCTGGCCTTGATGGGCGCGGTCAATGCGGTCGCGACGCTCACCGGCTGCCTGCCGGCGATCATCTGGTGGCTGTGCCATCGGCCCAACCGCACTTGGCTGAGGTTCACCGCGTGGTGGCTGCTGGCGTCGGCGCTGGCGGTCACCTGGTGGGTGGTCGCGCTGCTGCTGCTCGGCCGGATCAGCCCACCGTTCCTCGACTTCATCGAATCCTCCGGGGTCACCACGCAGTGGGCATCGCTGACCGAGATGCTGCGTGGCACCGACAGCTGGACTCCGTTCGTCGCGCCGAACGCCACTGCGGCCGCCGAACTGGTGACCCAGCCGGCCATGGTGCTGGCCTCCACGCTGGTCGCCGCGGGCGGGATGGCCGGGCTTGCGTTGCGCTCGATGCCGGCCCGCGGCCGGCTGATCACCATGCTGCTGATCGGTGTGGTGCTGCTCGGTCTCGGCTACTCCGGCGGGCTAGGCTCCCCGGTGGCGCATGAGGTGCAGGCGTTCCTCGACGCGGCGGGCGCGCCGCTGCGCAACGTGCACAAGCTCGAACCGGTCATCCGCCTCCCGCTGGTACTGGGGCTGGCGCACCTGCTCAACCGAATCCCGCTGCCCGGCAGCGCACCCCGGCCGGTGTGGGTTCGCGCGTTCGCGCATCCCGAGAATGACAAGCGGGTGGCGGTCGGCATCGTGGTCATGGCCGCGCTGATGGTGGCCACGTCGATGGCCTGGACCGGCCGGCTCACCCCGCCGGGTGCGTTCCGCGCGATCCCCGACTACTGGCACCAGGCCGCGGACTGGCTGACCGAGCACAACACCGGTCACCCCACCCCGGGCCGGGTGCTGGTGGTCCCCGGCGCGCCGTTCGCCACCCAGGTCTGGGGCAACAGCCACGACGAACCGCTCCAGGTACTCGGCGAAAGCCCTTGGGGTGTACGCGATTCCATCCCTCTTACCCCACCGCAGACGATACGGGCGCTGGACTCGGTGCAGAGACTGTTCGCCGCGGGCCGACCGTCGGCCGGGCTGGCCGACACGCTGACCCGCCAGGGCATCTCCTATGTCGTCGTGCGTAACGACCTCGATCCGGACAAGTCACGGTCGGCGCGCCCACTGCTGGTGCACCGCGCCATCGACGGCTCACCAGGGCTGCAGAAGGTCGCGCAGTTCGGCGAACCGGTCGGACCGGGCACCCTGGACGGGTTCATCAGCGACAGCGGGCTGCGCCCACGATATCCAGCCATCGAGATCTATCATGTTGGTGCGCAAGAAAATCCAGGGGCGCCGTATCTGACGGACGCAGGTCGCATGGCCCGGGTCGACGGCGGCCCCGAGTCGCTGCTGCGCATCGACGAACGCCGCAGGCTGCTCGGCCAGCCGCCGCTGGGTCCGATGCTGTTGACCTCGGACGCCCAGCGCGCCGGACTTCCCGTGCCGGTGGTGACCGTGACCGACACCCCGGTCGCCCGGGAAATTGACTACGGCCGCGTCGACGACCACTCGTCAGCGGCAAGGGCCGAGGGCGACCACCGCAACACCTTCAACCGGGTGCCCGACTACCCGGTTCCCGGCGCAAAGCCTGTGCACGGCGCCTGGACCGGGGGGCGGCTGTCCGCGTCGAGCTCGTCCTCGGATGCCACCGCGCTGCCCAATGTCGCGCCGGCCAGCGGACCCACCGCCGCGATCGACGGCGACTCGGCCACCGCGTGGGTGTCCAACTCGCTACAAGCCGCAATCGGGCAGTGGCTGCAGATCGACTTCGACCGTCCCGTCACCAACGCGACGCTGACGCTCACCCCGAGCGCCACCGCCGTCGGCGCCCAGGTCCGGCGACTGCAGGTGTCCACCGAAAACGGCACCACCACAGTTCGTTTCGACGAACCCGGCAAACCGCTGACCGTCGCCCTGCCATACGGGGAGTCGCCGTGGGTGCGGATCACCGCGGTCGGCACCGACGACGGCTCGTCCGGGGTGCAGTTCGGCATCACCGATCTGTCGGTCACCCAGTTCGATGCGTCCGGCTTCGCCCATCCCGTGAACATCCGGCACAGCGTCGCCGTACCCGGGCCGCCCGGCGGATCCGCCGTCGCCGCTTGGGATCTGGGCTCCGAACTGCTCGGCCGGCAGGGCTGTGCCGATTCACCCGACGGTGTGCACTGTGCGGCGTCGATGTCACTGGCCCCAGAGGAGCCGGTCACCCTGAGCCGCACCCTGACGGTGCCCAAGGCGATCGAGGTCAAGCCCACGGTCTGGGTGCGCGCCCGGCAGGGACCGCACCTGGCAGACCTCATCGCCCAGCCGGGCACCGTCCGCTCGCGTGCCGACGCCGATCTGATCGACGTCGACGGCTCGGCCTACGCGGCCACCGACGGCGACCCGCGCACCTCGTGGACCGCGCCGCAGAGTGTGGTGCAGCACCGGAGTGCGCCGACCCTGACGCTGACGTTGCCGAAGCCCACCGACGTCACCGGCCTGGTGCTGACCCCGAGCTCCTCGCAGCTGCCAACACATCCGACGATGGTGGCGATCGACCTGGGCGACGGGCCGCAGGTTCGCCGGCTCGACGGCGGTGCCCAAACCGTGGCCCTGCATCCGCGGATGACCGATACCGTCCGGATCAGTCTGCTGAACTGGAATGACGTGATCGACCGCACCGCATTGGGTTTCGATCAGCTGAAGCCGCCCGGTCTGGCCGAGGTGGCGGTGCTGGGTCCAGATGGTAAGCCCGTCGCCGCCGCCGACGCCGCCGTCAACCGCAAGCGCGCCATCGAGATCCCGTGCGGTCAGGGTCCGATCGTCGCGGTCTCGGGCCGGTTCGTACAGACCTCGGTGACGACCACGGTCGGGGCGCTGCTGGACGGCGAGCCGGTCCCGGCCCGCGCGTGTGACCCGGCGCCGATCGCCCTGCCGGCCGGTGATCAGGAGCTGTTGATCAGCCCCGGCTCGGCGTTCGTCGTTGACGGGGCTCAGCTGTCCGGCCCACTGGCAAGCCAAATCACCACAGCCCCAACGACTCCCGCCGACATCCGCAGCTGGGGCGCCGACCGCCGCGAGATCAACGTCGCGCGGGCGCCCACCGCACGGGTGCTGGTGGTCCCGGAGAGCGTGAACCCGGGGTGGGTGGCGCACCTGCCCGACGGGGTCACGCTCACCCCGGTGATCGTCAACGGTTGGCAGCAGGGCTGGGTGGTGCCGGCCGGTGAGCAGGGCACGATCACGGTCAGCTTCCCGTCGAACCGGGCCTACCGGATCGGTCTGGCCGTCGGACTGTCCTTGCTGCCGCTGCTCCTGCTGCTGACGTTGGTGCCGCCGCGCCGACCGACGCCCCCGTGGGAGCCGGCCCGGCCGTGGGCGCCGCATCTGCTAGGGGGCGTGGGCGTCATGGCCGCCGGGGGGCTGATCGCGGGTGTCGGCGGCCTGGTGGTGTTCGGGATCGCGATGGTGCTTGGTTATCTGCTGCGTGACCGGGCCCGGTTGCGCGACCGGGTGACACTGGCCGCCAGCGCTTGCGGGCTCATCGCGGCGGGCGCGCTGCTGGCGCGTTACCCGTGGCGGTCGGTCGACGGCTATATCGGCCACTCCCCCTGGGTGCAGTTGCCTGCCCTGATCGCAGTCGGTGCGCTGGCCGCCTCGGGACTGTCCCCGGGTCGCTTCGCTGCCCGACGGGAGCGAACTGACAGCGAAACCACCGAGGGCACAAGCATTTCCCGTTAAGGTGTCACCCATGACAGAGCCGTCACAGGTCGAGACCGCGCGAGGCCCGGTCGCGACCAGCGACCTGGGTGTGGTGTTCATGCACGAACACGTGTTCATCCTGTCGCAGGAGATCATGGCCAACTATCCCGAAGGCTGGGGTGACGGCGAGGCCCGCGAGGCCGACGCCGTCGCCAAGCTCAACGAGCTGAAGGCACTCGGGGTGGACACCATCGTCGACCCGACGGTCATCGGGCTGGGCCGCTACATTCCGCGCATCCAGCGGGTGGCCGCGCAGACCGACCTCCAGATCGTGGTGGCCACCGGGATCTACACCTACAACGACGTCCCGATGTACTTCCACTTCACCGGCCCGGGAACCCTGCTGGACGGTCCGGAGATCATGACCGATCTGTTCGTCCGGGACATCACCGAGGGCATCGCCGACACCGGGGTCAAGGCGGCAATCCTCAAGTGCGCCACCGACGAACCCGGCGTCACCCCGGGTGTCGAACGAGTGCTGCGCGCGGTGGCCCAAGCCCACAAACAGACCGGGGTGCCGATCACCACCCACACCCACGCGCTGAGCCGGCGCGGCCTCGAGCAGCAGCGGATCTTCGCCGAAGAAGGCGTCGACCTCAGCCGGGTGATCATCGGGCACAGCGGAGACACCACCGACCTGGGCTACCTGGAGGAGCTGATCGTCGGCGGCTCGTATATCGGCATGGACCGGTTCGGCCTGGACGGCTTCCTCAGCTTCGACGACCGGGTCGACACCGTGGTGCGGATGTGCGAACGCGGGCACGCCGACAAGATGGTGCTGTCCCACGACGCGTCCTGCTACATCGACTGGCTGCCGGAAGAAGTCGTCCCGGTGGCCATGCCCAACTGGCATTTCCGGCACATCCACAACGATGTCCTTCCCGCGCTGCGCCAGCGTGGGGTGACCGACGAGCAGATCACCACCATGCTGGTGGACAACCCCCGCAACATCTTCGCCAAGCAAGGTGCCTATGAGTGACGAGATCCCGGCGCTGGGGGCCCGGCTGAGCCAGCTGGCTGCCGAGGCGCCCGATCGCCCCGCCGTGTCGTGCGAGGGCCGCACCATCACCCGCGCTCAGCTGGAGTCGACGTCGAACCGGCTGGCCCGCGCCTATGCCGAACTCGGGGTCAGTCAAGGCGATTACGTGACCATCGCGGTGGCGAACTCGATCGAGTGGGTGCAGGCGACAGTCGCGGTGTGGAAGCTCGGCGCGATCCCGCAGCCGCTGTCGCCGAGGTTGCCCGACGCCGAGTTCGAGGGCCTGCTCGACCTGAAGCCGCGCGCCCTGCTGGTCGGCCGCACCGATCCGCGCGGTCTGGTGCCGTCGGTGGCCGCGGATTTCACCGGTACTCCCGACCTTCCGGATGACCCACTGCCCGAAGCGGTTTCACCGGCGTGGAAGTCGATCGCCTCCGGCGGCAGCACCGGACGGCCTAAACTCATCGAGGCCGGTGGCGACAGCCGGTACCCGGCCGACCTGGTGGCGATGGGCATGGGCAATCAACCGACCGACACCCAGTTGGTGCCGGTGCCGCTGAGCCATAACACCGGGTTCACCTCGGCCACCATCGCTTTGGCGACCGGACAGCATCTTGTGCTGCTGCCCAGGTTCGACCCGGAGCGCTTCCTGCGGGTCATCGCCGACTACCGGGTCAACTACCTGACCACCGTACCGACGATCATGCAGCGGCTGCTGCCGGTCTATCACGCCAACCCCGACGGCTATGATCTGTCGTCGCTGCGCCGGTTGTGGCACGTGGCCGCCGTCTGCCCGCCGACCGTCAAGCAGGCGTGGATCGACCTGCTCGGACCCGATGCGGTGTGGGAACTGTACGGCGGCACCGAACTTCAGGCGTTGACGTTCATCAGCGGTTCGGAATGGCTGACCCACCGTGGTTCGGTCGGTCGCGTGGTGGCCGGCGAGATGAAGGTACTCGACGACGACGGCAACGAATGCCCGCCAGGTGTGCTCGGCGAGATCTACATGCGTCCGAACCCGGGCTCGCTCCCCACCTACCGCTACATCGGCAGTACCGCCAAGTCGCGCGACGGCTGGGATTCACTCGGCGATCTCGGCTGGTTCGACGGCGAGGGCTACCTGTATCTCGCCGATCGCCGTGTCGACATGTTCACCGTCGGCGGTCGCAATACCTACCCCGCGGAAATCGAGAGCGCGCTGTCCGAGCACCCGGCGGTGCTGTCCTGTCTGGTCGTCGGGGTGCCGCACGATGACCTCGGCCAGGTGCCGTATGCGTTGGTGCACACCGACGGTGGCGCGCTCACCGAAGAGGACGTCAAGGCGTTCGTGGCGCAGCGGCTCGCCGATTACAAGGTGCCACGGACCGTGGAGTTCGTCGACACCCCGTTGCGCGACGACGCGGGCAAGGCGCGCCGATCCGCGGTCCGCGACGAGATCATCGCCCGGCTGCAGGCCTGAGCATCAGCGCGCGATCACCGGCTCGGGTGTATCGCTGACCGAACTGTCCAGCGGCGGCACCGGCGCCTTCTTGCTCCACCAATTCCCCGGGCGTTCCGCGCTTGCCCGCCGATATTCCCAGCGCCGCAGGGCATTTCGGCATGGCGACTCGATCAGGGCGTAGCTGACCGCTGCCATCGCGAAGCCCAGCACGAGCGTCAGCACCAGCGTGACGATCAGGTTGCCGTTGAACATGAACCGGCCGACCATCGGGAACACCATCACCAGCGCGGCCAGGTGCCACACGAACAGTCCGTAGGACCACCGGCCGAGGGTGACCATGAACCGGCTGCCCAGAATCGGGTGGCCGGTGTCGGGGCGGTCGAGCACCAGCGGCGCCAGCAGGGCGCCGGCGACGATGGCGCCCATCGATGTGCGGATCACGAACTGCCCCAGAGTTGCCGGAACCAGATCCTTCGGGCCGGCCAGTGGTGAGGCCGAGATCAGATACGCGGCCAGTGCGACACCGAAGACGGCCAAGCGGTTTCGGGCCAGTTTGTGCGCCCACCCGACCGGGCTGACCGTCCACTCGGCCAGCAGCATGCCCGCGGCGAACCAGGAGGCGTAGGCCGGCGGCCAGTTCAGGAAGTTGACCCCCTGCATGGTGTGGATCGGCAGCAGACCCCAGCCGAGGCTGGCCAGCGCGACCGCAGCGATCACCGGCACCCGGGCCCGCACCGGCAGCCGACGGGCCAGGACCGCCAGGATCGGCAGGGCGAGGTAGAAGCTCACCTCTACCGACAAGCTCCACATCTGGGTCAGGCCTGCGGTCAGCGTGAGCGGAACGTAGACCTGGGTCAGCGTCAGGTTGGCCCACCACACCGTCCAACTGGCGTGGTTGGCCTCCGGCAGCAGCGTCAGGATGACGACGACCGCCACCACATAACCGGGCATGATGCGCACCAACCGCGAGCGCAGGTAGTGCCCGGTGGGCGGGCGGCGGCGCAAGTCCCGGGCCGCGGCGGCGTGGCCGCGCCACAGCAGAAAGCCGGAGAGCGCGAAGAACACCGCGACAGCCAGGTCGAAGCGGTGCAGCAGCCGTCCGACCACTGCGCCGGTGGTGCCGGTCTGGAAGGCGACGTGGGTGAGGACCACCCCCATCGCCGCGCAGGCGCGCATCCCTTCTACGGCGGGCAGGAAGCCGCGGGTGCCCCCGACCTGCTCCACCGGACCTGCCATAGCTGCCAGTGTGCGCCGGACGCGGTTGGCCCGCCAAAGTGGGTACACCTGGCCTGCGGTGGTGACCTCCTAATGAACCGGTGCTTTGGGCTGGGCTGTTAGGGTCAGACTTCGGTTTGCTTCGCCGTCAGGTGAGGTACGGCACGATCGCGAGTGAGGAGGCCACGGCAGCGTGAATCGCGCAGGCATGGTGCGTATCGCGGCATTCGGCATCATCGGGCTCGGAGCCGCCCTCCTGATCGCCGCGTTGCTGTTGACGACGTACACCTCCGGCAAGATCAAGAAGATCCCGCTCGACATCGACGAGACACTCGTCAGCGACGGCACCGGCAGCGCGCTGGATCCGTCATCACTGGTCGGTACGAAGTTCGTGGTCGACAAGAACGTGCCCCTGGTGTCACAGCAGCAGATCACTGTCGAATCCCCGGCGAACGCCGATCTGGTGACGCTTCAGGTCGGCACCAGCGTGCGGCGCAGCGACAAGCAACAGGACAACGGACTGTTGTTGGCCATGGTGGACACGGTGACCGTAAACCGCGGCACCGCGCTGGCGGTGTCCGACGACACCCACCCGGGCGGTTCGGTGCAGAAGCCACGAACCATCGAGGACAACAAGCCGCCGACGAACATCGCGCTGCCGCACGATGGCCTGGCCTATCGATTCCCGTTCGACACCGAGAAGAAGACGTATCCCTACTTCGACCCGATCGCGCAGAAGGCGTTCGACGCCAACTATGACGGGCAAGAGGACGTCAACGGGCTGACGACCTACCGGTTCACTCAGAACGTCGGCTACGACGCCGACGGCAAGCTGGTCGATCCGATCAAGTACGCCTCGCTCTATGACAAGAACGAGGACGGCGAGGTGACCGCGCGAGCCGAGCTGTGGGGTCTGCCCGGGCCGCCGGAAGAGCCGGTCACGATGACCCGCTACTACGCCGCGCAGCGCACGTTCTGGGTGGATCCGGTGACCGGCGTCATCGTCAAGTCCACCGAACACGCCAACCACTACTACGCCCGCGACCCGCTGAAGCCGGAGATGGCGGTGGTCGATTACAAGGTCACCTCCAACGAGCAGACCGTCGAATCCCGGGTGGCCTCGGCCCGCGACGAGCGTGACCGCGTGGGCCTGTGGTCGCGGGTGCTGCCGATCAGTTTCACCGCGGCCGGCCTGGTGGCCCTGGTCGGCGGGGCGCTGCTGGGCACCTTCAGCCTGCGCGCCGAGTCGGCGCTGATCGACCCTGGCCTGGACACCGCTGACCATGGGTTCTTCGGTAAGGACGAAACCGGGCCGATGCCTGCCGCCGAGGCGCAGACCGAGAAGTTGCCCGCCGCCAGACCCGATCTGGAGCCGCCACCGCCACAGCGGTGAGGTCTGCCGTGACCCAGGCGCGCCCCGCCCGGGAGTGGGTGGTGCCGGGATATGCGCTCCTGTTGGCTCTCGCGATCACCGCTCCGCTGCTGGCGCCGGGGTATCTGCTGCTGCGCGACGCGGTGTCCACGCCCCGCTCGTATTTCTCCGATGCCGCGTTGGGCCTGTCGGAGTCGGCGCCGCGTGCGCTGCCACAGGATTTTCTGATCGCGGCGCTGACGCCACTGGTCGACGGCGGCGTGGTGGTGAAGGCGCTGTTGATCGCCGGGGTCTTTCTGGCCGGCTGGGGCGCCGGGCGGCTCGCCGGTCTGCTGGTGCCCGACGCCGGGACGCCCGGACAGTTGGTGGCGGCGACTCTCGCGGTGTGGAATCCCTACGTCGCGGAGCGGCTGCTGCAGGGCCATTGGAGCTTGCTGGTGGGGTACGGCTGCCTGCCGTGGGTGGCCGCCGCGGTGGTCCGGTTGCGCAGCGGCGGGACCCGGGCACGCTGGGCGGCGTTGGTGTTCTGGATCGCGCTGGCCGGTTTGACGCCAACCGGTCTGTTGCTGGCCGCGGTGGTGGCCCTGGTCTGTGTCATGGTTCCCGGCGACGGGGTGTCGCGGCTGTGGTCTGCAGGCGCGGTGCTGGCGACCGCGGTGCTCGCTGCGTCGCCGTGGCTGGTGGCGTCGGCGTTGGGTGACGGGCTCGGCTCGTCGCCGTCGCCGGGTGTGGTGGCGTTCGCGGCTCGGGCCGAGCCGGGCCTCGGCACCCTCGGCAGCCTGGCGGGGCTGGGCGGGATCTGGAATGCCGAGGCCGTTCCGGCCTCGCGCACAACACTATTCGCGTTGCTGGCGACCGCGGTGCTGCTGGCGGTGGTCGCCATCGGGCTGCCGACGGTGCTGCGCCGCCGGCAGGTGCTGCCGCTGCTGGTGCTGGCCGCGGTCGGCGTGCTGTTACCCGCCGCGGCGGCCACCGGACCCGGGCTGGTTGTGCTTCGGGACGTGGTCGAGGCCGCGCCCGCGGTGGGAATTCTGCGCGACGGGCAGAAGTGGGTTGCGCTGGCGATGCCCGGTTACGCCGTGGCGGCGGCGGCCGCCGTGGTGACGTTGCGCACCCGGGCTCGTCCCGCGATCACCGCGCTGGGGGCCGTGGTGGCCCTGCTCGCAGTGCTGCCCGATCTGGTCTTCGGCGTGTGGGGCACGGTCTCCTCGGTTCGGTATCCGCAGGGCTGGCCGGTGGTCGCCCGGATGATCGACGCCGAGCCGGCCGACGTCGCGGTGCTGCCGGCCGACAGCATGCGGCAGTTCGCGTGGGCCGGTCCGGCGCCGGTACTCGACCCGTTGCCGCGCTGGGTGCGCGCGGACGTGCTGGCCACCGGTGACCTGACGATCTCGGGCACGAGCGTGCCCGGTGAGGGCGGCCACGCCCGGGAGGTGCAGCGGATGCTGCTGGCCGGCGCTCCCGCCGAAGCACTGGCCGGTGCCGGGGTGGGCTGGGTTGTCGTCGAATCGAGTAGTGCCGGATCGATGGGCATTGCGCAACAGAACCTGGCTCAGCTTCCGGTCGCCTACCGCGACGGCGAGCTGACGCTGTACCGCGTCGGGGGTGTGAGTCAGCCTGCGCCACAAGGGAAACGCGCCGCGGTGGTGGCCGCCCACGTGGTCTGGGTGGTGATGTTGACCGGCGCCGGAATTCTCCTTCTGGTCAACCGCCGACCCAAAGATGTACCATCTGGTACATGATCAGTTCCAGCAGTATCGACATCGACGCACCCGCGGATCTGGTCTGGGAGGTGTTCAGCAACGTCGAGCACTGGCCGGACTGGACCGCCTCGGTCACCCGGCTGCGTGGCCTCGACGGTGCGCAGCTGGCCGTCGGGCGCCACTTCGAGATCAAGCAGCCGCGGATGCCACGGCTGGTCTGGACGGTCACCGAGCTCGAGCCGGGGGCGTCGTGGACCTGGGAGCAGCGGTCGCCAGGCGGGTTGACAACGGCCCGACACGACGTGGTGCCGACGGCCGACGGGCGGACCGTGGTGCGCCAGGAACTCGTCCAGCGCGGCATCCTCGGGTCCGTCGTGGGTGTGCTGATGCGGCAGATGACGCAGCGCTACCTGACGATGGAGGCACAGGGATTGAAGGCGTCTAGCGAGGGCCTGCGGAAACTTCGTGGCTCGAACGCCTGACCGCCGGCGCCGCCGGGAGTTGCTCGACGCTCTCGTAGCCGAATGCGCCGAGAACGGCGTCGGCGGCCGCTCGCTCCGGGAACTGGCCGACGCGGTGGGAACCAGTCATCGAATGCTGTTGCACCACTTCGCGTCCCGTGACGATCTGCTGTTGGCCATCGTCGACGACGTCGAGCGCAGGCAGATGGAATTGTTGCGCGAGCTGATCACCGATGGCACGGGATTCGCCGCGATGTGGGATCACCTGCGCAGGCCGGAACTGCGGGCGCTCGAACGACTGTTCTTCGAGTGCTATGCCCGCGGGGCGCAGGGCGAGTCACCGTTCACGACAATGCTGCCCGGCGCGGTCGATCGCTGGCTCACTGAAGTTCAGTCAGCATCCGATGCCACTGCCGACCCGGCTCTCGCGCGGCTCGGGCTGGCTGTCATGCGGGGGTTGCTGCTCGATCTGGCCGGCACCAACGACGACGCGGGCGTCGACGTGGCCGCCCAGCACTTCATCGAGATGCTCAGCCGGATCGAAATTAGCTCGCGCTAGCCGACTTTGGGGGCCAGCGGGCCGATCTGGTCGAGGATCTTTGAGATCAGTTCGTCTTGTTTGCTGAGGTGGTCCTGGATCATCGCCGCTTCCTTCAGCACCGCCTCGGCGTCCTTGTACGTCTCGTCGGCGCGGGTGTCGGACGCCTTGGCCTGGATGTTCTGACCCACGATGATGATCGGCAACAAGACCAACTGAAGGAAGCTGCTGGAGAGCCAGACCACCACGAAGTACGTCCCCTGTTTGATCGCGTCGGGCAGCGCGAATAGGGCGAGCAGCGTGAAAAGGTAAGCGGTCCACATGGTGCCGACCACCACCGTGATCCTCAGTCCAAACTTCGCATTGAAGCGCACCAGCCAGTTGTCGTGGTCGACGCCACGAATGTGTGCCACCTTGACCGGCGTTTTGGCCGCCAGTTCCTCGGCGCGAGGGTGGCGGACGTAGGAGTAGATATTCGACATCCGGGGATCGTCACACGACGAGCCCGGGAATCAGCTGTGAGTTTTTCCCCGCAGCATTGAACCTTGCCGATCGATCACTCGTGAACAGCGTGATGCCGTCAGTTGGATCAACGGAGTTCCTGCCGCGAAAGGCTTCAGATCGTGCCCGCTTATCGAAAGTTGTTGTCCTCTAGTGCGCCTTTGATTGGGATCGGATTCACCAGCGCGGCCATCGCCGGTGGTGCGTTCCTGTTCGCCACCGACGCGCCGTCAGACCCGAGTTACCCGGCGATCACACTGGCGTCATTTTCGGCACCCCTCCCGCTGGCACCGACCCCGGGGGCATCACCCTGTGCACCGGCGACGTCCCCGTGTTCAAGCGGTGCAAAGACTCTCGGCAACGCAATCACAGCCGCAGTGCCGATTTCAGTCCCTCGGCTTATTGGCAACGGCACCGCCGAACATCCCAATGCCGGACTGCTGTTCGGCGATGGCTTCAGCTACGACGGCACCACCTGCACCTCCGGTACCTGCAATGGCGGCAACGCCGGTCTCTTCGGCGGGATGGCGGGCAACGGTTTCCGGGGAGGCAGCGGCGGCAACGCCGGTCTGCTCGGCAACGGGGGTAACGGCGGGAACGGGGCCGACGGAGCGGCCGGGTCCTCCGGCGGAAACGGCGGCAGCGCAGGGATATTCGGCGGAAACGGCGGCAACGGCGGTTTCGGTGGCAATGGCGGAACCGGCGGAAACGGTGGAAACGGCGGAAACGGGGGGCGCGGAGCCATCTTCGCGGTCGGCCCCGGCAGCCGCGGCGGGACTGGCGGAAACGGTGGGAACGGCGGAGCTGGGGCCGGCGGCGGCAACGGCGGGAACGGTGGGAACGGCGCTGTCATGCAGATCGGCCCCGGCGGCGAGGGGGGTAACGGCGGAATCGGCGGGAGCGCCGGTGCTGGTGGCACTGGGGGCAACGGCGGTAACGGTGGGGCTGGTGGCCTGTTCAGCTCGGCCACCGGCGGCGTCGGCGGCAGAGGCGGTAGCGGATCGAACCTGGGAACTCCCGGCACCGGCATAGGGGGCATCGGCGGTGTCGGCGGCCCGGGTGGAGCCATCGCCGGCAACGGCGGACAGGGCGGAGACGGCGGTAACGCCCAGTTGCGAGGCGGTCAGGCCGGTGACGGCGGCCAAGGCGGCATGTTCGGCCGCGGCGGAAACGGCGGAACGGGTGGAGCAGGCGGTGGGGGACTTTCGACCACCGTGAACGGCGGTGACGGCGGACGCGGCGGAAACGGCGGCGACGGCGGCATCGCGGGCGGCAACGGCGGCACCGGTGGTGAGGGCGGCCAGGCCACTGGCAGTGGCAAAGTCGGTGGCCACGGCGGCGACGGCGGGACCGGAGGCACCGGGCTCATCGTTGGCGGTGCGGGCGGAACCGGTGGGAGCGGCGGGATCGGCGGCGCAGGAACCCCGGGCGTCGGAGGGCCAGGCGGGCACGGCGGCAATGCGGGCGGCTCTATTCGCGGTGCTGGCGGGGCAGGCGGCCCCGGCAACCCGGGCGCCGGGCAGGCCGGAGGCGCGGGCGGCCGTGGCGGCAGGCCGCGCTAGAGGACGCCGCTGACCCGGCCGCCGGTGTGGACCGACTCCAGGACCGTGCGCATGGCGGCGGCGCTCAGCTGCCAGGAGAAGTCCCGGCTGCGGGCTCTGGCCTTCGCGCCGAGCTCGTCGCGCAAAACGTGATCTGCCAATAGGTGTTCCAGGCGATCCACCAGGTCGTGATGATCATCGACGAGAACGCCCGTAACCCCGTCGATCACCGAGTCGGTGAGGCCGCCCGAGGACCGGTAGCCGATGGTCGGTACGCCGTGTTGAGCGGCTTCGATGACCGCCAGGCCCCAGCCCTCCTTGCGTGAGGGCAGCACGTGCACCCAGGACCGTTGCACCACAGTGTGTTTCGTGCGATCGTCGACATGGCCGTGGAAGGTGACCGCATCGGAGATGCCGAGCCGCTCGGCCCGCTGCACGAGGCGGTCTTGCCACCACCCGCCGCCGACGACATCGAGGTGCAGCCCGTCGACCCGGGGCCGCAACGCAGCCACCGCATCGAGTGCGTCCTCGATCTGCTTGTGCGGCACCAGCCGTGACAACACGACAACCCGGGGCGCCGACGAGCGTTGCGCCGTAAGGGTGTCCGGCGGCGCCTCATCGAGACCGTTGCGCACCACGGCAATACGCGCGGTGTCGACGCCCAGGTCGGACAGGTCGCGGGCGGACGGCAGCGAGACGGTGACGTATTGGTTGTGCCGGTGCATGCGCGGGGACAGCCAGGATTCGACCAACCAGCCGAGCCTGCCGAAGAAGCGGCCCGCGACCGGCCACTGTTCGCGGTGGCAGTGGTGCACCAGGACGGCGACCCGACGCCCGAACGCGAGCCGGGCCAGGAAGGGCACACCGTTCTGGGTGTCGATGACGACGTCAGGACGCACGGCCCGCAGCGGTCCGAGCCCGAACCGGGCGGCGACCATCGCCAGCCCCGCCCAGATGTACACGCTGTAAGCCCCGCCGCCTCGGCTGATCCGCACACCGTCGACGACCTCGCGGCGGGATGCGCCGCGGTACCGGGCGGTGCGCAGGGTGACGTCAATGCCGGATTCGGCCAGCAGCGAGCCGATGCGCTGGACGTAGGTTTCGCTGCCGCCCCCCTGCGGGTGGCCGGTGTCCCGCCAGCACAGCAGCAGGACGGAGCGGACGGGTGTGGACATCGGGTTCAGCCTAGACCGCCGGCCGAGTTTCACCTTTTGCAGCTCTGCACTCGAACTTTCCCCGCGAAACGTGAAACTGGGCGCTGACTAGGGTAGGCCCGTGGCCGTCACCGACCTGTTCGCCCGGCGCGCGACGCTGGGCCGATCGACGCGGCTGCTCGGTGAATTCCGCTACGAACAATCCGACCCCGCCCGCTTCTACGGCGCACTGGCCGCCGACACCGCGGCCATGGTCACCGACCTCTGGGAAGAAAGCCACGGCGATACCCCCGGTGGGCGCACGCTCGTCGACGTGGGCGGCGGGCCGGGCTATTTCGCCACCGCCTTCACTCAGGCCGGTTGGAACTACGTCGGCGTCGAGCCTGATCCGAGCGAGATGCACGCCGCCGAGCACGTCCGGCAAGCGGGGCCCGGCTCGTTCGTCCGGGCCTCGGGAATGGCGCTGCCGTTCGCCGCCGGTAGTGTCGACGTCTGCCTGTCGTCCAACGTCGCCGAGCACGTGCCGCGCCCGTGGCAACTGGGTGCGGAAATGCTGCGGGTGACCCGGCCCGGCGGGCTGGCGATCCTGTCCTACACCGTCTGGCTCGGGCCGTTCGGCGGCCACGAGATGGGCCTCACCCACTATCTGGGTGGTGCCAGGGCGGCCACCCGCTACACCCGCAAGCACGGCCACCCCCCGAAGAACAACTACGGGTCGTCGCTTTTCGCGGTCTCGGCAGCCGCCGGACTGAACTGGGCTGCCGGCACCGGCGCGCTGATCGCGGCATTCCCTCGTTACCACCCGCGATGGGCGTGGTGGCTGACCGATGTGCCTGGTGTGCGGGAGTTCCTGGTGAGCAATTTGGTGCTGGTGCTGCGGCCACCGCTCCGGCCGAAATGAACAGGTTCTAGTTTCTGTCCTCAGTAGGTAGTGTGACGGTCATGACACAGGGCACTATTTCGGGCACCAAGTTCAAAAGCGAATGGGACAAGCTGTTCATCGGCGGCAAGTGGGTCGAGCCCGCCACGGCCGAGGTCATTGAAGTGCACTCCCCCGCCACCGGCGAGCTGGTCGGCAAGGTGCCGCTGGCCGTCGCAGCCGACGTCGACGCCGCGTGCGCCGCCGCCCGCAAGGCGTTCGACTCCGGCCCGTGGCCGAAGATGTCGCCCACCGAGCGCGCCGAGATCCTGGGCCGCGCCGTCAAAATCCTCGAAGAGCGGGCCGAGGAGTTCAAGTTCCTGCTGGCCGCCGAGACCGGCCAGCCGCCGACGATCGTCGACATGATGCAGTACGGCGCGGCGATGTCGTCGTTCCAGTACTTCGCCGGGGCCGCCGACAAGTTCACCTGGCGCGATTTCCGCGACGGGGTGTACGGCACCACGATGGTGCTGCGCGAGCCGATCGGCGTCGTCGCCGCCGTCACCGCGTGGAACGTGCCGTTCTTCCTGGCCGCCAACAAGCTCGGCCCCGCCCTGCTGGCCGGTTGTACGGTCGTCGTGAAGCCCGCTGCGGAGACGCCGCTGTCGCTGTTTGCGATGGCCGACGTATTCGCCGAGGCCGGGCTGCCCGAAGGCGTGCTGTCGGTGGTGCCGGGTGGACCCGAGACCGGGCGTGCCCTGACCGCCAACCCCGAGATCGACAAGTTCACGTTCACCGGCTCCAGCGCGGTCGGCAAGGAGATCGCCAAGATCGCCGCCGAGAAGCTCAAGCCGTGCACATTGGAGCTGGGCGGCAAGTCGGCCGCCATCATCCTCGAGGACGCCGACCTGGATTCGACGCTGCCGATGCTGGTGTTCTCCGGCTTGATGAACTGCGGCCAGGCCTGCGTCGGCCAGACCCGCATCCTCGCGCCGCGGTCGCGCTATGACGAGGTCGTCGAGAAGTTGTCCGGCGCGGTCGCGGCCATGCCGATCGGTCTGCCCGACGACCCGGGCGCGATGATCGGCCCGCTGATCAGTGAGAAGCAGCGCGAGCGGGTCGAGGGCTACATCAAGAAGGGTGTCGAGGAAGGCGCGCGGGTGGTCACCGGCGGTGCCCGGCCCGAGGGGCTGGACAACGGCTGGTTCGTGCAGCCGACGGTGTTCGCCGACGTCGACAACTCGATGACCATCGCCCAGGAGGAGATCTTCGGACCGGTGCTGGCGGTGATCCCCTACGACACCGAAGAGGACGCCGTCCGCATCGCCAACGACTCCGTCTACGGCCTGGCCGGCTCGGTGTACACCACCGACAACGACAAGGCGATGAAGATCGCCGCCCAGATCCGAACCGGCACATACGCGGTCAACATGTACGCGTTCGATCCAGGTGCGCCGTTCGGCGGCTACAAGAACTCCGGCATCGGCCGCGAGAACGGCCCCGAGGGTATCGAGCAGTACACCCAGGCCAAGAGCGTGCTGCTGCCGTTCGGCTACACCCCCGAGTAATCACGCACGCGAGAAAGCCCCCGCACGCACTGCGTGTCGGGGGCTTTCTCGTGTCGGCGTCAGAAGATCGCGCGGACGATCATCTCGGCCACCGCCGCCGGCTTGTCGACACCGTCGATCTCGATGGTGTGTTTCACGGTGAGGTTGACGGTGTTGTCGTCGACCTTGTCCGCGCCGACGAGCTCGGAGCGGACCCGGACGCTGCTGTCCACCGGCACCGGCGCGACGAACCGGACCTTGTTGAGCCCGTAGTTGATCGCCATCTTGGCATTCTCGACGCGGAAGTTGTCCTTGGACAGCGCGGGAATCAACGACAGGGTGAGGAAACCGTGCGCAATCGGTGCGCCGTAAGGGCTTTCGGCCTTCGCCTTTTCGACGTCGACGTGAATCCACTGATGGTCCCCGGTGGCGTCGGCGAAGTCGTTGATGCGTTTCTGGTCGATATGTAGCCACTCGCTGACGCCAAGCTCCTCGCCGACCGCGGACGCCGCGTCGTCGATGGACGTGATCACCTTCATGGGAACCCTCCCTCGTTCAGTCCCTACCGGTTGCTCCCGCCATCTTGACCGACGCTCAGAACGCCTCCTCGGGCAGGTCCATGATCGCCAAGTCGATCGACTCCGCGATCTGCCGCTCGGCGGCCAGCCGCGGCAGGATGTTGGCGGCGAAGAAGTTGGCCACCCCTACCTTGCCCTGATAGAAGGCCTGTTCACGCGGATCGGGATCGCCGTCGAGTGCCTGCAGCGCAATCTCCGCCTGGCGCAACAGGAACCAGCCGATCAGCAGATCGCCGACGCCGAGCAGGAAGCCCACTGATTCCAGTCCGACCCGATAGAGCTCGCGCGCGTCCTCCTGCGCACCCAGCAGGTAGCCGGTCATCACGGTCGCGACGGCGCGGACGTTGTCCAACGCGTCGGTCAGTGACGCGCGGGCGGTGGCCAGCTCCGGCCGCGCGTCCGGACTGTCGATGAACTTCTCGATCTGGGCGACGACGTGCGCCAGTGCCCCGCCCTGGTCCCGGGCGATCTTGCGGAAGAAGAAGTCCTGGGCCTGGATCGCGGTGGTGCCCTCGTAGAGCGAGTCGATCTTGGCGTCGCGGATGTACTGCTCGATCGGATAGTCCTGCAGGAACCCCGACCCGCCGAATGTCTGCAGCGACTCGGTCAGGCACTGGTATGCGCGTTCGGAGCCGACACCCTTGACGATCGGCAGCAGCAGGTCGTTGACGCGTTCGGCCATCGACGGATCGGCGCCCGAAACTACCTGTGCCACTGCGGGATCCTGATGCGCAGCGGTGAAGAGGTAGAGCGCGCGCAGCCCCTCGGCGTAGGCCTTCTGCGTCATCAGGGCACGCCGCACATCGGGGTGGTGGATGATCGTCACCCGCGGAGCCGTCTTGTCCGTCATCTGCGTCATGTCCGCACCTTGCACCCTGGTCTTGGCATACTCCAGCGCGTTGAGATAACCGGTCGACAGGGTGGCGATAGCCTTGGTGCCCACGAACATTCGCGCGTATTCGATCACCCTGAACATCTGGGCGATGCCGTTGTGCACATCGCCCACCAACCAACCGATCGCCGGCTTTCCGTGCAATCCCAGGCTGAGTTCGGTTGTGGCCGAGGCCTTCAGACCCATCTTGTGTTCGAGGTTGGTGACGAAGGCGCCGTTGCGCTCCCCGGGCGCACCGCTCTGCGGGTCGAGCAAGAACTTGGGCACCACAAACAAACTCAGTCCCTTTGTGCCGGGACCGGCGCCTTCCGGGCGAGCCAGCACGAGGTGCAGGATGTTTTCGAAGTAGTCACCGGCGTCGCCGTTGGTGATGAAGCGCTTGACGCCCTCGATGTGCCAGGTGCCGTCGCCGGCGTCGACCGCCTTGGTGCGACCGGCACCGACGTCGGAGCCGGCGTCCGGCTCGGTCAGCACCATGGTGGCGCACCAGTTGCGTTCGGCGGCCAACGTCGCCCAGTGCTTCTGTTGCTCGTTGCCGATGTGGAACAGGATGTTGGCCATGATCGGGCCGGCCATGTACATGAACACGGCGGGATTGGCCCCCAGCACGAGTTCGTCGATCGCCCAGGTGACCATCGCCGGGGCCGGGACGCCGCCCACTTCGTCGGCCAACCCGATGCGGAACCACTCGCCCTGCTGCCAAGCCCGCATCGACGCCTGGAACGGTTCCGGCAACGACACCGCGTGGGTGCCGGGGTCAAAGGTGGGTGGATGCCGGTCGGTTTCGGCGAAAGATTCAGCCACCGGCCCCTCGGCCAGGCGGGACGCCTCGGCCAGCATCTCGCGGATCGAGTCCGCGTCGAGATCGGGATAGTCGTCGAGGGCCTTCTCCAAGTCGAGCAACTCGAAAAGGTTGAACTCGAGGTCGCGAACATTGCTCTTGTAGTGGCTCATCGCGTGCGTCCTCCTCATCGCCGGCTGAGCCCGAGCCTAGCTCGGTTCACCCGCGCTGATCAGGGTGTTCAACCAGGGCTCCGGATTATGGTTCTGACCATAGAGGTGCTGGTGCGCGGAATTGGGCAGTCGGCCCCTGAGGGCCGTTTGCCTGCCGTTAACGTTGGCGTCAGCCTAGGACTTGCGTTGCCGGCGATGCCGTCCTATGGTCGTAAGCATAGTTATGGAGGTAGTCTCCAGATCTGCCTGCAAGGAGAGAATCATGTGGCTGATCGAGCTGAACATCGCCGGCCACCGGTTCACGCGCCAGGTACCCGACAAACGCCAGCAGCTGTTCGGTCGCGGCGTCCGAGCGCTGGCGTGGCGGGGTAATCCCGCCCGGCCCACCCCCGCCGCCTGAATGACCCGGACACCGACAACAGATCGCTCAGGCCGCAGCTCCACCCGCACCAAGATGCTGGTGGCCGCCGCGGAGGTACTGCGCGAACGCGGCGCCGCCGGAGTGACCGTCGACGAGGTGCTGGCCCGCAGCGGCGCACCGCGCGGTTCGGTCTACCACCACTTCCCCGAAGGCCGCCGCCAGATCCTGCGCGAGGCGCTCGAGTACGCCGGGTATGCGATCAGCTCCACCATCGACGAGGCCGCCTGTGAAAACGCCGGCGTATTGCTTCGGCGCTACGTCGAAATGTGGGAAGACGCTTTGATCACAAGCGATTACACCGCCGGTTGTCCGGTGCTGGCCGCCGCGGTCGGCTCCGGTGATGACGAACAACAACTCACCGCGGTTGCCGGCGAGATCTTCGGCCGCTGGCGCGAGGCCTCCAGGCAAGCATATCTTCGTGAGGGCTTCGACGAAGCCGACGCCAGTGCGCTGGCGGACACGACCTTGGCCGCAATGGAGGGCGCCGTCGTCCTGTGCCGCTCGGTGCGCAGCCTGCAGCCGCTTCATTCCGTCGCCGCCCAGCTCGAATTCCTGATCAAGGCAAAGGAATTCGTGACGAAGTTCGGTGTGCCGACTCTGAACTCCTGAATGACCAACGGGCACAGCCGAAATGGCTGTGCCCGTTGGTTTCCAATCGATCAGGGGTTATCAGTACCGGGCGTACCGACCGTGCCCGGCGTTCCGTCGGCTAGGGCGTTGCCGCCCGGATCGCCGTCGGTGCCCACGCCCAGGACGCCGCTGGTGTTGCCGCCGTTCCCGCCGTGGCCTCCGACGCCACCGATGCCGTTACCTGCGGTGCCGATATTGGAGCCCTTGCCGCCGGCACCGCCGTTGCCGCCCTTGCTGACTCCGTTTGTCGACGTCTGGCCGGCGGACTTCTGATAGATGCTGTTGCCACCGCTACCGCCGTCGCCACCGACCGCCGCGTTCGCGCCGGTGCCGTTGATTCCGCCGTCACCGCCGTTGCCGGCGGTCGACGTGCCGTTGACGATCGCGGTGCCTTGAGGGCCGAAGATGTCGTTGGCCAGCAGCCAGCCGTATCCGCCGGCACCGCCGACGCCGCCGACGGTAGCGCCGCCGCTGCCGCCGATCGCCGTGCCGCCGGTGATGCTGGCGTTCAGTCCGCTGACCAGCGATTCACCACCGTCCCCGCCGGCCTTGCCGTTGACGCTGGACACACCGCCGCTGCCGCCGATGGACGTGATACCAATCGCGCTGCCTGTCGGCCCCGCGGCGACGACCAGTGAGACCCCACCTGAACCGCCGATGCCCCCACCACTGGCGGCACCGCCGTTGCCGCCGCTCGCGCTGCCGCTTACCAGGCCGAAGTCGACGGGAGTGTTGGCCGACGTGCCCGCTTGCAGCTGGGCCGAGCCGCCCACGCCGCCGATGCTGCCTGCGCCGGCGGCGTCACCGCCGTTGCCGCCCTTCGCATTCCCAGCGACGGTGCCGTTGGCGCCGGCCTGAAGTCCCGCGGCACCGCCATCGCCGCCCTGGCCACCACCGGCGCCGCTCTTGCCGCCGGCACCGCCGGTCGCCGTGCCGGTGGCCGAACTGAGGGTGCCGTCCGCGACGATGCTGGCGCCACCGCCCTTGCCGCCCGCGATACCGGCCACGGTAGCCGTCCCGTCACCGCCGCCACCGCCGGCGCCACCGATGGCGGTACCGGCAACAGCGCCACCATTGAGTGCCTCGACGTGAGCGCCGCCACCACCGCCACCGCCGCCGCCACCGAAGCCGGCCGCAGCGGCGGTGCCTGCCGCACCCTTGCCGCCGGCACCGCCCGTGCCACCGGTCGCTCCGGTGCCGGCACTCGCGCCGGCACCGCCGGCACCACCGACGCCGCCCGTGCCGAATGCTGCACCGGCAGTGCCTGTTCCGCCCTTGCCGCCCGCGCCGCCGTTTCCGCCCGCCTGCGTCGAACCGTCGGCCATGACCCCCTTGCCCGCACCCCCGACACCGCCCGCGCCACCGGTACCACCGACACCGCCGCTGCCAGTCGCACCGCCCCGGCCGAAGAAGTACAGGAATGCGCCCGTGCCTGCTGCGCCACCTGTGCCGCCCGAGCCGCCTTCGCCTCCGGCACCGCCGTTACCGGCGGCGCTGACACCGCTCACACCGTCGGCGCCGGCACCGCCCGTGCCGCCGGTGCCACCCTTGCCGCCGGCACCGCTGCCGCCGCCCGAACCGAAGATCAAGCTGCCATTGCCACCGACGCCGCCCTTGCCGCCGGCCTCACCTTTTCCACCGCCGCTGCCGCCGCCACCGGTCTGACCGGTCACTCCGGATCCGCCGGCGCCGCCGAAACCACCGCTGCCGCTGAGCGACAGCTGCCCGACGCTGCCGCCGTCGCCACCGTCGGCACCGGTGCCGGCCGCGCCCGCGCCGCCGTCGCCACCGTTACCGGTGAACATGCCACCGGCGCCGCCCTTGCCGCCCTTGCCACCGTTGACGGTGGAAACGCCCGCACCGCCTGCACCGCCGGAGCCGAACCAGCCGGCGGCGCCGCCGTTCCCGCCGTTGAAGCCGTTCCCGCCGGTACCGAACAGGCCCGCGTTCCCGCCGTTGCACGCAGTAGCGGCGGCGCACGTGTCGGTGGTGTAGCTGTAGCCGTTGCCGAAGAGGATGCCGCCATTGGGGTTGTCGGCGGTGCCGTTCCCGACCCACATCCGAATGAAATCGGTGATCGGGTTGCCGGCGAGGGCAGCCGTCGCAGCCGCTCCCGGCGCCGCCACATTGGCCACCTTCGCAGCAGGCGAGGCCGGCTTGGCGATGACGCTGGGCGACTCGGCCGAGCCCGCCGGCTTGACGGTCGCTGCAGGAGTGTCGTCCGCAGCGGAAGGGGTTGACTGCGAACCACTCGCCGGGGCCGCCGGTTTCGCCGCGGCGCGAGTGCGGGGGGCGCTGCGTGCAACTCCCGGCCCGCGCTTGGAGGGCGCATCGGCCGAGGAGCCCTCATGGCTGGTGTTGCGCGAACTCGAACCGGTGGAGCTTCCCGAGCCGTTGGTGTCTGCCGCGGCTATCGGCATCGCCGCCGTCGCGGCGCCAACGCCCAGGGCAACTGCCAGCACGCCGACCCGCCCCACCCAGCGGGCGTAACCGGGCGAGGGGTCGATGTGGTCGATGCTCTGAAACGAATTGCGCACGGTCATTTTCGGAAGTCCCCCGCCCACGTCATGCGGGATGGCCCGGCCCGCCCGTTTCACGGAAGCTACCGAACCGTCAGTGGATGAGGAGGTATTTCCCGGTTTTCGGCGAGGTGAGCCTTACTTCATCCTCGGCCGGTAACGCACAGTTCAGCTATCGATCGCGCAAAACCTCAGCAGCGGGCGAAGCGCTCCTGGACCGGGTGTGCAGCACCACGACCGCTGATGCTGGAATACCAGGTGTGACGACACCCGAACCCGCCACCGGCATCCAGGACCCGGAGACCCCGGAAAGTGTCATCACCCGGTTCGGCATCACGACACTGGCCGAGAACTTCACCGAGTTCACCGTCGTGGCCGCCATGCCGGTGGGCCATCTGACCAACCCGTTCACCGGGATGCCGACGATCGGGCCGCTGGCGATCCTGGTCGACGACGTCGGCGGCCGGGCCAACTTCTACCGTCGCGGAGCCGGGCAGTGGACGGTGTCCAGCGAGCTCTCGATCGAGCTGAGCCCGGACGGGATCGACAGTCTTCAGGCCGCCCCGCACGAACCCGTCGTGGCGAGCAGCCGACCGCTCGGCCCGCACGGCGCGACGCTGCTGGCCATCTGCACGCTCAGTCACCGCGGCAGCACGATCGGCGGCGGCACCGTGCGCACCGTCGCCATCACCGGCGGTCCCGACGCACCCATCCAGCGGGGGCCGGACACCTTGGTGCGCACGCCGCAGACGTCGATGACCGAACTGATGTCCGCCGAACGGCGGGCCGAGGAGGCCGGCACCTACCGGCTGGCCCAGCGACCGGATTCGATCATCAACAATCTGATCGGGATTGTGCACGGCGGAGTCAGCAGCGCCGGGCTGGAACTGGTGGCCTCCGCAGCGATCAACCACGGGCAGGCCGAGCCGCTGCGCACCGCGTCGCTGCGGGTCAATTTCCTGCGACCGTTCTTCGCCGGTGATCAATCTCGTTACGAGGGAACCGCGTTGCGCGTCGGACGTAACTCCGCAATCGGAGACGCCCAAGCTATCGGCGACGACGGCAAGGTGGCGATCCTGGCGCGCGTGACGGGATACCGGTGAGCGACGTGAACGATAGTTTCGCCGCGCTGTGCGCCAACGAGCCCGAGCTTGCCGCGCTGCGCGCCTCGGTGCGGGCCTTCCTGAGTAAAGATCGCGGCGAATTCGGTTGGCAGCCAAGCGTTGATGCCTGGTTGTCGAGCTGGGACGAGGAGTTCAGCGCACGGCTCGGTGACGCCGGATTTCTCGGCCTGACCATTCCGCGCGACTACGGCGGCCAGGGCCTGAGTCACCTGCATCGCTACGTGGTGACCGAAGAGCTGCTCGCCGCGGGAGCGCCGGTAGCGGCGCATTGGATCGCCGACCGCCAGGTCGCGCCGGGTCTGCTGGCATACGGATCCGAAGAACAGCGCCGGCGACTGCTGCCCGAAATCGCCGCCGGGCGGTACTTCTCGGCGATCGGGATGAGTGAGCCGCAGGCCGGCTCCGACCTGGCCGCGTCGGCGGCCAAAGCGACCAGGGCCGACGGCGGCTGGCTGCTGTCGGGCACCAAGGTGTGGACCAGCGGCGCACACCTGGCCCATCAGATCGTCGTACTGGCCCGCACCAGCCCGGTGGACCCCGCCCGGCGCCACGCGGGGTTCAGTCAATTCATCGTGCCCACAGACAGTCCGGGAACGACGATCAGCCCCATCGTGATGATGTCGGGCGAACACCACTTCAACGAGGTGACATTCGACGAGGTGTTCGTCAGTGACGAGAATCTGCTCGGCGACATCGGCGCGGGATGGCATCAGGTCACCGCCGAGCTGTCGTTCGAACGCAGCGGGCCCGAACGGATTCTGAGCACCGCTCCACTGCTGATTGCGCTGATGCGGCTGCTGGCCGACCAGGACGATCTCGACGACCACACCGCCGCGGCCGTCGGCGACCTACTTGCCCGGGTCATCTCGCTGCGACAGCTGTCGGTCTCGGTGGCCAGGGCACTGGCCGCGGGCCAGTCGCCGGCGAACGAGGCCGCACTGGTCAAGGATCTGGGCACCCGCTTCGAACAGGAGTCGGTGGAGTTGGCTTCCGACCTGTTCTCCTATGCCGCGGAGGCACCGGGACGCGAGAAGGTCGGCGCACTGTTGGATGTCGCGCGGCTGCATTCGCCGCTGTTCACCTTGCGCGGCGGGACCAACGAGGTGCTGCGCGGTGTGGTGGCTCGAGGAATGGGGCTGAGATGACGCGAGCTCTGATCGGCGGCGTGTTCGGAACCGGCGGCGGCACCGACGATCTCGCAGACCTGCGGCGGCTGGCGGAAGACATCGGAGCACGGTCGTTCGACGAGCGGATCGGGCATCGCGGCCTGCCCGACGAGTTCGACGCAACCGCCTGGCGGCACCTGCAGGACGCCGGGCTGACCCGCCTGATTAGCGACCCTGAATCAGGCGGCGGCGCAACCGAATCCGCAGTGGTCCTGCGGGCGCTGGCCCGGCACTCCGTCACCGTTCCGCTGGCCGAAACCGATGTGCTGGCGGCCTGGCTCGCCGCCGAGGCCGGTCTCGAGGTCCCCGACGAAGGACCGCTGACCATCGCGACCGGAGTGGCGGGCAGCACAACCGTCACCGGCGTTCCGTACGCGGGCATCGGGGCCGCGGTGGTGGCGTTGCGTGACGGCCAGGCACTGCAGGTGGCGGTCACGGTGCCCACTGCCGTGAGCAATGGCCACAACCTCGGCGGTGAACCGCGCGGCACCATCAGCGTGGCCGCCGGGCAATTCGTCACCGTGGACGGCGCCGCCGACGAACTGAGGCGGCGCGGCGCCTGGGCGCGGTGCGTCCAGGCGGTCGGCGCCCTGGATGCCGCGGTCGAGTTCTCGGTGGCGCACACCAGGGAGCGTGAACAGTTCGGCCGGCCACTGAGCGCGTTTCAGGCAGTGCAACACACGTTGGCGGCGATGGCCGGCGAGGTGGAACGGGCGCGGGCGGCCACCGAGCTCGCCGTCGCCGCCGTCGCCGACCACGGATTCGCCAGTGCGCAAGCCGATTACGCCGTAACAGTGGCCAAGGTGGTGCTCGGTCGCGTCGTGCCGTCTGTCGTCACCGCCGCCCACCAACTGCACGGGGCGATCGGCGTGACACTCGAGCATCGGTTGTGGCTGACGACCATGCGGGCCCGCAGCTGGATCGAAGAGTTCGGCGACACCGCCTGGTACGCAACACGATTGGGTCGGCTGGCACTGGCCGCCGGCGGCAATCCGTGGGACTTGATGGTCGGAGCGGTCTGATTCAGACCGGGATCACCGTGACGGTCGCATCGTTGATGTTGGTGACATAGAGGAACTTGCCGTCCGGGCTGACGGCAACACCGAGCGGGTTGTGGCCCACCGTGATCGTCTTGATCACCGTCTTGGTTGCCGTATTGACCACCGACACCGTGTTGTCCATCTGGTTGGTCACGTACGCCACGCTGCCGTCGGCGCTCAACGCGATGCCGCCCGGCTGCTGGCCGACCGTGATGGTGCCGACCTTCGCATAGGTGGCGGTGTTGAAGACCGAGATCGTGTTGAGGGTGGTCAAATCCGAGACGTAGGCCAGTTGTCCGTCGGGGCTGAACGCGATGAAACCGACTCCGGTGGACACCGGGAGCGTCTTGACCGTCACGTTGGTCGCGGTGTCGATCACCGAGATGGTCTTGGCCATGGTGTTGCCCACCCACAGCCGGGTGCCGTTGGGGCTGACTGCCACCTCCTCCGGTCCCGTGCCGACGGTCAGTGTGGCGGTGACCTGGTTGGTGGCGGTGTTGATGACCGACACCGTGTTTCCGGTTCCGTTGGTGCCGAAGTTCGCGACGTAGACCTTGCCCGCCGCGGGCGTTCCGGCCGGCCCGACCGCAATGAGCAGTGGATCGGTCCCGATCGTGATCGGTACGCCCACGGTGTTCGACGGCAACGACACCGCCGTCACCGCACCGGTGGCATTGACGACATAGAAGCGGGCGCCGGTCGGGTCGAACACGATGCCCGCCGGTGAGGAGCCGACGGCGATGGTGCTGATGACCTTGTTGGTGGCGGTGTCGATCAACGAGACCGTACCGTCGGACCCGTTGGTGACCGCCGCGCGGGTTCCATCGGGGCTGACTGCCACTTGCAGCGGGGTGGTGCCGACGCTGATGGTCTGCTTGAGCAGGCTCCACGGGTTGTAGACCGAACCCGCGACCGTCTGGCTGGCCCGCTGCACCCCGTTGAACGCGGACACCTTCATCTTCACCGTCAGGCCGCCGTCCGGAGCACCCAAGATCGCCGACGTCAGCGGTGTGAACGTGAAGCTGCCGTCGGAGTTGACTGTGACCGTCCCGAGACTGGGATCAACGGTGACCTGGTAGGCCTGCGGAGCGCCGGCCGGGTTGCTGGACACGATTCGCCCGGTGACGACGCCGGTGAGCTGATCCGGCTCGCCGAGGCTCACGGCTTGGATCTTGGGAATGCCCGCCGGATTGACGGTGTCTTCCAGCCACCGTGCCACCGAGTACAGCCCCTGTTGCCACAGGTTGCCCGGCGCCGGCGTGGGGGTGGTCTGGCTCATGCCGCCGAGTGCGATCAGCACGCGGACCGATCCGTCGCAGAACACCTGCAGCGGCGTCTTCACCAACGGTGGCGGTGCGACTTCCGCGGAGGCGGTGGCCGATGCAGTCGTCACGGTCTTGTGCACCGCAGCCGCCGGCCGTGCGGTCGTGACGCGAGGGGCCTTGTGGCCGGTGGCCTTGGGTCCGGCATGCGGCGCCGCCGAACCCACGGACGGTTTTGCCGAGCCGGCTCCGGTGTCGGCGTGCGCCACCGCCGTCCCGCCGACCAGTGCTGCCGCGCCGATGCCCAACGTCAGCGCGCCGGTACCCAACCAGATCGCGGTTTCGGGACGTCGCCCCGCCGGTCGTTTCTTCGCCATGCCGTCAGTCATAGCTCCCCCGAGCTCCCTACCGATCCCAACTACGGTTCTAGCCGGGCTGGTAGGGAGATCGTCGGCTTAACTGACGCTTACGTCAAGAGCCGAACGGTCAGCTGCCCGTCCAGTTCGGCGCGCGCTTCTCGGCGAACGCGATGGCGCCCTCCTGGGCATCCTTCGATGCGAAGACCGGCATCAGGATCTTGCCCTGTTCCTTCCACTGTTCCTCGGGCGACCAGCCGCGCGACTCGGTGATGATCCGCTTGGTGGCGGCCACGGCCAGCGGGCCGTTGACGGTGATCCGCTCGGCCAGCTCGATCGCGGCCTCCAGCGCATGCCCCGGCTCGGCGAGCGCGTTCACCAGACCCAGCTCGTGGGCCCGCACCGCGGACAGGTTCTCGCCGGTCAACGCCAGCTCCATCGCGATCTGGTACGGGATGCGCTGCGGCAACCGCAGCAGCCCGCCGCCACCGGCGACAAGGCCGCGCTTGACCTCGGGGATGCCGAACGCCGAATCGTTGGCCGCGACGATCAGGTCGGTGGCCAGCGCCAGCTCGGTGCCGCCGGCGAGGGCATACCCCTCGACCGCGGCGATCAACGGCTTGGCCGGCGGGCGTTCGGTGAAGCCAAGTCCGCGGCCCTCGGCCACGACGTTCTCGCCGCGGGCGAATGCCTTGAGGTCCATGCCCGCGCAGAACGAGCCGCCGGCCCCGGTGACGATGCCGACGGACAGCCCCGGGTCATCGTCGAGCTCGTCCATGGCGGCGGCCAGACCATTGCTGACCGCGGCGTTCACGGCGTTCTTGGCCTTGGGCCGATTGATGGTGATGATCAGAATCCGGCCGCGGCGCTCGGTGAGGACGGCGGGCTCTTCGGTAACGGCGTTTTCAGTCACGCTCGGAATGGTAACTATCGAGGTAAGACGATCGCGGCCAGCCCGGTACCATCAAAACTAGAACACGTTTCAATTCCTAGGAGGATGTGTGAGCACCAACGACGTGACACGCACCGAGACGGCCAAGTGGGACCCGGGTCTGGTCGAGAAGACGATGGGGGTGCTGCGCCCGTTCCTCAAGCTCTATCACCGCAGCGAGGTCCGCGGGCTGGAGTCCTTCCCGGCGGGCGGCGCCCTGGTGGTGTCCAACCATTCCGGCGGCCTGTTCCCGATGGACGTTCCGGTGTTCGCGCTCGGCTTCTATGAGCACTTCGGCTATGACCGGCCGGTCTACACACTGAGCCACGACCTGGTGCTCACCGGCCCGACGGCCGACTTCTTCATCAAGAACGGGTTCATCCGCGCCAACCACGAGAACGCCGACGAGGCGCTGCGCTCCGGCGGCGTCGTGGTGGTGTTCCCCGGCGGCGACTACGACGTCTACCGGCCGACGTTCGCCGAGAACAAGATCGACTTCGACGGCCGCACCGGCTACGTGAGGGCCGCCATCAACGCCGGGGTACCGATCGTGCCGACGGTGGCCATCGGCGGCCAGGAAAGCCAGATCTACCTTTCCCGCGGCACCGGCCTGGCCAAGCTGCTGCGACTGGACAAGCTGCTGCGGGCGAAGATCCTGCCCATCTCGTTCGGCTTCCCGTTCGGCTTGAGCGCCGTCGTCCCGCTGAACGTGCCCCTGCCCACCAAGATCGTCATGAAGGTACTCGAACCGATCGACATCACCGAGCAGTTCGGCGAGGACCCCGACATCCACGCCGTCGACGCCCATGTGCGTGGCGTGATGCAACGCGCGCTGGACGAACTCGCCGCCGAACGCCGTCTGCCGGTGATCGGCTGATGGACCTGCTGTCCCGGCTTACCTCGGTCGGCGATGCCGTCGTCACCCTGGCCAAGGCCGGCCTCCTCACTCCGATGCGTCCGGACCGCACGGTCGCGATGGTGGCCGCCGCGCGCGACGAGGGGCTGAGCATCGCCACCGGGTTCGCCACCGCCGCCGCTCGCCGCCCCGACAGCCCGGGCCTGATCGACGAACTGGGAACACTGACCTGGCGCGAGCTCGACCAGCGGGCGCATGCTCTGGCTGCCGCGCTGCAGCAGCTCCCGGGGGGCGCCCCCGAGGTCGTGGGCATCATGGCCCGCAACCACCGCGGGTTCGTCGAGTCGCTGATCGCGGCCACCCGGATCGGCGCCGACGTGCTGCTGCTCAATACGTCATTCGCCGGCCCGGCGCTGGCGGAGGTGGTCAACCGAGAAGGCGCAGACGTCGTCATCTACGACGAGGAGTTCACGCCATCGGTCGACCGGGCGCTGGCAGACCGACCCAGCGCGGTCCGCATCCTCGCCTGGACCGACGAACCGACCGAGGCTCCCACCGTCGAAAAGCTGATAACCAAGCACGCCGGGCAGCGCGCCACGAAGAATGAGCGTAAGAGCCGGCTCATCCTGCTGACGTCGGGCACCACCGGAACTCCCAAGGGCGCCAAGCACTCCGGCGGTGGAGCGGGCAACCTCGTCGCGATCCTGAGCCGCACGCCGTGGCGACTCGGTGAGACGACGGTGGTCGTCGCCCCGATGTTCCACGCCTGGGGCTTCTCCCAGTTGGTGTTCTCCTCGGCGATGGCCTGCACCGTGGTGACCCGGCGCAAGTTCGACCCGGAGGCGACGCTGGCCCTCGTCGATAAGTACAAGGCCACTGGATTGTGTGTGGTGCCAGTGATGTTCGACCGCATCATGGATCTGCCCGACGATGTCCGAAAGAAGTACAGCGGACGCACGCTGCGGTTCGCTGCCTGCTCGGGGTCACGGATGCGACCCGACGTCGTCACCAGGTTCATGGACGAGTTCGGCGACGTCATCTACAACAACTACAACGCCACCGAGGCGGGCATGATCGCCACCGCTACTCCGGCCGACCTGCGTGCCGCGCCCGATACGGCGGGCAAGCCAGCGATGGGCACCGAGATCCGCATCTTCGACGACGAGTTCAACGACGTCCCCACCGGCGAGGTCGGGCGGATCTTCGTGAAGAACTCCACCCAGTTCGACGGTTACACCTCGGGCAATACCAAGGACTTTCACGACGGCTACATGTCCTCGGGCGACATCGGCCGCCTCGATGAGGCGGGCCGGCTGTTCGTGGTGGGCCGCGACGACGAGATGATCGTCTCCGGCGGCGAAAACGTCTACCCGATCGAGGTGGAGAAGACGCTGGCCGCCCACGCCGAGGTGGCCGAGGCGACGGTGCTCGGCGTCGACGACGAACAGTTCGGCCAACGGCTGGTCGCGTTCGTCGTCCTCACCGACGGAGCGACCGCAAACCCCGACGACCTCAAGGCCCACGTCCGGGAGAACCTGGCGAACTACAAGGTGCCGCGGGAAATCTCCATCCTGAGCGAACTGCCGCGCGGAAGCACTGGCAAGATCCTGCGTAATGAACTCATCGCGCGCACGTCTAACGGCTGAGCTTCGGCGCCCGCGCCCTGTTGCGCGCGCGATCGTCGAATTAGCGAACGCGGCCAACGGGTTTCGCCCACTGGGCCGCCAGGGCTACACCACCCTGGCGGCCTTCACGTTCGGCTGGCCCACCTCGGAGCAGCCGATGCTGTACCTGGGCGGCTCCGTCGTCGATGCCGTGCGGCGCGGTCGGCGCGGCGACTTCCGGGGCAGGCGCGGCGCCGCGGCCCTGGGGCTGACGGCCCTGTCGTGGTTGTTCCTGCTGGTGATCCAGCGTCGCAATGTGACCACACCCGGGCCGGTGCTGCACGATGCGTTGGTCGAGGGTCTCGGCGAGGACTACACCGACGTGCTGAGGACCCTGCCGAATACACCGTCGAAGTCCGGGCGGCCCGCGGGCCGTTTTCCCGTCGCTTCGCTCGCCCCGGCGTGGCGGACCACGTTGTCGCGGCGCCGCTTCGTCGACAAGTCCAGCACGATCAGCTACGGGCCGCACGGCCGCGCCAACCTGGCCGACGTCTGGCGCCACCGCGATCTGCCGCGCGACGGCAAGGCTCCGGTGCTGCTGGAGGTGCCCGGCGGGGCGTGGGCGATCGGCTGGCGTCGTCCACAGGGCTACCCCCTGATGAGCCACCTGGCCGATCGCGGCTGGATCTGTGTGGCGATGAATTACCGTGTCAGCCCGACTCATAGCTGGCCGGATCACATCGTCGACGTCAAGCGGGCGCTGGCGTGGATCAAGGAGAACATCGCCGACTACGGCGGTGACCCCGATTTCGTGGCGATCACCGGCGGCTCGGCGGGCGGGCACCTCGCGGCACTGGCCGCCTTGACTGCCGATGATCTCCAGTACCAGCCCGGGTTCCCGGATGCCGATACCTCGGTGATGGCCGCGGTCCCGGTGTACGGCCGCTACGACTGGTACACCGTGCAGGGCAATGGCCGCCGGGAGTTCATCGGCTACCTCGAACGTCTGGTCGTCAAGCGGCAGTTCACCAGGTTCCGCGACATCTACACCGCCGCATCGCCAATCCGCCGGGTGCGCGCCGAGGCACCACCGTTCTTCATCCTGCACGGCGAACACGACTCGGTGATTCCGGTCGACGAAGCACGTGAGTTCGTCGACGAGTTCCGCAAGGTGGCGCAAGGCCCGGTGCTCTATGCCGAATTGCCGGGGGCGCAACACGGTTTCGACATCATGTCCTCACCGCGGGCACACCAGTCAGCCGAAGCTGTCGGACAATTCCTGTCCTGGGTATACGCAAGCTGGATGAACAAGGAGAAGGATGCGTAACCACATCCGACGGGTCCGCGATGTCGGCATGCGCCGGCTGATCATCGCGGTTGCGTTGCTGATCGCGGTGATGGCAGCGAGCATCACGGGGTATCTCGCCAGTCGGAACAACACCGACCAGGAGAGTTTCTTCGGCGACGACAACAATCCCGACCGGGTCAACGTCACCGTCTGGATCACCAAGGTCGACGCAGCGACACAACAACTTTCGGTGACGATCGTCGACGTGGCGCCGAGCGGCGCACTGGCCGACCCGGACGGGAATTTCGCCCAGGACGCGACGCTCACGACCGCCGCGATCGGTAACTGGAGGGCCGAGATCAAGGCCGGCGACTCCGCCCCGGACATCGAGCAGAAAGTCAGCGTGGACGGCGCGGTCACCGACTACCCGTTCGATCGCTACACCGGACGGCTCGAGGTGCACGTCTTCAATCCGCAGGGAAACAACGTTCCGGTCGCCCTCACCGTGGTCAACACCGACCCGTTCTTCGGAATCACCACCAAGGCGGCCACCTCCCAAAACGGCGGCGCGGTGGTGAATCTCGGCCTGCACCGCAGCGCGCCCACCATCATCTTCGCCGTGTTCATCATGCTGCTGATGCTCGGCCTGGCGACCGGCGCAGTGGTGGCGGCGTTCTACATCCTGCATTGGCGGCGCGGCTTGATCTTCCCCGGCTGTTCGATGATGGCCGCCATCCTGTTCGCGTTGATCCCGTTGCGCAATGCGGTCCCCGGCAACCCGCCGATCGGTTCGATCATCGACTTCGGGTCGTTCTTCATCGCCGAGGCCGTCATCTCGATCTCGCTGATTTCCAGCATCATCCTCGGCTTCCGGCACCAACGAAGCATCGAGCGTGCCGAGAGCGCGGTGACCGAAGCGATCCCGTCCGAGGACGCCCCGGCATAGTCGGCGGTGCGGCCCTAGGCCTGAGCCATGGCGGTCTCCACGACCGCCAGTTCACCGGAAAGCCCTGCTGCGACCCGTATTTCGGAGAATGCCTGCAGCATAGCCTCGGTGACCTCATGCGGGTCGTCGACGGTGATGCTGTCGGTGAGCACCGAGATGTTCAGCTGGTCGACGTAACTCCACACGGTGATGTTCATTCCGCTGCCGGTGGTCAGCGGGCCGACCGAGTAGATCTCGGTGACCAGGGCGCCCCCGACGCGCCCGTGCTCGCGGGGTCCGGGCACGTTGGAGATCGGCAGGTTCAGCACCTTGTTCTGACCGTCCTTGGTGGACAACCACTTGAACAGCGCCTGCGCCGGTGCCGGCGGAAGATAGGTGGACCACCGGCTGACCAGTTCCGGTCCGACGAGTTGATGACTTTCCTTGGCCAACACCGCGGCATCGTGTGTCTGCCGCACCCGCTCCAGTGGATCGGCGACATCCACGGGGACGGCCACCATCATTCCGGTGAAGTAGTTGCCCGACACGCGATCCGGGTCGAAGTTGAAGCTGACCGGCACCGAGGCCAGCAGCGGGTGATCGGCGACTTTGTCGTAGCGCAGCAGCAACGTCCGCAGCGCGCCGGCGGCGGTGGCCAGCACGAGATCGTTGATCGTCACCCCGAGGGCCTTGCTGGTCTCCTTGACCTGGGCGAGAGCCAAAGTCGCAGTGGCGAAGCGTCTTTCGGGGGTGAGCATGTGGTTGAGGAACGACGGCGGCGGGGTGAACGGCATGGTCAGCTCGGGTGACAGTTTGCGGTTGCTGCGGCGCACCCGGGCCATCCCGTCGGCGGTGTACTTGATGACGCCGGGTAGCTTGGCGATCTGACGGAAATGGTCGGCGAACGCCGAGCGCACCAGCTCGCCGGGCCGGGGGGCGGGGTCGCACGGAAAATCCTGGTCCGGGTCGGGGCCGCTCTGCAGATCCATCCCGCGGGCCATCAGATTGCCGGACGCGACCCCGTCGGCCAGCGCGTGGTGAATCTTTCCGACCACGGCGATCCGGCCGTTGGCCAGGCCCTCGATGAAGTACATCTCCCACAGTGGGCGGTCCCGGTCCAGCGGGGTGCTGGCGATCTCCCCGATCGCCTCGTCGAGCTCGCGACGGCCCCCCGGTTCCTTCAGCCGCCACGGGCGGATGTGGTAGTCGAGGTCGACGTCGCAGTTCTCCCGCCACATCGGGTGATGAAATTTGAACGGGATGTTGACCAGTTGATAGCGGAACGGATCGAGCTTGTAGAGCCGTCCCCGGATGACGTCGCGGAACTCCTCGACACCGAAGGTGCGACCACCGAGATCCTGCAGTTCGATGATCGCCACTTTGAGCGTGTGCATATGGACGTTCGGAGCCTCGCTGTACAACAGGACGGCATCCCAGCCACGCAGTCTTTTCATCCCTCAGCCCTCTCTACCGCCCGTCCCAGTCGGGACGATACAGCGGGGCAAGACTCAGATGACCTCTTTGGTGGACATCATCGCGCGGTCGCGATGAATCCGGTTGAGGAACAGTCCGATTGCGGTGGCCACCGACCCGGTGCGGGCACCGTCGGTCATGTCGAAACCGTGCCCGGCACCGGGCAATTCGACATAGCCGACCGGGGAATGCGACACCCCGCGCAATCGCTCGACGAAGCTCTGCGCCTGCGCCACGGGAATCACGCTGTCGCCGGAGCCGTGTACCACCAGGAATGGCGGCGCTTTGGGATGGACCCGCGCGATCGGCGAGGCCTTACGGAACAGATCCCCGTGTTTGCTCTGCTTCTTGTTGACCACCACGCGCTCGAGGAAGTCGACGAACCGGATGCGCTCCGGGGTGGAGCGGTCTTCCCAGTCGTAGCGGCCGTAGATGCCCACGACGGCGTCGACGGCGGTGTCCGACCCCTCCGGCAGGTGCGCCTGGAACTCGGGGTCGTCGATGGTGAGCCCGGCGAGCGCGGCGAGGTGGCCACCGGCCGAACATCCGGCGACGGCAACGAAATCACGGTCACCGCCGAACCGGTCGACGTTGGCGCGGGCCCAGGCGATCGCGGCCTTGATGTCGTGGATGTGCTGCGGCCACCGGTGGTGCGGCGCAACCCGGTACTCGACCGACAGGCACACCCAGCCCTGGGCCGCCAGATGCGACATCAACGCATAACCCTGCAGCATCCGGCTGCCGTGCACCCAGGCACCGCCGGGCACGAACACCAGCACCGGCGCCGGCTCGGCCGGCAGGTCTTTCCGGCGCCACACGTCGAGGACCTGAGTGGGATGATCGCCGTAGCGCACCGACGACCGGTAGAGGTGCTTACGGTGCTCCAAGGCCCGGGCGACCGGCGGTTTGGTATCCGGCGCCGGCCAGTCGATCTGCAGGTCCTCGGGCAGGACCACACCGCGCAGCCCCGCTTCGGCCACCTCGCGCGTGCTTTCGCGCTGAACTCGGCGTACCCGGCCGGCGTCCGGCGCCAGCCACGACCGGGTGGCCGCACCGAGGAGTTCGGGCATCTGCCTGGCGCCCCAGACACTCATCGCGCTCAACGCACCCAGCGGTTCGAGGTGCTTGCCGACCACGGGAATCTGGGCGGAGGCCACGCTCATCGCCAGTAGGTAGTCGGCCGGTCCGGCCTGCATCATCCAGCGAGCCGTCGTCCACGGGTTCATGGCGCGAGCGTACCCCGCTGACACTTTCCGAAACGACAAATCCTCGGCAATGTTCACTGCTTTGCTGGCCGAATCGAGATTCAGTCGTGCTCAGTGAATCCCGCCGCAAACGATGGTTTGCCCGAGGGTCAGTGACCTGCGTTGCGAGCCAGTTCGATCGCGAAGGAGTTCACGAAGTTGCCCGGGCCCGGATTTCCCCGTCCGCAGGACCCATCGGAGTCTCCCGGGCGCTTGACCCACAGGAACGCGTCGATGTGGCCGTTCCCGGTGGCGGTGGTGGGCTGGGCGCCGAGCGCGCGGCCGCTCGGATTGCACCAATACAGTTCACCGCCGGCGGGCCCGTTGCCGTTGCGCGAGGTGTCGATGACGTACGGCTTACCGCCCGTCATGCCGGAAATCGCGTCCCCATAACCGATTTCCTCATCGGTGGTGAGGAAGTTCGAGACGTTGAGGCTGAAGCCACGCGCGCGGTCGATGCCCACCTGGTTGAGCCGGTTGGCGATCTCCTCGGCAGGCAACCAGCGGGAGTGGCCGGCGTCGACGTAGACGGCGGCGGCCGGATTGCGGGTCAGTGTGTCGACGCCGTAGCGGATCAGGTCGAAACGTTCCTGACGCTGACTGCCGGACAGGCAGTCGGCCATGTCGAGTGCGTCGGGTTCGAGGATGATCGTCACCGGGCCGCCCCCGATCTGGGACGAGACACGATCGATCCACCCGCGGTAGGCCTCGCCCGAGCCGAACCCGCCCGAGGCAAAGCTTCCGCAGTCGCGGTTCGGCAGGGAGTACATGGCCAGCATCGGCATGGCGCCGGCAGCCCAGGCCCCGTTGAGGTAGGTGCTCACCGCAGCGGCCGGGACGAGATTGTCGATCCAGTACGCCTGCGGGGTGTTGGCGATGTAGGCCAGTTCCGGGCTGTCCGGGTTGGCCCGCGAAGCCCGCATGGCTGCCGAGTTCGGGTCGACGTAGAACGGCGATCCGCCGGCCGGGGCGGCGTCATCCACGAGGCGGATGGGGCCGGTGTGAACCGGCGCGGCAGACACCACCAGGCCGGCGAGGACGGCGAGGGCGAAGAACGGAGCGATCCACCGTGCGACGGCACCGGCAGCAGAGGACATCACCGAAGAAAAGCTAGTGCGCAGGGCCGATAAACGCCAACCGCGGGTCACGGAGTGAGGAGGACCTTGACCACCTCGCCGGAGCGTGCGGCGACGGCGGCATAGCCCTCGGCGGCCTGGTCCAGCGGCAGGCGAGTGGTGAAGATGCCGTCGACGTCGAGGCGCCCGCTCTGCAGCAGCGGGATCAGTTCCGGCCAGGTCTGCTGAACCGGGGCGGTGGTGCAACGCAGGGTGAGGCTGCGCAGCAGCGCGGTGAGCGCGGGGAACGGATATGGGTTGAGGTTGTGCACCCCGACCACCGACACGGTGCCCCCGGCGCGAACGGTGGCCAGCGCATCGTCCAGCGTGGTGTCGTTGCCGACGGCATCGATCACCGAGTGCGCCCCGAGCCCGTCGGTGGCCTCGGCGACGGTCTGCGCGGCGGCCGGTTCGATCGGGATCGCGCCGAGGCGGGCCGCGCGGTCCCGCCGCTGCGCGACCGGGTCGACCGCGTAAACCTGTGCCGCACCCTGAAACAGCGCACTGCGCACCGCGCACAGCCCGACCGCACCCAGGCCGATCACCACTGCGGTGCCACCGTGGGGGATGTCGGCGCGTTTGGCGGCGATCCAACCGGTCGACAGATTGTCGGTGAGCAGCAGCGCCTGCTCGGTGTTGATGCCCTCCGGCATCTTCAACAGCTGGAAGTCGGCTGCGGGCACGGCCATCAGCTCGGCCTGCGCGCCACCGAGCACGCCCGAGCCGAAGATCTGCGGACCCGACGCGCACAGGATCGGATTCTGGGTCGCACACCCGGCGCAGTGACCGCAGCCGGCGACCGAGGACACGATGACCTGGTCGCCGACCTTCACTGTGTGCACATCCGGCCCGACCTCGACGACCGTGCCGATGGCCTCATGGCCCAGCGAGACCGGTTGGAACAGCGGATAGTCGCCCTCGTAGAAGTGCAGGTCGGAGCCGCAGATCGCGGCCGCGGTCACCTCGACGATCGCCCCCGTCGGCCCAGGCAGCACCGGGTCGGGCCAATCGTCGACCCGGACCGATCCCGGCGTGTCGATGAGCACCGCGCGCATGGTGTCCTCACTCTCCCTGTGTCACAACGAAGTTCGACCACTCGGGGTGACGCACCGCATTCCAGTAGACGGGCAAGCGCCACGGGCTGACGGTGTGGATCTCGCCGTCGGCGTTCTTGAAGTAGGAATGCTCGATCGATGGGTGCGCCCACACCATCGTATTGATCTCGGCCTGATGCTGGCGATGCCACTCCTGCGTGGCCTCCTGCGTCGGTTCGATTGACTGCCAACCATTCTCGATGACCTCAGCCAGACAGCTGTTGATGTAGCGCATCTGCAACTCGGAATTGAAGATCAGGCTGCCGCCATGTGCCAGATGGTTACCCGGGCCGTACAAGATGAAGAAGTTGGGGAAGCCGGGCACGGTGATGCCGAGGTAAGCGGCGGGTCGCTCGCCCCAGGAGGTGCGCAGATCGACACCGTCGCGGCCGACGATCGCCATCGGGTAGAGCACCTCGGTGGCTCGGAAGCCGGTGGCGTACACGATCACGTCGACGTCGTGGGTCACACCGTCGGCGGTGACCACACCGTGGGGTGTGATGCGTTCGATCGGGGTGCGCACCAGCTCGACGTCGTCGCGGCGCAGCGTGGTGAGCCAGGTTCCGTTGTCCTGCAGCGTGCGTTTACCGGTAGCGGGATAGTCGGGCAGCACCTTGCTCAGGAGTTCTTGATCGTCACCGACTCCAGTGGTGATCCAGTCGGTGAACATCAGGCGCGCCACCGCGTTGATCTCACTGACCGCGTAGTTGGGGTCGTCCGGGTGGGTGTAGTCCGGGTCCGAGCGGGCCGCCTCCAAGCCCTTGTCCGCGCCGGGCCACAGGATCAGGAAGCGGTACCAACGGTTGTAGTACGGAAGGTGATTCATCGCCCAACGCACGCCGTCCGGGACGCTGTCGTGGTACATCGGGTTCGGGAACATCCACTGCGCGGTGCGCTGGAATACCGTCAGATGCTCGACCTGGTCAGCGATCGCCGGAGCGATCTGGAAGCCGCTGGCCCCGGCGCCGATGAGCGCGACGCGTTTACCGGTCAGGTCGACGGAGTGATCCCATGCCGCCGAATGGAATGCCGGGCCCGCGAAAGTGTCGGCGCCCTCGATGTCGGGCAGGGCGGGCCGGTTGAGCTGGCCGACGGCGGTGATGACCGCCCGTGCGCGGATGTCCGATTCGGTTCCGTCCTTGTCCCGCAGCATGACTCGCCAGGAACCGTCATCGTCGTTCCAGGTGGCCGAGACCACCTCGGTCTGCCAGCGGACGTTCTGGTCGAGCTGGTGCCGGGCCAGCACGGTCTCGAAGTAGGCGCGCAGCTCGGGTTGTTCGGCGAAGTAGTGCGACCAGTCGTTGCTCGGCTCGAAGCTGTAGCAGTAGAAGTGATTGGCCACATCCACCCGGGCCCCGGGATAGCTGTTCTCCCACCAGGTTCCGCCCGGGCCGGCGTTCTTCTCGATGATCGTGAACGGGATGTTGGCCTGTTTGAGCCGGATCCCGGCCAGCAGTCCGGATTCACCACAGCCGATCACGACGACGGGGAAGTCCGCCGTCGCCGCGGGATCCAGCGCGGCGGGGCGGCGCGGGTCGACGTCTTCGAGATCCATCTCCTCGAGAACCATCGGGCGGTACTCGTCGTCGACGTGCTCGCAGGCCGCCCAGTCCAGCATCTCCCCGATCAGCTCGTCGCTCAGCGACACCGGACCCGGGCAGCCGCGGTCGCGGTAGTCGGCGATGACCGCCAACGCCACCGCGCGCGCCCGCGCCTTGTCCTCCTCGGACATGAAGCCCTGGACCTCGTTGAGGAAGATGCCGGCCTGTTTGAACTCGCGGATGAAGCGCGGGTCGCCGGTGATGTGCACCAGCGAGAGCAGCAGAGTTGGGATGCTGACCTGCTCCAATGCCGCCGCGATCTCCTCGTCGGAGGACGTGAAGGGTTGCCCCGCATACGGATTGGTCGTCATCGACGGTGTCCTCTCACCCAGCGGCAATTACGCTACGCACAGTTCCGTAATTGCCGCCACCACGATACTGTCGGCGTCGTCGAGGATCAAGGTCCTGTCCTAGCCGAAATCGGGGGTTGCCATACTGGGCGGCGTGGTCAACACCGACATCCATCCTGATCTGCGCAAAGCCGCGCGGTTCACCCCGCGCAACCTGATCTCCCCCTGGACCCTGCCGGTCCTGCGCCGGCTGACCGGCTTGCAGCGACCCAACAACGACGGTGTGGAGATCCTGACGTTGGAGTCGGGCGTCGGCGTCCGTCTCTACCGGCCTGTTGGTGCGTCGACGACCACCCCGGCGCTGCTGTGGATTCACGGCGGCGGCTACGTCCTGGGTACTGCAGCCCAGGACGACATGCTGTGCCGCCGGTTCGTCGAACAACTGGGCGTCGTGGTGGCCTCCGTCGACTATCGGCTCGCGCCCGAACATCCCTATCCCGCTCCGCTGGAGGACTGCTACACCGCATTGCAGTGGCTGGCCGGGCTGCCCGCGGTCGATGCGGATCGCATCGCGATCGGCGGTGCGAGCGCCGGTGGCGGCCTCGCCGCGGCGTTGGCTCTGCTGGCCCGCGATCGGGACGGGGTGAAACCGGTCTTCCAATTGCTGGTGTACCCGATGATCGACGACCGCAGTGTGGGCCTGCACCTCGACAACCCGGGTCAGCGGCTGTGGAACGCCACCAGCAACAAGTTCGGCTGGCGGGCTTACCTGGGCGGTGCCGATCCGGAGGTCGCCGCACCAGCACGCCGCACCGACCTCGCCGGGTTGCCGCCGGCGTGGCTGGGAGTCGGAACGCTGGACCTGTTCCACGACGAAGACCTCGACTACGCGGAGCGGCTCAAGGCTGCCGGTGTGCCGTGCGAAGTTCACGTGGTGCCGGGCGCGTTCCACGGTTTCGACGGGATCGCGGCCAAGGCCGACATTTCGAAGGCATTCTTTGCCAGCCAGTGCGAAAGCCTGCGCCGGAGTTTTGGGGCGTGAGCCGATGCCGTCGCTGACCACCGAACAGCGGGACCTGGCCGACGCGGTGACCGACCTGCTGGCCAAGCGATCACCCGAGGCCGAGGTCCGCAGGCTGATGGCCACCGACACCGGGTACGACCCGGCGGTGTGGTCCGAGCTTGCCGGCATGGGTCTGCTGGGCTTGGCGATACCCGAGGAGTTTGGTGGCTCCGGAGTCGGTGCCGTCGAGGTGGGCCTGGTCATGGAGGCCATGGGCCGCACCCTGCTGTGCGCGCCCTATCTGTCCACCGCGGTGCTGACGACGGCGTTGCTTGCCGCACTGGGCGATTCGAGTGAGCAGGCCGAGGTACTGCCGCGCATCGCCGCCGGGGAGTTGATCACCACGGTGGCGTTCGCCGAGGAGGGGTCGACCCGACCACCCCGCGCCTCGAAAACCGTTGCGCAATCAGCCGGTTCCCAGTGGCGGCTCTCGGGCACCAAGACCTACGTCCTCGACGCGACCATCGCCGAGCGCATCTACGTGTTGGCCGGAAATGCGGTGTTCGCAGTCGAACCCGACAGCGTGCAGATCAGCGCTCTGTCGACGGTCGATCAGACCCGAAAGCAGGGCCGTCTGGTCTTGGCCGATACCCCGGCCCGGTTGGTCGGAACCATGGACGGGGGTTGCGCCGCGCTCGATCAAGCGTTGGACGCCGCGTCGGTGGCGTTGCTCGGCGAGCAGGCCGGGGGGGCGATGTGTGTGATGCGGATGGCTGCCGACTACGCCAAGACCCGGTTCCAGTTCGGACGGGCGATCGGCAGCTTTCAGGCGATCAAGCACATGTGCGCCGACATGCTGCTGGAGGCCGAGTCGGCGTTGTCGGCGGCCCGGCATGTCGCCGCGGCGTTCGATGCCCAGGACGCGGGCCGCCTCGCGGATTTGGCCGTCGCACAGGCATATTGCGCCGACGCATACGTGACGGTGGCGGCGAACAACATCCAGGTGCACGGCGGCATCGGGTTCACCTGGGAGCATCCCGCGCACCTGTATCTGCGACGGGCCCGCACCGATGCCCTACTGTTCGGCGAACCGGCGTGGCACCGGGAACGCTACGTGCGACTGCGGGAGGCACAGCGATGACCGACGACGAGGTCCGCGACGAGGTCCGGCAGTGGCTGGCCGATAACTGGGATGCGAACTCCGATCGCGGTCAATGGGCACAGCTGGTGTTCGATGCCGGCTGGGCCGTACCCAGCTGGGAGCCGCAGTGGTGGGGCCGGGGCCTGACCGACCCGCAATCGCGCATCGTGGCAGCCGAATTCGCCGCGCTCGGTGCACCGGGCACAGGGCACGACCGCGCCAACCTGTTCGCCTGCACGCTGCACGACGTCGGCACCGACGAACAGAAGCACCGGCTGATCCCCCCGTCGATCCGCGGCGAGACCAAGTGGTGCCTGCTGTACTCCGAACCGGGCGCGGGCTCGGACCTGGCGGGGCTGCGCACCCGGGCCGAGCGGGATGGCGACGACTGGGTGATCGACGGCCAGAAGGTGTGGACATCGTTCGCCAAGACTGCCGATTACGGCCTGCTGGTGGCGCGCACCGACTGGGATGTGCCCAAGCACAACGGGATCAGCTTCTTCATGTTCCCGATGCGCCAGCCCGGCGTCGAGATCCGGCCGATTCATCAGATCACCGGCGAGTCGGAGTTCAACGAGGTCTTCATCTCGGGCGCTCGTGTGCCGCACGCGAACCTGGTCGGCGAACCGGGCGGCGGATGGTCGGTGCTGCAGGTGGCGCTGAGCTACGAGCGACGGCTGATGGGTGATCTGGCGCGCACCTCTCGCGCGGCCCGCAAGCCGCAGGCCGATGCCGACAGCCTGGTCGAGATGGCGCGGCGCGCCGGCAAGCTCGACGACTCGTTCATCCGCCAGGAGATCGCGCGTGTCGAAGGGTATGCGGCGGTGAACCGGTGGAACACCCAGCGAGCCAAAGCGACTTCAGACCGTGCCGAAGCCGCGACGCTGCTGGCGCTGGGCAAGATCGCGATGTCGCGGATCCTGCACGAGACGGCAAAGGTGCAGACCGAGATCGCCGGGCCTGAGTCGATGTTGAGCGGGCCGGACAACCCGGTTGGCGACGCGGTCACGTTCCGCACACTCAATGCCTACTTCACCTCGATCGGCGGCGGCACGGACCAGATTCAGCGCAATATCGTCGGTGAGCGGGTTCTGGGTCTGCCGAAAGAGCCGGAGCCGTACCGGACTACGGCGTTCCGCGAGCTGCCGACATCCAGCTAGCGAGCTAGCGATGCAGGTGGCCGGCGATCACGGTGGCGGTCACCAGGTCACCGTCGAGGGTGTCGAGCACTTCGGGCGGCGCTGCGCTGAGCACGCACAGATCTCCGGGCTGGCCCGGCTCGATCGTCCTCGGCAGGTCGGGGCGCTCGCCATGTCCGGTGAACAATGTGAGAGCCGTTGTGGCCGAAACACATTCGCTGGCGTTCAGCACGCTACCCGTCTTGGTGGTGCGGTGCGCGGCGGCGCGCATGGATGCCCACGGGTCGGCATCGCCGAACGGCAGGTCGGTTGAGAGCGCCACCCGGACGCCGGCGTCCAGCAGCGATGCCAGCCGCCAGAGTGCGGGCTGGTCATGGGGATCGACATCGATGAGGTACTGATCACCGCGCTCGGCAACGAAGTTCGGCTGGGTCACCACCAGCACCCCGATGGCGGCGAGCTCGGCGATGATATCTGCGGGCACCACCGCCGCGTGCTCGATGCGATCATCGGGATGGGTACCCGCCCCCCGTAGCGCGGCCAGTGTGACGACCAGCTGTCCGGCCGTGACGCAGTGCAGGGCGACGGCCCTGTTGTCCCGGTGCCGATCGGCGATCCAGTCGGTCAACTCGTCGAGATCGAGCGAATCGTCGTGCAAGATCCGCTTTCCCGGCGCCAGCCAACGCACGCGCTGATGCAGGCCGCCGTGTCGGTGTTCCTCGGTCAGCGTGACGATGTCGTCGGCGCCGAGGTTCGGGGTGGCGTCGGTGACCCCGGTGACGCCGTAACCGAGGAGCCGCCGGCTGATCGTGGCCAGCGAGGTGTCCCGGCGCGCGACCGCGTCCGACCAGCTGTCGTAACTGCGTAGTCTGCCGTCGGGATGGTCAGGCAGGCCGACCGCGGTGAGGCCGGCCGAGTTGAGATACCACAGCACACCGCTGCGGTGCTGAATACGCACCGGCACAGCGGGAGTGAGGGCGTCGAGCAGACCGCGATCCAGTGGGCCTGCGGCGGATTCGTGATAACCCACCGCCCGGATCCAGCCGTCCTCGCCGACCGGTGCGTGAGCCAGCACGCCGGCAAGCTCGGCGCGGCTGTGGACCAGCGCCGGCCCGACCTGGACGGAATCCAGTGCGGCTGCCGCGGCGCGCAGATGCACGTGATGGTCATGCAGGCCCGGTATCACGGTGCCGCCCGCGGCGTCGAACGTGTCCTCGCCGCGGCACGGAGTCAGCCGCTCGGCGACCTCGTGGATCTCGGCGCCCACCCGGATGTCGACGATCCGCCCGTCGAGGAGGTGCGCCCGCTGGATCAGCACGTGACCGAGGTCCGCTGTCGGACAAGCTCTTCCACGGCAGCGTTGTCGGCGCCGAGCGCCGGGGCGGGGGCGTTGGGAAGGGGTGCTTGCGGCTGGGCCGCGGCGTTCGGTGATTCTGACGGGCCGGTGGGTAGTGACGCGTAGGTTGCGGCGACCTCGGCCATCGCCACATCGACGGTCTCCCCGCCGCCGCGCTGCAGTGAATGTGCCACGGCCAGTGCTGCTTCCAGGCCGGTGAGGGGGTCGGCGATGGCGTCGGCGCAGAACACCGGGCCGCGCGGGCTGGCGCCGACCAGTCCCCCCGCGACGGCCGCGTCATCGCCGAAAGCGGCTCGCCGAGAGTCCGGCCCGTGACCGGTGAGGCGCACCCACACGCGGCCGGCTGGGCCGGGCAGTACCTCGGGACTCAAACCTCGCCGCTCCAGCACACCGGGGCGCGAACCTTCGATCACGATGTCGGCTGCGGACAGTAGTGCTTGCAACGGCGGATGATCATGGTCGAAATCTAGGGTGTAGGAGAGCTTTCCGTGGTTGATCCAATCGAAGAAGGCGGGGTTGCCGGATCGGGTTCCGTCGGGCCTGGCCGGGCTCTCCACCTTGACGACGACGGCACCGGCCGCCGCGAGGAGCTGCCCGCACAGCGGGCCGGCCCACATCGACGACAGATCGGCCACCAAGAGCCCCTTCGGCGGACGCGGGTGTGCCCGGCGGCCGGCAGCTCGCACCGTAGGTGTCGCCGGGCGGGTCTCGCCGAGGCGAGCCGCGGGCAGATCCAACAACGCGGCCCGGTCGAGGACCTCGTCACTGCAACGCTGGGCGGACCAACGCGCAATCGCCGGCCAGGGATCGTCCGGCTCAGAGTCGGCCTCGATGAGCGCGGGAACAGCGGCAGTGTCGTCAGCGCGCGAGAGCGTGAGCGCCCACCAGCCGTCGCGCGTTGGCATCAGCCGGGTTGCTCCGCCGGTCGAGATACGACCGCGCCGGTGGAGTCCGAGCAACGCGGCGCGGCCGGTCAACGCGGCGACGGCGTCGACGCGTGCCCCCCAGAGTTCGGTGATGTCGGCAGCTACGGCGAAGGCACGGGTCAGCACCGTGGACCGCGAGTGGTCGGGCGGGCCGTCAGCATGGCCGGTCAGCCAGGCGAGCCCGCTGCTGGCCCACTCGACGCCGGAGTCGTTCACCCGTCCATTGTTGCGCGGTGCGGCGGCCCTGCGCAGAGGCCTCAGGTTTGTCGTCCGCCTCAGCGCGACAACCAACGGCCCAGATATCTCGTCGCGGTCGATCCCCGCAGCGTGGACAGGGGCCGCCGGGAGGAGCGGACGCTTCGCGCGCAGAGGCGGGCACCGACCATCCACCTGCGGCCGGGGCCACCTAGAACTGCAGGGCCGTGAATCGCCAGTCCAGCACCTGACGGTCGTCGCCCTCGTCGGCTGCGGCATAGACCACCGAACGCAGGGTCAGCACGCCGCCGCGATCATCGGGCAGCGGTTCGGCGGCTTCGATATGCAGCTCGCTGTACAAGGTGTCGCCCTCATGCACCGGACCGGTGTGGTCGCAGGACGCCCAGCCCAGCACGGTCACGAGATTCGGCAGCAGCCGGCTCGCCTGGGCCAGGGCCAGCCCGATGGTGTGGCCGCCGTAGACCAAACGCTGACCGCTGACACGCGAATCATGGTGTGTAGCAGCGATGTTCAGGCTCAGCCGGGCCAGCTCCGGCGCGGAGCTCACGACATCGGCGGTGCTGCGTAGTACCGACCCCGCCATATCGGGGTAGAAGTGCGGGCCGGGAACACGCTCTCGGAACGCCGACGCGTTCCAGTCGGCCGCCGGCTCCGGCGCCGCAGGCAGCTCGGCGCCGATCAGCGACAGATCGTCGGCGTGGCCGGTGTCGGCGGCATCCGCGCTCAACGGCAGCATCGCGCAGCGGTAGAAGTCCAGCACCAGACGGCCGACCTGGTCGATGGTGGTCATCCGCAGCGCCGCCAGCCCCGTCGGCGCCCGGCCGGGCTTGGCGCTGTTCTGCCGCAGCCCCACCACCTCGGTGCGGGTGAACACGCTGTCGCCGATGACCGGATAGCGGTAGAACGTCAACCCGCGGTAGAACAGGTTGGCCTTGACGCGCTGGGTGACCAGCGTGCTCTGACCAATCGCGACATCGCACACCAGCGCCGGATGCGCCAGCGGGGCATTGGTACCGACCACGGCGTACGCCAAATCCGCATCCAGAGACAGCCGCAGACGATCCCCGAGGATGGCCTGATGAGCCGCGGCGGCACCGGAGGTCAACGTCATCGACGGCGCCCAATCGAAGACCTGGCCGACGACCAGATCGTCGAAGTAGGGTCCCCCGGCCTCGCCGCCGCCGATATGGCCGTACAAAGTCACAGTCGCTCATACTGGTACTTCCCCGCAGTTCGTGTCAATATGGCCGTACATTTCACGACCTTTTGGAGCGGCCCACGTGATCACAGCACTCAACGACGAAGAGACCATGCTGGTGGAGACCGTGCGGGCGTTCATCGACCGTGACGTCAAGCCGTCGGTTCGCGAGGTCGAGCACGCCAACACATACCCGGAGTCGTGGATCGAGCAGATGAAGCAGATCGGGGTCTACGGCCTGGCGATCAGCGAGCAGTACGGCGGCAACCCGGTGTCGATGCCCTGCTACGTCGAGGTCACCCAGGAACTCGCGCGCGGCTGGATGAGCCTGGCCGGCGCGATGGGCGGACACACCGTGGTGGCCAAGCTGCTGGAGATCTTCGGCACCGAGGCGCAGAAGCAGACCTACCTGCCGAAGATGGCCACCGGCGAGGTACGCGCGACGATGGCGCTGACAGAGCCGGGCGGCGGATCGGATCTGCAGAACATGGCATGCGTCGCCCGCCGCGACGGCGATGACCTGGTGATCACCGGGGCCAAGACCTGGATCAGCAATGCCCGCCGGTCCGGCCTGATCGCCCTGCTGTGCAAGACCGATCCGCAGGCCACCCCGCGGCACAAGGGCATCTCGGTGGTGCTCGTCGAGTCACCGACCCCCGGACTGACGATCTCGCGCGACCTGCCCAAGCTCGGTTACAAAGGCGTCGAGTCCTGCGAGCTGGCCTTCGACGACTGCCGGGTACCGGCGTCGGCGATCCTGGGCGGCGAGCCGGGTCGCGGATTCGGCCAGATGATGAAAGGCCTTGAGACCGGCCGCATCCAGGTCGCCTCCCGCGCCCTTGGCGTGGCGACGGCAGCCCTTGAGGACGCGCTGGCGTACGCACAGGACCGGGAGAGTTTCGGCCAGCCGATCTGGAAGCATCAGGCCGTCGGCAATTACCTCGCCGATATGGCGACCAAGCTCACCGCAGCTCGCCAGCTCACTCGCCACGCCGCCGAGCGCTACGACAGTGGGGGCCGCTGCGACATGGAAGCCGGGATGGCCAAACTGTTCGCTTCGGAGGTGGCGATGGAGATCGCGCTGAACGCGGTGCGCATCCATGGTGGCTACGGCTACTCCACCGAATACGACGTCGAACGCTACTTCCGCGACGCACCCCTGATGATCGTCGGTGAGGGCACCAACGAGATTCAGCGCAACGTCATCGCCGGTCAACTGGTGGCGCGCGGAGGCATTTGATGCCATGAAACCCGCACCCGCGTATCAGGTTCTACGGCAACGGCTTCGCGACGACATCGCGGCCGGGTCCTACCCCGAGGGGGTGCGCTTGCCGACCGAGTCGGAGCTCGTCGCCGAGCACGGGCTGTCCCGGCAGACGGTGCGCCGGGCGTTCCAGGATCTCGTGGCCGAAGGTGTGGTCTACCGGGTGCCGGGCCGCGGGACGTACGCCAACCGGGAATATCTTCCGGCGGGCAGGAGCGGAGCGACCCGGGAATATCTTCCGGCGGGCAGGAGCGGAGCGACCCGGGGATATTTGCGGCAATTGGGTTCCATCGAGGACCTGATGAGCCTGTCCGAAGACACCACGATGGAAGTGCTGCAGGGCCTTTCGCGTCGTGTCGACGTGACTGCGGCCAGCCGGCTTCGCCTCGACCACGACGTGGTCTACACGGTGGTGTTTCGCCGGCTGCACGATGGCGTCCCGTTCGTGGTGACCACCGTGCACCTGCCGGAGTCGGTGGCCCGGCTGGTGTTCGACTCTCCGGAGCTGGCCGACGGCGCGGTCGGTACCAACACCGTCATCGGCGTGCTGGAACCGCACCTCGACCAACCGATCGCCGAAGCGGCACAGTCGATCACGGTCGCGTGCGCCGACGACGTGGTCGCCGGCGCACTCGGCTGCCCACCGGAGCACCCGATGCTGCGGGTGGACCGGTTGTACTCCGATACCACCGGAACCCCGGTCGAGCTGGCGGTCAGCCAATTCTTGCCCGAGCAGTACACCTACCGGGTCACGCTGCGCCGCTCGAGCTGACCTCATCAACCAAACCCCACGCCAGCGCGGTGGCCGGGTCGATCGTCTGGCCCGAGAGAACCAAAAAGGCTGTGCGCCAACGGCCGATCCGCCGAGTGATGCTCACGGTGCCGCCTGCCCCGGGGATCAATCCCAGCGTCAGCTCCGGTAGCCCGAGGACCGCGTCGGGATCGCAGCGCACCCAGCCACAGAACGACGCCATCTCCAGCCCGCTGCCCAGCACGCGGCCGTGGATTTCGGCCCGGCACAACCGGCCGAGCCGCCCCGTCAGTTCGTCGAGAGCCAGCGCCGGGCTGTGCCGGGTTCGCGCGAGGTGAGCGCTGGCCGGGTCGGCGAACGTGCCGAACTCGCCGAGATCACCACCGCTGCAGAAGGATGCGCCGTTTCCGCCGAGCACCACCTCGGTGACTGTGTCGTCGAGCAGCGCGACGGTCAGCGCCTCCAACAGCAGTGCCCGCGCATCGGTACTGAACGCGTTGTGCCGCTGCGGCCGGTTGAACGTGATCCGAAGTGTGCCGCCGTCCCGCCCGGCGAGTACCGGGTCGGGGATGTCACGCAACGCTGCCGGCCCACGGGATTGTAGCCAGCGGGCGAACTCGGGTCCGGACTGCAGCGTCGAATACGCCAGTGATTCGGTGATAATGCCCGGCAACGCGGGACCTGTCACGTCCACCGACCGGAGCACGTCGTCACACACAGCAGCAGCGTGCGGCCAACGCGCGCAGCGCTCACGCAGCTCGGCCACCGTGTCGCTCACCGAATCCACCGTGACGAACCGGCGATCTTCCTGCTCACCCTCCGACAACGCGAAAGTGGATGTATCGAGCCAGAATTCACCTTCGGGTGTCGATGACTCCCCGACCGCTACCACGACGCCCGGCGGCCCGATAACCCCGATCGGGGGCGGGTCGCAGAGATCGATGAGACGCATCTAGCCGGTCGGCGCGGGCGAGTACTTGACGATCAGTTCCTGTTTGTACAGCTTGCCGGTGTCGGTGCGGGGCAATTCGGCCTCGAAGGAGATCGACCGCGGACATTTGTAGTGCGCCAGCCGATCTCGCAGCCACGCCAGCAGCTCCTCGGCGAATTCGTCCGTCGCCTCCGACGGATCGACCAACTGGACCACGCCTTTGACGCTTTGGCCCATCTCCTCGTCGGGCACGCCGAACACCGCGGCGTCCATCACCTTGGGGTGCGTGACCAACATGTTCTCGGCTTCCTGCGGATAGATGTTCACCCCGCCGGAGATGATCATGTGGTGGCGCCGGTCGGTGAGGTACAGATAGCCGTCCTCGTCGACGTAGCCGATGTCGCCGACAGTCATCCAGCCCTCGGAATGCCGCGCCGCAGCGGTCTTCTCGGAATCGTTGAGGTACTCGAAGGTATTACCGCCCTCGAAGTAGATCTCGCCGGGCTCTCCTGGGGGCAACTCATTGCCGTCCTCGTCGAGGATGTGCAGATTTCCCAGCATCGGCTTGCCGACCGAACCCGGATGGGCCAGCCACTCCTCGGCGCTGATCAACGTCGAGCCGATGGCCTCCGAAGAGGCGTAGTACTCGTCGACGATGGGTCCCCACCAGTCGATGATCTGCTTCTTGATCTCCACCGGGCACGGCGCCGCAGCATGCATGACGCGCTTCAGGCTGGAGATGTCGTACGAGTTACGCACGCTCTCAGGCAACTTCAACATTCTGGTGAACATCACCGGCACGAACTGGCCGTGGGTGACGTGGTAGCGCTGGATTGCGTCCAGAGTGCCCTCGGCGTCGAACTTCTCCAGCACCACGACCGTGATGCCGGCGCCCTGCATGGACATCGACCACACCGATGGCGCCGTGTGATACAACGGGGCCGGGCTCAGATAGATGCCGTCGGGGTCCATCCAGAACCCGACGAGAGCGCTCATCAGACCAGGGGCTTCCGACGGCGGCAGGTGGGGTAGCTCGCGCTTGATCCCCTTGGGGCGCCCGGTGGTTCCCGACGAGTACTGCAGCAGGTCGCCTTCGATCTCATCGCTGATGGGGGTGGTCGGCAGATCCGCAACACAGTCGGGGTAGGCCTGCCAGCCGTCGAGTTCGCCGTCCACGATCACGAGCAGCTTCGGCAGGCCGTCGGGCAATTCCGCGCCGAGGCCCGCGAGGGTCTCGCGCAGCGCCACCGACCCGATGATGGCCTTGGCCTCGCAATTGTTGATGATGTAGGCCGCCTCGGCAGCGGTCAGGTGGGTGTTGATCGGCACGTAGTACAGGCCGCTGCGGCGAGCCGCCCACATCACCGTGTGGAAATGCTCGTTGTTCTCCAGGAGCATCGCGACGGCGTCACCCTCGACCAGTCCGGCCTGGCGGAACAGGTGTGCCAGCTGGTTGGCCCGGGCTTCCATCTCGCCGAACGTGACGGTTTTTCCGGACGGGTACAAGATGACGGCCGGCTTGTCGGGAGTGGCCTGCGCATGCTCGCGGATCTGCATGGATGCACAATACGACAGAGCCAGTTGACAGGTGTCAACTGGCTCCTCGTTGTGCGCTCAGCGGTTAGGAACTTTCGGCGAGACGCTGCTTGAGCGCCTCGAACTCATCCTTCACCCCGGTCGGCAGCTTCTCGCCGACAAAGGAAAACCACTCCTCGATCTGCGGCAGCTCGTCGCGCCATTCCTGGACGTTGACCGCCAGCGCCTCGTTGACGTCCGCCGGATCGGCGTCCAGGCCTTCGAGATCCAGATCGCCGGCGCTGGGCACGATGCCGATCGGCGTGGTCGAACCGTTGGCCTTGCCCTCGACGCGCTCGATGATCCACTTCATCACGCGGCTGTTCTCTCCGAAGCCCGGCCACAGGAATCGGCCGTCGTCGCCACGGCGGAACCAGTTGACGAAGAAGATCTTCGGCATCTTGGACTCGTCGGCGTTCTTGCCGAGGTTGATCCAGTGGGCGAAGTAGTCGCCGACGTTGTAGCCGAGGAACGGCAGCATGGCCATCGGGTCGCGGCGGACGGTGCCGACCTTGCCCTCGGCGGCGGCGGTCTGCTCGGAACCGAGGGTGGCACCGATGAACACACCGTGCTGCCAATCGCGGGCCTGCGTCACCAGCGGCACCGTCGTCTTGCGGCGGCCGCCGAACAGAATGGCCGAGATCGGCACGCCCTGCGGGTCATCCCACTCCGGGGCCAGCGTCGGGCACTGCGACATCGGGGTGCAGTAACGCGAATTCGGGTGCGCGGCCTTCTCGTCGGAGTCGGGCGTCCAATCGTTGCCCTTCCAGTCGATGAGGTGCTGCGGGTCGCCCTCGAGGCCTTCCCACCACACGCCACCGTCGTCGGTCATCGCGACGTTGGTGAAGACGGTGTTACCGGCCGCGACGGTCTTCATCGCGTTCGGGTTCGAGCTCCAGTTGGTGCCCGGAGCCACACCGAAGAAGCCGAACTCCGGGTTGGTGGCGTACAGCCGGCCGTCCTTGCCGAAGCGCATCCACGCGATGTCGTCGCCGACGGTCTCGGCGCGCCAGCCGGGGATGGTCGGCTGCAGCATCGCGAGATTGGTCTTGCCGCAGGCCGACGGAAACGCGGCCGCGACGAAGTACGACTTGTTCTCCGGGGAGATGAGCTTGAGGATCAGCATGTGCTCGGCGAGCCAGCCCTCGTCGTGCGCCATCGCCGAGGCGATGCGCAGCGAGTAGCACTTCTTGCCCAGCAGCGCGTTGCCGCCGTAACCCGAACCGAAGCTCCAGATTTCACGGGTCTCCGGGAAGTGCGTGATGTATTTGGTGTCGTTGCACGGCCACGGCACGTCCTCTTCGCCCGGCTGCAGCGGCGCACCCAGCGAGTGCAGAGCCTTGACGAAGAAGCCGTCGTCGCCCATCTTCTCCAGCGCGGCCTTGCCCATGCGGGTCATCGTCCGCATGGAGACGACCACATATTCGGAGTCGGTGATCTCGACGCCGAGCTTGGGATCCTCAGCCCCGAGCGGGCCCATGCAGAACGGCACTACATACATGGTGCGGCCGCGCATCGAACCGCGGTAGAGGTCGGTCATGATGCCGCGCATCTCGGCCGGGTCCATCCAGTTGTTCGTGGGGCCGGCGTCGATCTCGCGCTCCGAGCAGATGAACGTGCGCGACTCGACGCGCGCCACGTCGGACGGGGCCGAGCGGGCGAGGTACGAGCTGGGCTCCTCGGAGTCGCTCAGCTTGGTGAAGGTCCCGGCGGCGACCAACTGGTCGCACAGCCGCTGGTACTCCTCTTCGGAACCGTCGGCGAAGACCACTTGGTCGGGCTGCGTGAGTTCGGCGACTTCCTGGACCCAAGCGAGCAGGCCCTCATGCTTGGTCGGTGCGTTATCCAGACCGGGAATGGTCGCTGAAGTCATCGCTCTATCTCCTGCTTACTTTTGTGGCCAGGACGCAGGCCGGTTTCCGCGCCGAGACACGGTCCTCCCTGAAAAGTAGGTTAACGCGGGTGAGATACCCGCGGTTAATCGGGATTATGTCCGATCACTCACAGGAACGATTCAGAAGCCCGTAATTGAGGGCATTGCATCGATTCAGTCTGGCGAGTTCCTCACGCACCGCCGTCAGCGCCCGGCCGATGACCGGTCCCTCCCGGTCGCGGGCCGCCGTGGCACGGGTCACGGCGAGCGCATGGTGGCGAATCTCGCGGTCGATCCGGGCCACCGAATCCCCGGTTCGCGCATTGTCCACGGCGTCGCGTTCGACGACGGCTCGGCCCAGCGATGCTTCGGCCGCCAGCACACAGCCGGCCACCCACTCCTCCAACGCGGCGCGCAGCCGGCCGGTCACCTCCGCCACCCAGCGGTCGAGCACCGCCCGGTCCTGCAACAGCCCGCGAACACCGACCACCCACAGCGTCACGACCACCCCGGTCACCGCCCCGCCGATGGCACCGCCGACCGCCCACCGCGGGGCGAGGTCGGCGAACACCCGGCTCAGCGTCAGTGCGACCCCGACGCCGAAGGCCGCACCGAACAGCAGCATCAGGCGGGTTTCGGGGCCGCGGGAGCGCACCGGCGCGGCACCTATGTCGACGACCGGGCGCGAGTCCACCGGGTCGACGGCCAGTCCCAGAACGTCGCCGATGTCGGTCAGCTGCCCGGTGGTTCCGTCGGCGACGTCGTCGGCCACCTCGGTGGCGCGGCGCCGAACCTCGTCGGGGAAGCCGACCACTGTGCGTCGACTCAGGGACGCGATGTCTTCCTGCAGCTCGGTCCGAACCGACGCACACCTGTTGCGGGCGAAGTAGGACAGCGCAAGCCGGGCTTGCTGAATCTGGCTGCGCAGGGCGATCATTCGCTGCGACTTGTCCGTCCGAAACTGCTGCAGAACCGCAGTGCGCTGCTCGTGCAGTGCGGCCAGCCGCGCCTCCCGGCCTGCGCCGGTCACCTCACGATCGAGTCGACGCGCCAGTGTCAGCAGTCGATTTTCCCACGCCCGCAATCGATTTCGTTGCTCCAAGGAGTCATCGTCGAGTGCATCCCGCACTGCGGCGACCACGTCGTCGACGACGGGTGCCCCCAGATCCGGCGCGGCGGCAGCACCCACCCAGGTCACATCGCAGTAGCGAGGCGCCCACTGAGTCAGTAGCGCGCGATCGGCGTCGAGCACCTCGCGCCAGGTGCGGTGCACGTCGATCTTGGCCACCACCCCGATCACCGTGTCGGTGTCGCCGGCAACGGAATCCAGCAGCACACAGTCCGACTCGGTCAGCGGGGCCGTCGCCGAAACCACGAACACCACCGCGGTCGGCGCCTCATTGGCGGCGAGCTCGTCGGCTTCGACCACGGTGTGTCCGGGCAGCTGCTCTCGCAGCGCGAGGGCCACACTGCTCGCGCCGGCCAGCCACGGACCGGCCACCAGCAGCACATCGCGGCGGACGATCGACGGCGCAGCCAGGTTCGGGTCGATCTGCGACAGCAGAGCGTCGACGGGCTCGGTCACGGTAGCGGCTCCGGGACGCCGCCGGCGCGTTCCCACAACCGCAGCGATCCGCGCGCGATATCGGCGCCGCAGCGGCCGTGCAGCCGCGAGACCGGTCCGCGCGAATACCGCTGCCACACGATCGCACGCCGCAGGTGCGCCGCGGCGCCGGCACCGCCGTCGACCGTCATGCCGGCGGCCCGCACCACCTCGATTGCCGCGGCCATTCTGGCGTCGACCGCCTCGTCCGTCGGGCAATCAGGCAGCCGTTCGTAGCGCACCGGCGCAGCCGCAGCATCGATACCGGCGAGCAGACCGTCGAGCGCGCTGGCCCGCCGCAGCGCGGCCAGGACCTCCGCGCGGCCCGCGCCGCCACGCAGCGCCAGCACCGCGTGCGCGATGCCGAACAGATCGAGGCGGGCAAGCAGCCGCTGGCGTAGCGAGCCCGGCAGACGGTGCTCGCCGGCCGCGAACCGGTCGGTGGAGCCCAGATCAGCCGGTTCGGTGATCAGCGCCCGCAGCCCGTCGAGCATCTCGTCGTCGACGACTGAGTCGTCCAGCGCAGCCACTGCGGCAAGGCCCACGAGCGGATACACCGGTACACCAGTGCGGTCCCCGAGCATCCGGCACCGTTCGGCGGCTGCCGCAACCGGTCCGGCGCCGCCGAAGCCGGTCAGATCGGCCTTGTTGAGGACGGCGACGACGGACCGTGTCGGTGTGCCGAGCGCGCGCAGGTCCTCGGGCTTCAGCGTCTCGGCGAACACGTAAACATCGAGGTCAGGCGTGCCAGGCACACTTGCCATCGCCACACCGGCCGCATGCAGCACCCGCGTCACCGTGCGCCGACCGCACCCGGGACGGCCGATCACGCTGACCCGCACCACACCGGACATGCTGACACCAGCGGGCCTGTGGCGCGAGCCACTACCAGGGGAAGGCAACTGTTGGGTATCAATCTGCACCACGAGGCGGGTACACCTCTGTTCATGAGCGACCATGGACTGATGCATGCGCAGCGCCAAGGGGGCTCAACCACGCCCGATGCCTGGCCAGCGCATCCGTATCCGCGCATCACCAGCTTTCGCTCGCGCCGCTCGACGTTGACCGAGGCGCAGCAGGACGCCTGGGACCGGCTGTGGCCGGAGATGGGCACCCAGGCGCGCATCGGTGAAAAACCCGCAGGGCTGTTGGACACCTCGGCGTGGTTCGGCAGACAGGCGCCCGTCGTCCTGGAAATCGGCTGCGGAACCGGGACGTCCACGCTCGGGATGGCGATGGCCGAACCGGACATCGACGTGGTGGCGGCCGAGGTCTACAAACGCGGACTCGCTCAGCTGCTCAGCGCCATCGACCGAGAGGGCGTGTCCAACATCCGGCTGGTCCGCGGCGACGCCGTCGACGTCCTGGAGCACATGTTCGGCCCCGGCTCGCTGACCGGAGTCCGGGTGTTCTTCCCCGACCCGTGGCCAAAATCACGTCATCACAAGCGCCGGCTGCTGCAGCCGCACACGATCGCGCTCATCGCCGACCGGCTGCAGCCGGGCGGAGTGCTGCACGCCGCCACCGATCACGCGGGGTACGCCGTGCAGATCGCCGAGGCCGGCGACGCCGAACCGCTGCTGCGCCGCGTCCAGCCCGGCGACGAGCTGCCGATTTCGGTTCGGCGCCCGACGACCAAATACGAGACCAAGGCGGCTCAAGCGGGCAGCGCGGTGGCCGAACTCTTGTGGGTGAGGCAGCGATGAGTGTGATGCACGACGCGGCGGCTCCGGCCCTGCCGGACGATGGCGATCAGCTGGTGAGCCCGCCAGTTCAGCGGGTACTTCTCGTCTGGGACGCACCCAACCTGGACATGGGCTTGGGCTCGATCCTCGGCGGCCGCCCCACGGCCGCACACCGGCCGCGATTCGACGCGTTGGGCCGTTGGCTGTTGGCCCGCACTGCCGAACTGTCGGCCGGCCACCCGGAAATCTCGGTGGAACCGGAGGCGACAGTGTTCACCAACATCGCGCCCGGCAGCGCGGACGTCGTCCGCCCCTGGGTGGAGGCGCTGCGCAACGTGGGCTTCGCGGTGTTCGCCAAGCCGAAGGTCGACGAGGACAGCGACGTCGACTCCGACATGCTCGCCCACATCGAACTCCGCCGCACCGAGGGCCTCGCCGCCGTGCTGGTCGCCTCGGCCGACGGGCAGGCGTTCCGCGCGCCGCTCGAGGAAATCGCCAGGGCGGGCACCCCGGCCTACGTGCTCGGATTTCGCGAACATGCCAGCTGGGCGTTAGCGTCGGATACCTTGGAGTTTGTCGACCTGGAGGACATTCCTGGTGTTTTCCGAGAGCCGCTGCCGCGAATCGGCCTAGATTCGCTCCCCGAGCAGGGGGCATGGTTGCAACCGTTCCGGCCGCTGTCCTCATTACTGACATCGCGCGTCTGAGTAGGAGAAACCGATGCGCAGGTCGCAGAAGATTTGGTTAGGAGCTTAGGTGTTCGCCTGGTGGGGTCGAACTGTGTATCGCTACCGATACATCGTGATCGCGGTCATGGTCGCGCTGTGCGTCGGCGGCGGCATCTACGGAGCCAGCCTCGGCAAGCACGTGACCCAGAGTGGCTTCTACGACGAGGGCAGCTCTTCGGTGAAGGCGTCGCTGATCGCCGACGCGGCCTACGGCCGAGACACGTCCGGCCACATCATCGCGATCTACACAGCACCGGACGGCAAGACCGTCGACGACCCGGACTTCCAGAAGAAGATCCTGGACAATCTCGCGCAGGTCGAGCGAGACCACCCCGACGAGATCCTGCGGTCGATCGGCTACTTCAAGAGCCCGCAGTTGCTGTCCAACATGGCCGACGCGAGCAAGAAGCACGCGTTCATGTCGATCCAGCTCAAGGGCAATGACGACGACACGATCCTGAACAATTACAAGAAGGTCGACAAGGACTTCTTCATCAAGGATGTCAACGTCAAGCTCGCGGGCCTGCAGCCGCTGGCCGCCGAGCTGACCGGCACCATCGGCGAGGACCAGCAGCGCGCCGAGGTGGCCGCCATTCCGCTGGTCGCGGTGCTGCTGTTCTTTGTCTTCGGCGGCGTGGTCGCCGCCAGCCTGCCCGCCATCATCGGCGGCCTGTCCATCCTCGGGGCGCTGGGCATCATGCGGTTGATCGCCCTCGTCACACCCGTGCACTTCTTCGCCCAACCGGTCGTGACCCTGATCGGCTTGGGTATCGCGATCGATTACGGGTTGTTCATCGTCAGCCGGTTCCGAGAAGAGATAGCCGAGGGCTACGACACCGAAGCAGCGGTCCGCCGGACGATGATGACGTCGGGACGCACGGTCATCTTCTCCGCGGTCATCATCGTGGCGTCGTCGCTGCCACTGCTGCTGTTCCCCCAGGGCTTCCTGAAGTCGATCACCTACGCGATCATCGCCTCGGTGATGCTGTCGGCGATTCTGTCGATCACCGTGCTGGCCGCGATCCTGGCCATCCTCGGCCCCAACGTCGACGCGCTCGGCGTCCGCACGCTGTTGCGGGTGCCGTTCCTGCGTAACTGGGGCTTCTCCCGCGCGATCATCGACTGGTTCGCCGAGAAGACCCAGAAGACCAAGACCCGCGAAGAGGTCGAGGCCGGCTTCTGGGGCAAGCTCGTCAACCGGGTGATGAAGCGCCCCATCCTGTTCGCCGCGCCGATCGTGATCTTCATGATCGTGTTGATCGTGCCGCTCGGGAAGCTGTCCCTGGGTGGCATCAGCGAGAAGTACCTGCCGCCGGACAACTCGGTGCGCACGGCTCAGGAGGAGTTCGACAAGATCTTCCCCGGCTTCCGCACCGAGCCGCTGACCCTGGTGATGAAGAACAACGACGGCCAACCGGTCACCGACCAGCAGGTCGCGGAGGTCCGCAACAAGGCAATGGCGGTCAGCGGGTTCACCGACCCGGACAACAACCCCGACGCCATGTGGAAGGAACGGTCCTACCTCGACGGGGCATCGAAGGATCCGTCGGTGCGGGTGATCCAGAACGGTCTGGTGAACCGCAACGACGCGGCCAAGAAGATCACCGAATTGCGGTCGATCACGCCACCCAAGGGGGTGTCGCTCTACGTGGGCGGCACACCTGCGCTGGAGCAGGACAGTATCCATAGCCTGTTCGCCAAGCTGCCGCTGATGGTCGTGCTCCTGATCGTGACGACGACGATCCTGATGTTCCTCGCGTTCGGCTCGCTGGTGCTGCCGATCAAGGCCGCGTTGATGAGCGCGCTCACGCTGGGCTCCACGATGGGCGTGCTCACCTGGATGTTCGTCGACGGCCACGGCTCCGGGGTGATGAACTACACGCCACAGCCACTGATGGCGCCGATGATCGGTTTGATCATCGCGGTGATCTACGGCCTGTCCACCGACTACGAGGTGTTCCTGGTCTCCCGCATGGTGGAGGCCCGAGAACGCGGCATGTCCACCACCGAGGCGATCCGGATCGGTACCGCGACCACCGGCCGCCTGATCACCGCGGCGGCCCTGGTGCTGGCCGTGGTCGCCGGCGCGTTCGTGTTCTCGGACTTGGTGATGATGAAGTACCTCGCGTTCGGTCTGCTGATCGCGCTGCTGCTGGATGCCACGATCGTTCGAATGTTCCTGGTGCCGGCGATCATGAAGATGCTCGGCGACGATTGCTGGTGGGCGCCGCGCTGGATGAAGCGTCTGCAGAACAGGATCGGTCTCGGCGAGACGCACCTGCCCGACGAGCGCAAGCGGCCGGTCGTGCGCGAGCCGGATCCCGCCCTGGTCGGTGCGGGCGCTCCTGCCCCGGCCGCCCGTCCCGTCCACGACCCGACCCATCCCGGCGAGGGCCGGGCGATGCCCCGTGTCGTGGGCCGCGCGGAATATCGCAATCCGCCGCCGCAGCAAGCACCGTCGGCGGCCGGGACCGCGCGGATGCCGGATCCCGTCGAGGCAACTACTGCCGGTGGGCAGGAGCGCAGCGACCGGGCGATTGCCGATGCCCCGACCACCCGCTTCTCGGTGGCCAAGAACGTCGTCAAGAACGCGGTGAACACCGCCACCTCGGCGGCCCGGCCCCACCGCCCGCCGGCGCCGCCGGCGCCGGACCGGGAGATCGAGTCGTGGCTGGGTGAGCTGCGGGGCAAGCCCGGCACCGGTCCGACTCCACCGCAGCCGCCGTCGGCCGAGCCCACGCATTCGATGTCGGCTCCGGAGGACACCACCACGGCGATCCCGGCCCCGCACGACCAGAACGGCACCGACGACGTCTCCCCCGCGGTCAGCGCCGAGGAGACCCGCGCCATCCCGGTCAGCCGCCCCGATCAGGGCGACTCCGAAGTGGCCACGGAGAAGCTGAATTCGCGCGGCAAGAAAGAGGGCGAGGAACGCCAGCGCCGCGGCGGCGGCATCAGCGCGGCGGATCTGTTGCGCCGCGAAGGGCGCTCGTAGTCAGACCGGAGAGCCGGTTGTCGCTCTGAGTCAGTCAGCCGCGGCCGGCTAGTCCTTGCGGCGTTTCGGCGGGACGACGTCGGCTTCGGCGTCGATGACGACGGCGTCGCCGCGCTCCTCGAGTTCGGCCGCTTCCTCGGCGGGGTCGTCGGCGACGAGCACGCGGATGGCGCTGTTGAGGAAGGCCAGCAGCGGCACCGACAACAGCGCGCCGACGATGCCGGCCAGTACGCCGCCGCCTGCGATCGCCAGCACGATCGCCAGCGGATGGATCGACACGGCACGGCCCATCACCAGGGGCTGCAGGATGTGCGCCTCCAGCTGCTGTACCGCGATGATCAGCCCAAGCGTGATCAGGGCATAGACGACGCCTTTGGCCAGCAGTGCCACCACCACCGCGAGGAACCCGGTGACCACCGCACCGACCAGCGGAATGAACGCACCGAGGAAGACCAGTGAGGCCAATGGCAGCGCCAGGGGGATGCCCATGATCGCCAGGCCGGTGCCGATGCCGACGGCGTCCACGAGCGCCACCAGGAACGTCGCCCGCACATAGCCGATCAGCGAGCCGAACCCCGCCCGCCCGGCGTCACGCACCCGCTCGCGGGTGTGTGACGGGACGATCTTGGTCACGAAGCCGTAGATGTTGCGGCCGCCGTGCAACAGGAAGATCAGCGTGAAGAACACCAGAAGCGCGCCGGTGACGATCTCGGTGAGCGTGGCCGCCGTGGACAGTGCGCCGGTGGTCAGCTTCTCCTGGTTGTCGCGCAGCGCCTTGATCGCAGTGTTGCCGGCGTTGTCGATCTGCTCGCGACTCAGGTGCGCAGGCCCCTCGATGAGCCAGCCACGAAGGCTGTCGATGCTGTGCGTGACCTGTTCGACCAGTCCGGGAAGGCCCGAAACGAATTGGCTGACAACGAAAGTCAGGATTCCGCCGAAGATGGCGAAGCCGGCCAACAGCACCAGGGCCACCGCCCCACCGCGCGGCGCACCGCGGCGGTCGAGCCAGTCCACGGCAGGCAACAGCAAGGCGGCCAGCATGGTCGCCAGGGCTACCGGTACGACGATGACCTCGAGGCGGCGGACGATCCACAGCAGCGCGACGATCGCCGCTCCGACCACGAGTAAACGCCACGACCACGCTGCAGCTTTGCGGAGGAAGGGATCGACCGATTCGTCGTCAGCAGCTCGAGTCACCGGCATGCGGCCAAGCCTAGTGGGAGTGGGCTCTTACGCTGAATGGAACCTGGGTTTCGTCGCAATCGCCCGGTCACGCGCCAGCGGCGAATCAGCAAAACAAACGGCGGCGATATTTGCGCCGACAAGCACACTGAAATCGTTTATAGACGACGGCGTGAATTGGTTTTAAGCTCCATTTGCTGCGTCGCCGAAACCGGTTGCGACCGCTGGCGTTCCTGATGACTCGGATCCCAAACGGGGGGGTTGGTTCGTGGATTCTGTCGGCTCAAAATCAGGTCGTACAAGCGCTGAATCGAATGTGATGCGGTTGAGTCGCGTCGAGTTCGGCCTTGCCGTCCTTGGTAATTCGCACGCCTTGGCCTGGCTGGGTGCATCCGTGGTGGCGCTGGGCGTCGGCGCCGCCATCGCGTCGATGCCCGCGGTGGCTTCCGCTGACGCGACCGGGTCGGCGGGAGCGAAGGGGCCGTCGAGTTCGAGTAGCTCCGCATCGGCGGGGCCGTCGAAATCGACCGGACATTCGGCCGCACAGAAGTCCGGTGCCCGCGCGAAACCGTCGAACACGGGGTCGGACACAGCAACATCGAGCAAGAAGGCGGCGGGTAACCGGCTCGCCACACCGGCAGCGGCCGTCGCGAACGTGTCGGCACTCCCCACGCCGGAAGCAGCAGCTGCGAACCTCATCAGCTTCTTCGTCGGCGATGGCACCGCAGCGCACCCGAACGCCGGGATCCTGTCCGGCAACGGCTATTCGTGGACCGCCGATACCTGCGCGTCGAACACGGCCTGCCAGGGCGGTAACAGCGGCATATTCGGCAACGGCGGCGCCGGTTTCAATGGCGGTGCAGGCGGACACGCGGGCTGGTTCGGCAACGGCGGCGCTGGCGGAGCCGGCGTGGCCACACTGAACAGCGGCGACGGCGGCAACGGCGGACGCGGCGGATTGATGTCCGGCAACGGTGGCGCCGGCGGCGCAGGTGCACAGGCGGTAGCCGGTTCCTTCGGCGGTAACGGCGGTGCCGCCGGGCTGTCCGGTGACGGTGGTGCGGGCGGCGCGGGCGGAACGTCGACGGGTGCATTTGCCGGCGGAACCGGTGGACACGGCGGCACCGGCGGTTTGGTGACCGGCAACGGCGGCGCGGGTGGCGCCGGTGGAAACGCGATCCTGAACGGCCAGACCGGCGGCGTGGGTGGGTCGGGTGGCGACACCGCGGCCACGTCCCTGTGGGGCATCGGCGGCCAGGGAGGTGCCGGCGGCAAGGCTTCGTTCGGTGGCCGCGGTGGTGATGGCGGAAGTGGCGGGGTGCTCTCGCTCTTGGCATTCGGCGGTAATGGCGGCGCCGGCGGGGACAGTCCGGAGAAGGGCATCACGGCCACCGACCACGGCGGTACCGGCGGCAATGGCGGCCGCGGCGGCTTGTGGGCGGGCAGCGGTGGAGCCGGTGGTGCTGGCGGTGCCGGTGGTGGCGACGGCGGGAATGGCGGCAGCGTCGGCGCGCTCTCGCTCTTCGGTGCCGGCGGTGACGGCGGTGACGGTGGCAAGGGCCAGGGCGGCGTGGTCGGCATCAATGGCTCCGACCCCGACAAGACGCCCGGCAACAAGGTTGACGGTGGCACCGGCGGGTCCGGTGGCGCCGGGGGCACGGGTGGTCACGGCGGCAACGGCAGCGCGTTCATCGGAACGGGCGGCAACGGCGGCAGTGGTGGCGCAGGTGGTGACGGCGGCCCGGGTGGAAAGGGCTATGGCCCGGACGAAAAGACCATCGATGCGGCCCTCATCGACGGCGGCAACGGCGGCGACGGCGGCAACGGCGGAGCCGGCGGGGCCCTCGGCGGCGCGCCGGGTACCGGCCGATTCCTGTTCATCGCCTCGAACGGCACGCCGGGCAGCAGCGGCGCCGGCGGCAAGGGTGGAGAGGGCGGCAAGGGCGGCGACGGCCGCGTGTCCGCCGACAAGGCGACCGGCGGTTCGGGCGGCAAGTGGCGGTAAGGGTGGCGACGGCGCGGTCAACCGGAGGTGTCGGCGGCAACGGCGCGAACGGAGCCACTCACGGCGGCGCCGCGGGTAACGGCGGTGGCGGCGGTAACGCAGGCGAAGGCGGCCAGGGCGGCGGTCAGGGCGGCGTCGGCGGAGCCGGCGGTGGTGCTGGCAACGCCGGCGACAGCGCGGCGGCCACCGGCGGCGGCAGCGGCGGTTCGGGTGGTAATGGCGGTAAGGGCGGCAACGGCGGAACCGGCGGACAAGGCGGAGGAGCCGGCCAGGCAACCGAAGGTGGCAGTCCGGACGGGGCGGGGGGCCAGGCCGGCACCCGGGGCGCCAACGGCTCGCCGACCGCGGCTGCGGCGGCTGTCGCCGCGGTGTCGGCCCACGCTCAGCCGGCAACCCCGGCGGCGGTGTTCGAGGAGATCGGCCGCCGACTCGCCTACATCTTCTTCAACCGCGCTCCCAGCGCCGGTCCCGAGATCGGCGGTCAGGACGGGACCGACAAGCAGATCACCGTGACCGTCGGCGGCTCTGCCAACAACGGCTACGGGGTGACCTACACGATCAAGGATCAGCCAAAGTATGGGACCGTGACCGCCGGCGAGGCTCCCGGAACGTTCGTCTACACGGCAAATCAGTCGTTGATCCAGCCGGGCATCACCGATTCCTTCACGGTCAGGATCGACAACGGAAGCGACGCCAGGCTCCCCGGATTCGCCGGCCTGCTGCAGGATGCGCTGCACAACTTCGCCATCCGAATCGGCGCCGCGAAATCCGACACCATCGACGAGAAGGTCACGGTCACTGTCACCGGCACCGGGGTGTACGGAAACGCCGAAGACGCCAAGCAGTACTGGGTGAGTCAGAGCTATTCCAACTGCGTCCTGCAAGCGGCCGCGGCGGCGGTGTCGCAAGCCACCAAGACCCCGCCTCCGTCTGACATCGAGCAGCAGTGGGTCGACTGGGCGAAGACCACCGACAGCGTCGCGAACCCAGGATCGAAGATGTATCTAGACCAGAACACCGACGAAGCCGCCGATCCGGCGGACGCGCGGGTGTTGATGCAGATGCATTACAACGTCACCGTGGCTGCCAAGGAGTATGCGCAGACCCAGGCCGGTGGCCAGGAAGCGCTTCGCGACCTCCAGGCCGCGCTGGCCGAGGGCAAAGCCGTGGTGGTCGGGTATCCCGTCGCGATCGTCTGGGGTGGGGCCGGGATCGGGTACGAGAAGGACGACGACGACAGCTACACCGACGCCGACCACGCCGCCGTGGTCACTGAAGTCGATATGAAAAAGGGCTTGGTGTACGTCAACGACAGCTCGATGACCGAGAACAATGCCCCGGTCGGACAGGGCAAGGCTCTCCCGATCGGGGTGTTCATGGCCGGCTGGCAGGTATCGAAGTACGGTCTGACGACGGTCGGACCCAAGACGCTCTGACCAGCCCGACATCCCGTGCCGGACACCGTCGCGGGATGTCGACGGCGTTACTCTGATCGGCGTGTCCTATGACGCGTCGGTCAACACCGCCCGCGAGGATCACGAACCCCCGGCACGCGGGAAGTACTGGTGGGTCCGCTGGGCGGTGCTCGTCCTCGCGCTGGTCGTGCTGGTCGTCGAGGCCACCCTGGTGTGGGATCAGCTGGCCAAAGCCTGGATGAGCCTGTTCTCGGCCAACGGCTGGTGGGTGCTGGCGGCGGCCGCCGCGGCCATGCTGTCGATGCACAGTTTCGCCCAGATCCAGCGGACGCTGTTGCGCTCGGCCGGGGTGATCGTGCACCAGTGGCGCTCCGAGGCGACGTTCTACGCCGGTAACGCCCTGAGCACCACGATGCCGGGTGGGCCGGTGCTCTCGGCCACGTTCAGTTACCGGCAGCAGCGGCTCTGGGGCGCCTCTCCGCTGGTCGCGTCCTGGCAGCTGGTGATGTCGGGTGCGCTGCAGGTCGTGGGTCTGGCACTGCTGGGCCTTGGCGGCGCATTCCTGTTGGGCGCCAAGAACAATCCGTTCTCGCTGTTGTTCACTCTTGGCGGGTTCATCGCCCTGTTGCTGCTCGCGCAGGCGGTGGCCACCCGGCCCGAACTCATCGACGGCATCGGTGTGAAGGTCCTCGGCTGGGTCAATTCGGTGCGCAACAAGCCCGCCGACACCGGGCTGCACAAGTGGCGCGAGACGCTCAAGCAACTTGAGTCGGTCAGCCTGAGCCGCCGCACCCTCGGGGTGGCGTTCGGCTGGTCGTTCTTCAACTGGGTCTGCGACGTGGCGTGCCTGGCCTTCGCCGCCTACGCCACCGGTGGGAAGCCGTCGCTGGCCGGGCTGACCGTCGCCTACGCCGCGGCCCGCGCGGTCGGGTCGATTCCGCTGATGCCGGGTGGTCTGCTCGTGGTGGAGGCCGTGCTGGTACCCGGGCTGGTGTCCAGCGGGATGGCGCTGTCCGCGGCGATCTCGGCGATGCTGATCTATCGCCTGGTCAGCTGGATCTTCATCTCGACCATCGGGTGGGTGGTGTTCTTCTTCGTGTTCCGCACCGAAGGAGCCCTGGACCCGGACGCCGTCGCCGACGAGATCGCGGCCGCGGAGGCCGAAAGCGAGGGCGCTGCCGTCGACGATCCGGCCGACACCGCGCTCCAGGGACCCTTGCCGCCGCCGTGCCCGGACGCCGACGACGAACCCCGGGACTGAGGTATCGGTGTGCTTGAATCCGAGCATGGCAGTTCGTACCGACACCCGCCCGGTCGCGCTGGCGCTGGCCGGTGACATCGTCTGCGTCGTGGTGTTCTGCGCGATCGGTCGCCGCAGCCACGCCGAAGGCCTCACGCTCCCCGGAATCGCCGAGACCGCATGGCCTTTTCTGTCCGGCACTCTGGCCGGCTGGCTGATCTCCCGCGGCTGGCGTGCGCCGACCGCGATCGCACCGACCGGCGTGATCGTCTGGCTGGCCACGGTCATCGTCGGAATGTTGTTGCGCAAGGCGAGTTCTCAGGGCGTGGCGACGAGCTTCATCATCGTCGCATCGATCGTCACCGCGCTGTTGCTGTTGGGCTGGCGCGCCGTGGCGGCCGTCGTGCGCAGACGCAGTACTTAAACCTGCCCGGCCGGGGCGGCCGGCTCGGGAGCCGTCGACACCGTCAACACGGCACGCAATCCGCCGAGCGGGCCGTCGGACAGCTCGATACTGCCGCCATGCAGGGCGGCCTGCTGGGCCACCAGCGCCAGGCCGAGACCCGAACCGCCGGCGGTGGCGGTGCTGCCACGAGCGAAGCGGCCCAACACTTTTCGATGTTCCTCGGCGGGCAGACCGCGGCCGTTGTCGTCCACGGTGATGGCCAGCAGCGGCCCCTCGCGGCGGGCGCGCAGCACGATGCGGGTGGCCTCGCCGTGGGTGATCGCGTTGCGCACCAGGTTGTCCACGGCCAGCCGCAAGCCGGCCGGCCAGCCCCACACCGTGCCTGCCTCGTCGGCTTCCACGATGATCTCGCTCACCCCGGAGCGGATGTTCTCGCGGGCTACCCGGTCAAGCATCTCCGCGACATCGATCGTCTCGCGATCCTCGGCGCGGGCCAGCTGCCCGGAGGCCAACTGACCCAGCGCGGTGATGATCGCCTCGACCCGGCGCTGCGCGCGGGACAGGTCGGCCACCACCTCCTCGCGTTCGTCGGGTGGCAGATCGTGAATCCGCAGCGTGTCCAGATCGGCCCGCATCGCGGTCAGCGGCGTGCGTAGTTCGTGGGCGGCATTGGCCGCGAAATCCTGGGCCGCCTGAAGCGAATTCGTGGTCGCCGCTTGGGCATCCGCAAGCCGGTTCAGCATTGCGATCATCGCCTCGGAGAGATCCTCGGCCTCCCGCGAGCCGTGCACCGGATCCAGCCGGTCATGGCCCGTGCCCAGCCGCCTGGTCTGCTCGGTGAGCTTCAGCAGCGGCCGGATCGCCGGCCCGGCCAGGATCCAGCCCAGCGCGAGCGCGACCATCACGGCCAGGCACACGATCAACACGTAGAGCGGAATCCTGGCGCGGCTCAACAGAATGCTGTCGGCACGGATACCGATGGAGACCAAGATCCCGCCGGACTGCTCGACGGTCACCGTCCGCACCCGATAGTCGACGTTGTTGACGGTGACCGTCGCGGTTCCCGGTGGCAGCGGCGGCAGCTGGAACCCGCGCTGGAACATGACCTGGCCGGTCGACCGTGATCGTCCCGTCGTGACCACCCGGCTGGGATCGCGCAGTTGTTCGGGATACATGCTGGCGTCGACGATCGAATCGAGACGCTTATCCAGTTGCGCCTCATCGTTGTTCGCCAGCACGATCGAGGTCAGCACGGCCAGCAGGGCAACTACGATCGCGGCGGCGAGCGCGGCCGCCAGGGCAACCCGGCTGCGCAGGGACAGGCTCTGGCCCAGCGAACTCACGACCGGCTCACGGCTCCGACCGAAGGACATACCCGATGCCACGCACCGTGTGGATCACCCGAGGCACACCCTCGCGTTCGAGTTTGCGGCGCAGATAACTGATGAAGACGTCGGCAACGTTGGTGTCGACGTCAAAGTCGTAGCCCCACACCAACTCCAGCAGTCGCTGCCGGGACAGCACCACACCGGAGTTCTCGGCCAACACCGCCAGGAGGTCGAACTCGCGCTTGGTCAGCTCAACCCGGTCGCCGTTGACGAACACCAGCCGTCTGGCGGTGTCGATCGTGAGCGGTCCGATCGTGACGGCGTCGGAACCCTCATGCGAATGCGAGGCCCGCCGCAGCAGTGCGTGCAGCCTGGCCACCAGCTCGCCCAGATCGAACGGCTTGGTCAGATAGTCGTCGGCACCCGCCTCCAGACCGGCGATGCGGTCATTGACCGTGTCGCGTGCCGACAGCACGCAGATCGGAATGTCGTTGCCCAGCGCGCGCAGCGCGGTCACCACTGCCACACCGTCGAGCTCGGGCATCTGGACGTCGAGCACCAGTGCGTCGTGATTCTCATTCGCCAACAGCCGCAACGCTTCCTTGCCAGTCGCCGCGACCCGGACGTCGAACCCGGAATGCCGCAAGCCACGGGCCACCGAAGTCCGGACATCCGGGTCGTCGTCGACCATCAGGACGGTGCGGCCGGCGCCTTCCTGCGCGGGCTGCTGTCCTACCCGCACCGCGTTCTAAGCGCCAGGAACGTCGGGAGCGCTACCGCAGCGGTTCTTCAGATCGACCAGCGGCTGACGAATGCCCTGCAGGTCGGCCTTCACCGAGGGGTTGTAGTCCAGGTACTGCTTCACCTCGGACCGGATGGTGTCACGCGGCGCACCCTCCAGACCGGTGAAGAACGCGTTGACGTCCGGGTGCGTGAACAGGTACGCCGAGGTCGAGGCGGATACACCCGCGGCCACTCCGGCAAGGTCGGCGGCGGTGCAGTTCGGCGGCGGATCGGCCAGCGCGGACGGGGCTGCGCCAATTAGCATCGCGCCGGCGACGGCGCCCGTGCCGATCGCTCCGACGACCGCGCGACGGGCCAGACGGGCATTAAGCAACATGCTCGGACTCCTTAGCGTAGGGAGAAGCAGTGCCAGTAACCGCTACTGACAGGGGAAAGCTAAGCAGAATTGCTGCAGACTTTCGCGCCTTGAGCTTAACCAATCGTGAGAATGTTCCGACGTAGCTGCTCAGGGCCTTTCCAGGAGATTCCGGGCCGCGCCGGTCACCGAGTGCCGGTGCTGGCCGGACCGGGTAACGGACCGTTGCCCAGCGGGGCGGGACTGCCGGTGGCCGGGGCCTGCGCGCCGGCCTGAGCCGACTGCAACAGAGAGAGCAGCTGCGGCAGGCTCACCGGCAACTTGCACTGCGTGGACATACTCGTCAACGGCTGCTGGATCGCCTGCAAGTCCTTGGCCGCCTGCGGGTTGGCGTCGAAGTAGGTCTTCAGCGCCACCACGGTCTGGGGGCCGGCCTGCTGCTGGGAGATCGTCGTCAGCGCCTGGTTGGTCTGCGGGTGGGCATCCAAATACGTCCCGGTGTTGGTGGCCACCGTGCCGACGGTCTTGGCGAGCTGGCTGGCCGCGCACGGATCCTGGGCCGCGGTCGCCGACGACGTGGAGAGCGTCAGTGCGGCCGCGCCGCCGGCCGCGGTCGCGGCCAGCACAGCGCACAGACCGCGGCGAACGCCGGCGATCGACGAGATGATGGGCGCAGGCATGGGGGCTCCTCGAATTCGCTGACGTATCGATGACGTCGCTCCGCTGCGCAGCAACGCTGCGACTCGGCACGGTCCCCGACCCCTGGCGTGGTCATCGGACATCCTGCCACCGGCAACGGTTGGGCCGCCAATCGAGCTCGGGTAACGAAGGCCTGATCAGGAGGTCTCAATCCAGCTAAGACGCCGATCACGACAGGTCAGCGCACAGTCTTCTGCGGTACGCTCGCAACCACGCAATCCGGGGAGAATGCGGGGAGATCGCCATCCAGCAGTTCATGATGCGCCTGAGCAGCAACCTGCGCAGATTCCGCTGGCTGGTTTTCACGTGCTGGTTGCTGGCTTTGGTGCCGGCCGTATATCTGGCCCTCGCGGAGTCCAACCACCTGACCGGTGGCGGCTTCGACGTGGCCGGCTCCCAGTCGCTGCATGTGCAGTATCAACTCGAGGACCACTACCCCCAACAGGGCGCCTCCCCGCTCGCACTCGTCGCCGCACCCCGCGCCGACGCGAGCTATGCGGACATGAACACCGCCGTCGCCCAATTGGAGGAGGCGGCCAAGCAGGTTCCCAGCGTCGTGGTGGTGCCCAACCCGAGCCAGCCGGCACCCGCCCCGGACCGGCCCTACGTCGTGTCGCTGCGGCTGGACTTCAACAACACCGGTGCCGTCGACGTCGCGCGGCAGCTGCGGCAGAAGATCGGCGTGACCGGTGACCAACCCGGCCAGATCTCCAACGGCCGGGTCAAGCTGTACGTGATCGGTCAGGGCGCGCTCGGCGCGGCCGCCCAGACCAGCACCAAACACGACATCGCCGAAGCCGAACAGTGGAACCTCCCGATCGTCCTGATCGTCTTGCTCGCGGTGTTCGGTTCGCTGGCGGCCGCGGCGGTCCCACTGCTCCTCGCCGTGTGCACCGTCGTGGTGACGATGGGCGTGGTCTATCTGCTGTCGACCGTCATGAGCATGTCGGTGTTCGTGACCTCGACGGTGTCGATGTTCGGTATCGCGCTGGCCGTGGATTATTCGCTGTTCATCCTCATGCGGTTCCGCGAGGAATTGCGCGCCGGCCGCGACCCCCAGCAGGCGGCCGACGCGGCGATGGCCACCTCGGGCCTGGCGGTGCTGCTGTCGGGTCTGACCGTGATCGCGTCGCTGACGGGCATCTATCTGATCAACACACCCGTGCTGCGCTCGATGGCCACCGGCGCGATCCTGGCGGTGGCGATCGCGGTGCTGACCTCGACCACACTGACACCCGCGGTGCTGGCGACGTTCGGTCGCCCGGTGGCCCGGCGTTCGCCGCTGCTGCAATGGTCGCGGCGCGGGGAGGCGACGCAGTCGCGGTTCTGGACCCGCTGGGTCGGCGCAGTGATGCGACGTCCGTGGTTGTCCGCGCTCGGTGCGACGGTGGTGCTGCTGCTGATGGCCGCGCCCGCCTTCTCGATGGTGCTCGGCAACAGCATGCAGCGCCAGTTCCCGGCCACTCACGAAGTACGCGGCGGAGTGGCCGCGGCGGCACAAGCGCTCGGCCCCGGCGCACTGGGGCCGGTGCGTGTGCTGGTCACCTTCCCGGGCGGAGCGGCGTCTGATCCGAAGAACGCCGCCGCACTCGAGGCGATCAACACCGAGATCTCGAAGGCGCCCGACGTCGTGTCGGTATCCACCCCGGTGTTCGCCGACAACAACGGCAGCGCACTGATCTCCGCGATCCTGTCGGTGGACCCCGAGGACCTCGCCGCCCGTAACTCGATCGACTGGATGCGCAGTCACCTGCGCGCGCTTCCCGCGACCAACGGAGCCCAGATCGATGTCGGCGGACCGACGGCACTGATCAAGGACTTCGACGACCGAGTCGGGCAGACCCAACCGCTGGTGTTCGTGTTCGTGGCCGCGATCGCGTTCGTGATGCTGCTGATCTCGGTGCGGTCGGTGTTCCTGGCGTTCAAGGGCGTGTTGATGACGGTGCTGTCCGTCGCCGCGGCCTACGGCAGCCTGGTGATGGTCTTCCAATGGGGTTGGCTGGAGGGGCTGGGCTTCCATCGGATCACCTCGATCGACAGCACGATCCCGCCGCTGGTGCTGGCGATGACGTTCGGCCTGTCGATGGACTACGAGATCTTCCTGCTCACCCGGATCCGGGAGCGTTATCTGCAAGCCGGTGACACCCGCGATGCCGTCGCGTACGGGGTGTCCACCAGCGCCCGAACGATCACCAGCGCTGCGCTGATCATGATCGCGGTGTTCATCGGGTTCGCGTTCGCCGGTATGCCCTTGGTCGCCGAGCTCGGTGTGGCGTGCGCGGTGGCGATCGCCGTCGACGCCACGATCGTCCGGCTGGTCCTGGTGCCCGCACTGATGGCGATGTTCGACCAGTGGAACTGGTGGCTACCGTCGTGGCTGGCGCGGATCCTGCCGTCGGTCGACTTCGAGAAGCCGCTGCCCAAGGTCGATCTCGGCGACCTCGTCGTGATCCCCGACGACATCTCGGCGCTGGTGCCGCCGAGTGCGGATCTGAAGATGGTGGTCAAGGGGGCGGCCAAGCTCAAGACCCTGGCGCCGGATGCGGTCAGTGTGGCCGACCCGTTGGCCTTCACCGGGTGCAACGCGCTCGCCGGCAAGGTCAAGGGCAGCGATGACGCCCGCGCGCGGCCCGTGCGCATCGGCCCCGGCGGCACCTCGACCGTGAAGCTGATTCGTGGTTATCGCAGCGCCAGGACGGCGACGGCGCGGCCGGTCCATCCGGTCACGATGTGGCGTGGTCGGCTCGCGATCGCCCTCGACGCCCTGGAGACCGGCGCCGATACCCGGCATCCGGCGGTCGAGCGGCTCAGCCCGGTGGAGACCACCCACGTCCAATTGCCGACCGGTGACCGGTTGCAGATCCCGACGTGTGCCGAGACGCTGCGGATGCAGGCCTACCTGGTGTTGTGCCGCAACAGCCGGTCGGACTTCGCCGAGTTCGCCGACCTCGTCGGTGGGATGGATACCGAGACCGCCGCGGTGGTACTCGCCGGGATGGACCGGTATTACTGTTCTGGACAAGCTGAGCGACAATGGGTGGCGACTCAGTTGGTGCGCCGGCTCGCCGACCCCGACCCGTCCGACGTCGACGATGCCGACAGGTGGGCAGGGCCGGAGGGCGCCGCCGAGTGGGAGCGGGTCAGGCAGCGTTGCCTTGCGGTGGCGGTGGCGATCCTGGAGGAGGCGAGGTGACGGTGGCAGCGGAACGCGATGCCGTACCCGCACCGGCCGCGCAATCTTTCAGTGATAGCCGCCCCGTCGAGTTCTGGCCGACCGCCTCGATTCGCGAGGCTCTGGAGACCGGCGACATCACCGTTTGGCAGCGGATCGTGATGGCTGTCAAACGCGATCCGTATGGCCGCACCGCACGGCAGGTCGAGGAAGTGCTCGAGCACTCCCAGCCCTACGGCATCTCCAAGGCGCTGGCCGAGGTGCTGGTCCGGGCCCGCAGCCACCTGGAGGCCAATGAGCGTGCCGAGGCCGCCCGCCATGTGCGACTGCTCCTCGACCGATCCGGCCTGGGCGAGCAGGAATTCGCCTCGCGAATCGGGGTTGCCCAGTCGGATCTCGCCGCCTACCTCGAGGGCTCGGTCAGTCCGCCGGCGTCGCTGATGATCCGGATGCGCAGGCTGTCCGACCGGTTCGCCAAGATGCGCGCGCAGCGCGCGTCCAACGGGGAGTAGGTCGGTGGCTCCACCGAATTCGGCTGAGCTGCAAAAGATTCTGCGCGACACCCGCACGGTCGCGGTGGTGGGCGCCTCGAACAATCCCGCCCGGCCCAGCTACGGGGTGTACCAATACCTGGCCCGGTTCAGCCATTACGAGCTCTATCCGGTGAACCCCACGATCAGTGATATCGACGGTACGCCGGTCTATCCGTCGTTGGCCGACCTGCCCGTGGTGCCGGACATGGTCGACGTCTTCCGCCGCTATGACGACCTGTCCTCGGTTCTGGCCGATACGCTCGCGCTGAGCCCGCATCCGAAATACCTTTGGCTGCAACAGGGTTTGTGGCATGACGAGGTCGGCGAGCAAGCCGAGGCCGCCGGGTTGCGGGTTGTGATGGACCGATGCCTGAAGGTCGACTACGCGCAGCTCATCGGGCGTTGATCGGCGAGATGTCGCCGACCAGCCACCGGCCGTCCTGTTTGATCAGGCTGACTCGCAGCGCCAACACCGCGGTGTTCGGCTGCTGACCCGGCTGACTCTGGGTTCCCCGCATCACCACCGCGACGCTGGCCGCCGTCGGCCCCAGCGCCTCCAGACCGGCCGACATGGTCTGCGCCGTCGCGGAGATGTTCTTCTTGGCCAGATCTGAAGTCGCTTGGCCGAATTGGTTCTTGAACGCCTCGGCCCGGTCGGGCGCCATGAACGTCGCGGCCCGGTTGATCGATGATGTCGGGTCGGCCGGGGTGAACGTCGCGGTGGCCTCGGAGGCGGCGGTGGCAATGCGCACCACTTCGGCGGAGTCCCGGGTGAAGTCGTGGTCCGAGCGTGTCCACTGGGTGTAGCCGACGATGACGGTGGCCACCAATGCCGTGGTCGCCAGGGCGACGACGGCCAGGCGCAGACCCGGGCCTTCGTCGTCGGTGCCCACTGTCACCGAATCCCGGCGGAACAACACGAAGTTGACCATCACACCCTCGACGATCAGCAGGCACAGCATCGAGCACACCGCCACCCACCACAGCGGCCAGCCGAGCACCACGCCGATCGCCAGCAGCGCGGCGATGGCGGCCAGCGGCGCGGCAACGTCGAAGGCGAGGACCCGGGCCAGGTTCCTCATCGCAGCGACTCGAGCCGCGAGATCATCGGCTTGCCGTCCACGTCGGAGACGCCGAGCCGCAGGTTCCAGCGCACCGTCGTCGGCTTGTTGCCGGCGTTCTCGCTGACCGAGGTGGCGATTACCAGCACGGAGTCGGTGCGCTTGGCCAATTCGGGCGGCAGGCCGGCCGCAGCCGGCGCGCCCTGCCCCGGCTGGACGTTGAGATCGTGGTGCACCGCTTCGAAGGACACCGACTCGATCTGGCCGGTGGTGCGGGCCTGCAGGGTGCGGACCACCTCGCGATAGGGCTTGATCGCAGCTTCGAAGTCGGAGTTGAGCTGGCCCGCGGTGCCATCATGCAGTTTCGCCAGACTGGTGTCGACGTTGTCGACGTTCATGTTGATCAAGATGCCGGTCCACTCCGCGGCCGCCGTCATCACCCGGGATTGGTATGCCCGCTCGTCGGTCGCGTCGCGGTGTCCCGACCAGATCAGCACGCCGAGCACGATGGCTGCGACCGCCATCACACCGAGGACGACGGAGGCGACGCCGTAACCGGTGAACACCCGGTCGGGTGCCTCGTCCTCCGCGTTCTCGGCCTCGGGCATGAAGCGAGGTTACCGGGCCGCCTCCGGGCCGGACGCTGCGGCCGGACCTCTGGTAAGGATGGTTGGGTGACGGTTCAAACGCTGCGCTCGGGTATCGACTTGTCCCACGTCGAGGCCCAGATTCGCCCTCAAGACGATCTGTTCGGCCACGTCAACGGGCGTTGGCTCGCCGAGTACACCATCCCCGGTGACCGGGCGACCGACGGCGCGTTCCGGACGTTGTACGACCGGGCCGAGGAGCAGGTCCGTGAGCTGATCACTCAGGCGAGCGGTCCAGATGGTACGGACGAGCAGCGCATCGGCGATCTGTACGCCAGCTTCCTGGACGCCGAGGCTGTCGAGCGCCGCGGCGTGCAGCCGCTGCTCGACGAGCTCGCCCACATCGACGCCGCGGCCGACCCGGCCGCACTGGCCGCCGTGATCGGCGCGCTGCAGCGCACCGGCGTCGGAGGTGGTGTCGGGCTCTACATCGACACCGATTCGAAGAACTCCTCGCGCTACCTGGTGCACGTCACGCAATCCGGGCTCGGGCTGCCCGACGAGTCGTATTACCGCGACGATCAGCACGCCGCGATCCTGGGCGCCTACCCGGCCCACATCGCCACGATGTTCGCCCTCGTGTTGGGCGGCACGCCCGATGACCACACCGAGCGTGCCGCGCGGATCGTCACACTGGAGACCAAACTCGCTGCCGCGCACTGGGATGTCGTCAAGCGCCGCGACGCCGACCTGACCTACAACCTGCGCGCGTTCACCGACCTGTCTACCGAGGCACCCGGCTTCGACTGGGCAGGCTGGGTCGGCGCCCTGGGCACCTCGCCGGATGCCGTGGCCGAACTCGTTGTGCGCCAGCCGGATTACCTGACGGCCTTCGCAGAGCTGTGGTCGAGCCACGACTTCGCCGACTGGCAGGACTGGGCGCGCTGGCGGCTGATCAACGCCCGCGCCGCCTACCTCACGAACGCGGTGGTCGAGGCGAACTTCGACTTCTACGGCCGGACGCTGTCGGGCACCGAGCAGATCCGCGAACGCTGGAAGCGCGCGGTGTCACTGGTGGAAGCCCTGATGGGCGATGCGGTCGGGCGCGTGTACGTCGAGCAGCACTTCCCGCCGGATGCCAAGGCCCGCATGGACGTGCTCGTCGACAACCTGCGGGAGGCCTACCGGGTCAGCATCAACGACCTGGAGTGGATGACACCGGAGACCCGCCAGCGGGCGCTGGCCAAGCTGGACAAGTTCACCGCGAAGATCGGCTATCCCAAGAAGTGGCGAGACTACTCGACGCTGGTGATCGATCGTAACGACCTGTATGGCAACGTGATTCGCGGTGCTGAGGTGGAACACGCCCGCGAGCTGGCCAAACTGGGCGGCCCGGTCGATCGCGACGAGTGGTTCATGACCCCGCAGACGGTCAACGCCTACTACAACCCGGGCATGAACGAGATCGTCTTCCCCGCGGCGATCCTGCAGCCGCCGTTCTTCGACGCCGACGCCGACGATGCCGCGAACTACGGCGGGATCGGGGCGGTGATCGGCCACGAGATCGGCCACGGCTTCGACGATCAGGGCGCCAAGTACGACGGCGACGGCAACCTCGTCGACTGGTGGACCGACGCGGACCGCGCCGAATTCGGCACGCGGACCAAGCAACTCATCGAGCAGTACGAGGCGTTCGTGCCGCGCGGCCTTGAGCCCTCGCATCATGTCAACGGCGCGTTCACCGTCGGTGAGAACATCGGCGACCTCGGTGGGCTGTCGATCGCGCTGCTCGCCTACGAACTCTCGCTGGAGGGCAAGCCCGCACCGGTGATCGACGGGCTGACCGGCCAGCAGCGGGTGTTCTTCGGGTGGGCGCAGGTATGGCGCACGAAATCCCGTGAAGCCGAAGCGATTCGGCGCCTCGCTACCGACCCACACTCACCACCGGAGTTCCGCTGCAATGGTGTCATCCGCAATATGGACGCCTTCTACGAGGCGTTCGAGGTCAGCGAGGACGACGAGCTGTACCTGGAACCCGACCGGCGCGTGCGGATCTGGAGCTAGACACGCGTGGACGCCTGGGACGCCATCCGCGCGCGACGAAATGTCCGCAGCTACACCTCGACTCCGATCCCGGACGACGACGTCCACCAGATCCTCGAAGCCGGGTGGCGTTCCCCGTCGGCTCGTAACAATCAGCACTGGGATTTCGTCATCGTCACCGATCCAGCGGTACTGCAGGATCTTTCGACGGTTTGGGTGGGCGCCACCCATATCGCGAAGGCTCAGGCCGCGATCGGCCTGGTCATACCCGAGCCACCGGATGAGCGGACCAGGCTGGTCGACCAGTACGACCTGGGGCAGGCCACCATGGCGATGGCCATCGCCGCCACCAATCTCGGCGTCGGCACCGGGCACTCGGCGATCGGCGATCAGGACAAAGCCCGGGCGATCCTGGGTGTGCCCGAGGGCTACCTGGTCGCCTATCTACTCGGCCTGGGATATCCCGCCGATCGCCCGCTCGTTCCCATCCGCAAGCCCAATCGCCGCCCATTCGACGAGGTGGTTCACCGAGGCAGCTGGTAGCTCAGCGCACAGCCGCTTCGCGGTTGGCACCACCGACCACCGAAGCCAGCAGACCCGGCAGCGCCTCGTCGACCTCTTCGGTGCGCAGCCGCTGATGGGTCAGTCCGCCGAGGACCAGTCGCTCGAGCAGGCCGGCCTCGCGCAAGATCTTGAAGTGGTGGGTTGCGGTGGACTTGTTGATGCCGTCGTAGAGCGCACTGCATTGCAGCGGGCCGCCCGCGTTACGCAGCCGCCGGATCATCTCCAGCCGCGCCGGGTCTTGTAGGGCGGCGAGCACCTGGTGCACGGAGCCGACCGGATGCACGGGGTAGCTATCGGCGTGGAATGCCTCCACCTCAACCACGGTTGTCTCCTGTGTCCGCCGTCACGGCCTGCGAAGTTTGATCGACATCAAACCTAGCGTACGCTCGAATGGGTTCGATGACCATCAAACTACCGGGAGTCCTCATGACTTGTGTGCACGAGGCACCCGCCGGCCACGTCACCGGCCAGCGCTGGGCGTACCCCCTGCTGCTCGTGCTCAGCGGCGTTGCGCTCGGCGTCTCGGGCCTGCCCGCGCCGCTGTACGGTATCTACGAATCGAACTGGCACCTCTCGCCGCTGGCCACCACCATCGTGTTCGCGGTCTACGCGTTCGCCGCGCTGGCCGCGGTCCTGGTGTCCGGCCGGATCTCCGATGTCGTGGGCCGAAAGCCCGTGCTGCTGGGCGCGCTGATCGCGTTGATCGCCGGACTGGGCATCTTTCTGATCGCCGACAGCATCGAGATGCTCTTGCTGGCCCGCACCATCCACGGCGCGGCAGTCGGCTCGATCGTGGTCGCCGCCGCCGCGGCGCTGCTCGATCTGCGACCGCAGCACGGCGTGCGCTCCGGCCAGCTCAGCGGCGTCAGCTTCAACATCGGCATGACGGTGGCCATCGTCGGCTCGTCGCTGCTGGCGCAGTACGTCGCGCATCCGCTGCGCACCCCTTACGCCGTCGTCGCGGTGGTGTGCGCGATCGTCGGCATCGGTGTGGTCGCACTGCGGGAGACCCACACCGGCCGCACCGGTGGCCGCATCCGGATCAGCAAACCCGCTGTGCCGCCGCAGATCCGCGACGACTTCTGGTTCGCCGCCCTGGGCGCGATGGCGTCCTGGTCGGTCCTCGGTGTGCTGCTGTCGCTGTACCCGTCGCTGGCCGCACAGCAGACCCACATCCACAATCTGGTGTTCGGTGGCGGGGTGGTCGGGGTGACGGCGTTCGCCGCGGCCATGGCGCAGCTGGTTGCCACCCGGGTCCCGGCCCGGCGATCCGCAGTGATCGGCGATATCGGCATGGCCGTCGCGCTGCTGCTCACAATCCCGGTGCTGCTCACCCACCGCTGGCCGTTGGTGTTCGCCGCGGCCGCACTGCTGGGTGCGACGTTCGGACTCGGCTTCGGCGGTTCGCTGCGCCACCTGTCCGATGTGGTGCCGTCCGATCGCCGCGGCGAGACGATGTCGGCGTTCTACCTGCTGGCCTACACCGCGATGGCGCTGCCGACGATCGCGGCGGGCTGGGCTGCCACCAAATGGCCACTGGCGCAGGTGTTCCCGTGGTTCGCCACGATCGTTGCGCTGGCCTGCCTGGGCGCGGCAGCCGTCGGCGCCAGCCGGAGGGCAGGAGCGAAGCGACCCGGGAATGTTAGGCGTAGGGCAGGAGCGTAGCGACCCGGGAATGTTAGGCGGAGGGCAGGAGCGTAGCGACCCTGCGAAGGGCATCAGGCCGGCGAGTCCGTCGCACCGGGTGTCTTGATCTGGGTAGCCAGCCACGGCAGTGCATCGGAGAACGCCCGCTCGGCGAACTGCCAGGTGTGGAAGCTGATGATGCGATGCACCGAGCAGGAGATACCGACGGTCTGCGCCGTCGCGCACAGATCGTCAGCCGCGCCGGCCTCGTCGGAGTCACGGAACTCGTCGTGGCCGCCGAACCCGGCTGGCGCATCGGATTGCGGCCGGTGCCCACCGCCATTGCCATAGGGCGACGCGGTGTTCGCAGGTTTGACGGTGTCCTCGAACCAGCCCGAGACACCTTGATAAGGACCGTGTTTGAGCATGACGGTGCGCGGGTCGAACTGGCCCCAGGCCGCGGCGTTGCCGCCGTAGAGCCGGCCGATCGTCTGGTCCTTGGTGCCGGCCGTCGGCCCGTGGTCGCCGGCGATGTCCTCGAACGTGCTGAACAGCTCCGGATGCATCACGGTCAGGTCGACTGCGCAGGTGCCGCCCATCGACCACCCGACCACCGCCCAGTTGACGGCCTGGTCGGAAGCGCCGAAATGGTCGACGACATAAGGCCGGACGTCCTTGGTGAGATGGTCGGCGGAGTCCCCGCGGGGACCGTTGACGCATTCGGTGTCGTTGTTGAAACTGCCACCGGAGTCGACGAAGACGAAGATGGGCGCCTGGCCGCCGTGGCTCTGCCCGTAGCCGTCGATGATGGGCATCACATTGCCGCTGCGCATCCAGTCCGCCGGGGTGTTGAACTCACCGGCGACCATCATCACCACCGGCAGCCGCGGCGGAGTGGGTCCGGCGAACCAGGCAGGCGGCAGGTAGACGTATTCACTGCGGTGCTTGAATCCGCTTGCCTCGGAACCGATGTCCACCTCGACCAGCTTTCCGGTGGTCTGCATGGTGTTCCGCAGGCCGGCCAGGTCGGCGGCATCGATCTGGTTCGGTAGCGGCCCGGCCGTCAGCGCCCCCCATGCCGCCTGCACGCTCGGGTAGTAGCCGACCCACTTGTTGAGCGCGAGCAGCGCCGTCGCCAGAGTCAACGGAATCGCAAGGAGCGCGACACCGCGTCGCCACCAGGAATTCCCCCGCCAGCCCAGCACCGCCACCGCGACTCCGGCGGCGAAAACCCCTATCCAGACCCACAAATAGAAGGGCGCCGGGTCCGAGGCCAGGCCTTCGGAGTTGACGTAGGTGCGCGCGGCCAGCGCGCCGACCACGCCGATCACGACGCAGACCGGCAACCACACCATCCACCAGCGCCGGGTCCGCCGCCATCCCATGGCGACGAGCAGCGTGATGGCGGCGACGATTTCGATGGTCAGTGGCAACCAGCCGCCCAGCAGGGAGACTCCGTGGGCGTACTGGTGCATGTCCGGCGCCGGCAGCTGCGGCAGGGGTGCTGCTGGCGCAGGCGACGGCGTCGGCGACGTGGTTGGCGGCACGGACCCCATTGTGAGGGCCGTTGCTGTGCTTAACCTTTGAGCCGCGACCGGCTCGATATGGCTAAGACAGCTGCCACTGCCAGTCGTCAGCGCCGTCGGGCTTGTTGTACGTGCCGACGGAGTTCTTCACGATGATCGGGTCACCGCTGCCGAAGTTGTCGTAGAACCATTGCGCATTCGCCTGGCTGAGGTTGATGCAGCCGTGGCTGACGTTGCGCTTGCCCTGGTCGCCGACCGACCACGGCGCGCTGTGCACGAAGTTGCCCTGGTTGTCGATCCGGACCGCAAGCTTGACGTGAACCTTGTAGCCGTCCGGTGAGGTGCTCGGCACGCCATAGGTGGCCGAGTCCATCACGATGTCCGGGAACTTCTCCAGCACGTAATAGGTGCCGTTCGGGGTGTCGTGACCGGGCTTACCCATCGACATCGGGAAAGTCTGCTCGAGCTTGCCGTTGCGGGTGACGGTCATCTGATGGGTGGCGTTGTCCGCGGTGGCCACCAGAGCGTCGCCGACGCGGAAGCTGGACTTGGCGCCGCTGGCGTCGATGTTGACCACGGTGCCCGCGGGCCAGAAGTTGTAGGGCCGCCAGCGCACCTGGGTGTCGGTCAGCCAGTAGAACGCACCGGGAACAGGCGGCACCGAGGAGATGTGGATGGCCTGCTCGGCCATCGGCCGGTTGGCGATCGGCCGGACGAAGTTGATGATGATCGGCTTGGCCACCCCGACCATCGAGCCGTTGACCGGGTTGAAGGTCGGCGGCGCGAACACCGGTTCACCGGTGTAAGGAGTCGGATTCTGCCCCTTGACGGGTCCGCCGGCTGCCGCGGCGGCCTGCTGGGCGGCCACCGGGTTGACCGGCGGCGCGAGGGGATCCGGTGCCGGAGCGGGCGGCGGGAAAGCAGCCGGGTCGGCCGGTGGCGGTGCAAAGGGATCGGGTGCGGGCACCTGCGCCGGCGGCACGTCGACGATCCCGGGATCGCCGGGCGCCTGGTCTGGATCGGCGAGCGCCGAACCGCTGCCGAGACTGATTCCGGCGGCCACTCCGACCACGCACAGCGTGGCGGCGATCGCCCCCTTCACCCGCAGCGTCATAACCAATGCTCCCTCGATGCCGACTTTGACCCAGTCTCGCATAACACGCTGGGTGCGCCCGTGGAGTTCATTCGCCAGCGAACCTGGCCCTGAACCCCGTCACTGCCCTGAACTGTGCAGATCGTCGGGCCCGGGGTGATAAGCGTTACTTTCCGCTGGTAGCCGGGCGGACCGCGAACAGGCCCCGGCTGACCGTCACGCACACCAGTGCGGCGAGCATCAGGCCCGCCGATGCGGTGAGCATCGCCGGTACACCGGCATGTTGGTAGAGCAGTCCTCCGCTCAGCGATCCGGCCATGATGCCGACCTGGAAACACGCCACGTACAACCCCGAGGCACCGTCGGGATCCTCCGGCGAGTGCCGCATCGCGGCGGCCTGCAGCATCGGCGGCATCGCGTTGGCAGTCGCTCCCCACAGCACGATCGCCACCGCCGCGGCCACCGAGTGCCAATTGAGGTACCCGAGAGCGGCCAGCACCGCGAAGGCCAGCGACGACCCGGCCAGGCACCCCATCACTGCCGTCTTCGGCCGCCGGTCCCCCGGGCGGGCCAACAACGCCATACCGGTCAGTCCGGCCACCCCGTACGCGGCGAGCAGCCACGCCAGATGCGCGCCGTGCACGCCGACCACGTCGCGGATGATCACCACGATGAACGTGTAGGAGATGAAGTGCGCGGTGACCCCCACCAGTGTCAACACGCTCAGCACCACCAGTGCCCGGTTGCGGTGGTGTCGAATCGGGCCTGCGGGGGCACCGGCGTCCGCGCCGGTGAGCGTCATCGCCGGCAACGCAAAACGCGCTGCGACCAGCACCACTACCGACGCGGCGGTGATGGCTCCGACCGCCAGCCGCCAGCCCCACAGCTCGCTCATCGCCGCGGTCAGCGGGCTGCCGACCACCAACGCCAGACCTGTGCCGACGTAGACGGCCATGGTGGCGCGGCCTGCGTGACTCGGTGGCACCAGGCGCGCACCGATCGGGGCGATCACCGACCACATCAGCCCATGGGTCAGCGCGCACAGGACCCGGCCGACGGCCAGCACCGCGAAGGTCGGTGCCAGCGCGGAGATCAGTTGTGAGACCGACAGACAGGCCAGCGTCCACAGCAGGGTGCGCCGTCGCGGCCAGGTTGCCGTCCATCGCACCAACGGCATCGTGGCCACCGCCGCAACCAGGGCGTAGCTGGCGAGCAGGGTGCCCACCACTGCCTCGCTGACATCCAGGTCGCGCGCGATCGCGGGCAGCGCACCAACGGGCATGATCTCGGCGGTGACGTAGATGAACGCCGCGGCGGCCAGCACGGCCAGCGCTGTGGCGACTCGCGGTGTCCACGTGCGCTGCACTGTGGGCACCGGTTCACGGTATCGGCTCGCGTGCCGATCGGGGCTTACGTTGTCCGGCGTTGCACGGCGCGGATCTGGGGCGTCAGGAGCGGACCAGGCGCGCGATCGCGGCCGAGGCCTCGGCCAGCTTCTTCTCCGCCTCGTCGCCACCCTCGGCGACCGCATGGCTGACGCAGTGGCCGAGGTGCTCCTCGAGTAGGCCCAGGGCGACCGACTGCAGCGCACTGTTGACGGCGCTGATCTGAGTCAGCACGTCGATGCAGTACTTGTCCTCGTCGATCATCTTGGCGATGCCGCGGACCTGGCCCTCGATGCGGCGCAATCGCTTGGTGTAGTTGTCCTTGCGCGCCGAATATCCGTGTGCACCAGTCATTTAGCCTCCAAGCATCTGCTTCATCTGGTCGATCTCGGCCTGCTGCGCGGTAACCATGGACTTGGCCATGGTGGTCATGTCGGCGCTTTGTCCGTTGGCGATCTCGGCCTTGGCCATCTCGATGGCGCCCTGGTGATGGCCGATCATCGCCTGCAGCCACAGTGTGTCGAACTCGGGGCCTTTGAGCGACTCGAGCTTGGTCATCGTCGCGTCGTCGACCATGCCCTGCATCGCGGCGCCGTGCCCGCTGTGGTCACCCATCGCGGGGTCGACGTCCCACTGCAGCAGTAGCGCTTTCATCGCATTGATCTCCGGCTGCTGTTCACCCGCGATGGTCGAGGCCAGCTTGAGCAGCGCCTGGTTGTCGGTGTGCTGCGGCGCCAGGTTGGCCAGCTCCACCGCCTGCTGATGGTGCGGGATCATCATCTGGGCGAACATGACATCGTCGGCGTTGTGCGCGGCCACCGTCGCACTGCTGGCCGGGCTCGACGTGGTGTGCTGGCTGTGCTCCTCGGTTTTGCTACAGGAGGAGACGACGACGGTGGTGGCCAGGGCTGCGGCGACCGCGACGATGCGGGCGGGCGTGGATGTCATCTTTCCACCCTACCTTCCATACCCCTTGGGGGTATGAAAAGAAATTTGGTGGGCACCTCCGACCACGGCATACTTGACCGGTGAGCCAAAGCCCCGATCTCAAGCCCCGCAGTCGCGACGTCACCGACGGTCTGGAGAAGGCCGCTGCCCGCGGGATGCTCCGCGCGGTAGGCATGGGTGACGAGGACTTCGCCAAACCGCAGATCGGGGTGGCGTCGTCCTGGAACGAGATCACCCCGTGCAACCTGTCGCTGCAGCGGCTCGCGCAGGCAGCCAAGGACGGAGTGCACGCCGCGGGTGGCTACCCGATGGAGTTCGGCACGATCTCGGTCTCGGACGGCATCTCGATGGGCCACGAGGGCATGCACTTCTCGCTGGTCTCCCGCGAGGTGATCGCCGACAGCGTCGAGACGGTCATGATGGCCGAGCGCCTGGACGGTTCGGTGCTGCTGGCCGGCTGTGACAAGTCGCTGCCCGGCATGCTGATGGCTGCTGCCCGACTCGATCTGGCGGCGGTGTTCCTCTACGCCGGGTCGATCCTGCCGGGCCGGGCGAAGTTGTCCGACGGCACCGAGATGGACGTGACGATCATCGACGCCTTCGAGGCCGTCGGTGCGTGCGCGCGCGGGCTGATGTCACGCGAGGACGTCGACACCATCGAGCGGGCGATCTGTCCGGGCGAAGGCGCGTGCGGTGGCATGTTCACCGCCAACACGATGGCGTCTGCGGCTGAGGCGCTGGGGATGTCGCTGCCGGGGAGCGCGGCCCCGCCGGCCACCGACCGGCGCCGCGACGGCTATGCGCGGCGCAGTGGTGAAGCGGTCGTGGAGCTGTTGCGCCGCGGGATCACCGCCCGCGACATCCTGACCAAGGAAGCGTTCGAGAACGCGATCGCGGTCGTGATGGCGTTCGGCGGGTCCACCAACGCGGTGCTGCATCTGATGGCGATCGCCCACGAGGCCGACGTGAAGCTCGACCTGGCGGACTTCACCCGCATCGGCGCCAAGGTGCCGCACCTGGCCGACGTCAAACCGTTCGGCAAGCACGTGATGTTCGACGTCGACCGGATCGGCGGTGTGCCGGTGGTCATGAAAGCACTGTTGGACGCTGGCCTCTTACACGGTGACGTCATGACGGTCACCGGCGAGACCATGGCGGCCAACCTCGCTCACATCGCTCCGCCGGACCCGGACGGCAAGGTGCTGCGCGCGCTGAGCAACCCGATCCATCCCACCGGCGGCATCACGATCCTGCACGGCTCGCTGGCCCCGGAGGGGGCGGTGGTCAAGTCCGCCGGCTTCGACTCCGACGTGTTCGAAGGCACCGCAAGGGTTTTCGACGGCGAGCGGGCGGCGATGGACGCACTCGAGGACGGCACGATCGTGGCCGGCGACGTCGTCGTCATCCGCTACGAGGGCCCCAAGGGTGGACCCGGGATGCGCGAGATGCTGGCGATCACCGGTGCGATCAAGGGCGCCGGCCTCGGCAAGGACGTCCTGCTGATGACCGACGGCCGGTTCTCGGGCGGCACCACCGGCCTGTGCGTCGGGCACATCGCGCCCGAGGCTGTCGACGCCGGGCCCATCGCCTTCGTTCGCGACGGTGACCGGATTCGCCTCGACGTCGGCAACGGCACGCTGGACGTGCTGGTCGACGACGCCGAATTCGATTCACGCAAAGCAGGATTCACTCCGCCCGCGCCCAAGTACACCACCGGCGTACTGGCCAAGTACCGCAAGCTGGTCGGCTCGGCCGCCAGCGGCGCGGTGTGCGGCTAGATAGGTCCACACTCGCGACTAGCTCGCCGCCCGCTTCGACCCGCCTACACCCTTGTGGGCGGATGCCTTCGGCGCTGAGCTCTTCTTGCTCGTCGTCGAACTCGACTTCTGCGAGGGCTTGCCCGACTTGGCGCTACCGGTCGGCGCCGCCGAAGCGGCGGTCACCGTCACCGGCGGGTCCAGCACCGGCGCGTGCGGGTCCGGCACAGTGGGTGCACTGGTCGGCTTGCCGCTCAACACATCCCGGAACCCATCGACCAGTGCCTTGACCACATCTCCGGGAACGGCGGCCCACTCCTGGGGCGTCAGCGTGGCCCGCGACAGGAACGGAACATACTGCGAGGACTGGTCATACGTGCGGTTGTAGGTGCCACCCTCGCTCGGCGTCTGCACGTCGGTGTAGCCGATATTGACCAGAATCGACAGTGCCGGCTGCAGGGCGTCGGCCAGCGGTGTGCCCAGCGTGATCGGCACACCCGTCGCCTTGAAGACCTGATTGAGGATGCGCGACGGCAGCCGCAGCGGCTCCAGCAGCGGCAGGTCGTTGGGGACGAACGTGCTGTAGGTCGTGCTGGTTGTCCCGGACAGAAGCAGACCGACCAGATTTTGGATGATCGTGTCGGTGTCAATCCCCTTGATAGTTCCACCGCCGAGCAGGTAGGTGGGCAGCACGCTGGCCATCACGGAGTTCGCCAACGCGAACGGGTTCAGCGTCTCCGGGAAGTCCGACAGCGCGTCATAGCCGAGGGCGAGGTTGATGATCGCACCGTTGAGCCTGATGCCGGTGCTCGAGCCGGAACCGGCCGTGGGGCTGACCGGGTTCATTCCGAACAGATTGAAGATCGGCGCGAAGCGGGCGTACAAGCCGCCGTTGGGCGTTTCGGGGTTGCGAATCAATGCAATTGGCAGATTGGTGACGTTGGTGGCTTGTGAGCAGCCGAACCCCCCGGTGCAGGCCTGGCCAAAAGCATTGACCTTGCCGGCCGCGACCAGCGGGTCGTACCCGGGCAGCGTGTTGCCGTTGGCGCTGGACAGCATCGCCTGGTACGCCTGGATTGCAGCAGGCACGCCGGTACCGATCGCGACGAGCAGCGGTCCGGTGCCACCGGTGGCCCCCAGGTTCGGTCTGGTCGCCGTGTAGAGCAGGTACCCGCCAAACAGCGCGGAGTTGAGTACGTTGTTCAGCGCCACCGGGTCGGCCTTGGTCCAATCGAGATTGATGTCGATCGACCCGTAGACCGGAATGTTCGGGATCGAGATGCTGTCCACCCCGAGCTCGTTGATCAGCCACAGCAGCGGCCCGGTGGTGGTCGCGTCCAGGGTCAGGGCCGCATTTGCCGCGGGCGCCACCGGCTCAGTAACCGTGCCCATGGTCATCGCGACGGCCGTGGCGGCCGCTGCACTGAACAGCGCAGCCTTGCGACCCCCGGCCCGCCATCCCCGCCGGAAGTTGTTTGAAAACGCCACAGCTACCATCTGAAACCCCCGATCGCCGCCCATGAGGGCTGTGCTGCGAACATAACCCCTGAGGTCGGCGGCGGTGGCGATTTGGCGATCTCCGTCGGGAGCGGCACCCACAATCAGGATTCAGCGAACTCCGCGTAGATCTTCGGCAGGAAGCCCGCGAGATGATTCATCTCCTGCGAGCAGTGCACCAGCAGGTCGCGCGGATCCGGCAGCTGATGGGCGGCGATCGGGCGGATCACCGAGTCGGCCAACCGGTTGCCCCGGCGGACACCGATGTACGGCCCGCCCATCCAGAACCGCGACCGCATTTCCGCTCCGCCCGCAACGGCACGGACGTGGTGGACGAACCAGCCGATGTCCACCGGTACTTCACTGGAGCCCAGCCGCGCGCACACCGCGACGTCGGAGCCGAGCCGCGACGCGTCGAGTCCGAACGCCGTGGGTTCGACGAATTGGATGGCCGCCTTCGCGTACGCCGAGCCCAGGTATTCCTCGATGATCGACGTCCGCCCGACGTAGCTGCCGTCGGGGCCGCTGTCGCCCCAGTGCGCCGAGGCGTGGGCACGCGGATGCCACAACTTGTAGCGGCTGGATTCACTGCCGTGCCAGCCGAACCACCAGTCCCACATGGCCGGCGTCACGCCGGGCATGTCGGTGCGGATCGCGACGTGGAATCCGCCGCCGCGAAGCGCGCCGTAGCCGTTCTCCGTCTGCTGATATCCCGCGTCGAGAATCGTTGCGACCGAGTCGAACCCGAGCATCACCTGATCGGCCTGGGGACCGTGCTCGAGTGCGACGACAGCGTGCCGGGGCAGCTCGGCCATCTGCGGGTTGAAGTACTTGCCCCACGCGGTGTCCTTGTCCCCGGGCCGGTAACCCAGGTACGCCTCGGCCATCTAAAGCCGTCCCATCCAGCTGTGGAACCGGCCGTCAGGGTCGTACTGGGCGCGAACCTTGTCGAGCCGCACCATGTTCTCGTCGGTGACGAACTTGGCGGGCCGGCGGCCCAGATTCTCGTCGGCCAACTGGATGCCCGTCGCCAACGGTGCCATCGCTGCCATGTTGGATCGTGGCCAGTCGCCGTACTTTTCGTCGTCAGCCGGGTCCATCCAGCCGGCGTACAGCGCCAGGTATATCTCGCTCTCCAGGCTGTAGGCCATGTCTTGACGCTGGGGGGACGGGCCCCAGTTCAGCCACAGGAAGTGCGACGGGTGCGGCGGCAGCGTTTCCAGGATGCGGTGAATGCCCGGCAGCAGTTCGGCGGCCGAGGCGTTGGTCCACATGTTGTCGGCGGTGTACCGGTGGTCCTCGAGGTAGTTGCTCATCACCGCGGTGTACCAATCCGCAAGGGCCATCGGCGCATACGGGAAGGCGACGAGCGCCTTATCGACCACGGGGCATTGGTCGAGCAGGCCGAACGCCTCCTTGGCCTGCGCCTCGGTGTCGGCGAACGCCGGCGATGCCATCACGATCGCCGGCCGGTCGATGCCCGCGTTCGGCACGCTGCTGGTGGCGACGATCTGCAACTCGACCCGGCGGTCGACGTCGGCGGAGATGCCCCGCGCCCAGGTGAAGATCTCGTCGGCGAGTTCGATCGGGTAGGCGTAGAAGCTGCTGCCCAGCACCGCCGGCTTTTTGTAGAGCTTGAGGTGGAACGCGGTGACGACGGCGAAGAAGCCCGGCCCGGCGCCGCGGGCGGCCCAGTACAGATCGGGATGATGGTCAGCGTCGATGTAGATCTTGTCGCCGTCGGCGGTCACCACGTCCAGGCCGATCACGCTTTCGCAGGCCGGTCCGACCACTCTGCTGTTCCAGCCGTAGCCGCCCTGCAACAGGTAGCCGCCGATGCAGACGCCCTTGCAGTGGCCCGCCGGGAAGAACAGTCCCGCGGCGTCGAGCTCGGCGGCCAGCGCACTGCCGCCCTTGCCCGGTCCCGCGACCGCGGTCATCGTGTCGGTGTCGATGCTGGTCCGGTCCACCCGGCTCATGTCCAACAGCACCGCGCCGTCGCGCAGGTGGCTGGCCGCCCAGCTGTGGCCGCCGGATTTGATGCTGACCTGCTTGTTGTTGGCTTTGGCATAACGCAGGGCAGCGACCACGTCGTCGTCGTCCACCGCCTGGACGATGACGTCCGGATAGCGGTCCGGCACGCGCTGATTCCACACCGTGGCGCGGCGTGCGTTCTCGTAACCAGCGTCGCCACGGAAAAAATGCCGACCGTCAGGAAGTGACCCCACCGAAGCCTCCTCTGGTTCACATAGCGAATCGCTATGATCCGTATTGCGGCACAGTACCGCTGTGACCACGCCGACGGAAGGGATGTCAGGTGACTGACGCGAAAATTTCGGCGGTCGACGGCGATCGCCCCGCCAATGTGCGCGACGACGGCATTCAGGTCTTGCGTCGTGCCGCGGCCGCCCTGGACGAAATCGCGACCGCCCCGGGGCGGCTGCGCCTGGTCGACCTGCACAGCCGCCTGGGTTTGGCCAAGTCGACCGCGCGGCGCCTGCTCGTCGGTCTGGTCGAGGTGGGATTCGCGGCGGTGGACGACGACGGGCGCATCGTCCTCGGCGACCGACTGCTCGGCCTCGCCAATGCCGACGCCGCCCACATCGCATCCGCATTCCGGTCCACCCTGGAACGGGTGGCCGAGGCCACCGGGGAAACCGTCGACCTCTCGGTCTGTCGCGGCGGCCAGATGCTCTTCATCGACCAGATCGAGTCACCGCACCGGTTGCGCGCTGTGTCAGCCATCGGTGCTCGATTCACGTTGCCCGACACCGCCAACGGCAAGGCTGCGCTGGCTCTGTTCGGCGATGACGACGTCGACCAGGCGCTCGCCGTCCTGGAACCGGCCGAGGCGATGCGGGTGCGGGCCGAGATCCGTGCCATTCGCACGCAGCGGGTCGCGTTCGACCGCGACGAGCACACGGCCGGCATCTCCGCCGCCGGGATAGCGGGCCGCACGCCGGGCGGCAACATCGTCGCGATCTCGGTGCCCGCCCCCACCGACCGGTTCAACGCCCATTCCGAGCGCATCGTCGCCGCACTGCACGCGGCCCTGGAATCACCGGTCTGGAACAGCTGAGACCAAATCTGACCATCCGGTTGGTTGGGCTTGCCTCCGAGTCGGCCGCAGAGCACAGTGACATCCATGAGTCGCACCGCTTTGCGTATCTGCCCGCTGTGCGAGGCCACCTGCGGGATGGTCCTCACCATCGACGAGGACCGGGTCAGTGCCGCACGCGGCGATCGCGAGGACGTCTTCAGTCACGGCTTCATCTGCCCCAAGGGTGCCAGCTTTCCGGAACTGGACAACGATCCCGACCGGCTGCAGAACCCGATGGTGCGCCGTAACGGCGAGCTGCTCGAGACCACCTGGGCAGAGGCGTTCGCCGCGGCAGCCGACGGACTGCAACGCGTCATCGGCGACGCCGGCGGCTCGTCGGTCGGGGTGTATCTGGGCAACCCGAACGCGCACACCATCGCCGGCTCGCTGTACGGTCCAGTCGTCATCAAGTCCCTCGGCACCCGGCAGGTGTACTCGGCCAGCACGCTGGACCAGATGCCCAAGCACGTTTCCTGCGGCTACCTGTTCGGCAACCCCGTAGCGTTCACGCTTCCCGACCTCGACCGCACCGACTACCTCGTCGTGATCGGCGCAAATCCCCTCGTGTCCAACGGATCTCTGGCCACCGCCGCCGATTTCCCCGGCAAGCTGAAGGCGCTGCGCCGCCGCGGCGGCACGCTGGTGGTGATCGACCCCAACCGGACCCGCACCGCGGAGCTGGCCGACCGCCACATCGCGCCCCGGCCCGGCACCGACGCCGCGTTGCTGTTCGCGGTCGCGCACGTACTGTTCGACGAGGATCTGGTGGACCTGGGCCGGCTGGCCGACCATGTCAGCGGGCTGGAGCGCGTGCGGGCCGCGGCACGAGACTTCCCGCCAGAGGCGGTGGCCGAGCACTGCGGGGTCGACGCCGACGAAATAAGAACGCTGGCAAGGGAACTCGCCGCCGCACCGAGTGCGGCGGTCTATGGCCGCATCGGCACCTCGACCGTCGGGTTCGGCACGCTGACGAGCTGGCTCGTCGACGTGGTGAACATTCTGACCGGAAATCTGGACCGGCCGGGCGGGGTGATGTTCGCCAGTTCGCCGATCGCCGGGGCCCCGCGGCCACCGCGTCCCGGCCGGGGTTTCGCTACCGGTCGCTGGCGCAGCCGGGTGTCCGGTCACGGCGAGGCGCTGTCCGAACTGCCCGCGGTCGCGCTGGCCGAAGAAATCGAGACACCCGGCGAGGGACAGATCCGGGCGTTGATCACGATCGCAGGCAACCCGGTGCTGTCCGCGCCCGACGGCGCCCGACTCTCCGATGCCCTGGACGGCGTCGGATTCATGGTGTCGGTGGACCCGTACCTCAACGAGACGACGCGGCATGCCGACGTCATCCTGCCGCCGCCTCCGCCTTCTCGCGCAGCGCATTACGACCTCGCGCTCAGCGGGGCCGCGGTGCGCAATAACGCCAGGTACTCCCCGCCGGTGCTGCCATTGGCCGACGGCCGGCCCGACGAGTGCGAGATCCTCGCCCGGCTGGCGCTGATCGTGCTCGGGATGGGTCCCGAAGCCGACCCGAAGCTGGTCGACGACCAGGTCATCGCGACAACGCTGGGCAAGGAAGTCGCCGACGAGCACTCCCCCGTCGCGGGCCGGTCCGTCGAGGAACTGACCGAGATGCTGCCCGACGGTCGCGGCTACGAGCGGCGCCTGGACATGATGCTGCGGCTCGGCCCGTTCGGCGACGGCTTCGGCACCGACCCGGACGGCCTGACCCTGCAGAAGCTGAAAGACCAGCCGCACGGCGTGGACCTCGGGCCGCTGACACCGCGAATTCCCGAAGTGCTCCGAACTCCTTCGGGCACAATCGAATTGGACCCGGAGCCGATCCTCGCCGACATCCCGCGCTTGCACGCGGCGCTGACCTCGGAGCCGGGGTTCCTGCTGATCGGCCGCCGGCACCTCCGGTCCAACAACAGCTGGATGCACAACCTGCCTGCGCTGTCCGGCGGCAGCAACCGCTGCACACTGCAGATCCACCCGGACGACGCCGCACGGCTGGGTCTCGAGGAGATGGCCGTCGTCACCGGCCCGGGCGGCAAACTTGAAGTGCCCGTGGAGATCACCGACGCGATCCGGCCCGGCGTGGTGTCATTACCACACGGGTGGGGTCACACCGAGCCGGGCACTCGCATGCGGGTGGCCGCGCAGCACCCGGGTGTCAACGTCAACAACCTCAACGACGGCACGCTGCTGGATCCGTTGTCGGGCACCGCGGTACTGAACGCACTACCGGTCGAGGTGGCCCCGGCCGGCTAGTAGAGCACCTTGCGGATGTTGTCCTCGCAGTAGCGCTCCTCGAGCTCGGCGTCGGTCCAGTCGTAGCGCAGCGCCTTGGCCAGCTGCGCCACGCTGGGCAGCGCGGTCGGATTCCACGTCTCGGGTTTCCAGGTGTCCGAGCGCAAGAACGCCTTGGAGCAGTGGAAGAACACCTCCTCGACGGCCACCTCGAGCGCCAGCAGCGGCCGTTTGCCCTTCACGGCCATGGCATCGAAGTAGTCGGCGTCGGCGAGGATGCGGGCCCGTCCGTTGACCCGCAGCGTGTCGCCGCGACCCGGGATCACGAACAGGGTGCCGACCTGCGGGCGCTGCAGCACGTTGAGGTAACCGTCGACCCGCTTGTTGCCCGGGCGATCGGGAATCGCGAACGTTCGGTCGTCGAGGATGTGGACGAATCCGGCCGGATCACCTTTCGGTGAAACATCAATGCGGCCTTGGGCATCGGTGGTGGCGACGAACGCCAGCGGGGAGTGCGCCAGCCAGTCACGCTGCACGGCGGTGAGCCGGTCCTTGACCTTGTTGGCGACGTAGTGGTCGGGTTCGCCCACCACCTCCCGGAGCTCGGCGACGGTCGTCACTGCACGTTCCATCGCTCGAGTATCCTCCGCCGCGGTGCGAACTTCGAGTGAGTTATCGCACGCCTTCCTTGGTGTAGACCACCCGCAGCACATGGCCGACCTCCGGGCCCATCACCACGACGGCCAGCTCGCACAACGTCGCGACGAAGTCGGGGCCATGGGCGGGTCCCTCGGGCGTCAGGTGGTGGGCGATCTCGTGGAGCAGGACCAGCTCACGCATGGCCCAGTCCGCGGACGGCCGGTCGGGGACAGCGATAACCCCAGTGCCGCGGACATTTTCGTAATGCGCGGCGGTCGCGGCCCGGCGGGCTCGCACGCTCAGCGGTCCCGGCGCAGGCCATCGGGCGGTCACCGCGGGCAATGCGAGCACGTCGTCTACGTAGCGCTGCACCGACGGTATCGACGCGAACCGGCCCTCCGGCGGCAACGTGAGCTGTGTACCGAAGAATTCGATGGTGCGTGAACTGTGTTGGGCAGCACGGTCGAAGAGCATCCGGACGAACTCCTCGGCCGCGTAGACGCGGGAACGTTGGCCGTCGCGCGCCGTCACCGCGGCAGCCGGGTCCGCGCCCCCGGCAACTCCGGGCTGGAACCCAGCCGGGCTTGCTTGCCGGCTCGGTCCCCGGCCCGCCGGGCGGCCGACGAATAGCCCGCGGAAGCGCGACTGGCCTGCCAGGTGCCGCGCGCCTTCGACGTCTGCCGGTAGTGTTCGCGCAGTTCGAGTTCCTTGTTACGCAGGGCGATTGCCGTTCCGGGCGCAGTCTTGCGATCCCTGGTGGCCTCGTGGCGGGCCTCTTCCCGCGCCTGCGCCAGACGTTGGGCGACGCGGGCACCGAAGGCCAGCTGGAAATTCAGCCGCGCGGTGATCGTCGGCGTCGGCTTGTGCGCACCGGTGGCGAGGTAGGCGTCACACGAGCGCACCATCTGCACCACCAGGCTCGCGTAGAGGGCGTGGCTGGCATCGATGTCTTCGGCGAACCCGTAGGCGTAGACGAAAGCCGAGTTCGAGGCCACGTCGCACTGCACGTCGTTGGCCGCGGCGATGCCGGCGAACAGCTGCACGTAGGTGCGCAGCCCGCGAGCGCCGGCCTCACCGATGGTGATCGTGCGCTGGGTCGGCGCCTGCGCGGCGGTGCGGGTGGCCGAATGCGCCCGTGCGACGGCCAGATCGATCGAGGTGGCCGTGGCCAGCCGCTGGGCGGCGGCCATGAATGCCTCGGCCTCGTGAGCGTTGTCGGTGCCCTCGGCTTGGCGCAGCAGCGCGGCGATCCGCGCCAGCATCTTGTCGTCGGTCACGTCTGGCAACCTAGCCGAGCCGCACGACATCGGTGTGCCGGCACGGTGTCAGCTGTTGACGAACCCGTTCAGCGCCGCGGTCAGCTGCGGGGACAGCGGCGCCGGCTTCGAGTAGTTGCCGACGTTGTCGGTCGGGTCGTCGCGCAGCACGTGATTGACACCCTTGAGCGTGACCAGCGATAACGACGTGCGGTCCAACGCGTCCACCAGTGGCTTGATGTCAGCGCAGTTGGCCTGGCCGTCGGAGTCCGAACACGTCACCAGCACCGGTGTTCCGGCGGGAATGGCGGCCGCCAGTTTCAGCGGGTCGATGGCGTCGGACTCGACGACGGCCTTGACGTTGCCAGGGTTGAGGATCGCACTCAGCCCGTCGGGCAGCTTGGCGGGCACCGTCGTGGTGGTGCGCGCCTGTGCGACGGCGGCGTTCCACTCCGCGATCGTCTGGTCGGCCTGCGCCTGCGTTTTCTGGCCGCCCTTGACCGCGGCTGCCACGTCGTTCCTCACCCGGTTTGTGATGAGGTCGAGGTAACGGCCCGCCAGCGGCTGCAGCAGACCGAGGGAATGGATCTTGGGCGCGCCGGCGGAGGTGTCGTCGGCCAGCGACATCGCGTGGACGGTGCCCTCGCCGAGCGCGTACACCGAAATGCGGTTCTTGTCGGTGCCTGCTTCGCCGGCCAGGAAACGCACGGCGGCCTTCGCCCCGGCGGTGTAGACGGCGCTGCCCACGTCGGCCGGGTGGCGGGCGTAGGGACCGAGCCCGGTCTTCCCCGTGCCGACCTTGTCGTAGCGCAGCGAGGCCACCCCATGGTCGGACAGGTACTCGGCGAGCTGACGCATGTTGCCGATCGGCCCGGCGACGTTGTTGTCGCCGTTGCGGTCGGTGCGCCCGCTCTCCGAGATCAGCAGTGCCGCTGGCCCCTGCTGGTCACCGTGCTGGTGACGGTAGGTGCCGTGCACGGTCAGCCCGTCGGCGTCGAATGTCACCTCGTCTTCGACCCAGGTGTTCGGCGATTCATGGGGCGAGCAGCCCGCGACGAGCGCCAGCGCCAGCGCCGCCACGGCGAGGCGACGTTGCCATCTCACTGCCATCTCACAGCCTGGCCTCGATCCAGGCGGTCACGTCGTCGAGCACCCGCTCGCGCTCCGGCTCGTTGAACACCTCGTGGTAGAGCCCGGGATAGATCTTGAGGTGCACGTCGGACGATCCCACGCAGTCCACCAGCAGCCGGCTTCCGGAAGCGGGCACCAGCGAGTCCTCCTCGCCGTGCACCACCAGCAGCGGCTTGGTGAGCTGGCGCGCCTTCTGCGGCATGCTCTCGCCGACCGTCACCAGCGCCTTGGCGATACCGGCCGGAACCTTGCCGTGCCACACCAGCGGGTCGGCGTTGTAGGCGGCCACCACCGCGGGATCGCGGGAGACGGCGTTGGAGTCGAGGTCCTCGACCGGCAGGTCCGGCAGCAGGGAGCCGACGGCCTTGCCGAGCAGCAGCTTCCCCCGCGACACCCCCGTCTGGGCGGCGACGGCCGGCCCGGACAGCACCATCAGGTCGAAGTCGTCTTGATGGTCGACGCCGTAAGCGAAGACGATGCCGCCACCCATGCTGTGGCCGAGCACGATTCGCGTGCACCCCGGGTGTTCGGACGTGGCAATCTTGACCAGAGTGCCGAAGTCGCCGGTGTACTCGTCGATCGACTTCACCCGGACGCGCTTGCCGCCGGAGCGCCCGTGACCGCGGTGGTCGAGCGCATAGGTGATCAGCCCGGCCTCGCCGAACCGTTCCACGACGTGGTCGTAGCGGCGGGCGTGCTCGCCGAGGCCGTGGGAGAGCACGACGATGCCGCGCGGCTCGGTGTCCGGTGTCCACACGTCATAGACGATGCGGACGCCGCCGACTCCGTCGAAGGTCCGCTCGTTACGTGTTGTGACCATCAGGGGAGCCTAACCGGGCTAGGCATCGCAGGTTGTCGGTGCTCGTGCGTAAGCTCGGCACTGTGAGCGTGCTCGCACATACGTTGGATGACGGGCGGAGCCCGAGGCGGCTTGACGACGGGCTCGACCCCAGCCGGGGCGATTTCCTGGCGCAGGCCGAGCCGTACCGGCGCGAATTGTTGGCACACTGCTACCGGATGACCGGCTCGCTACACGACGCCGAAGACCTGGTTCAGGAAACCTTCCTGCGGGCGTGGAAGTCCTATGACCGCTTCGAGGGCAAGTCGTCCGTGCGCACCTGGCTGCACCGCATCGCCACCAATACCTCGCTGACCGCGCTGGAGGGTAGGCAGCGCCGGCCACTGCCGACGGGACTGGGTGCACCGAGCTCGCACCCGAACGACGAACTCGTCGAACGCGGCGAGGTGCCCTGGCTGGAGCCGTTGCCCGACGACGCATCCGATCCGTCGGTGATCGTCGGGTCACGGGAGTCGGTCCGGCTGGCTTTCGTTGCCGCACTTCAACATCTATCGCCCCGGCAGCGCGCGGTACTACTTCTGCGGGATGTGCTGCAATGGCGGGCTGCCGAGGTGGCCGAGGCCATCGACACCTCCGTCGCCGCCGTCAACAGCCTGTTGCAGCGGGCCCGCGCCCAGCTCGAGGCCGTCGGCCCAAGCCAGGACGACGAACTCACGCCGCCGGATTCGGATGAGGCGCGCGAACTGCTTGCCCGCTACATCTCGGCGTTCGAGGACTACGACATCGATCGGCTGGTGGAAATGTTCACCGCCGAGGCGATTTGGGAGATGCCGCCGTTCGACGGCTGGTATCAGGGCGGCCCGAACATAGGTGCACTGATCCACCAGAACTGCCCGGCCAATCACGCCGGCGATATGCGGCTACTGCCGCTGACCGCCAACGGCCAGCCGGCCGCGGCGATGTACATGCGCCTGCCTGAAACCGGCGGCCGGCATGTGCCGTTCCAGCTGCACGTCCTGGACCTGCGCGCCGACGGAATCTCGCACGTGGTGGCATTCCTGGACACCAGCGTGTTCGCGAAATTCGGCCTGCCCGAGGTGCTTTAGCCCGAAGACCGCTGCAGCTCGACCACCGGGATGATCCGCGACGTGCTCTTCTGGTAGTCCCCGAACTGGGGTTGCGCGGCGACCTGCTTGGCGTAGATCTCGTCGCGTTCGGCTCCGTCCAGCACCCGCGCGGTGACGGGCATGGTCTCGGTTCCCAACTCGACGGTCGTCTCGGGGTGGGCGAGAAGGTTGTGGAACCAATCCGGGTTGGTATCCGCGCCGGCCTTGCTGGCGAAGATGAAGATCCGGCCGTCCTCCAGGTACGGCACCAGCGGCGTGATCCGTTCGGTTCCCGACTTTGCTCCGAAGTGGTGCACCAGTACCAGCGGCTTGCCTTCGAACATGCCGCCGGCCTTGCCTCCGTTGGCCCGGAACTCGTCGATGACCTTCTGGTTCATCTCGTTGAAGTTGGCTGTCATGACTTCACCGTAGCCGCTACAGCCCGAGTGACCGCTGGGCTTGGCGCAGCGTTGATGCCGACGCCTGCAAGCCGAGGAGTTCGGGCACCGCGAGCGGAACCTGCAGCACCTCGCCTGCGCCGGCGGCAGACACGACGGTCGGCAATGACAGTGCCACATCGGTGATTTCGTATGCGCCCTGTTGGACTGTCGAGATCGGCAGCACCCGATGCTGGTCACCGAGCACCGCTTCGACGATCCGCGCCGTGGACAGGCCGATCGCGAGATTCGTTGCACCCTTGCCCTCGATGATTTCGTAGGCGGCGTTGACCACCGCGGCCGAGATGGCCGCCTGAGTGGCCTCGTCGAAGACGGCCGAACCGTCACGGCGGAAGTGCCCGGCCGGCACACCGCCGACCGAGACACTCGACCACAGCGACATTTCGGAGTCGCCGTGCTCTCCGACGATCAAGCCGTGCACATTGCCGACGGCAAGCTCCGCGCGCTGGGCGATCAGATAACGAAACCGGCTGCTGTCCAATACCGTTCCCGATCCGAAGATGTGCCCGGACGGTGCGTCGACGGACTGGGCGGCGGCGTAGGTGACGACGTCGACGGGGTTGGTGACGAACACGATCACCGCGTGCGGGGACAGTTCCAGGAGTTGCGGCGTGAGTTCCTGCGCCATGGCCACATTCGTAGCGGCCAACTCCAGCCGGCTCTGCCCGGGATGTTGTTTGGCGCCGGCGGTGACCACGACGACCGCCGAACCGGCGGTGACATCGATCTGGTCGGAACCGATCACTGTGCAGTGCGGCACGAACTGACTGCCGTGGTTGAGGTCGAGCACCTCGGCCCGCACCTTCTTCAGGTTGCTGTCGTAGAGCGCCAAAACGCCTGCCGATCCGCGGATCAGGCAGGCGTAGGCGATAGCGGTGCCGACGCTACCGGCCCCGATGATGGCCACTTTGCGGTTCCGGTGTTCGGACACCTCACCATCATCGGGTACGGCGCGCGGCTCCGTCACATCAGTCGATACCGACGATCTCCTGCGCGATGGCGGCCACCCGGGTCTGGGCGGCGGACACCAGCCGCTGGCGATTCTTGTTGGCCTCTTCGTAGGCGATGATCGACCGGATGTCGGCCGGATCGTCGAGTTCCTTCACCGCGGCAACGGCCTCGTTGAGATTCAGCTCGTCATAACCGGCGATGGGCAGTTCCTCCGACGTCAGGATGCCGGTGGAGCTACGCAGCGAGTGGATCGCGTCGGCGGCGCCGTCCGCGCCCTCGCGACGGGCCACCTTCTCAGCGGTCTCCAGGGCCGCGTCCCGCGCGCCGGCAGCGGCCTTGACGGCCACCTCACCGGCATGGGCACCGCGGTTGACCAGCTGATCCACCGCAGGCCGGGTGTTACGCAGGGCCTCCAGCGCGCGGTCGATGCCGCGGACCGAGGAGATCACCGGCCAATTGGCCACGCGAACGGTCAGACCGGTGAGGATCTGCAGCGGCGTGCGCCGCAGAGCGGCCGGGCCGCCGAGCGCGTCCTCGGCCAGCACAGTGGTCAGCCAGTCGACGGTCGCCGAGTGCGCCGTGATCAGGCGGTTGGCCAAGCTCTCGATCTCCGGCTGACGCGCGGAAACGGCCAGCGCCTTGACGTAACGGGCACGGTCGAGCAGCTGGCCCTCGAGAGCCAGGTCCCCCAGCAGTGCCTCGTCGAACGGCTGCGCCTGCTCGGTGAGAGCCTTGACGGCAGCGGCGGCACGGCCGAAGAACGGGCCGATGACGTCCGGGAAACCCCCGAGGTCGCGGATTGCATTCTCGATGGCCACGGCGCGCTGGCGACCGTTGGCGGCGTTCTGGGTGAGCTCGGTACGCACCGCGTCGGTGCGAGCCTGCGCCACGCGGGTCTCGGCGATCTGGACCTCGGTATTGGTCAGGTCGAGAAGCGCTCGCAGCTGCGCGAGCAGAGTAGTGGTGTCGGGTGTAGTCATGGGTTTTCCCCTCGTGCGTTGACGGATTTCGGGTCGGCGCGGGGTTAGCACCTCGTAGTGCCATCTACCCGATCCCGGCGATCGGTATGCGTTTTCTTTCGTGCCGAGAGTCGTTCTGCAATCCATCTCACAGTGCGCGACGCCTCGACCAGGTAAATGCTGAAAACCGCCGACAATTTCCAAACCCGTCAATTGCCTTCATGATTCGCCAGGGCACAGCACTGATTTGCGGGCGTCACAGTTCCATAACACCGATTATCACGATCAGTTAAGAGACCGCCGTGGTGTTTAAGGGTTCTCAGGACGCCCTTGGCGCCGACGGGGTCATAGCGGCCCGATTGAGAGCCATCTCACCGGATTGTGCTGTAACACTTCGTTTTTCGTCCAACCTTGCGTGCGGCATCCGGGTTTGCCGGCAAACCTCATGGGTACTTTGGGTTTCAGGACGGGGGAATCATCACCAAGACTCGGAAAGAGAAGTGATCATGAAGTTCAGCGGTATCGCGTCGAGTAAGGGGGTCGCGGCCGTGGGTGCCGGCGTGCTCATGGGAGGCATGGCGGTGGCCACACTGGCCGCGCCGATGGCCTCGGCAGCCCCGGATTGCAGCAGCGCCGGAGTTGCCAACACCGTCAGCTCGGTGACCGGTTCGGCCAACCAGTACCTGGACGGCCATCCCGGCGCCAAGCAGGTCTTGACGGCGGCCTACGGCCAGCCGCGTCCGCAGGCCGAATCCAATGTGCGGGGCTACTTCACCGCCAACCCCGGTGAGTACTACGAACTGCGTGGAATCCTGGCACCGATCGGTGACACCCAGCGCGCATGCAGCGTCACCGTGCTCCCGCCGAATCTGGCGTCGGCCTATGAGGCGTTCATGGCCGGCTGATCCAGCTGGTTGATGTCGAGATAGAACTCAGAGTGAAGATCTTTCGAAAAGTTCGCTCTCAGTTCTGAATCGACGCAATACACCAACAATCCGCCGCCACGGCCCGTGCTGTGGCGGCGGATTGCGTTATTCAGCCAGCCGGTTCAACGCCATGGTGATCACCGCGTCGAAGTCGCGCAACTGCGTCGCCGTCACCCCGTCGAACAACACCGAACGCACCAGCGCGACGTGGTCGGGTGCCGCCGTGCGCAGCGCGTCGCTCCCGGCGGCGGTGATCTCGACGGTGGCGCCCCGCCGGTCGTTCTCGCTGCCGTGGCGCAGCAGCAGGCCGCGACCGCGCATCCGGGTCAGCTGATGAGAAAGCCTGCTCTGCTCCCACCCCAGTGCGGCGGCCAGTTCGAGCACTCGAGTGGGACCCCGTTCTGAAAGCGCTACCAGCACCTCGTAATCGGCAAGAGACAGCCCGCACCGCGCCTGCAGCCGGCGGTTCATCGCGGCCTGCAGCCGACCGCTCAACGCCAGGTAGTTGCGCCAGATTCGCTGTTGGTCGTCGGTCAACCAGCGCTGGGCCACCGCTCCACCATAGCGGAATATATGACACGTCATACATGTTGTCGCTGGCAAGTCGGCCACCTAGGCTGGCAAGGATCCCAAGGGGTGATGACATGGCCGCAACCGTCGACATCAGACGTGCCGCCGACCGGGCCGCGACGAAGATCGACTGGCTTGATTCCAAGCACTCGTTTTCGTTCGGCCACCACTACGAGCCCGACAACACCCACCACGGCCTGCTGCTGGTGAACAACGACGACATCGTCAAACCCGGCACGGGGTTCGACACCCACCCGCACCGCGATATGGAGATCGTCACCTGGGTGCTGCAGGGATCGCTGGTCCACCAGGACTCCACCGGCAACTCCGGCGTGATCTACCCCGGACTGGCCCAGCGGATGTCGGCAGGCCGCGGCATCCTGCACTCCGAGAAGAACGACTCGTGGACCCTGACCGGCAACGAAACACACAGTGAGCCAGTGCATTTCGTCCAGATGTGGGTGGTCCCTGACGAATCCGGTATCGACCCGGGCTACCAGCAGCTGGAGATCGACGACGAGCTGCTGCGCGGCGGACTGGTGACGATCGCCTCCGGCATGCCCGAGCACAAAGACCAGACCGCGATCGCGATCCGCAACCGGTTTGCGGCACTGCATGGCGCCCGGCTGCAGGCCGGTGAGGCCGTCGAGCTGCCCGAGGCGCCCTATCTGCACCTGTTCGTTCCGCGCGGCGAGGTGACGCTCGAGGGCGCGGGCACGCTCTCCGCGGGCGACGCAGTGCGGTTCACCGCCGCCGGCGGTCAGAAGGTGACCGCCACCTCGCCCTCGGAGATCCTCGTATGGGAGATGCATGCCGGGCTGGCGGGCTAAGGCCGCCTGCGCCGCTGTCACGGTGCTGACGGCGGCGTGTGGGCATCCCGCGCCGCCGGCTCCCCCGGCATCGGCGCCGGCCGGCCTGGCGCCGGTCCCCGTCGCGGTGCCGGCCGAACTCGGCGGCACGCCGTTCGACATGCCCCGCCGGGCCCTCGTACCACCGGGCTGGACCATGGCGGTCTGGGCCCGCGTCCCTAAGGCGAGGCTGGCGGCGTGGGCGCCGGATGGGGCGTTGCTGGTCTCGGTGCCGGCCGCGGGCCGGGTGCTGCGACTGGTCCCCGCCCGACCTCGACCGCAACAATCGGTGTTGCTCGACGGGCTGGATCAGCCACATGGCCTCGCCTTCGACGGCGGCACGCTCTATGTCGCCGAAAGCGATGAGGTCGATGCATTCGACTATCGCGGGTCGGTGGCCGATGGCCGCCGGGTCGTCGCCGGGGGGCTGCCCGACGATCGCAGTCCTGAACTCGGGGGCGCGTACGCGCATGCCCTCAAGAGCGTCGCCGTCGGCCGGGACGGCGCCGTCTACTTCTCGATCGGCTCCACCGGCAACATCACCGCCGACGACAGGACGGCCGAACCGCCCCGCGCCACCATCATGCGGATTCCGCCCGAGGGTGGTCCGGCGCGCCCCTTCGCCACCGGTGTCCGCAACGGCACCGGACTGGCCGTCGCTCCCGACGGCGCAGTGTGGACGGCGGTCAACAACCGCGACCAAGTCCCCGACCCGCGGCCCGGGCCGTCGTACGGGAGGATCACCGACTACGTCAACGACAACCCACCCGAGTCGGTCGCCCGGTTGACACCGGGGCGCGAACTCGGTTGGCCCTACTGCAATCCCGACGTCGGCGACGGACCGGCGTTCGTGCGCGATGTCCAGACCAATGCCGACGGCAGCAAGCTCGACTGCGCGGCGCTGCCGCCGGTCGAGCAGACGCTCGGGGCGCATTCGGCGCCGCTGGGGTTGAGCTTCACCACCGGCGCGCTGCCCCCACCATACGACTCCGGCGCCCTGGCCGGGGTACACGGCTCATGGAACCGCACCCCGGCAAGAGCGCCGGAGGTTTCGTTCTTCGCTTGGGACGCAGGGTCGTTGGCTTCAACTCTGGGCCCGCAGCGGACCTTGGTCGGAGGATTCCAGGACCAGGATGGTTCGCGCTGGGGGCGTCCCGTCGCGGCCGTAGCGGGCCCGGACGGCGCGGTGTACATCACCGACGACTATGCCGGTGCGGTGTATCGCCTTGCGCCGCCGGGCCGCTGACGGTTCTAGTGGTGGACTCGGTTGCTGCGTCCGGTGATCGCAACGTAGATGGCGATCAGCACTGCGGCGACGACGATACCGACCAAGAACGGGATGATCGCGAAGCCACCGTTGGAGTTGGAATAGCCAACCTGGTAGGCGATCCACGATCCCAGGAAGGACCCGACGGCACCGAGCAGGATCGTCATGATGACGCCGATGTTCTGCTTACCGGGCATAACCAGTCGCGCCAGCGCGCCGACAATCAGGCCGACGACGATGGCTCCGATAATCGTTCCGATCATTGCTGCTCCTCATGTTCCGGCGGGCCCAGGCGGGCACCGCGCCAAGCAGTGATTCCCCACTCACAGCGCGGATAACCATTCGCTGACAAAATCTGCTCTCCGGAAAATCATCGTGGCTGGTCGTGACGGCGCCGGTGCGCAACCGTCGTGCGACCGTTACCAAAGTTGACTGTGTGGCTGCTGAGAATAGAGATGACCGTGCCGTAGTGCATCGACATCATGAGAGGGCAACAGTGCCAACCATCGCCGCAGCGTTGCGCCGCCTGGCCGCGGCCAGCATGGCCGCGGTGAGCTGCCTGACACTGGCGGCCACCACCGGCATGCCCGTCGCGTCCGCCGACGGCCGCGCGCAACTGGCCCAGGCGATCGCCACCACGCGCGGCAGCTACCTGGTTTACAACTTCGGAAGCGGCTTTCCCGCACCGATGCTCAGCGCCGGTGGCAACTGGTACGAGCTGACCAACGGCGGCCACCTGATGATCATCAAGGCCGCATCCAGCCGGTTGACCCCCCGACTCCTGGTCGACAGCCACAGCGGCTATCAGGCCCGGTGCGAACGGACGCCCGGCACGCGCACCCGTGAGGGTCTGGTGCAGGCGTCGGAGACCTACACCCCGCTGCAGGCGTGGCAGGCACTCGGGCAGCCGACAATCGCGGTCAACGCCAACTTCTTCGATGTCCGTGGGCAGCAAGCCGGTTCGTGGAAATCGACGGGCTGCAGTTCGCCGCTGGGCGCCTACGTCGACAGCACGCAGGGACAGGGCAGGGCCAACGCGGCGGTGACCGGGACCATCGCCTACGCCGGCAAGCAGGCACTGTCCGGCGGCGACGAGGTGTGGACCGCGTTGAGCACGATGATCCTGCCCGTCGCCGGCGCGCCGTTCGTCGTGGCACCGAAGTCGCCGGACGACTACGACGCCGCGACCCCGGTGATCCAGGGGCTGCTCGACAAGGGCACCCGGTTCGTGGCGGTCAGCGGGCTGGGGCTACTGGCGCCGGGCGACACCGGGCAGATGAACGACGGCGGACCGAGCGCAGCACGCACCGCCCTGGCCTATGCCAGGGACAAGGACGAGATGTATGTCTTCCAAGGTGGCAGCTACACCCCGGATCAGATCCAGGATCTGTTCCGCGGCCTGGGCAGCGACACGGCGATCCTGCTCGACGGCGGCGGCTCGTCGGCGATCGTGCTTCGGCGCGACACCGGCGGGATGTGGGCGGGCGCCGGTGTGCCGAGGGGTTCCTGCGACACGATGGCTGTGCTGTGCGACTCCCGTGAGCGTGCGCTTCCCGCCTGGCTCGGATTCAACTGATTTCCATGGCCGTTCGCGCAGCACGCACCGTCTGGGCGGCATAGCCCGCGCCGAACAGGGCGACGTGCGCCAGCAACGGATAGAGCTGGTGCAGCGGGATGCGGTCGCGCCATCCCTCGCCAAGCGGGTGCATGCTCTGATATCCGGCATAGACGGACTCCAGGTGCGGGCAGCCGAACAACGCCAGCATCGCGAGGTCGGTTTCGCGATGCCCGCCGTGCGCGGCGGGGTCGATGAGCACCGCACCGGAATCGGTCCACATCACGTTTCCGCTCCACAGGTCACCGTGTAGGCGGGCGGGGGCATCGTCGTCGTCGAAATCGCCTCGCCGACAACGCTCTACGACGCCGTCGATCAACCTGCGCCCGGCCGGGCCGATACCGGTGGCCAGTTTCAGCATCGGCGTCAGCCGTTCGTCGGCGTAAAAGCCGCCCCAGCGGGGATGAACGGTCAGGCTCATCGCCAGCGGATGATCGAGGGGGCCGAAGAATCCCGCGCCGTGCCAGCCCGGTGGCGCGGCGCCGAAGCCCGCTGCCCCGGCGTCGTGCGTGATCGCCAGCCGCCGCCCGAAGGTTTCGGCGGCCTCCTCGCTCGGCGGCGCGGAGCGCAGCCGCTCCAATGTCAGGCTGGTGTCGTCGTACCGGAGCACCCTCGCACACGGCACCCCGCCCGGCGCACTCGCCAGCCATCTCAAACCTGCTGCCTCACAGGCGAAGAAGCCGGGCGGCGCAGCAGTGTTCCGTTTGACGAACTCAGCCATGCGAACCGATCAGGGCTGGCCGAACACCCTGCGCAGGAGCGCATCCCGCGCGCGGGTGGGCAGCTTCGTCATCAGAGACATCTGCACTGTGGTGGCCAGCCCCACGGGGTATCGCGCCCGCGGCCTGCGAGCGGTGAGCGCCTCGAGCACCACCTTGGCCACCTTCTCCGGATCCACCGCGAGGCGCTGTGACATCGGAATCGCTTTCCGCATACCCGCAATGTGTCTGGTGTAGAGCGCGCGGTGCCGCGGTGACAGCGCGGCTTCCATCTCGACGACGCTCTGGTCGGCATTGCGCCACAGGTCGGTGTCGGTCTGAGCCGGCTGGACCACGCTCACCGCGATGTGCCAGGGCCGCAATTCGACTCGCAACGCGTCGGCCGCCGCCTCGAGCGCGAACTTCGACGCACTGTAGGCACCCATCATCGGTGCCGAAAGCTGGCCGTTCACACTGGAAATGAACACGACCCGACCGCGCGACTCGCGCAGCAGCGGAAGCACCGCCTGGGTGACGGCGAGTTGGCCGACGACATTGACTTCCAGCTGCTGCCGAATCTCAGCCGGTGTGAGGCCTTCCAGCGGGCCGCTGACGGCGATCCCGGCATTGTTGACCACCGCGTCGAGTCGGTCGGGCAACGCGTCGGGAAGGGCGGCAACCTGCGCCTCGTCGGTGACGTCCAGCATGACGGCGCTGACTCTCGGCAGTTCCGACAACGCGTCGGCGTCAGCGGCCGAGCGAACCCCGCCGACGACATCCCAGCCGGCAGCGGCCAGGTGATTCACGATCGATCTGCCGATTCCCCGGGCTGCGCCGGTGACCAGGACAGTAGGCATACGCGCGACTCTAGTGATCCGAATCCGGCGCCGTCACGGGTTGCGGGCCGTACCGGAAGACCGCCAGGCTGGCGGCCACCACAGCCGCAGCCAGTGCGATCACCGGGGCCACCATGAAGCGCGACATCGTCGCCCCGACCGTCGCGCCGGCGAGCATCGTCAAAACCACGCTGTAGCGCAGCTTTTCCCGCTGTCCGGTCCCGCCCGCGAGCCGGCTGTCGAACCCGATCCCCACCAGCGTCGTGGTCAACACCGTGGTGCTGAGTTCCTGGATGCCGAACTGACGGGCCGCGGCGTTCTGAAAACCGAACGCCACCGCCAGCCCGGCGATCAGGATCAGCTTGCCGTCGTCGTGGTACTGAAGGACACCGGTGCCGGCGAGCACGGCCAGCACCACCAGCAGCACCACCTCGGCGCCCAGCGCGGCGGTGAGCCACACCCGGACCGCCACCTCGTGGTCGAGGTGGCGGGCGAACCGCCCGCCGATGACCGTCCCGCTGAGGAAGAAGCCGAAGGCGACCACTGCGGCGGTCATGTCCACCCCGGAATGCGGCACGAACCAGAAGCCCAGGAAGATCACATTGCCGGTCATGTTCGCGACGAAGACGTGCCCGAGCATTAACACGCTGATCGCGTCGACCAGACCGGTGGCGAACGTCAGCAGCAGCAGCGCGACGACGGTCGAGCGTTCCGATACGGGCGAGGCGACGGCCATGGGCCAAGTATCGCCAATGAATTACAGCTTGGGCGTGAGGTCCAGCGACGTCACCGTCGTCATCTTGGTGACCAGCCAGTGCGACCCGTCGCGGGTCAGCTGCACGCGGTACGACAGGTACTTCGTCGCGGGAATGTCCTTGGTCAGGGGGCTCTTGGACGTGGTGTTGGTGTAGACGATCGCGGTGGCGTCCGAACCGCTCAGCGACTCGACCGCCGCGCCGACGACCTCGGTGCTGTTGGTGACCTTGGCCTGCTTGTTGGTCGGCACGATCGCGTCGACGTACTTGCGGTACTGGTCTTCGAAGTCCCCGGACAGGTACTTCGCCGACCGGTCCGGCAGCTTGTCCATGTCCTCGGGGGTGTAGGTCCACAGCGTCGTGATCGCCTCGGCGGCGGTGCGGGCGATCACGAGTTTGGTGTCCACGGTTGCCTGGTCCACCAGGTACGGCTGCACGGTGGCACCGGCAAAACCGCCTGCCGCGACGAACAGGGCCGCCGTCGTCCCGACTGCGAGCGCAGTCTTGTTGCGGCGCAACCAGTTCCGTCGCTTCGGTGCACCGGCGGCGGCCACCTCTTCGGACGGGGACCCGGCTTCGGAGGCGGTTTCGGTTGGCGCCGCGGCCTCCTCGGGTGCGGCGTCGGTCAGATCACCTGCAGCAGGTTGCTGATCTTCCACGGACCTCCTGCACCTCCTTCTTGGGTCGCGGTGACCACCCAGCGGCTACCGCTTTCGATGGTCTTGCCGTCGGGCATTCTGGTCTTCGTCGTGGCGGCCACGACCACGTCGGCGCTGCCGTCGCGGTTCCAGCGCTCGATGCCGACGGCCTGCACGGTCCCCGTCGTCGGCTCGGCGCGCGCCACCTGGATGACGACCTCATTCATCTTGTCCTGGTACAGCTTTGCGAACTGCCCGGTGCCCTGGGCCAGCACCTTGTCGGCGTAGTCGTTGGCGTGGAACGGGTCGATGGACGTGTAGTGGGTGACGAATCCGCGAACGAAGCTCAGCACCGCCACATCCCGGACGGCGTCGTGTCGCTGGGTTTCGCGTTTGACCAGAAGCAGCGCGCTGGCCGTGATCGCGGCGATGATCAACACGGCCGCGAGTGCGGCGGTCAACGGCAGCACCCAGCGGCGCGGCTGCTGCTCGGGCAACCGGAACAGGTCCTTGTCGTCGGCTTCGACCTTGCGGCGGGGACTCACTTCGGCTCCCCCGCAGGGTTGGGCTTGGCCAGCACCGAGAGGTTGGACACCTGCCACTGGCCGCTGGCGGACCGCTCGAAGCTCACCTGCAGGGTGGCGGTGATCAGCCGCTGCTTGGGTGCCTCGCCACGCTGCCCCTGCATGAGCAGCAGCATCTCCGCCCGATCCCGGGTGTTGGTCAGCACAGCGCTGTTGGTGACCCAGTAGTCGTTGTCGACGGGCCCGCTCTTGCGAACCGAATCCTGCTCTGCCACAAGCTTTTTCCGATAGCTGTCGGTGGCCAGATTACGGGCGCGGGCGAAGTCGCTGTCGATCGAGGCGACGTCGTAGCTCAGCATCTGGGTGACGATCTTTGGCCCCTCCACCGCCAGCTGCTGGCGGGCCTGCTCGACGGCACGTTCGGGCCGGTACACCCCGAAGTAGGCCAGGGCGGTGGCGCCTGCGGCCAGCACGGCGAGCCCCACCAGCAGCGCGCCGGCCAGCCGGCGCCGGTTGGGCAGCTCACCTTCGACGCGGTGGACTTCGGTGCGGGTGAGCAGGTCGGCAAAGGTCCGCCCGCGTGAATCCCACAACGGCCACAGCCAGCCGAGGAACACCGCGAGGGTGTCGAGCAGATGAGCCAGATCGCGGACCAGCAGCCGCCACGGACCCACCGCTGCGCCATCGCGGCCGACAACGGCGATCCCCGCCAGCGAGCGGCCCAGGGTCCACCCGGTGATCACCGGCAGCAGCAACCGGTTGACGGCCACCGCCAGGAAAACCGCTCCCGCCAGTGCGACCGCGACCCACCACAACCATCCGCGCAGCGGCGCGGTCCACGCCACCAGCAGGCAGGTGATCACCACGCCGACGCCGAAGAACACGTCGACGGTGAATGCACCGGCCCGTGCCGCCCAGCTGGCCGGCACCCCGGCGGCAGCCTGATGGGCGACCTCGGTGGCTTCGACTTCGGCCTCGGCGCCGGTGTCCGCTTCGGGGACCGTCACCGTCACTTGCTCACCTGGTCGAGGTTGGCGATCTTGTACGTGCCTCCCTCGGGCATCATCTTGACCCGCAATCGGTAGCCCTGTTCCTGGTCCTGGGCCTGGGTGTTGGACACCTTCACCCGCACCGCCACCAGGACGTCCATCGAACCGTCGTCGTTGTGGCGTTCGACGGCCGCGCGCATGTTGGAGACCTGGACCTGCACCTTGGCCGCCTGGTAGGCGTCGACCAGCAGCCCGCTGTACAGGCCGGCCTGAGCGGCGAAGTCGCCGGTCGCGCACTCGACGATCTTCTGCTGGCTGGCGGCCATCGCGTTGGCGTCCGGCGCCTGGGTGGCGGTCACGCAGTCCTTGGCCGCCGCCAGCGCGACGGTCTCGTTGCGGGCCACGGCGACGCTCTTCTCATGTGAGCGCAGCGCGAAGAACCCGCCGGTGGCAACGAGCAGGCTCGCGATCAGCAGAGCGGCCGCGACCACGCCAAGGCGGCGAGCGCTCAGCCGCGACCCGCGCACCGGAACGCCGTCGCCCGGTTCGGTCTCGTCGACCGCATCCAGATTCGCCGATTCCTTCGACTCGCCAGGTTCGGCGTCGTCGACCGACGGGGTGTGATTCGCCGTCTTTTGCGCCTCACTGCGTTCGGCGTCGTCGGCAGGCGGTGGGGTCAGCCGGCCGGGGCCAGCATCTCCTTCCATCCGTCGTCTCCTGTACTGCTCGAGTTCTTGACGTCGTATTTCACTCCGTCAGGACCAGTCAATTCCCCGCTTTGCGGGCTATAGACGGCCGTATTACGTGCCGCCGGAGTGTACGTGCAGGGGTTCGGTTGTTGGCCGTTGCACTGCACGGTGCCAGTCCCGGGTGGACTGAGCGGGTCACTCGTCGGTGGCGTCGGACCTGGCAACAGATCGGCCGGTAACGGGTTCATCCCGTTGTTGATCGACGGTGCCGGTATCACGGTACCGGGGTTGACCGGCTGGTCGCATCGAGCGCCCGGCGCCGGGCAGTTCAGCACCTGGTTGGGGTCGCCGTACCAGGGGTTGTTGCCCAGCGGGGTGTAGGGCTCGTTGCTGCGGCACTCCATCGGCGTCGCGGCCCGCTTGCCGGGCACGTCGACGCAGGGGAAGTTACGCGCACCACGGACCACGTTGGCCGGGGTGTCCTTCGGAATCTTGCAGTAGAGGTTGTTCTCCACCGGCATCGGCCGCAAGTCCGCCGGAGCACGCCACTGGCTGGCCGGCAGGAAGCCGGTCAGACACGGCGGCGGCTGGTTGATCGTCAGGCCGAAGTCCAGGGCGGCCTGACCCGGATAGGGCGATGCCACCGACTGGGCCACCGACGCACCCTGCGGGAGAAGCACCAGCGACTGCTCGACACCCTTGTGATAGCGCTTGAGCATGTCCAGCACGATCTCCAGGTTGGCCAGCGTCTGCGGCAGCGCCTCCCGCACATCGCTGAACACCGCGTTGACCGCATCGGCGGTCGGAGCGGCCTGGCTCAGACCATTGCGTAGCGCCTGATCCTGCGCGGCGGTCTGCGTCGTGATCGTGTCCAGGTTGGCCGCCCAGCGCTGAATCGCATCCGAGGAGTTGACCTGGCTGTCGATGATGGGCGCCGAATTCTGGATGATGTCGTTGACGTCGGCAATGTTGGTCTTGAAATCAGTCACGATCGCCTGCGTGCCGTCGACCAGCCGCTGCAGCGCCGGCCCCAAACCACCGACCGCCTGGGCGGTTTCGTTCAGCAGCACCGGAATCTTGTCGGCCGGCAGCGCCGCCAGACCCTTGTTGGCCGCATCGAGCGCCGGGCCGATCTCCTCCGGCACCGTCGACTTGGTGATCGTCTGCCCAGGGGAGAAGTACTGCCCGGGGTTGCCGTCGGACACCAAATCCAGGTACTGCTCGCCCACCGCGGACACCGAGTGCACATTGGCGGTGGCATCAGCGGGGATTTTGTACTTGTCACTGATGCTCATCGTCGCCCGGACACCGTTCTCGGTGGGCTCCACATCCGTGACGCGCCCGATCGTGATGCCCCGGTAGGTGACGTTGGCGGTCGCGTACAGGCCGCCCGAGGACGGCAGGTTCGCCTTCAGCTCGTACTGCCCGATGCCGGCCAGCGTCGGCAGCCGCAGGAAGTACCAGCCCAGCACCAGCAGGGCGATCACGGTCAGCACGCCGAACATGACGAGCTGCGTCTTGATGAAACGGGTCAACATCTAGCCGTCACCCCTCACTCGCCGCGCTCGACATACGGTCCCCCGTCGGTCATGTTCGGGTGAGGCGTGAACCGAACATCCGGGATCATCGTCTGCGGATCGCGACCCCATGCCTGCTCGAGGGCACGCAGCATTCCGGACACACCGGTACCGGTGAGGAACGCGTTGTCGATCGAGCTCAGCGTCAGGTCGAAGGTGGCCGACGTGTTGATGTAGTCACCACGAATTACCTTCGGGATGTTGTCGATCGGGTACGGAGCCGTGATGACCAGCTTCAGCGAGTCGATCAGGTAAGGCGCCGCCCGGCCGAGCTGCTTGAGCGGCCGCTGCAACAGCTCGAGGTTCGTATCGAAGTTGGCCCGCGCCTCCGAGAAGGTGTCGGCGGTGACCTTGCTGAACCGGCCGAGCGCCTCGACCGCACCGGTGAACCGGTCCCTGGCGTCCGCGAAATACTTGATCAGCGGCGGGAATTCGGTCAGCACCCGGTCCAGGGTGTTGTTGCGCGCGGCCACGATCGACAGCAGTTCGTTGGTCTTGTCGATCGCCCGGGTCAAGTCTTCACGCTGCTGATTGAGCTGGTCGGTGAACGTGTCCAGCTTGGTGAGGAAGTCGCGGATCTGTTCGCCGTTGCCGTCCAGAATGTTGGCGACTTCGGTCTGGATGACCTCCAGATTCGAGATGCCGCCGCCGCGCAGCACGGTGGCGATGCTGGCCAGGGTGCGCTCGGTGGTCGGGAACGACTGCGAGTTCTTCAGCGGAATCGTCGCGCCGTTGCGCAGCGGCTCCGACGACGGATTCGGCGGCGGATCCAACTCGACGTGCTGGGTGCCCAGCAGGCTGGTCTGCCCGATGCGCGCAATTGCGTTGGCGGGCAGCTTGACTCCGGGCTGCAGCGCGAGCGTCAGCGTCGGGATCCAGTTCTTCAGCTCGATGGCACGTACCGAACCTACGAAGACGTCGGCGACGCGGACCCGGCTGTTGACGTTGAGCGCCAACGTATCCGGCATCTGGACGTAGATCGTCATGGTGTCCTTGCCGGTGCCGGGACCGCCCGGCATGGGGACATTGGCGATACCGCGCCATCCGCACGACGTCAGGATCATCGCGGTCAGGACCAACACGAAACCACGCCAGCCGAACCGACGGGTGGTGCTCAGGAACGTGCTCACTGTCCACTCCCCATCTCAGCGGGCAGCGGCGGACCCGCGGGTGCGGCCGGTGCCGGCCCGGCGGGGGCCGGTCCCGGGGCGGTACCTCCGCCGTAGATCTGCTGCGAGACCGGCAACGGTCCCGGGACCACGTTCGGCCCCGGCGGCGGTGGCGGGATCGCTCCCGGATACCACGGCGGCGGCAGCGGATTCAGTTGGTCATAGGAGTTCGACGGCGCGCCACCCCTCGGACCACCCGGCGGGTAGTCGACCGGGTCGGGCCCGCCCATCAACGCCGCCAGCGAGTCCGGCGTCAGCATGTTGGCGGTGAATGCCTGGACGTCGACCCCCTGCATGCCCGGGGCCACGATCCAGCCCTGCTCGTGGTTGCCGTGGGAGAACAACGTGTCCCGCGACCAGATGCCCGGCACCGTCGTGTCCTTGTATCCGGGCGGCGGCCGCAGCCGTTCCTCGGAGTAGGCCACGTACTTCGGCAGCGTCTCGGCGGTCGAGAACTGGTTGACGCCGAACGGCGGGAAGTTGAACTTGATCGCATCCATGATCGGCGCCAGGTACTGCGCGCACATCTCGGCCGAATCCTGGTAGCCCAGCCGGCTGCCGGACTGGATCGCGCTGCAGATGAACTGCATCGGGTTCGCGAAGCTCGCGATCGTCGGAATGGCCACCAGCGCACCGTGAGTGGGGTGGTAGATGTTCTGCAGGTTGGCGGCCAGGGTCGGGTATACGTGCAACACCGTCTCCAGGCCGTTGCGCGACTCCGGCTGCAGGATCGCGGTGGTGACGTCGGCGAGGTTGTTGATGTCCTTGCTAAGCAGCGAGCCGTTGTCGTTCACGAACTTGCGCGCGGTGGTCAGCAGGCTGTCGATGTCCTTGACCGCCTTGGCCACTTCCTGATCGGAGTTGCTGAACGAGTTCGTAAACGTGGCCAGGTCGCTGTTGAGCGCCACGAGTTGTTGGTCGCTCTTGTGCAGCGCGTTGACGAACAGCGCCAGGCTCTTGAGGACGGCGAAGAAATCACCGCGGCCCTCATTGAGTGCGGTCACCGCGTCGGACAGCGCCTTGAACGTGGTGTTGATCTGCTGACCCTTGCCCTCCAGCCCGTTGGCGAAGGATTCCAGCACATCACCGAACGGGCCCTTGGGTTGTTCGGGCGTGGGGCCGAGCTTGGTGACGATGTCGGAGATCTGGTTGCGCAGATCGTCCCATTCCACCGGCACCTGGGTGCGATCGATCGGGATGACGGCGTTGTCGGCCATCACCGGACCGCCGGTGTAGGCCGGCGCGAGCTGGATCACGCGGGAGGCGACCAGGCTCGGGTTGAGGATCGTCGCCGTCGCGTTGGCGGGCACCTTGTATTTGTTGTCGTAGTGGAAGGTGACCTTCATCTTGTCGCCGGCAGGTTCGATCTTGTCGATACCGCCGACCCGCACGCCCATGATCTGCACGCGGTCGCCGGGATACAGCGCCAGTGCTTCGGGGAAGTAGGCCACCGCCGTGTTGGTGGTCAGCTTCTCGTACAGCTTGTAGCCGACCACCGCGACGACAAGTGCGATCACCACCACGAGGGTGCCGACGACGACCGACGTCCGAGACATCTTGGGCAGACCCAGGTTACGAATGTTGAAGACCGTTGACATCGCTTACGCTCCCCCTCCCTGATCGACGGGTGCCAGGTCACCGACCGGCGGCACTTGCGGTCCCGGTCCCGGCGGCGGGATCGGTCCGATCAGTGCGTTCGGCGGCGGGGCGTATCCGGGGATGTCGGTGGCCGGTCCCGGTGTCGGGGCGACCGGCACCGTGCGTGCCCCGGGCGGGCCGGGAGCCAGCGGCGCGGCGGGCGCACCTTGGATCGCCGGCGAGAGTTCACCGGGGTAGGCGGCGCTGGGGACGCCCGGGCGGTAGCCCGCGTCCGGGTTGGGCGCCGAGATCGGCACGTCCGCCGGCGGGTAGCCACCCGGTACCGGCCCGAAGGGCAGGTTGGTCAGCCCGGCGCACGGCAGCGGGTTGCCGGTGGTCGGGATGCCGTCCGGGGGCGGGGTGTACGAGCAGGGCGAGCCCGGGCCGACCGCAGGACCGGGATGGTCCGGCGTACCTTCCAGCGGGATGGGTGCCGGCGGCGGTGCACCGTTGGGCTGACGCTGGCCGTTGGGATCCGGGAACCGGAATGCCGGCAGACCGGCGTTACGCCAGAACTCCTCGGGGTCGATGCCACGCTTCTTGAACGCGGCGTCCACCCATGGCTGCAGGATCTGGTACGGCAGCAGGTTGACCACCAGCACCTTGAAGTAGGGACCGGAGCCGATCGCCTCGGCCAGCGCACCCATGAACTTCGAGGCCGTGATCAACACGTCGGACAGATCGGTCTTGTGCTTGACGAGCACGTCGCTGATCGTCTTCAGCTGATCCAGAACGTGATTGAGGTTCGGGTTGTCATTGACGAAGCCGGTGAACTGCTCGGAGATCAACGAGATGTTGGACAGCAGCGCATCGACCTCGGACCGGCGCTCGTTGACCGCGGACAGCAGCGTCTGGGCATTCACCGCCAGGCGGTTGATCTGCTCACTGCGATTGCCCAGCACAGCGGCGACCTTGTTGGCGTTGGCCAGCAGTTGCTTGAACTGTTCGTCGCGCTTGCCGATGGTGTCGGAGAACCGGGCCACCCCGTCCAGCGCCGCGCTCAGGTGCGGGTAGGTCTGGTCGACGGTCTCGGACAACACATTCAGCGATCGCTTGACGGTGTCGATATCCCACCCGGCGGCGGCCTTCGTCACGTCGAACACCGCGTCGTAGATCTGATACGGCGTGGTGGTCTGTCCTACCGGCAGCACACCGCTCGCCTGCAGCATCTTGCCGCCGCGAGGCTCGATCTCCAGCACACGCTTGCCCAGGATCGTCTCGGTACGGATGGCCAGCCGACTCTCGGTGCCAATCTGCCTGGCGCCCAAGTTGAATCCGATCAGCACCTTGTCGCCGTCGATCTTCAGCGACTTCACTTCTCCGACATCCATACCTGCGATGCGGACCTTGTCACCGGGATTGAGGCCGGCGCTGTCGGTGAACTGGCCGTAGTAGGCGGGCTGGGCGAACAACTGCGGAATGCCGGAGAAGCTCTGCCCCACCCCGATCACCAAGATGACGATCAGGATGCCTGCCAGGCCGTTCCTGATGCGGTTGGAACCCTCTAGCGTCCTCATTGCGGCGTGCACCTACCCGTGGGCTGCTGAGTGATCTTCACGGTGCGTACCGGGCCACCCGGCTGCAGGCCGTTGAGCTTCAGGTTGATATCGCACAGGTAGAAGTTGAAGAAGTCGCCGTAGATGCCACCGGCGCGACCGATCATCTTCACGGCCGCAGGCAACTTCGTCAGCAGGTCATCCAAGCGGTCCTGCTGGTCGGCCAGCGGCTGCTGAATGGTCTCCAGCTTGGCGATGGTGTTCTGCAACTGCGGGCGGTCGTCGGCCAGCAGATCTCCCAACGTCCCTGTCGCATTGCTGATATCGGCGGTGGACTGGGCCAGCGGGTCGGCGCGGTTCTTCAGACCGGTGATGAGCACCTCGAAGTTGTTGACCGTCTGGTCGAAGTCCTTCTCGTGCTTGACCGTGGTGTCCAGCACGGTGTTCAGGTTGGTGATCACCTCACCGATGGCCTGGTCGCGATCGGCCAGCGCGGAGGTCAGCGAAGCGGTCTGATCCAGGATGTCATTGATGGTGCCGCCCTGCCCCTGGAAGACGGTGATCAACGAGGAGGCGATGGTGTTGACCTTCTGCGGATCCAGCGCCTTGAACAGCGGCTTGAATCCGCCGATGAGTGCGTCGAGATCCAGCGCGGGCTGGGTGCGCGACATCGGAATGAAGCCGCCCGCGGGCAGGATCCGGTCGGCGCCCTCACCGGTGCCGCGGTCGAGATTGACATAGCGGTTGCCGATCAGATCCTGGTAGCGGATCTGGGCGGTGGTCGACTGATACAGCGGCAACGTGCGGTCGACGTTGAGCGTCACCTGCACCCGGTCGCCGTTGCCGATGAGCTTGATGTCGGACACCTTGCCGACCTCGACACCGCCGGCGCGGACGAACTGGCCGTCACGCAAACCGCTCGCATTGCTGAATTCGGCTGTGTACGCGGTGGTTCGGTCGAAGCGGAACTGCCCGAACACGATGATGATGATCGCCGTGAAGAGCAGCAGCACGAACGAGAATGCCGCGAGTTTGACTGCTGTGCCAGTGATTCTCATGGGTTGATCGTGTTCTCCCCGACTTGGCGACCCCACACGTACTCGGTGAGGAGGGGCTGGCCGAGCTCGAAGTGGTTGTACGGGGCGATGGAGGCACCGTCGTCGACCACCATGTGCGGTGCCGGCCAGAAGTTGCGATCGACCTTCTGCCAGCAACCCGGCGCACCGCCGGGTCCGCCGTGCCCGTTGACTCTGGGCAGGTTGTCCGGATAGACGTACGGGTTCGGCGCGCCGAGGAACTCGGTGACGGTGTTCAGCGAGTATCCGTTGCCGCCGAACGCGTCGAGCGCGGATGGGAGGGCTTCTGCTTCACCCTTGATCTGGCAGTAGAGCTGGGGGCTGTAGGTGTCGAGCAGTTGCGCGGTCGGCACCAGGTCAGCCTGGCCACGCACGAAGTACGGACCGCCGCGCTCGAAGATGTCCGCGCCGGTGTTGGCGAACCCGGTGGAGGCCAGCAGCGCGGCGTCCAAGTCCTTCTGCTGCTCGTTCAGCGTGCGCGCGGTGGTGACCGCGTGATCGAGGAAGTCCCAGAACTCCGGGCTGGCCTTGACGTAGACGTCGGCCAGAATCGACAGCTGCCGGATGTCCGAGCGGATCTGCGGCATCTGCGGATTGACGTCGTCGAGGACCGCGTTACCTTTCACGATCGACTGACCGAACTTGGTGCCCAGGCCGCTCAGCGCTTCCGCGGCCGCGCTCAGTGTCATGTTCAGTTTGACCGGATCGACCTTCTCCGAGATCGAGATCACGGTCTCGAACAGAGTGTTGAACTCGGTGGTGACCCCGGTTGTCTTGATGACGTCATTGCTGGAAATCCGAGTCTTGACCGGATCCTTCGGACTGGTGAACGACACGTACTTGTTGCCGAAGACGGTGCTGGCCTTGATCTGGGCGTCGACGTTGGCCGGAATCAGCGAGATGTAGTGCGGCACAACCTCAAGCGTCAGCTCGGCCGCCGTCTTACCGCCGCGGTCCACCGCGGAAACCTTGGTGACACGGCCGATCTCGACCCCGTTGTAGGTGACCTTCGAGCCCGGGTCCATCACCAGGCCGGCGCGATCGGAGACCATCGTGAGTGTGGTCTTGCGCGTGAGGTCGCCGCGGAACTGGAGGTAGACCAGTGTGGCCAGCACGATGGCCAGCAACAGAAACACCACACCCGCCAACTTGAGAGGCGGGCGCCGGGATGAGTTGAGCGGCGTCGTCATCCGCTACACCGTGAGGTTGAAGTTCGGGTTGGTGCCGTAAAGCGCCAACGAGGCAAGGAGAACCACGGTCGCGACGGCGACCAGCGATGCGCGCATCGAGATGCCGACAGCCTCGCCCACACCGACCGGACCGCCGCTGGCGTTGTAGCCGAAGTAGCAGTGGTTGATCATCACGAACATCGCGATGATGATCGCCACGACGAACGACCAGAACACGTCGTCGGGTCGCAGGAACGTCCGGAAGTAGTGGTCGTAGGTACCCGTTGACTGGCCGTAGAACACCGTCGTGGTCAGCTGCGCCGCCAGGAACGACAGCAGCAGCGCCATCGCGTACAGCGGAATGATCACGACCATGCCGGCGAGGATCCGCGTCGACACCAGGTAGCTGATGGACTTGATGCCCATCACCTCGAGTGCGTCGATCTCCTCGGCGATGCGCATGGCGCCCAGCTCGGCGGTGGCACCGGCACCGACCGTCGCGGCCAATGCGTGCCCGGAGACCAGGGGCGCGACGACGCGGACGTTCACCAGCGCCGCGACGAAGCCGGTGAAAGCCTCGACACCGATGTTGCCCAGCGAGGCGTAGCCCTGAATCGCGATCAGCGAGCCGCCGGACAGCGTCACGAAACCGACGATCGCGATGGTGCCGCCGATGACCGCCATTGCGCCGGTGCCCATCCCGATCTCAGCGATCAACCGCAGGGTGGCGCGGCGGTAGTACCGCAGCGCGTGCGGGATCTGGCCGACGGCGGTGACGGTGAACCAGGCCACGTCGCCGACCCGGTCGACGAACCGGCTGGGGGCCCCGGCCCACTTCGTGGCGCTGGAATACGCGCGGGGATACCGGGAGCGAAGGACTGCTGCAGTACTCATGTCAGTGCCCCGTTCCGAACTTGACGCCGATCGTCGTCAGGACGACGTTGACGGCGAACAATGCGACCACGGACAGCACCAGCGTTTCGTTCACCGCCGTGCCGAGGCCCTTGGCGCCGCCGGACACCGTCAGGCCGCGGTAGCAGCCGACCAGGCCGGCGATGAGTCCGAAGGTCAGCGCTTTGACGATCGAGATGACGACCTCCGGCAGGCCGGTGATCAACGTGAGGGTGGAGACGTAGGCGCCTGCGGAGATGTTCTGCATGTAGACACCGAAGATGAAGCCGCCGACCAGGCCGACCGTGATCACCGCGCCGTTGAGCAGGACGGCGACGAACGTCGCCGCGACCACGCGGGGCAGGACCAGTCGGTGGATCGGATCGATACCGAGAACCTCGAGAGCGTCGATCTCCTCGCGGATGGTGCGCGCGCCGAGGTCGGCACAGATGGCCGTCGACCCGGCGCCGGCGACGACGAGCACCGTCACGATCGGACCGAGCTGGGTCACCGCCGCCAGTGCGGCACCGGCCCCGGAGACGTCAGCCGCGCCGAACTCCACCAGCAGGATGTTGATCGTGAAGATGATCAAGATGGTGTTGGGGACCGCCACCGCGATCGTGGGCAGGAAGGTCACCCGGAACTGGAACCAGCCCTGAAGGATGAACTCGCGCCACTCGAAAGGCCATTTGGTCGTCGCCTTGGCGGTGAGCACGCACATGCGGAAGAAGCCGCCGATGGCGGTGAGAGCCGGGCGGGCCTTGTCCTGGAGGTAAGCGCCGACGCCGGTGGTCGCGGTCGTCACCGGGTCACCCACGTGACGGGACCACGTCGGTCGTCGCTCAACGGCAGTCCGACTGGCACATACCCTCCTTGCCCCGACCCGCAGTGAGTGAGTGTCGTCTCCCTACTAGTGAGTAGTAAGACGGACCACAGGAATGTACCCGATGCCTGACGGGCCGTGCACCGCATCTGCACTATTGACCCTCCATCCCCACTACTCGAATTTTGTCGCATCCGTAAGACTTTCGGCCGTCAGCCGGGATCCGCTGCATCAGAACCGGTTTCATCCACGGAGTCGGTTCCGGCGCTGCCGCCGAAACGAATCCGCAATTCGGTCTTGAGCACCTTCCCGGCGGGGTTGCGCGGCAGCGCGTCGACGATCTCGAGCCCCTTGGGGTGCTTGTAGCGGGCCAAACGTTCGGTCAGGAAGTCGTCGAGCTCTTCCAGCCGGAGCTCGGCCGCGGAAATCGCGGCGACCGCCACCGGCACCTCGCCCCACTTCGGGTGGGCGCGACCGATGACCGCCACCTCGACGATCGTCGGGTGCGCGGCCAGCACGTTCTCGACCTCGGCGCAGTAGATGTTCTCCCCACCGGAGATGATCATGTCCTTCTTCCGGTCGACCACCCAGATGTAGCCGTCGGAATCCGCCCGCACCAGATCGCCGGAATGGAACCAGCCGCCGGCGAAGGCCTCGGCGGTGGCTTGCGGGTTGTTCCAGTAGCCGGCCATGAGAGTTGGTGCGCGATAGACGATTTCGCCAACCTCACCGACCGGGACGTCGTTCATGTCCTCATCAACAACGCGAGCCGCGACGGTCGGGATGACCTTGCCGACCGACCCGCGCTTACGGATCGCGTCGTCGCCGAGGAGCATGCACGTCACCGGAGACATCTCGGTCTGGCCGAACGCCGCGAGGATCTTGCTGTCCGGGAACGTCTCCGACATCTCGCGCAGCAGCGTGTCCGACGCCGGGGCGGCACCCCACGACAGCGCCCGCAGCCGGATGTCGCGCGGCTTGGCCTTCTGCGCCGCGCAGACGGCCTGCCACTGCGCGGGCACCAGGAAGATGCCGGTGACCTTCTCCGCCTCGAGCACGTCGAGCAACTGGCCCGGGTCGAATCCGCCGAGCGGGTGGATGACCGTCGGGGTGCCGAGCATCAGGCCACCAAGGGTGTTGCCGATGCCGGCGATGTGGAACAGCGGAACCCCGATGAACCCGACGTCGGAGTTGATGTCGGGGCCGGTGGTGTACATCCCGGTCATCGCCTGACCGGCCAGGTTGGTATGGGTCAACACCGCGCCCTTGGGCCGACCGGTCGTGCCCGAGGTGTACATGATCAGCGCCGGGCTGTCGTTGGGGATGTCCACCGGCTGGTGCGATTCACCCTCCTCGACGATCAGGTCCTCGTAGCCGAGCACCCCGTCGTCGGTTGCACCGCCGGCGACGATCACCGTGGACAGCGCGGACGCGAGATCGCGCACGGCCTTGGCGACGTCGGCCAGCACCGTCTCGGTGACCAGCACCGCAGCCTCGCAATCCTGGACCAGGAATGCCAGCTCCGGCGGCGTCAGCCGGAAGTTCACCGGCACCGCGATCGCCCCGAGTTTATTGGCGGCCAGCGTCGCCTCGATGAACTCGGGCCGGTTCAGCATCAGGATCATCACCCGGTCGCCGAACTTCACGCCCCGGCGGCTCAACGCATCGGCGAGCTTGGTCACCCGGTGGTCGAACTGTGCCCACGTCGTCGTCCGGCCCATGAACCGCAACGCGGTGGCGTCGGGCTGCATGAGCGCATGCCGCGCCAACTGATTCGTCCAGTTCTGGCGGCGCGCCAGATATGGCTGCTCGGTCGTCGCGGTCAGCTGACTGGTCACTGGTCTTCGTTGCCTCTCAACAGTTCCGATAGTCGACAGTTCCTATGTCGTAAAGGATGCGTGAACCCGGTGGCTGGAGAACGCAGAAATCGTTATATTTGATCAAATCTGTTGTTGCTTGGGTCACACTATTGCGTCAGCGCTCGCCACACAAGTCCTCGGAGGTCACGTGAACGCACCGGCTTCCGCACGGGTTGGCAACCGCCGGGGAAGCCGTCGCGCCCAGCTGTCTGACGAGGTCGCGGGGCACCTTCGCGAAGCGATCATGACCGGGGTATTGAGGCCCGGGACGTTCATCCGGCTCGATGAGACGGCCGCCCGGCTCGGGGTCAGCATAACCCCGGTGCGGGAGGCTCTGCTGACCCTGCGCGGCGAGGGCATGGTGGCTCTCGAGCCGCGGCGCGGCTACGTGGTGCAGCCCCTGAGCCGTCAGGACGTCGCCGACATCTACTGGCTGCAGGCCACCATCGCCAGGGAGCTCGTGAGCAGCGCAGCCGATCGCCTGACCGACGAGCAGATCGATGAGCTCGAACGCGCCAACGACGCGTTGGCGGCGGCGGTGTCCGAGGGCGATCCGGCCACCGTCGGTGCTGCCGAGTTCGCCTTTCACCGGCTGCTCAATCGCGGCGCGGGCCGGATCAAGCTGGCGTGGTTCCTACTTCACGCCGCGCGATACATGCCGCCGCAGATCTACGTCACCGACCCGTCCTGGGGCGAAGCAGCGGTCGACACCCATCGCCGGCTGATCGAGGCGCTGCGACGGCGCGACAAGCCCACTCTCATCGAGCTGTCCGCCGCGGAGTTCAGCGACGGCGTGGACCGGCTGATGGACCAGCTGGAGCGCAACGGTATGTGGCGCCACGCGCGTTGACCGCGAGCAGACACAAACTCCCGCAATTTCCACCAAATTCGTGCGAGTTTGTGTCTGCTCGCGGAGGAAATCCCGTCAGCTGGTGGCGCTGAGCTGCTCGGCGCGGGCCTTCAGATTGTTGGCCAGGTGCTCGAGCACGTCATTGATCAGCTTCTTGACCATCACGGCCGGCACCGGCAGTGACACCTCGACGTCCAGGTCCACCGTCAGCAGGCTCGAGGGCCCCATCGCGACCACCGAGAACAGCTGGTCCTGTTTGGTGAACACCTCGCCCTGCTGCAGCACGGTCTGGATCTGGCCCTCGCCGGGGTAGTACACCGCCTGGATGAAGGTGCCCGACTGTCCCTGGATCTCCATGTCGAGCCGCAGCTGACTGGGCCGGCCGTCGTCATAGCGCGCCAGCACATAGACGGCCTTGGCCTCGGGATTCCAATCCGGATAGGCCTCGAAGTCGGCGACTATCCGCAGGATCGTGTCGGCATCGGCGTTGACCTCGACGGTCTTACTGACGAGCGGCATCGGCCGAGTCTAACGATGGTCAGACGTTGGCCTTCTCGGTGCTCGTCTCCGGTCCCAGCGGGGACTCCACCCGCACGCTGTCTTCGCGAATCAGGCCACGTAGCAACGCGGTACTGAACTCGGCGGCGATCTCCTTGGCGGTGCGCCGACCGTCCGGGCGCAGCCAGCGGTAGGCGCCCAGCGTCATACCGATGTAGCCCAGGGCCACCACGTGGGTGTCGCACTCGAAGAACTCGCCGCTGGCGATGCCCCGGCCGATCAGTCCGTGCACGTGCTCGTAGACCTGGGTTTCCTTCTCCCGGACCTCGGCGACCTGCTCGTCGGTGAACCACTCGGTGATGTAGGGCGCCTCCTGGAAGTACACCGCCGCGCCCTCGGGGTTCTCGGCGATGTTCGTCAGCAGCCGGACGGTGTACTGGTAGAGCGCCTCGCGGGCGGTCCAGGACGGGTCGTCGTGCACGGCCTCCAGGGTGTTCTCCGCCGCCCGGCGATAGATGTCGAACAGGATCAGCGACTTGCTGGCGTAGTAGTGATAGACCGTGGCCTTGTTCAGACCGACGACATCAGCGACGTCATCCATCCTGGTGCCGTGATAGCCCCGCGCGGCGAAGAGCTTCGTGGCGACGGCCAGCAGCTCTTCGCGCCGGGTCATCCCGTTCTCGGCTGGCATGATGTCCTCGCTTGTGTACGCCGACAGCGTCGGCTCTCAATCAACTAGTTGGATAGTTTAATGACCGGTGTCGCGGCAGGGGCCCGCGGACTAGACTCCGGGTTTGTCGGGGTGACGCTGGGAGGTGCGAGGGATGGATCCGAATCCGGACTACGACGCGAGCGACGAGGTCGAGTACTTCTTCAGCTGGCTGCCCTGGGCGCTGCGCGGCGTGTACCCACCGCCCGCCTACCCGCCGGTTTAACCCCGCCTGAACCACCCCTTTGCCGGCCGGCCTGCGGGCGATGCTCGCCCGCGACCCCGATGAACCGCACCGCGCGGCAAGCTCCCTGGAGCTTCTCTTCGACCTTGTTTTCGTGGTCGCCGTCTCCCAGACTTCCGGTGCGCTGCACCACCTCTGGGAGGAGCAGCATTTCGCCGCCGGGTTGGCGTCCTACGCGATGGTGTTCTTCGCGATCTTCAACGCCTGGATCAACTTCACCTGGTTCGCCAGCGCATACGACACCGACGACTGGCTCTACCGGCTGACCGCGTTCGTCCAGATGGCCGGGGCCCTGGTGATCGCCGCCGGGGCGCAGAGCGCGATGCTGGCTAACGACTTCGGGGCCATCGTCGCGGGTTACGTGATCATGCGGGTGGCCACCGCCGCCCAGTGGATCCGCGCGGCGGTCAGCGATCACGAGTATCGCGGCACGAGCGTGCGATACGCGGTCGGCATCGTCGTCGTGCAGGTGCTGTGGGTGTCCTGGTACTTCCTCGACGGCCCGGTGTGGTTGTTCCCGGCACTGGCGGTCGTGGACCTGTCCGTCTCGCCGATCGCCGAGCGACACCGGGCGACGGCCTACCACCACCATCACATCGCCGAGCGGTACGGCTTGTTCACCCTGATCGTTCTCGGGGAATCGATTCTGGCAGCGGCCAATTCGATCATCGGCGGGTTGTCGAACGACGACGCCCGACTGGGCCTGATAGCGGTAGCCGCCTGCTCATTGGCGATTGTGGCGTCGATGTGGTGGATCTATTTCGATCGCCCGCAGCACCATCAGACGACGACGGTGCGACGCTCATTCTTCTGGGGCTACCTGCACTACTTCATCTTCGCCTCGGCCGCCGCGTTCTCGGCCGGCCTCGAGGTCGTCGTCGCCGAGCATCTCGGCGAAGGCCACCTGCCGCACACGGCGGCCGGCCTGACGCTGACCGTTCCGCTGGCGGTATTCCTCCTGGCGACCTGGCTGGTGCTCGACGCGGGGCGCCGCGACGTCACCCAGAGCGTCGGCGTGGTGGTCCTCACCGTGGCGATGGTGGGTGCTGCACTGCTGCCCGAGCCGACGCTCGGCGCGGCCGTGATCATGGTCGCCGCGGCGGCGCTCGTCAGCTGGCGGCACGCGGCCGATAAGCTTCCCGCCTTGTGAGCGACTGGACAACGACGGCGGCGCGTCCGCACGAGATGCGGCTGAAGCTGGACACCTACCCCGTCATCGACGCCATCGGAGCGCGCTACGGCGATATGGACTCCAACGCCCACCTCAACAACCTGGCACTCGAAGCGCTGCACGAGAACGCGCGGGCAACCATGAACCGCAGCCTGTTTCCCGACATCTACGACGTGACCACCCGCCGGCTGCGCCTGGTCACCTCGCAGAACGCCGTGCACTTCCTCGCCGAGGTGCACTGGCCGGGGACCATCGCGACCGGCGCCGGGGTCGGCCGGATCGGGCGCACCTCGTTCGTGGCATCGACCGGGCTGTTCGTCGAGAACACCTGTGTCGGCGTCTGCGACACCGTGCTGGTGCTCCTCGGCGACGACGGTCCGGTACCGATTCCCGACGACGCGCTGGCGGCGCTGGAGACCGTGCGGCTGAAGTCGCCGGATTAAAGAGCCTGGCGCTGAAGCGCTTTGAGCCCCTCGACGCCCCTCCACTACGTGGAATCAGCGCTTTCTGGAACCGTCACGACAGCGGTGGTGCCGCCGCCGTCCGTGCCGATCAGCCGCACCGACCCGCCCATCGCTTCCACACCGACCACCAGTGAGGACAGCCCGATGTGGCCCTCGGCCACCTTCTCGTTGAGCACAGCGGGATCAAAGCCCACCCCGTTGTCGATCACTCGCAGGACCAACACACCATCCGGATCGTCGAGCTCGACGCGAAGCCGGGTGGCCCGAGAGTGCTTGTGCGCGTTGGCCAACAGCTCGCGCGCGGCGCGGTAGAGCAGGGCTTGTGAGGCCGGCTTGCCGACTTCGGCGACCGCACAGTCGATGGTGACGTTCCAGCGCCGCTCGTACTGGCCGACCAGCTCTCGCAGTGCCGCGCCGAGGCCGACCTGAGCCAGCACCTGGGGATGCAGCGTCGAGACGGCACTGCGCAACATGGTGACGGCGTCCTGCAGGGCGGCGTCGACCCGCTCGAATCCCTCCGCGGAGGGTTGGTCGCGCAGGTCCTCCAGATCCAGACGGGCGGCCAGCAGGTTCTGCAGCGGTCCGTCGTGCAGTTGTTCGGACAGCTGCCGATTGTGGCGCTCGTCGGCCTGCATCGACTCCGAGACCAGCCGGCGCCGCACCTCGAGCAGTGCCCGCACCCGGGCACGCCGGCGGGCCAGCACCAGGCACAGCGCGGTGGTGGCCAGTGCCAGCCAGGCCAGGCAGCCCACCTGGACGTAGACGACGTTGGGCAGGCCCATGGTGTCGTCACGCTTGGAGTAGACGATCCAGGCGATCAGGTAGCCGACCGCCGTGCTGGCGCCGATCAGCGCGGTGATCTCCGGGCGGTCCAGGAAGGCGACGGTGATCGGGATCAGGAAGAAGATCGGCAGCAGCCAGCTCGTCGCGCCGCCGGAAGCCACACACATGGCCAGCACAGCCACCACGTCGATGGCGGTCGACGCCCAGCCGAACCACCACCGCAGCGGCCTGCGTAGCACGACCGTCAGCCAGATCGCGGCGGTGGCCGTATAGACGATCAGCACCGACCAGTAGACCTCCGGCAGCCAATGGTCGACGCCCTCGATCCACACCAGTAGCCCGATCAGAACGATCAGCGGCAGCCGCAGGACGGCCGCGACGCGGACCGGCTCGGTGCCCAGGAAATCGGCCGCGCGGCTCAGCGGGGCCGGCAGGTTACTCAAGCAGTCCCCGCCGCATCGCCTCGGCGACCGCTGCGGCCCGGTCGCCGACACCCAGCTTCTCGTACAGCCGCTGCACGTGGGTCTTGACCGTCGACGGCGCCAGGAAGAGCGCCTCGGCGATCGCCGGGATGCTGCGTCCGCCCGCGATCATGCCGAGCACCTCGCGTTCCCGTGAACTCAGCGCCGGGCCGGAAGGTTCTGCGCGACGGCGGATTTCGACGGCCAGCCCGGATGCCAATCGGGGCGCCAACACGTCACGGCCTTTAGCGCAGTCCAGCACCGCGTTGACGATCTCGGACCGGCTGGAGTCCTTCGGCAGATAGCCGGCCGCGCCCTGCTGCAGTGCGTGATAGACGATCTCGGCGTCGTCATGCGCGGAGACCAGCAGCACCCGGGTCGACAACTCGTCGCGACGCACGGCGGCGGCCACCTCGGCGCCGTCCATCCCGGGCATCCGGTAGTCCAGCAACGCGACGTCGGGGGCGTGCTCCTTGATCGCCGCCAGCGCCGACGAACCGTCCTCGGCTTCGGCGACCACCTCGACCTCACCGCTGCCGGACAGGGCCCGAACCAGACCGTCGCGGAACAGCGGGTGGTCGTCGCCGACGACGACGCGCACCTTTCGGTTATCGGGCATGCCAGGAGCTTTCCACAGGGGTCCGCCGATCGGGGGACAAACACTTCATCCCCTGCGGGGTCCTATCAGCGGACAGACAGGTCACGGTGTGCGCGCGATAGTCGATTCATCGCCGAAAGAAATCGGCCGCAGAAGCAAGGAGACGGACATGGACCGCACATTCACTCGCCGCTTCACCACCGCCCTGGCGGGCCCCACGCTCGCGGTCGGCGTCCTGGCCGGCACCTTGATCGTCGACACCCCCGCCGCGACCGACACGATGGCCCTGAGCCTGTCGGCCTCCCCCGCCAGCCTGATTCCGATCAGCCTCTAGCCGACCACCCGACCCGAGGAGATCACATGACCGCTCACCCTCAACCGTCCATCTACCCCCGGAGGCTTATTGACCGCTGACCCTCTTACTCCACATGCCTACGAGGCCCTCCCTATGGTCATAAGGGAGGGCCTCGTCGGTGTTTAGACGGGTGTCATATCGTGGCGGTCATGGATTTCGCCATGTCTGCCAAGGGTGCTGACTACCACAAACGCCTCACCGAGTTCATGGTCGAACATGTCTTCCCGGCCGAGAAGTCCTACGACGAGTACCGCGAGGCCGCCGGCCCCGGCGACTTCACCGTGCCGCCGGTGGTCGAGGACCTGAAGGTGCTGGCCCGCAAGCAGGGGCTGTGGAACCTGTTCCTGCCGGCCGAGTCGGGGCTGACCAACCTGGAATACGCGCCGCTGGCCGAGCTGACCGGCTGGAGCACCGAGATCGCTCCCGAGGCGATCAACTGCGCGGCACCCGACACCGGCAACATGGAGACCTTGCACCTGTTCGCCACCGAGGAACAGCGCAAGCAGTGGCTGGAACCGCTGCTGGCGGGCGAGATCCGCAGCGCCTTCTCGATGACGGAGCCCGCGGTCGCATCCAGCGACGCCCGCAACATCCAGACCGCGATCGTCCGCGACGGCAACGACTACATCATCAACGGGCGCAAGTGGTGGACGTCGGGCGCCAACGACCCGCGCTGCAAGATCCTGATCGTGATGGGGCGCACCAACCCCGACGCCGCCTCGCATCAGCAGCAGTCGATGATCCTGGTGCCCACCGACACTCCGGGAGTGAAGATCCTGCGGTCGACGTCGGTGTTCGGCTGGCAGGACCAGCACGGCCATGCCGAGGTGATCTACGACAACGTGCGGGTGCCTGCGTCGAACCTGCTGGCCGAGGAGGGCATGGGGTTCGCGATCGCCCAGGCCCGGCTGGGGCCGGGCCGTATCCATCACTGCATGCGCGCGATCGGGGTGGCCGAGCGGGCGTTGGCGCTGATGACCCACCGTGCCCGCACCCGCATCGCGTTCGGCAAGCCGCTGGCCGAGCAGGGTGTGGTGCAGCAGCAGATTGCGTTGTCCCGCAACGAGATCGATCAGGCTCGCCTGCTCTGTCAGAAGGCCGCGTGGACGATCGACCAGCACGGTAACAAAGAGGCCCGCAACCTGGTCGCCCAGATCAAGGCCGTCGCGCCGCAGATGGCGTGCAACGTCATCGACCGCGCCATCCAGGTGCACGGCGGTGGCGGGGTCAGCGACGACTTCCCGCTGGCGCGCATGTACGGCTGGCAGCGGGCCATGCGAATCTTCGACGGACCCGATGAGGTTCACATGCGCAGCATCGCCCGGGCCGAAATCGGTGCGGAGCAGAGCGCTTTCGCGACGGCGGTGACCGGCGCGTGAGCCACACTCACCTGTCGGGGGCATGGAACTTCCGCGACGTCGCCGACACCACAGGGATCCGCCCGGGGAAGTTCTTCCGGTCCAGTGAGCTCAGCCGGCTCGACGACGACGGCCGGGATGCCTTCCGCCGCCTGGGCATCACCGACGTCGCCGACCTACGGTCGCCGCAGGAGCTCGAGCGTCGCGGCCAGGGAGCGGTGCCCGACGGCGTCGCCATCCACCTGCTCCCGTTCCCGGACCTGTCGAACACGACGGCCGACGCACCGCACGAGACCAGCTGGCAGAAGATGATGACCGAGAAGGTCGACGACGAGGACGTCGAAGACGCCGCCGAGCGTTTCATGACCGGCGAGTACGAGAAGTTCCCCGTGCTGGCCGGTGCGCAACGCGCTGTGCGGCAGGTTTTTTCGTTGCTGAGTGCAGGCCGCCCGGTCATCACCCACTGCTTCGCGGGCAAGGACCGCACCGGCTTCACCGTCGCGGTCGTGTTGGAGTCCATCGGGGTGCCGCGCGACGAGGTGCTCACCGACTTTCTGCGCAGCAACGACGCAGTCGAGTCGCTGCGGGAGCGGATCATGGAGTCGATCGTCAGCCGGGCCGGCGAGACACCGGAGATCGCCACGTTCGCCGAGGCGCGCCTGACCAACGGCGTGCTCGGCGTGCGGGAGGGCTACTTGGCCACCGCGCACCGTGTGATCGCCGAGAACTACGGTGACCTCGACGGATTCCTGCGCACCGCCGGGGTGTCCGAGGAGGACGTCGCCCGCACGCGCAAAGAGCTACTGGGTTAGCAGCAGGCCCGCCACCCACACCACGGTGGCGGTCAGGCCGCCGGCCAACTCCACGCCGACTGACAGCGCGGCGGCCTTCAGTGCGAGAACCGTCGCCGCCCAGGCGCGCCGCTGGTCGTGCCGGGCCGCCAGCTCGGCGAGGTACACACCGAGCACGAAGCCGAGCAGCAGCCCGATCACCGGCACTACGAAGAAGCCGATGACACCGAGCACCCCACCCGCGGCCAGCGTCCATGTGCCGACCTCACCCGCGCGCATCCGCCGGGCCGGCCACAGGTACTTGATCAGCAAGCTCGCCCCGAGCACCGCGGTGACCACCCCGAGCACGACCCAGGACACCAGGCTGTGTTCGACGACGGCCCACACCGCGATGGCGGCGAAGACCAGCAGGGTGCCCGGTAACAACGGCACGATCACGCCGACCAGCCCAATCGCGATGACCAACCCGACGAGGACGATGCCGCCGATGCTCACCAGCCCGAGCCTAGGGCCACCGCCCGTGATTTAACTGGACACCTGTCCTGCGCTGGAACGGGTAATCGCCGATTGCCCCTCACGACGCGAGGAAACGCTGCCCGATCCGCTCGCGGCCATGGCAGATACATGCAGGTCATCCACTATTTCCGCGAGTACCCATGTCGGAATACCAGGCGTGGGCCAAATTGGACAGGTGTCCTTTATCCGATGTTCGATCCTGCGCATTCCCGATTCGGGATCTCTGGCCACCGCCAACCGCGCTCGGGTACGGCGTTCGCAGGTGAATCCTGCCATTCCATACACTGGCATCTTCGACCCGGCCTGCGCCGGACCAACCAGATCGGATCGCATCGATGCTCATCGGGATTCCACGCGAGTCTCTACCGGGGGAGACGCGTGTCGCCGCCACTCCCCAGACCGTCGGACAGCTCATCAAACTCGGCTATGACGTACTCGTCGAATCTGGTGCGGGTGTCGCGGCGAGCTTCTCCGACGAGGCATTCGTCGAGGCCGGTGCGGGTATCGGAACCACAGCGGAGGCGCTGGCCACCGATATCGTCCTCAAGGTCAATGCACCCACCAGTGCCGAGATAGCCGCACTGCGCGACGGGGCAACCCTGATCAGCCTGATCTCCCCGGCCCTCAAACCCGAACTCGTCGAGGAACTGTCCACGCGGCCCATCACGGTGCTGGCCATGGACGCGGTCCCGCGGATCTCGCGAGCCCAGTCTCTGGACGTCCTGTCGTCAATGGCCAACATCGCCGGATACCGCGCGGTCGTCGAGGCAGCACATAAGTTCGGCCGGTTCTTCACCGGCCAGGTGACGGCGGCGGGCAAGGTCCCACCGGCCAAGGTGTTGGTGGTCGGCGCGGGTGTGGCCGGGCTGGCGGCGATCGGCGCCGCGGGCAGCCTCGGCGCCATCGTGCGCGCCACCGACCCGCGCCCCGAGGTCGCCGATCAGGTCAAATCCCTTGGTGGTGAGTACCTTTCGATCGAATCGCCGGAGGCGGAGGTATCGGCTACCGGTTACGCCAAGGAGATGGGTGACGATTACAAGGCCCGCGAGGCGCAGCTGTACGCCGAGCAGTCCGAAGACGTCGACATCATCATCACGACGGCACTGATTCCCGGACGGCCCGCGCCGCGCATCATCACCGCCGATATGGTCGCCTCGATGAAATCGGGCAGTGTCATCGTCGATATGGCCGCGGCCAACGGTGGCAACGTCGAGGGCACCGTCAAAGACCAGGCCGTCCTCACCGACAACGGTGTGACCATCATCGGCTACACCGATCTGGCCGGCCGGCTGCCCACCCAGGCATCGCAGCTCTACGGCACCAACCTGGTCAACCTCCTCAAACTGCTGACCCCGGAAAAAGACGGCACGCTCGTACTCGATTTCGACGACGTCGTGCAGCGGTCGGTCACCGTGGTCCGCGACGGCGAGACGACGTGGCCACCACCACCGGTACAGGTCTCGGCGGTACCGACGCCGTCTGCGACGGCCGCCCCGGCAGTGCAGCAGACCAAACAACCGATGACGATGGGCCGCCGACTCGGCATCACCTTCGGCGCCGCCGCCGTGCTGTTCGGACTCATCGCGTTGTCCCCGGCCGCACTGCAGGTGCACCTGACGGTCTTCGCGCTCGCGATCGTGATCGGCTACTACGTCATCGGCCACGTCCACCACGCCCTGCACACCCCGTTGATGTCGGTGACCAACGCCATCTCGGGCATCATCGTCGTCGGTGCGCTGCTCCAAATCGGCCACGGTGACGTCATCGTCACGACATTGGCCGCCGTCGCCATCCTGCTTGCCAGTATCAACATCTTCGGTGGCTTCGCGGTGACGCGTCGCATGCTCGCGATGTTCTCGAGGAGCTGAGTTGTTCACATTGGAAACGGCCGCCACCGCGGCCTACGTCGTCGCGGCCCTGCTGTTCATCCTGGCGCTGGCCGGGCTGTCCAAGCACGAAACATCGCGGGCCGGAAACACATTCGGTATGGCCGGCATGGTCGTAGCCCTGGTCGCCACCATCGCGCTGGCCCTGGCCCGCCATATCGAGCCGATCGGTCTGGGCCTGCTGGTCGGGGCCATGGCCATCGGTGCCGCGATCGGGTTGTGGCGTGCCCGCGTCGTCGAGATGACCGGTATGCCCGAGCTGATTGCCCTGCTGCACAGCTTCGTCGGCCTGGCTGCGGTGTTGGTCGGCTGGAACGGCTACCTGCACGTCGAACACGATCTGGCCGGCGCCGAGGCCGCAGTGCTCAACAACGAGGGCATGCTCGGCATCCACTCCGCCGAAGTCTTCATCGGCGTGTTCATCGGCGCCGTGACCTTCACCGGATCGATCGTCGCCAACCTGAAACTGTCGGCGCGCATCAAATCCGCACCACTGATGTTGCCCGGCAAGAACTTGCTCAATGTCGGTGCTTTGGTGTTGTTCGTTGTGTTCACCGTCTGGTTCGTCATCGAACCCCAATTGTGGCTGCTCATCGTCGTCACGGTGTTGGCGCTGCTGCTGGGCTGGCACCTGGTCGCCTCGATCGGCGGTGGCGACATGCCCGTCGTGGTGTCGATGCTCAACAGCTATTCCGGTTGGGCTGCAGCAGCTTCGGGCTTCCTACTGTCCAACGATCTGTTGATCGTCACCGGCGCCCTGGTCGGATCTTCGGGTGCCTACCTGTCCTACATCATGTGCAAAGCCATGAACCGCTCGTTCATCTCGGTCATAGCTGGGGGCTTCGGCATCGAAGCAGGACCGGCCGAGGACAAGGACTACGGCGAACACCGCGAGATCAACGCCGAGGGAGCCGCCGAACTCTTGTCGTCGGCCAGTTCGGTGATCATCACTCCCGGTTACGGGATGGCCGTGGCCCAGGCCCAGTACGGCGTGGCCGAGCTGACCCGCAAGCTGCGCGAGCGTGGTGTCACTGTGCGCTTCGGTATCCACCCCGTCGCGGGCCGCCTGCCCGGCCACATGAACGTGCTGCTGGCAGAGGCCAAGGTGCCCTACGACATCGTGCTCGAAATGGACGAGATCAACGACGATTTCGAGAGCACCTCGGTGGTGCTGGTGATCGGCGCCAACGACACGGTGAACCCGGCGGCGTCGGAAGATCCGAGCAGCCCGATCGCCGGCATGCCGGTGCTGACGGTATGGAATGCCGAGCACGTCATCGTGTTCAAGCGGTCCATGGCCTCCGGTTACGCCGGCGTGCAGAATCCACTGTTCTTCCGCGAGAACACCCAGATGCTGTTCGGCGATGCGCGCGACCGGGTCGACGACATCAACGCCGCGCTGTGACCTAGAGCTTCTCGGCCAGCTCCAGGAAGTCCGTTGCGGCGACGTCGAATTCGTCGGGCGTGAACGGCACCCGATAGCGTCCCGGTTGTCCCCATTCCAGCGGCCGGTCGACATAGCCGGTCCGCAGCCCGGCATCGCGGGCGGCCCGCAGATCGCTGGGGTGTGCCGCGACCAACATGACCTCCTCAGGCGCGGTGTCCAGGATCTGTGCGCAGCCGAGGTAGGCCTCGCGATCGGGCTTGTAGTGGCCGAAGAGCTCGGCCGACAGTACGCAATCCCACGGCAGCCCCGCCCGTTTGGCCATGTTGGTCAGTAGTGAGAGGTTGCCGTTGGACAGCGTGGTGATGACGAAGCGCTCCTTGAGCCGGTGCAGCCCGGCCACCGCGTCCGGCCAGGGATCCAGCCGATGCCACGCGCGGTTGAGGTGATCGACGTCGTCGTCAGGCGCCTCGACGCCGGCGTCGCTGAGCAATTCGTCGAGGATCCTGCGGTGCAGATCGTCCAGCCGGGTCCACGGCAGATCGCCCCGGCGGACCAGATCCATCGCAGGCACATAGCCGGCCCGCCAGTTGTCGGCAAACGTGGACCAATCCCGTTGCACACCTTGCTGTTTCCCGAAGTGCTCGAGTTCGCCGATGATGCTCGTCCGCCAGTCCACGACGGTGCCGAACACGTCGAAGGCCAGCACGCGGATCCCTTGCGTGCTGGCCCACGACGCGGTCATGTTCAGCCGAGCTTGAAGCTGGCGTGCTCGGCGGCCGAGAGGTCATCGATCGTCGACCACTGCGCGGCGACGTCGTCGACGCTGGGCACGTGGTCGAAGGTGACGCCCTCGTTCTGGAACAGCGCGGCGCGCTGCACCTTGCCGCCGCCGACGATGAACACCGACGCCGAGTCCGGCACCTCTTCGGTGCACAGGTAGGTGACCACCGGAGCGACATACTCAGGGGTGAGCTTCTTGAACACCTCCGGCGGCAGGATGTCCTCCGTCATCCGAGTGGCGGCGATCGGCGCGACGGCGTTGGTCTTGATGTTGTACTTGGCGCCTTCCTGGGCCAGCGTGTTGATCAGGCCGACGAGGCCTAGCTTGGCGGCACCGTAGTTGGCCTGGCCGAAGTTGCCGAACAGCCCGCTGGTGGAGGTGGCGACCACGACGCGCCCGAAGCTCTGCTCGCGAAAGTGCGGCCACGCGGCGCGGATGACGTTGTAGCCGCCGTACAGGTGGACCTTGAGCACGGAATCCCAGTTCTCGAACGTCATCTTGTGGAAGGTGCCGTCCCGCAGGATGCCCGCGTTGCTGACCACGCCGTCGATCTTGCCGAACTCGTCGAGCGCGGTCTTGATGATGTTCTCGGCGCCCTCGGGCTCGGCGACGGAATCGTAGTTGGCCACCGCACGGCCGCCGGCGTCCTTGATCTCCTGGACCACCTGGTCGGCCATGTTGTGTCCGGCGCCGGTGCCGTCGCGGGCACCACCGAGGTCGTTCACCACGACGCTGGCGCCTTCGCGGGCCAGCGTCAGCGCGTATTCGCGACCCAGACCGCCACCGGCTCCGGTGACGACGACGACTCGATCAACAACTCCGGGCATGAGCCTTCCCTTTCAACCGACGGACGGAACGTAACTCTTGTATACGTGGGCCCTCGGAGCTGCGGGCAGCCGGGTTGGCGTCAGGCCTTCTGTGCGACGACGAAGGTCGCGAACGCATCCGGATCGTCGGCCATCGGGATATCGATCCAGCGGCCGAGTCGGCGCATCTCGTCGACAGCGTGCTGTCCGGTCGCCAGCCAACCGTGCGCGTTCAGCCAGTCGGCGACGTCGGCGCGACCGGGGTCGTTGTACGTCAGGTTCTGCATGTCGATGGTCCGCTCGATGCCCAGTTGGTCGGCGAACTTGTCGAAACGTTCCCGCATCTCTTCGCGGCGTTCCTCGGAGTGGTGTCCCATGGTTTCGGCCGAGACCCGGCTGCCGGGTGCGCTCAATTCGGTGACCATTTCGAACAGTCGGTCCTGAGCGTCGCCGGGCAGGTACATCAGTAGTCCCTCGGCCAGCCACGCGGTCGGCTGCGACGGGTCGAAGCCATGCTCCTTGAGCGCCGCAGGCCAGTCCTGGCGCAGGTCGACGGGAACCTCGTGGCGCTCGGCCACCGGCCGGACATCGTGCTCGGCCAGCTTGTTGGCCTTGTACTCGAGCACCAGCGGCTGGTCGATCTCGAAAACCCGGGTACCGGCCGGCCAGTCCAGGCGGTAGGCGCGCGAATCCAGACCCGACGCCAGGATCACGACCTGGCGGATTCCGGCGGCGACCACGTCGGCGAAGTAGGCGTCAAAGAAGTGCGTGCGGACCGCCTGGTAGTTCAGCATGTGGCTGAACATCGCGGCGGCCTCGGACTCGGCCGCGGCCAGCTTGTCGGCCATCGAGTCGTCGAGGAAGTGCTCCCACATCCCGGTTCCGGCACCCTCGACCAAGATCCGCGCGTACGGATCGCGAATCAGGGGCTCGGGGCGGTCGGTCTCGCTGGCTCGCGCGGCGGCCACCAGTACGGCGGTCGATCCCACGCTTGTCGCGATGTCCCAGGTGTCGTCATCAGTGCGCACAGTGCTCATGGCTGCGGTATTCCCATTCGGCGTCGCGTCACGGCTGATCCCTGGGCACAGCCCCCGACGGGGCCGGATATCAACCCGGTTCAGCCAGGCTTATGCAACGATGCTACCGAGAAACTTAGCCAAGCTATGCGACTGTGGCATACGTCACCGGTTCAGTGGACGGCGCGCCAGGCCTGACCGTCGAGCAGCTGCAGGAACTGGTCGGTGATGGCCTGCAAACGATCCTGATCGCCGACGAATCCCGCGTAGAAGCCGAGCCCCCACATGACGGCCATCAGCATCTCGGCAGCCGCCTCGATGTCGACGTCCGGCCGGACCTCGCCCGATTCGACGGCATCCTTGATGGCTGCCTTCACGTAACCGCGAGTGAACTCCCGCGAGTCGTGGTTCGACTCGGCGAGTTCCGGATGTCGCTCGGACTCCAGCACCGAGGTAACCAGGAAGGCCGCAACCGAGCGGTCCTGGCCCTGAGCATGGACGGCCGCTTCGATGAAGACGCGGATCCGCCCGGCCAACGTGCTCTCACGCTGCGACTGATGCACGGCGGACTCGATCACCGAGGCGTTCGTCTGGTCGACGACCTCTTGATAGAGCAGCCGTTTGCTGGCGAAGTAGTGATTGATCGCAGGTCGGGTCAAGTCGGCACGGATGGCGATTGCCTGGAAGGTGGCAGCGTCATACCCCAATTCGCTGAACACCTCACGGGCAGCGCGCATGATGCGCTCGCGCGTTTCCGCTGCCTTAGCTGCTGGGGGGCGACCCGGGCCCCGACTCGCTGTATGCGGCACAGTCAAATTGTGCCACAACTTTCCCCATATTTTTGACGGCGAACGACATTTGCTCAGGTCTACAAAATTGGAAATGTGTTCATATTTTGCTCCACCTTCGGAATCCGTTGCCAGAACGGCGATCCGGCTTCAGATCCGCGCTTGACATGCGGTTTCCGATTCGGTTATCGGAGAGTGACAGTTGCGACAAATTTCTCGGCTGAGCAATTGACACGGATATTCGCTAAATCTGCACGGCTGTGCGGATGTTCGCGGCCCGATGATTGCTGAGTATTCTCACCGACTTTGCTAGCGCCGTTTTTAGCGCATCAGAAGACCCTGCGCATTAGCCTGATCGCACGATCAGTATACGGGGGGTACATGAGTTTGAGGTCAAATTTCGTAGGTTTGGCGAGCACGGCGCGCCGGTGACTCAGGGCCTCGAAGCCCCACTTGCCGTGGTACGCACCCATACCGCTGGCGCCCACTCCGCCGAACGGCAGTTGCGGAACCAGGCAATGCACCGCCACGTGGTTGATGACGGCACCTCCCGACGGCATCCGGTCGACGAGCTCCCGCGCCGCCGAGCGCGAGGCTGTGAACACGTACAGCGCCAGCGGCTTCGGCCGGGCGTTGACGAACGCGACGGCCGCCTCCGGTGAATCCACCGAGATGATCGGCAGGATCGGCCCGAAGATCTCGTCCGACATCACCGGGTCGTCGGCGGGCGGATCGACGATCACGGTGGGCTCGATCCGCAGCGCCGCGCGGTCGGTCTTGCCGCCGGTCACGACGGTGCCCCCGGTCGCGCTGATCAGCGAGGCCAGCCGGTCGAACTGCCGCTCGTTGACGATGCGCAGCGACGGGTCCTTCTCCTCGGCGCGGAACTGGGCGATCGTCGCGACGATCTTGTCGGCCAATGTGGCAGCGATCGTGCGGTCGGCCAGGACATAGTCGGGGGCGATGCAGGTCTGACCCGAGTTCAGCATCTTGATCCAGGCGATCCGGCGCGCCGCCACATCCAGGTCGGCGTCGGCGAGCACGACCACCGGGCTCTTGCCGCCCAACTCCAGGGTCACCGGCGTCAGGGTCGGCGCGGCGGCCGCCATGATCTTGCGACCGATCTCGGTGCCACCGGTGAACAGCGCGTGGTCGAAGCCTTGTGCCAGTAAGTCCTGGGTGACCGCCGCATCTCCCTCGACCACTCGGATCGCCTCGGAATCGAGGTACTCCGGAACCAGCCGTGCAATCAGCGCCGAGGTGGCCGGCGCCAGCTCGGAGGGCTTGATCACCACGCCGTCACCGGCGGCGATCGCGGCCACCAGCGGCGCCATGCACAGATAGAAGGGATAGTTCCACGGCCCGATCACCAGGATCACGCCGAGCGGGTCGAACTGCACCCACGCCTTGCCGGGCTGCTGGGCGAGGGGAAGCCCGAACTTCTGCGGCTTCACCCACTTCTTCAGATGCTTGCGCGCGAACGTGGCCTCCGCCTTGGTCGAGCCGATGTCGCCAAGCCACGCCTCGAACGACGAGCGGCCCAGGTCGCGAGCCAGCGCCTCGGCGATTTCGGGCTCACGTTCGTCGCACAGCCGCTCCACGGCGCGCAGCTGATCGGACCGCCACGCCAGCGAGCGGGTACGGCCGCTGTTGAAGACGCGGCGCACGTCAGCCAGCACGCCGGCGGCGCCGCCCTCGGTGGCGTGGTCACTTGTGATCTGGACGGTCATGCCAACTCCTCGATTCGATCGCGTGTTTCCAGCTTGCCCCAAGAACGGCCCGCATACACCGCCCGGTCTAGCAACTTGGTCACGATCCCGCACGTCATCGCCATCTAGCCGGGCCCCGCGCACTATCGTTTGACCCATGGCAACCGTTGCCAACCGGGAGGCGTACTTCGAGACTGGTCTCGAAGTACTCGCAGACGTCGGTTACGGCGGGCTCAAACTGGCCGAGGTGTGTAACCGTCTGGGCGTCACGACCGGGTCCTTCTATCACTATTTCGCCAGCTGGCCGGCGTACACCCGGGACCTGGTGTCCTACTGGGTGCAGGACCGGACCGTGCGGTTGATCGGTGCGATCCGCGAGGTTTCCGATCCCCGCCGCCGCATCGAGGCGATCATCGAGGTCGGGTTGTCGCTGCCGCACGGCGCCGAGGCCGCCATCCGGTCGTGGAGTTCCGTCGACCCGCACGTGCTGGCCGTGCAGACCGAGGTCGACCGCGCGCGCTACAAGATCCTCTACGACTCGGCCCTGGAAATCGTCAACGACGAACGCCAGGCCGATGTGTATGCCGCCTGGGCGGTGTACGTCTTCGTCGGCTACGAGCAGGCCACCCTGCCCCGCGAACCAGGCATGTTCAACTGGATCGCCCGTTACATGCTCGACGCACTGGATTCGGGCAGTTTCGCCAGCGTGCCCCAGTGACGCCGGCTGCCCTGTGGCGGCGGGCGGCCGATCGGATCCGGACACGGGACCCCGAGAACGACGGCGCGCGACGGGCAGCGCGGGCCGCGATCGTCATCCCGATCGCAGCGGCGGTCAGCTTCGCCGTCGGCGGCGGATCCCAGACTCCGCTGTTCACGATCTTCGGGTCGATCGCGCTGCTGATCGTCGTGGACTTCCCCGGCAACATGAACGCCCGGGCGCTGGCCTACGGCGGGCTGGGCTTCAATGGCGCGGTGCTGATCACCATCGGCACGCTGGCCGCACCGATCCCGTGGCTGGCGGTCGCGCTGACGTTCGTCATCGGGGTGGCGGTCACGTTCTCCGGGGTGCTCAGCGAGATCATCGCTGCTGGTCAGCGCGCGACCTTGCTGACGTTCGTGTTGCCGGTGTGCACACCGGTGGGTCCGCTCGGTGAGCGGCTCCTGGGCTGGTTGATCGCGCTGGCGATCTGCGTCCCGGCCGCGCTGTTCCTGTTCCCGCCGCGACACCACGGTGAACTGCGCAGGCATGCCGCTGCGGTGTGCGCGGTGCTGGCCGACCGGATCGAGGGCACCGCGTCGGCCGACGGTGTCACCGCGGCGATGGACGCGCTGCGGTCGAACTTCCTCGGCGCGGCCTATCGCCCGGTCGCCCTCACCGCGGGCAGCCGTGCGCTGGTACGGGTCGTCGACGACCTGCAATGGCTGTGCGACAGGGTCGGCGGCGACACGGGCGAGCTGCTCGGGCCGATCGGCGAGCCGGTGGTGCGGGTGCTGCGCGACTGCGCCCAGGTCCTGCTGATCAACCGGCCGGGTGCCCGGGCCGACGAGCGCGCGCTGCTCACCGCCGCGCTGACCGACCTGCGGACCATCGCGATCGGCACCTACCGCCAGGACATCGTCGACATCCTCGCGGAGACCGATGACGAGGCCGCCGTCGCCCTGGGCCGCACCTTGCTCAACCGGCGCACCGTCGGCGCTGCGACCGGCGTGACCGGTCGGCTGATCTCCAGCGCCGCGGCCGCCGATGCGCGGCCGGTCTGGGCGCGGGTGTTGGGCCGGCGGCTGCCGGAGACCGGCATCGCCGACCGGGTGTACTCCGAGACCGAGGCCGTCACCGCGCTGACCAGTGGGCACCTGGCGACCCGCTCGGTCACCGCCCGCAACAGCCTGCGCACCGGCCTCGGCCTGGCGTTGGCCGTGCTCGTCACGTTCGTCTTTCCGGTGCAGCACGGGTTCTGGGTGGTGCTCGGCGCCCTATCGGTGCTGCGCAGCAGCGCGCTGACCACCGGCACGACCGTGGTGCGGGCCGTCATCGGCACTGTGATCGGTTTTCTCATCGGTGCCGTCGTCATCGAATTGCTCGGCGTCGACCCGATCGTGTTGTGGGTGCTGTTGCCGGTGGTCGCGTTCGGTTCGGCGTACGTGCCCGAGATCGGTTCGTTCACCGCCACCCAGGCCGCATTCACGATGATGGTGCTGATCGTGTTCAACCTGATCGTCCCGAGCGGCTGGGCCGTCGGCCTGATCCGGATCGAGGATGTCGTCGTCGGCGCGTCGGTGGGCGTCGTGGTGTCGCTGCTGCTGTGGCCGCGCGGGGTCAAGACCGCCGTGCAGCACGCGATCGACGCCGCCCGCGAAGTGGGTGCCCGCTATCTGTGGGCGGCCGTCCTCCGGGTCACCCGCGGCGCCTTCGAACAGGCCGAGAACCAGGTGAACGCGCTCAGTCACGACGCGCTGACCGTGTCACGGACGCTGGATGACGCCGTGCGCCAATACCTTTCGGAGAACGGTGGTCCGACGGATTCTCGCGCGCCGGTGGTGCGGTCATCCAGCCGCGCGGTTCGGCTGCGTGCGGCCGCCGACCTGATCGCGGACATCGTGCCGCCGCCGCTCGCGGTCTACCCGCGGGCGCGGGCGGTGCTCGAGGCGCACGCCGCGGCGATCTGTTCCCGCTTCGACGGCTCTGCCGGCGGCACAACAACTTTGACGGTTCCGATCAGCGACGACCTGGTGCCCGCGCTGCGGGCCGAGGCCGGCGACGACGAACTCGCCGTGTCGGCGGCGTTGCCGCTGGTGACCACCGCCGCCAACCTCGGCGAACTCGAGTTGACCTATCCGCCTGCGGTGGCCGCCGAGCCGGCCCGCGGCTGATCTGCGCACCAGAGGGGATTCAGACGTCAGAGCGACGCTGTGGGCGAATCCTCGCTCTGAGGTCTGACTCGATGGCGAACCGCCTAGCCGGCTCGGTGGGGCATCAGTGCGCCCGGCGGGACAGTGCCGAATCGGCCGGCATTGAAGTCCTCGAGCGCCTGGATGACCTCCGACTTGGAGTTCATCACGAACGGTCCGTAGTGAAACACCGGCTCGCGAATCGGCTTACCGCCCAACAACAGAACCTCCATAGCCGGCCGGTTCGAATCCTGGGACGCTGCCGCTGCGACGGTGATCCGGTCGCCGGGCCCCAGCACCGCGAGCTGCCCCTGGTGGATGGGGTGCCCGACCGGACCGACCGTGCCGCGCCCGGAGAGCACATAAACCAGTGCGTTGTAGTCCCGGGGCCACGGCAGGTTGAGTTGCGCGCCGACCTCGATAGTGGTGTGGGCCAATGTGATCGGAGTGTGCGTCATCCCAGGTCCGGCCCAGCCGCCGACCTCGCCGGCGATGACGCGGACGAGCGCCCCGCCGTCCGCGGACGACAGCAGGCGGACGGCCTGGCCTTCGATCGACTGGTAACGCGGCTCGGCGAACTTGTCCGCGCGCGGCAGGTTGACCCACAGCTGAATTCCGTGGAACACCCCGCCGCTGTCCACGAGCTCGGCCGGGGGTGTCTCGATGTGCAGGATGCCGGCGCCCGCCGTCATCCACTGGGTTGCGCCGTCGGCGATCAAGCCACCGCCGCCGTGGGAATCCTGGTGGGCGAAGCGGCCGTCGATCATGTAGGTGACGGTCTCGAAGCCGCGGTGCGGGTGCCAGTCGGTGCCTTTGGGCTCGCCGGGTGAGTACTCGACTTCGCCCATCTGGTCCATGTGAATGAACGGGTCGAGGTCGGCGGCACTGACTCCGGCGAATGCGCGCACGACCGGAAAACCCTCGCCATCATATCCGCGCGGCCCGGTGGTGATGGCCCGCACGGGCCGTTCGGTGTCGGACGGTGCGGCCGCGCCGACGCGCGGCAGGGACAACGTGTCTGCGGTGACTGCTGGCATGCCCGATACAACCGGACCGCAGTCCGATTAATTCCTCAGCCGAGGATCTCCAACGCCGCGGCGCGGGCGTTGGCCGCACTCGCCGTGGTCAGTACCGCGTCCGCAGCGTCGCGGCACTGCTGCAGGGTGACCGAGGCGAGTTTGGCGCCGACACCCGTCACCGCCGCCGCAGCCGCGGACAGCGACGTGATACCGAGTCCGGCCAGCACGCAGGCCAGCAGCGGATCGGCGGCGGCCTCGCCGCAGACCCCGACCGGCTTGCCACGGCCGGCTCCGGCGCGCGCGGTCTGGGCGACCAGCGCCAGCACACCCGGCTGCCACGGGTCGGTCAGCGTCGCCAGCTCGGCCGACATCCGGTCGGCGGCCATCGTGTACTGCGCCAGGTCATTGGTGCCGATGGACAGGAACTCGACGTGGTCGAGAATGTGGTCGGCCAGCAGCGCGGCGGCAGGTACCTCGATCATCACGCCGGGGACCAGGCCGCGTTCGCGGGCCCGGTCGGCGAACCGCCTGGCCTCGTCGGGGGTGGCGATCATCGGCGCCATCACCCACGGCGCGCTACCGGTCTGCTCGGCGGCGAGTGCGATCGCGTCGAGCTGGCGATCCAGGATCTCGGGTTGGATGGCCTCGATGCGGATGCCCCGCACGCCCAGCGCCGGGTTGGCCTCATCGGGATGGCCGACGAACTTCAGCGGTTTGTCGGATCCGGCGTCCAGAGTGCGGATCACGACCTTGCGTCCGGAGAACGCATCGAGCACCTCGCCGTAGATCGCGGCCTGCTCCTCGACGGTCGGCTCGGTGTCGCGGTTGAGGAAGCACAGTTCGGTGCGGAACAGCCCGACGCCCTCGGCCGGGGTTTCGCGTGCGGCGCGCGCGGCCGAACCGTCCTGAACGTTGGCCAGGATCGACACCAGGTGGCCGTCGGCGGTGGCGCCGGGACCGACCCAGCCGGCCATCGCGGCGGCGGCCGCCTCGGCGGCCTCGACGGCGGCGGTGGCCTCGGCCGGATCGGGCGAGACCACGACCGTGCCGCGGGTCCCGTCGATCAACACCTTCGTGCCCGCCGACAGCTCGTCGAGCCCGTGCACGGCGACCACGCAGGGGATGCCGAGCTGCCGGGCGATGATCGCGGTGTGGCTGGTGGGCCCGCCCAGCGTAGTGGCAAGTCCGACAACGAGTGTGGGGTCCAGGCCCGCGGTGTCGGCGGGCGCGAGGTCTTCGGCGCAGAGGATGGCGGGCTGGTCCGGCACCGGCACCCCGGGTTCGGCCAGGCCGCTCAGCTCGGCGACCACCCGGTCGCGGATGTCGCGCAGGTCGGTGACGCGTTCGGCCATCAACCCGCCCATCTTGGTGAACAGGTCGACGAACTGGGCCACGGCCTCGGCGGTGGCACGCACCGCCGGGGTGCCTTCCTTGATGCGTTTCTCCGCGGCCCCCAGCCAGGCGCGGTCCTGCGCCAGCATTGCGGTCGCCGCCAGCACCTCGGAGGCAGCTCCGGTCGCGCTGGCAGCGCGATCGCGCAACCGGTTCGCGACGGCCGCCGCGGCTGCGGCGAACCGGGAAGCCTCGGAATCGCGCTGCGCTTCGCCGAGCTGACCCCCGGGGTCGAGATCCTCGATCGCTGGTAGGCGACCGGGACGGATGACCGGCGCGTAGCGGACTCCGGGGACAACCGGAACCCCGGTGAGGACCTGTCCGGCACCGAGTGAGGTAGGTGTGGAAGAGGCGGGCATGTGAACTACGTTACAACAATCCATTGACAAGTCAACACGTTCGGGAGTAAAACAACACATATCAACAGTGATTGCAGCCAGAACCCACACAAACGGAGAACCGTGTACCCGGAAGAACGTCAGCAGGCGATTGCCAACCGCGTGCTGTCTCAGGGGCGGGCCTCGGTCGCCGAGCTCGCTGCGGCCTATGACGTGACGACGGAAACTGTGCGGCGGGATCTGGCGGCGCTGGACCGGGCCGGTGTGGTGCGACGGGTGCACGGCGGGGCCGTCCCGGTTCGGGCACTGCACGTGGTCGAGCCCGGCGTCGACGAGCGGGAGACCACCCGCGCCGACCACAAAGAGGCGATCGCCCGGGCCGCGACGGACTTCGTCCCGTTGTCCGGCGCCACCGTGCTGTTCGACGCCGGCACCACCACCGCCCGGGTCGCGGCCATGCTGCCGACCGATCGCGAGCTCGTGGTGGTCACCAACGCCGTGCCGATCGCCGCGCGACTGGCCGCAATGCCGTCGGTGACCCTGCAGCTGCTGGGTGGACGGGTCCGCGGCCTGACCCAGGCCGCCGTCGGCGAACCGGTACTGCGCGCCCTGGACACGCTGCGCGTCGACATCGCGTTCATCGGCACGAATGGCATCACCGTGCGCCACGGGCTGTCCACCCCGGATGGTGACGAGGCCGCCGTCAAACGCGCGATGGTCCGTTGCGCCAACTACGTCGTCGTGCTGGCCGATTCGTCGAAGGTCGGACGTGAGGAGTTCGTCAGCTTCGCCCCGATCGACAGTGTCGACGCGCTGATCACCGATCCCGAGATCAGTGCCGCCGACCAAGCCGCGCTGACCGACCAGGGTGTCGAAGTCGTTCTGGCAGGAGGGGATACATGATCGTCACCGTCACGCCCAACCCGAGCATCGACCGAACCGTGACATTGCCGACCGCATTGGTCCGCGGCGCCGTGCACCGCGTGCAGTCGGTGACGACCGAACCCGGCGGTAAGGGAGTGAACGTCGCGCGAGCTCTGAGCCTGGCCGGGTTGGACACCGTCGCGGTGCTGCCCGCCGCCCCGCACGATCCGATCGTCACCGCGCTGCAGTCCTGCGGTGTGCCGTTCTATGCAGTACCCAGCGAGGGGGCGGTGCGCACCAACCTTGCGATCACTGAAAACGACGGCACCACAACGAAAATCAACGAGCCCGGCGCGGTGATCGATGAGGTCACACTGGCGGCGCTCACCCAGGCCATCCTGGATCGGGCCGGCACAGCGCGCTGGGTGGTGATGTCCGGATCGCTGCCGCCCGGCATTCCGGACAACTGGTACGCCCACGTGGTCGCCCAGTTGCAGTCGTACGATTGCAAAGTCGCCGTGGACACCTCCGACGCTCCCCTGGCGGCACTGGCCGCCGGCTTCGCGACCGCCGCGCCCGACGTGATCAAACCGAACGCCGAAGAGCTGGCCAGTCTGGCCGGTGTCGATGCCCAGGCGCTGGAAGATGCTCTGACTCAAGGTGATCCGGACCCGGTTGTGGCCGCCGCGCAACATCTCATCGACCGCGGCGCCAAGACCGTACTTGCCACGCTGGGTGCCGCGGGCGCACTGCTAGTCAACGACACCGGCAGCTGGCTGGCCACCCCGCCCCCGATCAAGCCCAGGAGCACCGTCGGTGCCGGTGACTCCTCCCTCGCGGGCTACGTACGCGCCGACGTCGGTGGCGCCGAGGCGCCACAACGACTGCAGATGGCCGTCGCCTACGGCAGCGCCGCTGCCGCACTGCCCGGTTCGGCGCTTCCCTCGCCGGCCCAGATCGACCTCGACGACGTGGCGGTCACCTCGATATCGCCCCACCCCGCGCGCCCCTAGACACCCGGAAGGCCACCATGACGAACTCCACGATCATCAGCACCGATCTGGTACTGCTCGACGTCGATGCCGGCAACGACAAGGAGTCGGTGATCGGTCGCCTCGCGTCCCGGCTGGCCGACAGCGGTCGGGTCAGCGACGCTGCGGGGCTACAAACCGCGGCCATGGCGCGCGAAGCCCAATCGGCCACTGGGCTTCCCGGCGGTATTGCGATCCCGCACTGCCGTTCGGCCGCGGTGTCCGCACCGTCCATCGGATTCGCCCGGCTCTCACCGAAGGTCGACTTCGGTGCGCCCGACGGTCCGGCGGATCTGGTGTTCCTGATCGCCGCCCCGGACGGTGCCGGTGCCGAGCATATGAAGCTGCTGTCCGGCCTGGCGCGTGCGCTGGTGCGCCCGGACTTCGTGCAGTCGCTGCGTGAGGCCGCCTCTGCCGATGACGTGGTTGCCCTGGTCGACGGCGTGGTCAACCCCGAGGGCGCCAAGCCCGCGGCCGCGGCGGCTGCTGAACCGGCTCCTGCGCAGGCGAAGTCGATCGTTGCGATCACCGCATGCCCCACCGGCATCGCCCACACCTACATGGCCGCCGACGCGCTGAAACTGGCCGCCGAGCGCGCCGGGGTGAACCTGACGGTGGAGACCCAGGGCTCCTCGGGCAGCACTCCCGTGAGCGCCGAGACGATCACCGGCGCCGACGCCGTCATCTTCGCCACCGACGTCGGCGTCAAGGACCGGCAGCGGTTCGCCGGCAAGCCCGTGATCGCCTCCGGCGTCAAGCGGGCCATCAACGAACCGGACACCATGATCGCCGAAGCCGTTGCCGCCGCCGACAATCCGAGGTCCGCGCGCGTCGAGGGCGTCGCGGCGGCCGCCGACGGCGGTGCACCGGCCGGCGGCGTCGGCTGGGGTACCCGCATTCGGCAGATCCTGCTGACCGGCGTCAGCTACATGATCCCGTTCGTGGCTGCCGGTGGTCTGCTGATCGCCCTTGGCTTCTTGTTCGCGGGCTACGACATCGCAAACACCCCGGACGGCGCGACGAAGTCCTTGGGCAACCTGATCGCGACCACCAACTCGCTGACCAACCTGCCGAGCGGAGGCTTCACCCAGTATCTCGGCGCAGTCCTGTTCACCCTCGGCGGCCTGGCATTCAGCTTCCTGGTCCCGGCCCTGGCCGGTTACATCTCGTTCGCGATCGCCGACCGGCCCGGTATCGCACCGGGATTCACCGCAGGCGCCGTCGCGGTGTTTGTCGGCGGCGGGTTCATCGGCGGTATCGTCGGCGGCCTGATCGCGGGCTTCGCCGCACTGTGGATCAGCAAGGTGAACGTCCCTCAATGGGCCCGTGGCCTGATGCCGGTGGTGATCATTCCGTTGTTCGCGTCGCTGGTCGTCGGCCTGTTGATGTTCCTCCTGCTGGGCCGGCCGCTCGCGGCCATCACCTCGGGGCTGACCAACTGGCTCAACGGGCTCACCGGTGCGTCGGTCATCCTGCTCGGAGTGATCCTCGGATTGATGATGTGCTTCGACCTCGGCGGCCCGGTCAACAAGGCGGCTTACGCCTTCGCCACCGCCGGACTCAATGTCGCTGACCCCGCCTCGCTGCGCATCATGGCCGCGGTGATGGCCGCCGGTATGGTGCCGCCGTTGGCGATGGCCCTGGCCACCACCATCCGGCCGGGGTTGTTCAGCGAGCCCGAGCGCGAGAACGGCAGGGCCGCATGGCTGTTGGGGGCCTCGTTCATCTCCGAGGGAGCCATCCCGTTCGCGGCCGCCGACCCGCTGCGGGTCATCCCGTCGATGATGGCCGGCGGTGCGGTCACCGGTGCGTTGATCATGGCCTTCGACGTCACCCTCAAGGCGCCACACGGCGGCATCTTCGTGTTCTTCGCGATCGGCAACCTGGTGTGGTTCCTGGTGGCCCTGGCCGCGGGGACCGCGGTCGGCGGGTTCGCGGTGGTCGCCGCCAAGCAGTTCATCCGCAAGACGGCCGACGCACCGGCTTCCGAGGTGCCCGCCGCCCAAACCAACGTCTGACCGCAAAACGTCGAGTAAAGATCTGCAGAACGTCGAGTTCGGCACTACTAGAAGGAGTCCCATGCATACCAAGACCGTCATCGTCGGTTCGGCGATCGGACTGCACGCCCGCCCCGCCGCGATCATCTCCGAAGCCGTTGTCAACGCCGGTGTTCCGGTGACGTTGGCAGTGGACGGCGGCGAGCCGGTGGACGCCGGTTCCGCACTGATGATCATGACGCTGGGCGCGGGCAACGGCGCGCAGGTCACCGTCGCCTCCGAGGACGAGGCCGCGTGCAAGGCGATCGCCGAGCTGGTCCAGCAAGACCTCGACGCCTGAGGTCTCGTCGCTAGACGAGACCCTTCAGCATCAGGTTCCAGTACAGCCACGGCAGCCCGTACTTCTTCATGTACCAGTACGGCCGGTGCGGCTTGGTGGGATCCAGGATCGGAAACGACGGATCCAGCTTCAAGTCGTAATCGAACTCGGCGAGCAACATGTCGTGCGACGAGGTGACGATCGGGCACGACGAGTAACCGCCGTACCTGGCCGCCAGTGGCCTGCCTGCCAGATAGGCGTCGATGTTGTCGACGACCACCGGGGCCTGTTTGCGAATCGCCGCGCCGGTCTTGGAATTCGGCGTCGACCCGGCGTCGCCCAGGCCGAAGACGTTCGGGTAGCGCACGTGCTGCATGGTGAACTTGTCCAGGTCCACGTAGCCGTTGTCGTCCCCGGTCGACAGTGGGCTGACCTTGATCCAGTCGGGCGCCGACTGTCGTGGTACCGCGTGCAGCACATCGTAAGCCAGGGTGCCGTCGGTCCCCCCGTCGCCGAGGGCGGTGACCGTGACCTTCTTCGAATCGCCGTCCACCGCAGTGATCTCCGACATCGTATGGAGCGTAATGCCGTAGTCGGCGATCACCTTGTCGAGATTGTCGGCGATGGCCGGGATGCCGAAGGCACGCGGTGTCGGAATCACGAGATGCACATCGATCTTGTCCAGCACACCCTGTTTGCGCCAGTAGTCGCTGGCGAGGTAGGCGATCTTCTGCGGTGCCCCAGCACATTTGATCGGGCCGGCGGGCATCATGAAGACCGCCGATCCCGAGCGGGTGTTGCGGATGAAGTCCCAGGTGCGCGGAGCCAAGTCGAACCGGTAGTTCGATGAGACACCGTTGTGGCCGACCGCTTCGGCGAGTCCGTCCGTGCGGTTCCAATCCAACTGGATGCCCGGGCACACCACCAACACGTCGTATTCGTAAGTCGCACCGTCGCTACACGTCACCGTATTGGCATCGGGATCGAATACACTGGCGGCGTTGCGAATCCAGGTCGCCATGCTCGGCATCACCGAGGCCTCGGACCGCGCGGTGGCCGGCGCCTTGGCCTGCCCACCGCCGACGAGGGTCCACAGCGGCTGGTAATAGTGCCGATCCGACGGCTCGATGACGGCCACGTCGGTGTAACCCTTGCGAAGCAATCGGGCGGCAACCGTGATGCCCGCGGTCCCACCGCCCACGATCAGGATCTGGTGCTTGGCTGTGATGGTCATGATCTCTCCGTATCGGTTCAGGCGTTCTGGACGGCTTCGTCCCAGGCGCGGTAACCGCCAAGGACATCGCTGACGTCGGCAAAGCCGTGCTGACGCAACAGGCTGGCGGCCACCGACGAGCGGTAGCCTCCCGCGCAGTACACGACGGTCGGCTTGCGTGGGTCGAGCTCTGCGACGCGGTCGGGCAACTGACCGACCGGAATGTTGACGGCACCGGGAATCGTTCCGGCCGCGACTTCACCCGGGTTGCGCACGTCGACCAGTTGCAGCTCGGGAACATCGGCCATCCGCTGGCCCAGTGCGTTGGCAGTCAGACGAGACGCAACGCCGACATCGTCCGGATGCGTGAACATCGCCTCATACGGCTCGGCCAGGTATCCGAGTACGCGATCGAAACCGATTCGGGCCAAACGGTTCTTGCCTTCCAGCTCTAGACCCGGCTCGGTCATCAGGACGATCTCGGCGTCTGGCTTGACCACCGACCCGGCGAATTCGGCGTACCGCCCCGCCAGGCCGATGTTGACGGAGCCGCGCAGGTGACCCTGGGCGAACTCCTCCGGCGTGCGGCCGTCGACCAACATTGCGCCGTGTGCCATCGCCTCGCGCACCTGCGCATACGTCATCGCAGGCGGCATCTTCGTCTCGTCCAGCAATTCGCGGTCCTTGCGATTGAGGATTGCGTCGTAGACGAAGTAGCCGGGTGCGGGCGGCTGGCCCGCGGTGACGAGCTCCATGAATGTCGCCTTGTCCGGGGCTCGCAACGCGTAGTTGGTCATCCGCTGCTCGCCCATGGTCGACCAGAGATCGGTCGAAAGGTTCTTGCCGCAAGCCGATCCCGCTCCGTGCGCCGGATAGATGCGGGTCGCATCGGGCAGTGGCATCAACTTGTCGTGCAGCGAGTCGTACAGCTTGTCGGCGAGTTCCTCGCGGGTGAAGCCGATCGAGGCGAGCAGGTCGGGACGACCGACATCGCCGATGAACAGGGTGTCACCGGTGAGGACGGCGTAGGGCACGGTGTCTGCGGCGTGTTCGTAGATGACGATGCTCATCGATTCCGGGGTGTGACCCGGGGTGTGCCGAAATTCCAGCTGGACGTCACCGAGCGAGAACCGCTCGCCGTCGTCGACCGCCATGAAATCGAATTCCGGCTGGGCCACTGACGAGTACACGATTCTGGCGCCGGTGGCGTGTGCCAACTCCAGGTGCCCGGAGAGGAAGTCGGCGTGGAAGTGGGTTTCGATGACCAATTCGATCGTCATGCCCAATGATGCTGCGTCCGCCAGGTATTCGGAGACGTCGCGCTGTGGGTCGACGACAACCGCGCGACCCGTGGTCTCGTCGCCGATCAGGTACGACGCATGTGACAGGCAGTCCAAGTAGTACTGGGTGAATTTCATTGTCGGTTTCCTTTCTCGTTGAGCTCAGACGGCGCCCGCCGCCACCGGCGGCCGACTCCTCAGCCCGCGTAACGGACATGCCGGAACGTGGCTGCATGCGAATGTCATGAGCGCGGCCAGAGCGGTCAGAGCGGCGCCCAGGTATCCGGCCACGGGATGCACCTCCTCGCCGAGCACCACCGACGCCATGATCAGGACGAACCACCCGAACGCCTTGCGGAGGACTTCCGGGTCGACCTTCGCAGCGAACCGCGACCCGATCAGCGCACCGACGACGGCCGCACCCGTGACCAAGCCGGCGAAGACCCAGTCGATGTCGACCACCGACAGGTAGCCGGCCAGCCCCGCGAACGAGTTCATCGCGATGACCGCGAGCGAGGTGCCCACCGCTGCCGACATCGGCAATCCGGCCATCAACACCAGGGCAGGCACCACCAGGAATCCGCCACCGGCGCCGACAGTGCCCGTCACCAGGCCCAGCACCAGCCCGACAGCGGCCGTCTTGGTCAGTATCGCGACTCCACGTGACGCGCACTCGGCGGAGGCCGACCTGCGTCCCCGCAACATCGCGATCGCGGTGGCCACCATGATGACCGCGAAGACGACGAGGAGCAGCTGGCCCGGAATGAACCGGGTCATCTGACCGCCGGTGTAGGCCCCGACCATGGACGTGCCGCCGAATAGCGCGGCGGTCCGCCATTGCACCCGTCCCGCCCGGGCGTGGGAGACGGCGCCGACGGCGCTGGTCACGCCCACCACGAGCAGTGAGGTGGCGATGGCATGCTTCGGGTCGAGCCCGGCCACATAGGCCAGCAACGGGACCGTGAGGATCGATCCGCCGCCCCCGAGCAGGCCCAGGGCGATACCGACGATGACGGCCAGCGCGATCGCCAACGCAGCCATGGCTCCTCCTGTGCTTAATACCCCATGGGGTATACCCACTCACTACGATAGATACCCAGTGGGGTATCCGCAATGATGTGTTCCGGACGTCACAAAGAAGAGGCCATTGGTCCTCACGGGCGGGGATTCGTGGCACGGCTGGGGGGTGTCGGCCGACCCGTCGGCGCTGCTAGCATCCCGGGCATGGCCGAGGCGCCAGGTGGCAGCAAGGCGGGCGGACGGCTGGGTGAGTTCCTACGCGACTCCGGTTATCTGCGTAAGTGGCTGATCCTCGGCGTGGCCATCGGCATCATCGCCGGCCTCGGCGCGGTCGTCTTCTATCTGGCTCTGGACTACACGGGTCGAGTGCTGCTCGGGTACCTCGGCGGCTATCACCCGCCCGAGGCGTTCGCCGACGGTGGCGGCACCGGGTCTCCGGGGTTCATCCGCCCCTGGGCCATTCCCCTCATCGTGTTCGGCGGCGCCCTCGTCTCGGCGATCCTGGTTGCCAAGCTGGCCCCGGAAGCCGAGGGTCACGGCACCGACAGCGCGATCGAGGCCGTGCACACCGATCCCCGGTCGATTCGTATTCGCGCGGTGCTGGTGAAGCTGGTGTCGAGTGCGCTGACCATCGGCTCCGGCGGCTCGGCCGGACGCGAGGGACCGACGGCCCAGATCTCGGCGGGGTTCGGATCGCTGCTCACCCGGATGTTCGACCTGTCCGATGACGACGGCCGCGTCGCCGTCTCGCTCGGGATCGGATCGGGCATCGGCGCGATCTTCGGCGCGCCGCTCGGTGGCGCGGTGCTGGCCGCCTCGATCGTCTACCGCGAAGACTTCGACTACAAGGCCTTGATCCCCGGTTTCGTCACCTCGGGCACCGCCTACGCGATCTACGGCTCCATCCTCGGCTTCGAGCCGATGTTCGGCTTCGTCGCCCGCGACTACCAATTCGACCCAGCCGAGCTGGGCTGGTTCGCACTGATCGGAATCGTCTCGGCCGCAGTCGGATACCTCTACGCGCGGGTCTTCTACGGAGCGGTTGCGCTGACCCATAGACTGCCGGGCAACACGATCATCAAACCCGCAATCGGCGGCCTCCTGGTCGGTCTGCTGGCGCTGGTGATCCCCCAGATCCTCGCCAGCGGTTATGGCTGGGTGCAGCTCGCAACCACGCGTGACGGGCTGCTGACGATCCCGTTGTGGATCATCCTCGTGCTGCCGGTCGCGAAGATCGTCGCGACCTCGCTGTCGATCGGAAGTGGTGGATCCGGCGGCATTTTCGGGCCCGGCATCGTGATCGGCGGATTCACCGGCGCCGCACTATGGCGGCTGGCTGATCTGGTCGGCGCACCGGCATTGCCCGATGGCCCGGCCGTTTTCGTGATCGCCGGGATGATGGCCTGCTTCGGCAGCGTCGCACACGCCCCGTTGGCGGTGATGCTCATGGTCGCCGAGATGACCGGGTCGTTCGCGGTGATACCCGGTGCGATGGTCGCGGTCGGCCTCGCATACCTGATCATCATCCGCACGCCGGTGTCGATCTATCAGGCCCAGCGGCTCAACCGGGAAACGGCTGCCGCTGAACGGGTTACCGTCTCGGCCCCGGAAATCCTGGCGGTCGACGACGATGCGGACGAACCCGGGAAGTAGCACCCGCCTCCAGGTCACCGTCTCAACACGATTCAGCAAAGTTCGGTGCTTTCGTGGGTACCGTGCTGCGATCATCAGCGGAGATCGACCCGACCGACGAGAAGGGTTACCCAGTGAGAGCTCCAACGATGGCGCACCGACTGGCCGCAGAGTTCATCGGCACATTCCTGCTGGTGTTTGGCGGTTGCGGCGCGGCGGTATTCGCTGCCAACCCTGCTGAGGACAGTTCCGTCGGTATCGGATTCCTCGGCGTTGCATTGGCTTTCGGCCTCACGGTGCTCGCCGGCGTCTATGCGTTCGGCACGATCTCGGGTGGCCACTTCAACCCGGCGGTCACCTTCGGTGCGGCCATCGCGCGGCGCGTCGAATGGAAGGCACTACCGGCGTACTGGGTGGTGCAGGTCGTCGGCGGGCTGGCTGCCGGTGCGGCGATCTACTGGATAGCCAAAGGCAGAGACGGGTTCACCCCGACCGGTCACATGGCCGCCAACGGTTTCGGTGAGCATTCACCGTTCCATTACTCACTGGCGGCGGTGGTCATCGCCGAGGCGCTTCTGACCTTCCTGTTCTTGCTGGTGATCTTGGGCGCCACCGACGACCGCGCACCAAAGGGCTTCGCGGGCTTGGCAATCGGTTTGATGCTGACGCTGATCCACCTGATCTCGATCCCGATCTCGAATACGTCGGTGAACCCGGCCCGTTCGATGGGTGTCGCATTCTTCAACGGCGACGGCGCACCTGTCCAGCTGTGGGTGTTCTGGCTGGCGCCGCTTGCCGGCGCGGCCGTGGCGGGTGCTCTCTACCCACGGCTGTTCGGCGGCGCCGAAGAGCTGGCGGACCGTCCGGTCCGCGACGATGCGCTGGAGTCGAAGGCTTAGCTCTTCTCCTTGGCCGCCTTGGCGGCACCCTTTTCCGTCGACTTGCCCTCGTGTGACAAAGTGCCGCCGGCATTTTCGAGGTGGGCACGCACGAACCACTGGAACTTCTCCAGCTCGGCGGCGTGGCCGATGAGGATGTCCTGGGTCACTGGGTCCAGTTCCTCGGTGGCTTCGATGGTGTTGCGCAGATCTTCGATGACGCCGTCGTACACCAAATCGACTGCGGCGAGGTGGGCCTGGACGGTGTCGCGGCCGACGGAGTAGTCATCCCAGGTACGGTCCTTGAGGATCGCACCCGGGGTGCCCTGCGGCGACGCACCGAGAGTGGCGATCCGCTCGGCGACCTCGTCGGCGTACCCGCGAACGAGCTCGACCTGCGGGTCGATCATCTCGTGCACGCCGATGAAGTTGGGCCCCACAACATTCCAGTGCACATGCTTCAGGGTCAAGTGCAGGTCGTTGTAGGTGCTCAACTGCTTCTGCAGGAGATCGGTCACCTTGCGAGCCTTGGCTTCGGTCAATCCGGGGATAGTGAACGTGGATCCCTTGGAACTCATGGCGCGCTTCCTTTCCGCTTCTCGGTTTCGTTCGCCACATACCCGGGGTGCCCCGGTGGTAACCGCATGTAAGAGCGGCGTCACAAATTGCTGATCTGCTGCACCGGCAGTCGGGCGCCGAAGCGCGGTTTGTACGCCAGCCGGCTGGCCTCCAACAGCCGCACCGCGCGGTAGCGATACGGGCGCTCCGGCTCCAGCAGCTCGACCATGCCGGCGTCGTCGATGGGACGGCCGATCAGGGTCCAGCCGATCATCTTGGAGATGTGGTAGTCCCCGATCGACAACGCATCGGTGTCGCCGAACGCCCGCTGGGCGGTTTCGGCGGCGGTCCAAACCCCCACGCCGGGAAGTGTGGTGAGCGCGTCCCGCGCCGCGGCCGCGGGCCGGCCGGACAGCCGTTCGAGTGCATCCGCGCGCTGCGCACACCCGACGATCGTGCGGGCGCGACCTGGGTCGACGTTGGCGCGGTGGAACTCCCACGACGGGATGCGCCGCCAGACGTCGGCCGGCGGCGGCACCCGCATCCGCGCGGGAGCCGGGCCGGGCGCCGGCGTGCCGAACTTGGTGACCAACAGCCGCCACGCGCGAAATGCATCGGCGCCGGGAACCCGCTGTTCGATCACTGCGGGAATCAATGCCTCGAGCACCCGCGCGGTGCGGCCCAGGCGCAGGTGCGGGACGCGTGTGGCGGCCGCCTCGATGACCGGGTGCTGCGGACGGTAGCTGCCGGGCTCGTCATCAACGCCCAGCAACGCGGGCAGCGCCTCGACGAACTCTTCGGCGCCGTCACCCCACGCCTGACACCTGACCGCGTCGGGGGCGGCGGAGAAGATCCGGGCGGTCACGGGCCCGGTGCGTTGCAAACTCGTGCGCCAGATCGCGCGGTCGGCATCGAGTTGGTAGCACGGGTCACCGGGCCCACGACGCTGCGGCGCCAGTGTCAGCCCCGGGCTGGCAGGACCGGGGAAGGTCAGGGTGCGTTCCCGCGCCGCTTCCGGGGCCACCCGATCAGTCTGGCACGACGCTGATGTCGGCTTTGTTCGGATAGAACGCCACATGCCCGGCGATCGCGGCGACCGCCGGATACGGCTGCTCGTAAGTCCAGATCGCGTCCTCGACCGTGGCACCTCCGGCGGTGACGCTGTAGTAGCTCGCCTCCCCCTTGTATGGGCAGTACGTCCGGGTGTCGGTGCAGGTCAGCACAGCTGGATCGACGTCGCCGAGCGGGATGTACTGGACTATCGGGTAGGTGGATTCGGCAAGGCCGAGGGCAGATTGGGTGTCGGCGACAAGTTCGCCGTTGACCCGCACCTGCACCCGGCCACCAGTCGGCGTGATCGTGATCGGGTGGGCGGCGGTGGGCTCTCTGATCTCACGTGTACTCATCGGTGTCCTCCTCATGGGGTAGTCGGTGCAACGCCGTCCGGCACCCATGATTCCCCCGCGACGGCCGCCGGGCGGTCGAAGCGGTGCCGAGCCCTATCGGGCGCGCAAACCCGGACTATCCGAATGGGTCGGCGAAAAGCCGGGCTTGACTGATGGTTCGGGAGTCGCGAGCGGTGTCCGCTCCGGCAGCGACTTCCTGAGTGCGCGCATCGCCGCTCGGCCGTAGAGACGACGTAAAGCCCTCTCACAGTCGCGATGGGCCCTGAAAAAGTAACGCCTCCTGCCAACTGACTCGGCTGCGCTGACCATGCCTTCATGGTGGAGAAATGAGCGCTCCGTCGCATAGATCCCGAAACCCGCGGCGGCGACACGCATCGACAAGTCGATGTCCGACCCCCAGGCGAAGCGGCCAAACGTGCGCTCGTCGAGACCGCCGACGGTCTCCCAGGCATTCGCCGATATCATCATGGCCGTGCCGTCGACCATCGGAACCCGTCGGTAGTAGTCCAGTGGTTCGTAGTCGCTGACCGCGCCTGCGTAGGTCGAGGCTTGAGTCGCCCACCAGTCGTTATATACGGGTGCGACAAGTCCTAGGTCTTTGGGCAACCTGGTGTCGAGCAAACCAGCGAAGAAGCCCGGCGACAGGCGCGTGTCGTTGTTCAACGTGAGCGCATATTCGTAGTTGCGATGGAACGCGGTACGAAATCCCAGGTTCGACGCGCCGGCCCAACCGAGGTTTCGGCCCGGACGCTTCACCCACTCGCCAGCTACCGCCTCGTAGTGGCCGCCGTTATCGATGATCAACAGATCCACGAGATCGGACTCGGCCATGACGTCGCCCAGTACTGCGTGCGTGAGCTCGTTGCGTCCGTACGCAGGAATCGTCACCAAGCACTTTTTCTTGACCATCGACTCGATCCCCCAGATCGTCTCGACTGCTCCCCTTGACGAAACATTTTACAGCCGATCCGGTTGTTGCGTACCGTCCTCGGCGATTCAGTCAGAGAGACGAGCAATCCGCGATGAAATTTGCACTAGCAAGTATGTTGGCCGTGACGATATCTCGCCGTCGGCTGTTGTCGGTCGTGAGTTGCTGCGCAGAGGGCGTGACGTGCGAATTGCCGTACCGTGGAACTTGATTGGTTTCGCGAAGCTTGAGATGGATGTCAAACTGTAAATTTGCTCGTTTCCGGGAGGTGCTATACCCGAATATCATTGGCCGACCCCCGCCGACCGACCCTCAAACCTCTTCGCGCCAGCTCGGCGTTGGCCAAACTAATAAGCCGCCCCATAGTATTCTTGGGATGTTCCCCGAAATTAGATATGTATGGGCTACCGTGTGAAATGCCGTTGTCAAAATCGGCGAATGTCGAGGTCACTCTGCTTGGATAGAGATCAGCATGTCCCTCATCTTTTAGGAAGACTGCGACGAAGTCGTTGAAGCCGTCCCTATCCCGTCCACTTATATACGATTCAAGCAGGACCGGGTTGATGCCGTTCCGGCGACCCCAGGCTACTAGCGCATTACCGCTATCAGGGTAGAACCGCCAGCAGTCAACGGGATACCTATGGAAAGCACCGTTTGACGGCGCGTTCAAATAAAAGAGCCCGGTGGGCTTGAGGACCCTCATTATCTCGAGGAAAAGCAACCAGAACATCTCAGAGTGTTCGAAGCATGAACTGCAGATTATTGCATCGGCGCTCTCGGATTCCAACGACAGCGTGTATGGATCGTCAAGAACAATATCGACCCCCTTACCCGCGACCATGTCAACACCAATATATTTGAAATTTGCAGGCGTCACTTCACGGAGTGACCCGTTGACATCTTGTGATCCGATGTCTATAACAGTCACGTCACCATTAGTTGCGAGGGGTTCTCCGTAAGTTTCAAAAAACCGCTGACAATTTCTCATAGCTGAGCGGTGCACTCTATTTCCCCTGTGTGTTGCGTACTAAACAGATAGATGTCAATACACCTTGACATGCGATCTCGGCAGTGTCTACCCCAGGATCAATTCAGTGCGTCCCAGAGCAGGCGCAGGTACACGCCGCGCAACGGACACGCTTTCTTCAGCATGGGATTCGCATCGATCCGGACGGCGGCGCGCGAATCAATTTCGATCAACCACAGTCCACGCGCTCGGACTGTGGTTGCCTAGATGTCGAGCACAGATTTCGATCGCCAGCCCACTGGGCAGCAGCGGCAGGCCTGCCTAAGCACGCCTGACACCTGACCGAGTCGGTTGATTCCCTCGCTACGGCCGCCGAGCGATCGCATCCGCAATCACAGCGATCGGCGACGTCGAAGACCGTCCGCCGGCCTCGTGCCGGTCGGCCAGCTTGTAGGCCGTGTACATGCCACGAACACCCAGCCAGCGCAGTGGCTCGGGCTCCCAGGTGGCCGAGCGGTGGCCGACCCACGGCAGGTCGGTCAACGGGGTCGACCGCTTGAGCACCAGGTCGGTCAGCGTACGGCCGGCCAGGTTCGTCGCTGTCACACCGTGTCCGACGTAGCCGCCCGCCTCGCCGAGCCCGGTGACGGGATCCAGGCTGACACCGGCCGACCAGTCGCGGGGAACGCCCAGCACTCCGCACCAGCCGTGGGCGATCGGCACCCCGCGGGTCTGCGGCAGCGCGGCGTTCAGCACCCGGGTCAGGTAGGCGATGGTGTCGGCTCCGACCGAACCGTCGTGGTCGATGCGGGAGGCGTAACGGTACGGGACCGCCCGACCGCCGATCGCGACGCGATTGTCGGCGGTGCGCTGAGCGTAGAAGAACCCGTGCGCCAGATCGCCCAGTGTTTCCCGGCCGGCCCAGCCGATCTGAGCCCAGATGTCGTCGGACATCGGCGCGGTGGCGATCATCGCACTGTTCATCGGCAGCCAACGTCGCCGCAGCCCGCGCATCCGTGCGGTGAAGCCCTCGGTGGCGCGCAGAACGATCGGCGCGCGCACCACACCGCGCCGGGTCTGGGCCCGGCCGGGACTGATGGTCGTCACGGGGGTCTGTTCGTAGATGGTGACGCCAAGGCGTTCCACGACATCGGCCAGGCCGCGGGCCAGCTTCGCCGGCTGGATCCGCGCGCAATGCGGGTTGAACGAACCGAGTATCGCGCCGTCCACCCGGATCCGGTCAGCGACCTCGGCGGCCGTCAGCGTCTCGATGCCGTCGGTGCCCCACTCCCGGTCTTCGTCGGTCTCGGCGCGCAGTCGACGGGCCTGTGCCGCGTTGCGGGCGACCTCGAGGTTGCCACCCTTGACGATGTCGGCATCGATATCCTCGCGCGAGGCCACCGCGATCACCTCGTCGACGGCGGCGTTGAGGGTCTGCTGCCAGGCGACCACGGGCGCGCGGCCGTACTTCCTGGCCAGCAACCCGCGGTGGCCGGGAGCCAGCCCGGACAGCCAGCCGCCGTTGCGTCCGGACGCACCGAACCCGGCGAACCGTGCCTCCAGCATCACGATCCGCAGCGACGGGTCGGCCTGCTTCAGGTAGTAAGCGGTCCACAAGCCGGTGTAGCCCGCGCCGACGATGCAGACGTCGGCGTCGCGGTCACCGGGCAGCGCGGGACGCGGCTGGGGGAGCTCGGTGTACCAGTGCGACACAGCGCCGCTGATCGTGGCCATGCCAAGAATCTAGAACGCGTACCGGTGGTACTGCGCCATCATTTTCAGCGCAGGCACCGCACCCATGACCGTGGCCATGATCCGGTACTCGCGCGGCACCTCGCGGAAGCTGTCCGCCTCGAACGGCGACAGCCAGGCCAGCAGGCGAACCCCGGGCGCCGCCGCGATGATGTCGCCGGGACCGTCGATACCCCAATGCAGTGTCGAGCCCGAGCGCCGGACCACGCTGTTGATCCACTGACTGCGGATTCCGAACCGGCTGAAAGCATCGAATTGCAGCTCGCCAGATGGGAAATGGCCGACGATACGGCGCAGCAGAGCGGTGCCGTCGGCCTCGGTCAGGTACATCGTCAGCCCCTCGCCCAGGGCGAGCACCGGACGGTCAGCCGGAATCCGGTCGAGCCAACCGGGTTCGGTGACGGAGGCAGCGACGCGGTGGTAGTGCTGCCGCGGTGGGTAGAGCTGTTCGCGCAACGCCATGATCGAGGGATGGTCGACGTCGTACCACTCGATCCCCGGACCCGGGTGGAGCCGGTACACCCGGCTGTCCAGACCGGCGCCGAGATGCACGACGACGGCGCGATCGTGGCGAGCCAGGAACTGACGGGCCCAGTTGTCGAAGTGCAGCGAACGGGTGGTGACCGACGGTGACTTCCGGTCGGTGATGGTCGTCTTGGCCCAGTCGTAGTCGAGGCGAGCGACGGCGTCCCTGGCCCAGGCATCCCCGAGGATCGGCCTTTCCCGCTGCGCGTCAAGGGCTTTGGCATACAGCGTTGCCAGCATCGTCTGCGGCGGGCCATGCAGATCGACGTCGATTTTCGGCACCAGATGAGGCTAGACCGATTCACTGAACAATGAGTTGTCCGTGCATCGTCGGGTGGTAGTTGCAGTGGTAGGCATAGGTTCCCGGCTGACTCGGCGCGGTGAAGGTGGCCGTGCCCTTCTCGTCGACCTCGACGTTGAACGCGTTGCCTGAATCGGCGGTGACGGTGTGCTCGACCCCGTCGGAATTGGTGACGGTGACCTTGGCTCCGGGCGTCACCGCCGCCGGCGAGGTGAACTTCATGTCGGTGATGCTGATCGTCGAACCGGTCGCAGGCGGGGACGACGGTGCGGCTTTGGTTCCCGCCGAGCACGCCGCCACCAGCAAGACGGCAGCGATCACGACAGCGGCGGACAGGGCGAAGATACGTGGCGTCATACGCGGGACACGTATTGACCGTCAAACCGGTTCAGCGACCGTTCAATCCGGTCGGCCGGCCTTCGCTTGCCGCTTGGCCTCCCGTAGTCCCACCCAGAAACGTGCGGCCTCGCGGATGGACTCTTCCACCGGGCGCGGCTGCCAGCCCAGTTCTTGAACGGCCTTCGTGCAATCCAGCGGTCCCTCGGCGCGCATCAGCCGCAGCGAGCCCAGCGACAACTTCTCGTCGGTCTTCTGCAACCGGGCCTTGGCGGTGCCCAGCGCGGCCAGCGCGTACGCGACCGGCAGCGGGATCGTCTTCGCCGGTGGTGGCATGTTGGCCTCCAGGGCGGCGATACGGGCCACTTCGGCGTTGCTGATCATTTTTTCCGAGATCAGGTAGCGCTCGCCGACCCGGCCGCGCTCGCCGGCCAGGATCATCGCCCGTGCGGCGTCGTCGACCCCGACGGCTTCCAATTCGATACCGCCCATGACGAACGGCAGCTTGCCGAACGCCGCTCCCGCGATGATGGCGCCGTGCGGGGTCCGGCCCCAGTCGCCGCTGCCGTAGGTGGTCGACACGCACATCGCGATTGCGGGCAGGCCGTGCTCGCGGGCGTAGCGCAGCACCAGTTCCTCGGCCTGTACCCGGGAGCGGACATACGGGGTGAGCCCGCGGTCGTTGATGATGTCGGCTTCGCTGACCGTCCGGCCGCGGCGGCGCCCGACGGTGACATAGCTGCTGGTGAAGATGAAGCGGTGCAGGCCAGCGGTTCTGGCCACATCGAGGACGTTGCGGGTGCCCTCGACGTTGGTGTGGAACAGCGGGGCGGGATCGCTCAGCCAGCCGCGGGTGTCGACGACGCAGTAGTAGACGTCGTCGACGCCGGTCATCGCCTCGCGCAGCACATCGTTGTCCCAGATGTCGCCGATGAAGCGCTGCACGTCGAGGTCGTCGATGGAGATGGTCGAGGCGTTCGGGCGCACCATGACCCGAACCTGATGCCCGTCGGCGACCAGCTGGCGGGTGACGTGCGAACCGAGAAACCCGTTGGCCCCGATCACGAGTTTGGGGCTCACTTCATGCCCCCGTTGGCACGCATCCACGCGGCCGCTTCCTCGTCCAGGGTGCCCAGCTTCTCGGCTTTCTTGCACCACCTCATGCTCGCCTGGAGGAACTTCAGCGGGTTGTAGATGTCCTCCTGGCGCGACCACAATCCGTCGCCGGCATAGGTGACGATCGAGATGTTGGTGGCGCTGATGATCGTGCCGTCTCCCGGATCGCGCATCGGGTTGTCCAGCTCGCAGATGACCCGGCCGGTGTCTTCGTCGTACACCGTCCACAGCGAGGGGAATTCGGTCATGTAGCTGCCGGGGAAGGTGCTCATGGTTTTGGTGATCCAGGCCCGCACTTCGTCGCGGCCCTTCATCGTGCCCATCGCGTGCTCGATGTAGTCGACGTCGGGGGTGTAGTGACTCACCCAGGCGTCCCAATCCTGGGTGCGGGCCGCCTCGGCGACGGTGTTCTCGAAGACAGCGAATGCTTCGATGAGTTCTTCACGGGAGAATCGCGCCACCGCACCAAACTAGAACAAGTTCTAGTACGGATGTCGGGATCGGTCCCGATTGCGCCTCAGAGGTCGGTCTTGCGTCGGTTCCTGCTCTTGGCGGCGTACAGCCCGGCGTCGGCGTGTGCATAGAGCGCGGCGATATCGGCGGTGTCACCGGGCTGCGACGCCACCCCGACGCTCGTGTCGGAGGTGTGCTGCGCGACGTCGGCGACAAACCGGTCGACGGTCGGCGTGTGGCCCGATGCGCGGTCGGGGATACACGCGGCGAACTCGTCGCCGCCGAGCCGGGCCAGTACTGCATCGGCCGGCACCAGATCCCGCCAGCGGCGGGCGTGACTGGTCAGGTGTTGGTCGCCGGCCAGATGACCCTTGGTGTCGTTGAGCTGTTTGAAGCCATCCAGGTCCATGACGACCACTGAGATCGTCGACTTCGGTGATCGCCAGCGCGCCAGCAGATCTCGCGTGGCGATCTCCCAACCGGCTCGGTTCAGGAGACCTGTCAGCGGGTCGGTGCATGCACTGGTGACCAGTGCTCGCATCACGAGGCCGAAGGACTCGCTCGCCCCGAGAATCGCGACGACGGCGATCAAGTAGTCGATGAACAGCGGGCGCAAAGGGGCGACGGCCAGTGCGATCACCACGGCCGCCGTGACCAGGCCGACAAGCACCAGAGCACGTCGGGGTGGATAGAACGCCCGCAGGTACATCGCCAGGAACATCGGCGCGATCAGGCAGGCGAACTCGGCGCTGATAGCGATATGGAAGCCCATCACCAGCGGCGTCGCGAACATGGCCGCCAGCGTCGCGGGCCCTGGCTTGTCCGGCTTCACGACCAGCCAGATCAGCGCTGCGACACCGAGAACGATCGCCAGGATGCCGCCCGCCGGATTCGCATAGGTCAGGTCCGTGCGCAGCGGCCAGACGGTGAACACCACGCCGTAGGTGTAGAGGAACGTGGTGAGGCCCAGAAAGATACGCAGCAACCGGATCTGTTGCATGCCATGGAAGTCGCTGCCGGTGTAGGCGAGCAGCTTCACCCGATACACGCGATCCCGCCTCTGATGTGCACCGGACTGCAGATCTGGCGAAGACGCATGACGTCGAACTTTCCTGGTTAAGCCCGGCATCGTTGCCCGGCTGGCCAATTGTGACACCGAGCCTCGCCGGCTGCAGCGCGCGTCGGTTCTGACCGAACTGTGACACGGGAACTATCTGAACGACAGGTGGGGTTGATCCAGATATGTCGCACGACTATCACCGCAATCCCGCCGCGGTTTCCGCACTGTCCCCGGAGCAATACCGGGTAACCCAGGAGAACGGAACCGAGCGGCCTTTCACCGGCGAGTACTGGGACAACCACGAGCCGGGTATCTACGTCGACGTCGTCTCGGGCGAGCCGTTGTTCGCCTCGGTCGACAAGTTCGACAGCGGCTCCGGGTGGCCCAGCTTCACCAAGCCGATCGAGAAGTCCAACGTGGTGACCAAACGGGACTTCAGTCATCTGATGGTCCGCACCGAGGTCCGCTCGGCGGGTGGCGACAGCCATCTGGGGCACGTCTTCAAAGACGGTCCCCGTGCCGAGGGAGGGTTGCGCTACTGCATCAACTCCGCTTCGCTGAGGTTCATCGGACTCGACGACCTCGAGGCGCAGGGCTACGGCGAGTACACCAAGTTGTTCGAGACTTCCAAGGAGGACGCGTGACCGACACCAAGAGGGCGATCCTGGCCGGCGGGTGTTTCTGGGGCATGCAGGATCTGATCCGCAAGCAGCCCGGCGTGGTATCCACCCGGGTCGGCTACACCGGCGGCCAGAACGATCACCCCACCTACCGCAATCATCCCGGCCATGCCGAGGCGATCGAGATCGAGTACGACCCCGCGCAGACCGACTACCGCGCGTTGCTGGAGTTCTTCTTCCAGATCCACGATCCGAGCACGAAGAACCGGCAGGGCAACGACGTCGGGACCAGCTACCGCTCGGCGATCTTCTATCTCGACGACGAGCAGAAGCAGGTCGCCCTGGACACCATCGCCGACGTCGACGCCTCCGGGCTGTGGCCGGGTAAGGTCGTCACCGAAGTGACGCCGGCCGGCGACTTCTGGGATGCCGAGCCCGAGCATCAGGACTACCTGCTGCATTACCCGAACGGCTACACCTGCCACTTCCCGCGCCCGGGCTGGAAGCTGCCCAAGCGGGCGGAGGTCTAACCCCCGCGCTCGAGTGTGCGGTTTCGTACCCAACACGCCGTGATCGGCGTATGAGGCCGCACACTCAGCGCGCCGGCGTCACGACCGCCGGTGCACCACGACCCGCCCACCCTTCTTCGGGGTGAACGCCACACCGCGGGAGTGCCACTTCTCTCCGGGCGCACTGGTGGTCGCAATCGTGAAGTGCCGCAACACTGTCCGCAGAACCAGGTCCATCTCCATATTCGCGAACGCCGCGCCGATGCAGCGCCGGGTGCCGCCGCCGAACGGGACCCAGGCGAACGTGTTGAGCTTGGTGTCGAGAAACCGCTGCGGGTCGAAGCGCTCGGGGGCGGGGAACATCTCCGGGTTCTCGTGCAGCTGACAGAGGCTGACCATCACCGAATAGCCTTGCGGCACACGCCAATCACCGAGTTCATAGGTCGGCACCGCGACGTGGCGGCCAGAGAAGTCGATCACCGTCCGGTTGCGCTGGACCTCCAGGATGGTGGCCTGCCGGTAGGCGTTGTCGTCGGTTTCGGCCTCGGCCACCAGCCGGCTCAGCACCTCGGGGTGCCGGGAGATCCGCTCGAACGCCCAGGCGAGCGTGGAGGCGGTGGTCTCGTGTCCGGCGGCAAGCAGGGTCAGCAACTCATCGCCGATCTCGCCGCGCGTCATCCTCGAGCCGTCTTCGTAGGTGCTGCGCAGGAACAGCGACAGAACATCGGTGCGGTCCTCGAAGTGAGGATCGTTCTGCGCGCGGCTGATCAACGTATCGACCAGGCTCTCGTACTGCCTGCGGTATTCGACGAGCCGTCCCCACGGTGTCCAGGGCAGTGCCCGCTTCGGCGACGGCAGCACGGCCAGCCGCGAGCCGAGTGTCACCCACTTGGGGATGAGCTCGCGCAGGCGCTGCAGCTCGAAGCCGCCGGCGCCGAAAATCGCCCGCAGGATGATGTTGAGGGTGATGTGCATCATCGGTTCGAGGGTTTCGAATTCGGTTCCCTGCGGCCAGGATTCGATCTCCCGCAACGTCTCCTCAACCACGATCTGCTCGTAGGCGCGGATGCTCTTGCCGTGGAACGGCGGGGTCAGCAGCTTGCGCCGCACCCGATGCTCGACGCCGTCGAGCGCGAACACCGATCCAGGTCCCAGTAGCCTGCTCAGGTTGGGCTGGATGTTGTAGAGGATGTCGGGGCTGGTGGTGAAGATCTGCTTGGTCAGGGCGGGATCCGACACGACGACGGTGTTGCCGAACACCGGTACCCGCACCGTCAGGCACCGTCCGTAGCGCCGGGTCAGCCAGTCGGTCGTGGGCCGGCGGGCCACCATGAATGCCAGGCTGACCAACGCGTTCGGTAGTGCAGGCGACGGCGGCAGTTTCGGATCGGCACGGACCGACGGTTGGACGGTAGGCGCTTGACTCATTGGCGAGACCCTCCCAAAACTGTCGTGGTACCGCGTTGTACCACCGGCTTATGGGGTACGGTACCCTTCGGTACCAGACCTGACAAGAGCAGTGCGCGAAAGGAGGTCAGGTGACCACCGCGGCCGTTCCCCAAGTGCCCGACGTCGGTCGCAGCGACGACTTCCGGCGCCGGCTGCTCGACGGGCTGGCAGCGTCGATCGAGGAACGCGGCTACCGCGACTCCACCGTTGCCGACATCGTCCGGCATGCCCGGACCTCCAAGCGCACCTTTTACAGCCAGTTCTCCACCAAAGAAGACTGCTTCGCCGAACTGCTCACCGCCAACAACGACGAACTCGTCGAGACGATCAGCGCTGCCGTCGACCCGCAGGCGCCCTGGCATGAGCAGATTCGCCAAGCCGTCGTCACCTATGTCCACCACATCGACGAGCGGCGGGCGATCACGTTGAGCTGGATCCGGGAACTGCCGGCGCTGGGCGAGTACGCCCGGCCCACCCTGCGCCGCGGATTCGCCCGGCTCGCCACCATGATCGTCGACCTGTCCGGCAACGACGGGTTCCGCGCCGCCGGCCTGCCGCCGATCTCGCATGCGGCAGCCGTCATCCTGGTCGGTGGCCTGCGTGAGCTGACCGCACAGACCATGGAGGACGGCGAGCCCGCCACCGACATCATCGAGCCCGCGCTCGCGGTGTCACTGGCCCTTCTGGGCCCCAAACCCGTGGTTTGACAACCACTTTGATCGCGCCGTCCTACTTTTCGGCGGTCTCCTAGGCCTTCGGCGCTCCGACAGCGGCTGCCGGTGGATGCAGGCATCTACTGTGACATCGCAGAATAGTGACATTGACAAATGTCATCATTTGCGATTGCATCCGAAGGGTGCTCATCGATGAGACGGCCGGTGGCCTCCCCGACCGCGGATCGTGGCGGTCCCGCGGGGCCGCCACCCTGTCCAGCCTGACCCTGCGCCAGATCGGCAGCGTGCTCCCGCCCGAGCAGACCTGGGGGCTGTGGACCGCCCGCCAGATCATTGCCCGGGTCATGGACACCTTCGGCCCGTCGCTCGCCGGCTCCACCACCATCGGGGTCGACACCGCGCACGGCGGCGGCCGTGTCGTCGGTGAGTGGGTATGGGGCCGCGGCGTCTCCCGGCGCAGCGCCTCGCAGGCCGTCTACTACGTGCACGGCAGCGGATATGCGCTGTGCTCCCCCCGCACGCACCGTCGGCTCGCCGCCTGGCTGTCGGCCTCGACCGGGCTGCCGGTCTTCACGGTCGACTATCGGCTCGCCCCCCGCCACCGGTTCCCCGCCGCCGCCGAGGACGTCCACCGCGGCTGGGACTGGCTCACCACCAGCGGCGGCTTCGCGCCCGAGAACGTGGTGGTCGCCGGGGATTCCGCGGGCGGGCACCTGACGGTGGACATGCTCCTGCAACCCGAGGTCGACCATCCCGCCGGCGTCGTCCTGCTGTCCCCCCTGCTCGACCTGACGTTCAGCCTGGCCCGATCCCAGGAGGCCGTCCGCGCCGACCCGGCCATCCGCAGCCGCGACGCGGCACGGCTGATTCAGTTGTACTGCGCCGGAATCGAACCGGGTCATCCCCGGCTGCGGCTTGACGTCGCCGGCGGGCGGCCGCTGCCCCACACCCTGATCCAGGCGGGCGGCGCTGAGATGCTCGCCGCCGACGCCTTGGCCCTCGACGAGGACCTGCGCGCTGCCGGCGGCAGTTCCCACCTGCAGATCTGGCCCGACCAGGTGCACGTCTTCCAGGCACTGCCGCGGCTCACCCCGGAGGCCGCGCCCGCCATGGCGCAGATCACCGCGTTCATCGCCAAGGCTCTGCGCGACAATGATTCCCGCGTCGGACAGGTCGGCTGATGACCCTTTCCCTCCCCGTCCTCGGCCACCGTCGCAGCCGGTCGGCGGACGCCGTGATCACCGGCGCGGGCAGCGGCATCGGCGCCGCCTTCGCGCGCGAACTGGTCCGCCGCGGTGGCCGCGTGATGTGCAGCGACATCGACCTCGCCGCCGCCCGGGTCACCGCCGACGACATCGGCGCCGCCGCCGTGCGGTGCGACGTCACCGACATCGACGACGTCCACCGTCTCGCCGAGCACAGCCGGGAATTCTTTGGCGGCGCACCGACACTGGTGATCAACAACGCCGGGGTCGGCGCGGGCGGCGCCGGCATCGGCGACACCGACCTCGCCGACTGGCAGCGGGTACTCGGCATCAACCTATGGGGACCCATCCACGGCTGCCACGTCTTCACCCCGATCCTGCGGGCCGCCGCACGGCCCGCCGGGATCATCAACGTCGCCTCCGCGGCCGCCTTCGGTGCCGCGCCCGGCATGGCCGCCTACAACGTCAGCAAGGCCGGGACGCTGTCCCTGTCGGAGACCCTCGCCGCCGAACTCGCCGGCACCGGCATCACCGTCACCGCGCTGTGCCCCACCTTCGTCAAGACCAACATCGTCAGCGCCGGCGCCGAATCCGGCGCCATCTCCGCGCAGTCCACCCAGCTCGCCGAACGCCTCATGCGGTGGACCGGTTTCTCTGCCGACCGCGTGGCCCGCATGTGCCTGGACACCATGGACCGGGGTGGCCTGTATTGCATGCCGCAGCCCGAAGCCCGAATCGGCTGGGGCATCAAACGATTCACCCCGACGGTGTACACCCGCGCCGCCGGCCTCGTCACCCGCGTCACCACCTAGAAGGAGAGACTGATGGCCAACAGCACCATGGACATGGACGCCATGCTCGCCAAAATCAAGGACCGGCAGTGGGCACTGGCCGATATCGACTGGGACGCCCCGGGTGCCGAGACGATCACCGACGAGATGCGGCCCAAGCTCAAGGCCTTCATGGCCGACCTGTGCTGGATCGAAAACATCGGCGCCCGCGGTTTCGCCGCCCTGGCCACGAAGGCGCCCACCCCGACGATCGCCGAGATCTACCGCTACTTCCACGCCGAGGAGCAGCGTCACGCCAATGCCGAACTGGCCCTGATGAAGCGCTGGGGCATGCTCGACGACGGCGAGATGCCCGAGCCCAACGTCAACATCCGCCTCTCCATCGACTGGCTCGACACCTACGCCGACGACATGTCGCTGTCCATCCTCGGCACCGTGATCCCGATGCTCGAGGTGGCCCTCGACGGCGCGCTGCTCAAGTTCCTCCTCGAGGAGGTTCACGACCCGGTCTGCCATCAGGTGTTCGAAAAGATCAACAACGACGAGTCCCGGCACATCGCAGTCGATTTCGCGGTGCTCGACATGATCGGCCACAGCGATCTGCGCCACCTGCTCGTCCAGTTCGCCGGCAACGTGGCTTCCCCCGCCCTCATCATCGGCATGATCATGTACGTGCCGCTGCTCAACCGCATGCGCAACAACATCGTCGGAATGGGGCTGCAACCCGAGAAGCTCTACAACGCCATGAAGCGGTTCCAGACCCTGGGCGAGCGGGGCTCGAAGACCTGGCGCGTGCCCACCTACCAGCTGCTCAAGTTCCACGGACGGGCGGTCGTCAACCCCCGACATCCCTACCACTGGATAGCCAATCCACTGGTCAAGGCGTCCGACTACTACCCCAGGGCGCTGCTGCGGCCCATCCCCTCCTGGTTCAAGGAACTGACCCACGAGCCGGCGGCCTGAGATGGCCACGCAGACGCTCACGCGCACCCGCGTGCACGACACCCTCATCGTCGGTGCCGGTTTCAGCGGCTTGGGTGCGGCGATCAAACTGCGCGAGGCCGGCGTCGACGACGTCGTCATCGTCGAACGCAGCGACCGGGTCGGTGGTACCTGGCGCGACAACACCTACCCGGGAGTCGCCTGCGACATCCCGTCGCTGCTGTACTCCTTCTCCTTCGTCAAGAATCCGGACTGGTCGCGCGCCTACCCGTCCGGCGCGGAGATCTGCGCCCACATCGAGGAGTTCACCGACCGGCACGGCCTTCGGCCGTCCATCCGGTTCGGCACCGAGGTCACCGGGCTCAGCTTCGACGAAGGCACCGGCGTGTGGACCGCGGATACCGACAACCGTGAGCGGTTCCAGGCCCGCACCGTGGTGCTGGCCGCCGGGCCGCTGGCTGACCACACCTGGCCGCAGATCCGGGGCATCGACACCTTCCACGGCCCCAAGATCCACAGCGCAGCCTGGGATCACGACTACGACTTCGCCGGTAAACGAGTCGCCGTCATCGGCACCGGTGCGAGCGCCGTGCAGATCGTCCCCGAACTGGTCAAGACCGCGGCCTTCGTCAAGGTGTTCCAGCGCACGCCGGGGTGGGTACTGCCCCGCTACGACGTTGAGCTGCACCCGTTGGCCCGCACTGTGTTCTCGAAAGTGCCTGCCACACAGGAACTCCTGCGCCAGGCGCTGTTCTGGGGTCACGAGGCCAGCGCCACCGCACTGGTGTGGGACACCCCGCTATCCGGTCTGGTGGCCAAACTGGGTCGGCTGCACCTGCGCGCCTCGGTATCCGACCCGTGGCTGCGCCGACAGCTGACCCCGCGCTTCACCCCCGGCTGCAAGAGGCTACTCATCTCCAGCGACTACTACCCCGCATTGCAGCGGGACAACTGCAAGCTGATCGACTGGCCGATCGCGACGATCAGCCCCGCCGGGATCCGCACCAGCGACGGTATCGAACACCACCTCGACGCCATCGTCTTCGCCACCGGGTACGACGTCCACCTGACCGGGCCGCCGTTTCCGGTGACGGGCCTGGGCGGTCGCACACTGCAGCACGAATGGTCCGGGCACGCGCAGGCGTACAAGAGCGCCAGCGCACATGGCTTCCCGAACATGTTCTTCATGACCGGGCCCAACTCCGGCCCCGGCCACAATTCCCTGCTGGTCTATGCCGAGGGCCAGATCGACTACGCCGTCGCGGGCATCACGACCATCCTGAATCAAGACCTGCGGATTCTCGACGTGCGCCCGGAGGTCCAGCGGCGCTACAACGAGCGGCTCCAGCAGCGGCTGACGAAGACGACATGGATGACGGGCTGCCAGAGCTGGTACCTGACCCCCGACGGTTTCAACGCCTCGATGTTCCCGGGCTTCGCCACGCAGTATCTTCGACAGATGCGCCGGTTCCGGATCGAGGACTACGACAGGTGCGCGCTCGGAGCCGCATCCGAGCGCGAACTGCGCCGGGTCCCCACGGGCTGACCCGGATGTCCGACACCAAGCCGCCTCGCCAGCCGACCGGGCCGATTCCGGGGATTCTGCGCAGGATCCGCCGTGGTTCCCGGGACGTCGTCGAGGCGGCGGTGTCGCAGTTGTTCGACGCCGCGGTCAAGCCGCACGGTTCCGCGGCCTCCGGCGAGTACCGGATCGACGAACTGGCCCAGTTGGCCGGCACGACCACCCGCAACATCCGCGTGTACCGCGACCGCGGTCTGCTGCACCCGCCGCTGCGTGTCGGGCGCATCGCGCTGTTCAACGACACCCACCTGACCCGGCTGCGGCTGATCACCTCGATGCTTGACCGGGGCTACAACATCTCGCATGTCAACGAAATGCTGTCGGCCTGGGAACAGGGCAAGGACCTGGGCGACATGCTCGGGCTCGAATCGGCGATCGCGGGCAGCTGGGCCACCGAGAAGCCTCGGCGGATGGGGCTGGCGCAGGCGCGGAAGCTGATCGACGACGACGCCGCGTTCGAGCGGCTGGTCGCGCTGGGCATCATCCGCATCGACGACGCGGAGACAGCCACGGTGGTGCGGCCCACCCTCGTCGACGTGCTCACCGACATCCGGGATTTCGGGGTACGGCTGGACAAGCTCATCGACATCCACGAGCAGGTGTCACCGCTGCTCGACCAAATCAGCACCATCCTGGTTCAGGCCGGTGTCGAGGAGGTTCTGGAGAAGGTGAACCCCGGTGCGGCGGTACCCGATGACGTCGAGGTGACCGCCCTGATCACCACCCTGGTGCGCTTCCGCACCCAGGCGCTGACCGCAGTCAGCTCGACGCTGGCGGCGTCGGTTGAGGCGGCGGTGGAATCGGCTGTGGCGCAACTGCTCGGCGATCTCATCGCGCGCGGTGCCGAAGCCGCCGGCGAATAGCCGTCCAGCCGGGCCCCCAAACCTACGGTTTTAGAACCACTTTCACCATGCCGTCTGCTTTCTTCTGGAAAGACTCGTAGGCCTTCGGCGCGTCCGACAACGGCAGCCGATGAGTGGCGAACGTGTCCACTCCGAGTGGGTCGTCATCGGTGAGCAGCGGCATGATGTCCGGAATCCACCGCTTCACGTTGGCCTGCCCCATGCGCAGCTGAATCTGCTTGTCGAACATCACCATCAGGTTCATCGGATCCGCCGCGCCGCCGTAGACACCCGACAACGAGATGGTCCCGCCGCGGCGCACCACGGCGATCGCGGTATGCAGTGCGGCCAACCGGTCGACACCGGCGTTGCGCATGACCGCCCGGCCCACCGGTGACGGCAGGTATCCCGCTGCGGTCTGGGCGAATTCGGCGACAGGCGAACCGTGCGCCTCCATCCCCACCGCGTCGATCACGGAGTCGGCGCCGCGCCCCTCGGTGAGGTCTTGCACCCGCTCCACCACATCTCCGTCGCGAAGGTCGATCACCTGGTCGCAGTAGGGCCGTGCCCGCTCCAACCGATCGGCCACCAGATCGACGCCGATGACCCGGTGCCGATTTCGGTGCGCCGCGATCCGGCAGGCCATCGACCCGATGGGGCCGAGGCCGAGCACCACCAGCGTGCCGCCGTCGGGCACGTCGGCGTACTCCAGACCCTGCCAGGCGGTCGGCAACACGTCGGACAGGTACACATACCGATCGTCCGGGCCGCCGACAGGCACCTTGATATGGGTGTAGTTGGCCTGCGGCACGCGCAGGTATTCAGCCTGCCCGCCCGCCACCTCGCCGTAAAGCTTGGAATAGCCGAACAGGGCGGCGCCGGTGCCCTGATCGCGGTTCTGCGTTGTCTCGCACTGACTTTGCAGACCCTGACCACACATGAAGCAGTGCCCGCAGGAGATGTTGAACGGAATCACCACGCGGTCACCGACTTTGAGCTCACCGACCTGATCGCCAACCTCTTCGACGACGCCCATCGCTTCGTGGCCGAGGATGTCACCCGGCGACATGAAAGCACCGAGAACTTCATACAGGTGCAGATCGGATCCGCAGATGTTGGTGCTCGTGACGCGGATGATCGCGTCGGTCGGCTCCTTGATCTGAGGGTCGGGAACGGTGTCGACCGCGACGTTTCGGCGGCCCTGCCAGGTCACTGCGCGCATGGGATTCTCCTCGCAATTGGGGTCAACGCCCGCATGCCCGCTCGCCACCTCTTCAAACACAGTGCGGCGTCACGAACGCGAACGCGCGCGGAAATCCCAGGCGCGTCAACCGGCCGTGCCGGACGTCGCCGATCGCGACGTCCAGCAGCGCCCCGGATGACGGCTCGTAGCAGCGCAGGGTGGCGCCGTCGATGTCGACCAGCAGCACCCAATGCCGCGGCAGCCCCGCACCGATCAGCATCGCTACCGGCCACCCCGCGCCCACCGCGTCGCAGACGTCGGCCAATCGGTCCCCGCACCGCGCCGGCCGCCACCGGTAGCGCACCCCCCGGGCGGCGCTGTGCGCGGTCATCGCCCGTGCCACTCCGGCGGGGGTGGTGCCCAGGGCATGCGGCCACACCACGTTGACCGCGCGGTGCACCCGAGCCTGTTCAGCGTCGAACCACGATTGCGGCTGCTCGGCCCGCAAAGCGGCGCCGTAGTCGGCATCGAGCAGTGCGCCCGCCATCACCGCGACACTCGGCCCGCAGCTCACGCCGTCGCGCTGGCGCGGCCAGCCGGACACATCCATCTGCTCTGCCCTGTTTCGTTCTCGGTCGGTGCGGTAACTCCCAATCAACCAATCCCTGCACAGTGTGCCGCGCTTGTGCGCGTGTGAGAAAGGATCGACATGGCGCTCGACGATGACGACATGACCACCTCCACCCCCGGCGGTGAAGGCACCGCTGACGGCGGCTCCAACCCCGAAGGCCACGACGGCGGTGCCGACGGAACCGCGGATGGTGCCGGCGAAGGCACCGCTGACGGCGGCGCCAACCCCGAAGGCCACGACGGCGGAGCCGACGGAACCGCCTGACCTCTTCATGCTGAGCCGCTGCAGTGCGGTCGACGCACAGACGTTCGCCGACGAGTACTGGGGCCGTAAGCCGCTACTCAGCAAGTCCGTCGACCTGCCCCGGGACTTCAGCGACCTGCTGTCTCCCGGGGCAGTCGACGAGCTGATCGCCGAGCGCGGCGTTCGCGCACCCTTCGTCAGGCTGGCCCGCGACGGCGAGATCCTGGCCAAGGACTGCTATCTGGGGCCGGCCGGATTCGGCGCCGAGATCACCGATCAGGTCGACTCGGCGAAGGTGCTCGCCGAATTGAGCTCGGGCGCAACGGTTGTTCTGCAGGGGCTACACCGCCTGTGGCCCCCACTGATCGAGTTCGTCCGCCATGCCGTCGACGACATCGGACACCCGGTGCAGGCCAATGCCTACATCACGCCACCGGGCAACCGCGGTTTCGAGCCGCACTACGACGTGCACGACGTCTTCGTTCTGCAGGTGTCCGGGCAGAAGCGCTGGGTGGTGCACGAGCCGGTGCATCACCATCCCCTGCCGTCTCAGCCGTGGACCGAGCACCGGGCGGCGATCGCCGACCGGGTGCGCGGCGCGCCGGTGATCGACACCGTGCTGACTGCAGGTGACGCGCTTTATCTGCCGCGGGGCTGGCTGCACGCCGCCGAGGCTCTCGATACGACGTCGATTCATCTGACTGTCGGAGTCTCGGCGACCACCGGTCTGGACGTCGCCCGCGCGGTGCTCGACGAGTTGTCGAGCATCGAGGCCTTTCGCCAATCCCTCCCGATGGGCCGCACGCCGACAGACCAGGACGAGGCCGTGGCGACGGTGAACAAGGTGATGGCCGAGGTCGTGGCGGCCTTGCGCGACAACGCCGCAACACTGGGCTCCGGGGCGGCTACGCGATTGTCCAAACGCTATGCCTCGCAGACCCGGCCTGTCGCGGTCCGCCCGCTGGCCACCCTCGCCGCCGAGGAGGCTGAGATCGAGGTGCGCTGGCGGCACGGGCTCGTGAGCACCCTGGAACGGACTGCAGACCGGGTGGTGCTGCGGCTACCCGACCGGACCATCACCTTCCCCGCATCCTGCGCCGAGGCCGTGCACGCACTGCACCGCGGTGACGTGCTGCGGTCGGCCGCCCTGCCCGGCCTCGACGCTGCCGACGGCGCAGTGCTGATCCGGCGGCTGCTCAGGGAAGCGGTCGTCGTCCCCGTGCAGCTGCGATGAGCAGATCCGGCGACGGCTGCAGCGACCAGTCGCTGGCCCGCAACGACCCGATGTACGGCACGGCGTCGGCAGGCACATCGTGGCTGCTGCTCGAATTGTCCGGCGGTTGGGGGTCTTCGGCGTTTCTGGAGTCGCCGGCATCCATCGATCCGAAGCTCGGGCTGGCCGTCGTGCGGCGTGCCGAGGCGGCGGGGATGCGGATTGCGGCGATCCGCAAGCACGGCCGCCGTGCGGCCACCCCGCGGTGGCGCTGGTTCGTCGCGCAGTGCGCCGTCGGCAGTGAGGCGTTGTACGCCGGCGAGGTCGACGGCCCGCGCGGGTACCTCGACCTCGCGCTGGACGGCTCCGACGGTGCCGCCTTGTCGGATCCGCTGGTAGCGGTCTGCGCACACGGCCGTCACGACATGTGTTGCGCGGTGCGGGGTCGCTCGGCCGCGGCCGAGATATCGGCCGCCTACCCCGAATTCGCCTGGGAGTGTTCACATCTGGGCGGTGACCGGTTCGCGGCGACGATGCTCGTACTGCCTGTCGGCTTGTGCTACGGACGGGTGGACGGCACCGATGCGGCCGCGCTCGTGGCGCGCGCCCTGGATGGCCGGCTGGACGACCGATTCCTGCGCGGCCGCACGTCACTGCCCCACGCCGTCCAGGCCGCGCAGCATTTCGCCCGCGAAGCCACCGGCGACGACCGCATCGATGCGTTCCCGCCGCTGAGCGTCGAGTCGGGCGATGGCATCACCCGCGTGGTGCTGGGCGCCGATCCAGAGCCCGTCGAGGTCGTACTGAACGAGGAGCTCTCCGAGCCGCTGCTGTCGCAATGCCACGCCAAAGTGCCGGGCCGGGTGCGGGTTTACACGCTGGCGTCGCTCACGACGGCGGGAAGCCGCCCGTCGCCACCGGACCCCAGCGCTGCGGAGTGACCCGGATCAGGCACTTGCCCTGCTTCACCATCGCCTCCCGATACTCGGCCCAGTCGGAGTGCTCGCCGGCCACCGCGCGGAAGTAGTCAACCAGCGGCTCGACGGCCTCGGGCAGGTCGATCACTTCGGCTGGCCCGTCGACCTGGACGTAGGCGTCATTGAACTCGTCGGAGAGCACCACCACGCTGGCGCGCCCGGTCCGGCGGACGTTCACCGCCTTGGCCCGCTGCGGATAGCTGGCGATCACCAGCCGGCCCTGCTCATCGACTCCGCCGGTTACGGGAGAACTCTGCAGGGAGCCATCGGCGCGGAAGGTGGTCAGCACCATGCGGTGCCGGGGACGGACGAACTCCAACAGCCGGTCGAGGTCGACGGAGTCGGCGGTGGCGAACTTGGGAGACATATTGCCCACTCTAGGCCTGCGCCGCGGACCCGCGGCGTACGTTTGTGACTGACCTGAGGAGGAGAAATTGGGCACCATGCGCGCGGAACGCTTCTACGCCGACACCAAAACCGTTGTGCTCGAAGATGTCCCGATCCCCGAGCCGGGCGAGGGCGAAGTCCTGGTCAAGGTGGCGTTCTGCGGCATCTGCCATTCCGACCTCAGCCTGATCAACGGCACCTTCCCCGCGCAGCGTCCCGTGGTGATCCAGGGCCACGAAGCCTCCGGCACGATCGCCAAGCTGGGCCCCGGAGTGACCGGATGGTCCGAGGGTGACCGGGTGGTGGTCGCCGCGGGGCGGCCGTGCGGGCAGTGCGCGAACTGCCGCCGCGGTGACATGGCCACCTGCCTGCGGATGCAGCTCATGGCGTTCGCCTACGACGGCGCGTGGGCGGAGTACACCGTCGCGCAGGCCGCGGGCCTGACCCGCGTTCCGGACAATGTGCCGCTGGAGCAGGCCGCGATCCTTGCCGACGCGGTGTCCACCCCGTTCGGCGCGGTGGTGAACACCGGCAAGGTGGTGATCGGCGAATCGGTCGGGGTATGGGGCGTCGGCGGCGTCGGAACCCACATCGTCCAACTCGCCCGGCTGGTCGGGGCCGTACCGATCATCGCGGTCGACATCAACGCAGCGGTCCGCGACCGGGCACTCGAGCTCGGCGCCGACTACGCATTCGATTCGCGCGACCCGGATTTCGCCGACAAGCTGGCCGAGATCACCGGCGGGCGCGGACTCGACGTCGCCTTCGACGCCGTCGGGCTCAAGGTCACCTTCGAGCAGGCCCTGAACTCACTGACCAGCGGTGGCCGGCTGGTCGGGGTCGGCATGAGCGCCGAGTCGCCAACGGTCGGACCCACGTCGATGTTCGGTCTGACGCGACGGCAGGTGCTCGGCCACCTCGGCTATCACAACAAGGACATCGAGACGCTGGCGCAGCTGGTCTCCCGGGGCCGGCTGGATCTGTCGCGCTCGATCAGCCAGATCATCCCGCTCGAGTACATCGCCGACGGCATCCGCATTCTCGACCACGCCGAGGGCGATCCGATCCGGGTGCTCGTACAGCCTTGAGCGCCTCTGCGGCTGCGACCGCGCTTGGCCCGATGGTCGTCGTGGCGGCCGATCAGTACGAGGCGACGCCCCTGGTTCACGACCCGCTGGCGGCCAAGGTGTTGCCGGCTCCGACGCGATTCATCGCGGCGGCCACGCGCTGGTCGCCGGTGCGCCGTGCGTTGAGGGCGGCGACCGATCGGCGGATCGCCGGCGGTTGGGCAAGCTTCCTGTGCCGCAAGCGCTACATCGACGACCAGCTGCGCGCCGCGATCGCCAAAGGTGTTGATACCGTGGTCATTCTCGGCGCCGGTTACGACACCCGGGCGTATCGACTGCCGGAGCTGGCCGCAGTTCCGGTGTGTGAGGTCGACTTACCCCGCAATACCGCGGGCAAGCTCGCCGCGTTGAACCGAACGTTGGGTGGCGTGCCGGCCGGGGTCACGCTCCTGCCGGTCGACTTCGAGACCGATGACCTCGCAGAGAGTCTGCGGCGCAACGGGTTCGGTGCCGACCAGCGAACGTTCTACATCTGGGAGGCGGTCACCCAGTACCTGACGGAGGCGGCTGCGCGCCGCATGTTCGACTACCTCGCGCAAGCGGCGCCGGGCAGCGGCCTGGCGTTCACGTTCCTCCGAGAGGACTTCCTGACGGGCCGGCGGATGTACGGGGCCGAGCGGGCTCGTCAGCAATTCGTGGTCGAGTACGCGCTGTGGCGCTTTGGGCTCGACCCGGCCGAAGTCGCACCGTTTCTTGCCGAGTACGGCTGGCGCGAGGCCGATCAGGCCGGACCGTCGGAGTATGCGGAGCGCTACCTGCGCCCGGCGGGGCGCGACGATGCGGTATCGGAAATCGAAAGAGCCGTCTATGCCGAACGCTGATCCACCCTTCGACGCCCGGGAACGCGCGGCGTTGTGCGATCTCTTCGAACGCGTCGGGCCGGACGCGCCGACTCTTCTGGACGGATGGACCACCAGAAAACTCGCCGCCCACCTGCTGCTGCGCGAGCGGGATGCCCTTGCCGCGCCGTGTCTGGTGCTTCCGGGGCCGCCCGCACGATTCGCCGAACGGCGCACGATCGCGCTGATGGGCCGCCACGAATTCCCGGCGCTGCTCGCCCGTCTGCGAGCCGGTCCACCCTTCGGCTTCTTCCGGCTGCGTTGGGTGCGTGACTTCCCCAGCCTCAACGAGTTCTTCGTCCACCACGAGGACGTCCGGCGCGCCAACGGTTTGGCGCCGCGTGCGGACCTGCCCGCGGACATGGAGCACGCGCTGTGGCGCAACGTCGCGCGCGGCAGCCGCTTCTTGTCCCGCCGGCTGCGCGGGACGGGGCTGGACATTGGCTGGGCCGGGAGCCCTCAGCGGATCACGGTCCGCGCCGGGGAGGTGGCTGCCGAGCTCAGTGGTTCCCCAGGTGAACTGCTGCTGTACCTGTTCGGGCGCCAAGCCGCGGCGCGGGTCGGCATCCTCGGCTCACCACACGCCGTCAGGACCGTGCAGAGCACCCGGTTCGGGATGTAACCGCCAGGCGGCGCACACGGCGCGAAGTGACTAAGCTGGCGAGCTTCCGATAAGGAGCACACATGTCCTCCGCACCAAGAGGTCCCGGCCACATCCGGCTGACATCCCACCGCGGGGCCGATGACGCGCTGCCGATCAGATGGGGCGCCCCCACCGCCGGTGAACGCGGTCCGCTGATCGGCACCACCAGCACCCGCAGCCACCGCAATGTGGTTGGAACCCACAGCGGTTCCTACAGCGTGTATCGCGCGCTCGCGGTGGCCGCCGGCGCGCTGTCCCGCGAACACCGGGCCGACCTGACCAACACCGCCCCCACCGACAGCATCGGTCCGTATCCGCAGTGGAGTCGACCCGAGGCGATCGTCAGCTTGGACCCGTGGGGCGCGATGGTCGCCGACGCGTTCGCCGCCGAACTGGCCGCCGGCCAGGACATCCGCCCGACCATCGCAGTGACGAAGGCGCACGTGATCCTGCCGGAGATCGCCGACGCGATCGACAAGGGCCGGCTGGTTCCCGACGGCCGGGTCCTGCTGCCCGGCGGGGCGGCGTTGGTGACCAAGGTCGCGATCGAGCCGGTCTGGTTTCTGCCGGGCGTCGCAGAACGCTTCGGCTGCAGTGAGGCACACCTGCGCCGGGTGCTGTTCGAAGAGACCGGCGGCATGTATCCCGAACTGGTCACCCGCGGCGATCTTGAGGTGTTCCTCCCGCCCATCGGTGGGCAGACCCTCTACATCTTCGGCAGCCCGCGTGATCTCGCCGACCAGGCGGTCCAGCTCACCGCCCGCGTGCACGACGAGTGCAATGGATCCGATGTGTTCGGTTCGGACATCTGCACCTGCCGGCCCTATCTCACGCACGCGATCGAGGAGTGCATCCTCGGTGCCCAGCGCGGCGGGGTCGGGCTGGTCGCGTACTCCCGCAAGGAAGGCCGCGCGCTGGGCGAGGTCACCAAGTTCCTGGTCTACAACGCCCGCAAGCGCCAGCAGGGCGGCGACACCGCAGAGGCATACTTCGCCCGCACCGAATGTGTTGCGGGCGTTCAAGATATGCGGTTCCAAGAGTTGATGCCCGACGTGCTGCACTGGCTGGGCATTCGGAAGATCCACCGGTTGGTGTCGATGAGCAACATGAAATACGACGCCATCGTCGGCTCCGGAATCGAGGTGGGCGAACGGGTCAACATTCCCGACGAGTTGATCCCGCCCGACGCCAGGGTGGAGATCGACGCCAAGATGGCCGCCGGTTACTTCACCCCGGGTCCGGTGCCCGACGCCGAGGAACTGAAGAAGGCCAAGGGCCGCGAGCTGGACCGCTGATGGGATCGGCCACCGAAGTCGACGTGGACAACCCGGCAGGTGCTGCCGCGGCGTTACGCAGCACGCGCGCCATCCGGGATCGGGCCGGGATGTTGACCACACGCGCCCGCGACGGCGGCTCCCGGTGGTTCACCGTGCACGACGACGCACTGGACGCGGCTGCCACGGTCGTGGCCGACGTCACCCGTCACAATTATCCGGATCTGCAGATCCCGTTTCACAGCCGCTGGCGCCACTTCGAGGCCGGCGGAGTCAACCGGAAGGCCGAACTGCTGCGCGACGCCGACCCCCGGGCGATGGTCGATCTCACCGTGGTGAGCGTGCTGCTCGACGCCGGTGCCGGGTCCGCGTGGTCCTACGTCGAGCCGCAGACCGGCCTTCGGCTGGGTCGTTCAGAAGGTCTGGGAGTGGCCAGCTTTCACGCGTTTACCGCCGGGCTGTTCTCCTCCGATCCCGACGACCCGCTGCGCGCCGACGCCACCGGGCTCACCGCTCTGACGGCATACCAGCTGGCCGAGGCATTTCAGGTCGACGACGCCAACCCCCTCGTCGGGCTCGACGGCCGCGTCGCGCTGCTGCACCGGTTGGGCGCGGTCACCGCCGCGTCTCCCGAACTGTTCGGAGCTGGCGGCCGTCCTGGCGGGTTGCTCGACGCGACGCCTGGACAGTCGGTGCGCGCACACGACATCCTGTCCGCGGTGCTGGCCTCGTTCGCACCAATCTGGCTGGGCAGCAATGTGATCGACAATCAGCCGCTCGGTGATTGCTGGCGGCATTCCGCGCTGGACGGCCCCGGCCTGACCGCAGGCTGGATGCCGTTTCACAAGCTGTCCCAGTGGCTCACCTATTCGTTGCTCGAGCCGTTCGGTTGGGCCGGCGTCACGGTAACCGACCTCGACGAGCTGACCGGATTACCGGAGTACCGCAACGGCGGACTGCTGCTCGACACCGGGGTGCTGCGCCTGCGCGACAACACACACGCAGACCGAAGTTTCACCGTCGCCGACGAATTGGTAGTCGAGTGGCGCGCGTTGACCGTGGCCCTCCTGGATGAGCTGGCTACCGGGGTCCGCGAGCGGCTTGGCGTCGACGCAGATCAGCTGCCGCTGGCACGCGTGCTGGAGGGCGGCACCTGGGCGGCTGGCAGGGCACTTGCCCAGCAGCTGCGCGGCGGGTTGCCGCCGCTGTCCATAACCAGTGATGGCACGGTGTTCTGATGCGCGACGTCCACGTCATCGACCACCCTCTGGTGCAGCACAAATTGACGCTGATGCGACGCAAGGAAACCTCCACCAACACGTTTCGCCGGCTGGCCAATGAGATCGCCACCCTGCTGGCCTACGAGGTGCTGCGGGACACCCCGACCCACGAAGTCGCGGTGGAAACGCCGATGGAGACGACGACCGGCGCCGTCATCGACGGCAAGAAGCTGGTGTTCGTCTCGATCCTGCGTGCCGGCACCGGCATCCTCGACGGGATGCTGACCGTCGTGCCGGGCGCCCGCATCGGACACGTCGGGCTATATCGAGACCCCAAAACGCTTGTCGCCGTGGAGTATTACTTCAAGGTGCCGGGTGACCTCCACGAGCGCGAGGTGGTCGTCGTCGACCCGATGCTCGCCACCGGCAACTCGGCGGTGGCTGCAGTGGACCGGCTCAAGGAATTCCGGCCCCGGTCCATCAAATTCGTCTGCCTGCTCACGTGCCCGGAAGGGATCTCGGTCCTGCACGACGCCCATCCGGAGGTGCCGATCTTCACCGCTGCGGTTGACCGCGGGCTCGACGAGCAGGGATACATCGTGCCCGGTCTCGGCGACGCCGGTGATCGGTTGTTCGGCACCAAGTAGTTCTCACCGCACAGCGCGCTTTCAGCCAACGGTCAGGCCCGAATGGGTCAATGGCTGGTGTGACGACGACGTTTCCGGCCGCGGCGCCGGAGGATTCCGCCGAGGTCGCCCGGTCACCGGTGCGGCCCTCGCGATGGGAGCGGCTCGGCCTGATGGTGCTGCTTGCCGCGACGGCGGTCATGTACCTGTGGAACATCACCGTCAACGGGATGGGCAACCAGTTCTATGCCGGCGCCGCTGAGGCCGGTTCCAAGAACTGGGAGGCGCTGCTCTTCGGTTCGCTTGATGCCGAGAACTTCATCACCGTCGACAAACCGCCTGTCTCGCAATGGGTCATGGGTTTGTCGGGTCAGCTGTTCGGTTTCAGCAGCGCCAGCATGCTGGTGCCTGAGGCTCTGATGGCCGTGGCGACGGTCTGGCTGCTCTACGCCGCCATCACGCGCATCTGCGGCCCGCGCGCAGGCCTGCTGGCCGGGGCGGCGCTCGCGCTGACCCCGGTCGCCGCACTGATGTTCCGGTTCAACAACCCCGATGCGGCGATGGTGCTGCTCATGACGGCCTGCGCGTACTGCACGGTGCGGGCGCTGGAGCGGGCCGGCGGCAAGTGGCTGGCGTGGGCGGGGATTGCACTCGGATTCGCATTTCTGGCCAAGATGCTGGAAGGCCTGATGATCGCTCCGGCGGTGGGACTGGCGTATCTGGTCGCCGCGCCGACGACGCTGCGCCGGCGGCTGCTGCACCTGCTGGGCGCCGCGGCGGCGTTCGTGGTGTCGGCGGGCTGGTTCGTGGTGCTCACACTGGTGTGGCCGGCGTCGTCGCGCCCCTACATCGCCGGTTCGACCGACAACAATTTCATGAACCTCGTTCTGGGATACAACGGTTTTGCGCGCGTGCTCGGCCGTAATCACCTGAGCCTCGGGCCGACCGACCCGATCGGTGACTCGGCCGGCGACCAGCTCCGCCACGTCGGCGGCTTCGGCGGTATGGGGAATCAGAAGGAAGGGCTGAGCCGCCTGTTCGCCGGGGAATTCGGTTTCGAGATCGGCTGGCTGATCCCCGCGGCGCTGCTCGCCGTGGTGCTCGTGTTGATCGCGCGCGGGCGCGCACCGCGCACCGATCCGGTGCGGGCCGGCGTGCTGCTGTTCGGTGGCTGGCTGCTGATCGACGGTCTGGTGCTCAGTTACATGAAGGGGATGGTGCACCCGTACTACTGCCTGTCTTTGGCCCCTGCGGTGACCGGCACCGTCGCCATCGGCGCGCACGAGATGTGGACGCGCAGGCGGTCCTGGTTCGGCCGGGTCGGCGTGACCGCCCTGATCGCGGTGACCGGCATCTGGAGTTGGTGGGTGCTGGGCCGCAACGAGGACTGGATGCCCGCACTGCGGTGGACGATTCTCGTCGGCGCCGTGCTGGCCGCCGTCGTCGTCGCGTTGTCGGCGCCCCGCCGGCGCCGGATCGCAGTGGCCGCCGCCGCATTGGGGGTTGTCGCGGTGCTTGCCGGTCCGGCCGCGTATGCGGTAGCCACGCTGGGCGCGGCACATCACGGCGGTGGGCCCACCGTCGGGCCGGCGTCTGCGGCGAAGCCCGGCTCGGGAGGGGGATTCGGTGATGTGCAGGACAACCCGAAATTGGACGCTCTGCTGCGTGCCACCACAACCAGGTGGTCGGCGGCGATCTCCGGCTCGTCGGCCGCCGCGGGGCTCGAATTGTCAACCGGCACCGCCGTTATGGCGATCGGTGGCTTCACCGGAAGTGACCCCGCGCCGAGCCTGGGCCAATTCAAGGCCGACGTGTCGGCGGGCAAGGTGGCCTACTACATCGTCACCAGGGATTGGCGGGGCCGGGCCGGCGGATGGCCCGGCAACAGCCGCAATCACAGCGGCATCACCGACTGGGTGACCGCGACGTTCCCGATGTCCAAGGTCGGCGACGCCGACGTCTATGACCTGTCCCGCCCCAAGTGATCAGGCCGCCTCGACCAGCGCTTCGTCCTCGCGGCGCTGCCGGGTGGGCAGCGCCAGCTTGACGATCTTGCGCACCACGGAGGCGAACTGCTTGGGCAGTGGCCCAGCGTTGTAGGGAATGCCGTAGCGCTCGCAGATCTCGCGGACATGGGGGGCCATCTCGGCGTAGCGTCGCGCCGGAATGTCGGGGAACAGGTGGTGCTCGATCTGGTGGGACAGGTTGCCCGACAGCAGGTGGAACAGCTTGCCACCGGTCAGGTTGGCCGAGCCGAGCACCTGCCGGAAATACCACTGGCCGCGTGACTCGTCGCGGGTCTCCTCGACGGTGAATTCCTGTGTGCCGTCCGGGAAGTGGCCACAAAAGATGATCGCGTACGACCACACGTTGCGCATCAGGTTGGCCGTCAGGTTGCCGGTGAACACGAACGGCGCCATCGGGCCCGCCAGCAGCGGGAAGGCGACGTAGTCTTTGAGCAGTTGACGACGGGTCTTGCGCCAGATCTGGCGCAGCACGTCACGCTTGTCCTCCAGCGAGATCTCGCCGGCGCGAATGCGCTCGGTTTCCAGCTCGTGCAGCGCGACGCCGTACTGGAACAGCACCATCAGCAGGAAGGCGTACACCGGGTTGCCGAGGTAGTAGGGGTGCCAGCGCTGATCCGGGCTCATCCGCAAGATGCCGTAGCCGATGTCGCGGTCCATGCCGACGATGTTGGTGAACGTGTGGTGGGAGTAGTTGTGCGAGTGCCGCCACTGGTCGGCCGGGCAGGCGGTGTCCCACTCGAAGGTGCGGCCACGCAGGGCCGGGTCACCGGTCCACTCGTACTGCCCGTGCATGACGTTGTGGCCGATCTCCATGTTGTCCAGGATCTTGGAGATCCCGAGCAGGGCGGTGCCGGCCAGCCAGGCAGGCGGGAAGATCCCGGCGAACAGCAGGGCGCGGCCGCTGATCTCCATGGCGCGCTGGGCCTTGATGACGCGGCGGATGTAGTCGACGTCGGTCTGGCCGAGGTCGGCGATCACCCGCTCCTTGATTGCGTCGAGTTCGCGGCCGAATGCGTCGGCCTGCTCGCGGGTCAGTGTGATGCGTTGCTGGGTCATGGTTTTCCCTTTCATCTCACAGCGCGATCTCGACGTCACCGACGGGCACGGACACGCAGATCTGCACGTCCTCTTCGTCAGCGGTGGAGACCGCGCCGGTGGTCAGGTTGCGCACGGCGCCACGATGCTTGCGGCGAGTGCAGGTGTGGCAGATGCCCATCCGGCATCCGCTGGTCGGGTTCAATCCGGCGTCCTCCGCCTGATCGAGGAGGGGACGACCGTCGTCGTCGGCGTCGATACCGCTGTCCCGGAAGCTGATTCGCCCACCCGACGGGGCGTCGGGCACCACGAACGGCGCGGGGACGAAGCTTTCCGACAGCGCATTGGGGCAGTGCTCGCGCACTGCGTCGACGAGCGCGGGCGGCCCGCACACGAAGACGGCGTCGGGGTCGGGCATGGCGCGCTGCAGGTGCTCCGGGCCGAATCGGCCATCGAGCTCACCACCGGGTGAGCGGGTGTAGCCGTGCAACACCCGGACTCCGGTCGCGGCGAGCTCAGGTCGGTAGCACGCCTCTTGCGGGGTGCGGGCGTAGTGGACGAAGGCGATCTCACCGTCGAAGCCCTCGGCCAGCAGCGTCCGCAGCATGGACATCACCGGGGTGATGCCGCTGCCGCCGGAGACGAACAGGATGCGGCCGGGCCGCTCCTCGGGCAACACGAAGTCGCCCGCGGGCTCGGACAGGTCGACCACCATGCCCGGGCGGGCGTGCCGGTAGAGGTGGTTGGACACCAGGCCGCCGTCGTGGGATCCGATCGTCAGCTCGATCAGCGGGGACCCCTCGGCGCTGGCGGGCGAGTAGCAGCGGGTGTGGCGACGGCCGTCGATCTCCACCGTCAGGTTCAGGTATTGGCCGGCGCGGTAGCCGGTGACAGCCGCGTTCGGGTCGAGAAGCAGGGTGACGCTGCGCGGGGTGGACCGGCGCACGTCGACCACCCTGGCCCGTGCATCGGTGGTCCAAGTCGGGTCCACCAGCTCCGTGTAGCGGTCGACGCCGTGCGGACCGGTGAGCAGATCGACCAGCGGTGAGCGAAGCACCTTCTTGGTCAGAGTTTCAGTGAACATATGTACACTGTTCATTGTGAAAGTGCACGTCGTCAAGGAATCCGACCAGTCTGTGGTAGGGTTCACACCAGTGAACAGTCGTACGCCCAGCTCACGTCGTGAGCGTTCAGGGAAGTCACGCTCCCGGGAAACGCCATCGCGGGAAGAGCGCAAAGAGGCCACCCGCCGGGCCATCATCGCGGCCGCACTGAAGCTCCTCGACGAACGCAGCTTCAGCGGTCTGAGCCTGCGTGAAGTCACCCGTGAGGCCGGGATCGTGCCTGCGGCGTTCTACCGGCATTTCGAGTCCATGGACGCACTGGGCCTGGTTCTCATCGACGAGTCGTTCCGCACGCTTCGCGAAATGTTGCGCAGCGCCCGCGCGGGCAAGCTTGACCCGAACCGGGTCATCGAGTCGACAGTCGAGATCCTCGTCGCCGGCGTGGCCGAGCAGCGTGAGCACTGGCGGTTCATCGGGCGTGAGCGCTCCAGTGGTGTGACGGTGCTGCGCTATGCGATCCGCACCGAGATCCGGCTGATCACCTCCGAGCTGGCCACCGACCTCGCGCGGTTCCCCGGCCTGAACGAGTGGAGCACCGAGGACCTCAACATCTTGGCCAGCCTGTTCGTGAACTCGATGATCATCATCGCCGAGGCCATCGAGGATGCCCACGACGCTGCCGCGCTCGACGAGATCAAGCGCACGGCGGTCAAGCAGCTGCGGATGATCACGGTGGGCGTCAACGCCTGGCATCCGGCGCCGGCAAGTGACGAGGACGAGGAAATCGAGTCGGCCGACGCCGCCGGCGCTCCCGAGGCCTGACACCACCGGCCCCGTCAGCCTCAGCCGCCCCTGCCGGCAACGGTGAGCGCGCGAAATTGAAGTCCCGCAGCGAAACTGCGGGTAGACCGCTGCGTGGGTTCAGTCTCGCGAAGTCACGAAAACCGGGTACCCCGGGTCCCATGAACCCCGCTGTGCTCTTCGACATCGACGGCACCCTCGTCGACTCCAACTACCTGCACGTCCACGCCTGGCAGCAGGCCTTCCACGAGGCCGGTCTGCCCGTCCAGGCCTGGCACGTCCACCGCTCGATCGGCATGGACGGGTCGACTCTGGTCGAGGAGTTGTCCAACGGTGCCGATGACGATGTGCAGAAGCGGCTCAAGGAGTTACACACCCGCCACTACGAGGCCAGCGCCGAGCTGCTGAAAGCTCTGCCGGGCGCACGCGACCTCCTGGAGCGGGTGGGGGGCCTGGGCCTGCAGGTCGTGCTGGCGACGTCTGCACCGGACAACGAACTGGCCCTGCTGCGCAAGACGCTGGGGTGTGACGAGCTCGTCTCGGCGATCACCTCGTCAGAGGACGTCGAGCAGGCCAAACCCCGGCCGGACATTGTCAACGTCGCACTGGAGAAGGCCGGGGTGACGGCGCAGCAGGCGGTATTCATCGGCGACACAGTGTGGGATGTCGAGGCCAGCGCCCGCGCCGGCGTGCCGTGCATCGCGGTGCTGTCCGGCGGAGTGTCCCGCGGTGAGCTCGAAACCGCAGGGGCCGCAGCCATTTTCGACGACACCCAGGATCTGGTGGACAACCTCGATCGATCCCCGATCAGCGCACTGTTGTGACCGGGGTTTTGCCCTACCCACCGCCGGGTAGAGACTGCCCATGACGCAGGCGGTGCAAGAGCCGAAACGGGCTACGGCACCGGAGGAGCTGATCGCGCTCTATCGTGACCAGCCCGACGGGGTGCGCGCCAACATGATCCTGTCGCTCGACGGATCCGCCGCTTTCGACGGCGTGGCCGGCCCGCTCTCGGACGCGAACGACCAAAGCCTGCTGCTGGCGTTGCGCTCCTACGCCGACGTCGTGCTGGTCGGTGCGGGCACAGTGCGCGCCGAGGGCTACGGCCCGGTGCGCTTGACCGCCGCGCAAGTGGCCGAACGACGGGAGCGCTGGGGAACCGACGCCATCCCGCCGATCGCGGTGGTCACCCACACCGGCCGTGTCCCCGCATCGTTGTTCGCCGAACCAGCGCAGCGGCCCATCCTGATCACCACCGCCGTCGTCGCGCGCGAGCGCCCCCAGCTCGCCGACCACGCCGACCTGCTGATCGCCGGGGACAGCGCGGTCAACCTGGAATCGGCCCTTCGCACGCTCCAGGCCAAAGGCATGCGCCGGATCCTCTGCGAGGGCGGCCCCACGTTGCTCGACGAGCTGGTCGCGGGCGACCTGGTCGATGAGATGTGTCTGACGATCTCGCCCACGCTCGCCGCGACGGCGACCACCGCCCGGCCGGGCGCACCGGCGCTGAGCGTACCCACGCGTCTGACCCTGGGGCACTCGGTGATCCTCGAGGACTACGTGTACCTGCGTTATGTCCGAAACAACGAGAGGCGGGCCGGCACATGAGCGGGGAGGAACTGCGCAGCCGCCGACCCGACGGTGTCGACGACGACACCGTCGAAGCGGTCGGATCGCTGTCCGAGGCCCTGGAGTACATCGAGCGGGCCCGCGGCCATCTGTATTCGTTCCATCAATTGATGGGCCACGCCGACCTGCTGCTCGGGGACACCTGCGACAAACTGCGCGACTCGGGTCACGCCGAGGTCGCCGATCAGCTGGCCGACGAACTGGTCGGTCGTAACGTCCTCTACGGCCGCTGGACCTTTCAGATCGTCGAAGAATTCGACGACAACTACTGGTCACTGGTGCGCGAACGGGAGCGCGAGGTCCGTGACCAGCTGATGGGCGGGCAACGCCACGTGTTCGAGGCGGAGATGAAAGACCGTCGACGGACCCACGGTCGGCCTGGTCACGAAGCGACTCCGTGACGGCATTTGTCACCCCCGTCACAAACCTGTTCTGAGTGATTTGGCGGGCCCTGTTCCGGGGTACCCGGCACAGTCCATCCTGTCGATCGAGGAGTTTCATGACCAACGCTGCCACTTCCGAGGTGTGGCCCGGTAAGGCCTATCCCCTGGGCGCCTCCTACGACGGCTACGGCACCAACTTCGCGCTGTTCTCCGAAGTGGCCGAGCGGGTGGAGCTGTGCCTGTTTGCCGAGGACGGCACCGAGACGTGTATCCGCCTGCCCGAGGTGGACGGTTTCGTCTGGCACGGGTACCTGCCGGGCATCGAACCCGGCCAGCGTTACGGGTACCGGGTGCACGGCCCGCATGATCCCGCGGAAGGGCACCGCTGCAATCCGAACAAGCTGCTGCTCGATCCGTACGCCAAGGCCATCGACGGCCATTTCAACTGGAACCAGTCGCTGTTCGGCTACAACTTCGGCGACCCGGACAGCCGCAACGACGATGACTCGGCGGCGAGCATGCCGAAGTCCGTCGTCATCAACCCGTACTTCGACTGGGGAGTCGACCGCCCGCCGCAACGCGAATACGCCGACACTGTCATCTACGAGGCACACGTCAAAGGCCTGACCCAAACGCATCCCGACATTCCGGACGCGATCCGCGGGACGTACTCGGCCATCTCGCACCCGGCGATCATCGACCACCTGAAGGCGATCGGGGCCACGGCGATCGAGTTGATGCCCGTGCACCACTTCGCCAACGACTCCACCCTGATCGACAAGGGTCTGTCGAACTACTGGGGCTACAACACAATTGGGTTCTTCGCCCCCGACAGCAAGTATTCGGCCAGCGCGACTCCGGGTGGTCAGGTGCAGGAGTTCAAGGCGATGGTGCGGGCCCTGCACGAAGCCGGCATCGAGGTGATCCTCGACGTGGTCTACAACCACACCGCCGAGGGCAACCACATGGGGCCGACGCTGTCCTTCCGCGGGATCGACAACGCGGCCTACTACCGGCTCGTCGACGACGACAAGCGGTACTACATGGACTACACCGGCACCGGCAACAGTCTCAACGTCGGGCACCCGCATTCGCTGCAGCTGATCATGGACTCGCTGCGCTACTGGGTGACCGAGATGCACGTGGACGGCTTCCGTTTCGACCTTGCCTCAACCCTGGCCCGGGAGTTCTACGACGTCGACCGCCTGAGTGCGTTCTTCGAACTCGTGCAACAGGATCCGACCGTCAGCCAGGTGAAGCTGATAGCCGAGCCCTGGGACGTCGGCCCCGGCGGTTATCAGGTTGGCAACTTCCCGCCACAGTGGACGGAGTGGAACGGCAAGTTCCGCGACACAGTCCGCGACTTCTGGCGCGGCGAGGACGCCAGCCTGGGCGAGTTCGCCTCCCGGTTGACCGGCTCGGCCGACCTCTACGAGCACACCGCACGCCGCCCCGTCGCGTCGATCAACTTCGTCACCGCCCACGACGGCTTCACGTTGCGAGATCTGGTGTCCTACAACGAGAAACACAACGAGGCCAACGGCGAGGACAACAACGACGGCGAGAGCAACAACAGCTCGTGGAACTGCGGCGTCGAGGGTCCGACCGATGACCCGGAGATCAATGCCCTGCGAGATCGCCAGCAGCGCAACCTGATTGCTACCACGATCCTGTCCCAAGGCGTTCCGATGATCTGCCACGGTGACGAGCTGGGCCGCACCCAGGGCGGCAACAACAACGGTTACTGCCAGGACAACGAAATCACCTGGATCGACTGGGATTCGGCCAACGACGAGCTGCTGGGGTTCGTGGCGTCGGTCTCAGCGCTGCGCGCGGCCCATCCGGTGTTCCGTCGGCGGCGCTTCTTCAACGGGCGCCCGGTGCGGCGCCGGGGCAGTGAAGGCCTGCCGGACATCTCCTGGTTCCGTCCGGACGGCTCGGAGATGAGCGACGACGATTGGGACTCCGGCTTCGGCAAGTCGGTGGCGGTGTACCTCAACGGCCACGGCATACCTGATCTGGATGCCCGCGGGCAGCGCGTCACCGACGATTCGTTCGTGCTGTGCTTCAACGCCCACCACGAACCCATCGAATTCGTGCTGCCGCCGGCCGAGTTTGGTAAGGCTTGGCAACCTGTTGTCGATACGTCGGCGGCCGCGGGAGAGATCGACGATGCCGCCGTCGTGAAGGCGTCGACACCGATGCCGGTCGAGGCCCGATCGATGGTGGTGCTGCGGGCGTCGGAGTAGACACCTCCGACTTCAGACAACGGATCATGGCCGATCCCCTCCCCTCCGGGGGACCCGCCATGATCCGCTGCAGCGCTGGGCCGATTATCACAATCGGGGCACGCTCGATGCGCAGTTTTCACCAACTTGAATTCGAGAATTTTCATGACCCAGCAAACCGTCACACATCGCCGCATACATCAATTGCCGCTGATGCGACACGTCTAGCTCCGGGCTCGGCGCGCCGCCATCACTCCACGACGGGGTACAGCGACTCGCCGTCCTCGGGTGTGCCGCTGACCTGACCGTGGTGGGCGCGATCCGGGGGCGTGTCATCGGGTTCGATGTCCTCGATCACGTCCGGCTCCTCTTCGCTGAGCTTTGCCTCCAGCGATTCGCCCCCGCGCTCCTCGCGCGCGGTCATGCCGAATTTCGTCGCCCCACTCCAGCCGTCGGGCGGATCGACGACCTCGTCGCCATCGGCGTTGCGCACCTCGTCGGAGTCGAGCGACTCGCTCCCGCTCAAGGTGTCTCCGGGGCCGCCTTCTGCGGGGAAATCCGCTGGATTGGTCATGCGAACCGCGTGCCCTGCGGTCCGGATGACTAAACCGGCGGCACCGTCATCGAGGCGCCCGCCACATCGGCCACAGTGATGGGCCACCCTCGGGCAGGGCGAGTTCCCCGGTCACCTCGAAGCCGAACCGTTGGTAGTAGGGGATATTGTCGGGGTTGCTGGACTCCAGGTAGGCCGGGGCGTATTCGGCGTCGCACCGATCCAGCCGCGAGCTCATCAACGCATGGCCAAAGCCGCTGCCGCGCACTGCGGGGTCGCTGCCGATGATGCCCAAATACCAGTGCGGCTCCTCCGGATGATGCTCCTTCATCAGGTCGGTGACCATCCGGCCGGCAGCGAGCCGGCCCCGGAATGCCCGGATCACGCCGGGCAGCATCGCCAGCTGCTCGCGCGGTGACTGCTGCCAGCCGCCGGGTGGGTCCCACAGCGCGGCCGCCGTGATGCCGCCCTCGGACACCGCCACCTCCGTGCCACGCCCGGCCAGAAAGTGGTGGCGAGTCAGGGCGCTGAACAACCCCGGCAGTGCGGCCTTGCGGCGCGCGGCGTCGGGTTGCACCCACGCCATCACCGGATCGTCGTGGAAGGCCCTCGCCAACACCCGCGCCAATGCCGGAATATCGGCCCTGCGGGTGGGACGGACTTCGATGGGCACTACTGCAGGCTAGTCACTCAAATTAAGCGCAGCCTGGCGCTGCGACCACTCCCACAGCCGGGCGGACTGTTCGACCTCGAGGCGTAAGACCCGTGCTGGTTTACCCGGTATTGGCCATGGGTAGGTCGACTTTGCCGGCCGATCCCCTCGGTCATGCCACGAATCGACCCGAGGACCCGACATGACACTTCGACACCTGCCTCGGCTCCTCGGCGCCGCCACCGTCTCTGCGAGCGCAATCCTCTGCGGGACTGTCGTCCCGGCCGCGTCGGCCGCGCCCTGCTCCGACGTGGAGGTCGTCTTTGCGCGCGGCACCGGAGAGCAGCCCGGCGTCGGCGGTGTCGGCCAGTCGTTTGTGGACGCGTTGCGCGCGCAGCTCGGCCCGCGATCGCTGAACGTCTACGCGGTCAACTACGCCGCCAGTAACGACTTCAACGATCGAGAGGGGCTGGCCCGCACCGTGATCGACGGCGTCCGCGACGCGGACAACCACATCGAGGCCACGGCGGCGAATTGCCCCAACACCAGGATCGTGCTCGGCGGGTACTCCCAGGGCGCAGCGCTCGCCGCGTACGTCACCGCCGACCGCGCGCCTGCCGGTGTGCCCGCCTCTGCGGTGCCCGCGGCGGTGCCCGCCAGCGCAGCGAACCACGTTGCGTCGGTGGCACTGTTCGGCACGCCGTCGCCGGAGTTCCTCGCCCAGTACGACGCACCGCAGTTGACCATCGGATCGAACTTCGCCACCAAGACACTGCAGCTGTGCGCGCAGGGCGACACCATCTGCGACGGCACACCCAGCGGCGGACCGACCGTGGCGCACGCGTCCTACGGGTTCAACGGGATGACCGCTCAGGCCGCGAGCTACGCCGTCGACCGCATCGCCCCGGTTCCGGTGGCCGCCGCCTCGGGCCCGCCCAACGGCTAGGAAGCCGCACTCTCTCGCTCGACGGTCTCACCGCCGGTTAGTCGGCCGACCCGTACTCCAGCGCCGGCTCCGCCGAGTCGACGTGCCCGTTGCTGACGATCGTCAGCTCGTCGGGCCGCAACAGATAGCGGGCGCCATCGGCCGGGTTTACGGCGTCATAGCCGCCGTCGGCCGGCACCGCGTTGGACAGGCGCACGTTGGCGCCGTCGCGCAGGCGTTCGCCGTGGTAGTAGTAGCTGCCGGGCGCATCGCGGCAGATCACCGCCAGCGACAACGAGGTCCGGATCGCGGACACCAGCGAGCTGCCCGCGTCGCACCGGGCAGCATGATCGACGAAGCCCAGCGCATCGGTGTTGGACACGCCGGCGACGCGCGCGACGCTGCTCGGCGGGCCGGTAATCGACTTGGCGGTCGACGCCGGGGGTGCGGCCAGCGGACTCTGCGGCTGCGACGCCGTCCCGCCGCCAGTGAACACGATCGCCGCCGCCAAGCCCGCCGCCATGGCGAACATCGCGACCGTCCCGGCGAGCAGAGCCTTTTGGGTCCTGCTGAACCGTGAGCTCACGACCGGCGCCGGGGCCGGCTGCAGGCGGTGGGGCCGTTCGGCCGGGAACTGCCGGGTGTGCGGCGGGGTCGACACCCCCGGCGCCGTGTGCAGAGCAGCCGACGCCGCCCTGGCCAACTCGCCCGCCGACGAGAACCGCTCGGCCGGGTTCTTCGCCACGCCCCTGGCGACGACGGCGTCGAAGGCGGGGCTCAGGCCGGGCCGCGCCTCGCTGGGACGTGGCGGTGGCGCGAACATGTGCGCGCTCATCAGCTGCCGGATGTCGGCCGCCTCGAACGGGGCCCGGCCGGTCAGGGACTCGAACAGCAGACACGTCAGCGAGTAGACGTCCGACGGCGGACCGCCCGGCTCGCCGCTCAGCCGCTCGCTGGCCATGTACGCACACGACCCGATGATCAAGCCGGTCTTGGTGACGCTCGCCTCGCCGCCGCCATAGGCGATGCCGAAGTCGACCAGGTAGGCGAAGTCGTCAGCGGTGAGCAGCACGTTTTCCGGCTTGACGTCCCGGTGGACCAGCCCGTTGGCATGGGCCGCGTCCAGCGCGGCGGCGACCTGCCCGACGATCGACACCGCCCGCGCTGGGGTTAGCACACCCTTGACCCGCAACTCGTCCCTGACGCTGCCGCCCTCGACCAACCGCATGTCGATGTACAGCACACCGTCGATCTCGCCGAAGTCGTGCACCGGGATGACATGCGGCTCCTGGAGGCGTGCGGCGATGCGGGACTCGCGGCGGAACCGGTCCCGATAGCTCGGGTCGGCCGCCACGTCGGCGCGAAGCAGCTTGAGCGCCACCGTCCGCTCCCGCACGGTGTCGTAGGCCCGGTAGACCTCGCCCATACCGCCGAGACCGATCAGTTCCTGCAGCTCGTAGGGCCCGAATCGCGTGCGTGGATGCCGCCCAGCACCCAGGGACACCATGGCCGCTCCCTCCCTGCTGCCGCGTGACCGCGCGTGCGTCATTGAAGGGGTGTTCCCACTCACGTTCAGCTCAACCCGCCTCCGCGGTGCCCAACCAGGCTCGATGCCGAACTCGAAGCAGCACAAAGCAATTGCTTCTGCCGCACCGCGTGATGTACGCGGAGTTCGAGTCAACCTTCCGCCGGCGTGTCCGACCAGACTCCCGCACCCAAATTGAGCGCAGCCTGGCGCTGCGACCAGTCCCACAGCCGGGCGGCCTGCTCGGGGTCGACCGCCCACGGCGCGTATCCGCCCTCGACGCCGTCGGCCATCGCATCGGCGATGCGGCAGTCCTCGAGATAGAGCCCGCCGCGCCCGTCGAGCTCGGAGCTGGTCGCCGCCCACACCGTGGTCGCCGCACCATGCTCGACGTCGGTCACCTCGAGATTGGCCAGGGTGCCGCCCGCGCCGAAGTCGTCGCGGGTCATGTGCCGGGCGAGGTCGGTGAACACCACCCCGGGATGCACCGCGAACGAGTGCACCCCGCGCGGTCCCCATCGCCGCTCGGCTTCGACGGCGAACAGCACATTGGCGGTCTTGCTCTGCCCGTAGGCCTGCCACTTGTCATACGAACTCTCGTCGTCATAGTTCGGGTCATCCCAACGGATTCCGCCGAGCTGGTGCCCGCGACTACTGACGTTGACGATCCGGCTGCCGTCCACGAAGCGGGCGGCCAGCCCGGTGGTGAACACGAAGTGGCCGAGATGGTTGGTGCCGAGCTGCATTTCGTAGCCCTGCTCGGTGCGCATCAGTGGTGGCGCCATCACCCCGGCGTTGTTGATCAACACGTCGATGCGGTCATGCCGCGCGGCGATCGCTTCGGCTGCGTCGCGCGCCGAGCGCAGGTCGCCGAGTTCGAGTTGCACGGTCTCGCAGTCGATCGCCGCCCGCGTCTTGTCCAGATCGCGTACCGCGGCGACGATCTCGGCGCCTGCCGCTTGCATGACGCGGGCGGTCTGCAACCCCAGTCCCGTCGAAGCCCCAGTGATGACGACGGTGCGACCGGTCAGGTCGACACCAGAGAGAACCTCGGCGGTCGTGCTCATGCGGGGTCTCCCGTCTCGCTGGCCGTGGACCGCCACACCGGGGGCCGCTTCTCCCGCCAGGCGGCCGGCCCCTCGGCCGCGTCCGGCCCGCCCATCAGTTTCAGGTGCACCGTAGTCTCCTCGGCCGCAACGGTGTCGGCGTCGGTCTCACTCCACAACAGCCGCTTGCTGTAGGCCACCGAGGCCGGGTTGGCGTTGACCGCGACATCGCGGGCCAGCTCCAGCGCCGTAGCCAGCACGTCGCCGGCGGGCAGCGCGCGGCTGGCGATCCCGAACTCGGCGGCCTGCGCGCCGGTGAAGCCGCGTCCGGTGAGCAGGATGTCGGCGGCCACGGCCAGCCCGACGGCGCGCTTGAGGGTGGAGTGCACGCCACAGTCGCCGACCATGCCGCGGCGCACCTGCGGGATCGCGAGTGTGGCATCCTCGGCGACCAGCCGGATGTCGCACTGCAGCGCCAGAGTCAGGCCGATGCCGATCGCGGGCCCGTTGATCGCGGCGATCACCAGCTTGCGCACCCGCCAGGCCGGCGGCTGGACGGGAGAGGCGCTGAAGCCCGGCTGCGGGCTGCCGAAGGCTGCGGCGGCGGCGGTCATGTCGGCCCCGGCGCAGAATGCCCGGCCGGCACCGGTGACGACCACTGCGCGGACGGCGTCGTCGGTGTCGCACCGGCGGTAGGCGTCGCCGAGCCGGCGGGCGGTGTCCGGCGAGAACGCGTTGAGCCGCTCCGGGCCGTCCAGGGTGATCAGGGCGACGCCGCAGTCGTCGACGTCGATGCGAACTGTGGTGGTCATGGCGCGGTCCTTCCTGCTCAACCGAGCACGGTGGTGACGCCGAGCGTCAGAACGCACAACACCACCACCGCGGTGGTCACGACGTAGCCGATCAGCGCGGTGCGACCGATGACGAACCGGCCCATGAGGTCGGCGTCGCAGCCCAGCCCGATCATCGCGAACAGCAGTGGCACCAGCAGCACGGCGTTGAGCACCTGGGTACCGACCAGGATCGCCACCAGCGGTGCATTCGGAGACAAGACGATGGCCGCGCCGATCAGGGTGACGATCCCGTAGGTCAGGTAGAACGTGCGGGCCTCGGGGTATTTGTCGTCGACCGCGGCTTCCACACCGGCGTATTCGCAGACCGAATAGGCGGTGGACAGCGGCAGGATCGATGCAGCCAGGAACGCGGCACCGATCAACCCGATCCCGAACAGCGTTCCGGCGGCCTTACCGGCGAGCGGTTGCAGTGCGACGGCGGCGTCGGCGGCGTCGGCGATGTGGTGCCCGTCGCGGTGCAGCGTCGCCGCGCAGGCGACCACGACGAAGAACCCGATGACCCCGGTCAGTACGGCCCCGGTCACGACGTCCACCCGCTCGAGCGGCAGATCGTCGGTGCGCAGTTTCTTGTCGACGGCGTAGGACTGCATGAACGACAGACCCCACGGCGCCAGAGTGGTGCCCAGCGTTGCGGTGACGATCGCGATCGCGGACCCGGTCATCGGCATCGTCGGCACGAAAGTCCCGCGCAGTGCCGCCCCCCAGTCCGGGCCGGCCAGGAATCCCGAAGCGATGTAGGCCAGGAACACGGTGGACAAAGCCAGCAGGAGATGCTCGACGCGGTGGAAGCTGCCACGCAGGACGAGCAGCGAAACCATCGCCGCCGCCACCGGCACGCTGATGTACCGGCTGACCCCGAACAGCTCGGAACCTGCTGCAATGCCGGCGAATTCGGCACATGTCGTGCCGATGTTCGCAACGACGAGGGCGGCCAGTACGGCGCCGCCCACCCGGACGCCGTAACGCTGGCGCACCAGCCCGATCAGTCCCTGACCGGTGACCACACCCATCCGGGCGGCCAGGCTGTGGAACACGATCAGGGCGACCGTGGACAACAGCAGGACCCACAGCAGCTGGTAGCCGTGGTCGGCCCCGAGCACCGAGTAGGTGGTGATCCCGGCCGGATCGTCGTCGGACAGTCCGGCGAGCAGTCCGGGTCCCACGACGGCGAGCAGCGCACCGAACCTCTTCGTGGTACGCCCTGGTGCGGTCACGACGACACTCTCCGGACGTGCCGACGCCGCGGCCAGACCCGCGAGCGCAGGAAGGGCCGGCCCTGCCATGCCGACGCGTGTTCCAGCCGCCGACGCCACGTACCGGCATGTTCGATCGGCATCGCTGCCATGATCCGTGCGGCCTCGGCGGGGCGCATTGCCCGCAGAACCCGTTCGCCCACCGCCGGGTGGGCGGTGCGGACGACGTCGGCGGCGACATCGGGTCCTTCGGCCGCCAATATCTCGGCAGCCGACTCGGTATCCACGTGACTGACCAGTGCGGCAAGTCCGCGTGCATCGAGGTGGTGCACGGCAGCCCGCGGACTGGCCAGCTGAACGGCGTGCCCGCGCTCCGACGTCAGATGTAGATCCGACCAGGCGATGACGTCCGGGCCGGGACGTGTGGCCAATCGGCCCAGGCCGAGTCGGCGCAGCACCGCCGCGAAGCCGACCTCGACCCCCACGAGTTCGATGCCGCCGTACCCGGTGCGAGCCAGGACGACGTCGGCGACGCGGGCCAGTCGCTGACCGACGATGTCGACGACCTGGGTGTCCAGCACGTCTCGCGCCAACCGAATTTCGTGCTCACCCAGCTCCGCGGTCGCGTACCGGTCGAAGCGACCGGCAAGGACGATGTGGTGGTAGCCGAACCTGGCCACCTGATCCCACGGAACCAGCAGTGCCGCGCCGTGAGGGCGTTTGACCAGCACCCGCTCGACCCGATGCAGGCCGGACTTCTGGGCGAGGCTGACGGTCAGATCGGCCAGCCGGCCGATCACCTGGCCGTCGGGCCCTCGCACATCTTGACCGGTGATCCGGCTGAGCAACAGCACGGTGGAAGCATGCCTGATCGCTGCGGCGCTTCATCGCAAGTCATTGATTAATGCAGATGCATGAAGTTATGATCGCGGCGCCTTAACACCCGACCTGAGGACGACACCATGTGGGACTTCGAGACCGACCCGGAATACCAGGAGAAGCTCGACTGGGTCGAGGAGTTCATGCGCGAGAAGCTGGAGCCCCTCGACTTCGCCCCGCTGGACCCGTACGAGAAAACCAACCCCCAGGTGCTCAAGGTATTGCGCCCGCTGCAGCAGGCGGTCCGCGAGCAGGGTTTGTGGGCGGCACATCTGGGCCCGGAGCTGGGCGGCCAGGGCTACGGGCAGGTCAAGCTGGCGCTGTTGAATGAGATCGTCGGGCGGTCCCGTTGGGCCCCTTCGGTTTTCGGATCGCAGGCACCCGACTCCGGCAACGCCGAGATCCTGGCCATGTTCGGCACCGACGAGCAGAAGGAGCGCTACCTGCAGCCACTGCTCAACGGTGAGATCTCGTCGTGCTACTCGATGACCGAACCGCACGGCGGCTCGGATCCCGGACTGTTCACCACCCACGCCGAGCGCGACGGTGACGAGTGGGTGATCAACGGCGAGAAGTGGTTCTCTTCCAATGCCCGCAACGCCAGCTTCTTCATCGTCATGGTGGTCACCAGCCCGGAAGCCCGCACGCACCAGAAGATGTCGCTGTTCATCGTGCCGGCCGAGACACCCGGCATCGAGATCATTCGCAACGTCGGCGTCGGCGGTGAGTCCGACGACCGGGCCGGGCACGGCTACATCCGTTACAACGACGTCCGGGTGCCTGCCGACCACGTACTCGGCGGCGAGGGCCAGGCCTTCGCGATCGCGCAGACCCGGCTCGGCGGCGGCCGCGTGCATCACGCCATGCGCACAATCGCATTGGCGCGCAAGGCTTTCGACATGATGTGCGAGCGGGCGGTGTCGCGCCAGACCCGCCGCGGTCCGCTCGGCGACTACCAGATGACGCAGGAGAAGATCGCCGACAGCTGGATTCAGATCGAACAGTTCCGGCTGCTGGTGCTGCGCACCGCGTGGAAGATCGACAAGTACCACGACTACCAGAAGGTGCGCCGCGACATCGCCGCGGTGAAGGTCGCGATGCCGCAGGTGCTGCATGACGTGGTGCAGCGGGCGATGCATCTGCATGGGGCACTGGGTGTTTCCGACGAGATGCCGTTCGTGAAGATGTTGGTGGGTGCGGAGTCGCTGGCGATCGCCGACGGTCCCACCGAGGTCCACAAGCTGACCGTGGCCCGCCGCACGCTCAAGGAGTACGAGCCCGTGGACACCCTGTTCCCGTCGCAGCACATCCCGACCCGGCGCGCGGCGGCCCAGGCCACGCTGGCCGAACTTCTCGAACACGAGGTCGCACAGCTGTGACGGCGCAGTAGATGGCTGCCGACACCTCGGCCAATCTGGTGTCGACGGCCGAGCGGCTGTTCGCCGAACGCGGGGTCGACGCGGTCAGCCTGCGGGAGATCGCCCGTGAGGCGGGGGCCCGCAACGTGATGGCGGTCCAGTACCACTTCACCGACCGGGCCGGGGTGCTGGCCGCGATCGCCGACAAGCACCTGCCGGTGGTGGACGCTCGCCGCGATGCGCTGCTCGACGGCATCGAGAGCGACACTGAGCCCTCCATGCGGGCGATGGCCTCGGCGCTGGTCCGCCCGCTGGCCGCCAAGCTGGCCGACGCCGACGGCGGTCCGGCGTTCCTGCGGATTCATGCCGACCTGCTGAATCGTCCGGTGCCTTCGTTCGACCTGACCGGACGCTCCGGCAGCCTGCAGCGCTGGCGGACGCTGCTGGAGCCGACACTCGACCCGGTGGCCGTCACGCTGCATCCCCGGCTGGGTGCGCTGGTGTACGCCGCGGTGGAGTTGGGCCGCCGCGCCACCACGGCACCGCATGCGGACGACCGCCTGTTCACCAGCCATCTTGTCGACACCGTCGCCGCGATGCTGGCCGCGCCCCTGTCGGAGGAGACCCGCTCGCTGGCCACAGAACGGCAGGCCCGCCGGTCGCGGCCTCAGGTGCGGACGATCGCCAGCCCTTCCTGAACCAGCGTGGCGGTCAAGATCCGGTCGGCGTCATAGAGGTTCAGAGTCACCAGGCCGCGGCCGCGGGCGGCGGCCGGTGACCGGGACTCGAGCAGGTTCCACTGTTCGGCGTGGATCGGCCGGTGAAACCAAATCGACGAGTCGGTGGTGGCGGTCCGGTGGCTGCGGTCGACCATCGAATGGCCGTGCACCTGTAGCACCGGATCGATGCCGTAGATGTCGGTGACGTAGACCGCAGCGCAGGCGCCCAGCCACGCCGGACCGTCCAGCGGCACGGTGACCCGCCACCACAGCCGGCGCACGAATTCGCCTGTGCTGCGGTCATCGTCGGTGCGGATGTCGATCTCGTCGAGCGGCAGCGACGGGGCCGGGCCGATGGGGCCGGTGGCGGGCAATTGCTCGGGCTCACCGGAGGTTGTCGCCTGTGCAGCGTGCTCGGGACCGTCGGCCGCGGCGGAGAACGACACCGTCGCGGCGGTCAGCAACCGGCCTTCCTGGCGGGCCAGTACCCGCCGCGACGCCGTGGTGCGGCCGTCGTAGACGTACTCGACCTCGTAGTGGACCGGCGCGCCCGCGTCCCCGCCGCGCAAGAACTGGACGTGCACCCTGTGTGCCTTGTCGGCGTCGACGGTGTGGCAGGCCGCGGCCATGGCCTGCGCGGCGAGGTGGCCACCGTAGGCGCGTTTGTCCGGCGGCCCGCTCGCTTCGCCCACGAAGCCGGATTCAGCGGGTGCGACGTTCAGGAGCCGGGACAGCACGCTCACTTCGGACCGGATCCCATTGTGACAGTTCCAGATTCGACCAGCGTAGCGATCTCATCGTCAGCCAGCCCGAGCTCGGCCAGTACCGCCGCGGTGTCGTCGCCGAGCGCGGGTGCGGGCTGGGCCGCGATGTGGGCACCGTCGACCGACATCGGCAGTCCGGGCGCCAGATAGTCGCCGATCCGGGGCTGCGACAGCACGCTGAACAACGGGTTGTTCGTCACGCGCGGATGTCGGGCGACCTCCGCGAAGTCCAGGTAGCGATCCCAGAGGACCGAACTGGCCGACAGCGCGGCGGTCACCTCCTCGGCGGTGTGGCCGGCGAACCACGGCGCGAACAGGCCGGTCAGCACCGCACGGTGTTCGTAGCGCTGACCCTCGTCGGTAAAGTCCGCGCCCAGCGCTTCGGCAACGGCGGCAACGGCTTTCGTGGTCCCGGTCAGCTCGGCGAGATCCCGGAAGTGCCGGTTGGTCAGTGCCACCAGCATGAAGGTCGCGCCGTCACTGCTCGTGTAGTTCTCGCCGTACTGGCCGTAGATCGAGTTGCCCAGACGGGGCCGCTGCGCGCCGGTGACCATCGGCTCGGTGAGGAAGCCGAGGTTGGCCGCGGTGGCCAGCGCCACGTCGTCCAGCGGCAGCCGGATGCGGCTGCCCACCCCGGCGGTGTCACGCCGGCGCAGAGCGACCAGGATCGCCAGCGCGGCATACAGACCGCAGCTGACGTCCCAGGCCGGGAGCACGTGGTTGACCGGGCCGCTCTGGGTTGGCGACCCGGTGACCAGCGGAAAACCGGTGGCGGCGTTGACGGTGTAGTCCACCCCGGTGGATCCGTCGCCGCGTCCGACGACTTCCAAATGGATCAGGTCTGGGCGCACAGCGCTGAGCTCTTCGTATGAATGCCATTGCCGCCCAGCGACATTGGTGATCAGAATGCCCGCATCCGCGATCAACCGGGAAACCAGCTGCTGCCCGTCCGCCGAGCGCATGTCGGCGCCCACCGAGCGTTTGCTCTTGTTGAGACCGGCCCAATAGATGCTCTCGCCGGCCTCGGTCAAGGGCCAGCGCTTGTAGTCGGCGGCACCGCCGACCGGGTCGACCCGGATGACTTCAGCGCCCAACTGGGCCAGTGTCATCCCGGCCAACGGCACGGCCACGAAGCTGGAGATCTCGACGATGCGGACACCGGCCAGCGGCAGGTCAGGCGTATCGGTCACCCGACGAGTATGGCGGGTGCCCCGCTCACCACACCGCGACGGGCACACCCAGGCACAGCAGCATCAGCGCCAGCAGAAACCAGCCCGCGCCCTGCCAGATGGGCCAGGTGCCCTCGGCGCGCCAAACGCGATAGGTCTGCACCAGCGCACCGACCCCACCGACGAACAAGGTGACCGGCACCAGGATGCCCGCGACCCGAGAGTGCCACCCCCATGCCGCCGCCAGTGCCACACCGGCAACCACCACCACGGCGACCACATAGGTGACCGCCGCACGGAAGGCCGCCGGATCGTGCCAGCGCTTCTCCACATCATTGCGGTTCATGTTCATCGCGTTTCCAGCGTAGGCCTGGATAAACACTGGTGCGAGCGGTTGGCTGCCCTGGCCACGGGGTAGTCCCGCGTCCATGACTAACCCCACGAACGACAAGAGCGAAGAGGACGTCCACGAGGACCCGAAGGTCGCGTCCTCGCGGGAGGGCAAGGACGGCGACGACGGCTCCTACGTCGGCGAGACGGGACCCGACGACTCGTTCGACGCCGGCGAGACCGGCGCGGAGGCCCGCAGCGAGGGCTGAGATCGGTGAGAGGATCGCCGTATGCGCCTGCTGCTGCTGGCCGACACACACCTCCCCAAGCGCGCCCGCGACCTGCCGCCCCAGGTCTGGGACGAAGTCGAGCGGTCCGACGTCGTCATCCACGCCGGTGACTGGGTCGAGGTCGGCCTGCTCGATGAGTTGGCCGCGCGGTCGCGGCGTCTGATCGCGTGCTGGGGCAACAACGATGGCCCGGAACTGCGGGCGCGTCTGCCGGAGCGCGCCGAGGCGACGTTGGACGGTCTGCGCTTCACCGTCGTGCACGAAACAGGTGCGGCGTCCGGCCGGGAAGCCCGGATGGCGCAGCAGTATCCGCATACCGACGTGCTGGTCTTCGGGCACAGCCACATCCCGTGGGATACCACCGCGCGGACCGGCCTGCGGCTGCTGAACCCGGGCTCACCGACCGACCGGCGCCGTCAGCCGTTCTGTACCTACATGACCGTCGACACCCGTCCGGGGGTGCTCTCCGATGTGCGGGCGCACCGCATCGAGAAGACTTAGCTCTGCAACAGAGCTAATGTGGAGGGGTGAGCCTTCGCACCGATCTCGTCGCCGAGCTGTTCGGCACTGTCGGCAGATTTCGCCGTACTGTCCGTCGCGCTGCGGGTGCCTCCTTCGTCGGGCTGACCGAATCGCAGGCCGAGTTGTTGCGCTTGGTCGGCCGGCAGCCGGGCATCTCGGTCAGTGCGGCCGCCGCTGAACTGGGGCTGGCGGCCAACACCGCCTCGACACTGGTGTCCAAGCTCTCGGCGGAGGGCCTGCTGGTGCGCACCCCCGATCCCGACGATCGCCGCGTCGGTCGCCTCGAGCTCACCCCGCCGGCGCAGAAGCTCGCCGACGCCTCCCGGGCGGCACGGCGCGCAGCGCTGGCCGAAGCACTCGACGAACTCGACGAGGACGACACTCGTGCCCTGGCTGCGGGGATGCGGGTGCTGGCCGAGCTCACCACGAAACTGCGAGAGAAGCGTTCATGACCGCGCCCGCGATCGACTGCCAGAACCTGACGCACCGTTACGGCGACTTCACCGCCGTCGACGACCTGACGTTGCAGGTGCAACCCGGCGAGACCCTGGGGCTGCTGGGGCCCAACGGTGCCGGCAAGACCACCGTGGTGCGGGTGTTGACGACGCTGACCCCGGTGCAGCACGGGCGGGTCCGCGTGTTCGGCCTCGACTCGCGACGCGACACCATGGACATCCGGTACAACCTCGGCTATGTGCCGCAACAGCTTTCGATCGAGCCGGCGCTGACCGGGCGGCAGAACGTGGAGTGGTTCGCCCGGCTGTACGACGTGCCGCGCGCGGCGCGTAAGCGGCGGGTCGACGAGGCGCTGGATGCCATGCAGCTGACCGACGTCGCCGACCGGCTGGCCAACACCTATTCCGGCGGCATGGTCCGCCGCCTGGAGCTGGCCCAGGCCCTGGTGAACCAGCCGTCGCTGCTGATTCTCGACGAGCCGACGGTCGGCCTGGATCCCATTGCCCGCGACGGTGTCTGGACGCAGGTGCAGAACATGCAACAAGAGTTCGGCATGACGGTGCTGCTGACCACCCACTACATGGAGGAGGCCGACGTGCTGTGCGACCGAGTGGCGTTGATGCACCACGGCCGGCTGCGGGCGGTCGGAACCCCGGGCGAACTCAAGGCCACGGTCGGTCCAGAAGCGACCCTGGAGGACGTCTTCCGGCACTACGCCGGATCCGGACTCGACGACACCGCAACCCAATCCGGCCTCGGTGGGATCAGGGCGGGACGGAAGGCGGCGCGCAATGCCGGTTGATTCCGCTGCCGGTACCCGGATACTGCGGGCACCGCGCGGCTGGCGGCGGGTGCCCAGCCTGGCCGCCCGGATGCAGACGTTCGCCTGGGTCGAATTGCAGAAGCTGCGCCATGACCGCACCGAGCTGATCACCCGGACGGTGCAACCGGCGTTGTGGCTGTTGATCTTCGGCACCACGTTCAACCGGCTGCACGTGATCAACACCGGCTCGGTGCCGTATCTGGAGTTCCTGGCACCGGGCATCATCGCGCAGTCGGCGCTGTTCATCTCGATCTTCTACGGCATCCAGATCATCTGGGACCGGGATGCCGGGATCCTGGCCAAGTTGATGGTGACCCCGACTCCGGCATCGGCGTTGGTCACCGGCAAGGCGTTCGCCGCCGGAGTGCGGTCGGTGGCGCAGGTGATCGGCGTGCTGGTGCTGGCCTACCTGATGGGCATCCAGATGACGCACAACCCGCTGCGGATCGTGGCCGCGATGGGTGTGGTGATGCTCGGGTCGGCGTTCTTCGCCTGCCTGTCGATGACGCTGGCCGGGCTGGTGCGCAACCGGGACCGGCTGATGGGCATCGGGCAGGCGATCACCATGCCGCTGTTCTTCGCGTCGAATGCGTTGTATCCGGTCGCGGTCATGCCGGAATGGCTGCGGTGGTTGTCTCGGGTGAATCCGCTGAGCTACGAGGTGGATTCGCTGCGGCTGCTCTTGGTGGGCATGCCCTCGGCCCATCCGTGGCTGGACCTCGGTGTGCTGGCGTTGGCCGCGGTGGTCGGTATCGCCGCCGCGTCGGGACTGCTGCGCCGGCTAGTCCGGTAGATCGTCGAAGCGGAACACCGCGAGTGTGCCTGCCAGCGCCTCGAACTCGTCGGGAGTGCCCTGCTGCACCAGCCCCGAATGCTTGGCGAACATCACGCCGACGGGGACCTGTTCGGGGAAGGCGCGCAACACCGGCCTGGACTCCTCGGCACCGAGTTCGACGATTCTGACCGAGCGGGATCGACGTCCGCGGCTCAGCGTTCCGGCGCCGGCCGCCTTGGCGTTGCGCGCCCAGTCCGCGCCGGGGTAGCCGGCGACGGTGTACAGGCCGCCGTCGAACTCGAACGGTGTCATCGGTGTGCTGCGTGGCTTGCCGGACTTGCGGCCCGGGACGGTGAGCACACAGGCGGGCCCGGTGTGTACCCCGAGCTTCTGCACGGCCATCATGAGCCGATTCATCGGCTTGAGCCAGCGCGGTGGTTGGGGGTTGGTCATGTCAGCTCCTCGGTGAACAACGCCGTGTGGGCGTGCGCCCATTGCGCGAACGGGGTTGCCGGGCGGCCCAGGATCTTCTCGACGTCATGGGTGACAAGGGCGGGTGATGTCGCGGTGGTCGCCAGCATCGCGATGTAAGCGTCGGCGAAGTCGGCGGAGAATCCGTTCTCGATGAAGCGCTTGCGCACGAACTCGGCAGGAATTTCCTGATAGCGCAGCGGCCGGTGCAGGACCGCACCGAGGATCTCGACCAGCTCGGCATTGGTCAGCGATTGCGGCCCGGTCAGCGGAACCCGTTGCCCATCAAGTTCATCGGTCAGCAGCGCACGAGTCGCGACCGCCGCGATATCGGCCTCGGCGATCGGCGCGATGGAGGCCGAGGAGTACGGCCCGGCGACCACGTCGCCCGCGCGGATTTGTGCCCCCCACATGCCGGGAAAGTTGGATGCGAACACCGTCGGGCGCAGGCTGACCCACGGCACACCCGACCCGGCGGCGAGTTGTTCACACTCCCGGTTCCGGTCGTCGCGATATCGCGACGGTTGGCGTGTGTCGTCATCGTCGGCGTTGATCGCCGACAATGCCACCAGCTTGCCGACGTCGTGCCGGTATGCCGAGGACACCACATCGGTCAGCCCCGCTCCGAGCGCTCGGGAGTTGAGGAACACTGCCGACGCACCTTTCAACGCCTCTGCCGCATCGGGCACTTCATCGACAGCGGGCGGGAACCCGGCCCGGCCCGGCCGCCGGGTCACCGCCCGTACGTGCGCGCCCGCCTTGAGTAGTTGCTCGACGATCGGCCGGCCGACGTTGCCGCTCGCTCCGGTTACCACGACGGTCATCTCGCGTCCTTTCTGTGGGTACAAGACAAGGACGGCGCAGCGTCATGCAAAGTGACAGCGCGAAGCGGTAACTTTTCGCCATGCCGATTCGTCGTCTCTGACATGAGCGATCGTCTTGCCGGCCTGCTGCAGGCCCACCGCCCGTACCTGATCAATCTGGCCTACCAGATGGTCGGCGACATCGGTGATGCGGAAGACGTTGTGCAGGAGGCCTTCCTACGGCTGTCACAGTCGGAGCTCGATGGCATCGACGATCCGCGCGGCTGGCTCACCGTGGTGAGCAGCCGACTCTGCCTCGATCACGTGCGCTCAGCGCGGCACCGGCGGGTGACCACCGCCGAGCCCGACCTCTTGGAACGAACACCGCTGCTGCACAGTGCCATGCCTGACCCCGGCGACCGGGTCACCCTCGACGACGAGGTGCACAATGCGCTGTTCGAGGTACTGGGCCGGCTCAGTCCGCCGGAGCGGGTGGCGTTCGTGCTGCACGACGTCTTCGGTGTGCCGTTCGACGAGATCGCCGATACCGTCGGCCGCCCGACGGCGACGTGCCGTCAGTTGGCGCGGCGGGCGCGGGCCAAGATCCACGCCGCCGCACCCGCCACCGCCGCGGTCGACGACACCGAACATCATCTGGTCACCGAACGGTTCATCGCGGCCTGCGCCGGCGGAGACCTGGCCGCCCTGACCGAGGTGCTGGCGCCCGACGTATGGGGCGTCGGCACGATCCTCGCCGACCCGGCGCCGCCGGCACAGGTGAACCGCGGCCGGCTGGCCGTCGGCACGAATCTGCTGCGCTACCTCACCGGCGCGACGCTCGTCACCGGTCCGGTCGGGCGTCCGGTCGTGCTGGCGTTCAGCGACCGGCGTTTATTCGCCGTCGTCGTCCTCACGATCCACGACGGCCAGATCGCCAAGCTCGAGGCAACCGCCGACCCGTCCGCGCGCTGACCGTGGGCGCCGGGTTCTGGCGGACGGGATCTTCCGCGGCCGTTCGGGCGTTGGTGAGGTATGTCGATACCGCCGTACGAGCCACCGAAGTCTCCCGGATCGCCCAACCCCGGCAACATGCTGCTGTGCCCGAAGTGCTCGGGAGTGATGCGCACATACGAACGTAATGGCGTCCACCTCGAACAATGTGACAGCTGCCGGGGCATCTTCCTGGATTTCGGCGAGCTGGAGGCCCTGACTCAGCTCGAGAACCGCTTCACCGCCGCCCCGCCACCGCAGCCCGGTTACGGGTCCGGCCACGGCTACGGCCCGGCCTGGGGCAATCACGGTAACCACCGCTACCGCAAGGGCGGATTCGGCCGGCTGTTCTTCTCCAGCTAGTCGTGCGCCATCCGCGCGCAGGCCGCGACCAACTGCTCCTGGGTTTCATCAGGGTCGCGACGCGCGCCTGATGCCGCGGCCTGGACGACGGCAGCCCGGGCCACCGGCTCCAGAACCGGCCACGGATCACCACCGGCCGGCACCGCCGGCCCACCAGCCGTCCGATAGGCAGCCACAAAGGCATGCCAGTCGTCGTCCGGAAGCAAGCCCGCGGCCCAGAACCCGGCAGGCCGGGCCAGATCCCACGCCGGATCGCCGACGCCCAGATCGTCGACGTCGATCAGCCGCCACCGCGCGGCGGGCCGACGGCCCAGTTGCCCGAGATGGAAATCGCCGTGCACGAGCGTGTTGGGTCTGCCGGGCGACCACGGCCGCCGGGCGGGGTCGGGCAACCGGGCCGCAGCCCGACCGATGACCGACGCCGCTCCCGCCGGCAGCGCCGCGACGGACCGCACGGTGCGCGCCGCGGCGCCATGCGGGATCACCGCCTCGTGCGCAGTGCGATGTAGTTGCGCGAGCAGGCGCGCCGCGTCACTCCACGGCAGCCCTTCCGGCCGCACCGGGACGGTCTCGACCCGCGGCCATCTGGTGCACCAGCGGCGGCCTGCCCCGCCGTCAACCGGCTGCGGTTCGGTGTCCAACGGCGCCAACAGGCAACCGTCGGCGTCCCCGCCGAGCTGCGTCGCGATCCGCAACCGCACCCTCAGCGCCTCGGGGTCCGTGCCGAGCCGGTGCACCTTGATGACGACGTCCCCGTCGACGATGATGTCCGCGCCTGAGGTCGTGCGCATTCCTCACTCCGTCAGCCGACGGCTGAGCCCGCTGGCCCGTGCGGCCCGGCGGCCCACCGCGGCGCGCAGCTGCTCGGCCGAGCCCACCACCCGGACCTTGGTCTTGGCCCGGGTGACCGCGGTGTACAACAGCTCCCGGCTGAGCAGTCGCGAATCCGTCGGTGGCAGAAGCACAGTCACCTCTGCGACCTGACTTCCCTGGCTCTTGTGGATGGTCATCGCATGCATGGTCTCGATATCGGCCAGTCGGCTGGTCGCGAACTCGGACGGCCCGTCCGCACCGGCCATCACCGCCCGCAGCACCCCGTCGCGCAGCACGGTCACTCCCACGTCACCGTTGTACAGCCGCAGCCCGTAGTCGTTGGCGGTGACCAACACCGGTCGGCCCGCGTACCACGAGGCCCACTGTGGTGCATCTGTCTCCTCGGCCAGCCACCGCTCGACCTGACGGTTCCAGTAGGCGACCCCGTGCGGCCCGCGCCGGTGCGCGCACAGCAGCCGGTGCTGCTCGAGCGCGTCCAGTGCCGCCGGCCCGTTGCCGAGTACCGCCGCCTCACGCAGCCGGATCGCGGGTGGAACCAGAACCCGGCGTAGGGCTTCGGCGGGTTCTTCGGTGTCGATCCATTCGATGTGCTCACCGCCGGCATTCAGGATGTCGATGGCGCGGTTGGCATCACCTATTCGGATCGCCAGCGCCAGCGCACCGATCGAGGCGCCGAATCGGTGCGGAGTGATCAGCTTGGCCACCGGCGTATCGCCGCGCGCGCTGAGCCCCTCCACCAGATCGGCCAATACCGCACCGGCTTCCACCGAGGCCAGCTGGTCGGGATCGCCGACCAGCAACAGCCGGGACTCCGGGCGGACGGCCTCGACCAGGCGCGCCATCATTGTCAACGAGACCATCGACGTCTCGTCGACGACGATCACGTCGTGCGGCAGCCGATTCTCCCGGTGATGCCGGAACCGTGCCGACGTCCTGGGCAACGGACCCAGCAGGCGGTGCAGCGTGGTGGCACGCAGTCCCTGCAGACGGGTGCGATCGGCGGGCTCCAGCTTGTCGACCTCGGCCTGGACCGCCTCCTGCAGTCGGGCGGCGGCCTTGCCGGTCGGAGCGGCCAGCGCGATGCGCAACGGCGGCTTGGCCTCCAACTCGGCCTGCTCGGCCAGCAGCGCCAGCAGCCGGGCCACGGTGGTGGTCTTCCCGGTGCCCGGCCCGCCGGTCAGCACAGTCAGGCCCTGGGACAGCGCGACCTCGGCAACCCGCCGCTGTTCGTCGTAACCGGTCGGGAAAAGCCTTGCGATGTCCGGCAATTGCCGCTGCGGCCGGTCCGCCGCCAACGCCAGCACGTCGGTGGCGACCTGACGTTCTTCGAGCCAGTACCGATCGAAGTACAGGAGGTCTTCGTCGAGGTGCAGCACGGCCGGCGAGCTCAGCAGCGGGCTGGCCGCGACTGCGGCGAGCCAGGCTCCCGGCTCCGGCCACGGCAGGTCTTCGATCTCGACCTGCTCGGGTACCGCCGAGAGTTGCACGCACACCGACCCGCCGCGCACCGCGCGCACCACGAACGCGATCGCCAATGCCACCAGCTCGTCGGGCTCTTTACCCAGTGCCGTCAAGCGCTGGGCGACAAGCACATCGGACGCCTCGATGGCACCGGCTTCGTTGAAGACCCGCAGCATGCCGGTGGCGTCAGCGCACAGCCGCCAATCCGCCGCGTCAGTCACCTCGATGGTCATGCCGCCACCTGTCGCCCATCGAGCAGATCGGACACCGCCACCACCAACTCCGCGGGTGGCCGCCAGCTGAACACCCCGGCGGGATGCCCGTCGGATAGGGGCGTATCCGGGCCACACATGCCGCGGACAAACAGATACAGCACGCCACCAAGGTGGCGGCCGGGGTCGTAGGCGGGCTGGCGCCACCTCAGGAACCGGTGCAGCACAACGCTATACAGCAACGCCTGCAGCGGATAGTCGGAATGCAGCATCGCTTCGGCCATCCGCGCGCGGTCATAGTCGCCGGCGTGCAGCGGCCGATCGGCCTCCCCCAGCCAGTTGGTCTTGTAGTCGACGACCAGGTAGCGGTGCCCCGCTCCGTCGGGTATCCGCAGCACCGCGTCGACGGATCCGGACAGGTAGCCGCGCAACGACTGTGCTCCGAGCGCGCCGCCACTGAGCCGGTCGATATACGGCGCCAGCGGGTCATCGGCGGGCAGATGCTGCCGAAGCAGGCGGCCGACGTCGGCCAGCCGGATCTCGGACCGCACCCCCGCCAGGTCACCGCCGGCCAGCGGGAACTCGAAGTCCATCTCGCACAATCGGTCCTGCAACCCGATCTGGCGCAACGTCAGGCCGCCGGCCAATGGACCCAGCGGCGTGTCGTGCATCGGTACCAGGGCCGCCGCCAGCTCCGGGGCATCGACGTCCACCGGCCACCACACCGAGTGCCGGTCGATCTGGGCCTGCAGCTCAGCCGCGAGGTCGGCGGAGAACGGGTCGGCGGTCTCGAGCACCGCGTGCACCAGGCTGCCGAACGTCGCGCCGGTCGGCAGGTCGGCCATCGGCGACGGCAGGTCAGCCCCCGCCGGCGGTGTACTCACCGCGATGTCAGCGACCTCGTCGTCGAGCTGGATCACCTCCGGCTCGCTGGTCACACCAGTGGTCTCCGCAGCGCGGATCAATGCGGAATACGAGGTGCGCCGCCAGGTGGTGTCGATGCTGCGGTGAAAGTGCCTGACGCCGAGGTCGTCTCGCGGCTGCGGGCCGGCCAGCTCAGCCACCGGGGCGATGATCGACTCTTCCAGGACCGGCCCCCCGGCGGTCTCCCACTCCCTCAGCAGCGCCATCGCATCGGCGTCGTCGATCCGCTCGGGATCGCAGCGGTCCGGGACCGTGCTCTGTCCCGGACGCCGCCCCCGCAGCAGGCGCGACAGGCCGCCGTTGGGTTCATCCCAGGAGGGCGCCCACCACGTCACCACCTGCGACTGCGCCCGAGTCATCGCGACGTAGGTCAGTCGGGTCTCCTCACCCGCGGACTCCTGTCGGCCGAGCCGCTGGGCGGTCGCCAATTCGGCGCTCTGGTCGCCGCCGACATGCAGGCAGCGTCTTCCTTCGTCGTGGAACCGGACGAGATCCTCGTTGCGCACATAGCGATTGAAGGCCAACGGCAGGTAGACGATCGGGAACTGGAGCCCCTTGCTGACCCACACCGTCATGATCTGCACCGCGGCCGCGTCGCTGTCGAGGCGGCGGTTACGCTCGGGGGCGCCGCTGCGCTCGTCGCGCTGGGTACGCAGCCAGTCACGTAACGCGGTGAGGCTGAAGCGTTCCCGATGCGCGACGTCGTGCAGAAGCTGGGTGACGTGCGCAAGGTCGGTCATGTTGCGCTCGCCGCCGGCCCAGGACAGTACCCGGCGGCCCATTCCGGCCAGCTGCGCCGCCTCGAACACCGCCGCCACCCCGGCTTCGCGCGCATGGTCGGCCCACTGCCGCAGGGTATCCGCGATCCGATCGGTCAGCTCGTCGCCGCCGTCGGCGAGGTCTTCGGCGGTCTTGCCGAAGAACATCGTGGTGGCCGCCGCACGGACCAGCCCGGGCCGGTGCAGCTGGTCGAAGGCTTCCAGCAGAGTCAGCCAGTCGTCGGCGGCCTGAGATTTCAACACATCGGTGTCACCGGTGTAGACGGCGGGCACGCCGGCAGCCACCAGAGCGTCGAAGCATGCCCTGGCGTCGGCGTGGCTTTCGGTGATGACCGCGATGTGATGGGCTTGCAATGCCTCACCGCAGAACGTGGCCTCGCTCGCCAACAATGCTGCGATGTCGGCCGCCAGATCAGCGGCGATGTGCGGGCGCAGCGCGTCCATCCGGATGGTTCGGGTCCCCTTCTGCCCGAAGCTTTCTCGGCGGACAACTCGCAGGCGAAATGGGTCGTTGTGCGGCGCACCCGCCAGGCGGTGGCCGTCGTGGCGGGCCCGGACCGGGAGGACCTTGATATCGGGATCGCCGAGTTCGGCGCCGCCGAGCACCTTCTGCAAGCGGTCGACCAAGACGGAGTCGCTGCGCCAGTTCACCCCGAGCGTGCGGCGCTGCCCCGCGGTTTTGGCCGCATGCAGATAGGTGAAGATGTCGCCGCCGCGGAAGGCATAGATCGCCTGTTTGGGATCACCGATGAGGATCAGTGTCGACTGCCCGTTGAAGGCGCGCTCGATCACCTGCCACTGCACCGGGTCGGTGTCCTGGAACTCGTCGACCATGACCACCGACCAGCGTTGGTGCATGCGGGTCGCGGCCGCCGAATCGGCCGATTCCAGCGCATCGGCCAGTCGGCCGAGCAGGTCGTCGTAGCTCAGGATGCCGCGCCGCCGCTTGCGCCGATCCAGTTCGGCGAGAACATTATTGGCGAACTCGACTCGCACCGCGGGTGGCGAGCCGGCAGCCGGGTCCAGCGGCCGCAGTTCAGTGCACGGATTGGCGACGACCTCGCGGGCGAGCTTGAGTGCCTCCCCGCGACTGATCGGGGGCGGCTCGCGGTCCTGCCCGAAATGCGCCAGATAGAGGTCGTCGACGATCTCCGCGACGAGGTCGTCCAGACTTTCTGCCAGCGTCACGTGAGAATCGGTATCCCCGGCGACACCAAGGGATTTGAGTACCAGATGGCAGAATTGGTGGGTGGTTGCGATCGTCGCGGCGTCGAAGCCGGCCAGCGCGTCGCGCAGCCGCCGCCTGCGGTCGGCCAGCTCGGTCGCCTCCCCCGTGGTCAGTGCGGCCAGGACATCGTTGCGCTGCGCGCACTCCGGGTCATCGAATGCGCGCAAAGCATCCTGAAGTGCGTGGCGAACCCGCTCCCGCAGCTCCTGGGTGGCCGCGCGGCTGAACGTGATCAGCAGCATCTGGTCCAGCCTGGCGCGGCCCTCGGCGACATAGCGTGTCACCAGGCTTGCAAGAGTGAACGTCTTGCCGGTCCCGGCGCTGGCCTCGAGCACCGTCGTCGAGCCGTGTTCGGGCAACGGCCCCAGCAGATCGAACTGCTCCATCACGCACCGTCCTCGGCGCGCAGCAGCGGTGCCCACAGGCGCGCCGCGTAGGCGCCCAGCCTGGTTGCCTCGCCCGGTGCTTCCTCACCGGGTTTGGGCTCCGTCAGCAGCACGTCCAGATCCGGCTCCCGGCCCCAGACTCGTTCGACGGCGCGGTCGTCGCGTTCGTACCGCCACTTCTTCCAGGCCTCGCTGCGGGGGTCCTGGCCGCTGATCCGCGCCACAGCCCAGGCGTGAGAGGTCTTGATGGGCAGCGGAATCGGCTCGCGCCGGCCGGCGTCATAAATCGCGACCAGATCCCGCAACAGAGCGACGGGATCCTCATGCGGTGGCCCCAGCACGCGCTCGGCCACCCCGCGCCGCCGCTGCCGGCCGATGCACACCCCAGACCACTGCCCCGGATACGCGGCGCACAGGGCCAGCATCGGAATCCAGGCCCGCAGCAGATGCGGGGCGTCGAGCTTGGAGAACGTCACCTCCAGCAGCAGGTTGCCGAAAACGCCCGAGACGGTGCCGGTGAGGCGACGGCCGCCGCCCAGGTCGACGTCGACGTCGTAGGCTTGCGGACTACCGGTCCGATGGATCAGCGCCGCCCGCGCCAATTCTTCTGCCTGGTCTCGTAATTCACTGGCCGTTCGCCAACCCAGTCGCCCGGGCGGCAGCGCGCCCCGGCGCCACTCCGCCTGCCCGGCACGCTCGGGGTCCATGCCGGCCAGCATGTCGGTGAGCAACCGCTGGCCGACGGTCCACTGCTGCAGATTGTCGATCTCGACCGGCATGGCGTCCTCGACACCCTCGACATCCCACGGCAACGTCACGTCGAGTGCGGTGAAGAAACCCCTGACCGGGTTGGCGAAGAACTTCGACAGATCAGCCAGCGTCACATCGTCGGGGCCGGGTGCCGGCAGCGGACGCGCCAGCAGGTCGGGTTGTTCGGGGCGCTGACCGCCTGCGATTGATGCGGCCGCCAGCGCGCTCGAATCGAAGGTGAACGGTTCCCCGGGCACGCCGAGCGCACCACGCGTGACATTCCGAATATCGAAGGGCTGCAACGGGTGCCGGATCAGAACCGCATCGCGCACCGGCGCCTCGGTCGTGCGGTCCAGCGCGTCGAGGAGTTCGGCCAGCGGGACCGCTGGCGGACGCGGTTGGCCGGAGTACTCGTTGGCGCCCGTATAGGTGACCACCAACTTGTCGGTGGCGGCGCAGATCGCGTCCAGCAGCAGCTGGCGGTCTTCGGACCGGATGTCACGCTCGCCGGTCCGTGGATCGCGGGCCAGTGCGTCGTCCCCGTCGACCGCCCCGATTCGGGGAAAGACGGTGTCATCCAAGCCGACCAGGCAGACCACCCGGTGCGGCACCGAACGCATCGGCACCATCGTGCAGACCGTCAGTGTGCCGGTGCGGAAGTTCGCTCGCGTCGGCCGACCCGACAGGTGCCGGCCCAGGAGGGCGGTGATGTCCGGCAGCCGCAGGCCGATATCACCGCGCTGTCCGGCCAAGGCGAGCACGTCGCCGAACTCACGCTGGAGCTGGCTCGTCTGCCAGCCGTCGTCCCCACCGGTCAGCGTCAGCAGGTCGACGCCGTCCTGTAATGCGGTCAGCCACTGAGCCAACGGCCGCACGCCGCGCAGCGAGTCGACGGTCCGCTGTAGGCGGCCCACATACTCGGCGAGCCGCCCCGCCAGCTCCACGCTGTTACTGCCGACGTCGTCGAGCGGCAGGGTGACGCCCAGCCAGTCCTTCGAGTCGTCGGACATGGCGACCCCGGCCAACACGCGGTCCAGGCCGAACCGCCAGGTGTTCTGGATGAACGGGATTCCGAAGGGGGCGCGGTGTTCGGCGTCGAAGCCCCAGCGGATGTTGGCCTGCTGAACCCAGCGGGTGACGGTCTCCAGGTCATCATCGGTGAACGCAAAGCGCGCCCGCACCGGCTCGAGGCGGGCGAAGTCGAGCACCTCGGTCGCGGTGACGCGGCTGCCGGCCAGCGTCAGCAGCTTGGCCGCCACACCGAGTAGCGGGTTGGTCTGGATCAGGGCACGGTCGGCCAGCCGCACCCGCAACTGGTGGGCGGGATGCGCACCGGGCACCACGTCACCGAGGCCGAAGTCCGCGACGATCAGCGGGGCGTAGGTCTCGATGTCCGGGCACATCACCAGGATGTCGCGGGGTTCCAGGGTGCGGTCCTCGGCGAGTAGACCCAGCAGGACCTCGCGCAGCACATCGACCTGGCGGGCCGGTCCGTGGCAGCTGTGCACCTGGACCGAGCGATCGTCGGCATACGCACGACCCTGCGGCCGTACGGCATTGGCCGCGATGTCGGATTGCAGCCAGCCCAGCAGCGTCTCCGGGAGACGGCCGGCGCCCAGGAACTCGTCGGTGGCCGGCGACGCGGGCAGGCTGCGCTGGAGTTCCCGGACATCGCGGCCGAGCGTGGCCAGCAGCGGATGGACGGCGAGCCGGTGGCTGGTGTCGTCGCTGCGCGTTACGACGCCGCGCACATCGCTCAACGCCGTCCACAATGCGGCGCTGGGATGCGGCAACCACAGATGCACCTCGTGGTGCTCAGCCAGCGCGCCGACCAATTCGATCTCGGTGCTCGGCAACCGGGTGTGCCCGAACAATGACAGCCTTGCCGGCAGGTCCGCCCCCGACTCACGCAGGCGAGCAAGGGTTTTCGCATGCCGCTCGGGTGGTGCATCGATGCCCATCGCGGCAACCAGGGCCCGCCACAGATGCGGCTGCCAGTGCAGGTCGGCGTCCAAACCGCCGGGCTCACCGGCCAGCCAATCGAGCAAAACCTGCGGACGCTGCCGGGCATAGGAGGCGAAGAGCCCGGCGAGCCTGCGGGCCACGGCGTAGCGCCGACCCTGCCGCAACTCCTTCTCCTCGCCGGCCACGAAGCGCCCGAGGTGCGCGGCCAGGGTTCGGCACCACGGCTCGTCGAGGCTGGCGTCGATGACGGTGAGCAGCGGCCACGTCATCGCGTCGGCCGACCAGGGGTCGTCGTCGCCGGTGCCCGCGATCTCACTGATCAACGACGCCGGCGACCGGAACGCCACCCCCGCGCAGACGCCCCCGACAGCCTCCCCACCGCCGAGGATGTGCGACAACCGCTGACTGAGCCACCGTTCCACTCCGCGGGCCGGCACCACGACCAGTTCCTCGGCGAATGGGTCGGGTTGCGGGACGGCCAGCAGCGCACCGAGGCCGTCGGCGAGCAAGTCCGTTCGCTCGGCGCGGTGCAGGTGCAGGGCCATCGGCAATACCGTAGCCGCGGCGGCGGACATCGCGACGGCTTGTGGGTCCGGCGCGTGCTGGCGCTGCACCCGGCGCTGCGTCCAGACCATTGACGCCTCCGCTGGTTTTGTCCAGCGCTTGTACAGAGCAAAGACGTTTTCGACGCCATTTTCGGCGAAATGCGTGACTTGTGGCGCCCCGTCAGCAAAGCTGTGTTCCTTCGTGGAGGGAAGGGCAGAGCAATGAATGCTGCGGCATGTCGTATCGGGAATGCGGCCAACGCCACTGCCGGCCGGCACCGTCGCCGCCGCCGGACGCAGCCGTACGGCTGGCTGGGTGCCGGGGCGCTCAGCCTGAGTGTCGGCGCGGCTCTGGCGACCGGTTCGGGCGTCGCACATGCCGATACTGCACCCGCCACCGGTGGCTCGTCGTCGGATAGCGTGGCTGGCGGAACCTCCGCGGGCAAGGCACCCGGCGGTCACACCGGTCGGCAGTCGGGGCCGAAACCCGGCACACCCGATGGTCGCAAGTCGGGGACCAAGGCAGTCAGGCAGGCGAGTGCGCTAACTGCTACACCCGCGAAGCCGTCGGCATCCAGCAACGAGATTGCAGCGGCAACCGCATCTCGCGGCTCCTACTCGTCGGGGACGGTGAGCAACGCCGCCGCGTCATCGACACCCAATCTTGCAGCGTCAACGACCGAGACGACGGCGAGCAAGCTGGTGTCCACGTTCGCGCCGCCGAGCCTCGTGCACATCCCCGCGTCCCTCCCGACGCCGGCGCAGGTGCTGCGCGCCCTGGGCATGGCCCCGATCGCTCCATCACTACCGGCCGGCAACCCGATCCAGGACCTGTTGTCGGGCCTGTACCGGCAGATCGAATCGCTGCTCGCGACACCCCAGTCGGCCGGAAAGTCGGCCGCACTCAGCGCGACAACGACGACGTCGACGCCGAGCGTCACGTACGGCGTGGTCAGCGACTGGGGTTCGGGCCACACCGCCAACGTGACCGTGACTGCAGGTAGCGCGACGCTGAACGGTTGGACGGTCGAGTTCGACTCATCCGCCCAGATCTCGAACATCTGGAACGGCCAGATCGCCAGCCACGTCGGCACCCACTACGTCATCACCAACATGGCGTACAACGGCACCGTTGCCGCCGGGCAGAGCACCCCATTCGGCTACCAAGCCACCCCCGGTGCGCTCGCATCGACACCCACCAACCTCAAGGTCAACGGCGTCGGGGTCAGCACCCCACCGACCACTCCCACCATTTCGATCGCCGACACCACCCTCGCCGAGGGCAACTCCGGCTCCGGTAACGCCACCTTCACGCTCACCCTGTCCAAGGCCGCCGCCGCGCCCGTCACGGTCGCCTACACCACTGTCAACGGCACCGCCACCGCCGGCGCCGACTACACCGCCGCCGCCGGAACCGTGACCTTCGCCGCGGGCCAGACCTCCCAAACGGTCACCGTGAAGGTCAGCGGCGACACCGCGGTCGAGACCGACGAATCGTTCACCGTCACGCTGTCCAACCCGAGCGGGGCCACCATCTCCCGCGGCACCGCCACGGCCACCATCACCAACGACGACGTCGCGACGAACCCGGGCATCAATTCGGTGACCTACAAGGTGGTAGACGACTGGGGTTCGGGCCACACCGCGAACATCACGCTGACCGCAGGCCAGAATCTCAACGGCTGGACGGTCGAATTCGACTCGCCCGCACAGATTGTCGGTCTTTGGAACGGCCAGATCACCAGCCACTTGGGCAACCACTACGTCATCAGCAACATGCCCTACAACGGCACCGTCGCATCCGGACAGAGCGCCACGTTCGGCTACCAAGCCACCCCCGGCGCCGTTGGTTCGGCACCGACCAATCTCACGGTCAACGGCGTCGCGGTCAGCACCCCACCGACCACACCCAGCATCTCGATCGCCGATACTACTGTCGCCGAGGGCAACAGCGGCACAGCCAACGCCACGTTCACCGTCACCCTGTCTCAGGCATCCACCGCACCCGTCACGGTGGGCTACTCCACCGCCAATGGCACCGCCACCGCGGGAACGGACTTCACCAGCACTGCAGGCACTCTCACCTTCAACCCCGGCGTGACCTCCCAGACGGTCATCGTCAAGATCACCGGCGACACCGCGGTCGAGGCAGCCGAGACCTTCACCGTCGCGCTGTCCAACCCGTCCGGCGCGACGCTCTCCCACGGCACCGCGATCGGCACGATCACCAACGACGATGTCGCAACGACGCCGGGGCTCAGTATCTCCGACGCGTCGGCGACCGAACCGGGTTCGACCGGTATCGCCGCGGGCTTCCTGCACACCTCGGGCAACCAGATCCTGGATTCACAGGGCAAGCCCGTACAGATCTCCGGTGTCAACTGGTTCGGCGCGGAAGGCACCAACGGGGTGCCGGACGGTCTATGGACACGCAACTACAAAGACATGATCGATCAGATGTCGGCCCAGGGGTTCAACACCATTCGCATCCCCTACTCCAGCGAGATGTTGCACACCACCTCAGCGCCGTCGGGCATCAACTACGCCCTGAACCCCGACCTTCAGGGGCTCTCCCGTATTCAGGTGCTGGATCAGATCATCGCCTACGCCGGCCAGGACGGAATGCGGGTCATCCTCGACCATCACCGCAGCACAGCCGGCGCGGGGACGAGCGAGAACGGTCTCTGGTACAACAGCCAGTACTCCGAAGACCAGTGGGTCGCGGACTGGCAGACCCTGGCGACCCGCTACAAGAACAACCCGACCGTCATCGGTTTCGATCTCCACAACGAGCCGTACAACGGGACCTGGGGCGGCGGCGGCACGAACGACTGGGCCCGTGCCGCAGAGCGTGCCGGAAACGCTGTCCTGCAGTCGAATCCGAACCTGCTGATTTTCGTCGAGGGCGTGGGAACTTACCAGGGACAGAGCTACTGGTGGGGCGGCAACCTGATGGGGGTCAAGGACCGGCCGATCGTGCTCAACGTGCCCAACCGGGTCGTCTACTCCCCCCACGATTATCCGAACTCCGTCTATCCCCAAACCTGGTTCCAGTCCAGCAATTTCGGCACCAATCTGCCCAACGTGTTCCGCCAGGCCTGGGGCTACATCTACGAAAACAACATCGCGCCAATCTATGTCGGTGAATTCGGCACGAAATTGCAGGACCCCAAAGATGCCGTGTGGCTCGAAGCGCTCACCTCGTACTTGTCGGGCGACTTCGACAACAACGGGACGATCGACATCCCGTCGGGTACTGAAGACATGAGCTGGACGTTCTGGTCGTGGAATCCGAATTCCGGTGACACCGGCGGCATTCTGGCCGATGACTGGAGGACCATCAACGCAAACAAGATGGTCTACCTGACGCCGATCGAGTTCAGCGGAGGAAGCGGCACCTCCTTGGCGTCGTTCGTCGTGACATTGGCCGCCCCGTCCACCCAGTCGGTGACGGTGCAGTACGCGACGTCCAACGGCACGGCGACGGCGGGCCTCGACTACATCTCCGTGGCGGGCACTCTCACGTTTGCCCCGGGCGAAACCCAGAAGATCATCACGGTCCCCGTGAAGAGCGATTCTCTGGTGGAAGGCAACGAGACCTTCTCGATCCTGTTGTCCAGTCCGGTTGGCGCGACGATCAGCGACGGGTCGGGCACCGGCACGATCCTCAACCGCAGTGTTGCCTAGCCTGCCGTAGCTCGCAGTCGCAATGGCGTTGCGTTCGGGGACCATCCGCACATTGAGTGGGAACTCTCGCAGCCAAAGTGCGAGTACGCCCGCGCATGGTTTCTCAATGAACGAGAGCTACACCAGCAATCCCTCAGCTCACCAGTCGAGCGATCGAACGCATCGGAATGTTCAGCCAGTTGGGCCGGTGCCGCGCCTCGTAACCGGCTTCGTAGACCGCCTTGTCCAGCTCGTAAGCCGACAGCACCGTCGCGTGATCACGCGGGTCGATGCCGGATTCGGCGGCGTACCCCGCGCAGAAGGACGCGCAATTGCGGTCGACCCAATCCGCCACCCGGGTCGCCAGTTGCGGGTCGGGGGTCTGATCCACCAGTTGTTGAAATGCAGCGTATTCGAACGAGCGCAGCATGCCGGCGACATCGCGCATGGCCGAGTCAGGCTTGCGCCGCTCCTCCACCGGCTGCCCGGGCTCACCTTCGAAGTCGATCAACAGCCAACCGTCTGCGGTCCGCAGCACCTGACCCAGATGCAGGTCGCCGTGGACGCGCTGCACAGTCACCGGCTCGTCAGCCAGTTTGGCGTAACGCTCCTCGACCGCGGGCCGGTACTCGGCTAGCTCCGGTACCGCCGACGCGGCGGCTGTCAGCCGCTCCCGCATCACGTCGACGGGCAGCACATCGGTCGAGGTTCCTAGTTCCTGAGCCAGCGTCGCGTGCACCGACGCCACCGCCTCGCCCAACCGGTAGGCCTCCGCGGCGAAATCCTCGCCTGCGGCACCGGTCGTCAGACCACGCGTGCTCGCGGTGGCCATGTCCCAGCCCTCGGCGGAGTTCGCCGCAAACGACGTCACCATCCCCAACGGACAGGGCTGACCGTCCATCGTCGTTTCGAACGAGCCCAGCAACCGGGCCACATGCCGATTCTTGGCACGCCCCAGCACCCGGTTCAATTCGATATCCGGGTTGATCCCGGCGGCGACGCGGCGGAACAACTTGAAGATCGCCTGATCGGCAAACACCACGCTGGTATTGCTCTGTTCAGCCTTCGAGACTCGCGGTGTGACCTCGAGGGGCAGCGTCACATCGGGCTCCTTGGTGAACGTAACGCTCCCGATCGTGGCGCCCGAGTCGATCAGCGACAGCAGGAACTGGGCCGATGACGGATCGTGTAGGCCATCGAAGGCACCGTCATCGATCTTCGCGCCGTTGCTAGATGGGGGAGCCGAATCCCATTGCACCACAACCTGATAGCGTTCGGCCGATCCATTGGTGTAGGCGACGTCGACCAGCATCAGGTCGAGCTTCGGCCGTAACGGCACCACTTCGGCGGTGTGCGCCGACGTCAATGTTCGGCTGCGACCGGCGTACCACCGTTGGGTCGGCAGCCACTCGCTCCAGGGCAGGTTCACCGGTGAGCTCATTGCTTCTCCTCGGACGGGCGCATCTAGGTTCCACTACCCCACACCACCCGAACCGAACCGTCCCCAGGTCAGTCCCGAACGCGAACGACGACCTTGCCCTTGGCGGTGCGATTCTCCAGCGAGGCGACGGCGGCGGCGGCCTGGTCGAGCGGGTACACCTCGGGCTGCGGTGCAGCCAGTTTGCCGGATGTCAGCAGCTCGGCCAGTCCGTCCCACTGTTCGGTCAGCGCCCCGGGATGCGTCATGGTCCAGGCGCCCCACCCGACCCCGACGACGTCGATGTTGTTGAGCAGCAGCCGATTGACCTTGACGGTGGGGATCTCGCCACCGGTGAAACCGACCACCAGCAGCCGCCCCGCCGGAGCCAGCGAGCGCAGCGAGTCGGTGAACCGGTCGCCGCCCACCGGATCCATCACGATGTCGACGCCTTTCCCACCGGTCAGCTCGGCGACCGCGTCCTTGAAGCCGTCGGCCAGCACGACGTCGGTGGCGCCGGCCGCCCGGGCGACGTCCGCCTTCTCCTCGCTGCTGACCACCGCGATCACCCTGCTGGCGCCCAGCGCGGGCGCCAGTCGCAATGTCGAGGTGCCGATACCGCCTGCGGCCCCGTGCACCAGCACCGACTCGCCCTTGGCCAGCCGCCCGCGCACGGTCAATGCGAAGTACACCGTCAGGTCGTTGAACAGCAGGCCCGCTCCGGCCTCGAAACTGACGTTGTCCGGCAGCGGGAACACCCGTTCCGGCGTGAGCACGACCGTCTCGGCCATCGCACCGGTGATCATCGTCAAACCGACCACCCGGTCACCGGCCTTGACTTGTGCGTCGGACGGGGCGGACCGCACGACGCCCGCGACCTCCGCACCGAGGGTGAACGGCAGCTCCGGCTTGTACTGATAGAGCCCGCGGGTGAGCAAGGCGTCCGGGAACGCCACCCCGGCCGCGTGAACGTCGACCAGGATTGCGCCCTCGTCGGCGGGTTCGTCGATCTCGACCAGCTGCACTGACTCCGGACCAGCCAGCTCAGTCACCCTTATCGCCCGCATTACACCTCTATCGCTCGTTCGGAAGATCGATGGCGAGCAGCTCGACCTGCAGTTCGCCCCTGGGCGTCGAGTAGGTGACGGTCTCACCGGCACGGCGCCCGAACAACGCTAGACCGAGCGGGCTGTCGGAGGTCAGCGTGGTGTCCTCTTCGCCGGCGGGCGTCTCCTCCAAGAAGTGGATGATCCGCATTCGCAACGGCTCGTCGCCCGGAAAGCGCAGGGTCACCTCCGTGCCGCTGGGCAATTGCCCAGGGGTGTCCGCATTTCCGCCGGCCAGCAGCCAGGTCAACCGGTTGATCTGCTCGTCGATGCCGGCCAGATCCTCGGACCGCTGCAGCGCATCGGCCGCGTCGCCACTGTCCCCGACGGTGTCGGCGCCACCCTGCAGTTCGGCGCGGAGCTGATCACGCCGTTGGCGCAGTTCGGCCAGCTCCTCTTCGATCCGGTCGCTTTCCTCACCAGTGAAATTCGTGTCCTGACCCATGCTCGACAACGTACCTGCGAGGTTGCGTCGAAGGTGCTGTCTTCTGCACAGCCGACCGTTTGGGCCGCGCCGCGATGGGTATCGGCATCGCACATGCATCCGAATCTCTCCGATGCTGCGCTGTTCCGCGGTGTCGATCCCGATGACGTGGCACAACTGTGCGATCGCCTGCGCAGATCGCACTATGTCGCCGGTCAACTCATCTTCGAGCAAGGCGAGCCCGGCGAACGGCTCTACATCGTGACCCGGGGCAAGGTGAAGATCGGCACGAGAGCCGACGACGGCCGGGAGAACCTGCTGTCCATCCTCGGCCCGTCGGATATGTTCGGCGAGCTGTCGGTACTCGACCCCGGTACCCGGATGTCCACTGCCAAGGCGTTGACCGACGTCACCGTGGTGTCAATGGACCGCACGCAGCTACAGGAGTGGATCGCGCCGCGCCCGCACGTCGCCGAACAGCTGATGCGGGTGCTGGCCCGACGGTTGCGGCGGATGACGACCAGCCGTAGCGATCTGGTGTTCACCGACGCACCCGGACGGGTGGCCAAGCTGTTGTTGCGATTGGGTCAGCGCTTCGGTGTCCAGCGCGACGGTTCGGTCCAGGTCGACCACGACCTGACCCAGGATGAAATCGCCCAGCTGGTCGGCTCATCGCGCGAGACCGTCAACAAGGTGCTCAGCGACTTCGCCGGCCGGGGCTGGATCAAGTTGAGCGGCAGGGGTTTACTGATCTCCGACACCGAACGGCTGGCCCGCCGGGCACACGTCTAGGCACCCGACGAGATCACCAACACCTCCGACTGCTCGACCCGGACGGCCACCCGATCGCCCTGCGACAGCGCGGCGGCATGGGCACTGGAACTCTGGGCGATCACCCGCGTCCCGTCGTCAAAAGTGCAGTGGATCAGCGAGATCGGGCCGAGGAAAGACACGGATGCGACGACGGCCGGGCCATGCGGGTCGGCGTCTATCCGCACCGACTCCGGCCGTACCAGCGCGGTGCCGCCGCCGGCCGACACCGAACCGCGCGCTACCGGCAACGAGGTTCCCAGGAGGTGGACGCGGCCGTCGGCAACGTGGACGTCGACTTTGTTGTTCAAGCCCACGAAATCGGCGACGAACGGGGTGGTCGGATGAGCGTAGACGTCGGAGGGCGGGGCGATCTGTTCCAGCCGGCCCTTGTTCATCACACCGACCCGGTCGGCGACGGCCAGTGCTTCCTCCTGGTCGTGGGTGACGAACAGCGTGGTGGTGCCGACTTCGATTTGCACGCGCCGGATTTCGTCGCGCAGCTGCGCGCGCACCTTGGCGTCGAGTGCGGACAGCGGCTCGTCCAGGAGCAGGACCCGCGGCTGGATGGCCAGGGCGCGGGCCAGCGCCACCCGCTGCTGCTGACCGCCGGAGAGCTGGCTCGCATACTTCTGCTTGTGCTCCGAAAGCCCCACCAGATCGAGCATCTCGGCGGCCTGCGCCGTGCGGTCGCCTTTGTTCTTGCCGCGCAGCTTGAGTCCGAAGGCGACGTTGTCGAGGACGGTCAGATGCGGGAACAGGCTGTAGGCCTGGAACACCATGCCCATGTCCCGCTTGTTGGGGGGCACGCCGGTGATATCGCTGCCGCCCACGGCGACGCACCCGGACGTCGGCTCATCCAGCCCGGCCAGAATGCGCAGCGCTGTGGTCTTGCCACAGCCCGAGGGACCGAGCAGGGCGACCATCTCACCGGGCTCGAGGTGCAGCGTCAGACCGTCGAGGGCACGCACCGCACCGTAAATCCTTGTCACATCTGTGAAGTCGACGGCAACGCCGGTCATGAGCGTTGCCTCGCGGCATGGGTTCGGCCGGTCACCAGCGAGAGGGTCAGCAGCAGAAGGAAACCGAAGACCAGGGTCGCCAGGGACGCCGCCACCGACGTCGGTCCGTCACTCTTGCCGATGGCAACGATGACCACCTGCAAATTCTGATATCCGCTCAACGAGGCGATGGTGTACTCGCCCAGCACAACCGCGATCGAGATGAACGCCGCCGACAGGATGCCCGGCCAGATGTTCGGCACCACGACCCGCAGAATTGTTGTGGTCCAGCCTGCACCGAGGGAACGAGCCGCTTCGGCAAGGGTTTTCAGGTCGATCGACAACAGGGCGCCATCGAGCGACCGGTAAGCGAAAGGCAGCACCAGCACCACGTAGACGAACGTCAGCGTCAGCGGCGATTCCCCGAGGAAGTACACCACCCACAGATAGACGTTGCGCAGGCCGACGACGATCACCAGCGCAGGGATGGTCAGTGGCAGCAAACAGAGGAACTCGACCAGACGCCTGCCCCAGGGCGCGCGCAGCCGCACCCAGATCATCGTCGGCACCAGGATGACCAGCATCAGCACTACGGTGAACGCCGCCAACAGCAGCGAGACGATGATCGCCTGATACAGCATCCCGTTCTGCACCAGGTTCTTCCAAGCCGCAAGGGTGCGTCCGCCGTGAATGAGGTTTCGCGTGCTGAAGTCGGCCATCGCATACAACGGGAACAGAAAGAACGCACCGAACAGCGTCAGGACCACCGCGCGCCCGACCCGATTCACTGCAGCCACCTCGACGTCCGCCGCATCAGTAGGTTGTAGGCGAGCATTACGACGGCCACCACGACCACCATCTCCAGCGCCAGCGCGTAGGCGACGCCGGACTGCCCCAGCACCACCTCGGAGGTCAATGCCGCACGGATGAGCAGCGGCAGGATCGGGCTGCCCTGGCTGACCAGTGCGGCGGCGGTGGCGTAGGCGGCAAAGGCGTTGGCGAACAACAACAGCGCCGACCCGAGGAAAGCCGGGGTGAGAAGCGGGAAGCCGATCTCGCGCCAGTAGGCCCACCGCGAAGCACCCAGGCTGACCGCGGCTGCGCGCCATTCCGATCGCAACCCCTCCAATGCCGGGGTGAAGACGATGACCATCAGCGGGATCTGAAAGTAGGTGTACACCAAGATCAGTCCGGGCATCGAATACAGCCAGCCATCACCGGCCAGGTTGAACCCGAAGCGGTCGGATACCCAAACGGTCAGCACGCCGTTGAGACCGATCGTCGCCAGGAACGCGAATGCCAAAGCCACACCGCCGAATTGGGCCAGCACACTGCACAGCGCCAACACCACCCGGCGCATCGGTGAGGTGGGCGCACTGGTGACGATCAGCCACGCCAACACCGAACCCAGGACCGCACCGATCGCCGCAGTGCTCGCCGAGAGCACCACGCTCTTACCGAGTGCGGCCAGCGCGGTACCGGAGAACAGCAGACCGATGCGCTGCAGCGAGAACACCCCGTCGCGAACGAACGCCGACACGATCACCGTCGCCGTGGGAATCAGCAAGAAGACCGTGACGAAGATGCCGAACGGAAGCAGCGGAAGCCCCTCGCGCACACGCCTTCCCGCGGCGGGAAATCCCACCGCGTCACCCCATCGCTTTGGCCCAGTAGTCGGCCAGGTAGCGGGTGGCGGCGTCGGTCTGCGCCTGGGTCAGGATGACCGGCTTTCCACTGATCGGTGGCAACTTCTCGTAGGCAGCGGTGTCGATCGTGCCCGCCTTCACCATTGCGTCCGCCCGCACCGGGCGTGCACCGCCGGCCAGATACAGGTTCTGCCCCTCGTCGCTGTAGAGGAACTCCTGCCACAACCGGGCCGCCGCCGGATGCGGAGCGTCCTTGTTGATCGCCTGGAAGTAATAGCCGCCCAACACCGCGTCCTGCGGCACGAACACCTTCCAGCTCGGCAGCTTCTTGGTTTCGGCGGCGTTCAGGTAGTCCCAATCGATGACCACGGGGGTCTGGCCGGACTCGATGGTCGCCGGTGTGGGATCGACCGGCAGGAAGTTGCCCGCCTGCTTGAGCCTGGTGAAGAAGTCGACCCCCGGGGCGATCTGATCGGCCGAGCCACCTTGTGACAGAGCCACCATCGCCACACCGGAGAACGCGGCGCCGGCCTGGGTCGGGTCTCCGTTGAGCGCCACCTTGCCCTTGTAGTCGGGCTTGAGCAGGTCATTGACGGTGCTCAGATCGGGGACCTTGGCGGAGTCATAACCGATCGACATGAAGCCGCCGTAGTCGTTGACCAGGGATCCGTCCACCGCCTTCATCGAGGCCGGGATGCTGTCGAAAGTCGCGACCTGGTACGGCGCGAACATCGCCTTGTTGGCCAGAGCGACCGACTGGCCGAGGTCGAACACGTCCGGTGCGGTGCTGCGGCCCTTCTGCTGAGTGGCGGCATTGATCTCATCCTGGCTGGCGGCATCGGGCTGAGCGGAGTTCACCTTGATGCCGTACTTGTCGCCGAAGGTCTTGATGATGACCCCGTAGTTGGCCCAGTCCGGCGGCAGTGCGATGACGTTGAGTTCACCCTCTTTCTTCGCCGCCGCGATCAGGCCGTCGATGCCGCCGAAGTCGGCCATCGACGTGGCCTGGCCGGCTGCCGCGCCATTGCCGGTTGTGCCGCCCTTCTTTTCCGGTGGTGCACACGCGACGGCAGTGACGAGAGCCGCGGCCGCGACAACGGAGATCAGACCTACGTTCCTCATGACCGAACCTTCTTGTGACTTCGAAGCGCTGCGGTGGCACCGCGGGGTCCGCGGCGTTTCGCGACGGTGAACGGGAATCGTCGCGACTTTTCGACCCTACCTCCGCGGTATGGTGCGGTCGTGGCATCCCGCGACCATGGCGACCCAGGTGACGCTCCCTCGGTTCCACCCCCGTTGACCGCCGTCGTCGACGCGACCCGGCCCTCGGCAGCCGAGGAGGCGCGCAGCATCGCCGCGTCCACCAATACCGCGACGCTGGCGTCGCTGACCGCCGACGGTGATCCGTGGGCCTCCTTCGTCACCTACGGACTGCTCGACGGCCAGCCAGTGCTGTGCGTGTCGAACATGGCGGAGCACGGCCGTAACCTCGCCGGCGATCCTCGGGCCAGCCTCGCGATCGTCGCGCCCACCACCGAGTCCGATCCCCTGGCCAGCGGGCGGATCACCCTGGCCGGCGTCGTCGAACGCCCGACGGGAGAGGAAGCCCGCGCGGCACGCGAGGCGCATCTGTCGGCCGTCGCGGCCGCGAAGTATTACGTCGACTACTCCGACTTCACACTCTGGGTGCTGCGCGTGCACCGGGTGCGCTGGGTGGGCGGCTACGGTCGGATGGATTCGGCGACCGCGGCGGACTATGCGGCGGCCACCGCCGACCCGGTGCGCCCGCAGGCTGCCGGCGCGATCGCGCACCTCAATGCCGATCACGCCGACTCGCTGGCGCAGATGGCGCGGGCGCTCGGCGGCTACCCCGATACGACGGCCGCGGTGTGCACCGGCATCGATCGCTACGGGCTCGATCTTCGGGTCGACACCCCGCGTGGCGCCGGGTACACCCGCGTCGGGTTCGGCGGGCCATTGTCGTCGGCCGACGAATTGCGTTCGGCGTCGGTGGAATTGGTCAGACGCGCCCGAGACGCTTAGCCGCCGAGTTCGGTGATCGCGGTGTCCAGGGCCGCGGCCTGCTCGACCAGCTCTCGATCCGACAGGTCCTCGCCGCCGGCCTGCTCGACCAGCTCCGCGCGGGTGATCACCTGGAGCGCACCGCGGTAGTCATCGGTGTCCAGTGCGGCCGGGTCGATGACCTCGATGCGCCCTTCCACCAGAACCAGCACCGCGTCGGAGTCGCCGTCGAGTAGCCGGCGAACGTCATCGCGAGTGATCATCAGGTGCCCCGTCCGGTCGTCTTCTGCAGGTCATCGATCATCTCCGAGGCCTGCGCCTTGGTCAGATCCGCGGGCACCTCAACGCCGGCTTCCTGGGCCAGGGTGCCCAGGTAGCTACGCTGTGGGCCCGTCATCGGCTCGTCGCCGGTCACCCATTCTGACCGGTCCTTCTCTGGGTTTTCCCGGGGCGCGGTGTCGTCACTCATGGCGGCTGGATCTCCTCTGCTGTCGCCCTAGCTATGCCCACCCGAGCGCACCTCTACGCGGGGAGACTCCGATTGACCGCCAACGCGAGAACCGCTGCGACCGTGAGGACCACGACGGCCAGCCGCAACCAGCCGGTGGTCGCCGGCGCGCTCACCGTCTGGTAGCCGACCTGCTGGAGCACAGCACCGTAACTCTTGTTCAACTCGCCGACGTTGGTGGCCCGGTAGCTCTGCCCGCCGGACAGTTGGGCGATCCGCTTCATCTGCGTGTCGTCCGACGGGACCGGGATGGTGTCGTCCTTGAGCGTCACCACGCCGTCCCGGGTGCCGAAGGTGATCGTGGAGACCGGCACCCCCTGGTCCTTGGCTGCCCGGGCTGCGGTGAACGCGCCGCGCGGATTGTCGGGGTTCGCCGGCTTGTTCTCACCGCCGTCGGACAGCAGCACGATCCGCGCCGGGGGTGGCGTCGCATCGCCCGCAGTGAGCACGGTGCTGACGGTCTGGATCGACTCGAGGGCGGTGAAGAGCGCCTCACCGGTGGCCGTCGAGTTGTCCGGCTGCAGCTTGTCCAATGCGGTCACAGTGGCGGCGTGATCCGGGGTCGGCGAGACCAGCAGGTTGACGTTGCCGCCGAAAGACACCAGCCCCAAATTCACACCCGGCGTCAGCTGCTGCGCGAAAGTCTTGGCAGCGTCCTGCGCGGCCCGCAGGCGAGTAGGGGCAACATCTTTGGCCTGCATGGACTGCGAGACATCGATGACCAGCATCACCACCGCCCGATTCCGCGGAATGCGTGCTTGCTGGGTCGGGCCCGCCAGCGCGACGATGAGCAGCAGCAGTGCTCCCGTTGCCAACGCAATCGGCAAGTGCCGCAAGCGGTGTGGCCGCGTCGGCGACAATCGTTGCAGGGCCGACGGAGCACCGAATTCCCTCAGGCGCCGCCGCCGTTGAACCTGCCCGGCCACGTACAGTCCGACGAGCACCGCCGGGATCGCCGCCAGCAGCAGCAGTCCGGGGTGCGCCAGTCCGGTCAACGTCAACGGGCCGAAACCGGGCAACAACCCACTCCTGTCATCGCTGTCAGCTAGTACCTGGGAAATGTGGTTAACGTGTCCTTTGTACCCGGGTTAGTTGAGAGGTGGTCCCGCCGGCGTGGAAGCTGTGAATTCGCTGTCACTTTCGGGCTTCGCATCCCCGTGGTTGTTCCTATATCTGGTGGTCGTCGTCCTCGCGGTGGCGGCCTACATCCTGGTCACCCGTGGCCGGCGCAGGCGGGTGCTGCGCTTCGCGAACATGGCACTGCTGGAGCAGGTCGCGGCCGGGCAGAAGCCGCGCCGGTGGCGCCATCTGCCCGCGGCCCTGCTCGTGGCGGCGCTGGCGTTGCTCACCACAGCGATGGCCGGCCCCACCCACGATGTGCGAATCCCCCGCAATCGTGCCGTCGTCATGCTCGTCATCGATGTCTCGGAATCGATGTCGGCCACCGACGTCGCGCCCAGCAGGATCGAGGCAGCCCGCGAGGCCGGTAAACACTTCGCCGACATGCTCACTGCGGGCATCAATCTCGGCTTGGTGAAGTTCTCGTCGGGGGCGACTCTGCTGGTCGCGCCGACAACCGACCGCGACCAGGTCAAGCAAGCGATCGGAAAGCTGGTCCCCGAACCGCGGACCGCGACAGGCGAGGGCATTTTCACTGCGCTGCAGGCGATTGCGACCACCGGCGCGGTGATGGGCGGCGGCGACGGACCACCGCCCGCCCGCATCGTACTGGAGTCCGACGGCAAGGAGACGGTGCCACCGGATCTCGATGCGCCCCGGGGTGCGTTCACCGCCGCCCAGGCAGCCAAGGAACAGGGCGTACCGATCTCGACGATCTCGTTCGGAACGCCGAACGGCGTCGTCGAGGTCGACGGCCAACCGATTCCGGTTCCCACCGACGACGCATCGCTGGCGCGGATCGCCGATCTCAGTGGGGGTCAGGCCTTTCGCGCCGAAAGCTTGGGCGAGCTCGACCGGGTGTACTCGACCCTCGACGAGCAGATCGGTTATCAGGTCGTGCGCGGCGACGCCAGCGCTGGCTGGGTTGCACTCGGCGCACTCGCGCTGGCGTTGTCAATCGGCGCGGGCATTCTGCTGAACCGCCGACTGCCCGCCTGACGCGATTCCAAGCAGATTCCCAGGAGCTGCCCAGTCGCCGGGCGGGATGCTGTTCGATCGCCGGTATACGGCCGCCCTTCCGCCGGCGCCGGGGGCGTTGGCGATCCCCCGCGAGTGGTATGGCTCACCGGGTGCGTTGGTCGGCGCAAAGGTGAACTGGCGCAACAGGGTTCGCAGCGTGACGTTCATCTCCATGTTGGCGAACGCCGCGCCGATGCAACGGCGGATTCCGCCGCCGAACGGTATCCACGAGTAATTGTCCGGCGGGTTGCCGAATGTACGTTGCCAAACGCGCCGGCGGCAACAGGTCGCAAATCGCCCACCTCACGCCGAGCGGATCGTAGATGATGCCCAGCCGTCGATGACGATCGAAAGCTAGGGGTACCCCAACGCCAGGATCATCAACAACACGCATCGGAAGCCGGCGGAGGTCGTCGGATCGCTGTGCAGCCTGTTTGTAACCCTACGAGGCGGCTCTTCCGAGTCAGTAGGAACCTTTACAGCTGGCCGGACAGACGCGGCACACGCCGCCGTATCATTCAGCGCGCGTGCGACTTTCGCGCCACCCACCCCGATCGCGTCCCCTTCTTCTGCGAGATCGCTTCCCGGCACTTCATCGAAACCCGGGTTCCACGCTGGCCTGGATCTATGACCACATCGGCGGGACCTCGCCCCGGCAGCCCGACGAGCCATGAACGAGTACTTGGCAAACCGGCCACGAGAGAGATACGGACGACACAGCTATGGTCTCGCGCAGTCCGGTTTGAGACGCGAGCATCTGGCGTTACTCTCGCCGAGTACACCCGTCAATGCCGGTCCTACTTTTCACGCCGCTAAGCCTCTGTTCGGTGGGCGTACGAATCCCGCTTCGGAGTCGGGACCTGGGCCGCGATTACGCTCAAATCTGGCTCTGCGTCTTGATGCACGGTGAAATGACCGCGTTCATGCGGCTGCTGGCACGACAAACTCAGCGCACGCCTGCGCCATCGACAGGTGGTCGGCGCTGGGCCTCGCCGCCGGTGCCGGCCATAGTCGAATCACCAAGACACGCACGCTGATCATGTCGGTCCGAGCCGTGCACCGCCTTCGGCGTGATACCAACCGCCCGCCGCCTGGGTTCCGCCATCGACACGCAACGTTTGGCCGGTGATGTAGCGGGCCATGTCCGAGGCGAGAAACACTGCTGCTGAAGCGATTTCGTCGACGTTACCGGGACGCCCCAGGGGCACGGCCCGGCCGAGCTCAGGCCGGATACCCTGCGGGGAAAGCGCCTTCAGGCCTTCGGTGATCGTGATGTCGGGCGCGATCGCGTTGACCCTGATGCCGTACGGCGCCAGCTCGAAAGCCGCCGTGCGAGTGTAGTTTTATCACGCCAGCCTTGGCCGCCGAGTACGCCGCATACTCGGGTGCGGCACGAACACCCTCGATCGAAGTCAGGGAGATCACGCTGCCTCCGCGATCGTCATTGACGAGCTGGCGGGCCACCCGCTGGGTGCACAGCAGGACGTGCCGAAGGTTGGTTCTATACAACGCATCCCAGCCGTTCTCAGTGGTATCCAGCAGCGGCGAGGCGAACACACCGCCGGCGTTGTTGACCAGAATGCTGACGGGTCCGCGCTCGGCGCGCGTGCGTTCGAGTGCGGCGTCGACCTGTTCGCTGTCGCGGACGTCGGCGACGATGCCGAGCACACCCAGCTCGTCCGCGGTCGCGGCACAGGTATCGGCATTGCGTTCCCAGATCGCCACTGTTGCGCCGAACCGGGCTAGCCCGTCGGCGATCCCGCGGCCGATGCCGGTGCCGCCGCCGGTCACAACGGCGACCCGGTCGGTGAGCAGGATGTCCGACGGCGCTAACGTCATCGGGCTAACCGGTCCGCGAGGGCGTCAGCACGTCCTCAGCGAAGCGGGCCATACCCTCGAGCGCCTCGCGGGTGCGTCGCCATGGCATGACGATCAACCGGTCTATCCCCGCGTCGGCTGCCCGCCGCACATCCGCGGGGGACTCGGCGGGCGCCGAGGTGGTGACCTCCGGCTTACCGGCGCGGCCGTGCTGGGCCCACAGCGACGACAGCTTGTCCACCGACCCGGGGATCTGATCCAGAGTGTGGTTCATCGGAATCCAGCCGGATCCGAACCGCGCCACCCGGCGCAATGCCGGCATGCCGTCGCCACCGACATGGATCGGCGGACCGCCGGGCTGAATAGGTTTGGGCTCAAAGGCGACGGCGTCGAAGTCGAAGAAACGGCCATGATGAGAGATGGTCGACTCGGTCCACAGCGCCCGGCAGACGCCTAGCGCCTCATCGACGCGGGCGCCGCGGGTAGTGAAGTCCAGCCCGGTGGCATCCCATTCCTCCCGCAACCAGCTGGCGCCAACACCGAAGTCGAAACGGCCGTTGGAGACGATGTCCAAGGTTGCTGCGGCCCGGGCAGTGACGAATGGGTGCCGCAGCCCGATGTTGTAGACGTAGGTGCCCAGCCGGATGGTGCTGGTCTGCCCGGCCAGGTAGCACAGGTAGGCGATCGCATCGAACGTCGGGGTCTGCGGCGGGATCGGTGGGTGGCTGTCACCGTGATGGGGACTGCCCGACATCTCGGCCGGTAACACTAGGTGTTCGGGTATCCACACCGATTCGTACCCCAGCTCCTCGGCCCGCACCGTCAGGTCACGCCACAGCCCGGGGTGCACACCAGCAAGCGGAATCCCAAACTTCACAATGCGAATGTTATGCAACGGCGGGGACTTTGAACGCGTAACTCAGAATTTCGAGAGCATGATTCGCGCGGTCGCCTCCGCACCGTGTGACATCGCGGCTGAGAATCGGTGATTTCCTGCGATGGTGTTCTGATCCCAGCGATCCAGCTAGGTCGATGGCCGGTAATGCCGGGTCGCCGCGACCGGAAGGACGACAGGCTCGCTAGTTATTCGTCGTATTGACAATGTTGCCGCTCAACCGAGATTGGTTGCCGCCCTGGTCGCAAGCCTCGTGTCCCAAGAAACAGACACCTGAAATTCGTCGGCTAACGAGCATATCCCTACAAGCACGCGGTAGTGATACCACCTGCACGCCAATGTGATTGAATGAAGATCAATACAGTAACGCTCACCGGCCGGCTCAAACGGCTAGCTCGGAGACCCGGCTCGAGGCAAGACAAAGGTGTTGTCGGCGTGAAACGAAATTCTCTGCAGCACTCGAATCGGTGATAGGCGAAGGGGGAGGCCGGTCGACTGGCGAGGGATTGAGAAGCCGCCGGTTCACCGTGTCGTTGAGGGATGAAGGGAACGTGAGAAGCTGTGACTTCATCAGCATCAGTGGTGGGGTCCGGGCGCAGTACTGCAACCCGCGAAGCGGTAATGAACGCCGCCGAGCAATTGTTCGCCCGCCATGGCGTCCGGCCGGTATCGAACCGCCAAATCGCTCGCTTTGCCGGGCTGCGCAACAACGCCGCCGCCGCTTACTACTTCCCATCGCGCCTCGATCTCGTGCGCGAAATCGACGTCCGGCATGTCGAAGAGGTGGAACGTAAGCTGCGAGGAAATCTGGCGGACGTGGGGGACGTTGGGGGACTTGATGATTGGCTGGCCTGCCTGGTTGGGGCCGTCGTTGGACATCTGAGCGACCTGGGAGCGCATAGTTGTTATGCGCGCTTTGTTGCCAAGGCGATGTCGGAGCCGGTTTATCAGGACGTTCTGATGGAAGACGCATTGAGTTCGACGTCGATGCGAACAGTGATCGCCCGCATCAAGCTCGCATTGGCTTACCTGCCCGATGGGGTACGAGCGCACCGCGCACTCATGAACCGAATGCTGTTGCTGCAAACGCTTGCCGAACATGAACTCATACTGGCGGGCGCGGGCAGCGATGTGACGTACCAGTGGATCACGCTGGGCCACAACCTCGTTGACGCCATGATCGGCGTCTGGCAGGCACCTGTATCACCGGAATCCTCTCATTAGTCCCATTTTTTTCCGGTGAGTGTCCGCCAGACCGTTGGATGGGCTTGGGAACCGACCGACGATGCGGAACAACTCGTTTGTTAGCTATCCCGCTATCAGGCCCACCGTCTTCGCGCGTCTTCGCGGTGTCTGGAGCGACGGCCATGCCGCGGCGCGGCGGCATTGGAAGCAAAGGAGTTTTGGACTTGGCAATCCACAAAGTAGCGCGCTGGGAAACCACCTGATGCTGACAGACCGACCACTGGGCGACCACCGGCTGGAGGCGGGGCGGGACAGCGCTGTTAGCCCTTGCGTACAAACGTCGGCATTGCGTCCCAGCCTCGCACGGTGGATGTCGCGGACAGGACTGCGTTGTCCATATCCAACTCCCACTCCGGGTAACGCTTGAGGATCTCCTCCATGGCCACCCGCCCTTCCAAGCGGGCAAGGGCTGAGCCGAGGCAGTAGTGGACTCCGACGGCATAGCCCAGGTGCTGGCGTGCTTCACGATGAATGTTGAACACGTCTCCGTTGGGGGGGAACTGGCGATCGTCTCGGCAGGCGGCTCCAATCAACAGCATCATGATGCTGCCTTCGCGCACCGTCTGGCCGTACAGTTCGACGTCTCGGGTGACATACCGCGCCATATGAGGTGCGGGTGGCTCGAAGCGCACCAGCTCCTCCAGTGCCTGAGGGATCAGTGCCGGGTTTTCCACAAGGTCTCGGCGCTGATCAGGATGTTCGGCCAAAACCTTTGCCGCCCAGCCGATTAAGCGAGTGGTGGTTTCACTGCCGGCGCCCGACACGATGTGTACGAACGTCAGGAGCTCTTCCTTCGAAAGGCGTCGGCGCACGCCATGTTCGTCGGTGAACTCAACATTGAGGAGCTCGGTGATGATGTCGTCCGACGGATGTGTCACCCGCCAGTCGATGTACTCGGCATAAACGTCTTCAACGTTCCACTTCTGAGTCGACACGTCCATTGGCTGGCCCGCTTCGGTGCGAATCGCATCGTTCCACTGCTCTCGAAGCGCGTCCTGATCGCCTTCGGGAATACCGAGCAGCATTCCGATCACCCTCATCGGCATCTGCGCGCCCAGATCGTTGACGAAGTCGAAGCGGCCGGTACCTGCGACCGCATCGAGGCAGCGAACCGTATAGTCACGAATCTGCGGCTCCAACGCTTTGATCTTGCGGGGAGTGAACATCCTGGAGAGCAGACTGCGGTGGATATCATGCACCGGCGGATCCTCAAAGACGATGGCGCACGGCGGAATTGGCATCTCAGCCCTGATGATCTCGAGGAAGGCGCCCCGCGACGACGTATACGTCTCGTAATCGATGAGGCCTTGGTTGACATCCTCGAATCGACTCAGGGCATAGAAGTCGTGCTGCTCGTTGTAGTACAGCGGTGCTTCTTCGCGAAGCCGCCGGTACATCGGGTACGGATCAGCATTGAGCTCTACGTCGTACGGGTCAAAGTAGATGTCTCTGTCCGCGCCAATGGTCACGATCGCGCCTTTCGAAATGATGGTTGGAGGACGCGAGTCGTCGCCGCGCCGATCAGCACATGTTAAGCATCTGCTTAACACACCAGCGGAAGGGGCGTCAAGGCGAACCGGGTTCCTCTCCGGGAAAACGGCAGGTGCCGAGATCAATCCGTGCTCGCTCTCGCGCCTTCACAACGATGGCACGAAACGCAACATCGGCCCTTTTTGCCGGCGTACATGGCTGGTTCGGGGAACATTAACCGTTCGCGCCCTTGAGAATCGCCGATTCGTCGCGGTATCGTTAAGCACTTGCTTAAAGTATCGGTCAGCGGAGGCGAGTCGCTGCGGCGCGAATTCAGAGGGAGATGCGGTTGACCTCGACTGCCCACTGGCTGAGCTTGTCGGGCCGTTGGAAATCGGCGCCACAGTGGAGTTCGACCGCCCACTCTGCGGGTTGGAGGCGCCCATCGACCCGCGGGGCCGGGAAACTCTGCGACGCTCGTCGCTCTCTCGACACAAGGACATAGCTGTCTCGACAACATAGGAAGTGGGAAACATATGGCGACAGCCGAGAAGTTCCGCTACGACGGCAAGCATGCGCTGGTCGTCGGGGGGGCGACAGGGATGGGGGCGGCCGCGGCCAAAGCCGCCGCAGAACTCGGCGCCGAAGTCACGGTGCTGGACCATGCCCCCGTGGGTTTCGAGGTTCACCACACGGGGCGGGTGGATCTGCGTGATCCAGAATCGATCGATGCCGCCGTGGCGGCGCTCGAACGACCGGTCGATGCACTGTTCGCGGCCGCCGGTGTCGCCGATGGCCCAGACGTCATGAAAATCAACTTCATCGGTCATCGACATCTCATCGATCGTCTGCGCGAGCGTGGCTCGTTCAACCGCGGCGCCGCAATCTGTTTCATCTCGTCGGTCGGCGGAATCGGTTGGGAGAGTGACCTCGAACGCCTCAACGATTTCTTGGCCACACCGAGCTTTGAGACTGCGGTCAAGTGGATTTCCGAACATGACAACGACACGGGAAGCATCAACAGCTACCCGTTCAGCAAGCAGGCATTGAACACTTACGTGGCTGCGCAGGCATACCCCTTCATCAAGGAGGGGATCCGGATCAATGCCATCTGTCCTGGCCCGACTGACACGCCGCTCAGCCAGGCCAACGCAGACCTATGGCTGAGCTTTGGGGAGGATTATCGCCAGGACACTGGGCTCGATATCCACACCCCTGAGCAGATGGCCGACGTGATGGTCTTCCTCAACAGTGCAGCTGCCTCTGCGATCAGCGGAGTAAACGTCCTCGTCGATCACGGACATGTGATGTCCTCGCGGGCAGGCGCTTTCGCTCCCGGCAAGCCGATCGTCGACTTCCTGATGCACATGGAACTGTGACGATTCCGCCCACGCAGCCGTCCCACATCCGCTTTTCCTGCGGACCAGGTGATGGACCGGTGACCCAGACTCGAAAGGACCTCCGATGAACAAGAACGACATGATCCTGATCAGCGTGGACGACCATATTGTCGAGCCGCCCGACATGTTCGCCAACCACCTGCCCAAAAAGTATCAACACGATGCGCCTCGTCTGGTTCACAATCCCGACGGCTCGGATACGTGGCAGTTCCGCGACATCGTTATCCCGAACGTCGCGCTCAACGCGGTCGCCGGCCGGCCGAAGGAGGAGTACGGGCTGGAGCCGCAGGGTCTCGATGAGATCCGGCCCGGCTGCTACAACGTCGATGAGCGGGTGAAGGACATGAACGCCGGGGGCATCCTGGGATCGATGTGCTTCCCGTCGTTCCCGGGGTTCGCCGGCCGGCTGTTCGCCACCGAGGATCCGGAGTTCTCCCTGGCGTTGGTGCAGGCCTACAACGACTGGCATGTCGAGGAATGGTGCGGGGCCTATCCGGCCCGGTTCATCCCGATGACGCTGCCGGTGATCTGGGACCCGGTCGCGTGTGCCGCCGAGATCCGCCGCAACGCCGCCCGCGGCGTGCATTCGCTGACGTTCTCCGAAAACCCCGCCGCCATGGGCTATCCCAGCTTCCACGACTTCGATCACTGGAAGCCGATGTGGGACGCCCTGGTCGACACCGACACCGTGCTCAACGTGCACATCGGGTCCTCGGGTCGGATGGCGATCACCGCGCCCGACGCGCCTGTCGACGTGATGATCACCCTGCAGCCGATGAACATCGTCCAAGCCGCCGCCGATCTGTTGTGGTCACGGCCGATCAAGGAGTACCCCGACCTCAAGATCGCCCTGAGTGAGGGCGGCACCGGGTGGATCCCGTACTTTCTCGAACGCCTGGATCGCACCTACGAGATGCACTCGACCTGGACCGGGCAGGACTTCAAGGGCAAGAAACCCTCGGAGGTGTTCCGCGATCACTTCCTGACCTGCTTCATCGCCGATCCAGTCGGTGTGGCGATGCGGCGCGATATCGGACTTGACAACATCTGTTGGGAAGCCGACTACCCGCACAGCGACTCGATGTGGCCTGGCGCTCCCGAACAGCTGGATGAGGTGCTGACCGAGCACAAGGTGCCCGATGACGAGATCAACAAGATGACCTACCAGAACGCGATGCGCTGGTACCACTGGGACCCATTCACTCACATCTCCAAGGAGCAGGCCACCATCGGCGCGCTGCGCAAGGCTGCCGAAGACCACGATGTTTCCATCCAGGCGCTCTCCCGCCGCGAGAAAGCCACGGTGAGTTTTGCTGAACTACAAGCCAAGGCCAAAGCGGCTTCCGGTGTTGGTGATGACTGAATCAACCTTGGTTCCGTTCACGTGCGTGCGGGTAACGCCCCGGCGCACGTGAACGGCGCGGGCAGACAACTCGGACATCGCACGGGCCCGGCTCACACTGGCTTGCGGGTCTGATGGTTGTGCGGACGTTCAGACGGTGTAGTCGTTGGCTTTGACATAGCCACCGGCGTCGATCCGCAGTTGCATACCGGTGACGAACCGGGCTTCGTCCGACGCCAAGTAAGCCACCGCGCTGCTGACGTCGGCCGGCGCGACGTGCGGCACCGGCATTGCGTGCAAAACGTTGAACATCGGCTCGGCGTCGTCACGGGTGGGGTGGTTGAGGTCGGGGCGAAAGGCCCGATACATGGTGTCGTTCTGCAGCATTGGAGTATCACAATTTGTGGGATGCACGATGTTGACGCGGATGCTTCGCGGAGCGAGCTGACGCGCTAGCTCGTGAACATATTGGGCAAGAAGACGTTTGGCCAGAATGTAGGCACTATGGCCCAGGTCTACGCCTGGGCTGTTGTTGTTCATCGACGCAACGAGCGCCGACAAGGATCCGATGGCGATGATGGAAGCGCCCGGTTCCAAAAACGTGAGCGTGGCGTGAATGGTGTTCAGCGCCCCGGTGAGATTGATGTCCAGCACATCAGCCCAGGCGTCGAGCGGAGGATTGCCGGCGAGGCCAAGCACTCCCGCATTGGCGACCACGATGTGCAGGCCACCAAATTCACCAACGCCCGCCGCGACGGCGTTTCGCAGGGCGTCGGCATCTCGGACATCGACTTGGGTTGCGATGATGCGACGTCCGGTCTTCTCAACAAGGCGCACGGTTTCCTGCAGATCGTGGCTTCCCGGCATTTCATAACGCAGGGAGGGGATTTCCGAGCACAGGTCGATCGCGATGATGTGGGCGCCTTCCTCGGCCAGCCGCACTGCGTGAGCGCGTCCTTGGCCTCGGGCCGCGCCCGTCACGAACGCGACCTTTCCCTCGAGTCTGGTCATGTTCAGTCTCCCAACGCATCAGGCTCTCGGCGCCTTTGAAGGCTTACCGCCGTCGCAGCGGTCGCGGACTCGGTCAGAGAATGGCGCCCGTTGATTTGTAATGTTCAATGCGTTCCCAGTCGATCCCGGCCTCGAGCAGCACCTCCTCGGTGTGCTGGCCGTGTTCGGGCGCACCGTCAGGGACGACGTGTTCCTCGTCGAACTGAACAGGATTAACGGGCATGCGGTAGGGCGCACCGCTCATCGTCGTCATGGTCGGGATGTACCCGTTGGCGACGACAGCCGCGTCCTCGGGCAGCTCGCTCGGTGACTGGACAGGTCCCCATGCGCCGGACAACGGCGCGAGCACTGCGCGCCATTCCGACAGCGTCTTGGCGGCAAACACGTCGTCGAGGAGTGCGATCAGTTCCACGCGGTTGGCAAAGCGTGCCGCCCCGTCGCTGAAACGGACGTCGTCGATGAGATCGGTCAGGCCGATCAGTGTCATGAACTCGGCGTAGAAGCGGTCGGCTTGCAACATCATCAGATTGACGTACCGGCCGTCCTGGGTGCGGTAGTTGCCTGCGAGTGGATTGGGGGCATCCGCATGACCGAAGGTGGGGATCGGGTCGTCCGCGTAGAGATAACTTGTCGTGATATCGGGGGTGATGTTGTACGCCGCGAGTGCCAGCAGCGACACGTCGACAATCGACGTCTGCCCCGTGGCCTTTCTCTTGTACAACGCGGCGGCGATGCCGCCGGCGATGGTCATGCCGCCGAGGAGGTCGCCGAACGCGGCGCGCGGCAAGACCAGGTCACTGTCGGGACCAGTGAGCGCCATCCCGATTCCCCCGCGTGCCCAGTACGAAACACCGTCGAACCCTGGCCGATCACGGTCTTCACCGAGCGGTCCATAGCCGGAGCCCCGCACGTAGACGATGTCGGGGTTCGCGGCTCGGATATCGGCGACGTCAATGGCAAAACTGGTGCGTCGACTCGGCAGGTAGCTGGTGAGGAAGACATCGCAGGTCTTGGCGAGTTCGTGCACGACCTGCTGCCCGTCGGGGTTCCGCAGGTCCACACCGATTGATTTCTTACCCCGGTTAGGCATCTCGATCATGTAGTTGACGCCGCCGGCGCCCGCCGGTACCAGGCCCATCGAGACGAGCCCGCGCTGCGGGTCTCCGCCGTCCCGCGGCTCGACCTTGATGACTTCGGCGCCCCACTCCGCGAGCACCGCGCCGGCGGAAGGCACGAACGTCCACGCCGCGACTTCGAGCACACGAACGCCGGCCAGCACGTCATTGACGCTCATTCGGCACTCTCATCAGCGCGCGGCACCGTCGGTTGGACCTCGACCAGGCGCAGATGGACGGACGGAGGAAATTCCAACATGGTTTGCAGCACCCTGGCGACATCGTCGGGCTGCAGCATCGACATGTGCCGCAGCACACCGAAGCGAGACCACGATTCGATCATCGGTGCGATGTCGGCCTCCGTCCACCCCTCGGAATAACCCGTCACGGTGTGGCCCGGTCGGACAACGGAAGCACGAACGCCGGTGCCTTCCAGTTCCCCGTGCAGGACAGAAACCCACGCTTCCAGCGCGTGCTTCGATGCGGAGTAGGCCGCCATGTAGGGACGTGGCGGGCCGCCCACGGTCTCCGAGCTGACGAAAATCAGGTCACCACGACCCCGGTCCACCATCGCCGGCGCCAACGCAGCGGTGATCGCCTGCGCACCAAGGAAATTCACGCCGATCGTGTTCATCAGGGCGTGGGCGTCGGAGGAGATCGCGGCCAGGGGTTTGGACTGTCCCGCGTTGGAAACCAGGGCGTCGACGGGGCCAAGGTGGTTCTGCACTGCGTCAACGAATGTGGCGATCGAATCGCCATCAGCGACGTCGAGCGGGAGCGCGCATACCCGCGCGCCCTGCCCACGCAGTTGTTTTGCCAGCACCTCACAGTCTTCAACTCGCCGTGCCCCCATCGCGACCGCATGGCCGGCGAGCGCCAGGCGCTCGGCGGTGGCTCGACCGATTCCTGAAGACGCACCCGTCACGATCACCGTGCGCGGATCATCCGCCGCAGCGACAGGCTCCGCATGGACGTTTGTCATTAGATTTCCTCACACGATAAGGCGCTTTCGCTCACCTGGATTGACTTGGGCGACTCTGGCGGCAACGGCGTCTCTCCCCCGCGGGTCGTTCCCAAGACGGCCATGTTAAGCACGTGCTTAACACATGATGCGCGCCAACGTCAATGTTTCGCCGCCGGCCGGTGGGGGCCTGAATCCCTTGAGAGAGTTCGCTGAAAACCTTCCCTTCCTGTTAAGCGCATGCTTAAACTCTCGGCACGGGTAGCCCCGGTTAAACGGAGAGGAATCGAATGCCCGGCTTGGCCAATCGCGCACGAATCGTCGCCGCCACCAGCGCGAGGTCCGGGTTGGATCGGTGAGAATTCTGCTGCGCCCGCTCGTCGGATTGCTCACCGTCGCAGGCCTATTCGGCGTTGTCGGCTTGGCTGCCGCAGCGTTCCGTGGTGACTTCGTCGCCTCGGATCCCATCATTGTTCTAGCGCCGCGGGCTGGACTGGTTCTCAATCCCGGCGCGAAGGTGAAGCTGCACGAAGTGCAGGTGGGAAGCGTCTCGTCGATCGACGACCGTTCCGACGGGCAGGCGGTCATTCGGCTTGCTATCGCACCGGATCAGCTGCGACACATCCCCGCAGACGTCGGGGTGGAGATCACTTCAAGCACTGTCTTTGGTGCGAAATCGGTTGATTTCATCGTGCCGGAGCGGCCATCGGCCCAACGGCTGAGGTCTGGCCAGACGTTGGCAGCTAGCCACGTCGTGGTCGAAGTGAACACGGTCTTTCAACGCCTCACGTCGGTGTTGTCTGCAATCGACCCGGCGAAGCTGAACGAAACTCTGGGGGCGTTGTCGTCGGCACTGAATGGTCGTGGCGCAACACTTGGTGAGTCGGTGACCGCCCTGGACGAGTTCTTGACTCGCATCCAGCCGAGCATCCCGGCATTGCGCCACGACATCGCGACGGCGCCATCGGTGTTACGCACCTACGCAGACGCCGCAGGCGACATCTTTGCTTCGGTGGACAATGCGACGCGGATCAGCGGAAGCATTGTTGACAAGCAGACGGAGCTGGACTCGCTGCTGGTCGGTCTGATCGGGCTGTCGGACCTCGGAACCCAGGTTGTTACCGAAAACGCCGACGCCCTCACCGAGGTCTTGCGCCTGCTGGTTTCGACGACTTCCCTGACAAATCAATACCACGAGGCGCTGACCTGCCTGGGGGGCGGCTTGAACGTGATGGCCCATAGCGATCCGTTCCCGGTGCCGGGGGCCATGGTGCTCGCCGGATTCACTTTCGGCATGGAGCGCTTCCGCTTTCCGGGAGACCTTCCCAAAGTCGCCGCGACCGGTGGCCCTCAATGTGTCGGGCTTCCCCTCATCCCCTTCGGCGTGCATCCACCGTACGTGGTAGCCGACGTGGGTACCAATCCGTGGAAGTACGGAAACCAGGGTCTGCTACTGAATTCCGATGGCCTCAAACAGCTCCTGTTCGGCCCGATCGACGGGCCGCCGCGAAACACCCTCGAGATCGGGCACCCAGGATGAGGAGTGCGGCCGTCAAGGTCTTCGCTTTCGTCGCCACGATGACGGTGGCAACGGCGTTCTTGTTCATGGTGTTCGGGCAAGAACGTGGCGGTACTGTCAACGAGTATTCGGCGGTCTTCTCCGACGTTTCCGACCTGAAGTCGGGTGATTCGGTGCGGTTCGCCGGCATCCGGATCGGGACCGTACGGTCTGTGTCGCTTCAACAGAACACCGATGTCATCGTGTCCTTCGACGCAGATCGTGATGTAGCCCTGACCCAGGGCACCCGACTTGCTGTGCGGTACTTAAACCTTGTGGGGGACCGTTACCTCGAGATCGTCGACGAACCCGGTTCGACGCGCCTGCTACCCGCCGGCAGCCAAATTCCGAAACAACGGACCGTTCCCGCGCTGGACCTCGACCTGCTCCTTGGCGGACTCAAGCCCGTGATCCGAGGCCTGAATCCACAAGACGTGAATGCGTTGACGGCGTCGCTGCTGGATATCTTTCAGGATCAGGGCGCCTCGACCGCGTCCCTGATGGCCAGAGTCGCTTCATTCTCGAACACGTTGGCAGACAATGGTCAGACTGTTCAGGCCGTCATCGAGCGCTTACGAGACGGCTTATCAACGGTGGCGGCCCGCGGGGATGAATTCTCGGCGACTCTGGATCGGATGCAACGGCTCGTTACCGAACTCACCAACCAGAAGGATCCGATCGCCGACGCTATCGACGCCCTGGATCACGGCACAGCGACGGTGGCCGACCTTTTGAATACCGCGCGGCCACCGCTGGCCGGCACGGTCAATGAGCTCAGTCGGCTGGCCCCGATTCTGGATGGCCAAAAAGATCGCCTACAGACCGCTATTCAGAAGGCGCCGGAGAACTACCGGAAACTGATACGGATCGGGTCGTACGGCAGCTTCGTCAACTACTACATATGCGGAGTCAGTGTGCGAGTCACCGATCTGCAGGGACGCACCGCCGTGTTCCCGTGGTTCCAGCAAGATACAGGAAGGTGTACCGAGCCCTGATGTTGAAGTACCGTCAACCCAAACTCATTCGGGTGGGGATCATCGGGGTAGTCCTGTGTCTGCTGATCATTGCCGTCGGCCTTGCCCCTGAGCGATTGATCTCTCTGGCCACCGCTGCGCAGTATCGTGCGCTGTTCGCCGATGCCGCCGGCCTGACTACCGGAAACGATGTCAGAATCTCCGGTGTCAAAGTGGGAACCGTGACAAAGGTCAGCTTGCAGGGGCTCGACGCACTGGTGTCGTTCACCGTGGAAAGACGCCTCCCACTTGGTTCCGAAACCACAGCCCACATCACCACGGGCACTCTGCTCGGGCAGCGGGTATTGAAAATCGAGCCGGCCGGTCGGGGAGTGATGGACACTCAACAGGTAATTCCTATGACACGTACGTCCTCACCGTATTCACTCACGCAGGCGGTCGACGAGTTGACCACAAACACCGCAGGTACCGATACGGACGCACTGAATCGTGCCTTGGACACACTGGCCACGACGATCGATAACGTTGCACCGCAACTCAAACCGACATTTGAGGGTTTGACTCGGTTATCGCAGACGATCAATGAACGGGACCGGGCCCTTGACGATCTGCTGACGAGTGCCTCAGATGTGACGGGGGTGCTGGCCCAACGCACCGACCAAGTGAACACACTGATACTCGACGCCAATGAACTGTTGGGGGTTCTGGTATCGCGCCGTGAAGCAATTGTCCAACTGCTGGCCAACACCTCGGCCGTCGCACAGCAACTCACAGGACTCGTCCACGACAACCGAGAGAAATTGGGGCCGGCCCTGGACAAGTTGAACTCGGTGCTGCGTATGCTCGAAGCCAACCGAGACGCTATCGACGTGGCGCTGCCGCGGCTGTCGAAATACATGATCACGCTCGGTGAAACCGTCTCGAGCGGCCACTACTACATGGCCTTCGTTCCCAATCTCGCCTTGGGCGCACTCACCCAGCCATTCTTCGACTATGCATTCGGATTGCGCCGGGGTACCGACGCCGGCCAACCACCCGATAATGCCGGTCCTCGTGCCGAACTTCCCCTCCCGCGCAACGGGATACCGCAGGCACCGCGATGACCCAGCGAAAACGGATCACACGCAGCCTGACGTTCGTTGTCCTCGCGTCGATGGTGATAGCAGGTTTGTGGCTGGTGCGTCAGGAACGCGAGAAACCCAAGACGATCACGGCGTACTTCGCTTCAGCGGTGGGGATTTACACCGGTGACGAGGTTCGGGTCGCAGGAGTCAAGGTCGGCACGGTGCTGGACACCCAGCCCGAGGGGGCCCGCGCCAAACTGACCCTGAGCCTGCAGCGCGACGTGCCGGTTCCGGCCGATGCCAGGGCAGTCATCGTGGCACAAAATCTGGTTTCGGCTCGATACGTGCAACTCGCGGCCAAACCGTCACCAGGGGTGGGTGTGATAGCCGACGGTGCGTCCATACCAATCGAGCGGACAGCAGTGCCGGTGGAATGGGATCAGGTCAAGGAGCAGTTGAACCGTCTCGCAACAGAACTCGCGCCTAAAGACGGCGCGCCGAGCTCGTCGTTGGCCCGGTTCATCGATAGCAGCGCTTCGGCGATGGATGGCAAAGGCGCCGCGCTGCACGACACTTTGACTCAGTTGTCCTCTCTCGGGAGACTACTCGCGGCCAAGGGCGGCAACATCGTCGATGTGATCACGAACTTGCAGAAGTTCATCGGCGCCTTGAGTCAAAGCAATCAGCAGGTCATGCAGTTTCAGGATCGACTGGCGACGCTCACGAGTGTGCTTGACGGCAGCAAGTCGAATCTGGACGCCGCGTTGAAAAACCTGTCTGAAGCAGTGGTGACAGTGCAGGAATTCGTCGCCGACACCCGCGACAGAGCCGACGAGCAGATCAAACGCCTGGCATCGGTGACACAGATCCTGGTCGACAAGCGGATGGACGTGGAGCAGGTTTTGCACGTGGCTCCCAACGCAATTGCCAACACCTACAACATGTTCGATCCCCAGCTGGGCACCGCGACCGGGGTGTTCACGCTGGCCAACCTCGCGAATCCCGTTCAATTTCTGTGCGGGTCGATCGGTGCCATGGGAAACGTGACCGCTCCTGAGACCGCCAAACTCTGCGCGCAATACCTCGGGCCGGCCCTCAGGACGATGAACTTCAACGCGATACCTATCCCGGTGAATCCCTTCCTGGCGAAGACTCCCGCCCCGGACCAATTGATCTATACCGATCCGAAGCTGATGCCGGGGGCGCAGCAGGCTTCGCCCACCGACCTTCCCGCCAGCGCACCTCCCGTCGCCGCTTCGGTCGACATGCCCCATTCACTGCCGGAAATGTTGATGCCCGGGCCGTCAGCCCCATCAACCGACGCTAACAATCCGCCTGCCGCGTTGCCGGCAGAGCAGGGGGCACGATGACGCCGGCCCGGTGGATCTCGCGAGCCTGTGCGCTGCTGCTGCTCTGTGTGATCGTGAGCTCCTGCGGGTTCCAGGGACTGAACTCGTTACCCCTGCCGGGGGCGGTCGGCCGTGGCTCCGGGGCGGTGCGCTACGTCGTGGAACTGCGCAATGTCGGCACTTTGGAGCCGAACTCGCCCGTGATGCTCGATGACGTTGTGGTCGGCAGCGTCACCTCGATGCGGGTGCGCAACCGCCAGGCGGAAGTGAGCATTTCCGTGCGCCCGGACGTCGTTGTGCCGGCCAACGCACGTGCCAGCGTCGGACAGACGAGTTTGCTCGGGTCAATGCATCTTGCGCTTGACCCCCCAGTTGGTGAAGCGCCGCAGGGACGGCTCGAGCGGGGTGCAACGATACCGCTCTCGATCTCCTCCACCTACCCCTCCACCGAGCAAACGCTGGCGTCGGTGGCGGCGGTGGTGACAACAGGCGGACTCGGCCAGATCGGCGATGTGATCCACAATCTGAACATCGCGTTAGCGGGCAGGGGACCCCAACTGCGGGATCTCCTCAACCGGCTGAACGATCTCATGGCAGTCTTTGACGGCCAACGTCAAGACATTGTCGAGACGATTCACCAGATGGATCGAATCGCGTCGGTCTTCGCAGACCAGCGGCATTCCGTCGAGCAAGCCCTCAAAGCCCTTCCACCTGCGCTCGATGTTCTTCTCAAGGAACGTCCTCGGTTCACCACGGCGCTAGACAAGCTACGTGTATTCAGCAACGCGACGTCAACCCTGGTCAATGCGATCCAGGGCGATCTGGTCGAGAACTTGAAAAACCTGGAACCCACACTTCGCGCCCTGGCTGACGTGGGCCCCGACCTGGATACGGCGCTAGCGTACGCCACCGTTTTCCCGTTGGGCCAGAACACAATCGACCGCGCCATCAGGGGCGACTACCTGAACCTTTTCGTGGTCGCCGATCTGACAGTGAACAGATTCAAACGATCGCTATTCCTCGGAACCAGGTGGGGCAACGAGAACCTCGATCTGGTACCCGCTCCGGGTGACCCGGGTTACGACGCCTACTACACCAAAAACCCTCTGGGCGTGGGCGTTACCCCGCCACCGATTCCCGCTGCGGTACCGCCGGGTGAAGGCACACAGCCGCCTGAGGCGAGTACGCCGGCACCGCCCCCGGCGGCCACGAGCGGTGGTGGTTGATGTTCACCCGCTTGGTCAGAATCCAGTTGATCATCTTCACCATCGCGTCGATCGTGGGCGTTCTGGTGATGTTGTTCGTATACATGCGCGTTCCCACGCTGGTAGGCATTGGCCACTTGACGGTGAAGGTCGAAATGCCCCGTGCGGCCGGACTTTACCGGATGGGAAACGTCACTTACCGGGGCATACAAATCGGTACGGTCACGAATGTGTCGGCGACCGACGACGGCGCGGTCGCGACACTGTCTCTGCCGCGATCGATTCAGATTCCGACAGCGTTGACCGTGCATGTGCGTTCGATGTCGGCGGTGGGCGAGCAGTACGTCGACTTGCAGCCCAAGAACGAGAACCCCCCGTTCCTGGCCGACGGTGCAACAATTCCGGAGCGCGACGTCGTGCTGCCGGTCCAAACCGGACCGATGCTGGACCAGGTGAACAACCTTGTCCAAAGCATTCCCAAAGATCAATTCCATTCGCTCTTGGACGAGTCATTCACCGCCTTCGACGGCACAGGTTACGACCTGGGTTCGCTGATCGACTCAGGGCACAAGATCACCGGCGATCTGAACTCCCTCGCCGACAAGGGTTCAGCGTTGGTCGAGGACATGTCCATCTTCCTCGATGGGCAAGCGCAGACGGCGGACTCGATCACGACATGGACCCACAGCCTTGCCGGGGTCACCGGTCAGATCGTTGACAATGACCCGCAGATCCGATCCATCCTTGATCAGGGGCCCGGGTTCACCGATCAGGTCAGCCGCCTGTTGAATCAGGTGAAACCGACCCTGCCGGTGCTGCTCGCGAACTTGACGACACTGGGTCAAGTCGGTGTGATGTATCGGCCCGGGCTTGAGCAACTCCTGGTGCTTGTGCCGCCTGCTGCCGCGAATTTTCAGGCCGAGAACCCGACGAAGAACTACACGGGACTGCCGACCGGAGATTTTCGGATACAGCTGGAGGATCCGGTTGGATGCACGGTCGGTTACCTGCCGCAGAGCGAGTGGCGCTCACCTGCGGACACCACCACGGTCGACACGCCAGACGGACTGTATTGCAAACTTCCACAAGATTCGCCGCTGGCGGTCCGAGGTGCGCGCAACTACCCCTGCATGAACGCGCCGGGCAAGCGCGCCCCGACCGTGCAGGAGTGCTACAGCGAGCAGGGCTACCAGCCGCTTGCGCAACGACAACACGCGTTGGGTCCGGCGCCGCTCGACCCCAACCTGTTGGCGCAGGGCGTGCTGCCCGATTCCCGCGTTGATCCACCGCTATTCGGACCGCTACAGGGAACTCCACCTCCACCGGGGGCGAATGCGCCGCAGCCAACTGAAGCGCCACCGAGCCCACCTGGGTTGCCCATGTCCCCCCCACCGACGGAGAACGGGTCGGCACCGGCCAGTTCCACGCAGACATCGGCTGCACCGGCGTCCGCGCGCACCGTTTCCGGTGAGCCATCGGTAGCAGTTACGACGTACGACCCTGCCACGGGGGTGTACATGGCGCCCGATGGAAGCACCGCCACACAGTTGAGCCTGGCGGCCCACCATCCACGCTCATGGAAGGACTTGGTGCTCAATGGTGTTTGATACGACGGCCGCCGCGCCGTCGGTGGGAAGAACGCAGATGCTCCCGATGTCCGCATTAGCGGCCGGAGTTTTCACGATGATCGCGGTCATCACTGCTCAGCCTGCCCAAGCGGAGTACTACTGCAATTCAGCGATAAACGGTCGTTATCAGGCTGTCTCCGACGGACAGTGGGCAAAGACGCGGTATGTCTACCACGACGAGGCGACGGTCTCTTCGGTGTGGACGATCGACTCGGTCTGTCACGACGTGATGAGTTGCACCGGTCGGATTGTCAGCGATCAAGGATGGGTGAATCCGATTGTGTGCAATAGCGGATTGTGGGCTGTCATCCGCACAATTCCCGATTGGCAGCCATGTTCCGACGGTACGACGACGCCGGGCGACCAGCGGATCTCGTTTTACACTGACGCGACGGACAGGTCGAAGTACGTCGGGTGGGACAAGACCATAGGTCCCAGCGGTGGATGTGGCTTGAACCTTCCCCTGACAATAGAAATGCCGTTTCGCCTCACCCCGTTGTCTGGGTGACGGGCAGCGCAGAGCTCAGTCGCGGCGGGGGCCGTCATGTCGTGGCCTTCCATCGCCCACCCGAGGTCTGTGGTGTATGTCGACGGACTCGGAGTCTTCATCGATGAATTGCCGGAAGCGGGGCCGGCGCCCAGTAGCAAGCGACTAGTCCGTGGCGCAGGAGGTAACACATGCACGTAAAGGCAGGGATCTTCAGTCTCACAGCCCCCGGCGGGACCGACGATGACGAATATCTGAAATGGCACCTGCTCGACCACATGCCGGAGCAGTATCAACTACCGGGGATCGTTCTGGGACAACGATGGATAGCCGACGGGCGCTACCTCGATGCGCGGATTGTTTCCCAAGGCTCGCTCGGCAATGTCGGAAATGTGGTCAGCTATCTGGTAACCGATCCCGTCGCACGCACACTCGATGACTTTATGGACCTCGGAGCCCGGTTGAGCGAGGCGGGACGTTATCCGCATCCGCGCCCGGCCCTCCAGGTCGCAGCTTTGCGCCTTCTCGATTGGCATGCCTCACCGACCGCGGTGATTTCGCCCGAGGTTGTGCCCTTTCGCCCGCATCGTGGGGTGGTGGTTATTCTCGAGCAACCCGTTACCGATTCACACGAATGGCTGGGTTGGATTCACACGCAACACCTTCCCGAACTGATGGGGGTCGCGGGCGTTGCGGGGGCATGGATGTTCGGCTCCACAGCGGCTTGGGCGCCCGCCGCACCGATGTGGAGTCGTTCGCGGCAGTACATCACCGTTGTGTACCTCGACAGCGACCCGCTCGCTGCGTCGTCGGCACTCCGGGCAATGATCGAGCAACGGTGGGAGTCAGGAGTCGTTGTCCCGGTGTTCGCGGGGCCGTTGCGATCGATGACCCACTGGGAAGCCTGGCCGTGATTGCCGATCAGTCGGCCGATCTGCGATCCGTCGACATCTCAGCGCCCCTCGGATGCGCTGCGCCGAGCGCCGCGGCCAACTGCGCAGTAGGCCGGATCGTGAATCGAACAGTCTGCGCTTCGGAGACGCTGACCTGAACAGGTGCTGGTACGCCCAACCCAGGACCGGCTCAGAGGTTGAGCGACTGTGTGCGAATCGGCCGGCATGTCCCGCGCGGTGGGTGCCGTGATGCGGCGGTGCTCGCCCGCAGTGGCGCCGACAGACACTGCAACCCATGCTGACCCATGTGCGAGTGGGGTGGGACGCCCAGCCCGACCGACGGTCCGGGATCGGTCTTGACTGGCGGGCGTTGCGGGAAAGGAGAATTCCGCAGTCTGCCTAGGTCGGCCAGACGAGGGGCAGTGTTCGGGGTGCCCGGGGATTGCCGGAGTAGTGCAGGGTCGCGCCAGGCTCGATCTCGTATACCGGAATGCGCTCGTGCCAGGCGGTCAGCGAGACTCCCATTTCCAGCCGGGCGAGGTGGGATCCCAGGCAACGGTGGGCACCGCTGGCGAAGCTCATGTGCGCATTGCGTTTTCGGTCGAGGTCGACTTCGAGTGGATTCGGGAAAGCGTCGGGGTCGAGGTTGGCCGCTGCCCAAGAGACCCACGCCCAGGAGCCGGCGGGTAGTGATGCCCCGCTAGGCAACGTGACGTCGTCGGTGACGAGTCGGTAGGCCGCGGTGACCGGCGACTCGAAACGCATGAGTTCCTCGACGGCGGTAGATACCAGTTGTGGCTCGGCAACGAGGCGCTCGCGATGCTGGGGGGTGCGGGCGAAGTAACTTAGAATGCATCCCAGCGACGATGCGATCGTATCCAAACCGGCGAGCAGAAGCATGCCCAGGATATCGAGTACTTCGGGCCGGGTCAGCCGGTCTCCGTCGACCTCGGTAGAGAGCAGCCAGCCGATCATGTCGTCCCTCGGCTCAGATTCGGTTTCACGCGCGTCGAGGTCGCGGTTGAAATAGCCCTGAATCCACTGCACCGCTTCGGCGACGTTGGCGACGCGTTCGTCTTCGGGCACGTCGGTCTGACTATCACTGAGGATGAGGTGTTTGAATCGGAGGAACTCGGCGTGATCCTCCATCGGCAGGCCCATGATCGACAAAAAGATCAATGAGGGGAGCGGCTCGCACCATTCGTTGAACGCGTCGGCGGCACCACGGTCGACGAAGCCGTCGATGAGCTCGTGGGCTTGGATACGCACCTTGTCGGCGAGCAGAGCTACTTGTCTGGGGGCGAACACCGGATCGAGCAGTTTGCGGTACTTTCGGTGCTCTTCCCCATCCAGCCCCAACGGGATGGCGGGCCGGTCGCTGCCGAGATATTTGAAACCCTGCTCGACCGCGGGATGGCGGTTCAGGTAGCGGATGTCGTCCATCCGGAACAGGGCGTAGACGCCTTCTCCCAAGTCGCGGACCGGACATTTCGACGCCAGGTCGATGTAGGTCTGTTGGGGAGCCGTTTTGGAGTGGATCGTGGCCAGTACCGGGTCGGAGAACACGCGAGCCATGGCCGCATACTGCTGCTTGACGTAGTCGTCCATCTTGACGTTCGAGTTACTCATTGGCTGTCTACCCTCCTTGTGAGAAATAGCCGAAGATCCAGTCGGTCAACGGTTTCCGTCGCTTATCCGGTGTATGAGAAGTGCCCGGCATCGATCACCGTTTGGCCCCGCTGATTGTTGGTTTGGAAGGCCGCCCGTCCGTCGCCGAGGTCCCAAAGGTCCACGCGTAGTTCATCGCCTGGGATGACGGGGGCGGAGAAGCGTCCGCCGATCGAGGTGAATCGGTCCGGCTCGGACTTACAGAACGCGTGCAATAAGGCTCGGCCACTGAAGCCAAATGTGCACAGGCCGTGCAGGATCGGTGCATCGAGACCGCCGCGTTGCGCATACTTTGGATCGGAGTGCAGGGGATTGTCATCGCCTGAGAGCCGGTAGAGGAGCGCCTGGTCCCGTCGCGTCTGGTATCTCTTCGTGTAATCGGGTGGGCGGTCTGGAATCACGGCCTTGCCCGAGGGGCCGCGCTCACCCCCCCAGCCGCCCTCACCCTTGATGAAGATCCAATTCCGGTTGATGAACATCGTTTTGCCGGTGCGGATGTCGGTGGAGACCAGTTCAGCTTCCACCAGCGCACCCGAGCCTTTGTCCCAGATGCCGACGATCGTGGCCACGGTGCTGACCGTTCCCTGTGTCGGAATCGGCGTATGCACCTCGGTGACCTGCTGTGCGTGCACAGCCATCGCAAGATCAAAATCACCCACCTTGTCCAGCGCATCGCCGCCGGCGAAGCACGGAAAGCTCGGAACCACCGCGAAGGTGGGCAGCACCTGCTGCGGCCGATCGAGGCTGTTCTCGGTCGTGAATTCGAGTTCGACGGTCGGGTCGTCTGCGCCCGCACCGACGCCGAGCGCGTAGAGTATGCAATCCTTTGCAGTCCAGGATATCTCGACCGGATTGCTGGTAGCCCCGACAGCTTCTGGGCGGATCATGCAGGTGATCCCGTCGCTGCGCGGCCGCGCCCGCAGGGAAGCGATAGAGATGCTGTCCTCACCGGTCGAGCACCACCTCGGCCAGCTGACGCATGTGGTCATCGTTGTCCACCTGCACAATCAACATCGTCACCCCGGATTCCTCCCACTGCTCGATCTCGTCGCGAATGCGCTCGACTGAGCCCACAAGGGAGATGTCGGCGACCATGTCGGCGGTCACCTCACGACATGCCTCCTCAGAACGTCCGGCGGTGTAGAGCTGCTGTATCCGTTCCGCGGGTCCCTCGTAACCCATGCGCGAGAACAGGTCTTTGTGGAAATTCATCTCCTTGGAACCCATTCCGCCGATGTAGAAACCGACCATCGGCTTCATCGATTCCAACGCCGCGTCGCGGTCGTCAGTCACCACAACCTTGCAACTGGCCGCGATCTCGAAGTCGGTGGCGGTGCGACGGGCGCCGCTTCGGGCAAAGCCCTCCTTGAGGGCGGCACGGTAGGTAGGCGCCATCCGTGGCGAGTAGAAGATCGGCATCCATCCGTCGGCGATCTCCGCACACAACGCGATGTTGCGGGGTCCCTCAGCGGCTAGCCAGATCGGCAAGTCGGAGCGCAACGGATGGACGATCGGCTTCAGCGGCGCGCCAAGTCCCAGTGACCCCGCGCCGCGGAACGGGATCGGATAGTGCAGCCCGTCGTTCCGCACTGGTGCGGTCCGGTCGAATACCTGCCGGATTATGTCTATGTATTCGCGGGTTCGGGCAAGTGGCTTGTCGAAGGGTTGGCCGAACCAGCCCTCGACGACGCGTGGGCCGGACACCCCGAGACCGAGGATGTGCCGTCCCCCGGTGAGGTGATCCAGGGTGAGAGCCGTCATCGCCGTCGCCGTCGGGGTCCGCGCGCCGAGAGGAACAATTTGGGTGCCTAGCTGAATCCGGCTGGTCTTTGATCCCCACCACGCCAGCGGCGTGTAGGCGTCGGATCCGTAGTTTTCCGCGGTGAACAAGGCGTGGTACCCGAGTGCTTCCGCCTCGGTCACGGTGGCCTCTACTCCGACAGGGGGGCGCGAGCCCCAAGCGCCAAGCGCAAGGCCGAGTTTCACAATGGCGGTGTGGCTGTGCCGACTTCGGACCGGGTCTTGCCGACCCGTCGCGTCCAGGAGGGAGCCAGGGAACCCGTGGTCATGTCCGAACGGTAACCAGGCAGCCAGGCTGGAGTCAAGTAACTAGTTGCTTCGAGCCTTCGCGTAACGGATCTCGGGTCGCCTGTGTGCTCCCGGGCCGAACGACCCGTAAGAACTCCGGTCTTGCGCATACCCACATTTTAAGCACATGCTTAACTGGTAGCTGTGCTTGTCGACAAGGTTGAACGACCACAAGGAGGAAGAGATTATGGGCACTCTTGATGGGCGGGTCGCCTTCATCACCGGCGCTGCTCGCGGTCAGGGCCGCAGTCACGCAGTCCGCCTCGCCGAGGAGGGCGCCGCGATCATCGCGGTCGACATCTGCGCGCAGATCGATTCGGTGCCTTACCCGATGTCCACCCCGGACGATCTCGACCAAACGGTGAAGGAAGTCGAGAACGTCAATGGCCGAATCGTGGCTATTCAAGCCGACGTGCGTGACCGAGCAAAGATGCGCAGCGCCTACGACGCCGGAACCAAAGAGCTTGGACCCGTTGACATCGTCATCGCAAACGCCGGCATCTGCCCCATGTCCTTCGAGCCGACTGACCAAGAGTACGACGATGTCGTCGACGTCAATCTAAACGGGGTGTACAACACCGTGTGGATGACGATGGCCCCGATGATCGCACGTGGGCGCGGCGGCGCGGTAGTGATTACCAGCTCGGCGGCTGGATTGGTCGGTGCAGCATCTGAACAGCCGGGCCTGATGGGCTATTATGCGGCCAAAACCGGCGTGATTGGGCTGATGCGTTCCCTGGCCAATTACGGTGCGCCGCACAATATCCGCGTCAATTGTGTGGCGCCGACCGGTGTCGCGACGCCGATGATCGTCAACGACTGGCTTCCGGAATATTATGCAGCTAACCCTGGTAAGGGTGCGGCGATGTCGAACGCTTTGCCGGTCAGCATGATTGAGCCGATCGATGTCTCCAATGCTGTCCTTTACCTGGTATCCGACGCCGGGCGCTATGTCACCGGCTCCGTGTTGCCGGTGGATGCGGGCCTTGTGAACAAGCGTTAGCAGCGTCATGGGCACCGTGACACGGGTTGGTTACATCGGCTTGGGAAATCAGGGCGGCCCAATCGCACGCAGGATCGCTCGCGCCGGCTTCCCCTTGACGGTTTGGGCGAGGCGATCCGAGGCCGCGGCGGCGTTCGCCGCGATCGCTGATGTCGTGTCGACGCCCGCCGAGCTCGGCGCAGTGAGCGACGTCGTCGGTATCTGCGTCGTCTCGGATGCGGACGTGAAGGAGGTGCTCCTTGGTCCGCGTGGCGTCATCGCCGGAATGGCGCCCGGTGGTGTCGTGGCCGTGCAGTCCACCGTGCATCCCACAACAGTCACCTGTGTCGCGAAGTACGCGCGAGAACGCGACGTTTTCGTTATCGACGCACCAGTGAGCGGTGGAGCGCAAGCGGCGGAAGCCGGGACGGTGACGGTGTTGGCCGGCGGCGAGTCGGCGCCGATCGAACGGTGTCGCCCGGTGTTTGACAGCTTCGCGGGCAATGTCTTTCATCTTGGCCCGGTGGGCAGCGGCCAGACCGCCAAACTGATTAACAATCTGGTGGTTGCAGCGCACCTCGCGATCGCGGTCGAGGCGTTCGACTTCGCACGCGGGCTAGGCGTTGACCGCAAGGAATTCGCCCGAGTACTCGCCTCTGGCAGCGGGAGCAGTCATGCAGCGACGTTTCTCTCCGAGTGCGGGTTCGACCTCGGGGAGATGTGGCAACACAGTCGACGACTGCTCGCCAAGGACCTCGACATCGTCCTGGATGTCGCCGAGGAATGCGGGGTGGGGGAGCCTCCGGCCGTCGTCGACGCGGCACTCAGTTATCTGAAGGGCAGGTCATGCTGACAGCAATCCAGAGCGCTCAAACGGCGCCAGATGGGGAGTGACATGAGAATCGTCGTGGACCGCACCAAGTGCAGTGGCCATGCGCGCTGCTTTGCGATGGGGCCGCAGATCTACGAACTTGACGACGAGGGCTACAACGCACTGACTGAAAAAGTGGTTCCTCCGGGCCAGGAACAGGATGCCATCGACGGCGCCGCATCCTGTCCTGAGGGCGCTATCACCATCGAATGAGCCCGGCGGGGACGTGGCGGCGCCCCCGGCACGCCGTGACCTGACCAAGTGGTTACTTCATGAACCCGTCCCGGGGGTTACCGTGTCCACGTGGAGCAACCCCCGACGCGGTCCCCAGACATCAACGGCGAGCCTGCTGGTGAGAACCCGCAGCGCGCGCTGATCGTCGAAGCCGCGACCGCAGTCTTTCGGTCACACGGCTTGGCGGGCGCTCGGACGTTCGAGATCGCAAAGGCGGCGGGGGTCAGCGAGTCGGCGCTCTTCCGGCACTTCAGATCGAAGGAGGACATCTTCTTTGCGGCGGTCTTCGAACCTCTCGAAGCGGTCGTCGCCGAGGTGCTCGTCGACATCGATCGACTCAATGACGCTGACGAGAAGACCCGAACGCGTACGTTCCTCGCCGAGATGGAGCGGCAGCTTGCCCTGGCTGTTGATCTGACGCCGCTGTTGGGTGTGGGTTTGTTCTCCGATCCAGCGCTGGGGCGCACGTTCTATAACGAACGTCTGTGGCCGCTTTTTCAGCGGTGGGCCGGCGGCACCGAGTTCGCTCTGCGAGGCCGTCCCCACCGCGATGTCGATCCGCTGACGATGATCATGACCATCTGGGGGATGTGCTACGGCATCGCTTTGGACGCGATGATGCGCGGCGTCGACGTCGACGTCCATGGGCAAGCCCGATGGCTGGGGGACCTGCTGTATTACGGCATGGCGCGCTCTACTCGGCGGAACCGGGTCAACGCAGACGCCTCTGCAGCGCGGGCAGCCAAGCGCACCAAGCGCACCAAGCGCGGATAGGCACGCACCCCGGTGTCGCCGCCGCCGGCGGATCGGCCAAATAACTAGTTACTTTGACACACGAGCCGGGCGCAATCTAGCATCACATTTCGGGCTGCTCGCCGAAACGGTGGCTGCCGACCGAACTCGTCGACAGACGCACCCGGTGGAAGGCGATGAGGTGATGCAAATTTGCAATGACCGCACGGCGACGTCGGCTTTGATAGCGCGCACGCCGAACCGGCAGGTGCCGAGCAGGTGTCGCCGATGACCGGCTTTCTCACCGGCATACGGGTTCTCGAAGTCGCCTCGTTCGGCTTTGTTCCCGCCGCTGGCGCGGTTCTGGCCGACTGGGGCGCCGACGTAGTCAAGATCGAACACCCGCTCACTGGCGACCCCATGAGGGGGATGCTGTCGGTTACCGCGATGGGAGTCGACACCCAGCCCGAGGTCAACTTCCTCGTCGAGCAGGTCAACCGAGGGAAGCGCAGTGTCGGCCTCGATGTCGCCAATCCGCGGGGGCGCCGGCTGCTGAACCGTCTTATCCAATCCTCGGACGTCTTGCTCACCAACATGTTGCCAGGAGCGCGTAAGCGGCTGGGAATCGACGTCGATGAGGTGCGTGAGTGCAACCCGCGCATCATCTACGCACGCGGCCACGGGCAGGGCAGCCAGGGGCCAGATGCCGATGTTGGCGGATTCGATACGACGTCCTTCTGGGCGCGCAGCGGTATCGCAGAGGTACTTCGGACAGATCCGGACGGCTGGCCGGCACCACATCGGGCCGGCATCGGTGACATGCCGAGCGGGATGATGTTGGCAGGTGGCATCGCCGCGGCACTGTTAGGCCGGGAACGTACGGGTGCCGTTCCTACAGTTGATGTTTCGCTGCTCAACTGCGCGATGTGGACCATCGGCTTCGACATCATCGGCGGACAGCACCTCGATGAGGTGCTTCGGTTCCCGCGAGAAGAAGCGCCCAACCCGCTGGCCAACAATTACCGCACCGCAGACGGCCGGATCATTATTCTCGGAATGTTCCAGTCGGATCGTTTCTGGAAGCCCTTCTGCGAGGGGGTGGGCCGTGGTGAGCTGGTCGAGGATCCTCGGTTTCACGACAGCAGTTCCCGCTACACCAACCGTCGCGAGTGCATTGCACAACTCGACGATGTCTTCGCCGCGCGCACCCTCGATGAATGGAAAACCTTCTTCGCCGGTACCGATTTCCTGTGGTCGGTCTACCAGGTCCCTCAGGAGCTCTTCGACGATCCGCAAGTGGTGGCCAACGGCTATCTTCCCTCCGTGCAATCCGGCAGTGGTACGCCGTTCACGCTAGTCGCGAACCCGGTGCAGTTCGACGAGAGACCGGCCGAACTGGTGCGCGCGCCCGAACACGGTCAGCACACCGAGGAAGTTCTGCTCGAACTGGGACTGACCTGGGACGAACTCGAAGACGAAAAGACTGCAGGCGCAATTCTCTGATGCATCTCACCCGAACCGTCGTCAGAGCCCAGGAAGGATGAAACGTTGTCCGGCAATCAAATTCCCCTCGTTGACTACCTCGTGCTCGGGGCCAACCCGCACCTCGTTGTTGTCGAGTGCGCGTCGTGTGGGGCTCGTTTCTTCGGACGTCGCAACTCCTGCGCGGCGTGCTTCACGTCAGAATTTGTCACACGCGACGTTCCCACTGAAGGGATCGTGGAGACGTTCACCATCGTCCGCACCGCTGCACCCGGTATCGAAGTTCCGTTCGTCGCCGCGGTGATCGACTGCGCGGGCACCGCTGTCTCCGCCAACCTCGTTGGCGTAGAACCAGATCCGGATGTGATCTCCACCGGCATGAAGGTCCAGCTCGCGCTCACATCGCTGGGCACCGACGACGAGGGAACCGAGGCCGTCGGCTTCGGTTTCGCACCCATTACGACCTAGGGGGAGCACATATGACAATTAACAACGATGCCGTCTACGTCCTCGGTATAGCGATGACGAAGTTCGGTAAACACCCGGACAAAGACACCATCGACCTCGCAGCTTCAGCGATCTCAGATGCATTGGCAGATGGTGGCGCATCCATGCGCGACGTCGGCGTCATGGCGGCGGGCAATCTGATGGGCGGTAGCGTAGCTTTCGGCCAAGAAGTCCAAAAGCAGGTCGGTCAGACCGGCATACCGGTGTTCAACGTGGCGAATGCTTGTGCCACCGGTGCGACCGCCCTGCGCACTGTCATCATGGCGCTGAAAGCGGGCGAAGCCGACATGGGCCTTGCGGTCGGTGTCGAGAAGCTCGCGGGGCTTGGTCTGCTGGTCAATCCCGGGCCGGACACGTCGGGCAACGCCTGGGTTCCCACTGGGCGCTACGGCAGCGTAGCGGACATAGAAGGCCGCATCGGCACCACGAAGAACATGCCTGGCGTCTTCGCCCAGATAGGGATGCAGTACGGTCACCGGTACGGCGGAACGTCATTCGAGCTGTTCGCGCGGATCTCGGAGAAGAATCACGCCCACTCCACGCTCAATCCGCTGTCGGCGTACCAGAAGCGTTACACCGTGGACGAAATCATGAATGACGTCATGATCGCTTACCCCAACACCCGCCCGATGTGCTCAGCCAACTGTGACGGCGCCGCTGCGGCGATCATCGTCAGCGGACGAAAGCTCAAAACTCTCTCCCTGGCCCAGCAACGTCGTGCGGTCAAAATCTCTGCCTCGGTGTTGACCACCGATCCCTGGGAGGAAGCCTGCCAGGTGTTGCCGAATATCAGCACCCTTACGCGCAACGCCGCCCGGCAAGCCTACGAGCAGGCCGGGGTGGGGCCCGACGACCTCGACCTGGTTGAGCTGCACGATTGTTTCGCCACCGCCGAGCTCGTGCACTACGACAATCTCATGCTGTGCCAAGAGGGCGGAGCCGTCGACTTTTTCAACTCTGGTGCAACCTGGCGCGACGGGACGACACCGGTGAACGTCTCCGGTGGTCTGGAGTCCAAGGGTCACCCGGTTGCGGCCACGGGTATCGCCAACGTGTGGGAGGTTTGCCACCATTTGCGTGGCGAAGCCGGTGACCGCCAAATCCCGGGCGCGCGTGTGGGCCTGGCGCACGTCATCGGCCTCGGGTCTGCCTGCGGCGTACACATTTTGGAGAAGTCCGCCGCTTAGCAGCCGGCGGTGGCGCGGCGAACGTCCTGCGCAGCGTGTGTCGCTGCACTCGCGATCTGGCCGACCGCAGGTGGTCGGCACGGGTCAAGCTGTGCAGCACAACGTCGCGCGTACGTGCCTGCCGACGCCGTCGACTGATGCCCGACATGCGAGACTAAAACCGTTGGGGCAGAGAAGGAGTGCCTCACAGGCTCGACCACGAATCCACGCGACCATTTATCTGGTCACGCTGCGAACGCATGACGTCCGGGCGTTAGAAACCCAAGCCTTTCCCGACGATGTCCAACATGATTTCATTGGTGCCGCCCCAGATGCGCTGTGCCCGTGAGTCGCGCCAGAGTCGTGCGATTTCATATTCGTTCATATAGCCGTAGCCACCATGCATCTGGAGGCAGCGATCGATGATGCGCCAGTGGGTTTCGCTCGCCCACCATTTTGCGCCGGCCGCCTCGTCCGCAGTGAGTTGCCCCGCGTTGACCGCCAAAATGCACTGATCGACGTAGGTCTGCAGGACGTTCAACTCGACGTGCATCGCCGCCAGAGCGTGTCGGTTGACCTGAAATGTCCCAATGGACTGGCCAAAGGCTTGACGGTCACGCGCATACGGCTTGGTCAGATCCAAAGCCCGACGCGCCTGCGCCGCCGCGTGTATCGCGATGCCCAGGCGTTCAGACGGTAGGTTCCGCATCAAGTAGTAGAAGCCCATATTCAGCTCGCCGACCACGTTGCTGGCGGGTACAACGACGTCGTCGAAGATGAGCTCGGCGGTATCGGCAGCTCGCGTGCCGATCTTGTCGAGCTTTCGGCCTCGGCTGAAGCCCGGCATTCCATCCTCGACCACCAGCAGGCTTATCCCCTTGTGTGGCTTTTCTGCGTCGGGGTTGGTTCGGCACGCGACGAGAACGAGATCGGCGAGCAATCCGTTGGATATGAACGTCTTCACACCATTGACGATGAAGTCTGACCCGGCGCGACGTGCCGATGTCGTGAGCTGTCCGACGTCAGAGCCCACCCCGGGCTCCGACATGGCAATCGCGGTGATGAGTTCGCCAGAAGTGAACCCGGGGAGCCATCGCTGCTTCTGCTCGTCGGTCGTGAGATCACGAAGGTAACCCGCCACAATGTCGTTCTGAATTCCGAACCCCATGCCGATAGATCCGGTCAGCCAGGATTCTTCGTTGACGATCGCATTCAGACGAAAATCGTCGATGCCTGCGCCCCCGTACTCGACAGGCATCTGCCAGCCGAGCAACCCAAGCTCGCCCGCCGTTACCCACGCTTCTCGATCGACGTATCCGCGACGTTCCCATTCCTCGGCATGCGGGACGCACACCTGCTCGAAGTAGGCCTTGGCGGTGGCCCGAAACTGGACGTGTTCCGGTTCGAAGATGTTGCGTTCCAATGCCGCTCCTCAAAGGTTCGTCCCGGCCCGGGGCGTGCGAGTCTGCACCGATCGCAACCTACGACGCGCTTACATCTGCGTCAAGTAACTAGTTGCTTTATACACGCCGACGAAGTACCGTCACCGGCGCCAGCGCATGCATGGCGACCCGGCGGAAGGACTGACCGATGGCGCTTGACCCCAATTCGATCGGGCGACGGACCGAACCCAAGCTCATCGAGTGGACCGACCGTGAGACGTTGCTTTATGCCTTGGGCGTCGGTTGTGGCGTCGATGATCTGGCCTTCACCACCGAGAACAGTCACGGGATCCAACAGCAAGTCCTTCCGACATTCGCCGTGATCGCATGTCCGTCGTGGGGTGCGGTCGATATGATCGGGACGTTCGACATGAGCAAGTTGCTCCATGGCTCGCAGCAAATCCGCCTGTTCTCGCCATTGCCTGCAGCGGGTAGGCTCCACGTGGTCTCTGAGGTCGCCGATCTGCAAGACAAGGGCCCGTCCAAGAACGCGATCGTCGTATTCCGATCCACCGGAGTCGATCCGGACACCGGCCAACTCGTCGCGGAATCCGAGATGACGGCGGTCATCCGCGGCGCCGGCGGGTTCGGCGGGCCTGCCGGCGGCCGCCCGCAGGCGCCACAGCCGCCGGATCGTGCGCCGGATTGGCGAGTCGGGTTGTCCACGCGAGAGGATCAGGCGCTGATCTATCGCCTTTCGGGCGACCGCAACCCACTGCACAGCGACCCGTGGTTCGCCAGCCAGATGGCCGGGTTCACCGTACCGATCCTGCACGGCTTATGCACATATGGCGTGGCGGGCCGGGCGCTCGTCGCCACCGTCGGCGGCGGAGACGCTTCCAACATCACCTCGATGTCATCGCGGTTTACCTCCCCGGTTTATCCGGGTGAAACTCTCTTCACGTCCATCTGGGCGCTGGGGTCGGGCACAGCAGTCTTCCGCACCGAAGCTTCGCCGGAAGACGGATCAAACCCCCGAACGGTGCTCGACGATGGACTGGCCGAGTACAACCCAGCCCCCCAGAGCTAAAGTAACTGGTTGCTTTAGACCTGTTCCGCCGTTACCGTGGACTCGGCGTCAGTCACGCATCGCCACACTCCGTCTTCATCGCTGCCGACAGGAGATCCCCATCGTGCGCCATCAGCCAAGCAAAACTGGGCCGTTCGGGATTGGGGCGTTGATCCATGTCATCCACGTCAGTGCAGACATCCGCGAGCTCAACGCGTGGTACGAGGACGTATTCGGTGGCCTCGTTTTCCTGGGTCTCGACGAACCCACCTACTTGGCTGAAGAGAAACGTTGGGCTTCGCTGCTCATGATTTCGGACTACTGCGTGGAAACAGTGGCGCCGGAGATACCGGTCGACGACAGAACAGCCTTCGGCCGCTTCTATGGACGATACGGCGAGCGGCTGCACTCGATCGGCTTCGTGTCCGACGACGTCGTCGCACTGGCCGAGGACCTGACCGACCGCGGCATACGGTGTGGTCTGCAGCAGGCCAACGACCGGACGTGGTTCTTTCCCCGACCCCGTGACATCGGTGGCCTCATCATCGAGTTCATCGACGACCTGGTGGCCGAAGATCCTCGGTTGCGCGAAGAATGGTCGTCCTTGCAGCGGCTGTGGGCAGCCCACCCCCTGGGCATCGAAGGTCTGGCGTACGTGACCGTCGGCACTCGCAGCAGACTCGCTACCCAGGAGATCTTCACGGGCCTGTGGTCAGCCCAGCTGTTCGGCGAGACCAGCGACTCCACTCCGGGAGCCAAGTCCTCCTGGCTGAGCGTGGGCGACATTGTCGTAGAACTGGCTGAACCGAGCGACTCCACCGCCGATGTGGCCGACTACGTCGCCGCAAGCGATAACGCGGTGTACTCGGTGACGTTCAGAGTCAAAGACCTCGACAGTGTGCAGGCCTACCTGGCGAGCAAGTCGATCAAGACGGAACGTATCGGCGACCTGGTGCGGACCGCGCCAGAGGACTGTCACGGAGCCCGCTACCAATTCACGACATCAGGGGCGCCAATATGAGCCGTCCAACCGGCGAATCGCGCATGCTCATCGACGGTGAACTAGTCGAAGCCGAGGGAGGCGGACTCTTCGATGTCACTGATCCAGCGACCGGCCTCGTCGCAGGACAGGCAGCCGACGGCAGCGCCCACGACGTCGCCCGCGCTGTGCAGGCGGCCCGACGCGCTCATGATCGCGGCCAGTGGTCGCGTGACGTCGGATTCCGCCATCATTGCCTGAAACAACTCGAAGCCGCCCTCCGCGAGGAGCGGGAACGGCTGCGTCAGATCGAGGTCACTGAAGTCGGGGCGCCGATCTCCCTGACTCCGGCTCTCATTGACGGCCCCATCAACGAGGTGGCCTTCTGGGCCGAATTCGGCCGCGAATTCGACTATCTCGTCGACAATGGGGTCAAGCGGGTGGGGCAAAATTCCGCGCGCCACTTCATTCACTACGACGCGCCGGGCGTTGTCGGTGTCATCACGCCGTGGAACGCGCCGTTCTATCTCAACATCTCCGACACGATGGCGCCCCTGATGGCCGGCAACGCCGTGGTTCTCAAGCCGGCTCCATTGTCACCGTGGGCCGGTAGCGAACTCGGACGGCTGATTGCCGAGAAGACCGACATCCCGGCCGGTGTCTTCAATGTCGTGCTGTCGAACGCCAATGAAGTGGGTGCGGCGCTGGTCGCTGACCCACGGGTGGACGTCATCACCTTTACCGGATCAACCGCGACCGGCCGGCGTATTCTCGCGGCAGCCGCTCCGACGGTCAAGAAATCGATCCTCGAGTTGGGCGGAAAGTCAGCACATATTGTGCTCGACGACGCGGACCTGAGCTCATGTCTGCCACGTAGCGCGGCATCCGTTGCGGTGATGTCTGGACAGGCATGCATCATGCGCAGCCGAATCCTGCTCCCTCGCCGGCGGATGGCCGAAGGTGTCGAGATCCTGCGGTCGGTACTCGAGTCGATCACCGTTGGCGATCCGTGGGATCCGGCAACCGTTCAAGGCCCGCTGATCAGCGAGCAGCAGCGTCACAAAGTACTCCAACTCATCGCCGAAGGTGTCCGGGATGGGGGGACCCTCGTCACGGGTGGCTCGATTCCTGCACACCTCACAGATGGCTTCTTTGTGGAACCGACTCTGTTGACCGACGTCGATCCCAGTTCGACTGTCGCGCAGGAGGAGATCTTCGGGCCTGTCCTGACCGTCACACCGTATGACTCGGACGACGAAGCGGTTGCCATCGCGAATGACACCATCTACGGGCTCTCCGGCGAGGTCAGCGGCGCCGACGAAGACCGCGCCGTACGGATCGCCCTGCGGATGAAGACGGGCACAGTCAGCGTCAACGGTGCTCCTTTCAGCCATCTGGACAGTCCGTTCGGCGGATTCAAGCAAAGCGGACTGGGACGGCGCAACGGCGTGCACGGATTCCGCGAGTACTTAGAGCCCAAGACGATTGCTGTACCCAACTAGGGGACTGTGCGGGACAAGAGAGGCTGCGATGACCAGCTCCACCGAATACGACTGGATGCGTGAGGGTTTCGATCCGAACCGCCTCGGACACCACAATGTCGCCCCGGCGGTGGACTTCCTGCTCGATCGTTGTCCGGTAGCGCGCGGAGTGGACTCACGTGGCGACTACTACGTGTTTGCCAAACACAGCGCCGTCCTGCGTGTCATGCAGGATTGGCAAAACTTCGAGGTCGGCCGAGAGGTCCGGATCGGTGTCGAGCCTTTCCCGCTGACGATGCCGCCCCTGGACACCAATCCACCCCTGCATCGGCAGTTTCGCACCATCATCAATCCCTGGCTGAGTCCCAAGAAGGTCGCCGAGTACGAACCCAAGGCTCGTGCCATCATCTCCGAGTTCCTCGATGGCATTCCGAGAGACCCTTTCGACATCGCGGCCCGGGTCTTTCAGCCACTGCCGCCGGTGTTGACCTTTCGCCTGCTCATGCACGTGCAGGAGGAGGTACTCGAACGAGCTCGCGGCTGGGTCGAGGAGACGCTGTTCGGCTCACAGGATCATGATGTCACCGAGTCGAACACTGCTTTCGTGAAGTGGCTGTTCGCGTTCGTCGCTGAGCGCCGTGCGGCTGGGCGCCACGACGACGTCGTCGACGCGCTCGTTCACGGGACCGTCGAAGACGGCAGGAGCCTGAGCGACGAGGAGGTGGCCGGCGCCGTCATGGTGCTGCTGTTCGGCGGATTCGAGACGACGACCAACGCGTCGAGTTCCTTTCTTGTCCGACTGCTCGAGGATCACGAACTGATGCAACGACTTCGAGATCACCCCGAGGACATCGAAGCGGCCATCGAAGAGCATCTTCGGCTCGTGCCACCGGTGGATCTCGTGCCTCGGCGGTGCACGGCCGATGTCGAGATCGATGGCGTGGCATTGAAGGCGGGGCAGCGCGTCGCATACCTGGTGGACGCGGCCAACCGCGATCCCGCGGAGTACGACGACCCACTCGATTTCCGCGTCGGAAGAGCGAAGAATCGCAGCTTGGTATTCGGTGGGGGAGTGCACCGATGTGTGGGTTCGCATTTCGCGCGCATGGTGTTGCGGGTCGAGTTCGAAGAAATACTGGCCCGATTCGGTGACATCTCCCTGGCGCCGGACAGCTCCGTAACTTGGGACGACAAGGGCATGAGCGTGTGGCACGTGGCGCGCTCAGTCCCGGTGGTGATGACGCCCAAGCATGGCTGAAACTCCCGCCGAGACTGGAACACTCGGGTCGAGACTTCCGGCTGTACGGTGATCGATCTCGCCCGCCTGAGCGCGTGGCTGGATGGAGAAGACCTGCCCGGCCGCGGCCAGGCTGTCGAAGCCGTGGCCATCTCATCGGGCACACAGAATGAGATCTACGAGATTCACCGATCCGATCTGCACGCCGTGTTGCGCATACCTCCCCTCGGCGCACCCCTCGACCGCGACGACGGCATCTTGCGGGAGTGGCGGATTCTGTCGGCGTTGAAAGGTTCGGGGGTGCCGCATGCCGATGCGCTCGCGCTTTGTGCCGACCGCGAGGTATTAGGGCGCAACTTCTATCTCAGCGCTTATCTCGATGGATGGTCATCCGCGAATTCGACGGTATGGCCCCCGCCTTACGCGCACGACGTGAGCCTTCGTGCCGAACTGGCGCACGCGCTGCTCGACGCGGCGGTCAGCCTGGGGGCCTTTGACTGGCGCGGCCGGGGGCTTGCCGACTTCGGGCAGCCAGAAGGATTCCACGAGCGGCAGGTCAGCCGGTGGAGCGCGATGCTGGCGTCCTCGACGACCAGAGTGCTGCCGGGCGCGGATGTCGCGACCGCCTGGCTGAAGCGATCCCGTCCGATCGACTACATCCCCGGTCGGATGCATGGTGACTATCAGTTCGCGAACGTGTTGTTCGAGCACAGCACTCCGGCACGTGTCGCCGGGATCATCGACTGGGAGATGTCGACGATCGGCGATCCCAAGCTCGATGTGGCATGGGCGCTGCAGTTTTGGCCGGATGACACCGAGGACCCCGCGGTGATCGGAACCCATCATGCCGGAGACCTCTTCGGGATGCCCTCGCGCACCGCGCTCGCCGAGTACTACGGCACTGCATCGGGACGGCAGATGGATGACTTCGACTACTACCTGGTGCTAGCCCGATGGAAGCTCGCGGTGGTACTCGAACGCGGCTTTCAGCGCGCCCCCGAGGACGAGAAGCTTGCCGCCTTCGGCGACTCGGCGCTGGCGAGCATGGCCGCGGCTGCCGAACTCGCCGAATCCTCGACATACCGACCTCCACAGTGAAAGTAGGAGACCACGATCATGGACCCCACCACATCGGCGTTGCGTGAGCAGATCAGCGACTTCGTCGAGAACGAGATCATCCCCGCGGAGCCCGAGCTCCACGATTCCGGCGATTTCAACTCCGCCAAGCTCAATGAATTGCGGGTGAAAGCGAAAGCACGGGGTCTGTGGGCTCTGGGTCACCCCAAAGCGATCGGTGGAGGAGGAGTGGCGTTCCTGCCGTTCGTCTACCTCAATGAGATCATCGGCAGGTCGGAATGGGGTATGTACGCACTGGGAACGGCGTCGATGCACGACTGCATGATGATCGCCGATCACGGCACGGCGGAACAACGGGAGAGATACCTCGGCGACCTGGTTTCTGCGGCGGCGTTGCCGTCCACCGCGCTGACCGAACCTGATGTCGCGGGGTCGGATCCCACGTTGATGACGACCACCGCGGTACTAGATGGAGACGAATGGGTCATCAACGGCCATAAGTGGTTCGTCTCCTGTGCGAACCTTGCCCGAGTCACGACGGTGTTCTGCCGCACCGAAGCCGCGGCGGAGGAGCGACACTCGGCGTTCACCGCACTCCTGGTACCCACTGATAGCCCTGGGTATGAAATCGTCCGTGTGATACCAACTCTCGGGTCGCTGGCCCCGCACTGCGAAGTTCGCCTCAAGGACGTACGCGTGCCCAACACCGCAGTGCTCGGACACCGAGGTCAGGGCTTCACCATCGCTCAACAGCGTCTCGGGGCAGGGCGGATCCTGCATTGCATGCGCTGGCTCGGACAGGCACAGCGTGCTTTCGAGTTGATGTGTGATCGCGCGAAGACACGTTACGCCCACGGCAGTGCCTTGGCGGACAAGGGTGAAATCCAGCGTTTCATTGCCGATTCCGCGGCGGAGATGCACGCCGCCCGACTGATGACCCTGGACGCCGCCCGTCGCATTGACGCGGGAGAATCGGCTCGCGTGGAGATCAGCATGATCAAGGTCTTCGGGGCGACCATGCTGCACAACGTGATCGACCGGGCAATACAGGTGCACGGCGCGCTGGGCGTGAGTGCCGACACCCCGCTCGAGCGGATGTACCGCAATGCACGGTACGCGCGAATCTACGACGGCCCAGACGAAGTCCATCGGATGGTGGTGGCCAGGCAGATGTTGCGCGGGGCTACGGTGTAGCCCTTCACACTGTGAGCAATACACATCCTGCTGTGGGGCCGCCACCGTTGGAAGCCACTGCGACCTCTGGCCGGTTCGGGACTTGGCGCGCACCGGCCGCGCCGCGCAATTGCAGACACGCTTCGTGCAAGATCCAGTGCCCGTGTAAGCGGCCGGCCGACAACTGGCCACCGTAGGTGTTGAGCGGCAGCTCGCCGTCCAGGGCGATCCGGTTGCCTCCTTCGACGAAAGAGCCTGAAGCTCCTACGCCGCAGAGCCCTAGCGCTTCCAGCCACGCCAACGTGAGAAAGGCGAAGCCGTCATAGAGTTCGGCGACGTCGACGTCGCGGGGGCGCAAATCGGTGTTGTGCCACAGCTCTGCTGCGGCATCGACCATCGCCATATTGGGGAAGTCCGGCCGTTGAGTCCACCCACCGGCACCGGATGATCCTCCGGCGGCGGCCAACCGGATCGGCGGATGCGGACAGTCGGCGACATGGTCGCCGTGCGAGATCACCATCGCCACCGAGCCGTCAACCGGAACGTCGCAATCTAAGAGCCCGAACGGCTCAGAGATCGGTCGTGCCGTGAGGTAGTCGTCAAGTGACATCGGATCACGAAAGACGGCATCGGGATTGAGCGTGGCGTGCCGTCGGCTGCTGACCGCCAACCAACCGAGTTGCTCCTTGGTCGTGCCGTAAAGGTGCATATGTCGCCGGCAGTGCAGAGCAAACCAGTTCGCCGCCGAGAACGCGTTCGCGGCGAGAAGCAGATCCATATCGGTGTTGAGGTGTTCGAGGTCGGCACGCCAATTCTGGCCGGGATCGAGTTTGGGGTCCCACTCGCTGTCTGCGGCAGCTGACGGGTCGTAGGCCCCGCCCAGCATGCTCACGGTGCGGTAGACGAGCACATGGCGTGCCTGTCGGTGGCGAACGGCGTCGAACGCATCCAGAAACGGAGAGAACAAGGACGAACGTCCGACCTTGCCGCCACGGAATCGCGGTTCGATGTTGAGGGCCTGGGCCGCCACGCTCTGCGGGGTATCGCCGAGCGTGGCGACACCGTCGATGTCAGACGGTGTCAGACCTGCGTCGGAAATCGCCTGTTGCGCACTCTCGAGCGTCAGGGCCAGCCCGGCGCGCCCGGTGTGGCGGCCGATCCGCGACAGACCCAGCCCCGAGACGAATGGCTGGCGCTGCTGGCTCATCGATCCCCGGGCCCACGTCGCGGACGAAACACCGGCACCTTGATGTCGCCATGCGATTCGAAACACACCTCGACTTCGAGTCCGATGTGGACGCGTTCGGGTTCGCAATCGACGATGCTGGAAATCAGGTGCAAACTCGGGTCATCGATTGGTTCAACCAACGCGATGATATTGGGAGGCAACACATCCGGGTGATACTGGTGAAAGTTGACGGTGTAGCTGTACACGGTGCCGATGCCACGCAGGGGCGAGAGCACCGTCAATGCCCCGCAGACGGTGCAGGTCGGCGCCAGTTCCGGGTAAGACCAGCGCCGGCACCCCGAACACATTGGAATCATCAACGAGCCGCCGCCGCCCTGCCGCCAGTATCCCGAGAGGGATTCGGTTACCGGCGGAACTACCCGTGTGCTCATCGCCGAGCCGACTGACTGCGCTCTGCGTAGTGGTCTGCGCCGTGCATGCCGCGACTGTAGAAGCGAGCTCGAGGCGGCGTCAAGTAACTAGTTGCTTCTACCTCCGCGGCTCGGTACCTTGACTATCAGGTGCAGAATCGCGCCGAACAACTCGATTCTCGAAACGCGTGGGGAGGCGATCGCGTGACAGCGACGTTGACGAATTCTGACCAGGTGGATCAGCTGCTCGATGGAATCCACATCATCGACTCGGACTCGCATTTCACCGAACCGCCGGATCTGTGGACGTCTCGGGTGCCGGCGTCGATGCACGACAAGGTGCCCCAGATGCGCACCAAGGACGGGGTCACCCACTGGTATCTCGGAGACGAAATGCTCATGGGCATCGGCGGGAACACTTTGAGTCGCGGCAAGAAGAAGGAATTGGGCACACTCTTTGTGCAGCCGTGGGAAGAAGTCGACTCGTCCACGTGGGACCCCCGGGAGCGGGTGAAGTTGCTCGACGAGATGGGCGTGTACGCCCAGATCTTGTTCTCCAACGCCGTGGGCTTTTCGTCAAACACCTTCTTCGGCGTCGACGACCTAGCCCAGCGGGCAATTCTGATTCAGACTTATAACGACTTCATGGCCGACGTCCAGCAGGAGTCGGGTGGCCGGTTGTTCCCGCAGCCGTTGCTGCCGACCTGGGACATGGATCTCACCCTCAAAGAGATGGTTCGCCTGCGCGAGCGTGGCATGCGGGGATTCACGATCAGCGACAAGCCACACAACACCGGACTGCCTGGGCTGGATTCGGAGTACTTCGAACCCATGTGGCAGCTGGGCAACGACATGGGCCTGGTATTCAACTTCCACATTGCCGGCGGTGGGGACAAGAAGATCGGCAACCAGACGTCGATGAATCCGATGGCTCAATCCAATCCCGATGTCTACTGGGACTCCTATGGCCCCCAACGGCGGTTGGCGATTCTGTCCAGCCAGTTCTACATGAGCAACGCCAGGATCATCCTGAACCTCTGCATGGGCAACTTCTTCGACCGGTTCCCCAACATCAAGGTGTTCTCCGCTGAGAGCGGCATTGGATGGGTGCCGTTCATCATCGAGGCGATGGAATTTCAGCTCGATGAGATGGTGACCGATCCAGCCGAGATCGCGCTCCAAAAGCGACGTCCGAGAGAGTATTTCGCCGACCACATTTACGTGTCGTTCTGGTTTGAGCGCTCGGGACCCAAGCACCTCATCGAAGACATAGGCGTACACAACGTCCTGGTCGAGACCGACGTGCCGCACCCAACCTGTATCTACCCAGGTGCACGCGAGCGATTGGCGACCGCGCTTTCGCACGTCGATGCCTACACCCGCCGCCGGGTGTTGCAGGACAACGCCGCCGAGTTGTACAACATCCCACTTCCGACCGCTTAGGCGCCGGAACCGATACCGCCCAACGCACAGCGCAGTTCGCGGAATACGTCTTCAAAGGAGTAGATAAGCAGTGATCTCATTCGCTGACCAGGTCGCCCTGGTGACCGGCGCCGGTCGCGGTTTGGGCCGCACCTACGCACTCGAGCTGGCCAGACGCGGCGCCAAGGTGGTGGTCAACGATGTCGGTGCGGCGCCGGACGGGCAAGGAGTCGAAAGTACACCGGCCCAGGACGTCGTCGCCGAGATCACCGCGGCCGGCGGAACCGCCGTGCCGAGTTCGGAGTCCATCGCAACTCCCGAAGGGGGGGCTGCGGTCGTCAACGCCGCCCTTGAAGCGTTCGGCCGACTCGACGTGGTGATCAGCAATGCGGGCATCCTCCGGGACAAGACTTTCGCGAAGATGACCGCCGCCGAATTCGACGCTGTCCTGGACGTTCACCTCAGAGGGGCGTTCTTTGTAAGTCAACCCGCCTTCCAGGCGATGAAGGACAACGGTTACGGCCGTTTCGTTTTCACCACATCGGCGGCCGGCCTCTTCGGCAACTTCGGACAAGCCAACTACGGTGCGGCGAAAATGGGGCTCGTCGGCCTGTCCAGCGGTATCGCCATCGAGGGAGCCCGATACGGCATACAATCCAATGTCATTGCACCGCTTGCGCGTACGCGCCTGACGGACGGATTGCTCGGCGAGGTCGGGGCGGCACTAGATCCGACCTTGGTGACCCCGATGGTCGTGTATCTTGCATCGAGGGAATGCACGGCGACCCACGAAATCTATGCGGCAGGCGCCGGTTGGTACGGCCGAAGTTTCGTCGGGCTGACTGCCGGCTGGCTTGCCGGCCCTGATGGCGCCAGCGTCGAAGACGTTGCCGAGCATATCGATTCGATCCGCGACGAAGACGGCTACCTGGTTCCGCTGGAGGCGCCGATGCTGCCGCCTCAACCGGTATGAGCCGCCAAGGCGATCCGATCATACGGAGTCCGCGATGAGCGCCTCGTTCACCGTTGAGCAACAACAGTTCCGCGACGTTATACGTTCTTTTTTCGCCGCCAAGTCACCTGAATCCGTCGTGCGGGAGACAATGGCAAGTGAGCACGGTTACGACCCGCAGTTGTGGGCCGCGCTTGCCGATCAGCTCGGGGTTCAAGGTCTATCGATACCGGAAGAGTATGGTGGATCTGGTTTCTCGTTCAACGAGACGGCCCTGGTGCTCGAGGAAGCGGGTCGCTCGCTGGTGTGCGCGCCACTCCTGGCATCGGCCATCGCAACTACCACGCTGCTGAACTCCGATGACGAGCTCGCGAAGGAGCGGTGGTTGCCGACCATCGCCTCTGGTGACACGATTGCCACCGTCGCCTGGGTCGAGGATGACGGACGTTGGGACGCCCCCACGGTGAACGTGACCGCGACGCGTGGCCGCGGCGGCTGGAACCTGCAGGGCTGCAAGTCTTTCGTTCTAGACGGCGAGATCGCGTCGGTGATTCTGGTCGTCGCCAAGGGTGACGACGGGGTGGGCCTGTTCGCTGTCGAGGGCGGCGACAGCCGTCTGACTCGATCCGCGATGACCACCCTTGATCCGACGCGACGACTTGCTCGCATCGAGATGGACGGCGTCCCCGCCTATCGCGTCGGCGCTCCCGGCCCGGGCGAGAAGATCGTCAGCGACGTGGCGCGAATCGCGGTGGTGGCCCTGGCCTGCGAACAGGTGGGAGTTGCCGGAAGAGTATTGGATATGGCTGTCGAATATGCCTGTCAGCGTGTGCAATTCGGCCGCCCGATCGGATCTTTTCAAGCGATCAAGCATCTGTGTGCCGATATGATGGCCGGCGTCGAGGCGGCCAGAGCGGCTGCGGTCGCAGCCGCTCGCGGGGTGTCCGAACGCAGCGAACGCCTTGATGAGCTAGCTGCTATCGCGGGATCGGTGTGCTCGGAAACCTGCCTCAACGCTGCCCGTGACAACATCCAGATTCACGGTGCCATCGCTGTCACCTGGGAGTATCCCGCCCATCTGTACTTCAAGCGGGCGATTTCCGACGACCTGCTCTTCGGTGATCCGGCATATCACCGTGAATCGCTGGCGCACGTAATCGGCCTCTAGCGATCACAGTTGAGGGAGGCTTCGATGGATCAATGGGATGACGAAGCGGCCGGCGCCATGCGTGCTGAGGTTCGGCGATGGTTGGCCGAGAATTGGAGGCCGCCACAGGAAGTCGGCGCATTCGTCGACAGGGTCATCGATGCCGGGTGGGCCTGCCCGAATCTGGCGCCCACACTCTTCGGGCGTGGGCTGCCGCTCGAGGCCAATGAGGTGGTGATCCAGGAATTCGCGGCCGCCGATGCTCCCCTTGGGGCGGTTGACGTCACCGCGAACCGCCTGATCGCCAATGTCATCAATCTGTTCGGAACCGATGAAAGCGTCAGCCGGTCGACGGTGCGAGGGCTGCTGTCAGGTGAGCATCGAACCTGCCTGCTCTACAGCGAGCCCGGTGCAGGGTCTGATCTTGCGGCGGTGCAGACCCGCGCCGAGCCAGACGGCGACGAGTGGGTCGTCAACGGTCAAAAGGTGTGGTCAAGTCTTGCAGCGGAATCCACGCTCGGGCTGCTAGTTGCCAGAACCAACTGGGACGTCCCTAAACACAAAGGCATCACGCTGTTTCTGTTGCCGATGAGGCAGCCGGGAGTCCTCGTCCGTCCCATACGACAGATGACGGGCCGGGCCACGTTCAACGAGGTGTTTCTGTCCGACGCGCGTGTCGCCGACACCCACCGCATCGGTGATCTGAACGGTGGATGGTCGGTGCTGCAGACCGCGCTCGCACTCGAGCGGATGGCGATGGGTAGGGGCACGGTTCATGACCGTGACGAGGGTTCCGAATTGGTCCGCACCTCGATCGATGCGCTCATCACGCTGGCGCGAGAACGGGGGCGGAACCGCGACCGAGAGGTGCGCCAGGAAATCGCCAGGCTCTACGCGCTCGAACGTGTTGCGCACTGGAACGGTGAGCGCGCGGAGAACTCGACCGACGAGCGGGCCGCTTCGGTGGTCAAGCTAGCCATGTCCGAACTCCTGCACGATTCGGCACGACTACACGCGAGGTTGCTCGGCGCGGAGGGTTTGCTGGCGGGCTCTGACTCGCAATCCGCAGACCGCGCACATTTGGCTGCGATGTGCGCTTTCGAGAACTCCATCGGCGGGGGCAGCGATCAAATTCAACGCAATCTGATCGGGGAGCGGGTTCTGGGCCTGCCTCGTGAACCCTCGTTGGATCGAGATGTTCCGTTCCGTGATGTTCGCAAGAGCGTGGCCACGTGGACGTGAGTCCGCGGGGTTCCTCGCTCGGCCGTTGGTTCAACCGCCGGGTTATACGACATTTCGGCTATCGTCTCACCCATGCCCCCTGCTAAGGCTCGACGCGTTCGGCTCTCGGCCGCCGAGCGCCGCGAGCAACTGACGCGGGTGGCTCAAGAGGTGTATCTCGAATTGGGCATCGACCGGACGTCGGTCCTCAAGGTAGCCCGCGCCGCGGGCGTCAACAACGCAACCATCTACCAGCATTTCTCATCGACCGGCGAACTTTTCGAAGAGGCGGTGCTGCGTCCGCTCGACCGAATCTTGGAAGAGGAGTTGGCTGCCGCTGACATTCGCATGGATGGTCTTGATCCGTCGTCGCGGCTGGCTGAGATGCATGCGTCGTTATCGGCCATCATGAGTCGCCTCGGCGAGATGCTCAACGCCATCCTGTTCGCCAAGAATGATGCCGGTCGCCGGCATTTCGCTGGGCGGCTTCAGCCTCAGTTGCAGGGATGGATCACGAAGCACCTTGCGGCCGCGGGTCAGCCCACTACTGGCCGGTCAGGTGCGACGGCGCCGGGAATCATCGGCATTCATCTGTGGCTGGCCATGCACACGGCATACCGGGGTTCGCGAGACAACGGTGAATGGGCCGCAGGCGTCGCCGATTTCCTCAACGCCGGTCTCGAGCAGACGCTGTCGTCTCCGGCGGAACGCTGAGTCTCGACGTTTTTTACTGGGAGGCGAGCCAGTGGAGCGCCTGCTCGCGAATGTGCTGCTTGCGCAGCTTTCCCGTCGCGGTCCGCGCAAGAACTTCGGACGGAATAATGTATTCGGGCCACTTCTGGCGCGATAAGGACGACCGTTCGCAATGCGCGCGCACCGCCTCCAGCGTCGGATGAGGCGCTCCGGGCACCATTTGCACGACCGCACCAGCGCGCTCCCCCAGGGCGGCGTCGGGCACCGCGACAACGGCGACATCAGCCAGCCGCGGAAACGACCGCAAGACCTCCTCGACCTCGGCGGCGCTGACGTTCTCGCCGCCTCGGATGATCAGGTCGGACTTGCGGTCGGTGATCGAAAGGCAACCATGTTCATCGAGCACACCGATGTCCCCTGTTCGGTACCAACCCTGGGCGTCGAACGCTTGCCTGGTGAGTTCTTCGTTGGTGTATCCGATGCACAAGTCCGGTCCGCGCGTTAGTATTTCGCCGTCTTCGGCCAGCCGGAGCTCGACACCGGTGAGTGGTCGACCGTCGGTGTACAGGCGGGTGTCCGCATCGTCGTGGGGTTGACTTGCCGTGACCGACGGATGCTCGGTGGATCCATACGAGCGGAACACGGTTATGCCCTGTTCGGCAAGGCGCTCAACGACAGTCCGAGGTACAGGTGCCCCACCGAGTCCCGCGTATCTCATTTGTGGAAGATGACGCGGGGTGAACGACGGGTGCTCCAAGAGACTTGTCACGAAGTACGGTGCACCGCCGATCAAGGAAACCTGGTGTGACGACATCAGTTCCAGCACCCGGCCGGGTTCCCAGGCATCGAGCAGATTTATCGGTGTGCCATCGCACAACGGCAGCAGGAAGGCGCTGAGCATCCCCATGAAATGGCCGACCGGCGCCACGGTAAGTGGCCGGCCACGGTCCTCGGCTTGGACGGCGGCCAGTTGCCGCACTTCGAAGCCTATTGACTGGTGGCTGTGGACAACACCCTTGGGTGCGCTCGTGGTGCCTGAGGTGTAGGCGACGATCGCCGGACCGGTGGGGTCGCACGGCAACGGCCCTGGGAGCGGGTGGTCTGCCAGCAGAGCGTCGAATGTTCGCCCGACCACGGCGACGATTGGCACGCCGGCGCTGATGGTTGGGTCGTGCACCATCCGCCCGAACCGTGCCGCGGTCACAAAGACATCCGCACGGCTTTCCCGCAGGATATGACCGACTTCCCGCGGACCGTAGAAGTGCACGATCGGCACAGCGATGGCGCCGAGATATGCAGCGGCCCAGAAGGTGACCGCTGCCTCAACCCAGTTCGGCAGTTGAAAAGCGATGATATCGGCGGGGCCAATTCCGCGTCGTTGTAGGCCGGCAGCGAGTCTGCGGGCAAGTAGGTCCACCTGTCCGAAAGTGCCCACGAACGGATTGCTCGCAGAGTGCACGACAAATTCCGCGTCGGGAGCAGCTCCGAGTCCGTTCTCAACCAGAGTGCCGAGCCCACGGTTGTCCCACCAACCGTGCGCTTCGTAGCTGCGGCGCAGGTCGATCGGAACGGTGCGTACGGCGATGTGACTCGTCATTGGCGATTATGTCGGCGGCCGGTTGTGGCGTACTTGGTCGAACGGCACGCCGCGGTCCGCGGAGTACTCGCGTGGCATGTCGAGTATTCGTTCGGCGATCACGTTGCGTGCCATTTCGGTGGTGCCGCCCCCGATGCTCAACACCTGTCGGCTCAGAAATCGCTCCCCGACGTCGAACAAGCCGTCACTGCAGTCGACGGCGGCGGAGGTTTCGGCGATGGCGAGAGCTGTGTCCGCTTCGAATTCGTGGGTTTCGGCCGCTGCCAAACGCAAAATGGTGCCGTAGGTGGGCGGAATCGTGCCGTCCTGCATGCCTTTGAATATGTGTTCCGTTAGTTGACGGGTGACCTGCCGGTGGACGAGTGCGCGCCCTGCAGCGAGGCGAACGGCCGGGTCGCTGTCGCGCCCGGATCTGGCCACCAGATCGATAAAATCCAAAGGCCTGTCTTCGGGAGACTCGCTGCCCACGCCACTGGAGTACATAGATCCATTGCCGAGCGACAGCCGTTCGTGGAACAGCTGTCGGGTAGCCACGGCCCATCCGTTATTGACTTCACCGAGCACCGCGTCCTCACCGACGTCGACATCGTCAAGAAATTCTTCGCAGAATTCCCGCGATCCATTGACCTGCTCGATGCGCCGCAACGTGATCCCCGGGTGATTGATGGGCACGAGGAACATGGTGAGTCCCTCGTGCTTCGGGACCGACCAATCGGTCCGGGCGAGGCATAGTCCGTAGTCGGCGGCAAAGGCGCCGGTACTCCAGGTCTTAGCTCCGTTGAGCACCCATCGCCCATCGGGACGACGTTCAGCTCGGGTGGTAACGCCGGCGAGATCGGATCCTCCGCCGGGTTCTGATAGCAGCTGAACGAGGACTTCGTCGCCGCGGATTGCCGCGGCGATATGTGTTTTCTTCTGTTCCTCGCTGCCGGTGTCGAGGATGGTGGCGCAGCAGATGGCGAAGGAGGGAAGGTTGAGGCATACCGGCAATTCGTAACCGAGCGATTCCTCGTCGAAGGCCCGCTGGTAGGGGTAGCTGAGCCCCAAGCCGCCGTACTCACGGGGGAAGCAGATCCCGGCGAATCCGCCCTCATAGAGAAGTCGTTGTAGCTCTCGGGCGCGATGCCAGAGCTCATCAGAGTCACGGGCGGCGGTGGCGCCCGGGGTGATCCGGGGAAGGTTGGCCGCCAGCCAATCCCGAACGCGCCCACGGAACTGTTCGACGGTCTCCGATGGGTCAACCACCATTTAATACTCTCCAATCGCATCCGTCGCTCGCCGCTGGCCGGGATTGACCACCAGCGAGATGTTAAGCAACTGCTTAACATCTCGCTGGCGGCGTGGTCAACCCTCAAGCGAAACATGGTGCTATCGAAGTGCCGCGGTGCGGCGTGGCGCGCCTTGGTACACGGCGAATGCCTTGTGCCGCCGCCTACCTCACCGGACCGGCGGATCGCCTTCGTACTGACGAATCCAGCGTTCGGAGAACCTGAGGGTGGATGAATGTCCTAGCTCAACACCCAATGATTCCTCGATGGCCAATACGCCAGACACACTGAACATCATCGTCATCACCACTTCGGGGGGAACCGCTTCGGGCGGGATCCCGTAGCCCTCGAGGATCGACGATAGGGCCTTGACCTGCTCGTCGCGCATGCGCTCAACGTAGTAGGCGATTTCTTGCTTAAGAGCCCGGCGGTGGTTGGCCAGCGCCACGAATTCCATTGTGAACACCACGATCCGCGGGTCGGTACTCATCCGCCATAGAGCCCAGAGAGGCTGGTCGGACTTCAGCGCCGCCCGGTGTCGCTCGAGGCCCTGTTCTGCTCGGCGGCGAAAGACCGCCAAGAACAAGTCGTCCATCGTCCCGAAGTGGTAAGGGACAAGCTGTGATTTGAGCCCAGCTTTCTTCGCTACTGCCCGCCCGGTGATCGCCGAGTAGCCCCCTTCGATCAACAGCTCTTCGGCCGCGTCCAGGAGCAGTTTGCGGGTCGTTGCGTCCGGCGATCCGGTCCGACGTGGAGGCGCCACTTGCTTACTCACATTCACCCGCAATACACATCTATGTCGACTCGTGATACTAACGCGTCCAGGCTGCGACAGGCAGGCTGCGGGACAGACGTCCGATTACCTAGAACAGCACCAGCACAGCCCGCCATCGCGCCCCCCGAAACGCCGACCAGGATCTGCAGCGGACACCTCCGGCTACCGTGGGCTGTTTCTGCCTAACCTCCACTTCGGGGCGATACGTCCGACCGTCGGGTCGGTCGTAGGAGCGCAGATCGTTCGGGGGGTGGTTTCGAAGCGTAGCCGCGAAACTGTCCCGAGAGCCTGACGGTCGCGGCAGGTTAGGCAAACGCACCCGCGTGGGACGGCGACGGTGACTCGGGCATTACCGTGCGGGGGTCCGAATTGACCTGACCTTGCTCGAGTCGAAGGTCGACGCCATCGTGTCGATTGCCCGGCCGAACACCTCCGAGGTCTCACTCGAGTCGACGCCCAGTAGACGGAGCGCTTGCGCCTTGAACGCGAGCGTCGCAACACTGAGTTTGTGTTCCACGCACCGGATTGAGGGGTTCAGTGTCGCCGACACCTCATCGCCGAACAGATACACGGTCGTGTCGTCGCTCTCGATGATGTCGGCAACAGCTCTGCGGACCCCGAGGGCGCGCTTACACAGGGCCGTGCTGGCCATCAGTATGTGCGGCCTGGGCTGGTCTCCGCATCGAACGGCTTCATCGATCGACACCGATCGCGCGCCCAGTACCTTGAGTGCATCAGCACCGCGGGTGTCTTTGGTGACGACTGTCACGTGGCACCCAAGCGCCGTCTGATCGAAAATCCACCCCCCTGCGCGGTGAACTACCTGGGTGACCGTCTCGCCGACGACAGCCGCGCGATACACGAAATGCCGGTGCTCGGCGAGGAATCTGACCAGCGGGAGAGGCTCGTCTGGCTGCGGATGTTGATCGGGATCATCGAAGTACGCCGTCATTTCTTCCCCTGTCTGTCGACTCCTCTTGCGGCGCAGGTGTTATCGGTTGAGGGCGGAGGGCCGGCCGCCGGGACACGGGCCCCCGCATCAGCCCACCGGCCATCCGATCGACTTCACTTCGGTGTACTGGTCGAAGCCGGCGACACCGTTCTGGCGGCCCAGACCGCTCGATTTGTAGCCACCGAACGGTACGGCGGCGCCGTAGGGGGGGCCACCGTTCACACCGATGAATCCGGCGCGGAGCCGACGAGCCACATCAACGGCGCGTTCAGGGCTACCCATCACGTTTCCCGCGAGACCGTACATGCTGTCGTTGGCGATGCGGACGGCGTCGTCATCGTCATCGTAGGGAATGACGACGAGAACCGGCCCGAAGATCTCCTCCTGGGCAATCGTCATCGCGTTATCGACGTCGGCGAACAGCGTGGGCATCACCCAGTGTCCCTTGTCGAATCCGGACGGAGCGCTCGTGCCACCCACGACCAGGCGGGCTCCTTCGTCGATGCCTTTCTGGATATACCCGAGGACGCGCTGCCGTTGCTTTGCGGAGATGACCGGGCCGCACAGAGTGCCGGCGTCCTGGGGATCACCTGGCGGGATGCCGGCATACATGCCCTCCAGAATGGCCAACCCGTCGTCGTAGAGCTTGCGGGGCAATAGCATTCGAGTTGGTGTTGCACATCCTTGTCCTGCGTGGACGATGGGTGCCAGACCCAGGGTGCACGCTGAGTTGAGGTCAGCGTCGTCGAGCACGATCGTCGCAGATTTGCCGCCGAGCTCGAGGAACAGCCGCTTAAGGGTCGCCGCGCCCTTCTCCATGATGCGACGGCCCACGGCTGTGGAGCCGGTGAACGAAATCAGATCGACCTCCGGCGATAGAGTGAGTTCTTCGCCGACGAGGTGATCCTGTGATGTCACCACATTAACGACACCTGCAGGAATATCAGTCTGCTCGGCGATGATTCGGCCAATTCGCGTGGCATTGAACGGTGTGTCGGGTGCCGGTTTGAGAACCACGGTGTTGCCTGTTGCCAGCGCAGGGCCCAACTTGTTCAACGAAACCTCGAACGGGAAGTTCCAGGGCACGATGGCGCCGACGACACCAACCGGTTCGCGCCAGACATGCCGGCTGGATTCTTGTCCTGTTACCGAAATCAGCGCGTCCCCAAGATCCAAATCCCACTGGTAATGGTCAATCAGATCTGCCGGGTACCGCAGCGCGTCGGCGAGTGGAGCATCTAGTTGGGGTCCGAACGTGATTGCGCGTGGGCACCCCACTTCGCGGATGAGTTCTTCGCGGATCTCGTCCTGTTCACGCTCGAGTGCTTCCTGGAGTTGGAGCAGGCAGCGCTGCCGGAATTTATGATCGGTCGCCCACTGGGTCTCGTCGAAGGCCCGTCGAGCGGCGCCGATCGCGACTCGCATGTCGTCGCTCGAAGCATTTGCCACATGTCCGAGAGACTCTTCAGTGGCGGGATTGAAATTCTCGAAGGTCCCGTTGCTTCCCTCGACGAGCTTGCCGTCGATCAGCATCTTCGACTCATAACGCAATTCGGGCGCTCGGCTCATCGTAATTCCTTCTCTCGGTGGGTATCTGGGGAGGAGCACAGGGGAAACTTCGGCGATACCGTGTCCTGCGCCGGCTTGCCTTCGCGGGCGCGGAGACGATCGGCCGGGGGGACGGCAGACGTGGCTCTACGACTTGCTTGGGTGATGTTCATGGCTGCTCGAGGAATCGCAGAATGGCCGGGGCGGCTTGCACCCACGTGTCGAACATATGGAATCGTGTGTGGTTGCCCCTGGCATACTTGCGCGACGCCTGTTCCCAAGCATCCTCGGGCCACGGCGGGTCTATCACTGTGGAGCCCCGGATCAAGCACCCGATCTCCAAAGAAGTGCGCTTCGGGTGGTCCCAATCATCTTGCCCACCACGGATGATCAGCGTCGGGACGCGGATGTTGGCGAACATGCCGTCATCGACTCCGGGGATCGTTTGGCCCGGCGTCGGCACGAACGCACGCAGCCAGCGCAGCGCGACCTTGGTGAAATCCTCTTCGTCGAGCGCAAGGATCCTGCCCTCGTTCGCTGGGTTGGAGTCGATACATGCTTTCCACTCCGGCAACTGCAGTAGGGCGGGTATGCCTCCCTTGCGCACAGCCCGGATACTTGGAAGCACATACAGCGAACCGAGGAGGAAGGAGCCATACAGGCCCCCAACGATGTTCCATAACACGAGCTTGTCCACCATGTCGGGGTACATGATGGCGGCCAGCATCGAATCTCGGGCGCCGCCGGACCCGCCGGCGAGAATGCATGATTCGAGTTCGAGGCCCTCGATAAGACCGTGCAGCGTCTGTGCCCGCATATGCGACTCACTATCGCCATAGAACTGGACGTCGGACTTACCGCAATTGGGACGATCCCACAGCAGGACGCGATAGCCGCCGTTGACCAGCTCGCGGGCCAGAGGGCGCAGCCCCGGTACATCCTTGCCGAACCTGCCACCCGGTGTGAGGACGATGACCTCACCCTGTGCGCCGAGAAGCTCGTAGACGACGGTACCACCGTTGATCGACAGCGCTTTTTCCCCGCGCTTGAGCTTGGCTTCGCTCACCCGTTCCGAGCCCGCGATCATGACCTCACCACAGCGACACCGCCCTTAACCCGACCAGCTGTGAGACAAGGTTGTCCAGGTGAGTTCGGCGGTGCTCGGACCGGTACGAATTAAGCCCGGTAGAAAGATATTTCGCGATCCCACGGGGCGACGCGTTCGCGCCCCTTACCGGGCACGGCGTTGGGGTGTGGTCGGTCACGTCGTCAGAGGGCCCTCATTTGGCCTTCGAGGGCGGGGACGGTCTCGGGGAGCTTGTAGGTCTCGATCCCATTGCGGAACATCACCGCTTCGCGGGCGTGCTCGGGCAGATGCTTGGCCAGCCAGCGGGGGTCGTCGAACGTCCAATGCGGGTAGTCCGACGAGAACAGCAGTATCTTCTCGCACTCCATCCATTCGAAGGCCCTGAGTAATTCGGTCTTGTCTTCCGGGTAGTCCAGCGGCTGCGTGGTCCACTTGATGTGGTCCTTCACGTACTCACTCGGCTTGCGCTTGATATCGACCCATGATTTCCGAGCTTCGTACAGGGCGTCCATTCGCCACATCAGCGGCAAGATCCAGCTGAATGCGTGCTCGACGAACACGATCCGCAGCGTCGGGTAGCGGTCGAAGATCCCGTCGAAGATGAGGCTCATCACTTGGTTCGCTGCCAGCAGCGAATAGCTGACCATGAAATCGTGGTTATAACTTGGGAAGCCCACTGGCGGCATGGGGAGCTCTTCATGCTGTGATCGCCCCAGGTGGCACGTGACCGTGATGTCGTGTTTGGTCGCGGCGCTCCACACCGGGTCATATTTTGGATCACCCCACGAGGGCCGCGGCTCGGACTTGATCAAGATTTGAGACATAAAGGGGTGTCCGGCCCATTTCTCGATTTCGGCGGCCGCGACAACGGGCTCTTTGATTCCGACGCAGATGGATCCGCGCCACCGCTCATGCCAGTTGTTGCGGCTGTCGAGCCAGTGCTCAGCCTGCCAGCTGTTGGTGGCCGCCGCGACGGCGGAGTCGGTCTCGGGGAGTCGAGTGGCTCGCGTGCCTGGCTCCAGGATCGCAATGTCGGAACCGGCGTCCATGATTAACTGTTTCAACGCCAAATCAGGGTCGCTGCAGGCGAATTCACCATCTGGCGGGAAGCTGTCGACACGCATCGCCTTGGAATGTGCGTAATCAGGCGCGTCATAGAATATCGTTTCTCCCACGGCATGGCTGGTGAAGTATTTGCTGCGCCAGGGCTCGGGGATGTACTGGGTTAAAACCCCGCGCCGGGGTGTGGGGTGAACGTCAGAGTCGACACAGCGCACCGCGATCCGCTCCGAAGCTGGTACCCGGGGACTTTCTGTGGTTGTCATCTTGCCTCCTCGCTAGGACTTAGCGTGCTTGAGTGGTCGATGTCGCCACGCCCACATCGATTCCGTACAGTTCTGCGGCGTTGCGCCACAGCAGCTTGTCGCGCTGTTCTGCAGTGAATGCGCTTGGGACTTGTGGAGCATGCTCGTGCCAGTGCGGATAGCTTGATCCGTACATTGTCATGTCGGACTTGCCGGTGAAGTCGAACCATTCGCCGGCGAAGTCAGTGTCACCCGGGCCGTCGAGCAAATTCTGAACGAAAAACACATGCGCGGGAAGGTAATCACTTGGCATGCGCGGCGCCCACGGTGTTTGTTCGAGATGTGGTCGGCCGAAGCAGTCCATCCGCCAGCTAAACGGGGTCAGCATGTCCGCGGCACCGTCGGCCCAGACAAACTTCAGCGTCGGAGTGCGCTCGAATACGCCCTCGGCGATCATGTTCATGAGGTGATAGACGTAGTTCAAGGCCATGAAGCCGAAATACTGCTCGTAGGTGCGCGCGGTCCCCGACGGTGTCGGGGAGAAGCCGATACCCGAGCCGACCTCTATGTGTGCGGCCACAGGAAGACCGGCGTCGGCGGCGGCTTCCCACAGCGGCCAGAATTGCGGCTTTCCGTACAGCGCGCAAGACTGAAGCGGAACCCCGAGCTGGACGACTCGCGGGTGGCTTTTATACCTCTCGATTAGCCGCAAGGATCCCACGACGTCGGCCGGGTCGATCCGAACGGTCCCCCGGAAGCGCTCACCGAAGTCGGGATGCTCGAGCCACCGGGTGACCATCATCTCGTTGTGGGCCGCCGCGATTGCCGTACCCAAATGCCGGTCGGGCATCACTCCGCGAGTCATCGGATGCAACACGGCTACGTCGACTCCGCGACGGTCGAACAGTTCGGCCGCAACGATTTCGGGATTCGATCCGGGATAGCTGGAGTCACCAGGCCCGCGGCTGCCTGCCACATATTCGCCGCCGGGGGCGCCCCACCAATCCATCTCGTAATCGGGAAAGCCTCGGCTTCGAAACGGCTCCTGCATAAACCCTTGCCGCAGATCGTCATTGGACTGGGTGAAGATGTGGACGCTGGCGTCGATCAGAGGCGTCCGGGTGCCGTCAGAATGGTCGAGCACTGCCGGCTCCGTTGCAGTATCGGCCCTCGCTCATCATCCCGAGTCCGTCACACTCCACTGAAGGCAAGACACACATCCTCGTCCTCACGGCCGCCGCGCACCGGTGGTGGCTGCCTCCGCGGCCACGGCGCCTGATAGATTTAAGCAGATGCTTAACATTACACGATGCGATCCTGCCGGACAACGCCTGTTACCACATCGGCTGCGCTGCGGGCTTTGCTGACGAAGTTCGGAAAAATGCGCGCTCTGACCGTTGGAGGTACAAATCGATGACAAAGGTCGGCATCGAGGTTGAGGGGATGCGGACGCTGGTTGTGGGAGCCTCGTCGGGCATTGGCCGAGCCATCGCAATCGCGGCACACAACCGCGGGGCTCGAGTTGCACTGGCGGCACGGCGAATCGACCTCCTGTCGAGTCTGGCGGTGGAGCTCGACGGGTCTGCGCACGAAATCGACGTTTCCGACTCGGCGACAATCATGTCGACTGTCAATGCTGCAGTGCAGACCCTCGGGGGATTGGACGCGGTGATTTTCACCAGCGCCGTGGCACCCTTCGCATATATCAGCGATACCGATGTCAATACGTGGTTGCATGCGTTCGCAGTCAACGCGATCGGCGCGTCCGAACTCATCAGAGCGGCCCGCCCACACCTGTCTGCTAATGCCGTCATCTTGGTAGCCTCCAGCTACGACGTCGGACGGCCGCCTGCGGGCGTCGGCGCTTACGCTGCGAGCAAGGCAGCGCTGAACGAACTCTTGGGATCGTGGCGAGCCGAGAATCCTGGTTTGGGGGTCATCCGGGCGAGCATTGGCCCCACAGAAAGCACGGAAATCCTCCGGGGAGCGGACCGAGATCTCCTCGACCAGCTGACCGCTTCCTGGGTCCGGTCAGGTGCGGTCCCCGAACGGATGTCGGGTCTCTTCGATGTGGCAAACACGTTGCTTTCGTTGGTAGCAACTGCGCGCGCCAATCCGTCGGTGATCAGTGAAGTGGTTCACCTCGCGCCAAGGATCACCACGAATTAGTCGACGAAACGGAACTTGGCGTGTTCTCGGGATTGGAACCCAACGCGCCGGGCCCAATCCCTGCGCGGGCCTCCCGCCTGCGGCTAGGCCGCTTTCAGCCGCTCCGCCAAGTCACATACCTGTCGGCTGTGTTCATCGGGTGTGCCAAAGAGACTGCGATACAGTGTGATCCGCCGCAGAAACAAGTGCAGGTCATGCTCCCATGTGACACCTATGCCGCCATGCAACTGAATGCAGGCTTGCATTATTTGTGGTGCGCGTTCGCCCACGTATGCCTTGGCCACACTGATCGCCCACGCCGCGTCGCCCGGCCGCTTTCCTGCCGCGTCGACAGCGGCGGCGGTAGTCGCACGACACGCCTCCAGACCAACCTTCATATCGGCAAAGCGGTGCTTGAGGGCTTGGTAGGACGCCAGCGGGCGTCCGAAAGAATATCGGTCCCGGGCCCACGCGATCGTGAATTCCACTACGGTGTCGAGGATTCCAACGATCTCCGCACACTGAAGCAGCTGGGCGACAAGTGCCTGCCTAGCGATCAGCGCCGGCGTCTGCTCGGCGGATCCCACGATGGAATCGAGCCCTACCTCAACTTCGGTGAATGTTATCTGAGCGTAGCGCTTCACCAGATCGATCGACGCCTGTGGCTTCGCCGAAACCCCAGGCGTGTCAGCGGGTACCAGAAATTGCCGCACGGCGCCATCCAGTCGTGCGGTCACAAGATATGCATCACAGTCCATGCCCGCCTCGACACGATCCTTGACACCAGTGATTCGGTACCCCGTTGCGGACTCTTTAGCAATTGTGTTGGGAAATAACGGATTCCATCCAAGTGACGGCTCATAGACAGCCCAGGATGCGACCTGCTCGCCAGCGACGAGCGCACCGATGACATCCACGAGCTTCGTGCCGGCGTTTTCATCCTCCACTAGGCCAGCCAACACCGTGCTCACCGGGTGTAACGGGCCCGGGGCCACGGTTCGCCCGGCGAGCTCGGCGATCATCGCGAGGTCGGCCACGCCGTTGCCGGACACGTTGCCACCGCCGAGCTCCTCCGGCACCAGCATGCTTGCCCAGCCGAGCTCCGCGGCGTTCTGCCACCACCCCCGGTGAAATGATTCCCGGCTGGCATGCAGTTGGCGCACACGGGTCAGAGACGCTTCTTTATCGAGGAAGGCTCGGCTGCTTGACACGAACAGCCGGTATTCAGGCGAGTCGGATGGCCCCATGGCACCACGTCCTTTCAATGTCGACATCCGCCGCGGTCACCGGTCGCGCCGGGCTGCGGCGGCTTATGCGAACTCCATGGCGGGAACGTCCGGCCGATGGACCTTTCTATTGGGCACGCCAAAGAGCTCGATGAGATTGCCGCCCATCACCTTGCGCTGACCGCCGGCATCGAGACCATGAAGATCGTCGACGAGGTTGAGCGGATCGGAGAGCCCTTCAGGATGCGGCCAATCCGAGCCGAAGATGACGCGGTCAACACCGATGAGCTCGGCAATCGCCGCAAAGTCGTCTTCCCAGAATGGCGCAACGTACACGCACCGACGAAACGCTGCGATGGGATCCTCGGGGAACTCCTGTGGCATCTTGGAGTAGACGTCCTTGAATTGGTAGAACAGGTATGGAACCCAGGATGCACCGTTCTCGACGGAGAGCACCCGCAGGCCGGGATTTCGGGTCAGGGCACCGTGGCAGACGAGGGCGGCCATGGTGTCTTCGATGGGTCGCTTGCCCATCGCGACCATGCGGAAAGCCGTCGGCCTAAACGGCAAGAACTCGTCAGCGGGCTCCCAATCGTTCAGGTGCTCAGCGTATCCGCTGTCGGAGGCGTGCATGGCCACCGGAATTGCCGCCTTCACGCAGGCATCCCAGAACGGGTCGAACTCGGGCAGCCCCAGGGACCGAGGTGCGCGGTATCCGGGCACTGGTGCTGGTCGCACCAACACTGTCTTCGCGCCGCGTTGCACGCACCAGTCCAACTCCTCCAACGCCCGGTCGACGTTCGCCAGATTGATCACCGGTGTGGAGAAGATTCGACCGTCGTAACTGAATTGCCATGTCTCGTACATCCACTGGTTGAGTGCATGGATGACATCGAGGATCAAGTCGGGATCGTCCTTCATGCGCTCTTCGACCAAGCTCGCGAGGGTCGGAAACATGAGGGTGTAGTCGAGACCAAGACTGTCAAGCACTTCGATTCGGGCCGCGGGATCACGGAACGCCGGGATGGCCCTCATCGGCTTACCCAACACTTCGCGGAAAGTCTTTCCCCCGCTGCCGGTTCGGAAATACTCCTCCTGAGCGCCCGGACGAGCGACCACTTCGAAGGTGGGGTTGGGGATGTAATCACTCACTTGGTTGCGGACCATGATCTTGGTGCGGCCGCGGATCTCGACGTAATCGATCACGCCCTTACGTCTATCGGGGAGGAACTTCGTGAGCGCTTCTTTGGGCTCGTAGAAGTGGTTGTCGGCATCGAACACGGGGTAGGAAAGCTCGCGGCTGGGCATCGTCGCCTCCTGAGATGTCGTCTGATCCGGCTGTCGTGGGACGAGCCAGGACTATTCGCCGCATAATACTAACCGGTTACTCCGCCCTCCGTTAGTCGGTATTTGCAACTCGGGGACCAGGCACAAACAGGGCAGGCGGCCGAGACGACTTCTCATTCGCGCCGGCGTGCACCGCGGACTGCCGATCACGAGGGGCCCGGCCCGTTTGAGTCGGTATGGCGGATGAGTGTACTTCGATCGGCGTACGCGTTAAAGTAACCAGTTAGTAATACGTCCTCGGTGGATGACCGAGAACGATCCCACAAGTACTGAGCTCAGGGGGCACCTGTGACCGTGTCGATCCCGACCGGTGGTCTTAACCCGGTTGAATTCGATCCGTTCTCCGACGCTTTCTTCGACTGGCCGTTCGACACGTATCGACGCATGCGAGACGAAGCTCCCGTCTACTACAACGCCGAATATGACTTCTACGCACTCACGCGCTACGACGATGTAGCTGCGGCGTACAAGGACTTCGGCAGCTACTCCTCGGCGATGGGTGCGAGCCTTGACATGATCAAGGACGGCGGTCCGACGACGGACAAGCTCATCATCATGATGGATCCGCCCGGACATGAGCGGATGCGCAAGCTGGTGAGCAAGGTGTTCACTCCCCGTGCCATCGCAAATCTCGAACCAATGATCCGCCAGGTCATTCGGAGTTTCTCGGAACAGCTCGATCCAACGTCCTTCGATCTGGTCGCTGATTTCTCCGCGCTGTTCCCTGTGGAGATCATCGCGACGATGCTCGGCGTTCCGCCCGGTGACAGGCAACAACTGAGGCTGTGGCTCGATAAGAGTCTCGAGCGCGAGCACGGCTCAATGCGCCCCTCCGCAGAAGGGATGGATGCCGCAATCCAAACGGGTGCCTACTATTACGAGCTCATCCAGCAACGGCGAGCCGCTCCGCAAGACGATATGATTAGCCGCCTCGTGCAGGCAGAGATCATCGAGGACGGAGAAGTTCGTCGACTCGACGACATCGAGATTGCCGGCCTCGCGAGCCTGCTTGGCGGTGCGGGAGCAGAGACAGTGACCAAGCTGGTCGGAAACGCAGCAGTGGTTTTCGCAGAGAACCCTCAAGAATGGGCCAAACTCTTGGATGACCGTGGCAAGATCCCCGCGGCCGTCGAAGAACTGCTGCGATACCAGGGTCCATCGCAGTACAACGTTCGGTACACCGTTCGCGACGTCTCACTGCATGACACCGTGATTCCTGCTCACAGTGCGGTGTTGCTGATCAACGGATCGGCCAACCGCGACGAACGCGCCTTCCCCGACCCCGATCGATTCGATATTGACCGAGATCGTAAGTACGGATACAACATTGGTTTTGGTTACGGTATCCACAGCTGCTTGGGGGCCGCGCTGGCCCGGATGGAAGCGCGGGTCGCCATCGAGGAATTGCTCAACCTCATTCCGCGCTATGAGATCGACGCTTCCGGTCTGCGCCGGGTGCACATGACCAACGTGTGGGGTTGGTCCAACGTCCCCGTCCACGCTGTTTGATCGACGACGTCGGGTAACACGCCGACGGGCCCTCAGCAACGTGCCCACTGGGGGAGAGGGAGAATGGCCGTTTCCGCTTCCGCCGGTGCTTGCGCAAGCGGCGCAGACTACCGCTATCGAATCGATCGAGACGCATGAACGTGGGTAGATGACGTGCGAGTACACCTCGGCACACTCGGGGGCGAGCCCTACGCACCTCGTGTCTGAGGCACGTCTTGCGTTGACCGCGAGCCTCAGAATTCCGTCAACCCCGACGTCGGCCTGGAGTGACCACATGCAAGTGGAGGCCATCAGTGTCACGTCGGAGCACGTCGCCTCCCGGTACTTCGCCCGGCGGTGCCTTCGATACCGTCACAGAGTCGGCACGACCGTGAACGGCTCGGGGCCCGACATGTCGCCTAACACGTGAACCGGTAGCCGTCTACTACGCCATGAGCGAGTGTTTCTGCGGCGGCGCCTATTCGGGGCAACCCGGTGCCGGACAACTGGCGCCGTTTCGACACCTGCTAGGAGCCGGCGAGGAACATCGCCGTCAATAGCAGTAGCAGGACAGCGCAGATCCCTTCGAAAGCGCCCCGAAGTAACCACGGCGCAGAACGCAGATCCATGAAGTGGACACCAACAAGACGAGCTTTGAAGACGGCGACACCGAGAATCACCACGCTGACCAAGCCTTCTTTGTCGCCGAATGTGTGTGTGCCCAACGACCATGAAATGCCCGTCACCGCAACAAGAACGACCCAGGCAACTGTCAGTCGGCTGCGGAGCAGCAAAGTGATCATTCGGCGCGCACCAGGTAGATCAGCGGGAAGATAAGGATCCACAACAGATCGACCAGATGAAAGAAGCAGGCGCCCCCTTCGAAAAAGGAGATCCGTGCAGGCGACGATGTGGGATGAGCCACTAGCCGGGAAATCACCACCAACACGATCAAGCCGACGATGACGTGAGCTAGATGGAGGCCGGTGAGGACGAAGTAGTACATGTAGAACTCGTTGGTGCTAGGGGTGGTTCCAGCGCTCAGTATCCGGTGATATTCAATGGCCTTGATCACAACAAACGCCAGGCCGACGGACGCGCCCGCCGCAGCGAATGATGAGGCCATGTGTCGAATCCGCGAGTCGCGCAGAGCTTTCGCCCCGAGTGCCACAAGTAGTGACGCCGTCAGCAGTATCAATGTGTTGACGAATCCGAATGTACGATCGAGGCCCTCCTGCGCGGCCGAGAACAATGCCGGATTGCGTGCCCGGTGGTGAAGGTATACGACGAAGAGCAGCGAAAAGATTGCCAGGTCGCCGAATAGGAGCACCCAGATGCCGGGCTCACCAGGTACATGAGGAAGGGAATGCAACGGTTGTGGGGGCTCGTATGAGAGCCTCACCGGGCGTTGCATGGAGGACGTACCGCGTGTGTCTCCCGTCCTCACGTCGCGACCAGGGGCCAGGTGCTCAGGGTCTGTCACGCCACCGCGTTGCCTTCTGGGCGGACTCCATCTGCGTGATCGAGAACGTCTCGGATCTGTGCGTTCAGGGATTTGAACAAGAACACCGCGGCGACGACCATCCAACCGAAGAAGGCGAAGGTCGGCAGCCAGAAGGCGAGCAAGCCATTCCAGGCCATCGGTCCGGTACGGGTGAGGTATGCGACGGCGCCTGCTTCAATCGCCAGTGCCGTCCATGCGGTGAAGTATCCGAACCATCGGGGAAAAGGCCAGTGTTCCACGGGTTTCGGCATCATACACAGCACCGTCAACGCCACGAACAAGAAGACGAAGTATTGATCGGTGGTCACGAAGGTCAGCAGTCCGAGTTCATGCAAGACGGCGGTCACCTCGGCAGGTCGGTCCGGTTTGAAGGCGGCTACTCCCCAGAAGATGGGCGGCAACACCACGAAGATCGATAACATCACGCCGCCAGCAGCGCCGAGCACCGTCCATACGGGCTGTGCACTTCGTTCCTGCCGGTGCATCTGCAGGGCCAGGACGATCGCTAGCGGAATGACGAACGCACTCGCCCAGCTCATCACCACAGCGCCCACTCTGATTGACGTGTTGTGCTGGGTGTAAAACTCTCTGACTTGGTCGGCCGACCACTGTGCACTTGGAGGCGGAAACATGTGCAGAAGGAAGAAGAACACGACGCCGTAGACCCCTGCGCCCACGAATGTCCACCAGATCAACAACTTCTGACTGCGCAGCGACATCAACATGGTCAGACTCCGGGGTGCGACTCGATTGGACGGGACCAGATCAACGGCACGACAGGCATATTCGGCAGACCCCAGTCAGACTGGTTGAGCTGCGCGTACGCGTCGAGATCGGGGCGTGTCACGTCGCGCCTGACGTATCCCCGGTGCTGCGGTCGCCGCGGAGTAACGGCGCGAGCTGGGTACAGATCCGGGTGACGTTGTCGCGAGTCATCTGTTCGGGCATCCCGCCGATCGAGGCCCACAGGATAATGGTGTCCACCGGAGCGTCGGCGACGTAGGCGTGAATGCGCTCCGCCACCGCTGTGGGGGTGCCGTACCAGAAGTCCTTGAGCCGCTGCTCTTTGGGTACCAGATCGGCTCCAGGGGAGTCGAGTACTCCGATTAGATCCTCCGGCTTAAGCGTCGGCGGCACGGGTTGGCCGGTGCCCTGCACACCGTGGCGCCGATAAGAGTTCACCTGGTACGCCAAATGCTTTCCGACGAGGTGCCAATCGCGCTCGGGGTCGTCGGTCGTCCACGCTTGAACGCCGCCGGACATCCGTGCTGTCGACTCTGGGTGACCACCTTCGTGCAGTGCCGCACGGTAGGCCGGCCACAGTGCTGCGTCAGCAGTCAATATGGGCGCGCCCAGCAGTCCTGCCCGTCGAACGCCGCGCGGTCCCATGTATCCGAGATAAACCGGGGGCGGTTGTTGGACGGGCCGGGGACTGATTCCTTCGTCACTCCACAGCCGGTGCAATTCACGGTAGATGTTGTCGGTTCGGTCGAATCGGTTCTGCGCCGACACGCCGTACAGCTCGAATTCTGGGAGCCGATACCCTGCGCCGAGTCCGAGATTGAGGCGGCCCGCGGAAAGGATGTCGACGAGGGCCGCCTGCTCGGCGATCTCCACAGCGTTGTGCAGCGGGGCCACCAGGACCGCAGTTCCCAGGCGGATACGGCGGGTTCGGGCCGCGGCCGCGGCGGCGAACAATAAGGGTTGAGGGAGGTAGCCGTCGTCGAACAGGTGGTGCTCTGAAAACCAGAGGGAGTCAGCGCCGAGGTGTTCGGCCTCTTCGCACAGCTCCAAGGTGAAGCTGTGCAGTCGTGCTGAATCGGCATGCCAGCGGGCTGGGTTCCGAAGGTCGAAGAGCAGACCGACTTTCAGACCGCGGCCCGGCATGCTCGCGGGGACGGTCACTCGGACAGGACCAGACGTGCACGTGGGCGCAATGGGGAGCTGCGGCCGGTAGGCGACACTGCAAGGCGCGCGGTCATTTCCGCACCGTAGCGAGGCACTTCCGCTCTGTCAAGTAACTGGTTGCTTCGGTGTGCGAAGGTGGTCATTCCGGCGCGACTGGGTCCGCCGCTTCATCAGTCGCCGGCCACCTCGGCTGGCGTCACCACCCTTAGTGTCCGTATCACGCGGCTCTTCGATCAGTGCCGCAGCAATTGCAGGTCCGAGGTGGCTGGTTCATACGATCAGTGGAGGCGAGTGAGGGGTGCCGGTCCGAGCAAGGATGGCGCTGCGAGACAGGAGAATCCGGTTAGCACTCAGTCGAACCTGCACGACGCATCCCACTGCCGGGTAGTGATCTCCTCGGGGAGGACTTCGCGCCGAATCTGTTGTTTCCGGCGTTCGGAACACCGCGATTGCAGGAACACTTCGCTTGAGCGGAAGGCCCCGTCTCCCAGCCGAACATCGTTGATTACGCCGTATCGGAACAGGGGTGGGGCGATCACGATTGACGAGGACGTCCTGCGACCGGCTGTCGCTGCCCGTTTGCGCCAAGCCATATCAGGCAGGGGTCACGACGACGGCCAGCCGGTGGCGCAATGTGTTCTGATCCAAATCGGAACACCACTCCTGCTCGCGCAACGCTGATCGTGGCCGACAAGTGCTGGACGGCAACGCGTTTGGATGGGTCTCGTCCGCGACCGTAGTCGCGGGAGAGGGCTTCGGTCGAGTCCTGACCAGGCGGGTCAGGAATACGGGACGCTTGCATTCCGGAACTTGTTAGTACAGTATTCCTGGCATGACGAACACGGTGTCGGTTCCGCGCACGGAGCGGCGGCGTGGTCGGCCGCGAGACGAGCGGCTAGACGCGGTGATCGTTGAGGCGACGATTGCAGAGGTAGGCGCGAAGGGCTGGAGCGGAGCAACCGTCGAGGGGATCGCCGCGCGCGCGGGTGTGGGCCGTGGATCGATATATCGACGCTGGCCCAGAAAGATCGATTTGTTCCAGTACGCCGCTGCGGTCGTCACCTGCTCCGCCGAGGCTGTGGATACCGGTTCGTTAACCGATGACCTCGTTGCGGCGGTCCTCCCGATCGCCGACATGCTGACGCGGCCGAAACTCGTTGCGCTACTTCCCTCTCTGCTCGCGGAGGCGGCGAACGACACGACGATCCGCGAGACGCTGCGTGTCTTTGTGGCCCGTTCGCGGCAGCGGGCGATCGATGCGGTCGAGCGTGCGCGCCGACGCGGTGACATCGAGGTATCGACGAATGCCGAGACGCTGATAGACATGCTCGCCGGGGCGCTGTTCTACCGGCGGCTGCTGCTGGGCGAGGAAATCGACGCGGCAACTGTCACCGGTCTCGTCCGCCAGGCCGTGGGCAGCTGTGCGATACCGCCGGCAACTGAGGAGGGGTTGTGACCGCGAGCCTGGACATTGATCTCACCGACCCCCAACTGTATGCGAAGGGATTCCCGCACAGCGTGTTCACCGAGATACGCCATCGCGGTCCGGTGCATCTGCATCCGCCGGTCCAGGGCCGTCCGGACATTCCGGAGATCCCATTCTGGTCGGTTGTGGCCCATCCCGAGATTCAGCTGGCCAACCGCGACTGGAAGACGTTCGCGGCAACCGACGGACCGATGATCGGACCCGATCCGCTTATCTCCGCCGGTCGTACGTTGCTGACGCTCGATCCGCCGGACCATGCCGAGATGCGTCGGATCATCTCCTCGGAGTTCACCCCACGCATGGTCGGCAGACTGGAGGAGCGGTTAGCTGAACGCACCGCTTGTCTCCTTGAGACCGCCGCATCTGTGGAGTCCTGCGACTTTGTGCGCGACATTGCCTACCAGGTCCCGATGCACGTGATCGCCGACATCATCGGCATCGCCGAAGACGACCGTGCGTGGGTCTTCGAGCGCACCGACTGCCTCCTGAAGTCCGGTGACCCGTATGGCGCCTATTCCGTCGAGGACCGCATCAGCTTCCAGGTCGAACTGCTGCAGTACGCCCAACGGACAACCGTGGAGAAACGGGCCAACCCCGCCGACGACGTGTGGACGAAACTCGCCGAGCGGCTCGACGGCTTTGAGCTGGAGATGTTCTTCCTGATCCTGTCGGTAGCTGGAAGCGAAACCACCCGTAACGCACTTGCCATGGGCCTCACCGCACTGGCCGACAACCCGGCGCAATTCGAGCAGTTGAATCTCAACCCGAGTCTTGCAGGAATCGCAGCGGATGAAGTGCTGCGGTGGTCGAGTCCGGTGCTGATGTTCGGCCGCACCGCCACGAAGGATGTCACCCTGGGCGGTCACGATATCGCGGCCGGCGACCGGGTGGTGTTCTGGTATCCCTCGGGCAATCGCGACGAGAACGTCTTCACCGATCCGTTCCGGTTCGACATCCAGCGAGCCCCCAATCCGCACCTCGCCTTCGGCGGAGGCGGCGTGCACTATTGCCTCGGAGCGAATTTGGCGCACAAGGAGATTCAAGTCGTGCTCCGAACCATCGCTGCGGGCTACGACATCGAGCTCGCGGGTCGGCCGGTCTGGACGGGATCCGGCCCGGTGCACAATGTGGGAATCGGCATCGATTCGCTACCGGTGCGCGTGAGTGCCCGCCGGTGATAACCGAGGATCGGCTACATCAGCAAGCGCGACGCGCACAGCGCGCACCGGCGAGCAGGAGATGGCGATGGTTAGATCATTGCTGATCGTAGAAAGTTGGCCCGCGAGTGAGGACGTCACTGCGGACTACGACCGCTGGTCCATCGAAACGCATATTCCAGAAATGTTACGGATCACGGGCTTCCAGTCTGCGCGACGCGGGCAGTCGGACACCGGAAGCGTAGTCACAGTTTACGAAATTGGGGTTGCCGTAGACATCGCCAAGGCGAATCTCAGGAAGGCAGTCGAAGCAGGACTCATATCACCACCCGTCGCCTTGCAAACGGAACCCCCTCCTGAAATGCGTTACGTGACGCTTGACGGCGAGTAGTGGTGCCCTAGGTAATGATGGGCGTTGATAACGCCGTCAAACGTGTTGCGCCGCAGCTGGGGTGGTATCACAAGCATGCTGCCTTAACAGGAGAAGGCGCGCTCAGCAGCTTATTGGCCATCCGCCGTATTTGTCCCGATACGCCGCAGCGATTCAGACTGAACACACGTCACGGACGATGCGCTGACTGCCGGACTAGATTTGCCCGCATCATGGTGATCGATCGAGTGCGCTGAGGGGAGCGGGCACCGTGGAGATCCATGCCCGCTCACTGCCGTTGTAGGCAACAGCGAACGTCTTGGCGAAGCCCTCGATCTTGGTGGTGCGCGGCTTCGGCCGATCGATCCGGCCGAGGCCTTCCTCACGGTCGGCGATCTTGAGCCAGGGATGCAGGCAGGCCTCCGCAATACCGAAGTCCTTCGAGATCTGGCGCAGCGGCGCCCCACCCTTACGGCCCACGGCGATGACATCGGTTCGGAACTCGGTAGGAAACGGCTTCGGCACGAGATTGATCCTTCCAGCAAGGACGAATCCTCACAGGTCAGGAGTCAACCAAACCGGGGGCAGTCCCGATCGATCCGGCACTATCCAGGCTCATCGTGTTTGGAGCGCCAGCACGTGACGGCGACGACTGCCATTGGTTGATCCCGGATGTGGCTTCGCTGCACCGCGGCGAGATCGATTACGGGCCTGTGATATCGACGCACGACGTCTACGCCTGGGACGCCACCGCCCAAGCAGGCACGGCAGTCAGCCTTCGATCACCCGGTTGCGATGGAGGGCCAGGCGGCTCAAACACGTATCCGCTCACGCTCGCCCGAATGTAAGGCGTGAGCGATGCGAATCGAGGTAATCCCATTCTTGAAAAGTTCATTGCATCTCATACTGACCAAGGCCGACCGATGAGCTGGAAGCACAATGACCCACATCCAGTTCCGCCAGTGGTGGCGGAATCGATAAAAGGAAGCTTTGACCCATGCTTACCGGGGATGAATGGTGTCTGCGAACAACGTATTTCACGGCCCGCTGCCGTTACGCTCACATCCTATGACAGGGGAAGTCGAGCCAAGAGTGGCTGACTTGGCAGCCGATCTGCAGCAGGTGCTGTTGAAGGTGTTCATGGCGTTGCGCCGACGTGATGCAAGCCGCGGGACCGCTGGCGACCTGACGCTGGCCCAGGTGTCCATTCTGGTCACCCTTCTCGAGCATGGCCCGATTCGGATGACCGAGCTCGCCGCAAGGGAGAGGGTGCGCACCCCGACGACCACCGTGGCGATTCGACGTTTAGAGAGGCTGGGGCTGGTGAAACGTTGCCGCGACAAGACGGATTTGCGTGCAGTCTTAGTGGAGGTAACGCAGGCAGGAATGGTCCAGCACCGTGAATCGCTAGACGCTCGCCATGCCATGCTGGCCGACATACTCGCCCAACTGACAGACCAGGAACGGGCGAATCTCTGCGGGGGATTACGGCCACTGGAGAAGCTAACCAACGTCAGCGAGTGATGGATCTGTGATGTCCAGGGAGGTTGGTCAGTCAGGTGACGACGGCTCACCTCGGAGGGCGGAGTGGGTTCAGTGATGATTGTAAAAGTGCCACCTGCCCGGTGGAGCGTTGTTGCGTTCGTCGGTTGATCGAAGAGTCGAGTGTAGGACCAGCCGTCGGATGAATCGGTCCGGGTCGAACATCGACGGGCCGGTGAACCGGTCGGGGTTTGCGTGGGCCATCGGGATGCTGACGATCACCACATGGCCTTCAGGAATCACCCACTCGCCGAGACGAATACGGTGCAACGCCCGCCGCGATGTGCCGTCGATAACGGGCCGCAGCCGCTGCACCTCCCAGATCGTCGCCTGCTGCAGTTCGGAGCCGCCGGCGTCGGCTTCCTCGGTCAGCCGCTCCAAGAGCTGCGGGTGGCGGCGGACCCGTTCGATCAGCCATGCCAAGGTTGTCGCCGTCGTCTCGTGTCCGGCGGTCAGCAGGGTCAGCAACTCGTCGGCGATATGCCGGTCGGAGATCGCCGAGCCATCGTCGTAGCGCGCCCGCAGCATCAATGACAGCACGTCGGGACGCTCGTCGAAGGCTGGGTCACGGCGCGCGTCCGCGATCAACCCGTCGATGATCTCGTCGTAGCGCCGTCGGTGGCGCAGCATGGCGCCGCCGGGACTGCGCGGCCCGAGATCGCGGCGAAAGAATTTCGGCAGCAGCGCAATCCGAGATCCGACTTCCACGAGACGGGGCAGCTGCTCACGCAACTCGTCGAAGGCGGCACCCTCCGCGCCGAACACCGCGCGCAGGATCGCATTCAGAGTGATCCGCATCATCGACGGCAGCGTCTCGAATTCGACGCCTTCAGGCCAGCCGGCGACCTCTCGCAGCACCTCTTCTTCGATGATGGACTCGTAGCTGTGCATGCGCTTGCCGTGGAATGGCGGCACCAGCAGTTTGCGCCGCTCCCGGTGTTCCTCGCCGTCGAGGCTGAAGGTGGAGCCCGGCCCCAGCACCTCGCCGAGATTGGTCGCCCGGCCGACGAGGTCGGGGCCGGTGGTGAACAGGTCTTTGATCAGCGCCGGGTCACCGATCAACACGGTTCGGCCGAAGATCGGCAGGTTCAGGGTGGCCGCCGACCCGTACCGCCGGGCCAGGCCGCCCACCACGGCTCGGCGCGCAGTGAGGAAGCGCAGACCCTGGACCAACCGGGGGGCGCGGGGGCCGTGCGGCAGTCGCACCGGATCGGTCGTCGCTTGCGCCATCGTTCCCATCCTCCACATCGGTACGGTGCTGTACCGGCCACGGTACGCCGGTGTACCGGACGGCACAACGGCTGGCGGCAGAGGCCGCCACAGTACTGTTGACGCCCGGGGCGCCGTACCGCCGCCCAAGAGGAGTTATCACTGATGTCTGGCACCGACGAGCGGCAGGCCCTTTCCGAGGCCGGCGAAGAGAGGGGCTGGCAGCGCCGCGAAAGCGGGCGCGTCGACGTCTACCTTCGCGACCGATTCCGCATCCGCGTGATCTGGCAGGGCAACGAGGTCATCAGCGGGGCGTCCTTCTTCGAAGACGAGATGTACGAGCTCTACACCCGCGACCTGGCCAAAGTCCGCGCCTGGCTCAAGAAGTAGCGCTCAGCCGCCGCGGTTGGGGCCCAGCAGGGCGATGGCGGCGGCGACCGCCTCGTCGGTGACGTCGTTCATTCGGCCGCCGCTCTCGACCGTCACCGCGGTCAGCTCCCGCAAACCGCCGATCAACATGATCGCCCGTTGTCGGGACACTGCCGGGATGCCGGCGGCCCGCAACTCCTGCGTGTCGGACAGGGTCCGAACCATCACGATGAACGATTCGGTCACCTCGCGCTGCAGCGTGCGGGCGGCCATTCCCAGCGCCGGCACATCCCGGATCCAGCTCAGCATCACCGCCGGCTGCGACTCGGCATTGGCAACCCAGGCCTCGACCGCCTGCCTGATCTGTGTCTCCCACGGGGCGCCCGGATCGACGGCCGACGAGATGGTCTCCACGGCACGGCGGTTGGTGTCGGCGAGCAGCGCGACCAGACATGCTTCCCGGTCGGTGAAGTTTTCGTAGAAGGTGCGTCGCGACGTCCGCGCGCGGCGGACGATGTCGGCGACCGTGGTGGCGGAGTAGCCGATGTCGGTGATCGAGGCAGCCAGGGCGGCGATCAGTCGCTGGCGCGGAGTCGACCGAGCGGGATCCTCGGGCGGCGACGCGGATTCGACCGACGCAGGTGAGTTCACCGTTTGTACACCCCGCCTTCCCGTTCGCTTGCCGATCGTACTGCGGTGCATGGCATTAAGATCGTCGATCGTGTCCGACATCGGCTTCTCCCGCTATGTCGCGATCGGTGACAGCCAGACCGAAGGACTCTGGGACGGCGACGACACGATCGGTGTGATCGGGTTCGCCGACCGGCTCGCGGCCATGCTGGATGTCCGCTATCCCGGATTGAGGTATTCCAATCTCGCCATCCGGGGCAAACGGGTCATCGACGTCCTCGATGACCAACTGCCTCGCGCGCTGGCGATGGAGCCCGATCTGGTCACCGTCTGCGTCGGGATGAACGACGTGACGAGGCCCGGTCGCACGTTCACCAAGGCGATGGCCGACCTGGCCGAGGTGTACCAGCAGTTGGCCGATTCCGGTGCGACGGTGGTGACGACAACGTTTCCCGACGTTGCCAGGATGCTGCCGGTCGGCAGGCTGATCGGCGTGCGCATCCAGCAGGTGAATGCCGTGATCCGAGAGGCCGCCGATCGGCACGGATTCGGACTGGTCGACCTCTACAACGCCGAGTCGATGAACGAGACGTCGAACTGGAGCCACGACCGCATGCACGCCTCGACCCGCGGTCACATGCTGTTTGCCGCTGCTGCCGCCGAGGCGCTGAAATTGCCCGGTAGCAACCATGATTGGGCCCGACCAAGCGGTGAGGAGATCCAGGACGGCTTCTGGCAGCGGATGTACGCGCAAGCCCAGTGGACCCGGGGTCTGCTCCTGCCGTGGATCTGGCGGCACGCCCGCGGCCGGTCATCCGGGGACGGCCGGGATCCGAAATACGCTGTGCTGCATCCCGTTTCCGAGCTGCCGTTCCGCTCACACCAGACCGCTTGACGTCGGTCATGTGAGCCACGTCACGCTGCGAGCACCACCCCGAATTCATCACTGATATCGATTGGTCTGAAAAGCCCGACGTCCCCGACCTGCATGGGATAGTGGCAGGGCAACGAATGGTGTCCTGCGGGTGACCCGCAGTCGGTGGAGGAGACCCGTGATGGGTAGGCGCGGACATGAGTGACCGCGGCGGGGCTGCGCCCGGATGGCTCGAGTCCCGCGCCCGGCACTGGCAGTTCTCGCCGCCGCTGAAGACCGCCTTCGCGGTGACGGCCATTCTGTTCACGGTCATCGTGGTGGTGGTCTACCTGCAATTCCGTGGTGACTTCACGCCCAAAACCGAGCTGACCCTGATCTCGCAGCGGGCCGGCCTGGTGATGGACCCCGGGTCGAAGGTCACCTACAACGGGGTGGAGATCGGCCGGGTCACCGGCGTCGACGCCATCGAGCGAGACGGCACCACCAAAGCCAAGCTCTCGCTGAACGTCAACCCGAAATACGTCGCGCTGATCCCGGCCAACGCGATCGCTGAGGTCAAGGCCAGCACCGTCTTCGGCAACAAGTACGTGTCCTTCCGCAGCCCGCCCGATCCGACAAAGCAGCGCATTGCCAGTGGCGACGAGATCGACGTGTCCCACGTGACGACCGAGTTCAACACGCTGTTCGAGACGCTTCTCTCGATCTCGGAGCGGGTGGACCCGGTGAAGCTGAACATGACGCTCAGCGCGGCGGCCGAGGCGCTGGGTGGCCTCGGCACCAAATTCGGCCAGTCGATCGTGAACGGCAATGCGGTCCTCGACGACGTCAACCCCCAGATGTCGCAGATCCGCACCAACATCCGGCAGCTGTCGAATCTGGCCGACGTCTACATCAAGGCCAGCCCGCAATTCTGGGACTCACTCGACCATGCGGTCACCACCGCGCGCACCCTCAACGCGCAGCAGAAGGACCTGGACGCCGCGCTGTTGGCGTCCACCGGCTTCGCCAACACCGGTGCCGACATCATCGAGCAGGGCGGTCCCTACTTCGTGCGCGGCCAGGCCGACCTGATCCCCACCGCCCAGCTGCTCGACACCTACAGCCCCGCAATCATGTGCACCGTGCGCAACTACGCGACCTCCGATGCCAAGACCGCGGCCGGCGGCAACGGCTACTCGATCAACTTCCGCATCGGGCTGACCGGCGCACCCAACCCGTACGTGTATCCCGACAATCTGCCGCGGGTGAACGCCAAGGGCGGTCCGGGCGGCGCGCCCGGCTGCTGGCAACCGATCACCCACGACTTCTGGCCCGCGCCGTTCCTGGTCGCCGACTACGGTGCTTCCCTCGCCCCCTACAACCACTTCGAACTCGGCCAGCCGCTACTCACCGAGTATGTCTGGGGACGTCAGGTCGGCGAGAACACGATCAACCCCTGAGGTTCAGCGCCTCGGCCAATTCACGCAGCGCCGGGCGCGGATCCCAGGTCGGGTTGCCGTCGCCGAGGACCTGCACCACGACGTGGTCGGCACCGGCATCGAGGTGCGCGGTCACCGACGCGGCGGCCTGCTCGACGGAGCCCTGCCCGACGATCCGTTCGGCCAGCCGGTCCGAACCGCCGCGCACCAGATCCGATTCGTCGAAGCCCTGCCGCAGCCACGAGTTGCGGTAGTTGGGCAGGCCCGAATACACCTCGAGATGCAGGTGCGCCCTGCGCATCTGCTCGTCGGCGCTCTCGCCGATGACGACGGCCTGTTCGGACACCACCCACTTGTCCGGGCCGAGGATCTCGCGAGTGGTTGCGGTCTGCTCGGGCAGCACCAGGTACGGGTGTGCACCGTCGGCGTGCGTGCCGGACAGCTCGATCATCTTGGGTCCGAGGGCGGCAAGCAGACGGGTCGGCCGCCCCGAACCCGGCTCGACGAATTCCGGCAGCCCGGCCATCCGGTCCAGATAGCCGCGCATGGTCGCGAGCGGCTTCTGGTAGGTGCCGCCGAGCATGTTCTCCACCAGCGGGCCGTGGCTGACACCGAGACCGAGGACGAACCGCCCCGGGTAGGCGGCGGTCAGGCTACGGCCACCGCCTTCGGCGATCGTCGCCAACCGGGCGTGAATGTTGGCGATGCCGGTGCCGAGCACCAACCGCTGCGTTCCGGCCAGGAAGATCGCCGACTGCACCATGGCGTCCTTCAGGCCGACCTCGGGGATGAACAGCGAGCCGTAGCCGAGCTCCTCGATTTCCTGGGCCACCTCGACGGCCGCGGGCATCGGCCAACTCTCGCTCGCCCACCACACGCCGATGCGGGCCGGGAAGTCGATGGTCGGGCGATCAGTCAACGTCGCTCCTCGGGAGTAGTTGAGAGTTGTCCGCGTCAGCATTGCACGCGTACCTGCTACACCGATCTCGTCGGGCGGGAAGCCTCTCGCCAACATCGCGATGTCGGGTACTCGAGTGGAGCCCGAGAGTGGGGCTCCCGCCAACCACTTATGCGCGCGCGACCGCGATCTGGTGCGTTGTGACGGTGGACCCGTCGGCCGACGACACCGCTTGCGAAACCACGCCGTCGTTTGATACGAGCACGGGGCCCACCTGCGGTCCGGCCATCGTCAAAGCGCTGTAGGTCCCGTCGGGCCTAACGACCGTAACCGTGGTCGAACTGCCTACATCACCGCTCGTGATGTAGGCATAGCCGGCCTCGTCCACGACAACACTTACGACTCTGCCTGGCGCGGGCACCGTCGTGAAGCTGTTGTCCTGGCCGACGACAAGGACACCGCTGTCGAGCGATGCGGAAAAACCTCCGCCGAAAACGTATGTGCGCCCATCGGCGCCGACGACCACGGTCCGCGAGACGCCGTCAGAATCGGGAACGTCGACGGTGGTGCCGTCGGGGTTGACAATGACAGCTGCGCGGTGTTCGAGATCCTGGTAGACGCGGCCGCCTGGCAGGACGATTGGCTCGCGCTCGAACAGTGTGCTCCCCGGTAACGGCACTGCGGTGATGCTTTGGTCGGGGTGAACGATGACCATCGTGTCGTTCCCAAAGAAGCCGGTGCCTTCCGCCAGATACACGCTGCCGTCCGAATCGGCGGTGGAGTTGCCGTATGCGGCCAATCCCGGCACGCGCACTGGTGTGGTGGTATACGTGCCGTCTTTGCTGACGGTGATCAATGTCGCGTCGGCGCCAAGGTTGCCGAGGACGTACGCGCGACCATCCGGACCAACGGTGATTCCGCTGCAACTGCAGTTCTGCCCGAAGAAACGGGGAAGCGTCACTGTCATGTGCGAAGCGTCGGGATGAACCATCTCGACGACCACCGCGCCGGCATAGGTTTTGACATAGAGGGTGCCGTCGTCCGCAACAACAACAGCCTCCTCCGACAGGCTGATTTGGTCGCCTACTCCGCCATACGGTGGATTGTTGGTCAGCGGCACGGTCGCATAGGTGCCGTCCGGGTTGATGACGGTGACGGAAAACTTGTTCGCGACACCGTAGGATCCCGGGTCGGCGGCGAGCTGGTACGCGTGGCCGTCCGCGGTCACCATGATCCTTCCGGTGGCCCGCCCTGCAAGCGGCACCGTCGTGAAGGTGTTGTCGGGGTTGACCACCAGAACGTCGTGATCGGTGGTGAGGTAGGCCCGCCCCCCAGGCCCGGCCTGAATGCCCCGGAACCCGCTGGAAGCGAACGGGTTTCCATCGAGGTCGACGGCGGCCCGTGTTCCGTCGGGGCGAACCACGGTGATGCCGAATTTTTGGGCAGCCTGATCATAGGTAGTCGCGTAGACGCTTCCGTCGGGTCCACGGACCGGAGAGCCGTAGGAATACGACCCGGCGGAGATCAATTCGAATTGCGTCGCTCCGGTGAGTACTGCTGCCGCAGGGTCGATCGTGACGGTGATGGCGTGGGTGGTGGTGGAGCCGTAGCCGTCGGTGATCGTGACGTCGAACGTGTCGGCGTTCTGGTCGGGGTGGCTGTAGGCATTGAGCCGGCCGAGCGGGTCGGGGGTGTAGGTGTAGCGGCCGGTGGTGGGATCGACGGTGACGGTGCCACCGTGTGCGGTGGCCCAGGTGGTCGCGGTGCCGCCGTTGGGGTTGCTGAAGCGCAGGGTATCGCCGTCCGGGTCGGTGTAACCAAGGGCGTTGGTGACCGCGCCGGTGGTGTGGTCGACGGTGGCGGTGGGCGCGACGGCGGGGGGTGTCGGGTCCCCATTGGCCGCAGCGACGGGCACTGTGATCGCGATATCGCTGGCTGCGCCGCGGCTGTTGGTGGCGGTCACGGTGAAGGCGAAGGCGTCGGCGCCGGTCTGGTGGGCGGTGTCGGCGGCGGCATCGTGGCGGGCACTGTCTGAGGGGGTGTAGAGGAAGCTGCCGTCGGCGTTGAGGCTCAGGGTGCTGCCGTCAGCGGTGGTGGTGGGCCCGCTGTAGCTGTAGGTGATCGGCTGGTGGATGTCGGTGACGGTGATCTGGCCACGCACCGACCCGGCCGGGTCCCCGGGCTGGGCGGCGATCGGGGTGTAGGGGTGAGCGGGGTCAGTCAGTACCGGCGGGTCCACCTGGGCGGCGAGTACCTGCACGGTCACGCTGGAGGTGGCGGTGTCGCCAGCGCTGCCGAGCAGCCCGAAGCTGACCAGGTGCAGCAGGCCCGGCAGTCCGTGAATGTGGAAGCCGTTGCCGGCATCGGAGGCGGTGATGGTGAAGGTGTCCGTGTAGTCGCTGCGCCCATCCCAGGCGGCATCGGGTGTGTAGGTGAACGCGTCACCGGTTGGGATGAGGGTGCCCGCGCCGGATTGGGTGACGGCGTAGGTCAGAGCATCGCCGTCCGCGTCGGCGCCTCCGGTGAAGGAGATCGGCGCGCTGGTGTGCCCCGGTTCCGCCGTCACGGTCACAATCTGCGGCGACAGCGTAGGGGTGGCGTTGTTGAACGTGCGCCGCACCCAACCCAGCACCGACTCGAACAGCGATGTCGGCGTCGGGTCGGCCGGGACACCTGCGGGAGTACTCAGCTCTCCAGCGGCCGCCACGCGCGCGGGGAGCGTGGTGGACTGCAACACCGGCGACCTCGGGGCGGCGACCCGTCCGGTTGTCGCCGTTGTCGACGGCTTCGGCGCGGGCACCCCCGACGCGACGACGGGTTCGATAGACGTCGTGGCCGCGGCGGTCAGCCGCGGCGAGACTGTCGCACTCGGGGAGACCGGGGTCAGCCCCGATACTTTTGGCCTTGTCGCGGTTACCGCAACCGTGGTTGTCGTGTCACCGCCGGTCGTGCCGGAAGATGCCGCTGCGCGCCTGCCGGTCACCGACGTAGGGATCGTGGAGTGGCCGTCTGGTCGCCGCCCGACAGGCACCGATCGATCGGCATCGCGCGCTTTACCCGCGGCGGGTCGCACCGGCTGGCTGTCGTTGCTGGCGCTGGTGTCGGGAGCGGCTCCCGCGGTGCCGTGGCCGCCAGCCAAAGCACCTCCGACGCCCAACGCCACGGCCAATGCGCCCACCCGGCCCACATAACGTGCGTAGGTGCCGATTACTCGCGCGCCGCTTTCCCCTGCGCTGGCCGCGTGGCGTCCCGTCATGACAATCTCCTGACCCGATCGCCGCTGCCCGCGGCGAACCCAACCCGTCGAGCTCAAACTATGCGGGGGTCCCACCCGGCGATACAGGGATTTCCCTGGACCTCAGGCGACGTCAGTCGTCGGCGAGCCATTCGATGCGCAAGGTGTCACCCGTCAGCATGGCTATCGAGCTCCGAAGCTCTTCAGCCGGGGTAGGTGGCGGCAGCGGCTCGTGCGGACCGACCCTGAACGCATCGGCCATCAGCGCGGTGAATCGGCGCCACGCACCCGGCGCATGTTCGCGAGTGGCTTCGAGCACGCCGGTGTCGGCCAACAGCAGCACCACGATGTCGCCGACGCCGATGTCCGGGCGCAGCGTTCCGTCCTGCTGTGCGCGGGAGATAACTTCACCAAGTTTGGCGATTGCCTCGGTGGCTCGCCCCTCGATCACCGAACTGGCCGGGAACGCTGTCGTCAGCAGGGCCCGTAGTCCCGGGTCCGAGGCCTGCAGCGCACACAGGTCGAACAACAGGTCGCGGAACCCGTCCCAGGGCACCGGATTGCTCAAGGCTTTGTCGACCGCGTCGGTGTAGGCCGTCATATTTCGTTCGAAGGCGGCAATCGCCAGGTCTGTACGGGTGGGGAAGCGCCGATAGAGGGTCGCCACCCCCACACCCGCGGCCCGAGCCACGTCTTCCAAGGGAACTGACAGCCCTTGCTCGGCAAACAGTCGTGCCGCGGCGGTAACTATCCGCTCGCGGTTGCGTTCGGCATCGGCCCGAAGTGGCCTGGATCGCTCCACACCCCATTGTGCGCCAGGAATCACCACGTCAGCGTACTCCCACAAGTGGAGGCGCACCACCATTTGTGGCGAGGCTCAGGCCGGCGGGCTGCAGAGCACCTCGGCGCAGCTCGGGGTGGTGCTGGGCACCACGATCCCTGGGCTCGGCCCTCTCGAGCAAGGTGGGCTCGACAGTCGCCGGCAAGCTGACCGCGGCGGGCACGCCCGCACCGATTGCCGAGAAGCTCTCACCAGCAAAGGAACTCGTGGCCAAGGGCATGGCGTCCTCGATTCCGGGCGCTCCGCCGCAGCTGACCGCCGCGATCACCAGCAGCAGCAACGAGGCATTGATGGCCGGCCTGCAGCTGTCGATGTGGGTGGGCGCAGCGGCTGCGGCCCGTCGGCGCGGTGTTGGCCCTGCTCGTGCGCCGCGGCGAGAGCAGATCGCGAGCGTCGGTTTGTGGCGGTCCCGCTGGGTGAAGTTCAGCCACAAGTCGACCGTGGCGCCCGTGGCAGACTAGAACGCGTTCTAGTCTCGGCCACCTGTGAGGAGCGCTCCCATGAGCAGCGACGTCAGTTTCGACCTTTCGTCGGTGTTCCGTACCGTCGCCCAGACCCTGCCCGATCATGAGGCTCTGATCTGGCGCGATCAGCGGCTGACGTACGCGCAGCTCGACGCCCGCATCGACGGCGTCGCGCACTATCTCGTCATGCAGGGTCTCGGCTGCCATACCGAGCGTGATCAGCTGGCGCCGCACGAGTCCGGGCAGGACCACATCGGGCTGTACCTGCGCAACGGCAACCAGTACCTGGAGGCGATGGTCGCCGGCTACCGAGCCCGGGTCGCGCCGTTCAACGTCAACTACCGTTACGTCGAAGAAGAGCTGCTCTACCTGCTCACCGATTCGGCGGCCAAGGCACTCGTCTACGGGGCCGAGTTCGCCCCGCATGTGGCCGCCATCCGCGACCGGCTGCCCGAACTGCGCGTGCTGATCCAGGTCGCCGACAGCTCCGGCAACGAATTGCTGCCCGGCGCGGTCGATTACGAGTCGATCATCAGCACGCCCGCCCCGGCCGGCGGCATGCCCACGCCTCGCGGCGACGACCTCTACATCCTCTATACCGGTGGAACCACCGGCATGCCCAAGGGCGTGCTGTGGCGCCAGCACGACATCTTCATGTCGGCAATGGGCGGCCGGCCGTTCGGCGCCGAGAAGTCGCTGGAGTCCTACGAAGAGCTGGCCGAGCAGGCTCGCCTTAACGCCGGCTTCCGTTCGGTGCTGATGATTCCGCCGCTGATGCACGGTGCGGCACAGTGGGCCGCGTTCAACATGTTCAGCACGGGCGGCTGGATGGTGTTGCCCGACGACGTCGACCGGCTCAACGCCCCCGCGGTGATGAAGCTCGCCGAACGTGAACGGGTGCTGAGCATTCCGGTCGTCGGCGATGCGATCGCCCGGCCGCTGCTCGACGAGATCGAGACCGGAAAGTACGACCTGTCCGGGCTGGTGACGATCACCAACGGCGGCGCGCCCTTGTCCCCGACGGTCCGTGAACGGCTGCTGGCCGCGCTGCCGAACCTGATGGTGCTCGACGCGGTCGGCGCTTCCGAGACCGGCATGCAGATGACGACCATGGCGGCCAAGGGCGTCGAGCAGAAGGCGGCGACCTTCACCCCGCAGCACGACACCGCCATCATCTCAGCTGATTTCGCCCATGTGCTGAAGCCCGGTGACGGTGAGGGTTGGCTGGCGCGGCGGGCCTACGTCCCGCTGGGCTATCTGGGCGACGCCGAGAAGTCCGCGCGCACCTTCCCCACCATCGACGGCGTGCGCTGGTCGGTACCCGGTGACCGGGCGCGCTTCTTGGAAGACGGCCAGATCGAACTGCTCGGCCGCGATTCGGTGACCATCAACTCCGGTGGGGAGAAGATCTTCGCCGAGGAGGTCGAGCGCGCGGTCGCCAGCCATCCCGCCGTCTACGACGTCGTCGTCGCCGGCCGCCCCTCGGAACGGTGGGGCAACGAGGTGGTGGCCATCGTGCAGTTCGCCGACGGACAGAGCGCCACCGACGCCGAGTTGGCCGACGCCTGCCGCGCGCACATCGCGCAGTACAAGCTGCCCAAGGCGTTCATCCGCACCGACAAGGTGCTGCGTTCACCCGCGGGTAAGGCTGACTATCGCTGGGCCAAGGATCTCGCAGTGAAAAGCCTTGCCGCACAGGGCTAAACCTTCATGTAACCCTTGTCCGCCGGGATCTGGGCGGCGGTTAGCAGCGCCGACGCATCGCTGGCGAGGAACAGCACGACCTCACTGACCTGATTCGGCGCGATCAGCGACTCGGTGGGCAGCGCACCCGGCGAGAAGCTGTAGACGTAGTGCGGATGCTTCTCGAACATCGAGTACATCGACAGGTCGTTGCCCAGCGCGGTATCGACACCGTAGGTGTGCACGGAGTTCACCCGGATGCCGTATTCGCCCAGCTCCAAAGCCAGCGAATTCGCCAGTCCCACAACACCGAACTTGCTCGCGCAGTAGTGGCCGGCACCGGGAACCGCTTTGATGCCCGCCGACGAGCTGATTGCGATGATCGACCCGCCATTGCCTGCTTCGATCATCGCCGGGACGCATGCCTGCACGGTGTTGAAGAACCCGGTCAGGTTGACGTCGATGATCTCCTGCCACATCTCGGCTGGGATCTCCCAAGCCCGGCCCCAGCTCATCACCCCGGCATTGGCGACGACGACGTCGAGGCGTCCGAATTGTTCGATGGTTCGGGCGATCACCTGTTGCTGTCCGGCGTGGTCGCGCACGTCGACCCGCTCGGCGCTGATCTTGACGCCCTCGTCCTCGACCAGCCGGACGGTATCGGCGAGGTCTTCGGGCGTCGCCGGCTCGTAGCCGATGTGGTTGCCAACCGGCCCGCAGGCGTCGATGGTGACGATGTCGGCACCGGCCTGGGCCAGTCGCACACAATGCGCGCGGCCCTGTCCCCTAGCTCCGCCGGTGACATAGGCGACCTTGCCCTCCAGCGGGCGTGCGGCTTTCACCGCCACACCATACGCGCGGGGTGGCCGTGAATTGTCGAGAACGTGAGCATGGTTCATCCACGTGGAAAATAACTGTCATCGTGGCGGGGCCGCTGTTCACCGATCTCCCACCGCACGCCGGACCTGTTCGGTCATGACCTGGTTAAACGCGGCCGGCTCGTCCACGAACGGCTCGTGCCCGGAATTCTCGAACCAGATCAACTCCTTGGCGGGCGCCTCGAGCGCGTCGAAGTAGGCCACGCTGGTGTCCGGTGGAACCCAGCGATCGTGGCGGCCAAGCAGAAGGAAGACGGGCATGGCCAGCACGGGGACGCATTGACGCAGATCGATTTGGCTGACCTCCGTCCACATCGCATTCATCGAGAACCGGAAGCCAACAATGATTTTCGGGATATCGAGGATCCCCGCTTCCGGCGTGCCGAGCATGACTCGGCCCATCTCCCGGAGCTCTCGGGGCCGGAATTGTCCCTCGATGCGCTGCAGGCAGGTCCGCTCCCTGAACACCGCACTCGCATCGTAGGGCGGTGGGCCGATCCTGCTCAGCGTTCGCAGTGCCCGCCGGTCGTCACGGCGCCTGGCTTCGCCCAGGGCAAAGCTATACGACTCTGCCTCTGCGGCAGCCCAATCCCCGATCTGGCCACATCCCACATAGGCAGTCACCTTGTCCGGATACCGCGCGGCGTATAGCGGACCCAGCACGGAACCCCAGGAGTGACCGAAGATCACCACCCTCTTCACGTCGACACGCTGGCCGACGATGTCGACCAGCTCGTCCAGGTCCGCGATGAACTGCGCGACCGTCATCGTCGACGCCGGAATCCCGCGATGGTAAGACCTCGCCGCACCTCGTTGATCCCAGTAGACGACCGTGAATTTGTCTTCGAGAGCCGCATTGAAGTACCGGAAGAACCGGGTCTCGCTAAATCCCGGACCGCCGTGCAGCAGCACCAATACCGGGTTGGCGGTGCTGCGGCCACGGACCATCACCCACTGGTCGATGCCGCCGAGCCGGAGATATCCGGCCCGGGCGATGCTGCCCGGGACGACGTCGCCGGTCGGGCCCCGGAATGGCGGAGTGCCTTTCCTCATGAACCCACCCTAAGACGAAGGGCGGCTCAGGCCGGCCCGAATTGCGCGCCACCCTCGGCGTGGTACCAACCGCCGGCGGCCTGCGTTCCGCCATCGACGTGCAACGTCTGGCCGGTGATGTAGCGGGCCATGTCGGAGGCGAGAAAGACTGCCGTCGAGGCGATTTCGTCGACATGGCCGAGCCGGCCCAGCGGGACGGCCTGGCTGAGTTCGGGGCGCATCCCATCCGGGGACAGCGCAAGCAGGCCTTCGGTGACAGTGATGTCCGGGGCGATCGCATTGACCCGGATACCGTGCGGCGCCAGCTCGAAAGCCGCCGTGCGGGTGTAGTTGATCACCCCGGCCTTCGCCGCTGCGTAGGCCGCGTAACCGGGTGCCGCGCGCACTCCCTCGATGGATGTCACGGAGATGACGCTGCCGCCGCGGCCGTCGGCGACCAGTTGCCTGGCCACCCGCTGCGTGCACAGCATGACGTGGCGAAGGTTGGCCTTGTACAAGGCATCCCAACCGTTTTCGCTCGTGTGCAAAAGCGGTGAGGCGAATACTCCGCCGGCATTGTTGATCAGAATCTCGACCGGCCCCAGTTCGTCGCGGGTGCGCTCCAGAGCCGCGTCGACCTGTTCGCTGTCGCGGACGTCGGCGACGATACCGAGCACACTCAGCTCGTCAGCGGTGGTGGCGCAGGTCTGCGCGTCGCGTTCCCAGATGGCGACCTTGGCCCCGAATCGCGCCAGCCCGTCGGCGATCCCCCGGCCGATCCCGGTGCCGCCGCCGGTGACGACGGCCACCCGATCGGTGAGCAGAATGTCCGACGGTGCGATCGTCACCGCGCTAGCTGCTCCGCGCCAGTACGTCGTCGGCGAACCGGGCGATGCCGTCGAGCGCCTCGCGGGTGCGCCGCCACGGCATGACGATCATCCGATCGATACCCGCGTCGGCGGCTCTCTGCACATCCTCCGGTGAATCGGCCGGCGCCGACGTGGTGACCTCGGGCTTGCCCTCACGCCCGTGCTCGGCCCACAGCGCCGAGAGCTTCTTCACCGACCCGGGGATCTGGTCGAGGGTGTGGTTCATCGGAATCCACCCCCGGCCGAAGCGCGCCACCCGGCGCAACGCCGGCAGCCCGTCACCGCCGACGTGGATCGGCGGCCCGCCCGGCTGGACCGGTTTGGGCTCGAACGCGACGGGGTCGAAGTCGAAGAACCGCCCGTGGTGGGAGATGGTCGGCTCGGTCCACAGCGCCCGGCACACCTCCAGCGCCTCGTCGACGCGGGCGCCGCGGGTGCTGAAGTCCAGCCCGACGGCGTCCCACTCTTCGCGCAACCAGCTGGCGCCGATACCGAAGTCGAACCGGCCGTTGGACACGATGTCGAGCGTCGCGGCGGCCCGGGCGCTGACGAAGGGGTGCCGCAACCCGAGGTTGTAGACGTAGGTGCCCATCCGGATGGTGCTGGTCTGCCCCGCGAGATAGGACAGGTACGCGATTGCGTCGTACATCGGTGTCTTCGACGGAATCGGCGGGTGGCTGTCGCCGTGATGCGGGCTGCCGGACATCTCCGCGGGCAGCACCAGATGCTCGGGAAGCCAGACCGACTCATAGCCCAGCTCCTCGGCCCGCACCGTCAGCTCACGCCACAGGCCGGGGTGCACGCCACCCAGCGGAATCCCGAACTTCACAGGGCGGATGTTACGCAGCGCGGCGCGACCGCGGAAGTACAACTCTCAGTATCGGAGAGCGTGATTCTGCTCGGTCGCCGCAGTAGCGTCTGAACGTATGACGGCGAGCAGGCTCAAGGTCCGCTACGCCCTGGCCCTCGTGCTCGCTCAGGTCCTGGCGGCCGTCGAGCTGACGTTCCTGGTGCTGCCGCTACGCCACCAGCTGGTGCCGCAAGCCGAGACCGTCTTCGGAACCGACACCCTGATCGCCTCGATTGCGCTCTCGTCGGTCGGCTTCGCCGCTTCGATCGGCTACGCGATCCTGGTCGTCGATCGCAAGCTGCACTGGTTCACCGCTGGCGAGCCGCCGAGGCCGGCCGACCGGCTGTTCGTCGAGCGGCTCCTGCGGCACCAATCAACGCTGCTGACGAGCATCTGGTTGTTCAGCGGCACGATCCTGTTCGTCATCAACCGGGACGGTGGTGCGGTCGCCGCGTGGCTCATCGGGATGTCGGTGTTGTTCGGCACCACCACGTCCACCGGCGCGGCGCTACTGCTCATTCAGCGGCCGATGCGCCCCATCACCGCGGCCATCATGGGCTCGACGCCGGGCCGCGACACCGCGCCCGGGGTTCTGCCCCGATTGCTGCTGATGTGGCTGATGACCAGTGCGCTGCCGAGCATCGGCATCGCAGTGGTGGTCCTGATGCGATCGACCGGCTGGATCATCCAGAAGAACGCATCGATCGAGATACCGGTGATCGTGCTGTCGGTGGTCTCGGTCCTGGTCGGGCTGCGCGGGATGGCCATCGTCGCCCTGTCGATCTCGGACCCCGTCCACGACGTCGTCGCCGCTATGGCCCAGGTGGAGCGCGGCCAGATCGCAACCCGGGTCGACGTCTACGAACGTTCCGAAATCGGTCGTCTGCAAAGCGGTTTCAACCGAATGGTCGCCGGACTCGCCGAGCGCGACCGCCTGCGCGACCTGTTCGGCCGCCACGTGGGGACGGACGTGGCGCTGCGCGCGGTCAGCGACGCCGACACCCTCACCGGCGAAGTCCGGGAGGCGGCCGTCCTGTTCGTCGACCTCGTCGGCTCGACCCAACTTGCGCAGAGCCGATCCCCGGCCCAGGTGGCCGAGGTACTCAACGACTTCTTTCAGATCGTCGTGGACGCCGTCGATGAACGCCACGGACTGATCAACAAGTTTCAGGGTGACGCGGTGCTCGCGGTCTTCGGGGCGCCGCTGCCCAACGCGCGCTCGGCGTCCGATGCACTGGCCACCGCCCGATCGCTCACGGTCGCACTGCGCCGCCTACCGGTCGTGGACTTCGGCATCGGAGTGTCGGCCGGCCCGGTGTTCGCCGGAAACCTCGGTGCCGAGAAGCGCTACGAGTACACCGTGATCGGCGACGCGGTCAATGAGGCTGCGCGCCTTGCCGATCGGGCCAAGGCGACCGGCGAAAGGGCGCTGTGCTCGGACGTGGCCTTGGCCAAAGCCGACCCGGCCGAGCGCGCGCACTGGACCGAGCACTCCTCGGAAGTGCTGCGCGGCCGGGTCGAGCCGACCCGGATGTCGTCGCCCACCGCCTGAATTGCGCTCCGCCCCTTGTGCCCACGACGCCTTCGGGTGAATGGTGGAGGATGTAGTCGAATTTGCGCGCCTACGCGCGCGGGGGAAGGTTTGTCATGGCTGACAAGACGAACACTTCACCGGCGGCCCGACCGGCTCCCGCCGCGGACAGTCCGGCCGCCATCCGCAACGTCGTGCTCGTCGGCCCGTCCGGAGCGGGCAAGACCACCCTCGTCGAAAGCCTGCTGGTCGCCTCCGGCGTGCTGTCGCGGGCGGGTTCGGTGGTCGACGGAACCACGGTGTGCGACTTCGACGACGCTGCCATCCGCCAACAACGATCGGTGGGGCTCGCGCTGGCACCCATCCCGCACGAAGGCGTCAAGGTCAATCTGATCGACACCCCCGGGTACGCCGATTTCGTCGGCGAACTGCGGGCCGGTCTGCGGGCGGCCGACTGTGCGTTGTTCGTGATCGCCGCGAACGAGGGCGTCGACGAAGCGACCAAGGCGCTATGGCACGAATGCGACGACGTCGGCATGCCCCGCGCAGTGGCCATCACCAAGCTCGACCATGCCCGCGCCAACTACGCCACCGCGCTTCGCGCCGCGCAGGACGCGTTCGGCGAGAAAGTGCTGCCGCTCTACCTGCCGATCGAGAGAGGCTTGGTCGGGTTGTTGTCGGGCAGCCAATACGACTACCGCGAGGGCACGCGCACCGTCCACCCGCCCGACGACGCGTACGCCGACCGGATCTCCGAACATCGCGGCACCCTGATCGAAGGCATCATCGAGGAGTCCGAGGACGAATCGCTGATGGAGCGTTATCTCACCGGCGCGGTGATCGACGAGTCGGTCTTGATCGCCGATCTGGAGAAGGCCGTCGCGCGTGGATCGTTCTTCCCCGTCATCCCGGTGTGCAGCGGCACCGGGGTGGGCACCGTCGAGCTGCTCGAGGTCGCGACGCGCGGCTTCCCGTCACCACCCGAACACGTTCTGCCCGAGGTCTACAACCCCCACGGGGTGGCCCGCCCGGGGCTGTCGTGCGATCCCGACGGACCGCTGCTGGCCGAGGTGGTCAAGACGACGTCGGACCCTTACGTCGGCAGGGTCAGCCTGGTCCGGGTCTTCTCCGGAACCATCCGGCCCGACACGACAGTGCATGTGTCGGGCCACTTTTCGGCCTTCTTCGAAGCGAACACGCACGCCGACCACGACGAGGACGAACGCATCGGCACGCTGTCCTTCCCGCTGGGCAAACAGCAGCGACCGGCCGGCCAGGTGGTCGCCGGGGACATCTGCGCGATCGGCCGGCTCACCCGGGCCGAGACCGGAGACACGTTGTCGGACAAGGCCGATCCGCTGTTGCTCAAGCCGTGGACGATGCCGGAACCACTACTGCCGGTGGCGATTGCGGCCCGCGCCAAGACCGACGAGGACAAGCTGTCGGTCGGCTTGCAGCGGCTGGCTGCCGAGGACCCCACGCTGCGCATCGATCAGAATGCGGAGACCCATCAGATCGTGTTGTGGTGCATGGGCGAGGCGCACTCTCACGTGGTGCTCGAGGCGCTGGCGAATCGCTACGGCGTCAACGTCGACACCGTCGAGGTGCGAATCCCGTTGCGGGAGACGTTCGCCGGCCCAGCAAAGGGGCACGGCCGCCATGTCAAGCAGTCCGGCGGCCACGGCCAATTCGCGGTGTGCGATATCGAAGTCGAGCCGCTGCCCGGCGGCGCCGGCTTCGAGTTCGTCGACAAGGTCGTCGGCGGCGCGGTGCCCCGGCAGTTCATTCCCAGCGTGGAGAAAGGCGTCCGCGCCCAGATGGAACGGGGTGTGCACGCCGGGTATCCGGTCGTCGACATCCGGGTGACGCTCGTCGACGGTAAGGCGCACAGCGTGGACTCCTCCGACATGGCCTTCCAGATGGCCGGCGGGCTGGCTTTGCGGGAGGCCGCCGCCGAGACACGGATCGAGTTGCTCGAGCCGGTGGACGAGGTGACCATCAACGTGCCCGACGAACTCGTCGGTGCGGTGATGGGTGACCTGTCCGGCCGCCGCGGCCGGGTACTGGGCACCGAGCAGGCCAGCGAGAACCACACCTTGATTCGGGCCGAGGTGCCACAGGTCGAGTTGACCCGCTACGCCATCGACATGCGCAGCCTTGCCCACGGGGCCGCGTCGTTCACCCGGTCCTTCGCCCGGTATGAGCCGATGCCGGAAACCGCCGCCGCGAAGGTCCAGGCCTAGCTGCTGCGCGATCGCGCGGTAACGTCATTCTCCATGACGGCACCTCGTTCGCTTCGGGAGTTGTTCGACCAGCTCGGCCTGCAGGTCGTCGAGTCGACGGACGACACCGTCGTCATGGAGATGCCGGTGGACGAACGCACCAAGAACACCGCCGGCGGGTTGCAGGGCGGGCTGATCGCCACCATGGCCGACGTGGCGGCGGGGCAGCTGGCCTCCCAAGCGACGCCGTTCGGGTTCGGCATCGCGACCACGGACCTGTTCGTCCGCTACCTACGGCCGATCAAGGTGGGCCCGGCCCGCGCAGTGGCCAAGATCCTGCGCACCGGCAAGCGCTCGGTGGTGGTGCAGGTGGACATCCACCGCGGCGAGGACAACGAACTCGCGGCCACCAGCACGGTCAACTTCGCCGCGGTCTGAGATCCGTCACGACTCACCCACCTCCGGCAAGGAGGCGCATTTCGGCCAGTTCACGTGAAATCGCCTGGCGCGCAACGTCGGCGCGACCCGCGGTCATCAGCCGCTTGGTGGCGGCGACCGCCCGCGGGTCCAGGCGGGCGATGGCTGCCGCAGCGGTCGCAGTCTCGTCGAGCAGGTCGTCATCAGGTATCACCCGCAAGGCCAATCCCATCGAAAGGGCGGCGTCGGCATCGCACCACTCGCTGGACAACACGGTCCACATCGCATCTGCCCATCGGACCCGACCGGTCAGCAACGCAGAACTCCCAGCTTCGGGGACGATCCCCAATTCGGTGAACGGCAACCGCATACGAGCCGACTGGGCGAAGAGAACGACATCGCAGTACAGCAGCAGCGTTGCGCCGAAGCCCACGGCGAATCCGTTGACCGCGGCGAAGAGGGGCTTGTCGAACGTCGCAAGTACATCCATGAGCCGGGCGAATTCGTCACCGGCGCTGCGCCGGTCCTCCTCGGAGGAATTCGGGTCCAACAGTGACCGGTCAGCGCCCACCGAGAACGCTCGGCCCCGACCGGTGAGGATCACCGCACGAATCGTGCTGTCCGCCTGGCACCGGTGCAGCGTATTCGTCAAGTCGCGGTAATCGCGCCCGGTGAATGCGTTGAGTCGTTCCGGCCGGTCGAAAGACACCCACACCAGCAGTCCGTCTCGGCGTTCCTCGATCATCAGGCCACTCCATCGTCGATATCCCGGCACACCGATTCTGCGTGAGCACGCGGCGGTGCTGCACAGACCCTGGCGCGGACGGATTATGTATGGTTACATACATAGGCATGACGAGCCCCCGCGAACGGATGGTCGCCTCAGCTGCACTGTTGATCCGCGAGCGCGGAGCGCAGTCGACGGCTATCGCCGACGTCCTGGCGCACAGCGGGGCACCGCGCGGCTCGGCCTACCACTACTTTCCCGGCGGACGCACCCAATTGCTCAGCGAGGCAATCGATTACGTTGCCGACTTCGTCGCCACCAAGCTCGCCAAGGCGCCCAGCAGCCTGCAGATGCTCGACGGGCTGACTCGCTTCTATCGCAAGAACCTCATCGAGACCGAGTACCGGGCCGGCTGCCCGGTCCTGGCCGTCGCGGTCGAATCCGGCGAGCCCGGCAACGCCAACCCGGTGATCGACCGGGCGGCCGAGGCGTTCACCCGCTGGAACGACCTGATCGCGCAGCGCCTCATCGCCGACGGCATCGCCACGGACCGCGCGCAGGACTTGGCGGTGATGACGACCGCCACCCTGGAAGGCGCCATCGTGCTCGCCCGCGCCGCCCGTGACACCAAGCCACTCGACGTCGTCCACCGGCAATTGCGCGATCTGCTCGAAGCCGAACTGCCCACCTAGGAGAGTCCGATGTCCGCTGACTGGCAACCCACCGCCTGCATCCTCTGCGAATGCAACTGCGGCATCGTGGTGCAAACCGAGGGCCGCACCCTGGCGCGCATCCGCGGCGACAAGGACAACCCCGCCTCGCAGGGGTACACCTGCAACAAGGCGCTGCGCCTGGACCACTACCAGAACAACCGAGCGCGGCTGACGTCCCCGATGCGTCGGCGCCCAGACGGCAGTTACGAGGAAATCGACTGGGACACCGCGATCGCCGAGATCGCGGACGGCTTCCGGCGGATCGCCGGCACCTACGGCGGGGAAAAGATCTTCTACTACGGTGGCGGCGGCCAGGGCAATCACCTTGGTGGCGCCTACAGCGGTGCCTTCCTCAAGCTTCTTGGCTCGCGGTACCGGTCGAATGCACTGGCGCAGGAGAAGACCGGCGAGAACTGGGTGGACATGCAGCTCTACGGCGGGCACACCCGTGGCGAGTTCGAGCATGCCGAGGTGTCGGTGTTCGTCGGCAAGAACCCATGGATGTCACAGAGCTTCCCGCGCGCCCGCACGGTGCTCAACGACATCGCCAAAGACCCCGCCCGATCCATGGTCGTCATCGACCCCGTGCTCACCGACACCGCCAAGATGGCGGACTTCCACCTCCGGGTGAAACCCGGCACGGACGCCTGGTGCCTGGCCGCTCTTGCCGGGGTGCTGGTGCAGGAGAACCTCTGCAATGAAGCCTTTTTGGCCGAGCACGTCAACGGCGCCGATGAGGTCCGCGCGGTATTGGCGACCGTGCCGGTCGCCGAGTACGCCGAGCTCAGCGGGGTCGACGAGGAGTTGCTGCGCGCCGCCGCCCGCCGCATCGCCGGCGCCGATTCCGTCGCGGTGTTCGAGGACCTCGGCGTTCAGCAGGCCCCCAACAGCACCCTGTGCTCCTACCTCAACAAGCTGCTCTGGATATTGACCGGCAGTTTCGCCAAACCCGGTGGACAGCATCTGCATTCGTCGTTCGCACCGCTGTTCAGCCTCAGCGGCGTCGGGCGCTCCCCGGTGACCGGCGCGCCGATCATCGCCGGTCTGGTGCCGTCGAACGTGGTGCCCGAAGAGATCTTGACCGACCATCCCGATCGGTTCCGGGCCATGCTCGTCGAGAGCGCCAACCCCGCGCACTCCATCGCCGACTCGCAGAACTGCCGCGCCGCGTTCGAGTCACTGGAGCTGCTCGTGGTGATCGACGTGGCGATGACCGAGACGGCGCGGCTGGCCCATTACGTGCTGCCCGCGGCCAACCAATTCGAGAAGCCGGAAGCCACGTTCTTCAATTTCGAGTTCCCGCGCAACGAATTCCACCTGCGGCATCCGCTTTTCGAGCCGACACCGGGCACACTGCCGGAGCCCGAGATCTGGGCCCGCCTGGTGCGGGCGCTGGGAGTGGTCAGCGACGACGACCTTCGTCCCCTGCGCGAGGCCGCCGAGCAGGGCCGCGACGCCTACACCCAAGCCTTCTTCACCGAGCTCGCCGCCAACCCGGCGCTGGGCAAGGTGCTGCCATTCGTGTTGTACGAAACGCTGGGCCCGACCCTGCCCGACGGGCTGGCCGGCGCGGCAGCCCTCTGGGGGCTGGCCCAGAAGGCTGCGGCCACCTACCCCGACGCAGTGCGCCGGGCCGGGCACGCCGACGGCAACGCGCTGTTCGACGCGATCTTGGCCGGCAAGTCGGGGGTGACCTTCAGCATCCATGAGTATGCCGACGACTGGGCGTTGATCGGCCACGCCGACCGCAAGATCGCGTTGGTGATCCCGGAGATGCTCGACGACATCCGCGCGCTGGCCGATGACCGGGCAGAGCTGACCGACCCGGAGTTCCCGATCGTGCTGTCCGCGGGTGAGCGCCGGGCGTTCACCGCCAACGACATCCTGCGCGATCCGTCGTGGCGCAAGCGCGACGCCGACGGCGCCCTGCGCGTCAGTGTCGAAGACGCCGACGCGCTCGGCCTGGTCGACGGCGGCCGCGCCCGAATCACCACCGCGGCGGGCAGCGCCGAGGCCACCATCGAGATCAGCGAGACCATGCTGCCCGGGCATGCCGCCCTTCCGAACGGTTTCGGTCTCGACTACGTCGACGCCGACGGGCAACGCCGGGTGCCCGGAGTCGCGCCGAATGCGCTCACCTCCACCGATTGGCGCGACCCCTACGCCGGTACGCCTTGGCACAAGCACGTCCCAGCGCGCATCGAAGCGGTCGCAGCGGAGGTTTCCGTAGCCGGCTGAGCCAGAGGCTGCCACGAAGTAAATTGCGTGATTTATTGCCGGTGGTGCGCGAATCCCGTTATGTTGCACGGATAGCGCTGTCACTGGGCTGCGCTGCCGCGTCCACGACGGGAGCTTCGCACCATGGATCACGACTACGAACAGATGAAGCGCGAAGCGGAGCCCTTTATCAAATTCGAGAAGGATCTCGCTAATCGAATTGCTTACATCACCTTCGACCGGCCCGCAGAGCTCAATTCGACAACAATGGGGATGCGGCAGAACTTCGCTGACATGATCCACAAGTGCAACGTCGACGACGACGTCAAGGTTGTAGTGATCCGTGGCGAAGGCAACGACTTTGGTAGCGGCGGCGACCTGCCGGAGCAGCGGGAGATGCTGGAGAACCCGGGATCGCCTCTGTTGCACGAGCTTTCGATCAATGACGACAGCGTGAAGTATCCGCCAGGTGACTCCTACCGCTACCTCTACACTCTCACCGACCATTACGCCAAGGCGCGCGCCGGAAACCGGCCGCTACAGGAGTGCAAGAAGGTCACCATCGTGGAAGCCAAGGGCTACTGCTACGGGTGGCACTTCTACCAGGCCGGCGACGCCGACCTGGTGGTGTCCTCGGACGACGCGCTGTTCGGACATCCGGCCTTTCGCTATGTCGGCTGGGGCCCGCGACTGTGGTGGTGGGCTGAAACCATGGGCCTGCGAAAGTTCTCCGAAATGTTGTTCACCGGAAGGCCTTTCACTGCGCAGGAGATGTACGACTGCGGTTTCATCAACAGCGTCGTTCCGCGAGAACAACTCGAAGCCGAAACTCTGAAGTACGCGATGGCGTGCTCGAAGTCGCGACCTACCGACACCGTCGTAGTGCAGAAGACGTTCCTCGAGCTTTACAAGCAACACAAGGGCGAATACTTCGGCAGCCTCCTCACCGGTGTGGTCGAGGGCATGCTGCCGATGATGACCAACGACCGCGACAACTATCCCGACCTGACGGAGGGCGCCTTCGAGAAGGGCCTCAACAACGTCGTCAAGGACAACGACCTCAACTTCCCGCCAGAGTGGCGGTTGAGCCACTCTGGGCGTAGGAAACCGTGACCTGGCCAACGCGGGAAGGTACGTCGGTCGCAGTCCACATCCCCACCAGCGCGTTGACCAACTCCTCGCCGACTATCGGCCAGCCCGCGGCTGCTGACGCCCGGCCGTTCGCATGCTCGCCTTCGATCTCGGCGCAGGTGTACATCAACATATTCCGCGCCATCGTCCAGCGCACGGCTCGAACCCGCTTCGGGCGCGAGGGCAGGCATCGATTGATCCCACGAACCGTTTTGAGCATGGGATCTGACGTCATCGCATCGGATCCCACCTGTTCCCGGTAGGCGGGGTCAGCCATCACCTGGGCCGCGAAACGTGCGTAGGTCGACGCCGCTCCCAGCGTTTGGAGATGATCGGTCAACGGATAGACCAGCACGCCGATCCACTCCCGCAGCTGTGGATCCAGTGGCAGCTCAGCCAGCTTGCGTCGGCGAATTGCATCGATCGCGGCACGGTGCCGGGCCTCGATCACACGCAACAGATCGGCTCGAGAGCCGAAGTGATAGCACGCAGCCGCGTTGTTACCCTGCCCGGCAGCATCGCTGATCTGTCGGTTGGACACCCCATGCAGACCGTTCTCGGCGAAGAGCCGCTCGGCGGCCACCAACAACGCGTTACGAGTGATCGACGACCGATCGGTGCGCGCGTCTTTGGCAGAGCTCACCGCGTCAGTGAACAGCACGTGCCGAAGTAAATCAACGCGTTTACTCACGCACCGGGCGCCGGTCCGCGGCTGGGAATCATGTCGATGCCCGTGTCCTGATTATGGTATTCTCGGATATTGAGAATCTTATATTCGCTGGTGTGACGGTCGCCGGGGGAGGCAGCCGCCGGCACACAGTGATCTTGGGGGAACAGATGAGCGGCGAAGCGGCCGATCAGGACGAAACCACCAAGTGGGATCCGGCGTTCACCGCTCGCGTGGCAGGCACGGTCTCACCGGTGTTGAAACGCTGGTTCCGATCCGAGGTGCGAGGCCTGGACAACATCCCTGCCACCGGAGGCGCGCTAGTGGTGTCCAACCACTCCGGCGGAATGCTGACCCCGGACGTGATGGTCTTCGCCCCGCAGTTCTATCGCCACTTCGGGTATGACCGGCCGCTCTATACGCTGGCCCACTACGGCGTGTTCATCGGACCGCTCGACGGCTGGCTGCGCAGGGTCGGCGTCATCGAAGCCAACCGCGACAACGCCGCCACGGCCCTGAAATCCGGCGCGGTGGTGCTGGTGTTCCCCGGCGGCGATTACGACTCGTACCGCCCGACGTTCTCTCAGACCGAGATCGACTTCAACGGTCGCACCGGCTACGTCCGCACCGCACTGGAGACCGGGGTGCCGCTGGTACCTACCGTGTCGATCGGGGCCCAGGAAACTCAGCTGTTTCTGACCCGCGGGAACTGGCTGGCCAAGCGACTGGGCCTGACGAAGGCCAGGATGGACATCCTGCCCGTCACCTTCGGCGTGCCATTCGGTCTCAGTGTACTGATGCCACCCAACCTGCCGCTGCCGTCGAAGATCGTGACCGAGGTGCTCGAGCCGATCGACATCGCCGCGCGTTTCGGGCCTGACCCCGACATCGCCGAGGTGGACGCGCACGTGCGGTCGGTGATGAGTGAGGCGCTGCAGCGGCTGAGTCGCGAGCGTCGGCTGCCCATTCTCGGCTGAGTCAATTCAGTGGGGTCGCCGGCGGCATCGCCGTCGCGACCGTCTGGATGCCGTCGGAAAAGCCTGCGGCTCTGCGTATTTCAGCGAATGCGCGCATCATAGCGTCCGTTGCCTCGTGCACATCGGCGAAGGTGCGGTCGTCGGAGAGGACGGCGATGTCGAGCTGGTCGACGTAACTCCACACCGTCATGTTGAACGCGCTGCCCGCCGAAAGTACGCCCACCGAATAGATTTCGCTGACCGGCGCCCCACCGATGTGGCCACGTTCGCGAGGGCCGGGCACATTGGACACCGCGACATTCATGATCCGGTTGCGGTCGGCGTGCTTGCCCTGCCAGCGAAAAGCCCCCGGCGCCAAGGCGGTCGGCAGGTACTGCATCATCCGGCCCTGCACGCCCGCCCCGAGCAGTTCGTAGTTCTCCTTGGCACGCCCGCTGGCCAGCGCCGTCAGCCGGACTCGTTCCAAAGCGTCCTCGACATGGACCGGCAACGAAATCGACAGGCCGCCGATCTCATTGCCGGTGACGCGGTCGGCGGACCTGTCGGTGGCAACCGGAACCGCGGCGACGAGCGGCTGGTCCGCGCATCCGTCGTAGCGCAGTAGCAGCTCACGCAGTCCCCCCGCGGTGATCGCGAGGACGAGGTCGTTGAAGGTGATGTCAAGGCGCTTGGCGGTTTCCTTGACTTGCGCCAAAGCCACGGTCGCGGTGGCGAACGTCCGGACCGGCGACACCACGTGGTTGACGAACGTCGACGGCGCCGAGAATGGCTTGGCCAGCTCCACCCGGTCGCGACGTTGCCGCTGACGCCGGCGCAGCCGGACGAAACCCGCAGCGGCATCCTTGATCAAGGTCGGCAGCGCAGCTGCCTGCTGTAGGTGATCGGTTAACGCGGACCTCAGGAGCTCGGGGGTCGGCGGCAAGGCGCACACCGGATAGGGCTGTGGCGGTTGCGCGTCTGTGCCGGCCAGATCCATAAGCCGGGCAAGCAGATTCGCTGAGGCGACGCCGTCGGCCAACGTGTGATGGACCTTGCCGATCAGCGCGAAGCGATTGTCGGCCAACCCTTCGGCGAAGTGGAACTCCCATAGGGGGCGTTGCCGGTCCAGCGGCGTGCTGGCGATCTGACCGATCACGGTGTCCAGCTCCCGGCGTCCGCCCGGTGCCGGGACGGTGACACGGCGCAGGTGGTAGTCCAGATCAACCTGACAGTTCTCCATCCACATCGGGTGATGAAGACGCCAGGGGATCTCAACCAGTCGGAAGCGCAACGGTTCCAGCAGATGCAGCCGGTCGGCGACCGTGCGACGGAACACCGCGAAGTCGAAGCGACCGTCGAAGTCCGCGGCATCGACGACCGCCACCTTCAACGTGTGAGTGTGCAGGTTGGGCGTTTCGCTGTAGAGCAGCATCGCGTCCATACCGTTGAGTCGCCGCACAGTCCCACCCTCTCAGCGCCCGCCCGGCATCATGCTAGGCGCGCGCTCAGCGCGATGTGAGGGTTTGCTCGACGAGCTCAGACCTGGACGGGGATGGTGTTCCAGCCCCATTGGAAGCTCGACGGTGGCCGCAGCGCATTCGCCTCATCGATGCGGTAGTCGGGGACGCGGCGCAGCCACTCCTGCAGCAGCACCGCGATCTCCAGCCGCGCCATGTGAAAGCCCAGGCAGAAATGCTGACCGCGGCCGAACGCCAGCGACCGCGGGATGGGGCGGTTCCAGCTGAACGTCTCCGGATCGTCGAACTCCCGCTCGTCGCGGTTGGCCGATGCCAGCAGGGTGATGATGCGCTGGCCGGGCTGGATGGTGGTGTGGTGAATGGTGAACGGTCGTCGCACGGTCCGGGCGAACCATTGGGCGGGGGCGCAGTAGCGGATGATCTCTTCACGAGCCACCGGCACGTTCGCGGTCGGATCGGCCCGCACCCGCTCCAGCTGGTCGGGGTGGCGGCTCAGCTCCCACAGCCCGTGCGCGACGATCTTCGGCACCGTCTCGGTGCCGCCGATGAACACGCCCAGCATCTGGACGGCGACCTCGCTGTCGGTCAGCTCAGCTCCGTCGGGCAGCCGGTAGGCCAAGAGGTTCTCCACGATGGGCAGCTGGCGGGAGTAGGTGCCGGCCCGGACCTGCTCAACGATCGGGATCAAGTACTCGAGATACCCCGGCCGGGCGTTGGCCACCTCGACACCGCTGCCCGGCTCGGCCAGGCTGCCCGCATTGACGGTAGCCAGTACGTCGGCTGCCAAATCGGTTGGCAGCCCGACTAGTTCGCATACCACCGAGGCCGCGACGATGCCGCCGTACTCCTGGGTCAGGTCGAAGTTGCCGCGCGGCAGCAGTTCGTCGAGGCGCTGGTTGGCCAACTCGCGGATGCGGTCCTGCCACGCGGCGACCGACTTCGGCCGGAATTGTGCGGCGGTGCAGCGCCGGACATCGTCGTACAGCGGTGCGTCGAAGTTGGCGTGAAACGGCAGCGGGTGCAACGGCGGATCGGCGACCGGACCATCGTTGCGGTGCGACAGCACCCCCACCGCGGGCAGCGTGCCCTCGGATGCGACGAACGTCCCGTCGTTGACGGCGAGCACGTTCCACACGTCGTCGAACCGGGACAGCGCGAAGGTGTCGATGTCCTCGATGTAGTAGACCGGGTGGTGGTCACGCAGTGTCCGGTAGTACGGCCGCGGGTCGGCCATCACCGCCGGGTCGAATGGACTGTATGAGAAGTCTTGCAGCACAGTCATTATCGCAGCGGAGAGGGCGGTAGGGCCTGCAGGATCGAGTCCTCCCAGCCGTCCCGCAGTGCGGGCGCGACACTCATCCACGTGACGATCTCGGCCGGCGGACTGTCCTTCCAGGACGGATAGTGGTTCTCGAAGCAATCCCAGTCCCCGTCGAGCGCCCAGTAATGGATCACCTCGTTGAATCGGAAGGTCGTGATGAACGAGCCGAGCCAGCGCTTGCCGGTGCGCTCCGACCACGGGACGTACAGGCGCTCCAGTTCTCGGATGTAGTCGTCCTGCTTGCCCGGCTTGGTCTGCATGATCTCCTGAATCACCAGCCCAGCACCGAATTTCGCGTCCTTGAGCTCCTGGAGTGGGCGGTTGCTGCGCCCGGCGTACATGATCCGGCCCTCCCCCGACGCGCCAACGCCGGCGAGGTAGTCGGCCCACTCGGCCGCGGCCTCGCGATGACTGCCGCCGGGCGCCTGTGCACGCCCGATCCGGGCATAATCGGCGAACGCGTCGATCTCCCAGATGATCGTCACCTGCGGCCAGTGCCCGTTGTAGGGGGTGGTCTCCCAGATCGAGAACAGCCGCGCCCCAAGCTGTTCCAGCATCGGCTGGTACACGGTTGTGAACTTCTCGGCGAACCGGTCACTGCGCTCGGAACCCAGCGCGATGGTCTCGTGCAGGTACAGCAGGGTGTGGCTGAAGTACTTCTTCACCGATCAGTCCTCGATCAGGGCCAGCGCCGCGGCGGGACACTGCGTCACGGCCTGCTGCATCCGCGCCCGGTCGGTGGCAGGCCGCCGGTCGCCGTGGATACGGACACTGCCGTCGTCGTCGACTTCGAACACATCCTCGGCGATCGTCTCGCAGATTCCGTGCCCGGTGCACTTGCCGAGGTCCACTTCGATACGCATACCCTGCCCCACACTCACCGGACGAACGCCGGGAGTCGCTTGATCCCGTGCACGAAACTACTCAACAGATAGTCGGGCTCACCGAACTCGAGGTCGACGCGAAACAGCAGCTCGCGGAACAGGTTACGCAGGCTGGTGCGGGCGAGCTGGTTGCCGAGGCAGAAGTGCGGCCCGCCGCCGCCGAAGCCCAGGTGCGGGTTCGGCGAGCGCTGCAGATCGAACACATCCGGCTGGTCGAAGGCCGCCTCGTCCCGGTTCGCCGAGCAGTAGAACAGCCCCACCTTGTCGCCGGCCTTCAGCTGCTGGCCGGCCAGCTCGGTGTCCTCGGTGACGAAGCGGGCGAACTGCAGCACCGGCGTCGCCCATCGGATGAACTCCTCGACCGCAGGCCCGATCCGGCCGTCGAAGTCCACCATCAGCCACGCGCGCTGATCCGGGTTGGCCGCCAGCGCCAGCATGGCGTGCGAGGTGGTCTGCTTGGTGGTGTCGTTTCCGGCCGAGGCCAGCAGCACCAAAAATGCGCCGATCTCCTCGTCGGTGAGCCGGTGCCCGTCGACCTCGGCGTTGACGATGCTGGTCATCAGGTCGTCACCCGGGTGCCGGCGGCGAAACTTGGCCAGCTCGATACCGGTGCCGGCCAACAAGAACATCTCGTTGACGGTCGCCTCTGCTCGCTCTTCGATCGTGGCGTACTCGTCGTCGCTCATGGAGAACAGCTTCTCGGCGGCCTTGGCCACCGCCTCGCGGTCGGAGGTCGGCACGCCGAGCATCTCGGAGATCGTCATCATCGGCAGCCGCGCCGAGCAGGCCGCCACGAAGTCCACCTCGCCGGCGCCGACCAACTCGTCGACCACGGTGGCGGCGTTCTTGCGGATCTGTTCGTCGATCTGGGCGACGTTGCGCGGAGTGAACGCCGAGCTGATCAACCGCCGGTAGGTGGTGTGCTGCGGCGGGTCCATCATGAGGAAGAACGTCGCAATCCGCTGGATCTCGGCCGGCATCGGATCCAGCGCGATGCCCTGAGCCGAGCTGAACACTTGAGGATGCAGGCTGGCATGGACGATGTCGGCGCGGCGGGTCAGCGCCCAGAAGCCGGGCTCCTCCATCGGAAACAACGACGGGAACGGCTCGTGCCAGGTGAGTCCTTCGGTGGCCCGCAACGCGGCGAAGATCTGCTCGCGGACGTCGAAGGTCTGACCCCAGAATCGCCGCGACGTGATGTCGTGGGGGCTGTACCCACGCTGGTCCGCCGACACGTGCACAGCGTGACACTTTGACCAGTATTTGTAAAGACGGTGTTTTCGATCTCGGATGTGCCAAGTCCGCGTGACACATAGGCCGCAACCTGTAATCCTGTACACGTGAGCCCGGCCGGAACCACCGCTGCGATCCCCGACGAGGACGAGACCTCATCGCGGCGCCGCATCCTCAACGCCACCGCCGAGGTGCTCGCCCGAAGCGGCCAGACCAAGCTGAGCCTGTCCGAGGTCGCCCTGCAGGCCGGGGTCTCCCGGCCCACCCTCTACCGCTGGTTCGCCTCCAAGACCGAACTACTCGATGCGTTCGGCGCCTACGAGCGGGAGATGTTCGACACCGGTATCAGTCGGGCCACCGCCGGGCTGCGTGGCACCGACAAGCTGGACGCGGCGTTGCAGTTCATCGTCGCCTACCAACAGACCTACTCGGGGGTGCGGCTCATCGACGTCGAGCCCGAGGTGGTGGTCGCCCAGCTGGCCCGGATTCTGCCGCTCATGCGGACCCGGCTGCAGCGGTTGCTGAGTGGGCCCAACGCTGAGATCAAGGCTGCCACCGCAATTCGCGTCGCGGTTTCGCACTACGTCGTCCGCAGTGATGACGCCGACCAGTTCCTGGCCCAGCTGCGTCACGCCGTCGGCATCAAACAGTGACCACACCGCTGGACATCGGGATCTACGTCCCCCAGATGGGTTTCGGCTATGCCGATGTGCTGCATCGCGCGCAGCGCTGCGAAGAGCTCGGCATCGGGTCGCTGTGGCTCTATGACCACATGTACGGCCCCGGTGTCCCCGACATCGACTCGCTGGAGGCCTGGACGCTGGCCACCGCGCTGCTGAGCCGCACCGAACGGCTGCGGGTCGGGCACATGGTGCTGTGCAACCAGTTTCGCCACCCCGCCGTGCTGGCCAAGATGGCCACCACTTTGGACCAGGTGTCCGCCGGCCGGCTCGAGCTGGGCATCGGCAGCGGCTCCATCGAGGACGAACACGACCGGGTCGGACTGGACTGGGGCACCTTCGCGCAGCGCTCCGACCGGCTGCGCGAAACCCTGGAAATCCTCACCCAGGCATTCGCCGAGCAGCGAATCGACTTCGCCGGAACGCATTACACGGTTCGCGATATGCCGATAAAGCCTGGTCCAGTACAGCAGCCGCGCCCACCAATCGTGGTCGGCGGGTCCGGCGAGAAGTACACCCTGCCGCTGGTGGCCCGCTACGCCGATGTCTGGAACGTGCCCACGTATGCCCTCGGCGAGATGGAGCACAAGCTGACCGTTCTGCGGTCCATCTGTGCCGACATCGGCCGGGATCCGGCCACCATCGTGATGTCGGTGGAGGCTGTGCTCGCGCTGGCTCCGGACTCTGCGGCCCTGCAGGGTGTGCGGGCGCTTGCCGAGAAGCGGTTTGGTGGACCAGGTTTCGGGTTGCACGAGGGCGGGCTGGTCGGCACCCCGTCGCAGATCGTCGACCGGCTGGGTCAGCTGCGCGAGTTGGGCTTCGGCCAGGTGGTGTTCTTCACCCACGACCGGGCGTCGGACGCGACACTGGAGTTGCTGGCCGGCGAGGTGCTGCCGCAGCTCTAGTCGAAGGTGACGACGACCTTGTCAGCGGCGCCGGGTGTCATCGCCGTGCGCAGCGCGTCCTGCACCTCGTCGAAGCCGAAGGTGTGGCTGACGATCACCGCGTACTTCTGCCAGTTTGCGACGAGATCCCTTGTCACCTCGAAGATCTCCGTGGGATAACCCATCGATCCGACGACGGTGATCTCGTTGGCCATGATGTTGATGAAGTCCACCGGCACCGGCTCTTTGTGCACGGCGACCACCCCCAGCCGTGCCCCGGTCTGGGCCGCCGCCAGCGCGGTGCTGATCACCGACGGCGCACCGGCAGCGTCGAGGAAGATGTTCGTCCCGGACTTGCCGGGCCACAGAGCTTCACCTTTGCCATGCAACTCGATGAGGCGTCGCGCCACATCCTCGTCGCCGGCGTTGATCACCGCGTCGGCGCCGACGGCCAACGCCTTGTCCAGTCGTGAGCCGATCAGATCCACCACTGTCACATGGCTGACGCCGAGAGCCTTGTAGGCGATGGTCGCGCCGAGCCCGATTGGCCCGGCGCCGAATACCGCGACCTTGTCCGTCGCCGTGGGCCTGGTCTGGTTGACGCCGTGCCGGGCCACGGCCATCGGCTCGTTGAGCGCGGCGACCTCGAACGGGATCTCGGGAGGGATCACCTCGATGCTCTGGCCGCGCACGGCGTTCTCGACCAGGAGGTACTCCGCCAGCGCGCCGGTCGCGCCACCGTTGCCGATGATTCCGCTGGGTGCGCCGATCGGGTTGATGACCACGTGGTCGCCGAGGCTGATGCCGGTGACATCGCGGCCGACCTCGACCACCTCGCCGGCCGGCTCGTGTCCGAGTGCCATCCGACCCTGGTGCGGCGGCAGGCCGCCCATCGAGATGTAAAGGGCGTCCGACCCACAGATACCGCAGGCCTTGATCTTCACCAGGACATCGGCCGGCCCGACCGTCGGATCGGCGACCTCGACCACCTCGGTCTGGCCGGGCCCGGTTACCAACGTTGCTTTCATTGGTCCTCACAGATCCACTCGCACAATGCTTTTCGAATAGCCGACGGTTGACACCCGAGGTGCCGCGCCCTACCGTGACCGTCATGGTAAGGCACACGGCCATCGGGTCGTCCTTGATCTCGCGATGAGCAAGCTGCTTACGGGACGGCGGGCGGTGGTCACGGGCGCCGCCACCGGGCTGGGCGCCGCCGCGGTCCGGGCGCTGGCCGAGGCCGGTGCAGAGGTCTTCGCGACCTATCACCAGACCGAGCCCACCGACGAATCGCACGCAACCTGGCTGCAGTGTGACGCCAGGGACACCGACTCGGTGGGCGCGGTGATCGACGCGGCTGTCGCGGCGATGGGCGGCTTGGACGTTCTGGTCAACGCGGCGGGACTCTGGTACCAGGGCATTCCGGGGCAGATCACCGTCGCCGATATCGACTTCGCGTTCGACGCCAACGTGAAGACCACGATCCTCACCAACCAGGCCGCGTACGCGGTCATGCGCAAGTCCGGCGGCCGCATCATCAATTTCGGCTCAGCCGAGGCGGTGATGGGCAGTCCGATCTCCGCGGTGTACGCCGCAGCCAAGGGTGCGGTGCAGGCGTGGACCCGGTCGGCCGCCAAGGCCTGGGCGTCGGACAACGTGACCGTGAATGCGCTGGCGCCGGCGATGCAGACCCGCGGCGCCGACCGGCTGCGCGAGTTTCTCGGGCCCGACGCGGCGCCGTTCATCGATCAGCAGATCAAAGCCAGCATCCCACTGGGCGGGGCGCTCGGCGATCCCGACCGTGACCTCGGGCCCGTACTGGTCTTCCTGGCGAGCAAGGGTTCGCACTTCATCACCGGTCAGCTGCTGCCAGTCGACGGCGGCCTGATCATGGTGGGTGGCTGACTAGCGGGACGGTAGAACCGGTCCGTCGTCGATCTTGTCGGTGACGCCCAGGTCGGCCAGCCCGAGCTGCGTCAGCAGTGAAATGCCGTGGGCGTTCATCAGGAATCGCTCGTCATCGCTGGCGCCACTGTCGTAGAGCGCCGAGCCGATCAGGCAGATGACCGCCATCTTGAACGCGTTCAGCGCCCGGTACCAGGGCCGGTTGCGTGGCGTGATGCCGCTGGCTGCCTGGTAGTGCGCCAGGAAGTCGTCGACACTGAGCGCTGCGGGATGGCTGGTGAGACCGACCGGCTGCATCCACAGCAGCTCCATCCACCCGAGATCGGTCAGCGGGTCACCCAAAGAGGTGAGCTCCCAATCGAAGACAGCGCTGACCTCGTCGCCGACGAACGCGAAGTTTCCCGGCTTGGCGTCACCGTGGACCAGTGTCACGCCTTCGTACTGTTCGGGCTTGCTGTGCTGCAACTCCGCGAGCAGCCGCTCCAACGCAGGTAATCGGGCGCGCTGTACCCGATGCATCTCCTCGGCCCAGTGCGCGATCTCACGGTCGAGGTGGTCGCGACCGTCGCCGAGCTCGACCAGTCCGGTGGCCACCAGGTCTACGGTGTGCACGGCGGCGAGTTGTTCGGCCATGCTGATGCACATCCGCCGGATCCTTTGGTCGGTGACGTCCGGGCCGTCGGGTACCTCCATCTCGTAGACGTCACCGGGCACCCGCTCCATGACGAGGAAGGGCCGGCCGAGTACATCTCCGGATTCCTCGAGCCACAACACTTTTGGCGCCCGAACGGCGGTGTCGTCTAGCGCCGATAGAATCCGGAACTGGCGCGGCAGGTCGTAGGGCTCCAGCAGTGCCGGCGGGGCCGGCCGCAGCCGCAACACCACATCGGTGCGGTCCCCTGCCGTCGCGATCGTGAAGACCAGCATTTCGGCCGAGTGCCCGAAGTCCACCCGGTCCAGCCCCTCCACGCGGACGTCGTCGCCGGCGAAAGTCCGCAGCCACGAGGTGAGCCGGGGGGTCAGATCGGGGATCATGTTGCTCATCAGTTGTAGGACACCTTGAAGTCGGATTCGGCGGTGAGCCCCAGTTCGGGCCACACGCCACCGATGAGGCTTTCCATGATTCCGTAGCCGATGGCGTCACCGTCGCGCACCCGGATCGGGGTGTCCCGGAACTGGCCGAGGCTGCGCAGGCTTTCCTGCGACCAGCAATCCGCGATGTACTCACCGTCCAGGTGCAGCGGCCCACGCCACGAACCGTGCTTGTGACCCTTCCACGCCCCATAACCACCTGTCTTGAGGAAGAAGCCCGACTCGCCGAGTGCCTCCACCTCGATCACGCGTTCTTCGCCGGACTCCAGCGTCATCACCAGCTCGCCGCCTTTGACGAAGCGGGTCGTGGTGTCGTAGTCGATCTTCGGGGTGACACGCCGTACCGGGGTCTGGGTACCGTCGGCGTCGTTGAGGTAAGCCGAGCTGTACTCCCACGGGCCCTCGACAACGAAAATTGCTGTCTCGTAATAGCTTCCGTCCGGACGGCGGAAGAAGGCCGGCGACCACTTCATGCCGCCCCGCGTTCCGGCCGGCGCTGCGGGAGAAGGGATCAGGTCGTCCGGCGGCGAGCCGATGGCCTGGCGGACACCCCAGGAGTGGTCCCGCATACCGAACCACTCGTCGGGCCGGATCTCGTGGGTCCGACCGTCGACGGTGACGCTGCCGCTGGCCCAGCCGCCCTGGTGATAGCGAATCACGTCGACGTCGACGCGGCCGGTGCGCCGGTTGCGCACCAGATTGCGCTCCTCGAAGAACGGGGGCGTAACCCCGGAGAGCACCACGTCGAACGAGATGCGCTGGACGTCATTGGGTTCGAGCCGAAAGCGCATGGCGCGCAGCGGTTCGACGACCTCGAGCTGAATCGGGCCGACATTGTTTGCCTCCGGCGCCGAGCCCAGCTCGCGACTCCCCCGCACCGTCCACTGCTCGCGCCCGCGGGAGATGCCGGCGAAGCCGTCGATGATCCCGCGATTCTGATATTTGCCGAGCCCGAAGTCCAGTTGGAGCGAACCATCAATGCGCGCGATCGACGCCCAGATCTTCTCCGTCCACGCCAGGTCGGCCTGCGAGAGGGTCGCGAAGGTGTCGACGATCTGATGATTGAGACCTTCGTCGGCCCCGAACAGCGGCCCGATGTCTTTGATTGCCACGGTTACCTTCCTTGCGCCCCGTCGTACGATCTGCCGAATGGGAACAGTGAGTCGTCGCTGGGGTGCCGAGCGTGCGCAGCTGGACGGCGACGAGGCGCGCCAGCGCCTGCTCGAGGCCACCAGCCGGTGCATCGTGCGCCGCGGCAACACCCAGATCCGGATGGCCGAAGTCGCCGCGGAAGCCGGTGTGGTCCGCTCGACGGTGTATCGCTACTTCCCGTCGCGCGACGACCTTCTGCTCGGACTGCTGCTGCTGCGGATCGACAACGCGCTGGCCGACAATGTCGCGTCGCTGCGACATCCCGACGACGCCGCGGAATCGATTCGGGAACTGCTGATGGCACCCGTGCAATCGGTGGGCGGCGATCGACTGAACAAAGCACTGATGTCGGGCGAGAGCACTGCGCTGAGAACCGCACTCGAAATCGGATCCGAGCAGATCGTGGATGTGATCCTGCGGCACTACCGCCCGCTGTTCGACCGATGGCAGGCCGACGGCCAGCTGCACGCCGACCTTGACCCACGCGAGACCGCCCGGTGGCTGCACACGGCGGCGCTGTTTTTGGTCGCGCCCGCGTGGCGGCACCGGCCCGCAGATGCCAAGGGCCGGTTCGTCGAGCAGTACCTGCTGCGTGCCCTCGTGCCACAAATCGGACAATAACTTGATATTGTCCGATTGGTGCTAGCTTTCTTCGGATGAGCCCGAACATCCCGGCCTCGGTCGATGAACTGACGCCCTCCTGGTTCAGCGACGTCCTTGGCGAAAACGTGACCGGCATCGAGGTGCTCGACGCACACTCCGGCACCACCGGTCGCGCCCGCGTCCGACTGACCAGCGATTCGCTGCCCGAGACGCTGTTCGTCAAGTTGCAGCCGTTCACCCCAGAGCAGCAGGCCTTCCTGCGGCAGGTGGGTCTGGGGGTTGCGGAGGCCCGGCTGTACGCGAAGCTGGGAGCCGAACTGCCGGTGCGCATTCCGCGGGTCTGGTATTCCACCGCGGACGAGGCCGACGGCTCGTTCGTCATGGTCCTCGAAGACCTGGTCGCCTCGGGTTGCGGGTTCCCCACCCCCCAGGACGACGACATACTCGATGTCGCCCGATCGGCCGTCGCTGAGCTCGCCGTCCTGCACTCGACCTATCTGGGTCGCGAAATCCCCTGGCTTGCAACGCCAGAAGGTATGCGACGCAAGCCTGACGATCCCAAGACCGCTGCCCGGCGGACCCACTTCATCCGGCTGGCGCTCGACCAGTTCGGGGCGGAGATGGGTCCGGAGTTTCGTCGCCTGGCGCAGTTGTACATCGAGCGATCGGGCGACATCATCGGCCTGTTCGGCGAAGGTGCGCTCACTCTGATCCACGGCGACACCCACAGCGGGAACCTGTTCGTCGACAACGGGCGCACCGGCTTCTACGACTGGGCGGTCGTCGGCCGCGGGCCGGGTATGCGCGACGTCGCGTACTTCCTGTGCAATTCGCTACCCACCGACGTCCGCCGATCCGAACAGCACGCGCTGCTGGCCGGCTACCGTGCCGGGCTGGCGGCGAACGGGGTTGCCCTCGACGAGCGCACCGCCCTCGAGCAGTACCGCTTGTTCTCGCTGTATTCGTGGATCGCCGCGGTGTCGACCGCAGCGGTGGGTTCACAATGGCAGCCGATCGAAATCGCCCGGGCAGCAATGGTTCTGACGACGACGGCCATCGAGGATCTCGGCGTGGTGGAGCTCCTGGAGACGCGGCTGTGGTGATCAGGCCGCGAATGTGCACCTGGATACGCCGCGGACGGCGTGGCGCGTACGAAATGGCACGCTCGGCGCCGCCGCCCTAGCGGCGGGCGAAATCCGGTGCGTGCTCGGGCCGCACCCCGACACCGACCAGGTAGGCCGGGATCGCCGCGAGCCCCGGCAACCGCCGGATCAACGCGATCAGGGCCGCCGGCGGATCGGCGCTCTTCCCGTCCAGGATCGGTCCGACCAGCCCGCGGTGCAGCACCCGCTGCACCGCCTGCGTGACCGCAGCGGGCGGCAGTCGTCGGCGGCGCACCGCGGCCAGGTCGCGGTCGGTGACCACACCGCGGCGCAGCGGGCCGGCCAGCAGTGTCGCCGCGCCGACCGCGTCCTGAATGGCCATGTTGATGCCGACTCCACCGACCGGCGACATCGCGTGCGCCGCGTCGCCGAGGCACAGCAGCCCGTCGGTATGCCAGCGGCTCAACCGGTTGAGCTTCACGTCAAGGAATTTCACCTCGTCCAGCGACGTCAGACTGTCGGTGTTGGCCTCTGGAATCAGTTCGGCGAGTTCGGCTTTCAGGGCGCCAAGGCCGCGGGCTCTCAGCTCCGGATCACTACCCTTCGGAATGAGGTAGGCGAGCTGGAAGTAGCCCTCCCGGGGAATCATGATCAGCATGCGCCCGGGCGCGATCCGCGGAATCAGGGTGTATTCCGCGGAGCTGTCCCGCGGCAGCCGGAACCACCACACGTCGAACGGCACCGGGAAATCTCGCGCAGTCAGACCGGCGTTCTGTCGGACAATCGACGTCCGCCCGTCGCAGGCCACCGTCAGATCGGCCAGCAATTCACCGTCGCCGTCCGGCGACGTGTAGGTCACCCCGGTTATCCGTGCGCCGCTGCGAAGCAGACCGGTCACCTCATGGCGCAACCGCAGTGTGTAGGTCGGCTCGGCCTGCCCGGCCTCGGCCAGCAGATTGAGCAGATCCCACTGCGGCACCATCGCGATGTAGGGGTGCGGTTGCCGCAACCGGCGGAAGTCCACCATCGTCAGCGACGTACCACCCGCGGTGAATTCGGCATGATCGACCTTGCTCTGCGGCAGCGCGGCGAACCGCTCCCCCAACCCCAGCTCGTCGAGCAACCGCAGCGTCGTGGGATGCACTGTGTCGCCGCGGAAATCCCGGAGGAAGTCGGCGTGCTTCTCCAGCACGGTGACCTCGATACCGGCCCTGGCCAACAACAATCCGAGCACCATGCCGGCGGGGCCGCCGCCGACGATCGCCACCGTCGTGGAGTCGGTCATGGCCACACCGTAACGACGACTGCCGGACGCGCGGAGCTAAACCTGAATTCGTGATCCGATCAGAATCGTCTGGCTGGCCGGTAGCCCGAAGTACCCTGCGGAATCGGCGGCCATGAACGACGTGGCGATGAAGATCCGCTTCCGCCACGGCGCCATCGTCGGCTGGTCGCCGGGCACCAGTTCGATCTTGGACAGGAAGTACGAGGTGTTGTCGAGGTCGATCTCACCGCCCACGTCGGCCGGATCGACCAGCCGCAGTGCGGCGGGCACGTCGGGTCGTTCCATGTAGCCGAATTGTGCAGCCACATAGTAGATTCCGTCGTCAGGGTTACCGAGGTCGTCGACGGTGATCCGCTGGTTGTCGGGCACCCTGGGCGAGGGCGGAACGACGACCGACAGGATGATCACCCGTTCCGGCACGACGTGGTTGTGGTCGACGTTGGCCCGCATCGACAACGGCGCCGTCTCGCTCTCACGATTGAGAAACACCGCGGTCCCCGGGATCCGCGGGTAGGGCGGTGTGTGGCCGTTGATCTCCTCGATGAACGGCTGCAACGGTCCTTCTGCCTTATCCCGCGCACTCACCACGACCGCGCTCCCGCGCTGCCAGGTGATCAGCACCGTAAACGTCACCAGGCCGATCAGCAGCGGTAGCCACGCGCCGTGGACGAGCTTGGTCAGGTTGGCGGCCAGGAACATCAGGTCCACCGTCAGCAGCGCTCCGCCGCCGATGATCACCATCCACAGCGGCCACCGCCAGCGGGTGTGCGCGATGTAGAGGAACAGCAGGGTGGTGATGGTGATCGTGCCGGTGACCGCCATCCCGTAGGCGTACCCCAGCGCCGCGGAACTGCGGAACGCGAACACCAGGATCAGCACCGCCACCATCAGCATGCCGTTGATCCAGGGCACATAGATCTGGCCGATGGACGACGCCGAGGTGTGTGCGATCCGCAGCCGCGGCAGATACCCAAGCTGTGCGGCCTGCGAGGCCACCGAGTACGCCCCGGTGATCACCGCCTGGGACGCGATCACCGTCGCCGCGGTGGCCAGGATCGCCATCGGAAGTTCCCAGCCGCTGGGCACCAGCAGGAAGAACGGCGCGTTGACCACGCTCTGCTGGCCCAGTAGCAGCGCGCCCTGGCCGAGGTAGTTGAGCACCAGCGCCGGGAGCACCAGACCCAGCCAGCCCCAGGTGATCGCCTTGCGGCCGAAGTGGCCCATGTCGGCGTAGAGCGCCTCGGCGCCGGTCACCGACAGCACGACCGCGGCAAGGGCGAAGAAGGCGATGTGGAAGTGCCCGAAGATGAACTCCAGCGCGTAGGTCGGAGACAGTGCCTTGAGGATCTGCGGATGACCGAGGATGCCACGTATCCCGCACGCGCCGATCACCAGGAACCAGACGATCATGACCGGGCCGAAAAAGCGGCCCACCGCCGCGGTGCCACGCCGTTGCACCGCGAACAAGCCGACGATGATGACGGCGGTGATCGGCACCACCAACTCCGACAGCGAGGGGTCGACGACCTTCAGGCCCTCCACCGCGGAGAGCACCGAGATGGCCGGGGTGATCATGCTGTCGCCGAAAAACAGTGCAGCGCCGAGGATCCCGAGTGCAGATAAGGCGCTGATCACGCGTGGACTGGACCGCCGTCCCAGTCTGCGCACCAGCGTGATCAGCGCCATCACGCCGCCCTCGCCGTCGTTGTCGGCGCGCATGACCAGGGTGACGTAGGTCAGCGTGACGATGATCATCACCGACCAGAAGATCAGTGACACCACGCCGTAGACGTTCGCGCGGGTGATCGGAACGGGATGCGGGTCACCCGGGTTGAACAGCGTCTGCACGGTGTAGATCGGGCTGGTGCCGATATCGCCGAACACCACGCCCAACGCACCGATGACGATCCCGGTGCGGGCCTTGGTCGCCGTGCTCACCCAGCAAGTCCCCCTGATCGGTCCGCCCGGCGTCGGTCCCCGGCGACGTGGCGCCAATGGTAGCGGCCGGGACGCCGTCCCGACGTACGGTGGAACCGATGCGCATTGCCCTGTTCGCGACCTGTCTGGCCGACGCGATGTTCCCCCGGGCCGCGATCGCCACCGTCGAGCTGCTCGAGCGGCTCGGACATCAGGTGGTCTTCCCGGCGGACCAGACCTGCTGCGGCCAGATGCACATCAACACCGGCTATCTCGGACAGGCGACCGCCCTGGTTCGCCACCATGTCGAGGCGTTCGAGGGCAGTGGCTGTGACGTGGTGGTGGCGCCGTCGGGATCGTGCGTCGGCTCGGTGCGCCACCAGCACGCGATGGTGGCCCGCCGTGCCGGTGACACGGCGCTGGCTCAGCGCGCCGAATCGGTCGCGGCACGCACCTACGAACTGTCCGAGTTACTCGTGGACGTCCTCGGGCTCAGTGACGTGGGCGCCTACTATCCGCACCGGGTCACCTACCACCCCACATGCCATTCGCTGCGGCTGCTGCGCGTCGGCGACAAGCCGTTGCACCTGCTTCGGCACGTGCGGGGGCTGACGTTGGTGGAGCTTGCCGACGCGGAGACCTGCTGCGGTTTCGGCGGCACCTTCGCCATCAAGAACGCCGACACCTCCACCGCGATGCTGGCCGACAAGATGTCGTCGGTGATCACCTCGCAGGCCGAAGTCTGCACGGCCGGCGACAGTTCGTGCCTCATGCACATCGGTGGCGGGCTGAGCCGCATGCGCTCGGCGGTGCGGACCGTGCACCTTGCCGAAATCCTGGCATCCACCGAGGCGCGCTGATGAGCACCTTCCTCGGCGTGCCCGGCACCGGCAATCTACGCGGCACCCAACCGTTTCCAGAGGCGGCACGCCACGAGCTGGCCAACACCCAGATGCGCCGCAATGTCGGCCGTGCCACCCGCACGATCCGCACGAAACGGCTTGCTGCCGTGGCCGAATGCGCGGACTGGGAGCAGCTGCGCGCCGCGGGCAGTGCGCTCAAACACGATGTGATGGCCCGGCTGCCCGAGTTGCTCGAGCAACTCGAAGCCAATGTGGTGGCCCGCGGCGGTGTGGTGCACTGGGCGCGCGACGCAGACGAGGCCAACCGGATCGTGACCGGCCTGATCCGCGCCGCCGGCGCCGATGAGGTGGTCAAGGTCAAGTCGATGGCCACCCAGGAGATCGGCCTCAACGAGCACCTGGAGGCGGCGGGCATCGCAGCGATCGAGACCGACCTCGCCGAGCTGATCGTCCAACTCGGCCACGACACACCCAGCCACATTCTGGTTCCGGCCATCCACCGCAACCGTGCCGAGATCCGGGAGATCTTCGCCCGGGAGATGCCCGATGCCGGCGATCTGACCGACGAGCCACGCGTCCTGGCGATGGCGGCCCGGGCACACCTGCGCCGAAAGTTCCTGTCCGCCAAGGTCGCCGTGAGCGGTGCCAACTTCGGCGTCGCCGAGACCGGGACGCTGGCCGTCGTCGAATCCGAGGGCAACGGCCGGATGTGCATCACCCTGCCGAAGACGCTGATCACGGTGATGGGCATCGAGAAGGTGGTGCCGCGGTTCACCGATCTCGAAGTGTTCATGCAGCTGCTGCCACGCTCGTCGACAGCCGAGCGGATGAACCCGTATACCTCGATGTGGACCGGGGTGCATGCCGGCGACGGGCCGCAGCAGTTCCATCTGGTGCTGCTGGACAACGGCCGCACCGCGGTGCTCGGCGACGAGGTGGGCCGGCCCGCACTGCATTGCATCCGCTGCAGCGCCTGCCTCAACGTCTGCCCGGTGTACGAGCGCACCGGCGGGCACGCCTACGGTTCGATCTATCCCGGCCCGATCGGTGCAATCCTCAGCCCGCAACTGACCGGCACGCAGGGCCACGACGACCCCAACGCGTCGCTGCCCTACGCGTCGTCGTTGTGCGGGGCGTGTTTCGACGCCTGCCCGGTCCGCATCGACATCCCGTCGATCCTCGTGCATCTGCGGGCCGCTCAAGTCGACGAACACCGCGCCCCGGTTCAGGACCTGGTGATGAGGGCCGCCGCGTGGGCGATGGGCTCGCCGAAGCGCTTTGCCGCGGCCGAGAAGCTGCTGGGCGCCGGACGGTTGGTGGCTGGCGCCGATCACCGGATCACCGCCCTGCCCTGGCCCGGATCGCGGTGGACCACCAGTCGCGACGTCCCCGCACCGCCGGCGGAGACCTTCCGCCAATGGTGGGCCCGTACCCACGACAAGGCGTCCCAATGAACGAGACACGCCGCATCGTCCTCGACCGGATCCGCGGAGCCCTGGCCGCGGCCCCGCCCGAGCCCGTGCAGGTGCCGCGCGACTACGAACGGACGCCGTCATCCGGGCCGGGTGACGCCGATCGCTTCGCGCGGACCGTGGCCGAATACCAGGCCCGGGTACTGCGCGTCGACGCCGACGCGATCGCGGCCACCGTCGCCGCAGTGACCGGTCCGGGCGCCCGTCTGGCGATCCCGGCAGGATTGCCCACCGAGTGGGTGGCCGGCAACGACGCCGTCGTCGACCATCCCGAAAAGCCGTTGGCGGTAGCAGAACTCGACTCCACCGATGCCGTGGTCACCGGATGCGCCCTGGGCATCGCGATCACCGGCACGATCGTCCTCGACGCCGGGCCGACGCAGGGCCGGCGGGCGCTGACCCTGGTTCCCGATCACCACATTTGCGTCGTGTTCACCGACCAGATCGTCGACACCGTCCCCCAGGCATTCGCCGCGCTGGACCCGGGCCGTCCGCTGACGTTCATCTCCGGACCGAGTGCCACCAGCGACATCGAGCTCAGCCGCGTCGAAGGCGTGCATGGCCCGCGCACCTTGGACGTACTGCTGGTCACCGGAGTGACATTGCAGAATCCACTCAATTCACGTGACCACACCGCTTAGATTTTGGGCGGACCACCTACGAAGGGAGCGCAGCGATGCGGACGTTGGCGATAGGCGTTGCGCTCACGGCGGCAGCGGTGACATTGGCTCCGCCCGCCTCCGCGGAGCTGTGGCCGGGCAACTACAACTTCATCATCCCGGACCGGCGTGACTTCCACACCTGGGCCTGGGCCGCAAACCCCTGCCCTCCGGCGATCACGTTCTCTCCGGACTGCGTCTACGTCTCGGCCAACCCCATGCCGATCGCCAAAGCCTACGGCTTCTACGGCATCGCCCGGCTGGTGAACGGGCAGTACACGATGACCGTCGATGTCCCGGACGGATTGCGCTGCGGCGACATCTATTACGGCCCGGTCATCCCGACCCACGACGTCTACACATGGGACGCCAAGACGCTGGCGGGCCAGCTGCAGTCCACGTTCGACGCCGGCTGCGACGGCGCGCCGGGCGGCACCTTCACCTACCCGTTCTGGCTGACGCGGCTCTAGCCGTCCCGGCACCCTCCTGCCCGCGTTGCGTTCGCCTTCGGCAACGTACCTTCCGGCTCATCAACGGTCGGCTCGAGCGGACAGACCGGCTAGCCAGTGATCAACGCGCCGTACTGAGCGATCAACTGAGCCGAGCGCCAGTAGATCAGCGCGGCGAAGACCACCAGCACAGCGGCAGAAACCCCGCCCTGCACCAGGTTGCGGCGCTCCCGCGGGGCGTAGGCGTAGACCGCGGCGATCAACGCCCCGGTGATCAGACCGCCGACGTGACCCTGCCAACTGATCGACGGGACGGTGAACGTGAGCACGAGGTTGATCGCGATCAGCAGGACCACCCACCGCACGTCGAGGTTCAGCCGCTTCGCGACCACGAATGTGGCCCCGAACAGCCCGAAGACCGCGCCCGATGCACCCGCGGTGGCCGCACCGATCGGGGCCAGCAGGTACACCAGCACCGAACCGCCCAGCGCGCTGAGCCCGTAGAGGGCCCCAAATCTCAATCGGCCCAGCCACGCCTCGAGCGGCGGTCCGATCACGTACAACGCCCACATGTTGAACAGCAGGTGCATGGTGCCGTAGTGCATGAACGCCGACGTGATCAGGCGGAAGTACTCGCCTCCCGCCACTCCGGGGGCCCACAGCACGAGCTCGCGCTGGAGGTCCTTGGAGGTCATCTGCAGCACGAACATCACCACGTTGACCGCGATCAGCGCGTAGGTGACCACCGGCACCCCCACGCGCCGGATGCCGCCGGCTCCGGTGCGTGCCGGGCGCACATCCTGGGCGGCGGCGGCCACGCAGTCGACACATTGTTGGCCGACGGCGGCGCTGCGCATGCAGTCCGGACACACCGGCCGACCACATCGAGTGCACTGCACGTACGTCGGGCGGTCGGGATGGCGGTAGCAGGTCGGTGTTCCCGCTGGAGTTTGCGGTATGTACGGGGTGCTCATAGTCCTGCCACCGAAGATACTGTGCGACGGCTGCGACGTGGCGTCCGGCGGCGCCGTTGCGCGCTGTACCCGGACGCGCGGAGAGTTCGTCGACCGCGCGGAATCCGCTGTGGCAGGTCGACCCAGCTCCTCGAAAAGGCGACCGACCGGTGTCGCAGTCACCACCCGCAAAGGGCAGTCCGCATTTCGGCTAGCTAACCTACGGAATCGTTCGCAGTACGCGTCAATATTTGCCAAATGTGCACGCTCGCGTCCCAATTTCGGGACACGCGAATCGCCGCTGAAGTGGTGTTATAGCTATCCAAAACAATTTGTAGCCACGCAACTGATTCCGTAGTACATTTCCCTCCAGGTTGAGTTCACAGCCGCCCGGAGACGCTACCGCGCGAGGGCCCCAGAACTCTCGCAGCGAAGCTTCGAGACGGAGAGCTTCGGCGAGCGAATTCGGCATTGCGGAGTACCCATGGAGGAGGCGCCATGTCTTTAGCCACCACCGCGCCACCCTTGGCGGTCACGCGCCTGGGCCGCGACCGCACCGACCGTGGCGTGTTCCGGGCCCGGGAACTGAGCGCGACCACCGTCCTCGTCACCGCGGTCGGCGAGGTCGACGCGTCGAACTCCGGCGACCTCCTCGGCTACGTGGAGGAGCACTCGACCGCATACCAGCAGCTCGTGTTGGACCTGTCCCGACTGACGTTCTTCGGAACCGACGGGTTCTCGGCACTGCACACGCTCAACGTCCGGTGCTCACGCCGCGGTATCGACTGGGTGGTCGTCCCCGGGGCCGAAGTCGCGCGAGTGCTGCGGGTCTGCGATCCAGAAGCGTTGCTGACCACTGCGGGCAACATCGTGTCGGCCGTTGCCGCACTCGCCCGCGGCCCGCACACCCATTTGCAGTTGGCCCCGCTGGCGAAGTAGTTCCCGCGTCGCTTCCTAGACTGGTTCCATCGGTTCTAGCGAAGGCGGGCAGTCATGGCGACACGTGGTCGCAATCTCAACGACCTGGTGACACGATTCTGGTCCGTCGCGGCGCCCCTCTACGATCATCCCGGTCTGCAGCAATGGGTCTACCGACCGGCTCAAGACGAGGTGATCGACGAGCTGCGCGCCCACGGCGCCCGTCGCATCGCTGATATCGCCTGCGGCACAGGCATTCTCGCTGCTCGCATCGAGGCCGAGCTGCATCCCGACGAGGTGTACGGGGTCGACATGTCCGACGGCATGCTCAAACAGGCGCGTTCGCGTGCCCCGCACGTGCAGTGGCGCAAGGGCCCGGCCGAGCAATTGCCCTTCGACGACGGCGAGCTCGACGCTGTCGTCTCGACCTCGGCCTTCCACTTTTTCGACCAGCCGGCGGCGATGCGCGAATTCCACCGGGTGCTGAGGCCCGGCGGCCTGGCGGCGGTCGCAACGATCAGCCCGCCGCGACTCCCCCTGGTGGGGCAGCTGACGAACTCCCCGGCCAGTGCCGCGCACAACCCGTCGGCGCAGGAGATGCGGACCCTGTTCACCGATGCCGGCTTCACGATCAGCGACCAGCACCGCGTGCACCGGCCGTTGTGGACCAAGGCGGTATTCGACCTGATCACGATCGGGACCAAGCCCTGACCGCTGCGCCGGGCACCGCTTATTCTTCCGACGTCAACGCAAACTCAGCGCAGAGGAACATCATGGCCATCGATCTGCTCGCCAAGACCATCGAAGTCGGTTTGGTCACCACCAACCTGGGTCCGATGGTCGAGTTCTACGAGAACTTCCTCGGACTTCCCTTCACCGGCGATCTGGACTTCCCCGGCGGCACCATGAAGCGTTATGCGGTCGGTGACAACGTGCTCAAGCTGATCACCCTCGACGAGCCGCCGGCCGCACCCGCGACCCCCGGTGGCGGGCCGGCTGCGGCCGGCATCCGTTATTACACCCTGGTGGTGGCCAACACCACGAAGGCCGCCGAGCAGGTGAAGGCCGCCGGATACGAAATCGCGCAGGAGCTCGCCGAGTTCAAGGCGGTCCCCGGGATGGGCTGGATGTTCGTCGCCGATCCGGACGGCAACTGGGTCGAACTCGTCGGCCCGATGTAGATCGCGAGCCGTAGGGTGGGCGTCGTGCCCGAGCTTCATCCCGACGTCGCGGTCCTGGCACCCCTGCTGGGCACCTGGACCGGAGACGGCACCGGCGAGTATCCGACCATCGAGACATTCGCCTACCTCGAGGAAATCGTGATAGGGCATGTCGGCAAGCCCTTCCTGACGTACGCGCAACGAACCCGCGCCGGCGATGACGGCCGTCCCCTGCACGCCGAGACCGGATATCTCCGCGTTCCGTCACCGGGCCGGATCGAACTGGTCGTCGCGCACCCCACCGGAGTCACCGAGATCGACGAGGGCACGCTGTCGGTCGATGACGAGGGTCTGGTCATCCAAGTCGACTCGACGTCGATCGGTCTGACCGCATCAGCCAAAAGTGTTACCGCCCTGAGCCGTTCCTTCCGGATCACCGGCGACAAGCTGGTCTACAGCGTGCGGATGGCCGCCGTCGGCGTTGCGCTCACCCACCACCTGGCCGCCACCCTGCGCAGGCAGCAGGGGTGAGCCCCTCCCCCGTCCGCGAAGGACGCATCCGCGTTCCGGCCGACCTCGACGCCGTCACCGATATCGGCGCCGAGGACCACGTTGACATCTCGGCCGCGAGCGTGGACCGGATCTGGCGCTCGGTGCGGCACTGGTATGCGGCCGGCATGCATCCCGCCATTCAGCTGTGCCTGCGCCACAACGGAAAAGTTGTGCTCAACCGCGCGATCGGCCACGGCTGGGGCAACGGCCCCGACGACCCGCCGGACGCCGAGCGCGTGCCGGTCACTGTCGAGACTCCGTTCTGTGTGTACTCCGCCGCTAAGGCGATCAGCACGACGGTGGTGCACATGCTCGTCGAGCGGGGCGCGTTCTCCCTTGACGACCGGGTTTGCGAGTACCTGCCGAACTACACCAGCCACGGCAAGGATCGCACCACCATCCGGCATGTGATCACCCACAGCGCCGGGGTGCCCTTCGCCACCGGCCCGCGACCGAACCTCAAGCGGATGAACGAAAGCGATTACGCCCGAGAGAAACTGGGCGAGCTCAAACCCATCCACCGACCCGGACTGATTCACATCTACCACGGCCTGACCTGGGGACCGCTGGTCCGCGAGATCGTCTCCGCTGCGACGGGGCGCAATATTCGTAACATCCTCGCCGAGGAGATTCTGGACCCGCTGGGTTTCCGGTGGACCAATTACGGTGTGGCCGAACGGGACGTTCCTCTCGTGGCACCGAGCCACGTGACAGGCAAGCCGCTTCCGGCGCCGATCGCCAAGGCGTTTCGCACCGCTGTCGGGGGCACGCCGGCGCAGATCATCCCGTTCTCCAACACCCCGCTGTTCCTGACCGGTGTCATCCCGTCCTCCAGCACCGTCTCCAACGCCGACGAATTGTCCCGCTTCGCTGAAATTCTGCGCCGCGGCGGTGAACTCGACGGTGTCCGGGTCATGCGGGCGGAAACCTTACGGGCGGCGACGGCGCAGGCCCGGCGGCTACGACCGGACCTTGCGACCGGCCTCGCGCCGATTCGATGGGGTACCGGCTACATGCTGGGCTCCACCCGGTTCGGGCCGTTCGGACGCAACGCGCCTGCCGCTTTCGGCCACACCGGTCTGACCAACATCGCGGTCTGGACCGATCCGGAGCGGCAGCTGTCGGTCGGGCTGATCAGCAGCGGCAAGCCCGGCCAGCATCGCGAAGCCGGCCGGTACACCGACGTGCTGGACAGCATCAACGCCGAAATCCCGCGCGTTCGCGGGTGAATTGTGCCCGCCGGTGAGGGCGGATAACGTACCCCCCATGGGTGATTCGCTGCTGCAGCAGCAACTCGACGAGGTGCGTGCCCTGCTGCAGCGGGCGCGGGAGCTGTTCGGCCCCAATCCCGTTGCGCCGCCGGAGATCATCTCCGCCGACAGCGATCGCTGAAACGGGTCAGAACTCTTCCGGCCGCAGCTGATGCTGCACCAGCGCCTCGGTGGCGAGTTTGAGATCGCGGCTGCCTGCCACCTCGTCCGAAGGAGTGTGGCCGGCCGCCAGAATTTCGGCGCGGACTCCCATCAGCGCCTTCAGATGCGACACATCCGCCGTCAGCAGGATGGCCTGCGCCAGCGTGTGCGCTTCGGCGTCCATCGCAGGCTCGGCCAGGGCCACGCTGTGCAGATAGCCACCCCGGCAGGACCTGAACAGGATGTGGCCACTGGGGTGCGTCGCGTCGAACTCGGGTTCGGGTTCGGTCATGGACCGTCCTCTGCGATGCGACCGAGCTCGGCGGCGGCGGCGGTGTCCTGGTGTTCCCACACATCGGCGGCATGGCGCAGGTTCGTGGCGAGTTCGGCGTGCGCGGCCGCCTGCTGCTCATAACACGCCCGGCGCTGGTCCAGCAGTTCGCGGCCGGCGTCGCGTAGCTCACCGAAGATCGGCCCGAGCGAATCGAGGCTGGCCAGAATGTCGGCGTGGCGGGACGGCACCGTGCTCAGCTGCTCGGCGGTGTCCTGGTGGTCACGTGCCGCGCGGCGCAGCTCGTCGGGCACCACGTGGATGCGCTCTGCCATGTCACTCTCCTATCGCCGGCGGGCCGGCTGTGACCGCCGGCCGGGTCGGAGCCGGTTGGTCGGACTGTTCTTGTGGATCAGGCCGTGGGGTCTTCGTCTTGTCATCCGGTTCCGGCGGATGCTCCCACCCTAGGAAGCTCGGGCCGGTGACGCTGGCGATGGGTTGGATCTGATTGTTGAAAACGACTTTCCCGTTGCCCAATGCGAGCGCATGCCGGTCGGTGAGCATGCCGATGTCGCCGGGCAGCACCCGCACGGGGTCGACGGGATGTGCCACCGCAGTGCCCGGAGCCGGAATCGTGATGCCTTGCTGTCGGAAGGCCTCGGCGATGGGCGTCCCCGCCACCGCGGCCGTGATGGCGGCGGCCAGCTGCGGTGTCGGCGCGGTAACCGTCTCGCCGTCGGGCAGGTTCACGACCGTCGACTCGTCGAGGGCCGGAGCCGGCTCCTCCCCCGGTTTGTCTTCGCCATCCACCGGCTCGATCGGGACCTCGTCGAGCTGCTCGTCCGGCAAGGGCCCGTCGTGCAGGTCGGAAAGGTCGCCGCTCGGCAACCGCGGTGGGGTGAGGTTGTCGAGCGCCGCCGGCATCGGAGCGGACCCGGACGGAAGGCCGCCGCCCGACCCGCCACCCATGGCGGGGATCCCCGTCATCGGCGGGATCATCGGTGCGGCGAGGGGTTGGCCGGCGACCGCGGGGTCGCCCGGCGGGACCATGAGGTCGTCGGGCAGCAGGGCGTCGGCGAACGGGTCCGGGCCGATATCGGCCGGCATATCCCCCGGCTGTGACGGCGCGGACGAAGTCGTTGTCGGCTCGGGCGGCTTCGGATCGGCTTCGGACGCGGTCTGCGGGGTGGCGCCCGCATACAGCGATGCCAGCGCCGCAGCCAGTGAGGCCTTCGAGGTGGCGTCGAGGCCCGCGGTTTCCACGACGGTCTTGATGTCGCGCAGCTTTTCGATCAGATATCGCTGGAATGCCCGCGCCCCGGCCGGGGTGTCGAGATCGGTGCGGGTGGCCACGGCTACCTCGATGTCCTTCTGCAGCGCATCGAGCGCGCCGCGCCCCGCGGAGTGGGCGGCATGCGCATTGAGCACCGCGGTGATCACCTGCAGGTCAACTTGCGCACTCACCGAATTCTGGTGTGCCAACGATGTTTCCGCCGAACGAATGGCTTCTGCTGCGTGGCCCTCACCCGCGGCGGAGGCCTGGTCGGCGGCCGGAGCATCGAAGACCGGTCGATGCTGGGCGCGAATCTTGGCCACTACGTTGTCGATTGCGCTCGGCGACACGACGCTGACCGGACTGGTGATCGTCGCGAGGTCCGCATCCGACAGCCCGGTCAGCCAGGCTCGGCTGTCGCCGGTGAGCGCGCCGACGCGCGCTATCACGTCGAGCAGGTCTTGGTAACTCGCCACCGGTGCCCTTTCATGCCGGCGACTGTATCGGGGCGGGATACGGGTGACAATTCACCCGTCAGGCCGGTGTGGACGGTACCCGGTACTGGTCCAGAAGACGCTGCAGCACAATCACTTTGGTGTCCGACTCGGCACGGGCGGCAGTCAGGATGCTGCTGATCTCGCGTTGCTTCGCGAGCAGGAACCGCGCGAACTCGCGTCCCTCGACCGGAGCGCTGACGGCTTGGCGGGCGACGGCCGCTTCGATCTCGGCGTGGATGGCGTCGAGCTTGCGGATCGCCTCGGTTGCCGCGGCGTGGGCACTGGACACCGCCTCGGCCAGTTCGGCATCGGCCTCGGCGAGCTCGCGGTCGCGGGCGGCCAGCAACGATCGAGCTGATGCGAGGGCGTCGGCCGACGCTCCGACGTGCTCTGCCATGGGTCGACGGTACTCAGCGAGATTTCGCCGAACAACTCACCCGCCGAGTCAGGCCTATACGGGCCGGCGGATCGCGACGGCAGTCCCCATCCGGCTGATCTGGACGTTGGCGCCGGCGTACGGCGCCTCCACCACCATGCCGTTGCCGATGGCCATCTGGACATGCCCGGTGTGCGGAAAGACCAGATCACCGGGTCGGACCTGCGAGCGGGACACCGGCACGCCGTCATTGATCTGGTCGTAGGTGGTGCGATCCAGCCGAATCCCGGCCTGGGCGTAAGCCCACTTGACCAGGCCCGAGCAGTCGAAGCGGTCCGGACCGGTGGCACCCCAGACATACGGGCAGCCCAGCCTGGACAGCGCGGCGCGCACGGCGAGCGCTGCGCGAGAGTTCGGCACCGGCACACTCCTGCGACGCGTGCGATATCCCATCGCGCGCAGCAGGGCGAGCCGTCGACGGGCTCGGCGCCGGGCGGCGAGAACATGGGCGTGTTGGGCACGCAACCGGGATGCCCTGCGCCGCAGCAGCTCTCGCTGGGCAACGGGGCTGTCGGAGGCGGCTGCGGCATCGGCGCGGGCGGCGTCCAGTACGGCACGGGTCTGCTGTTGGGCTTCGTGGTGATCGCGCTGGGCGCGGGCCAGGATCGCCGATACGTCGTCGTCCACGCGGCGGGCGCCGTCGAGTTCAGCACGACGCAGGGCGGCCGCTCGGTGGTAGGCGGCGGGCAACCCGTCGGCTGCTGACGATCGCACACCGGTTGCGGCGTCGAGCGCCGCGAACGACCGCTGGCCGTCGAACAACGCGTGGGCGCGGCTCAAGATCTCCAGTTCGCCGGCGGTCACGGCTGCTCCTCGACGAACGCCCTCACCCGCGGCAGCACCCCTGGTGGGATCGCGCCGCGATTGCGGATGTCCCACAGCTGCTCGACGTCGACGCCGATCAGGGTCGCAATGACCGGTTCGGGGAGGTCGGAGTGGGTGCATGCCTGATCGAAGCGCGCGCTGAGGCTGCCCGGCATCCGGGCCAGCAAGCCAGTGCGGATCGACTCCAGCGACTTGAGGTGGTTCATCAGGCGGTCTACGGATTCGGCGCCGGCATTGACGGCGACGCGCCACGAGTTGGCGGCCAGCAGCTCGGCCTTCACACATTGCTCGATCACGGACTGAATATACGTTTCATATTCGTTTGACGTCTCCGCTGGCAGACGGGCTATCAACGAGTTGAGCGATTCCAGGTGTGCTTCGGCGTGGGCTTCGAGCACATCGGCGTCGCTGTGGCGGCTGACGACGATGCCGGTGGTGCTCCGCGACGGCGCGGGTGCGGTCGGCGAATCGGTCAGATACTGGGCGATTTCGGCGGCCGGATCGTCGGCTACGAGCAGGCGCGCGTACGTTCCCGGCGGCAGCCCCAGGCCATTTTCAACCTTCTGAACTGTGCCTTTGTGCGGCTTTCGGGCCCCGCGCTCCAGGAAGCTCAGGCCCATGATGCTGACCCCGGTTGCCGCCGCGAGTTCGGCCAGCGACCAGTCCCGGGCTTCGCGCAATGTCCGGATGGCCGCGCCCGCCGCCTCTCGGCTCACGGTGGGGCTCCAGCCATATACGGATCGTACACAGCACTATCGCTTTATACGTTTCTTTCTACGTTCCCCTTGCGTGGTCGATGGCGGGCATATACGCTTTCGTCATTGAATCCGGCCAAGGAGGCTCCGATGAACTTTCGCCCATGCTCGGTCGACCCCGATCTGTGGTTCGGCTACGCCGACGACGACGCCAGTGACGGCGCGGCCAAGGCCCGCGTCTATGAGCAGTCGGCCACCCGCGCGCGGACGATCTGCCTACGCCGGTGCCCGCTGGCCCAGCAGCGCGCGTGCGCCCGCAGCGCCGTCGAAGGTGGCGAGGAGTACGGGGTGTGGGCCGGCATCAAGCTGCCCGGCGGCCAATACCGCAAGCGCCACCAGCTGGCCCATGCCCATGAGCTGCTGCGGCGCATCGCCGACGGTCAGCTCAATCCGCGCGAACTGCCGGAGAGCGCCGAGTTGCTGGCGCGCAGCGAGGAACTGCCCGCCCAGGTGGCGACCGTCGTCCATCTACCGTTGGGCCGGCCGCGCACCGCGGCCTGAACCAATGCGCTAACTGGATGTTGCTGCAGCAGCGCGCTTTTGCATGTTCTCGTCGACCTCGCGCTGCCACACGTCGTACGCGTGGGTGGTGTCGACCTCGAGCTCGAACCGGTCGGTCATGTCCGAGGTGACATCGGCGGCGTCGACGTAGAACTGTTCGTACCACCGCCGGTACTGGTAGAGCGCCCCGTCCTCCTCGCACAGCAGCGGGTTCTCGATCCGCGTCTTGTGCTTCCAGATCTCCACGTCCTGCAGGAAGCCGACCTCGTAGATCTTCGAATAAGACTGGGCGAGCTTGGCCGCCTTCTCATCTGACAACCCCGGCATGTTCTGCACCGAAACCCCGAACTGCAGCATGAACGAGTTCTGATCGATCGGGTAGTGGCAGTTGATCAGCACCGACTCGACGGTGAAGTCCGGTCCGAGGTCGTTGTGCAGCCAGTTGATCATGTATGACGGGCCGAAATAGGTCGCCTCTGAGCGCAGTTTCGTGCCCTCCCACAACCGCTCCGGATGCTCGGTGAAGTCCTGGCGACCCTTGGATTCCATGTACTGGCTGGCGGTGTGACCTTCGAAGACGTTCTTGAAGAAAGTCGGGTAGGCGTAGTGGATGTAGAAGAAGTGCGCCATGTCGACGTTGTTGTCGACGATCTCCCGGCAGTGCGCCCCCTCGATGACCATCGAGTTCCATGCCCATTTCGACCACTGGCCCTCGTCGTAGCCGTCGATCGTCGGCGGGGTGAGTTCCGGCGGCGGCGTCGACCCCTCCGGGTCATGCCACATCAGCAGCTGACCGTTGACTTCGACGGTCTGGTACTTGCGAGTCCGGGCGAGCTTGGGAACCCTTCTGGCATAGGGAATTTCGACGCAGCGTCCAGTCGCGCCGTTCCAGCGCCAGTCGTGGAACGCACACGCGAGGTTGTCACCCTTGACCGTGCCCATGGCCAGGTCGGCACCCAGATGCCGGCAATAGCCGTCGAGGACGTGGACGTCGCCGTGCGAGTCGGCGTACACCACGAGCTTGCCGCCGAAGGCCTTGATGCCGTGCGGCTTGCCGTCGCGGAAATCGTCTGCCAGGCCCAGGCAGTGCCAACCGCGCGCGTAACGCGTCATCGGCGTGCCGGGGTCGATCTCGCGGATCTGGTTCATGCGTCAATTTAAGCACATGTGCTTAAAGCTGCCTAGCGTTGATTTAGACTGCTGAACGTGGACCGCGGCGCCCGTTCTCGGGAAGTACTGCTCGACGCCGCTGAACGGCTGATCGCCGAGCACGGCTTCGAGGTGCCGCTGCGCGAAATCGCCGTCGCGGCCGGCCAGCGCAACAACTCAGCGGTCAACTATTACTTCCGGAGCAGGCAGGACCTCATCGACGCGGTGGTGGCCCGGCGGCTGGTCCCGATGGAGGCCGAGCGGCAGGCCATGCTCGACGGCATGTCCGCCGAGGAGATGCGTGACGCGCACGCATTGCTGCGGGTGCTCGTCGAACCGTTCGGCAACCTCGAGGCCACGCACTACGCCCGGTTCCTCGAGGTGGTGCGAATCCGGCTGAACCGGGAACCGCAGAGTCCGGCCGAGTCGGCATGGCCGCGCATCACCGGGGCGATGCGCGAGCTGGTTCCCGCATCCGATCGCGGCACTCGCATCCGCAGGGTCTCCGCCGTCGCCACCACGATGTGGGCGCTGCTGGCCGACCGCGAGCGTCGCGCCGAAAGCGGGGGAGCGGGCCCCGACAGTCTCGACGAGATCGTCGCCATGCTGGCTGCGATGCTCACGGCGCCGCAACGCCAACCTGCCGCCGCAGGCTGATATTCCATTGCGCTGCAGCCTATTCGGTCTCACATCCAGACAGCGCAGCGGGCGTCGGCAGAGGGTGATTGCCGAAGGGAGCGGGCATACATTTCGCCTTCCTATGCCCGCTCCCCGGCCACCAATCCACCGGCTCGCCATCCCCTCGTTGGCGTGGTGTGGTGGACCTAGGACGAAAGCAGGGTGACGAGCTTCGTCGTATTGCTGAACAATAGGATGCTGCCCATATCGTTGCCGATGTCGTGAAGCTCGTCTTGCGCATCGGCATTGTCGTTGCTCAGTAACGCGATAAGGAGCTGCAAACCGTCGACGGCGAATTTCGCGATACCCACTGGGATGTTCAGCAGTGGGACTGCGCTGATGAGGTTGGTGGCGGCTTCCCACTGGACCTCTGACTGGCTGTTGTTGGCGTCTGGCTGACCGGTGAATCCGTCGATGACCCTGGTCAACAATGACGGGCTGTTTCCTCCGCCACCAGAACCGCCACCCGAACCGCCACCCGAACCGCCACCGGGCGTGACGGTTCCGGCAGCTGGCAGTCCCGCCAGGAAGTCACCGCCCCCGGACTTGAACACATAGAGTTGACCGAAGGAAGCCAACGGTACCGCCCCTGTCGAGATCGTGGCACCGGGCGCAATCTTGGTCGCCGCCGTGATCAGGTCGGGGTCGGCGAGGTTCTCGGCGCGGACCAGCCAAACGTCTACCTGACCCGACGTGCGCACGTCATCCAGCGGCGGCAGGTCGATCGGGTCGTCGGCCGGGCGGTAGAACGCGACGTTGTATCCGCCGTTCAGCGTGAAGGTTTGCGTCACTCTGGTGGTCGCCATCGACTCCGTGCCGGTGTAGGTGTTCTGCGTGGTCCCGATCGGGGCGTAGGTGTAGTGGGGTTGGCTACCGGTTGCAACCTCAAGGGTGCCGCTGGTGAGGTAGCCGTGGGTGTCGTAGACGGCGTCCTCTGGGTCGACCGACACCACCGCGAAATTCCCGGCGTACAGGTCGGCGGTGGTCAAGTGATCGGAGAAGCGCACTGGGTCCGTCGCTGCCGAGGCAGGCGCTGTCAAGACGGTCGCCGTCTCATCGGTTTGGTCCGCGCGCCTCGCAGCCGCCAGTGCGGCCGCGGTGACTGTGTCGCTCGGCACGCTCGGCGTGGTTGGTACCACCAGAGGCTTGGCGCCCCGTGCCGGGACCGATTGGAGTGCCGAATTCGCCGTGGCTCTGACCGGCGTTGCCGGCGCAGCAGACTTCGCTGAGCCGGCCGGGCCTGCTGCCACGCGGGCAGACCTGGCGTGCGCGGTGCTCGTGTGAGTAGCTTTGGTACCACCTTGATCATCGGCGGAAGCGACGGCGCAGTGGCCGAACATGCCCCCGATGCCCAAAGCTACAGCTAACAGCCCTACCCTGCCGATACTGCCCGTTGCGATGTTCACGAGACTTCCTCTCTAGCCAAACCTGGTCTACTGGACTGGGGGAGCACCGACTCGCACGCGTAGACGCCGGATCGGGCACTCTCATCGATGTCCTCCCCAGCGGCCGCGGGCAACGAACCATCGACGGCTCCCCTCCCTCTCGGTGCCAACGGCCCAGGAACCCGATCTTCTGAAGTGAGATTGCGAGTACCTGGCCTCGACGGTAGGGAGGAGGCGATCAGCGCCGATACAGGGATTTCCCTGGTATTTGCCAGGGAATGGACGGCCAGATCCTGCCCACCGAGGCCACCGGGAAAGCCCGCAACCGGTTGCGCCCCGGGCGTGTGCGCACTCTCGAGTTTGCGCTGCACCGGCCGGTTCTGCCTGCGATCATGCTGTGCGTGGTCGGGGGAGTGGTGGGGCGCGGCGATGAGGTCGTTGCGGTGCGAACGGCGTTGGAGCGGGCGCGCCAGGCACCGGCAACACTGATCCTCGAAGGCCCGGCCGGGATCGGGAAGACCACCCTATGGCGAGCCGCTGTCGAACGCGCTGCGGCCGAGGGGTTCACCGTGTTGGAAACCGCCGGGGCGCCCGCCGAGGTGTCGTTAGCGTTGGCCGCGGTGGGCGACCTACTGACCGGGATCGACACCACCGTCATCGATCGGCTCTCACCCTTGCACCAACAGGCCCTGCACGCGGTGATCGCCGGCCTGGAGGGACCCGGCGGCGATGAACGGCTGCTAGCGACTGCCGTTCGGGCCGCCCTCGACGAATTCGCCTGCCGGCAACCAGTTTTGATCGCAATCGACGACGCCCAATGGCTCGATGAGGCCAGCCGACTGGTCCTCGGATTCGCCATCCGCCGGTTGAGCGGACCCGTCGGCCTCCTAGCCGCCTACCGCACCGAGGACCCCTCCGGCCCGGACCGTTCCTGGCTACATCCCCGCGACCCGCGCGCCCTGACTCGGCTGACTGTGGGCCCGATGAGCCTGGGCGCCCTGCACGCACTCATCCGCGACCACCTGGGTATGTCACCACCGCGGCCCACCATGGTGCGCATCCACACCCTCTCCGGCGGAAATCCCTTCTACGCACTGGAATTGGCCCGCGCACTGACCGACAGTCCGAGCGGTGAACTGGCGGCACTACCGCCGACCCTGGCGGGGCTCGTCCGGGATCGCATCGGCCACCTCGACCCCACCACGGCCCTGGCAGCGGTCACCATCGCCGCCGCCGTCGACCCCACAGTCGATCTGATCGCCACCGCCACCGGGCACGGCCGCGGACACCTCGTCGAAATCCTCCAGCCCCTTGAAGCACGCGGGATCCTGAACTTCGTCGGCCACCACATCCGCTTTACACACCCCCTGATCGCCTCCGGGCTCACCACCACCGCCGACCCCGCCACCTACCGACGGGCGCACCGCAGTCTGGCCGACGCCGTCGACCAACCCGAACTCCGCGCCCGCCATCTCGCCCTGGCCACCCCGCACGGCGATCCCGACACCCACACCGCCCTGGACACCGCGGCCGAAACCGCCGCCGCGCGCGGTGCATACAGCGTCGGGGCCGAACTGGTCACCCTGGCATTACGCCTCGGCGGCGATACCGAAATTAGGCGAATGCGCTGTTCGGAGTACCTATTCCGGGCCGGGGCCCTCGACGAAGCGGAAAGCATGATCGCTCCGATCGCCGCAACCCTGCCTGCGGGATTCGTGCGGGCCCTGGGCCTCATGCTGCTGGCCGCCATCCGCAGCTACCGCGACGGCCTGACGACTACCACCGGCGTCTTGGCACGCGCGGTCGCCGAAGCCGAAGAGCATCCGGCGCTGCGGGCGCAAGCTCGAATACTGCTCGCTCTGGCGACTGGACTCACCGGCGACATGGCGGGGTGCGTAACTCACGCACGGCAGGCACGCGAGGAAGCCGAGACCACGGGCATCAACTCGCTCCGCAGCCAGGCCCTGGCCCTCTGGACGCACGTCAGTTTCATGTACGGGCTGGGAACCGACGAGGAGGCGCTGCAGCAGGCGCTCGCCATCGAAGATGCCGGCACTGCCGCACCCGCCACCGTGCAGCCCTCAGCAGTGTTGGCGATGAACCTCGCGTGGACAGGCCGCCTGCAGGAGGCACACACGACGATGGAAGTGATAGCTCACCGATGCGCGGAGCGCGGCAGCGAAGTCGACGTGGTCTGGGCCGCAGAACAACTCACGATGATCGAAGTGTATTTGGGCCGCTACACCGACGCGCTACAGACCGCCCGCGAAGCGTTGGAACGGGCCGAACAGCTCGGCGGTCGACTGCCCCTCGTCACCGCCTACACGGCGGTGGCGGCCGCAGCCGCTCATCTGGGGCGCGCCGAGCAAACGAAGAACGCAGCCGATCGGGCGGTCGCATCCGCGACTGCAGCCGGATCGCTGTACCTAATCCGATCTCCACTGACCAGTCTGGCTTTCGTGCAAGTGTCCGAAGGCCTCTACACCGATGCCCTGCAGACACTTTCACCCCTATTGGAGCACTTTGACGCCGCCCATGAAACCGAAATCATGGCGGGCGCCTATCTTCCGGATGCGGTGGAGGCGTTGACTGCGTTGGGCCGGGTGGGTGAGGCCGAGCCCCTCGTGGCAGCGTTGGAGGCCAACGGCGCCCGATCGGACCGGGCCTGGATGCTGGCCGTCGGCGCCCGCTGCCGAGCCCTCCTCCTGGCTGCCGCCGGCCACCTCGACGACGCCGCTGCCCAGGCCGAGGCCGCGCTGACTCACCATGACCGGCTGCCCATGCCCTTCGAACGAGCCCGCACACAACTGCTGCTCGGCCAACTGCAGCGCCGCCGCCGCCGACCCCAACTGGCCCACAACGCCTTGAGCGAGGCCGCGGACACCTTCGACCAGATCGGCAGCCCGCTATGGGCGACGCGCGCCCACCGCGAACTCGACCGACTGACCACCCGCAACCCCGGGTCCGCGCTGACCGAGGCCGAACAACGCGTCGCCGAGCACGCTGCCGCCGGACTGAGCAACAAACAGATCGCCGCCACCCTGTATCTGTCGGCAAAAACCGTCGAAATGTACCTGTCCAACACCTATCGCAAACTCGGCATCCGCTCCCGAACCCAACTCGCCCAACAGCTCCGCACCACTGACAATCAGTCAGACAACGACTCACCGTCAGCGACGACATAGCTCGTCACGCCCGCGGTGATTCGGTCAACAGGACAGCCGGCATCCTGACAGATGCGTCTGACGTCGTCGGCGGTCTCGGCACAGAACACCCCGAACACCATTTCGTCCTCCGGCGCGGCGACCGTCAACACCACCGAAACCCGGGTCCCATGAATACGCGCGACCGCCGCGCCGTGCGCCAACCGACCGGCGAGATCGGCCGGCGGAGCATGCACGAGGGCCATCGAGTACCACTCGACAAGAAATCGATGGGCCGGCCGACGAGGAATGCTCACTCGACCACGCTAAGCCGCCACGTAATCGGTGCACACCAGGGATTTCCCTGGTGTTCAGAGCCGAAGCCCCGACACGGTGGCGCGCCGAACGCGGTGATTCGCCCTCGGAAGGCGAGTACGCGATAGAACTGTGACGACGATGTGGATGGAGGGCGGCCAATGAGGCTTGCGATGGTTCTCGCCCTGTCAGGTTTGGTGACCCTGCTGGTCGCCATCTTCACCGACAGCACCTACGCGGCATTTGTGGTGGTGGGGCTGGCCGTCTCCGGCATTGCGTTGCTGGTGCGGGATTGGCGGGCCGACCACAAGCAGACCTCCGCCGACGAGACGGCGGACGTGGCGCAGGACGAGCCGATCGATCCCGCGATGAGCCCGGAGATGTTCGCGCCCGACATCTCCGGCAACGGACGCGGCCCCTCGTCCGACGCGCGGGCAGACTAGCCGGGGCAGTGCCCTCCCGCGCCGAACCTGTCGTACCCGCGACCTAGCGTGAGCCCATGACGCACTGGATCAACACCGTGAGCGCCGACCACGTGCAGCGTGGCGTCGCGGGCGGTTTCACTCAGGCCAACCATGGCAAGCCGCACATGCTGCGCAAAATGGAGCGTGGCGATTGGATCATCTTCTACTCGCCGAAAACAGCACTCGAGCACGGGCAATCGCTTCAGGCGTTCACCGCGATCGGCCGGGTCACCGACGACGAGCCTTATCAGGAGCAGCCGACGGATCCGTGGCGGCGCAGGATGGAGTTTCTGCCCTGCACCGCGACCCCCATCCGGCCCCTGCTGGACCGACTCGAGTTCATCGTCGATCCGCAGCGCTGGGGCTACAAGTTCCGGTTCGGAGTGTTCCGCATCGACGAGCCGGACTTCCTGCTCATCCGCGCGGCGATGACGCAGGCGCTCGCAGCCTGAGGCACGGGTACGCTCGAGATCGTGAGCAACCTCGAGACCGCTCCACGTGAAGTACCCTGCGGGGCAACGAGGTTCGACGGTGTAGAAGTCCTCGAACCACGTGAGGTGCCCTTGGGCGGACCCCGTGCGCTTCCGGTCCGGCGAACCTTGCCCCAGCGCGAGCGCTCCCTGATCGGTGCCTGGTGTTTCGCCGATCATTACGGCCCGCAGGATGTGCGCGAGACCGCGGGCATGGACGTACCGCCCCATCCCCATACCGGGCTGCAGACCGTCAGCTGGTTGTTCCGCGGCGAGATCGAGCACCGCGACAGCGCCGGCGTGCACCAGACCGTCCGCCCCGGCGAACTGAATCTGATGACGGCCGGCGCGGGAATCTGCCACTCGGAGGTGTCGACGTCGTCGAGCACGATCCTTCACGGCGCCCAGCTGTGGGTGGCACTGCCCGACTCGGATCGCAACACCGCCCGCGACTTCGATCACTATGCCCCGGAACCATTTTCGCGCGGTGGGGCCACCCTCCGCGTATTCCTCGGCGAGCTGGCCGGTCAGCGCTCCCCGGTGCACACCTTCACGCCGCTGCTCGGCGCCCAGATTGACCTGGCCGCCGGCTGCACTCTGGACCTCGACGTCGATCCCGCCTTCGAGCATGGGGTCCTGCTGGACCTGGGCCAGGTCGACGTGGACGGCCGCGCGCTGGAGCCGGGGCAGTTGGCGTACCTGGGGACCGGGTCGAGCAGCCTGCGGTTGCACAACGCGGCCGGACTGGCAGCCCGGGTGCTGCTACTCGGCGGGCCACCGTTCCCCGATGAGTTGTTGATGTGGTGGAACTTCGTCGGGCGCAACCACGAGGAGATCGTCGAGTACCGCCGGCAGTGGCAGGACGGCGATGACCGCTTCGGTGCCGTCAGTGGGTACACGGGTTCCGTCCGGCGGTTGCCTGCACCCGCGCTGCCCGCCACCCGACTGCGGCCCCGCCGCCGAACCTGAGGAGCCCCCATGACCGAAGACAAAACCGGCGCCCAGACCACCGTCACCGCCGGCAAGGACCAATTCACCATCAGCGTCGACGGCATACAGGTGGGCCTCGCCGACTTCGTCGACCACGACGGCCAGCGCATCTTTCACCACACCGAGGTCGACAGCGAGTACGAAGGGCGCGGGTTGGCCAGCATCATGGTCGGTGAAGCCCTGGCCGCCACCCGCGACGCCGGACTGCGCATCGTGCCAGTGTGCAAGATGGTGGCCAAGTACCTGGAGAAGCACCACGACTTCGACGACGCGGTTGACCCCGCGACGGCGGACACCGAGCGCTACCTGCAGCAGGTGCTGAGCAGCTGAGCTCGCCGCCGCTATCGTGTGAGCTCGTGGCAGATCTGGGCAACACCGGCAGCGTCTCGCGGGCCTACACAGTCGCCGACGGCGACGTGCTGTTGCCCGGTCCGGCGGGGCAGGGCCCCTGGGGACCGACGATCAGCGGTCACGTCGTCGGCGGCATCCTCGCGCGTTCCCTGGAACAGGTGGGCGGCGGCCCCGACCTGGTGCCGGCCCGGTTGACCGTCGATCTGCTGCGGCCCACCGCCATCGCACCGCTGGAGGTGCGCTCGACGGTGCGCCGAGACGGGCGGCGCATCCGGCTCATCGACGCCGAACTCATCCAGAACGACGTCGTGGTATCCCGGGCCAGCGCCATGTTTCTTCGGCGCGGGGAGCACCCCGCCGGCGATATCTGGTCCTCGCCGGTCGTCATGCCACCGCTGCCGCCGGAGCCCGGTCCACTGCCCGAAGACCTGATGATGTTCGTCTGGGGTTACGGGGGAGACGGTAACTCCGGCGGCGCGATGTCCTTCACCGAATGGCACGATGCCACCGGGCCCAAGTACGCCTGGATTCGGCAGGTCCGTCCGCTGGTCGAGGGTGAAGTCACCACTGCGTTCGTCACCGCGGCCATGGCCGCGGATGCGGCTAGTGCGACATCTCATTGGGGCACAGGCGGTTTGCGCTACATCAATGCCGACTACACGTTGACGCTGGCTCGCGAGCCGGTCGGGGATTACATCGGCTTGGCGGCCACCTCGCACAACAGCCATGAGGGCATCGCCTGCGGTGCGGTGGCGGTATTCGACGTGGAGGGGCAGATCGGTAACGCGATCACCGTCGGCTTGGTCAACCCGGCCGAGTCCTTTCGCCCCAGGGCGTAGAAAGATCCGGCGTTCGACAGTCGAGGAATGCCGACGACCCGCTGCGCCGCATCAACGCCGAGGGCTGTCGCCATCCCGAGAATGCCATTCCGCCAATGCAATCCGATTACCTCCCGCATGTTTCGCCCGGTACAGTGCGTCGTCGGCCTCGCGCAACAGGAGCTCATGATCGTCCAGATCGTCCGCGGTAATCGCGGCCACCCCGATGCTGGCGTTGACGGTGGGTTCCCTCTCGCCGCCGTTGTTCAGGGCATTGAGGGCTTTTAATATGTCGGCGGCGACCCGCCGCACTTCGGCGAGATTCGTATTGGGGAGCAAGAAGGCGAACTCGTCACCACCGAGACGCACCGGGACGCCACCGGTCGTTCTGGCAAAGGTTTGCAGAACCTCGCCCACCCGACTCAAACAGCGGTCGCCAGCGGGATGGCCGAGCGCGTCGTTGTATTCCTTGAAGTTGTCGATGTCGATCATGATCAGGCCCGTGGGTGACCCGGCCGCGGCACCGTTGCGAAGTGGGTCGGCTAACACCATCGCCAGATACCGTCGATTCGGGAGGCCGGTGAGCTCGTCATGCATCGCCAAGAACGCCGCCCTTTCCTCGGCAAACTTCCGGCGAGTGATGTCGATGTGAATGATCGCGACCAGGCATCCACCAATGCCCCTGAGCTTCGTCGCGCGCATCAAAAACCACCTGCTGCCGGCGGGGGCGTCGCACGGATACTCTAAGTCGAACGGCGACTTATCCTGAGCATGAAAGACTTTCGTGATCCCATCGATCGCTCCGGCTGCCGATGCGTCACCGGCCGCTCCGGCTACTGAGAGCACATCCAGATAACTCCTGCCTATCCAGATCCAACCGTGCGGGAGGCCGCCGTCGACACCGGATTGGATCCAGGCTTCGTTGACATCGACAATGTCTCCGGCCTCGTCGATGATGGCAATCTGCTCGTCGAGCGAATGGAACACCCGGGTATGTAGAGCAGCGGCGTGCTGTCCGTCTGCGACGTCTGCATCCACGAAGACTCCCATAGCCTGACCACATCCCAGCCGAATGAGCCCGCGGGCTTTCCGCCTTCGTCGACGTCATCGTAGGCCCGTTGCCGGCAAACGATGGCGGGATCACATCTTTTATAACGACTAACTCATCGGGCGGATTTCGGTACAACCCACGCGTCTTTCGGCGTTTGACCCGTCTACGGCCACGGGCCGCCCACCGGCGGCCCGCCGCCGCGCGGTGACTGGTTCTGGAGGATGCCGAGGCAGGTGCCCATCGACTTGCCGGGGATGCAGGGGATTCCGCCGACGCTCGGCACGCCGTTGGCCACGAAGCATTGGCCGGTGATCGGGTCGGCCAGATGCCCGATGGGGCAGGCGCTGGCCGGCGCAGCGACCACCACGGGCGCGGCCACGAACAGCGCGCCGCACGCGGCGGCCAACAGCGCCCTCGAGATCCGCACACCCATCTGGTGAGCTTACTGCGACCGGCCGGTCAGACGACCACGATCGGGCGACCGAACTGGGTTCGCATGACGGGGGAGTACAGCGCCCGCAGGTGTTCCCCGGCGGTACGTACACCGGCCGCGGCCACCAGTTGGTCGTCGAGGTCCAGCAGTTGCGCCGCCCGCAGCGGCCACGGATCGTGCCGGTTGGGCACCCACCAGGTGCGGCCCGCCTTCCGCGTATGCGCACCCCAGCGTGCGGTCAGCCAGATTTCCAGGGCCGTCGGTTCAACCGGGTCACCGACCCGGACGGCGACTCGACTGCGCAGCCCGCGCTGCGGCCAGCGTCGAACACTGTCATAGGTGATCTGTTCTGGTGTCCGGCTGATCCGCATTCGGGCCCAGGTGTAGGGGATTCCCATCGCGACGCGGATCGCTGGAACCACCGCCAGCCGTTCGGTTTCCAGCGACCGGAACAGCACGCCGTGCCGGCCCGCGTCATCGACGGAGTACAGCCGCACATTCGTTTCGGCGAACGCGCCGACGTACGGCAGCGCCGGTCCCGCGCCCACTTTCGTGAACCCCATGCGGAACGGCACCAAGCCCACGTAGGTGAGACCGTCGAACACGTCCGGACGGGTGCCGGCGGGATAGAGGTGCGCCACATCGTCGGAACGCACCGGCCAGTGCACGAACGTCAAGTCCAGCCAGCTCTGGTCGAACCACACCCGCCCGCCCAGCGACGGGGCGGCGACGGGGAAGCCGGTCAGCGGGTCCGGGCCCTGCAGGTTCACTCGTATTCCAGGTCTAACACCGGCGTGGGCCGGCGGAATCCGCGGGTGACCACCAGCAGCCAGATGAATCCTATTGCCAGCCAGATCAATCCGATCGTCAGCGCGGTGCCCGACAAGCTTGTCCACAGCCACGCGGTGAGCAGGAACCCGATCACCGGCGCGATCAGGTTGAGCAGCACGTTACGTTCCCGCATGTCGACGAAGTAGTGCTTGATCACCGAGAGGTTCACCACCGAGAAGGCCACCAGCGCACCGAAGCTGACGACCGACGCGAGGATCGTCAGATCGATCCAGATGGCGAGCAGCGAGATGACGCTGACGGTGAGAATGGCGTACACCGGTGTGCTGTATTTGGCGGACACATGCCCGAAGACCCTGCGTGGCAGGATCCCGTCGCGGCCCATCGCGAACAGGATCCGGGCCACTGACGCCTGTGAGGTCAACGCCGAACCGAGGGCACCGGCCACGTACGCCGCGGTGAAGAAGGTGTTGACGAACGCCCCGCCCGCGGCCAGCATCACGTCGGTCGAACCGGTGTCGACGTCGGTGAACTTGTTGGACGGGAACACCAACTGCGACACATACGACAGCAGGATGAAGATGATCCCCGAGACGATGGTCGCGATCATGATCGCCTGCGGCACCGTGCGTTTGGCATCGCGGGCCTCCTCGGACAGCGTGGAGACCGCATCGAAGCCGAGGAACGACAGACACAGGATTGCCGCACCGGCCAGGATGGGGCTCATGCCGCCCGCGGTGCCGTCACCGGTGAAGGGCGAGAGCAGGTCGACGGTTCCGTAGCCGGTGGTCTTGGCGATCGCGAGGGCGACGAACACCACGATGAAGATCGCCTGGATGGCGATGATGAGGAAGTTGGCTCGCGCGACGGACACGATGCCGATGATGTTGAGCACGGTGACGATCGCTATCGACACAACGACAATGACCCAGGCGGGTAGCGCGGGCAGGGCGGCGTTCAGGTAGAGCCCGATGACCAGGTAGTTCAACATCGGCAAGAACAGGTAGTCCAGCAGTAGCGACCACCCGGCCAAGAAGCCGGCGGGCGCGCCGAAGGTGCGCTGGGTGTAGGTGTACGCCGAACCGGCAACCGGAATCGCGGCCGCCATCCGCGCGTAGGACAGCGCGGTGAACACCATCGTGATGAGCGTGACGACATACGCCAGAGGCAGTCGGCCGCCCGACGTTTCGGTGACGATGCCGTAGGTGGTGAACACCGTGAGCGGGACCATGTACACGAGGCCGAACAGGACCAGCGATGGAAGGCCCAGCGCTCGTTTCAGGTGTCCCTCATGTGGGCCGGTGATGTATTCCGCGGTCATGGTCGTGCCCTTCCGTTGTCGGCCCGGTAGGCCTGCGCACCGCGCAAGTAGGTGGCGCGGATGCCCACGCCCGGCAGATCCAGCGGCGGTGTGTTCCGCGGATCGTCGTCGAGCCAGACCAGGTCGGCGCTGGCGCCGGGAACGACTTGTCCCCAGGTCATTTCGGCGAAAGCCTGATAGGCGACCGCAGCAGTGTAGGACGACAATGCGCGCTCGATCGGCACGATCTCGTGAGGTGTCCAGCCGCCGTCTGGTTGCCCGTCGGCAGTCCGCCGCGACGTCGCCACCGCGATGCCGTCCAGCGGGGCGCCCGACGACACCGGCCAGTCCGAGCCGAACGCCAGGGCCGCACCGGAGCGGTTCAGAGTTTGCATCTGATACTGCCGGTCGGCACGTTCGGCGCCGAGCCGGGGGATGGTCAGCACCGTCATCAGCGCGTCCATCTGCGCCCACAGCGGTTGCATGTTGGGGATGACGCCGAGCGCGGCAAACCGCCCGATATCGGTGTCGTCCACCAGCTGAACGTGAGCGATCACCGGCCTGCGGTCACGATTCCCGTTGTGGGACACGGTGTATTCGATGGCGTCCAGCGCCTGGCGGACGGCGGCATCACCGATGGCGTGGATGTGGATCTGTAGTCCGAGCTCGTCGACGCGGCGCACAGCCTCGGCGAGTGCGTCACCTTCCCAATTTTGCATCCCGTGTGAATGCAGTCCCGAGCAGTACGGCGCGAGCAAGGCACCCGTCTCGTTCTCGACGACGCCGTCGGCGAAGAACTTGACCGTGTTCGCGGTCAGCAGCGGCGAACCCACCTCGTCGACCACTCGCCGGGACTCGGCGAATTGCTTTATCTGCGAATCGAAATGCCGCGGGTCGGCGTACAGCGCGAGGTTGAAACGCATGCGCAGCTCGCCTTGACGGGCGGCCGCGACGTAGGTTGCCACGTCACCGGGCTCGACCCAGGCGTCCTGCACCCAGGTGACGCCGCGGGCCAGGTAGTAGTCGGCGGCCGTGCCGAGCGCGTCGATGCGCTGCCGCTCGTCGCGCGGTGGCATCACCGCCATCACCAGATCGGTTGCACCCCACTCGCGTAACGTACCGAGCACCGAGCCGTCCGGGCGCCGGGGAATCTCGCCGAGCACCGGGTCGGGGGTATCGGCGGTGATGCCGGCGCGTTCGATGGCCGCGGTGTTGCACCACAGCGTGTGGTAGTCCCACGCCCGCAGGACCACGGGGCGATCCGGTACCGCCGCATCCAGCCACCGGGAATCGAACAGCCCGCCAGGGGCAAGGCTGCCGTCGTAGGAGGCGCCGACGATCCACTCCTCGTCGGGATGCTCTTCGGCGTAGACCTTGACCGCGGTGACGATCTCGTCGACCGTGCTGCATCCGCGGACCGCAGGCCCGACTGCCTCGAGTCCGCCGTAGAGCGGATGGGCGTGGCCGTCACCGAATGACGGCATCAGGAATCCGCCCTTGAGATCGACTCGCTCGCAGTCGATTCCGGCAGCGAGTTCACGGGCCGCGTCGCCCAGCGCGCGCACCACCCCGTCGGTCACCAGAAGGGCGTCGACCTCCTCTCCCGCTCCGGTCCAGACCACACCGCCGGTGAACAGCGTGGCGCTCATTTGACCACCGCCGTGGCGGCGTGGCCGGCACCGTAGGGCTGGTCGGCGACGACGGGCCGGGTGAGCGCGCCGTAGGTGTCAGGCCGTCGGGTCAGCAGAAAGGGGAAGAGCTCCAACCAGTCTCGACGCTGATCGAGGTCCAGGTCGGCGACCAGGACCGCCTCCTCGTCGCGGGGTGCCTGCACCAGCACCCGTCCGTAGGGATCGGAGATGAACGACGAACCGTAGAACGTCACCGTGCCCTCGTCGCCGACCCGGTTGGGCACCACCATGAACAGGCCACTGTTGATGCCGTTCGCGACGATGACCTGCTGCCACAGCGGCCGTGTATCGAAGTCGGGGAAGACGGGTTCGGATCCGATCGCCGTCGGGTAGACGAGCAGCTCGGCGCCGGCCAGCGAGTAGTTGCGGGCGACCTCCGGAAACCACTCGTCCCAGCACGTCGGCATGCCCAGTCGTGCGTCGAGACCGTCGGGGGCGTAGACGGGATACGCGTCGGCGTCGGGGCCGGGCCGGAAGTAGGTGTCCTCGTAGTAGCCCGCCGAGATCGGGATGTGCAGCTTGCGGGTCCGGCCGACCAATTCACCGGCGGGCGAGACCAGGATCGCGGTGTTGTAGCCCAGGCCGTCGTGCCCATCGAAGGTGCGCTCGTAGAGGGAGGCGTGCACGAAGATTCCGTTGTCCCGCGCCGCATTCGCGGCCAACTCAAAGGTGGGTCCGTTCTTCAGATCTTCGGCCAGCGCCGTGGGGTTGGCGCCGGCGGGGGCGTCGGCCGGATAGCGAAGGAGAGTGATCTCGGGCAGGAAGACCACCGATGCACCCTCGCCGGCTGCGGTGTCGATACCGGATCGCAGTGCTGCGACCAGCTCGCCGCGATCGGGCCGCCACCGATGTTGGACCAGGCCGACCCGCAGCGGCGACCGCTGCGACGGTGCCGAGCGGGAGAGCGGTTCCAGCGCACTACCGGTCAGGGTGATCATCGAACTCCTAAAACGAATCTCTTTCGTTTTAGTGTGAACTGGCTCATAATTCTTCGCAAGACGGAGAGAGGTTTTTCATGGGCCGCCCGCCGACACCACTGCTGTCCACCGACCGGATCGCGTCGGCGGCGATGGATCTGGTGAGCGCGACCGGTGGCTTCACCATGCCGGATCTGGCAAAAAAATTGCAGGTCAGCCCGTCGTCGCTGTACAACCATGTGTCTGGTCGCGACCAGATCGTGGAGCTGCTGCGGGAGCGGGCGATGTCCGAGGTGCAGCTGCCCGACGACGAACCGACCCGCCCGTGGGCCGACGCCGTCGCCGACATCCTGCGCTCCTACCGGCGCAGCTATGCCCGTTATCCGCGACTGATCCCGCTGCTGACCGCGTACGCCGTGAACAGCAGCCACGCCATCCGGATGTACAACGTCTTGGCGGTGACGCTTGGGCGCGCCGGGTTCGACGCCGCGGACACGCTGCGGGCGATCACCCTGATGGACTGCTACGTGCTGGGGTCGGCGCTGGACCTGGCCGCACCGGAGGAGCCGTGGGATTCCGGTGCCGAGGTGGGCCCGGAGCTGGCGGCGGCACTGGCCACCGGCGGCCCCAAGCCGGGCCGGGCGGATGACGCCTTCGAGTACGGGTTGGCGGTGCTGTTGCGCGGACTCACGCCAGATTGATGGCGGAGGACGGTCGCGATCGCACACCCAGGCAGGCTGCCGTGGCCAGTTGATTCACGGTCGGGGCAACCCGCCGTTCAAAGAAATTCTGGCGCTTCATCTTTCGGACCCGCGGCCGCCGGGTCTGCGCCGGTCGCGGTATCGGTGAACACCTGACCGTCTAGGCCTTGCCGGTGCGCTCGCGGTGCTTACAACCCGGCCAACAGCACGGCCGGCGCATGCCTTCCTCCAACTCTTCCTGGGTGCGGCGAATGCGACGCTCGCGCGTCTTCTCCTGCTTGGCGTCCTCGACCCAGCAGATGAACTCGTTGCGCGCCAGGGGAGTGATGTCCTTCCACGCCGCCAGCGCGGTGTCGTTACCAAGCAGCGCAGTTCGCAGGTCTGCCGGAAGCTTGTGCACCACTCCACCGGGAACCGATTGCGGGCTCATCCGAACAGACTAATAAGTAGGCCGCCCTAATTTCCGGCCGCCGTTGATGTTTCGCTTCGCCATGGAGTGCGCCCGGCTACCGTGAATCGAAGGCGGGGAGGGGCAGCACGGTGAACGACGAGCGGGCGGTCAGGCAGGGCGGCCAAGCCGGGGGACCTATCGGGCGTTGGTGGCGGCAAGCCGATCAGTTCGAATGGCTTACCGGGTATCTCCGCGCACGCGGATTGGAGATGCCCACCAAGCTGTTGATGGCCCTGATCTCGGCGGCCCTGATGCTGATGGCGGTCGCGACGCTCACGATGCGCGACGTGCCCGTCGTGGTCAAGGCAGTGTTCAGCATCGCCGCCGTGGTCATCGGTCTGGGCTACGCCGTGTTGTGGCTGCGGGGGTGGCCAACTCGCAGGCAATCGCTGGTGATGGCCTGGCTCGGCGGCGGCATCATCGCAGTGGGCTGCTTGATGCAACCGCTTGCCATGCTCGCCCTCCTGGGTTGCACCGCCATGGCCCTGCTCGGCGGGTATGCGGCCTTTTTCCACAACACCAAGGCCATCGCGGTCAACATCCTCCTCGGCGTCGTCGCCGGGGTGCTGTGTGCGTTGCGGGTGGCCGAGGCCGACGGCTGGGTGGCCGCTACCGCTGGACTGTGGCTGGTCATCGAACTCAACCTCGCGGTCCCACTGGCGATCCAGGCGGTGGTGCGCACCCTCGGTGCCGATGTCGTGCGCTCGGACCAGGATCCGCTCACCGGCGTGCTCAACCGGCGCGCCTTCTACGAGCGCGCATCGACGTTGCTGACCTCACCCGGTGATGACCTACATCTGGTGGTGGTGATGATCGACTTGGACAAATTCAAGAAACTCAACGACGCCTACGGTCATCTCGCCGGCGACCAGGCCCTGACCGCGGTCGGCTGGGTGCTTCGCGAGGCCAGTACCGGCTCAGCGATCATCGGACGCTTCGGCGGCGAGGAGTTCATCGTCATCGACGCAGTGCCGGCCGAGGATGCCGAGCGGTTGCCCACCCACCTCTGTACAGCCATCGCCTCCCTGCCCCAGCCGGTGACCGCAAGTGTCGGCGCCGCGATCGTGCGGTGGGACAGCGGATCGGCGATGGACGATTTGATCCGATCCGCCGATGCCGCGATGTACGCCGCGAAGCGCGCCGGCGGCAACCAAACCCGTATCTGCCGGCCGGCCCGCGTCGACCGATAACGGACGGTTGGGATCGGTAGCGGGCTGCCCCGGCTGCACTTGTCCCATGACGAACATCTCCCGGCTCACGACATCGCCGGTGCTGTCCGGTGCCATCGCAGTAGCCGGCCTGGCACTGGGAGCAGGCGCCGCGACCGCCGACGGGCCCAGTTATCAGGGCGGCAACTGCCCGCAGGGAATGACCTGCACCCATTGGTGTCCCGGCGATCCGGCGATTCCCGGCAGCCAGGTGCTGCGCTGGGACTGGAACAGCTGCCACGACTGGTACTGGAATTCGTACGGCATCGTCGACGTGAACAGCAGCACCCTCTACCCCTGGCGCGGTGCCCCGCACCAGGTGTCGCCGAACAACTGAAAGCAGCCCTCCGCCCACCGGCGTTATCTCACAACGCAAAGAACCGCGCTCCGCTGACCTGGTGACTTATGGTCGACGCTGTGGTGAGTTCGAGCAGACGGCGGCCATCCCTGCGAGCGTTGATCTTTTGCTGTGTCGGCGTCATTACGGTGGTTTTCGTTGCGACGATGGCCGCGTCGATAGTCGGTCGAATCACGATCGGGCACTCTCTCCACGAACTCGGTGACCGCCTGATCCCGATCAGGAACCACAGCTTTGAACTGAGTCGCGCGTTCGTCGACCAGGAGACCGGCCAGCGGGCGTATCTACTGACCGGCAATCCGATTGCGCTCGAGTTGTTTGAAGCCGGGACCGCCACGGTCAACCGCGTGGTACCTGAGCTCCGGCGGGAAATCGAAGGTCTCCCGTACGCCGCTGACCTACGCGCTTTGTTCCAGGATGAGATGGCGGCAGCGGCGTTGTGGCGCAGCCACGCGGCAGAACCCCAGATCCTCGCGCTGCGAACGGGATCCATCCCGCGATCCCTGCTCGATCAGATGGTCCTCGACGCGAAGAATCTGTTCGATCCGCTTCGAGAACGGTTCCGCGCACTCAATGCTCGGCTCGACAGGCTCATCAGCGCCGAGATCGAACACATCGGCTCAGTGCTGCGCACGTCGAACAACAACCAATGGGTTGCGATGAGCATCCTGGTGGCCAGCGTCATCGGGTGCATCGTCGTCGTGCGGCGCATGCTCACCCAGCCTGTCTCGCGGTTGGTGCGATCGGTCCGCGCCGTAGCGGACGGCGATTACGACCAGCCCATCGGCCGGGGCGGGCCCCGCGAGATCGCGCAGATTTCGGCTGCCGTGGACGATATGCGTAACCGGCTTCGCGAACTTGCCCGCTTCGACAGCGTCACCGGGTTGGTCAACCGAGCCGAGACCATGGCCCGCTTCGAGACCGCTTTGAAGCAACCCGGTTCGCGGCTGGGCGTCCTGTATTGCGATATCGATCACTTCAAGCAGATCAACGACACCTGGGGCCACGCCGTCGGTGACGCGGTGCTGTCGACGATCGCGGCCCGGATGCGCGAATGCGTCCACCTGGACGACACCGTCGGGCGAATTGGCGGTGACGAGATCCTTGTCTTATTGCCGGGCGTCGGCAGCACCAAGGACGCCGTCGAGGTCGGCGAACGGATCCGCGGGCTGGCCGCCGAACCGATCCATCAATTCGGTTTGACGATCAACACGTCCCTGAGCATCGGCGCCACCTCGTCGGTACCCGGCGAGCCGAGTGCGGCGGTCAGCGCTCGGGCCGACGCCGCGATGTATCAGGCCAAGCAAGCCGGCCGCAATGCCGTCGCCGGTCTCGATCCGTAACTGCATCAAACAGAAAAACCCCGGCCGGAAGCCGGGGATTTTCTCCACATTGTGGGCGAAGGGGGACTTGAACCCCCACGTCCCGAAGGACACTGGCACCTGAAGCCAGCGCGTCTGCCATTCCGCCACTCGCCCGAAACAACCGAGGGAGCGTATCACGGTCGAGGGGGTGAACCTCAACTCGCGCCCGCGGCTCATTCAAGCCTAGCGGCCGCCGTCCCAGGCCTGTCGCCGATGCCCTGACCAGGTGTAACGCGATTCTCAGAATTCTCATGGTGACGGCGCGTCGACCTGGGCCGATACCATCAAGGTGAACAGGGGTCGACACACCACGTGCAGGTACTCGAGCTAGGCGGTGAGATGAGTAACCAGAGAGGTCTGGTTCAACGCATCGAGCGCAGACTCGAGAACACCGTGGGTGACGCGTTCGCTCGGGTGTTCGGCGGATCGATCGTCCCCGCGGAGGTGGAAGCCGCGCTGCGGCGGGAAGCCTCTGCCGGTGTACAGACACTTCCACGCGACAAGTTTTTGGCCCCCAATGAGTACGTCATTACCCTCAGTGCATCTGACTTTGCGAAGGTCAGCGCCGATCGTGATCTCACCACGGACACTTTTGCCAAACACTTGGGCGGCTACATCCGTGAACAGGGATGGCAAACGTATGGTGAGCTGGTCGTTAGGTTCGAGCAGTCGCCGAATCTGCACACCGGCCAGTACCGTGCGCGCGGCGTCGTCAACCCTGACGCCGACCCCCACCCGTCCCGAGCCACAACCGCCCCGCCAGAATCGAACCAGGCGTACACCGCAGAACCAGGAGTACCAGCGATGAGCAACGACCCCACCTACCGAGGCGACCAGGGTCAGGGGCGGCCCGGCGACGATTACTACGACGAGCGCTATTCGCGGCCGCAGGACGAGCAGCGCGGCGCCCCCGAGCAGCGCCCTCCCTATCCGCCCGAGCAGGGCGGCTACGCTCCGCCGCCCAACGAGGGGTACGGCCAGCGGCCGGGTTATCCCGAGCAGGGCGGCTACGGCGGCGGCCAGGGCTACGGCGGCCAGGGCTATGAGCAGCGCCCACCGGCCGGTGGCTACAGCGGCCCGGGCTATGACCAGGGCCAGGGTTACGACCAGGGCTACCGTCAGGGACCGCCCCCGGGATACGGCGGCCAGGGTTACGGCCCGCCGCAGGGCGGCGGTTATCCCCCGCAGGGTCCGCCGGCAGGTGACTATGACTACGGCCGCGGCCCCGGTAGGCACGAGGATGCCGGCTATGGTCGCCCCGAGCCCCGGCCCGCCTACCCCGATCAGGGTGGATACCCAGAGCAAGGTGGCTACGGTCAGCCGGGCGGCGGCTACGGCCGCCCGGACTACGGTCAGCCGGACTACGGTCAGCCGGCTGGCCGCGGTTACGAGCAGGGCGGCTACGAGCAGGGCGGTCGCGACTACGACTACGGCCAGCCCGCCGGTGGTGGCTACGGCGGATACGCACAGCCGCCCGCCCAGGGTGATTACCCGTCGACCGGGCATGCGGTCACCCTGCAGCTCGACGACGGCAGCGGACGCACCTACCAGCTGCGCGAAGGCGCCAACGTCATCGGCCGCGGCCAGGACGCCCAGTTCCGGCTGCCCGATACCGGCGTCTCGCGCCGGCATCTGGAGATCCGGTGGGACGGCCAGGTCGCGCTGCTGTCGGACCTGAACTCCACCAACGGGACCACGGTGAACAACGCCCCGGTGCAGGAGTGGCAGTTGGCCGACGGAGACGTCATCCGGCTGGGGCACTCCGAGATCATCGTCCGCGTTCACTGAGGTCGGCGGGGGTCACAGCTTGGTTGACGCGGAGTGGCTTCACCCGCGCACCCATCGGCGTCCAAGTATCGTGACGGTGCCGAAGTCGGCCCGGTGCCTGCTGGTATCGCGAGAACGGCGAGCGGGGCATGAGGACGGAGAGGACGCCGGATGCAGGGGTTAGTACTGCAGCTGACGCGCGCCGGCTTCCTGCTGTTGTTGTGGCTGTTCATCTGGTCGGTGCTGCGCATCCTGCGCAACGACATCTACGCACCCACCGGCGCGGTGATGGTCCGCCGGGGCCTGGCGCTGCGCGGTGCTCTGCTGCCGTCCCGCCAGCAGCGGCATGCCGCACGTTATCTCGTGGTCACCGACGGGGCGCTGGCCGGCACCCGGATCACGCTGGGCAGCCAACCGGTGTTGATCGGGCGCGCCGATGACTCCACGCTGGTGCTGACCGACGATTACGCCTCCACCCGGCACGCCCGGCTGTCGCCGCGCGGTTCCGAGTGGTACGTGGAAGACCTAGGATCGACCAACGGCACATACCTCGACAGGGCGAAGGTGACAACCGCAGTACGCGTTCCGATTGGCACGCCGGTACACGTCGGCAAGACGGTAATCGAGCTGCGCCCGTGACCCTTGTCCTGCGCTACGCCGCCCGCAGCGACCGCGGTTTGGTCCGCGCCAACAACGAAGACTCCGTCTACGCCGGCGCCCGGCTGCTCGCCCTGGCCGACGGGATGGGCGGCCATGCCGCCGGCGAGGTGGCCTCCCAGCTGGTGATCGCCGCGCTGGCGCACCTCGACGACGACGAGCCCGGCGGCGATCTGCTGAGCAAGCTCGACGGCGCGGTGCGCGACGGTAACTCGGCCATTGCCGCGCACGTCGAGCTGGAACCCGAGCTCGAGGGCATGGGCACCACACTGACTGCAATCCTGTTCGCGGGCAACAGACTTGGGCTCGTCCATATCGGCGACTCCCGCGGCTATCTGTTGCGTGACGGCGAGCTGACGCAGATCACGAAGGACGACACCTTTGTGCAGACCCTCGTCGACGAGGGCCGTATCACCGCCGAAGAGGCCCATAGCCACCCGCAGCGCTCGCTGATCATGCGCGCGCTCACCGGCCACGAGGTGGAGCCGACGCTCATCATGCGGGAGGCCAAGGAGGGCGACCGCTATCTGCTGTGCTCCGACGGCCTGTCCGACCCGGTCAGCCAGGAGACCATCCTGGAGGCGCTCCAGATAGAAGACGTCGCCGAAAGCGCCGACCGTCTCATCGAGCTCGCGCTGCGAGGCGGAGGTCCGGACAACGTCACAGTGGTGGTCGCCGATGTCGTCGATCACGATTACGGCGGGCAGACCCAGCCGATCCTGGCCGGTGCCGTCTCCGGAGACGACGACCACGTCGCGCCACCCAATACCGCGGCAGGCCGAGCGTCTGCCATCGCTCCGCGGCCCGCAGCCGCCAAGCGGGTCGTGGCTGAGCCCGAGCCACCGCCGAAACCGCGGTCGCGCCGGCGGATCATCATCGCCGTCGCGCTGATCCTGCTGGTCGTCCTCGCCGGACTGGCGGTTGGGCGCCAGATCATCCGCAGCAGTTACTACGTCAGCGCCTACAACGGCACGGTCGCGATCATGCGCGGCATCCAGGGCTCGATTCTGGGCTATCCGCTGCAGGACCCCTACCTGCTCGGCTGCCTCAACGACCGAAATGAGCTCTCGCAGATCAGCTATGGCCAGCCGACCGACTCGCTGGGCTGCCAGCTGATGCGGTTACAGGACCTGCGGCCTTCCGAGCGCGCTCAGGTCTCGGCCGGGCTGCCGGCGGGCAGCCTCGACGATGCGATCGGGCAGCTGCGGGAACTCGCCCACAGCTCGGTGTTGCCGCCGTGCGCCCCGCCACCCAGCAGCACACCGACGCCCACCCCGCCCCCGGCTCCGGCTCCCGCGCCGGGGCCGGCGCCCGTTCCCACCCCGGCAGTGACATCCACGCCGGCTCCTGCCCCATCGGCAACGCCGGCACCGACACCCCCGCCCGCCCCCGCTCCGACCGAAAGTGGCTCGGCTACAGCCCCTTCCGCCACGCCGATGCCGCCCCCGAGCCCGTCGCCGACCGTGACGCAACTGCCCGCAGCGCCGCAGAAACCGGGCACCGACTGCCGGGCGGCGGCATGAGTACCCAGCCCCAAGCACCCATCACGGTGGCACCGGCAACACCGACTCGCCGCAATGCCGAGCTCGCGTTGCTGTGCTTCGCCACGTTCATCACCGTGGTGGCACTGCTGATCGTCGAGGCCAACCAGGAGCAGGGCATCAGTTGGGATCTGGCCAGTTCCACGCTGGCCTTCCTCACCCTGTTCGTGTGCGCGCACCTGGCCATCCGGCGGTTCGCCCCCTACGCCGACCCAGTGCTGCTGCCAGTTGTCGCACTCCTCAACGGACTTGGCCTGGTGATGATCCACCGCCTCGATCTGATCGGTGGCGCGATCGCCCCGCAACGCGGGCCCAGCGAAGAGCAACAGATGCTCTGGACCCTCGTCGGCGTGCTCGGCTTCTCCCTGGTGGTCGTCTTCCTCAAGGACCACCGCATTCTGGCCCGCTACGGCTACACCTGCGGACTGGTCGGCCTGGTCCTGCTGGCGATCCCGGCGCTACTGCCCAGCCACTTCTCCGAGACCAACGGCGCCAAGATCTGGATTCGGCTCCCGGGCTTCAGTATTCAGCCGGCCGAGTTCTCCAAGATTCTGCTGCTGATCTTCTTCGCCGCTGTGCTGGTGGCCAAGCGCGATCTGTTCACCAGCGCCGGCAAGCACTTCCTCGGCACCGACGTCCCCCGCCCGCGGGACCTCGCCCCGCTGCTGGTGGCCTGGATCGTCTCCGTCGGTGTCATGGTCTTCGAAAAAGATTTGGGCACTTCGCTTCTGCTGTACGCCTCGTTCCTGGTGATGGTCTACATCGCGACCGAGCGGTTCAGTTGGGTGGCCATCGGCCTGACGCTGTTCGCCGCGGGCAGTGTGGTGGCCTACTACCTGTTCGGTCACGTGCGGGTGCGGGTGCAGACCTGGCTGGATCCGTTCGCTGATCCCGAAGGCGCCGGCTATCAGATGGTGCAGTCCCAGTTCAGTTTTGCCACCGGTGGCATCTTCGGCACCGGGCTGGGCAACGGACAGCCGGGCACCGTGCCCGCCGCTTCGACGGACTTCATCATCGCCGCGATCGGTGAGGAGCTGGGCCTGGTCGGCCTGGCCGGGGTGCTGATGCTCTACACGATCGTGATCGTGCGTGGGCTGCGCACGGCGGTGGCCGTGCGTGACAGCTTCGGCAAGTTGCTGGCCGCCGGGCTGGCCTCCACGCTGGCTATCCAGCTGTTCATCGTCGTCGGGGGTGTCACCGGGCTGATCCCGCTGACCGGCCTGACCACACCGTGGATGTCCTACGGCGGATCGTCGTTGGTGGCCAACTATCTTCTGCTGGCCATCCTGGTGAAGATCTCGCACGCGGCGCGGCGTCCGATCATCACCAACCCGCACACATCGATCGCGGCGGCCGGCACCGAGGTGATCGAGCGCGTATGAACACCTCCCTGCGCCGCATTTCGGTGATGATCATGGCGTTGATCGTGCTGCTGTTGTTCAACGCGACGATCACCCAGGTCTTCCGTGCCGACGGCCTGCGCGCTGACCCCCGCAACCAGCGAGTGCTGCTCGACGAATACTCGCGCCAGCGTGGCCAGATCACCGCAGGCGGACAGCTGCTGGCTTATTCGGTGTCCACCAACGGCCACTACCGGTTCCTCCGCGTGTATCCCAATCCCTTTGTGTACGCACCGATTACGGGTTTCTACTCGCTGCGGTACTCCAGCACCGGGCTCGAGCGCGCCGAGGACGGCATCCTCAACGGTTCCGATCAGCGGCTGTTCGGGCGCCGGCTGGCCGACTTCTTCACCGGCCGCGACCCCCGCGGCGGGAACGTCGACACCACGATCGTGCCCCGCATCCAGCAGGCCGCGTGGGAGGCGATGCAGCGGGGTTGCAACGGTGGGTGCCGCGGATCGGTGGTGGCCCTGGAGCCGTCCACCGGGAAGATCCTGGCGATGGTGTCCTCACCGTCGTACGATCCCAACCTGCTGGCCACCCATGACGCCGAGGAACAGGGCAACGCCTGGCAGCAGTTGCGTGACGATCCCGGTTCGCCACTGACAAACCGGGCGATCGCCGAGACCTTCCCGCCCGGTTCGACATTCAAGGTGATCACCACCGCCGCCGCGCTGCAGAACGGCGTGACCGACAAAGAGCAGCTCACCAGTGCCCCTCAGATCCAGCTCCCGAACAGCACGGCCAGCCTGGAGAACTACGGCGGTACCCCGTGCGGAAGTGCGCCCACCGCGTCGCTGCGGGAGGCGTTCGCCCGCTCCTGCAATACAGCCTTCGTCGAATTGGGTATCCGGGTGGGGGCTGACGCCCTGCGCAACACCGCGCAGGCATTCGGGTTCGACAGCCCACCTGCGCCGATCCCGTTGGAGGTGGCGGAGTCGACCATCGGCCCGATCTCCGACGCCGCAGCCCTGGGGATGTCGAGCATGGGCCAGAAAGACGTGGCGGTGACACCTTTGCAGAACGCGCTGGTGGCAGCGACGATCGCGAATTCCGGTGTGATGATGCAGCCGTACCTGGTGGACAGCCTCAAGGGTCCGGATCTGTCCAACATCAGCACGGCGGCACCTGCCCAACAGCGGCGTGCCGTATCGACGCAGGTCGCGGCTAAACTTACGGAGTTGATGGTCGGCGCCGAACAGATGACCCAGCAGAAAGGGGCGATCCCCGGCGTGCAGATCGCATCCAAGACCGGCACCGCCGAGCACGGTACCGACCCCCGCAACACTCCGCCGCATGCCTGGTATATCGCCTTCGCCCCAGCACAGAGCCCCAAGGTGGCCGTGGCCGTGCTGATCGAGAACGGCGGTGATCGGCTGAATGCCACCGGCGGTGCGCTGGCCGCCCCCGTCGGCCGCGCGACGATTGCCGCGGCGTTGCAGGGGGCGTCATGAGTCGGCGAGCAACGCGCCCCTGCATCCGAGCGAAGCGAGGCGAGCAATGAGCCCCCGCGTAGGAGTGACGCTGTCCGGCCGGTACCGGCTGCAGCGGCTGATCGCGACCGGTGGCATGGGCCAGGTGTGGGAGGCCGTCGACAGCCGGCTCGGCCGTCGGGTCGCCGTGAAGGTGCTCAAGCAGGAGTTCTCGTCGGACCCCGAGTTCGTCGAGCGGTTCCGTGCCGAAGCGCGCACGGTCGCCATGCTGAACCACCCGGGCATCGCCGCTGTGCACGACTACGGCGAAACCGACATGGACGGCGAGGGCCGCACCGCCTACCTGGTGATGGAACTCATCAACGGTGAGCCGCTGAACTCGGTGATCAAGCGCACCGGACGGCTGTCACTGCGGCATGCCCTCGACATGCTGGAGCAGACCGGCCGCGCGCTGCAGGTGGCGCACGCCGCCGGCCTGGTGCACCGCGACGTCAAGCCCGGCAACATCCTCATCACACCGACCGGTCAGGTGAAGCTCACCGACTTCGGTATCGCCAAAGCCGTCGACGCCGCCCCCGTCACCCAGACCGGAATGGTGATGGGCACCGCCCAGTACATCGCCCCCGAGCAGGCCCTGGGCCATGACGCCACCGCCGCCAGCGACGTGTACTCACTGGGAGTTGTTGGCTACGAAGCGGTTTCGGGCAAGCGACCGTTCATCGGCGACGGAGCGCTGACGGTCGCGATGAAGCACATCAAAGAAACACCTGCCCCGCTGCCGGCCGATTTGCCGCCGAACGTGCGCGAGCTGATCGAGATCACCCTGGTGAAGAACCCGGGCATGCGCTACCGCAACGGCGGGCAGTTCGCCGACGCGGTGGCCGCCGTGCGGGCCGGCCGCCGTCCGCCCCGGCCGAACTCCGCGCCCACCATCCGCGCCACCCCCGCGTCGATCCCGGGCAGCTCGCCGCGCCTGCCCGCCGCGCCCGCGACCGGGACCCGGCCGCGTGCCAACACCGGTGGACACCGTCCGCCGCCACCGCGACGCACGTTCTCCTCCGGCCAGCGCGCTCTGCTGTGGGCCGCCGGAGTACTGGGCGCCCTGGCGATCATCAGCGCGATACTCATCGTGCTCGCCGATCGCGACCGCAAGGACAACAAGCCGGTCGAGCAGACGGTCACCGACACCGTCACGCCCACGAGCCAGGCCGCGCCATCCGGTTGGACGGATCATCACATCGCCGGTAATCCTGGAGGACAGATCGGGGTACCCCGATTCAGCGCTGCCACTGTGGCTATCGCTGCCCTGTCCGAGGCTGTTCCCACCGACGAGAAACCGCGATGACCACCCCACAGCACCTGTCCGACCGCTACGAACTGGGCGAGATCATCGGCTTCGGCGGCATGTCCGAGGTGCACATGGGCCGCGACACCCGCCTCCATCGCGATGTCGCGGTGAAGGTGCTGCGCGCCGACCTGGCCCGCGACCCGAGCTTCTATCTGCGCTTCCGCCGGGAAGCGCAGAATGCCGCCGCACTGAACCATCCCGCGATCGTGGCCGTCTACGACACCGGTGAGGCGGAGACCGCGAACGGACCGCTGCCGTACATCGTGATGGAGTACGTCGACGGCGTCACGCTGCGCGACATCGTCCACACCGACGGCCCGATGCCGACCCGGCGGGCGATCGAGATCATCGCCGACGCCTGTCAGGCGCTGAACTTCAGCCACCAGCACGGCATCATCCACCGTGACGTCAAGCCGGCGAACATCATGATCTCCAAGACCGGTGCGGTGAAGGTGATGGACTTCGGCATCGCGCGTGCTCTCGCCGACGCCGGCAACAGCGTCACCCAGACCGCGGCGGTGATCGGCACTGCCCAGTACCTGTCGCCGGAGCAGGCTCGCGGCGAGCCGGTGGACGCGCGATCGGACGTCTACTCGCTGGGCTGCGTGCTCTACGAGATCCTGACCGGTGAACCGCCGTTCATCGGCGATTCACCCGTCGCGGTGGCCTACCAGCACGTGCGCGAGGATCCGGTGCCGCCGTCGCAGAAACACTCCGGCATCTCGGCCGAGCTCGATGCCGTGGTACTCAAGGCGCTGGCCAAGAACCCGGACAACCGGTACCAGACCGCGGCAGAGATGCGCACGGACCTGGTGCGGGTCCACAACGGGGAAGCGCCCGAGGCGCCCAAGGTGCTCAGCGCGGCGGAGCGGACCTCGCTGCTCAACGCCGCACCGCCGGTGGCCCCTCGTGGTGATGAGACCGACGAGATCCCGCGCGCGGTGGACAACGACCGCGCCGGCGGCTCGATCGGTCGCTGGCTGATCGTCGTCGCAGTGCTCGCCGTCTTGACCGTCGTCGTCACCATCGGCATCAACATGGTCAGCGGAAACCCGCGCAACGTGCAGATACCGGATGTGCGGGGCCAGGCGTCGGCCGATGCGATCGCGGCGCTGCAGAACAAGGGCTTCAAGATCCACACCAACACCAAGCCCGACAACACCGTGCCGCCCGAAAAAGTCATCGACACCGATCCGCCGGCCAACTCGATGGCCGCCGCCGGTGACGATGTGGCGATCAACGTGTCGACCGGTCCGAAGCAGGTCGAGGTGCCGGATTGCGCCAATCTGAGCTACGCCGAATGCGTCAAGAAGCTCACCGACGCGGGGTTCGGCAAGTTCAAGCAGACCAACTCGGCGTCCACCCCGGACCAGAAGGACAAGGTGCTGTCCACGGTTCCGCCCGCCAACCAGACCTCCGCGATCACCAACGAGATCACGATCGTCATCGGCAACGGGCCCCAGACCGCCGAGGTGCCCGTCGTGGCCGGGCAGACGATCGATGTCGCGAAGCAGATTCTCACCGCATCGGGCTTCTTGAACACGCTGCCTGTGCCAACCGACAGCACCGAGCCGTCCGGCCAGGTGGTGGGGACTGATCCGGCCAACGGCCAGACCGTCCCGCAAGACACCGCGATTCAAATCAAGGTGTCGAAGGGCAACCAGTTCGTGATGCCGGATCTGCGAGGCATGTTCTGGACGGACGCCGAGCCACGGCTTCGGGGCCTGGGCTGGACCGGTGTACTGGACAAGGGCGGCGACGTCCAGAACAGCGGTCAGCGGTCCAATGCGGTTGTCTCGCAGAACCCTTCGGCGGGTAGCGCCGTGAACTTCGGCGCGACGATCACGCTGAGCTTTGCGTCGTAGCCGATAGCTCGCCGCCGGCGTTGATCCCTGAGTCGCTGCGCTCCTGCCCTCCGAGTGCGTGCCGCACGGTGTCGGCGACCTCTTGCTCGAGGCGGTGAACCAGCGACTCCTCGGGAGCCCGCCCGCAGTAGCCCAGCCAGTTGGCCAGCATTCGATGGCCACCCTCGGTCAGGATCGACTCCGGGTGGAACTGGACGCCGTGGATCGGCAGCTCGACGTGCCGCACACCCATGACGACGCCGCCGTCGGTGCGGGCGGTCACCTCGAGCTCGGCCGGCATGGTCTCCGGCAGGATCGTCAGCGAGTGATACCGCGTCGCCGTGAACGGGTCCGGAAGTCCGTGCAGCACACCGATATTCGTGTGGTAGACGGTGCTGGTCTTACCGTGCAGGAGCTCGGGCGCGCGGTCGACCGTCCCGCCGAATGCCACACCGATCGCCTGGTGACCCAGGCACACACCCAACAGCGGAGTGCCCGCGTCAGCGCACGCGCGAACCAGGGGGATGGAGGCGCCGGCGCGTTCCGGTGTGCCGGGACCGGGGCTGAGCAGGACCCCGTCGAATTCGGCGGCGACGTGCGCTTCGTCGGCCAGGCGGGCGTCGTCGTTGCGCCAGACCTGCGCGTCCACCCCGAGCTGGCCCAGATACTGGACGAGGTTGAACACGAAGCTGTCGTAGTTGTCGACGACCAGAACCTGCATCAGGCCAGGTTACCCGGGGTGGATCGGGTCAGTAGCCCAGCGGCCCCGCAGGCTGGGCATAGCGCATCCGGACCGGCTCGGTGTAGCCGGCGACCTGGACGTCGTCGCGCACCTGCTCGGTGTAACCCAGGCCGAACCGCACGACGTACTGCTTGTAGAGGGTCACCAGCGGAGCGGCTGCCAGGGCCGCCTGCATCGCGGACGCATCGCCGATCGCGGTGATCGTGTACGGCGGACTGTAGGTCCGCCCGTTGAGCAGCAGGGTGTTGCCGACACAGCGCGGGGCCGAGGTTCCGATGATGCGCTGGTCCTGCATCTGGATCGCCTCCGCGCCTGCGCTCCACAGGGCGTTGAGGACGGCCTGGATGTCCTGCTGATGGACCACCAGATCATCCGGGGAGGCGTCGCGCGGGAAGCGCCCGTTGGCGTCGCGCTGGGCGTCGGACAGGGTGACCACCAGCCCGGGCCCGTGCACCGGATTCAGCCCCGCCGAGGCGGCCAGTTCATCGGCCCTTGCCTGCATGGCGGCCAGCGCCGTGCCGGACCCGCCGCCGTGGGTGGAGTCGACCTGGCCGGACAGCGCGTCCCGCTGCGCGCTAAGCCGATCGACCGACTTCTGCGTGTCATGCACCAGGTCGACGAGCCGGGGGGAGTCGCTTCGACGGATCTCGCTGCCGCCCGAGACGCCGTGTGTGGCGGCCAGCAGCACGCCGGCCAGCAGGCATACCACCGGGACGCCAATCCGCCACGGCGAGCGTCTGGCACCCGTCGTCGCTGCCGCCGGAGTTGTCGGGTCACGGCGCCGCTGCGTTAATCTCATAAGCGATCTGCGCACCATCGTCGCAGAAGATCCCGGCCCGAAGGTACCCATGCCCAAGTCCAAGGTTCGCAAGAAGAACGACTTCACGATCAATCCGGTGAGCCGCACTCCGGTCAAGGTGAAGGCCGGACCGTCGAGCGTGTGGTTCGTCGTGCTGTTCATCAGCCTGATGCTGATCGGTCTGGCCTGGCTGCTGGTGTTCCAGCTCGCCGCCTCCGGCTACGACACCCCGAGCGCACTGCAGTGGATGGCCAAGCTGGGTCCGTGGAACTATGCGATAGCGTTCGGCTTCATGATCACGGGACTGTTGCTCACCATGCGGTGGCGCTGAAGCAGGCGAGGACACCCTAGTGGATCCATGCTGTGCAAGCACCGTTTTGAGGCTGGCAACCTCCTGGTCACCCAATCACACGCGTGTGATTCATCCCCATTGTTGATAGCACCTGTGGATAACTGCATCGGCCACGGTAGAGGTGCCGGAAGACCCCATGCAGCAAACTGAATGGGCGCCGAAATCTCCCGCCATCGCTGCTCTGGGGATCGCGGCGATTCTTATGGCAATCGTTTGTGTGACGGTCGTCACAGACCCGCCGGGCCGGATTCTCACCGGGATCGCTGCGGTGGGACTGGCGGCGTTCGCGATCGGATCATGGCGAGCAAGACCCCGGCTGGCTATCACCGGCGATGCCCTGGTGTACCGCGGGTGGTTCCGGACTCAGACATTGCGGCACGCGGACATCACCCTGATCCGGATCACCGAGTTCCGGCGGATAGGCCGCAAGACGCAACTGCTGGAGATCGACACGACCGCTGACCGGCTGATCGTGCTCAGCCGATGGGACCTTGGCACAGATCCCGTCGACGTCCTGGACGCACTGACCGACGCCGGCTTCGCGGGCCGCTAGCTCACCGCGAAACAGCACTGAGAGCGAAGATTCCGCAGAATCTTCGCTCTCAGTGCTACTTCAAAGGTCGAGTCAGGAGATGGTGATCGACTCGATCACGACATCGTCGGTGGGACGGTCGTTGCGATCGGTGGCCGTGGTGGCGATCGCGTCGACGACCTTCTGCGACTCCGGGTCGACGACCTCACCGAAGATGGTGTGCCGACGGTTCAGGTGCGGGGTCTTGCCGACGGTGATGAAGAACTGCGAGCCGTTGGTGCCGGGGCCGGCGTTGGCCATCGCCAGCAGGTACGGCTTGTCGAATTGGAGTTCACCGTGGAATTCGTCGGCGAACTTGTAGCCCGGGCCACCGCGGCCGGTGCCGGTCGGGTCGCCGCCCTGAATCATGAATCCGTCGATGACGCGGTGAAAGACGGCGCCGTCGTAGAAGGGTCCCGAGGTGCTGCCCGACGCGTTCTGCGTCGAGTACTCCTTGGTGCCCTGGGCCAGGCCAACGAAGTTGGCGACGGTCTTGGGGGCGTGGTTACCGAACAGGGCGATCTTGATGTCGCCGCGGTTGGTGTGCAGGGTCGCTGTTGCGGTTGCGATGTCGCTCGTCACGGGATCTCAGTGTGCCACTAGGGTCGTCTGCCCGATCCCGCGGCCACCCTTCGAGCGCTGTGGCAGTGTTGAGCCGTCAACGCACCGCCAGCGCCGGGAGGACCCCATGGGCCGCAGGACTGAACCCAAGCTCACGTCGCGCGAACGGCTCAACCGCGGGTTGCACTACACCGCGGTCGGTCCGGTGGACATCACCCGAGGAGTGGTCGGCATCACCGCGCATTCGGCGGAGTCGGCCGCCGGCGCCATCAAACGCCGCGCCCGAGAAGCGCGGGCCGTGCAACACGAAGTCGCCGCGGAAGTCGAAGCCGTCAAGCAGGTCGTGGCCGAGCTGCCTCAAATGCTTGCCGAAGCCCGCAAGGCACAGCATCGCCGTCGCCGCCGGCTGTTCGTATTCGGTTTCCTGGGCCTGGCGACGGTGGGCGGGGTGGTCGCCTTCGTGATCACGCGGCGGTCCGCTGCCCCCGAGCCGTCGCCGCTGCCGCCCAGCGTCGAGGTCGCCCCCAAGCTCTAGCCCACCGCGGCCCCCGGAGCCGAATTCAGCTGCCGGGTAACAACATCGACTGCCAATCCGGGGGTTGCTTCGCGCCGGGTGCGAGGTTGCTCTGGGTGTACTGTTGCCCGTCGGGTCCGGCGAACACTCCGGTGGCCGGGTCGTATTCGGCGCCGTTCAATTGCGGAACCCCCTGGCCCGACAACGTGGCGTTGGGATCGCCCTTCCAGTTGAAGCCGTCGTTGAGCGGAATGTAGTTCTGGTCGCTCTCGCACATCGCCACCGTCGGCGCGCGCTTGCCCGGCCGGGTGGTGCAGGGGATGTTCCGCACACCGCGCACACTCAGCGGCGAGTCCTGCGGCACCCGGCAGTACAGGTCGCCGGGTGGACGGTCCGGAGAGTCCTGTAGCGCAGGCGCGCGTTGCTGCTGGGCCGGAAGGAAGCCGGTGGTACACGGCGGCGGCTGGTTGAGGCTCAGGTTCAGACTCAGGTAGAGCCCTCGGTACGGCTGTTGGGTGTCCCGGTTGGCCAGTACGATCGCCTGCGCGGTGGCAGCGGCCTGCGGCAGCAGAACCAGGAGCTGCTCCACACCCGGCTGGTAGGTGAGCGCCACCTGGGCGACACTCGCCATGTTGGCGGCGATGATGGGTACCGTGGGCCGCACCTCGTCGAGAAGCAATCGGGCCTCCTCGATGGCCGGGCCGCCTTGTTGCAGAAGATCTTTGACGGCTGCGTCGTTGCCCTTGAGCTGCCCGGCGATCGTGGCGAGCTGAGCGGCCCACGCGTGGACGGAGTCCGCAGAGTCGGTCTGCGCGTCCAGGATCGGTTTCGACTGGTCGATCAGGGTCAGCAGCGGGCCGAGGTTCTGGCGGGCGCCGGCCGCGAGCTCACCGCCGCCGACGATCATCCGGGAGAGCTCGGGTCCCAGCCCGCCGAACGCGGTGTAGGACTCGTCGACGACCGTCTTCAGGTCATCGTGGGGGATGACCTTCAGTCCGGTGTTCAGCCTGTCGAGTACGGCGTCGAAGTCCGGCGGGACCGACGTGCGATCGGCCGGAATGACATCGCCGTTGTGCAGTGGCGGCGAGTCGCGTCGCGGCAACAGCGTGATGTACTGCTCGCCGACCGCCGATTGGCTGTGTACCTGAGCGTCGAGGTCCGAGGGAATGGCGATCCCGGACTTCAGCGAGAGCACGGCCGCTACGCCGGTGTCGGTCAGCCGCACGTCTTTGATCCGGCCGACCTCAGCACCTCGATAGGTGACGTTGCCCCCGGGATAGACGCCCGCGGTGCGCGGTAGCTCGACGACCACCTGGTAGCGCCCGATCCCGAACATGGCCGGCAACCTGATGTAGCCGAAGACCATCGCGGCCCCGAACACCGCCGCGACCACGACGAAGATCGCCAATTGGAGGCGAATGCGCAGAGTCAACGGGGGCATGTCATCGCCCCTGTTCCCAATGATACAGAGCGACAAGCGGATTGCCCTGCGTGTACGGGCTGGGCAGCTGGCCGATGGTCCGGCCCCACTGCAACTCCAGTTGGGTCAGGTTGCCCTCCCACCGGGTTCCGGTGAGGAACGACGCGTCGAGCCGACTCAATGTCAGGTCGATGACGGCGGTCAGGTTCGCGAAATCGCCTCGCTGCCAGACGCCGACGGTGTCGGCCGGGAACGGGTAGGTGGCGAACATGCCCAGTGATCGGGTCAGCGCGGGCCCTGCGTTCGCCAGCGATTCCAGCACCGGACCCAGGTCCTTGAGTTCCTCGATCAGGCTGTCTTTGGTCTGATTGGTGCTGTCGGCGACGAGCGCACTGAACTTGCCGAGTTGATCGAGTGCTTCGACCAGCGTCTGGCGTTCGTCGCTGATGACGCGCAGTGCGTCCGGGATGGTAGCGAGTGCCTTGTCGACGACCGGCTGCTGATCGGCGAACTGGCCGGCGAGGGTGTTCAGGCTCTCGGCGGTGGCGATGATGTCGGCCGACTGGCCATTGACGTAGCGGGTGAACGCGTCCAGCTGTGCGATCAGGTTCCGCAGATCCTGTTCCCGGCCGGCCAGCGCGGTACTCAGCGAGTCGGTGATGTCCTGGACCTGCCCGATACCGCCGCCGTTGAGCAGCAACGTGATTGCCGACAGGACTTGCTCGCTCGACGGGTACGTTCCGGCCGACGACAGCGGGATCAACGATCCGTCGTGCAAGCTGCCACGGGGTGGGGTGGCGGTTGGTGCGGCCAGCTCGACGTGCAAAGAGCCGAGCAGCCCGCTTTGGCCGATAGTCGCGGTGGCGTTGGCGGGCAGTTCGACGCCGCCGTCGATGCTCATGGTCAGCAGCGCGTGCCAGCCCTGCCGCTCGATCTTGGTGACGGTGCCCACCGTGACGTCGCCGACCTGCACACGGGAGTTGGGCTCGATGGTCCGCACGTCCGGTAGCTGTGCCTGGATCGTGTACGCACCCGGACCCCGGCCCGCCGTCCCGGGCAGCGGTAGGGAATTGAGTCCGCGCCAGGCACAGGCCGACATCGACGCGGCCAGCATTACCGCCAGCAGCACCGCGGTCATCCTGCGCCGGCTACTCATGAGCCCGCCTCGGGCGGCGTCATCAACCCGGGCAGACCCTGCGTCGGATCAGCCTGCCGGACTACGGGATTCGTCGGGGGGATGTAATCGGGCCTGAGCCAGTCCTCGCTGTAGGTCACCTCGTTGGGTCGCGCGGTCGCGCCGACGATGAGGTTCTCGCTCAGCGGCGGGAAGTTGTACTGACGGTTCTTGACGATCGGGGCCAGATACTGCACGCACAATTTCGCCGACTGTTCGGCACCCAGTCGCGAGGCAGCCTGGATTGCGCCGCACAGAAACGTGATCGGGTCGGCGAAGTTGTTGAAGGCGTAGGCGCCACCCATGGTGGCTTGTGCGGGCTGATACGTGTTCATCAGGTTTTGCAGTTCATTGGGCGCGACGTGCAGGGCCTGCTTGACGTCGTCGAGGCTGGCGCCCAGCGCAGAGGACACCGCGGCCAGCTTGTCGGCGGTGGTGCCCAGCGCCTCGCGGTTCTCGGCGACGAAGCTACGCACATCGCCGATAACGGCATCCAGCGCCGACAGGGCGTCGCCGATTTCATTGGGATCGTTGCTCAGTAGTCCTGTCGCGGTGGCCAGGTTGGTGTTGAGTTGCCGCATCACCTGCCCGCTGTCCTGCAGCGCGGAGACCAGCAGCGAGAGGTTCTTGACGGTGCCGAACACGTCGGAGCTGTGGTCGCCGAGCAGCGAAATCGTCTGGGAGAGTTCGATGATGGTCCGGCGGATGGTGGCGCCCTGACCACGCAGGGTTTCAGCGGTGGTGTGCACCACCGATCCCAGCGTACTGACTCCACCGGGCTGGTCCGGTTGCACGAGCTCACTGAGCCGTTCGAGCTGCTCGCGCAGTTCGTCCCATTCCACCGGAACGGCGGTGCGCTCCTGGGGAATGACTGCGTTGTCGTGCATCTGCGGTCCGCTGGTGTAGGCCGGGGTGAGTTGGATGACGCGCGCGGTGACGATGGCCGGGGAGAGGATGACGGCTTTCGCGTCGGCGGGCACCGGATACTTGGCGTCGTACCAGAAGGTGACTTTGACCCGCTGCGGTTCGGGCTCGATGCGGTCGATCTTGCCGACGCGCACACCGAGAATCCGGACTTCGTCGCCGACGAAGATTCCGTTGCTGTTCGCGAAGTACGCGACGATCGTTCGTCGGTCCACCGTTGCGGCCGAGATCGACAGCACTGTGACACCGGCGACGAGCAACAGGGCGAGCGCTGCCGCGAGCCCGATGCGGATGTTGGCGCGCTTGGTCATTGGCTCTGTCCCTCGGCGGGTGGACCGGGCGGGGCGCCGCCGGGCAGCGGTGCCGGCGGGGGCTCGCGGTACGGGTAGCGGGGATCGCCGGGGATGCCCGTGATCGCGTCGGGAAGGCTCAGTCTCGGCTCACCGCCCTGGCCGGTGCGGGGGTAGGGCAGCGGCAGTGGCGGCGTTGCGGGTTGGCCGGTTTGCGGATCGGTGCGCTCCGAGGGTGCCAGGACGTGCGGGTCGAGGCCGAGATCGGAGAAAGCGGCGTCGACGAACGGCTGGATGAACTGGCCCGGCAGCAGGTTGGCGATGTAGAACTTGAAGAAGGGCCCCGCCGACATCGATTCGCCCAGCGACATCGCGTATTGATTGAAGCCCTTGATGGCCAACTGGATACGCTCCTTCCGATTGTCGAGGATCGTCAGCAGCTGGTTGAGCTTGTCCAGCGCGGGTGCCAGGGTTTGCCTGTTCTCGGCGATCACACCCTTCAGCTGGCGGCTCAAGGCGGCGATGTTGCCTGCGATGTCGTCCAGGGCTCGGCTCTGATTGGTCAGATCGGCCAGCAGTGCGTTGCTGTCGGTGAGCATTTTCACCAGCGCGTCGCTGCGTTGCGCCAGCACCGTCGTCACTTTGTTGGCGTCGGCCAGCAGCTTGCGTAGCTGTGCGTCGCGTGTGTTCAGGGTCTCCGAGAACCGCGCCACGCCCTCCAGGGCGGGCTTGAGAGCCATTGGGGTCTCGGAGAATTCGTCGGCCAGTACCTTCCAGGAGTCCGACAGCCGGGCGGTGTCCAGTTGGCTGATGGTGGCCGTCAGGTCACCGAGGGCGTCGGGTAGCTGGTAGGGCGACGTCGTTCGGTCGAGGGGGATGGGACCCGATTGAGAACCGTCGCCGCGGGGGGTCAGCTCCAGGATCTTCGCGCCGAGAATACTTTTCGTCTTGATAGCCGCCTCGGTCCGGTCGCCGAGCCGGATACTCTTGTCCACCTCGAAGGTGACCCTGACCCGCGGGCCGTCGAGATCGATGCTGGTGACCTCGCCGGATTTGTAGCCGGATACCTGCACCGCGGCACCGGTGAGCAGGCCGCCGGCCTCGGCGAAGTAGGCCGAATAGTGCCGGTTGGAGTTGACGAACGGAAGCTTCCCGTAGTTCAGCGCTGCGAGCACCACAGCGAGGGTCGCCGCCACACCCACCACACCGACGACAATGGAATTGCGTTCGGCAAAAGCTTTCATCTGGGCGCGCACCGCCCGGTGTCCTGGCCGACGACCTTCACGTAAACGGGCTGTCCGCCTTTGCCGTTCAGTTTCAGGATCAGGTCGCACAGATAGAAGCTGAAGTAGTCGCCGTAGAGTCCCTGCCGGTTCAGCATCCGGTAGACGTCCGGCAGCGTGTCGAGCAGGTGGTCGAAGTATTCTCGGTCCGCCAGTGCGACGGTCGCCGTCCGATCTGCCTCGTGGACAACGGTTTTCAGCGGGGCGCGGCCCTGGACGAGCAGGTCGCCGATCGAGGCGGCGGCCGCGTTGCCGTACGCCAGGCCGTTGCGCAAGTCCTGCCGACGGTCGGCGATCGTCGCCAACGATGCACTCATGGCGTCGACGGCGACGGCCAGCTGCGAACTCTCATCGCCCAGCGATCCGGCCAGGGCTCTGAGGTTGGTGATCAGCTGTCCGATCAGGTGGTCCCGGTCGGCCAGCGTGCTGGTCAGCGTTGCGGTCTGGGTCAGGAATGTCGTGATCGCCGATCCTTCACCCTGCAACGCTTCGATCAGTTGCCCGGACAATGCGTTGACCTGTTCGGGATTCAGCGCGCGAAACAGGGGGCGGAAGCCGCCCAGCAGTGCGTCGAGGTCCAGCGCCGGCGCGGTGTGCGAGAGCGGGATCGTGGCGCCCGGCGCAAGCGCCCGGGTGCCGCCCGCACCCTCCTCGAGCGCCAGATAACGTTCGCCGATCAGATTGCGATACCGGATCACGGCCCGGTTGCCCTGGGTCAGCACGACCGACGGATCGGTCCCGAATTCGACCAGCGCGATCCCGTCGTCGCGGATATGGATTGCTTTGACCTTCCCGACCTCGACTCCGGCGACGCGGACGAAGTTTCCGTCTTCGAGCCCGGATACCGTGCGGAACTCTGCGGTGTAGACCTTTTCTGCCTCGAAACGCAGTTGGGCGAAGATCGCCAGCATGGCCGCCAGGCCGAGCGCGCACACCGCCAGGAACACGCCGACGCGCCAGATCGCCCCCGGCAGACTCTCCCTCATGGTCGCTCCGTCACGGTGCCGCCGCAGCGGGCGTCGGTTGCAGCTGCGCGGGTGCAGCCACGTTGAAGGGTTCGGAGCCCGGCGGTGGCGGTCCCGGGTCGGGGGCGGCGCCCGGCGGCGCCGCCGGCAGACCCGGCCACAGCGGGGTTCCGTCGGGGGCATACAGCGTCGCTCCGTACGGCGGCGCGCCCGGATACGGGATCGGCCCGGGCGCCGGGCCGCCGGGGTAGCGCACACTCGGCGGTTCGGGCACACCGCGGGTGACCGGGAAATAGTTGGCGTAGCCCGGGAAACCTATGCCCGGGTTCGGCCGGATGTCCAGGCCGGTACCCCATCCGGTGTTCGTGATGAGCTGGCGCACCGGCCAATTGGCGGCCACGTCGGGCAGCGAACCGCAGCCGGGCATGCCCCCCGGTCCGCCCTTGGCCCCGATGATCGGCAGGTTCTGCGGGTAGCGATAGGCGTCGGGTCCGAAAAGCAATGCGCTGTCGAGAATCAGCGACTTGCCGTTGGCGGCGCCGGTGGCGTCGAGGTAGCCGGTGTCGAGCGCCTTCTTGGCTCCCACCAGCGTGCAGGTGAACGTGGGGTTGTACTTCAGCAGCAGCCGGGCCGTCGACGCGAAGGCCGTCACCGCCGCAGTGATGTTGGATTGGCTGGAACCGATCAGATCGATTCCGCTGCGCGACATTCCGACGACACCGGTGAGCAAGGCATCCAGTGGTTGTGCGTTGCTCGAGATCGTGGCACTTGTGGTGCCTGCCGCGTCGAGCGCGGTCAGGATGTGCTGGGCAACGGCGCTGTAGGTGTCGCTGATATCCCGGATCGATCGCCGGTCGGCGGTGATGGTGTCGGTGCGGGCGTTGATCTGCGTCATCACGTCATTGGTGTCGGTGATGGTCTGACCGATGACGGCGCCGTGACCCCGCAGTCCCTCCGCCAGCGCGGTGAGCACGGACTGAAGCTTCGCGGGATCGACCTGATCGAGGATGTCGGCGACATCGCGGAACAGCGTGTTGATCTCGGTGCTCACGTTGTCGGCCCTGATGACCCCGCCGGCGGCCAGCCGCTGTGGGCTGGGGTCGCTGGGGTAGAGCAACTCGACGAACTTCCCGCTGAACAAGGTTCCCGCGCGGATGCGCGCGGTCACGTTCGCCGGAATGAACTTCAGTTGCTCGGGCTGTATTTCGAGATTCAGCGTCACCCCGTTCTGACCGCCGCTCACGTGGCCTACCCGGCCGATCTGGACACCGCGCAGTTTCACCTTCGCGCCGCGGCCCATCACCAGACCGGCTCGGTCCGAGGTCAAAGTCACCGGCACGTAATCGCGCAGCGAGCCCGAAAACAACACCGTCGTCGCCACGACGGCGGCGGCCGCGGCGGTGACGAAGATCAGGGTCCACCAACCCGGCGGCATACCTTCTGAGCGCGGATCGGACATGGCACTACCCGGAGAGGTGGAAGTTGCCGGATTGTCCGTAGACGGACATGGCGACCGCCAGCAGCAGCAGCGTCAGGACGATCAGCGACGTGCGCACGCTGTGGCCGACAGCCTCGCCGACTCCCGCGGGTCCACCGGTGGCTGTGTATCCGTAGTAGGTGTGCACCAGCATGACGGCGATGCCCATCAGCACGACGGTGAAGAACGACCAGAGCAGGTCGGTCGAGTTGAGGAAGGTGTTGAAGTAGTGGTCGTAGACGCCGGTGGACTGCCCGTAGAACCCGGTTGTGCCGAAGCGGGCCGCCAGAAAGGCACATACCATCGCGACGCAGTACAGCGGGATCACCACGACCACTCCGGCGATCACTCGGGTGGACACCAGATAGGCGACCGACCGGACCGCCATGACCTCGAGCGCGTCGATCTCGTCGGCGATGCGCATTGCGCCCAGTTGGGCGGTCGCGCCCGCACCGATCGTGGCGGCCAACCCGATTCCGGCTACGGCGGGGGAGATGATGCGGACGTTGACGTAAGCCGAGATGAATCCCGTCATGGCCTCCACGCCGATGCCCGAGAGTTCGTTGTACCCCTGCACCGCGATCACCGCGCCGGTGGTCAGGGTGAGGAAGCCGACGACCACCACGGTGCCGCCGATGAGCGCCAATGCCCCGGTACCCAAACTCATTTGCGCGATGAGCCGCAGGATTTCGGTTCGGTACCGGGTGACGGCTATGCCCATCTCACGGATGGATCGGGCGTTGAACTTGATCTGGACACCGATTCGGTTCCAGCCGCCGACCACGCCGTCGATTGCGGCCGACCATCCGGAATGCTCTGGGATCGCCGTCATTTCGCGCTCGTGTAGTAGACGGCGGTCGCGACGATGTTGATCACGAAGAGCGCCACGAACGAGTAGACGACGGTCTCGTTGACCGCATTGCCGACTCCCTGCGGTCCTCGCCGGACCGACATGCCCTTGTAGCAGGCGATCAATGCCGCTGCCATGCCGAACAACGCGCCCTTGACCACACCCAGGATGATGTCCGGCAGCCCGGTGAACAACGTGAGGCCCGCGGCGAATGCACCCGGGGTGACGTGCTGAACGAACACCGCGAAACTGAAGGAGCCAACCAGCCCGACGAAGGTCACCAACGACACCAGCGAGACGGCGACGACGGTGGCCGCCAGCACCCGCGGCACCACCAGGCGATGCACCGGGTCGACACCCATGACCCGCAGCGCGTCGAGCTCGTCGCGGATGGTGCGGGCCCCCAGGTCCGCGCACATCGCCGTCGCTCCGGTGCCCGCGACGACGAGGACGGTGACTATCGGCCCGATCTCGGTGACCGCAGCGGTGGCCGCCCCGGTTCCGGAGAAGTCGGTGGCGCCGAACTCGGTCAGCAAGACGTTGATGGTGAAGACGACGAGGACGGTGAACGGGATGGCCAGCAGCAGGGTCGGGCCCACTGCCACGCGTGCCACGAACCAGGTCTGCAGGACGAACTCTCGCCAGGCGAACGGGGGCTTGAACATCGCGACGAGCGCATCCAGTGCGATGGCATAGAAGTCGCCGACCGACCGGATAGGTTTCAGAACACTGTCGGCTGACACCACGACGGACCCCCTGGCCGGTTGCCGACGGTCTGCGGCATCTCAGCGATTTACGCTATGCAGCAAAGAGCGGTGCCGGAGGGGTCGAAGGTCACTTCGTCGAAGGACTGAAGAACGTGGCTGCCGGGCGCGGGCACGATCGCAGCGATTTCGCCGAGGTTCCTGTGTTCAGCACGCCGGGCCGCGCTGCGAGCCGGATTATTCCGAGGTCAAATTGACGGCCCGCAAGGTCCAACCCGTGGCGCAACGACAGCAATGGGCGTTTGCTGAAAGATCAAATGCTCAAATCTGACGTTTGCTGAATCTTGCCTGTGAGGACGCTGTCGGTGGTGCATGATGTCGGAATGACTTGGGGGTGGCTATCTCGCCGGCACGTCAAGTGCGGCATCTGCAATCATGCGCAGAAGATCTTCGCCTCGCGGGCGACATTCACCTGTCGCCGATGCAAGAAGACGTTGCCGCAACGTACGGCGATTCCGGCCTGAGGTTCGCCCGCCGTCTCTGTGGAGCCTAGGAGATTCGAACTCCTGACATCTGCCTTGCAAAGGCAGCGCTCTACCAACTGAGCTAAGGCCCCGCGGTGCCGCGGTCGTCGAGGGTGTGCCAGATTGCGCTGCGGCGGCTTCGGATGATCGCCGCGCCCACAAAGAACGCCGCCACCAACAGCAGTGCAATCCGCACGGGCGCCCTTCCCGATGACCAGGACATCGTGGGCCTAGGAGGACTCGAACCTCCGACCTCTTCGTTATCAGCGAAGCGCTCTAACCGCCTGAGCTATAGGCCCGTACTCACATACGACCGAGCGACGAGATTACCGCACGCGAGGCACTGCGCCCAAACCGGTCAACGGTCGCTAGTCGCGGTCGGCCAGTGTGACCTCGATACCGCCGACGATGTCGGTGCTGAGGTTGTAGATGAATGCTCCGACAGTGGCCATCGCCGTCAGCAGCACGATGTTCACCAGACCGATCAGCGCCGCGCCGCCGAAGATCGTCCCGCTGGACACCAGCTCACCGCCGCCCCCGCTGGTGGCTGTCAACAGGTCACCGACGTTGCTGTTCAGCTTGCTCCACACGCCCATACCGCCCAGCACCAGATACAGGAACGCCACGGCGATCATCCACACGAAGAACAGCGCCACCGACAGCAGCAGCGACACCTTCAGCGCACTCCACGGGTCGATGTGGCGGATCTGCATGCTCGCCCGCACCGGCCCGCGCGAGCGACCCGCAGCGGCCTGAATTCGGGCGGTCGGGCCGACCGGTCGCGCCGGCGCCTCCGAAGCCGGTTTGCGTTGCTGCGCAACGGGCTTCGGCGGGGCTGACCCCGACAGGTCCGGCAACTCACTGCCGTAGCTCTCCGGGCGGGCGCCCTCGGTGCGGGGCTCAGGCCTGACTTCGGGACGAGGCTCGGGTCGGTTGGGCTGCGGCTCGGGCCGCTGCTCCTGCTGCGGACCGCCCGCGCCGGACAGATCGGGGGCGGCCGTGCCGCTGATGAACCGGTTCACCCGCTGCTCGATATTCGGCGGTGGACCCGCCGGCGGCGCCTGCCGAGGCTGTCCCTCCGCCGCCGGTCGCTGAGGTGCGCCACCCTGCCGCGCACGCGTGGCGCCGCGCTGCCACGGCGGGGCCTCGCCGGACCCGCCGCCAGGACCCGGTCGGGTACCGGCCCGGTCGGCCGAGCCGTTCCCGTTGCCCGGGCCCTCGCCCGGTCCGGGTTGGCCCGGCTCGTTCGGTGCGCTCACCGCCACTCCTAACCTGTCGCCCGCCGCGTTTACGTCTCGTCGGATGTTTCGCCGGATTCAGGCTCCAGCGCGGTCTCTTCGTCCGTGCTGTCCTGCTCCTCGGCATTGCGAGCGATGGCTAACAGTGTGTCGCCCTCACCCAGGTTCATCAAGCGAACGCCCTTTGTCTGGCGCCCGGCCTTGCGGACCTGACGGGCGGCGGTGCGGATGACACCCCCACCTGAGGTGATGGCATACAGCTCGCTGTCTTCATCGACCACCAATGCGCCCACCAGACTGCCACGCCGCCGGTCGTATTGAATGGTCAGGATGCCTTTACCGCCGCGGCCCTGAGCGGTGTACTCCTCGATCGCGGTGCGCTTGGCGTAACCACCGGCAGTCGCCACCAGCAGATACGTCCCCTCCCGGACCACATTGAGCGACAGCAGCCGGTCATCCTCGTTGAATCGCATGCCCTGCACACCCGAGGTGGCCCGGCCCATCGGCCGCAGCGCCTCGTCGGTGGCCGAGAAGCGGATCGACTGTCCGTTGGCACTGACCAGCAACAGATCGTCCTCGGCCGAGCAGAGCACCGCGCCGACCAACTCGTCGCCGTCGCGCAGGTTCACCGCCACGATCCCGCCCGACCGGTTGGAGTCGAAGTCGGTGAGCTTCGACTTCTTCACCAGACCGTTGCGGGTGGCCAACACCAGATAGGGCGCATCGTCGTAACTCTTGATCTGGATGACCTGCGCGATGCGCTCCTCCGGCTGGAACGCCAGCAGGTTCGCAACGTGCTGCCCGCGCGCGGTACGCGACGCCTCCGGCAACTCGTACGCCTTTGCCCGGTACACCCGGCCCTGCGTGGTGAAGAACAGGATCCAGTCGTGCGTCGAGGACACGAAGAAGTGCTTGACGATGTCGTCCTGCTTGAGCCCGGCACCCTGCACGCCCTTGCCGCCGCGCTTCTGGCTGCGGTACAAATCGGTCTTCGTCCGCTTCGCGTACCCGGTCTCGGTGATCGTGACGACGACGTCCTCGCGCGCGATCAGGTCCTCGTCGGACACCTCGCCGTCGCTGGCGACGATCCGGGTGCGACGGTCATCGCCGTGCTTGTCGGCGAGCTCCTTGAGCTCGTCACGGACGATGGCGCGCTGCCGCTCCGGCTTGGCCAGAATGTCTTCCAGGTCAGCGATCTCGGCCTCGATCTTGGCCAGATCGTCGACGATGCGCTGACGCTCCAGGGCGGCCAGGCGACGCAGCTGCATGTCGAGGATGGCCTGGGCCTGGATTTCATCGACGTCGAGCAGCTCCATCAAGCCGACCCGCGCGACGTCGGCGCTCTCCGAGGCCCGGATCAAGGCGATCACCTCGTCGAGAGCGTCGAGGGCTTTGACCAGACCGCGCAGGATGTGGGCCCGCTCATTGGCCTTGCGCAACCGGTACCTGGTGCGCCGCACGATCACATCGAGTTGGTGGTTGACGTAGTAGCGGATCATCTGGTCCAGGCGCAGGGTCCTGGGCACGCCGTCGACGATGGACAGCATGTTGGCGCCGAAGCTGGTCTGCAGCTGGGTGTGCTTGTAGAGGTTGTTCAGCACGACCTTGGCCACGGCATCGCGCTTGATCTCCACGACGATGCGCAGACCGACCCGGTCACTGGACTGGTCTTCGATGTTGGAGATGCCCGTGAGCTTGCCGTCGCGGACCTGTTCGGCGATCGAGGTGATGAAGTTGTCGTGGTTGACCTGATACGGCAACTCGGTGATCACAATCGAGGTGCGACCGCGTGAATCCTCTTCGATCTCAACGACTCCGCGCATCCGGATCGAGCCGCGTCCGGTCGTGTACGCGTCGTTGATGCCCGACGATCCGACGATCAGGCCGTGGGTGGGGAAGTCGGGACCCTTGACCCGTTCGCAGCAAGCCGCCAGCGTCGCCTCTTCGTCGGCTTCGTGGTTCTCCAGGCACCAGTAAACGGCTTCGGCCAGCTCGCGCAGGTTGTGCGGCGGGATGTTGGTGGCCATGCCGACGGCGATGCCGCCCGAGCCGTTGGCCAGCAGGTTCGGGAACCGGCTCGGCAGCACGGTGGGCTCTTGCACCCGGCCGTCGTAGTTGGGGATGAAATCGACTGTCTCCTCGTCGATTTCGCGCAGCATCTCCATGGCCAGCGGCGTCAGCCGAGCCTCGGTGTAACGCATGGCGGCCGCAGGGTCGTTGCCGGGCGATCCGAAGTTGCCCTGGCCGTCGACGAGCGGGTAACGCAGCGACCACGGCTGCGCCATGCGCACCAGAGTGTCGTAGATCGACGAATCACCGTGCGGGTGATAGTTACCCATCGTCTCGGCGACGGAGCGCGCCGATTTCGCGTGGCCGCGGTCGGGCCGGAAACCGGAGTCGAACATCGCGTAGAGCACGCGGCGGTGCACGGGCTTGAGGCCGTCACGCACCTCCGGAAGCGCGCGCCCGACGATGACACTCATCGCGTAATCGATGTAGCTGCGCTGCATCTCCTGCTGGATGTCGACCGGTTCGATGCGGTCGCCGGCCTCGTCGCCGGGGGGCAGGGTCGTGTCAGTCATGTGGTTCCTCTTTTATCCCTACGAAGGGGGGCACTTCACTAAACATCCAGGAAGCGAACGTCTTTGGCGTTGCGGGTGATAAAGCTGCGACGCGCCTCGACATCTTCGCCCATCAGGATGGAGAACAGCTCGTCGGCCGCGGCGGCGTCGTCGAGCGTGACCTGACGCAGCACGCGAACCGACGGGTCCATGGTGGTCTCCCACAGCTCCTTGGCGTCCATCTCACCCAGACCCTTGTAGCGCTGGATGCCGTCGTCGACGTTGATCTTCTTGCCGGCCGCCTTGCCCGTCTCCAGCAGACCGTCGCGTTCGCGGTCGGAGTAGGCGAACTCCGGTTCGCTGCGCTGCCATTTGAGCTTGTACAGCGGCGGCTGCGCCAGGAAGATGTGGCCGTTCTCCACCAGCGGCTTCATGAACCGGAACAGCAGCGTCAGCAGCAGCGTCGAAATGTGTTGGCCGTCAACGTCGGCGTCGGCCATCAAGACGATCTTGTGGTAGCGCAGCTTCTCGATGTCGAACTCGTCGTGAATGCCGGTTCCCAGCGCAGTGATGATCGCCTGCACTTCGGTGTTCTTCAGCACCCGGTCGATACGGGCCTTCTCGACGTTGATGATCTTGCCGCGCAGCGGAAGGATCGCCTGGAACATCGAGTCGCGACCACTCTTGGCCGAGCCGCCGGCCGAATCACCCTCCACCACATACAATTCCGACAGCCTCGGGTCGGTGGAACGGCAATCGGCGAGCTTGCCCGGCAGGCCGCCGATATCGGTCGCACTCTTGCGCCGCACCAACTCTCGTGCCTTGCGGGCGGCGATACGCGCCTGCGCCGACGACACCGCTTTGTTCACGACGGTCTTGGCCTCCGTCGGGTTGGCCTCGAACCAGTGCGTCAGCTGCTCGTTGCAGATCTTCTGCACGAAGGACTTCACCTCGGTATTGCCGAGCTTCGTCTTCGTCTGACCCTCGAACTGCGGCTGCGAGACCTTCACCGAGATGACCGCCGCCAAGCCCTCGCGGATGTCGTCGCCGGTGAGGTTCGGATCTTTGTCCTTGAGCAGCTTCTTGTCTTTGGCGTACTTGTTCACCACGGTGGTCAGCGCGGCGCGGAAGCCCTCTTCGTGGGTGCCGCCTTCGTGGGTGTTGATCGTGTTGGCGAAGGTGTGCACCGATTCCGAATAACCGGCGTTCCACTGCATCGCGATCTCGACCTCGTGGCCTTCGCCCTTACCGTCGAAGTCGATGACACTGGGCTGGATCGCGTTCTTGGTCCGGTTGATGTGCTTGACGAAATCGACCAGTCCACCCGGGTAGTGGAACACCCGGTGCTTGACCTTGTGCGGCGCGACGGCCTCGGCAGCCTTCTCCTCCGCGGACTTCGGCGCTTCGGCCGTGTCGCTGACGACCTCGTCGACGACCTGCTCGGGCGTGACCCGCTCATCGGTCAGCTCGATGGTCAGGCCTTTGTTGAGGAAGGCCATCTCCTGCAGGCGGCGCGCGATCGTCTCGAAGTCGTAGGTCGTGGTCTCGAAGATGTTGGGGTCGGCCCAGAACCGGATCGTGGTGCCGGTCTTCTTGGTCTTCTCACCCTGCCGAAGAGTGCCCGGCACCGAATGGTCGTACGTCTGGAACCACTCGTAGCCGTCGGTGCGAACGTCGGCTTCGAGCCGGCTCGAGAGCGCGTTCACCACCGAGACGCCCACCCCGTGCAGGCCGCCGGACACCTGGTAGGCGCCTTCTTCGAACTTGCCGCCGGCGTGCAACACGGTCATGACCACATCGATGGTGGGGATGCCGGTGGAGTGCATGGCGACGGGGATGCCGCGGCCGTCGTCGGTGACCTCGACGCCGCCGTCCTCCAGGATGCGGACCGTCACCTTGGTGGCGAAACCCGCCATCGCCTCGTCGACCGAGTTGTCGACGACCTCCCAGACGAGATGGTGAAGGCCTCGTTCACCGGTCGAGCCGATGTACATGCCGGGACGCTTGCGGACCGCCTCCAGACCTTCGAGGACTTTGATCGAGTCGGCACCGTACTGTTCTTTGGCAGCCACTAGCGGGACGCTCTCCTTGGGATTCGCAAGCGCACGGTTTCACCGACCGCGCGCGGGTCTGGTTCAGTCTACCGGTAAGTGCGTTCCGGACCGATTCTGCGGCGGCGTTTCTACACACCTAGTTGCGCCGTGCACGGAATTTCTCGGATCGGTATACGTGATGACGCTTGACGGGCTAATAGGCGAGCGTCTCGTGGCTGTCAGCCGACTGTGGTAGCGACCTCACCCGTAGGTGTCCCGAGGTCCGCGCCCGGAGATGTGCAGCCTGCCCTTCCGCCACGACGGAGCGACCGGTCCGGTGATCTTCAGTGACTTCACCACGCCGTCGCCGACGGCGGCGGCGATCTTGGCCAGAAGCTGTGACTGCACCATCCGCAACTGCGTCGCCCAGGCGGTCGATTCCGCCGTCACGCTCAGGACGCCGTCACGCAGCGCCGTCGGTTCGGCATGCTCGGCGATCTGCTCGCCGACCACTGTCGCCCACTGCGCGAACACTGCGCCTTCGGCGACCTTGGGTGTCCACCCGCGCGACTTGGCCAGTTCGCTGGCAACCGTTCCGAGAGGCTGCGGGTCGCGGCCGTCCGGCCCGGGTCCCGACCAGCGGCGGCGGCCGTCCCGCTCGGCACTGCGGCGGGCGCCGGGGGAGCGTCGGCCACGGCCGACTTCCTTGCCCTGGCTGCGAGCCGCGCCGCGGGCTTCCTCCAGAGCACGCCGCACCAGGTCCATGCCGGCAAGGTTCGCGAGATGCTCGGGCGGACCGGCCGGCTCCGCTGCGTCGTCCTGCGGATCGGTCACGGTGACACCACCTCCGACATCCTGCCGTCGTCGCCGTCACGTAACGAAATGCCGATGCGGGTGGCATCCCAGTCCGCCGGGATGTCTTCACCGACGGCCGCGGTGATCAGCACCTGCTCGGCGTCGGCCGCCACACCGGCCAGCGCACGGCGGCGTGAGTTGTCCAGTTCGGCGAACACGTCGTCGAGAATCAGCACCGGTTCACTGCCCTCGGTGCGCAGTAGTTCATATGAAGCCAGTCGCAATGCCAGTGCCATAGACCAGGATTCGCCGTGGCTGGCGAAACCTTTGGCCGGCTGGTCGCCGAGTCGCAGATCCAGGTCGTCGCGGTGCGGCCCGACGAGACACATACCGCGTTCCAATTCGGCATTGCGCCGCGCCGCCAGCCCGGCCAGCAGCGCAGCTTCCAGATACTCGACGTCGTAAGCGGTGTCCGGTCCGTCGAGGACGCTGCTGCGGTAGCCGATTGCCGCGGGACGCGACGCCGGCGCGAGCAGTTGATAGGCCTTTTCCACCTCGGGTGCCAGGAGGTTGGTCAGCTCGATTCGGGCTGCCATCAACTGCGCGCCGTGCGCAGCCAGGTGACCGTCCCACACGTCAAGGGTTTCCAGAACACCGGAATCGCCCCGGAACCGTGCTCCCGCAGCAGATTTCAACAAGGCGGTGCGCTGCTTGAGTACTTTGTCGTAGTCGGCGCGGATCGCGGCTACCCGCGGGCGGCGGACAGAGGCGAGCTCGTCGAGGTAGCGACGTCGTTCGCCGGGGTCGCCGCGGACCAGGGCAAGATCCTCCGGCGCGAACAGCACTGCGCGCACCGCACCGAGAATTTCGCGGGTGCTACGGACCGGGGAGCGGTTCAACCGCGCCTTGTTGGCCCGTCCCGCCGCGATCTCGAGATCGACGGCCAGTTCCCGGCCCTCGTTGACGACGATGGCCGACACGACCGCACGCTCGGCCCCGGCCCGGATCAGCGGGGCGTCGGTGGCGACCCGGTGGGATCCGAGAGTCGCGCAATACCACAGTGCCTCAACAAGATTGGTCTTCCCGAAACCATTGGGTCCGACGAATACCGTTCGGCCCGGCGCCAATTCGAGATCGACGGTTTCCCACGACCGGAAGTCGCGGAGCGCCAGGTGCCGGACATACATCGACGCTGGTTATCCCGATACCGAGACTCGCTTGACCGCGTGCCCGCCGAATTGATTACGCAGCGCCGAAACGGCTTTCATCGTTGGCGAGTCTTCTTGCCGCGACGCGAAACGTGCGAACAAGGATGCTGCGATCACCGGCATCGGCACCCGATGACGGATCGCCTCCTCGACCGTCCAACGACCCTCGCCGGAATCCTCCGTGTATCCCGAGATCGCGTCGAATGCGGGATCTTCCTTCAGCGCCTTGGCCAGCAGTTGCTGCAACCACGACCGCACGACGGTACCGTTCGTCCACGCCTGGATCACGGCCTGCGTGTCGGTGATCAAGGGCTCGGCAGCCAGCAACTCGTAGCCTTCGGCGTAGGCCATCATCAGGCCGTACTCGATTCCGTTGTGCACCATCTTGGCGTAGTGACCCGCACCGACCGGGCCGGCGTGTACGAAACCGTCGGCCAGCTCTCCAGCCGGTCGCAGCGTGTCGAAGATCGGCATCACCCGGGCGACGTCGGCGTCACTGCCACCGACCATCAGGCCATAGCCTTCTTCCAGACCCCAGATACCGCCGGAAACACCGGCGTCGACGAACGAAATTCCTTTTGCGGCAAGCAGTTCAGCGTGCGGGCCATCTTCGGTGTACTTGGAGTTGCCGCCGTCGACGACCAGGTCGCCGGGGCTGAGGACCTCGGCCAGCGAGCTGATCGTGTCATCGGTGATGGGTCCCGACGGCACCATCACCCACACCACACGCGGAGCGGCGAGCGCCTCGGCCAGTGCGGCCAGCGTCGGGACATCGCTCACCTCGGGTCTGGGGTCGTACCCGATGACGTCATGGCCGCCCTCGCGCAACCGCTGGCGCATGTTGAAACCCATCTTGCCGAGACCGACCAAACCCAGCTGCATGACTGCCTCTCTAGTCAGGGGACCCGGTCAGCCGGGAAGCCGGACCGGCATCAACAGATATACGTAGTCGGTCGCAGCGGCGGGGAACGGTCCGGTGCCATCCACCTGCTGTTCCCCATCGGCGGGCCGCAACACCGCCGGCCGGCTGGGTGTGGTGAAACCGAATGTCACCCGGTCCGAATGCAGCGAGCCCAGGCCGTCCGTCAGGTAGGTGGGGTTGAACGCGATGGTCAGTGGCTCACCTGCGAATTCCACGGGCAGGTCCTCTTCGGCGCGACCGACATCGTCGGCACCGGCCGACAGATGCAGCACCCCGTCTCCGAATTCCATCCTGACCTGGGCCCCACGGTCGGCGACGAGGGCGACGCGTTTGATGGCATCCGTCAACTCGCCGACGCCGATGGTCGCCACGGCGGTGTGCTCGGCAGGCAGCAGCTGGCGGAACTTCGGGAACTCGGCGTCGAGCAGGCGGGTGGTGCTGCGCTTGCCGCCGCTGCGAATTCCGAGCAGGCCTTCCTTGCCGACCGCCGATCCGGCCCCCAGCGCCAAGTGCACCTCGGAACCGGAGGTTCCGGCCTTGGCTGCTTCGGCCAGCGTCTTGGCCGGCACCAGCACCGCGGCTTCCAAGCTGGGGGAGGACGTCGACCAGGTCAGTTCACGCACGGCCAACCGGAACCGGTCGGTGGCCGCCAAAACCACTGTCTCACCGGAAATCTCCACGCGGATACCGGTGAGCATCGGCAACGTGTCGTCGCGGCCGGCGGCCACGGCCACCTGGCCGATCGCCTCACCGAACAGATCGGCGGAGATCACACCGGTTTCCTCCGGCAATTCCGGCAGCGCCGGATAGTCCTCGACCGCCATGGTGGGCAGCGAGAATCGCGCACTGCCGCAGCTCAGCGCCACCCGGGTGCCTTCGGCGCTGACGTCGACAGGCTTGGCCGGCAGTGCCCTGGTGATGTCGGACAACAACCGGCCGGAGACCAAAACGCTTCCAGGAGAAGCTATTTCGGCGGGAACGCGCACTTCGGCCGACACTTCGTAATCGAAGCCGGAGATGACCAGGCCCTCGTCGGTGCCGGTGAGCAACACGCCTGCCAGCACCGGCACCGTCGGCCGGGTCGGAAGGTTACGGGCAACCCAGGCCACCGCGTCGGCGAAGTCCTCCCGCACCAGGCGGAACTTCAGGTCGGAGCCAACCGTCGTCGTTGCCACGTCTACATAGTCCCTTCATCACGCGATAACCCCGACCAGCGTTCACCGCGTGCCGCGGCACGGATGAGCGTGATCTGTGAGCGACAGCCGCAGAACGGCAGTCAGAACAACAACCGTAGAGCGTCGGGCGCCATCTTGAAAGCTAATCGATCGGGGTGACACGAGCACCACCAGACGATGCCGGACGTGCTGTTAACGGGCTACTCCCCAAGCCTGTCTTCAAAGAAGAAAATGGAAGAGAGATAACGGCAATAGTAATAGGGCCTGTGCAACCTGTGGACTACCTGGCCGATGGCCTGCTCCGGTGCTGTCACGCCATGTGGACCAACTGTGCATGACCGTGGACGAATCACCGGAGCGGTGTGCACAGCCGCCGGTTGTTCATTGTGATTCCGGTACTTCCACGGTGATGTGAGGTCTTGTCCACAGCTGTGTGCACAAGCCAATTGCGTGACCACTGGTACGACAGTGACCAAAGTTTTTTCGCGAAGACGACAGGAAACGAGGGATTTCAGCGCTTGGAACGCTGGCGAATCCGCGTGGTGAGTTCCTTGACGTGATCGAACACCTCACGCCGATGGGCCATTTCACCGCGAATCTTCTTCTCGGCGTACATGACCGTGGTGTGATCGCGGCCAAAGGCCTGCCCGATCTTGGGCAGTGACAAGTCGGTGAGTTCCCGGCACAGGTACATGGCGATCTGCCGTGACTGGGCCAGCGCGCGAGTCTTGCCGGGCCCGCGCAATTCCTCGACGGTGGTGTCGAAGTATTCGGCGGTTGCGGCCATGATCGCCGCGGTGCTGATCTGCATCGTGCCTGCGTCGGCGATCAGATCGCGCAGAACGATCTCGGCGAGTGACTTGTCGATCGGCGTCTTGTTCAGCGAGGCGAACGCGGTGACCCGGATGAGCGCGCCCTCGAGCTCGCGGATATTGCGCTCGATGCTGCTGGCGATGAGTTCCAGGACGTCATCAGGAACGTCGAGCCGCTCCATCTGCGCCTTCTTACGCAAGATCGCGATGCGGGTTTCCAGCTCGGGCGGCTGAACGTCGGTGATCAGTCCCCACTCGAACCTGGTGCGTAGTCGGTCTTCGAGCGTGGCCAGCTGTTTGGGCGGCCGGTCGGAGGAGATCACGATCTGCTTGTTGGCGTTGTGCAGCGTATTGAAGGTATGGAAGAACTCTTCCTGGATACCTTCCTTGCCTTCGATGAACTGGATGTCGTCGACCAGCAGGACGTCGATGTCGCGGTAGCTGCGCTTGAACGCGACCTTGCGGTCGTCGCGCAGGGAGTTGATGAAGTCGTTGGTGAACTCTTCGGTCGAGACGTATTTCACCCGCATGCCCGGAAACAGCCGTTGCGCGTAATTGCCGGCGGCATGCAGTAGATGCGTCTTGCCCAGACCGGACTCACCCCAGATGAACAACGGGTTGTACGCGCGGGCCGGCGCTTCGGCGATGGCCAGGGCGGCGGCGTGGGCGAACCGGTTCGACGCTCCGATGACGAAGGTGTCGAAGGTGTAGCGGCGGTTGAGGCTGATGCCGGGCGCTTCGGCGGACGGGTTACTGCGGGGCCGCTCGATGAAGTAACTCGGCCAGGTCTCGTGAGCACTGGCCAGTGCCTCGCGGTCTTCGTCGACTTCGTCGAGATCGGAGTCGACGACAGCAGGCTCGGCTGCGGCGGGTTCGTCATCGTCCTCGAGAGCCGGCGGCGCGATTCGTACCCCGAGTTCGATCCGCTGCCCGAGCCGGCGGCTCAGTGCGTCGACGATCTGGGTCCGCAGATGACGTTCGATCTCGTTCTGCACGAAGCTGCTCGGCACGGACAGAAGCGCGAAGCCCTCGGCGATGGTGAGCGGTTGAACCAACTTCAGCCATGCGCGTTGCTGCGGAGTCAGCGGCGCGTCGCCGCCAGTTCCGTTACTGAGGCGCGAGTCCGCAGTTCCGTCGCCGTTGAGCTCGGCGACAACCGAGCTCCACACCGTGGCGAACGCTGAACCGGGATCATCGGTCAACGACAGATCCCCCTGGTCGCAAGGTCGGGCAGGAACCAATAACCGAGTCGACGAACGATCTGTCCACATAGTTATCCACAGGTGTGGACAGGACAGTCGGCTCGCCTGGAAGCATATCGGCGCAGGGCCGCGGGCCGGCAGTTAATCCCCGCAATTCAGGTGTCGTGTGGACTATCGGCCGACCAGTGCCCCCGCTTGGTACTTGCACGCCGCTTCGGTCTGAAACGGCTTTGGCAGAAGCTAACAGTTTT